>DHZH01000008.1:0-130779 GCA_002414385.1 Gammaproteobacteria bacterium UBA5109
CAGCCACTCGGACACCTCACCAATTCAGGCTTTTCAGCAAGCCGCGCACTGTAAATTATGCACCGGGTAATTACAAGTTTTCCGGGGCGGGCCAGGCTTCAAAATACTCGGCACTGTCCATTTCAGGTACCGGGCGGTCGTTGACAGTGGCAGTTCCCAGATATAACAGGCCAACTATCTCGTCACTTTCACTGAGTCCCAGGCCCTTTTTTACCACAGGGTCGAAGGCAGCTTTACCGGTTCGCCAGATGGAGGCATAACCAAGGGCGTGGGCTGCCAGTGACATATTCTGGACAGCGGCAGCTGTTGATGAAATTTGCTCAACCGGCGGCACTTTGGGATGTTCAACTATCTGTGCGACGGCAATGATAATCATCGGTGCACGCAGCGGTGCATTAAGCAGTTTACTTCTTTCTTCCGCTGTCTGGCTTGGCATGGCCTCGGCAAAAAGCTCACCGAGTTTAATGCGCCCTTCTCCGCTGATGGTCAGGAAGCGCCAGGGTCTTAGCATGGCGTGATCCGGCGCGCGTAATGCCGCCTGGTAGATCTGCTCCAGTTCCCTGGCAGAAGGCGCCGGTTCCGTTAAACGCGGAGCAGCACGACGGCTATGCAGTGCAGTAATGGCGTCCATTTTTATTGCCTGATAAATCGTCTGAACTGATCAGTTTGCACCGGCAAACTTGAGCGGACCGGATTGATGTCCAGCCCGCCACGGCGCAGAAAGTTTGCCTGCACAGTAAGTGCTTCAGGCTTGCATCTTGTTGAAATATCCATAAATATTTTTTCCACGCAATCTTCATGGTAACCATTATACATACGGTATGAAACCAGATAAGCAAGCAGGGATGCCCGTGATATTTTCGGCCCCCGGTAGCCAACAGTGATTGTTGCCCAGTCTGGCTGACCAGTTATCGGACAGTTGGATCGAAACAGGTTGCTGTAAAGGCTTTCTTCCACCACCGATGAAGAATCTGATTCCAGCAAGGTCTTATCGGGTTGATAATCCCCAGCTGAAATTTTTTCCTGGTCCAGACAATATCCATTCTCCTTGCCGGCCAGCATAGCCTCCTCTTGCAGGGAAAATAATTCAACTGTCACCTCTGATCCTGCACAGGCCGATAAATCACGGGCAATAATTTGCAGGACTTCATGCTGATCGGAATATTTTTCCTGGTTCAGTGAATTCAGATACAGTTTGAGTGATTTAGACTCTATCAGATTCGGGCTTTCACATTTAAAGATAAAGCGGCCCATCACTGCCTGTGGCAGGCCTTCGCTGTTCAGCCAGGAAAGTTCATAAGCATGCCAGACATCCACACCAGCAAAAGGCAGTTCAGCAGATATATCCAGCAGGTTTCGATTATCAATACGTGGCACAGGCCGTAAAATTTCAGGAGCATAACTACGCGGATTTTCAGTTTGCTTGCCAAGCAGACTATCCGTCATGTTAATTCCTCAGCCCCGTTCCTCTGTACAGGAGGATAATCGCATAGCTATAGAGAATAACCACAAAAACCAGCAGCATCATAATTGCATAACTGATGTTGATATCCGAGATGCCGAGTATGCCATAGCGAAAAGCATCAACCATGTAAAATATCGGGTTGATATGCGATACACCTTGCCAGAAATCCGGTAGCAGTTCGATCGAATAAAAAACTCCTCCCAGATAAATCAGCGGGGTCAGAACAAAAGTCGGAATAACATTAATGTCATCAAATTTGTTGGCATAGATTGCATTGATCAGCCCGCCCAGCGCAAAAACCACTGAGGACAGAATCAGCACTGTCAGGGTGATAAAAATGTTGTGCATATGAAAGCCGCTAAAGAACATGGCAACCACCGAAGCAACCACGCCAATCATTATGCCGCGTGCCGCTCCGCCAACCACAAAACCTGCCAGGATGACATAATTCGGCACCGGTGATACCAGCAACTCTTCAATACTGCGCTGATATTTCTGAGAGAAAAAAGAAGACACTACATTGGCATAGGCATTATTGATCACCGCCATCAGCACCAGACCCGGTACGATAAAATCCATGTAGGCGTAACCGCTCATTTCACCGATGCGCCTGCCGATGAGATTCCCGAAAATAACAAAGTACAATGAAATGGTAATTACCGGCGGCACCAGGGTCTGTATCCAGATACGCAGAAAACGGCGCACTTCTTTCCTGACAAGTGTGCTGAAAGCAATCCACTTATAATGTACAGAAGCAGATCTCATTAACTAACTCCTGCCCTCTTGTGTGGTTGCAGCCCGGTTTGCTGAATTTTGCAGAAGGGAAACAAACAACTGCTCCAGGCGATTGGTCTTGTTACGCATGCTTTTGATTTTTATATCCTGTTGATCAAGCAGTTTGAATACTTCATTAATATCCTGGTTTTTATCCAGCGTCACTTCCAGGCTGTGATTATCAATCTGGACGAGATCAAATCCATCCAGTGTCGGCAGCCCCTGCAGATCATCCCGGCAGTCCAGAATAAAGGTTTCCGTATCCAGTTTTTTCAGCAGGGCTTTCATACTGGTGTTCTCTACAATTTCACCCTTGTCTATGATGGCAATATTGCGGCAGAGACTTTCAGCTTCTTCCAGGTAATGGGTGGTAAGAATAATGGTTGTCCCTGCCCGGTTTAGTTCCTGCAGGAATTTCCAGGTGGATCGTCGTAGTTCAATATCCACGCCGGCCGTCGGTTCATCCAGAATCAGCAGGCGCGGCTCATGGATCAGCGCCCGGGCAATTAGCAGTCTGCGTTTCATACCGCCGGAAAGCTGCCTGCCCTGCTGTTCCCTTTTATCCCAGAGTCCTAACTGTTTGAGATACTTTTCCGAACGTTCTTCAGCCAGTTTTCTCGGCAGCCCATAGTAGCCACCCTGGGTCACACAAATATCAAAGACTTTTTCAAAATGGTTAAAGTTTACTTCCTGTGGCACGATGCCCAGATCCAGTTTGGTCTCATAGGAATTGTTATCAACATTGCTGCCAAAGACTTCAACAATGCCTGAAGTCTTTTTAACCAGGGTTGCGATAATGCCAATGGTGGTTGACTTGCCGGCACCGTTGGCGCCAAGCAAAGCAAAAAAATCTCCTTCGGCAACTTCCAGGCTGATGCCGTTAAGCGCGATAAACCCGTTACTGTAGGTTTTGTGGAGATCCTTGATTGAAATTGCTGTTGTCATAAGAAGTAAGAGCACCTGAAACTACGCGCGGCATTCTACCGCAAATCCAAAAGAAAAGGTGGCCCGAAGGCCACCCTTATCCCGCTAAAAATAAATCCTTAGCGCTCAGACACTTCCATGTGTACTGACAGAATAGTCCTGACTCGGGAAAGCCGCAAATCAAACTCCCTGGCTTGCCTTCAGACAGGACTGAATTTCCCTGGCCTCCGGTTCTTCATCCTGTCTGACCATCAGAATCAGGGCACTGGCATCGACCTTGTCATCCGCTCGTGGACTGGTAAACAGTTCCCCCTGTTTGTTGACATAGGCAATGGCCGTCCCCAGTCCGGCCTGCATAATCGAACAAACCACCTCTTTCCAGGCAAGCCCCTCAATTTCGACGTTGTAGCGTGACTGATGCGCGCCGTGATAGGTAAACATATCTTCCATGACCTGCTCTGTCCCCGGCGCCACCATGGCCCTAACCACCAACTCAGGGTATGCCCTGACCGGCCTGATGGCAGTATCTGCAGCCAGTCGGGTGAAGCGGACACGATTTTCATCATCCACACATTCAGCCACCACATAAGCCTTCAAGGGGATACTGTTGAGATGTTCAAGGATATCGATGGTCTGACTGTCCGGGTTTATTGATGCGGCATTGTGGGAGATGACAAAAATGTAGCGAGCCTCGGATGCGTTGACCCGTTCCAGGTTCTGGGAATTGGTTGGCGTACCGGAGTAATGTACGACTCCCAGGGCCTGCAGGGAGGGCGGAAGACCATCGGGGTAAACCGGAGTGAGAATCTGGATTGGCAACTCCCTGAGTTCCGGCGTTGTGGAAATCTGCTGAATCAGCCGCTCCAGATAAAGATCGCCATCATACATCGGCGTATTCAGTATTAAAATATGGTCTTTCATTTTCCACCTCCATAAACCCTGCAGCATGTGTTCCCGCCGGGTAACACGATAATCAATATATTCGCCCAGAAACTGACCCAGCAAAGCAATACCGGGGATATACAAAAACACTACTGTCGCCAGCTGTCCCCACATCGATTCGGCTGACAGATCGCCGTAACCGACTGTGGTAATGGTTGTTAATGTCAGCCAGAAAGCCTGCCAGAGTCCAAGGTCCTCCAGCAGCAGCATAGCCAGCGTATGCAATGCCACCAGTACACCAAGAATAATCAGCAGGGACAAAAGCCGGGTACGCGCAGCACCGCGAGTCTGTTTTCCGTACCAGGCTTTTCTATGTCGTCGCAAAAGAAGCGAACCGGAATGTAACATCTTTACTGGCCTTACCCGATGAGGTCCCGATATTACCTGAACTTGTTTTTCTGGCATAATCTGCGCAGTATTTATTTGATCGGGCTCACAGCTCCCATCCTGTTATGAAAGACAGACGCAGTGCCAATCCGGAAAGTCAGGAAGTTATTCCCCAGGCTCTGAACAGACAGGCCCGGCAGCAGCTGGAAAAAGAAATAAGCATACTGCAGGGCTGGCTGAAAGACCTTAATGAAACACGTGATGACAACCCTGAAGCAATCATTGCCCGCAAATTTTACGATGAAATGATCCAGAACCGTCAGGAGTTGCTGGATACCCTTAAGCTACAACAGAAGAACTGATTATGCTCACACAACAACAGGCTGAAGTCATGCTGACCCTGCAGGCCAATATGAATGCCAAGGTTAATCCGGACTGGGTCAAGGCTGCTTACCCCTACCTGCGCGCAGTGGTTGTCGAGGGAGCTGAAGCCATGGAACATCACGGCTGGAAATGGTGGAAAAAACAGCATTGTGATCTGGGGCAGTTGCAGATGGAACTGGTGGATATCTGGCATTTTACCCTCTCGCACATCCTGCTGCTGACCGGGGGCGACGAGCAGCAGGCTCTGGAATTACTGATGCAGCAACTGGAGCAGGATCAGCAAATAAAATTTGATAATAAAACTATAAATATTAAAGAGTTAGACTTGATATCTAAACTTGAACTTAAGATAGCGCTGGCGGCTGTAAGACGGGTCAGCGTGCCACTTTTTGCTGCCCTGCTGGAAGACTGCCAGATGAGCTGGAAGGATCTGTACTGCCAGTATGTCGGCAAGAATGTACTGAACTTTTTCCGTCAGGATCATGGCTACAAAGAAGGCACTTATGACAAGCACTGGCTCGGACGGGAAGACAATGAACACCTGGTCGAAGTCATGACCGAGATAGACAGTGAACACCCGGAATTCCAGCATGTGCTCTATCAAAGCCTGAAAGACCGCTACGAAGGCAGATAAGCATTAAAACAGGAACCAGCATTTATGGATTGCAAAACCTTATTACCACTGGCCACCCTCTTTGCGGCTATCAGTTGTTTCAGTCCGGCAGTCTCGGCTCAGGAAGATGCGTGCCAGCCCTCGGGTGGTATGGAATATATTTGCGGACTGGTTAACCCCGAGGACCTGGTAGTCATACCGGGGACAGACTGGATTATCGCCAGCAGTGATGAAGAAGGTCTGGCCTTTTACCTGATCAATGCCTTGAATCGGCAGGTCCAGCCCTTTTATACACCCACCAATGCCCCCCGGAATCATCAACAAAACCTCTATCAGGACTGCCCTTCTGCTCCCGACCTGAGTAATTTCAATTCTCATGGCCTGAATATCCGCCAGCTCTCAGCCGATCGCTTCAGACTATATTCCGTTGCTCACGGTGCCAGAGAAACAGTTGAGGTTTTTACCATTGAAACGAGCCGTGAACTGCCACACATCACCTGGAATGGTTGTGTATTCATGCCCGATGGCCTGGGCGCCAACAGCGTCGCCTCCTTTTCCGACGGCTCCCTGCTGACCACGGTGCTGGTACTGCCGGACAGAAGCTATACGAATTTTTTACGAGACCGCGAAAATACCGGCGCAGTCTATCAATGGACACCGGGGGATGAACGATTCAGCCTGCTGGAAGGCGCAGAATTACCTGGCAATAACGGTATCGAAGTCTCCCGCGATGAAACTGAATTCTATGTCGCCTCCTCCGGTTTAAATACCATTGTCGCTTTCGAACGCAGCATCCCGACCCGCCAGTTAAGAACCTCACGCTCACTGGCATTTTCGCCAGACAATGTTCGCCTGAGCCCGGATGGTTATTTACTTACTTCCGGCATGCTCAGTGACGAACCTGTCTGCGGCAGTTTTCCGGAAGACCGGGAAACCATTGTCGCCTGCCCGCGCGGCTATCAGGTGTCAGCCATCAATCCACGTGATATGGATGACGAAACGCTGTTTGAAGCTCCCGCCAATCCAGTTTTCTCCAACCCGACCATCGGTATCAGTATCCGCAACATGATCTGGGTTGGCACTTTTGACGGGGATAAAATCGCCATCCGGGTATTGCCCTGAATCAGTCCCTGCGCAAGCGGGGATTATTGCCAATCGGCGTCGGACAGAACATCACCACAATGTAGGATGACACCAGGAAGGTCAGGATGCTTGCTGCCTGAATCAGCAAGGATGCCTGCTCACCGATAAGCGCACTCTGGGTCGCCACAAAAGCAATCAATAGCGAAAACTCGGAGATTTGCCCAAGCCTCAGCCCGGCATCCCAGGCCAGATCCTTGCGATCACTGAATTTACTCAGCAGATAGCGGAAGATGACCGGTTTGAGGCTCAGGGCCAATACCGAAAGCATTAGCACCGGTATCAGAATTTCGCCCAGCAGGTAGATATTAAACTGGGCTCCCAGACTGAAAAAGAACAGGATCAGGAAAAAATCCCTCAGCGGCTTGAGCTTTTCGGTGATATACATGGCTATCGGACTGACTGCCAGGGAAACACCGGCGATAAATGCACCAATTTCGGCAGACAGGCCGATGAGTGATGCCAGTGTACTGAGACTCAGGCACCAGCCGATGGCCAGCAGGAATACATATTCCAGGAACTGGTCAAACTTCAGAAACAGGGGCAACAGAATATAACGGGTTGCCAGAAACGCAATCAGCAGGATCAGCGCCAGTGCTCCCAGTACCAGGAACATGGCCATCAGATCCGGGTTGCCGATATCCAGAAATACCAGTGCCAGAATTGCTATGATGTCCTGGAGCAGCAGAATCCCTACCATGATTTCTCCCATGTGCCGTTGATGCAGGACAGTCGTCGGCAGCAACTTGATACCGATGATGGTACTGGAGAAAATCATGCTCACCCCGATGACCAGACTTTCAACAACCGAGAATTTGAACAGCAGGCCTGTACCCAGCCCCAGACTAAGAAAGATCACTGCACTGTAGAGGGTGACAAAAAATGAGTTGCGTAAAGTCTTGATTAACTTGTTTGGCTGCATGTCCAGGCCAAGCAGATACAGCAAAAACAGAATGCCAAAATCAGCAATTTCGATTAAGACACTTTCCTCGGCAACAAAACCCAGTGCATAGGGACCAAGTAAAACACCAAGCACGATGTAGGCAATCAACAGCGGCTGTCTGAGAAACAATGCCAGTGTTGCCAGAAAAGCGGCACCACCGAAAATCAGAAAAAATATGAAAAGCAGAGAATGGGTGTCCATCAATGAGAACCTGCAATGAATGCTTGCTTGCCATTATATAACGGCAAGCCATTGAAAGGTTGTAAAGCGAAGTCGTCAGGTAGTGGTGAGGAGATAAAGCGAGAGGCTGAAAATGGGGTGGCCGACGGGGATTGAACCCGCGACAACAGGAATCACAATCCTGGGCTCTACCAACTGAGCTACGGCCACCATTAATCACTGTAAGCAATCCCTGCCTGCGTGAAATGGCACGCCCGGCAGGATTCGAACCTGCTACCCTCGGCTTAGAAGGCCGATGCTCTATCCAAATGAGCTACGGGCGCTTGATACGGGTCCTCAATATAGCAGGTTGAAATTGGTCGGGGTAGAGAGATTCGAACTCCCGACATCCTGCTCCCAAAGCAGGCGCGCTACCAGACTGCGCTATACCCCGAAACCTGTTTTCAATCGACTTTTACAAAGAGGCGGCATGATACTCGTGAGGCCCTGCCGCGTCAATGTTTACGGGCTTTTTATAATGCTCTGCTTGAAGCTAAATCTGAGGATGTTCCTGGTTAAAGTTCGCGGCTAAAGCCGCTCCTACACCGAACCGGTTATGCCTGTAGGGGACCGAATCGGGTATGTCTGTAGGAGGGACTTTGCCTACATGGATGTAGGTAAGGAGCGATAGCAGGACGCGGTAGCCTTAGTCCCGAATAAAACTGAAGATCACCCCTACTTTCTTTCAATCCGCCATGTCGTGAGACCATCCTTGTCTTCCAGCACCACATTGAGTTCGGTCAGTTCATCGCGAATTTTATCGGCCAGCGCCCAGTTTTTTTCCTCGCGCGCCTGCTTTCTTTGCGCTATCAGGGCATCAATATGATCAGCATCAATGTCTTCACTGCCCTCACGTAAAAATGCTGCCGGGTCCGACTGCAAAATTCCCAGTATTGCACCCAGCCTGACCAGCAGGCTGCTCAGCTTTTCTGCCTCCTGCTCATCTTCATCACGCAAGCGGTTAATTTCCCTGGCCAGTTCAAACAATACCCCGATTGCCTCAGGGGTATTGAAATCATCATCCATGGCAGCTTTGAAGCGTTGTTCGTAAGCACTGTCGGCAGGCGCCTGTTGTTTGTCCACAGAAAAGCCTTTCAGCGCATTATAAAAACGTTCCAGTGCGCCATAGGCACTTTGCAGGTTTTCTTCGGAATAATTAATCGGACTGCGGTATTGACTGGATAATAAAAAATAGCGAATAACTTCAGCCGGATATTTTTTCAGGACTTCACGGATAGTGAAAAAATTACCCAGTGACTTGGACATCTTTTCATCATCGACCCGTACCGGACCGTTATGCATCCAGGTCTGGACAAATTTTTCACCGGTCGCCGCTTCCGACTGGGCTATTTCATTGTCATGATGCGGAAAGATCAGGTCTGAGCCACCACCGTGAATATCAAAACTGTTGCCCAGACAGGAAGTCGACATCGCCGAACATTCAATATGCCAGCCCGGTCTGCCCAGGCCCCAGGGAGAGTCCCAGCCCGGTTCGCCCTCTTTGGCGGTTTTCCATAACACAAAATCACGGGGATCCAGTTTACTTTCGCCCACTTCGATGCGCGCTCCGGCCAGTAACTCATCCGGATTCTTGCGAGACAGGCTGGCATAATTATTGAATTTGGCTACGGCATAATAAACGTCACCGTTTTCTGCCTGATAGGCATATTCTTTATCTACCAGCGACCTGATCATGGCGATAATTTCTTCGATATGCTGAGTCGCGCGGGGCTCAATATCAGGCGCAATGATATTCAGGGCCTGCTCATCTTCATGCATGCAATTGATGAATCGTCCGGCAAGCTCATCGAATGGCTCATTGTTTTCCTGTGCACGACGGATAATCTTGTCGTCCACATCAGTGATATTCCTGACGTAACGGACTTCATAGTCACTGGCACGCAAATAACGCAGAATCACATCAAAGGCCACCAGCATTCTGGCATGGCCAATGTGTAAATAGTCATAGGTGGTGATACCGCAGACATACATGCGCACCTTGCCCGCTTCCATGGGCTGAAAGGTTTCCTTTTTATGCGTGAGGGTATTATAGATTTTCAGCATGGGACTGGTAACTCACCCGGCTTTTTGCTGGACTTTCTGCTGGGATTTGCCCCAGGTGTCACGCAGGGTAACCGTCAGGTTCAATACCGGTTTTTCCGCAGTATGATCATGGCGGTCGGCGACAAAATATCCTTCGCGTTCAAACTGGTAACGGGCTTCGGCTTCCAGGTTTTGCAGACTCGGCTCAAGCTTGCAGCCTTTGAGCACCTGCAGGGACTCCGGATTGATAAAATCATGATAATCGCCACCAGCCCGATCTGGATTCTCATCATTGAACAGGCGGTCATAAAGCCTGACTTCAGCATCAATTGCATCAGCCACTGATACCCAGTGAATTACGCCCTTTACCTTACGGCCTTCCGGTTTTGCCCCGATTGTCGCCGCATCATGCGTGCAATGTAACTCGGTAATCTCGCCTCTGGAATCCCTGATGACTTCCTCACACTTGATGACATAGGCGCCACGCAGGCGGACTTCCCCGCCGCTGATCAGGCGCTTAAATCCGGGTGGCGGGACTTCTTCAAAATCATTCCGGTCAATATACAGTTCCCGCCGAAACGGTATCTCCCGTTCACCCATTTCCGGATTTTTCGGATGGCAGGGCAAACGCAGGCTTTCAATCTTGTCTTCGGGATAATCGGTAATGACAATTTTCAGGGGACGCAGCACCGCCATGGCTCGCGGCGAGTGCTGATCCAGGTCTTCACGCAGGGCATGTTCCAGCATGGCAACATCCACCACGGAATTGGTTCGGGTCACGCCAATGGCATCACAGAAATTACGGATTGCACTCGGGGTATAACCACGGCGACGCATGCCTGCCAGGGTCGGCATACGCGGATCATCCCAGCCAGATACCAGCCCTTCTTCCACCAGTTGCCTGAGCTTGCGTTTGCTCATCACGGTGTAATTGATATTCAGTCTGGCAAATTCAATCTGCTGCGGATGAGATGGCAGACCCAGCTGATCCAAAACCCAGTCGTATAGCGGCCGATGATCTTCAAATTCCAGCGAACACAGAGAATGGGTGATCCCTTCCAGCGCATCGGAAATACAATGGGTGTAGTCATACATCGGATAGATACACCACTTGTCACCGGTCTGGTGATGCGTCTGATGACGGATACGGTAAAGCACCGGGTCACGCATGTTCATATTCGGTGAATCCATATCTATTTTGGCACGCAGACTGTATTCACCATCGCCAAACTCCCCGGCTTTCATGCGCCGGAATAATTCCAGATTCTCTGCGACCGGACGCTCACGATCCGGACTGTTTTTACCCGGCTCGGTCAGTGTGCCACGATATTCACGTGCCTGCTCCGGCGACAGACTGCAGACATAGGCCTTACCATCCTCAATCAGCTTTTCTGCCAGTTCATAGAGGCGATCAAAATACAGAGAGGCAAAAAATTCCCGGTCTTCCCAGTCAAAACCGAGCCAGTGAATATTCTCCTTGATGGCTTCGACATACTCGGCATTCTCTTTTTCAGGGTTGGTATCATCGAAACGCAGGTTGCATAAGCCGTCAAAGGTCTGTGCAGTGGTAAAGTTCAGGCAGATGGATTTGGCATGTCCGATATGCAGATAACCGTTTGGTTCAGGCGGAAAACGGGTGTGCACCCTGCCTTCGTGCTTGTTGTTTTTGATATCTTCGCGAATTATCTGATGGATAAAATTGCTGGGCGTTTCCGACATACAGCCTGCTCATTCCTGCTCTGGGACAAAAGGCGGCTATTATAGCGCCCTTGCAGCCAGCAAACTATATGAAATAAAAAGCAATTTTTCCCGGGAATATGACTGAAAAACGCTCATCAGGCCTGATTATCCGGCAAAAATTCGCTAAGCTTGTCATCTTCATTCTCAGGAGCAGCAATATGATCGTATTACATACCAACCAGGGCGACATTACTCTGGAACTGGATTTTGACAAGGCCCCTGTCAGCGCCGCCAATTTCAAACAATATGCCGAAGCTGGCCATTATGACGGCACCATCTTTCATCGCGTGATTGATGGTTTCATGATCCAGGGCGGAGGATTCGAACCCGGCATGAAACAAAAAGCCACGGGAGAACCCATTCAGAATGAAGCGGATAACGGCCTGTCCAATGACAAAGGCACAGTAGCCATGGCTCGCACTATGGAACCGCACTCCGCCAGTGCCCAGTTCTTTATCAATGTTTCAGACAATGACTTTCTCAACCACACTGACAAAAGCCCCCAGGGTTGGGGATATGCGGTTTTCGGTAAGGTAAGTGATGGCATGGACGTGGTGGAAAAAATCAAAAACTGTGAGACCGGTTTTAATGGCGGACACCAGGACGTGCCGGTGGAAGACATCATTATCGAGTCAGTCACAGTTAACGATTAAATGCCCGACCAGCCCATCCTGTTTATCTCCGACCTGCATCTGGAACAGGAACGCCCGGATATCAGCCAGGCTTTTGAAAATTTCCTGGCGAGCAAAGCAGCACATGCGCAGGCTCTGTATATTCTGGGAGACTTCTTCAATGTCTGGCTGGGAGATGACCTGGACCACGATCCAGCTCCCCGGGTTGCTGAATCACTCAATACACTTTCCCGACAGGGGCTGGCAATCTATTTGATGCACGGTAATCGGGACTTTCTCATCGGCGAGCGTTTTGCCGGGGACTGCGGTGCCAGGCTGATCAGCGAGCCCTATTTACTGAAAGCCTTTGATCATAAAGTGCTGCTTATGCATGGTGATGTGCTCTGCACAGACGATACTGACTATATGGCTTTTCGCCGTCAGGTTCGTGACCCGGACTGGCAGGCCTCCTTTCTGGCCATGCCTGCTGAAGCCCGGATTGAGTTTGCAGCCAAAGCCCGTGAAACCAGCAAAGCCATGAACTCCAACAAGGCCGAGGATATTATGGATGTGACTGCCAGTGCGGTTGAACAGGTTATGCAGGACCACGCCGTTAATGAGCTGATTCACGGACATACGCATCGACCGGCAGTACATAGTCTTCAGATCAATGGTAAAGAGGCAAGACGATATGTGCTGGGTGACTGGGATAAAAACCCGCGCTATGTCCAGCTTGATGAAACTGGTCTGAACCTTGAAACCTTTCAGGGCTGAAAATAACGTTCGAAGTGCGCTTCACTGAGGCGATGCAATTCCTCATTGGCTTCCTGCATCACTGCACCCAGCTCCCTGCCCCGGTATGCAGCCGTCAATTGCACCCCGATTTCATCCAGACTCTTGATACGGTAAGCATATTTCTGCAGTAAACCGTGTAACCAGCAATACGGAGAAAGCTCCGGATGGTAAAAATAACGAAAATCATGCATGACATCTTCCAGCCGGGACAGGGAATAGATGTGAAACTTGTCCTGCAGGATAAGTTCCGTGAACAGGTCAATGCGCCTGAATACGGCCATTTTTTCCTGATCCGAATAGGAATTCCAGCGGATGACTTCAAAATTGAAGCGCTTGCAGCCGCGACAGATCTTGTCTCCCAGCGATGTGGTTGAACAGATGCCGATGCATGGGGTTTTTACCTGACTCATGGCGTGAATTCTAACATTGCCGCTGACTCTTTGTTGTATCCCTTTGCTAATTTATATAGTATCGCCGCCCTGATAAAACAGCTCCCCGGATTAAACTAATGAATGTAGATGCTATCTCCATCGGGACGCAGCCTCCTGAAGATATTAACGTCATAATTGAAGTGCCCATCGGCGGCCAGCCGATCAAGTACGAACTGGACAAGGATTCCGGCACTCTGGTGGTTGACCGCTTTCTTTACACCCCCATGGCCTACCCGGGCAATTACGGCTTTGTCCCGCATACTCTCTCGGAAGATGGCGACCCTATTGATGTTATGGTCTGTAATACCCGGCCTTTGATGCCGGGTTGCGTCATCAATGTTCGCCCGGTTGGCGTATTGTTGATGGAGGACAATGCCGGACTGGATGAAAAAATCCTTGCGGTCCCGGCTGATCATCTGACCCGCCGCTACCAGCACATCAGCAATTACAGCGACCTGCCGGAAATTACCCTGAACCAGATCGAGCACTTTTTTGAACATTACAAGGACCTTGAACCGGGTAAATGGGTCAAAATCGGTGACTGGAAAGATATAGACAGCGCAAAAGACTATATTAAACAGGCTATTGAACGTGCGGGAAAGCAGTAACATCTGGCCTTCCGTCCCTCTGTGCCAACAGCGGGCAACTGGCAGAAGTCACTGAATTTCAGTAGAATGTGCCCTCTTTTTCAGGCCCCTGAATCAGGCTCGTCGAAAGAATTCATCAAGAATTTTCATGAGGAAATAAGTAGTGTTAGAAGCTTATCGTAAACATGTTGAAGAACGCGCGGAACTGGGAATTGTTCCGCTTCCCCTTAATGCTGATCAGGTAGCTGAACTGATCGAACTGCTCAAGGAGCCGCCTGCAGGGGAAGAAGATTTCCTGCTCGACCTGATCAGTAACCGGGTTCCTGCCGGTGTTGATGAAGCGGCTTATGTGAAAGCCGGTTTTCTTGCCGCGCTAAGTAAAGGGGAAGTCGAATCACCGCTTATCTCAAGGCTGGATGCCGTGAAATTACTCGGCACCATGCTTGGCGGCTACAACATCAGCCCCTTGATCGAAATGCTGGATGATGATGGCGAGCTGGGGGAAGAAGCGGCAAAACAGCTATCCCGCACACTGCTGATGTTTGATGCCTTCCACGACGTTGAAGAAAAGGCCAGTGCCGGTAATAAACATGCCAAGGCAACCATGCAGTCCTGGGCCGATGCAGAATGGTTTACCAACAAGAAAAAGGTTCCTGAAGTCATCAGTGTCAGTGTCTTTAAAGTCCCTGGTGAAACCAACACCGATGACCTGTCTCCTGCACCGGATGCCTGGTCACGACCTGACATTCCACTGCATGCTCTTTCCATGTACAAGAACCCCCGTGACGGCGTCACCAATGCCGTTGAACAGATCGACGAATTAAAGGCAAAAGGGTTTCCGGTAGCCCTGGTCGGTGATGTGGTCGGTACTGGCTCTTCACGAAAATCAGCGACCAACTCGGTACTGTGGCATATCGGGGATGATATTCCGCATATTCCAAACAAGCGTGGCGGCGGTGTCTGTATTGGTGGACAGATCGCCCCGATTTTCTTCAATACCATGGAAGATTCCGGCGCCCTGCCGATTGAGTGTGATGTCAGCAACATGGAAACCGGTGATGTGATTGATATCTATCCTTATGAAGGTAAGGTATGCAAACACGACAGCGATGAAGTGCTGTGTGAATTCGAACTGAAAACCAAACTCCTGCTCGATGAAGTGCGGGCCGGCGGCCGTATTCCTTTGATTATTGGTCGCGCTCTGACTGACCGCGCCTGTGAATCTCTCGGCCTGGAACCCTCAGATGCCTTCCTGCGACCGGATCCGGGTACAGACAGCGATGTCGGTTTTACCCTGGCGCAGAAAATAGTCGGTAAAGCCTGTGGTGTCGAAGGTGTCAGACCTGGCACTTACTGTGAACCCCGTATGACGACTGTGGGTTCGCAGGATACAACCGGCCCCATGACGCGTGACGAATTAAAAGACCTGGCCTGCCTTGGTTTCACGGCAGATCTGGTGATGCAGTCTTTCTGTCACACTGCGGCCTATCCGAAACCGGTTGATATTGATACGCAGCATAGTCTGCCCGATTTTATCCGCACCCGGGGCGGCGTCAGCCTGCGACCCGGTGACGGCATTATTCATAGCTGGCTCAACCGCATGTTATTGCCGGACACTGTTGGCACTGGTGGTGACTCCCATACCCGTTTCCCGATCGGCATTTCCTTTCCGGCTGGTTCCGGACTGGTAGCCTTTGCTGCTGCCACCGGCGTCATGCCCCAGGACATGCCGGAATCGGTGCTGGTGCGCTTCAAGGGCAAGATGCAACCCGGCATCACTTTGCGTGACCTGGTCAATGCCATCCCCTATGCCGCCATTCAACGGGGACTCCTGACCGTTGAAAAGAAAGGCAAAAAGAATATTTTCTCCGGACGCATTCTGGAAATTGAAGGACTGCCAGATCTTAAGATTGAACAGGCCTTTGAATTATCCGATGCCTCGGCTGAGCGCTCTGCCGGTGGCTGTACCATCAAACTCGGCAAAGAGCCCATTATTGAGTACCTGACTTCCAACATTACCCTGCTGCGTTGGATGATTTCCGAAGGTTATGGCGATCCACGTACACTGGAACGCCGTGCCAAAGCCATGGAAGACTGGCTGGCCAATCCGGAATTGCTGGAAGCCGATGACAATGCTGAATACAAGGAAGTCATCGAGATTGATCTTGATGAAATCAAGGAACCCTTGCTGGCCTGCCCCAACGATCCGGATGATGTTAAACCGCTTTCCGAAGTGGCCGGCACCAAAATTGATGAAGTCTTTATCGGCTCCTGCATGCTGAATATCGGCAACTTCCGCGCTGCCGGAAAAGTGCTGGAACAGTTTGCTGATGACGGCGCAATTCCGACCCGCTTATGGATAGCACCGCCAACCAAGATGGACGAACATCAGTTGACCGAGGAAGGTTATTATTCCATTTTCGGCAAAGCCGGTGCCCGTACAGAAATGCCAGGCTGCTCACTGTGCATGGGCAATCAGGCGCGGGTAGCACCAAAGTCCACGGTGATTTCGACATCAACCCGAAACTTCCCTAACCGACTGGGTGACGGCGCCGATGTTTACCTGGGTTCTGCTGAATTGTCCGCTGTATGCTCCATTCTCGGCAAGATTCCTGACATGGAAGAATACATGGCCTACATGAACAGCCTGGACACCATGTCGTCTGAAATCTATCGCTACCTGAATTTCAATGAAATTGAATCATTTCAGCAGGCGGCAGATAAAGCCAAAACCATTCCGGCAGTCGACATTGATGTCAGCGCCTAAGTAACAATGGTAAAAATGGGGACAGACCCCACTTACAAAGAAGTGAAATCTGAAACAAAAAAGGGGCCGATTGGCTCCTTTTTTGTTTAATAAAATAGGGTCTGTCCCCATTTTACCCCAGGCTTTTACTGACTACTTCATAGACATCCCGTGACAGATCTTCCTGTCGCATGATGCGCCGCAATTCAGCCCGCATCAGTTCCTGTCGCAGGGGCTGATGCTTTTTCCAGTGCGTCAATGGAGTCAGCAGGCGTGAGGCAATCTGGGGATTGATTTTGTTCAGCTCAATAACCCTGTCAGCGAGAAACTGGTAACCGGAACCGGAATCGTGATGAAAACCGACCTGATTCTGGTGAGCAAAGGCACCAATGACGGAACGCACCTTGTTGGGGTTTTTAATATCAAAACTTTCATGCTCTGTCAGGCTGATCACTTCCGACAGGTTTTCCTTCAGGGCAATACCGGCCTGCATACTCAGCCATTGCTCTACCACCAAGGGCTCATGTTTCCAGCGCTGGTAGAATTCAGCAAAGGCCTGTTGTTTTAATTTTATCGATTGAGGGCTTTCAGCGTATAACATGGCTCGTAATGCCGCGCTCTGATCGGTCATATTATTTGCCAGTTCATATTGCTGATGTGCATTTGCAATCCATTCATCACCAAGCAGAACCAGGTAGTTGAGCACTGTGTTCTTCAGTGCACGTCTGGCAATATCATCAGCTTCGACTTTAAAAGGCCCATCGTCAATCATCAGCTCATAAACCTGCGCCAGTTTTGTCTGCAGTCTGCCAGCTATTGTTTTTCTCAGATATTCACGAACTTCATGAATGGCATCGATGTCTATTACTTCAGCCAAGCCGGCGATATAAGCTTCTGAAGGCAGGATCAGCAGACGGGCCAGCATGGCATGATCAATATCTTTCTCACTGAGCGCTGTATCCAGCACCGTTTCGATTGCCTGGTAAAGACTGTCATCCACATTGTTCTGGTAGTTTTTACTGGCCATGCAGGCATGGATAATCTGCAAATAAAGCTGCTGGGCTGACTCCCAGCGTACAAATCCATCTGTATCATGTCCCATCAGAAACAGCAGTTCATCAGCTGTGTACTCCATATGCATTTTTACCGGTGCCGAAAATCCCCGCAGCAATGAGGGCACCGGTTGTTCATTGATGTCAGTAAAAACAAAAGTATGCTGCTTGTCTTTCAGGCTCAATACAGTGGTATGGGAAGAATGCTGACTGGCTACTGGATCTTCATTTTTTATTTTTAAAGGCAGCTCTTTGCCGTCTTTACTCAGCAAGGCCATGGCAAACGGAATATAAAAATTTTCTTTCACTTCCTGTCCCGGCGTGGATGGGCAGCTTTGTTCAATGTGCAGGGTATAGCTCTTTGACTGGGCATCATACTCACCGCTTACTTGTAGCTCAGGCGTCCCCGCCTGTGTATACCAGCGGCGGAATTGCTGCAGATCAAGTTCACTTACCCGCTCCATGCAGCTGACAAAATCCTCAGTCGTCGCTGCCATACCGTCAAAGGTATCAAAATACAGATCCGTCCCCTTCCTGAAGAGTTCCGGCCCGAGCAGGTTGGCCAGCATCCTGACTACTTCTGCACCTTTTTCATAAATGGTCACTGTATAGAAATTTGAAATTTCCATGTAGGATTCCGGACGGACAGAGTGAGCCATCGGCCCGGCATCTTCTGCAAACTGAACCGTACGTAAAAAATTCACATCATCAATACGCTTGACTGCCCGCGAACCAACATCAGCAGAAAATTCAGCATCACGATAAACGGTAAAGCCTTCTTTCAGGCTCAGCTGAAACCAGTCCCGACAGGTCACCCGATTGCCCGACCAGTTGTGGAAATACTCATGCGCGACGATGGCTTCAATTTTTTGAAAGGCAAAATCGGTGGAGGTCTCCTGCTTCGCCAGCACGCAGGAGGAATTAAAAATATTCAGCCCCTTGTTTTCCATGGCTCCCATGTTGAAATCATCAACTGCTACAATCATGAAAATATCCAGGTCATATTCACGACCATAGACATCCTCATCCCAGGTCATGGCCTTTTTCAGTGAGCGCATGGCAAAGTCACATTTATCCAGGTCTTTCTTCTCGACAAATATCTGCAGTTTGACTTCCCTGCCAGAGCTGGTTGTAAAGCTGTCATCCAGTGAATGCAGATTTCCTGCAACCAGGGCAAACAGATAGGATGGTTTTTTAAAGGGATCCTGCCAGATCACCCAGTGACGTCCTTTCCTGTCAGGCTCTGAACAATCCCCGCTGTCAATATTATTGCCATTGGATAAAAGCACCGGGTAGAATTTCTTATCGGCTTCAATTCGGGTAGTAAAACTGGACAGCACATCAGGTCGATCCAGGTACCAGGTGATTTTACGAAAACCTTCTGCTTCACATTGGGTGCAGAATTTGTGATTGGATTTATACAGACCTTCAAGACTGGTGTTCATTTGCGGCAGAATACGTACGCGCGTTTCCAGTTCGAACTTGTCGGACACATCGGCAATTTTCAGTATTTCATCATTCCGGGTATATTGCTTTTCAGACAGGGTCTTGCCATCCAGGCTGATCGCCAGTAATTCCAGCTCCTGCCCGTGTAGTTCCAGTGGGGCATTGCTGTTTTCAGACCGGGGGTTTCTGCGAATCTGCAAGCGGCTGGTGACCAGAGCCTCATCTTCAAAAAGCTGAAAATCCAGAAAGGTTTCATCAATCAGAAAGTCCGGAACCTTGTAATCCCGTAAATAAATATTTTTTGCCTGTGCTTCTCTCATACCTTAAATTATTTTCATCCCAGATCAGTCAGTAATTTAGTGTAAGTTCATAACCACCAAACTTTCGAATGTTGATTACTCCCTTGTCCAGAATCAGATATTGCCCCTTGATTCCCAGCAGCTTGCCATTGATTCTGGGCTCCTTATCAAAGCCAATTGACTTGATGCTTTGCGGAAATTCCCTGACCGGATAATCAATGTGTACAGTTTTCATTCCATTCAGGGTACTCAGCGCATGGACTCCAAACCGCTCCTGCAGTTCCTGGATATCCTTACGGCATTCATCAAGCAGGCGATCCCGATCTGCGGCAAGATCCAGTTCTTCGGTTTCACCTTTCAGCATGGTACGCCAGTTGGTTTTGTCACTGATATGCTGACGAAACAGTACTTCCATAAAACCCGATTGCTGGCGGGTTCTCACACGAAATACCGGCAAAGCCTGAATCGCTCCCTGATCTATCCAGCGGGTGGGAACCTGTGAGGCACGGGTAATCCCCACTTTAACGCCGGAGGAATTGGCCAGGTATACAATATGATCCTGCATGCAGAACTCTTCCGCCCAGAGTGGTTCACGACAGGTGCCGGCCTCAAAATGACATTTTTCCGGTGAGACGATACAGCTGTCGCATTGAGCCAGCTTTTGAAAACAGGGATAGCAATATCCCTGATTAAAGCTCTTGTTAGTGTTCCTGCCACAATGAATACAATTTATCGTACCGGAAAATTCCAGGGTAATTTCATTGCCAATCAGGGGGTTTAGATCAATAGCTTGCTCGCCTATCGGCAACTGGTAGCTGACCGGTGAATCCAGCCTGCCTTTAAGTTTGCGAATATTACCACTGGCGCTGCTCATTTAATGTCCACTTTTATTTTTTATTTTGCTGCGGTCAATATAGCCCACTTTTTCTTCCGCACTCAGGTGCATTTCATCATAGGCAATGATCGCTTGCAGACATAGCTCGACCTGTTCAGGGCTTAGGCGTTCACCGTTTTCCCAGCGACCCAACTCCACTGCACGTTTCAGATTCTGATGAATTTCCGGCGTAATGCTCGCCAGCAGCGCCTGCAAATTGTCCGGAGCTTCACTCATCATGATACCTCTTTACTCTTATAGGCTCGCTGAATTCTGCTGATGGTAGCCACAACAGCTCCATACAACACACCACATAGCAGGCCGGCAATATGCGCGGTATCAGCAATGCTGTCCAGACCAATCATGGTAAGAATAATAAGGGCCAGCAACATGAAAAAAACCAGATTGGCCGGCAGATTGATGCCTTTGGCAGGATCAAATAACTGCCACATCCAGATATAGGCAAACAAACCGTACACCACTCCGGACATGCCGCCAAAATAAATACTGGCACTCATCAGATACTGCGCAGTATTGGATACCAGCGCCAGAATTATGATCAGAATAAGCAAAGACCAGCTTGCCTGTTTTGCTTCAATCCGGCGCCCGAATTCCCACAACCACAACATATTAAAACTCAGATGCAGGATACCTGCATGCAGGAGCATGGGGGAAATCATGTTGAGAAACTGACGAAAGGAAAAATTATTCAGGACTGCACTAATATTGATGGTGCGCGTGCCCAGGGCAAAATCCGGATACAGAAACAGGCGTACAGTATCCGAGAGAGAATTAAGCGGGGCGATAATCGCCAGCAGGCAACAAACCAGGATTAAACTGATTGTGACCGGATAACGCCACAGGGCAGCAAACAGCGAATTGGCCCCTTTGTTAAAACTGAAATATTCGGTAAAACTGGTATTATCTTCCGGGCTCGGTGCAATTTCACCGCTTTTCCACTGCTCATACAATCTCGATGCATGGGCAATATCGGCACTGCTGGCTACAGCAACAATCTGCCGATTACCATCCTGGTAAATACGGTGAGACATGCGTTGCTGCCAGAGCAAACGGCTGAACTGACTCAGATTTTCCTGTGCTTCGACGTCGAGAGCCTTAAACATACTGCCTTTCTATTATGTACAATCAGGGTGACTTAAGTAGAACCGGGACGCTGTGACCATCCAAGTTTACTGCGACAGGTCTCATAATAGTTATAGTCCATCGGATGTAACAAGCGTAAACGTTCCGGCTTTTTACTGACTCTGATGCGGTCCCCGGGCTCGGCAGTATATTCAACCTGCCCGTCGCAGCTTACCTGCGGCATGGTCTGATGTCTGTCACCAACAACAATGGTTATCTCGCTTTTGCCATCAATAACCACCGGCCTGCTGCTCAGGGAATGTGGATACATTGGCACCAGCACCACCGCATCCAGCTTTGGATGCATAATCGGCCCGCCGGCTGACATTGAATAAGCTGTCGAACCCGTGGGCGTGGCCACAATCAAACCATCCGAAGCTTGCTGATAGACAAATTCCTCATCAATATACAGAGAAAATTCAATCATCTGTGCGGCAATACCGGGATGCAACACCACATCATTCAGGGCACAGCCAATTTCCCGCTGATTTTTATCATGCTCCAGACTGACATTCAGCAAGAAGCGCGACTCTTCCTTGTATTTCCCATCCAGCACGCGTGACAGATCATGCTGAATTTCTTCCGGCAAAATGTCAGTAAGGAAGCCAAGGCGGCCACGGTTGATGCCAACTACCGGCAGGTTCTGCTTGGCCAGGGTCCGTGCTGCTTTTAACATGCTGCCATCACCACCGACCACTATGACCAGGTCACAATGCAGATAAAATTCTTCGGGTGCGACAACCGTCATCTGGGCAAAGGCACTGTGCCTCTGCAATAATGATGACACGGCATCGTCAATGACGATTTTCACCCCTTCTCGTTGCAGTAAAAAGTCTGCCAGTGCATTCAGGGAATCGGTAATGCTGGCATTATCCTGGCGGGCAATTAATCCGATACTGGAAAATTCCGACATGCTGTATCCAAATCAGGTTAAACAAAGCGCGAAGTATATCACGCGCAGGAGGCTCCCTAGCTATCGTTTCAGGTATGCTCAAGTCTATAATGCACGGGCACTTTAACAAGGAACAGCAGCGTGAAAGCGGAAAATTGTAGAATAGCCGTTATCGGACTGGGATATGTGGGTCTCCCATTACTGGTTGAATTTGGTAAACGTTTCCCCACGCTGGGCTTTGACCTGAATACAAAGCGCATTCAGGGTCTGCAGCAATATCATGATTCCACCCTGGAAGTCAGTGCTGAAGAATTACAGCAGGCCAGTAAAGCCAGGTTTTCCAGCAAGCCTGAGGACCTGGCGGATGCCAATGTTTATATCGTCACTGTCCCGACACCCGTAGACCATCATAAACGCCCTCTGATGCAACCCCTGGAGGAAGCCAGCAAGGCCATTGCCCCGTATCTGGACAAGGGCGACATTGTGATTTACGAATCCACGGTCTACCCGGGGGCCAGTGAAGAAATCTGTGCGCCAATCCTGGAAGCTGGCTCTGGCCTGGTGCTAAACCAGGATTTCTATCTGGGCTATAGCCCGGAACGCATAAATCCTGGTGACAAGGTGCATCGCTTAAGCAATGTCATCAAGGTTACCGCCGGCTCAACACCAGAAGCCGGCAAGTTTGTTGATGAGCTGTATCAACACGTGGTTAGCGCCGGGACCTATCCAGTAAGCAGCATTAAAGTGGCTGAAGCGGCCAAGGTAATCGAAAATACCCAGCGTGATCTGAATATTGCTCTGGTAAATGAACTCTGCCTGATTTTTAACCTGATCGGCATCGACACCGAAGAAGTGCTGAATGCCGCTGGCAGCAAATGGAACTTTTTACCGTTTCGGCCTGGCCTGGTCGGCGGACACTGTATTGGTGTTGACCCCTACTATCTCACCTACAAAGCCGAAGAACTCGGCTATCGTCCAGAAGTCATTCTCGCCGGACGTCGTATCAATGACGGAATGGGCGCCTACATTGCCGAGCGACTGATCAGAAAAATGACCCAGGAAAAAATCAATGTCGTTGATTCCCGCGTCTTGATTCTGGGCCTGAGCTTCAAGGAAAACACGCCTGATCTGCGCAATACCAAAGTCGTCGATCTGATCAGGACCCTGAAAGAATTCCATGTGCAGGTGGATGTTCACGATCCCTGGGTCGATGCCAGCGATGCCCGGCAGGAATATCAGCTGGATTTACATCCAGGGCCGGAACCATCATCCTATGATGCGGTGGTAATCGCTGTCGCGCACAAGGAGTTCAAGGCCATGGGCGCGAATAAGATCCGCCAGCTTTGCAAAGCCCGGCATGTTATTTTTGACGTCAAATACCTGTTTCCACAGACTGAAGGTTTTTACCGACTCTGAAGCACCGCTACTTGCGGAACAAGTCTGTAATGCAAATTAATGTGACTTGTATATCCTGCTTTGATACTGTCAGGCGTATACAAAGGCACTTAATGCTGAATAGTCAATGATCCCTGATTTTCTAGGCCGTAATCCTGAAATACTGGCGATAATAATTGCCATCGCTGGTTTTGTTGTGGCCAATGTTCTCGCTGCACTGACCGAACGCCTGCTTATCCAGCTCGACACCTATCTGCGTCATCGGGCACCTAGCCGGCTGGAACACCTTGATTTACTGATGTTACGTCAGGCCTTGCGTGGCCTGGTGTATTACGGTTCCTTGGTGTTTTTCCTCCTGCTGGCCTTGCAGACCCTGAGTATCACCATCGTGCGGGAATGGCTGAATCTGCTGCTGCAATTTGTTCCGCAGCTAATTCTTGCAGCACTGATCATTCTTTCCGGATATTTTGTCAGTATCGTTTTCCGCAACCTGTTTGCCGGCCTGATAAAAGTTACACCTGACCACCTGGCTCCGCGGCTGTTACAGGCACTGGTAATCATCACAGCAACGCTGACCGGTCTGGCGCAAACGGCTATCGATATTTCGTTTATATCCAACGTGCTGGTGCTTTTATTGGCATTTTTTGTCGGCGGGCTTTCGCTTGCCTTTGCCCTGGGAAGCCGCCAGCTGGTGGAAAACCTTCTGGCCAGGCGCGCTCTTGACCACTACCGCATCGGCGACCTGATCCGCATCAATGAAGTAGAAGGAAGAATAGAAGAAATTCTCAGCACCGCTATTGTGCTGAAATCTGACGAGGGAATTATCACTGTCCCGGCCTCGCGCTTTGTCAGTTCCGAGGTTCTGCGCATTATTGAAACAAAACCCGGAGCGGATAATGCCGGAGAAAGTTGACCCGCTCATACTGAAATTTGCCACTGAACGGCCGGATGAACTGGCCGGCATCCTGGCAGGCGCCAATCCTGGAGAGCTGGCGCAGCTCTTTACCGACCTGCCGGCCGATAAAGCCGCTATGCTGGCCACCCGACTTCCCAGTTGGCAACTCAGCAGTCTGTTAAACAAACTGTCTTCAGAAAACGGCAGGGACCTGCTGATTGCTGCCAGTACCAGCGACGGTATTGCTATTGTTTCGCATCTGCCGGAGTCCCGTTACCCGGCAATATTATCGGTCTGTAACGAAGAGGAAAAAGCAAAGTTACGTAAACTGTTTGACTTCCCTTCTCACAGTCTGGCCTCACTCGCCTTGCCGCAATTTATCAGTGCTGAAGCAAGTCTGAGCTGCGAAGATTTTTCCCGCCAGCTGTCACAGAATGACGACACACGACCACAACCTATCTTTGTTGTTGATGAACAGGGTAAATACCTCGGCCGCCTGTCATTGCAGGCAGTGTTTTCTGTCAAAAACCGGAAAAAACAACTGCTTGACGTGATGACTCGTGTCGAAGCGCTCAGCGGGATGACCAGTGCCGATACCGCTCTGGGTTCGCGATTATGGACCCAGCATCTTGAACTTGCGGTAGTCGACAACCGGCACCGTCTGCTTGGAGTGGTCAACAGATCATTGCTGCAGCAGGTTGCTGGCAATAAAGCTGCAGGCGAATTCAGTACCGAACGCCTGTTTTCCGAACTGGCTACCGATTACCTCAATGCCTGCGGTCATCTGCTTGAGTCTGTCCTGGGGAAAAGACCGTGAACCTGACCAGCAGTATTCGCGATTACTACATAAACAACTTCCCGGCCGACGCAGTGGACCTGCTGGAACGTGAAGAGAATCCTGGTGAAATATTTACCAGCATTTCAGACAAAAGCATTGCCCGTCTGTTTGAATATGTTGATCCGGCCAGCCTGAAAATACTGTTTCTGGCGCTCAGTCCGGAACGGCAAACCAGAGTACTGCAGCTGGTCAGTATTCGTTGTGCCCTGTTGATATTGCGCGATCTTTCGGCAGACGAAAGAAAAGCGACAGTGAAAAGTCTGCCGGCTTCCGTGCAAAAAGAATTCAATCAGTTACTGGAAATTCCCAGCCATACAGCTGGACGCTTCATGGATCGCGTACAGGTCACCGCGCATGGCGACCAGACTGTCAGGCAGACACTGGAATCGATTCGCCAGTCCAGCGCCCACAGGATTCGTTCCCTGTATCTGGTTACCCGGGACGGGGTTCTGACCGGACGGGTCGATTTGCAGGATATGGCACTCGCATCAGCCGATGCGCCAATGGAAGAACTGAACCAGCCAGTGAAGGATGTAGCCTATCTTAATTCGACCGAAGATGAACTGGTCGACCTGTTTGACCGCTCACGTCTGGATTCCATCCCCGTGGTTGATCATGATTTCAAACTTATCGGTATTATTCGTTACACCAATCTGTTTCAGGCAGCGGAAGATGCTGCCAGCGCCGACATTCAGCGCATGGTGGGTGTGAGTGCAGACGAGCGCGCCCTGTCGCCTCCCCTGTTTGCCGTCAAACGCCGGATCATCTGGTTGCATATCAATCTGCTGACTGCATTCCTGGCCGCGGCAGTTGTTGGCCTTTTCGAATCCACCATCGCCCAGTTCACGGCGCTGGCTATCCTGCTGCCTGTGGTTGCCGGCCAGTCAGGCAATGCCGGTTCCCAGGCGCTGGCAGTTACCATGCGTGGCCTGGCTTTGCGTGAAGTGAGTACGCTGCACTGGCGTGCCATCATGAGCAAGGAAGTCAGAATTGGTCTGATTAACGGCAGTATACTTGCCATCACCTGCGGTCTGGGTGTCTGGTTATGGAGTCAATCCTGGGGGCTGGCACTGGTCATTGCCATCGCCATGGTGACGGCCATGTTGATTGCCGGCATATCAGGAGCCCTTGTACCCATGGTGCTGTCCCGCATGGGCCAGGATCCGGCTACCGCAGCATCAATTATTCTGACCACCGTCACTGATGTCGCCGGTTTTCTGGCGTTTCTTGGTACCGCCACCTTACTGGCAGGCTTACTTTGAAACACTCATTTATATATGGGGGATTGGACTGAACTTGAAATGGCGGACCGGACGGGACTCGAATAGAATCCGGCATTAAATCTACATTCTCAGCCTATTCTAACATGTTGTTATTACAAATTATTTTGAAATTATCACTGTCCGTCCTTATTTAGAACTTCCACAATAATTATCACAATAAAAAGTTCCCATAGCGGGAACATTGTGATATATTAAGCATGCAGCTTAAGTGAAATTAAGTTTATTGAACTAAAACAAACCATGAGGGAGTAACGCTATGCAAGACATCAATCTGATAAGAAAAAGGACCTGTGATGAAAATTATCTCAAAAAGAACTTTACGAGAGTTCTACGAAGAACCGGAGCATGCTGACAGCAAATCAGGGTTAGAATCATGGTATGCAATTGTAAATAAAGCAAACTGGAAAACGCCGCATGAAGTTAAAAATACGTTCAAGAATGCAAGTATAGTTGGTAACAAAAAGGTCGTATTTAATATTGCAGGCAACAAGTATAGATTAATAGTATCTTTTAATTACGACTACCAAATCGGATACATAAAGTTTATTGGCACTCACGAAGAGTACGATAAATTAAATATAGAGGAACTTTAGTGAACATCAAACCAATTAGAAATGATGAAGATTACGAAGCAGCTTTGCATCGTATTGAATCTTTGATGGATGCTAAGCTTAATACTCCAGAGGGTGATGAATTGGATATTCTATCTACTCTAGTAGATGATTATGAGAGCAAGCTATACCCCATAAATGCACCTGATCCAATAGAATATATTAAAAATGTTCTAGAGTTCAGAGGTGAGAAACAGTCTGACCTTTCTAATATCTTAAAATCAAAATCTCGCGCTTCAGAAATTATCAAGAGAAGACGTTCTATTACTCTTACGCAAATAAGAAAGATCGTATCGGCCTGGGACATCCCAGCAGATCCACTTGTTAAAGAGTATCGTCTTGTAACTAAAGGTAGGAGTCCTAGAAGTTTAATAGAAAACTACGCTTCTAAAGCCGCTAGTAAAAAAAGGGGTTTGAGTAAATTTAAAAAACAAGCTTAATTAACTAAATTTCTTGATTCATTAGCAATTAAATTTCTGGATTATTCCACTCTCTTATTTTATCTACAACTTGATTCATTCTCTGATCTAAATCTAGCACACCGCCCATATTCTCTAACGTCATAATTTCAGTTAATTTTTCAGCTAGTAATGGTTTTTTACTTACATGATTATCTTGGCCTTGGAAATTATCACTTACAAATTTAAAGAAATTATCATATTGGCCAAGCTCATTATTTAACTCTGCGCCATCTCCCCAGAACTGCATAATTAGATTATCAGGTATGTAGTTTTCAATTTCTTTACCTGCAGTTATCCAGCAAATAGATGAAATCTGATCAAACTCATCTCTAATTCTTCTTTTTGTTTGATTAATTCTACCCCTAGGGGCCCTTTTATCACTATCGATAAGAATAATGGCATTTCTATTAGCATTTAAAACTGAAATCGAACCTTCAACTAAGTCAGGCTCATCACCAGATAGATGTGAGAGCAATCTGCCTCCATAAAATAATACTTGATAGTGAGTTCCTTCTTTAAGGGTATTTCGACTCCACAGACTTATCCACTTATTAAGATAAATTCTGTCGGAAGGCCCTTCTACCCAAATTATTCCATTTGCCTGCAATATATCACTTGCTCGAACATCCAAATCATCCAAGATTCCATGATTCTCTAAGTATGTTGTTGCGGTTTTTGTTTCTGAAAGTAAATTATTTGATGTCACGTGAATTATTTGCGCTTCTTCTTCTCTACTAAATTGATCTATAGATACATTCGAGTGTGTGGTCAAGAAATAGCAAAAATCTTCTTGTTTCGCTAATTCATATATATAATTATTAAGCTTTCTTAACAAAGAAGGATGCAGATTATTTTCAAGCTCTTCAAACCCAAAAACAAATTTACTTAAAGAGTCGCCTTCCATGTTTGGTATTAAGATTAAATTGCAAAGAACTATAAATATAGTTTTCAGGCCACTCCCAGATTTAGATAGTGCAATTCTCCCTTTTTCAGCCTCATCTAGAAAAATTTCCCATTTATCTGTTTCAGGATTTCTTTGGCATGTTATTCGGTCAAACTTTGCCTCAAGTGAAAAAATAGTATTCAAAGCCATTAACATATTTGTTTCTATTAACTTACTGCTTAATATTTGGCTGTTTAAATAGCTTTGAATTACATTTGTGACCCCATCACCACTTGATGTTATATTTAAAGAATCATTGTTTTTCTCAGGTTTGATGTCCCTTTCAGCTGAAATTCTTCTAAACTTAAATTTTTGAAATATAGGAGGAATTCTTTGTGCTAATTGAGACTCAAATTCTGGTAGTGATGTGATCGGTGGGTGCATTGCACCTTCGTCAATACTTTCCGCATATACTGCACTTTCGTTAAAACCTACTACAATTTCTCGACCGATGAGATATGCAGCCCACCTTCTATAAGTTCCTGGAACACCATGACCAGCTTGATTATCTGGGAAAACCAATATGTCTTGTTCAGTTACTTTTGTTCCTAGTAATACTTCTGGGGGCTGGTTAGCAGCACGCCAAGTTGACTTGTCAAAACTATAATTTTTTGAAACCGCCACTTCTACTAAGTCTAAAAGTGATGATTTTCCTGAATTATTCCTACCTATTATTAAGTTAACTCTTTTAATTTCATCGAAACCGGCAGCCTCTCGAAAACATTTATAGTTTCTAATTTTTAATGATTGGTCCAACATCTTTAAGCTCCTTAATCCCTGGTTGCTTTCGATCAACTACGATAAGAGAAGTTTTATGCCAACTTCTGGAGATATGCCTAAGCAATTACAATACTCGATATATTCAATTACATCTAATCGCCTTTCACCTTGCTCAACTTTTCCTACATATGAGTGCGGTTTACCTAATATTTTGCCAAAAGCCCTCATGCTTAACCCCTGATCTTCACGAGATTGTCTCAGCCATTCAGTAAGGGTTTTATATTCTTTTGTATAAATTGTTTTTGACATTGTTCCTATAATAGGTACAATTATTGTTGTCCCCAAAACAGGTACGTATTTTGATTTGGTTATAAATTGGGGATAAGATGTAGGTTAGCAGGGAAGCTTATTGGTTCAGGGAGCATGAACGAAATATTTGCTATATAATTCAATAGGTTAAATTATGCCTGTTAAATCCCTTCCCCGTGGGATTACAAATAGCAGAGGTAAAATAAGGATATTTATCCAGTACAGAGGAATGGTTTATAAGAAAACTCATGACCTCTCTGCTACTAATTCCCAAGATATAGCTACTGCTGTAAAGCGTCGTGAGGAAATCCTTTTTAAAATGAAAGTTGGACTTCCTATAACTGATGAATCTGACATACCTGATCCAAGGTTGATGCAATTTAGAAAGGCTGCAATTGAGTATTTGAAGATCGTCGATGCAAACTATGGCTTAAAACGCTCTTCATTCAGTGATTATCAGCGTGACCTACAATTTCAGTGGATACCCCGATTTGGCAATATCCCTTGTTCCCATATCAATGCACGCATGATTAACAATGCTTTAGCTTCTATGGATGTCTCAATCAAAACCAAAAAAAATCGCGTAATTCCATTAAGGGGCGTACTAGATCATATAGGAGTTAACTCAAACCCCTGTAATCTGGTAAAGCTTCGATTAAGCAAGAAGGCTAGAATAAAAACAAAGAATATCGATAGATATACACTTACTGAAAGGGCTAATTTGCTTTCGTTACTTGAAGATCAGGCAAAAGTCTATTTTTCGATCCTGTTTGGATGCGGGTTGAGGCCAGGTGAAGCATTAGCGTTGAAGTGGGAAGATTATCAAGACTGGCAGTTATCAATATCAAAACAAATCACACGTCGACGATTTGAGGGGACAACCAAAACTGGAGTAAATAGACAGGTTAAAGTCCCAAAATGGACACGTGAAATTTTAGAAAGTTACAGAACATCTGATTGTGCAGCTGAAAACTGGATTTTCTTAAATGCACTAGGCAATCATTTCAGAACTACAGACTATTTTCTTGAGAAGTGGAGAAGTGCTCACAACCATGCAGGTATTGCATACAGGCACCCCTATATCTGCAGGCATACAAGGGCCGCTGAACTTTTATCCACAGGTGAGCATTATGCAGCTGCTGCGAAACAACTAGGTCATAGTACAGAAATGTTTTTTCGGACTTATTCTGAGTGGATTGAAGGATACAGCGGAGAAAATATATTAGAAAGGTTTGAAGGTCGGGATTTAGTGGTGAATAATCTTCATAAGCAAGCTGATAGTGTAAGTTTTAAAAAGTCAAAAACTGCCACAAAACCGCCACAAAATGTGATTAATTTTGAAAACTATAGGAAAAACAAGTAAGTATATGGCGGACCGGACGGGACTCGAACCCGCGACCTCCGGCGTGACAGGCCGGCATTCTAACCAGCTGAACTACCGGTCCGCGAATGAACTTTCTTCTACTGCTTTGCTTGGTGGGTGGTGCAGGGATCGAACCTGCGACCCTCGCCTTGTAAGGGCGATGCTCTCCCAGCTGAGCTAACCACCCGTCAAAGAGACAGCGCATTTTACCGACTTGGGACGGCAAGTCAAATCCCTATTTCGTGGTGTGCCGGAAGGTGCCATCCCAGTCCTCACCAAGGCTCTGGCCGCGTAGACTTGCAATGCGTTCCAGGTAAACAGAATACAGTTCTTTATCCGGGTCTTTCTCCTGTAGTGCCCTGAATCCAGCATCCGCAGCATCCCATTGTTGCGCCAGATAGGCATCATGTGCCTGATTGTATTCTTCCACTTCCTGCAGCAATTCCGGGCTCGCGTCCTTCTCCAGACAAAGAGGTTCATAGATTCGTACCGGCTGCTCTTTACCCTTGACCTGAACCTTGTCGACCAGGCGGCAAAGAAAACCACTGATATGGTCATGGGTTTCTTCACCAATCAGAACTTTCACACCATAAAACTTGGTGATGCTTTCCAGTCTTGAGCCCAGATTTACGGCATCACCCAGCACCGTATAGGATCGCCGGTAAGTGGACCCCATGTCACCGACATTCATAAAACCGGAATTGATGCCGACGCCGATGTTGACTTCCGGTAAACCGCGTTCGACAAATTCCTGTTTTAGTTCTTCTGTTTTCTCCAGCATTTGCAAAGCTGTCAGTACCGCATTGCGACGATGATCCGGATCATCCAGTGGTGCACCCCAGAAAGCCATGACCATATCACCAACATATTTATCAATGGTACCCTTGTTATCAAAAATGATACCGGTGATTGGCGTAAAAAAATCGTTCAGGAAAGTCTTCAGATCAGTTGCTGAGAGGGTTTCAGAAATCGTGGTAAAGCCGCGAATATCGGAAAACAATACACTGAGTTCCTTGCTCTCCCCTTCAAAATTATAGTTATCCGGGTCATCCAGCATGGCATCAATATGTGCCGGCGGGACATACTGGTCAAACATGACCTTGATCGCCCGGCGGTTCATGCCTTCTTTCAAAAAGCCATAGGTCATGTTGATCACAGTAATCAGCAGGATCAGGAACAGCAGGATAATCAGTGAAATATCCAGCTTGTAATCAATCCATAATTTAAAATTGAGTGCCACCAGCCCCAGCATAAAGGCCAGACTCGACAGCCCGAGCAAAGCCGGTCCCAGGCGCGGGTAAATCAGGGACAGGAACAGTCCGATGACGAAAATCGCCACAGTAACGGCAGCTCCTTCCCAGTCCGGGCGGCTGGGAAAGGGATTGTTCTGGGCGAAATCCAGTCCGGACAGGACAGCACCCAGACCCTCTTCATTATTCGAGCTGCTTTCATCAATGGTAATACTGGGCGCAGCATTCAGCAGTGCGTTCAATACATTGGCATGCACTTCCACACCGGGGTATACCGCTTCAAGCGGCGTGGAACGCAAATCAAACAGGCCGGTGGCGGTGGTCCCCAGCAACACCAGGCTGTTCTGTAACTGTTCACGTTCCAGGTCACTCAGGTTGTCACGCAGGACATCAGTGGCCGAGATATAGGGGTAGGTATCACCCGAACCCAGTTGCGAGCGTCCGATAAAGGGTACCAGCACCCTGCCGTCCACCGTGGTCGGGATAGTAATCTGGCCCATGTTGATCCCGGTGACACGGCGAAAATTGCCAAAGGCATCGGCTTCTGTCTGGATGGTGAAGTTATCTTCAAAATAATAAAGCCGTGCCATTTCCAGGGCCAGCGATGGGTAGAGCTGATTCTGGAAATTCAACACCAGAGGCGTCGAACGGATAATGCCGTCGGCATCGGGAATGGTGTCGAAAAAACCGCCACCAAAAGCGGCATTCTGCAACTGGGCGATATTACCCTGATAACCCTGTACTTCAATCAGCGTGGAAAACCCGGCATCACCTTCATCAATTTCCGTGATACGCGGAGGCAAAACACCGTAACGCAGGGCTTCGTTGATCCGGAAAGACATCCCGAGCGCCACATCAGTACTGCGTAATTTATCAGCAAAGTAGGCATCAGCATCCAGGGCCTGCTGAATCGCGCCGATGTCGGTAATCAATTCCCGGCTTTGCGATCCAAGCCGCTCTTCCAGTTCAAAGGCGAGATTTCGGGCCGGTTCGGGAAAAGTCACGTCAAAGCCAATGACCAGGACGCCTGCATCGGCAAGTTTTTCTACCAGATCACCAATTTTAAAGCGCGACCAGGGCCACTGCCCTTCGGCATCCAGACTGCGCTGGTCATAATCCACGATAACAATTTTATGGTCGCCATCACCGCGGGATGGCATGAAAAGGTTATAACGCTGGTCATAAACCACGTTATCCAGACGATCAATAAAACTGCTGATTGCCGGCGGCGCACTGATATGCAGCCAGAGAGTAAACAACATGGCCAGCATGCCAAGAAACAGGGGCAGTCTTGCGCCTTTCAGCAATTGCAGCTTCGCCCGGTTCAGAAAACGTAATATTGTGTTGAAGACTGGTATCACTGATCTGGCATTACTGAATAGTCCCTGTGCTTCAAAGCATTAGACCCTATCTCATTTTCCCTCGCAAGCCACGCCACTGGCTCCTTACCGGGACTTTTATCTGTACAGCCTGAATGCCAGGCGTTAATATCTGCGCGGCGTTCCTGTACAGTAAGCTTTCATGGAAATATATAAAGAATTCACCTTTGAGGCAGCGCATTCTCTGCCAAACGTTCCCGACGGGCATAAGTGTGGGCGGCTGCATGGTCATTCCTACCGCATCCAGGTTCATGTACATGGTGAACCAGGCACAAAAAGCGGCTGGATCATGGATTTTGCCGAAATCAAAAGCCTGGTCAAACCCGTGATCAAGGAACTCGATCACTATTACCTGAATGATATCCCCGGCCTGGAAAATCCCACCAGTGAGAATCTGGCCATCTGGATCTGGGACAGACTCATCCCCCAACTGCCGAACTTGTCCAAAATCGTGGTCAGTGAAACCTGCACCAGTGGCTGTGTCTATTCCGGAAAGTAAAAATCTCCGAAAACTCTGGTCTACCCTAAACAGCCAGTTGACCAGTAAAGCGCCGTAATTTGTTAATCGTTCTGCTTTTGCGGTAAAAGTAATATTCAAACAGTCAATATAAAGTGAGATAAGCATGTCATTAAAGGTAATTGGGGCCGGACTGGGACGGACAGCGACATTTTCAATGAAGTTTGCTTTGGAACACCTGGGGCTGGGACCCTGCTACCATATGTCCGAAGTTTTTGCCGGTGCACGCAGAAACATTCCGTTATGGCTTGATGTTGTCAACGGTGAGCCTAACTGGGACGCTGTGTTTGAAGGCTACCTTTCAACCACCGACTATCCGGCCTGTACCTACTGGCGTGAACTGGCAGAGTATTACCCGGATGCCAGGGTCATACTCACGGTTCGCGACCCTGACAGCTGGTTTGATTCCGTGAGCCAGACCATTTTCTCGGAGAAAATGATGGGTTCATTCTCTGGCTCACCGATTGAAACGATGATGCAGGGTGCCGTACTCGCTCCATTCGGCGACCGAATAAATGACCGTGCATTCATGACAGACTGGTTTGAACAGTGGAACCAGGATGTCATTGATTCACTGCCTCGTGAAAGATTGCTGGTTTATTCACCAAAAGAAGGCTGGGAACCCTTGTGTTCCTTCCTGGATATCCCGGTTCCTGATGCGCCATTTCCACGAATAAACAGCCGCGATGAAATAGTAGCGGCATCAGAAAATGACAGCGGTTTTCCTCCTGACCCCGAAGCGGCAGAAAAATTTTCCAGGGCTTATATTGAGCAGCTAAAAGCCAAAGCCTTTGCTGACTAGGATCTTCGCTTTTTCACCTGGAAAGAAAATTAATCAGGCAGAGCAAAAACAAACAGAAGATTCGCGTCAGCAGCCCCGGCATAAAGCGACAGGCCAGTGCTAAACGAAATGTATTGTTTGCCATCGACCATAAAGGTGGATGGATAGCCGCTTACACTGGAACCGACATTGATTTCCCAGAGCAGCTCGCCAGTACGCTTATCAAGCGCTTTCATCCTGCCATTATTGTCGCCGCCGAATATCAGCCCTCCATCTGTCGACATCAGTGACATCATCAGCTCTTCCTGCTCATAGGCCCATGCCACTTCACCGGTTTCAGCAGAAATTGCCGTGACAGTGTTAAGAGTTGGAGTTCCATCCGGTAAAGGCAGATTGGAGGTAAAGCCGGCAATTCCATACAGGTTATCCAGACTTGGTTCGCTCATTGTGGAAGTTACTTCACCACAACCCCGATGCAGGGCATAGTACATCATGTTGGTAGTGGGACTGTATGTCCCTGAAGGCCAGCCGCGAACTTCACCGCCACAGGTCAGCACGGTCTGACCAACTTCGGTAAACAGGGTTTCCGGATTAAGGGAGACTTCACCGGTACGGCCGTCAATATCGTCAATCAGGTTCTGATACACCACTGGCTTCGCCCAGAGAAATTCACCGGTTTCACGGTCCAGAGTGTAAATAAAACCGGGTTTGCCAGGAATGCCGGTTAATACTTTACGAACCTCCCCCGGCTCGATATCCGGATTAATCCATTCAACTGCATCCGGATCCGGCGCCACCGCAGTATCAACCAGTAAGCGTTCAAAAGGGAAATCATAATCCCAGTGGTCGACAAGATGCTGGTAATACCAAACCATTTCACCGGTATCCGCATCCAATGCCAGAGTGGAATTATGATAGAGGTATTGATACTCATTACCTGCCATCATGAATTTGGGAGCCGGTGAAGTGACCGAAGTACCGAAATAAACCAGATTCAGTTCAGGATCATAGGAAGGTACCAGCCAGGTACCGACATGCCAGCGTTCATCGGCAGCCATGTCACCCCAGCTTTCACCATTGGGTTCGCCGGGCAGTGCAATGGTCCGGGTGCGCCAGATTTCTTCACCGGTGCTGGCATTATGGGCAGTCATGATACAGGCATCAGGACTGCCTTCAGGTTCACAACCCCGACCCGAGATAGCCATGCCGTTAGCAATAATCGGACCCGAGGTCTGCTGCGCACCCTGACGGTAATCCAGTATCTGGGTTTCCCAGACCAGTTCCCCGGTATAGGCATCAAGCGCATAAATATAGTCATCTGCACTGGTGTCGATAATCAGGTCTTCATAAATGGCAAGATTTCGATTGATGGACGGCACCGGGAAATAGTCCTCCAGATCACGCGGTAAACGACGTCGGTATTCCCACAACAGGTCCCCTGATTTGATATCGATTGCCTGGACCACATCCAGCGGGTTGGGGAAAAACATGATGCCATCGTGAACCAGTGCTGTGCCCTCCTGTATCCCGTCTCCGATTCCCCGGACCCAAACCATGCGCAGCTCATCAACATTATCGGTATTAATCTGGTCCAGGGGGCTATGACCCCATGCATTCAGGGTTCGGCGCCAGGTCAGCCAGTCTGCAGGATCAGGATTCTGAATCATTTCATCCGTAACAGGAGTAAAGTTTGCAAAAACAGAATTCTCCGTCTGGCCATTGCCACCCTGCGCTGGTTGATCAGCAGCTATTGCAGATCCTGCAACTCCTAAACCAGAAAGCAAGGAGATAAGGACAATAAAACCCTGTATGAATCTTTTATTATTTTTGTACATGTTCATCCCCCTGTATGCAGACTTAAAACAGCCTCTGAAAAAAATCTTAATCGATAACTTAACTTACTGGTACTGAAGATAATAGTTTTTTGTCACATTACCTGACAAAAGCGGTAAGGAGTTTTCTGTAAATGAAAATTCCGCTTTGCCTGAAAACAAGAAAATAGATTTTTAATTAAGCCAGGTTTAATCACTCGAGAGTTCGTCTTTCTGGCATGTTGTTTACCCATCATTCATTCTACAAAACTACTTTAAACGTTTAACTGCCGACGCTTCCGTATCAACGATCACAGCTATTGCGCCATCTCCAATGATATTACAGGCAGTACCAAAACTGTCCTGTGCCAAAAACAGTGAAACCATCAGGGCCAGTGCAGTTTCATCAAAGCCCAGGATGCTGGACAGAATACCGAGAGCAGCAAGAATGGTGCCGCCCGGTACGCCTGGAGCTGCAACTGTAATCACTCCCAGAGTCAGAATAAATGGTACAAGCATCATGATCTCTGGTGTCGGCAAGCTCGGAGTCAGAAGCATTACCGCAATCGCACAGATAATTATTGTAATAGCACTGCCGGATAAATGTATAGAAGCACAAAGTGGTATGACAAATTCCCGCGTAGGCGCTGAAATTTCATTTTTTTCAGCCTGGCGAAGACTAACGGGTATGGTTGCTGCGCTTGACATCGTCCCTATTGCAGTTACATATGCCGGTAACATCACCTTGATTAAACTGAACATTTTTCTGCCAGAAACGCTTGCTGCTATTGCATACAGGACGAGTATCCATAACCAGTGCATTACCAGCGCCAGTGCAAGAACCTGAGCAAAAGTCCTTAAGTAGGTAAATGCCGTGCCACTGGCTGCCATTTCTGTAAAAATACCTGCAATGTAAAAAGGCAGAAGCGGAATAACTATTCTTTTTATGGTTTTCTCAACAATTTTTTTACCCTGATTGATGATATCTTTTAGTGCTGAGCTGGCAGAATTATTTGCAGTAACCTGCAATCCAATACCGAACAGGAACGCCGTTAATAATGCTGTAATAACATCCATCAATGGCTCTATTTCAAACTCTATGTAAGGAGAGAAATCCTGAGCCTCGCTGCCCGCTGCTTCCGGGACAACCCCTGCTAACATTCCGGGAAGCAAAAACAAGGCGATTAAACATGAAAGTAATGTGGCAATTACGGTGGAGGAATAAGCCGTAGCGACCGTTAAGCCCAGAAGCTTCCCGGATGAGTGAGGAAGACTGGATATCCCGTCGGCGATAAAAAACAGAATAATAAGCGGAATGAGGAAAATAATGAAAGAGCCAATGACAGACTGAATAGTTACCATAAAGCGGACTATTGCATCGGGTGAAATCAAGCCTATCAGTATTCCTGCAGCAATCCCGATAAGCAATTTGATAATCAGTTTCATGCCGAAGGCTCAATTTTTTTAGTTATTTTACTGGGAAAGATCTGTTTTAAATATCAGGTAGTTTCCAGTTAACGGGTACTTTACCATGCTCCTGCAGATATGTGTTGACCTGCGAAAAGTGTCTGTTCCCCAGAAAGCCGCGGTGTGCTGATAATGGTGAAGGATGCGGCGATTGCAGTACCAGATGCCTTTGCCGGTCAATAAAATGACCTTTCTTCTGTGCATAACTGCCCCATAACAGAAACACCAAGCCCTCGCATTTGTCATTCAGGACATGCACTACTTTGTCAGTAAACTGTTCCCAGCCTTTGCCCTGATGGGAAGCTGCCCGGGAACGCTCCACGGTGAGCACTGCATTGAGCAGGAGCACACCCTGTTCAGCCCAGGCTGACAGACAACCATGTGAAGCCGGGGCAATATCCAGATCAGATTGCAGTTCTTTGTAGATGTTTATCAGTGAAGGCGGGATATCGACACCAGGTTGCACCGAAAAACACAGACCGTGTGCCTGGCCAGGTCCATGATAGGGATCCTGCCCCAGTATCACGACTTTTAGCCTGTTCAGCGGCGTGATATTGAGGGCATTGAAAATCTGATTGCCGGGAGGATAAATCTGTTTACCCGCAGCTTTTTCCTGTCGCAAAAAACTTTTCAGTTTTTGCATGTATTCCTGTTCAAACTCGTCCTCGAGTTCAGCCAGCCAGGATGCTTCCAGTTGAATATCTTTTTGCCGCTCGCTTTCAGTCATGTTGTGGGCGCATGTGCGGAAACAGCAACACATCGCGAATCGAAGGCGAGTCGGTATACAGCATCACCAGGCGGTCAATGCCGATTCCCTCTCCCGCTGTTGGCGGCATGCCGTATTCCAAGGCGGTAATATAGTCACTGTCAAAATGCATGGCCTCATGATCACCGGCTTCCTTTTCAGCTACCTGCGCCCTGAAACGCTCAGCCTGATCTTCCGGATCATTTAATTCGGAAAAACCATTGGCGATTTCGCGCCCGGCTATAAACAGTTCAAAACGATCGGTGACTTCCGGATCGTCGTTATTACGTCGTGCCAGTGGCGACACTTCTGTCGGATATTCTGTGATGAAGGTCGGTTGCAATAAATTTTCTTCCACCTCTGCTTCAAACACTTCCAGTTGTAATTTACCCAGACCCCAGGAATCTTTGACATCCATCCCCTTACTTTGTGCAAAGGCTTTAAGCTGCGCAAAATCATTTACCTGCCCTGTCTCCAGTTCTGGCACATGTTCAACAATGGCATCTGTCAGCGTCATGCGTGGGAAAGTCCCGGCAAAATCTATTTCCAGATCCTGGTAGCTGACACTTGTTTGCCCCAGCACTTCCTCAGCCACAGTCCGCAGCATGCTTTCGGTTAAATCCATCAGCTCATGGTAATCCGCATAAGCCTGATAAAACTCCAGCATGGTAAATTCCGGATTATGCCGGGTCGATAAACCTTCATTGCGGAAGTTGCGGTTAATTTCATACACCCGCTCAAAGCCACCAACCACCAGGCGCTTGAGATAAAGCTCCGGGGCAATACGCAGATACATATCCTGATCCAGCGCATTATGATGAGTAATAAAGGGTCGGGCTGTGGCCCCACCGGGAATCATCTGTAACATTGGTGTTTCCACTTCCATGTAATTCTGCGCATTCATGAAGCGGCGGATGCTGTCGACAATTTTCGAACGTATGATAAAGGTTTCGCGCACCTCTTCATTGGCAATCAGGTCAACATAACGTTGCCGGTAGCGCACTTCCGTATCCGTCAGGCCTTTGTGTTTATCAGGCAAAGGTCTTAATGCTTTGGTCAGCAGTCGAATTGCCGAAACCCGCACGGATAGTTCACCCTTGCCGGTTTTGAACATTTCCCCTTCAGCAGCAACAATGTCTCCCAGGTCCCAGCTTTTGATTTCAGCATTGAGCGCATCATCGAAATTTTTGAAATTGAGATAAAGCTGAATCTGTCCGCTGCCGTCCAGCAGCACCATAAAAGGACCACGAATCCGGATTACCCGTCCGACAACTTTCACTTCACGACCGGCCGCTTCAATGTCTTCCTTGCTCAATGCATCAAACTCTTCATGCAGTTCCCTGGCATAAGCACTGCGACGAAAATCATTCGGAAAGGCTTCGCCCCGTTCTCGAATTGCCTGTAGTTTTTCGCGGCGCTGGGCGATCAGTTTGTTTTCATCAGGCAGATTGTTGCTGTCGTTGTCGCTCATATTTTAATTCCGGACCGTTCTGTAAGTTTTGACTGCTTGTTTTACAAGCCCATTTTCAGGCTGGCTTCCATAAACTGTTCAAGATCTCCATCGAGTACCGCACTGGTATTGGAGGTTTCAACATTGGTGCGTAAATCCTTGATGCGGGATGAATCCAGTACATAGGAACGTATCTGTGAACCCCAACCGATATCTGCCTTGCTTTCTTCCACTTCCTGCAGACTTTCACGTTTTTTCAGCATCTCCATTTCATACAGTTTGGCTTTTAACTGCTTGATCGCCGTTTCCTTGTTTTTGTGTTGCGAACGCTGGTTCTGACACTGCACCACAATGCCACTCGGTTCATGAGTCAGCCGCACGGCTGAGTCCGTGGTATTAACATGCTGACCACCCGCCCCACTGGAGCGATAGGTGTCAACCCGAACCTGACTCATATCGAGCTCAATATCAATGTCATCATCAATTTCCGGTGACACAAATACAGAAGCAAATGACGTATGCCGACGGTTCCCCGAATCAAAGGGAGACTTTCTGACCAGGCGATGCACGCCGGTTTCGGTGCGCAGCCAGCCAAAGGCGAACTCACCTTCTATATAGATGGTCGCACCCTTGATTCCTGCTCCCTCACCAGGAGTCACTTCCATGAGTTCGGTTTTAAAGCCTTTATCCTCACCCCAGCGCAGGTACATGCGTAAGAGCATTTCCGCCCAGTCCTGCGCTTCGGTACCGCCGGAGCCTGCCTGAATATCCAGGAAAGCATTATTGGCATCCAGTTCACCCGAAAACATGCGGCGCCTTTCGAGCACTTCGAGTTGCTGTTCTGCTTTCTCCAGATCACTCAGCGCTTCTGCAAGCAGTTCCGCATCTTCTTCTTCTTTTGCCAGTTCTATTATTGAACGGGTTTCCTGGTAGGTATTTTCCAGATCGCGAATGGTATGAACGACGGTTTCCAGGCTGGCTCTTTCCTTGCCCAGTTCCTGGGCGTATTCGGGACGCTCCCAGACAGAAGCTTCGCCCAGCTCCAGTTCGACTTCAGCCAGTCGTTCCTGTTTCTGGTCGAAGTCAAAGATACCCCCTGAGAACTTCAAGGTTCTCCAGACTTTCTTTGATTCGTTGCAGATGGCTGTTTACTTCGAGCATGACTTATTTCCCGGAAAAAGCGCGTATTCTAGCGCTTATCACTTGTCTCTGCCCAGTCCTCGACAGCCTTTGCATCAGATTCCCGGGCCTCCACCCAGTACTGGGAATCGGCAGTGCTGGTCTTCTTCCAGAATGGCGCGGATGTTTTAAGAAAATCCATGATGAAGGCACAGGCATTGAAGGCATCCTGTCGATGCATACTGCTGACCGCGACCAGTACAATCTGATCCGCCGGTTTCAGTGCGCCGATGCGGTGAATGATACATATGTCCAGCAGTGACCAGCGCTGATCAGCCTCTTGCGCAATATCTTCAAGGCGCTTTTCTGTCATGCCGGGATAATGCTCCAGAAACAGCGAAGAAAGTTTGTTTTTATCCTCACTGGTTTCCATCTCGCGAACCAGCCCGGTAAAAGTGACAAGTGCGCCAATATCTTTATGTTCAGCACGCAACTCCCGGCATTCCTGTTCCAGGCTGAAGTCTTCCTGCTGAATGGCAATTTTCAGGGAACGCATCTCAACCCCCGGTTACCGGAGGAAAAAAAGCCACTTCATCACCATCACTGACGCTTGCGGTTTTTTTCACCATGTTCTGATTCACGGCAACCAGTACCGAAGACTCCCGCAACGTTCTGTCCCAGTGTTCCCCATGTTCGTTTACCAGCTGATCAATCAGGTCATTCACTGTATTCACCCCTGCAGCAGGCGTTAGACTTTCATCCGCACAGTCCAGCTTTTCGCGAATACTGGCAAAATAGCGCACGGTAATCATCAGGCTGTACGACTCCAGTTTCCGGATTTGCCGCCGGCTTTTTCCAGTAAACGGACCTGACTGATGATCATGCCCCGGTCTACCGCTTTACACATATCGTAAACCGTCAGGGCGGCTACCGAAGCGGCGGTCAGGGCTTCCATTTCCACACCGGTCTGACCTTTGAGTTTGCAGGTGGCACGAATCAATACCTGATTATTGTCAGTATCAGCTTCAAGCTCCACATTAACCGCGCTGAGCATCAGGGGATGACACAGTGGAATCAAATCAGGGCATTTTTTTGCTGCCTGGATACCGGCGATCCTGGCTACTGCAAACACATCACCTTTCTTGTGCTTGCCATCCACTATCATGGCCAGGGTATCCGGCTGCATGGAAATGACTGCCTCGGCAGTCGCCGAGCGCTGGGTCTCATCCTTGGCACCGACATCAACCATCTGTGCCCGCCCCTGATCATCAAGATGTGTTAATTCACTCATCAATATTCCTGCAGCTTCAAATTTAAACCCGTTCAAAAGAGTATTATCGCAGACAGTATCATTTATGTAGAGCCGGAATTCAGGTAGCATGCCCGCCTTATGAACTGGTACCCACACACAACTGTCGCCTGCATTGTAGAACAGAACGGCCGCTTTCTCATGGTCGAAGAGAAAGATGATGGCAACACGGTTTTTAACCAGCCGGCTGGCCATCTGGACGAAGGTGAAACACTGTTTGCGGCAGCCCTGCGCGAAACCCTCGAAGAAACCGCCTGGGAGGTCGAACTGCGTGCCTTTCTGGGGACCTATCAATACCTGTCCCCGCATAACAGGACAACCTATGTCAGGCACTGTTTTATTGCCACTCCGCTTAAGGAACATAAAAACCGGGCCCTGGATCCGGAGATCATCGCTGCCCACTGGCTGACTGCTGAGCACATTCTGGACAGAGACTTTGCTGCCCGTAGCCCTATCGTAAAGCAGGTTCTGCAGGATTACCTGAATGGCCAGCATCACCCCCTGTCGGTAATTTATTGCCATGAACCGGACTGATACCAAAGTTATCGTCGGCATGTCCGGCGGCGTCGATTCTTCCATTGCTGCCCTGCTGTTAAAAGAACAGGGCTACCAGGTTGAAGGCCTGTTCATGAAAAACTGGGAAGAAGATGACGGCACAGAATACTGTACCGCAAAGGAAGATCTGGCTGATGCCGAGGCTGTCTGCAAGAAACTGGGACTTCACCTGCACAGTGCCAATTTTGCTGCCGAGTACTGGGATAATGTGTTTGAACATTTCCTGCAGGAATACAAGGCCGGACGAACGCCCAACCCGGATGTGCTGTGTAACCGGGAAATAAAATTCAAGGCTTTTCTGGATTATGCCCGCCAGCTTGGTGCTGACTATATTGCTACCGGTCATTATGTTCGAAAACAGGATGACAGTGAGCACTGCTATCTACTTAAAGGCAGCGATGACAACAAGGACCAGAGTTATTTTCTGTGCGCACTTAATGAAGAACAGCTGGCACAAAGTCTGTTCCCTGTTGGAGAACTGGACAAACCGCAAGTCAGGGCACTGGCCGAGAAGCACGAACTGGTGACCCACGATAAAAAAGACAGCACCGGCATCTGTTTTATTGGTGAGCGACGATTCAAGGATTTCCTGGAAAACTACATTCCCGCACAACCGGGCGATATCGAGGATCCGCAAGGTAATATTCTCGGTCATCATCAGGGCCTGATGTATCACACGCTCGGGCAGCGTCAGGGGCTCGGCATTGGCGGCGTCAAAGGACAGGCTGAGGCACCATGGTATGTTGCGGCCAAGGATCTGGACAGAAATGTGCTTGTAGTGGTGCAGGGAAATGAACATCCCATGTTGTTCAGCCAGCAACTGCAGTGCAGGGAAATCAACTGGATCAATAGCGAAAGCCCTCGGCTGCCGCTACATTGTCATGCCAAGGTGCGATACCGGCAGGCAGACCAGGAGTGCACCTTAAGCCATGCTGAGGATGGCTATTGCGTCGAGTTTGCCCGACCCCAGCGCAGTATAACCCCGGGGCAGTTTGTGGTTTTTTATCAGGATGATCGCTGTCTGGGCGGCGGTGTCATAGAAAGCAGCTCGAGCCTGGCCACCTGAGGATGAAAAAGCACACCCAACAGACCCTGGCACTTGCCGGACTCACCCAGGCAGCTTTTCTGGTAGACCAGCTGGCCAGACATGGCCTTGCCGCACAGGACAAATTAAGCACTTGCCTGGAAAGTCTGTTCGTTACCAACCCGAAAAGCACCGTTGAAGTCTACGGCTCCGTCAGTAAACTGAAACTCGGCCTGCAGGTCATGGAAGAAATATTTATCAGCAAGGAGGAGTCACTGAAAAATCCGGAAGTCATGCGTTACCTGATTGGCATGGTTTATCTTGAAGTGCGACTGGCGAAGCGCGAGGATATGTTAAATGCCATTGCCAAAGGCCTGGACAATACTCAGACACACAGCCAGTCCTCCTCCATTCAACTGGCTGACAATCCCGAGGTCATTGAGCAACTTGCCAGACTGTATCAACAGACGATCAGCACGCTGTCATTCCGTATCCAGGTGCAGGGTAACCCCCAGTACCTGAAAAACCCGAGTATTTCCAACACCATTCGCGCCGTGCTCCTGGCCGGGATACGATCAACGGTGTTGTGGCATCAGCTGGGTGGTCGACGCTGGCATTTCCTGCTCATGCGCCGGCGAATTTCCAGAGACATTCAGGAGCTGCTTCGGCAGGCCTGAAAATAAATCGCCAATATCTCGAAAACCCAGTGTTTTCGCCAGCCGCGGAACATAGACATTTCAGGGAATGGCGTTTATCATCCTCGCTTTGTTACTTGAATTGGAAGGGGATAGTCTAATGCAACAAAATAACAACTGGGATACAGATTATGAGTGGAAGTCAGTACTTCTGCTTGCCTTAGGTTTCGGTCTTGTCGGACTGGACCGTTGGATACTTTCATCGCTCTGGCCAGCAATGAGTGCAGACCTCGGCTTTCAGCCGGGTACAGTCGGTACACTGGCCGGTCTGACGGGTATTACCTGGGGTATTTTTGCCATCTTCAGTGGCCGCCTAGCTGACAAACTCGGTCACCGAAAAATCATTATCAGCGCAATCATTCTTTTCTCTCTGATGGGCGGCTTTACCGGTATGGTTCAGGGTATGGTCATGCTGGTCATGATTCGCGCCATCATGGGTGCTGCTGAAGGTTCCTTCACTGCGCCAAGTTTCACAGCGGTTGCTGTGGCCTCAAAACCGGAACGACGTGGACTGAATCAGGGGCTGCAGCAATGTGGTTTCGCCCTGGTCGGATTCGCCCTGGCACCAATTATTGCTACCCAGTTGCTTGAAGCAGGCTTCCACTGGAGCATTATTTTCTGGATTGCTGCTGTCCCCGGCTTTATTGTTGCCGCTTTCCTGATCAAAGTGCTTAAGGAGCCGCAGGATACTATGGGCGCCAAAGCTCTTGGTGTCGGCCAGGAAGAACATAAAGACGTAAAATGGATGAGCGTATTCTCCTCTTCCAACATTATCGTCTGTATGATCATGCTGATGAGCGCCATGTCCTGCGTATTTGTAATGGGCGCCATGGTGCCTGTATACCTTACCGGCGTACTCGAATTAAGCCCCGGCGCGATGGGTCTGGTTGCCTCGGCAGTAGGTTTTGGCGGCTTCTTTGGTCAGTTCGGCTGGCCCGGGCTGTCCGATAAATTCGGTCGCAAGCCCGTTTGCACCATCGGCTTTATAGGCGCCACCATCTGCGTTTTCTGGTTCTTCCAGACCGGTCCAAGTGTCGGTGCCCTGTTTGTTTCACTGTTCCTGACAGCTTTCTTCTGTCTGGGTAACGTGGCACTGATCACTGGCCCGATCGCTACTGAATCCGCACCGACTGGCCTGGTCGCTGCCTCCATCGGTATTGTGGTTGGTACTGGTGAGATTTTCGGTGGTGGTGTTGCTCCGGCAATTGCTGGTGGCGTTGCCAACAGCATGGGTCTGCCAAGCATCGTCTGGGTACCGGTAATCGGGGTTGCCCTTGGTATCGTAGTCTCTCTTTTCCTGAAAGAGACTGCACCGGTTAAAATCGGTGCTGCTGCACCGCAGGCAGTGGATGCGATCGACGAAAGTGGACCGATTGCCTAAATTCAATCTTCCAATTAAAAAGGGCAGCGTTCGCTGCCCTTTTTTTTTGCCCGGGAACTGGCAAAAACTATGCGGGGCCTTCCTGAACTTCTTCCAGTTCCAGCAGTTTCAAACCTTCAATACCCGCAAAATGCTTGCGATTCATGCATAAAAGTCTGGCATCCAGACTAATGGCGTGTGCTGCAAGCATGGCATTGTTCATGGTTGGTGTACTGCCAGCTTGCATGGCTCGCATTTGTATCTCGGTATATTGATCTACGGCATTACCGTCCCAGGCAACAATATCGTCCAGCCGTTCACAGAATGCTTTAACCAGTTGCATGTGCTTGCCCTTGTCGCTGGTCTGCAGTGCACCAGCCACCAGCTCGGCATAGGTAATTGCCGATAACATGATCTCATCGCCCTGTCCTGACCAGTTTTCCAGGATAGTCAGGGCAACTTCATCGCGCTTGAGGATGATATGACGGCAGATATCCGGACTTAGCAATACCAGCATGATGTTTTCTCCTGAATACCCGGCACGCGGGTTATTGACATTAACCCTGTTTGATCAGACGCGGGCGGATACGCATAAAATCTTCATCCGCCTCGGCCTCATCCTTAAGGGAGGTCCAGGTGCTGCGAACCGGGCTGAGCAGCAAGGCATTGCCCTGCTTCTCGATGATTACCGAATCCACACCCTTGAATTCCAGTTCCCGCGGGATACGAACAGCCTGGTTGCGACCGTTGGTAAAAATCTTTGCCTTTGTTGCCATAAAGCCCCCCCAATTCGCGCGCTTTCATGCAGTATAAAACAGTTTAATCATATGTCAAACATATGCCAGCTATATTGCTGCTTTACAAGGCAAAATTGGTTATCATTAGCTTTTAGAAAATGACAGGTCTGCTTTCCTATGTCGCTGACTACGCTTAATGCCATCTCACCGGTTGACGGTCGATACCACAGTAAAACTGCTTCGCTACACCCCTATTTCAGTGAATATGCCCTGATTCGCTACCGGGTTATCGTTGAATTGCGCTGGTTCCAGCAACTGGCAGAAAACCCGGGGATTGAAGAGGTTCCGGCACTTGGAGATGCAGCCAATGCCTTCATCGAAGCCATGATTGCCGGATTTTCCGAGGCTGATGCCCGGATCGTCAAAAACAAGGAAGCGGTAACCAATCATGACGTCAAGGCTGTAGAGTATTTTATTAAAGATAAATTCAGTGAAAACAATGAGTTAAGCTCGATTAAGGAATTCGTGCACTTTGCCTGTACCTCCGAGGATATCAACAACCTGTCTTATGCCCTGATGCTGCAGGACTTCCGTCTTAACAGCCTGTTGCCGGAATTGCAGAAAATCATTTCCGCCATTCGTGAGAAAGCCCATGAATATGCTGAAATCCCATTACTGTCACGGACTCATGGCCAGACTGCCACCCCCAGCACCATGGGTAAAGAGCTGGCCAACACGGTTGCCAGGTTACAGCGCCAGTATCAGCAGATTGCTGATGTAGCTTTGCTTGGCAAAATCAATGGCGCGGTGGGGAATTACAACGCTCACATGGTCACTTATCCCGATGTGGACTGGGAAGCCAATGCCCAGGCTCTGGTCAACAAACTGGGTCTGAGCTGGAACCCATTCACAACCCAGATTGAGCCACATGACTATATAGCCGAGCTGTTTTCTGCGGTCTGCCGTTTCAATACGATCCTGATCGATTTTGATCGTGATATCTGGAGTTATATTTCCCTGGGTTACTTCAAACAACGCATGGTCGAGGGAGAAGTCGGCTCATCGACCATGCCACACAAGGTTAACCCCATCGATTTTGAAAACTCCGAAGGTAATCTGGGTATTGCCAATGCGATTATGGGACACCTGGCAGAGAAGCTGCCCATATCCCGCTGGCAGCGGGATCTGACCGATTCCACCGTACTGCGCAATATCGGAGTGGGTTTTGCACACAGCACGATTGCCTATCAGGCCAGCCTGAAAGGCATTAGCAAACTGATGCTTGATAAAGAATCTCTGGCTGCCGACCTCGATGCAAGCTGGGAGGTGCTGGCAGAAGCAATACAGACCGTCATGCGGCGTTACGATGTCCCGGAACCCTATGAAAAACTCAAGGCCCTGACTCGCGGGCAAACCATTAATGCCCGGGTTCTGGCAGAATTTATTGATACGCTTGAATTACCCGAGCATGTAAAAAATGAGCTGAAACAGCTGACGCCCGGCACTTATATCGGCAATGCCGCCGTGCAGGCCAAACGGGTCTGAGGACCGGCAGTTTAATGCTCAACTCATCACTGAGTCCGGATGTCTTTCTTTCGCAATACTGGCAGCAAAAACCTTATTTATTCAAAGGCGCCCTGCCCGGTTTCAGGGATCCGCTGAGCCCTGAAGAGCTGGCAGGCCTTGCCTGTGAAGACGAAGTAGAATCAAGACTCGTGCAGCATATCAGTGACACCTGGCAACTCAGGCATGGTCCCTTTGCTGAAACTGATTTTACCGGCCTGCCGGATACCGGATGGACCCTGCTTGTTCAGGCTGTTGATCAATGGTTCACCGAACTGAAAGGGCTATACCGGCATTTTGATTTTCTGCCGGACTGGCGTTTTGATGACATCATGGTCAGTTATGCCACGGCAAATGCTGGAGTTGGACCACACTTCGATTACTATGATGTATTCATCATCCAGGGGGCCGGGCAGCGCCGCTGGCAATTGGGCCAGCATTGTGATGAAAACACAGCCCTGGCGGATGATACCGAGCTGAAAATACTCGCTAAATTTCAAGCTGAAAGCGAACACCTCATGGAAGCCGGAGATGTGCTGTATATTCCGGCGGGTCTGTCTCATCAAGGTATTTCAATGGATCAGTCACTGAGTTATTCAATTGGTTTCCGCGCTCCCTCCTATATCGAGATCCTCGAGGAACTTTGTTCGACAGCCAGCCAGACGCTGCGCGAAGATCAGCGTTATGCAGATCCGCAGCTACAGGCATTGACTGCCTCTGCTGAAATCACTGATGAAGTTATCGATAAACTGCGACAGATAATCAGTAGCTGTGTCGATAACCGGAAACTGGTGATCAGCAGCTTTGGTGAGAACATCACCAGGCGCAAATACCCTGAACAGCAATTTGTACCTGAAGAAGCACTCGGTCCGGAGCAAATGAAACAGCACCTGTCCCAGGATATGCAGCTGGAAAAACATCCGGCGGCACGTTTTGCCTTCCATCAACAGGATGGCAAAATCAGCCTGTTCGCCGACGGCCTGTTGCATGAAATCGACAGCGACGACCAAGACTTGATGAGCTTTGTCAATTTATTGTGTGATAAAAAACAACAGCTTATTCCTGCCGGGCAATGCCTGGAATCAGATGCGACTTTAAGTCTGTGCTGTAATTTATATAATCAGGGCACACTTATCCCCGCTGAGAATATCCCCGACCAAGAGTCATGAACGCTGTATCGCATAAATTCTGTGTCGCCCCGATGATGGACTGGACCGACCGGCACTGCCGGTATTTTTTACGTCTGATATCCCGTCACGCTCTGCTTTATACAGAAATGGTCACCAGCGGTGCCTTGATTCATGGCGAACGTGAGCGCTTTTTAAGATTTAATCCTGAAGAGCAGCCAGTCGCCATTCAGCTGGGTGGCAGTGATCCGCAAGAGCTGGCGCAGTGCAGCAAACTGGCAGAACAGGCTGGCTATCGTGAAATCAATCTCAATGTCGGCTGCCCCAGTGACAGGGTTCAGCGAGGGAAAATCGGCGCCTGCCTGATGGCGGAACCCGAACTGGTTGCCGATTGCGTCGCAGAGATGAAAGACACAGTCCAGATTCCGGTTAGCGTCAAGTGCAGAATCGGCGTTGATAATATTGATTCAGACGAAGCCTTGCTGGATTTTATCGGCACCATTGCCGATGCCGGATGTTCCTGTTTTATCCTGCATGCCCGCATCGCAATTCTCGATGGCCTGAGCCCGAAACAGAACCGTGAAATTCCGCCCCTGAATTATCCCAGGGTATATAAGGTGAAACAGCAGTTTCCCGATCTGGAAATTGTCATTAACGGTGGCATCAAAACACTGGCTGAGGCCCATGAGCACCTGCAGCAGGTTGATGGCGTCATGCTCGGACGTGAAGCCTACCAGCAACCCTACAAGCTCGCTGAAGTTGACCGGGAATTTTTCCACGATCAGCATGAAATTCCGGGGCGCTTGCAAATTCTGGAAAAATTCTTACCTTATGTAGCCTCGGAATTAAAGCAAGGCACCAGCCTGCACCATATATCCCGGCACATTCTGGGTTTATTCCATGGTCAGCCTTCCGGCAAACAGTTTCGGCGTTTTTTAAGCGAAAATGCCTACAGAGCAGATGCTGATCTGTCAGTGCTCAAATCAGCAATGCATCTCTTACACAGTTAAACGGACCGTCATATGTTACAGGGCATCAATTCATTTTTTGACAAATACCTTAAACCAGCCGATGAAACTCTCAGTGAGGAGCAACGGGTTGATACCCTGCATCTGGCCTGTGCTGCCCTGATGATCGAGTTGTGCAAGTCTGACCAGGAAATTGACGAATCAGAGACCCAGAAGATTTCAAGCATTTTGCAGGATCGCTTCAATCTGCAGGAGGAAATGCTGGATGAGCTGTTTACACTGGCCCAACAGGAAGCAGAAGAGGCAACATCACTGTATCAGTTTACCAGCCTGATACATGAGGCCTATGACTATGAAGACAAGATTATGCTGATAAAGAACATGTGGGAAGTGGCCTATGCCGATGGCAATCTGGATCGTTATGAGGAACATCTGATTCGCAGGGTAGCCGAACTCCTGTATGTCTCTCACAGTGATTTCATCAAGACCAAGCTGGCAGTCAAGAATGACTAATTGTTCTTGAGGGCGCTGACCAGGTCCTGAAATTCCAGTTTGTTTTCTTCGCTCAGGGTCATCAGGGCCTGATGAGCGACGATGACTTTCTTCTTGATTGCTTCATCCGGTTCACTGATCGGATTCAGCTCTCCAAACTCGGCCTCTTCCGCAAATGGCTCTTCCACAATATCGAAAATGATATCGAAGCTCATGCCTTTGAGAATTTTGGTGATATCGGGATTGGTAGAAATGATACTCGGCTTGACATTAAAGCGGTTACGCAACTGTATTGCCATCTTCGCCAGTAAGCCCAGGGCAGTACTGTCTATTCCCCGGGTTTCAGACAGATCAACAATCATGGCGTCGAGGATTGCCCGGGAGTAAAGCGTATGAAAATAATTATCGATGGTTGAACTCATCAGCACGCGCACATCCCCTACCAGCTTTAACACCGGTATTCGGTCATATTCTGCGGCTAATATTTTCCCTGAGTTCATTAACTTTAGTTCACTCGCTTACCCTACTCAAATCTGATATACGCTTCTTGGGCATACCTGGATTTTCAGGTAATACTGCTAATACATTCGATTGCAAGTGCAGACTACTAATACTACTGGAACTATAAATCACTGACATTCATTACAGCGATATCATCAGGGACATTATTCAGCTTTTTCAGGCCAAAGGCTTCACGAATTGGCTGAAACTCCCCTCCACATTGCTCCACGACCTGAAGTATACGCTGTTCTTTGTCTTCCAGGGTAGTCTGCGGTAAAGACTCAAGGATACCATCTGAACACAGGGTCAATGAACATTTTTCGAAAGGAATTGTTTGTTCGAAGTACTCAGCTTCCGGCAGCAGGCCGACCGGGAAGCTTTTCTGGGTCAATTCAATAAAACTGGCTTTACCGTCTTTATAAACCACCGGCAAAGGATGATGACCGGCAACACTGTAGGTCAATGTTTTTTGTTCACGGTCCAGAATGCCGAGGAACATGGTGATATGTTTGTCCAGCGCAGTATCCAGTAAATCCTTGTTCAGGGATTTGAGTATGGCGGCCGGTGTAAAGTCACCTGAAAACCGTCCCTTGATATATTCGCGCCGCAACTGTTCAGTTCGAAAACGCAGCAGAATCGTAATAAAGGCAGACGATGAACCATGACCGGAAACATCCGCGATATAAAACATGACTTTGCTTTTGGACAGTGGTTTGTAATCGACCAGGTCACCACTTAGAAAAAGTGAAGGGACCACACGATGGTTAAACTCATAATCAGCAATAATTTGCGGCGGCTTGGGTAACATGCTTATCTGCACATGGCGACCAGCCTGCTGGTCAGCCTGGAACAGTTCCAGATTGTTTTCCAGGGCATGATTAATATCTTCCAGACGTTTCCGGTAAGCTTCATTTTCCTTGATGATATGGGCGCGCTTCAGGCTGCTGTTAATTGACAGTTGCAGCAGGATAAGTTCATTGACCGGCTTGATCAGGTAATCACTCGCACCCAGCTTCATCGCCTCAACCACATCATCAAGTACTTCCTTGTCGGATAAAACGATCACTGCCTGGGAGGCAACCTGGGAGAAAATCGTTCGGAGGAAATCCAGCATGCTACCCCCGGCAAGATTCATATCACAGATAATCAGATCGGGAGCGGCTGAATGGAATGCTTCCAGTCCTTCTTTAGTATCAGAGGCAACCACTACCCGGTAGGAGAGTTCAGACAGGAAATTGGCAATACCGTCCCGCACGACCAGATCGTCGTCTATCAACAAGACAGTGCTGTTATCCCCTTTTTCCATTATCAGTAGCAGGTATCTGCTTAAATACCTCTCATGCTGGATTGCCAGACGTCATTAATGCGGATGAGAGTCGTTTAAAAATCAATAATTTAGAGCTGACGTCAAGTGCTCCATACCTTACCCCCTTCTGTTTGAGGCTGCAAGAAAAGTTCGTTAATTGCGTCACAATATTTTCACCCTGAATACTTCATACTATTTGCAGTGAAAATTTAATGGTCGGGTGTGTTTTGAGCAAAGCGGAAGGTAAAACTATGAAAATGAGAGATCTGCTCAGGGGCAGTTATCATTCCATGGCCCGTTTTCATGAGCAACGGGAATTCCAGCGCATCAAAGTCAACACAGCGGTCAGTCTGCATTACGACAACGCAGAAAAAGTCATTGAAGCACTCTGTATTGATATCAGCGAAAACGGCATGGGGATTATTTCAGACCGCGTCATACCGATGGGAACTGAATGCAAAGTAAAAATTCATGACGGTAAAACCAATAAATCCGAATTTCAGGCCCTGGTTGAAATAAACCGCATATTTGAACTGGAAGAAGGCCGCTTCATTCTGGGTGCAGCCATACTGGTAAAATATTAAAACTGATTGCCGATTATCTTTTCCTGCCAGAATTTGCGCAGGCGCTTTTCCGATATCGGATAGCGTGTTCCCAGATTCTGGGCAAAGACCGATACCCTGAACTCTTCCAGCATCCAGCGAAAATTTTCCAGCTCTGATGACACCCGGTTCTGGCTGACCAGATTTTCATATTCCTGCAGGTAGTCGGCATAAAATGTCTGCAACACTTCAGTCCACTGCTGATCTTTTTCGGGCTGACGCGGATACTTCTCCAGGCGTTGGCTGACAGCCTGCAGATAACGGACCAGCTCGAAATAATACTGCTCTGGCGTATCGCATATAAAATCGGCATGCAGTAATTCATCAAGCTGCAAGGCGATATCTTCACGCAGCTCACTGCCCTTTGCCAGGTTCAGGCTGTCGAGTTGCTGCAACAGTTCATGATAGAGCTGCATGATTTGACCCAGTTCTTTTTCCAGCGACTCGGCTTTACTGACCAGCTTCGCCCTGCCTGCATCATAAAGACGATCAAATTCATCCGCATTTTTCGGCAGGCTATCACTGTGCAGGAATGCATGACGGAAGGACGCCCGGATTAATTGCCCCAAAACCTCTTCACGACTGCCAAAATGACTCAGCAACAACAAGAGTTGCGGATTTTTTAACAAGTTCTTTTGCAGGTACTTTACCTGTGAACGGCTTTTCAGCATCAGTAATCGCACAATACCCCAGCGGGTTTCAGTTGCAGCCAGGGATGCAGTATCACACAGGGTCAGTGCCACACTGTCTTCTTCATCAAGCAGGGCTGGATAGGCAGTCAGCCTGATATCCCCATGTTTTATTTCATGGGTCAGTGCCAGTTCACCAAAGTCCCACTCAGTGATACCCCGGCGTTCGATACTGCTTTCCGCATGCACCTGCAGGTGCTGCTGGGCTATTTCGGCATACTTGTCCTGCAGTTTATGTAAATCCCGGCTGCTGTCGAGCAGGTTTCCCTGCTCATCCAGCACGCGAATATTCATGTGCAGGTGACTTTCCAGTGAATAGTTGCGCCACAAGGCAGGATCAATCCGGACACCGGCGACTGAGGTCAGGGCTTTGGCCAGTATATGTTGCAGACTGCCCTCTTTTTTCTCCCTGATCGCCGGCAACAGTCTCTCAATCACATCCGGAACCGGCACAAAGTGTTTGCGCAGGTTCTTGGGCAGGGCTTTAACCAGTGCGATGCATTTTTCCCTGAGCATGCCGGGTACCAGCCAGTCCAGGTCTTCCCTGCTGAGTTGTTGCAGTGCCGAAACCGGTACATCCACCGATACCCCGTCGTCACTTTTACCCGGAGAAAACTCATAAGCGAGTTTCAGCGCCATGGTGGGCGTGCTTAACTGATTAGGGAATTCATCCAGGTTCAGCTTCTGGGTATCATTCCGTGTCAGGTCTGCTTCGGTCAGTAACAAACTGGCCGCGGCTTCCCTGTCGAGCTTTTTATACCAGGCTTCCAACTGCTTTTGTGAGCAGATTTGCTCAGTCAACCGGGTATCGTAAAACTCAAACAGGCTGTCGTCATCGATCAGAATATCGCGACGCCGGGTTTTATCTTCAAGTTCGGTAATTTGTTCTATGAGTTTGCGGTTATGCTGATAAAAATCCAGCCGGGTATCGATGTCCAGGGGTACCAGTGCCTGACGAATAAACAATTCCCTGCTTAATGCCGGATCGATCTTGCTGAAAGAGACTTTACGCCGTTCCACCAGCGTCAGCCCGTAAAGCGTGACTTTTTCATAAGCCATGATTTCACCACGCTTTTTCTCCCAGTGTGGCTCCAGGTATTCATGCTTCAGCAACTCTCCTGCGGCTGCTTCTATCCATTCCGCTTTAATGCCGGCATTGAGCCTGGCATAAAGACGCGAGGTTTCCACCAGTTCAGCAGACAGCAACCACTTGGTCTTCTTTTTAAACAACACCGAACCCGGGAAAACCTGAAATTTACGATTACGGGTACCAAGATATTCAGAATCCTCATGGCGCCTGGCGACCTGGGAAATCAATCCGCTTAACAGGGCCTGATGAATACTGTCTTCATCCCCCGGCTGGCGATTTTCTTTCAGGCCCAGCTCGCGACACTGCAGATGCAGTTGCCGGTGAATCTCCCGCCACTCCCGCATGCGCATAAAGGAAAGAAAGTGTTTCTGGCAATATTTGCGTAACTGATTCCGGGTACAGGACTGCCGTTGTTCTTCATATACAGTCCAGAGTTTTATGAAGCCAAGAAAATCGGAACCCGGGTGCTCAAATTGTCTGTGTTTTTCATCCGCTGCCTGTTGCCTGTCCATTGGCCGCTCACGCGGATCCTGAATACTCATGGCGCTGACGATAATCAGCAGCTCTGCAAGACAGTTTCTGCTGCCTGCATCCAGCAACATGCGGGCAAATCGCGGGTCAACCGGTAAACGTGCCATCAATCGTCCCGCTTTACTGAGCTGATTGTCCTGGTTGACGGCACCGATTTCCTGCAAGAGCTTCAGGCCGTCATTGATGGCTTTATTTTCCGGTTTATCAATAAATGGAAAGCTGGCGATATCGCCAAGTCCCAGGGCATGCATTTGCAGGATGACAGAGGCCAGATTGGTTCGGGTAATCTCCGTATCCGTAAAGTCAGGTCGTGACTGAAAATCTTCTTCGCTGTATAGACGGATACAGATACCCGGTGCGATTCGGCCACAACGCCCTGCACGCTGGTTGGCGCTGGCCTTTGATATGGCTTCTATGGGCAAACGCTGTACCTTGCTCCGAACACTGTAGCGACTCATGCGTGCTGTTCCCGGATCGATTACACAGGTAATACCGGGCACCGTGATGGAGGTTTCCGCCACATTGGTTGCCAGCACAATTCGCCGGCCGGCATGTGGCTGAAATACCCGGTTCTGTTCCTTGTTGCCCAGACGGGCATACAATGGCAACACTTCAGTATTACCCAGTCTGGCCTTGCGCAAGGCCTGGGCAACATCACGAATTTCCCTTTCTCCACTTAAAAAAACCAGCACGTCACCTGATTTGCGACTTTGACTACGTTCCAGACGAAAGAGTTCCCTGACCGCCTTGATGATGTTTTCAGCAAGTTCCTGATCTTCTTCCTCGGCAATCGGCTGGTAATGGATATCGACCGGATAGGTTCTGCCGGAAACTTCCACAACCGGTGCTCCATCAAAGTGGCGGGAGAATTTATCCAGGTCGATGGTGGCTGAAGTTATAATCAGTTTAAGGTCCGGTCTTTTAACCAGCAAACCTTTCAGATAACCCAGCAGGAAATCTATATTCAGACTCCGTTCGTGCGCCTCATCAATAATGATGGTGTCGTAAGCCTTAAGCTCAGGATCCTGCTGTATTTCAGCCAGCAGAATGCCGTCGGTCATCAACTTGATTTGTGTTGCCGGGCTGCTGCGGTCATTGAAGCGAACCTGATAGCCCACTTCCTGTCCGAGTGCTACCTGCAGTTCATCAGCAATTCGCTGGCTTACGGTTCTGGCTGCCAGGCGCCGGGGCTGGGTATGGCCAATCATGCCCTTCTGCCCTCTGCCCAGATCAATACAGATTTTTGGCAATTGGGTGGTTTTACCGGAACCGGTTTCGCCGCCGACAATTATGACCTGGTGCGCAGAGATGGCCGCTTTGATTTCATCCAGCTTTTGCGTCAGCGGTAAGGCTTGCGGGAATTGAACAGGCAGAGAGATGGGCATGAGATTTGTCAGGACTGCAAAGGACTGACAGTAACAGTCAGAGGTGCTGCCTCATACGTCGGGATTTTTTGACATCGAGCATGCGTCTGACTTTGCGTACCCGGTAGGCAGCAATGCCGATAATAATAAACAGGTCAATAAAAATAACCGCCATAGCCATCGGCACCAGGGAACGGATGCCCGCCATGGTTTCAATAGTAACAATGTCCATGGCAAAGATGATGATTGCCGGGGCAAGCACATCTGATTCAGGCAAGACATACCAGGGAGTAAAAATTACTGCCATGAAGGTACCCTGCATAACGTAGGCAAGGTCCATCCAGAAAACCCGTTTGGCGAATTTCCAGAACAGCCAGGATATCGCCACCGCAGCAATCAGGTACACAATCCATGCAATGATGTAATCAAAAGTTTCCATTTAGGCCTGCTCTGCCTGAGGCTGTTAATTCACCCATTTCACTACGTGTTCTTCGAATCCGTCTTCGTGCACAAACTCTTCAGAGATTACCTTGCCTGTTACTGTATTTCCAGCTTCATGGATTGCCTGGCGATCGCCAGTGAGCAAGGGGTGCCATTCCGGCAGGTCCTTGCCTTCATATAACAAGCGGTAGGCACAGGTCTCCGGCATCCAGGGCAGACTCTGCAAATTGTCCGGACGCAGGACCACGCAGTCCGGTACCAGCTTCTTACGTTCACTGTAAACCTGGCAGCGGCAGCTGGATTCCTCAAAATACCGGCAGATAACCCGGGTATAGGCAATTTCACCGCTGTCTTCATCTTCTAGTTTGTGCAGACAGCATTTACCACAACCGTCACAGAGTGATTCCCACTGTTCCCTGCTCATCGATTCAAGGGCAGTGGTTTTCCAGAAAGCCTCTGTTTTGTTCGATTCATTTCCCATAGCGGACCGGTTGCGAATGAATATTTGGCGGCAATTGCAGAAAATAACCCTTGTCACGGATATCTTCCAGTACCTGTTTGCTATTGACTCGGGCCAGCTTGCGTTCCTCGGTCAGGGACAGGGTCATGACTTCAAGCAGATTACCTGCTCTGGCCATTAAATCGGCCGGAATCTGTGACAGGTCACTGCCTTTTGCAACATACAGGTATAACTCGGCTTCACGCGAACTTTTGTAAATGGTACAGAGCATGGATTTCACTGTAGTATCTCCAGCAGATCATCCAGCAGAATTTGCTTGCGCCAGCCCTGAAGTTCTTCGGGAATTTCCAGCGACTGCCTGTCAATTTCCTGTCTTCCCTGCGCCTCCTGCTGTAGCGTAACGGCATTAAACAGTGCCATCAACAGGCGTTTGCGTCCCAGAACTTCAACCGGAATCGACAGTTTTTCAGCATGTTCCCTGACACAGGCTTGCAGCTGTTTGAAGCGCTTTTTCTGACTGCCGCTCAAAGGTCTTGGAAAAACATGCTCGACCGGTTCCGGGTGAGTGATGGCCTCCTGTACCAGTTCCAGGACTTTTTTTCCTTCGTACTGAACAAAATTACGGTTCAGTTTCTCAATCCTGCTGAACTGGGACAATTCCTGCGGACAGATTCTGGCGATGGCCAGTAGTGCATGGTCCCTGAGAATCCAGTTTTTTGGTTTGTCGCGTTCACGGGCACGTTGTTCCCGCCACTGCGCCAGCACTTTCAGTACTGACAACTGTGTATCATCAAATGACCAGGCAGCCGACATGCTTTTGTAGGCCTGGGAAAAGTCCTGCTGCAACTCATCGGCGTAATTATGCCGCAGCCGCGCGCAATCTTCCTGCAGCCATTCAAGCCGTCCGAGTTTTTCCAGTTCGGTGCGCTGCCTGCGATACACTTCCGGTAAATACTCCACATCCAGTGCTGCGTAGTGAAGCTGACTATCGCTCAATGGGCGCTGCAGCCAGTCGGAACGGGTTTCCCCTTTGGGGATGTCATGGCCGAAATATTCTGCCACCATATTCTGATAACTCAGGGCAAAGCCCTGATCAAGAAAGGCATTGGCAATCTGCGTATCAAATACCGGTTTCGGTAATAATTTGTAGACATGGGCAAAGACCAGCAGGTCTTCCGAACAGGAGTGAAAAATTTTTACAAGCGAATCAGCCTGCATCAAATCCGTGAAAGCTTGCCACTGGCTAATCTGCAAAGGATCAATCAGGTAATTTTGTTCGCCGTCATTCACCTGGATAAGCCCCAGTCGCGGATAGAAACTGTCCACCCGGACAAATTCCGTATCAAGGGCCAGATAATCTTTTTGCCGCCAATGCTGACAGAGACGGTTCAGCTCCTGATCATTATCAAGCAGCTGATATTCACTTACCTGCGCTTCATTTACTGCCAATCTAATTTCCGCTAATGCTTTGCCGGCCGGCAAAAGAATGGATGAGGGTACCGCCGTCAATGTATTCCAGCTCGCCTCCCAGGGGAATTCCGTGAGCGATACGGCTGACTTTGAGTTGGCGTTCCTGCAGTTCGGGGATCTTCATCTGTTCGGCAATATAATAAGCAGTTGCCTCACCCTCAACCGTGGGGTTGGTTGCCAGAATAAGTTCTGCGGCAGCGGATTCTACCACCCGTTGCACCAGGTCATTGACGCCGATTTCTTCCGGACCAATGCCATCAATGGGTGAAAGATGCCCCATCAGTACAAAGTAATATCCCTTGTAGGTACTGGATTGTTCCACGGCAAAGACATCTGCCGGGGTTTCAACGACACATAACAGACTCGAATCGCGTCGCGGGTCGGCGCAGATCTGGCAGATATCTTCTTCCGAGAGCGTCCGGCATTGCTGGCACTGTCCGACACCTTCAACTGCCTCTTCCAGTGCTTTAGCCAGTTGCCTGCCGCCATCCCGGTCTTTTTCCAGAAAATGCAGCACCATACGCTGTGCCGATTTGGGGCCAACGCCAGGTAATCGCTGAAAAGCCTGGATCAATTGCTCAATTAAGGGGCTGTAATTCATTATCAGAAAGGAAATTTAAAACCTTCGGGCAGATTTAAACCGGCTGCCATTCCGGATAACTGATCCTTGTTGCTCTCGGCTACTTTTTTTACGGCATCATTCATGGCTGCTGCCACCAGGTCTTCGATAAGCTCTTTATCTTCATCGAGCAAGGAGGGATCCAGCTCCACGGCTTTGACTTCATGCTTGCCATTAATCGTCACTTTTACCAGACCTGCGCCGGCTTCCCCCTGATGTTCCTTGTTCGCCAGTTCTTCCTGGGCTTTCTGCATCTGTTCCTGCATTTGTTTTGCCTGTTGCATCAGGCCACTGAAATCTGTCATTTAATCCTCGTTGTTGGGGTTCAGTAATCTTCCGGGGTTAAAGGTTCTATACTGTCAGACAATATACTGCCTTCAAAGCGCTCGACCAAGGTTTTCACATTTTCATCATTTCTGAAAGTCTCCTCGGCCCGTTTCTGCCGCTCCAGCTGTTTACGTGAACGGTAGGCTGCCGGCGTTTCCGCCTCCGAGTCCAGTTCCCCCAATTCAATACGGAGATTGATATCAGTGGCAAAATACTCTGCCAGAGCTGCAGCTATTTTTTCCTGCTGTGACTCGTTAAAAACAGCCTTCTGGTTTTCATCCAGTGTCAGTTCAATATTCTTGCCGTCAACAGCGGTCATCAGGCAGTTGGCCGCGATACTGCGGGTAATGCCCTTAAGGTTCAAACCGTAGAACAGAGAAATCCACTGCTCTTCCCTGAGTGTATCAAGCGCAAGCTGGGTGTCAGCCGGAAGTGCTTTGCTAATGCCCGGATCAGCCGCTTTCGACTGTGCTCCGGATTCATCCTGTAACTGCGGTGGCTCTGGTGGGTGCTGAACTTTGGTGGCTTCGGCTTTGGCAGGCGCTTTTTCCTGAACCTTAATGGTTTCTAGCGGCTTTTTTTTTTCGTCGCCGGATGCGGCGGCGTTTTCTGTCTGCCCGGCTGCTTCTCCGGAAGCCTCTTCAGCCACTTCCCTGACCTGTTCAACAGGACTTTTGGCCGGTGAATGCGGGGTAAAGGCCAGCATGCGCAGCAGAATCATCTCGATACCGGCACGCTCTTCTACTGCCAGGGATATATCTTCGCGACCTTTCAGGGCGATCTGGTAATAAAGCTGCACATTTTCCGCCGGCATGTTCCTGGCGTGTTCCAGCAACTGCTTTTTGTCCCCCTGGCTGTTATCCAGGCCTTCCGGCACTACCTGGGCAATGGCCAGACGATGCAGGTAGGAAATCAGGGCTTCCAGCAGGGCAACAAAATCGGGGGCTTGTTCGGCAGTATGCTCAATACTTTTAAGCAGGGCCTGGGCATCATCAGCAATCAGGGCGTCCACCAGTTCATAGATAATGCTCTGGTTGATCGTCCCCAGAAAGGAGGCAATCTCGCTATCGGTGATCTTGCCGTCGCTGAAGGAAATGGCCTGATCCAGCAGGGTTAATGCGTCCCGCACACTGCCTCTTGCAGCCCGGCCGATCAGCCACAGGGCTTCTTCCTCAAAAGGGATGTTTTCCTGCTCGAGGATAAACTGCAGATGATCCTTGATGATTTCCGGACTGAGGTTTTTCAGGTTGAACTGCAGGCAACGCGACAATACCGTCACCGGCAGTTTTTGCGGATCGGTGGTCGCCAGCAGGAATTTGACGTGCGGTGGTGGTTCTTCCAGGGTCTTCAGCAGGGCATTGAAGCTGTGCCCGGACAGCATGTGCACCTCGTCAATCAGGTATATCTTGTAGCGACCCCGGGTCGGGGCATACTGCACGTTATCCAGCAACTCGCGGGTATCTTCCACCTTGGTGCGTGAGGCCGCATCCACTTCAATCAGGTCAATAAAACGACCTTCCTCAATTTCCGTGCAGGCACTGCATTTACCGCAGGGCTCGGAGCTTACGCCCTCTTCACAGTTCAGGCAGCGTGCCAGAATACGGGCAATGGTGGTTTTACCGACCCCGCGGGTGCCGGTAAACAGATAGGCATGGTGTAAACGTTCCTTGTCCAGGGCATTGACCAGCGTCTTGAGCACATGGCCCTGACCGGCCATTTCCTTGAATGTGCGGGGGCGCCACTTTCTTGCCAGTACCTGGTAGGACATGAATTGTTAACAGCCGTATATGGAGGTACCCCCTGCCAGCCACACCACGGCACATGCCTTAGCTGCTACCGCTGCTCCCTTCCGGGCCTGACGGGGTTTACAACCTGGCATTGCGCGGGGACCGACAAGAGATACCATAAATCATGGAAATTTAGGCATTTAAGTCCTAAATCTCTACATTCAATCAGGTATGGGATTATCTGGTACTGAGGCTGGGGAATCAAGCTGCGATACCCCTGTCTCCCAGGTCATTTTGCTGTAGTGAAGCCTTTACTTCCTTATTACTTAAAAACTCCAGACCATTTACAGTCAGACGGCAGACTTTATCTGCATATAGTATTGAATGAGGTCTGTGTGCAACGATGATTTTAGTAACAGGTAACTTGTTCAAAGCATGGTTAATTGCAGATTCAGTGTTCAAGTCCAGATGACTGCTTGCTTCATCCAGCAGCAGTAGTTTTGGCTGCTTGTATAATGCCCTGGCCAGCATTAATCGCTGTAACTGCCCTCCGGATAGTGACTCTCCCATATTGCCAATCGGCGTATCGTATTGCATTGGGAGTGCCTCAATATTTCCGGCTATGGAGGCTATTGCAGCACATTCCTGGACCCGTCTGATATCGGGCTCCAGATCAAAAAACGAAATATTTTCCAGAATGCTTCCGGACAAAAGACAATCGTCCTGCATCACTGCAGCCAGTGAAGTCCGGTAGTTCAATTCTCCCAAATGCTTGAGTTCATTGCCCATCAACAGGACTTTCCCGGAGTCTGCCGCCAGGAAACCGGCGATTATTTTTAGAAGAGTCGATTTGCCGCAGCCACTTGCTCCGATAATGGCAACTGACTCCCCTTCTTCGATACATAAATTGACATCACGAAACAGGTAGGGTGAAACATCATCATAACGAAAACAGACCTGTTCAAGTTGCAGTAATTTTTTATCTGGCCTTTCTGCAGGCAACTTTGTTGTATTCATGCCATCCTTGCCATCCTCATATTCATTTTTATACAAGAGTATGTCTGCCAGTCTGTCGAGATGTACATCGAGTAATCTGAACTCAAAAACAGCATCCAGCAAGGCAAAGCTGCGCTGATAAAACTGATCTTTAAAACTCAAAAAGGCAATCAACATTCCAATGGACAGTTCATTGTTCATAACACTGAAGCCCCCGACCAGAACCAGCAGAATATTCTCGGCTCCATGCAATAAATTATTGGCAAAACTGACTGCGATGTTTAATTTTTCCAGTCGGACTCCTGAATTGACAAGATCCGTATAGCGATTTTGCCAGGTTCGTAACCGGGCATTTTGCTTGCCGAATATTTTAATGCTCTGAATGGCTCGTATATTCTCAATGAAATGAGTATTTTCCAAAGCTGCATCCTGTAAGAGCTGCTGATTTCGTTTATAGAAAAAGCGATAGGATGACAAACGTAATACCCCATAAATGGCTATTGAACACAGCGCAATGAAGGTCAGAAGAGAACTGTATATAAACATCAGAATGACTGTACTCAGCACCATCATCCCATCAATGATGATTTCAACTATTCCGGAGCAAAGGAAGTCTTTCAGTTTATTGACTGAAGAAAAGCGGGAAACAATATCTCCGATATGCCTCTTGCTGAAGTAATCCGCCTTGAGGTGGTAAAGATGATGACAGATACTGGATGCAATCTGATAGGCAAGCGCATTGCCAAGATAGAGTACTGCCAGCGAGCGTAACAACTCAGTCAGACATTTGATCAGAACCAGGAACAGAAAGCCTGTGGCCAGTATCTTCAGGAGTTCAACATCATTATTTACCAGCACATCATCTATAAATATCTGTGTGTAAAAAGGCATTGCTACGACAAAAACCTGTAACAACAGCGACAACAAAAAAACCTGAAACAATGTGAATCCAAGCCCCCTGGCATTTCGCCAGAGATCGCTTAAAGTCAGTTTTTCAGTATTATCTTCTGGTTCAAAACTTGCGCCCGGACTCAATTCAATCGCGACGCCGGAAAACTGTCTCGAAACTTGCTTGCGGGAAAGCACCTTCCTACCCGCAGCAGGATCTAAAATGCTGAATTTGTTTCGGGAGGCCTTAGTCAGCACCACATAATGATTAAAGTTCCAGTGTAAAATAGCTGGAGTCTGCAGATCCTTCAGTTCAGAAATTTCCAGCCGTAGAGCCCTGGCATTGAGTTTCAGCTTTTCAGCGATGACTAATAAGGCATTAAGCGACGCACCCTGGGAAGATATCTTGAATCTATTTCTGAGAGCGTTAATGTCTGACTCGTAACCGTATGCAGAGAGAATCATGGCAAGACAGGCAAGAGAACACTCACTTTGCTCCCTCTGATGCACCATGTTAATGCTTTTTTTACTGAGTTTAAGTGGCACTGCTAGGGAACCTCTGATTAAGTCTAGTATATCTCTGCGGGGCCTTCAGACAGCACGCACTACTGGGTTGTCCCGCCACTGCCTGAAGGCCAGAGGCACACTAAACTTAATCAGAGGTTCCCTAACCCAGAACACTGTATAACGGTTCCAGTAGCCATTCCATCAGGCTTCGCTGCTCCTGTATCAGTGTTGCCTGCAGTAACATCCCGGAGCGCAGCGGAATTTCTCTGCCAAAGGCCTGAACAGACTGATTATCAAGCTGGACACGTACCCGATAAACGGGTTCCGCAATATTTATATTTCCCGGTATTTCATTTGGCATTAATACTGTATTGGATATTTCTGCAATGTGACCTGTCTGCACACCAAATTTCTGATAGGGGAATGCGGCCAGGCGGATATTTGCCTCTTGCCCCCGCTCCAGGAAGCCAATCGCATTGGATGGCACGAACAGTTCAGCTTCAAAGACCGCATCAGGGGGTATGAGTAAAATTACCCGCTGCCCTGGAGTGACATACTCACCTACTGTCGATGCGATTACCCGGACAGTTCCATTTATTGGCGCCAATACCGAGTTGTTGCTTTGATAACTGGTATTTACTACTTCTTGATGCAAAGCTGCCTTCTCAGCTTCAAGTGTTAATATTCTTTCCTGATATTCATTACGGTAAACATCTCGATACTGCTGTAACCTTTTTTCTTCTTCGCGCAGTTCAGATTTTTGCAGATGATAGTTATCTAGGGTGTTTTTTTCCTGAAGTAATTCAGCACTCAGCCTGTCGAGTTGATCTCTGGCTATAAATCGCTTCTCGACAAGCCCCTGCATACGAACATGAGCATTTTCCTTAATTTCAATCAGTGCCTGCTGATTAGTTATCAACGATTCCAGACGCGTTAACCTGGATGCCAGACTGTTACTTAACTCCAGGCTGTCATCCAGTTTTTCTTCCAGTAATGATTGCTGCAGATAAATCTGTTCTGTAAGGATTGCTTCCTGCTCAGACAAACTCTCCAGGATTTCTTCAGTAAACAGCTGTTTTCCACGTACCGCCTGGTCTGCCTGTACCCTGAAAAGCTCATCCCCAGCAGCTACTGTTTCGTTTAATGTAACCTTGATAGTCTGTATGCGACCCGCTTTAGTCGCACCGACTGTTATTTCATCTTTATTTGAAACCAGGTGACCAGCAACAGATTCCTTGCGGGCATAATTATTCTGGAAAAGGAAAAATAAGCTAATCAGTGTGATACCGATTATAAAAACAAGCAGGAGGAGGAAACTTAGCGGGCGGAGATGGAGTGTATCAGCCCATAAACGGGTTCTTTGCTGCTCTAAAGCAGCCTGACGAAATAATTTGTCATTCATTCGGCGTCCCTGCGAAATGAATAATTATGCTGTTAGTAAATCAGCTTAGTGTATTACTACGATAGCGCAAACTCTGGTCGAATATTACGGGGTAATCAGTAACACTGAGTAACTGAGGCAGAAAAACAGTAATCCGTAAAGCGCTATACGCAGTAAGCTGTTTTTGCCTTTGTGATGAAACTCGTAGTCATCCTGAATGACAAGATGCTTGGGGATTTTTCGTTCTTTAAAGCAGGCCATGTTTTCACCTCTGGCAGTTGGTACTCGACTAGGGTGAATTAAAACAAAGAATTCTGGAAATGCAGGGCCGGAAATGTGGCGAAATTCTGGCATTTTGCCCTGCTTTTCCTGTTATTCGTCCCTGTTATGGGGAGTCACTGTATTGGCCGGGATATTTTTGGCCAGCCAGAGTAGCAGGACCAGAGCCGGAATCACCGCCACAGTGGTAATGATAAAAAATATCATCCAGTTCCCCCCTAAGCCATCCACAATTGCGCCGCTTCCTGCCGAGAGGGTGGTTCGTCCAAAATTGGAAATAGAAGTCATCAGGGCAAACTGGGTGCCCGTATAGACCTCGCTGGCAAAATAAGACATGAAAGATATCACCGCTACCACGGCAAAGGCCTGGGTAAAGTTATCAACCAGCAAGGTCACTACAAATAACCAGGGTTCCGGGCCGACAACGGCCATCGCAGCATAGAGCAGGTTGGAGGAAGCCATAACGATCCCGCCGATAAACATGCCCCGGATAATGCCGAAGCGGGTATTAATCAGAGCCCCCACTATGGAAAAAATCACCGTTGACAGCCCGCCGAGAAAACGGGAATACAGTGCAATCTCGTCGGTAGAAAAGCCTATTTCCGGATAAAAAATAATCGACATACGCCCGAGCATGGCTTCACCGATACGGAAAATCAGTAAAAACAGCAGCAGCGCAAAGCCAAACCTGAAGCCGCAACGTTTGAAGAAATCGCCAAATGGCAAAATGACGTGATCATGGAACCATTCACTAAAGCTTTGTTTTTCGCTAATACCATCTCTTTCACTGACCCGGTGCGGTGGCTCCGGAGAAAGGCAGATAAATAGCATAAACAAGGCAAAGCCTGCTGCCAGAAACTGGTAAACCACCGGCCAGCTCAGACCGATCGTCTCCCCGCCTAGCCACAATGCCACAGCCCCGCCGACAAAACTAAAACCGGAATACCAACCGGTGGTATTAACAGCAGAGGCCAGCGGAATCTTGTCGTCCATCTCTTCCTTGGCAAACAGGTTGATGCGGTAGGCATCGACAACAATATCCTGCGTTGCCGAAGCGGCCGCGATACCCAGGGCCAAAATGCCTACCGGCAATAAACTTTCAGACGGGTTGGTGAAACTCATCAGGTAACAGAACAACACGATCAAAGACATAGTGAGCATCAACCAGGAACGTCGCTGGCCAAGCAATTTGTACAGTATCGGTAATCTTATGCTGTCTACCAGAGGTGCCCAGACCCAGTTAAAAGCATAGATGGAGCCTACCACACCGATATAACCAATCGCTGAACGACTGGAACCTTCGGCAAACATCCACAGGGATAAAACTGTGCCATGTAAAACCCAGGGAAAGCCGCTGACAAAGCCCAATACCAGAATTGTCAGAAAACGCCGGTCGCGTAACTGCATCAGGGTTTGTTTACTTGTCAGTCGTGGCGCCATGCGTTTTTAGATTCGCGTTGAGTTAGACAAAAAAGATAAACAGTAGCACGCCTAGCAGGAGCCGATACACCACAAAGGGCATAAAGCCGAGTCGCGTAATCAATTTCAGGAAATAATGAATACACAGAAAGGCGACAATGGCTGACAGCAGCAAGGCATAAACCAGTTCAAACCAGTTTACCGTGTCTGCCGATAATAAATCGATAAACAATAACAGCGATGCCCCGGCTATGGCCGGAATCGACAGCAGGAATGAAAAACGTGCGGCCTCCTTGCGGTCTAGATGACAAAACAGGGCGGCTGTCATGGTAACACCGGAGCGCGAAGTACCGGGAACCAGGGCCAGCACCTGCGCCAGGCCAACCAGCAAAAAAGCTTTCCAGCTCAGGTAAGGCAGTTTCTTTTCACCATGTCCCTTCCAGTCTGCCAGCCATAACAACAGGGCAAAGATGATTGTGGTCGAGGCAATGAGTGCGGTACTTCTGAAATGTGTATCGACAATATCCTGTAATAGAAGACCGGCAACTACCAGAGGCAGAGTGGCCAGAATCAGCATCCAGCCCAGGCGGGATTCCTGGCTTGCTTCACGCTTGATAAGATGCCGGGACCAGCCCAGAAAAATGCTGCCAATATCATGCCGGAAATACACCACCACCGCGATTAAAGTACCCAGATGGACTGCCACATCAAATGCCAGCCCCTGATCTTCCCAGCCCAGTAATGCCGAAGGGAAAATCAGGTGGGCAGAACTGGAAATCGGCAGAAATTCGGTCAGGCCCTGAATCAGTGCCAGCACCGTACTTCTGATGAGGTCAAAGTCCTCCATAGTCAGTTCTGGGTAACCTGGTTACGTAAATAAGTAGGTGAAAACTCAGCCGGATCAATATGCTGGCCGGCCTGCCATTGCTCCAGAGCCAGTTCAGCAATAGCTGAGGCCCTCGGGTAAACACCAGCATCAATTTCCACCAGGCCTTGTCGGGTATCTTCAGGCATTTGCTGGTAAAACTCCATACCATTACCGACAGCCAGCATGGGCTCATTATTTTGCAGCAGCAAGGCTTCCGGCCGGGTCAGCTGCTCTTCACCCAGCAATGTCGCTTTGCCACTCTGCAATGAAAAGACTGCCCAGTAGACTTCATTAATACGGGCATCGAGACAGGACAATATAAAGGAGTGAGCGGATTGCGCCTTTTGCTGTGCCATGCATGCCAGTGTGGAAACCGGAATCAGGGGAATACCCGTACCAAAGGCAATGCCCTGTGCAACCCCGGCGGCAATGCGTAAACCGGTAAAGGAACCCGGACCGGCACCGACAGCCACCGCATCAAGCGCTGCAAATTCCAGCTCATGCTCATTCATCAGCTTTTTGATCATCGGCAGCATGTGCCGGGTATGACCACGGGGAATAATATCGAAGGATTCAGTGATTCCTGAATCCAGGGTCAGTGCACAGGAACAGGCTTCAGTTGAACTGTCTAGGGCAAGTATTCTGGGCATGTTAAACAATAAAAAATCCCCCGCAGTGCATACTACGGGGGATTAATTGCGTTTTAAGAGACTCCGTTGTTACTTCTTGGCTTTTCTGGCCGCTTTCTTGCGCTTGGCAGGTGCCTTTTTCTTACTGGCGGCCGCCTTTTTCTTCTTGGGGGCTGCTTTTTTCTTCTTGGCTGCTGCTTTACGCTTCTTTGGAGCTGCTTTTTTCTTTTTAGCTGCCGCTTTACGCTTCTTCGGAGCCGCTTTTTTCTTCTTGGCTGCCGCTTTACGCTTCTTCGGAGCTGCTTTCTTCTTGGCTGCAGTTTTGCGCTTGGCTTTAGTCGCTACTTTGCGTTTTGCCTTGCTAGCCGCTTTACGCTTTTTAGGTGCTGCTTTTTTCTTCTTGGCTGCTGCCTTTTTCTTTTTCGGTGCTGCTTTCTTCTTAGCTGCTGCTTTGGCTTTGGCGGCTGCTTTCTTCTCTGCTGCCTTGGCCTTGGCTTCAAGCTTCCTGGCGGCTGCTTTGGCTTTGGCTACCTGTTTCTTCTCGGCGGCTTTCAGCTTGGCGGCTTCTTTTTTCAGCTTGGCGGCTACTTTCTTATCGATTTCTTTGGCCTGCTTCTTCTTCAGAGAGGCTTCAGTTTTCTTCAACTGCTTTTTGATGTCCTGCTGGGCTTTCTTCTGGAGAGACTTCTTGTAGGAAGCTACTGATTTGGCCTGGGCTGCCGCTTTTGCTTTGCTGGCATCTTTGGCTTGAGCCATGGCCAGACTCTGCTTGGCTTTCAGCTCTTTGGACTTCGCTGAGTTAAGACTGGTAGTAGCCTTTCTTACTGCAGCTTTTGCGTTCGCAGAAGCTTTTTTGGTTTTTGCTGCACTTACTCTTTTCTTCGCGCTGCTTAATGCTTTGTTCTGTTTTGCTACTTCACGTTGTGCTTTACTGAGAGCGCTTTTTGCTTTTCTTGTTGCAGATACAGACTTGCGCTTTTTAGGTGCGCTTGCAACGGGTGTTGCAGTTGCTGTTGCTGTTTTTTTTGCTCGAGCCTTAGCCATAATTTTTCTCCTAAAACGTAAAATTTAACGGCTTTATTTTTTAATAAACGCAATTGTTTCACGTTCGAGCGCAACATATCACAGTTTTTTCATTTTTTACAACTTTTTATAAAAAAGTGAAGAATGTTTTTTCTATGTAAATCAAGAAAAAAGAGGAAAAATATATAGTGATAGGAAAGAAAAGAGCGCTAACTTTTTGTGATAAAAATTACAGAAGTATTTTTATCAAAAAGAGTGGCGGCCTGGTATGTTTGCAAGCAACAACAAAACCAGGCCTGAAAGAATTATCTATTCAATGCCGCTAACAGGTTCTGTTTTATTTCATCGATGTTGCCAACGCCATCGATACGGGAGAAATGCACAGCATTACCACTGGCCTCCAGCTTCCTGTAAAAATCAACCAATGGCAGGGTTTGCTGATGGTAAACTTCCAGTCTTTTCCTGACCGTATCTTCCCTGTCGTCTTCGCGCTGAATAAGGGCTTCACCGCTTACATCATCCTTGCCCTCTTCCCGGGGTGGATTATGGTCCAGATGGTAGACCCGGCCTGACGCCGGATGTACGCGACGGCCACTCAGGCGTTTAACAATCTCTTCATCTGGCACGTGGATTTCCAGCACCTGATCAATCTGAATACCGGCATCGAGCAGCGCTTCAGCCTGGGGAATGGTTCTGGGAAAGCCATCAAACAGGAAACCCTGCTTGCAGTCATCCTCGGTGATTCTTTCCTTGACCAGCGCAATGATAATGTCGTCAGTGACCAGTCCGCCGCTTTCCATGACAGATTTCACTTTTTTACCAAGCTCAGTGCCTGCTTTTACGGCAGCACGCAGCATGTCACCGGTTGAAATCTGAGGAATAGCATAGGTTTCGGTTAAAAACTGGGCCTGGGTGCCTTTACCGGCGCCGGGGGCTCCTAGTAGGATGATTCGCATTACAGATCCCCAAATAAAAAACCATTCACATTACACTTTAGCGTGGAGTTCTACAAGTTAAGCAGACAGCTGGTAGTGTCTCAGTTTGTATTGATAAGTTGGACCCGTGATTGCCTGGTTTCTATATTCCGTGACACGCCAAAAATCGTACATCCATGTACAGGCTCGGCTGGCGACTTCCATGTCGCCAGACGGTCACAGAATATAGAAACCAGCCAATCACTAAATTTAATAGCAGCATTCAAACTGAGACACTACCAGACAGCTTGTGTTTAGCCTTCTGCCAGTACTTTTCCATCTCTTGCAGATTCATGGATTGCAGATCCTGCCGGTCTTCCTCAATCAGTTTCTCCATGCAGCGAAAACGTGCAGAAAATTTACTGTTGGCTGCGCGCAAGCTGCTTTCAGGATTAAGCTTTAAATGCCGTGCCAGATTGACCATGCTGAAGAGCATATCACCAAACTCTTCTTCAATATGCTTTCTGTCATCTTCCTGCAGGGCTGCTTCGAGTTCAGCGACCTCCTCTTTCAGTTTGGCAACGACATCATCGGTCTGATCCCAGTCGAATCCACCACTGGCTGCCCTGCCTTGAAGTTTACGCGCTCGCAACAGCGCCGGTAATGCCTGCGGCACATCCTCCAGCAGACTGGACTCGGCTTTCTGGCCTTTTTGCAGACGCTCCTGCTGCTTGATTTCTTCCCACCGGGCTTCGACCTGCTCTGGACTCAGATCGCTTTGCCTGCCGAAACTGTCGATGCTGGCATCCGGAAAAACATGTGGATGACGGGTCAGCAACTTGCGGGTAATGGCTTTACAGACATCCTCAAAACTGAACATTCCTACTTCGCTGGCCATTTGAGTATAAAACACCACCTGAAACAGCAGATCACCAAGCTCTTCAGGCAGGTGCTGATAATCTTCACGTTCAATACAGTCAATTACTTCATAGACTTCTTCCAGGGTATGGGGCGCGATAGACTGGAAATCCTGTTTGATATCCCAGGGGCAGCCCTTGTCTTTATCGCGTAACAGGGCCATGACCTTTAGCAGTTCTTGCATGGCAGTATCGGCTTTATTCATTTCAGTGCCTCTTTTTATCCGGCAAAAACAGCGCGATGGATTCAACATGGGTGGTTTGTGGAAACATATCCATGACGCCCGCTGCTTCGAGTTTGTATCCCAGCTCCTGCAGACATTCAGCATCCCGGACCAGGGTGGCCGGGTTGCAGGATACATAGACTATACGCCGGGGTTGCAGTTTTGCCACTTCCGGCAGAATTTCAATGGCACCTGAGCGCGGTGGATCCAGCAGGACCTTGGTGAATGACCTGCCTTTCCAGGGCCAGTTGGCATCACTTGCAGTCAGATCAGCACTGGCAAAGTCAGTATTTTCCACTTGCATGCGCCGGGCATTTTCTTCAGCCCGTTTCACCATCGCTTCACTGCCTTCCACACCAAACACACTGGCTGCAATCCGGGCAGCCGGTAAAGAAAAATTACCCAGGCCACAAAACAGGTCGAGCATTGCATCTTCACGTTCAAGTTCCAGCAGGTCCAGGGCCATGGGGATCATTTTGCGATTAATGACGGCGTTTACCTGAGTGAAATCCATGGGGTGAAAGGCCAGTTCCAGTTCATACTCCGGCAGGCGGTAATACAGACGGTCTGCACCATCTTCGGGGAAATGTTTTTCCACACTTTCCGGTCCGCCAGGCTGTAGATAAAGAGCAAACCCTTCGCTCCTGGCGAATTCAGTCAGTGCCTGCAAATCATTTTCGGCAAGTGGCTGCAGATTCCTGAAAACCAGTGCCAGCTCATCGACACCATCCTGTGCATCACCCGCAGCAACTTCTATTTGTGGTATCTGCCTGAATCCTTCAAGCGAATGAATCAGTTCGCGTAAACCCGGCAGTAAACGACTGACGCGCTGATCCAGAACGGAACAGCTGTTCATGTCAGTAATAAAGCTGCTGCCTTTTTCCCGAAAACCGATCAACACACTGTCCTTTTTATGAACATAACGAACGGCAAGCCTGGCTTTGCGTCGGTATCCGAACAAGGGACCTTCCAGAGGCGGCAGATGCTGATAGTCTTTGTCTGCAAGACTGTGCTGCAACAGCTCATGCAGCACTCCGGCTTTAAAAGCCAGCTGCGCTTTAGATTCAAAATGTTGCAGACTGCAGCCACCACAGATACTGGCATATTCACAGGGAGGCTCAACCCGCTGCTCTGAAGCAGTGATCACTTGCGCGGTTTTTGCCTGATCAAAGGCATCCCTGCGTGAGGTATAAAGTGCAGATACCTGCTCACCCGGCAGGGCCTCTTCTACAAATACAACCTTGCCATCGACATGGGCAATGCCACGACCTTCATGACTGAGTTTTTCAATATCAAGTACAACAGGCTCCCGGGGCAGGCGTTGCCGTCTTCTTCTACTCATGGCTAGTGCTCAAACCAACTAATCGGATGAGAATACACCACTGGACAAGTAGCGATCGCCACGGTCGCAGATAATCACGACAATCAGGGCATTTTCAAGCTGCCTGGACAATTCCAGTGCGGCAAATACGGCTCCGCCGGAAGACACCCCGCAGTGAATGCCTTCTTCACGGGACAGTGCCCGCATGGTCTGCTCGGCATCCTGCTGGCCAATATCGATGATGCGATCTACCCGTTCGCGTTCAAATATTTTCGGCAGGTAGGCTTCAGGCCAGCGACGTATGCCAGGAATCTTGGCATTTTCTTTTGGCTGCAATCCTATTATTTCGATTTCCGGATTCTTTTCCTTGAGGAAACGGGACACGCCCATGATAGTTCCGGTTGTCCCCATTGAACTGACAAAATGGGTCACTTTGCCCTGTGTGTCACGCCAGATTTCCGGTCCGGTGCCTTCGTAATGCGAGGCATAATTATCGGCATTAGCAAACTGATCCAGTACCTTGCCCTTGCCTTCAGCCTGCATTTTCAGCGCCAGATCACGGGCACCTTCCATGCCGGCTTCTTCAGTGACTTCAATCAGCGTAGCGCCATAGGCAGACATGGAATCTTTTCGTTCCTGGGTTGAACTGTCCGGCATGATCAGAATCAGTTCATATCCCCTGATGGCTGCAACCAGTGCCAGGGCAATACCGGTATTGCCGCTGGTCGCTTCGATCAGAGTATCACCCGGGCTGATATCCCCGCGTGCTTCGGCTTTGGCAATCATACTGAATGCCGGCCGGTCCTTTACTGAGCCGGCCGGGTTGTTTCCTTCCAGTTTCACCAGAATGGTATTCGAGGTATTGCCCGGCAATCGCTGTAAGCGAACCAGCGGCGTATTGCCGATTGTGCTTTCTATAGTCGGAAAATCCATGAGTAGACTGCCTGAATGAAAGGGAAAGCCGAAAAGGAAAATTTTAACCCGAAGCCGGAACTACTTGAAACCGGAGCTCAGCTATTTTTCCTGAATAAGCTCCTGCTGGCCAGTGCTTTATCCCCCAGGTGTACGGCAAATGCCGAACGCAGCAGACGCTTGGCAAAGCGCAGCGTACTTGCCTGGGTGAAATCCTTCTGTGCAATTCTGTAAAGTTCATCGGCCGGATAATATTTATCAGTATTCTCAGCTTTGACTGCCTGAAAACCCTGTTCGGCATTGTAATGGTAATAACCAGCCTCAGGCTCGCCCAGAGACCTTACATGCAAAACACTGAAATCCAGGCCATAGCCAAGGATTTCCAGTAAATCGATCTCAAACGCGCGTAAAACAGGCTCCAGCGACTTGTGTTGCGCAAGCTCCTGCAGGGCTTTTTCGTATAGCGCAAATACTTCCTCATCACCCTCCTGCTTATGCAGCAAACGCACCAGTAATTCATTAAGGTAAAGGGCAGCGAATAAAGCATGTTGCTGCAAGGCAGGCATATTACTCAATGTTTCTACCTGCCCCAAGGTTTTCAGCTCACTTTTTCCGGACAGGTTGACCAGCAGGGGAACAAACGGTTGTAACAAGGCGCGGTTTTTTGATTTTCTGTTTCTGACTCCCCGAGCGACGGCACTGATGCGTCCATGATCCCGGGTTATCAGGTCCAGCAACAGACTGCTGTCACGAAATGGCCTGCTATGCAGCAGATAGGCTGGTTGAGAACGTATCGCTGCAAGCATGGCTATTCTCCGTCCACATAACCCAGACTGCGCAAGGCCCGCTCATCATCCGACCAGCCACGTTTTACCTTGATCCATAAATTGAGCATGACCCTGGCGCCGAACAAACTTTCCATTTCTTTTCTGGCTTCAGTACCGATCAGCTTCAGGCTTTCACCGTTGCGCCCAATCAGTATTTTCTTCTGCCCTTCCCGTTCAACAATGATCAGCGCGCTGATATGCAGAATCCCTTTTTCTTCTTTAAATTCTTCAATTTCGACACTGACTTCATAGGGCAATTCGTCACCCATTTGCCGGGTGATTTTTTCCCTCACAAATTCTGCTGCCAGAAAACGCGAGTTTTTATCAGTAAGCTGATCATCTGGAAACAAAAACTCACCACGTGGCAGGTATTTACTCAGCACCTGCTGCAATTCCTTAATTCCCTGATTCTTCAGAGCAGAAATCGGCACGATTTCCTGGAAATCATATTTTTTTGCCAATGCCTGAATGTAAGGCAGTAGCTTGTTCTTTTCCTGCATACGATCAGTCTTGTTGATCACCAGAATGGTAGGAACTTTACTCCTGGACAGGTTCTGCAATACCCGGTCGTCTTCATCAGTCCATTTGTTATCGATAATAAACATCGCCAGATCAACGTCCTTGATGGTATTGCTGACTGTCCTGTTCATGAAACGGTTGAGAGCCTTGTCCACGCCTTGATGCAGGCCTGGGGTATCAACAAAAATAAACTGGGCTTCCGCTGTCGTTTTAATACCAAACAGACGGTGACGGGTGGTTTGGGGTTTACGGGAAGTAATACTGATTTTCTGCCCAAGCAGATGGTTCAACAGGGTTGATTTACCCACATTGGGCTTGCCAACAATGGCAATAAAACCACAAGGTCTGGCTGCTGTCTGTTGTGTATCAGTCAAAATTTAATTGTCACGCTTATGCTGCCTAAAGGGTTAAGCGACTCTATGCACTCAGAGGCCAAGCTTTTCAAGAATCGCTGATGCAACCTGCTGCTCCGCTTCGCGACGGCTGTTGCCCATGCCGGATACTGCCCTGTCCAGCAAACTGATTTTACAGCTTACCGTGAACTTCTGCTCATGATCTTTACCGGACAGCTCTGCCAGTTCGTATTCAGGCAGCTCCATCCCCTGTGCCTGCAAATATTCCTGCAAGCGGGTTTTGGCGTCTTTTCCTGCCAGCTCGGTACCAGTATTGAGCTTTTCCAGACGGGAGTTGAACCAGCCAAGGACTTCCTGACGACAACTGGCCAGATCCGCATCCAGGTAAATGGCACTGACCAGGGCTTCAAGAGCGTCGGCAAGAATTGAATCGCGGTCGTTGCCTCCACTTTGTTTTTCACCTTCTCCGAGAATCAGCGCCTGCCCCAGTTTCAACTCACGGGCAATTTCAGCCAGGGTGGCTTTTTTTACCAGTTCTGCACGCAATCGACTGATTTCTCCTTCGCTGGCTTCGGGAAATCGCTGATAAAGGGTTTCGGCAATAATAAAACCGAGAATGGAATCCCCCAATAGTTCCAGGCGCTCGTTATTGTCCTTACCGCTGCTGCGATGACTGAGCGCAAGTTTTAACAGGGAATTATCAGAAAAGCGATAAGAGATGTCAGGCTGGACTGGGCTCACCAGTACTCCTTCAAGGTGTACTAATTACGTTCAAATCGGTTTTCAAAAATAACCACTACTTCAATGTTATAAAATAAAGGCACGCGGGATTCATAATTGATATCGATGTAATCCTGACCATCAGCCCTGACAGCCTGTACACTACTCATATCAAATCGATTGATGTTGTTGGTTTGCAGTGATCTTTGCAACAAACTGCGAATTTCTGCGACTGACATTTCTGCAAGGTCATTATTATTTGCCATTCCTTCCATGGCATTGACGATAACACCGTTATCCAGATATGAAGGAGCAACTTTCAATCCCGACAGTAATACCATGCCGATGACCACCAGCAGCATGACCGTACCGAAAAAACTCGCTCCTTTTTGTTTAGCAATCGAGAAAGAAGCCAGGCTGCCTTTTTGTATGCTCATGTCACACCTCAACAATTCCCTAGGGATTAATTAATCGATTCTCACTGAAAGTCGGCAAACTCAGTCCCGGCTCTTTGTGCATCCATACTGCAACTGCCTTGCCCACAATGTTTGATTCCGGCACGACTCCCCAGCGACGACTATCATCACTGTTGTCGCGGTTATCACCCATCATGAAGTAATGCCCTTCAGGAATCACCCGACCGCCGGGCTGCATCCAGAAGTCATCACGAAAATAAGAACTTACCGGTGAAGTATAAATATCATGTGACACTTCACCAAGCTCTTCGATGTAATGATTAACAGAGCGTCTGCCGTCGTGTTCGGTGGCAACGAATTCCTGCGTCTGTTCCACACCATTTATGTAAAGTGTTTTATCTTCATAACGCACATGGTCGCCGGGCAGTCCGATCACGCGTTTTACATAATAGACCGGATCGTGCGGCGGAATAAAAACCATCACATCGCCGCGTTGCGGCTCTCCAACAGGAATCACTTCCGTGCCCACTACCGGCAGGCGCACACCGTATGAGTGCTTGTTAACAAGAATATAATCGCCAACATTCAGGCTCGGAATCATTGAACCTGTTGGAATCTGAAAAGGCTCAAACAGAAAGGAGCGAAAAAACAATACGGCAAACAGAATCGGAAAAAATGACTTGCTGTATTCGACCAGAGCTGACTCTTTTTCAATCGCAAAAGCATCGGAGAACTGTTTTTGCAGTTTCTGGCTGATTTTTGGAGCCTCGCCCTTTAGCGCCTGTTTGCGGTAATCCCGAATGGCTTTGGCTTCAATATTGTTGCTTTTCAGGAAATTATGAAATTCCTGTTTTCTTTGCCTGGCAAAGACCAATGCATCGACAAGCCAGATCAGGCCGCTGATCAGTACCAGAACCAGCAACCAGAAGGAAAAATCTATATTCATCAGGTGTCCACCTTAAGTACAGCCAGGAAGGCTTCCTGGGGCACTTCCACACTACCAACTTTCTTCATGCGTTTTTTTCCCGCTTTTTGTTTTTCCAGCAGTTTTTTCTTGCGCGTTATATCACCCCCGTAACATTTCGCGGTGACGTTTTTGCGCAGGGCCTTGACCGTTGTTCGTGCAACAATCTGCCCCCCGATCGCCGCCTGAATGGCAACATCGTATAACTGCCTTGGAATTAATTCCTTCATTTTCTCCGTCAGGACCCGGCCTTTGGTTTGTGCCTGATCCCTGTGCACAATCAAGGCCAGAGCATCAACTGTATCACCATTGATCAAAACATCCAGTCTGACCAGTTTGGCAGCCTGGAAACGGACAAAGTGATAATCCAGTGAGGCATAGCCCCGGCTGACTGATTTTAGCCGATCAAAGAAATCCAGCACCACTTCATTCATGGGTAACTCATAGCGAATCGATACCTGACTGCCCAGAAACTGCATATCCTTTTGTTCACCACGTTTGACCTCACACAGGGACAGCACATTACCGACATAATCCTGCGGCACCAGAATACTGGCTTCAACAATAGGCTCTCGCATTTCCTCTATGTCAGCCATTGGCGGCAAACGCGAAGGACTGTCAACTTTAATGGTCTCACCCTGTTTCGTCAGTACTTCATATACCACGGTCGGGGCGGAGGTGATGAGATCAAGATCATATTCCCGCTCAAGTCGCTCCTGCACAATTTCCATGTGCAGCATGCCCAGAAAGCCGCAACGAAAACCGACACCCAGGGCATCCGAGTTTTCCGGTTCATATTGCAGGGCTGCATCATTCAGGGTCAGTTTCTCCAGGGCATCGCGAAAACTGTCAAAATCATCGGCTGATACCGGAAACATGCCAGCATAGACCTGCGCCTGAATTCGCTTGAACCCGGGCAAGGCAGCAACCCCCGCGGTACTGGCATGAGTGATGGTGTCACCAACTGGTGCGCCGAGAATTTCCTTGATGCCGGCTTCAATAAAACCCACTTCACCAGCTCTCAATACATCCAGGGTTTTTCTTTTTGGTGAAAAAATGCCGACATTATCGACGACATGGATTTTGCCGGTGGATTTGGCAATTATCTTGTCGCCTTTGCGAACCGCCCCCTGCCTGACCCTTACCAGTGACACTACACCCAGATAATTATCAAACCAGGAATCCACAATCAGGGCCTGCAGATCTTTTTGGTGTTCACCCTGTGGTGGCGGCACCAGTTGAATCAGTTGTTCCAGGATGTCCTGGATACCTTCACCCGTTTTGGCACTGCATAAGACTGTGTCAGTCGTATCCAGACCAATAATATCTTCAATTTCCTTTTTTACACGCTCAGGTTCGGCCTGTGGCAGATCCATTTTGTTCAGTACCGGAATGACTTCCAGTCCCTGGTCTATGGCCGTGTAACAATTGGCGACAGACTGCGCTTCAACACCCTGCGCTGCATCCACAACCAGCAGCGCACCTTCACAGGCTGCCAGTGAACGTGACACCTCGTAACTGAAATCGACATGTCCGGGGGTATCAATAAAATTAAGCTGGTAGCTACGCCCGTCCCTGGCCTCATACTTGAGCGTGACGCTTTGTGCCTTGATGGTAATGCCGCGTTCCCGTTCAATGTCCATTGAATCAAGTACCTGTTCCTGCATTTCCCGCTCTGTCAGTCCACCACAGACCTGGATGAAGCGATCAGCAATAGTGGACTTGCCATGGTCGATGTGGGCAATAATCGAAAAATTGCGAATATGGGAAAGGTCGCTCACGCAGGTATTTTCACTCTCTTGGAAAAAGGCGCAAGTCTACAGGAAGTCGCTATCAACATGAAGGATATATCCCCGCCCCAGCTGCAATATGGCAGGCAAAAAGCGGGGATTCAGGAAGGGCTTAATTTTCCAGCCGCATGGTGAAATAAGACTGTTCTCCGCCGCGCTCTACCAGCAGTGGTATCGGCGTTTCAGTCGGAAGCTGGCCACTGATTTCGACAAATTCCTGCAGTGAACGCAAAGGTCGGTTATTCATGCTGAGCAGGATATCACCAGCCTGCAGCCCTGCCTGCTCGGCAATCGAACCATCAACAGAATCAACCTGCAGACCATATTCCAGTCCGAGCTCATCAAGCTCACCTTCATCGATTTGCGACAGGGACATGCCCATAGAACTTTCCAGCGACTCCAGAGAACCCAGCTGAATCTGCTGCTGTGTGGACGTGGAATCCAGGTCACCAACAATCATGCGAATGGTCTGCAATTCACCATTTCTGACCACTCCAATTTCGACTTCCGTACCAGGCAATGTCAGCCCGACATGATAGGGTAAGTCGGCACTGTTACGGATTATGTCTCCGTCGTAAGTAACAATAATATCTTCAGACTGAAAGCCTGCCTCCTCCGCCGGCCCGCCGGGCAGGACAGAATTCACAAACGCGCCACGTGGGGTAGCCAGATTGTATTCATCAGCCTGCTCCTGAGTGAGATTGGCTATCGAGACTCCCATCCAGCCACGGGCTACCGTGCCGTTCATCATGATCTGGTCGATCACATTGGCCGCCACATCTACCGGAATGGCAAAGGACAAACCAATTGAACCTCCGGAGTTGGAATAGATCTGTGAATTTACACCGATCACCTCACCGTCAAGATTGAACAGCGGACCCCCGGAGTGACCCGGATTAATGGCTACATCAGTCTGCAGGAAGGAAACATAATTTCCCTGCCCGTTGAATTGCGGCAGACTCCTGCCAACGAAACTGACAATCCCTGCAGCCACAGAATGACTCAGGTTAAACGGCGAACCGATCGCCAGTACCCACTGCCCGACTTTCACTTCACTGGCATCTCCAAAGGCAACAGTCGGCAAGCCCTCTCCTGAAATTTTCAGCAGTGCCAGATCAGAGCGCGCATCAGAGCCGATTATTTCAGCATTGAACTGTCGTTGGTCATTTAGCGTGACGGTAATTTCATCGGCACCATCAATGACATGATGGTTGGTGACAATGTATCCGTCCTCGGAAATAATAAAACCTGAACCCAGAGAGGCTCCCGGTCTTTCCCGCATGTCGAAACCTTCCGGTAGACGGTCACCAAAAAGCCGTAAAAATTCTTCGAAATCCTCCATATCCTCAAGGTCTTCAAAACGCTGACTACCCTGAACCACATTGCGCGTACTGATGTTCACAATAGCGGGAGCGGAATTCTCAACCAGTTCAGTAAAATCGGGCAAGGCCTGGGCAAATACTGATGCTGAAAATACCAGCAACAGCAGACCAGATAGTGGTGACAAGATTCTTCTGTAATTTGTACTGAACATAAATTTATCTTCCTGGTTAAAACTTTTCTGGGGCGGACGTGAATTCAAGGCTCAATGTATCCTGTAAGTCCTGCCTTTTAATATATTTGTGCAATCCCCACAAACTCAAGGCGAAAACACTGAATGTCGCCAGAATTGTCAGGCTTTCCGACAAAAGCAAAACCCCTGCGCCGACTACAGCTAACAATACAGACAGCAAGGGCAAAAGATAAAGCAGCAGGGAATATTTCACCAGATCATTGCCCCTTATCAGTAGTTCTGCGCTGCGCTCTCCTGTCAAAGCAGCTTTTCCCTGCTGCGACCCTGTTGCTGGCAGGCAGGACGCGGAGAGTTCAAACTGACGCGGCTTACGGGCTGCCATCAGAAAATATTGTCCACAGGAGACTTTTAAATTACAGGATCGGCAGGTGCCTGATCCGGACGCTTCTATGGCGATCTGTCCGGGCCTGCCGGGTCTGATTTTAACTGGCTCTCGCAGCATCTGGGTGATCCGATTCAGAGCTATTGATGCCGATAGTAAAACAGAACGCCGGCTAATCTTCCATAGCGCTGTGGAAGTAGACAATGCGAGGGGTTGAGTGCTATTGCCCGTACTATTGCCCGGCTTCGGCTTCGCGGGTAACGCTGAAATTAACGGGCAGTTCGACGGATTCCTGCTCTTCACCGATGAATTCCTGATAAACCGCACGGCGCAGGCGATCCCTGGCAGCCTCATTGAGATCCTGAACATCTGCCAGTTCGGGATTAAGCTGCGGTACACGATTAAACTCGGTCGGGGAATAATTGTCGTTAAACTCCATCACGCTGGCTGAAGACTGTTCTGCCAGTTCAGGGGCCCCTGACTGGCTGGAGTTACTGTTATTCAGCACTTGCGTGCCAATCATCACGGTGAAGGCTACTGAGGCGGCTATTGCCCCCTGCCCCAGCCGGAAAAACAGGTTTGACGAATTCTGTTTTGATGCTGCCTGTGAAGAGCCGGAAGCGGTGGATTTCCTGGGTCCGGAGAAGCCTTTGACCCCCTCTTTGGCAAGCTGGCCATGAATACCGTCAAGCAGCTTGTTTTCATTAAGAGAAACCGTGGGGGCTGACATCCGGAACTGGCTGTCACCCCTGAAATGAGCGCTAAGCATATGATAACGCTCCCATTTTTCTTTCATTGCAGGGTCTGAGGCGCACTCCTTTAACACCCGACGAAGCTCGAATTCTGTCGCTTCTCCATCCATTAAAGCGGATAAAGACTCGTTCAGTTTGCTTTTGCCTGACGTTGAATGCCTGCCTGTTGCTTTTTTACTGCTCATTCACACCCCTAAAATTTTACGGCTAACTCTCTAGACAGCAATAATTCTGAAAAATTCCCCGGTTTGGCAATTTTTATTTATTTGCTTTTTTCATGTTCATTTACTGACGCGCCTGCCTGTTCCGGCTCTTCACCTTCGAGAAAAGGCCGAATCACATTATCCAGCGCTTCCCTGGCACGGAAAATTCTGGAGCGAACCGTCCCAACGGGACAATCCATGATCTCGGTGATCTCTTCATAACTGAGTCCGCCAAACTCACGCAGGGTAAAGGCCGTACGCAGGTCCTCCGGCAAATCCTCGATTGCCTTGTTGATCAGGTCCTGCAGTTCACCGGTAGACAGGGTCGCTTCCGGAGAAGCGTTATCAACCAGCTCTTCAGGTAATTCAGGCAATTCTGAATCCCCCAGATCGACATCCGTACCAGGCGGTCTACGGCTTTTGGTTACCATGTGATTCTTGGCAGTATTGATGGCTATACGGTACAGCCAGGTATAAAATGCGCTTTCGCCACGAAACTTGGGCAGAGCACGATAGGCTTTGATGAAGACTTCCTGACACACGTCTTCGGCTTCACTCTGATCCCGAATAAAACGGGAAACCAGAGTAAGGATTCGGTGTTGATAGCGCAGGACCAGCAGATCAAAGGCATGATTATTACCCTTGAAAACCTGTTGCACGAGTTGCTTGTCTGTTTCTTTGATTTTGGCCATGGCGAGGCCATATCCCCCTGCTTTCCTGATGCTTCCCTAGTAAAATAACTGAAAATCAATCAGATAATATTTTAATGGATCTCTCCCCAGCGTCCAAAGCATACAGTAATCATGACGTGCTTGTCATAGGCGGCGGTGCCGCCGGTTTGAGCCTGGCATTGAAGATTGCGCAATTCTGCAAAGTCACGGTTCTGTCCAAAAGCTCCCTGCAGCAGGGTAGCACCTATTATGCCCAGGGTGGCATAGCTGCCGTGCTTGATGAAAAGGACAGTGATACGGCGCACGTTGAAGACACACTCAAGGCCGGTGCCGGTCTTTGTCATCAGGATGTCGTGCAGTATGCCGTTTCGAGAGGTCCCGAATGTATTAACTGGCTTATGCAGCAGGGAGTTGAATTTACCCGTCTGCAACAGCCCCTTAAAACCGGCACCAACCAGCTTGAGACTGGTACTGGCTTTTCCGGTTTTCATCTGACCCAGGAAGGCGGTCACAGTCACCGTCGGGTAATACATGCCGCGGATGCGACCGGCAAAGCCATCTTCAGATGTCTGTCCCAGAAGGTGCTGGAAAACCCCAATATCACAGTTCAGGTTAATACCGTTGCCATTGACCTGATTACCAGCGACAAACTCGGAGAAAAAACCAAACGCTGTGTAGGTGCTTATGTACTGGATGAAAGCAGTGGCCATATCAGCACCTACAAAGCCAGGTTTGTTGTCCTGGCTACCGGTGGTGCCAGCAAAGCTTATTTATATACGTCCAATCCGGACGGCGCCAGCGGTGATGGCATTGCAATGGCCTGGCGCGCAGGATGTCGTACGGCCAATATGGAGTTCAACCAGTTCCACCCGACCTGCCTGTATCATCCCAAGGCGAAAACTTTTTTAATCAGTGAGGCTTTACGTGGTGAAGGTGGCATTCTGAGACTACCCGACGGTACACGTTTCATGCCTGCTTATGATGAACGGGCAGAACTGGCTCCCAGAGACATAGTCGCCAGAGCAATTGATGCCGAAATGAAACGTCTGGGCTGTGACTGTGTTTACCTGGATATTACCCACAAAGAGCCGGAATTCATTCGCAGCCACTTTCCCAGTATCTATAAAAAATGTCTCAAGTACGGCATCGACATTTGTACTGAACAGATTCCGGTAGTACCGGCCGCGCATTACAGCTGCGGCGGCATCATGGTCGACAAGGACGGCCAAACTGACCTGAAAAACCTCTACGCCATTGGCGAAACCAGCTTCACCGGCTTGCACGGTGCAAACCGGATGGCCAGTAATTCACTGCTGGAATGTTTCGTCTTTGCCTTTTCAGCTGGCGAAAGTATTCGCAGCAAACTGGAAGCAACAGAATTCATCAGTGAGATTCCGCAATGGGATGAAAGCCAGGTGACAGATTCCGATGAAGACGTGGTGATCTCACATAACTGGGATGAAATCCGTCGCCTGATGTGGGACTACGTTGGCATTGTAAGAACCAATAAACGCCTGCAGCGAGCTGCCAACCGGGTACGCCTGTTGCGCAAGGAAATACACGAGTATTACAGTAATTACCGGGTCAGTACCAATCTGCTGGAGTTACGTAATCTGGCTCTGGTTGCCGAACTGATCATCAAGTCAGCAAACAGCCGTAAGGAAAGTCGCGGTCTGCATTACACACTGGATTATCCGGGCTTACTTGATAAAGCGGATGACACCATACTGGTGCCGGATAATTATTCAGACGATTGATCAGCCGGCAGCTCTTTCCCCAAAATCATTGCAACCATTCCTCTCAGGTCGGGATCAGGGACAACTTCTTTTTCAATAAACCATCTGAACAGGTCCTGGTCTTCCTGCTCCAGAAGTTTCCGGTAACGTTCAACATTGGCTGCGTCCAGGCGAGCAAGTTTTTCACTGGCAAAAGGCACCAGCAACAAATCCAGTTCCAGCATGCCGCGTCGACTATGCCACTGCATTTTTTTTAACTCGATATTTTCGCTCATGAATTCTTTTTCAAGTATGCGGCCAGCACGTATAATGGCAGCAATGCAAAGTTATTTTATTGAATTTGAATCACCTGACCTGCTCAGGGTTGTCGGCAAGGATAGCGAAAAACTCCTCCAGGGTCAGCTAACTTGTGACCTTTCTGCCCTTCCGGAAATCGGCGCATGCCCAGGCTGTCTCTGCGATATCAAAGGCCGGGTAATAGCCAGCTTCACTCTTTACCGCTTGAATGATGAGTATTATCTCGAGATGTCGAGCGGACTTGGACAGACTGTGGAAAGTACCCTGAAGAAATATGCTGTGTTTTACGACACTGAAATTGAATCTGTCAGCGGCAGGTTTCAGTATTTAGGCCTTGCTGGCCCGGATGCCAGGCAAGTGCTTACCAGTCTTGTTGAGCAAATCCCGGAAGAAAATAATGCGGTGATCCAGCAACAGGGTATTGTTTTACGGCTGGTCGATCATAAGCAGGATCGCTACAGCCTGTGGCTTGAAAATGAAAAAGCTGAAAAGGCTGAAGCTTTAATATCCCGGTTAAAGCAATCACTCACCCGGGGCAATACCAGGGACTGGACGCTGGCTGATATGACACGTGGAGTCTATACCTTCCAGCCTGAAGATCAGGGTTTATTTACTCCACAGGAGCTGAACTACGATCTACAGGGGTACATAAGTTTCACCAAAGGCTGCTATACCGGGCAGGAAATCGTGGCACGCATGCACTATCGCGGCAAAGCCAAAAAGCGCCTGTACCAGTTACAGATCAGCAGCCCATCGGAACCAGCCAGGCAGGTAAAAATCATTAATGAGTCCGGTAAAGCCATCGGCGAAGTGATCAGTGTCCTGAATACGGATGAAAACAGCTATGCAGCACTGGCCGTCTGCAGTAAGGATGCTGACGAAATATACAGCCTGGAAGACATCCCGGACTCAAGAGTCATTTTCAGGAATTGACCGAATTTCATATACTTGGGTTTTACTGCTAAAGTGCAGTCTTACTGTAAATGATGCGCTTTCAAGTAGTTCCTCTAAGTGCTTGAATTAAATGTAAAACATGAAGAAACAGAAGTTTGAACCAGTTGGCAGTATTTTCCAGGGATAGTGGCATTATGCTTGCTTCGAAATAAGGCTTCACCCGACCTCGAAACAGATTTTATAGCAGAGACTTAATCACATGACGCATTTATTTCCGGCTTCGCGCAGCGCTTTCTTTTGTGTATTTATTCTCCTTTCTGCATTAACAGCATCGAATCTGCCAGGCACGGTACAGGCTCAGGAAAACCAGGCAATTGGCCGTGTGGTGACGAGCACGGGCTCCGTGACTGCCCGCGATCTTAATGGTGCCATACGGGCACTGAGTCGCCGTTCTGATATTTTTGTCGGGGATACAGTCATTACCGGCCCGAATGGTTTTGCCCAGCTGCGCATGGTGGATTCAGCGCAGATTTCTTTTAAAGCCGATACCGAATTCACTTTTTCCGCATACAACTCTGACGGACCCGGCGGTGCGGCCGACAACGCTGTCATGGAAATGGTCAGGGGCGGATTCCGGACTATCTCCGGTACCATTGGTGAAGATCAGGGCGACGATTATCAGATCACTACCCAGTTCGCCAATATTGGTATCCGTGGTACCACGCATGAAGCCGTAATTGATGCCGGCGCGCTCTTGACTGGTGTCTATGATGGCGGCACGACAATTGCGAATGCCCAGGGCAGCCTGAATACCGGTGAAAATGCCAATTTTGATTACAGCCAGACCTTCCCCGGTCAGGCACCTCAGGGATTACTGCAGCAACCCACCCAACTGGGACAGATTAATCTGAACCAGGGTGCCGGTGCCGACGATGATGATGACGATGGTAATAATGATGCGGCCGATGATGATGCTAACGATGCTGCAGATGAAAATGATGACGGAAATGCCGACGACGATAATGACGGTAATGGCGGTCTGGTAGATGCCGATGATGAAGATGCGGCTGCCCGTCCGATTGGTAACCAGGACGGCGACAATAACAACGATGATGGTCCTGGCTTAATTGGCGGCAATCGCGGCAATGAACTGGCCAATGTTGACCCGGCCGATGATACTGACACCACACGAATTGTCGATATCAACCCGGCCGTGAATATTCGCGATGAAGATGATTTTGTCCGTGCCGGTGTCGGCGACATTGAAAATGAAGAAGAAAATACCAACGTTCTTTCCGATGCGGATATCGACAGCACCCGTGAACGAATTGGATTTATTCTCAGCCGCAATATCTCACCGGGAGCCATTTTCCCCGGTAATGTAACAAGCCTGGAGTCCGGGCAGCAGGTATTACTGATCGGCAATGACCTGAGCACCCCAAGAAATGTAGATAGCAGCCCGAATTTTATTTTCCAGGGTGGTGGTACTTTTCTTGAGTTTATCGATGGCAATATTGTGGATGCTGCCCGCGGCGAAAATCCATACAACTTTCAAGCAGGACTCTGGGGCAGCGCAGACAATCCGGTGAGTTTATTTACTGATTACACCGACAACACAAATTTTAATACCTATCAGGATCCCTTCATCGTTGTCAGTGTTGAACCTGCCCCGCTTGCTTCCCTCACCGGTGAAGTGGTTTACATGAGCAATTTCGAAAGAATTCTGGGCGGCTCCAGCCTTGGTGGTGGCATTTCCGATTTCTTTACCGCCTTTGAAGTCGATTTCAGTGCCGGCCTGATCAATGAAGGCACCATGGATTTCTGTATCGGCGGCAATGGATTCTGTAACAATGAAGGTTCACAGCGATGGGAATTTGATTACAGTGGCACCGTCAGAGAGGGCTTTGTGGTTGCCTCTCCGGATTCGGCAACAGGCCGCATCAATGGCCAACGGGCCAGTATTTACGGCCTGATAGAAGGTGTGTTTACCGGCAATAATGGTGAAGCATTCCTTGGTGGTTTCAACCTGTTTTACGACCCGGACCTGGATGAGTTTCTGGGTGAAGGTGACAACTTTCAGGCTGTTGCCGTCGGCCTGCCTGAAACCCTGGTCGATGGTATTTTCCTACTGGAACAGGAGCGACGTGCCACCCGTGAAGAAATTGAAAGCCTGGATGATGATGCTTTCCTGGTACAGGAAGGTTATGCCCGTATTTTCCTTGGTTACAGTCGCCCCACTTCACTTGACCTGGAAAATTACGACAACTCGATTTTCTTTGTTGACAGCCGGTCCCGTCCTCGAATTGCATTGAGAGACCCCGGACTTGAAGTAGACATAAGCAGAGTCAATGACAACCTGGAAGACCCGATCAGCAAATTTTTTGATGTGAACTGGGAGCGCTGGGATGGCCCGCTGCTGACATACACCGACAATCTGGATACAACAGAATTTACCGACGGTGCCAATGACCAGGTTCATGACATCGCCTATTTTGCCCGCTTCAATGATGCTTCTCATCTGTATGATGTAACTGGTCATTACGATCAAGTTTTAGGTTTTGTTGGTGAGAATGATGAAGGCACTGCAATCTCCATGTTGAGCATGGAGTTTGACATTAACTTTTCCGGCAATCTGCAAAATATCACTAACGGTCGACTTGAAATTGAAACCGATTACAACGAAGGCTGGCTGGTCTTTTTCGAAGGAGACCTGATTGACAACATTGTCGAGTTTGATCTGCTCGCATCGGGTGCTTCAGAAAATACCGGCATCTATGACTCAGATGGTTTACTGGTGGGCGGCATCGACACTGATGACAGTAACATGCAGGGAGCCATTGTTTCCGGAAGAGATTTTGAAGGTGGAGAGAACCCGGCCTTACTGAGCAGCTTCTATTTCCGTGAAGACAGTAATGATCCGAATCGTGCCAGACTGTCCGGACTGGCGCTGGTCGGCCGTGATGATGTCAGCTTTGTTGACATCGGCCTTTCCGGATTACTCAGTGATGAACAGCTTTTTGCCGCAACCACCGCTGATAACAACGCTTATACCGGCATGATAAACATCCCCGGAATGCAGCAAAACCCGATACTGGAAACCGGACTTGGACTCGATTTTGAATCAGTTGAAAGTGACCTGATTGACGTCTTCTTCCTCGACCTCGAAGGAGATCCCTCTTACGATGATTATGCAGCCGTATTTGAATTTAACCAGTCCTTTTCAGAGTTTGGCAGCGGTAATACCTTCTCCAGCAGCAATGCCAATTATTTCCTGCAAATGGCGGCCTGGAATGACAGCAATGGCATGGGAGACCTGACTAAATTTGCCACGATGTCAGGAGAAAATTTCTTTGATGAGGAAAACTTCAACACCCCGGTATTCTGGAATAATTTCTCCCCAACAGAATTTTCCACCAGCTTGAACGGCCGTTTCTCCACTGTACTGGAAGCATTTGGCATCATTAACTATGACAATCAGGGAGCCGGCACCAGTTTCGTGAAACCCATTGATCAATTCAGTATGGAATTCGATGTTGATTTTGGCAGTGGATTCATTTCCAACGGCAACATGCATTCCAGTGTACAGGCAGACGATTTTCAGACATCAGGTATTGAATATAACTGGATGACATATTTTAGCGGCGTAATTAGCGGCGGTGAGACCACACTGACACCAAGCTCGGTTTCTTTTGTAAAAACTGTAAATGGCGACTCTGTTGCTTCCTATGATGCCAGTTATGGCATGAACAATGAGATCATTGCTGATTTCACCGGTGACACAGACACCCCAATTCTGACCGGCTCCTACTTCTTTGATCACCTGGAATTATCACCTTCAACTTTCTACGCCGCAGCGGCAGGAAACTTTGCCACCACGGGAATCGTTGATGCCCGTTTGAGTACGACAGAAATGTTCCAGATGGAGCATCACGTCGGTATGATAATTGATGGCGCCCATATTGATGGTGGCGGCAACCTGGTGCCAGGCTCAATTTCATTTGGTCTTGCTTCACATCCAGCATACAGCGGTGGCACTTCTCCTGTATTCGGCATTAATGACCGAGGCATGCAGGTTTTTGAAGGTGTCGACCTGGCTCTTGATCAGCCATTTGATGAAGTGCTAACTGGCACTTCCAGTGCTAATGTCCTCGGCGCTGAACTTGAAGTTATTGATAGTGAAGCTGACCTGAATTACCAGATTGCACTAGGATACTGGGATTCAGGTGATATGACAGTCATGCATAACCAGCTGGACAACATGCAAACCTCCAGCCTGGATCAGGAAATATTCTGGGCTAATGTTATTCCGGCAGATATATCTGAATTAACAGGTACCAATACCTTTAACAGTACTGGCGACTATATCGGCAATGGCAGTAGCGGCCAGGTAAATAACCTGAGCATGTCATTTATGGTCAACTTCGATACAAGCACCATCAGCGGTGGTTCACTAAATATTGGCGATATGTACAGTGATGAATGGAATGTTGCTTTTAGTGGCGGCAATATCAATGGTTCACTTGTGCAGTTTACTGGCATCACTGGTAATTATCTGGAATTTAGCTCCCCTGTATGTAGCAACTGTGTAACAGGGCAAATCGGTGGCATTTTCGCAGAAGATGTCACTGGGGAACCAACCGGATTTGCTGCTGGATTTACTCTGAACAACTCACTGGGAACCACTCTGGAGGATTTTGTACAGGGAGCGGCTATTCTGACGAGCGAAGCGCTTTGATCTGGACAGCCCGTCGATTCTTCCCTTTTCCGCGAAAATAGTGAAAAATGTGTTCCACTGCACATTTTTGATATCAGTTTTACATTATTTTTTGTCCACATAAGCTCTTGATATACAAAAAATAACAATAACGCGACACAGGGTCTGTTATGACACTTCGAAGCCCGTTACGAATGATCTTTCGTTTCACAGGTGCGTTGGTTCTAATTTTCGCTCTTTTCTCAACATCCTCTTATGCCCAGGAACAGCAGGTAATTGGCCGGGTTGTCTCGGCAACCGGTAGTGTTATTGCCCGCGATACTGCTGGTACCGAACGTGAGTTGCAGCGTCGTTCAGATATTTTTGCCGGCGATACGGTAATAACCGGCCCCAATGGTCTGGCTCAGTTTCGTATGGTGGACTCGGCGCAGATATCCTTTAAATCAGATACCGTTTTTACCTTTGAAGAATATAACAACGACGGCCCCGGTGGCGCGCCTGACAGTGCCCTGATGAACATGGTTCAGGGTGGTTTTCGCACCATTTCCGGGACGATCGGCGACGATGACGCCGATAACTACGAAATTTCCACCCAGTTCGCCAGTATCGGTATTCGCGGTACCACCCATGAAGCGGTGATTGATGGTGGTGCTCTGCTGACCGGTGTCTATGATGGCGGGACGACGATATCGAATAACCAGGGCGCACTGGATACAGGTGATGATGCCAACTTTGACTACAGCCAGACTCTTCCCGGCCAGCCACCGCAGGGCTTGCTGCAGCAGCCACAGCAATTGGGTCAGATCAACCTGAACCCCGGACTGAACGGCGATAATGGCGGTGACGATGATGATGCCGACGATAACGACGGCAACGATGATGGCGACGGTAATAATGATGACGGCGATGGCAACGATGACGCAAATGCCGATGAAGAGCAGAACAATGATGATGGAAATGGCGATAATGCCGGCGATGATGGACAGAACAACGCCAATAATGCTGATGCCGGCAATAACGACGACGAGGATGAAGGTGGCCTGACTGATGCAGATAATGAAGATCCGGGTGCCCGGGCACTGGGTAATCAGCAGGGTGGCAACCCCGGCGTTGGTAATAACAATGACGGTGATGATCCTGTTCTTGAGCTGACTCAGGAAGATGACGCCGATATCAATCCGGTTAACGATGTTCGTGATGAAGATGACTTTGAAGAAACCGGTACCGGCAATATTGCCCGGGGCAACAGTGGTAATAACAACGGCAATAACGGAAATAACAATAACAATGGTAACGGCAACACTCCGCAGCCGGAACCTGAGCCGGAACCCGAACCAGATCTTCAACCGGAACCCAGTTTGGCCATTGAGCCAAGTGAAGAATTTGCCTTGCTGGCTGGCAATGCAGGCTTCAATACCAGTTTCGAACCGACTTTACTGACAGAGATCACCGGCTCCTATGCCGATGTAATTGCCTTTAATGGTGCCGGTGATATCGGCGGTGCAATTTCTGCAACGGCTATTGATGGGGAAAACAGCACCCCGATTACAGCACTATCCATGACCTTTGATCTGAATTTTTCTGCCAGCATTGGTAATGTCACTGATGGATTACTGACTGTAGTCCTTGGCGATGCCCCGACCCCGATTACCTACAGCGTGAATTTCACCGGAACCATTGCGGAAAGTATTGCTGACTTTATTATTGCCGCCTCTTCCAGCCGAACTGCCGGAGATGCCGTTACATCGCTTGATCTCGACCTGAGCACACTGGAAGGCCTGATGGTTGATGATGGCGAAGTCCCTGCCCTGTTCAGCGAATTCTTCCTGGTTGACTCAGAAGGTCTGGGGGTTGAAGGCCAGACCCTGGTCGGTATTGCAGCGGAAGTCGAACCCGAGCCAGAACCTGAGCCTGTTGATTTCGGCACAGTCGATCGCCTTGGTTTTACCCTGGGTCGTTTCATTGAGTCTGAATTTATTTTTGCCGGAAACACTTCTTCCATTGAATCCGGTAGCCCGATCTGGCTGGCTGGCAATGATTTAACAACTCCACGGGTTGTTGATGAAACACCACCTTATATCTTTGCCAATGCTTTCGAGGGCTTCATCAGCGCAGAAGACTTTGGTGGCACTGTGGCTCCCCTGTCCTCTTTCACGACCAGCGCAAACGGTAATATCGATTATGATATTCAGCTGGGTCTCTGGGGTATTGATCCCGAGAATAGCCCGCTGTTGTTTTTCTCTGACTACAGTGACAATTCTCAGCTGACGCTGGTCAATAGCGAAATGCTGCTGGTTTCTGCCCCTCCCCTGCCTCTGGCTGATCTCGAAGGCACCGCCCGATTTATGAGTCTGGATGAGGTCATAATCGGCGGCTCCAGCACGATTGACAGTAACGGCGGATTATCCGCAGGAACCCTGGGCATTTCAGAATTCATGACCCGCTTTAATGTCGACTTCGGTTCAGCCTCGCTCACCGAAGGTTATATGACCTTTTGCCTGGCCTTTGTAGGCAGCTGTTCAGAAAGCTCACAGCGCTGGCAGTTCAATTATGAAGGTGATGTCATCGACGGCTATGTGGTCGCCATGCCGATAGCAAACAGCGGGACGATTAATAATGAAAGCGCTGATATCAATGGCGATATTCATGGTGTTTTCACCGGCGATACTATTGCTGCCCTGATTGGCGGGTTTAATCTGGTTTCCACTCCCCATTCCGAATCCAGTCTGGACTCCGCCGCTGTTGATGCCATTTTCCTCGCTGAGCGAGAAGAGCGTTTCAGTTTTGACGAATATGACTCACTGGATCGAACCGCATTCCTGGTGCAGGAAGGCTATGCCCGGATATTACTGGGAGATTCCCGTGCCACCTCCAGTGGCGGCGGGGATTCTGATATTCCAATTCTGTTTATTGATCGCCGCAGCAGACCCAACCTGGTACTGAGAGATGATGTTGATGCAGTTTCTGTCAGCCAGATAAACCTGGGACTTTCCCCGGCAGTCAGTGAGGCTTTCGGCGTTAACTGGGAACGCTGGAGTGGCCCGGTATTTGCCTATGATGACAACCTGGTTGGTGAAAGTGTTCTGGAAAATGCTTCAGGTGATTTCATTCATGACGTAGCCTATTTCTCAACTTTCGAAGTGTCTGACATGACCGAGATTAGCGGCCGCTATGAAACGGTACTTGGATACATGGGAGAAGGCGACATGGGCACCGCTATCAGCGGTTTTGACATGAGTTTCGATATCAACTTCTCCAACTCCATGAACAATATTGAAAACGGCAAGGTCCTGATTGATGTTGGCAGTGGCGAATCATGGCTGGCCTTTTTCGAGGGTAACCTGGTTAATAATATTGTTGAATTCGATATCCTTGAAAGCAACCCGTTTGATAACAGCGAGTTATCCGGAATCTATAACGGCAGTCTGGTATTCCAGAATGAAATTGATACCGATGACAGCAATATGCAGGGAGCCATTGTTGATGATGGAGAAAGCCCTGCTCTTCTGAGCAGTTTCTATTTCCGGGAAGAAGCGCCTTATCTTAATTCTGAAGTTAGACAGGCCGTAATGGGTGTCGGTCTGGTCGGTATCACTGACGACCTGCGCTTCAATAATGCAGGGATAGATACTGGCGGCATTTTACAGAGTGACCTGAACAATATTGGTGTTGCAGTCATTGGCAATCCTTACGATGTAGCCACCAATAATATTGAGGGTGATATCCAGGATTATATTTTCCCGATCTTTGGTTCAGATACTACTTCAATTTCTGATCGCCCAATTTTCGGACAGTTCACGCCGACGAATGGTAGCAATCCGTATTATCTAAGCCTGGAAAGGGTTTTCGTTAATCAGAACAACAGCACTTCATCAGATATTTTTTATTCCAATGTTGGCGGACATAATGTTGACTGGGGATTCTGGGATAGCCCGGGTAGCAGCAACAATGGTCTCTTTGCTTTCACTGACCGGCAGGATACCGAAGTCAGCGAGAACAGCTTCAAATTCATGCCCTGGCTGCTGGTTAATGATCCGGTAATCAGTAGTTATAAAGGAACGGCAACTTACAGTTATGTCGTTGATGCTATCGGCGCAAATGATACCGATGAAATTGAGAGTTTATTTACAGCTTTTGATGTGAATTTTGACAGTGCCACAGTTGATGACGGATTTATAGAAGTTTGTGCAGGTTCAGGCACTGACTGTATTGAAGGTGCGGGGACTGTCTGGTCTGGCACTTTCGATGCAACGATTAGTGGCGGATTTCTGAACTCTACATCTGTAAGCGGCACAATTTCCCATGAAGACCCTCCCCCCTTCAGCGGAGAGATTGCCGGAGCATTCACCTCTCCCAATGGAGACGACTCTACAGCCCCCTATAACGCTTTTGCTGGCGGTCTTAACTTTGTTAACGGCTACGATAACAGTGAATATTTGAGTGGATTATTCCTGGTTGAGCGAGAAGCTCGACTGAATGCGGCACAAATCCAGGAAATGAATCATCATGTCGCGATGCTTCTGGAAGGATCATACATTGACGAATCCAATAATCTGGTTCCCGGATCAATTTCATTTGGTCGTGCTTCCCACCCTCTGGTGGATGGAGTAAGCAGTAGCATGACATCACCAAACATTGGCGTGAATGACAGGGGATCCCAGGTTTTTGGTTCAGTAGATATGAGCCAGCCTTTTGATGAGGTGCTTACAGGTACTTCTGAAATATCTGCAGTCAGCAACAACTATGTTGATGATATTGTAGTCAGCGCCGGGGGATTTGAAGTCGACTGGGGATACTGGAACTCATCAAACATGAGCGTTTTGCATAACCAGTTTGATGAAACGCAGACAATGACTCCAGATGCCGAGCACTTCTGGGCAAACATCATCCCCTCTGATGCGATGGAAATCGCAGACCGAACCGGTTCTTACACTTATTATGATACATATAACTTTGTCGGCACCAGTTCAAATGGTGTACTCGAACATATGTCCATGTATTTTGATGTGAATTTCCAGGATGCAACACCAATCGGCACCGGTTATCTTGAAGCTGGAGATGGTGAACTTTACTGGGACGTTGATATTACTGGCGGAACTATTGATGGTTCCTTTGTAAAATTCACTACAGACCTGGGCAACCTCAGCAACTGGGATGCTGCTGTAATTACCCCCTGCTCTGGGTGCGTAGTCGCTGACATACAGGGTGTTTTCACCGGTACCGAGACCTACGACATGTCTAACAACCCGCTTGAAGCTGGTGGATTCGCTGCAGGATTCCTGTTGAATAACTCACTTGATCCCAACAACAGTATCGAGTTTATACAGGGCTTTGGAACGCTTGAGTCTGGTTCCGCTGAATTTTAATAAGAGTTTATGAAAATTGGTCGGAGTGGCGGGATTTGAACCCACGACCACCACACCCCCAGTGTGGTGCGCTACCAGGCTGCGCTACACTCCGATTTGGAAAGGATAACTAAGAAGACAGATGGGTTAAAGCTTCTTCGACTTCTTCGATCAGTTCCCTGATCACCTGCTGATTCATTGCTGGTGCGACTTCCGGGACATCATTACCGGCCATGCGCTGGCGGGCACCGCCAATGGTAAAGCCCTGGTCATACAGAAGTGAACGGATCTGACGGATCAGGATAACATCCTGACGCTGGTAATAACGGCGGTTACCACGACGTTTTACCGGTTTGAGCTGGGTAAATTCCTGCTCCCAGTAACGCAGCACATGCGGTTTTACCTCGCAAAGCTCACTCACTTCACCAATGGTGAAGTAACGCTTTGCCGGAATCTCGGGTAATTCGGCGTTATGACTCGGTTCCAGCATAAGTCTCTACCCTTGATTTGAGTTTCTGGCCGGGTCGGAAAGTCACGACACGACGCGCCTGAATTGGAATTTCTTCGCCGGTTTTCGGGTTACGCCCTGGACGCTCTCGCTTGTCCCGTAAATCAAAGTTACCGAAGCCGGATAGTTTCACCTGCTCATTACTTTCCAGGGAGAGTTTAATTTCCTCGAAAAACTGCTCGACGAGCTCTTTGGCTTCACGCTTGTTCAGGCCCATTTCGTCAAAGAGACGCTCGGCCATTTCAGCTTTAGTCAGTGCTCCACTACCCATTTTCTTCGCCTTCTTCTTAAAACCTAAACCAGTATCAGGCCGTTTTATTACCTGGGTAGGCAATTATGGCCCAAGTATTTTCTAAAATCACCTTAATTCGGCATTAAATTGTGCTTCTAGAGCCTTGATACAGCTATTAATTATGCCATTTATCTCGTCATCGTTAAGAGTGCGTGAAGGGTGCTGAAAGGTCAAGCCTATGGCAAGACTCTTTTTGCCTTTTTCCAGTTTTTCTCCCTGATAGACGTCAAACAGGACAATATTCTCCAGAAATTCACCGCCCTGCTCCTGTAAAACCCCCTCAAGCTCACTGAATACGAGGCTTTCATCGACCATTATGGCAAGATCCCGGCGTACGGAGGGGTAACGTGAAAGAGCTGTAACACGCGGTGTTACGCTGGCATTAATGCCTGCCAGTGCCAGTTCAAACAAGAATACCTTGCCGGGGATATCCAGGTCATGCTGAATTTGCGGTTTCAGGGCGCCGATCCAGCCTACAGGCTGCTGCATACGCAGGATTCGTGCACTCTGCCCAGGCTGCAGAGCCGGATGTTCGGCAACTGCAAAACTGAATTCTCCGCGGGCATTTCCCAGCCCCAGAATGCTTTCCACATCACCTTTCATGTCATAAAAGTCACTGTTTCTGGTTGATGCCCCCCACTGCTCAGGGTTTTCGCTCCCCCATAACAGACCTCCAAGCATGACCTGCTGCCGGGTTTCCCCATTTTCATTGGAGAAAACCATGCCAGATTCAAAGACTTGCACACGATTCTGCTGCCGGTTCTGATTATGTTTTAGAGTTTGTAGCAGACCGGTCCAGAGATTACGGCGCATCACCGCCATATCACTGGAAATCGGGTTGGCAAGGGCGATAGCTGCTCCTGCGCCCTCTGCAAGCCGTTTTTCCAGCTCAGGTTCTACAAAGCTATAGTTGATAACTTCCTGATAACCAAGAGAATTCAAGCGGCTTCGTATTTTTCTCAGTGACACAGTGGTCTCTGTGGCAGGCTTGAGTGCGCCGGCACCACTGATAGGGGCCAGTGGAATATTATCGTAGCCGTAGATGCGCGCCAGTTCCTCGATCAGGTCTGCCTCCAGGGCAATATCAAAGCGCCAGGAAGGTATCCTGAAACGCCAGCTGTCGGCACCTTTTTCCAGCAGCTCCAATCCCAGGCCGGTCAACATGGTTTCGATATCCCCGACTGCAACTTCGACACCCAGTATTTTACTGACTCTTTCTGCTCGCAGGCTCACTTCAGGGGCTTCAGGCAAATTTTCCTCGGCTTTGATAACAGGTCCGGCTTCACCACCGAGGATTTCAAGCATTAACTGGGTAGCACGCTCAATGGCTTTTTCAGCCAGGGCATAATCCACCCCCCGTTCAAAGCGATGTGAAGCATCGGTATGCATGCCGTACTGGCGGGCTTTGCCGGCAATCGCCAGGGGATTGAAAAAGGCGCTTTCCAGAAACAGGTTTTGCGTCTGTGAAGTGACGCCGCTATGTTCGCCACCCATCACCCCGGCCATGGCAAGGGCTTTTTCATGATCAGCGATAACCAGTGTATCTGCACTCAGTTCTACTTCCCTGCCATCGAGCAATACCAGTTTTTCATTCCTGGCTGCGCGCCTGACCTGAATGCCTCCCTGCAATACGTCCAGATCAAAAGCGTGCATCGGCTGCCCAAGCTCCAGCATTACATAGTTAGTCACATCGACTGCCGGTTCGATACTGCGAATACCACTGCGGCGTAATTTTTCCTGCATCCACAAGGGGGTGCTGGCATTGATATTCACATTACGAATCACCCGGCCCAGATAACGCGGGCAGTCTTCAGGACTGTGCAATTCCACCGGAAAGGTTTCGTCGATGCTGGCCTTTACTGAAGTAAAGTCAGGGCCATTCAAGGCAGAATTATTCAGCACACTGACTTCCCGTGCCAGACCGGCAATGCTCAGGCAGTCACCGCGATTGGGGGTCAGATCAACTTCGATCAGTGTGTCATCAAGTTGCAGATAATCTCTGAAATCTTCGCCAATTGGAGCGTCGTCGGCCAGCACCATGATACCGTCGGACTTTTCAGCCAGCCCCAGTTCCTCGGCAGCACAGAGCATGCCGTTTGATTCCACGCCACGCAGTTTGGCTTTTTTGATGCTAAAGTCTTCAGCCAGAATGGCACCGACTTTGGCGAAAGGCACTTTCAGTCCGGCAGCAACATTCGGGGCACCACAAACCACCTGAAAAGTTTCTTTGCCGTCACTAACCTGGCAAACACTTAATTTATCCGCATCCGGATGTTTTTCGACACTTTGTACTTCGGCGACTACGACACCGGAAAAGCTATTGGCAGCAGCTTCTGTGCCATCCACTTCCAGACCTGCCATAGTCAACTGGTGGACCAGTTTGTCCGTTGCTATGTCTGGATTGACCCATTCGCGTAACCAGTTTTCGCTGAATTTCACTTTCTATGTCTCCTACGAGAATTGCTGCAGGAAACGCAGATCATTTTCAAACATGAGACGTAGATCTTTTATCTCATAACGCAACATGGCAAGCCGATCGACCCCCATACCAAAAGCATAACCTGTGTATTTTTCAGCATCGACATTGGAAAATTCCAGCACCTTAGGATGAATCATGCCGCAGCCACCAACTTCGAGCCAGCCACTGTGACTGCAAACACGACAGCCTTCACCCTGGCAGCTTACACACTGCACATCAACTTCAGCTGAAGGTTCTGTAAACGGGAAATAAGAGGGCCGGAATCTTGCCTGCAGATCGGCTTCGAAAAAGGCGCTAAGAAAATTCTGTACCAGCCCTTTCAGATCGGCAAAGCTGACATTCTCGTCCACCAGCACGCCTTCCACCTGATGGAACATCGGGGTATGCGTCAGATCGGAGTCACAGCGGTACACCCGGCCAGGGCAGATAAAACGAAACGGCGGCTCACTGTTTTCCATGGTACGCACCTGCACATTGGAGGTATGGGTACGCAGTAAGGTGCCATCGCCAAAATAAAAAGTATCGTGCATGGCACGGGCAGGATGATGTTCGGGAATATTCAGGGCTTCGAAATTATGAAACTCATCTTCTATTTCGGGCCCTTCCACAGTAACGAAGCCGGCTGCGGAAAAAATATCTTCAATGCGATCAATGGTCCGGGTTACAGGATGCAGTGCACCGGCCTGACGACGCCTGCCGGGTAGTGAAATATCAATGGCCTCACGCTGTAACTGGGCACTGGTTGCCGCCTGCTCAAGACTGAGCTTGCGGGCATTGATTGCTTCCTGGACTTCCTGCTTGGCCTGATTAATGGCGGCACCGGCTTTGGGCCGGTCTTCAGCTGGGAGTTTGCCCAGCGATTTGAGCTGTTCAGTCAGGCTGCCTTTTTTACCCAGGTACTGCACCCGCAGGCTATCCAGCTCAGTAATATCCTGAGCCTCAGTGATTGCCTGCAGGGCTGTGCTTGTCAGCGATTCCAGATTTTCCATCTTGGTCCTGGCTTGGTCCTGTCTGGCCTGGAAATGATCAGGCGAGTGCTGCTTTAGCCTCTTCCGCGATAGCCGCAAATGCGGGCTTATCATTAACTGCCAGATCAGCAAGTACTCGACGGTCAACTTCAATACCGGCTTTCTTCAGCCCGGCCATCAGACGGCTGTACGAAATATCATTGACTCGTGCCTGGGCGTTGATGCGGGTAATCCACAAGGAACGGAAAACACGTTTTTTCTGTTTACGGTCACGATAGGCATACTGGCCGGCTTTGATCACCGATTGTTTGGCAACACGAAACACCCGACTCCGGGCGCCGTAATAACCTTTAGCCTGTTTTAAAACTTTTTTATGTTTACGGCGTGCAACTACGCCACGTTTTACTCTAGCCATGATTCTCCTCCGACTTAATTCTGACGCAGCATGCGTTTAACGTTGGACATATCAGAAGCATTTACTGCTGAAGTGCCACGTAACTGACGCTTACGCTTGGTAGTCATTTTGGTGAGGATATGGCTTTTGTAAGCGCTCTTGCGCTTGAGGCCGGACCCGGTCTTTTTGAAGCGCTTGGAAGCGCCACTATGAACTTTCTGTTTTGGCATTGTCGTACTCCGCATTCAGGGTCGACTGTCTCATGCAGCCGCCTGTCGTTTAATAAAATAAAAGCATCCCTCCCGAACAGCTTCGGTTAATACGAAGAGTCCTGGGAAACTTTAGTGCTTTTTCTTTACCGGGGTTAATACCATGGTTAACTGCCGACCTTCCATTTTTGCATCCTGGTCGACGGTACCATGTTCTTCCAGATCAACTTTCAGTCGATCTATCAGCTCCATCCCGATATGTTGATGAGCCAGTTCGCGGCCACGAAATCGTACTGTGACTTTTGCTCTGTCTCCATCATTAAGGAAACGTATCAGGTTGCGTAGTTTTACCTGATAATCCCCTTCTTCCGTCCCTGGTCTGAATTTAACTTCTTTTACGTGAATGACTTTCTGTTTTTTACGGTTAGCAGCTTTCTGTTTTTTAAGTTCGAAAACATGCTTGCCGTAATCCATTATCTTGCAAACAGGTGGATCCGCATCAGGAGAAATTAAAACCAGGTCTAGTTTTGCGTTAGCAGCTTCTGCTTTTGCTTCATCCAGGCCAACAATTCCTCTTTGCTCTCCGCTATCAAGAATCAACCTGACTTCGGGTGATTCGATATCATCATTGATCACAGCCTTTTTCTTGTCATTATCACGCTTAATAGTACATTTCTCCGTTCTGGTTCATCTTCACAACGTTGCTCAGGATTTTTCCTGCTTGGCCTGCCTGCTATAGCTGGCGACATCTTCCTGTAGTAAAGTTTCAAACTGGGATAATTCCATAACTCCCAGGTCTTTACCCGTGCGGTCTCTGACCGAAATGGTATTAGCGGCGACTTCTTTATCACCGGCTACTAACAGGTAGGGTACACGCTGTACTGTGTGCTCGCGAATTTTAAACCCGACCTTCTCATTTCTCAAGTCGCTTTGCACTCTAAACCCTTTATTTTCAAGGGAAACTGCTATTTTTTCACAATATTCGGCCTGCTTGTCGGTAATATTCATGATTACTGCCTGAACCGGTGCCAGCCAGCTGGGAAAAGCACCTTCATAATGTTCAATCAGAATACCGATAAAACGCTCAAAAGAACCGAAAATTGCCCGGTGTAGCATTACGGGTGTATCCCGGCTGTTGTCTTCAGTGACATATTCCGCACCCAGTCGCCCGGGCATGGAAAAATCCACCTGAATGGTGCCACATTGCTGTTCACGCCCCATGCAGTCCTTCAGGGCAAATTCAATCTTTGGTCCATAGAAGGCACCCTCACCCGGCATCAGCTGCCAGTCACGACCGGTGTTGTTCAGGGCTTCTTCCAGTGCCTGTTCGGACTGATCCCAGACTTCATCGGAACCTACCCGTTGTTCCGGGCGAGTGGAAAGACGCAGAATGATTTCTTCAAAACCGAAATCCTGATAGACCTTGTAAACCAGATCAATGAAGTCAGCGACTTCCTGCTGAATCTGCTCTTCGGTGCAGAAAATATGGGCATCATCCTGGGTAAATGCCCGCACCCGCATCAGGCCATGCATACTGCCTGAAGGCTCATAACGGTGACAGGAGCCGAATTCCGCCAGTCGCAGCGGCAGATCACGATAGGATTTGAGTCCCTGATTAAACACCTGCACATGACAGGGACAGTTCATGGGCTTGATGGCATACATGCGGTTTTCGGATTCAACACTGAACATCTGCTCCGAAAACTTGGCTGAATGACCGGATTTGTCCCAGAGACTGTAATCCACCAGTTGTGGCGTATTGATTTCCTGATACCCGTTATCAATAAACAGTTGCTGCATATAACGCTTGATAATCTGGTAGATCGTCCAGCCCTGCGGATGCCAGAACACCATGCCGGGGGCTTCTTCCTGAAAGTGAAACAAATTCAGTTTCTTGCCGATTTTGCGATGGTCACGTCGCTCAGCTTCTTCCAGAAGATGTAAATACTGTTTCAGGGCTTTTTTATCCGCCCAGGCTGTGCCGTAGATACGCTGCAACATGGCATTTCTAGAATCACCGCGCCAGTAGGCACCGGCAACCGACATCAGCTTGAAGGCCTTGATATGTCCGGTGCTGGGGATATGCGGCCCACGGCAAAGGTCAATAAAGTCACCCTGCTTGTAGAATGAAAGCTCTTCTTCGCCGGGAATGCTCTGGATGATTTCGACCTTGTATTCTTCGCCCATGTCTTTGAACAGGCTTACCGCATCTTTTCTGCTCATGACGCTGCGCTCAACCGGCACATCTGCACTGGCCAGTCGGGTCATTTCTTTTTCAATGGCTTCCAGGTCTTCCGGTGTAAAGGGACGTTCATAGGCAAAATCGTAATAAAAACCGTTTTCAATGACCGGACCGATCGTGACCTGCGCTTCAGGAAATAAATTCTGCACCGCATTGGCCATCAGGTGGGCACAGGAGTGGCGGATGATTTCCAGTCCCTCGTCATCACGTGAGGTGATAATGGAAAGTTCAGCATCTTCTTCAATGACGGAAGAAGTATCAAGCAGCGTGCCGTTTACCTTGCCGGCCAGAGCCGCTTTTGCCAGACCGGGGCCAATAGACCCGGCTACCTCCAGAACACTGGGGGGCTGGTCAAACTGTTTCTGGCTGCCATCCGGTAAGGTAATTGTAATCATCACTGCCACAGAATCCTGTGATTCTGTCATCCCATTTATCCTGGTTTACTGAATTTCACCGTTTACCCGGTGAAAGATTGGTAGGCACGACCAGATTCGAACTGGTGACCTCTACCATGTCAAGGTAGCGCTCTAACCAACTGAGCTACGCGCCTGCTATCCTGTTTTTATTCCCTTAAAAAGCCTGTAAACACGCTAGTTACAGGCTTTCTGAAAAGACCGGCGATTATAGAGATACCAGGGCAAAATCACAAGAAAATCAATGGATTCTGAACACATAAATCACCATGCAAGCCGTGCAGGAATGATTCGGGTAGATCCTAGATTGCCTGTAACAGGGCCGGAGTAAACAAACCTCGTTCCAGACTGTGGCTTTTTACCTGTGTTGGCAGAAAATATTTCCTGCAGACTTCCATCGCGTCCTGGTCAGAGAAACGCTTGCAGGAAAAAATATCAATGTAGACTTGCCCCAGATTTTCTGCAAAATGGGCCGAAATATTAGATGTTTCAATTAGTTGCATTAAGGTAAATCCTGCCGCGTCGAAAGAGTGACTGGCAAAATGTTCAATGACAGGTTCGCCAAAAGCTTTCATGTCGATGGCAGTAATCAGTTCCTTCACCCAGTGACGGATATGCTCAGCGCTGGTGAGTTGTTCCCGCGGGCAGCCCGCCAGATCCAGAATTAAATGTTGCCCCCATATAGCAGTTTGTTGACTCATAGTAAGCCTCAAAAAAAGGAATGCAGTACCCCGCAAGGCCTTCGGCAGCGAGACTGCGGCGCGCACTCTACTCTTTTTTACAGGGAAGGCAAGCAGTATCAATTAACGCTAGTGTCCTGGTTTGAATAATATCCAGCAGCTTAGTGATTGCCGGGCTGAATCTAGGGCTGAATGCGGGGCTCAACGTATTCCACCAGAATCCCGTCCGGATCTTTGGCAAACACGAAGCGGCCGAAATTACGTTGAATCGGTTCAGCATCCCAGCTCAGAAAGTCATAACCGGCTTCCTGGGTCTGGCGAATCAGTGTATCGAGATTTGTGACCTGTAGCTGAAACTGGGGAGACCCTACATCCTGAATTGTCCACTGCATGGGGCGCGGGGCTGGCATGATGTCAGATGGCACAGCGAACTCATCAAGGATTACACGCACTTCGGTACCGGGAATTACTGTTGTGGTCTGTCTCAGACTGCCCCCTTCAAGACCATTCAAACGCAGGTCCGCTGTACTTCCTTCACGAGAGCCCAAAACTTCAAACCCCAGTAAATCCCGGTAAAAACGCAATGACCTGGCTGTATCGGCAACGGTCAGGCCGATATCAATGGCAATGACCTGTTCGGGCGAATTCGCCTGGGTAATCGCAGCTGGAGAAGCCTGGAAAAGCTGCAACAGATAGCCATCCGGATCGCGAAGCAGAATCGATCTTCCCAGTGGCGTATCAATGATCTGCTCACCCAGGGTCACGACCGGAGTATTGACCAGCTGCATTCTGCTAACGACTTCATCAAGATCCCTTACATGAAAAATAATTCGTGAGGCTCCCGGGTCATAGGGGCTGACAGCCCGTTCATTGCGGGGAATATCAAAAAACTCGGATAACTCGAGTCCGAAATCCTCATTGGCGCTGTGCATAAAGACATTACGGAATCGGGAACCCTCACTGTCGGTCAGGTGCCAGATCAAGGGATCTGATACGGCTTCGGAAACCGGTCTTATTTGTGGCGCTGGGGCATCTGCAGGGGGTGAACCAGCAAAGGGGGAGCGAACCAGTTTGATATCCAGCATGTCGCGGTAATACGGGAAAGTAAGCTCCCCATGTGCAGTGGAATGAATCCAGTTATAAATTCCACGTACTTCAGGCTCTGCAGACAAGGAAGAAGTTGTCTGGGCAGTAACCTGGCCAGCACTGATCATTGCGCAGCAAACTGTTTAAGCGTTCGATTTACGCGTTCGATGCAGCATTTGCTTTCCTTTTCCAATCCTCAACCCGATTGACATTATTCGCTCAGATTGAATTTTTGCACCCTGCTTCCAGCCTGTTCGGCAATAATAATATTACCTTCAGCATCGACTGCAATTGCATGGGGCAGGATGAACTGTCCACGATAACGCCCCGGACCGCCACCAAAACTGCCGAGCCGTTCTCCACTCCGGCGATCCAGAATATCCACCATGACATTGTTCTGGTTAATTACATAGAGGTATTGCTGTTCGGGATCATGTGAAAACGCCAGCACTACAGCGGTGCCGCGTTCACCGCTGGGACGGTTTGCGGGTGAGGTGACGACTGTATAATCATTATTGATAAAGCGGATGAAATTGCCCTCTGTGTCGAAGACCTGAATCCGGTCAGCCCGACGATCACAGACATATACCAGACCGTCATCAGAAATACGCAAACAGTGTGGTAATTCTTCAATGTTCTCTTCCCCCGGTAGACGTCGTAAAGACCACTGTCGGAGAAACTGCCCCTGAGGATTCATGACCGCCACCCGGCTGTTACCGCCTTCCAGTTCGCCGTCAGCAACATAAATATTCCCGCTTGCCGGATCAGTATCAATGCTGGCGGGCAAAAAGAATTGTGCCCGATCGGAATTCAGCGGCTGCCCCTGTCGGCTGCCATCAGAGGAATCATAAAGACCACTTTCGCCAATCTGCATCAGCAGTTCACCCTCGGTAGAATATTTCTGAATAACACCGGTTCCGGCAGCCACAATCCAGAGATCACCCTCACTATCGACATGGCAGTCATGCAATCTGCTGCCGATTTGTTCCGGGTCTCCCCAGGCATTTATGACTTTTCCGACGGCATTGAGCTCAATTACCGGCGGAGCCAGTCTGGCTGCATCCAGGTCTTCAGGGTCGACATCCTGCCGGTTCAGCAGAAAAATTTGCCCCTCATGCCCCATGCACATTCCGCCAAGTCCGCCGGTAAGCCAGAACTCATCATCAATACTGAAGGGTAATTCCGGCCATTGCAGATCCAGTTCAAACTGTGGTACTTGCTGGGCGTAACTGCTTGAAAGGAACAGGCTGAATGTCAGTAGCCACAGGGCCTGTTGTTTTTTGCTGACGATAATTCGGGGTGATTTATTCATTATTATTTTTCCCTTGCCTGCCAAGCGTAATATGAAGATAGAGCAAATAATCTGGCATGTCACGAAGCCGGGAAATTTATCTGCTTCAACTTTGGCTCACAGCTCGGTTAATGAAGGGAACTGCGTGACAGCTGCTCACATATATCTTCCAGATGGTCTGCTTTTTATAACTAAAGAGCTTAGAAAGCATAAAAATTTTAATAACAACAATTAAAGCCATGCCCGGAGAAAGTATTGCGAATGATGTAAAGCAGCGTAGAACTTTTACTGAAATTCATAATGAATCGATAGTTATTTTTCAGCAGAAAAGTTAAGTGAAAAGGAACAGCTACAGATGAAATTTCTTATGTGCTGTCTTGCTTGAGGAACAGAACCTAGCCGATAAACTGTTCGTTTAACACCGCTATCTGGTCCCGCACTTTCGCTGCTTCTTCAAATTCCAGGTTGCGGGCAGATTCATACATTTGCTCTTCCAGGCGTTTTATTTCATGAGCCAGTTCTGCCGGGCTCATACTGTGCAGATCCTTGGCATATTTGCCGGAATCTTCAGCGACCTGGCGAAACTGCCTGTAAGAGCGCTTGCCTTTTGCGGAAGTCTGGCCTGCTCCTTCAATGATATCAGCGACTTTTTTGCGTATTCCCTGAGGAGTGATGCCATGTTCTTCGTTGAATATTTGCTGGATTCGCCTGCGCTCCATCGTTATGTCAATGGCTCGCTGCATGGAATTGGTCACCCTGTCCGCATATAGAATAACTTTACCGTTCAGGTTTCGCGCGGCTCGGCCCATGGTCTGGATAAGTGATCGTTCCGAACGCAAAAAGCCTTCCTTGTCAGCATCCAGTATTGCCACCAGAGACACTTCCGGAATATCCAGACCTTCACGCAGCAGATTAATCCCGACCAGCACATCGAATTCCCCCAGGCGCAGATCCCGAATGATTTCCATGCGTTCAACGGTATCAATATCCGAATGCAGATAACGTACCTTGACACCGTTATCGGCAAGATAATCGGTAAGGTCTTCAGCCATGCGTTTGGTCAGAGTCGTAACCAGCACCCGCTCTCCCTCAGCGACCCTGAGTCTGACTTCAGAGAACAGATCATCGACCTGATGTGTTGCTGGCCTGACTTCAGGTTCCGGATCCAGCAATCCTGTGGGCCGCGCCACCTGTTCAACCCGTTGTTGTTCATGCTTCTCTTCATAATCACCCGGAGTTGCAGAAACAAAAATCAGTTGCGGAGCAAGCTGTTCCCATTCATTGAAACGCAAGGGCCTGTTATCAAGTGCCGAAGGCAGGCGAAAGCCGTATTGCACCAGCGTTTCCTTGCGGGAACGGTCGCCCTTGTACATCGCTCCGATCTGCGGAATGGTGGCATGGGATTCATCGACCACCACAAAAGCATTGTCCGGCAAGTAATCAAACAGCGTTGGCGGGGGCTCACCTTCCTGTCGACCGGAAAGATAACGTGAATAGTTTTCCACGCCTGTGCAGTAACCAAGCTGCTCCATCATTTCCAGATCAAAATGGGTACGCTGTTTCAGCCTTTGTGCTTCCACCAGCTGATTATTTTCTTCCAGCTGTTTCAGGCGCCACTCCAGCTCCACTTTGACCTGCTCAATAGTTTCCAGCATACGCGCACGATGAGTCACGTAATGTGATTTGGGAAAGACTGTGAGACGTGGTACTTTCTGGAGAATTTCACCGGTCAGGGGGTCAAAATACGCCAGACTCTCTATTTCATCATCAAATAATTCAATTCGAATGGCCTGGGCATCAGATTCTGCAGGATAGATATCGATCACATCACCACGCACGCGGTATGAACTGCGATGCAGCTCCATTTCATTGCGGGTATATTGCAGTTCAGCCAGGCGTTTTAGCAGAACCCGCTGATCCAGTTTGCCACCGACATTCAGGTGCAGAACCATATCCAGATAAACTGTCGGATCTCCCAGGCCATAAATTGATGAGACCGTCGCCACAACAATCACATCCTGCTTCTCCAGCAAGGATTTGGTGGCCGACAGACGCATCTGTTCGATGTGCTCGTTGACTGATGAGTCTTTTTCTATGTAGGAGTCTGAAGCTGGTACATAGGCTTCAGGCTGATAGTAATCATAGTAGGATACAAAATACTCGACTGCATTTTCTGGGAAAAAATCCTTTAACTCGCCGTATAACTGGGCAGCCAGTGTCTTGTTATGTGCCATTACCAGTGCCGGCCGTTGTACTTCCTGGATTACATTGGCAATCGTATAGGTCTTGCCGGAACCGGTTACCCCGAGCAGGGTTTGCGCCGCCAGCCCGTCGTTCAGCCCCTCGACAAGTCCTCTAATGGCTTTTGGTTGATCACCGGCCGGTGAATAGGACGCCCTGAGCTGAAACTTGTCCAATGAACTTTCCTTGCGGCAAAAGGTTTTATTGTAAGGATTTCAGAGCTTGAAATGAACTGTGATCGAGGTTGACCCCCGGGGTAAATCTAATTACCATACGCGCCGTTTTTCGGGTTAAAATAAACAGCTCGATAACGCGATAGAAATTGCCCAATAGCTCAATGGTAGAGTAGGTGACTGTTAATCACTTGGTTCCTGGTTCGAGTCCAGGTTGGGCAGCCAATTTCTCACCAATCTCTTAGCAGTAGCCGGATGACCGCATCCTCCCATACCCTTCCGGGGGCGATAGTTACTGCAGTTATCCGGCTGTTTTAGCGGCTTTATTCGAAACTTATCCGGTCCTGATTGTTACGGATAGTCACCTCCCCGATACCACTTACCAGCAATAATTCCTCCAGTGTTGTGAACTGGCCATTGATATCGCGGTATTCAACGATTGCTTCAGCCCTGCTCATGCCGACCCCATCCAGAACCAGCGCAATGGTTTTGGCATCAGCCAGATTGATATTCACCTTTTCCACCGGCATCTCACCTGCCTCATTCTGCGCCAGGCTGGCATGACTACCGAGTAAGATCAGGGTAAGACAGATTATTTGTAAAAGATTGCTTCCTTTCATTCTTGCCTCCTTTCTAGAGTTGTTTCCAGAGTTACTTTTACACTTGATGCTTAAAGCATTCATGCAAATGCACCCATAGGTACAGATGAATGCACTAAAGCGGCATAATTCCGCTCTAATCAGCCTAGCAGAGCTTTGCAGAATTGCATGAAAAAAGGCTCAGGAAGCTGCCTGAATTTCCTCTATGATGCTGGCAAGTTTTGCCCCGGGGTTATCGGCACGGGTAATTGGTCTGCCGATTACCAGATAATCGCTTCCCCGGGCCAAAGCATCAGTCGGAGTGACTATGCGTTTCTGATCATCAGCTTTATCCCCTGCCGGACGGATACCGGGTGTGACCAGTTTAAAGTCTGCAGGAAGTGCCTGCCTGAGCAGGGGCGCTTCCCGAGCAGAACAGACAACTCCATCCAGGCCGCAGTCGGCCGTCAGACTCGCCAACCGTATGACCTGATCCTCAGGCTTGTCTGCGATTCCCAGTTCCTTGAGCTCCTGCTCTCCCAGAGAGGTCAGTACAGTCACGGCAATCAGTAATGGTGCCTGACTATCCGGCAAGGCATCGCTTGCAGCCTCCAGCATGGCACGGCCTCCTGAGGCATGAACATTCACCATCCATATGCCCAGATCAGCTGCTGCCCGTACCGCAGCAGCGACCGTATTGGGAATATCATGAAATTTCAGATCCAGAAAAATCTCAAATCCGCGCGATTGAACACTGCTGACGAGAGCCGGACCATAGTGAGTAAATAATTCCTTGCCAATTTTGACCCGACATAAATCCGGATTCAGCTGATCCAGAAAGTCCAGACATGCTTTTTCATCAGAAAAATCAAGTGCAACAATTAGCTGTTTGTTATATTTCATATTCCAGTACTCAATTCTGCCTGACAGTGGCTTTATCTGCCTGTAATTCCAGTGGTTTGACATGGCCCCACTCACTGCACCCCGGACACTGCCAGTGCAGTTTCTGTAATTCAAAACCGCAATTGGTGCATTGATATGCCGGTTTACTGTTAAGAAACTGCTCCAGCGTTTTGTTGAACAGCTCAGCATTACTTTGCTCGTCCGCTCGCGCATTCAATAATATGGCTTTACCCAGTAAATTAATGGACGGATTGATGCTTAGTTGCTGTAGCAGCACCTTTCGGGCATTTTCCCTGTTTTGTTTACTTTCAATGTAAGAGACTATTTTCAGAATAAGTCCCGAACCAGGTGACTCATGCAGACAGCTTTCCAGGTAGGCTTGCAGATCCTTGTCACGGCCGCTGGCTTCGAAAGCGGATACCAGTAAATCAAAAGCCTCAGCCCGAAAACCGGGGTCCTGGGTCGAAATTTTCTGCAAGACCTTTATCGCCTGCCTGTATAGTTGCAAAGCAAGCTCCAGGCGCCCCAGCAAGAGATTTGCTCTGACGTTAGTCCTGGACATCTGTACTGCCCTGTTCAGGTATTCCCTGGCCTGATTGTAATGCTGTAATTCAATTTCTTTTTCTGCCAGTTCACAATAAAAATGCGAGGCTTTGAGCTGAAAGCTTTGACGCTGGTTTGCTGGACATATCTGCAGAAGTTCATTGCTGATCATGACACATTTAAGCCATTCCTTTTCCAGTTGATAGACTGTGAGCCCCTGAATCAACGCCGCATACTGAATTTCCAGGTCAGCTATTTTTAATTCATCAATAAGTCGCTCTGCCCGGTCCAGCAAACCTGCAGCAACATAGCTTTTCACCAGCCCGAGTTTAACCTTGTTGAGTTCATCTTTATCAAACTGGCTGTCGCCAAGTAATTTCTGGAATACGGCAATGGAGCTGTCAACTTTACCGCGCCTGCGCAACAGGGTTCCCAGTGCCAGGTGACTCTCCAGTGTTGAACTGTTGACTTCAAGCTCCGAAATAAAAGCATCTACAGACTGGTCAGGTTCATCATTGAGGAGATAGTTGAGGCCGATAAAATAATCACGTTCGTCTTTGTTGTAACGCAATGAGGGCCTGAAAAAACGCTGACTGCGATAGCCCATATACCAGGAAACCGCCATCGCCAGTACCAGCAGAATGAACAGTATGATATTGACCGTGTTCATCAGTTTTTATTCAATTTCCATTACGCTGCTTATCGGAATTTACCAGAGTCCCGGAATATTTCTGCTTTTCCAGTTTGTTGATCCTGGCTTCCAGTTTGTTGATTTTGTGCTGCGCCCTGATTCGCCGGAATAATCCAAAGCCCAGTAATAATCCCAGCACTCCTCCCCAGGCAAAAGCCAGAATTATCCAGACTGCCAGACTTTGAGGAGCCAGCTCAACGCCAATCCACAAAGGAACTTCTATTGTGTTATTACTGGCAAACAGGAAGCCTGCCAGGACTACCAGCAAAAACAAAAGCCATGCTAAAAAGCGAATTATTTTGCGCATTTTCTTAAAAAAAAACGGCGGTGCCTGCTAAAGCTGCCGCCGTTTTATTCATCTCAAAAAAAGGTTGATACTAGGTACTTTCTCGTAACAGACTGTCATTAACACGATCCCTTAACTCTTTGCCAGCTTTAAAGTGGGGAACATATTTGCCTTTCAGTTCCACCGCTTCACCGGTTTTAGGGTTTCTGCCAACACGTGGCGCTCGATAATGCAGGGAAAAACTTCCAAATCCGCGTATCTCGATACGCCCGCCTTCAGCGAGTGTTTCTGACATATACGAAATAATCGCCTTAACTGTCAGCTCAATATCTTTTGCTGATAGTTGAGTCTGTTTTGCCGCTATACGTTCAATCAGTTCTGATTTAGTCATAACTCTGCTACCTTAACAGTTGGCTAAAACTCGTTGCTGTATCAGCCTTTTCCTTTACTTATTCCTTTTCCATTTGCGCTTTAATCAAATCGCCAACCGTTGCAGGCGAAGCTGAAGTAGAACTTTGCTTGTTATGCTCGGCAATTGAATCCTTTTCTTCCTCAATTTCCTTCGCTTTAATTGAAAGCGTCAGCATGCGGCTTTTACGGTCTACACCAACAATCATGGCTTCAACCTCATCACCTTCATTGAGAACAGTACGGGCATCTTCAACTCGATCCCGGCTGATATCTGAAGCTTTCAGTATGCCATCAACCCCTTCTTCGAGATTGATAATGACTTCCCGGGTATCGACTGAGGTTACCTTGCCTGTGACAAGAGTACCTTTTTCGTTTACCGCGGCAAACTTGGCGAAAGGATCATCAGAAAGCTGCTTGATACCCAGGGAAATTCTTTCCCGGTCCGGATCAATGGAAAGTATGACCGTATCGAGTTTGTCACCTTTGGTATATTGGCGAACTGCCTGTTCACCAGGCTCATCCCAGGAGATGTCAGATAAATGCACCAGCCCGTCAATATCCCCATCGAGACCGATGAAAATACCGAAGTCAGTAATTGATTTGATATTGCCGGAAATACGGTCGCCTTTTTTATAGCTTTCAGCAAAGGCATCCCAGGGATTTTTCTGACACTGCTTCAGGCCAAGTGAAATACGACGACGCTCTTCGTCAATATCGAGAATCATCACTTCGATTTCATCACCTAACTGAACGACTTTTGAAGGATGAATATTTTTATTGGTCCAGTCCATTTCAGACACATGAACCAATCCTTCAACACCTTCTTCCAGTTCGGCAAAACAACCGTAGTCAGTCAGATTGGTAACCACTGCCTTGACTCTGGTGTTTTCCGGATAACGATTCTTGATTTCCATCCAGGGATCATCACCCAGCTGTTTCAGACCCAGTGAGACACGATTGCGTTCGCGGTCAAATTTAAGGACCTTGACTTCAATTTCCTGTCCGACTTCAACAATTTCACTTGGATGCTTGATACGTTTCCAGGACATATCCGTGATATGCAGCAGACCGTCAACACCACCCAGATCAACAAAGGCACCGTAATCGGTAAGGTTTTTCACAATACCTTTGACAGACTGGCCTTCCTGAAGGTTGGCGAGCAGCTCTTCGCGCTCCGCACTGTTCACTGATTCCAGAACTGCACGACGTGATACCACAACATTGTTGCGTTTCTGATCAAGTTTGATCAATTTGAATTCGAGTTCTTTATTCATTAAATGATCGGCATCACGAATTGGCCGAACATCAACCAGAGAACCTGGCAGGAAGGCACGGACAGTATTAACGTCCACGGTAAAGCCGCCTTTCACCTTGCCGTTAATAACACCTTTAACAGCTTCATTATCTTCAAATGCTTTTTCCAGCACCATCCAGGTTTCAGCCCGCTTGGCTTTTTCCCGGGATAATTTTGTTTCACCAAACCCGTCTTCGACAGTATCCAGAGCAACTTTAACTTCGTCACCGACATTTAATTCGAATTCGCCCTGGTCATTAAGGAATTCCTGTCGGGAAATGACACCTTCAGATTTGAGGCCAGCATGGACGGTTACCCAGTCCGAATCGATATCAATTACAGTACCGGTCACAATGGAACCGGATTTCATTTCAATTTCTTTTAAACTTTCTTCAAATAGTTCTGCGAAACTCTCGCTCATGTTAATTACCTGTAAAACCTTCAGGCTGAAGGCTTAAGCTTAATCCATATCCCAGTCGATACGGTTCAGTTCAATTTGATCAGATCCCCGCAGTTACTGGCACAGGAACATGACATATTTAAATTTCAGGTACTTTTAGTCAGTGCCTGCCGGGTGATAAGCAACACTTGTGTAAATACCTCATCAATACTCAAATCACTGGTATCAATGACATGAGCATCTTCTGCAGGGACAAGCGGAGAAACAGCTCGATTCGAATCACGTTCATCACGGGCCTGAATATCCTGCAAAAGGGCGCGCAGATTAACACTAAGTCCCTTATTAATCAACTGCTTATATCGTCTTTGCGCTCTCTCCTCAGGACTGGCAGTCAGAAAAAATTTACAAAGGGCATCCGGAAAAATAACCGTTCCCATATCACGGCCATCGGCAACCAGTCCCGGAGGCTGCCGGAACACCCGCTGGCGTTTGCTCAGTGCCTGACGAATCTCCGGAATGGCAGCTACCTGTGATGCCTTGCCGGCGCTGCTTTCCTCCCGGACCAGGGCAGAAACTTCCTCACCATTTAACTCAATTGAGCCATCAAACTGGGTGGAAAATTGCACTTCCATCGCCAGTGCAAAGTCAACCAAGTCATTGATATTACTATAACTAATTCCTTTTTTCTCGGCACCCACCGCTACCAGACGGTACAGCGCCCCGCTGTCGAGAAAATGCCAGCCCAGCTCTTTCGACAGCATACCGGAAATTGTGCCCTTGCCTGTGCCGCTGGGCCCATCGATGGTAATGACCGGGATACTGTTCGACATTACTGCACCTGCAGCCTGATGCCGCTCTTGCTGGCAAGTCCGGCAAATCCCGGGAAGGAAGTATCCACGTTTTTACAGTCATGAATAATAATCGCTTGCCTGGCTCTCAGGGCCGCGATTGCAAAAGACATGGCAATGCGATGATCGCCAAGACTGTCAATTTCACCTCCGCCGAATTCTGACTGATGAATAATAATACCGTCAGGCTGGACTTCATGCCTGACTCCCAGTACTGCCAGACCGTCTGCCATCGCCTGAATACGGTCACTTTCCTTGACGCGTAATTCTTCTGCTCCACTGAGGCGGGTTGAACCCTTGGCGCAGGCGGCAGCAATGAACAGGACCGGGAATTCATCAATGGCCAGTGGTACCTGATCCTGCGGTATGTCAATGCCTTGCAATTGAGCATACCTGACCTGTATATCCGCAACCGGTTCACCACCGGCTTCATATTCACGAACATATTCAATATCCGCTCCCATGGCTCGCAGAATGTTGATTACCCCGATCCGGGTTGGGTTGATTCCAACATGCTCAAGCAGGATGTCTGAACCAGGTGTGATACTGGCAGCCACCATGAAAAACGCCGCAGAACTGATGTCTGCCGGGACCTCAATATTTGTGGCATGCAGCTTTCCGCCGCCACTGAGCGAAACAGAACTGCCCTGTACTTCAATTTCATAACCGAAACCACGCAACATACGTTCCGTATGATCCCTGCAGGGAGCTGGTTCATGTATTACGCTGCGACCTTTGGCATACATTGCTGCCAGCAAGAGGCATGATTTTACCTGGGCGCTGGCTACCGGCATCTGATAGTCAATTGCCCGCAGCTGCGCAGGACTGATCCGGATTGGTGCAAATTCTCCCTGCTCCAGCTCAATCGCCGCTCCCATTGTTCTGAGCGGTTCAGTAATACGTTTCATTGGACGTTTGGACAGGGAAGCATCGCCGCTTAGCACGGAACTGAAGGACTGGGCAGCCAGCAGCCCGGTCATCAGGCGCATTGCCGTACCGGAATTACCCATATCAAGAGCCTGCTCCGCTGCCTGCAGACCATGCATGCCGACCCCCTGGATACTGAGCCTGCCCTGCTCGGGCCCGGCTATCTGTACGCCCATGGCACGAAATGCCTGCAGGGTTGCCAGGCTGTCCTCTCCTTCAAGAAAACCACTGACCTCGGTGCTGCCTTCTGCCAAAGCCCCCAGCATAATGGCACGATGTGAAACTGATTTATCACCAGGCACCCTGATGCGACCGGAAATACTGCCCCCCGGCTGCAGGGTATATGTCACTGATTTGCTGTTCATGCCTACTTCTTGTTTAAAAATTTATCGCGGGAAAGTTTTGCCCGTTGCAGAATGGTCATCACCTTGTTGCCATCACCCTGTTTTAAAGCCTGTTTCAATTGGTCAATTTCAGCTTCAAAGTCTTTAAGGATGATACTGATCGCATCTGCATTGCCGATAAAGATATCGTGCCACATTTGCGGATCACTGGAAGCAATGCGGGTGAAATCCCGAAAGCCGCCGGCGGCATAACGAAAAATTTCTTCGCTTGTGCCCTGTTGTGACAGGGTATCAACCAGTGCATAGGCCAGAAGATGGGGTAGATGGCTGGTTGCTGCCAATACTTTATCATGTTCTGTAACATCCATTCTCAGGACTTCAGCGCCACAACACTGCCAGAGTGTTTCAACCAGCGACAGCGCCGCCGGGTCAGTATTGGGCATGGGAGTCAGAATCACCCGGTGGGCCGCAAACAGTTCTGCACTGGCCGCCTGAAAACCACTCTGCTCGGACCCGGCAATCGGGTGCCCGGGGACAAAGTTGGTGGGTATTTCTGCAAACACGGACTGCAGCGCATTGAGGATTGGCTGTTTGACACTGCTTACATCCGTCACAATGCATTCAGGTTTAATCCTGCCAGCTAATTGCTGCAGAATTCCTTCGACACTGAGCCCGGGAACCGCAATGATGATCAGATCAGCATCCTGACAGATTTCTCCGGCATTGGTGCTGAAACCCTGAATGATATTGTTTTGCTGAGCCGCTTCCAGTACTGCCTGGCTGGAGTCGACGGCTGAAAGATTGCCATGACCATATAAGGTCTTGGCAATGGACCCGCCAATCAGCCCAAGGCCGATAATCACGATTTTTTTGTCCAGCAGAATATCCGGCAAGGTCTGTTTAAACTGCAATTCTTCATGCACGATTGCCGACACCGGATAAGAGCCGAGCACCCTGACGCTGATATCCTTGTCCCGTAATTCTGTCAGGGCCTTGCTGATATGCGCATCATCCTGATGACCATCGATATCAATATAGAATGCATAAGACCAGACTGTTTTACGGGTCGGTCTGGATTCAAGCTTGCTGAGGTTTACTCCGTTTGTTTTCAGAGGTTCAAGCACGTTATACAGGGCTCCCGGTTCATTGCGGGTCGTTACCAGTAATGAGGTTCTGTCCCTGCCGGTCGGTTCTGGCTGCAGCTTTTTACTGAGCACCACAAAACGGGTGGTGTTGTCCTGACTATCCTGAATATTCTCATCCAGTATTTGCAGGCTGTTCAACTGTGCTGCATTTTTACTGGCTATGGCGGCAACACCGGGTTCTGCAGCAGCAATTCTGGCTGCCTCGCCATTGCTGGGCGCTGCTACCCGTTCTATACCGGGGTAATGTTTATCCAGCCAGTTTCTGCACTGGCCAAGGGATTGCTGATGGGAAACTATCTTGTGAATTTTCTGAACAGATACCGGTTCCTGAGCCATCAGCACATGCTGGATACGCAAGAGCACTTCACCACAAATACCCAGCGGGGATTTACTCAGACAATCCAGGGTCTCAGTTATCGAACCTTCAGTAGAATTTTCAACGGGGACCAGACCAAAATTACTGCTGCCATTTTCGACGGCAGCAAATACTTCTTCAATCTTGTCACAGGAAATGCTGCCCTGATCAGAGCCAAAATATTTTATCAGGGCATTATGCGAGTATGTTCCCTCGGGACCCAGATAGGCAACAGGCCCTGGATCACGATCACTCATCAGCCTGTGCAGGATCGCTTTCCTGCGAAGAGTCTTCTTCGGGGAGTTCCACGTCTTCGGGTTCTTCAATGCGCTGGACACCGACCAGACTTTCCTCATCTTTCAGATTGATCAGCCGTACACCTTGTGTGTTGCGTCCCTGAGAGGAAACCTCATCAATACGGATACGCACCAGTGTTCCCTTGTCACTGATAAGCATAATTTCATCGCCTTCCCTGACCTGTGCTGCACCGACTACGGCGCCGTTCCTTTCACTGGTCTGAATGCCGATAACCCCTTTGCCGCCGCGTTTATAGGTCGGAAAATCTTCAACTATTGTGCGCTTGCCATAACCGTTTTTACTGACCGCAAGAATCTGCGTCCCTTCTTCAGGAATAATCATGTCCACCATGTGCTGGCCTTCTTCCAGTCGAATACCCCTTACGCCTTTGGCAGTTCGACCCATAGCTCGCACATCCGCCTCATTGAAACGGATCACCTTGCCGGAGCTGCTGTAGAGCATGACATCCTGAGACCCGTTGGTGATTGCCGTCTTGATCAGGCTATCCCCTTCTTCCAGTTCGATGGCACGCAAACCGACGCTGCGCTGGCGGGCAAAATTCGGCAACGCCACTTTTTTGACCGTGCCATTGCCGGTTGCCATGAAGACAAACTTGTCTTCATCATAGTCACGAACCGGCAGCATACTGGTAATGGTTTCATCTTCTTCAAGTGGCAGGATATTGACAATTGGCTTGCCGCGAGCGGTCCTGCTGGCCAGAGGAATCTGAAACACCTTGATCCAGAATACCTTCCCGGTTGAGGTGAAGCACAGCAGGATGTCGTGACTGTTGGCAATCAGCAGATGCTGAACAAAATCTTCTTCTTTAACCGACGCTGCCGCTTTACCACGACCCCCACGGTGCTGGGCCTGGTAATCAGTCAAGGGCTGGCTCTTGGCATAACCGGTCTGGGAAATGGTCACCACCCGGTCTTCCTCGGTAATCAGGTCTTCTACAGTCAGGTCATGCTGGGAGTCCTTGATTTCTGTACGCCGTTCATCACCGTATTCCTTTTCAATTTCTTCCAGCTCTGAACGAATGACTTCCATCAGCCGTGAATTATTATCCAGGATTTCCATGTATTCCTTGATCTGCTGTAATAATTCCTTGTAATCATTAATCAGCTTTTCCTGTTCCAGCCCGGTCAGGCGGTGCAGTCGTAACTCAAGAATTGCCTGAGCCTGGTCGGGGGAGAGCATGTACTCCTCTCCCTTAAGGCCGTATTGCTCAGGCAGGGTGTTTGGTCGACAAACATTGGGATCCGAGTCGCCCAGCAACTCAAGCACGCCTCTGGAATTCCAGGCGCGTTGCAGTAATTTTTCTTTGGCCTCAGCCGAATTTGGAGAGGACTTGATCAGTTCAATCACTGCATCAATATTGGCAAGAGCCACCGCCAGGCCTTCCAGGATATGGCCCTTTTCTCTGGCTTTGCGTAAAAGATAAACCGTTCGGCGGGTAACCACCTCACGCCGGTGCTGAATAAAGGCATCCAGTATTTGCTGCAGGTTCAGCAGCTTGGGCTGACCGTCAACCAGCGCCACCATGTTGATACCGAATACCATCTGCATCTGGGTCTGGGCATACAGGTTATTCAGTACCACATCTCCGACCTCACCTTTGCGCAGTTCAATCACGATGCGCAAACCTTCCTTGTCCGATTCATCACGCAGTTCACTGATACCTTCCAGTTTTTTCTCCTTGACCAGTTCAGCAATACGCTCAATCAAACGCGCCTTGTTAATCTGATAGGGAATTTCATGGACGATGATGGTCTGACGGCCGGATTTTTCATCCTCAATAATTTCGGCCCGGGCACGCATGTAAATTTTTCCGCGACCGGTACGGTATGCTTGCACGATGCCAGCACGACCATTGATAAATGCTGCAGTCGGGAAGTCCGGTCCCTGGATATGCTGCATCAATTCATCAACCTCAATATCCGGATTGTCCATCATGGCGATGGTGGCACTTATCACTTCTTTGAGATTATGCGGCGGAATATTGGTTGCCATCCCTACCGCAATACCGGAAGAACCGTTTATCAGCAGATTCGGCACACGGGTCGGCAATACATCTGGAATCTGTTCGGTGCCATCATAGTTATCAGTGAAATCAACAGTTTCCTTGTCCAGATCGGCCAGCAGCTCATGTGCCAGTTTCTGCATGCGCACTTCGGTATACCGCATGGCAGCTGCAGAATCACCATCAATTGAACCAAAATTTCCCTGACCATCAACCAGCATATAGCGCAGAGAGAAATTTTGCGCCATACGGACGATGGTTTCATACACAGCTGAGTCGCCATGCGGGTGATATTTACCGATGACATCACCGACCACACGGGCAGATTTTTTATAGGGTTTGTTCCAGTCATTGGAAAGCACGTTCATGGCAAAAAGCACGCGCCTGTGGACAGGTTTCAGACCATCCCTGACATCCGGTAGTGCCCTGCCTACAATTACGCTCATGGCATAATCGAGATAGGACTGCCGCATCTCATGTTCTATGGTTACTGATTGTATGTGCTCGTCGTTCTGGCCTTCACCCTGATCTATGGAATCCGACATAAAATGCTATTATTTCCCCTTGCCAGCTCGATTTGAGTTACTGCTGAAACAACTTGTTTGATTATTGACGCAGCCATACAAGAGGCCATTAACAAGCAAGTGGATCGAGCTAATATTTATTAAATATTAAAGGCCAAATTGTAGCATATTCAGGCTCCTGACTGATAGCTAAAGTACATACTTTCAGGAATAAAAGTTATACTCGTAAAAGTTTTAAATAATAACCAGAAATCAATACCTTATGCCCTCCAAAAACACTGCAGAAAAGCGCCAGAAAGTCGATACAATCATTCACGCAAAATGGCTGATTCCAATGAGCAAATCAGGGCTGATTCTGGAGCATCACAGCCTGATTATTCAGCAACAAATGATTCGGGAAATACTGCCCCGCAGCGAAGTTGAAAACTACTTTTTCAGCGACGAAAACTATGACCTCAATGAGCACATCGTCATTCCCGGACTGGTAAATGCCCACGGTCATGCGCCAATGTCATTATTACGTGGTTATGCCGATGATCTCGCGCTGCAACCCTGGCTGGAAGAAAAAATCTGGCCTGCTGAGGCGCGCTGGGTAAGTGAAAAGTTTGTCCGTGACGGCGCCGAACTGGCAATTGCAGAAATGCTGTTATCCGGCACTACCGCTTTTACTGATATGTATTTTTTCCCTGATCTGGTTGCCAAAGCGGCATTGAAAGCAAATATTCGTGCCCACCTGACTTCTCCGGTGCTGGATTTTCCGACCGTTTGGGCAAAAGATCCGGATGAATATATTCACAAGGCCATGACCCTGCACGACAAATATAAAAACAATGAGCATATCCATGTCGGTTTCGGACCTCATGCCACTTACACAGTATCCGATCAGCCCATGCAGAAACTGGCAACCTACGCCAGTGAACTTGATATTGCGATTCATCTGCACACTCATGAAACTGCACAGGAAGTACAGCAAGCGGTCGATAAAAGTGACAAAAGACCCCTCGGGCATCTGCATGAGCTTGGCCTGCTGATCCCAAACCTGCAGTGTGTGCACATGACGCAATTACTGGATGACGAAATCAGCCTGCTTGCTGATTGCGGTGTTTCAGTAGTGCATTGCCCGGCCTCCAACATGAAACTGGCCAGCGGACTGTGCCCGACTGGAAAACTGATGGATGCCGGAATCATTGTCGGCCTGGGTACGGATGGCAGTGCCAGCAATAATGAATTAAATATGATTAATGAAATGCGTCTGGCTGCGCTGCTTGGTAAAATCACCTCTGATGATGCCTCCAGCTTGTCAGCCTGGCAGGCCTTGCACATGGCAACCGTTAATGGCGCAAAACTGATGGGCCTCGGCGAGCAGACAGGCACACTGGAATCAGGCAAATTTGCCGATATAACTGCAGTAAACCTGAACCGGCTCAATACTTCACCCGTATATGATCCTGTCAACACGCTGGTTTACAGCGCCCAGGCAAACCAGGTCAGCCATGTCTGGGTTGCCGGCAAGCTCAATGTGAAAGACCATCAATTAATCAGTCTTGATGCCCATGCCCTGCATGAAAAAGCAAAGGACTGGGCAGATAAGATACAGGCACAGGCATAATGACTAACAGCAGGCAGGAAAATGTCGACCACAGCGAGATCGCCAAATTTGAAGCACTGGCCTCACGCTGGTGGGACCGCAACAGTGAATTCAAGCCGCTGCATGATATTAATCCCCTGCGGATGGGTTACATAGACAGTATCGTCAATGTAGCGGGCAAAAAAGTCCTGGATGTCGGTTGTGGTGGCGGCATTCTGACTGAGGCACTGGCACACCGTGGTGCCAGGGTCACGGGTATTGATATGGGTGAAGCCCCCCTGTCAGTCGCGCGTTTACACCTGCTGGAAAGCGGCCTGGAAATTGATTACCAGCAAAATTCAGCCGAGGAATTTGCCCGGCAGTATCCCGGCGAATTTGATGTCGTTTGCTGCCTTGAAATGCTGGAACATGTGCCAGACCCGGCCTCGGTATTACAATCCTGTCATGCCTTGCTGAAGCCTGGCGGTAACCTGATTGTTTCCACTATTAATCGCAATCCAAAATCCTACCTCTTTGCCATCCTGGGAGCTGAATACATCCTGAGACTGCTGCCCCGCGGCACACATGAATACCAGAAATTTATCCGTCCTTCCGAACTGGCCCGTTTTGCCCGGCAGGCCGGCCTGCAACTGCAGGGTGAACGTGGCATGACCTATAATCCACTGAGTAAAAAGTACCGCCTCAGTGATGATGTGGATGTCAATTACCTCATGCACTTCAGCAAAGCCGAATAAGACGAATTGTGAGCAAACATTTACTCTTTGATCTGGACGGCACCCTGATGGACACCGCCGCCGATTTCACCAAGGTCCTTAACCGACAGCTTGAAAAGCACGGGCGCGAACAGGTGAGTTATGAACAGGTCAGGCAGACAGTCTCGGATGGAGCCCGGGCGCTGGTCAGACTGGGCTATGGCATCGATGAAAGTGATCCTGCCTTTAACGCCTACCTGCAGGAATTACTTGATGCCTACAGTGAACAGATTGGCCAAACTGAAGCCAGTCTGTTCAGTGGCATTGAGCATATGTTGCAGGATATTGCTGCCAGCCAGTTTCAATGGGGAATCGTTACCAATAAACCCTCACGCTTTACCACCCCCTTATTAGAAAATTTTCCATTGCTGAGTGCCTCTGCAGTGGTTGTCTGTGCCGATCACCTGTCGCGCAGCAAACCAGACCCTGAAGGGCTGATGCTGGCCTGCCAGACCCTGGGTTGTGAAGCTGATCAATGCATCTATATCGGCGATCATCTGCGTGATGTTGAAGCCGGCAAGAATGCCGGTATGATGACGGTCGCGGTAAGCTGGGGATATTTTCCACCCGGGACCAGACTGGAAGACTGGCAGGCTGACCTGATCGTCAGCAGTCCACAGGAAATAAGTGATTACGTATTCGGGAAACGACATGTTTGACTATCAGGCTCCGGAACAACTGCTTGCAGGCAAGGTAATACTTGTCACCGGCGCGACTTCAGGTATTGGGCGGGCCGCCGCACTGGCTTATGCCAGACTTGGTGCCAGCGTGATTTTGCATGGGCGCCAGGTGGATAAACTGGAACAGCTTTATGATGAAATTGAAACGCTCGGCGGCGCACAACCGGCAATTACTCCACTGGATCTGGAAACGGCCACGGAAAACCAGTACCAGGAACTGGCTGAGAGTATCAACAGGGAGTTCGGTCGCCTCGACGGACTGCTCAATAATGCCGCAATTCTTGGCCCTCTGACGCCAATTCAGCATTATCCCCTGGCTACCTGGAATCAGGTTATGCAATGCAACCTGAATGCACAGTTTGCCATGTGTCATTATTGCCTGCCGCTTTTGCAGAAAGCAGAAAATGCTTCAATTATTTTTGTATCCTCCAGTGCCGGCCGCAATGCCTATGCCTACTGGGGTGCATACACAGTCAGCAAGGCGGCGATAGAAAACCTGGCCCAGGTGATGTTTCTGGAGCTGGAAAATACCTCTTCAGTGCGGGTAAATACAGTGAACCCGGGGGCTACGGCAAGTAAAATGCGCAAGAAGGCATTTCCTGCAGAAAACCCGGAAAAACTGCCGACTCCTGAAGAAGTCATGCCGGTATTTGTCTACCTGATGGGAGATGACAGTCTTGAGGAAAACGGCAAACAGTTTGACGCCCAGAAATCCTGATGAAGCTGGCGAACAGGCATAAAGCGCTCAGCTGTCTACCGGCATGGTTGTCTTAAAGGGCTCGTAATCTTTCAGCCGCTCATGCAAGGCCCGAAGTTGCGGGAAAGGTTCAAGACTGAGGTGCTTACGGAATTCTATCCAGCCCAGAAAACAGCCCAGACGCAGAACAACATCATTCCAGGGCGCGTGCTCGGGGAATGCATGCCCTTCAAACTCCTGCAGCCCGGTCTGAATCCGGTTTTGCTGGCGCTGCAGATAATTGACGCTTTCTGAACTGAAGCCTTCTTTCTTTAATAAAAATAAATTTACCTGCGCATCAATCAGGGTGTTAACTGCACAGTAATCATTCAATTCTTGCACACTGGGCATAAAAATTTGTCCGGCCTGCTCACGAACATAACGCAAGATGGATGTCGAATCAGTCAGCATTTTTGTTGCGCCAGCTTCGCCATACTCCAGAAAAGGAATTTTTTGTGTGGGCGAAAGTTTCTTGCTCATCTGATAATCGATGTCGTGGATAAACTCAAAATCAAGCCCGCTTTCGAGTAAAGCAATCCGGCAATGCCTGACAAAGGGTGAAGGAGAATTTCCGTAAAGTTTCATAGTACTCGCTCCGCTGATCTAGCCTCTTCGATGTTTTGACTGTCGGGTAAAGGCCTGCTTGGCTGGCCGGTATTTTAGACCGGCCAGTTCATATAATTCCTTTACTTCAGTGGCCGGCAATTGACGAAACTGTCCGACTTTAATCACACTGGGAATAAAGATATTACCGTAACGCACTCGCTTCAGGCGGCTGACTTTCACGCCCTGTGATTCCCACAGGCGCCTGACTTCCCGGTTACGGCCTTCGGTGATTACCACGTGATACCACTGGTTAGCCCCCTCCCCGGCAAAATACTGTATATCGGAAAATCGCGCCATGCCATCTTCCAGTAATACTCCGCGATGCATGTTTTCAACCATTTCCTGGGTCACTTCACCCATAACCCGAACTGCATACTCACGTTCAATCTGTGTCGAAGGATGCATCAACTTATTAGCCAACTCACCGTCTGTCGTGAACAAGAGCAAGCCACTGGTGTTGATATCCAGACGGCCGACAGCCACCCAGCGAGCATGTTGTATGCGAGGCAGTTTTGCAAACACACTGGGGCGCCCTTCCGGATCCTTGCGGGTACAGATTTCACCAATCGGTTTGTTATAAAGCAATACGGTTTGTGGAACCGAGTGTGGCGTGTTGGCAGACAGTTTTTTGCCATCGACACTGATCTTGTCATCGGCTGTCACCCGGTCGCCGAGTGTGGCAGCTTTACCATTGACCAGTACACGGCCCTGGGCAATCCAGTTCTCCATTTCGCGGCGCGAACCATAACCCGCCCTTGCCAGCACTTTTTGCAGTTTTTCGTCTTTAGTAATGCTCATGCTGATTTCTCACGAAATTAATTCAGAGCCAGTGAATTAAGTATCAGGAATTGTATTGTTGCTCGTCGGATTCTGAATCCTGGGAGTCGTCTTCATCATCGTTGGTAGCACTGTCTTCAGCAACAGGGTCAGCATGCTCGTCAGCCTGATCTTGCTCTGGGCCAGTGTCAGCTTCAGCCTGATCACGCTCGACTTTTTCTGCGTCTGCGTTTTCCTGCTCATCGCCATCATCTGCAGTTTCTTCGGGCTCAATGCCGAGTATTTCATCCATGGAACGCGTACCGATTGCTGCCGCTGCAAGCTCTTCTTCATCAGGCACATGCACTTCATCAACTTCCGTTTCACCAGGGAATTCGATGACATTGCCACCGGGTTTTTCTTCTTCAACCGTCAGTTCCTGATTCAGGCCTTCCATGTCACGAATTTCAGTCAGCGCCGGCAGGTCATTAAGAGATTCCAGGTTAAAATAATCCAGAAACTCGCGGGTGGATGCATACATTGCCGGGCGACCCGGTACATCCCGATGCCCCACTACTCTGATCCAGTCTCTTTCCAGCATCGTGCGAATTATGCTTGAACTCACGGCAACGCCACGGATTTTTTCAATATCACCACGGGTAATCGGCTGCCGGTAAGCAATAATAGCCAGGGTTTCGAGCAATGCGCGGGAGTAACGTTGCGGCTTTTCCTCCCACAGGCGACCTACCCAGTCACTGAGCTCCTGACGCACCTGAAAACGGTATCCTGAGGCAACTTTCTTCAGTTCGAAACCACGATCCGTGCAACTGTCCTCAATTTCCTGCAGGATTGTTTTCAGCGCATCACGTTCCGGCCGTTCATGCTCTTCAAAAACTTCCAACATTTTATCCAGGGTCATGGGTTTGCCGGCTGCCAGCAACAGGGCCTCTATTATCTGTTTGATTTTGGTATCTTCCATCAGGTACTTCTCGCCTTGATATGGATGGGCGCAAATGCTTCGCTTTGCGCCAGTTCAATAAGTGATTCCTTGATCAGCTCCATGATTGCCAGAAAAGTAACAACCACGCCAAGCTTGCCTTCATCTTTCAGGATCAGTGAGCTCAACGGAGTGAACTGCTTGTCTGAAATACGTAAAAGTATTTGTGACATTTTTTCCCGCGTTGAAAGCGCCTGTCGCTGAATATGATGGCTTTCCTGCAAATCGGAACGGCGTAATACATCCGCAAAAGCCATGAGAATGTCCTGCAGATCGACTTCCGGCAGTGGCGTATTACGTTCCAGTTCCGGAGCCTGTGCTGTAGCCAGATGAAAGTCACGATGCAGTCTGGGTAATTCATCAAGATTTTCTGCAGCATCCCGGTAACGTTCGTATTCCTGCAAACGGCGTATCAGTTGTGCCCGTGGATCTTCTTCATCTTCTTCATCTTCTTCGTGACGTGGCAACAGAAAGCGTGATTTATATTCTGCCAGCATTGCTGCCATCACCAGATATTCCGCTGCCAGTTCAAACTGTGCGGCCTCCATCAGTTCAACATAGGCAATATACTGCTCGGTAATTTCAGCAATATTGATTTCGAGAATATCAATGTTCTGTCGGCGGATTAGATAGAGCAATAAATCCAGCGGCCCTTCAAAAGCCTCAAGAAAAACTTCCAGCGCATCCGGAGGGATATACAAATCCCTGGGCAGGTCAGTCATTGCCTCGCCGGCAACAAAGGCAAAAGGCAGCTCGGTCTGCTCAGCAGTTTTGTTTTCACGGGCCTGTCGCAGCAAACTGGCCTTTTGCTGTATATTTTCCGGGCTGACTGTTTCGTTACTCATCGGTAATTTAGGCCCATGGCCTGACGCACATCGATTAAGGTTTCGCGGGCCACTTCACGGGCTTTTTCCGATCCTTCGGCAATGATGGATTTTACCATTCCCGGACTGGCCTTCAGCTGCTCGGCTTTTTCACGTATTGGCTGCAATTCCGTGATCACGGCATCAATCACCGGTTTTTTACATTCCAGACAACCAATGCCGGCACTGCGACAACCTTCCTGCACCCAGTTTTGGATAGTCTCATCTGAATAAACTTCATGAAACTGCCACACAGGACATTTATCCGGGTCACCTGGGTCAGTCAATCTGACCCGGGCCGGATCTGTCGGCATGGTTTTCACTTTCTGCATAATATCATCTTCTGTTTCACGCAGACTGATGGTGTTGTTATAGGACTTGGACATCTTGCGGCCATCCAGCCCAGGCATTTTCGCGGCTTTGGTCAATAATGACTGGGGCTCGGAAAGTATCATTTTACCGCCACCTTCAATAAAGCCGAACAGGCGTTCGCGGTCTCCACGGGTCAGGTTTTGCTGCTCCCTCAGCAGGGCCTGGGCACGCAATAAAGCTTCATGGTCACCCTCTTCCTGGTAGCGTTTGCGTAAAGAACTGTATAGCTTGGAAGCCTTCTTGCCCATTTTCTTTACCGCCGCCATGGCCAGTTCTTCATAATCCGGTTCTCTGCCGTAAAGATGATTAAAACGCCTGGCAATTTCACGGGTCAGTTCCACATGCGCAACCTGATCTGCTCCGACTGGCACTGCCCCTGCCCGGTAGATGAGAATATCGGCACTCTGTAACAGGGGATAGCCGAGAAAACCGTAGGTATCGAGATCTTTTTCCCTGAGGTTTTCCTGCATGTCCTTGTAACTGGGCACGCGCTCCAGCCAACCGAGTGGCGTCATCATCGACAGGAGTAGATGCAATTCGGCATGTTCAGGCACACGCGACTGAATAAACAGCGTTGCCGCATTCGGGTTTACCCCAGTTGCCAGCCAGTCAATAACAAGATCCCAGACATCTCCTTCAATGCTGCCTGGTTCATCATAATTGGTGGTTAGTGCGTGCCAGTCGGCCACAAACAGGAAGCATTCATACTCATGCTGCAGTTGCAGCCAGTTTTTGATTACCCCGTGATAGTGACCCAGATGAAGACGCCCGGTCGGACGCATGCCTGACAATACTCGCCGCTGCGAATCTACTGAATTCAAGTCAAGTTCCCCGACTGCATAATGCTTGATACTACGGGCCTGTTAACACTATTTGGATCATCACTGCCTGAGCCAATTTTTCGTCCGGCAAGGCCCGAAGGAGCGCCCAGTAGCGACCCTACGAGAGCGACTGAGTACGCCGCCGTACGGAAAATTAGCCTGGCCCTGCGGGTTGCGGCTGAAAAAGCGCCACTCCGCGTTGCTCGTCGGTCATTTGGGGTCGCCAATCTTCTCTCCTCGCGCCTTGATTGGCGCTTTTTCAGCCACAACAGAGGTGATCCAAATAGTGTTAACAGGCCCGGGGCATTATAACGATATTTTTCCTTCACGTGGCAGATAAATCATTCGGCCAGGAAGGGCCTTGCATCTGCCTTTCCCTGACGCAATATCTTTGGTGTACCATCGACCAGATCAACGACCGTAGTGGCTTCAAGGCCGCAAAACCCGGAATCGATTATCAGGTCCACGGCATGCCCCAATTCATCCCTGATTGCATCAATATCATGTGGCGGGTCTTCTTCACCGGGCAGGATCAGCGTAGAACTCAGGATGGGAGCATCAAGCTCACCAAGCAAGGCCGAAACCACCGGATGCTTGGGGACCCGGATGCCGATGGTTTTACGTTTTGGGTGCAACATCAGCCGCGGTACTTCCGACGTAGCTCTTAATATAAAGGTGTAGGCTTCCGGAGTATGGGCCTTGAGCAGGCGATAGGCGGTATTATCCACTCTGGCATACAGTGCTATTTCGGAAAGGTCCCGACATACCAGGGTAAAATTATGCCGGGAATCGATTTGCCGGATACGAATAATACGCTGCAATGCCTGTTTGTTACCCAGACTGCAGCCCAGTGCATAGGCGGAATCGGTGGGGTAAATAATAACGCCGCCATCGCGCAGGACATTTACTGCCTGGTGAATCAGGCGTAATTGCGGGTTTTCAGCATGAATATGCAGTGTTTGTGTCATAATCCGTTCACTTCATTAAATGGGGACAGACCCCTAT
>DHZH01000008.1:130846-242310 GCA_002414385.1 Gammaproteobacteria bacterium UBA5109
ATAGGGGTCTGTCCCCATTTAATACAGGATGGCCACTTTTCAAGATATCCACTAGAATAGAACCATGAAGCAATTTCTCGACTATATTCCACTGATCATCTTTTTCATCGTTTATAAAATGGAAGAGCGGGTCGTACAGCTGGGTTCCTGGTCTTACACCCTGGGCGGCATTTTCAGTGCTACAGAAATCCTGGTACTCAGTTCCGTCATCGTCTACGGCTCACTGTTCCTGATCAATAAAAGACTGGAACGGACCCAGATCATCACACTCGTTGCTGTGCTGATATTCTGTACCTTTACGATTGTCTTCCGGCAGGAGGCTATCCTGAAGTGGAAAGCCCCTGTTGTAAACTGGATATTCGCGGCAATTTTTCTGGGCAGCCATTTCCTGACAAAGAAAAATGCAACCCGGATGATGCTTGAACATGCTGTCAGCATGCCCGATCATGCCTGGCGTCGACTGAATTTTGCCTGGGCCTACTTTTTTATCTTTCTTGGCGCCATCAACCTCTTTGTCGCCTTCACCTTCCATGAATACTGGGTGGATTTCAAAGTCTTCGGCAGCATGGCGCTGATCTTTCTGTTTATTATCGGCCAGACGGTCTATCTTCTACCCTATATTCAGGAAGAAGAGGATAAGGATGAGACTGTTGAGAGCCTGGACAAAGCTGAAAAATCTTCAGCCTAATCCGTCAAGGCCGGTTCCAGATCGGGAAAGTTATCATCGAGTATCTGGTTCCACTGGTACAGCCGGTCAGCATGACGTTCCAGAAATGCCTGCACGTTACCTTCAATCCGGATTGACACAATTTCGTCACCACGACCAATCTGACGAATAATATCCTGGCCACTGATAATTTTTCCAAATACCGTATGCAGGTTATTCAGATGCGGTGTTGCCAGATGGGTGATAAAAAACTGGCTGCCATTGGTATCGGGGCCCGAATTGGCCATGGAAAGGATGCCTGCCTGATTGTGGCGCATGCGTATTTCATCTTCGAAATTGTAGCCTGGGCCGCCTGTGCCATCACCAAAAGGATCTCCCCCCTGTGCCATAAAGTCATCGATTACTCGGTGAAAGATCAGACCATCGTAAAAGCCACGGGTGGCCAGATTGACAAAATTGGCTACAGTAACAGGGGCCACCTGCCGGTATAACTCAAACTCCATAACACCGTGATCGGTCTCTATCAGGGCATAAAGGCCGGCCGGGTCCCTATCCTCTCCGCTTTCCTGCGCCAAAGCCTGACTCAGAAAAAAGCCCAGAAATACAAAACTGAAATACTTGAGTTTGTTCATCCCACCTTCCTGCTAAAACAATTTTCCTGATTATAAATGAAACGCAGCAAAACCGAAGGCTTAGTGAGCTTCCAGATAGCGTCCTATGGCAGTAACCATGGGCTTCATGAAAAAGGTCCGTTCCGGCATGATATCCACCTTGATCCCCTGTTCTTTCAGGGTTTCGGCAACCACCGGACCAACTGCAGCGACAACACTCTTTTGCAGAGCTTTTTGCAGTATCTCTTCAAGCTTTCTGTCCTGAACCACCTGGATCAGACGTTTTACCTGCGGCTTTGAAGTAAAGGCAATCACATCCACGGAACCGGCAGCCATGTTCTCCAGCAATTCGACAACTTTCTCCTCATCCAGCCTGTTGCTGTATACATAGGGCGCTACAGTTGAGACTTCGGCTCCACGACTGTTGAGATAATCGATCAGTTTATGATTGGGTTCCTCGCCATACAATTGCACAGCTACCCGCCTGGACTGGATTTCAAGCTTTTCAAGGCTGGCAATTACACCATCCGTAGTCGGGGAGTCAGCATCAATATCCCGATTCAGGTCAATTTCCCGCAAGGCCTTGTTGGGCTTTGGCCCCCGACACAGTTTACTGACATGGGCCAGGGCAGCTATAAAATCATCCTCAAGCCCATTCTTTCGAGCCAGTTTCAGCAAACGCCTTAAACCTTCACCAGTAAGCAAGACCAATAAATCCGGAGGCTGAGCGATAAAACTCTTCAGCCAGGCCAGTACCGGCTGGGAATCAGGGGCATCATAAATCGTCACCAGCGGGACCGCGATTACTTGCGCACCACGCTTGCTCAGCATTTCGCTGAGCAAGAGTAATTGCCGGTTTTCGGGCACCGCAACGCTTTTTCCTGCCAGACTGCTTCCGGCCTCCTGCATCGTTTATCCCTGACTCACATAAAAATGCCGATTATGAGGGCTCCCAGTATATGTGCAAGTACTGATCTTTGGCTAAAAAGTTAAAAACTGTGATGAAGGTAACACTTTTCCGGCATTTTCAGCAGGATGTGCACAATTATTAGGCGATTTTTAGCCGAATTTACCCAAAAGTGTTACCAATTTAACAGTTTCGGGTACTTCTTAATACGACCTTATTGTTTTCAAGGGCTTGAAAGGCAGAAAATCGATAAAATAAAGTAACAAAACAGCATAAATTGTGAATTTGTTACCCAAAGTGTTACCTATTTAAAAAATAATATGTTACTATTCTTCCACGTTTTTAAAAGAGACGTATAAATCATCCAAATAGTCTTACAAGGAGCCCAGTGATGAGTAATGAAGTAATTGAAGCAATCAGAGTTGAAGACAACGAAACGCTGGTGGAATACGTGAAATCAGCATTAAGTACATTGGCCGTACTGGTCGTACCGGTACTGGCACTATGGGCATCATTTGCCTGATTCCGTAAAACAGTTTTAAAAAACTGATCCACGCTATCCCCCCTGGCGTATATCAGTTTACATAGAATCCCTTTTTGCGCAGCCTACGAGTCACTCCCCTTCTTTTTTCTCAGGCTGCGCTTTTTTTTGCCTGAATTTCCTTAAGCTTTAATCCGTCCGACAAAGTTGCAGGGTTTGTGCTGACTGTTCAGTTGTTCAGCAATAATTCCCTGCCAGGCTGTTTTACAGGCCCCGGTGGACCCTGGTACACAGAAGATTGCAGTATTATTGCTCAGGCCGGCAAAAGCCCGTGACTGAATGGTTGAAGAACCAATTTCTTCGTAAGAAAGGGCCCGAAACAGCTCACCAAAGCCATCAATTGTACTGTCCAGTATAGGCGTAATGGCCGCCACGGTATTATCGCGAAGCGTAAAGCCGGTGCCTCCGGTTAATAGCACTGCATCAATAGCAGAATCGGCTATCAGATTGGCAACCAGGGCCCGCAGGCGATATACATCATCCTTGCAAATATGTTTTTCCGCCAGATTGTGCCCGGCTTCCTGCAGGGCTTTTTGCAGATATTGCCCGGAGGTATCATTTTCATCCGTGCGGGTATCGGAAACTGTCACTACTGCAATATTCAGCGCGACAAAACTGTCCTGGGCTTTATTGTTCGCCACAGCCTAACCTCCAGTCATATTCATAAATCGGACTATCTGAGGCTGCTCCTCATCATAGAAATAATGCCGCAGGGGCTTGATATCCATGGCTTTAACAATTGCCTGTTTCAGGGCTTCGGAATCATCCGGCTGTTCGCGTAGCAGGCCTTTAAGATCAGTAGAGTATTCATTGCCCAGGCACAGGAGCAAGCGTCCTTCGACAGTGACCCTTACCCGGTTACAGCTTTCACAGAAATTGTGTGATACCGGTGAAATAAAACCAAGCCTGCTCTGGTGCCCTGCAAGGCTGTAATATCGCGAAGGTCCGGCAGTTTCCATATCAATCGCGCTTATTTCATAGCGCTGCGCGATCACTTCGCGCACTTCTTCATTGGAAACCATGGTATCTGCCCGACTATGGTCGCTGACATCTCCCAATGGCATTTCTTCAATAAAGGCAATATTCACGCCCAGCTGCATGGCATATTCCAGCAGGTCGAGAATTTCATCATCATTAATGCCACGCAAAATGACTGAATTCAGGCGAATACTGTCGAAGCCACAGGCTACGGCAGACTCCACACCTTTAAGCACCTGATCCAGTTTCCCGGTTCGGGTCATACGCCTGAATTTTTCCGGTTGCAGACTGTCCAGACTGATATTGATACGGTTTACCCCTGCATCCTTTAAAGGCCGGGAAAGTTTTTCCAGCTGGGACCCATTGGTGGTCAGCAATAATTCATCCAGGCCCGGAAGCTGCCCGAGATTTTCAATCAGTGACATGACATTGTTACGGATCAGGGGTTCGCCGCCGGTCAGGCGTAATTTGTTTACGCCAAGTTCGGTAAAAGCTTTTGCTACTTTATAGATTTCTTCCAGGCTCAGAATCTGCTTGCGCGGCAGAAAGGTCATTTCTTCAGACATGCAGTAAACACAGCGGAAATCACAGCGATCGGTCAGCGATAGCCTGACATAATCGATATGACGGCCGTATTTATCAATCAGTTGTGGATTCTCTGCACTCATTTCAAATCAATCGCGTAATGATAATCATGGCCCGGAAAACATAGTGCAATTATGGGCCAGTAACTTATTTACAGGGCTCCATCATACAGTAATTCCCTGATGCTCGCGAAAGGCCTTATTGCGCTATTTTCCAGCCTGAACTGGACATTAAGGCTGGGCGACACTTACTATCTGCCTTCGTTTAACTGCAAGCTTTTACAATTGAGTGTATTTTGCCCATGTTCACTGCCGCTGACCTGACTGCACTGGGTCTAACCCTGCAACTGGCGCTGTTTACGACAGTGATTCTGCTGCTGATCGGCACTCCCCTTGCCTGGTGGCTGGCACGCAGCCGCTGGAACTATAAATTCATTTTTGAAGCGCTGGTGGCATTGCCGCTGGTATTGCCACCAACTGTGCTGGGCTTTTATCTGCTGCTGATGCTGGGAGCCAACGGACCACTCGGTCAGTTGATGGCGGCCTTTGGTGCTGAGCCTCTAGCCTTCAGTTTCAGTGGTCTGGTGATAGGTTCGGTGTTTTACTCGCTGCCATTCGTTGTTCAGCCACTGCAGGATGCCTTTACCAATATTGGCAGGCAGCCACTTGAAGCGGCAGCCACCCTGCGCGCCTCACCTCTTGATCGATTTTTTACCGTTGCCCTGCCACTTGCGCGTCCGGGCTTTTTAACCGCAATCGTCCTTGGTTTTGCCCACACACTGGGTGAATTCGGTGTAGTCCTGATGATCGGAGGCAATATTCCGGGCGAAACCCAGGTACTGTCGATAGCAATTTACGAACACGTGGAAAGCCTGGAATACGCCAATGCGCATGTACTTTCAGCCGGGCTGATCCTGCTGTCTTTTCTGCTCCTCTTGACCATTTATGCTCTGAACGGGCGTTTCAGGGTGCTCCGCCTGTGAAACTTCGTGCCAGTTTTACAATCAATTATGCCCGCAGCATGCAGTTTGATCTGGACATGGAATCGCCTGGTATTACTGCAGTGTTTGGCAAGTCCGGTTGCGGTAAAACTACCCTGCTACGGGCAATAGCCGGTCTGGACAGACACAGTGTTGCCCGACTGGAAGTCAATCAACAGGTCTGGCAGGACGATAAAGTCTTCCTGCCGACACACCAGCGCCCGCTTGCCTTTGTCTTTCAGGGCGCCAATCTTTTCAGTCATCTTTCTGTACAGGGGAATATTGAATACGGCTGGAGCCGCATCCCGGCAAATAAACGAAAACTAGCCCTGCAGGAAATTATTGCGCTACTGGATTTGCAAACGTTATTGCAACGCAAAACCGTCAAACTTTCCGGCGGTGAAAAACAACGGGTTGCTCTGGCCCGGGCGCTGGCAGTCAGTCCAGAATTACTGTTGATGGATGAGCCTCTGGCAGCTCTGGATCAGGAACGAAAAGAAGAATTACTGCCCTATATAGAAAACCTGAATAAAGAGCTGCAGATTCCTGTGCTCTATGTCAGCCACTCCAGTGATGAAGTCTCCAGGCTTGCTGATCAACTTATCTTTATCGAAGATGACTGCATCAAGGCTACAGGGCCCATTGAAGAAATGCTGACACGCACTGATTTGTCGCTGGCACATCGTCGCAGTGCTGAATCATTAATCCATGCAGAAGCCGGAGAGTATGATCAGCAATTTCATCTCAACCACCTGCACAGTGCAATCGGCGATTTTCTGGTACCCGGCAAACAGATTCAGACAGGTAAAAAAATACGTTTGCGCCTGGCGGCCCAGGATATCAGCCTGACGCTTGAGGTGCAGAAAGACACCAGTATTCTGAATATTTTCCCGGCGACCGTGGCAGAACTGTTTGCAGAAGATGACGCACAATTCATTGTACGCCTGGAGATCAGAAATATTTTCGTGCTGGCCAGAATTACCGCCAGATCGGTATCAAGCCTGCAACTGGAAGCCGGAAAAAAAGTTTATGCCCAGATAAAAGGTATTGCTGTCCTGGCGTAAAAACCGGCTACCAGTATTTTTCTGTGGTGATATGACCCGGTTTACGTCGAAGATTCTTGGCAAAGCCCCGGTCTTTTAACAGCGTAACGCAGTCTTTAACCATTGCCGGATTTCCGCAGAGCATGATCTGTGAATGTTCCGGGCTTAATGGTAAACCAACATGGTTTTCAAGCTCCTGGTTTTTAATCGTTTCGGGAATTCTGCCGCGAATACTGCCCGGATAATCTTCACGACTGACAAAGGCCTGAAAGTGAAATGCTTGCGGATGCTCTCGCTGGTATTGTTCAACCAGATCCTGATATCGCAAATCCATGGCAGTTCGCACTCCCTGTACCAGGACCACATTTTCAAAACGCTGCCAGACTTCATCGCAACCCAGAATGGAAAAATATGGCGCTACTCCAGTTCCTGTTGCCAGCATCCAAAGATCCCTGGACTGCGGTACTTCATCCAGCGTAAAAAATCCGTTGGCCGGTTTTTTTACCAGAACTTTATCGCCTTCTTTCAAGGCCACCAGGGCATTGGACAATACCCCGTCAGTGGCCACATAGAAAAAAAACTCCAGCGGCTGTTGCCCGGGCGAACTGAGAAAGGAATAGGGTCGGGCAATTCGTTCACCTTCAATTTCCAGCGCCAGCGAGGTAAACTGCCCTGCACGAAAAGCGCCGATATCAGCAGCAATTTTCAGCGAAAAAAGGTTCTCATGCCAGTGAATATTACTGACCACTTCTCCATCAATCCAATCGGACAAAACGCCTGTACTCCAGGTTTATCTTATAAACTGTACGTTACGACGAGTACGGGAAACGTCTCGCAGTAATTGTTCTTCATTGAGAGAATCTGAAAACGGTACGGACATTGCCAGTCGATCGAGACTTCTGACTGCATGGTTTCGAAATGTCCAGATTTCCAGCAACTCTTCTCTGGCCGCCTGAATTCTTTCCTGAAACACTTCGCTGCGCACAAAGCGTTCTTTAAGCGGATTGCCAAAACCATAACCGAATCCACCCAGGAAATTACCGTTACCCAGAGCAAGATTCATGTCCCAGCTGATTACGGTAAAATTCTCATCAAGCAGGTCATACCAGAGTAAAAAATTATGCCCGGGACCAGACATATCATCAAAGTTCTGCAAGATATCCTGGGTCGCAACATAACGTGCGAAACTGTCAACATCAACCCACTCAGCCAGCTCCTCATCAAAATCTTCAACGCTGACATCATCAATCCATTTCAGCAAATCGATAACCGGCGACATATCATAGGTATTTTTGGCATTCAACTGATCAAAATCAGTTTCATAATTCAGGGGATTTTCACCACGATAACGGAAGCGGTTTTCGCTGCGGGATTTATACAGAATACCGCTGCCCAGACCAATAGCTTCTGCATAACGCTTGTCCGGATTTTCAATCACCAGACGGGTGGTACTGGGGCTGTCATTAACCTGGAAAGTGACCCAGGTAAAATCCTGTGACACCTGGCCTGAATCAGCGATTAATTGCAGGGATAGTGCTTCATTAAGATTGGCAGAGCCATTACGAGCGGGCCTGATTGCCAATTCCTCCCGTCCCTGGTAAGCCAGGTCATCCTCAAATTTATCAAAGCTGATCAGCAATGGCAGGCTGGCCGGATTACTGAAACTGGCATTACTCATCGGATCCCGGCGACTCCAGCCGCGGGAGTTTCGTCTGAGTTCACGCAAGGTTGAATTGCCCTTTAACCTGACGCCGACATTCTGGATAAGTGTGCCGTCAATAATTATGTCCGCTGATACCCAGGTTTTTAATCCATTTGCCAGATAGTCTTCCTGGATAGTCTGGTAATTTTCATCGCTGATACTTATTTCAATGCTATGGGCACTTTCCAGATCAAACAAATCGACCCGGCCAAGAATATTAAAACGTGAATTGGTTGCCTGGGCCTCTGACTGATGGGTAAACACAACCGGATTTATTCGATAGGAGCCAAGCATGGCTGCCATGGCCAGTAAGACCAGAACCGAAGAGAATATTAAACGACTGTGATGCCTGATGCGGACCGGAACCTTGCGGTTCCACCAGGAGCGTTTTTTAGCGATTGGCTGATTTTCGTTTTCCATAAAGCAGTATCAGGCTGAAAACCCAGGCTTGCAGCCATCTTAGCATAGAAGAATTAGGGCTGCCTAAACCGACCGGCCTTACTGGCTAGAGGTCAGTCTGGTCGTAACCACTGAGAACAGTCACCCGTTGACCGGTATTAACATCTGACAGGCTGGTGACAATATCTCGAGGCAGAACACCCTGATTGGGCTCAACCGTATAAAGCAGTTCCAGCAAGGCTCCGTTCCTGATTGTTTCAGTACTCACCAGCTCAAAGCTTCTGGTCAATTTGATCAACTCGTCTTCAATCAGCTTGTCAAAATCACCATCCGGCGGCACCTGAACCTTGATTACCTGGCGTTGAATATTGCTGGCAAAAGCATTCAGTTTCATCATCAATACAATTACCACACAGATGGATACCGTGGCTGCAATGGCCAGCGCATAAAAACGTGTGCCGGTCGCCATACCGATTGCCATGACCAGAAAAATGAAACCCATATCCCTGGTCTCTTTCAGGGCATTACGAAAACGGATAACTGAAAAGGCACCCACCAGGGCAAAAGCCCGGGCAATATTAGATCCCACCACCAGCATCAGGACTGCAATCACCATTGCCACAACCACCAGTGTCTGCACATACGACTGGCTATAGGAAATATTGCGATGCGTGGCGCGATACACAAAACCAACCAGCGTTGCCAGTATGAACGACAGTGAAAGCACAATAATAATATCCAGCGTGTTAAACGTGCCGGTCAGATCAACAAGGTCCAGATTCATGTGCTCCCCTTAGCGGTGTAAAGTAATGCTTGGTGGTTCAGGAATATCATTTGAATTCGGCAGTTTATCAGTATTAGTCGCACTTGCCTCAACCGCCTTGCAATATTTGGATACCCGCACGACATCCAGGCCCAGCCTGGCAGCCAGATCAGTAAACCAGGTTGGCACCCTTTCATTGGCCTTGATTTCAACAATGGAAATATGCGGAGGAATTATAAAGCGGTTTTCGCCCCGCACATCCAGTGCCAGATCCTTGTTCCTGCCCTGCACCCGGTGATCCATGGTGATACGCATTCCCTGATCGGCATCGATACCGACATAGGCTTCACGCTGATAGGTGGTCACTACTGTGGGCTGCAAATCAACGGAATTACAGAGCATCAGCACTTCATTGACAAAAGCCTGGCGCAGCGCCGGATTATCCGGATCCATGCGCTGCTCACACAGGAGTTTTGCTTCCCGGTAGCTCAATGCAATGCGGCGTTTCTGCGTTACCCGGTTAACCCGCTGTTTGATTTCAACAAAGACCGTACTGTCCTCCTTAATTTGCTCAGGGTCACCATAGGCCCGGATACGTAATTTGCGACGAAAACGCAGTCCTTCAATTTTTTCCCAGTAAAACCTGAAATCTGCACTGTCAAAATACAGGCTGCTGACACGACTGGAAAGTTCATCATTGTGCGAGTCGTGCGCCATACGTTCACGTACCTGTTCTCTGAATTCAGGAATTTTTGTTTCCGGCAGGTAGTATTTTATTTCGTAGCGATTGAATCGATGCAGGGCACTGGCTGTCGCTGTCGCAATCGATTCATTGACTTCTTGACTCATGTTACTTACCACAGCGTCATCGCAGGCGCTGTATATTTCACTGATTTTACTTCAGTGGAGCAGCTTAGCGGCGCTATCTGGCAATGTCTATAGCGATGCCGGGTCTATAATTTGGACGACATGACTGCAATCTGCTATAAAACCACAATGCAGGCAGCCCTTATTTTCAAGCACCTCCACAAACACAGCATCCTGTCAGGGATTTTGTTTTTACTGACTGCCCTGTACTGCACTGATTTACTTGCCCAACGCGAATTCCGCGTACTGCAGAGCCTCGAGTATGATGCTACCGAAGCACTGCCCGATGATTATCAGGTTCCCGGGGAATTCGTGGTTGGCAGACTCATGTATCCCTCTGGCGCGCAGGATTATGGCTGGGAACGCGGCGGTACCAGCTGGGCAGTCGATTATCCGCGCGGTGACCGAACCTATGCCCGCCTGCTGGAAAGACTGACAACAATGGATGTACGCTCGGTTGAGCAACCCGTCAACCTGGATGATGGTGACGATATTTATAACTGGCCATTCCTGATCGTTGGCATGCCGCGCAACTGGAGTCTCACCGATGGTCAGGCTGCCAAACTCCGTGATTATCTTCTGCGTGGTGGTTTTTTACTGGCGGACAGTTTTTTCGGCTCCCGGGAATGGAGCGGATTTATGCGCAGCCTGAACCGGGTGTTTCCAGACCGGCAAATTGTTGACTTACCGGACGACCACCAGGTCTTCAGTATTATCTATGATCTTAATGGGCGCACCCAGGTCGCCAACATGCGCCAGTTGTCCTCTCGTGGCGTTCCCTATCGCGGAGATGGCGCAGTCCCTCAGTGGAGGGCGATTCTGGATGATGCCGGACGTGTCATGGTAGCGATTTCCTTCAACAACGATATGGGAGATGCCTGGCAGCATCAGGATAATCCGCGTTACCCGCAGAGTGCTGCCAAAATGGGAATTGAGTTTGGCGTGAACTATGCCATTTATTCCATTACTCACTGAGTTCCGTTAGGGGTTCCGCTTCAAAATACTCCTGCATCTGCTGACGGTAGCGCCAGTACCAGATTAAAACAGCCAGACAGATAAGTGCAGCAACCAGGTTGGGCCAGAACAGGCCAAAGAAGTCTGCGAATACTCCGATAATCAACACGCCTATTGCCGTCGCGCCACGCGTCATGGCCGCCCACAGGGCCAGCACCCGGCCCCGGACTTTATCATGAATGCTGTTTTGCACCATGGTCTGGCTGGCTACTGCGCTCAGGGTCACCGACCAGCCGACGATAAATATCAGCAACAGACCCAATGTATAGCTCTGGGTCCAGGCAAACATGATCAGGGCAAAAATTGACAGCAGGGCATTAAGCAACATGCTGGAAACCAGCCCCTGAGCCCGACCCCGCAGGGTGATATACATGCCCCCGGCTACAGCCCCGAAACCCAGTACTGCGGTATACAGGGCAAGGTCATCCGCCCCACCCTGGTAAACCGCACCGATAAATGCTGCCAGCATCAATGTCACTGGTCTGACTCCACAGGCCATGACAGTCTGCAGGACAAAGATGCTGCCCAGCGCCGGGATATCCCGAATATAGGTGACGCCTTCACTAATACCCCTGCTTATTGAAGTGGACATTTCGTTGGTTTTATTGGCAGGCAGTCTGATAAAACTCCAGGCCAGCAGAATTGGTATGAAGGTAATGGCATTGATCAGCACTGCCAATGCCGTACCAAACAGGCTGATTACAATACCTGCCAGGGCCGGTCCAACCAGACGCGCGACATTAAATAAAACAGCGGTAAAGGAAGACGCAGAGACAATATCCTTTCTGGCGACCAGATTGGGCACGATGGACAAGCGAATTGGCTGATGTGCTGCCTGCAGTATGCCATCCAGCAAGGCAAAGAAAAACAGCAACTCGACAGTAACAACATCAAGAATTATCAGGACATAGAGAGCAAAAGCCTGCAGCATCATCCCTGACTGGGTCAAGATGGTTAACAGTTTGCGGTCAAAGCGATCTGCCCAGACGCCTACAATGGGGGAAACCAGCAGCAGGGGCGCCAGTTCGGCAAAGGCCACTGCCCCAACCCAGAATTCCGATTCAGTTAACTCCCAGGTCAGCCAGCTGATGGCCAGACGCTGCATCCAGAACCCGATCAGGGAAATGCTGTTGGCACTGACGTAAATGGCAAAGTTTCTGTTGCCAAAAACCGAGCGCAGTGCAGCTAGATTACTCACCAGGGAACCTCTGATTACTTTGTACTTGTGCTGTCAGCGGCCCGATCAGGGGACAGGGTCTGCGATCAACAACTCGATGATTTGTTCCTGTTCTGACGGAGCAAATGTTTCCGATCTGGCCTGAAAGCCGCCTTCTGCAGCGGTCGCTTCACGGGCAATAGTGGCACCGATAAAGACTGTATCTGCTGTCGCCAGGGTCAGCTGCGGCATCATGGCATCACTTTCATCCAGAGTTACCGTCAATGGCAAGTCACTGGGGTTAAACTGCACTGCAGCCAGCGGCATGGGCATGGCCTCGGTGCGGGCAAAGATAAAGACTCGCATATCTTCATCAATCTGATCACGAATGCTGTCATCAATGGCAACTCTGACAGTAACAGAAACGCCAACCGGTTCATCCGTTTCAGGTTGCTGCATGCCCATCATTTGTTCAACTGCGGCGATACGCTGATTCAGTTGCTGGACCTGGGCACTGCCCGGGGTTAACTGTGATATCTGGCGGCGCCAGAATGAAATTGCTCCGGCATAATCATCTGCCAGAAAGGATTCAAAAGCCAGAATGCTCATGATGGCCTGTTCATTGGAATTTATCTGCAGGGCTTCATCCATGGTTTGTCGGACTTCCTGTGTCAGGCTTGAACCGGCCAGCAAATACTGCGCCTGTGCCAGTTGTCCCAGAATTGTCGCTTTGTCGGCATTTTCTTCCATGCCTTCAGCAAGCGTACTAAACACCCTGACGGCATCAGTGAATTGCTCCAGCGAAATATATAAAGTCCCCAGGGTATAACCAGTCTGGATATCGTCATTATCCCGCTCAAAACTCTGGTTAAGCACTACTGTAATTTCCTGCAGGATTTCCAGTTGCTCTGCTTCAGTCGTTACGGCACCGATCTGATCCAGTAATTCAGGAATCACCAGTTCATGGCCTGCCCCAACTTCACGATAAAGCAGAAAGCCGCCAATGGGAATGATCAACATTAACAGGATGGGCACCAGACGGGTGTGCGTGGCATACGCACTGCGGCTGCCTGCAGCATGATCTTCCAGGTCACTGAGAAAATTACGCTCGAGCTCCAGCTTCAGCGTGTCATATTCTTCTGCTTCAACCAGGCCATTACTGCGGTTTTCATCCAGCTCCTGCAGGCTTTGTTTAAAAACCTCAATATTTTGCTGTTTGCGTAACTCACTCTGCTCGGTTTTTTGTTGGCCGCGATAACGCCAGACCGGTAGCAGCACAAACAATGACGCCAGCAGCATCAGCAGCAGAATATAGAAATACAGACTTGTCATTTATTTGTTGTCCGCGAGAATGGAATCCAGCTTTTGTTGTTCTTCAGTGCTCAAGCCAGCTGTTGCAGGGCGGTTCTGGTTGTTTCTGATGATGCGCCACGCGACCAGCATACCAATCAGTAAAAGAATCAGCGGGCCGAACCAGAGCATAAAGGTGCCACGATTCAGTGGCGGACGGTAATTGATAAAATCACCATAGCGCTGGGTCATGAAATCAATAATTTCGTCATTGCTGCGCCCTTCCAGAATCTGTTGATAAATTTCAGCGCGCAGGTCCGCTGCAATCGGAGCATCTGAACCGGCAAGGTTGGAGTTTAAACACATTGGACAACGCAGCTGGTCACTGAGCTGTCGAAACTGTTGCTGCTGCTCCTGGTTTTCAAAGACATAATCTTCAATTGCCGCATTCACATTCACTGAACACAGGCAGGCAAAGATCATAAAAACTGGAATCAGTGTATTACGCATGCTTATTTCAGACGGTTAATGACCGGTTCGAAAGTATCTTCCCAGATCTGATGATTGATAACCCCGACATGGCGATAACGGATCATGCCAAAACTGTCGACGATAAAGGTTTCTGGCGCTCCTGCCACCCCGAAGTCAATGCCGAGGCTGCCGTCCAGGTCAACAATCACCTGCCTGAAAGGTGTGCCTTTTTCTTCCAGGAACAGACGTGCTTCATTAAGGTCATCCTTGTAGTTAACCCCGATAAAATTCAGGTCCTCTTCCCTTTCACTGATTTCAACCAGATAGGGATGCTCGACATGACAGGGTGGGCACCAGGTGGCCCAGAAATTAATAATGGAAATATTGCCTTGCAGATCCTCTGAGTTGATCATTGTTGTTACGTTATTAAGCTCAGGCAAACTGAATTCCGGCAAGGGACGATTTACCAGTGCCGAGGGCACCTGGTTCGGGTTTCTTCCCAGGCCAAATAACAGGAGTCCCAGCATCAGGAAAAAGAAGACAGCAGGAATAAACAGTTTTACCCGGTTATTCATGATGCCTCCGCTGCCAGCTTGCCACCTTGTCCGGAATTTTCTGCAAGGGCACTTGGCACTGGTTTTTTCGAACGATATCGTTTGTCAGTGATTGCCAGAATGCCACCGAAAGCCATCAGGAAGGCGCCCATCCAGATCCAGAAAACAAAAGGTTTGTAGTGAATACGTACTACCCAGCTACCGTCACCACGTTCATCACCCAATGCGGTAAACAAATCACGGAAGAACCCGACATCAATGGCTGCTTCTGTCTGTACAGTACGCGTAGCAAAATAGGTGCGCTTCTCCGGATAGAGCGTCATGTACTCTTCCCCGTTTCGCAGTACCGTCACCGTACCCCGCTGTGCTTCGTAATTGGGACCTACTTCGTCCGTAATGCCCTGGAAAATAAATTCATAATTACCGATGCTTTCACTTTCGCCGGGAGCCAGGCGCACATCACGCTCGACACTGTACTGACTGGTCATACAGACACCCAGGATAATCACGGCCATGCCCAGATGAGCAAACTGCATACCGTAGTAACTTCGGGTCAGCGACTTCAGTCCGACAAAAAAGTTCTTTTTGTTGGCGGTTTTTGTCATCAGGTCTTTAATGATGGTCAGCACAATCCATAAACCCAGCATCATGGCAATAATGGCAGAGATATTCACGCTTGAGGTTGTGACCAGAGGAATAATAATGCCCAGCGCCACACTGGCAATCAGCACTTTACCCAGCTGCTGCTTCAGGTAAGTCACTGAGGTCTTCTTCCAGCGTGAGAAAGTACCCACGCCAAGTGCAAGTGCCAGGAGTCCCATGAGAGGAACAAATACAGTGTTGAAGTACGGCGGTCCGATGGAAACACGATTGGCTTCACCATAAACTGCTTCGTGTATCAGGGGATACAAGGTCCCCAGTAATACTGCAGCAGTGGAAACCACCAGAATGATATTATTAATCAGCAGAAAAACTTCACGCGAGGTCATGCTGTAGGAAGCATTGCTTTTAACCACCGGGGCCCTGAGTGCATAAAGAAACAGGGAAGAACCGATAACCGCCAGCATCAGGCCCAGCAGGACCAGACCACGTTCCGGATCTACCGCAAAGGCATGCACGGAAGTCAGTACGCCGGATCGGACAATAAATGCCCCCAGCAGGCTTAATGAAAAAGCTGCAATTGCCAGCAACACCGTCCAGCTTTTGAAAACACCACGTTTTTCCGTCACGGCCAGTGAGTGAATCAGTGCTGTGCCTACCAGCCAGGGCATGAAACTGACGTTTTCCACCGGGTCCCAGAACCACCAGCCACCCCAGCCCAGTTCGTAATAGGCCCACCAGCTTCCCAGCGCAATCCCGATGCTCAGAAATGCCCAGGCAGCATTGGTCCATGGTCGTGTCCAGCGCGCCCAGGCAGCATCCAGACGTCCACTCAGAAGCGCGGCAATGGCAAAGGCAAAGGCCACAGAAAACCCGACATAGCCCATGTACAGGAAAGGCGGATGCACAATCATGCCGAAATCCTGTAACAGGGGATTCAGATCGTTGCCATCAGCCGGTGTATTGAGCAGGGTGCGATCAAAAGGATTGGAGGTCAGCAAGGTAAACAGCAGAAAACCGATAATAATAATACCCATGACTGACTGTACCCGGGCCAGCATATCCAGAGGCAAGTTTCTGCTGAACAGGCTCACGGCATAAGTCCAGCTTGCCAGCATGAGTATCCACAAAACCATGGAGCCTTCGTGCCCACCCCAGACCCCGGAAAATTTATAACGGACCGGCAGAAGACTGTTGGAGTTACTGGCGACATAGGAGACGGAAAAGTCATCCGTCAGAAAAGCATAGGAAAGACAGGCAAAACTCAAGAGCATGAAGACCCAGATGCCGGAACTCAGGGGGCGGCACAAAGACATCCACAACTGGTTGTTGCTTACTGCACCGCTCATGGGTATGACCGCCATCAGCGTTGCCAGACACAAAGCCAGAATCAGGGAAAAATTACCAAGTTCAGGGATCACAGGTCGCTCCTGACGCTTCCATGGCTGCTACAGATTCCGCAGGCATATAGTTTTCATCATGCTTGGCGAGAATCTGACTGGCCTGGAAAACGCCGTTGCCGTCAATATAGCCATCAGCGACAACCCCCTGCCCTTCGCGGAACAAATCCGGTAATACACCAGTGTAGGATACCGGAATATCCACCAGGCAATCTGTTGCCATAAATTGTACTTCCGTTCCCTGCAGTTCGCCGCTGCGCAGGCTGCCGGATTTCACCATGCCGCCGATACGAAAATTCTGCCCACTAGGCACTTCTCCCTGCGCGACCTCGGAAGGAGTATAAAAGACATTAATGCCTTCATTCAGGGCGAACAGTACCAGGCCCACGGCAATAGCCGAGCCGACAACGATAAAACTGACAATTGTCATTCGCTGTTTACGTTGCGTTGCCATTTCTCATCTCCTCATGTTCCTGTTGTGCCCGTGCTCGTTCCGCCTGCACCTGTTCACGCTTGAGCTGTTGTCTGAAATACTTTTTTCGTGCCATCAAGGGTTGCCAGATATTAACAAGCAAGACCAGCGCGAAAAAGGCATAGGCAGACCAGACATAAACAGCATAGCCGCCCATGGATATAAAATCGGCAAAACTGGCAAAACTGCCCATCAGTTCTCCCCTCTTGCATCGCCAAGAATATCACTGACCCAGTCGGTGCGTCGCTCTCTTATCAAAATCTCGTTACGGGTGCGGAGGATGATGGCAATAAGGAAAAATCCCAGCAAGCCAAAGCCTACAAAAAATGCCGGCACCCAGACTTCCGGTGGATTGGCGGCTGTATTGCTGAGTGATAAATTACTCGCGCCCTGATGCAGGGTGTTCCACCATTCAACCGAATATTTAATAATCGGCACATTCACTACTCCCACCAGGGTTAATACGGCAGAAGCCTTTGCCCCGGATTGCGCAGAATCATAGGCAGAACGTAAAGCCATCACGCCGATAAACAAAAACAGCATAATCAGAGTCGAGGTCAGGCGCGCATCCCAGATCCACCAGGTTCCCCAGGTCGGAATGCCCCACACTGAACCGGTAAAAAGTGCCGCCGCAGTAAAGGTCATGCCGACCGGCGCACAGGCCTTGGCAACCATATCAGCCATCTTGATGCGCCAGATCAGAAACGCAGCTGCCATACAGGCCATCATGTAATAACAGCCCATGGCAATGGACGCCGAAGGCACGTGAATATAGGCAATCCGGTAATTTTCACCCATCTGGTAATCCGGTGGCGTAAAAGCCAGTCCCCAGACCAGACCGACTCCCAGCAGAATCACGGTAAGTCCTACCAGCCAGGGCATGTATTGCCCGGTCATGGTATAAAACCATTTCGGTGAACCCAGTTTGTAAAGCCATTTCCACATAGTCAGATTTTCAATTCACACTTATTCTCAAGGCCGCAACGATAGCCAGCGGCGCAAGACAAACCGCCAGTACCAGCATGGCACCCAGCAAAGCCAATAATCCTGAAATCCCCATGCCGCCCTGGGCAGAATCTACAAGACCGGTGCCAAATACCAGTACCGGTATATACAAGGGCAATATTAACACAGCCAGCAATAAACCACTGCGTGAAAGCCCCACTGTCAGGGCCATCCCTATTGCTCCAAGCAGCGTCAGTATCGGTGTTCCGAGCATTAAACCGGCAAGCAAAGGAAGCAGTGACTGCTGCGGAAGTGCCAGCATGCTGGCCAGTACCGGGGCCAGTATCACCAGAGGCAGCCCCGATATCAGCCAGTGGCCGGCCACCTTGGCCAGAATAATGAAATATATGGGTTGCGGACTGAGTAACAACTGTTCGAGCGAGCCATCTTCATAATCACTGCGAAACAGGCTGTCCATGGATAACATGACGGCCAGCAAGGCAGTGACCCAGATAACGCCACTGGCGATTTCACTCAGGAATGCCTTATCTGAACCCACACCCAGTGGAAAAAGTGTCACGGCTATGACAAAAAACATCAGGGGATTGATCATGTCGCCCGGACTGCGAAATGCAATCAGCAATTCCCGTCGCAAGGTAGCAATGACGATGCTCATGCTGCGACCTGCGTTGCCAGTGCATCCAGATCAATGGTCTTTACTGGCGATTTCATGTTGAGGCTGTGATGAGTGGTCAGGATTACCGTACCGCCATTATCGGCATGGGATTCCAGAAAGGCTTCCAGTTCAGCGACTCCTGCCTTATCCAGCGCTGTAAAAGGTTCATCGACTATCCACAATGGGGCCGCACTGAGTTTCAGACGAGCCAGGGAAACCCGGCGTTGTTGTCCGGCAGACAGCTGATAACAGGGCAGATCATCGTAACCATAAAGCTTGAAACTGTTGAGAGCCTGTTTGATTTCATCAGTCTTGTCCAGGCCCCTGGAGGCACAGAACCAGCGCAGGTTTTCCCGGGGCGTGAGCGTCTTGTTGATCGCCGGCGCATGCCCGAGATAAAAAAGCTGTCGATGAAAGTCGGCCCGAACTTTATGCAGAGCTTGTCCATTCCAGTGGATTTCACCCTGATATTCGTCATTCAGGCCACAGAGGATTCTCAGCAAGGTGGTTTTACCGCTACCATTTGAGCCCTGAATCTGCCAGATATCACCGGCAGCGGTCTCGAAACCCAGATTCCTGAACAGAACCCGGTCATCGCGCTCACAATATAGATCTTTAACGCCCAGCATTTCGGTGCCTGCTATCCCCTACTTCCTCGAATGCCCATTATACCTTTTCAAATACTCCTAATCTTATGAAATAAAAAAGGATTTTTATTGTCTGGAGCAAGCCCATATAAATAAAGATCATATAGTCTTATCAATGCTGAAAATGGCCTTATAAGCGCCCCGGGCCGCACACCGCCGTTCTCCTTGTATAAAACCCTGGACCAGTTATTCTTTCCTGACGTCGCGAGCGCAGCTTATAAGTCTTGGCGTTACGAGCGCAGTAAAGACCAGGCGAGAGTAAAATTTAATGCAGGAACTTACTACCAGCTAAGTGACTAAATTAAATTTTGCTCTCAATGAAGTATTTACCAGCACAGCAGCTAAGAACGGGGTGGAGTAACGCCTGTCTGCCCCATATATTTCCCCTGCCGGTCCTTGTATGTAATCTCACACTGTTCGTCAGATTCATAAAACAGCATTTGTGCCACACCTTCATTGGCATAAATTTTTGCCGGCAAAGGAGTGGTATTGGAAAATTCCAGGGTGACGTGACCTTCCCATTCCGGTTCCAGCGGCGTGACATTGACGATGATGCCACAGCGCGCATAGGTTGATTTACCCAGGCAGACGGTCAATACATTGGATGGAATCCGGAAGTATTCCACGGTTCTGGCCAGCGCGAAGGAGTTGGGCGGAATAACACAGACATCCTCATCGATACTGACAAAACTGGTTTCATCAAAATTTTTCGGGTCGACCACACTGGTGGTATGCACATTGGTAAAAATTTTAAACTCACTGGCACAGCGCACGTCATAGCCATAGCTTGATGTGCCATAGGAGATTACGCGCTTGCCGGATAGATCACGTATCTGGCCAGGCTCAAAAGGACTGATCATGCCCTGCTCCTGTGCCATTTTACGTATCCACCTGTCAGATTTGATCGTCATTCGGTTTACTTCCGTATTAATCAGTATCGGCGCCAGAATTATGCCCCGAAGTGTTGAAAAACTGCACATATTACGCAGTTAATGCTAACTTTGACAGTGTAAAGTTTGTACAATGCGCTTGCTGTTTTAAGTGAAATAAAATTTAAATCGGGAAGACCCAGCTTGAATAAATTCAGGAGTTAATAATGAAAGTAAAACTGTTACTGGTATTGAGCTTAACCATCTTTTCCAACCAGCTCCTGGCACAGGATCTGGAAGCCGGTCGTGTACTGTACGGCACCTGCGCTGCCTGTCATGGCCCCAACGGTGAAGGACTGGAAGCATTAAATGCCCCCAAAATTGCCGGCCAGCAGGCCTGGTATACCGTCAGACAATTACAGAATTTCAAGAATGGCGTGCGTGGTTCTGACCCGCGCGATATCTACGGTCAGCAGATGGCCCCTATGGCGCAGATTCTGACTACAGATCAGGCTATACAGGATGTTTCCGCCTATATCGAAACCCTTGGCGACTAGGATACATATCCTCTGAAAAAGCCCCGTTTCCGGGGCTTTTTTATGTCTCGATAAAATGTTCGATAAGCAGTTGGGCTGAACGTCGACCTCTGAATTCATTGACCTGCAAACGAAACGCCAGGGCAAGCTGCAGACTGTGATCCAGCAATCCGGGTTCCACATTAAAGGCGATTGCATCAAGCAATATCTCACTGCCGGCCGGTATTACTGCAAGCTTGAGATGCCGACCGGAAAGAATACGCTGATCGGCGACCATAAAGCTTCCGGTAAACAGCGGTTCGGGAAAATGCTGTCCCCAGGGCCCTGCTTCTTCCAGCAACTCGGCAAACTCAAGCGTAAAACATTCCAATGGCAGCTCACCATCTGTCGCCAATACCTGTTCCAGCATGGAAGCATCAACTGCTTTTTCCAGCGCTTCCTCAAAGGCGGCGGCAAACCTGTCAAAATCACTCCGGTTCAGGCTCAGCCCTGCAGCCATGGCATGTCCACCAAAACGATTCAGCAATCCGGGATTTCCGGTTGCAATGCTGTCGAGCAAATCACGGATATGCAGCCCGGGTATTGAACGTGCAGAACCCTTGATCTCTTCAATATTGTCATCGGCGCCGGCAAACACGACAGCCGGCCGGTGAAATTTTTCCTTCAGGCGTGACGCGACAATACCAACGACTCCGGCATGCCAGTTTTCATTAAACAGGCAAATTCCTTTGTTATCTTTACGGCTGTCTTCATCAACAACAAGTTCATCCATTATCTGCAGGGCTTCCCTGTGCATGCCCTGCTCAATATTTTTTCTGTCCTGGTTCAGGTCGTTGAGCAGCTGTGCATAATGCATTGCCTGTTGCTGATTTTCAGCAAGCAGGCATTCAATTCCTACACTCATGTCATCGAGCCGCCCGGCTGCATTGAGTCGCGGCCCCAGAGCAAAACCCAGGTCACCGGCAAGCAGATTGCGGTAATTTTTCCCTGCTATCTGCAACAGGGCTTTTATTCCCGGTCGAGCATGGCCTTTACGAATCACTGCAAGACCGTGCCTGACCAGGCAACGATTATTCCGGTCAAGCGGAACCACATCTGCAACAGTTCCCAATGCGACAAGATCCAGGTATTGCAGCATATTGGGTTCCGTTCTACTCTGCTGGTCAAACCATGATGCCTCTCTTAATGCAGTACGCAGTGCCAGCAACAGGTAATAAACCACTCCGACACCGGCTAGTGATTTGGATGGGAAGCCGCAGCCATGCTGATTGGGATTAAGAATACAGTCTGCCTCAGGCAAGTCGGCAGCTGGCAGATGATGGTCGGTAATAAGCACTTTAATACCGTATTGCCGGGCCCGTGCAACACCTTCAATACTGGCTATACCATTATCAACCGTAATAATAAGTGCCGGTTGTCTTTGTTTGGCAACCTCGACAATTTCGGGGGTAAGCCCATAGCCGAACTCAAAACGGTTAGGCACCAGATAATCGACATTGCTAAAACCGAAATCTTTCAGGCAGAGGAGCAGTAAGGCTGTACTGGTTGCTCCATCAGCATCAAAATCACCCACAATCAGAATTTTTTCCTGTTGTTCCAGCGACCGCTGCAGGAGTTCTACTGCCTCTTTGATATTGAGTAATTCCCCAGGCTTGATCAGGCCAGCCAGTTCAAGTGAATAATCAGCCTTCGAACTGGCACCACGTGCCAGCAATATCCGCTGAATAAGCGGATGAAAATCGGCATCCATGCTTGCGCTGGGATCAATTTTCCGCTGAATAATTTTAATCATGTAAATCGGGGAGCAATTATTTTACCAACACAGGCAGCGCAAGGTTTGAACAGAAAGCCTTGAAATTGCCTCCTGCTCCCCTTAAATATAATCTGAATGTGCATGAAATCAGGAAAAGCCCTTATCCTGTAGTGGATATCCGGCACTGGCCGGAACTTTTGAATTTTAAACAAACCTAACTAGCAGACGCCCAGTATCTGTTAACTGAAAATTATTCGAAAACTATGAAAAAAGCTATTAATTATCTGGCACTCGGTGCGGTATTCACAGCTCTTGCCGCTTTTCTTACAGCTCCCATGCCTCAGGCCGCTCCGGATTACCTGAGTTTTCAGACTGAGGACGAAAGCAACAATATCGAAATTTTCAGTGCTGCAAGCCCCTCGGTGGTATTTGTTACCAATACCGCTTTTGTCAGAAGTAACCCCTTTTCACGGAATGTCGAAGAAATTCCTCGCGGTGCGGGGACCGGCTTTATCTGGGATAATACTGGGCTGATAGTAACTAACTATCATGTTGTGCAAAATGCTAACAGAATTATGATCAGGCTTCAGGACCAGAGTAGCTGGGAAGCCGAGGTTATCGGCCTGGCCCCGGACAAGGACCTTGCCCTGCTCCAGATTGATGCCCCGCAGGAACTCCTGAACCCATTGCCGCTGGGCGATTCATCCGAACTGCAGGTAGGCCGCAAGGTTATTGCGATCGGCAACCCCTTTGGACTGGACACCACCATGACTGTTGGTGTGGTCAGCGCCCTCGGACGTGAAATCACCTCATTGACCAACCGCACCATCCGCGACGTGATACAGACTGATGCCTCCATCAACCCCGGAAACTCCGGAGGGCCTCTGCTCAATTCCATGGGCCAACTGGTTGGCGTCAATACACAGATTATCAGTCCATCCGGGGCCAATGCCGGAATCGGTTTTGCCATTCCGGTAAATACAGTAAGACGGGTAGTCCCGCAATTACTGGAATTTGGCCGGGAAGTCCGCCCCATTCTCGGTATTTCCAACCTGAATGATGCAGTCAGTGCCCAGAACGGCATTGAAGGGGTCATTGTTGCCGAGGTGACCTCCGGACTGGGTGCCGAAGAAGCCGGCCTGATCGGCTTACGCCAGGATCAGCGAGGGAACGTGATGCTTGGTGATGTCATCGTCGGCATCGAAAACCTGCCGGTTGCCAACAGTGATGACCTGCTCAATGCCCTGGAACAGTTCCAGCCAGGCGAAACCGTCACAGTACAGACCTTACGCGGCAATCAGGATGAAATGCAGTTTGAAGTGGAACTCACGGAGCCTATCTAGCAGGTAGTGGTTCAGTTTGAATTATATCTGGCAAGCTGGTGATTGCCGGGCTTGCCTTTTGCGACCTTCTGGCGACAAGGTTAAAGCCTAGAACTAAGCCACTAACCAACGCCAAGGCAATAACTTGAGCCCTACTCCAGCCCTACTCCGGGACTTTATCAAGATTATCTGGAGGCGCCATATACAGGTTGTACAGGCTTCGCAAAACCAGCTCAAAGCCCTGATCTTCATCCTGAAAAGTTAATTTTCCCTGCGTTACTCTGTCCACTTCCTCGCGGCTGACAAGTACCTGTGACATGACGCCCGAGATACTGGTCAATCGCCAGTATGCCTCTTGGTCTGAAAGTTCCGGGTTACATTTTCTCGCCAGCTCTATGAACAAAGCCGATGGCTCATCAAAATATTCCCCAAATAAGCGCTGCACCTGTGGAGCAGGATCATGAATGATCCTGAGTACCATTTTGTCGAATATCGGCTTAACCTTGTGAATGGTGAAAAATGGTTCAATATATGCCCTGAGCAAGAGCATGAAATCCGGAGCCTGGCTTTGTGACGCTTCCCTGTATGCCCTGAGTTTTTGCAGGCGCTCCTCGTTAGCTGGCTTCAGGCTGCGTTCCAGTACCTTTTTGACCAGCATTTCCTTGCTGCCGAAATAATAACTGATGGCCCCCAGGTTTGCTTTGGCCTTTTCTGCAACAGCCCGCATCGAGGTGCCGCTGTAACCTTTTTCACCAAACACCACTTCAGCTGCATCAAGGAATGCCTTTTCTGATTGATTGATTTTCCTTAATTTTGGATTACGTTTTGCTCTGGTCCCATTTTTCATGAAATTTCGCTCAATAATATCCAGGCCTGACTTCCCTGAATTAATGTCCAGGAGTTTCGTGTTTATTTCACATTCCAAGTATTGACATTTATTTTATACGACTGTATAAATTTTGTCAGCTTTACAACATTCGTCAGGGTAGAAGCCTCTGACCTGTTTATTAAGTCCAGTTAATGAGGAAAAAATCATGAAACAAGGCAAACAAAATATACTTAAGGCATTAGTTCTGACCCTGGGATTCAGCCTGTTGGCATCCGGTGCGGTCTATGCGCATCACTCGTTCCCGGCTACCTACATCATGGATGAGTCGGACACAATTGAAGGTGTAATGGTTCAGTTCCTGTTCCGTAACCCGCATTCATTTGTCCATGTCATGGTAACTGATGAAGAAACCGGCGAGAATCAGCGCTGGGCAGTTGAGTGGGGCGGTGCCAGTGCACTGGCCGGTTCAGTTGACCGTTCAAGCCTGAAACCGGGTGACCGGGTACGAATCACTGGTCAGCCAGGTCGTAACCCTGAAGATCATCGTCTGCGTATGCAGAGACTTGAAGTAGTTGATGGTGACTTCGAGTGGGAAGGTGACTTCGACTAGAATAGAAGATAATTTAGCGTAGAGCAGGTTCAACCTGCCAGCTTGATAAAAATAACGAAGGGGAACGAAATGCAATTCCATAAGCTAGTCAAGGTACTGGTCTGTACTACTATCGCACTGGGTACTTACTCTGCTACGGCGCAGGAAATCAATTTTGCCGGTGACTGGAGTGGGCTTTTCCACGAAGATGGTCCGGAACGAATTCCCGGTCCAACTCTGGCAGATTATGCCGGACTGCCTATTAATGAAGCTGCCCGTATGCGGGCCAACTCCTGGGACCCGAACCGCATTTCTGTAGTCCCTGAACTGCAGTGCCGGGAACACGGCGCCGACTATTCCATGCGTGGTCTGGCCCATATGCGTATCGAGCGTGTTATTGACCCGAGATCACAACAGGCCATCGCTTTTACCACCCGCATGAATTTTCACAACCAGACACGCACGATCTGGCTGGACGGTCGTGAGCATCCGCCGGCTGATGCGCCACACACCTGGGCTGGTTTTTCCACAGCACATTTCGAAAACGGCATGATGGTGGTACATACCACACACCAGAAACAGAGCTATACCCGTCGTAACGGCCTGCCTGCCAGCGCTGACCGGGAATTCTGGGAATACTGGTATATTCATGAAAACATTCTTACCGTGGTCACTGTGGTTGACGATCCGGTGTTCTATACCGAACCGCTGGTTCGTAGCCAGAACTGGATGCTGAACCCGGCCCTGCGCATCAATCACAACAACTGTGAGTATGTGATTGAAACGCCGGTTGGCGATGACGGTCAGATCGTTCCGCATTACCTGCCGGGCGAAAACCCCTTCCTGCAGGAAACGGCTGAAACCTACCACCTGCCATATGAAGGCATGCAGGGTGGCGCGGAGACCATGTATCCGGAATTCCGGGAAGAAATGGGCCAGCCTCTGGGCGACAATCGCTTCTGCACCCTCGATTGCGATGCACCCTAAAGCACAAATAAAAGTGCGATTAAAGATAAACTGCAAGGATTAATCATGAAAAATATATACAAATATCTGCAGCAGCTCGTATGCATCACTCTACTGGCAGTTGCACCAGGTCTGCTTGCACAGGAATCTGAATTACAGCTTCTGCACGTTCAGGGGCAGGTTTATATGCTCTCGGGTGCTGATGTAAATATCACCGTACAGGTCGGCCCGCAGGGTATCGTCTTTGTCGACTCGCCGGATGAAGAGACTATTCCGGCCATGATGGAACTGATTCGTGACATTTCTCCATTACCGGTGCTTTATGTATTCAATACACACCTTGATGAAGGCCATATCTCTGGCAATGCCATGCTCAGCAGCATGGGAGATCGGGCTGGTGCCAACGTTTTTGGCGGTGGTGCCCCGGTTACTGCCATATCCGGTTCCGGTGGTGGCGTCACCATGATGGCTCATGAAAATGTACTGAACCGTTTTTACCTGACAGATCATGATATTGGTCGACTGGATCTGACCAGCACCTATTTCATGGACAGCAAGGATGTGCAACTGAATGGCGAAGCGGTTGTTATCTATCACATGCCCAATGCCCACACCGATGGTGACAGTATTGTGCATTTCCGTCGTTCTGATGTGATCAGTGCCGGCGATATCTTCACCCCCGGTCGCTATCCGGAAATTGATATCGAACGCGGCGGCAGTGTGCAGGGGGTTATTGAAGCTCTGAACACAATGCTAGCCATGATTGTACCGGGTCCTGAGGCTGAAGGCGGCACCTACGTGGTTCCGGGACACGGTCGTATCAGTGACGAAATTGATGTCGTTGAATACCGCAACATGGTCTACATCGTCATGCAACGTGTTGAAGCCTTGATTGAAGATGGCCTGGGTCTGCGGGAAATCGTCGCTGCCCGACCTACTCTGGACTACGACACCGAATATGGCGGCTATCGTGGTGGCCCCACTTCTGAAGAATTCATTACGGCTATTTACACCAGCCTGACTACTGCAGAATAACCAAAGAGACTTATCATGAAAAATATAAGCACTTTATTACTACTCCTCACATCGCTTGGCACAGCTTTCAGTATTCAGGCGCAACCCCAGGAACAGGTTTCATCTGTTGATCTCGGGCAGTTCAATCTGGACACTCCCCCTGCCGAAAGACTGGGTCGTGCCAATGCGCCTGTTGATTTGACTGGCACCTGGGTCAGTATCGTTAATGAGGACTGGCGTTTTCGTATGGTGACCCCGCAGATCGGGGACGTTGCCAACATCCCGATCAATGATCGTGCACTCGAATATGCGGAAAACTGGCGTCCTGAGATGGATCAGGGCAATGAATGTCGTGCCTACGGTGCACCGGCCATCATGCATGAGCCCGGTCGTATTGAAATATCCTGGGAAGACGACATGACCCTGAGAATGGATTTTGATGCCGGTCGGCAAACCCGACTGCTGCATTTTGATTACAGTGTTGAGCCTGGGGCTGCGTCAAGGCAGGGACATTCACTGGCGCAGTGGAAACAGCCACGTGGTGCCCAGGTTGCTCCGGCTATTACCAATGTTGTCCCTATCGGCCAGCAGTTTCCACGAACCGAAAACGTCAGCAATACCCTGCAGATAAACACAAGTAACCTGATTGAAGGTTACCTGCGCAAGAACGGTATTCCGCACAGTGACCAGGTTGAAGTTCGTGAGTATTATGACCTGATCAACATGCCGGATGGTTCAACCTGGCTGATCGCCAATATCATCGTCGAGGACCCGGTGTATCTGTCCGCTCCCTGGGTCACCAGCATGAACTTCAAAAAAGAAGAGGATGATTCCAATCGCAACCCTCAGGATTGTTTTGTCACCAACCCCGGCTGGTAATAAAAACAGACACTGAAAATTAACATAAGAAAACGAACGCCTCCTCAGCAAACTGCTCAGGAGGCGTTTTTATTTCAGAAAGCCCTTAAAGTGACTGGCTGATGAAGTTTTTTACTTCCGCAAGGTCATCAGGCAAAACGACGAAGTTTTCCTCGCGTTCATATAGATCACTGAGATGATCGGGTAACACTGGCGTTTCAAGCCCGGCCTTTTCAATTGCGGCACTGAATTTGGCCGGATGTGCGGTTGCCAGGGAAATTACCGGCGTGGTGGAATCAGCTTTACAGATTTGCGCTGCTTTCACGCCAATGGCGGTATGCGGGTCCATCAGGTAATCATGCTGATCAAACACTTCACGAATCACCTGACAGGTACCCTCATCATCGACAGAAGCAGAATCGAAATGTGAGCGGGCAAACTGCCACTCTTTTTCGCTGACCTGGCTGGTATTCTGGCTCAGACCTGTCACAAAACTTTTAAGTCGGGCACTGTCCCCTGCAAACATATCGTAAATAAATCGCTCGAAATTGCTCGAAATCATGATATCCATGCTCGGAGAGAGACTGGCTTGCAGGCCACCCAGCTGATACTGGTTGTTAGAGATAAAGCGGTGCAGAATATCGTTTTTATTGGTGGCAATAATGAGCTGCCTGACTGGCAGTCCCATTTTTTTGGCCAGATAGCCGGCATAAATATCACCAAAGTTTCCTGTCGGTACGGAAAATGAAACCGCTTCATGTTTATCCAGAAATTTCAGTGCCGCATAAAAGTAATACACAATCTGCGCCATGATTCGCGCCCAGTTGATTGAATTCACGGCAACCAGTTGATAACCGTCCGGCAAAAAACCTTGGTCAGCAAAAGCCTGTTTCACAATGTTCTGGCAATCATCAAAGTTACCGTCAATGGCAATGTTATGCACATTGTCGCCACTGACCGTTGTCATCTGTTTGCGCTGTACTTCCGAGACCCGGTTATGCGGATGCAGAATAAAAATATCAACAAAAGCTGAATGCCTGCACCCTTCCAGCGCTGCCGAACCGGTGTCACCGGAGGTGGCACCTAAAATGGCAACATGCTGCTGACGTTTTTGCAAAAAGTAATCCAGTAAACGTCCCAGTAATTGCAGGGCAAAATCCTTAAAAGCCAGTGTTGGTCCGTGAAACAGTTCCAGGACCCATTCATTATCGGCAAGATGTTTCAGTGGCGCTGTTTCAGGATGGGAAAATTGCGCATAACTTTCATCGATCATCTGTTTCAGCGCCGCATCGTCCACCGCATCGGCAGTAAACAAACGAATTATTTCGTAGGCCAGCTCATTGTATTCAAGCTTTTTCCAGGCCTGTAATTGTTCTGGCGTAACCTGCGGCAACTTTTCCGGAATAAACAAGCCCCCGTCCGGTGCCAGTCCGGTCAGCACGACTTCCTCAAAACTTTGCGGGGCGCATCCACCGCGGGTACTGATGTAATTCATGATTGTGCTTAATCCTGCAGGTCGGCAACCCGGATACGGGTAAGCTTGTCGGTGACGGCATCAAGCGCCTCAATCTGTTCAATGGCCTTGTTCATTACCGCTTCCTGAATTTCATGAGTCATGATAATGACCGGAATCTGTTCGTGGTTACCGCCGGTCATGTCCGGATCTTTCTGTATCATGGCATCAATACTGATGCCATTCTCACCCAGTATTTCGGTTATTTTGGCAATTACACCTACTTTATCCCTGACGGAAATGCGCAGGTAATAAGCTGAGATGATTTCCTCAATTGGCAGAATACGAATATCGGCATCCTCGGTTTGAAATGCCAGAGCCGGAACCTGTTCTTCCAGCATGCCCATACGCCGAACGATATCAATCACATCTGCCACCACCGCAGAAGCGGTTGGTGCATCGCCAGCACCGGCACCGTAATACATGCTGGAACCGACGGCGTCGCCGTGCAACAACACTGCATTCATGACTCCGTCAACCCTGGCAATCAGCCGCTGCTTGGCAACCAGTGCCGGATGCACGCGCAATTCAATGCCATGTGCTGTTTTGGCACTGATACCCAGATGTTTGATCCGGTAGCCCAGCTCATTGGCAAAAGCGATATCCTCCGGGGTAATCTCACTGATGCCTTCGGTGTAAACCTTGTCCAGATGCAAAGCCGTGCCAAAAGCAATGGCAGAAAGGATTGCCAGTTTATGGGCAGCATCGATTCCTTCGACATCAAAAGTCGGGTCGGCTTCAGCGTAGCCAAGTTGCTGTGCTTCTTTCAGTACTTCAGCAAAAGGCCGGGAGGCAGCCTGCATTTCACTGAGAATATAATTACCGGTACCGTTGATGATTCCTGCCAGCCAGGCAATCTGATTGGCGGCCAGGCCCTCACGGAGAATCTTGATAATCGGGATGCCACCGGCGACTGCCGCTTCATAAGCCACCATAACTTTATTTTCCGAAGCTGCCCGGAAAATTTCATTGCCGTATTCGGCGATCAGGGCCTTGTTGGCAGTAACGATATGCTTGCCATTACTGATCGCTTTCATCACCAGTTCCCTGGCAAAATCAGTACCACCGATCAATTCCAGTAAAATATCAACATCCGGATCGGCAGCAAGCTGCATCGGGTCTGTGCTTAATTTAACATCACCGATATCCTGATGTTCGCGCAGTTTGCGCGTCGCAATATGGGAAACGCGCAGGGATTTACCCAGGCGGCGGGAAATTTCCTGAGCATTATTTTTAAGCAGGCAAAAACTGCCATAGCCGACAGTACCAAGACCGCAGATACCAACATTAATCTGTTGCAAGAGGACCCTCCCGGAATTGCAATTGAGAGGCTTATTGATCGCCCAGTAAAAAAGCTGCCAGATCGTCTACGGGAATGTAGCCTGGGACCATGGAGCCATCTTCAAAAACCAGCGTTGGTGTCCCGGTTACCCCGAATTCCCTGCCCATCTGGTACTGCTCGGCAACCGGGTTATCACAGTCGTTTGGCGCTATTTGCGCACCCCGGATAGCCGTGGTGAAAATCACATTGCGCTGTTCAGCACACCAGGTGGACACCATTTTCGGATAGGTCACCTGATCCAGCCCGCTGCGGGGGAAAGCCAGATAACGAATGGTAATACCGTATTCATTGATTTCCGGCATTTCGCTATGTAATTGCCGGCAATACTGACAGTCAACATCGGTGAAAACAGTCAGTACTGCTTTTTCCTCACCTTCTGCAGGGAAAATAATCATGTCTGCTTCATCAATTGCAGCCAGACGCTCCAGGCGCATTTCATTACGTCGACTTTCCCCCAGATTGACCAGGCCATTCTGGGTAGCCTGATACAGGTCACCGGGAATGAAAAATTGCGCATCGGCACTGGCATAGATGGCTGGCCCGTTCTGGATCCGCACTTCATACAGTCCTTCGACCGGGCTTGGTACTACAGACTGAATAACGATGCCATTCTGGGTATTGACCAGCACTTCACGAATAGCAGCAACTTCGGGAGTATCGTCCACCATACTGCTTTGCACAGTCTGTGCCTGAAGCCCAATGGAAAGACTTGAAAGGAAAACAAACAAAGCGCCGATTGCTGGCGCTTTGCTGTAGAGAAAATTTTTCATGATGACTGGTCTGGCCCCTGTTTGACTGATCTTTTCGACCTGCCAGGCCATTGTAGCAAGCAGCTCAAAGGCTTATCAATCAGCCTTTTTATCCAGTTTTTCAGTAATACGCGCTGCACGGCCTGCCAGTTCCCTGAGATAGTACAGCTTGGCCTGACGCACATCACCACGACGCTGAACAGAAATGCTTTCAATCTGCGGGCTGTGTGTCTGGAAAGTACGCTCAACACCCACACCATGAGAAATCTTGCGTACGGTGAAAGCAGAATTCAGACCACGGTTACGCTTGCTGATTACCACGCCTTCAAAAGCCTGCAGACGTTCGCGATCACCTTCTGTAATACGAACCTGTACGACGATGGAATCACCGGGTTTGAATTCAGGGATATCAGTCTTTAACTGTGCCTGTTCGACTTTTTGAATCACGCTGTTCTTGGCACTCATTTTCTTTAACTCCAGTTATGTTACCGCTTCACTATTCAATTTCGCTGATGAACTCATCCAGTAAAGCCTGCTGCTCAGCGCTCAGTTCAAGCTCCTGTATCAGGTCAGGGCGTCGCAACCAGGTTCTGCCCAGACTCTGCTTCATACGCCAGCGTGCTATTGCCGCATGGTCGCCACTTAATAATACTTCCGGCACTTTTTGTCCGGCTATCTGTTCCGGCCGCGTATAATGCGGATAATCCAGTAAGCCTTCAGCAAAAGAATCTTCTGCCGCTGAATCTTCATGCCCGAGGGCATCCGGTTGCAGGCGGATCATGGCATCCATCAACACCATCGCCGCCAGTTCTCCGCCACTGATGACATAGTCACCCAGCGAATATTCTTCATCGACCAGCTTGTTGATCACTCGCTCATCAACCCCTTCATACCGACCGCACAAGAGCACCAGATTTTCTTCCTTGGCCAGCCCGGCAATATCTTCCTGCCTGAGCGGTTTGCCCTGGGGACTCAGATATATCACTCTGGGTCTGCTCTTTACGCTCTTTTGCAATGCAGTGACAGCGGCTTCTATGGCTTCGCTGACCGGTTGTGTTTTCATCAACATACCGGGACCACCGCCATATGGCCTGTCGTCTACAGTGCGGTGCCTGTCTGTCGTATAGTCCCTGGGATTCCAGTAACTTACGTTCACAAGCTCCTGTTTAACTGCTCTGCCGGAGACACCATGCTCAGTCAGTGCACTAAACATTTCCGGGAAAAGTGTGATCAGTGCAATATTCATCACAAACTATCACCCTTTCCCGGCTTAATAATCCTTATCCCAGTTAACCCTGATCACTTCCTGATCAAGATCAACTTCTTCAACTACCTGTCCGTACAGGTAGGGAATCAGTCGTTCTTCCCTGTCAATACTTCGTGTATCACCTCTTACAACGAGCACATCATTGGCTCCTGTTTCCAGCAAATGATCCACATTACCCAGATCATCTCCGCTGCTGGTGATTACCCGTAATCCCGTCAGCTGGTGCCAATAATATTCTCCGGCTTGCAATTCCGGTAACAGGGCTTTTTCAATATACAGCCCTTTGCCTGTATAAAGGCGGGCCTGTTCCCTGTCGTCACAACCCCTGATATGGGCAACAAATCCTTTACCCTGGGGCTTGCTCTGGTCAATTTCCAGCGTATCGCTTTGCCCGCCATCAAGCAGGATAAATTTCCGGTAAGCGAGTATATTTTCCTGCGGGTTAGCGAAGGAAATCAGCTTCACCCACCCCTTGATTCCGTAGACAGCTCCAATCCGCCCGATCAGAATATGATCGGCAAGCTGCTCTTCGGTCATTTAAGCTGCCGCAGAGTCCTTCAGTAAACGTGAAACACGGTCACTGATCTGGGCGCCCTGATCTTTCCAGTATTCAACACGCTCAAGATCAACACGCAGTCTTTCTTCCTGACCCCTGGCGATCGGGTTATAAAATCCGATACGCTCAATATAGCGGCCATCACGAGACCGGCGCTGATCTGCAACGGTCAGATGATAGAAAGGACGTTTCTTGGCACCACTGCGAGAAAGTCTAATCACCAACATAAGTTATTGTTCCTAAAGAATAAATTCTGTTTACATCCGGTTTTATTACGGACGCTTCCCGCCACGTCAGTAGCGGAGCGGAAAAAGGCGGGTATTCTAAGGGAAAAGCCCGTGCAATGGAACCTTAACGCACTGATTTTACGAAAATAACTGAAACTCAGTTGCCGGGGAAGCCGCCACCGGGAAAACCCCCGCCCGGCGGGTTCATTCCACCCATGCCACGCAGCATATTGGCCATCTTGCCGCCTTTCATTTTTTTCATCACACGCTGCATCTGTTTGTGCTGTTTAATCAGACGGTTAAGGTCCTGGATGCTGGTGCCCGAACCCTGGGTAATGCGGCGTTTTCGTGAGCCGTTAAGCACATCCGGGTTGCGCCGCTCCTGCATGGTCATGGAATTGATAATTGCCTCCATGCGGGCAAACATATTGTCGTCAACCCGCCCAGCGGCCGCCTGGGCCATTCCTCCCATGCCCGGCATTTTTTCCAGCATATTGCCTATACCACCCATGTTCTGCATCTGCTGTAACTGTTCCTTGAAGTCCTCAAGGTCAAAACGTTTGCCGCGCTTGATCTTCTGCGCCAGCCGCTGGGCCTTTTTCTTGTCTACTTTCTTTTCGACATCCTCAATCAGCGAGAGGACATCCCCCATGCCCAGAATTCGTGAGGCCAGCCGGTCCGGATGGAAAGCCTCGAGTCCGTCTATTTTTTCACCGGTACCGAGAAATTTAATCGGCTTGCCGGTAATGTGCCTGACCGAGAGTGCCGCACCACCCCTTGCATCACCATCAGTTTTGGTCAGTATTACGCCACTGAGTGGCAGCGCATCATTGAAGGCCTTGGCGGTATTGGCCGCATCCTGACCGGTCATGGCATCCACCACGAACAGGGTCTCAGCAGGATTCAGCACATTATGCAGGGATTTGATTTCCGCCATCATGTCAGCATCAATCGCCAGCCGACCGGCAGTATCGACAAACAGCACGTCAATAAAGCGTTTTTTGGCTTCTGCCAGAGCCGCCCTGACGATTGCTTCCGGCTTTTGCGAAACATCGCTCGGGAAGAATTCGACACCAGTTTCAGCAGCCAGACTTTCCAGCTGCTTGATCGCTGCCGGACGGTAGACGTCGGCACTGACTACCATGACCGATTTCTTCTGGTTGTTCTTCAGCCACAATGCCAGCTTGGCAACCGTGGTGGTCTTACCGGCACCCTGCAGGCCAGCCATCAGAATAACCGCTGGCGGAACGACCTTAAGGTTCAGTTCCTCATTGGCCGAGCCCATCAGGTTTTGCAGTTCGGCCTGAACAATTTTCAGGAAGGCCTGCCCGGGATTGAGACTGGCGCTGACTTCCTGGCCAATGGCACGGGTTTTTACCTGCTCGATAAAGTCCTTGACCACAGGCAAGGCCACATCAGCTTCCAGCAGTGCCCGGCGAACTTCACGCAGGCTTTCCTGGATATTATCTTCTGTAATTCTGGCTTTGCCGCTAATACTTTTTAAAGCACCGGAAAGCCGTTCACTTAGTGTTTCAAACATCTTAATTGTCTTGTTTAAGGGTTAGCTGAAGTGCTGATTCTACAATAAAAAGGCTTCAATGGCGTGCGTACATGTGAGAGACTTTCTTTCATGTTAGCAACAATTTCAGGAATCATAGCTGTTGCCCTCTACCTGCTGGGGACATGGTTCCAGAGCCAGAGCTTATTCAATGACAAGGAAACAAGAAACCTGGTTCTGGGAACCGGGGGAATTGCACTTGTCGCCCATTTAATCAATGTGGTCGAAGTCATTAACACCAGTGCCGGTTATAATTTTGGTTTTTTTAAAATTGCCACCCTCTTCAGTTTTGCCATTTGCGCACTGGTGCTGATCAGCAGCCTGAAAAAGCCGCTGGAGAACCTCTTGCTGGCTATCTTCCCCATTGCCGTGATCAGCATTCTATTTGCCCTGTATGTCCCAAGCAGCTATATTCCCCAATCAGGATATACAGCCGGTCTCGCGACACATATAGTCCTGGCAATTCTGGCCACCAGCATCATTACCATTGGTGCCGTACAGGCCATGTTTATGGCATACCAGAACCAGCAACTCAAACAGGGACATCACTTTCGCCTGATTCGCCACATGCCTCCCCTGCAGACCATGGAAAGCCTGCTGTTTGAAATAGTCTGGGTTGGCCTGGTGTTACTGAGCGGCGTCATTGTTACCGGAATTCTTTTTACTGATGATTTTCTCGGGCAGCACCTGTCCCATAAAACTGTTTTTTCTATTGGCTCCTGGATAGTTTTTGCCGTGCTGCTCCTCGGGCGATATCAGGCTGGTTGGCGCGGAGCTACCGCAATACGCTGGACCCTTACCGGTTTTGCCTTCCTGATACTGGCTTACTTTGGCAGCAAGTTTGTTCTTGAGCTGATTCTTAACCGGACATGAGTGTTATTGTCTCCAGAAATCAAGTCCAGTATTAAAGTCCTGACCTGATGCCTAGCACCGAAGCAAAATCATGAGTGAATTTTCCCTGCAAACCCTGTTTAGCATTCTGCTTTTGCTGATCATCATATCCGGTTATTTTTCCAGTTCCGAGACAGCCATGATGGCACTGAACCGCTACCGTCTGCGCCATATGGTCAAACAAAATCACAAGGGTGCCATGCGTGCCAGCAAGCTGCTGGAAAAACCTGATCGCCTGATCGGTATTATTCTGATCGGTAACAACTTTGTGAATATTTTTGCTTCAGCCATCGCCACCGTTATTGCCCTGCAACTTTTTGGTGAAGCCGGCATACTTATCGCCACTGTATTGCTGACCATGGTAATTCTGATTTTTTCTGAAGTGACCCCGAAAACAATCGCTGCGGTGCATCCGGAAAAACTGGCCTTTCCTTTCAGCATCCCTTTACTGTTTTTATTGCGGATTTTTTATCCTCTGGTATGGACAGTCAACGCTGTCTCCAATTCCCTGGTGCGTCTGCTTGGCTTCGATATGGACGATGAAGATTCACATCACCTCAGCACCGAAGAATTAAAAACCATCGTCTATGAGTCGGCAACGCATATTCCGACCCGCCACCAGAACATGCTGGTCAATATTCTTGATCTGGAAAAAGTTTCCGTCAGTGACATCATGGTACCCCGCAGTGAAGTTACCGGCATCAATATTGAAGATGATATAAACAGCATCATGCAGACCATTACCAGTTCACATCATACGCGTTTGCCGGTATACAAGGGGAATCTGGATAATGTAGTCGGCATATTGCATATGCGCAAAGCCGCACAATTAATCAAGATGGACGAAGTGACCCGGGACCATGTCCTGCAACTGACACTGGACAGTTACTTCGTGCCGGAAACCACCTCCCTGCAGACGCAGCTGATTAACTTTCAGAAACGTAAACGTCGTATCGCTGTGGTTGTTGATGAGTACGGTGATGTGCAGGGCATAGTTACCCTGGAAGATATTCTGGAAGAAATTGTCGGTAACTTTACAACCAACCTGGCAGAGGATACTGACGACATCCATCCACAAAAGGATGGCTCCTTTGTTATCGATGGCAGTGCCAATATCCGGGAAATAAACCGGGCGCTTGACTGGGATTTACCGACAGACGGATCCAAGACCCTGAATGGATTGCTTACGGATATCCTGGAAAGTATCCCGGAAAACTCTGTTGCCATTCAGCTGCCCTACTATCGAGCTGAAGTCCTGCAGGTGAAAGACAATATGATCAAGAACGTACGTATCTGGCCGCATTTACCGGATACGGAAAATCAGGAGTCACTGTTTTAAGATGAATTTTTGCACCCAGTGTGGCGAAAAGCTCAGCTATATTATTCCTCATGATGATGACCGTGCACGTTATGTTTGTGATGCCTGCGGACATATTCACTACCAGAATCCGCTGATTGTTGTCGTCACCATTCCCTGTCATGAAGACAAGGTGCTGATGTGCAAGCGTGCCATCGAACCGCGCTATGGTCGCTGGACCCTGCCCGGCGGATTTATGGAAAACGACGAAACCACCCACGAAGGTGCACTGCGCGAAACCCGTGAAGAAGCCAATGCCAGAGTCAGGTTGCATGACATTTATACTCTCTACAGCCTGCCACATATTAATCAGGTGCATCTGTTTTTTCGATCCGAGTTACTCGACCTGGATTTCTCTGCCGGTGATGAAACCATGGAGGTAAAACTCTTCAGTGAAGAGGAAATTCCCTGGGATGAAATAGCCTTCATGCCGGTACAGGCAACCCTGGAACATTACTTTCGTGACCGTAAAAAAAACCATTTTCCGATGCATTGCGGTGAAGTAAAAATTGATCCCAGTACCGAAAAACGCGTACTGCATCCTTTGTAGACATGTTCAGCCGTTCCGTCAAAGTCAGCCCCATGAGCGCCTGCAGCAAGGAAGAAGAAAGTGTCCTGGCTGATGAAGAAGCCCTGACAGTCAGGCTGGGCTTTCTGGATTCTGACGGTGCCCGGCAACATCTGACACTTGCTGTGCTTATGCGAACCCCGGGAGAGGATGTTGCTTTGTGCATGGGCCTGTTGTTTGCCCGCTCGCTTATTCAGTCTGCGGATGATGTCATGGATATCGATGTCAGCAGGGAAAATTTTGTGCGCATTGAACTAAATGAAACTGCCAACGCAGAAGTACAGAAATTGCTGGAAGAACCCTCTCCTGAAGCAGACAAAAATGACTTGCCTGAAGCGATCAAGGATAACCAGTTTCAGATGCGGGCAGATTATCTCGGCAACCTGCAAAAAAACCTGCGTCTGAAACAGGATCTGTTTCACAGCACCGGAGGCACCAGCAGTTGCGGTTTATTTGATGATCTTGGTGTGGTCCTGGAAGTCGCCGAAGACATTGAGCTGTTAAATGCCGTGCATAAATTACTGGGTCACCTCCTGCTGAATGATTCCCTGCCGCTGCGAAAACACGGTTTACTGGTCAGTGCCTGTCCCAGTTACAACCTGGTGCAACTTGCCCTGCAGGCTCGCTGTCCGATGCTTGTCGGCTTCGGTCCACCTTCTTCCCTGGCTCTGGAATCTGCCCAAAAAACCAATATGACCCTGCTTGCCATCAATGATGAAGAGAGTTTCAACATTTATCACGATGCCGAACGCATCATTATCTGAAATCCGGGCATAAGCACCCCATTTTGGTGCATTTCCAGGCTCCCACCCCCCTTCCTGAAGCCTTTTCAACTCATCCCGCGCAGGCCGATGACAAAGAAATTATATAAATCATTGATTAATATGGAATAATTATTTTTGGCACGATACTTGATTAACTTAAGACAGGAAATGGAATTCTCGTGCTTCGACAGCGAAGTGATTGATCTCCCAAATGAAAAGGGCTCTATCCCCTCCCTATCCCCAAACACGATAGAGCCCTTTTCCCTATTCAGGCAAGAGCCCTGCCAGCAATCACAAGTTCTTCAGGAGATTAATTAAAGCTGGGTCTCCCCATGCCTTTGGCACCGATCGGAAAGACAATCATCAGAATCAGTACAACAATCAGGATATCCCGGTCTATGGAATACTGCTGCAATAATTCAGTTGGAAGATTTAACGCTACACTGAGGCCGGCCACCAGCAATACCAGCAATAATCCGCGATAAACCAGCAAGCCGGTTATCACGATTGCCCCCAGCGTAATCAGCAGGTAATCCGGTTCCAGTCCGATTCGTTCCAGCAGGGTCTGGCTGAAAGCGACGCCAACCGTCAGGAAAAGAACCAAAGCATAAAAGATTATATTCATTGTTCACCTCGCTTACTGTCTCCAGAGCCCTGGATAGGGTCAATCAGACTCCGGCAGCAACTTGAGCTCAATGTTATTGGGGGCTGCGAGGGGAAACTGTTAATGACATCACAATAATATTACTGCTGCCCTGGCAGCATGCAAAAAATGCGATTTACATCATAAAAAACACCGCTGAAGCTCAGCTATTGACTGGCTCCTGCGGAAATAAATGTACATCACGCTGGGGAAAGGGAATTGTTATCTTATGCTCGGCAAGTGTCTGATGGATGAGCATATTGGCCTGGTATTTGGTTTCAAAAAGCACTTCGGTTTTAACCCAGCAGCGAATACCAATATCAATACTGCTGTCACCAAAGCGTTCAACACCGATCTGCAGCGGTTTTTGCTGGCTCAGCCCCGGCAATGTCTGCAAGGCCTGGCTGATGACTTCTATAGCCTTTCCGGGATCGCAGTCATAAGCAATGCCAACGGATAATTCAAGCAGGGTACATTCGTGTGAGTTATGCAGAATCTCGCCGATTATATGGCGATTGGGGATGGTGATGATTACCTCATCCTCATTGGTGAGAATGGTATAGCCCAGTTTTATTTCCTGTACGATACCGCTTACACCATTTACTGCAATCGTGTCACCGACCACAAAGGGTCTTGCCACGATGATGCTTATACCTGCCCCGTAATTCGATAAAAGTCCCTGTACAGCCAGTCCGGCACCAAGACCCAGTGCACCAATTGCAGCAACCAGTGGTGTGATGCTGATGCCGACCTGACCGAGGGAAATCACGGCTACCATCACGATCATGATTACTTTCAGGGTACTGGAGGCAAACCTGCTCAGGGTGACATCAATATTCTTGCCAGTGAGAAAGCTGTTCAGTGCCGCCGCGAGTTTGCCGGCAATGAAAATACCAATCAAAAAAACAAGCAAGGCTCCCAGCAACTGGAATCCGTAGGCAACCAGATAGGAAAGAATCAGCTCATAAATTTCCTGAGCCTGCTGCAGCTCTTCGGCCATGCTTTATTTACCTTTTAATGAAGGAATGCCTGTTCAGGCTGGTTCTTCCTCGTGGCCATCCTCATGCACGGCAAAACGGCTGCGCCGTCCATGCACCTGATCATGACGTTCCCAGGGCCAGCCTCCATACTGGTCACGCTGGTAATCACTGAAAGCCTGCTGCAGCTCTTCACGGGTATTCATGACGAACGGTCCGTAATGCGCAACCGGTTCACCGATTGGTCGACCCTGTAAAAATAGAAAACGGGCCGGAGATGCGCCGGTATTGGTAATCGGGAAATCCTGGTCGGACTGCAAATGCATGCCGGTTTCCGCTGCGATCGTCTGGCCGTCTGCCTTGATGCTGTTGCCGGAATAAAAGTACAGCCGCCGGTTCAGGCCTGCCTCATCAGCAGGCAGGGTCCAGCTTGCGCCGGGAGCCAGGTCAATCAGCCACATGGCAACCCGGCTTTCCGGGCGTGAGGCCCAGGAATCCGGTGGCGGCGCTGGCGCCTTGACCCCATCAATTTCACCGGCAACAATCTTGATCCTGATTTCATTGCCATCCTCATCCTTGCTTTCGTATACCGGAATATCCTGATCCCAGAACATGGCAAAGTGCGGCTTGACCATTTTGCTGGCAGCCGGCAGGTTCAACCAGATCTGGAAAAACAGCAGGGGATTTTCTTTATCCTGATGCACGAGTGGAAACATCTCACTGTGCTGAACACCCCGCCCGGTAGTTAACCATTGCACGTCACCATTACCGTATCGACCGGCAGCGCCCATGGAGTCGGCATGGTCCACCAGTCCGACCGGGACAATACTGATCGTTTCAAAGCCACGATGCGGATGTGCCGGAAATCCTGCAACCCGCTCACCGTGATACATGCGCCAGCCGTCTTTTAACTGAAAATCCTGGCCTATCGGCCGGCCGGCCAGCGAAGCATCCGGGCCAAGCTGTTCATTACCTTTTGGAAAGCGGTCATTGTGAAAGGCACAGAACAAAAACGGATCTGAAGTTTCCCAGTGCAAACCAAGCACCTGGGTGCTGATGATGACATTCGACATAATTTATTTCCCTACTAATACTGATCGTCACATGATGGCGACAAATGGCGCGATAGAAAAATACGCCAAAACAAAAACAATAGCCAGATATAGCATGACACGGAACGGATTTTCCCTGGCAATATCCATAAAGGTGCGGGCTTTACCGGCCTGCTTCAAGGCTTCGTATTCACTGCGGGCGCGTTTAAATCGTTCCTCACTGTAGCTATCAAGCAGGGCTCTGGCCTGCTCATACTGCTCATCATGCACAAGCCACAGGGCCGGCAGGGAAATTCCCCAGTTGCCTGCCGAAGTCTCATAGAAAGCAATATCATGCGTTTCCAGCAATTCACAGATTTCTGCCCGTTCGTCTTCCGGCACATGTCGCAGCTTGAGTAATTGTCTGGCCATAGGAAGCTAAGGTAGCGCATGTGGCCTTAACTATAAAGTCCGTTCCAGCACCTAAATCAACTACTGGTTAAAACCACTAATAGTTGGTTTTATTAATCCTCAAGGTGCCAGGCTCTGGCTGATTTAAATATATATCTTGTTGTTTTAAATGATATTTTTAAAATTGGCACGCAATTCGCAATATGTTCTGTGAGTTTTGCTAATTTGAACAACAAAGGAAAATATTATGAACGCATTACTGATTATTCTGGGTGTATGTGCTTTGAGTGTGGGACTGGTGACTTTGTTGCCCCTGCTGACACTGGGAGTGGTGCTGCTGTTTGCCCTTGGCGCCTTTTTTATCTGGTTCCTGCCGATTCTGATCATCGCCAGTTCGGATGAAACCCGGGGTGGTGAAAAGATCTGCTGGATACTGGCAATCCTGTTTTTATCCTGGTTTGCCTGGGTATTTTATTTCTTCCTGGCACCTCTGAAACCCAAACATCGTATCCATTATCAGCACTATCATGGCTATCAATACTAGAGAAGTGATTATCGTTACCGAAAGCGATAAAGGCAGTGGCCTGCTTTACTGGCTCAGCAGCCTGTTCGCCGCTTTCATCATCCTTTTATGCCTGGCAGTCGGCATTGTCGGATTGTTGCTCCCCGTCATCCCGGGGCTACTATTCCTTCTCATCGCCGCCATGCTTGCTGCCAGGCTTTCTCCTGCGCTTGACCGGCGACTCAGAAAGTATCCGCAAATGCGGCGTTATCTGGACAGCGGTCATGGGTTTCTCGAACTGAACTGGCGCGAGAAAATCCGCTTCGTTTTCTGGTTAATACTTAAAGTCGCTATTGACCTGCTGATGCTGCTGTTTCGTGGAATCAGGTGGCTGCTGCAACTCGCCGTATCACGCAGCCCATGAAAACTTACAGTGCAAAAAGCGGGTAGTTCAGGCCGTATGAGCCACTGTAGGCAATCAGACGACCACAGGCGACCACACTTACCCACAAACACAGAGAAAGAGCTGCAGAAATCCTCACCTTCATGGGTGGCGCAACATTCATATCCCAGTGATCAATATCCGCCAGCAGGAATTTATGCATGAACAGCGCATTCAGACCCGCCAGCACAATCAGCAACATCTTCAGCTGAAATATCCAGTTCACCGGGTATTCCCAGGGCGTCACAAAGAAGAACAGTATTCCGCTGGTGACCGCCAGGGCAAAGGCAAACCAGGCGATACGCAGAATAAAACGCATGGTTTGCTGGGAAGAAATAATGAAGCGGCCAATGCCCAGTAGGCGGAAATCTAGCATCATCATGCCGCCAAAAAAGGTGCCGTAGGTCACCACATGAATGACCTCCATGACCGGAAAACTGTAATAGCTAAGGGAAAACAGTTCAGTCAGCCAGTTTTCCGCCAGCGCCGCAGAAAGTTGCCTCATCAAATCATCAAACATTCCTGGCTCCTTACTGCCACCATTAACACGCCGTTTAAACTAGCGGATTCGGGAGTCAATAGCTAGCGAGCTTTTGCAGCTTGTGCTTTAATTCCGGGACCCCATATCTATAAAAATACTGATTATTCCGAGGTTACGGATGCGCTTAATTCACGACAAAATCATGAACCTGCTCTATATCAGCGCGCTTGGCTGTTTACTGGCAGCCTGTGGAGAAACGGGCCCTGAAACGGGTCCTGAAGGTAATTCACCGCAAACTCCTGCTGCTGACACCGGGAGTGGCTTCCCGCCGGGAATTACGCTGCTGGAACGGGTCGAGGCAGATAATGATGAATTGCTTATCCCCTACAGCAAATTCCAGCTGGATAACGGCCTGACTCTGGTGATTCATGAAGATCATTCCGATCCGATTGTACGGGTGGATGTCACCTATCATGTCGGTTCAGCCCGCGAAGAACCGCGTCGATCAGGCTTTGCGCATTTCTTCGAACACATGATGTTTCAAGGCTCGGAGCATGTCGGGGATGATGAGCATTTTCGTATTGTCACCGAAGCCGGTGGCACCATGAACGGTACGACCAATAATGATCGCACCAACTATTTCCAGACCGTGCCGAGTAACCAGCTGGAAACCATGCTGTGGCTGGAGTCTGACCGCATGGGATTTTTGCTGGATGCCGTGACGCAGGAAAAGTTCGAAGTCCAGCGTGATACGGTTAAAAACGAGCGCGGCCAGAATGTCGATAACAGACCCTATGGGCGCTTTAATGAAGTGAATTCCGCTGCGCTGTATCCCCCGGAGCATCCTTATTCCTGGCCGGTAATCGGTTACCCGGAAGATCTGGATGCTGCCACACTTGATGACCTGAAAGACTTCTTCCTGCGCTGGTACGGCCCCAACAATGCCACGCTGACAGTAGGGGGTAATGTTGATGAAAGCGAAGTGCTGCAGCTGGTCAATCAGTATTTTGGAGAAATCCCGGCCGGTCCGGCTGTTGAAGCAGACAGTTTTGAGTCGGTGACTCTCGACAGAGACCGCTATGTTTCCTATGTTGATGAAAACATTCGCTTCCCTGCCCTGCTGTTTACCTACCCGACAGTCCCGCTGGATCATCCGGACCGGGTTGCCCTGGAAGCTCTCAACAGTATTATTTCTGAGGGCCGCCGATCGGTTTTTTACAAGGAGTTTGTTCTCACCAACAAGGCGATTACGGCAACCGGTTTTAACAACATCATGGAACTGGCCGGCTCCCTGACTTTTTATGTCATGCCCTATCCGGGCACACCCCTGAGTCAGTTTGAAGATGAAATGCGGGCCCTGCTGGAAAACTTTGATGAAGATTCCATCAGTGATGAGGATATCCAGATTTACAAAGCCCAGGAAGAAGCCGGACTAATCAACAGCCTGGCCAGCGTCAGCGGCAAGGTCTCACAGCTGGCTTACTACCAGACTTTCTATGAAAACCCGAACCAGATTCCGGCAGAGCTGGAAGCCATTCAGAACCTGACAAAAGAAGATGTGATTCGCGTCTTCAATACCTATATCAAAGACAAGCCGGCAGTGATCCAGAGCATTGTGCCCGGCAATGATCCTGAGGGTCAGGCCCAGCCGGATAGTTTTATCATCCCCGAGCGCCTCAGCCGGGTGGAAAGTGACCTGGACCAGCTGGAAGAGCGCAATGTCGTCTCTGCCTTCGATCGTGCCGTAAAACCGCAGGCCGGTCCCAGCCCGCTGGTCATCATGCCGGAATACTGGGAAAGCAGTATGGCAAACGGCATTGAAGTCATTGGTACGGAAAATTCAGAGATCCCCATGGTTGATATTCGCCTCAATTTTGACGGCGGACATTTACTTGAAGCCAGCGACAAGTATGGCCTGGCCAGTCTGACGGCCAGCATGATGAACGAAGGCACCGAACGGTACAGTGCTGAAGCCTTTGAAACCGAACTCGACAAACTCGGCAGTACGATAACTGTCAGTGCCGGGCAGGAAGCCACCAACATTCGTGTACAGAGCCTGGATCGTAATCTCGATGCCACACTGGCACTGCTTGAGGAACGCCTCTTCAATTCGGTTTTTACAGAAGAGGACCTGACCCGGCTGCGTCAACAGCAGATAGAAAGTATCGAAGCCGATAAGGAACAGCCCAGCACCATTGCCTCCAATGTTTACCGCAAACTGGTGTATGGCGAGCAGCATCCTTTTGCCGTCCCGGCTTATGGCCAGGTCGAAACCCTGAATAACATCAGCCTGCAGGATATTGAGGCCTTCGCCGCCAACAGTCTGGTGGCTCCGGTACTGGACGTGATCATCATTGCCGATCTTCCGGAACAGGAAATACTCAGCAAACTGGCATTTCTGGAAAACCTGCCGGAACAGGATATTGCAATTCCGGACATGCCCCGGTCACCCGAACTGGAGGGTAATACCCTTTACCTGATCGATAAACCCGGCGCCCCGCAATCAGAAATTCGCATCGGTTATATGGGCAGTCTGACTTATGATCCAACCGGTGAATATTTTGAACGCTTCCTGATGAACTATGTGCTTGGGGGGGCCTTCAGCAGCCGGATCAATCTGAATCTGAGGGAAGACAAAGGCTATACCTACGGAGCCCGCAGCAGTTTTTCCGCCACTCGATTCCCGGGTCCATTCACCGCTTCTGCCAGTGTCCGCAGCGATTCCACCGCTGATTCCATTGTGCAGTTCATGACGGAAATGATGCAGTATCGTGAGCAGGGAATCACCGCAGAGGAACTCGCCTTTACCAAAAGTGCCATAGGTCAGAGTGAAGCCCTCGATTATGAAACCCCGCGGCAGAAGTCCAGCCTGTTGGGACAGATTATTGAATATGACCTGTCCAGTGACTTTGTCATGCAACAGCAGCAAATCATCAACCAGTTAAGCACGGAACAGGTCAATGAACTGGCACAGGAACACTTGCCGGTGGAAGACATGATCATCGTGGTGGTTGGTGACAAAGCCAGTATCGAAGAGTCGCTGTCCATGCTGGATTATGAAATCGTCGAGTTGAATACTGAAGGTCAGCCGCTGTAATTCAGACGCTGTTTTGCTGATGACACAAGTATTTATTCTTACCGGGCCGGAGTCCTGTGGTAAAACCACACTGGCAACGGCCCTGGCAGGCTATTGGTCTGCCCCTCTGGTAGAAGAGCAGGCAAGATCCTATCTGCTTGAGAAGGGACGTGACAATCCAGATTTTCACTATCAGGAAGAGGATCTCCTGCGTATTGCCGAGCGGCAGCTTGAAGCTGAAAATCATGCTCTGGAACAACACCCTGCCCGTTTGATCTGTGATACCGATTTACTGGTGTTGATGGTCTGGAGTGAAGTGAAATACGGCAAGTGTGAACCCTGGATACAGAAGCAATTTGAGCACAGCCTCAGGCATGGTCAGCGACATTATATTTTATGCGACTGGCAGATTCCCTGGCAGGAAGACGAATTACGCGAGCACCCGGACCTGCACAGAAAGGAACTGTTTCAGCGTTACAAGCAGAAAATGAATGATTACGGAATAATCTATACTGCGGTGGGCGGTAGTACCATGCAACGTTTCAGGCAGGTTTATGCACTGGTAGCAAGAGAAGAAAGAGCTCAGTAAGTTGCCTGCCTGGGTCCCTAGATCTCAAAAATCTTTGCCGACAATTCTTTCAGTTTAGCTTCATCAATCTTGCCGGCCAGCAACAATTTGTCCAGCACTTCCGTCCGGCGATTCCATTTCTGGATATTCAGCAGCTTTTTCACCTGGGCTTCATCCAGGTAACCCAGCTCCTGGGCCACATCACCAAACAGTCCTTCTGTCTGATCCTGCACTTCCAGCAGGTTATTGATCTGCTCCATGTCCATCAGATTCATTTTCAGACACAGGGCACCCAATGTTGTGCCGACACGTCCCCAGCTGCTTGTCAGTGCAGGCAAGTCCTCTTCGCCAAGGTCAAGCTCCCTGGCAATATGGTCTATAAAATCCTGGGTCCGGTTGGAGGCCATATCAAATCCTTTCTTAAAGCTAATGGCAAGGTGCAATCATATGCACAGGAAGCAGGTAATCATCATAGAAAACTGCTCCGTCCAAGGCAAATAATTCGCTTGTTATTTGATCCTTCCGGTTAACTGCCGTGTGGTTTTAATTAAACCATAGTTAATTAATCACAGCATAGATCTCATTGCCAGGCAAAACTTGAAATACCCGGCAGGCTGTAATACAGTGCTCGCCATCCTGAGGGGTGGCTGCGGCCTGAGATGTTATCCAGACGAACCCTTTGAACCTGAACCAGCTAATACTGGCGTAGGAATAGGACAGCACAAACTGCTCGGTTTGTGACCTTATTTGCTCCGCCCCTATAGCTGGCATGAATTTTAATTGGAGCAATATGTCAGTTTATCGCTTTCTTCCCCTGTTTATTTCCAGTCTCGGTGCAGTCGCCTTTGCACAGGAAAACCAAGCCATTCAGGAAATTATTGTCAGTGCAGATTTTCGCCAGCAAAGCCTGGCTGAAATTCCCGGCAGTGTCAGCATAATCAGTAATGAACTTATCGAAAGACGACATGCCCGGCATCTTGAGGAAATCCTGCTGGATGCCCCGAATGTCAATATCGCTTCCGGCAGTAACCGGGCCCGATTTTTTCAGATACGGGGAATCGGCGAACGCGGTCAGTTTGCAGAACCCCTGAATTCATCTGTCGGGGTGATGATAGACCAGGTGGATTATTCAGGTGCCGGTAATGCCGCCCTGCTGTATGACGTCGAGCAGGTCGAGGTGCTTATGGGCCCCCAGGGAACCCGCTATGGATCCAATGCCCTGGTCGGGCTGATCAATATAAAAACCAGGGATCCGCAAACCGAAAACGGCTTTGGTATGCAAGTGGAAGCGGCCGATTATGCCAGTCACAGTCTGGGTGCCTATGTGACCGGCCCATTAAGTGAGACGCTCCAGTACCGACTTAGTGGCCTGATTTCTGAATCAGACGGATTCAGCACCAACCTGAACCTGGACCGCCCGACCAACCAGCGTCAGGAAAACATGCTGCGCGGCAAACTGAGCTGGCAGGCAAGTGAAACTGTAAACCTGGACCTGAGTCTCAGCAGGCTTGAACTGGATAACGGTTATGATGCCTTTTCGCTCGACAATACCCGCGACACACTTTCCGATCAGCCGGGTGTTGACCGTCTGGATTCGCAGGCCTTAAGCGCCAATCTGAGCATTGACAGTTTTGCTCCTGCCCGCCTGGAAATTATTACCGGTTTTTCCGATTCCGATATTGTTTACGGTTATGATGAAGACTGGACCTACACCGGCTTTCATCCCTTTGAATACTCGTCCACCGATTATTATTTCCGGGATCGGGATACCGCCAGTACAGAACTGCGCCTCATATCAAAAGATGACGGCCTGCTGTTTAACGACAGTACCAACTGGATCGTGGGCCTGTACCGCCTGCAGCAGGAAGTCTCCCTGCGACGTGCCTATACCTATCTGCCGACTGATTTTACCAGCCAGTATGAAATTGAAAGACTGGCGGTTTTCGCTGAAAGCAATACCAGTCTTAATTCAAATTGGTCCTTTGATATTGGCCTGCGGCTGGAGCAATTCGATGCCACTTACACCGACAGTACAGCGCTGAATTTTATGCCGGATGAATCCCTCAGCGGCGGCAAGCTGGCACTGAACTACCATACTGCTGACGCCGGTCTTTTTTACCTGAGTGCCGCTCGCGGTTACAAGGCTGGTGGATTTAATACCGACGGCTCGCTGGATGCCGATTTACGTGAATTTGATTCAGAGGAGTTATGGAATTATGAGATCGGCTACAAGGGCTCTCATCTCAATGACACACTGCAGGCACAAATTGCCCTGTTTTACATGGATCGCGAAGAAGTGCAGATAGCCAGTTCCACAACCCGGCTGCGGCCCGACATGAGTACCGAGTTTATTGATTACACTGGTAATGCCGCTGAGGGCAGTAACTATGGTCTGGAACTGAGCGGAAACTGGCAGCTTCAAAATGATCTCAGTTTCTTTGCTTCAGCCGGTCTGCTGAAAAGCAAATATGCAAACTTCATCAATTCGGCAGGTGATGATTTAAGCGGACGTGAACAGGCTCATGCTCCCTCCTATCAGTTTTCAGTAGGTACGGAGTATTTTTTCAGCTCCTCGCTCAGCATAAATCTCAATGTGCAGGGGAAAGACCGTTTTTATTACTCTGACAGCCATAATCTCCAGTCTGAAGCCTATGCCCTTCTCAATGCCAGCCTGAACTGGCAACTTGATGACTGGCGTATCAGTTTATGGGGCAGAAATCTTACTGATAAGGATTATTTTGTACGGGGTTATTATTTTGGCAATGACCCAAGAGACGGCTATACCGCCAAAGCCTATACCCAATTTGGTGAACCACGACGCGTTGGTTTAAGTCTGTCGGCTGATTTCTGAGCCAGCAGGGCTCCTGTTTATCCATTCTTTTTAGTAAAAGTCACTTCCTTAAGTATTCCTTAAGGAAGTGGCTCTAGTCTTCACTGTACCGAAAACCAATAAGGTACAGTGATGATTTCAGCAACAGGCAATACACTTGCATTTCCCGAGAAGAATCGAAGAAATTCGATAATCACACGACTACTGTCTCCGGCGCCTGATTTTGCATTTTGTCATCGTGCCGCCGAACGACGCCTTCAGGCCGAAGCCTTTATCAGTGAACAGTTCAGGCTCAGACACGCGGCTGAAATCAATGAGTTCTTCCCTCACATCCTGGGCATGCTCTGCTTTGAAAAACTTTCGGCAACGGCGGGTCTCCGTCCGGCAAATCATCATGAACTTTTTCTTGAGCAGTATCTGGATCAGAGTATTGAACAGCTGCTGTCCAGTCAGCAGGACAACTGTATTTTGCGTTCGGAGATTGCTGAAATCGGCAACCTGGCGTGCAGTCAACGCGGCGCCAGCCACCTGCTGTTTCTGATTTTCAGCTCGGTACTACATCAGGCCGGCTATCGCTGGATTGTTTTCACGGCAACCCGCGAGTTACGCAACTCTCTGAACAGGCTGGGCTTTGACTTCAGCTATCTTGCTGAAGCCAGCGTTGAAGTACTGGATAAAGCAAGCCAGAAAAAATGGGGACGTTATTACACTACCCAACCTCAGGTGATTGCCGGCAGCCTAGAAGATGCCATGGATATCATCAGGACGCGTCCACTGTTTCGCCGAATTCACCGGATTTATCGCCACAAGATCAACTATCTGAGTAAAGAGCTCGGAGACCTGTGTGATGAGTGAGGGTTTCATGCAGATGCTGGAAAAATTGCCTGATCAGCAAAACATTCTCAGTGACGGGAAAGCCGGGATTGACCGTGTTGAACTGATCAAGGCAGTCGATCATTGCAGCCACCTGTTGGACAGGCAGAAAATAAGCCGGCTGGCGATTTACGCCGATAACTCCCTGAACTGGATCATCACTGATCTTGCATGCCAGAAACTGGGTATTTGTTTACTCCCCCTGCCACTCTATTTTACTTCCCAGCAACTGCAGCACAGCTTAAAAACTGCCGGGACCTGGCATATCCTGACTGACAGTCCTGAAACATTGATCAAAAAACTACCGGGGCTGAAGCTGAAGAAACAATATGAGTACTGTCCTGATCTTTGCCTGCTGAAGTCAGACAAAATTCATTCGCAACCGGCACTGCCAGAAGGCACCCGGAAAATTACTTTTACTTCCGGCTCCACCGGCAATCCCAGGGGAGTCTGTCTGAGTCAGGCACAACAATTCTCAAAAGCCGTGCAACTTGCTGAACTGCTTCGCATTGAAAAACCCCGGCACCTTTGCGCTTTACCTTTAAGCACCTTGCTGGAGAACATTGCTGGTGTATATGGCCCTATGCTGGCCGGGGGAACTGTAGTGTTACCCTCTTTAAATGCCCTTGGTTATCAGGGCAGTCAACTGAGAACTCCACAACTCTTTCTGGGGTGTCTGCAGATGCACAGGCCGGATACGCTCATCCTGATTCCGCAATTACTCAAATTGCTGGTGAACGCCGTCAGTCAGGGCTGGGAAGCGCCGCCATTCAAATTCGTCGCTGTGGGTGGCAGCAAGGTCTCTCCTGAGCTACTGCAGGAAGCCAGAAAACTGGGTATCCCCGCCTATGAAGGTTACGGATTATCAGAATGCGCCTCAGTACTCAGTCTTAATGTTCCGGATCATGACAGACCAGGAAGTTGCGGTATCCCCCTGGCGGCCGAACAGCTTGATTTCAAAAATGGCGAGATCCTGGTCAAAGGCAGCACGATGCTGGGCTATGTTGATGATCCTCATAGCTGGTATCCGCAGGAAATACGTACCGGCGATCTGGGCCGTATTGATGAACAGGGCTTCCTGCATATCAATGGCAGAGAAAAGAATCTTATTATTTCCAGTTATGCTCGGAACATTTCCCCCGAATGGATAGAAAGTGAACTGACAGCTTCCCCCCTGATCAGTGAGGCCGTTGTGTATGGAGACGCGCGGCCTCACTGTATCGCCCTTGTCTATCCACAAAACCCTGCGATTTCCATGTCGAAACTGATGCAGGCCATCGGCCAGGTCAATAGCAGGCTGCCTGATTACGCACAAATTCGCAGCTTTCTCAGGCTTGATGCTCCACTGGCGGCAAACAGCGATTTTATTACCAGTAATGGTCGTCCGAGACGGGCGCAAATTGAAAATTATTACAGCAATAAAATACAGCAGCTATATCAGCGCGGGACGACACAAACCACGACACCGGACACCAACAGGGAAAATGCCGCATGAGTTTTTATGAACAACTTGTCACCAGCACGAGTGAACAGCAAAAGTACTTACTGACTGCGCCGATAATCAATCGATGTTTCCAGGGAGACATCACCCTTGATGACTATCTGAGCTTCCTGCTGGAGGCCTATCACCATGTCAAACACACCGTACCCTTGCTGATGAATGTCGGTGCAAAACTGCCTGAAGCAAAAGAGTGGTTGCGGGTTGCCGTGGGGGAATACATTGAAGAAGAAATGGGACACCAGGAATGGATACTGAATGATATTGCCTGTTGTGGTTTCGACAAGGAGCTTGCCAGAACCATCCTTCCCGCTCCTGCCACTGAAATGATGGTGGCCTATGCCTATGACATGATTAATCGCATTAACCCGCTTGGTTTCTTCGGCATGGTCCATGTGCTTGAGGGGACAAGCATTAATCTGGCCGACAAGGCTGCTGACACAATCAGGGAGAAACTTGGATTACCCCGCAAGGCATTTAGCTATCTTTATTCTCACGGGGCGCTGGATCAGGATCATGTAAAGTTTTTTCAGGGACTGATGAATAAAATTACTGACCCCGGGGAGCAGGAAATAATTATTCACAGCGCCCGCATGTTTTACCGTTTGTACGGCGATATTTTCAGAAACCTGCAAGCGGAACATGGTATTCCGGCCTTGCCGAGTGAGGCAGCCTATGCAACTGGCCAATAAATGTATTCTGGTCACCGGCGCATCGGGTGGCATCGGTTCTGCTCTTTGCCGTCAGCTGGAGCAACAAAATGTCAGCCTGATCATGAGCTGTTTCAGGGTCAATCAGCTCAAAAGTACGCAGCTAAGCCTGGAAAAACCACATACAACGGTAATTGCTGATGTCAGTACGGTCGAAGGTCGTCAACAGATAGTAACTGCCTGCGCACAGAAAGGCGGTATTGACGGGTTAATCAATCTGGCAGGAATCATGGATTTCAGTCTGTTCGAGAAGCAGGATGTAAGCATAATTGAAAAAAACCTGGCGGTGAACACAATTGCCCCGATCCTGCTCTGCCACGAATTGCTACCGCAGCTGCTGCTTAAACCCGAAGCATTCATCCTCAACGTTGGTTCAATCTTTGGTAGTATCGGCCATCCCGGCTTCAGTGTTTATTGTGCCAGCAAGGCAGCACTTAAAACTTTTAGTGAAGCCCTGTCCAGAGAGCTGGCAGATACGGCAGTTTCTGTTTCCTATATTGCTCCCAGAGCAACCTCGACTGCGCTGAATACAGATCGGGTCAATGCCCTGAATGCAGCACTCGGCAACAAGTCCGACTCTCCGGATTATGTCGCCAGACAAATTATCCGCTCGCTCAGGAAAGATGAACGACAACGCTTTCTCGGATGGCCAGAAAAACTGTTCGTCAAAATCAATGCCCTTTGCCCATCCATTGTGCATGGTGCACTGGTAAAAAAACTGCAAACCATCAAACAATTTACCAATCCCTAGGGAGGGATCATGAATATTTCAAAACTTTTGTTGGTATTGATCGGCTTACTGCCATGTACATATGCTCTGGCAGATGTTAACGGTGATGTTGCTCACCTGCAGGAACGCTGGGCTGAAGTAAACTATGAACTGCTGGACAGTAAAATTCAGGAAGATGCTTTTGAGCAACTCAGTAATGAGGCAATCATGTTGACCAGGGAATACCCGGACGCCGCAGAAGTCTGGATCTGGAGCGGCATCATCAAATCCACCTATGCCGGTGTTAAAGGAGGTCTCGGCGCCCTGTCACTGGCAAAAGACGCCAAAGCAGATCTGGAAATGGCCATGCAACTGAATCCGGAGGCCCTGCAGGGATCCGCCTATACAAGCCTGGGTGCGCTGTATTACAGTGTCCCTGGCTGGCCGATTGGCTTTGGTGATGATGACTACGCTGAGGAACTTTTACTGATGGCGCTGGATCTAAACCCGGACGGTATAGATTCGAATTACTTTTATGCCAGCTATCTGGTCAGCGAAAGGCGTTATGATGAGGCACGGGAATATCTGCTCAAAGCCCGGCAGGCGCCTCCAAGACCCGACAGAACCCTGGCTGATGCCGGGCGCCAGCAGGAAATTACAGAGCTGCTTGAAGAAATTGCCGATGAATAGCACACATGCAAATTTTACTGGTTGAAGATGATCGTCCGCTGGCCCAGGGACTGCAAAAAGCCTTGCAAAACCGGGGCTATACGGTCAATCATGTCACCGAAGGCAAAGCAGCCCTGCATGTAATCAAGACTGAAAGGCCCGATATCCTGGTACTCGATATCGGCCTTCCTGATATCAGCGGGTTGAAAATACTCAGACAACTTCGCAGCAAACAGGACATGCTACCCGTTCTGCTGCTGACGGCCAGGGATTCCATTGACGATAAAGTTGCGGGGCTCGACAGTGGTGCAGATGATTATCTGCCCAAACCTTTTGAAATGACGGAATTATTCGCCCGGTTACGGGTACTGGAAAGACGCCTGGCCAGTGTAAAAAGCAGTGCTATTACAATCGGCGATGTCTGTCTTGATACTATTGAGCAGATGGTTACCTTCAAAGGCCAGGCCCTTGAGCTGTCGCGACGTGAATACATGCTGCTGAAAAACCTGATGGAAAATGCCGGTCGGGTTTTGACCCGGGAAACACTGGAAACCAGGCTCTATAACTGGGGCGAAGAAGTTTCCAGCAATGCACTGGAGGTGCATATCCATCACTTGCGTAAAAAAATCGGTGACGGCTTTATCAAGACGATTCGGGGTGTTGGCTATAAAGTAAATACCGAGACAGCCTAGTGACTTCGATTCGATTTTTTCTGGTTGCAGGTATTCTGGCTGCCCTCACCCTGTTTAATTTTGTTGCCGCTTTACGCGGATACCAGTCCAGCATGAATGAAGCAGAGGTGCTGTTTGACAATGAGCTGCTGGATTTGTCTCGTCTGGTCGCCAATCTGGATTTCACAAAAATTCCAGATGATTTCCGTCTGGGAAATAATCTGGCTTTTCAGGTCTGGCAAAATGACGAACTGCTCGGAGCCTCTCTGCATGCACCGGATGACCCGATCAATGCCTTCCTGCCCGGTTTTGATTTCGCCAACTTTGATGGCTTTCGCTGGCGAACCTATACCCGCTATCAGGCACAGGATAATTTCTGGATTATAGTCGCGGAACGTACAGACCTTCGCTTTATCCTGGCTGAAAACGTCGTGCTTGAATCAATAACCCCCATACTTATTGGTATTCCCTTGATTGGCCTGCTGATCTGGCTTGTAGTCAGTCATGGCCTGCGTCCTTTGAAATTACTTTCTACGGAATTACGCAATAAAGATGTCAATGACCTTAGCCCGATTGACGCTCAGCGCTCTGCCAGGGAACTGCACCAGGTTATTCACTCGTTAAACGGCTTGTTTCAGCGACTGGATGAATCACTGGAACGCGAAAAACGCTTTTCCGCAGATGCAGCTCATGAACTGCGCACTCCTATCAGTGCTCTGAAAATTCAGCTGCACAATTTACAGCAGGAAATAGATGATAAAGGCGAATCTTTCCTTGCTCTTCAGCAAGGTGTTGATCGCATGCAGCACCTGATCGAGCAACTCCTGTCGCTTTACCGCATGACACCGGAACAGTTCAGGGACAATTGCGAAGTGATCGACCTCAATCACCTGACAAAAGATCTTATCGCCCAGCAATACTCACTGTTTGAGTCCAAACAACAAAAACTTGAAATTGAACAGGAGGCTGGTAAGGCGCAAATCGTTGGTGAAAAATTTGCCTTACAGACCATGCTGAGCAATTTACTGTCTAATGCCAGTAAATACAGTCCGGTAAAAGGCAAGATAAGAATACGGATTTACCATGAAGACACCCGGGTCTGTCTGGAAATTGAAGATAATGGTCCCGGGATTCCGGAGCAGGAAAGAAAACATGTTTTTGAGCGGTTTTACCGTACCAATCAGCATGAAAATTCACAGGTTCCTGGCTGTGGACTTGGTTTGACCATAGTCAAACATGTTGCAGATCTGCACCATGCACACCTGTTTCTGCAATCATCCGACTTTGAAAGCGGTGTAAAATTCAAAGTATGTTTTACAGGGTATCGTTCCAGCTCATGAATCCATCAAGAGTGTTATTCATAAGCTTGATTGGCTTTTGCAGTGTGTACTGCATAACTGCTTTTGCTGCCAGCCAGGAGTTTGAACTACGTATACGTGAGCACCTGTTTTATCCTTCAAACCTTGAAGTACCGGCCAACCAGAAAATTCGGCTTGTCATCATCAATGAAGATGCCACGCCGGAAGAATTTGAAAGCTATGAATTAAATCGCGAAAAAGTGATACCCGGAAACAGTCGTACAGTGATTTTTATCGGCCCCTTGAGTCCGGGTGAGTACGTTTTTTTTGGTGAGTTCTACCCTCGTACCGCACAGGGAAAAATAATCGCCCGGTAACATTATGTTCTTGGATACTGTCATTCTTGTCCTGCAGGAAATTCTCGAAGCCGCGCTAATTATCAGTGTCTTCCTGGCATTAATACGTCACTTCCATGACCTGAAACCAGGTTCATTCACTCCGGGGCACCTGTGGATTCCCGCAGCGGTTTTGATTGGAGTTTCCGGCGCCTGGATTTATGCCTTTTACATGCCGGATATCACCCAGTGGTTTGATTATGTTGGCCTCGAAATCGTTAATTCAGCGCTGCAGATAATGATTATCATACTTCTGCTTTGTTTTTGTTACATGGTCACTTTGGAGCGTCTGGAAAAATCACCTCGGCTTAACCTGCTCGTGGCTATTTGCCTTACCTTACTGGTTTCCCTGGGAATTATCCGGGAAGTTTCAGAAATTATTATTTACGCTCAGGGCATACTCTCCAACCCTGAAAATTACAGTCCGGTCCTGCTTGGCAGTCTTATTGCAATAGGAATCGGAGCCAGCAGCGGCATCATTCTCTATTATGTCCTGATAAACCTTCATGGCCTCTGGGGCCTGCGAATCTGCCTTATTTTGCTGGCATTATTTGCCGGGAATATGGCATCACAGGCAAGCCTCCTGCTGATACAGGCAGACTGGCTGCCCTATACCGTGGAATTATGGGACAGTTCTGCCTTGTTACCTGAATATTCAGTGACAGGACAATTACTCTATGCACTTATTGGTTATGAAGCCAATCCATCCTTGCTGCAGGTATGCGTTTATATCGGGGCAGTATTACTTATTCTGACCAGTCCACTGTTTCTGCTGAGCTGGCGATATAACAACATGCAAGCAGTTAGTAATTCATGAAAAAGCCTGAGTCTTCATTAGCAGTCAATCTGACATTCATACTGTCTTTATGCTGGTGCCAGGCAGCCATGGCCGATGGCCTGAGTATCGACAAAGTTTATCATCCCTATGTGGATGCGCTGGAAAAAGAGCTGGAATACCGCAGCATTTACCCGGAAGCCCAGAGTAGATCGGCAAACCCTGCACAGATCCACAAGCTCTCCCTGGGGACTTCATTTTCCGATCATTGGTTTGGTGAATTTTATCTGGTGGGAGAAAAAGATCGTCGAGGAAATTTTGAACTTGAAGCCTATGAACTGGAGCTTAAATGGCAATTGAGTGAACAGGGTGAGTATTTTGCAGACTGGGGTTTGTTGTTTGAATATGAAAACGAAACCGAAGCCGATATCGAGGAAATCAGTGTCGGAATCCTGAGTGAAAAAGAATGGGGTCGCTGGAGTGGCACCGCCAATTTGCACTTCATTCAGGAATGGGGGGACGATATTGACGATGAGTTTGAAACAGCATTTGCCTGGCAAAGCCGTTATCGTTATTCACAGGCCCTGGAACCCGGTTTTGAGTTTTATACCGGACAGACCGCAACCGGCCTGGGCCCACTTGTACAGGGGGCCATCAACCTTGGGATTCGCAGAAACCTGCACTGGGAAGCTGGCCTGATCTTTGGACTTGATAACAAAAGCCCCGACCAGACCTTTCGCTTTCTCCTGGAATACGAGTTTTAAATGCTTTTTACAGCGCTATGCTTGCAGCACACTGGCCACTGAACGTGCCAGGTATTCAATATTACGCTGGTTGATACCGGCGACGTTGATACGGCTGGAGTTCACCAGATAGATACTGTAATCCTTAATCAGCGTCTGCACCTGCTCCACGGACAGTCCCAGAAATGAAAACATGCCCTTCTCTCTTTCGATGAAAAAGAAGTCCTGTTGCACCCCTGCTTCCTGTAACTTAACCACCAGTTCACTGCGCAGATTGTTGATACGTTCACGCATTTCCGTCAGTTCTGCCAGCCATTCGGCTTTGAGTTCTTCATCCGCAAGCACGATTTCAACCAGCTGGGCGCCATGCGAGGGTGGCATGGAATAGATCTGCCGGGCCGTTGATAAAATCTGTGAATGTGAGGCACTGACCTGATCGGGTGTTTCACCAATCAGGGTGACTGAACCGGTACGCTCCCGGTACAGGCCGAAGTTTTTTGAACAGGACGATGCAATAATCACTTCCGGCAATCTTTCTGCCAGCAGCCGAACACCTTTGACATCCTCTTCCAGACCGTCACCCAGCCCCTGATAGGCAAGGTCAATAAAAGGGGTAAATCCCTGCTTTTCAGCAGCTTCGGCAAATGCCTGCCACTGTTCCCAGTTCAGGTCTCCCCCACAGGGGTTATGGCAGCAGCCATGCACCAGGACCAGATCACCGACCTTGGCCTTTTTCAGCGTATCCATCATTTTTTCAAATTCAATTTCATGCGACTCATAGTTGTAATAGGGATACTCCACCAGTTCCAGCCCGGCAGAACTTAACAGCGGCACATGGTTTGCCCAGGTTGGGGTACTGACCCAGGTCCGGGTGCGGGGGAAATTTCTGTTTACAAACTCTGCTGCCACACGCAGGGCTCCCGAGCCGCCGGGAGCCAGGACACTGCAGGTTCGCTGATTGTTCAGGGCTGCACTGTTATCACCCAGAATCATACGGACAGTTGCTTCGTTAAAGCCTGCCGGTCCGGCCTGGGCAACATAGGATTTGGAAACCTCACTCTGCCACAGCTTCTGTTCCGCTTTCTTGATCGCAGAAACAACCGGAGTTTTACCTTCTTCATCCTTGTAAACACCGACCCCAAGATCAATCTTGTCAGGGTTTTTGTCTTCTATATAAGCCGCAGAAAGCCCCAGAATGGGGTCAGGAGGACGCCTTTCGATAGTCTGAAACATCTTTTTTTTCCGTTATATTTATGAAAGCCGGGCAGGTTCTGAGCGGGAATTATATCAGCAAGCTTTTCAGCGGAAAACTGTAGAAGCGCGAATATGTTCAGGAATGTTCGGGACTAAAGTCCCTCCTACAAGCATACCCGATCCTATGTAGGAGCGGTTTTAACCGCGAAGATGCACCTGATAATTCATTCGGGACTGAAGGCTACCGCGTCCTGCTATCGCCCCTTACCCACATCCGTGCACTCGCCAGGTTTTACGACTGGGACAGTTCCTCATTCATCCTGCGCACCTTGTCCTGCAGGCTGAGTTTGTATTCGGAAAGTTTGGCAGCGATTGCTTCATCACTGGTTCCAAGGATTTCAGCAGCCAGAATACCGGCATTTTTGGCACCGTCCAGGGCAACTGTCGCGACCGGAATACCTCCGGGCATCTGCAAAATGGACAGGACCGAATCCCAGCCATCAATCGAATTGGAAGAATTGATCGGCACACCAATTACCGGCAGGGTTGTCACAGAGGCCACCATTCCGGGCAGATGAGCAGCACCTCCAGCGCCGGCAATGATCACCTGCAGCCCACGTTCCCGGGCGCTACCGGCATAGTCCATCATGGCTTCGGGTGTTCGGTGTGCGGAGACCACGGAAATTTCATGACTGATACCGAATTCATCCAGCATATCGGCAGCCTCTTGCATGACCGAAAGGTCTGAACGGCTTCCCATGATGATACCTACGCGAGCTTTACTCATGCCTGCGACTCCTGCTCCTGCAAAGTGACTGCTTTGATGGTTTGTTTTACCTGTGCGACTTTTTCAATCAGTTTATTGCGGTCTTCGTCAACGATGGTGACATGTCCCATTTTTCTGAAAGGCCTGGTTTCTGCTTTGCCATACAGGAATAAATGTACACCCGGAATAAGCAGCAGCTTGTTCAGGCCGCTGTAATGCACCGGGCCGGTATGCCCCGCCTCTCCCAGTAAATTTACCATGGCAGAAGGCCGGTTGATAGCGGTCGAACCCAGTGGCAGGTTAAGAATCGCACGCAAAAGCTGTTCATACTGGGAAGTCACATTGGCATTAATGGTCTGATGGCCGCTGTTGTGCGGCCGCGGTGCGACTTCATTGACCAGTATTTCCCCGGACCTGCTGACAAACATTTCCACCGCCAGCAGGCCGATGATCTCCAGTTTCTGCACCAGTGAGCTGGCAATCTCAATTGCCTGATTCTGCAGTTCATTGCTGAGCGTACTCGGAGAAATCAGGTAGTCGACCAGATTATGCTCGGCATGAAAAACACATTCGACAATCGGATAAACCGCCACATCACCATGGGCATTGCGTGCCGCAATCACGGAGATTTCACGGTCCATATCCACGGCTTTTTCCAATAGTCCTGGCGCATCAAATGCCTTCTCCAGATTGGTTGCGGAATCCAGCCTGACCACCCCGCCGCCGTCATAGCCTCCCACTCCAAGTTTATTGAACGCCGGCAAAAAATCACTGTGTTTCCTGATATCCGCCAGGTCATCCACAAGCACAAACTCTGCCGTCGGAATACCATGCTCCTGATAGAACTGCTTCTGTTTGCGCTTATCCTGAATGGTTTCAATGACACGAGGCTGGGGGCATACCTGCAGCCCTTCCTTTTCCAGTAGATACAGGGCTTCGACGTTGACGTTTTCTATCTCAATGGTCAGCAGATCGACCCTTTTGCCGAACTCGTAGACCGTAGCAAAATCCTGCAGGTCACCCTGAAAAAATTCAGTGGCTATCCCCGCACAGGGGGCAAGTGGTGAAGGGTCAAGCACACAGGTATGAATATCCAGATTCGGGCAGGCCTGGATCAGCATGCGGCCCAGCTGTCCGCCACCCAGAATACCCAGTTTGAAATCTTTATAGAATGCTTTCATGCGCGCTCAGAACGCCACTTTATTCATGAAAAGCGGCGCATCTTAACAGGAAAATATTGGCAGTGCGATAGCAGGAGCCCCGAATAATCAGGCCTGATCAGAAGCCGTTGGCTCTAAAGTAGATATAGGTGGAGAGTGCCTTGATAGTGACCGCACTTAATTCCTGTCCCCAGGGCGGACAGACACCTAGGCGCCCATTGGCTATCACGTCATAAATTTCCTGCCCGCTGCCTCCATAAAGCCAGATGTCATCAGTCAGGTCAGGACCACCGAAGGGTTTGTAGCCACTGCCGTCTTCGCCATGGCATTCGGTGCACACTGGCCATACATCTGCTGCCACTTCCACGGCAAAAGGATTGACGTCCTCTCCACTGAGGTAGAGCACATAATCGACCAGGTTATTGATCATGTCTTCATCCATGCCCAGTTGCGCATACGCCGGCATTTCCGAATAACGCGTATCCGGGCAGCCGCCAAACATTTTGATTGCATCGTCGCAATCAGTATTACGGACGCCGTAGGTAATGGTCTGCATGATTTCCATGACCGGCTCGACCGCAGTCATTTCAAGACCGGTGACACCCCAGAGCCAGTCGAAATCAACCAGATTGGGAACACCGGGACCGCCACTCAGATCTTCGGCATGACATTCGGCACAGTGATTATCGACAGCTTCTTCTGCCAGGTCATTCATGTGAGCAAGCAGTTCTGCATCGGCCTGAACGGCTTCCGGTGAAGCCAGCAGCAAACGCTCATCAAGCTCGGCATTCTGGGCCTGCAGTGGTGAACTTAACAGGCAGCTTGCCAGAGCAATTATGGCAAATGACATTCTGTGTGAATTGAAAACAGAAATAAGGTTTTGCATGAGGAATCCCCGAGTCTCAGAGCGTTTAAAATAATCAATGTAACAAAGACTGCAAAGTCATTAAACTGGCTTATTTGATGAACATCAAGCCCAACATTTACCTCTGTAATTCACAGGTATGCCTGGAATGCCTTGTTACTCAGCCAGACTGACTGATAGGGTGCCAGCTTGATTATTTCCTGATCCTGCCGCAGTTTTTCCCCTGAAATCAGATCCGACCACTGGTCCGTGGAAACCAGATTTAAATTACTGAGGGAGACTTCCTGCTCGGTATCGGAAATATTATTGAGACAGAATATGCTCTGATCGCGCAGCAGGCTCTGACGCCAGAAAGCAAACACCTCATCCCCCACATGCAGGGTGAACATAATCGCGTTCGGGTGAAAGGCTGCCTGTTTTTTACGAATGGCAATCAGCCGTTTCAGCTCATTCATGATACGTGAATGGTGGTTGTCTTCTTTCAGCAGGGCTTCAATTTCATCCAGCTGCCAGTTATGTCGATTAATGGCACGTCTGTTATTGGTATTGGCCAGCTTTTCCAGATCATTTTCAGTCCCCAGCAAACTGTGAATATAAAAAGCCGGTACACCTTCCATGGCCAGCATGACCGTATGGGCGCAGATAAAACGCTGTTCCTGGTTGCCGTCATCCGGATTATCCATTGTGCCCTTCATGGCATCAAACAGGCTGATATTGATTTCGTAGGGGCGTTGTTTACCGTTACTACCCAGGCTCCTCCATGACACAGCTCCTCCGGCCAGTTCCATGGCGCCAATCAAACGCTGGATCTGCTCTTCCTCAACCAGACCTTCCAGTGGCCGCAGTCCGATACCGTCATGCGAAGCTATAAAGTTCAGAAATGTGGTGCCCTTTTGGGCCGGCGGCATACTCATCATCCAGCTTTTCAGTGCATGGCAGTTTCCGGTCACCATGGTGTTCAATAACAAAGGCGGCAGGGAAAAGTTGTAAATAATATGTGCTTCATTGGCATTGCCGAAATAGGACAGGTTTTCCCGGTTGGGGATATTGGTTTCGGTAATGATGATTGTGCCGGGTTTATAATACTCAATCAGGGTCCGGATCAGGCGAATAATTTCATGCGTCTGGTCGAGGTTCAGACAGCTCGTACCCTCTTCTTTCCATAAAAAAGCGACAGCGTCGAGACGGAAAATCTGCACCCCGTTATCAAGATAAAGCTTGATGATTTTAACCATCTCCAGCAGGACTTGCGGATTGCGGAAATTCAGATCTATCTGGTCATGGCTGAAAGTACACCAGACATATTTGAGCCCCTCCTGAGTCTGTACTTCCCGTAACAGCGGTGTCGCCCTGGGCCGCACCACCTGGCTCGTATCAAAGTCCCTGTCTACAGTGAAGAAATAGTCTTTGCCCGGGGGCTTGCCTTGTTTGAATTGCGTAAACCATTGCCCGAGCGATGAGCAATGATTGATGACCAGATCAGACATGAGTTTGAATTTCCTGGCTATCTGGTCAATATGCTCCCAAGTTCCAAAGCTGTCATTGACCTGGGTATAGTCAATGACGGCAAAACCATCGTCTGAACTGAAAGGAAAGAAAGGCAGAACATGTACCCAGGATATTTTTTCTGAAAAATAACGCGTCAGAAAATAGTCCAGGGTTAACAGGGGCGCTTCATCCTTGTTCACAAAAGTATTGGCGTAGGTAATCAGCGCTATGTCTTTTTCCGTCCAGTTGTTTTTCAGCCAGCGTGGTTTTTGTGGCGACTGATGCAAATCCATGAGCTGCAAAAGCTTTTGCCCAAGGTCTTCAACTTCAAGGTCGGGATAAATCTGGCTTAAATGCGCAAGCACACGATTGTGCAGGTCTTCTGCTAGATCAACAGTCATGCTCAAGGCCTAAGAGAATTCTGCAATATCAGCATCGACTGCCTGGAGAAATGCATTTCCAACTTCAGGTAAAGCAGAATTCACCCGGGTCCAGCTGGGAATGAAAGGTATCTCATTGGGGTTATCCAGAAATGATAATCCGGCTTGCATGATATTTTCGGCAAACAGTTCGACTGACTTTTCTTCCCTGTGAATATCCAGGGTCAGGCCATTGATGATTGCATCGCTGTGATAGGACTCGACAAAATCAAGCGCTACCCTGAGATAGGTTGCCTTGAGTGTACGGAAGGTTTCTTCAGTAAACACCACACCGGTAGTAGCCAGCTTGCGAAACATTGCCTTGCTGATATCAATCGACATTTTATTGAGACCGGCATGCTGATCATCAAATGATATATCCTGGTGTTTATGATCATAGCTGTCAGCTATATCAACCTGGCACAGCTTGTTGGTCGAATAATTACGCTTTAACTCGGAAAGTACGCCAATCTCAAGTCCCCAGTCGCTGGGAATTCTGATGCCGGCCAGTACATCCGCACGCATGGAAAATTCTCCGGCCAGCGGGTAGCGGTATGAATCCAGATATTCAATATAGTCATGATAACCAAGCACCTTGCTCAGGCTGCGTAACAGGGGTGTCACGAGTAAGCGGCAGACTCTGCCATTAATCGTGCCATTGGCTACCCGCGCGTAGTAACCCTTACAGAATTCATAATCAAAACCCGGGTTGGCGATCGGGTAAATAAGGCGCGCCAGCAGCCCCCTTTCATAAGTAACGATGTCACAGTCATGCAATGCGATGGCTTCGGCTTTGGCTTCTGCCTGCAGGTAGCCCATGCAAAACCAGACATTTCTGCCCTTGCCCAGTTCTTTCGGTGACAGACCGACTTCCTTGAGCTCCTGGTCAATCGCCTGTAAACGTTCACCTTCATTCCACAGGACCACATGTTCCTGTGGCAGCCTGGAAAAAAACTTCAGGGCTTTGCGGTACTGTTCCTCGCTGGCCCGGTCCAGCCCGATCACTATTTTTGACAGGTAAGGAACCTTGCATAATTCATCGACAATATTTTCCATTGCCGGGCCTTCAAGTTCAGAATAAAGGCAGGGTAAAACCAGCGCCATGGGTCTTACTTTGGCAAACTCCAGCAGCTCTTCTTCCAGTTCTTCAACCGGACGCCTGGATAAATTGTGCAAAGTGGTGATGACACCGTTCTGATAAAAGTCTCCCATGGTCTGCCCTCTAAGTCTTACTCGCTATTTTCTTTTAATTCATTCAGCAGGCTTGTGACAGCCTGATTCCAACCCGCGGGTCCATACTCACTGGTTCTGCGTAATGCCGGGTGTTCAAAATCCGGAAAGTCCCTGACTGGTGATTTCACCAGAACCGCATATTCTGCTACTGCCAGCATTGGCAGGTCATTTTCACTGTCACCCAGGGCTATAAACCGGGGGGTACGGCCTTCACGCTGATAATATTGTCGCAAAAAGCTGACAGCCTTGCCTTTGTCAGCAGCGCTGCTGACGTGAAAAAAGCGCCCTCCCCTGACCAGGCTTAGTCCGGCTTGTTGCAGCTTTTCCCGAAACAGTTGCAGTTGCGCATCGCTGTCTTCCCAGCTCAATGCTTCGGTAAAATTCCGCTGCATGGCCAGTTTTGCTCCGGCTTCAGACAAACCGGTCAATTCTGCCAGCAGTGCAGGCTGCATATCTGCAAAACCGGTAAATTTAAACCCATGCGTCTGGCGTAAATCATGAATCACGCTGAGTAACTCAGCACGATTCATACCAAGATTGTATTCTTTCAGGCTGGCTCCTTCGGGAACAAGCAGCCCGGCGCCATTTTCGACAATAAAGGGGTCATCAAGCTTCAGCAAATGACGAATTTCCTGCATTTCCGCGATAGTTTTACTGCTGTTGAGAACCAGGGGAATCCCCAGTACTTTAAGCTTTTGCAGCGCAGGCTCTGCTGCGCTGTAGGAATAATCAAAATGATCGAGTAAAGTGGCATCAAGGTCTGTGACGACAATAAGGTCAGGCAGCATGTGTAGTACTTATCTGTTTTGCTGAGGTCCTGTGAGCCTAGGGTTTATCTGTCAGCATGTCCACCCCTGCTACTATAGTGCATGGCCTGCCCTGTTCTGGTGCAGGAAGGCGCTGGACATTATTTTGTGCTACTTTAGCCATAGTCCAAAAACAGCATAATATATACGCACTAACATCGATTCCCGGGGGGGACAGTCATGAGTGATCAAAGCGCTTCGACAAACAAATATCTTAACTGGACGGCCATAGCCGTATTAATAATCGGCATCATTTTTGGCCTGTTTACTTTATCGGCACCGGCTGGTGTCTGGCTTGGTCTTTGGGAATTTGGCCAGGGCTTTGGCATTCTGGGAATCGCCGTGCCATTTTCTCCCTGGCTTGCCCTGGCCTGCATCCTTGCCAGCATAGCAATCGGTATTATTGCCAGGCAGAAAAAAGTCCAGAATACCGGAAAACTGCTTTCGTTTGCTCTTGTGGGAACTCTGCTCACGGTAATTGCCTGGTATATCCCTTCCATTTATGGAGCCCGCTTAAGCTACCCGCCAATCCATGATGTATCCACTGATGTTGATAACCCGCCTGAGTATGTTGCAGCCGTCCCTTTACGGGCCGATGCGGTGAACACTATGGAATATGGTGCCCAGCCCCCCATGACTCCGGAAGAAAACGCCCAGCTGCAACGCGAAGCTTTTCCTGATCTGGTCCCTCAGCTGATTGATGCCAGCCCACAGGAAGTTTTTGACCGGGCATTGGCCGCACTGGAAACCATGGGGCTGGAAATAATTGCTGCAGTTCCGGAAGAAGGTCGTATTGAAGCCGTAGCAACCACATTCTGGTTTCGTTTCAAGGATGATGTAGTGATCAGGATTCGACCGCAGGGTGAGCAGACTCTGGTTGATGCCCGTTCGCTTTCCAGGGTTGGACGAGGCGACGCCGGTGCTAACGGTTTGCGTTTGCAGGAGTTTTTCTCGCTGCTTTAGATGAATCTGTGCTTATTCGCGGTGGTAGGGATGTCCCTGTAACAGGGACCAGGCACGGTATATCTGTTCTGTCAGAATGACACGCACCAGAGGGTGTGGAAAGGTCAAGGCTGACAGTGACCAGCGTGCATCGGCAGTCTGCAGAAAAGAATCTGCCAGACCGTCTGCCCCGCCAATCACAAAGGCAATGTCCCTGCCATCATCACGCAGGCGGCGAAGCTCACCGGCCAGTTTTTTTGTGTTCAGATCACGCCCGACTTCATCCAGCGCAATAACATAATCATGCTTGCCGATGGCCTGCTGGATTCCCTGTGCCTCTTTTTCCATGGCCAGGGATGCAGTACTGTTTTTACTGCGTATGGCGGCGGGGACTTCCTTGATGCTGAAGGAAAATTCTGCTGGCAGGCGTTTGCCATATTCTTCGATACCGGACTCAACCCAGTCCGGCATTTTGCTACCCACGGCAATCAGGCTGATCTTCATTCCTGTATGCGTTCTTCCGTCATACTCCACAGCGACTCAAGATCATAAAGTTCACGGCTTGCAGCCAGCATGACATGTACCACCACATCACCGAGATCAATCAGTATCCATTCAGCCTTATTCTGGCCTTCCACGCTGTAAACTTTCTCTTCAGCCTGTTTGACTTTTTTTACCAGTTCATCGCTCATGGCTTTGACGTGCCGGTTGGAGGTGCCAGTGACAACCAGCATAAAATCACACACTGAAGTCAGTCCTCTGACATCCAGGCAGGTAATATTCTTGCCCTTCATATCATCCAGAATCTGAATCGCCAGCTCTTTCAGTTCTTCAACATTCAAATCGTTGCCTCAGGAGTAAAGTTTAAATTTTTTGATATAGCTTAATACGGTATTTGGAATCAGGTAGCGTACCGATTTTTTGGCTTTAACCAGATTGCGTATCTCGCTGGATGCAATCATCAGCGGGGTAAAAGTATATTCCAGTACATTGCCATACGGAGATGCACACAGGCTGGCAAAGTCTGAAACCATACGTTTTTTACAGAACTTTTTCACTTCGCTCGATGGTTTGATTTTCCAGCCTGGCCGGGTGATGACAATGAAATGCACCAGGGAGAACATATCCTGCCAGCGTTTCCAGCTGTCCAGTTTGTTATAGGCGTCGGCACCAATCAGGAAAAACAAGCGGTCATTGGGATATTCAGTACGCAGGGATTCAAGGGTTTCAATCATGTACGAAGGCCCAGGGTGCATGCACTCCCTTACATCAACCACCAGTTTTTTTTCTGCCTTGGTCGCGCGGTGCAGCATGGCAATACGATGCCGGGCATCGGCTTCGGCCTCTTCGCGATGCACAGGATGATGACAGGGGATCAACCGGACCTCATCAAGATTGAAATCCTGCTGTGCTGCCAGTGCGGTTCGCAAATGCCCGAAATGGACCGGGTCGAACATACCACCAAGAATACCGATGTTCTTCAAAGCCATTCAGGGAACCATTGCTTAATTACGGATGTGGCCATTACCCAGCACAATATACTTCTGTGAGGTAAGTCCTTCCAGACCAACTGGTCCCCTGGCATGTATTTTATCGGTAGAAATGCCGATTTCAGCACCCAGACCGTACTCAAAGCCGTCAGCAAAGCGGGTTGAGGCATTGACCATCACGGAACTGGAATCCACTTCGCGTAAAAAGCGCATGGCGCGGGCATAATCTTCCGTGACAATACTGTCGGTATGCTGTGAACTGTGCGTATTGATATGCTCAATCGCTGCATCCAGCCCATTGACAACCTTGATTGACAGAATTGGTGCCAGATATTCCGTTTCCCAGTCTTCAGCCTCTGCTGCTGTAATACCGGGCAGAATCTTTTGGGTACGCTCACAACCCCTGAGCTCGACTGCTTTGTCTTCATAGGGCTGCATAATCTGTTGCAGGAATTCTTCAGCGACTGACTCGGCCACCAGCAGGGTTTCCATGGCATTACACACGCCATAACGATGGGTTTTGGAATTCAGGGCAATATTCACCGCCTTGGTCATATCGGCACCATCATCAACATAAACATGGCAGATACCGTCCAGATGCTTGATGACAGGCACCCTGGCTTCATTGCTGATGCGCTCGATCAGACCCTTACCGCCTCTGGGGACGATGATATCGACATATTCTGGCATGGTGATCAGTTGCCCGACGGCTTCCCGGTCTGTGACAGGGACTACCTGCACCGCCGAAGCAGGCAGGTCGGCTTTTTCCAGTCCCAGTGCCACGCAGCGGGCAATGGCCTGATTGGAATGTATAGCTTCAGAGCCGCCGCGCAGAATCGTTGCATTACCTGATTTCAGGCAAAGGCTTGCCGCATCAACGGTGACATTCGGACGTGACTCATAAATGATGCCGATAACCCCCAGTGGTACCCGCATACGACCGACCTGAATGCCACTGGGTCGATAGCGCAGCTCGCTGATTTCACCAATTGGATCAGCCAGGCTCGCTACCTGATTCAGGCCTTCGACCATGTTGTCAATGCGGACCGGGGTAAGTTCAAGCCGGTCAAGCATGGCGGGCGCCAGGCCTTTGTCGCGGCCAGCAGTCAGATCCTGTTCATTGGCGCGCGCCAGTTCGTCCCGTGATTTATCGAGAGCCTCGGCAGTATTCAGCAGGGCCTGGTTTTTCACCTCAGTGCTGGCCGCAGCCAGAATCGATGCTGCCTGCCGTGCCGCTTTGCCCATCCCCTGCATAAGGGATTTTATGTCAGTCATGCCTTTACCATGTCATTACAAATGGCGCGATTATACCTGATTAATTTTCACTTCACCCCGCACAAGGCTCTCCTTGCGGGATTTTTTTAACTGCTTGATTCGATGCTCAATTTTGCTGGCTTCAGATCGGTTGCCAAACGCTGCAGAAAACACCAGTTCCAGCGGCCCTTTGCCACGCAAGGATTTTGCCCCTTTTCCCCTTTCAAGCTGATGTTCCGCGAACCGTCGCTCCACATCCGTGGTGATGCCGGTATAGAGGCTGCCACTGGCCGTACGAATCAAATAGACATACCAGGACTTTGTGTTTTCCGACAAATCTGTTCTCCCCTGTCTCTCGTAATGATAGATGAAACGGCAGCTGCCACTGGAAATCTGCCTCATTTCACTGTATAAATGCGGCTCCTCGTTGAGCGACTACCCGTCTCAGCAGCTAAGCCAAACAGCGGGTCTCATACACGGCCTAAGGAAAATCCAAAAGATGTATAAGATTCAGACATTTAATCAAATTTCTGAGAAAGGTTTATCGCGTTTCCCCGAACAAGAATATCAGGTTTCCCCTGACACAGACGACCCTGATGCACTCATTCTACGCAGCTTCAAGTTGAGCATGGATAATGTCACGCCGAATCTCAAGGCAGTGGCCCGTGCCGGAGCCGGTGTGAATAATGTGCCGGTCGCAGACTATACCAAAAAAGGTATTGTGGTCTTCAACACGCCTGGTGCCAATGCCAATGCGGTGAAAGAACTGGTTATCTGCGGTATGTTACTGGCCTCACGCGGTATTGTTCCCGGAATCAACTGGGTTAATTCACTGGCTGACCTGGAAGACCTGAGTGAGCTGGGCCCGCAGGTGGAAGCCGGCAAGAAAAACTTCAAGGGTTCCGAATTAGCCGGCAAGACCCTGGGCGTTATCGGCCTTGGCGCGATCGGTGCGATGGTGGCCAACGCTGCCATCGATCTGGGCATGAATGTCCTGGGTTATGATCCAGCCATTTCTGTTGATGCTGCCTGGCAACTGGCCAATCAGGTCGAAAAACAGGAAAACATGACTGCCCTCCTGTCCAAGTCCGACTTTATCACCCTGCATCTGCCCATGCTGGAAAGCACCAAAAACCTGATTGATGAAAAAGCCATCAACTATTTCAAATCCGGTGCCGTGCTGCTGAATTTCTCCAGGGATGCCATTGTTAACACGGATGCAATGTTGCAAGGTCTGGAAAGCGGTCGCATCAATCGCTATGTCTGTGATTTCCCGACCAAAGAATTTCTCAGGCATGAAAAAGTCATCCTGATGCCGCATATTGGGGCCAGCACCGAAGAAGCCGAAGATAACTGTGCTGTGATGGCGGCTGACCAGTTACGTGACTTCCTGGAAAACGGCAACATCAAGAATTCCGTTAACTTTCCGACCATCTCCCTGGAGAGTAACGGCGGCGTAAGGCTGGCAATCGTCAATGAAAATGTTTCCGGCATGCTGAGCAAGATTCTCTCCGTGCTGGCTGACAAAAACATTAACGTTGTGGACATGCTCAACAAGAGCCGCAACGATATTGCCTACAATCTGATTGATGTTGAAAGCACTCCGGATGACGACACCATTGCCAGCATTGAAGCCATCGAACATGTCACCAGGGCATGGATCGTCTGATCAAATTCAGCAAGTACTAACCAACAACCAAGCGAAACGGAAAAGTAAATGACAAAGCAGGTATATAACTTTGGTGCCGGACCGGCAATGTTACCAGTGCCGGTCATGCAGCAGATTCAGCAAGAGTTTCTCGATTTTCAGGGCATGGGTATTTCCCTGATTGAACTGAGTCATCGCTCAAAAGAATTCGAAGCGGTCATTAACCGCTGTGACGAACTCATCAGGGAGCTGTCAAACCTGCCTGACAACTACAAAATTCTGTATACCCATGGTGGTGCACAGATGCAGTTCGCCGGCGTACCCTTGAACCTGCTGGGCCTGAAACCGGCCCACAAGGCTGTCTATTCCGAAACCGGCAACTTTTCCAAACTGGCCAACAGGGAAGCCGCTCGTTATGGCGAAATCATTATCGCCAGCAGCAGCGAAGAAAGCGATTATGACCGCATTCCTGCCTTTACTGCGGACATGATTCCGGACGATGCCTCTTATGCCTATATCACCAGCAACAACACCATTTACGGTACCCGTTATCAGGAATATCCGGATGTGGGTGATACACCGCTGGCGATTGATGCTACCTCTGATATTTTTTCCCGCCCGGTGGACTGGTCCCGGGTCGGCCTGATGTTTGCCGGCATGCAGAAAAACCTCGGCCCATCCGGAACTGCCGTGGTTATCGTTCGGGAAGACCTGATCGGTCATGCCCTGGAACGTACTCCTTCGCTGCTGGATTACGCGGTCTATGAAAAGTCACACTCGCTGGCCAATACCAATAATACTTTTGCCATTTACACCATGGGTCTGACCATGCAGTGGTTAAAGGACCAGGGTGGTCTGGAAGCAATTGAGAAAGTGAATGAGCAGAAGGCCAAAACCCTGTATGACGTCATCGATAACAGTGACTTCTATACCGGCACTGCCCATCCGCAGCACCGTTCTATCATGAACGTCACCTTCACCCTGCCTGATGACGAGCAGTCCGCCAGCTTCCTAAAAGAAGCGCTGGATAACGGCCTGTATGCTTTAAAAGGTCATCGCAATGTCGGTGGTATCAGAGCTTCCATCTATAACGCCATGCCCCTGGCCGGCTGTGAAAAACTGGCCGAGTTTATGAAAGAGTTTGAGAAGAAAAACGGATAAAAGTTTTTCCAGAAAATAAAAAAAGGAGCCAGCTGGCTCCTTTTTTATGTCTGCTTTCGTCCAATTGTATTTAATTGCTTAGCCTGTCCTGGCTGTTCGATTATAAAAGCATGCATTCCAGATTACTGCTGTGAGCTTCTGACTCGCCCCGGAACTGCGGTCTGCTACTGGGCTGCTCAAACAGCCACCAGGCCACGAACTTTGTCAGTACAGAGATGAAAACGAACGTCATCAGCGCGACAATTCCCGCGACTGTCACGCTGACGGTTAACAGGTGTGGACCACTAAACACAGCAGACAGCACGGGCGGGACAAAGTAGTCCGGGGCGAGTAGCCCAGCGAACGACAAAAGAATCAGCTTGTATCGTCTCGGTTGACGGGATCGTTGGGCAAGTTCTGTATCACTATTGTGCATTGGTATCTCCATTTACTTCAGTTTGGTAATGTATTCCATAAATCAAACTTCAAGTACCTATGACCTATGCGGCAGCACCTATTGTCGCTGCACTCTCACGGACCTGGCCGACGAGCATTGCCCAGTCCATTCCAAGCGCCGTGTATACCTCTTCTGCCCTGGGAGAGGCGTTGTCCCCGAGAATTTCAACGATCAGGCTGGATGCATCTGCGGTAATGACGCCGCTTTGTACCAACCTGATAAGTCCGGTTTCTCGCTTTGTGTTATTGAATGTCCCGCTTGCATCTACTGCCACATAAGCGTCAAAGCCTTCTCTTACCGCACGCATAGCAGGAAATGCCGCGCAGACTTCCAGGGAAACGCCGGCAAAGATCAGTTTCTTGCGTCCGGTTGCCCGGATCGCTGCTTCCACACGCGGATCGTCCCAGGCATTTACAGTTGTTCTATCGATGAAGCACTGTCCGGGAAGCGCTGCTCGCAATTCCGGAAAAGCCGGACCCCAAAGCATTTCTGCGGATGTCGTTGTCGTCACAATAGGGATGTCGAGGGCTCGAGCTGCTTTGGCCAGGCCCACGACGTTATGCTTGAGTTCTGCAATTGAATAATCTCGAATCCCCGTCATCAGTCCTACCTGGTGATCGACAAGGATCAGCGCAGCGTTTTCCGAAGTTAAAGGTTCCGGGTTATGAATATGCTCGTTCATAGTTATCTCCTTAAGGTTAAGTTATTGTTACTCAATGATTGTCTTAAATACCGCCCAGCTGACCAGCTTCATAAGCCGCTTTGATGTCTGAGATTTGTTCCAGAGAGCCCATAACGAAAGGACCATCCTGGATATAGCTTTCATTGATCTGCGCGCCCTCGAACAAGGCAAAATGAACAGGCTTGCCCGATGCGTTCCTGATACTGATTTCTGCGCTGCCGTCAGTTTTAATTGCAACAGCCTGGCCGACTGCCAAGTGCCTGGCGGTTTCACCAACTACTACGTCCAGACTACCCTTCACAGACTGAACCCATATACCACGATTGGCGGCTGACTTATGTGAGAAGCGACCACCTGTCTGGATCGTCCCATCCAAAATGGTCATAGGAGTCGATGGAGAAGCTGCGCCGCGAACGCCATTCGACTCACCCAATGCGACCTTCACACGATAGTGTGTGCTATTAATCATGGGCATATCTTTTGATCGTACGAGGAGTGAAGCAGGTGATACGAATCGCCGGGTCTGCGGTACATTTACAAATACCTGTAATCCATGGGTACGCGCATTCTCTCGAGGGGATTCATCATGAACCGCGCCACTACCAGCGCTGAACCAGTACAAATCGCCGGGTTGCAGATCGAAATCATTTCCCAATGAATCCCGATTGTGAAAAAGACCTTCACTATCCTCAAACAGAAGCGACACGGCGGACATCCCTGCATGAGGGTGCGCGCCAAATGTGGGTTCCGTCATCACATAGTGATCAACCATCACCAGTGGATCCATGCCTTCACCAATATCACTGGCACGGAAACTTTTCGCCTTGAAACCACTTCCAACGCTGAGCTCAGCGCCGCTTATTGGCTCAGATACAAAAGTCATATGATTTGTAGTGAAGCCTTGTGAAAAACCAATGGCTGTGTCGATTGCATTCATTTTGTCTACCTCTTTTTGTTCAAATTAGTTCAAGTAACTATAGATATGGGACAATAGGTGCGTAAAGTGCCATAATTCGAAAATATAATTCCATTTATGGAACATTTAAGGTGAATTTCCATGCCATCCATCGATCTGAACGACTACTACTACTTCGTGCATGTCGTTGAAAAAGGCGGGTTCACGCGCGCCTCAGAATCCCTCGGCATTCCGAAGTCTCGACTGAGCAGACATATTGTGCAGTTGGAGGAGCGCCTGGATACGATACTTATCCAACGCACAACTCGTCAGTCGAAGATCACCGAATCCGGTGAAGTGTTTTACCGGCGAGCGCGCACAGTGGTCGACCAGGTAGAACTAGCTGAGGCAGAGCTAAAACGGAAGAAGAACACGCTATCCGGACAAGTTACATTAAGCTGTTCTGTAGGTGTCGCACAATTTGCATTAAAAGAGCTTATTGCACGTTTTATGACTGACAACCCACAGATCACAGTTTTGCAACAGGTAACCAATCAGAATATTGACCTGATCGCTTCAGGTGTCGATATGTCTATTCGCGGACATACAGGTTTTCTGCCTGATTCAACCTTGATTCAGAGATCACTGGCTGTCGTCGAGTGGAGCTTGTTTACCTCTCCTGACTATCCGGTTAACAAAATCGCGACTCCCCAAGATCTTAAAAGCCATCAAACACTCTCCCTCGGCTGGCAAGGACATGGGGGCCGTTGGAGGCTAGAACATAAATCGGGAATGAAAGAGGAAATACGAATTACGCCTCGATTGAAGAGCGACGACATGGCTACTTTAAAAGAAGCCGCTGGTGAAGGCTTGGGCATCGTCGCACTACCCGCCTATACCTGCCGTGATGAGTTGGCATCAGGCAAGTTAATTAAAGTATTACCAGAGTGGCATGCAGGCCAGGCCAATCTCAGTCTTATGATGCCACGAAAAAGTGGCTTTGATGCTCCAGTTGTAGCGCTTCAGGAATTTCTTCAAACAGAGTTCACCGATTTTGTAGCGATGTATTGAGATGCCGGCCTGCAAAGCTACAAAATGCCCAGTTATGAGATGCACATATCAAAAGTCCGTTTAGGATAATAAGCAGAGCCTCCTTTTGACTAATAGCGGGATTAAGTTCATTCCAGTTACTTTAAATACTAATAATAATTTCCTGAATCATATATCTTATCCAGTAGATGGTCAGTTTATCCTTTTAATTTAGACTATTAACGATGAGACAAATCACTTCCTTATTTGCTCATAAAGTGGCAGCAATCATTGAGCCGGGACTGAATAAAGCCCAATTCCTTGAGGAATTGGGACTAGATTCTGATGCCCCGATCAATCCATCGGTGATGATATCTGATACCGAGTACTACACGTTCCTGGAAAATATTTCCCGAACAGAACAATCAGGACACACACTTTCTTTACGTGCTGGAAATGCAATGTGCTGTGATGATTACGGTGCATTTGGATTGGCGTGGAAATCTGCAGCGAGCCTAAGGGGGTCACTTACTCGGGCAGAGCGTTATTCCCGGGTGCTTACCAATGTATCTACTTATAGCGTCGAATTATCTGAGAAAGGTGCTTTTGCACATTTACACCGTGAAGGAAATAGAAGACTGGGCCTGAGGCTTTCCAATGAAGCCACCGTCGCCAGTATTTATACCATTTGTAAAGAAGTATCAACTTATCCTGTTGAACTCCTGGCAGTTTATTTTAGGCACCAGGCACCTGAAGTGACCCATGACCATGAGGAATTCTTTGGCTGCCCTGTGCACTTTAACACCGATCGGGATGCCCTGCTGATCGCCCATGAATCACTTCAGAACCCCAATAAGGTAGGCGACCCTACTATCGTAAAATTTTTCGATAAGCATTTGGAAGATGAACTGGCAAACATTAAGGATGACAGTGTTCTTGTGTATAAAGTTAAAACTTATTTATCTCAAGCACTGAGTGAAGGCATACCAACCATATCTGATGTAGCCGAAAAACTGGCCATGAGCGGCCGAACATTACAACGCAAACTATCTGATCAAGGAATCACATACCAGTCAGTTGTGGACGATGCCCGGCGTGAGTTGTCAGAGCGTCTACTGACTAATTCCAATCATTCACTTGCGGACATTGCATTTCTGACTGGATTCTCGGAGCAAAGCTCGTTTAACAGGGCTTTCAAACGCTGGGCTGGCCAGACTCCAAGATCCTACCGATTAGCTGCAAAGTCCAAATAGATAATCACTTAAATTGTCATCATTGGTCAAAATTTTGGCGGCTTGTGTAAATACGTCAAATGTATTGCTGACTATTCTACACCTCACATTAATCATAGACGTTAATTGAGGAGATAGAAATGAAAGCAAGTATCGAGCAGGGCCATGATTCATCACTTACTCTAATTACTGGCGGTACCGGCAAGACCGGGCGACGTATTGTTGACAGACTAAAGGCAATGGGTGTGCCAACAAGAGTGGGTTCACGTTCAGCTCTGCCTGCGTTTGACTGGAACAATGAAGCTGACTGGGATGCCTGCCTTGAAAATGTTAAAACTATTTACATTAGCTATGCACCAGACCTTGCTATGCCGGGTGCAACTGACACGATCCAGTCTTTTGTAAACCGCGCAATTCTTCATAAAGTTGAAAAACTGGTTATCCTGTCTGGTCGTGGAGAGCAGGAAGCGCAGGCTTGCGAGAAAATAGTTATGAATAGTGGTCTCGACTGGACCGTTGTTCGCTCAAGCTGGTTCTTTCAGAATTTCTCTGAAGGAGCATTTATTGACATGGTGCAGGTTGGCAATATTGCTTTACCGGCTAGCGATATTCAGGAACCTTTTGTTGACGTGGATGATATTGCTGAAGTAGCAACCATGGCGCTTACAGAACCCGGGCACAATGAAGAAGTGTATGAAGTTACCGGTCCACGATTGATGAGCTTTGCAGATATTGCAGCAGACCTCTCACGGGTAACAGGTCGCGAGATCACTTATAGTTCAGTCCCCCATGGTGATTTTGTTAGAGGTGTGAAAGAGTCAGGTGCACCCCAGGACGTTGTGTGGATGCTAGATTATTTGTTTTCTACAGTACTTGATGGAAGGAATAGTACTCTCTGTGATGGTATAAAACGAGCGCTTAAAAGAGAACCAAAAGACTTTTTCGATTATGCCAACCAGGTAGCTGAATCAGGGATTTGGAGGAAAGTAGCATGAAAATATCCAGCGTTATTTTACTCCAAATAAATGGCTGGACAGCAGTGTTAATCGGCAGCTTAATACTGATTGATCCAGTTGGTATGTTTAGCACCTACGGACTTCAATCAAATCTTTCCAGTGGATTACTTTCCGAACTGAGAGCACCAGGAGGTCTGCTGTTGGCCTGCGGAATCATAATAATACGCAATACACTTAGAGAAGAGCTATATGAATTCGGCCTTCAGCTCTCTATCATGGTTTACGGGGGATATGGCTTTTCTAGACTGTTGAGCTTTGCCTTTGATGGAGCACCGCCAATTGAAATAATGTTTGCTACAGTTATTGAACTGATGTTGTGCCTGCTTTCAATGCTTGTGCTTTGGAAGCGGCAAAAAAATTCAGGCTTTAGCAAAGAAACACCAAGCGCAGTCGCTTAAAAGCGGAAGTTACGAGTGTACTTTAAGACAATTTCAGATTGCAGCGGATTCAATTCCCGGAACGCTCCGGCAGTCGAATCAAAGTTGTAATTCACTACCAGGTAAAAATCCTCACCGGCCTGCGGGGTCCAGTGCAGACGGCTGTTGATGCCGAAAGTATCGCTTCTGTTTTCATACTGCAGCAGCGAAATCCATGACCATTCCGGATTAATGGCAATACTTGCATCCAGTGTAATCTGACGGCTGATTACGCGTGCCTGGGGCAACACGACATCATTAAAATCGTAAGACAGGTCAAAAGCCAGTCGTCGATTGGGGCGCCAGTCAATTCCGGCTTCAATGCGGTCACGATCACCAGTATAAAAACCACCTGTCTGGTAACTCAGTGAAGGAGAAAAAGCCCGGTTGTTGGAGGCATTAAAAGAAAGTGTCATTGATTCCCAGGAATAGTCATCGGGAGTAAAGCCGACGCCCAGGATGGAAAAAGGGCTGGTCGGGATATCATGATTGTAGTTGAGCGTCAGATGCAGCTGGTCACCCTGATAGGTATTGAAATTGATTACCCGCCAGAACACCTCTTCAGTTTCCAGTTTATCAGTCTCAGAAGACTCGGTTCTGGTATAGCGGGCGGCTGTAAATATATTCCTGACCAGATCGCTACCTGGGAAATAGTGCCGATAATTTGTAAAGATAGAACTTTGTTTGATACCGCTGCGGCTGACAAAACCCAGTCGCGGCGAAAATTCATTACCGATATAGGTATAGGACAAACTGCCGCTGACGCCATTATTCTGCGTGGAGAAATTAACATAGCCTTTGTAGGCTTTGGTATCCCCCTCTATCCCGTCGACATCTGAGCTCTGGTACCACCAGTCGCTGGTCATGGTATAGCGGTCAGTAAAGCGGGTATTACGATAGGCAAAATCCACACCGGCCAGACTGCTGTCGGTTTCGCTGTTGGGGTCTCCCTGGGTAAAGATGGCACCGACTTTTGATTCAGCCAGGACATTGGAGGTCACACGACCAACAAAGACATTCTGTCCATCCAGCCCCACACGGTCACCCTGCTGCACTGCAAGTACCCCGACACTGATATCATCGACGCGCCCTGCCAGTTTGGCGCCAGCTTCAATATCAACCGGCTGCCCGGTGTTCGGGTCAAGGCCGATACGACGGGAATAAAACGGCATGCCATTGGAACTGCTACCAAAACCGCCGCCGCTAAGATCGCCAAAAGAAAAGATTTCAGAATCCTGCAGGAAGAAATCACGTTTCTCTTCGAAGAACAGACCAAAGCGACTGAAATTAACCTGACGGCTGTCAGCTTCAGTGGCGGAAAAATCGGTGTTGAATGTCAGGGCACCAGTCAGGTTTGGAGTAAATTTATAAAATATATCCAGTGAAGGATCAAAGCGTCCTTCCGAATCATTTACGGTATGATTGGTCTCTTCAGCCACAGTAACTGAAGGGACGACATCCAGACCCAGGCCCTGTTGTATACCGTTTATTCCTGAGATCAGACCGCTGGTGGAAGGATTGGCATTGCGATTAAAGGAAGACCAGGCTATCTCTTCATTGGTACGGGAAATATCACGCCCGACATTGAAGCCCCAGGTATCGGTGTTGGGATTAAAGTTAAGCGTGGTAAAGGGAATGGCAATTTCCATGGTCCAGCCCTCTTCATCAATATTCGATGCCGATTGCCAGATACCGCTCCAGTCCCAGTTCTGACTGCTTGGATTTTCGTATACAGATTCCGAGCGCATACCATTGGGATTGGTCTGGAAGTGAAAGCCGGTTCGGTTGTTGTTGAATGTATCCAGCATAACAAAGGCAAAGTCGTCAAAATTGGTCTGGCCGCCCTGGATCATCTGCCGGGCACTGATCAGTTCAGGCTCGGTGTCATACAATCGCGCTGCAACGTAAAAATAATCTTCACTGTAGGTTACATAGAATTCGCTGCGCTGGCTGGGTTCACCCATGTCGACCGGAGTTGTCTGGTGCAGATCATTGATAACAGTTGCCTGTTGCCAGATTTCATCATCCAGAATTCCGTCAAGCACCGGCTCGAGATCGGTCATCACTATGTCTGCACGCTTGCGGTCGCTGCTTTGTAACTGGGTTGAACTGTTTTGCGCCCAGACAGAGTTGGCCAGCAAAGCTGCAGATAATACAAAGAGTCTGAAAATAGCGCCTGAATTCATAATAATAATCGTTAATTCCCTAGCTGATATTATTTGCTCCGCAGTATAGGGCCGCCACGCAAAAAGGAGAAGATTCTACCCGAATAGAGAACAAAAATCCTCAGTATATCCTTATTTTTCAGAGAGAAAAGACTGCTCAGCGCGCAGCGCGCTGCTCAAGTTCGGTGCGGGAATTTAACCAGCTGAGCATGTCGATCCACATCTGTTCAATCTGCTCATCGCTAGGCATGATACCAGCCGAAGGAAGTTCCAGGGTGACTACCGGAATACCCAGATCCAGACCGGCATAATTTCCCAGCGAACCGGGGTATACACCAAGCTGATGCAGGTAAAGATCGCCAATCCTGTCTGGGGCAACTGAAGGGCCATCAAAATCAAGCAGATGGTAAGGGGCGTGAACCGAGACAACTACATCCGGCTCATAAGTTTCAATCTGGTCAATAACCCAGCGAACTTCAGGTTCACTGGCTGCAGCGACGCCAGGATAACGTCGCGGGTTTTCGCCGGTATTGTTGAGCCAGTACTCATGAGCTTTATCATTCCAGTCCTGGCTCGGGAAATTACGATTCAGGTCAACACCGCTGGCATTTTGTCTGACCGCCTGACCGTCGAGCAGGCCATCCGGATTGACCGAAGGCAAAAAACGCCAGCTGAAACTGTTACCGCCACTTTCTTTCAGCAAGGCCATCCATTTAAACATGATGGAAATTGATGAGTATTCGTCCCCGTGAATGCCACCCATGATCAATACCCGCGATTTTTCATTAAGCGAATTGCGCGGCTCGAAATCCCGCTGGGTCAATGGGCGTGCATTGACGCTGTAGGCACCGGCGAATTCCAGTTGCTGCTGCATGCAATCTTCCACTGAAACACTGCCCAGCTTGTTGCCGATTTCGTCACACAGGCCGTTGATGACCTGTTGATGATAAAGAGCTTCCTGTGCCAGCTGTTGAGGGCTTGGATACACAGACAATTCCGACTGTGAGGCCAGCTCCTCTGCTCTTGCCTGCTGTTCCAGCTCTTCCCTTGTTAATTGCGGTACTTGCTCATCAGGGAGTTCAGTATCAGCTGAACCGGGTGTCGGGTCTTGCGGCAGTCCGGTATTTTCCATTACCTGGGCTGTTCCTGCAGCGGATTCGGCTGCTTCCTGTGACTGGTTTTCTGCTGTTGAAGCTATTTCTCCCGCTGAAGAATTTATTTCTGCTGAGGGCTCTCTATTCGCTGAGGGCTCCGCTGACGGCTGTTCTCCCGCTGAAGGGTGTCTATTCGCTGAAGGCTCTTCCTCAATAATGGGCAGGCGAGCGCAGGAAACAAACAGCAGCACTGAGAGTAGAACGACCGGCGTAAATTCACGAAGATTGTGCATCTGCGCTTTCATCATCAACTGCTAGCCGAATGGCTAGCCATTACCCTCGTAAATAATTTCCCACTCGGCACCTGACTGACGCCACAGCTGCATCTTCCAGCCGCTCCAGTTGTAGTTACTGCTGCGATACTGCTGGAAATAACGAACCTGGACGACATCCGACTGACGCGGATCATTAATAAAACTGATGTCGGAAAATTCCACTTCAATAAAACTTTTTTGCAAATTGACGCGTCGCTTGTATTCCGACCATTCCCCGAGATTACGACTCAGATCAGTAAAATCCTCGGCATACCAGGATAGATAACTGTCATTATCCCGATCTTCCCAGGCCTGACGCCAGTCCGTAAGGGACTGAGCCAGACTTGTCCGTTGATTTCGAACAGTCTCCAGCGGCACCCATTCCAGTTCACCAGCCGTCATGATCACCGGCGTCCTGCCGGGTTCGATATAGCGATTCATCTGCAACAGGCTGTCATTATCAATAACCACACAGCCATCACTGTCCAGCAAGGGCCGTTCGCTGATATGTTTTGGCAGACCATGCAGCCAGATTCCGGACCCGGTTCTGCCTTCCAGCCGGTCCAGTGCATTGGGATAGTTCATGGGATAGGCGCCAAGCCCGTAGAAATCGATTAACTGGCTGTCCTGCAGAAAACTGGTGAAGTGATAAACCCCCATGGGTGTTTTTTTATCCCCTTCAAACTGTTTATCAAATCCGTTGGAGCCAATGGAAACCGGAATAATCTGGCGGACAATATAGCCACCATTCGACTGGCGCTCGAGAATTTTCAGCCGCCCTCTTTCCAGCTCAACCCAGAACACATAGGGCGTATTTTCTGAAACCTGAATCAGGCCTCTGGGAATCATTGCCTGGCGTTGCAGGCCACTGTTGGTACCAGTATTGAGGGCAATACTGTTATAAAAAGCATCGGCACTGTGGAATACTATCGGCATGGACGAGCCAGCCTGGGCCAGTCCAGTGGCAGGTAACAGGCAGCAGGCAGCAAACAGCAGCAAAAGCCGGGAACAAGACCGGTAAATATGCTGGATATGCTTGAATAGCATGGTGTTCATCAGTGAGGAATTCCTTCAGGTTTACAGGCAAAACGAAGCTTATACAGTCTGCCCGCTTAAATCAATAAGTCGTTGTTTTTTCAGAATAGATTCCATATCTGATAGCCCAGCAGAAACAATGAACTCAATATACCCAGGGCCGGGATTAATACCGGAATACTGAATCCTGCCTCGGTATTGGCCGAACGGCTTTTGATCACGATTAATGCCAGATTGACGATGGCGAAGATCACCAGCATCACGGCACTGGTGAGCCGGGCCAGGCTTTCCAGCGGTAGTAATAAGGCAAAAACCAGTACCATTGCCGTTACTAGGCCTGTAGCGAATATCGGCGTTCTGGTCTTACCGGCAATCTGCGCCAGTCCGGCAGGTGCCAGCTGCATTTTACCCATACCGTAAAGCACTCTGGAGGCCATGATTATCTGCACCAGTGCTCCGTTAATTACTGCCAGCAAACTGATCCCGCCGATAAAACCGGGGTCACGCCCACTTCGCTCAACCAGATCCGCCAGAGGTGCATTACCTGCTGCCAGATCTGCCGGACTGCTGACCCGCAATACAGCAAATGCAACGACCATGTAGCAAATACTTGCCAGGGCAATGGAAAGAATAATACCCAGCGGCATATTTACCCGCGGGCGTTTTACTTCTTCAACCACATTGACCATGTCCTCGAATCCGATAAAGGCATAAAAAGCCAGGAAGCTGCCAAGCAAAATGCCACTGAAAGCCGAATCAGCCCCTGCCTGTGTCGCTGTATTTTGTGTGGCAAGCGGCTCCATCCCATATGTAATCCAGACAATATAAGCCAGTCCGGCCACTTCAATTGTCGTGACAAGGAATACCGTTGCTGCCGATAGCCTGATCCCGAAGACTGCAATTATCCCTAACACAAGACATAAGAAGATAATTGCCCAGTGTGCTTCAAGCTCGACAAAGACTCCAAGATAACCGGCAAAGCCATTACTGATGGCGGCGGCTGAAACGATACCCGTCAGGATGATCAGCCAGCCACACAACGCCGAAAGCCAGTTCAGCCCCCAGGCCCGATCCACATATACGCTTACGCCAGCACAGATCGGGTAACGTGAGGATAGTTCGCAGTAGCTCAGGCCAGTCAGCAAGGCAATGGCTCCTGCCAGCAGGAATGACACCGGCATGTATTGGCCCGCCGTGTCGGCAAGCTCGCCTATGAGCACATAAATACCGGCACCAATGATCGTACCGAGACCATAAAAGCTCAGGGTCAACAGATTCATTGAACGTTTTAGTGAACTGGATTCGGCAGAAACTGACACGTCTTGGGGATATCCGGTTTATGTGATTTTCAGATCAAAAATGGTAATCTCCCAAGACTATTTAAAACATAATAATAATGCCACAAGGAATCCCTATGCCTTTTGCCCGAGAGCTTTCAGTTATCAGCTTTGTTGTCTTGTTAAGCGCCTGTGACTCAGGGGTAGTTACTACAGAGCCAACACCTTCCACCAATAGTGCTGAGCAGGCCGCAGCGGTCAACCTGTCACACGGTGAATATGTTGCCAGGCTGGGAAACTGCGTAGCCTGTCATACTGTCGAGGGCGGTGAGCCGCTGGCAGGCGGGCTGGAAATGAACGTTCCGCTGCTGGGGAATATCTATGCCACCAACATTACCCCGGATGTGGAAACCGGTATCGGTTCCTGGAGTTTTGAAGATTTCGACCGGGCCATGCGGGTTGGCAGAAAGCCTGATGGCGAGCGTATGTATCCGGCCATGCCCTACACCTCCTATGCAAAAATGTCAGAACAGGATATGCGGGCACTGTACGATTTTCTTATGAATGAAGTGGAAGCCGTTAACCAGCCCAACCTGCCGGCGGAAATTCCCGGCTGGAAGAATGTCCGCTGGGGCATGGGAATCTGGAATCTGCTGGCCCATGATGATGAACCCTATAATGTCGACAACAGCGAGTCCCAGGCCTGGAATCGCGGCGCCTATCTGGTCGAGGGTCTCGGCCATTGCGGAGCCTGCCATACGCCACGCGGCCTGCTCCTGCAGGAAAAGGGTCTCGACAGCAGTGATAATGATTTTCTCGCTGGTGCCCCCCTGGATTACTGGTACGCTTCTGCACTGAACGGCAATTCATTGAGTGGCAGAGGACGCTGGAATGTCGAAGATCATGAGGAATTTCTGCGCACCGGTCGCAACCGCTTCGGTACAGCAGTCGGCACCATGGTGGAAGTCGTCAATAACAGTACCTGGCACATGAGTGAGGCGGATATCAATGCCATGTCCGTCTATCTGGAATCCTTACCCGCCACCGAAGAACAGGGGGAGTTCAACTATAACGATACGCAAAGCGAAGAATTGCTGTCACTGAATTTTTCTACTCCCGGAGCCCAGGTCTATTACGAATACTGCTCTAACTGTCACGTCACCAACGGTCAGGGTTACTACCCCTATCAGCCACCGCTGGCCGGTAACCCCGGTGTCCTGGATCCCGATCCCAGCACTCTGATCAACATGACCCTGAACGGCTCACTGCGTATTGTCTCCTCAGAAGGACCGGCAACGACTGATATGCCGTATTTCAGGCTGCTTCTGGATGACCAGCAGATTGCCGACGTCCTGAGTTATATCCGTTCATCCTGGGGCAATAATGCCCCGGCCGTCAGCGCCGCTGAAGTTGCTGAAATCCGGACAGCCACCGACCCGACCCAAAATGACGATATATTTGTCCTGCGCATGAAGTAAATGCACTATTTTGGGGCGTCATGCACTAAAATTTTGCATTTTTTTCAGGTCTTATTTGGTCTATGCTCTGTTTTCGCACCGATATAGACAATTCGACCTCTGCTTTTGCCGTAAAGCTGGCCCCTCAGCCCTGAAAAGCTGAAATTTTGGAAAACAGCAAAACAGGTATGCTTTTTGCACAAGTGTGAAGGACATTGAAATACGATTTTTCAGAAAACTAAACTAACTAAGGAGTACTACTCATCATGAAAAGCAAGTTGGAATATATCTGGCTGGACGGTTATAAACCGACGCAGAGCCTGCGTAGCAAAACCATGGTCAGAAAAGATTTCAGTGGAAAACTCGAAGATTGCCCCATGTGGTCCTTCGACGGCAGCTCCACGATGCAGGCTGAAGGCGGCGCCTCGGACTGCCTGTTAAAGCCGGTAGCCATTATCCCTGACCCGGATCGCAGCAACGGCTATCTGGTGATGACAGAAGTTCTGAATGCCGACGGTACTCCTCACGAATCCAATGGCCGCGCCACAATCGATGATGATGACGAAGATTTCTGGTTCGGTTTTGAACAGGAATATTTTCTCTGGGATCCGGAAACCAATCTGCCTCCGGGCTTTCCTCCGGGCGGCTACCCTCCTCCGCAGGGCCCTTACTACTGCTCGGTTGGTGCTAAAAATGCCTATGCCCGCTCAATGATTGATGAGCATCTGGACCAGTGTCTGGAAGCCGGCCTCAACGTAGAAGGTATTAACGCTGAAGTGGCTGCAGGCCAGTGGGAATTTCAGGTATTCGGTAAAAGCGCCGCGCGCGCCGCTGACGAAACCTGGCTGGCCCGTTACCTGCTGGAGCGTGTTGGTGAAAAATACGGCCTGGCTATCGACTGGCATCCGAAACCACTGGGTGATACCGACTGGAACGGTTCGGGTATGCACGCCAATTTCTCCAATGGCGCCATGCGCGAGCAGGGGAAAGAAGAAGTGTTTACCAAAATCTGTGAACAGTTTGGTAAAAACATTGAGCGTCATATTTCTGTATATGGTGCCCACAATGACCAGCGTTTGACCGGTAAGCACGAAACCCAGTCCATCGAGCAGTTCAGCTACGGGGTTTCCGACCGTGGTGCATCTATCCGCATCCCGATCGGTACGGTCGAAGATGGCTGGAAAGGTCGCCTGGAAGACCGTCGTCCGGCGTCCAATGCCGATCCCTATAAAGTCGCTGCGGCAATTGTAAAAACCACAAAAGAAGCATTGTAAGACTTTAACCATCAGCAATAATAAAAAAGACCTGCCCTGTGCAGGTCTTTTTTTGCCTGCCTTTTGCAGTGGATTTACTTGGGCTTAATGCCTGAATCTGTCAAACTAGCCACTGTGACGGTAGTGGTTTGGTCTGCATTCGGGGGCTGTTTTATTCGGGACTAAAGTCCCTCCTACAGCATACGAGGTCTGAGCTAGGAGCGGCTTTAACCGCGAAATGTTCGGGACTAAAGTCCCTCCTACAAGCCCTCCTGCGTGCAGGGGAAGTTTTTGTAGGAGCGGCTTTAGCCGCGAATTTTTAGCTACACAAAAAGTTAGCTTTACCCAAACTACGGCACTACCATTCTGACATTCAGTTTCGGTCCAGAGTTTACAAGCAATATGAAGTTTCCAGAACCCCCACAGGATTATGCCTCCGTCTATCTCGAAGATACGGACAAGTCCTTGCCGGAAAAAATAAATATCCGCACCCGCTACGCATACTTTAAAACCATCGCCAAAGGTGGCAAGTGTCTTATTCAGTCCTGCAAGGACCTGCATCTGTCACGGGTAATCTGCTACAAGTCTCTGCTGCCGGAATTTGCTGACGATGAAATTGAACAACGGCGCTTTCTGCGTGAAGCCAGAGTCAGCGCCATGCTGCAACACCCCAATACCGTACCGACTTATGAGCTTGGGCGCGATACCAAGGGCAACTATTACTTCACCATGAAACTTGTGCATGGTTATACCCTGCGTGAAATTCTGGATTACCGTGAGCGTTATGATCTTAGCCAGTTGATTGATGTCATTATTCAGGTGGCACATGGCCTGGAGTATGCCCATGTCCATGGCGTTGTGCATCGTGATGTCAAACCGGAAAACATTCTTGTAGGCCCCTTTGGTGAAGTACTGCTGATGGACTGGGGACTGGCGAAAGTCTGGAAAACCGATGGCAGCATTGACCCTATTCCCACTTCTCTGCTGGATACCGATTCGGATGACATGAATATCACCCGCCGCGGTAAATTACAGGGCACGGTGTTTTACATGTCACCGGAACAGATAGATCGTGATCCGGAAATCAATAAACGCACTGATATCTATAGCCTCGGAACAATACTTTATGAAATTCTGGCTGGAGAAACTGCTGCCAAAGGTGACACGATAGACAAGGTGATTGATTACATAAAAAACCAGGATATTCCAAAGCCATCGGCGGTAAGCAAGTATCCCGTCCCGCCGCTGCTGGAAAAAGCCACCATGGCCTGCCTGGAAAAAAGGCCATCGGCGCGCCTGCATTCGGCCGGTGAACTGATCCGCTTGTTACAGGAAGACTGGCTCTAGCAAGACTGCGTTCCCTTACTACTCGTGGCAGGCCAGCACAATAGTGACGTTATCCCTGGCTCCCTGCTCCTTGACCTGTTTCAGCAATAACTCCAGACTGCTGTTCATATCATCGGCATGTTCCAGCAGAATCTGCAGAATCTGGTCCTTGCTTATCAGGTCTGACAGTCCATCGGTACAACTCAGAATCAAATCACCGGGCTTGAGTGGATGCTTGCCGAAACCCGGATTGATACTGTTCCCGGCACCAATCATCCGCGTCAGAATATGTTCCGCGCGGGCATGCAGTCCCGGTACCAGGTTCTTGTCCAGCCGATTCTGGGCCAGGGTATGATCGGTGGTTAACTGGGTAATCTGCTTTTGTTCAGTATCGATATGATAAACCCGTGAATCCCCGATATAGGAAAAATATACATAGGCATCGTCCATGTACAGACAACTCAGGGTAGTACCCATTTCCTGATGCGAAGGCTTTTGTACCTTCATGTCGATGACCTTGCGGTTGGCAAACACCACAGACTTGTTTAACAGCGCCACAGGATCATCATTTTCCAGCAGGTTGTCATCGGTAAATTCATTTTCCAGCAGCGCATAGGCACTTTCCGCAGCAAGCTGACTGGCCACTTCGCCGTAATCATGACCGCCCACTCCATCGGCAATAATAATAATGCGCCGTTCCCTGCTGAACAGGTAAAAATCTTCATTCTTGGGACGGACCAGACCGGGGTCAGTGATTGAACTAATGCGTAACATCCGGATGATTTTTGTTATTGAATTTAAAGACTGGATTCTACTCTATTTTTTTGGCCGCCCTGAACAGCAAATTGATGTATGTCATAGTTGCATCTCAAAAGAAGATATTGCCAAAGACACAGGACCCTGACCGGAACAAATTCCAGTCAGGGTGAAACAAAGTGATTATTGATGCTAATCGGACAAGGGGTCGGGTCTTAGCTGAAATTTATATACCTTTGAGGTGGTGCCGGTACCGGTCTCCATATGAAAAGGCGTCCGGCTGCTGAAGGTTGCCCAGATGCCCCTGCCTTTCCAGCCACCATCCGGATCATCGATTCGGCCGTCCATCCATTTGGTATAAAAACCCAGCGGATACGGCACCCGCATTCTGATCCATTCGCCGTTATCAAGCACCAGCAGGGCGCCGCTCTGATTGCCGGTATTGATCGGCGTATTCTCACCCAGTCCCAGGGCACCACGCTGATCGACCCAGGTGTAATAGGAGCCTTCGGCACTGCCGGGGCGATCCAGGCCCTGATATTGCGGCAGGGGTTCGGTATAGAAACTCCAGCCTTCCGGGCAATGCTGACCGGTGGCTTCGGGACCATTCAGGGGTCCTGTACACAAGCTGCGATCAAAGCTGGCCATCTGGCCACTGGCCAGCGCAACCCACATCACGCCATTACGATCGACATCACCGCCACGGGGCGAAAAACCTTCAATCGCATTACCGTTTTCATCCAGCGGCAATTCATAATATTCAACCAGGGCATCAGTATTCGGGTTGTCGCCCGGGACCAGTCGTGCCACCGCACCCGGATATCCCAGCATGGTACCCCAGACCGAGCCGTCCGGTGCCGGGGCTACCGCGTAGAAACTGCCGTTCATGATGCGGGTATCCATCTGCGGATTCATCGGCTCACCGGGTTCCGTGAAGGCATCGCGCTGGCCATTGCCGTTGGTATCCAGGATCATCGGTGTCCAGCCCTGAGCAGCAGCAGCATCGCCGGTCTCAAGGAACTGGCGGGTATTGAGCCAGCCAACTGCCGGACCACCGCCGCTGGTCCATAAAGTATTATCGGCATCTTCGGCAAACATCAGATGGTGGGTGCTGAAACAGGTATCAATCGGTGTATATTCATCCGTCGCCGGGTCATACACGCCAAGATGCCTGCCGCTGCCCTGCAGGGGAAAAACCTGCGCCGAAGGATGCTCGGAACCTTCCTGACACCAGGCTGGATTTTCCGGCCCGCGCACTCTTGCCGTCAGCCAGACCCGGCCATCCTGATCCATCATCGGGTTGTGCACATTGGTCTGGGAGTCCCAGGGTTCTTCCGTGCCCCAGTAAGGAGATTCGGCCAGTTGCGATCCGGATACGGAAGGAGCACCCGGATCCAGCATGCTCAGTGGAATCTGTTCAATCGTATGGTTGACCGGGTCCAGCACCGGGATATAGTCAGTACTCAGTTCAGTCGCCCCGTAGATAAGCCCATTGGCATTAAGTGTCGGATCCCGCCGGTCAGTGGAAACCAGGTCATGCATGTAGGCCTGCGGATCAGCCCAGTCCCAGATGGTAATCACGACATTGCGTTCCATGCCCTGTGGGCGTTCCGGTGCCGGGGGTAAGGCACCCTGGGCAATACGCTCAGTCCAGCCGGCATACATTTCATTGAATGCCTCCATTCCCAGGCCACTCATACCACGAACCATGTTGCCACCGGCCTGCCCTGACTGAATGCGGCGTTGCCAGGCATCCACTGAAGTCAGGTCACTGAACATCGCCGGAATCTCGCGAATGGCGGCATTGCCAAGCTGATGACAGGCAAGGCAACCACCATTGCCAACCTGACGAATAAAGTCTTCCTGATGGGTAATATTCGGGTTGATGCCATTGCCCTGTGGTCCGGTTCCCGGAAACTCGCTGGCATCCGGAATTTCCAGCATGGAATACCAGTACCCGGCAGGATAATACTGCGCCGCTGCCCTGGCATTCGGTGCCAGCACCGCAGTCAGATCAGTGGAAGAGCCGGGAGTCACATTAATGTGTTCGGAATCGACCAGGCCATAGCCCCGTACCCACAGTTCATAGGAAGCCTCGGGTAAATCCGGTATCAGGTATTCCCCGTTATCATTGGTCACGACAATTTTGGCATAGGGGGTGCCGAGATCGTTAGTTTCAGCAATGACCCAGACCCCGGCTTCCGGCCCTGCCGAACTGCTGACTCGACCGGAGATATTGTCATTTGCTGGAGCCGCCGGCACCGATGCAGCGGATTCCATCTCCTCAGGAGCGGCGGGTTCCGGTTCCTGGGAACAGGCACTGAGAAACAGAACTAAAATAACAGACAGAAAGGAAAATAATCGGGTCATGGCATCTCTCCGGGAACGGATTGTTGTTTTATTTTCGTTTTACGAGAACTACCGTTCGCTGAGACTAGCATAAGGATCAAGCTGGTATAAAGGTATTCATCGGTATGAAAATCAATTTCTTTTGCCATGTTCATTCGATAAGCATTTAATATTCGATTAAAATCCCTGCCTTCAACACAAAGTAGGAAGCCTTTTGTGAAAAAAGCATTAATCACCGGAATCACCGGGCAGGACGGATCATATCTTGCAGAATTTCTCCTGGAAAAGGGCTATGAAGTCCATGGAGTCAAGAGACGTACTTCATTATTCAATACTGAGCGCATTGACCACATATACCAGGACCCGCACGCCTCAAATCCTCATTTGTTTTTACATTACGGAGACCTGACTGACAGTTCCAACCTCACCCGCTTGTTACAGGAAGTACAGCCAGATGAAGTGTATAACCTTGGCGCTCAATCTCATGTCCAGGTTAGCTTTGAGCAGCCTGAATATACAGCGGATGTAGATGGCCTGGGGACATTACGTTTACTGGAAGCAATACGACTACTGGGTTTGGAGAAAAAAACGCGTTTTTATCAGGCGTCAACTTCGGAACTTTTCGGCCTGATTCAGGAAAATCCGCAAAAAGAATCTACCCCTTTTTACCCCCGTTCTCCTTATGCAGCGGCAAAACTATACGCCTACTGGATTACTGTCAATTACCGCGAAGCCTATGGCATGTATGCCTGTAACGGCATTCTGTTCAATCATGAATCGCCAAGACGCGGTGAAACCTTTGTGACCCGCAAAATCACGCGGGCGCTGGCCAATATCGCTCAGGGCCTGGAGAAATGCCTGTATCTCGGCAATATGAATGCCTTGCGCGACTGGGGTCATGCTAAAGACTTTGTACGTATGCAGTGGATGATGCTACAGCAAGATCAGCCTGAAGATTTTGTAATTGCTACTGGTAAACAAATATCGGTCAGGGATTTTGTTCAACTTGCAGCAAAAGATCTCGGGATTACCCTTAAATTTTCAGGGGAAGGCCTTGATGAAATCGGAACAGTTTCTAAAATTGAGGGTGACAAGGCGCCTGGTATTAAACAGGGCGATACCATCGTTAAAGTTGACCCCCGCTATTTCAGGCCGGCAGAGGTGGAAGAGTTACTTGGTGACCCGACAAAAGCCAAAGAAAAGCTTGGCTGGGAGCCGGTAATTACAGTAGAGGAAATGTGCGCGGAAATGGTCAGTGAAGACCTGGAAAAAGCCCGTCAGCATGCCCTGCTGAAAAAGCATGGCTTCAAGATCGCCATTACCCGGGAATAAGCTGAATCAAACAAGTTCAGACCGATCTGAAGCTGTCCTGATTGGCCAGGTACCATTCGTAAGTCTGGCGCAGGCCTTCCTCAAACGGTATCTGATACTGCCATCCCAGATTATGCAGGCGCTCGACATTCATTAGCTTGCGCATGGTGCCATCAGGCCTGGAGGTATCAAATTCGATCCTGCCTTGATAACCGATCACTCTGGCAATGGTTTCAGCTGCTTCGCGAATGGAGCAATCCTCGCCCGTCCCCACATTAATATGGGATAACATAGCTTGGGTATGAGCAGCATAAATGTTTTTCGGCAAGTTCATAACAAAAACACTGGCGGCAGCCATATCATCGACATGCAGGAACTCACGCATTGGCTTACCACTGCCCCAGACAACAACTTCCGCAGCCCCTTTTTGTTTGGCTTCATGAAAACGGCGAATCAATGCCGGTAACACATGGGAATTTTCCGGATGAAAATTGTCATTTGGGCCATAGAGATTGGTCGGCATCACACTACGATAATCCCTCCCGTACTGACGATTATAGGATTCACACAGCTTGATCCCGGCAATTTTGGCAATGGCATAAGGCTCATTAGTTACTTCCAGTTTTCCCGTTAACAAGGCATCTTCCGCCATCGGTTGCTCTGCCTCTTTGGGATAAATACAGGAAGAGCCGAGAAACAGTAGTTTCTGAACCCCTGCTTCGTGAGCCGCATGAATCACATTCGCTTCTATCATCAGGTTTTTGTAGATAAATTCGGCAGGATAGGTGTTATTCGCATGTATACCACCAACCTTGGCAGCCGCCAGATAGACACAATCAAGCTTTTCTGTGTTGAAGAACTTATCAACAGCAGCCTGGTTGGATAAATCCAGTTCCGAGCTGTTTTTGCAAATGAGTTCCACTGAATCATCAAGGGAAAGTAAGCGATGAATAGCGGAGCCCACCATTCCCTTATGGCCTGCAAGGAATATTTTCATCTTTCTGGAATTCCAAATCACCAAAAGTGAATCTATAACAACAACATTATAACTTTGATGGACTTATTTAATATCAGGGACTGCGAATGACCAGATTGCGGATTTCCGACATGTCTTCCATGGCGAAGCGAATGCCTTCACGCCCCAGACCACTTTCCTTGACGCCACCATAGGGCATATTGTCGACCCGGAAGGAAGGCACATCGCCGATGACCACCCCGCCGACTTCCAGGCTGTCCCAGGCTTTAAGGGCCTTATACATGTCACGGGTAAAAATCCCTGCCTGCAGCCCAAACTGGCTGTCATTGGTCATGGCCAGTGCCTCATCAAAGCCTTTGTAGGAACTGAGCACGGCAACCGGGCCGAAAGCTTCTTCGGTACAGACCGCCTGGTCCTTTGGCACATTTTCCAGCAGGGTCGCCTGCAGCATATTACCTTCGCGCTTGCCGCCACAAAGCAGTGTCGCACCTGCCGCGATGGCTTCTTCAATCCAGCCGTGTAGACGTTCAGCTTCCTGCTCGGAAATCATCGGGCCGATAAAGGTCTCTTCATTGCCCGGATCCCCCATGACCAGGTCGCGGGTTTTTTCCGTGAGGCGCTGTTTGAATTCCTCGTAAACATTTTCCTGCACAAAAATACGCTGCACGCCGATGCAACTCTGCCCGCTCTGGTAAAAAGCCCCGAACACAATTCGGGCAACGGCATCATCCAGGTCCCAGCTTTCATCCACAATGCAGGCTGCATTGCCGCCCAGTTCCAGGGTGACTTTTTTCTTGCCTGCCTGTTCTTTCAGTTTCCAGCCGACTGCTGGTGAGCCGGTAAAACTCAGGAGTTTAAGACGCTCATCTGTGGTGAACAGCTCTGCGCCATCGCGTTTGCAGGGAAGAATGGAAAAGGCCCCTTCCGGCAAATCGGTTTCGGCCAGCACTTCACCGATAATCAGGGCGCCAATGGGTGTCAGGCTGGCCGGTTTCAGAATAAAGGGACAACCAACCGCCAGCGCCGGCGCCACTTTATGCGCAGCCAGATTCAGCGGAAAGTTAAAGGGCGAGATAAAGGAGCACGGCCCAATCGGCACACGTTTGAGCATGCCGCGATAGCCTTTGGCACGGGCAGAAATTTCCAGGTTCTGTACCTCGCCGTTAAAACGCACCGCTTCTTCTGCCGCAACCCGAAAGGTGTCAACCAGGCGGGTGGTTTCGCCACGCGCATCTTTAATCGGCTTACCGGCTTCAATACATAAAGCCTGTGACAGTTCTTCGTGACGCTCCTTAAAGCTGTCCACACAATGCTGTAACACTGCCTGGCGTTCATAAGGTGCCATCTCCTGCATGGCCTGCTGGGCATCGACAGCGGCCCCTATCGCCTGGTCAATATGTTCAGGCGTAGCCATGGCAACTTCCGTGGCCAGTTTGCCAGTGTATTTATCATAGACTTTCAGATCGGTATTGGGCTTTTCGGCCTTGTTGGCCAGATAAAATGGATAGCTTTTTTCTAACATAAATTCTCGTTAAATCTGCTTACTTAATTTTGGAAGTTGTTGGTTCAATATCAAGTCGTTCTCTGAATAATCAATTGGCACATCAATCAGATGCACACCGCCCTCCGTAAGGCAGGCGTGTAGCAGGGGCACCAGTTCTTCAGCCTGTGCCAAACGGTGACCTGAGGCTCCATAACTCTCAGCATAACGAATAAAGTCGGGGTTGTTAAAGTCCAGGCCAAATTCATCAAAGCCCATATTGATCTGTTTCCACTTGATCATGCCGTAAGCACTGTCATTAAGAATCAGGACCACCAGATCCTGTTTTAACCTGACAGCCGTTTCCAGCTCCTGGGAATTCATCATGAACCCCCCATCACCACAAATGGCGACGACCTTTCTTTCCGGAAATACCAGCTTCGCTGCCATGGCTGAGGGCAGGCCCGCGCCCATCGAAGCCAGAGCATTGTCCAGCAGCACGGTATTCGGGGAATAAGCCTGATAATTGCGCGCGAACCAGATTTTATAAATACCGTTATCCAGCGCGATGATGTCATCAGCCCCCATCACTTTGCGGACATCCGCCACCAGGCGCTGCGGGTAGACGGGAAAGCGATCATCGGTGGTGCCCTTCTGCTCATGCTGGACCATGGCTTCACGAACTTTCATGAAATAGGAGAAATCCCAGTGAGCCTGCGGCATGAGTATTTCATTGAGTTGCCAGATACTGTTGGCGATATCACCGACCATTTCGGTCTGGGGAAAATAAACCGGATCCACTTCCGCGCCGCTGAAGTTGATATGAATCACGTTCAGGTCACTGCCCTGCATAAAAAACGGCGGCTTTTCCACCACATCATGACCGACATTAATGATCAGATCAGCCTGCTTGATGGCCTGGTGCAGGAAATCACCATCGGAAAGTGCGGCATTGCCAATACACAGAGGATGACTTTCATCGACCACGCCCTTGCCCATCTGGGTGGAAATAAAGGGAATGCCCTGCTTCTCAACAAACAGGCGCAGCATTTTCGCAGTCAATTTACGGTTGGCTCCGGCGCCGATCATCAGCAATGGCTGTTTGGCATTCTGCAGACATTCCACTGCGCGGTTTAGCGCCTTTTCTTCAACAACAGGACGACGCTTCATGCTGGCACGAAAGGGTTGTTCATCAGATTCTTCCGCCGCAACATCTTCCGGCAGCTCCAGCAAGACAGCCCCAGGGCGCTCTTCTTCAGCCCTGCGAAAGGCCTCACGCACCTTGGAGGGAATATTGTCAGCACCAACGATCTGCCGGGCATACTTGGTAATTGGCTGCATCATGTCGACCACATCAATGATCTGAAACTGGCCCTGCTTGCTGCGTTTGATGGGCTTCTGCCCGGTAATCATCACCATCGGCATGGCTCCAAGCTGGGCATAGGCAGCAGCCGTGACAAAATTGGTGGCACCTGGCCCCAGAGTGGAAAGACAGACTCCCGCCTTGCCAGTCAGGCGCCCATAAGTCGCGGCCATAAAACCGGCAGCCTGCTCATGGCGGGTAATAATCAACCTGATAGACGAGTCTTTCAGGGAATTGAGTAAATCCAGGTTTTCTTCACCGGGTATGCCGAAGATGTATTCCACATTCTCGGCCTCGAGGCATTTGATTAGGAGGTCTGAGGCTTTCATAAAAATAATGCTAATGATTGATGAGAAACAAGTCTACTACTAAACAGGGGCAAACTTTGAATCAATATCAAAACCACTAAAGGAGAAATCGAATCCGACAGCAAGCTTCCGATTAACTTACCTTCCTCATCGTCAGGTTAATATCTGCAACTTTCTAGCCTTGAATAAATTGCAGTCAGTTGGGGTAGAAGCTATTAACTTGTGAAGTTTTCTGTTCAAAAGCTGAGAAACCCTTGAAAATTTAATCTATCAACTCTAGCAAGTTATGTTCGAACTTCCTCAAAATCTGTTCTTTATCCAAATGCTCCTGAGCATAGGCTAGGGCCACCTTGTTGGGCAAAGGTTTATCGAGTGCTAGTGTGATGCCAGCTACCAGTGCCTCAACCGATTCAGGCTCAACCAAAACTGCTATTTCTGGAAATTCTGCACATAATAAGCCCAGGCTGGTATCAGGATCAGCCGTGATCACAGCATTACCACCTACAGCAAGTATGTTGGTAAGTTTTGAGGGTAGCACGGCATCTGCTACACCACGTTTCTGCACAACCATGTGACAATCTGCAGATGCCAGTAAAGCCGGTAAGCGTTCATAGGGCTGTAGGGGGGCAAAAACCACATTAGTCAATTTCAAAGCTTGAGTCTTGGCAATAATACGAGCTTTTCCAGCTCCCTCTCCCACTATCAGGAAAACCAGATCATCTCTGTGCTGTAATTGTTCCGCCGCCTCAATCAATGTTTCCAAGCCCTGCTTTTCACCTATATTGCCTGAATAAAGCACGACCCGCTTTTTAGATCCAACTCCCAATTCAACCAGTAGCTTTGAATCTCGCTGTGCTTTCAGAAAATAGTCAAGCTCAGCCCAGTTAGGAAAAAAAATAATACGCTCCTCTGGCACTCCTTTATCTATAGCGCGTTGTATCATATCTGGTGAAATGCTAGACACACGATCAAACCGACACAATAACCAACTTTCAACTCCATATATGAAACGTCTTATTACGCCGTTTTTATGATGGCTGCTTCCGGAATTATCAAAAATAACTCCAAACATAGCATCGACTTCATAATCCTGAACATGAACCACACACTTTGCATTTGTTAATCTAGCTAGCAGCAAAGCATTCACAGCACAGAATATAGTGGGTACAACTAGAACAATGACCTGTGGCCGCCAACTAAATTGGCTCAAAAGAGCAAAAAAGGATGTGAATGAGAAACTAATTAGATGAACTATACGGCCTATTGCTGATGGTCGTGCTGGTACATACAGGGGGCAACGTAGTATCTTAACTTGCTGTATCTCCTGTCGTTTAAACCACCATCGGCGCCAGGAAGACGGAACATACCAGGCAGGATAATATGGTGGAGCTGTAACAACATGAACCATATGCTCAGAAAGGACTAACCAAGATGCAAGCTCACCAGTATACTTCCCAATTCCAGTAAGCTCTGGAGCATAATTTATGCCATAAATTAATATTTTCATAGGAGTCGATAATGCACTGGATTAAAAAAGCTCATACGAATTACAATAATAGATTATTTAATATTATTTTGGGCTAATTATTTTAATAAATAATTTATAATATATAAGGGCTAGCAAATAAGATGAAAAGATTGGTAATTGATATCGATCATACGATAACAACAGGCAATGGAAATTATAATTCCGCCTCTCCTAATCATGATGTTGTAAATAAAATAAGAGAATACCAAAGATTAGGGTTTGAAATTGTCCTTTATTCAAGTAGAAATATGCGAACTCACAACAACAATATTGGCAAAATTTTAGCTAAAACACTTCCTTCATTAACAAATTGGCTTAAACTTCACAAAGTTCCATATGATGAAATTTGGATGGGCAAACCATGGTGTGGCGATAATGGATTCTATGTTGATGATAAGGCAATAAGACCAAATGAATTTATAGATCTTAGTTATAAAGAAATTTGCCAAATTACAAACTCTACTGTTGTTGATGAGTAGGATAGTTAAGAATGTCTTATATCCAAAAAAAAAGAGGATTTATAATACTCTCATCATTGTATGTTGATAATGAACTAGGTGCGGAAATTGGCAAAATACCTCCGTCCATGTTGCCTTTGGGAGAAGGAAGGCTGTATGAGCAACAAGTAAAATTAGCTCAAAAAAACGTAATATACATGACTTTGCCTTCAGGGTATAAAATACCGTCTGCAGATAAAATGAGATTAGATGCAGCTAAAATCAACATTATTTTTTTGCCTACATCATTAACACTAACGCAGGCATTACAAAAAGCCGCATTAAACGTAGAAGAAGATGCAATTGAATTAATATATGGTGATACTTTAGTTGACCTACCTTCCTCAACTTCTAGTAAAGATGATGTTGTTGCAATAAAAGAAACATCTGCAAATTACCCTTGGGCTTATGCAATAAAGAAGGATAACAATTCTACTTTTTTTACGGAAAAGCAAGACATCTACAATTATAGAAATAGAAATATTGTTTGTGGATATTTTAAGTTTTCAAACAAATTGACATTAGTTAAAGCATGCGATAATTCATCGATATCTTGTGTTTTAAATGAATACAACTCTCAGATACGAATGGATTTAGTAACAGCAGTTAATTGGTATGATTGTGGTCATTTACCCTTGTATTATCAATCTAAAAGAGACTTCTCTATAGCCAGGGCCTTCAATCAAGTTAGATCAGACGGTTTAATTTTCAGAAAATCATCCACGCAAACAAATAAAATTCGCGCTGAATCGAACTGGTATAATAACCTACCAACATCAATTAAAATTTATACTCCAAAATTTTTAGAAACTTATAATGAAGATTTTAAATTTGGATATTCTATTGAGTATTTATACCATCCTTTAATTAGTGAATTATATGTTTTTGGAGAACTACCTCTTTCAACTTGGCAACATATACTTCATGCTATTTTTTTATTTATTGAAAAGTGTAAAATGATTAGACCTCATCCTAACTCACCTGAAGCATCAAGCGAATTCGCTGATCACTTTTTTAAAAACATAATATTAGAAAAAACACGTGATAGGGTTGATGTTTTTTGCAATCAAAGAAATATTGATAAAGATAGGTTCAGCTTAACCATTAATGATATTAAGTATCCAGACTTAGAAGAGATAGTTGAATATTTACTTTCGAAAATATCACCAACAAAAACTGATGATATTAGTTTTTGGCATGGCGACTTATTTTTAGGGAACTTATTCTACGACTTTAGAGCACAAAGAATTTTAAGTGTTGACCCTAGAGCTCAATTATACGATGGCGAATTTACAATGTTCGGTGATTATCGTTACGACTTAGGAAAATTAATACATTCATTTTTAGGTAATTATGACAACATAATTTTAAACAGGGTAAATTTTAGTGCTGTAAATGGAAAAAAATGGAATTTTTCAATTCAAAATAATGAAACAAGCGAATTAATATCTGATTTATTTATAAATAAGCTGAAGGAAAGCACAGATGCTGATTTAGCAAGCATGATCTCCATAGCGGCATGTCTATTTTTCTCAATGCTACCACTACACACTGATAGTAAAAAAAGACAAAACTACTTGCTTTGTTCCGGGATACTTTTATATAAGAAAGTGAGAGAATTACATAAATGATTGTGATTCCAATGGCAGGTTTAAGTACAAGGTTTTATAAAGCTGGATATAAATCTCCTAAATACATGTTGAAGATTAATAATAATACTTTATTTTCACTGGTGGTAAAAAGTTTCAAATATTATTTTAACAAAGAATTTTTTTTATTTATTTGTAAAGTAGAGCAATTTGACATAATAGATTTTATAAATAAGGAACTTTCAGCTTTAGGTTTATCAAAAGAACAATATCATGTTTGTATATTAGATAAGGAAACGGAAGGCCAAGCTGAAACAGTATACAAAGGGTTACTAAATTTTAAAAATGCATATTCCGAACCTCTAACTATCTTCAATATTGATACTATACGCCCAAACTTTACACATCCAACTATAAACAATGAAATAGATGGGTATTTGGAAGTTTTTAAAGGTAAAGGCACGCACTGGTCATTTGTTAAACCAAAGGATCCAAATTTTGAAACTGGAGCCGTAATAGAAGTAGCAGAAAAACAACCTATATCAAATTTTTGTAGTACAGGTCTATACTACTTCAAATCCATTTCGTTTTATAATGACTTATTTGAATCAACTGTCAATATTCCTTCACAAATGCTACAAGGGGGAGAAAGATACATTGCTCCGCTCTATAATTTAGCCATCCAATCAAATTTAAAAATAGCTTATAACTTAATTGGCATTTCTGAAGTATTTTTTTGCGGTACACCTGAGGAATATTTAGAATTAAAAAATTATAAATTCGAAGATTTATTTTAGGATGCAGCAACTTTCTATCATTTTACATTTGAATTTCATTATCATTAATTTTTGATTTATAAAGATAATAATATAAACCAGATGAAATAAAGTATATTAATGTATATAAAAATAAAAAGTTAATAAGCGTTATATTTTTAATAGAAATCAAACATACTCCTATCAAACAAATTAAAAATGATAATGATATAAATTTCATAATTCGTAATTCACCCATATATACCATAGTTGATCCATATGAATTTTGAATCACATTTAAGAATAAGAATATTGTTATAATAAAAACAAAGCCATCAGGTATTTCAATATTACTATCAAGTACGAATATAAAAATTGTTTCTCCAAAAGTTATCAATACTAGTGTAATAATAAACCAACACAATAATGAATTTATAACCACTCTATTTGTCTCTTTTTTTACGCAATTAATATTTTTTGTTAAAACGTTTTTCCTAATTTCAGGAACCCTGGATTCTGAAAATGCTCTATATAATTGTGTTGCAGCTCTTGTTGATTTATAAAAAAGATCCATGAGAATCACATTAGCACCGAGGCCAAATAATATTGGCGAAAATATAACAGGCAACAAATAATTCATAAAATCAGTTATATGAAATATCACACTATCACCCATTACTTTAATGTTATTTAAAAGATAATTTTTAATTTTAGTAAATTCAGATAATTTAAATTTAAATAGACCTAAACCTGTATATTTTAATGAAATAAATAAAATACATAGCCAAATAACGTTTAAGCTGAAAGCAAATAAAAATAAATTTGGGACTATATAAAGATAGAATAAAAAAATAATAAAAATAATTTTCCTGGTTACATCCAATATCTCGATTACTTTATAACATTCAATTGCTAAAGAGTAATTATATATAATCCTCCAAGGTAAATTTAGTGATGCAGAAAGAAAAAATAATGATGCAATTAAAACTGGTGAATTTGGTTGATATTTAGAGATAAGAAAATAACAAAATACTGTACTAATACAACTAATACCAATATAGAGATACATTATCCCTGACACTTCTACTTTAATATTTGATTTTTTGTTTTTTGAAGCTGTTAAAAATATTACTTTTGAAATTCCAAGATCTGCTAAACTTAATGATAAACCTATAGCATTAATCCAAAGAAGCAAGGCCGCAACTTCATTGTTAAAGTTCCTCACTAAAATAATAGTTAAAAGTAAGCCCCAAGCTACTGATAAAATAAAGTTAGCTAATTTAGCCGTTAAAAACATACTTTTACTTTCTTATTCATTTTAAAAAGTAAAATAAAAAGGCATAATATAAAGTTCTTAATCTTCTTTGACATACTTGCCCTAATCTAAATATGAACATTGGGATATTCGCTTTAATTGTTAATTTATTAGTATGAGAAATAGCTATAATGCTTGGCCAGTAATCCATTAAAATGCAGTTGCTATATGCTCTAAATGCCCACTCTACATCTTCAGCCTGCCCCCAATTCAATAACTCATTTTGTTTGCATTTGAGATAGGTATTACGGTTAGCAAAAAAAAGAGCTCCATCTATTACCGGGAACTTTCCTCTAGAATATTTACGTGGATCATTAAATAGTCTGCTACTATAGGCATATTCATTCGCCGCTTGGAAAGGAAGATTTAAATTCATCATTGAAAATGAAATATATGGAACTACTTTATCTTTAACATTTATTACTACTTTACAAGTAGCAAAATCAAAATTATTTGGTACAGAAGTTAAGAAACCATTAGGCAAAGATATCCTAGTATGCATAATTACTATGAAAGGAGCCGTCATACTTTCAATAAGAAAGTTTTTTTTTGAAGAAATTGGAAATAGGTTATTGCTTTTAGGGTTGTGATAAACAAGATACGAAACGTTTTTATATCGATTTAGAAAGTCTATATTTATTTTCGGCCCACATACTATAATACTATTCTCACTTGCTAGTTCATTTTCATTTCTAATCGACTGAATACATCTTAATAAAGATGATTTTTCATTTTCCTGTCCAGAAAATATTATTCCACATTGCCACTTTTTTTCAGGATTAGCAGTAATCTTCTTTAAGAAAATCTTATATTTTTCAGAATCAATTTTTAGAATTTCAACATTCTCTTTTAATGCAGATATAACTTGCATCTGAATAAGTGAGAATGGCAAATTATATGGAGAAATATGGTCACTGTTAGGTCCTGAGTCAAATACTTCAAGGATTCCACCTTGTTTTAAAGCCCACAAAGAGTACTTTAGCGCAGGCAATAAAGTTCCATTATTCTTAAAACCTTTGGCAATTATTCTAATTCTTTCGACATCTGTTTTAGATTGCAATGCATAAATATCTTCTTTCTTAACTAAGGTATACATAATAAGTTTTATTTTGAGATTCGATACTTTATAGCTGGCATGTACTTTCCTGCCACATACAAATCTATCTCGAAAATCTTTAAAATATCCATTAACTCAGACTCTTTTTTGTTAGATATATGACTTTTCCAATTTGAGCTCAAAAACTCTGAATTTTTTTTTCTTACCATTTCAATAGTTTTCGAGTTACTTAAATTTTTCATAGATTTTGACGGGTGATCTAGTTTCTTCTTCATAGCATATATATTATTTAGTTTATATTTATCTGATAAATCACTTATAACTGAGCTAGATTCACATATAAGTTCTTCATATGAAATAAAAGAATAGTTAGCATTATTGATTTCTTTAATTAAAGGAAGATTTTCAAGACACCAGCCCAAAACATGCTTACTTATGTCATCGCCATTATTATATATATTTTGAGCTGCCTTGTAGGAAGCTTTAGTTAGATAATTTGAGGAATAAAAGTCATTAGACAAAAAACCATAAGCCCTATTATTCCAATTATTTCTTAAGACACTTAATGATTGTGAAATTGGATGTCTTGTCAATATTATTGTTTGAAATTTAAAATAATTAAAAAGCCAATTAATGAGACAATGAGCGTCCGTTATTTTATAAACAATTCTATTTGATATAAAACTATGATCTTGATGATAAAAGCGCCAAGATTCATTTATATGTAACAACCCATTATTTATTAGATGGATATATTTCAAGACCATCTCTTCCTGCTCATCATTTAATTCTATAAATTGCCCATCATTGAATATAGGAAGCCATTGAAGCTGGTATGAATCAGAAGAAAAAAGTGAAAACGGCTGATCAATAAATTTAGTTTTTCTATTTGTTGCAATCATTTGCATCAAAAGTGTTGAGCCACTTCTTCTCGAGCTGAAAATTGCAATATTGGGGAGCACACCTTGTTTATGATAATTTAAATTTTCATTCAGAAGCCTCTTTAATAGTTTTTTAAATATAAAAAGCGCACCTCTTTTCATAAGCTTATTTCTCTAGAAGTCTTTTTTTTGTAGCTAAAGATATAATATAAATAAGTGATATAAAAAGCGGCGAGTATATATTTCCTATTACTTGTGATATCAAAAGAATACAGAGTCCTACAAAAAGTTGTCCACCACCAGCAATAAGTTTAATTTTATTTTTCCATAAATAAATATAAAGAATTGAACCAATATATCCATAAGATAAAAGAAGAACACCAAGACCATTGTTTAGCATTCTATCCCAAACAGTATAGACTAGAAATGTAGGTACATTATTATCTATAAAAACATTTTTAATAATCTCTTCTGCTGCTCCAGTACCACCAATACCAACCCCCCAGATTGGATATATACTTGCAACATTTACTCCTACTAATATTCCTGCAAAAATTCTTATTGTTGTAGAGAAATCGCTGCCACTTTGTATTGCATAAATCCTATCAGCGTAAATTATATTTATTGATATAATTAGAAATAAAATAAAAACAAAAAATGAAAAAAGTGTAATTAATAATCGTATATTTGAATTTCTATTCTCATTAAAATAGTAAAATGTAGAAAATAATAAAAACATACCTAACAAGAAAATTGGACTCCTGAATATAACCATAGCAATTATTATTAGGCCAGTATAAAAAGATAATTTGCTGTTTTTGTCATTAAGATATGCGATTAATATAAATATCACTAAAGACAATGAAATATGTGAAACTTCACTTGTGAAAAATTTTGGCCTATAAAATCCTGATAATGCAATATCTCGAATTGTATCTGCCTCTGTAATAGGATCAATATAAACATTTGAGTATGCTGTGACTACAATTTTTAAGGGGCTAATTATCTCCAAAATTGCACCAACAGTTATAAAAACATATAAAGATAAAAAAAGTTTTCTTAATGTAGTTCTATTATATGTTTTTAAGCCTACATACATCCCATATCCGCAGATTAATGAATACAAAAATTGAATAGAAGCCAGAAGTCTTTGAATATAAAAATCACTAATCATTGGGGTAAAAACAATTCCCAATAAAGAAAATAAAAATAATATTATTATATAGCTAAGCTCATTTTTTTTTACTAATTCATAATTAAATGCAATTAAGAATATTGAACATAAAAACCCTATTGGGTTAGGAATCAACATGTCTCCTAATTGGAAATCTAGCCTAGTAAACAAGCTGAATAATCCCAAAAAAAGGAGAATCTTATTCAATTTCCGTTTTATAGCATCATTTTTTGATGCTATGGCATTTAGAGTTAATTGATTCAATTGTTTTCTTTCAGGAAATTTATAAGACTTGACGCTCTTTCCGACCAAGAGTAAGAATGAGCTGACTTTTTAAACGCATTACTCTGAATATTGTTCAGACAATCAAAATCGTTTATAACTTTCTCGATTAAATAGTTAGCATCGTCCACATTTTTAGCACAAATATAGTCAACACCTTCGACTAATTCTAGCCCCTCCATAGACTCCTTATACCCTAAAATTGGTATATTATTAAAAATATAGTCTAAAGCTTTAAGTTTGAAACCACCCCCTTTTTTTTCCAGTATCAATCCTATTCGGCAAATTTTTAAAACTTCTTCAACTTTAGAAAAATTTCTAATAACTTTAATTTCTGGATACTTGTTGAGAATATATTTATATAGTTTTATTGACATACTTCCTGCAATTATCAAATTGAAATTTCTTTGTTTTTTTGAATATGATTCAATTAATTCTAATAAATTAAACTGTTTTGCTTTCCAATAAAAAGAACCCATTAATATCGCATTATTAGGTCTACTATCTGAGATTAAATCATTACTTGATCTTCTATTTTCAAATCCAGGCTTTAATACCATCCCTTTTTTTTCCGGTGCTAACTTTTTATATTCCAAATAATCCGAATTAGTAATTGAAGTAAAGAGTTCTACCTCTTTGAAATACTTTATCTCATATTTTTTATATTTTTCTGCATCATATAGCATTGGAATTTTTAAAATATTTAAAAATCCAACTTCTTTTGCAATTTTTTTTCTTATAATAAAATCAACATTATGCGAAATATAGAGTGTTTTTTTTGATTGATATTTATTAACAACTTTCAAAGCATTTAATGTTGCAGATTCATTCAGAATAACAACATCAATTGACTCTTTTCCCAAAATTTTTTGCAACTTTATTAAATCATTCTTGTTGATAGTACTCAGGCTAACTTTAGGCAATAATGAAAAAATCGAAAATATTCCAGGAAATCTTTTAGCCATCCCATAATGGATTTTATTTATTTGTTCATATTGCTTCTCTTTACCAAATTGTTGTTCACTATAATGTCCATTACATATATAAATTGACAGCTGAACTCCATTAACCTTGGAGATTGATGATATTATCCCTCTGGTATATACGGCATCACCACTTTTTCCTATGAATGGATCATTTTTTGTAATAAATAGGATGTTCATGATTACTATTTTTCAATTAAGAAAGTGCAAGGTATAACCAAATGAGGCTAATCTGTTAAAAAAGTTAACTATATTCTATTCAGTGTTGTAACTATAGCCTTTACCAGACTCAGTTAAATTATCACTAATCCTATTAATTGCCCCTTGAGCTTAGTCCAAAAGGTCTGTCTACCCATATTTTGGCGATCTAGCCGTTAAGGCGTATTAATCAATCACATTGATTTTTATAATGAACTTCTAGTATTTTTGACTTACAGCGGTATAATTATATGGTCACCCCAGCTATCAGTAATCATTTACGAAAATAATGGAGAAACAAATGCGCCGGTCACTAAAGCTTTCCTCTGCCATTGCGGCTACCTTATCTTTTAGCACTCCGGTTTTTGCTGTTGAGCCTGAACCCATCGAGATTGGGGCCCTAAACCTGTTCCCTACCGTGGATGCTGAATGGACTCATTCAGACAATATGTATTTGCGTAATACCGGTGCCGCAAGCTCCAATCTGTTTGAAATTACGCCCAGGCTGGCTGCCGTTGCCCAGAGTGAAGGTGGCAGCAATCTGGCCCTGGAAGCGCAGGTGATGGATGGTAATTATTCAATCTCCAGTGTTGATGACTACACTGACTGGCGCGCGGCGGGGGATTTAAACCTCGTGATAAATACCCGTAACCTCTTGAGTTTTAATGCTTATATGCTGAGTTCGCATGAAAAACGCGGTACCGGCTATTCACAGGGTCTGCTGGATTTGGGTATCGCCACTGAATACGAAGATACCTATTTTGGCGGTAATTATGTCTTTGGTTCAGAAGATTCCGCCCGCCTCGTGCTTGGCCTGAATACCCTGGAAAAATCCTATACCAACCTCAGAGCCATCACCCGGTTTCGCGATACCGACCGGGTCAACTGGAATGCTGCTTTTTACTGGAGCCTGTCACCGCGCACCGATATTCTTGTCGAATACCAAGCTACTGATGTTGATTATGTGACTGACCCGGTCGCGGTTGTCGGTGCCGGCGATACCCTGGATTCCGATGAAAGCTATTTCTATGTCGGTGTAGCCTGGGAAGCCACAGCCCTGACCAGCGGTTCCATCAAGATTGGCCAGGGTGAAAAAGAATATACTGACGCGGATCGGGTGGATGTTGATGGCTTCAGCTATGAATTAAACATTGACTGGAACCCTCTGACTTATTCAAACGTAAACTTTAACGCCACCCAGGGCTTTGGTGAATCATACGGTATCGGTAATGCCCTGGACAACTCAACCCTGGGAATAACCTGGGTTCATGAATGGTCCGACCGAATTAGCTCCCTGGCCAGTTATTCCACCGTTAGTGAACACTATGAAGGTGTTAATCGCAGTGATGACACGGACTCCATTAGTCTTGGTCTTGTCTATAACGTGCAGCGCTGGATGGACCTGAACTTTTCGGTTTCAGATACCTCCAAAGACTCGACTTTTAGCGGCTTTAGTTACGATGAAACGAGTGTTGCTCTTGGCCTGAGCCTTAGCTTGTAATTTGCTGTGCTGGCCCTACAATACTGAGCCCTACAGGAGCTAAAACAGCAAGATTCAGCGAATGTTAAGTACCTTTTATTGCGTTCAGCGCATTATTTTACTGACGCTTGCCAGGCACCTGACTCACAGGCCGGCAAGCGTTTTTATTTGGGGAGCGGTGATTCTGGCCTCCTTGTGTCTTCCTGTAGTTTCCCTGGCCCAGACTTCCTCCTATGTATTGGGGCCGGATGATGTGATCGCCATTTCTGTCTATGAGGAAGAAGGCCTGAGTTTTGAGGAAATTCGTATTCTGGATAGCGGTAAAATCACCTACCCTTTTCTTGGCGAAGTCACTGCATCCGGCAATACCATCAATAGCCTGGAAGAAGTCATCCGCAACGGCCTGGTGGACGGTGAGTTTCTGATCGATCCGGATGTAACCGTAAGTATCGTTGAGTACCGCCCCTTCTATATTGATGGCGAAGTCGCCTCGCCGGGAGCCTACCCCTACGAGCCCGGCCTAACCCTGCGCCGTGCCATCAGCATTGCCGGCGGTTTCACCGAACGCGCTGCCCGTTCCGGCATTACCGTACATGCTGCCGAGCTGGCGGAAAACGCGGCACCGCAAAGTTATGACACGCTGGATGTTTCGCTCAAGCCGGGAGATGTGATTACCATTCGGGAACGATTCTTCTAGCCCCTACTAGCCCCTATATCCAGGTATTCAGGCAAACCAAACCATGCAATTTACCCAAGAATCCAGCCAGCAGCCTTACTCCGATGATTTCTTTGAAGAAGAAAGTATCGACCTGCGCCATTACTGGCGGGTGCTGATGCGTTTCAAATGGGGCATCCTGGGCCTGGGAATATTTTCCGCAGTTCTTACCGCCCTGATCCTGATCAGGATGGACGATATCTATGAGTCTACTGCGACCCTGCTGATTGAATCCGATCAGCCTAATATCACTTCCATCGAACAGATTTACGGCATAGAGTCGCAGTCGCGTGAATACTTTAATACCCAGTTTGAACTGCTGCGCGGCCGGGGTCTGGCCGAGCGGGTGATCCGCGAGCTCAACCTGACCCAGCATCCCGATTTTGCCCCTGCGGATGAGGGCGGTTTCAATCTGCGCGGCTTTATCTCCGGCCTGATCCCTTCAGGCAGCCGGGGTAGCGTAGTCCCTGCTGACCCCGAACAGATTCTGCTCAACCGGGTTATCGAAGATTTTAACGACCGACTGACGATAGCGCCTGTGCTCAATACCGACCTGGTCAACCTCAGTTTTGAATCCACCGATCCACAATTGGCCGCTGATGTTGTCAACGCGCTGGCCAATGCCTATATCGAAAGCTACCTGGAACAGCGTCTGGCCTCGACCCAACAGGCTACGGGCTGGATGAGTGATCGTCTGAGCAACCTGAAAGATACCCTGGATGCCTCGGAAGCACGCCTTCAGGCCTTTCTGGAAGAAGAGAATGTCGTGGACATCGAAGGCATGGCGGCCGCACTCAATGTGCAGGAACTGGACGAACTGACCACCCAGAATAACCAGGCGCGGCGAGAACGGGCCGAGGCGGAAACTCTGTATCGCCAGATTCAGGAGATCCGTGACAGTGCAAACACTCAGGAATTGCTCGCCATTCCGGCTGTCCTTAACCACCAGTTACTGGGCCGGGTGCAGGATAATCTGAGCGATGTGGAGCAGCAGATTGCCGAGCTCAGCCAGCGTTATGGCCGCAACCACCCCCGCATGATCGCGCTGAATTCGCAACTGGTGGAAGTACAGGCCAATCTTGAACGCCAGGTACAGCAGGTGTTACGCAGTATAGAAAATGATTATCGCGTCGCCGTGAACAATGCTGAAGTCACCCAGCAGCGCCTGGATGACGCAATCAATGCCTATCAGAGTGTTAATAGCAAAAGCTTTGAACTGGCCGCGCTGCAACGCGAAGTCGAAACCAACCGCGAGCTTTACAACACCTTTTTTACCCGCCTGCGTGAGGCCGATGAAACCGAGGATTTCCAGGCTACGCCCGCCATTATCACTGACCAGGCCGTGCCAGCCATCGAGCCTTCAAAGCCAAGGCGTTCATTAATCACCCTAATCGCCCTAGCCGTCGGTCTTATGCTGGGTACCATGCTGGCCTTTCTGCGCGATATGCTGGACAACACGGTGCACAGCCCGGCTGATATTGAAGAAAGGTTACATGCCAGCACCCTCGGGATTGTGCCTTTCGCCAAGGAAGCCAAACTGCTTAAAGAGAAAGACGGTAAACGCGCCTTTCTGGGCTTTATCGACGACAGTCACAGTACTTTTTCCGAATCCTTCCGTACCATTCGTACCGGCATGATGCTATCTTCCATCAATGAGCCCTATAAACTCATCACGGTGACTTCTTCCGTCCCCAATGAGGGCAAGACCACGGTATCCATCAATCTGGCTTCGGTCATGGGGCAGATGAAAAAGACCCTGTTGATCGACGCCGATATGCGCCGCCCGTCGCTGGCCAATAGTCTGGATATTCCACCCCACTCGCCCGGTCTGTCCAACCTGATCGCCGGTACCGCCACGCTGGAAGAATGCCTGCATTCCCATGAAGGTGGTCACTTCTCTTTTCTTGCCGGCGGCCAGATTGTGCCCAATCCGCTGGAGCTGATTTCCTCGCCGAAATTTAAACAGCTGCTGGACGAACTGAGCCAGCAATACGAACAGATTATTCTCGATACCCCGCCCACCCAGGCCGTCAGTGACGCGCTGGTGATTGGTTCCCTGGTCGATGCCGTGGTCTATGTGGTGAAGGCCGATACCACGCCGATCAATGTTATTAAGACCGGTTTAAGCCGACTGCAGTATGCCACCGCCAATGTCATTGGCGTTACCCTCAATCAGGTCGATACTGAAAAGCAGTCCAGCTACTACCACTACGGTGGCTATTACGATTCATATGGTTATTCCGGTAAAGCCAAAGCCTGATTACGAAGAAGGTGTCGGAGAAGGTGTCGAAGAAGGTGTCGGAGTCTTGACTCCGAC
>DHZH01000008.1:242448-267709 GCA_002414385.1 Gammaproteobacteria bacterium UBA5109
GTCGGAGTCAAGACTCCGACACCAGTGACACCAATGAACCTTATATGATTGATCTACATTGCCACCTTTTGCCCGGCATCGATGACGGACCCGATACCCTGGAACAGGCACTGGAACTGGCCCGTATCGCTGTGGCCAACGGCATCACTCACTCGGTGCTGACGCCGCATATTCATCCCGGCCGTTATGAAAATGATGCTGCGTCTATCCAGGCTGAGTTAAAAACTTTTCGTGCGGCCCTTGAGGCAGAAAACATTCCCCTGCAACTGGGTTTTGCCGGGGAAGTGCGGCTCAGTGCTGAAATACCCATGATGATTGAACAGGGCCAGATCCCTTTCTATGGAGAACTGGATGGCTATCATGTATTTCTGCTGGAACTGCCCCACTCACATGTGCCGCCGGGCAGCGACAAGCTGGTCGAGTGGTTGTTGCAGCGCAATATCCGCCCGATGATTGCACATCCGGAACGCAACAAGGACATCATGCGCAAGCCGGACAAGATTCAGCCCTTTATCGAGCTGGATTGCCTGTTTCAGCTGACTGCCGGTTCGGTCGCGGGAGATTTTGGTGAAGCGGCACAAAACACAGCCCGCCTCATACTGGAAACCGGCAAAGTGAGCGTCCTTGCCTCCGATGCACATAACGCCCTGTACCGCCCTCCCCGACTCGACCATGGACGCGACGCGGCGGCTGAAATTGTTGGCAGCGATGCAGCGCATGAACTGGTCTTTGACCGGCCACGACAATTGATACAGAATCAGTTTGCCGATCTTCGTAATGGAGACCACCTTGACTGATAACACCCTCAAACCCGGCAGGCTGGGTCTTTATGCCCTGCTTTTGCTTGTCTGCCTGAGTGGCCTGCTTTTATCAGGGCGCTGGTTTCTTGCCGGCCTGGCACAGCACCGTGTGCAGCAGGATCTCCTGAACAATGCATGGAGTGCACAAAACCCGCCATCGGCAGCAAGCTGGCAGACGCTGCATGATGACATACAGTATTCCATCAGCCTGAACCCCAGGATTGCTGAATCCTACCGCATGCTGGATCAACTCTTTGAATCCGGTCAGCCTGCAAATCCAAATGCCGATTTTTCGGATTCCCTCTCCGCCCTGCGCCAGGCAGTCAGGCAGCAACCCGGCTGGCCGGATAACTGGACACAACTGGCTTGGGTAAAGGCCAACAACGGAGAAATCGACGCAGAGTTTTTACAGGCCCTGCAAAATGGTCTGTTCCTGGGCTTTTTTGAAACACGCCTGCAAACCCAGTTAATGACGATGTCGCCATTGGCTATTCTTGCGCTGGACGATCCCAATAATGAGCTTTTCACGCTGGCTGATACTTACATCATGAATGGCTTATACAGCGGCGGTGACTATGCCCGCAAGCTGGCTATTCTTGATAATTTCGGGCTTGTGCCCGCTTATTGTCAGAAGCTGAATTTATCAGGCACTCCCGCCGCGGTGCAAAACCGCTGTAACAGCCTGAGTAATGATCAGTAAGCATTCTTGTTGATAAAACCCTTGAACAGGGTCAGCAGAATAATCTTGATATCCAGCGCCAGCGACCAGTTACGCATATATTCAAGATCGTAATCGATACGTTTCTGCATCTTTTCTTCGGTATCTGTCTCCCCGCGCCAGCCATTGACCTGGGCCCAACCGGTGATCCCGGGTTTCATCAAGTGCCTTAGCATGTAACCATCGATACTCTTGCGGTATTGTTCGTTATGCGCAATCGCATGCGGCCTGGGACCGACAATGCTCATGCTGCCCTGCAGTACATTGATGAACTGAGGCAACTCATCCAGTGAAGTCCGGCGCAGGAAGGCACCAAAACGGGTAATCCGGGCATCATTTTTCGAAGCCTGCCGTACCCTGTTACCATTTTCGGTGACCGTCATGGAACGGAACTTCCACACTTCAATTTTTTCACCGCGCAGGCCATAACGGTGCTGCTTGAACAGCACCGGCCCGGGCGAGGTCAGTTTGATGCCCAGGGCAATCAATGCCATGGGGATGGCAATCACCAGCATAATAATGCTGCCCACCAGCAAGTCGAATGTCCGTTTCAACAGTACGCCGGTATTATCCAACGGCGACTCGTAAACACTGACGATGGGAATATTGCCCAGGTTGGAGGTACGGCTTCTCAACAAATTGAAAGTAAACAGGTCCGGCACCATATGTACCGGCACCGAGGCATCGCGCAATTCCATAATCAGGCGACTGATCAATTCCTCGGCACGCATCGGCAGGGCCACATAAATTTCGTCAAACATTCCGCTCTTGCTGCCCCGAATCAATTCATCGAAGCTGCCTTTGATTGGTACTTGTGGCATTTCATCCAATGCTTCCCTGAAACTTTGCCGATCATCATAAAACCCTGCTATCTCCAGGCCCATCCAGTCATTGTTATTAATTTCCTGTGCCAGTTGCAGGGCATTTTTGCCGGTACCGACAATGGCAACCCGGCGTATATTAAAACCCTGGTGACGCATGTTGCGCAGAATAGTACGCACCGCAATGCGAATCAGGAAAAGCACAAAAGGCAGACTCAGCCACCAGCTACCGACAGCCAGGCGTGAATACTGGGAAGAAACCTTGGTGGCAAAGGCCAGCAGCAGCAGGCCCAGCACCATGGCAATCAGGGTATAAATCAGCGCTTCAAACTCTTCGGCAATCGAGTGCGTGCGCCAGGAGCGGTAGAGGCTGAATATATTGCCAAAGAACTGGAAAAGTGCAATGGCACAAAAAGCCAGCAGCAGGGTCTCGGTATTATTCCATTCCTGCCCATAAGCCATGCGTGCAAGGAACAGGGCCCCGGCAATCAGCAGAGAGTCCAGCACCTTCTGGAGAAGACCGATCGTTCCGGCATGTTGTTTGAGATAACCGCGATGTGGCATGAGCGTCGTAAGCCTTCCCTATCAATCTGAGCCTGCCGGTTCTGCCGTCGCCCGAATCAGACCGGGTACCATTGCAATATTTTAGCCCTGCTTTTCCCTGGGCAACTTTCTGGCACAGCAAGCCAGGGCCAGCAGGATCACGAACAGCATCCCATTCGACGGAATCTGCAGGTTCAAATCCACTGCTGAGTGAATCAGGAGACTAATCATACCCATTAGAGCGGCAAATGCCAGCCCTATGGCCAGTTGATCATGGCGCTTCCAAAGGGTCTGGATACTGCTGTAAAGCGAAAACAGCACCAGCAGGGCCAACGGGATAAAGCCAATCATCCCCAGGGTCAGGGCAAACTCCAGGTAATCATTATGCATATGCAGGTAGGCAAAAATATCCACCTCCGGACTTTTATACAGTGAATAGGCGCTGCCGAAGCTGCCAACGCCGATGCCTGCCAGCCAGTGGTTTTGCAGCATGGGCTGCACATCCTGAATCACTTCATCACGTGACTCACTTTCCGCCGAGGTCTGCTGCAGGCGTTCGGCTACTTCCTCGAAACCGAACCACTGCCCGACAATCAGGGTATCAATCAGGATCAGGCTGACAAACAGTATGATTGCGCCCTTATGAAACCTGCGTTGCAGCGCCATCATCAGAAATCCACAAAGTGGCAGACTGATAAAAAAGGCCGTGTTGCCCATGCGCGAGCGGGTCAGCACCAGGGCAATCACCATCAGCGCCAGGTAAATACGCAGGCGCATTTTCGGGCCAAGCAGGGTATCAATCCCCCGTCGCAGCCGTTCACGCCAGCCCTGGCTCCCTTTGCTGTTTAACTGGGCGACCAGCAGGCCAATGCCCACCGCCAGCGACATTTCCAGATAACCGGCCAGATGGTTGCGCGATACAAAGGTTCCGGTTGCCACACCTTCAAACCTGATTTTTGGCTCCAGAAAACCATACTCGATCCCGCTTAAGGTCATGAAGGAGCCATAGAGCGCCTGAAACAGACCGCAAAAAACAATCACGCTCATCAGCAAGCGTGCCCTGGCCGGGCTATCGACCAACAGCACCGTCAACATAAAAATAGTCCACAGCGCCCAGCTGAACACGGCCTGTGACTGTGTCGCCCCGGGTTCCCAGCTTAGCGTGCTCAATTCGCTGCCAGTCAGGTTATTAAAGTCCACAGTGGCTGGCGACAGAAGTTCCAGCACCGCATCCGGCAGGGGAATTGCCTGCAGACTGACCCAGAGTGCCACAAAGCCCAGCAGGAACAGCGGCCACCAGTAAGGCTTCAGTTTCGCCGCAAGATCAATGTCATTAATAAAAGCAAGCGGTACTGTCAGGGCCAGAAGGCAAAAACAGGAGAAACTGAGCAGGTTCAGGGCCCAGCCAGAATCACTGCCCCAGGGTAGTGGAGCCCAGCACAACAGCAGCAGGTAGAGAGCGAAAAACCAATGGGGAAAGTTGTGTTTTTGAGGAGTCATGTATGAAAAAACCCGCCGAAGCGGGTTTTATAATGATTTACAATGAAGTTCCGACTGTCACTGTGTTACAACAGGACAAATTTCAGTCATTTACTACTGACAACTGTTTGTTACGCTTTGGGTGATAGTGCCATAGGGGCCTATGCTAACTGTACGACCAAGAGTACATGCTATCTGAGAAGTGGTTCTAGTGTACGCGCTAAGAAAATCACTCACGCTGCTTACAGGATTGTTCAGGTTAGTAATCTGACCATTAGTTCCAACCAGCGGCCCAATATTTGCGGTGTTTCCGTTTTGGACTACACGACGATTGATGCTGCTAATATTGTTAATCAGGTTGTTCACCTGTAAATTGGTTTGCTGTACTTGATTTTGTCCAGTCGGATTCACATTTACTGCAATCTGATTCAGCCTTTGAGAGCCTGTAAAAGTGGCTGAAGGAGTAAAAGTACTGACAGAAAACCATGTCAGTAAATTTTGCGCCGAGGCACCGCTGGACAGGCCCAGCAAGAGCACAAAACTCAAGGTAGTAAGTTGTTTAATTCGCATGGGGTTCCTCCCGGCAGCTTGAATTAACTATATTGAGGCAAATCTTACGCCATCATTGGGCTCAAGGCAAGGTAGCGGGCACATATTTAATAAAAAAACTCAAATTACCAGCCAGATCACATTTTCCTCTCTGGCTGACTCTTGCCTGCATACTAATTGCCGGTAAAAAGCATAAAAGCTCCCTTAATCCGGGCTTCAAGCGGCTGCGTAGCAACACTATTCCGGTTCAAGGCTGCTTAAAATCGCTATCCTCACTTTTTGCAGCAGCTTCAGTCGTTTTGTCCTGTCGCTCCTGCCGTCGGCGATCCGGTCGTTTACCGATCAGGATTCTTTCCAGGGTATGGAACAGGGGCCGCAGTGAATTGGTGGCTTCTTCACTGATCGGCTCATATTCGCAAACCAGCCCGATGACGCCAATGACTTCATCATCAGACATCAGCGGGAAACCGTAAAAATTACCCAGTATCAGCTCGGCGTCACCATGCCTGATTTCAATATGATCAACTTCCAGTTCTTTCGCTGTGAGAATAACCTGGGAGAAATAGGCTTCCAGTGAAAGGGGTTGCAGGTTCAGTTCGTCGAGCCTGAGTGATTTTCCATTAATTTTTTCCAGTTTCAGTTCGCCATGATTAACAATCATAACGCTGTCGATTTCAATCGGTGACTTTCTTCTGATGCGAAACAGAAAACCAAACTGACAGGAAGTCAGCTCAACCACTTCCCCAATGATTTTTTGCATCAGCTTGATGTTGATTTCGCCATCCAGATAAGATGCCTGAATTTTCACAATCAACTCGGTCAGTTTCTGTTTCTGAAACAGCTCTTTTTCTTTTTTAATGGCCTCGTCACGCAAGAGTACATTTTCAGTCAGGCGATTGAGATAGCGGTTACTGTTTAAAAACAGATACGCGGCATAAAAAGGAATCATGAAGCCCATGACCAGCGGCATGAATCCGCCGATGGAAAAAAAACAAAAAGCCAGGGGCAACAACATGGGAATAACGTAAATGGCCAGTGAGATTCTGTCTACACCAAGACTACTGGTTGCTCCTGCAGTCAGGCCGGCAAAGACAAAGGCAACAAAAAACATTTCCGTCAGTTCCGCATTGGAAACAAGAATAAGTGGAAGCACCCCAAGCGTGATGGCTGTCAGTGCTGTTCCAAGACGAAAATTCCGGAACATTTTGAAAATTGAATACACTTCACCATGTTCGGTAATCCGGTAGTAAAGAAAATCTGCAAGCCTGAGTAATTGCAGCAACAATAAAGTTGCAAACCAGTAAATAACGTCCTGCTGGTTAATATCATTGATAACAACAGCCGATACCAAGCCGCCCAATACCAGAGTCATAAAGATGGCTACGGGATAATTCCCGTAAAGAAGCTTAAGGATTTGCCGCTCGAGCATTGCTTAATTCATACATGACATATTCACTGTCATTCTAATTTATTATGCTAAGCCCTTGCCAATATTAATTTTTTCCTAATGGCAAATTACCAGTACTGCTTTGGCTCATGAAATTTCTGCGTTTTAATTTCAGCCTTAAATTTACGGCAAAAAAAGCCGGCCCTTCGAATAAGCAATAAAACTTAATTATTGTAAGCATGGCATTATGCTACTACTTTTTGTGCTGTCACTTTCATTCAGGCATAAAAAAAGCCACCTGGCAGGGTGGCTTTTGGTGTAGCAATTGGAGTGCCAATTGGGAGTAATTAAAGAACACAGGAATCAGGGTTCCGCATTCAAGTCCAGCTCTGTCTTAATTCAGACTGGCAAGCGCCGCATCATAATCGGGTTCTTCAGCAATTTCACCGACCAGTTCAGAATATTTTACTTCGCCATTTTCATCCAGGACCACCACTGCTCTGCCGGCCAGCCCCTCGAGGGGTCCGTCAACCTGCTCAACACCAAAATCTTTGGTAAAGCTTGTGCGGAAAGCCGAAGCTGGCAATACCTGGTCAAGTCCTTCGGCGCCACAATAACGATTCAGGGCAAATGGGAGATCCTTGGACACGCAAAGCACCACTGTATTATCCAGGCTGGAAGCTTTGGTGTTGAATGTTTTCGCTGAAGTCTGACAAACCGGCGTATCAATACTTGGGAAAATATTAAGAACCACGCGCTTGCCGGTCAGCTCCTTGCTGTCCAATACAGACAGGTCAGTTTTCACCAGGGAGAACGCCGGCGCCTTGGAGCCAACAGCCGGAAGTTCGCCGTTAGTATTGATCGGATTACCTTTCAGGGTTATTTGTGCCATTTCTTTTCCTTGCAGATTGATAGTTAAAAAGTGAATTAATAAAACTTGCCCAAAGCTTACCTGACACAGCCGGGACTTTACAGTATCTGCCCGCCAGGAAAAATTATTCCAGCAAGCGATAGGCAATACGTGGATGCAGGAATGAACCAACCCAGACTTCATTGCCTCCTGGCGTGATTGCCATGGTTGCTCCACTGAAGTTCGGATTCGGTGGTGTCTGCAGAATGATTGTATCCTTCATGGTATCCGGGTGAATCGATACGGCAATAGTTCCTCGGGGACAATTACTGATCGGAGCCGGGATACTGCAGGTCGGTTCGTCATTACGCATGCCGGCAGTCAGCAGATAGCCTCTTTCATCATAGACGACATTGTCGGGAACGAACTCAAGCGTACGGCTACGTCTGATGATACGGGTCGGATTTGTGTTCGCCAGAGTAATAACAGCACTAAGACCGGAAGCAGCAACAAAGATTTCGCTTTCATCAGCGGATACCTGAATGCCGTTATTGCCGGGAAGTTCTGAACCTTCCAGCATGGTAAAAGTCTCCATTCCCGGAGTCCAGCGATAGACTCCGCCTGTCGGCCGTCCGGCAAGCAAGTCCTCGAAGCTATCCCCTGGATGCATGAGTACTGTGACCAGAATGGAGCCATCCTGCATGCTGCTGACATCGTTGGCATCCAGTCCATCAGGCATCAGTACACAACCAATCCAGCTAATCTGTGGCATGTCAGCAGTAGCATCCAGTTCGAAGACTTCCACGGCCTCACGGGCGCCATGACTGACTGCATACAGGGTATGAATCCCGGGGTTTCCAACCTGTGGCCTGATACTCAGGCCGTGAGTATCGATATTGCTTAAATCTGGCGCCCCCGGACAGTTGGGATAGGCCTGTCGATCAAAGCGGTTATCCCCGATCTCGGGCGAATACAGGGAATAGGTCGTCTTGCTCTGGCTATCTACCAGATACAGCGCCGTTGTATCTTCCCGGGAAAAAACACTGGCAAGCACCCAGCCGGTATCGGGGACTATCACCAGATCTTCCGGTATGCCATTGAAATCACAGATCAGGCGCAATCCGCCCGAGTCAACACAGGGTCCTGGCGTGCTTGGCTCCTGTGCATTGGCCTGCATGGCAAAGGTGTTCAGAATGGCTACTACAATAAATATTTTAAATTTCATCATGGTTAATTCTTGGAGTGTCAGTGTCTTAAAATTATCAGACGATACTATCACAAGCTGGTCAAATGCTTGAACACAGCCAGGCTGTATTAATTATGAAGTGAAGCAGGATTGCTTGCATGAGCCCTTCGCTGGGTTACAATCGGCCGACTCTATTTATGGTAATAAAACCAAAAACGATTAAAACGATTAATACAAGAGGTGCTTTCCATGCTTAAGAACTTAACACTAACTCTCTCAGCTCTCGGTTTACTAATGAGCGCCGGCAGCGTCTTCGCCCAGAATGATGAACAGCCTCCCATGTCCTTTTTTATTACCAGTGAAGGCAGTGGTAATGGCGGCGACCTGGGTGGCCTGGCCGGCGCTGATGCACATTGCCAGGCACTGGCAGCAGCCGTTGGCCGGGGAGATGCTACCTGGCGCGCTTATCTCAGCACTCAGGGACCAAATGCCGTCAATGCACGTGACCGTATCGGTTCCGGCCCCTGGTATGGTCAGGCAGGTCATCTGATTGCCCGGGATTTGGATCATTTACACGGCGATACTCTGGAACAGGCCCGACTCGGCAGTGGACTGCACCCCTTTCATGCCCGCACTGAAGAAGGTGATTTTGTTCCCGGAATCATGGCCCGGGAATACGGAATGGGCAATAGTGTTCACGATATTCTGACCGGTTCGACTCCTGCAGGGCGCGCCTACCCGGCCGGTGATGACCAGACCTGCTCCAACTGGACCAGTGATGATGAAGGCAGTGCCCGGGTTGGCCATCATGACCGGCATGGCTTTATGGACAACTCCTGGAACTCTACCCACAATACCCGTAGCTGTAGCCCTGAAGGTGTTGCTGCCGGGGGTGGTGCCGGACTGTTTTACTGCTTTGCCATCGACTAAGGCAGGCTTGCCACACCTTAATTGCACAACACCGAAAAGCCGGCAGGATTCTGTCGGCTTTTTTTATAATTTTTGTCCCTGACTGCTAAAATCCTGTTCATGGTATTAAGCACTCAGCAGGATCAGGCAACCATTATTACGCTCTTGCCAAACCGCTCGGCAAGCTGGGCCCAGACCCGTTTCATGCTGATTTTTATCTGTGGCATGACGCTGGCAATTGGTGTGTTCTGGGCTTTCGCCGGAGCCTGGGTGATTCTGCCCTTTTCCGGCATTGAAGCTGCCCTGGTCGCTTTTCTGATGTACAAGGTCAGCCTGTCAACTTACCAGCGCCAGGTGATTACTTTTACTCCCGGTAAAGTACTGATTCAGCACGGCAGACATTTTCCCAAACGCAGCTGGCACATGGACCGGGAAAGTACTTTCCTCAGGCTGACCCACCCTCGGCACCCTTACGCCCCACTCGGAATCGACATCAGTGATGGCAAGCAAGATATTGAACTGGGCTCATTTCTTAATAAACAGGACAAGGAACAGGCCCTGAGTCAGCTAAAGTCAGCCGGATTATTTGTTCGTGAGTACAGGGAAGCAAGCCAGGGGTCCTGAGAGCAACAGGCCCTACTAGCCGAGCAAGAAATTCTTATAGTATGATTAATCAACCAAAGGTACCCTGAATATGCCGATATACGAATACAAATGTCTCGATTGCGGCCACCAGTTTGAAAAAATTGTGCGCCTGAATGAAAAACCTGATTGTGAATCCTGCAACAGCAGCAATCTGGAAAAACTCTTTACGCCTGCAGGAATCAGAACAACGAAAAGTACACGCCGTTCCGAAACCCAGGAAAGAATGTCCCGGAGCAGACTGCGCAAGGACATGGCGGTAGCCGAAGGTGAATTCATTAAAAAAGAATTAAGCGAGGACCACTAAGCACATGAAAAATTTCAAAACCACTATCCTGGGAGTCGTACTGGCTGCCTCTTCCTTTTCCCTGTCTGCGCAGCAATACATGCCGTCCGAAAATACGCCGGTACACATCCGCGCCGCAGTTGAGTCCTCTGAACGCAGTGCTGAAGACAGTGCCCGTGATGCGACACGCAGGCCGGCTGAAGTGCTGACGCTGGCCGACCTCAATGAAGGTGACCATATTATTGAGCTATCCGCGCTGGGGCAGTATTACTCGACCATCATCTCGGCTGCCATTGGTTCTGAAGGACAGCTGGACATGTATGACCTGCCGCCCTGGAGCCGATTCGGTGCTGACGAAAATGGCAATGCTTTTGCCGATTCGCATGCCAATGCCGACTACACTATGGAGTTTTACCATCAGACCTCTTATGCCGAAAACGTTGATGCGGTTTACAATATAAACTCCTACCACGACCTGCTGCCAACCGGTGTCGAGACAGAGCAGATGAACGATTTGCTGTTTGCCGCCCTGAAACCCGGGGGCAAATACCTCATTATCGATCACCGTGCCCCTGATGGTTCAGACTGGAGCGATTCGGAAGAACTGCATCGAATTGATCCGGCGCTGGTCATTGAAGAGGTCACTGCAGCCGGTTTTGAACTGCTCACCGAAAGCGCTTTACTGTCGAATCCGGACGACGATAACAGTACTCCTGTCTTTGGTATTGAAGGTCCATCTGACAGGCTTTTACTGATTTTTCGTAAACCAAATTAATTTCCCAGCCAGGAAATTTTTGTTAACACCTGGAATTCCGGCAGCCTTGACTCGCATCAAGCGTGATTTTTGTTCTTAGCCTAGAATAATTCTGAATTCACCCTGTATACACAAGGGAAACGCATGTTCGAAGTTGCCGAAATAGGGCGCAAGCTATCGAAAAAACAATTCAGACTTATTGCTGAACAGTTGCATACCCGCTTACTGGAAGCCCAGTTTAAACTGAGAGATTCCAGTCACCCTGTCATTATCATTGTGTCCGGCGTGGAAGGTTCCGGCAAGGGTGAGGTGGTCAACCGCCTCAATGAATGGCTGGATTCGCGCGGCATTGAAACCAATGCATTCTGGGATGAAACCGATGAACAGGCCATGCGCCCGGCCTACTGGCGCTTCTGGCGCTCGCTTCCGACCCGGGGCAATATCGGCATCATGTTTGGTTCCTGGTATACCCGGCCCATCGTCAATCATGTCTATAACAAAATAGATGAAGCCGAATTCGAACGGCAACTGGTTAAAATTCGCGAATTTGAAACCATGCTTGCTGAAGACGGCGCCATCATCATCAAACTCTGGTTTCATATGTCCAGACAGGCAGTGGTTGAAAAATTAAGCCAGGAAGCTGAACTGCGTAAAACTGCACCGCAGACTGAAAAATATATCCAGCAATATGACCAGTTTTTACCCGTCTGTGAACAGGCGCTTCGCAGCACAGAACAAAGCAGATTGCCCTGGCACATCATTGAGGCCACCGACAGAAATTATCGTGATGCCTGTTGTGGAGAAATTATTCTGGAAACCCTGGAAACCCATCTTGAAGCAGCAGCAAACGCAAAAGGTGATTCCCGCCAGGCAAAATCCCATAAACTGGAACTGCCCCATCAGCCCACGATTCTTGACCGTGTCGACCTTGATCTGACGCTTACCAAAGGCAAATACCTTACAGAGCTGGCCCAGGCACAGAGCAAGCTGAACAAACTTGCATGGCAGGCACGTGAACAACGCAAATCAATTGTAGCTGTATTTGAAGGCTGGGATGCTGCCGGCAAAGGCAGTGCAATACGGCGGGTTACCCAGGCAGTCGATGCCCGCCTGTTTAAAGTCATCTCAACTGCCGCGCCCACGGATGAAGAACAGGCACATCATTATCTCTGGCGATTCTGGCGCCATATACCGCTGGCAGGATACATGACCATCTATGACCGTTCCTGGTATGGCCGGGTGCTGGTGGAACGGGTGGAAAATTTTGCCCGGCATGATGAATGGCAGAGAGCTTACGGGGAAATCAATCATTTTGAGGAACATCTGGTTGAGCATGGCATCATCATCTGTAAATTCTGGATTCACATCAGTCCTGAAGAGCAGCTCAGGCGCTTTCAGGAACGTCAGGAGATTCCCTGGAAGCAGTATAAAATTACTGATGAAGACTGGCGTAACCGGGAAAAATGGGATCACTACAAAGATGCCATCAATGACATGGTGGCACATACCAGTACCCAGCATGCCCCCTGGTCACTTATTTCAGGGGACGATAAAAAACACGCCCGGGTCGAAATCATCAATACGCTTTGCCAGAGTATTGCAACAAAACTCAAGCAGGAATCTTAAAAAAATGGGGCAGGAAATTGAGCACAGTCATTTCAGTGCGGATGACTTCAGACTTTTTGAACAGAAACTTGAAGCCGAAACCCGATATCTGGGTGATTTATTCACGCAGAAAAAACTCAGCCAGGCTGGCCCCGTTTGCGGTTTTGAAATTGAAGCCTGGTTAATTGACCCCCAGGGCAATCCCTTGCCTGCCAATCAAGAGTATCTGGATGCTCTGGCAGACCCCATGGTTGTCCACGAGCTGTCCAGGTTTAATATCGAGTTGAATATTGAGCCCGAAAACCTGCAGGGTGATGTTTTTTCACACATGCAGCTTAATCTGCAGGAAACCTGGAATAAATGCACCCAAGTAGCAGAAGGAATGGATGCCAATCTGGTCATGATCGGCATCCTGCCCAGTGTCCATGATGCCGACCTGTCACTGAAAAACATGACCCGCTCCAATCGCTACAAGGCTCTTAACGAACAGGTGCTGGCCCTGAGAAACAATGTCCCCCTGCACCTGGATATTCACGGACGTGGACATCTGAATGCCGACCACTTTGATGTGATGCTGGAGTCAGCTGCAACTTCATTCCAGATACACCTGCAGACTCCTCTGGAGCAGGCCAGCGAAATGTTTAACCGGGCAATTATGCTATCCGCGCCAATGGTTGCAGCTACAGCCAATTCCCCCTATCTGTTTGGTCATGAACTCTGGGATGAAACCAGGATTCCGCTGTTTGAACAGGCTGTGGAATGCGGCGAACTTGCCCATCGGCGCGTTACTTTTGGCGATAGATATAATGAGCACAGTATGCTGGATATCTTTATCGACAATATTCGCGATTATCCGGTCCTGGTTCCCAACCTCTCGGATGATGCCCAGGAACGTATGCCTCATCTGCGCTTTCATAACGGCACGATCTGGCGCTGGAACAGACCCCTGCTTGGCTTTGACCCTGACGGCAGTCCGCATCTGCGAATTGAGCACCGGGTGGTCCCGGCCGGACCGAGTATTCCCGATACAATTGCCAACGCTGCATTTTTCTACGGCATGATGTACGGCCTGACCGGGCGTCAGAATCCTGGCTCGCTGCCTTTTACACTGGCCAAAGAGAACTTTTATCTCTGTGCCCGGGACGGTCTGCATGCACTGGTGAACTGGCCCGGTAGTGAAACCAACAGTATCAGGCAAATTCTGCTTGAAGAACTTATCCCCATGGCCCGTATTGGTTTATCGGAACTTGGGGTCAGCAAAGCAGACAACCAGTATTTCCTTGATATTATCGAGCAGCGGGTCAGCAGCGGACAGAATGGCGCTGAATGGCAGCGTCGCTGGGTGGCTGCTCATGGTAAAAACATGCAGGCACTGACACTGGCATACCTGCGTCATCAAAACAGCAACAAACCGGTTGCAAGCTGGAGTATATAAATGCTCACCAGACTGAACAGTATCCCGCACGGCATGCTGGATAAAAAAGCCCATGAACTGCATGAGTATTTACCCGGACCGACTTTGATCAGTCTGGAAGGCCTGAACAAACAACCACTATTCCTCAGCATATTACTGCACGGCAATGAAGACAGCGGCTGGGAAGCTCTGCGTGATTTGTTGAAAGCTTACCAGGACCAGCCCCTGCCACGGACACTATTCATTTTTATCGGTAATGTACTGGCTGCGGCCAAAGGCTTGCGAAAACTGGATTCACAGACTGACTTTAATCGCGTCTGGGGGGATTCGGATGCTGATGAAGCAATTGTCATGCAGACTGTTCTCGAAGAAGTCAGCGGCCTGGACCTCTTTGCCAGTGTTGATATCCATAACAACACCGGCCTCAATCCTCACTATGCCTGCATCAATAAATTACAGCCTGAATTTGTAAATCTGGCCAAAGGCTTTTCTCGCAGCATTGTATATTTTGTTCGTCCTCAGGGCGTACAAAGCATTGCCTTTTCCAAATTTTGCCCGGCTGTCACACTGGAGTGTGGACAGCCTGGAGACCAGCTCGGTATTGAAAAGGCAAAAACCTTTATCACGAAATTGTTATTGCAGGACAAACTTGCTCAGCAAATGCCGGAAAAGGACGATTTCAACCTCTTCCATACCACAGCCATCATTAAAATCCCGGAACAGTATTCTTTCAGTTTTGACGGATCACAGGCTGACATAGAATTTATTCAAGGTATTGAACGGCACAACTTTGAAGAAATCGACAGCGGTACGCCACTGGCCAGAATTGCCTCAGGTGTAGACTTGCCCTTCCTGGTTCTGGAAGAGTCCGGCGAGGACATCTTTAACGATTTTTTCATTCTGCAGGATGGACAACTGTTTACCCGCAAACCGATGATGCCATCCATGCTCACGGACAACCTCACCATCGTGCGCCAGGATTGCCTGTGTTATCTGATGGAACGTTACCAGCCTGAATGGGGTGAAAAAATCATTCAGGACAAAGGCAAGAGCTGGAATAATTAACTATAGTTAACAGGATCTAGGCACCGGACGCGTTGGCACAGTTTATACACTGACTGGCTTCGGGCAGGGCCTGCAAACGCCCTTCCCCGATTTCTTCACCACATAGTAAACAGATTCCATAATCACCACTTTCTATCCGCTGCAATGCCTGGCTGATCCGCTTTAACTCGACACGCCCTTCCTCATCCAGTGCATGGATTATTTCTTCATGCTCCAGTTCGGTAACCTGTTCACTGAAATCGGCGCTAACCGGCTCTTCACGATGATGAATATGGTCATGAGTGCGGGCCACACGCAACATGATTTCAGCCTGTTTCTCAAGTAAGCGTTGTTTAATCTTTTCCAGATCCATAGTTGCTCCGGTATCAGTTCTCTGGCATTAATTTACCGCCCAAACCAGGTTTTTATTAAATCCCGGTTAGCCTGATGAAAGAAAGCTGAGGTCGTAAACAGAAGTGTCTACTACCTGAGGGCATGTTTTACACTTGCTTACATCTTAATCCAAATAAATATCCCGGGTAAAGACACTTTGATAGCTGCGTCAACAAGCGGATTGACAGGCAACAGACCCGGGGCTAGGATTCATCTATTGTGAAGTGAATATCCAGCCTCCAACAATTCAGGAAATCCTATTTTGAAATATCTCAGTTTTATTCGCCCTGACAAACAATATTCAATCGGCAAACTGGAAAGTAATAAAGTCGTTGAGTTACTCGATACTGGCGGGGCATTCACTGATCTGAAAACTGTTATTGCCGCAAACAACCTTGAGAATCTTGAGGAAGGCGCTGTATACAATCCGGAAGAAATTACTTTCCTGCCGCCTATCCTGAACCCTGACAAGATCATCTGTATCGGGCTGAACTATTCCAACCATATTCAGGAAACTGGCCGCAAGCAAGGAGCCAGGTATCCCGTTATATTTACCCGCTTTGCAGATACCTTGGTCGGACATGGTTCTCCAATTATTCAGCCTCGGCATTCTGACAAGCTGGATTATGAAGGAGAGCTGGCAGTAATCATTGGCCAGGGTGGCAGGGATATCCCTGAGGCAGAAGCATTTGAGCATATTGCCGGATACAGTTGCTTTAATGATGCATCGGTACGGGACTGGCAACGACATGCCAGCCACTTTACTCCGGGCAAGAATTTTCCGGGAACCGGCGGCTTTGGCCCCTATCTGGTCACTCCTGATGAAATAGAAGATCTGGGCGCCCAGCAACTCAAGACCTGCCTGAACGGAGAGATAGTTCAGGATCAGCCGGTTGCCGACCTGATTTTTTCAGTACCGGAACTGATAGCCTACATCTCCAGTTTCACCCCACTGCGCAGTGGCGATTTAATCGTCACCGGAACTCCCGGCGGCGTCGGCTATGCACGGACTCCTCCGTTATGGATGAAACCCGGTGATACCGTTGAGGTTACTGTTGGTGATATCGGCACACTGATCAACCCAATTGCTGCCGAGTAAATCCCATACTGCTGCCTGAAATGATTTTTAGGTAGTGTCTCAGTTTGAATGCTGCTATTAAATTTAGTGATTGGCTGGCTTCTATATTTCGTGACCGTCTGGCGACAGGGATGTCGCCAGCTGAGCCTGTACAGGGATGTACGCTTTTTGGCGTGTCACGAAATATAGAAGCCAGCCAATCACGAATGCAACTTATCAATACAAACTGAGACACTATCGGTTTTTAACTGCAATTGACAAAACCCCGCAACTCACTTAGTTTTTACCGACATAATAATTATTAAAAACCGGGCGGAGCGCTTGCTTCTCGAAGCTGTGCACCGTTGTAACGGTCAAGGGGTTTGACGTGTATAAACTTGCTTCCTGTATTGTATTCCTGTGTTCTGCCCTGACTTCAGCCTCTGCAATGGCCCAGGCCAACCTGAGTGGTATATGGCTGGCAAACTATACTGAAGACCTTGCTGATCGCCGACCTGGTCCAGCACTGGGAGACTACGGCGGCCTGCCCCTCAACGAAGCAAATCTCCTGCGCGCCAGAAGCTGGAATGCCTCTTTGCTTGGCCTGCCTGAATATCAATGCCGTGTACACCCTTCAGATTATGCCAACAGTCATAACAATATTCGTATCTGGGAAGAGCGGAATCCTGACACTCTGGAACTGATTGCCATTCATACACAGCATTTCACCTGGCAGACGCACCGGGTAATCTGGATGGACGGGCGCGATCACCCCCCGCCCTACGCTGAACACACCTCCATGGGATTTTCTACCGGGGAATGGGTCGGACATCAGCTGAAAATAAAGACCACGCATCTCAAGGAAGGCTGGTTACGCAGAAACGGAGTTGCCCGCAGCGACCAGGCCACGGTCACGGAATATTTTATCCGTCACGGAGATTCCCTGAACTGGACCGTAATTGTCAATGACCCGGTCTATCTCGAAGAGCCCTTTATTCGTAACCGTGATTACTTTTATTCTACAGACACACAACCCGTGACCTACCCCTGCGAAAGCGTTGTCGAAATCGTGCATGAACCGGGCTATGTTCCTCATTATCTTATGGGCAACAACCCTGACCTGTTCGAATTTGCCGACACCTACGATATTCCATACGAAGCTACACTGGGCGGCGCCCACACCATGTACCCGGAATACCGGGCAATCGCCCGTGAACTTCCCAGACCCAGTGAAATGCAGGATTAGGAGAAGCGGATGAAGCAAATATTTACTAGCCTGGGTCTTATTCTGTGCCTGCTTTGTTCACCGGCTTTCAGTCAAGGGGATTTTGCCGATGTCGAAGTTCGAATCCTGCCAGTCCGGGATAATATTTTTATGCTGGTTGGTGCCGGTGGCAACATAACCGTGCAGACCGGAGATCAGGGAATACTGATCGTTGATACCCAGTTTGCCGGCATGTCTGACAAGATTCTTGCAGCCCTGGCAGAGTTGTCGGATGCCCCGCTGCGCTACATTATCAATACTCACTTTCACGGCGACCATGTCGGCGGCAATGTACCACTGGCCCGCGCCGGTTCCAGAATAAGTGGTGGCAACATGCGTCGTGATGTCACCGGAGACACAGCTTCAGTCATAGCCCACGAAAGTGTACTGCTACGAATTACCACCAGTAATGAAAACTTGATGGATCCGGACGGCTGGCCCACCAGCTCCTACTTTGCCGGGAAAAAGGATATTTACTTTAACGGTGAAGGAATTCGCATCATGCATCAGCCTCGTGCCCATACGGACGGTGACAGCATCGTGTATTTCCGCCGATCTGATGTGATTGCAGTCGGAGATGTTTATCGCACTGATGCCTACCCTTTTATCGACACCTCAGCCGGCGGCAGCATTCAGGGTTTACTGGATGCCGCCCAGAGTATAATCGATGAAATTATCCCGGTTTACGGACAGGATGGCGGCACGCTGGTTATTCCGGGTCATGGCCGACTCAGCAATCTTGGTGATGTCCTGAACTGGCGGGAAATGCTGACACTCATTCGAGACCGGGTGCAGGCCATGAAGGATCAGGGCATGACTTTACAGGAAGTCATCGCGGCCCGACCCAGCCGTGATTTTGATCCACGCTATGGTGATAGTGAACGTTTTCTCACAGCCGTGTATGAAACGCTATAGTACAGGATGAATAATTCCATGAAAATTATTACAACACTGATCCTTGGTCTGCTGACTCTTGGTTATCTACCACTTGCCCATTCCCAAAATGAAAATGCCCGGGCTCAGGCACCAATAGATATTACCGGCAACTGGGTTTCCCTGGTCACTGAAGGCTGGCGTTTGCGAATTCTGACTGGTGAAGCCGGTTATATCGGCGGGTATGAACTCACCGAGCTGGGCAGATCAGTCGCGGAATCCTGGGACCCGCAGGCCGATACAGCAAATGGCGAAGCCTGCAAATCCTATGGTGCCGGCGGACTGATGCGCCAGCCGACCCGGCTGCAGATTGACTGGGAAAATGACAATGTTCTGCGGATAGAAACTGACGCGGGGATGCAGACCCGTATGCTTAAATTTGGCTTGGCACAGGATGGCGAAGGTGCCGGTACCTGGCAGGGAGTCTCCAATGCACACTGGGAAGCGCATGGCCAGAACCCGGATGCTACTGCCAGCAATGGCACCCTGGCGGTAGAAACAGGTCACATGCGCTCCGGGTATTTGCTGCGCAATGGTATTCCTTACAGTGAACAGGCTGTCATGCAGGAATATTTTGAAATAATCCAGGGCGAAGACGGTACGGAGTATCTGGTCGTGGTTTCAATTGTTGAGGATCCGGTATTTCTGAGCGCTCCGGCAATCACCAGTTCAAATTTTCGTCGCGAAGCTGATGATTCCGGCTGGTCACCGACTGAATGTCTTGCCGACTAGTCCAGGCTTTAAAAAATAATACGTAGCATGCCCTGCATGGCTGACTCATTAAACCCGGAAATTCCGTTTTTATTATGCCAGTACAGGTATTCGATACCGAAATTTATTTGCTCACTGTACTTCCACAATAATTGTGGTTGTCCGTGGTAGTAACTGGGGCTGTTACCTTCGCCGTTAGCCGCATCAAGGAAACCTTCTACAGAAAAATTGTGCTCGCCAATAGTAAATGGATAATTCCAACTCATGGATACTTGCTGAGTATGACCTGTAATGGTCGGATCATTGCGAATCATCAATGACATTTTAAAAAATATAAACCCGGGTAAATCCAGATTGGTACTCAAACCAGCCAGATAAGTGTTCTTGCTCACACGCTTGTTGTGCACGTGATCGAATTCACCGATCAGGTAAAAATCTTCAAACAAACCATATGACAATGGTTCATCACCCAGAATCTCACCCAGACTCAGGCGCGGTTGCCATTCCAGGTAAGTATTGCCGGCATTCTCAAAGTTACCGAGATGCGACATGTCAATAAAAAAGAAGCTGTCTCCGAGATTCCAGTCAGTTGAGTGCTTGTAGGTTGCCACCAACTGATCATCCCTGCCACGACGATCAAAAGCATCAGAGTATAAAATTTCCAGCTGATGGCTACTCTGAGCAAGCAGCTTGAAGGGAATAATACTTAAAAGAAATACGCTGAAAAATGCCAAGACTTTGTAATGCGATAAAATACTTTTTTCCATGTTCTGCTCAAACCTGGGTTTACCCGGACATAAAAAAACAGAGCCAGACAGTAATACTGCCGGCTCTGTTTAATGTTTAGTGAATTACAGTCTGATAAATGCCAGTGCGTTGTTTGGATTCATCGGAATCACCAACTGATGCTGGGTAGAGTCATAGCACATGGAAGCAGCACTTGGAATTCCTGAAGCTATCACTACAGCATCCTGGCCCGGTCTGATGCGGGAAACACTGCCGAAACGGACACTGCTGGTATATTTTGTGCCGTCAGGCAGAACCACGACACCATCATTACCGGCTTCTGCTGAGTATTCTGTCAGAATCACCTCGCCGTCACGGTTAAAAGTAACAACAGCGTTGGTATTGATATTGACCACCACAACGTTGTCGTCGTTGTCCATTGCAACGCCATTGGGTCTGTCCAGCGCATCCCCCTGATAAAACACCGAGCTGTTGCCTTCAGGTGTTACTTCATAGATCAGGCCGTTATTACTGTCTGAGATATATGCGGTGCCATCTGCTGCTACGCCGATTCCGTTCAAAAACCCTGCTCCCGGAACCTGAATCGAGTCCAGGGGCTGGCCACTTTCCAGGTCAAAAGAACGCAGATAACCCGAATCGACTGTGTACAACACGCCATTTCTGACTGCACTGCCAATCGGATCAACCAGGTCTAAACCATCACGTGTCGCGCCAATGAATCGGGGAGTATGAACACTGCCATCCGGGTTGATCAGGGAAACAAATCCATCCGCTTCTGCGCCCTCGCCCCGGTTACCGGCATTCATGGATACAATCAGGTTTTTCTCGGCATCAAAAGTACAGCTTTCGGTAAAATGAAAACTGCCATAAACTTTCACATTATCTGACATGACAACATGTTCCCCGGCTTGATTGGTGGAACTCAGAGGAGCTCCTGCCTGGAATTGCTGTGCTGCTGCAGGTAATGCCATCAAGGCCATTATTGAAACGGCAAGTTGTTTTTTGAACTGGTTTTTCATGTTTTCTCCTTAAGGTTTAATTTTTACTAGCTAATGCTTATTGCATGGGCGACCAGGGGGTCGACTCCATATAGACAGATTGAACACTCTCCACGATTTCGCCATCACGCTGTGATTCTTCTGCCACCTGTTGCCACTCCGGGTCAGTGGCGAAACTGCGCCAGTTGGCTGCCGCCGATTCGCGATCCGGATGCGAGACAATATAAATCAGTGTATGCCCTGCGAGTTCTTCATTTTGCGGCAACCAGTAAGCAATATTATGGATGCCGTGTTTCTCGAACAGACGCATGGTATGGTTTTCGAAGCGCTCAAGTAAAGCCTCAAGGCGGCCCTCATGGCTGGTATAGGTGCGTAATTCATAGACATCTGCCTGGGTGGCTGTGCATAAGATAAACCCCAGTGATGCCAGTATTATCCTGATTATTTTCATTATTCGGTCCGGATAGTTTGGTATTTTGAGAGCGAATAATACCTTGCCAGCACTGCTTTGGGTATGCCGTCTGCTCAGGGCTGGTGTTTTGTATCCCCAGCGGGTGGCGTATACTCGGCAGTCCTCGGAAAATAAATAAAACAGGTGACCCATTATGGCTCCTTTCTGCAAAAAATTTATCGCACTCTTTTCGCTAATTCTGTTCAGTACTCAACTATTTGCTCAGGGCCGGATGACGGCACAGGAGCAGGCCAATCTGCAATTCGTTGACGAATGGTGGCGAACCGTCCTGTTGGGAGGCCGGCTTGATCAGGCTGCCGATTACATGGCGGAAGACTATATTCAGCACAACCCCAATATCAGTACCGGACGCTCTGCCTTTGTCGACTTTTTCAGCAACTTCGCTCAGGAACGCCCGATTCCGGAAAGTATCAACCCTCCCCCGGTAATCCAGTTTGCCAAGGGTGATTACGTGGTCTTTGTCTGGGAGCGTGAGGGTCAGGATCCCAGTAGCGGAGAAACTTACCCGTACAATTTCTTTGATGTTGTCAGGGTTGAGGACGGCATGGTTGCCGAACACTGGGATTCCGTGTTCAGAACTCCCCCGCCTCCGGGCGCCCCTGTTATGCCGGTGAATCCGGGTATCGGCCCGATGCCGGTGGAACCTGCCTACAATGCCGCGGAGCGGGAAGTCATTGACCTGGTCAATATTGAAATGAAGGATATTCTGCAGTACCAACAGATCGACCTGGCAAGTGAAGTCATGGCCCCGGACTATATCCAGCATAACCCCAATGTCCCTGACGGCCGCGATGGTTTTGTTGAATTCTTCAGCCGCTTTGCCAATCCCCAGCCGGTTCAGGATGAATGGATCGACGAGCCCGAGCTGATTCTTGCCAGCGGCGATATTGTCCTGTACATGATGAAGCGTTATTCAGAAGACCCGACGCGTAACAACGAAGTCTACAAATGGAACTGGTTTGACATGTTCCGGGTTGAGGATGGCTGGATTCAGGAACACTGGGACATGGCAACCCGTGACAATAATGTGCCGGCCAGTGTAGAACGACCGGCAGGCTTTCGGGAATACAGTAATTAAGAGGAATAAAGGAACACAGTATGAAAAACAACAATCAGCAAGATAAGCATACAGAAACCACTGAAAGTGTTCTGCCCCAGGTGGACAGAAGAGCTTTTCTCGGCCTGGGAGCTGTCGCCGCAGCTGGTGCCATTACTGCCGCGTCGCGATCTCAGGCGCATGAAGTGTCAACTGTTCCCTATACTGACGGTGAAGTGGTTGAAATCGAAAGCGGCCGGATTCGTGGTTCCCGCCGCGGCAGCGTGCATGCCTTCCGGGGCGTACCTTATGGTGCTCCTACCGGGGGCAGCACTCGCTTTTTACCCACCAGCAAGGTGGAACCCTGGACCGGTGTACGGGATGCACTTGATATTGGCCCGCGCGCACCACAGACCCAGCGTCCATTGATTCATGAATGGGGCGTACTTTACCGTATGGAGCCATCCAGCGAAGATTGTCTGGTACTGAATGTCTGGAGCAAGGGGCTGAATGACAGCGCCAAACGGCCGGTTATGGTCTGGCTGCACGGCGGCGGTTTCTCCGGGGGATCTGCCGGAGGTCATGTCTATGACGGCACCAACATGGCCAATGATCATGATGTGGTCTTTGTCGGACTCAATCACCGTCTGAATGCCTTTGGTTTTCTCTATCTGCCTGAAATCGGTGGTGAAAAATATGCCCAGGCCAGTAATGTCGGCATGATGGATGTGGTCATGGCACTGGAATGGGTACGTGACAATATTGAAGTCTTCGGCGGCGACCCTGACAATGTCACCATCCTTGGCCAGTCCGGCGGTGGCGCGAAAGTCAGCACTCTGCTCGGGATGCCTGCAGCGCAGGGCCTGTACCACCGCGCCATCGCCCAGAGTGGCGCCCAGGTTCGTTCTGACACTCCTGATCGTGCCACAGAAACTGCCAGAAATGTCTTGCGCATGATGGATATCAGTCCCAATAATCTCGATGCCCTGCAGGATGTCCCTTTTTACATATTGCGAGATGCCCTGGCGCAAAACCCCGGTGTCGGTGGCTTTGGTCCGGTGGTTGATGGCAGCACCCTGCCCGCCCATGTGTTTGATCCGGCCGCGACAAACCTGTCAGCCGATATCCCCCTGATGATTGGTTCCACCGAAACTGAAATCACCTGGAACACCGGTCAGAGCTACGATGAGCTAAGTGATGAAGCGCTGCGATATTACGTCAAACAGGCGCTGAATACGGATGACCGTAATGCCAATCGTGCCATTGCGCTTTACCGCAGTAATCGGCCTCATGCCAGCAATCTGGACCTGTATTTGATCATGGCAACGGATGCTTCCGGCTTCCGTCAGGGAACCGATCTGCAGGCAGAACGCAAGGCGGCACTGGGGCGCGCACCGGTGTACAAGTATTTCTTTACCTATTATTCACCGGTTCGTGATGGCGAACTGCGTTCCATGCACTGTATGGATATTCCCTTTGCCCTGGACAACACCGAAGTGGCTGCGCCTGCTATCGGTAGCGGGGATAATGTGCTGGTGCTGGAAAATATCATGTCTTCAGCCTGGGCCGCTTTTGCCCGTACCGGCAACCCCAGCCATGACGGCATGCCTGCCTGGTTGCCCTACACCAACAGCAACAAGGAAACCATGATTCTCAATACCGAGCCGGAACTGGTCAACAACCCGCGTGGTGATGAACTGGCACTGGTGAACAGTATTATCAGTTAGGTATTCCGAAGCAGGATAAAAAAGCCGGGTTTACTCCGGCTTTTTTTTGTCTATCCAAAAGTTACTGCTAGCCCTTGAAAACGAATGTTGCAGGAATGCTGCACGACAAAATTCCAATTACGGGAAAAATTCGGGATAAAGGTGGAATTTTTGTATTTTTGACAGATTCGGGCATCGGTTTTAAAGGCAAAAACCATATTTTTACTCCCTGACAGGTCACTGGTGGCCTGTATTTGGGCAATTTCACGACAAAAATTAATATTTCTTGCATAATCTATAATCGAACACAGTGTTTATTTTTTTGATCATTTGAAAAATGACCACTCCCAGACCTGTTAAATGCAAGTCTTGAATATATTTTATTATTTATTATCAATAACTTATAACATTCAATTGCTGCTTATATATATCCCGCCATTTTTTCCTGCCAAAATATTCAAAACATTCTGCACAAATTGTGCAAAAAAAGGGTAGACCGAAAAGCAGTTCCTGTATAACCTGAGGCGGCTAAATGCAATGTTTAGCACACATTAATGTGTGGAATAGTAGTTCTAGTAAAAGAAAGTACTAAAAACACAAAAAAACTTTATAAAAAAGAGGGAGTGTTACTATGAAAATTGTATCCAACAAGCATCGCCCCCTGGCTGCATCCATTGCAGCTGCAGTGGCGATGACAACCTTGGTGGGTTCCGGTAGCGCCTTTGCACAAAGGGCTATCGAAGAAGTTGTGATCACGGCCGAGCGTCGTGAAGCAACCGAACAAACCACCTCCATTTCCATGGAAGTATTCACTGGTGAACAGCTTGCCAGCGATGGCATCAGGGAAGTTCGTGACCTGCAGAACGCCATGCCGGGTATCCAGATTCAGGATAACGGTAACGGCTCAGACGTAAACATCCGTGGTGTCGGTACCTCTGTATTCTCACCTGACGTACA
>DHZH01000004.1:0-1220 GCA_002414385.1 Gammaproteobacteria bacterium UBA5109
ATCCTGATCAACTCGGCCAACCCGGACTTCGACGGTATCCACGGTTATGTGGATGGCGGTATGGGTAACTATCAGTACAACACACTGGAAGGCGCGCTCAACCTGCCGATCAGTGACACAGTTGCCGGTCGTATTGCCTTCCTGTCTGAAGAACGTGAAAGCTACTACCAGAACCTGGGTGGTGCAGTACTGGCCAATAACCAGGAATCCTGGGCACCCGGCCAGCTGGATAACCGCTCTCTGCGTTTAAGCCTGCTGTGGGAACCCAATGAGAATTTCTCTGCCACTTTCAAAGTGATGCAGAATACTATCAACCATGACGGTGATACCCGTGTGCCACAGTACAAGCCAACTACTGGTTTCGACTCAACCCAGGTTGATCCGGTTACCGGTGGCCCGCTTGAAGTGGTGACCTATTCGCAGTATCGCGAATACACACCGGGCCCTGCCAACCCCTACCAGGTCTATCAGATGTTCCCGAACAAAGACCTGCAGGAAAACCAGCAATGGTCATTGTACCTGGACTGGCAGTTAGCCAATGGTATGGTGCTGAACACCAATACCGGATATAACAAGCTGTATGTCTCCTCCAATGGTTCAAACTCAGCCTATAACATCAGTACGCGTGTGCCGATGTTGCCTGACTATTTCCAGTTAGGGCCGGACAACCGTTCCTGGACCCAGGAGATCTCACTGACCTCAGCCGACGACGGTAGTCGTGGTAACTGGATTGTCGGTGCCTTCAAACAGGAAAGATATACTCCGGTACTGTTCATGAACCCTAACTCTCCCAATGAGAGTTGTGGATGGCAGGGTGATGGAACACACGTTCCCTGTGGCGATCTGGTTGTACCAACGTCATTCAGCCATGTCATGACACCGGCGCACGTAACCAATACTGCCGTCTTCGGTCAGTACACCTACGACATCACCGATGAGCTGGAATTCCAGGGCGGTCTGCGCTGGAACATGGATAACAGTGATCGTGACACCACGGTAATCAGTCGTGTTACTTTACCTAACACCAATCCTGCTTATAACTACAACACCTGTCTGGAATACGGTCTTACTGGTGCGCAATACTCGAACCCACAGACCAATAGTGGTACTGCAGGCGTTGTTGGAACAGCACCTGGCTATGGCTGTCGAGTGGCTGTTGCCTCTCGATCAGACATCGAAAACCTGCCGGTTGATACTGAAGTCCCGACCTGGAAAGTTGG
>DHZH01000004.1:1427-2791 GCA_002414385.1 Gammaproteobacteria bacterium UBA5109
GCCTTCTCTGACTCAGAAGTTGAAGGGATCAGTACGGTCAATGAGGACGCCTTGCCAGCCTGGGCTGAAAATGACCTCGGCGGGAACCTCGACTGGCTGCCACAGTGTGGCGTTGGTAATGTGACCTCTTATGGCACAGGTGATCCGAACCAGGTATCTACCGGACGCGTTGTAGACCCGGCTGATGCGACCAATACCATTCCGAATGGTAACTGCTTTGATTACGATCCTTACTTCGTAAACTTCAGCGGCCAGCCACAGGTGCAGGCACCTGAGCTGTCGTACAACATCGGTATTGACTATGAGTTTGCCTGGGGCGGCGGTACGCTGACGCCACGTCTGGCTTATTCCTATACTGATGAGAGCTGGTCAAACGTGATCCAGACTGATTACTATCGTAACGATGAGCGAGGTATTACCAATCTCACCGTGGATTATGATAGAGATGACTGGACTGTTCAGTTCTACATCCGCAATCTGACTGAAGATACATATATTGCATCAGCCAGAGATGGCTGGATAGGTTATGGCGCGCCCAGAACCTATGGTGTACGTGCAAGATTGAACTTCTAAACAGTCAAGCAGTAAGAAGTACAAGTCGATTTGATCGACGCAAAAGTCCCTTCGGTGTAAACCGAAGGGACTTTTTTTTACTCTGAAATTCAGTATTCTTCCTTTTTTTGGTCAGCAGCTGATTTTTTATTACTTGCTTCTAAGTATTTAATTTTCACCCAAAAAAATTAAATAAAGTGACCTGCTCCCATTCAAGCTGCAATTATAAATTTCAATTTTTTTACATATTTTGTACTCACAAAAAATATTTCCCCTGAGAAAAAAGTAAATATGAAAGGCACGTGAAAAAAAATTGAAACTCTAATGATGCTGTAGACCAGAGCATAAAAGCTCTCTACCCTCTCTTCCCTGTCAGATACACATACTGGCAAATTTTATTGTCGCTAAAGTTTACTCGTTAAGGAAATCCGCAGCGTCAATAATAATCTTAATTAAAAAAAGTGGGAGAAATCTATGAAACTTGTTTCCAACAAGTATCGTCCGCTCGCGGCTTCTGTAGCAGCCGCCGTAGCGATGACTACCATGGTTGGCTCCGGTAGCGCCTTTGCACAAAGGGCTATCGAAGAAGTTGTGATCACGGCCGAGCGTCGTGAGGCAACCGAGCAAACTACTTCAATTTCAATGGAAGTATTCACTGGCGAACAGCTTGCCAGCGATGGCATCAGGGAAGTAAGAGACCTGCAAAATGCCATGCCCGGTATCCAGATTCAGGATAACGGTAACGGCTCTGACGTAAACATCCGTGGTGTCGGTACTTCTGTATTCTCGCCTGACGTACAGATGGGTGTACA
>DHZH01000004.1:2959-5636 GCA_002414385.1 Gammaproteobacteria bacterium UBA5109
TACCAGAACCTCGGTGGCGCAGTACTAGCCAATAACCAGGAATCCTGGGCACCCGGCCAGCTGGATAACCGCTCCCTGCGTTTAAGCCTGCTGTGGGAACCCAATCAAAGCTTTTCTGCTACCTTTAAAGTGATGCAGAATACCCTGAATCATGACGGTAATACCCGTGTGCCGCAATACAAACCAACTACTGGTTTTGATGCGACCCAGGTTGATCCGGTTACCGGCGGACCGTTGGAAGTGGTCACCTATTCTCAATGGAGAGAGTATACGCCCGGACCGGCCAATCCCTATCAGGTCTATCAGATGTTCCCGAACAAAGACCTGCAGGAAAACCAGCAGTGGTCTCTGGCGCTGGAATATGAACTGCCGAATGGCATGATGGTCAACACCAATACAGGTTACAACAAACTGTATGTCTCTTCTAATGGAGATGACAAAGCCGAAAACATCAGCACCCGTGTGCCGATTCTGCCTGACTACTTCCAGCTGGGCCCGGACAACCGTTCCTGGACCAATGAGATCACACTGACCTCAGCCGACGACGGTAGTCGTGGTAACTGGATTGTCGGTGCCTTCAAACAGGAAAGGTATACCCCGGTACTGTTCATGAACCCGGACTCTCCCAATGAAAGTTGCGGATGGCGGGGTGATGGTACCCACGTCGCCTGTGGCGATCTTGCCGTACCACAATCTTTCATTCACGTACTGACACCGGCCCACGTGGTTAACAAGGCGGTATTCGGACAGTACACCTACGACATCACCGATGAGCTGGAATTCCAGGGTGGTCTGCGTATGAACTTCGATCACAGTAACCGTGATACGGAGATTATCCGTCGTGCCCAGTTGCCTTTTGGTGACTACGATACCTGTCTGCGCTACGGTATCACGGGTGCGGAATACCTGAACCCGCAGACCAATAGCGGTACTGCAGGTGTCACTGGAACAGCACCGTCTTATGGTTGTGCCGTCGTCAGTAACAGCCGTTCTGACATCGGCAACCTGCCGGTTGATACTGAAGTCCCGACCTGGAAAGTTGGCCTGAACTGGTCACCGACTGACACGGACTTCCTGTATGTGTTCTATGCCCGCGGTTATAAAGCCGGTACCCATCAGGGTGGTGGTGTACAGCCGGAAGAAATCGATGATATCGAGTTTGGTTGGAAAGGCTCGCTGTTTGATGGCCTCTTCACTGGTGACCTGAACTTCTACTACATGGATTACACCGACCTTCAGGGCTCTGCCTGGAACATTGGCGACCCGACTGGTGCAGATACCACCAACAGCAATATCGGTGAAGCCACCATTCAGGGTATCGAGGCCTCAGGTCAGATGTTCTTTGGTGACCTGGGTGTTGATTTCTCCGTGGCCTTCTCTGACTCAGAAGTTGAGGGGATCAGAACGGTCAATGAGGATTCATTACCGATCTGGGCTGATAATGACACCGGCGGAACGCTGGACTATCTGCCGCAGTGCGGAATCGGTAACCTGACTCAGTATGGTACTGGTGATCCGAACCAGGTATCTACCGGGCGCGTTGTTGACCCGGCTGATGCGACCAATACCATTCCGAATGGTAACTGCTTTGATTACGATCCGTACTTCGTAAGCTTCAGTGGTCAGCCACAGGTGCAGGCACCTGAGCTGTCCTACAACATCGGTATCGATTATGAGTTTGCCTGGGCCGGCGGTTCGCTGACCCCACGTCTGACTTATTCCTATACTGATGAGAGCTGGTCAAACGTGATCCAGACTGACTACTATCGCAATGATCCAAGGGGGATTACCAATCTCACCGTGGATTACGATAGAGATGACTGGACTGTTCAGTTCTACATCCGCAACCTGACTGAAGACGTTTATATTGCATCAGCCCGTGATGGCTGGATAAGTTATGGCGCGCCCAGAACCTATGGTGTTCGTGCAAGACTGAACTTCTAAAGTTGTAAGTAGTAGTCTACTCCCTAGACTGGAAAAGCCCCTTCGATTTACACCGAAGGGGCTTTTTTTTACTCTGAAATTCAGTATTCTTCCTTTTTTATGATCAGCAGTTGATTTTTTATTACTTGCTTCTAAGTATTTAATTTTCACCCAAAAAAATTAAATAAAGTGACCTGCCCCCATTCAAGTTGCAATTAAATATTTCATTTTTTTTACATATTTTGAATTCAAAAAAATATTTCTCCTGAAAAAAAGTAAATATGAAAGGCACGTGAAAAAAAATTGAAACTCTAATGATGCTGTAGACCAGAGCATAAAAGCTCTCTACCCTGCCTTCCCCGTCAGGTGTAAATACTGACATTTTTTATTGTCGCTACAGTTTAAGAAAATCTGCGGTGCCGATAATAGTCTTAATCAAAAAGTGGGAGAAATCTATGAAACTTGTTTCCAACAAGCATCGTCCCCTGGCTGCATCAATTGCAGCTGCAGTGGCGATGACGACTCTCGTTGGCTCTGGCAGTGCTTTTGCACAAAGGGCTATCGAAGAAGTTGTGATCACGGCCGAGCGTCGTGAAGCAACCGAGCAAACTACTTCAATTTCAATGGAAGTATTCACTGGCGAACAGCTTGCAAGCGATGGCATCAGGGAAGTAAGAGACCTGCAAAACGCCATGCCCGGTATCCAGATTCAGGATAACGGTAACGGCTCTGACGTAAACATCCGTGGTGTCGG
>DHZH01000004.1:5822-6204 GCA_002414385.1 Gammaproteobacteria bacterium UBA5109
GTATCCACGGTTATGTGGATGGCTCTTTCGGTAACTATCAGTACAACTCACTGGAAGGCGCACTCAACCTGCCAATCAGTGACACAGTTGCCGGTCGTATTGCCTTCCTGTCTGAAGAGCGTGAAAGCTACTACCAGAACCTGGGTGGTGCAGTACTGGCCAATAACCAGGAATCCTGGGGACCCGGCCAGCTGGATAACCGCTCCCTGCGTTTAAGCCTGCTGTGGGAACCCAATCAAAGTTTCTCTGCTAACTTCAAAGTGATGCAGAATACCCTGAACCATGATGGTGACGTGCGCGTGCCACAATACAAGCCCACCACCGGTTTCGATCCGAACCAGGTTGATCCAATCACTGGCGGCCCGCTTGAAGTGGTGACCTA
>DHZH01000004.1:6438-7123 GCA_002414385.1 Gammaproteobacteria bacterium UBA5109
ATGAACTGCCGAATGGCATGGTGCTCAATACCAACACGGGCTACAACAAACTGTTTGTCCAATCGAAAGGTTCAGGTAATGCCATCAACATCAGTACACGCGTACCTATCATCCCCGATGCATATGGCTTGGGCCCGGACAACCGTTCCTGGACCAATGAGATCACACTGACCTCAGCCGATGACGGCAGCCGTGGTAACTGGATTGTCGGTGCCTTCAAGCAGGAAAGGACTACCCCGGTACTGTTCTCGAACCCGGATTCTGCTAACGAGGATTGCGGATGGCAGAGCGATGGTACCCACGTCGCCTGTGGCGATTTAGAAGTACCAACGTCATTTCTCCACATACTGACCCCGGCCCACGTGGTTAACAAGGCGGTATTCGGACAGTATACCTATGACCTGACTGATGAACTCGAACTGGCCGTAGGTGCACGCTGGAATATGGACGATAGCCACCGTGATACGGAGGTTATTCGCCGTGCTCCGCTGCCATTTGGTGATTATGATACCTGCCTCCAGTACGGTATTACTGGTACGGAATACCTGAATCCGCAGACCAACGGTAGTGGCACCCCTGGCGTCACCCAAACCGGACCAGGCTACGGCTGTGCAGTTGTCAATAGCTCCCGGTCTGACATTGAAAACCTGCCGGTTGATACCGAAGTCCCGACCTGGAAAGTTGG
>DHZH01000004.1:7360-79325 GCA_002414385.1 Gammaproteobacteria bacterium UBA5109
GCCTTCTCTGACTCAGAAGTTGAGGGGATCAGGACAGCTAACGAGAGTTCATTACCAATTTGGGCTCAAAATGACACCGGTGGTTCGCTGGACTGGTTGCCGCAGTGTGGCGTTGGAAACCTGACCCAGTATGGAAGCGGTGATCCCAATCAGGCGTCAACTGGACGGGTCACGGATCCGGCCACAGGTAGCCTGATCCCGAATGGTAACTGCTTTGATTACGATCCGTACTTCGTAAACTTGAGTGGTCAGCCACAGGTGCAGGCACCTGAGCTGTCCTACAACATCGGTATCGACTATGAGTTTGCCTGGGGCGGCGGTTCGCTGACACCACGTCTGGCTTATTCCTATACTGATGAGAGCTGGTCAAACGTGATCCAGACTGATTACTATCGCAATGACCCAAGGGGAATTACCAACTTCACCGTGGATTATGATAGAGATGACTGGACTGTTCAGTTCTACATCCGCAACCTGACTGAAGATGTTTATATTGCATCAGCCCGAGAAGGCTGGATAGGTTATGGCGCGCCCAGAACCTATGGTGTTCGTGCAAGACTGAACTTCTAAAGTTGTAAGTAGTAGTCTACTCCCTAGACTGGAAAAGCCCCTTTGGTGTAAACCGAAGGGGCTTTTTTTATACCTGAAGGATGCAGTTGAAGTAATACACCCTGAATAGAATTTGCCAAGAGCAAGGTCGGGAAAGAGCTAAGGTGGTAAGAAAAAGATGCCGGATTAATATCTCAAGGCAAAAAGAAACCGGGTAAATTTACCCGGTTTCTTTTTTGCGCAACTATGATTCCATGATTTTTGCGCAGCTTATTTGTGTCTAATAGCGGAAGGTATAGGAGAACTTCGCCGTCACATCGGTAAAAGCAGAATTGAAGGAGTTATCACGGTCATAATCTTCCAGCATCTGGTTGATCACGAAATAAACTTCCTGCCCTTCTTCCGGCACCCAGTGCAGGCGCATGTTCAAGCCCATGGTTTCGCTGACATTGTCATACTGAATCAGGTTGATCCAGGACAGGCGTGGTGAGAAAACGAAATCCAGACCACCGGAAACCAGGCGTGTGGCGAAACTGCCCTGCGGCAGATCAATAAAAGTCAGATCATATTGCACTGATGCCCTGAAGCGTGGCGTCGGCTGCCAGGTCAGATCGGCTTCGAACCATTCCCGGTCGCCGTTATAAAAACCACCTTTGACATAAGTGAGCTTGGTAGCCCATTCACGGATAGTTGAGGACTGGAAAGTACCGCCGTGATCATTAAAGGTATATTCACCTGGTTGAATAAAAATCCCGTCAGATACTTCAAAGGGGGTCAGCAGTACTTCCTTGTTGAAATTGGATATCCAGAACAGGCGGTCACGACTGCGGAAATTCAGATCAAATGTACGATAACGAATTGTCTGTGACTGCAAGCCAGCGTCAATATATTCATACCGACGTACACTCAGCTCAGTATCAGCACTCTGTATGCGCCCACCTGTGGGACGATAGGTATAGCCTAGCTGCGCATTGTAATCATCCACACCGACCCGGTTGGCAAAACCCAGTGCCGGACGGAAATTGGATTCAAAGCGTTTCCAGGCGACACCGCCACCAAGACCGGTGTTGGCGTTAATCGCCACGCCCAGTCCGGCAGCATCTTCATCATCTTCCAATCCCTGGGTATCGGCACGCTGGGCCCAGCCGGAGACTTCCAGCGTTTTACCGGGGCCGGGAAAGCCGGCATTACGGTAAAGATAGTCCAGCCCGTAGAGGGAATTATCCACGTTGGCACGCGGGTTGCCGTCAGTCAAAATAAAGCCCAGTGTCGATTGTCCTGGCAGTCCATAGTTGCCACGCACCACAGAGAGGGTTGAGGCTTCCACTGCTCCCTGGGAGTCCTGACGGATGCTCAGGGCACCGATATCCAGGTTCCCGACCCGGCCACTGACCTTGCCACCGTATTCCAGATCGACCTGCTGGCCGTTGTTGCCCAGCCCGATATTGCGCGAGAAGAATGGTCGACCGTTCTGGCCGCCGCCCAGCACTCCGCTGGAACCGATACGGCCGAATTCAAAAATATCCGATTCACGCAAAAAGAAATCACGCTTTTCCGGGAAAAACAGACTGAAACGCGTCAGGTTGACCTGACGGTTGTCCACTTCCGTAGCGGAAAAGTCCGTATTGAAGGTCAGCGAGCCATTCAGTGAAGGTGTCAGCTTGTATACGACGTCCAGGGAAGGCTCAAAACTGCTCTCGGAACTGTCCGGGTTATAGCGCTGTTCATCGCTGATGCTGACTGAAGGCGTGATATCCAGCCCGACGCCCTGATCAACACCCACCATGCCTTGCAGTTCACCATAATTACTCGGGTCATAGCGGCGGTCATAGGACTGCCAGGCCAGAGTCTCATTACGGCCCTGGATACTGCGGGTAAAATTCAGGCCCCAGGTAGTGATATTTTCCGCAACCGTCAGGGACTTGTAGGGGATTTCAAATTCAGCCGTCCAGCCACCCTCAAATTCCCCGACCTCGACATAAAAAATACTGTCCCAATCGTTATAGGGCTGCGTGACATTCTGGAAAATACCGTCAACCGGCACGCCGTTTGGGTTTACGCCAAAGTAGTAACCGGTGCGCTGGTTGTTAAAAGGGTTGATGTTGACGATGATATTGTCATCACCGATGACATTGCCGTTGCGTCGCAGCACCCTCGCCGTCAGTACATCCGGGTCGATGTACATTCTGGCACCGACATAGAGCGCGTTTTCATCATAAAGCAGGTACAGTTCGGTACGTTCCGAAGGCTGGGCATACTCGACCGGATTGACCTGGTGCAGGTCATCAATAAACAGCGCATTTTCCCAGACAGCATCGTCCAGATTACCGTCCAGCACCGGCGCTGTCATGGTATGGACAATTTCGCGGGATTTGGCGGCAGGCACCTCAATATTTACGGGTTGAGCCCTTACTGATGTGATAAAGCTGCTGATAAAAACAATGCAGCCGAAAGATAAAAACTGTTTATACAAAAGAAATTCTCCCCTGATTTATAGCAGCGGCAAATTGTACATTGTTATTTTTCTCCAGTAAAAACAGTATCTTGATGAAGAGTTGAAACCTTTTTCTTTGCACAATGAATGCTCTTTTCGGGCCATTTTATTTGGCTGGACAAGCTCAGGGGGGCTGTTTATTCTAGGCCGGTACTCACGGCCTGCAGCGATGAAAAAGTACTCAATAATTCTCAGTTTTGTTCTGGTCACAGCCCTGAGCGGCACCAGTCTTCTCCATGCCCAGGGCTTCAGGATGCGCTCCATGTCCCAGAACCAGCCACCAGCTACTGAATTTATTGCGGCCCGCTGGCATTTCGGCACCAATGGCAATATCGGCCACATGGGCTGGTCGCATAACTATCCACAGTCGGATCAGCACCTGAACGATTTTCTGGAAAGAACCACCCGGGTGGATATTGATGTCATGTCCTACCGGATTGTCGAGCTTGGCAGCGATGAGGTGTTTGACTACCCCTTTGCCTATGTCTCGGAACCTGGAGAGATGGAACTGAGCGAACAGGAAGTCGAAAACCTCAGGGAGTTCATTCTGCGAGGCGGCTTTGTCATCATGGACGATTTTGACGGTTCCTGGCAGTGGGCGCAGATGGTATCCCAGGTACGCCGGGCTTTTCCGGAAAGCCAGTTTGTTCCGCTGGGCATTGATGAGCCGGTATTTCAGTTGCTGAACCTGATTGACGACTTCCAGGACATGGCAAATTACGTTCCCGGTGGGGCTATCACCTACTACGGGCTTTATAACCCACAGGGAGATATTGCCATACTCGCCGGTCACAACAATGACCTGGCCAACTTCTGGGACTGGTATTCCAATGGCTCCATGCCCCTGCTCCCTTCCACAGATGCCTTTCGCCTGGGTTCCAATGCAGTCGTTTATTCCCTGACTCACTGACTTGGTCAGACAAACACATTGTTCACTGATTAAAACTTGTGCAGAATAAGGCCAAACCATGATAATGGTCGGCTCCGCATTACACCCATACATGCCTATAAACAGAATAATTAAACGCAACAGGAGTTCAAGATGAGAAGAATTACCGCAACGGGACTGGCGTTGTCATTTGCCGCTCTGGTCCTGCCTGTTCAGTCAGGACTGGCGCAACCCAGCCTGCCGGAGAATCCGGTCCATTTCACACAGGAACAGGCAGAACGAGGCAGACAGGCCTATATGCAGGGCTGCGTGGTCTGTCATGGTGATCGGCTGGACAATGGTGAGTTTGGCTTTCCCCTGATCGGCAGCGCCTTTGAAAACCGCTGGGCCGGTGTCAGTGCCGCAACTTTTTCCAATATGCTCAGGGAAACCATGCCTCCCGGTGGTGCCGGTACTCTGAGCAATCAGACCTATACCGATCTGATGGCTTTTATCTTCCAGCAGAATGAAGTCCCTGCCGGTAATGAGGAATTGCCTGCCAACCCCGAGCAACTGGCATCACTGTATGTGACAGCCGGAGGGGTCAATTCCCAGCAGGCTGCTCTGCGTGTTGGCGGACCCGGTGGTGGATTCGCTTCTGACGTCAATCTTCCGCCCTGGCCTGAACCACGCAACCCTTTGAATTCAATTGAAAATATTACCCAGGACATTCTCAACAACCCGCCGGACGGCTCCTGGCTGACTTGGCGACGTGACTATGAGGCCCTGGCTTACAGCCCGCTGGATGAAATCAATCGTCGTAATGTTGATGAGCTGAAACTGGCCTGGTCACTGACCCTGCCCGCCGGCCCGAATGAATCCACGCCGCTGGTGCATGATGGTGTCATGTTCGTGCAGAGCTTCAATGACAATATCATGGCGCTTAATGCCCTGACTGGTGATGAACTCTGGCATTACCGTCGTAATCTGCCGGAAGGTGTAAACGGCCGTGTCCAGCGTAATATCGCAGTTTATGAGGACAAGATTTATGCCTCAACTTCAGACGGACATGTGATTGCCCTTGATATGCGTACCGGCCGTCTGGTCTGGGAAGCAGATCTTGGATCTGACACCAGTGGCGGTCCTCTCGTGGCACAAGGCGTGGTCATGCAGGGCACGATGAGATCTGGTGGTGGCCCGGATGCAACCTTTATTCAGGGGCTGGATGCCGAAACCGGTGAACAGATGTGGCGTTTTTACGTCATTCCACAACCCGGCGAACCCGGTTCCAATACCTGGAATAATGTGCCATACGAAGAACTTAATGGCGGTTCAGTCTGGACAGCCGGTTCCTATGACCCGGTGAATAACCTGGCTCTGTTTGGCACGGCGCAGACCTATGACACCGGCCCACTGATGAATGCCGTGGATATTCCGGGGGTCAACAACGACGCACTGTATACCAATACTACCCTGGCCTTTGATCCGCAAAGCGGTGAGCTGGTCTGGTATTTCCAGCACTTCAATAATGATCAACATGACTTCGACTGGGCCTTTGAGCGCATGGTCACCGAGATTGAAATCGGCGGTGAGCAGCGCCGGGTCGTGATTACCGGCGGCAAGCTGGGCTATTACGATATCCTGGATGCTGCCACCGGTGAATATCTCTCTTCCTATGACATGGGTCTGCAGAACCTGATTCTCGGCGTTGACCCGGAGACCGATCGTAAAATTGTCGATTACGCCCTTTATCCTGACGGCCTGGAAGACAAGCAGGTATGCCCGCATGCCGGTGGTGGCCGCAGCTGGATTCCAGGTGCCTACAACCCCGAAACCGGCCGTATGTTCGCGCCAGCTGTCGAGACCTGTATGACCATGATCCTGGTCGGTGAAGGTGAACGTGGTTCCCTGTCATCCGGCTACCGCTGGACTATCCGACCGCGTGAAAACAGCGACGGTCGCTATGGTCATATCCAGGCGTTCAATGTCGGAGACAATATGACCGAGCATTGGACAGCCCGTCAGCGCCCACCGCAGTCCTCAGGTGTCCTGGCAACAGCTGGCGGCATAGTCTTTGCCGGAGCACTGGACCGCAGTTTCTCAGCCTACGATGACCGTACCGGAGAGCGTCTGTGGAATACACGTTTGAACGACGTGCCTAACTCTGGCCCCATAAGCTTCTCCATTGAAGGCAAGCAGTATATTGGTGTGGTGGTTGGTTATGGCGGTGCACAATCAGTCAGCTTCCCGCGACTGGTGCCGGAAATTACTTTACCTGCCGTACCCAGTTCAACAGTCTGGGTCTTTGAATTGCCTTAATCAGGTAGTCTCTCAAACAAAAAAGCCAGGAATATTCCTGGCTTTTTTGTGTCTACCCTTCAGGCAAATCAACAGGAGTTCAGGGGCTCAGTTGCGGATAATCAATCCCCAGCTGTTCCAGGTAGGTATCGTAGCGTGAAGGGTCGTAATAGAACTCCTCCAGCAAGGGCTTGTACTGCGCCATGATTTCAGCGTTCTTCTCGATAGCCGGATCATCATTGGGCCCGATAAAAGGCACATACTCTTCATTAGCCGTCTGTACATTATCGAAATAGTCATGGGCTTCACTGACCAGGGCCGGATCTGTCAGCAGATCAATCATGGTTGCGGCAATCACCTTGGCCCCGGCAACCGCTCCCTTGTGCGCAATCGGGGTGGCCATCGCCATGGCACTTGACCAGTGATGACCCTGCCGCCCGGGAATGTTTGAGGGGAAACGCAAAGTCACTGTCGGTACATTCCAGGCAACATCACCGATGTCATCTGAACCGCCGGAAACAGGCGGATCAACCGGTGCAGTCACGCCGGTGACTTCAGTTGCCAGTCCTTCGGGTTCCTCCTGGCCCATCATCGTCTGAAATGCCCGTGCAAAAACCTGGTCATCCTCGGACCACTCAGGCAGGCCGACTTTATGGATATTCTCACCCATGGCCTCGGCAATCGGCCGGTTGAAATGTCTCGGGTAGGCAGCACCGATAATCCGTCGGCTCATCGTGGTATCGGTCATCATTGCCGCACCTTCGGCAATACGATGCAGGGTGGCAAAGTTTTCCCGTATACCGTCTGCCGTTATCTCACGAATAAAATACCAGACACTGGCGTAAGGCGGCACCACATTGGGTTGATCACCACCATTGGTTATCACATAGTGGGAGCGTTGCAGCGGATGCAGATGTTCACGGCGAAAATTCCAGCCGGTATTCATCAGTTCCACCGCATCCAGCGCACTGCGTCCTTCCCAGGGGTCTCCGGCTCCGTGTGCGGCATCTCCCTCAAACATGTATTCAACTGAAACCAGACCGGTTCCAGTTGCCTGCCCCCAGCTGACAGAGAGGTTATCAGCAACATGGGTGAACAGTACCGCATCGACCCCTTCAAACAGGCCGTCTCTGGCATACCAGGCTTTGGTTGCCAGTAATTCTTCGGCAATACCCGGCCAGATAAGGATGGTGCCGGGCAGGTTTTCCCGTTCCATGATGTCTTTGACCGCCAACGCTGCAGCAATATTCACGGCCTGACCGGAGTTATGCCCTTCACCATGACCGGGCGCGCCTTCAATCATTGGCTGGCGATAAGTTACACCGGGCATCTGCGATGACCGGGGGATGCCATCGACATCAGAACCCAGCGCTATAACAGGCTGTCCACTGCCCCAGCTTGCCCACCAGGATGAAGGTATGCCGGCCACGCCCCTTTCCACCGCGAAACCATGATCTTCAAGGATTTCACCCAGATAGCGCTGGGTTTCAAATTCCTGAAAGCCCAGCTCGGAAAACGAAAACAGGCTGTCGACGATTTCCTGAACCAGTTTGCTGTTGTCATCAATTGCTGTCACAGCATCAGCTTTCAGGCCAGTAAAATTCGTCGCTTGTGCCAGCCCAGAAGATGCAAAGAGCATCAGCGCGATAGCAGCAACAACATTTGCAGTAACTTTCATTCTATCCTCCGGATATTATTTATTAGGGTTGTTATGGCACCAGAATATATACAATTTTGATGCCAACATAGTGAAACAACAGAAGGAAGCAATCCAGCTTAAACTGAACAAACAGTCTGTTTAGAAATTATTGTTAATGGGGTGAGCTGAGCGTGGACTCAGGACGACGTTTATTCCAGTCCTGAATTCTTGGCAGGAATTTCCAGCCCCATGGCACGGGCCCTGCGGCGCCAGAGCTGACGGGCGTGTTCCTGCATATCAATCTGTTTGTCCTTTTCATCCATGATTTCCAGTCCCAGCAGGGTTTCCAGGATGTCTTCCAGGGTAATGATGCCTTCCATCCCCCCGTATTCATCGACAATCATCATGATATGCAGACGCTCCTGAATAAAATATTCAAAGGCATCATAGACTGTCTTGGTTTCCGGCATGGCTTTAAGGTCACGACAATAATCCTTGAGTTTTTTATCGCTGTTACCTCTTGAGTGCCCCAGCAACAAGTCACCTTTGAGCACAAAACCGACAAGATGCTCACGATCATTTTCGTAGATTGGAATGCGTGAAAAGCGTGTATCGTAATGGGCAGTAAAAAATGCATCAACGGTCATTTCTTCCGACAGCGAAAACACCACCGGCCGCGGCGTCATCACAGCAGTAACCGGCGTTTCATGCAGAAGAAAAATATTGCGCAGAATCTGTGATTCTTTTTGCTGCAACTGGCCTTCTTTTTCGCCCAGTTCCGCCATGGCTGCAAACTCTTCCCGGGAAAAACCTTCCGGCTCATCATGCTGAGACATATTGCGGGTAAATTTTTCCGACATCCAGACGAATGGATACAGAATCCACACCAGTACCTTGAGCGAATGCGCGGTAAGCCCGGACAGGTGACGCCAGTAGTTCGCCCCCAGCGTTTTCGGAATAATTTCGGAAAACACCAGAATCAGCAGAGTCAGTATGGCAGAGGCCAGCCCGACCGAGTTACTGCCAAAAACCGCTGCCGCCTGCGCGCCGGCACCTGCAGCACCGACTGTATGGGCGATGGTATTCAGCGTCAGAATGGCCGCCAGCGGCTTGTTGATGTCTTCCTTGAGCTGGCGCATGATCTTGCCGCCTGAGCGTTCCTGCTGCTCCATCAGGGTGATATGTGCCTTGCTGGTACTCAGCAGCACCGCTTCGAAGATTGAACACAGAAATGAAAATACGAGCGCAAGCGCTACGTACACGATAAGAAGTGTCATTGAGGAATAGCTTTTAAAACGAAATCAGTGGATTGCATTAAACTCAAGCTGATCGTCATAAATCAATGAATTCCTGATCGAGTATAAAGAAAGCCCTAATCTCTTGGCTAGTCTTTAATTTACGGTAACAGGCAGCCAGGTAAAAAGCCCAGATTGGCAGAAATTCCAAGCCGGGGCTTCCGATAAGCGACTTTTATCAAATTTGGATTACTGTGGCAGGATTCCACACAAGCCGTTAATTGACTCCAGGTCCCCATGGGCCATATGCGCGTCAAGGGCTCTTTCTGACACTTCAATAATGATGTAATCCCCATTACCGGTCAGATGACAGATTTCAACCTTGCCCGGTTTGGCAACCGCCGTATAGCTGATTGCAGAACCAAGTGTAATCAGGCTGACAAAGAATATGCTTAATTTTTTCATGCTTGCTCCGTTTAAAATCGTTTGCTTTCCCAAATGTTCATGCTTTAGCAAATAAAGCATGATGGCATACTGATATTCTAATTCCCGTAAGCCCAGGTCACAAGGAATTGTTTAACTGGCAAATCTGACACAGTAAACCGGCGCCAGATTGTGGCTGAGTTCCTGCCAGACATCGCCCTGATCCTCACTGACCCAGAGGTTACCGCTGGTACTACCCATCGTCAATTGCGTGCCACTGCTGTCGATTGCCAGGGCATGGCGGTATACCAGATCAAATGAATGCTCCTGCGGCAGGCCCCTGCTCAGGACTTCAAAACTACGACCTCCATCCCGGGTACGGGTAACCACCAGTTTGTTATCGACCGGCATCCGGCACTCATCTTTAACCCCTGGCACAAACCAGGCCGTATCCGGGTCCTGCGGATGTACAGCGACAGCAAACCCAAACACCGAGGGTCCTGCTGCTTCTATTTCAGACCAGTTCTGGCCACCATCAATACTTTTAAATATGCCGTTATGATGCTGTACCCATAATTTATCCCGGTCTGCCGGGCAGGCAACCAGGGCATGAGGATCCTGTGCATCCGGGTTGTAGGCCTGTTCCGGCGGCATATATTCGGCACGCATTCCCTGTGTTCTTGACTCCCAGCTTCGACAGCCATCATTGCTTTCCCAGACACCACCACAGGAAATGGCAACCCTTAGCTGCTGGGGTTTTTCCGGATTCAGGCAGATAGAATGCAGTGCCGGTTTGTCGGTTCCGCCGCCGAACCAGTTGGCTGCATTGTCCATGTCGGTCAGGGAAGTGATCAGTTCCCAGCTCTCTCCCCGGTCACTGGAGTGGAAAAGGCCACAGGGAATTGTACCGGCCCAGATTTCACCTTCGCCGAGGCCCTTTTCAAGACAGAATATCTGCTCGACAGACCTGGCATTATCCGCAGAATCTGAGTCTGCTTCATTTCCTTCTGCCAGCGGGAAAGCCGGTACGCTTATTTCAGTCCAGTTTTTCCCGCCATCTTCCGAACGGTGCAATTTCGGACCAAAGTGCCCCAGATTCAAGGCAGCGTAGACTGAATTATCACCTGCATCAGCCAGCACCATACTGACCGGCTCGCCGGGAAATGAAATATTACCGACTTCCCAGCCTTCCCTGCCTGAATTGCTGCCCTGCCTGTCATATCTGATCAGCCCCTTGCGGGTCCCGACCCAGATGCTTGTTTCCATTGTCATCCCTGTTACCCTCCGCTCAAGGCCTGTGCCACATACACCACACTCTTGTCTTTTACTTTATCTGACTGCTGAATTTTATCTGTAATTATTACGCCATCCACAAACACGGCAATATGTTTACGAATACGATTCTGGTCATCAAGGATATAGCTGCGTAATTCAGGATTTTGTTCACAGCATGCCTGCAGCACTTCTCGCACAGATGAGCCTTCCACCTCCTGTGTTGGACAGGCAAGGTGTTTTTCCAGGTTGGGAGTGAATTCAACAAGCACCATATGACTTATTATAGGCTTCGGGGGGACAAATTAAATGACAGCTTGATGATTTGTAGTGCCATCATAAATAGCTTGCTAAAATGCAGCGCATGCCAGTTGAGAATATATACCGGAATACCCGGAAAGCCACTGAAGCGCTTTGTTCACCTCTTTCCCCTGAAGACTACGTTCCACAACTGGTCGAATATGCCAGCCCACCTAAATGGCATCTGGCACATACCACCTGGTTTTTTGAGGAGATGATCCTCAAACAGCAGCTTCCTGATTACCAGGTTTTTGATCCTCAGTTCGGCTTTCTGTTTAACAGTTATTACAACACCATCGGCGAACGTCTCGCCCGCTCTGCCAGAGGCGATATCACCAGGCCTGATGTCGAAAGCGTTTATCAATATCGCGACTATGTCGATGAACATATGCATAAACTGATGAATACTTCACTCAGTCCGCAGGTAAACGAGCTGATCATTCTTGGCATCAATCATGAACAACAGCATCAGGAATTACTGCTAACCGACCTGAAATTTGCCCTGGGACATAATCCGCTGTTTCCTGTCTACCACAAGGATGCCAATTACCTTGATAATGCAAATACCGAAGAAGGCAGGATTCAAATCGACGCCGGTCTTTATGAAGTCGGCCATGAGGAAAAGGGCTTTCATTTTGATAACGAATGCAGCCGTCACAAGGTTTACCTCAACAGTTTCTCCATTGATAAGGCGCTGGTGACAAACGGGGAATATCTTGAGTTTATTGAAGCAGGCGGTTATGAGAACTTTCAGTACTGGCTGGATGATGGCTGGCACTGGTTACAGCAAAACAGGATAAAGGCCCCGCTTTACTGGCATAAACTGGATAATACCTGGCATTACTATACGCTGGCAGGCCTGCAAAGCGTCAACCCCGATGCCATGCTGTGCCATGTCTCATATTATGAAGCCTGTGCCTTTGCCAGTTACATGAGCAAACGCCTGCCGACCGAGTTTGAATGGGAAATCGCCAGTCAGTATTTCCTCTGGGGCAAACGTTGGGAGTGGACCAATTCAGCTTACCTGCCCTATCCTGACTATAAAATCAGTGCCGGTGCGGTCGGTGAATATAATGGCAAGTTCATGATCAACCAGATGGTTTTGCGTGGCGCCTCTGTAGCCACAGCACCGCAACACAGCAGAAATACATACCGCAATTTCTTTCTTCCCCACCTGCAGTGGCAGTACTCGGGAATCAGACTGGCCCAGTAATACAACAGGAAAAATGAGAGCAAAATGATTGAGCAATTTAAACAGGATGTCGATGCTGGCCTGAGCGCGGATAACAAGTTTTTACCTTCCCAATATTTCTATGATGCCATTGGAGATGATTTGTTTCAGCAGATCATGGCTATGCCGGACTACTACCTGACCCGGGCGGAATTTGAAATCTTTAACCAGAAAACCCAGGAGCTAATTGATTCCTTTGGTATTGAACATGACAGTTTTTTTGAAATTATCGAACTGGGCCCCGGTGATGGAAAAAAAACCAAGAAATTGCTGAAAAAACTTCTCAAACAGAATTATGATTTCATCTACCACCCAATAGACATTTCCGGAAATGTGCTCAATCAACTTGAAGAATCCCTGAATGACGAGATGCCGGAGCTCAACACCAGACCCAAACAGGGTCTGTATTTTGATGCACTGGCTTCCCTGAAAAAATCAGACCATAAAAAAATTGTACTGTTTCTGGGTTCAAATATCGGCAACCTGGATGATGAGCAGGCAGCAGACTTTCTCTACCACCTTGGCTCAAACTTCAGGCATGACGATATACTTCTGTTGGGTGTCGACCTGAAGAAGTCCCGTGACATTATTTTACCTGCCTATAATGACCCTCAAGGGATTACGGCCAGCTTCAATCTCAATATTCTGGACCGGATAAATCGCGAGCTTGGCGGTAATTTTGAGCGCAACAATTTTTCCCATGCGCCGGAATATCTTGAAGATAAAGGTGTGGCTAACAGTTTTTTGATTTCCCTGGCCGAGCAAAGTGTTTACATAAAAAGCCTGGATAAAACCTTCAACTTCACAAAAGGTGAAAAAATTCATACAGAAATCTCACGCAAATACGATGAAGAGATTCTGCAGCGAATTATTGCCGATACCGATTTTTTCCTCGATGCAAAAATATGTGACAGCAAGGCATATTTTGCCGACTACATACTTAAACGAAATTGAATGAATCCCACCAACAGCTGGCAATTCTTGGTCTGGACAGGCAGGCGACCGAATTTTATCAGCGCTATCTGCAGGAGTACCTGGAGGGGCATAAAACCACCCTGAAAAACAGCACAGCTCATGTGATCAAGGCTGATTTCGAAGAGCTTAATTCTTATTTGCCGGACAATTATGCCGAACTCGTACCACGCCTGGAAAAAATCCTGGGGGAAATTGATTTACAGAACTGCAGGGCCTTATTGATTCCGAATATCACCCTGCACACCATCCTGCCGAGAGTAAATCTGGACCCGAAATTCCGCAACAGAATTATCAATCCAATCAGCTGTGCGCTGGATTATTTACAGCAATGCAAGCTTGGCGAAATTACCCTGGCTGCCACCCGGCATACCATGCTGGGTACCCAGTTAAGCGACTTTTTCAGTTCAAATGGAATCAGGGTTCAGGTTCCCGCAGCGCAGGATGTCCAACTCATTGATGCAATCCGTTTACGGGTTTTTACAAAAGGAGCTGAGCAGGCACTGACGAATCAACTCAGACAGGTATTGAGCAGATATCCTCATGTCCTGCTGGCCTGTACCGAGTTGTCCATGCTTAATGATGATGAAGTTTTTATGGATATGGCCCGCATGCAAATTCAGGCTGCAGCATCAGCCTGAGGAATTCCCGGTGCTGCTTTCTGGACTGAAACTTTAAACAGGTAACTGGCAACAAAACCCAGAAGTGCAAATACAAAGATCACGGAAAAAACATGCTGGTGCCCCGCAGCTCCGGGTGAACTGTCAATCAGATAACCCATCAATGGGCCCATAAAGATATCCGGAGTGAAGCCAATAAAGGATACCAGCCCGACAGCACTACCGGTGTAGGCCAGCGGAATCCTGGCTTCCCCCATCACCGCAAAATACAGACCCCGCAGGGCATAGATGCCGGCACTCGTCGTTGCAATCGTCAGAATCAGTATCCAGAGTATTCCCGAGACAAGCATGCCGCTGGCTATCACAGCACTGCCAAGCATGACGACGCTGAAACTGCAGAGCAGCATGAAAAAGACATTAAACCTGTCAGCCAGAAAGCCTGCCGTAATCGCAGCGACGGGTCGCATCCAGAATGATATGGTACCAAGCTGTACGGCCTGGACTTCATTGTAACCAAAGGCATCCCTCGCATAGAGAGAAAAGTCGTCGGTACTTTTGTAGGCCACATAGGCACAAAGAATTATCACTGCCTGTAGCCAGACACCCCGCATGGCAATGATCTTCTTCAATCCCTGCAGGTTTATTTTATGTGCCGAGGATTCAGCTGCTGGATTGCGATCACTGTCCGGAATAAAAAGCAACACCAGCAATGCAGCCACTACACCCATGCCGGAAAAAATATAGATTACTGCGCCAAGTGCATTGGTGCGTTGTGCAAAACTCGCGGATTCAACATCTTCCGGTAACAGGGCAGCAAAAATAAACACTGAAACGGAGGACAGGAGTGCTGCAAACAGACCTCTGCCTCCATCAAGAATACCAAATGCCTGCCCCTGACTGGCCGCACCCAGCTCACGGGTGGTTTTGATCAATGCCGCCCAGAACAGAAAGATGGTAGTCAGCCCCCAGAACGCATAAAGCAGAGTCAGTGTGCCCAGAGAAGGAATATTTGCCAGCAAGAGGCCAGCTGCAGATGTTGCCAGCAGGGCGATAACCAGTAGACGACGTGCAGGGAACCGGTCGGCCAGCGGACCACCGGCAAAATAGGAAAGCATGGCAATTACGCCATATAGAGAGAAAGCCGTACCCAGCTGCAGATTGGTGATACCAAAGACATCGAGAAACACCGGCCGAAAAACACGTGAAAGAACAAAGGGCAGCAGGAATATTGCTTCTCCGGCGATTACCAGCGCCAGTAAAGCCAGATAGCGTAAATGCTTGGTGTTCGTGTCACTGCTATTGATGCTCAGCTCCGGAATCCAGCCTGGTTAAGCCTCCTGATCATTCTAGCGCTTATTCAGTCCGGGAGTAAAAGTCTATAAACTGCTTACCTGGAAAGCGTTTAATAACAGGAGAACATTATGTCCAAGGCAACAATTGCTGTCACCGGTGCCACCGGTCAGCTTGGTGGCCGGGTTGCCAAAAAACTTGATGCCCAGCAAATCCCCTCTCGGCTGATTGTTCGTGATCTGAGTCGGGCGCCTGATTTGCAACATGCAGAAGCGGTAGCCGCCAGCTATATCGAGCGGGATTCCATGCTTGAAGCCCTGAAAGGTATAGAAACCGTATTTTTTGTATCCGGTTTTGAAAGTGAAGATCGTCTGGTGCATCACAAGGCTGCCGTTGAAGCTTTTGTTGAAAGCGGCGTTAAACGAGTGGTCTATACCTCCTTCCTGGGAGCAGCTTCAGATGCCACTTTCACCTTCGCGCGACAACATTTCGCCACAGAAGAATACCTGAGGACAGCCGGGCTTGATTATGTCGCATTGCGAAACAGTCTGTATCTGGATGTCCTGCCCTATTTTGCTGTAGAAGGTGAGATTCGTTGCCCCGCCGGGCATGGTCGATTTGCACCGGTAGCCAGAGAAGATATAGCCGACGTCGCTGTCCATGCCTTGCTTGACAAGGAAATTAAAAGTGGCAGCTACAACGTTACAGGTGCTGAACTTTTAAGCATGCAGGATGTGGCTGCATTACTGAGCTCTATTCAGGGGACTACTGTCAAGTTTGTCAATGAAGGTGTTGAAGAAGCATATGCTTCTCGAGCTCACTACGACGCCAGCGACTATGAGAAAGAAGGCTGGGTGACAAGTTACCTGGCTATTGCCCGTGGCGAAATGAATGTAGTCTCGGATGTGGTAAAAAAGTTTACCGGTCATGATCCGATCACGCCTGCTGCATTTTTACAGGCCCTGCAAAATCAGAAAGCATGAAGTTTTAATTTTGACAGGTAGAATAGCCTACAGAAAACATAATATTTAATTGCTTGGAAAATAAATAAATCCAGGGAGACTTCAATGTCCCAGAATACAAATTTATATAAACCCCTTACCTTGTTACTGGGTGTTTTTTTCCTGCTTTCCTGCTCTCAGGAAGAACCTGCAGTCACTCAGGAACAGGCAGGTCCAGAACCACAAGCTGCCTCCGATCTTGTTGTTTATACTGGCGCCCGGGTAATCATAGGTGACGGCTCCGCTCCGATTGAAAATGCCGTCATGATTGTTGAGGATGGCGTGTTTCAGACAGTCGGCAGCAGCGCGTCAACTACCTACCCTGCCGCAGCCACGCAAATTGATCTGAGCGGCATGACAGTCATGCCGGCTATTATTGATACCCATGTACATCTGAATACTGAACCCGAAGCCTTGCTTAACGATCTCCGACAGCGTGCCGTTTATGGTGTCAGTGCCGCCATGAGCCTGGGTCGTGATTATGGTCAGATGCTTGAAATGCATCGTGAAATCATTCCCGGTGCCGCCATTTTCCTGACGGCTGGGCTTGGTATCACTGCACCTGAACCCGGGCGCTCGGAAGACCCGCACTGGGTCACGACTGTAGAGGAAGCACGTGCTGCAGTCGATCAGGAAGCTTCCCAGGGTGTCGATATCATCAAAATATGGGTAGATGATCGAGACGGACAATATGAAAAACTATCACCGGAACTCTATACAGCGGTGATTGAGCAGGCCCATGAGCATGGCCTGCCGGTAACCGCTCATATTTATAATCAGGAGGATGCCAAGGGCCTGTTGCGGGCTGGTGTTGATGCCTTTGCTCACGGTGTTCGCGATGTCCCGGTTGATGCGGAACTTATCAGTCTGTTCCAGCAACGACCCGAAGTTGTGGTGGTTCCCAATTTAACCGACAGAGGTGTCGCTACCGATCTCAGCTGGCTGCAGGGTACCATGCCTGCTGACATACTGGCAGGCTTGCAGGAGCAGTCAGTGGACAATCCCGGGCAGCAAGCAGAATTTGCCCTGCAGGCAGCCAATCTGGCGGCGCTGAATGAAGCAGGTGTGACCATTGCGCTTGGCACTGACGGCAATACACCCTGGGGGCCGCATCTTGAAATGGAAGATATGCTGATCTCAGGCATGACGCCGATGGAAGTAATTTCTGCTGCAACAGCAGATGCTGCAGCCTTTGTCGGTCTGGATGATATGGGCAGTATAGAAGCCGGAAAAAATGCAGATTTTATCGTTCTGGAAGCCAATCCCCTGGACGATATTACCAATACCCGTCGTATAGCCGATGTTTATTTACGCGGGGAACAGGTTAACCGTGATGCGATGTAATTGCTGTCATCCGTCACTATAAATTTAACGTAAGACTTAAAAAATAAAACCAAACCAACATACTGATAACAAAAAATTAAAGAGGAAGCTCCGTGATGAAAAAAACATGTCAACTTATAACTATAATCTGTTTGCTGTCTGGCGGGATTTTTTCTGCCAACGCGCAGATGTCCACTTACTATGCAACGCATCATAATTACCGCGCCGTTCCGGTCGCTGAGGGACTGATTCAACCCTGGGCCATGGCCTGGCTGCCAAACGGCGACATGCTGATTACCGAAAAACCGGGACGCCTGCGCATTGTGCGAGACGGCCAGTTACTCGCCAACGAAGTACCTGGTGTTCCTGGAGTTGTTTATGAAGGCCAGGGCGGCTTGTTTGATGTACTGCCCCACCCTGATTTTGCCGACAATCAATTGCTTTACCTGAGTTTTGCCAAGCCAACTGCTGATGATGGCTCAACTACGGCAATTGTTCGTGGCCGACTCAATAATGACCGCCTGACAGATGTCGAGGAAATCTTTGCCGCCAATTCTGTGGGGCGCGGTCACTACGGTGGCCGTATGGCTTTTGACGAAGACGGTTATCTGTTTTTGAGCATCGGAGACCGGCAGGCACCCCCCGAAGGTGATCTGGAAAGTCATCCGGCGCAGGATACCAGCAACCATCACGGTGCCATGGTACGACTCAATGATGACGGCAGCATTCCTAGTGACAATCCCTTTATCGGAGAGCGCGGTGTAGAACCGGCAATCTGGAGTTACGGTCACCGCAGCCCACAGGGTCTGGCCTTTCATCCTGAAACCGGTGACCTGTGGGAAACCGAGCATGGCCCACAGGGCGGCGATGAACTCAATCTCATTGTTGCCGGCAATAACTATGGCTGGCCGGTAATCGGTTACGGCGTCAACTATGGTCCGGGAATTCCCATTCATGAAAGTTCTGTAGAGGCCGGGATGGAGCAACCCACGCATTTCTGGGTTCCTTCCATTGCCGCTTCAGGCTTGATGATCTATACCGGCGATAAATTCCCGCAATGGTACGGCGATATTTTTGCCGGTGGGCTGGCAGGTGAACAGCTGGCGCATCTCATGCTTACCGATGATTACCGCAGCGTTGAACGGGAAGAAACCCTGCTCTATGGTATCGGCCGCATCCGTGATGTCAGACAGGGTCCGGAAGGTTATATTTATGTCGCCGTAGAAGACGCTAACGGCGAACCTACTTCAGTAGTCAGGCTTGAGCCGGTACAATAAACTGAAGTAACAATTTAGAGCTCAACTTTTAAAACCCGGCCCTAGGGCCGGGTTTTATTTATCTGCAGGGTCAGAACTGCCGGATCATGCCGCAGACAAAGTGCCACAGCGGCAAAATAACAATTCAGTAATAAGGCCAGAATCCACTCAAAAGCATCTTCAACCCGGTCATAGTCAGTGCCGAGCATTGCATCGAGAATGAGGCTGAAAACGCCCACTGCCAGCAACAGACTGCTCAGTGCAAACAGTCGACTGTGCCAGAGCAGCAGATGCCTGTCATTTTTCAGGCGTCCAAGCTCACCAATCAGTCGGGTCAGCAGAAGCTGCGCCAGATAGGTAAAAGCAAAAGCCAGTACCACACCGGTCCGGCGTAAATTCTGATAGGCATCACCCTCTTCCCCGAGTGCTATGGTATAGACAATCAGGCTGAGCGCCGCAATGGTACCCAGCAAGGGCATTGACCACAGGCTTTTTGGCAGACGGGTGTCCGCAGCCTGCCTGCGCCATGCCGCGATACAGTACCAGAACAGCATGCTGAGCAATGCCCCCGGAATCATTACCAGCTTGAACCAGATTTTTTCCGGTAACTCTCGTCCGGTAGCGCTGATTGAGGTGCAACTGTCCCAGTAAGGCATGCACCACTCCACATGCCCGGCACTGGCCGCCAGCAGGTAACTTACATGACTCGCTATAAAGGGCAGTAAGGCCGCAGCCCAGGCGATGCTGTAAAGCGGGACGCCACGCGGTATCATCATCACTCCACTTGAATATTTCTGACTCGGGGTATTATGCATTTGCAAGACATGACTGACAAAATCCTGAAACTTTTATTGTGTTTCTCTTGCTGCCAGCCCTGTCTTTTATTTGCTCAGGATGACATCCGCAGCATCAGTTGCCAGCCTGATTTCACTCCCTCACCTGATGGCTTTGATTTCCTGAGCGGCAACAACCTGCAGTATTCAGTTCCGGAAAACACCCAGATCAGTGATATTCATATTACCCGCCTGCCAATTTTTGATCCTGGCAACCCGGATGAGAACAACTGGATCTACCAGCTGGCGAACCGCTTACATATCCAGACTAAAGTGGACACTATTGAGCAGGTCTTGCTGTTTGATTCAGGCGAAAACTACGATGAACGATCACTGCAGGAAACCGGCAGACTGCTGAGGCAGCAGAATTATTTTCAGGATGCCACCGTGCAGCCAGTCAGTGTCTGTGGAGACGACGTTGAAATCGAAGTGGTAACCAGGGACACCTGGTCCCTGACACCGGGCATTTCATTTGACCGCTCCGGAGGTGAAAATTCCTATGCTTTCAATATCCGCGAAGCAAACTTTCTCGGCCGCGGAAAACTGCTTGCTGTTTCCAGGGAGAAGTCGATAGACCGTGATTCCAATGAATTTCTTTATGATGACCTGAACCTGCTGGGGACGCGTAACACGCTTCGATTTGGTCTGTCAGACAGTAATGACGGCTTCAGTCAGTTTATTGATTCCGGTCTGCCCTTTTATTCACTGAACAGCCGCCATAGCTGGCAGTTTAACCTGCTCAATGAGCGTCTGATCGATACGCTGTATTTTCGCGGAGAGGAAGTCAATGAAGTGGAACACCGGCTTAAAGCCATGTTTATCCAGTACGGATACTCTACCGGTCTGCGCGACGGTATCAGTCGCCGTTACCAGTTTGGCTACCATTACGAGGACAGCAGCTTTGCTGACTCTGGCGCGCTGCCACCGCCGGTGGTTTTTCCGGATGATCGAAAATTATCCTACCCTTTTGTTGCCTATGAATTGATCGAGGATCGTTATGCCACGGGATTCAACCTGAACCAGATTTACCGTACTGAAGACCTGCACCTGGGGCGCCGGCTCCATCACCGGCTCGGTTTTGCCAGCGAGGCGCTGGGATCAGATCAGGACCGGCTGATTCTTGAGGGTAGCTACAGGGATACCCTGCATTACAGTGATAATGCCCTATGGACCCATAAATTGAACTGGCAAGCCTACTGGAATATTGACACTCAATCCGGTGAAAATATCAAAATCTCTTATGAAAGCCGTTATTTCAGGCGCTGGTCAGACCGGCATTCCAGTTTTATTCGTTTTGAAGGAACCTATACTCGCAAGCGGAATAGCAATGAGCAGGTTACCCTGGGCGGCCTCAACGGCGCACGTGCCTTCGATAACCGTTATCAGGTGGGCGATCGGCGCATGATTCTTAATCTGGAAGACCGCCTTTACACCAATATTCATTTATTTAATCTGATTCGTGTCGGGGGAGCAGTCTTTATGGACATCGGCAGCGCCTGGTCACCTTACCAGGAAAACGGCAGCGACAACGACATCCTGGCTGATGCCGGTTTCGGCCTGCGCTTTACTGCCAGTAAGGGAGCATCCAGACAGGTTGCTCATCTGGATTTTGCTTTCCCCATGACCAACATCGACGACCCGGTCGTGGATTCTTTCCAGATCGCCTTTAATGTGAAATCCGATTTTTAGGCCGGACTTCAGCCTCCCCACTTGAGGAAGTTTAAAAACTCCCGGCGGTTCCTGGGCCCGTAAGTCAGAAAATTCGGTTGCGGGTCATTGAGATAATTCTGTTTCTCATACGCCACCATATCCCCCGAAGAATGCAGGCGGATTTCTTCCTGATCAATGTTATAGGGAACGGCAGCATTAAGACCGAAAACCTTGCGGCGTATTTCCTCAGTAATAGCCGGATAACCGAATCGATCCTGAAACTCCTCGGATATCTGGAAGGTCCGGAAAGCCTGAATCTGATCCTGAGGTGATCCATACCAGATCGAATCAGTCCCCCACAGTACATTATCTTCCCCGGCATAACGTAAAAGCTTGCCCAGCGCATGAGCAGCGTTGTCGGGGTCACGCATTAAAAAGCGCCAGGTACTGCCGAGTTCGGCATAGACATTCGAATTGGGCGCCACTTCATTGTCAATCAGGGACTGAATCAGGGTATCAATGCCGTCACGACCGGCTCCGGCAACGAATTCCTGCTCTGTGACATTGGCGACAAAACCGGAGTGGTATATCAGAAAGTTCATGTCCGGAAACATGCGCGCAACAATCCCGATGTCATGACACTGGCTGTGCTCATAGGATTGCGGACCAAATGGCAGGCCCTTGTGCACACAGATATTTCGCACCCCAAGTCGTCTGGCCCGTTCGATCATGGCAATGCCGGGGTCATCATGCAAAAAGAATCCCCGTCCATCAGGACCAAACTGGGTATAGGTTTTGAAGGCACTTATGTTCCAGCTTTCCGCCAGTTCATCCATTCCTTCCAGGTCGCCATCCTGATTGGGATTAACCCTTCCATGAATCATCATGCGTTTGCTGCCTTCCAGTTCGGCCACGATACGCCGGGTTTCATCGGCATCCTCTATGGTGACTGGCTCCATTTCACGGGAAGATGGCACAAAAGACAGAACCATGATGTCTGTATCGCTGTCGAGAAAAACATCCTTGATAAATTCACTGGCAGACAGGCAGTTCAAATAAGAACGGTCACCTGGTGCGTCAGCCAGTTCGCAGGCGGCTTTTTCAAAAGTTGAATAGGGCCTGGCATTAGGCGGAACCCTGCTGAGCCAGTCACCATTCGGATTTACGTAATGTCCCTGAACATCAAAGATAAACTCATCACCGCCCAGCTGCTCGGCAGCAGCCACCTGATCCAGACCAGCCTCTGGGCTTAACTGGAAAAAACCTCCGACTTTACCGGCCTGCGCGTTTACCTGATTCATCGCCAGCAGGGTAGTTGCGGCGCCACAGCCGGAGATCAGGAACTGACGCCGGCTTTTGGCTGTGCGTCTGGCGTTTTTGTCGGCATCTTCCAGTGCCTGCCGATTGGCAATACGATTGGTTTTGCTAATCGGAATTGGCTCAAATTCACCGTTTGAAGTGCTGTCTATCTTGATGGGCAGGCGTAAGCCTTGTGAATCAATTTGCTGCATGCTGCCTCCTGTTGTTTTTGTTTATCTGGAGGGATGAGTGATCAATAGATTTGTTTCTTTAATTTATCCGCTGATTATAAAATACTTATAGTGCTGTAATTCACCCTGTTTGACGTCAACACGTTTGACTCTGGCCCGCTCCGGGCCTCGCTGTAACCAGTCGACGAACTCCTGCAATTTAGCCTCATCGCCTTCAGCCGCAAGCCGAACACTGCCATCGGCATGGTTACTGACATTGCCATGAATACCCAACCCTTCAGCAACTTCCTGGGCAGAGGCGCGGAAAAATACTCCCTGTACTCTACCGGTGACTGTGATATCGAAATGCTGCATTGTCTTAGCCTGTTTCAGTCTCTCCGGATTCTTCTTCCGTACCCAGTTCCTGAATCGGAATCCAGCGTTCATCGCGCAGCACTTCTACCTCATCAACTGCGTCGTCAGTATCATATGTCACTTTTACCTGAATCTCGGCTCCATCACCCAGCGCACCTTCAGCCGGACTGGTAATCAGTTCCGAAAGTCCCAGCGTACCAACAGCCAACAAGCCATAACCCACTGCCCTGCCAGCCCGAAAGGCAGTATTGGTTCCCTGTACAAATGAAAACACATCAACTTTGTTGCCGCTATCATCTTCTTCGCTGACAACGGGCTGACCCAGTTCAGCGAGTACACGAAAACGGTCCGTACCCGGGTTCAACACAGACAGATCCTTGCTGTCAGGGCCGCTGGTTGCCTGGACAACTGAACAGGCCTGTAGTGTCAAAAGTATGATGGGAAGGCTAAGGTATCTAATGAAGCTTTTGTATTTACAGAGCATTGGATCTCCTTATTGATGAAATACACAAATAGTGCTTAAAGTTATTCTTCCTGCATGATAATCAAGGGCGGTAATCCCAACTGATGGCGCAACACTGTGCGTGACTGATTAAGGTTAAACTGCACCAGTTCGACCAGCTTTTCAATCGCCTGTTCCTGGGTTTCGACTGTGTCATCCAGCCAGATAACCCCCTGCCAGAATAGTCTGGATTGCTGCGGGTCCAACAAAAACCCCAGCACATGAACAACAGCCTGGCTTTCAAAATTATGTCCTCGGTAATCATTAATAAAGGCGGCAAGACTGGTATAGGTTTGCTGGCTCAGAGCCTCCTGTGCTGCTGTGATGGAGGCATCGTTTCCAGTTGCCAGAGGGCGCAGGACCAGTGCGGCCTGAATTCCGGCTTCAATCAACGCCTGCCTGACTTCGAGGCTTACCGCCGGGCTGATTTCCGGCACCAGGGTATGACTGGCGACAACATCATAATCATCCTCTCGCAGTACCCGTACCAGCTCATCTTCAAATATCATTCGGGTTTCCAGATCAGGGGCCATGGCCATCACGGTAAAACGCAGGTACTGGTTATTATCCTGCGCCTGCATCAGGCCGCTTGACAGCAAGCAGCAGATAATTAACAAGCTTTTGATTTTAATAAACTTATTCATTGCTCCCTGCCCCCTTGTTTGTTGCACTGGAAAGCGCTCACGGAAACTTATTTGAACAGAAAACAGACAAAGCTGGAATAGCCCGCTTATAAATAAGCCAGGGGCCGGGGCAAGCAAGCAGCGACAGCAGAATATTGTAAAGCTTTTTAACGGTGGAAGTTTTAACCAGCCGAACGCTTTGTGATCCTGCGCTTGTGCAGCCACATGTACAGGCCCGTGCCGAATAATATTGCCGGCAGAAAGCCGGAAATAAATATCAGCCAGCGTCCGACTATCCCCAGTGCGTCGCCATTATGCAGTGGGAAGAACCAGGACAGTATTTTATTGCCGAGTGGAATGCTTCTGGAGTCCCAGACCGTGATTACCTCGCCGTTATACTGATCTACCCAGACTGTAGAGGCCCCGTACTCGGTCCAGATTTCTTCCGGATGAATAAAGGATAGCCGGTAAGGAACAGAATCGGCCCCGGGAAGGTAAATACGATACATCTGCGACTCCGGCAGTGCTGACTGAGCGACAGCCATGATTGCATCGACACTCAAGGGGCTTGCAGCAGCAGGTACCTCAACTTCAGGGTTCGGGAATTCCTCAACCGCAAACAATGAATCTACTGTAGCTTCCACCGGCTGCGGAAAAACGATCTCAATGCCGGTCACTGACAACAGCAGGAATATCAGCAGAAAATAGATACCGATAAGTTTATGCAGATCAAGATTCAGCCGAAAAGCGCCGAGCCCGCGCTTCATGGTGAATGCCCGACGCCAGCCGCCCAGCCGCGGCCACCAGATCACCACACCGGAAATACAGAAAAACAGCATGACGATGCCCATCACACCGACAAAGATATGCCCGGCCTCGCCTGCCAGCAGCGCGTAATGCAGGTAATAAAACCAGGTGACAGTATATTCGCCCCAGGTCCTGACAGCCGTGACTTCAGCATTACCCGGATTGATCGTGACTTCGATGGAGCCGGGAGCGTCCGGTGGGCCTGGAAAACGGGCAATATGCGGTGCACCGGCATGTCGGCCAAGCTGAATGCGGGTCGCCTTGGAACCGTTACCAACTTCCCGGGTCGCATTGGCAAGCGCCAGATCAATCGACGCCAGGCTTGCCGCCGGTTCAAAATCAGCCGTATGCGGCGCAATCAGTTCATCCAGTTCCCTGTCAAACACAATCAGGCTGCCGGATATGCCGATCACACTGAGCACCAGGCCCAGTACCAGACCGGCATATTTATGCAGAAGTAATAAAGTCTGACGCATCGCTAACAGGCTGGCCTGAACTTAATCAATGGCTGCCTAGAATTCCCGGCTGTAGGTCAGGCTGAAACTGCGGCCAAAGCCCTTGAAGTTACGCGTGTCACTGCCCTGGGTCTGGGAGAAATAAGTAAAATAGTCCGTATTGCTGAGGTTCTGCAGTCCCAACTGAAAATCGCCCAGCTCACTCTGCCATTCACCATAGAAATCAAGGGTGCTGTAACCGTCAAAGCTGTTAGTAACTGCGCCGGTGTTGTCGCTAAAATCCCGATCCAGCAGGTGATTAAGCTGCAGACGGGTATTCACGGCAGCCGTCCAGTTACGCTCCCAGCTCAGGTTAAGGCGAGCCGGTGTCATATTGGCACCGGACAGATCGGTATCAACACTGCCGTTATCGTCAGAATCATACTGACCGTCGGTGTGAGCATAGCGCAGGCCAAAGGTATCATCCGACGTAGCCAGCCATTCCAGACGCAGCTCCAGGCCGTCAATTTCCATTTTTTCCCGCTGCACCATATAAATGCCATCTACATTGGCTTGCAGACGCTGGCCCAGATCGGAATCAGACACGTAGTAACTCAACTGTGCTGAAACCGCATCGGCGTTATATTCCACACCGATCTCGGCATTGTCGGTGATAATCGGTTCCAGATTCAGGAAGGTCTCAACATCCTGCCCGGGGATATTGATACCGCGCAAGACCCGCCCGACATCCGGCATGGAAAAACCTTCCGATACGTTGGCGTAGCCGCGCCAGCCGGCAGTGAAATTGTATGTAGCGCCAAGATTGAACAGGGTTTCGGAGAAGTCCGGCTCGCCGCCGCTGACAAACTGTCCGCCGTTGTAGGAGAACAGCGTCGTGAAATCATCAACCTCAAGATTGGAGCGCTCATGCCTGACACCTGCAGTAACAGTCAGGTCTTCCACGCCGGTAAATTCTGCCTGGGCAAAGAGTGCCGTATTGGCGTAATTGCTTTCCGGCACCCAGTTACGTCCGGTCAGCACCAACTGCTGGTAGGTTTTGTCATTGAGATAATCCAGGCCGTAGACCAGGCTCACCGCCTGACCGCCGATTTCATCCTTGACCAGCGTCAGTTTTACGCCATGCTTTTCAGAATTATTCTGGGATTGATCGAAGACTGCGGCACCGAACGCCGGGTCCTGAAATGTCGCAAACGTCCCGCCGCCGTAGGTCCCGGCAAAATCCTGATTGAAAGCCTGAATCTGCAGACTCTGCCCGAAAAACTCGGCATTGCTGTAGTTAAGCCCCAGCATAGTCACTTCATTGCTGACCGGCTCACCGGGAATGAAGCCTTCTACCGCGGTTGTCGGCACACCATTGGCTATATCACCATTTACTCCGACCCAACCGTGATTACCTTCAAGCTCGTAATGATTGAAAGTCAGGGCAAGACGCTGATCATCCCAATCATAGCCACCTTTCAGAAACAGGTTGACGGTATCGGCATCCATGGTATCGCCCTGGGCGTTATCAAAGCCGATGACCCGGCCATCGGGGTCATAGTTGATGCCATTGCTGCGCAGACTCAGGCTACCGAGAAAATCAAAGTCATTATGGGCGCCGCTGAGGGAATAATTCATGCCGTAGCCCAGGCTCTCACCCAGGTCTTCTTCCTGACCAAAGGTTTCCAGGCGGATGCGCTGGCGCAGCTCGCCTTCCTCAGGACTTCGGGTAATCAGATTAATAATGCCGCCGGAGGCGCCGACTCCGTGAATGGCATTGGCACCGTGAATGACCTCGACCCGTTCCAGCATAAGGGGGTCAATCGTGTGGCCGTCTCTTGAACCATCGCGCAAAGGATTCGATTGCGGGACACCATCCACCATGTAAAGCGGATCGCGGCCACGCAGACTCTCTCCTGCACTGGTCAATTTCTGACGGCTGGGTGAGAAGCTGGGGATCATGTTACCCAGCACCGTCGACAGGTCATTATTGATACCGATCTGGGTAGCCAGTGCCTCTTCATTGATTACGGTCACGGTATTGGGAATCGTATTTAAAGGGCGCTCGGTTCTGCTGGCCGTAACGATGATTTCATCGACCTGCTGTTGCGCGTAGGTCTCAGCACCTGGCAGGCTGACAGCCGCTATTGCCAGAGTCAGCAGACTGAATTTTGATGGTGAAGAAAAGTACATGAATGTCCTCGGCTTGTAATGAAATTTTGCCGCGTATCTTACCGTAAAGTTTTCATAAATGGAAGTGAGAATCATTGCTATTTAGATTCTCATAATGTTTTCTTCTTTTCCCAGCAGCGCCTCGCCTGCCAGACATCAAAAGGTGTAGGAAGAAATATAGAAGAAGCTTAATCCGCCTTAGCAGAATGTCAGGCGATGGATTGTGGCCTCTTGCCATGCTGCCGGAACTGGAAAACAGGATTTTCGACAGCAGCGTTTACGAATTCAAACAATTAGTAAAGGTGAAACCACATCAGATTTGCGAATGGGAAGAAAAAGATGTACTGAGTTTTTTCAATATCAATTCAAAAGCCGAACTGCAAACGGCTGCCTGCCAGCTACTGAAAAATCACGCCAGCTTCTGGCAGGCAGTTAATCATGACTGTCATTCAGTGCCTAAAATCTGAGCAATGACATGCTGTCGTGCAGGCCGGTCAGGAACAAGATAGATGCGTGAGATGTTTGACCTCACTGCCCCCTGATCCCTAACCCTGACTCCATCGACACCGGTTCTGACCTGATTATTATGCGAAGTAATCGCAAGCTCGTTTGACGAGCGTAAACCGGGGACTTCCCGTTGCAGAATGAGCAGATAGGTTTTTGCAGGGCTGGCCTCAACAATAAGACTTTTCGAATCAAGCACGCGCCAGCTTAAATCTTGCCAGCTGTGGAAATCTTCCAGCTCCTGCAAATCGGGAAAGAAATATTTTTCATCCTCATCCTGTGCCATGGACTGAAATGAAATCAATAACAGAACTGTCAGGCAAATAGTAAAAATGTTTTTCATTATCAGCTCCTGAATTAATTGCGGAAAATGTCCTATGCCAGAAATACTATAAAACCCTGACTTAATTCATGCTGAACGGAACTGCAGGAATTTCAAAGCTCCTGCCTTCACTGTCCGGTATAAGACAATATGTTATATTGATATGGAAGTTGAAGCTTAATTACTATTATGGAGGAAGATACAGTTCTGGTCGCCCTGGGTGGCAATGCACTCAAAGGCGGTCATGATTCGCAACACTTTCCTGAACTCGACAAGGCCTGTCAGGCCCTGGCTGAGCTGGCTCCCTGCAGGCTCATTATTACCCATGGCAATGGTCCACAGATAGGTCAGCTGGCCATGCATGAAGTAAACCAGAAAACCACCACGCTGGATGAGCTGGGCGCGGAATCTGAAGGCTTGCTGGGTTATAAAATCGAGCAGGAACTCAGCAACCGGCTTGATACAGCCCGGGTTACAACTGTCCTGACCAGGGTTGAAGTTGATGCTGACGATGACAGTTTCAATAAGCCGGAAAAACCGATCGGCCCTTATCTTCCGCAGGAACTTGCGCGTGAATTAAGGGCAAAACATAACTGGCAATTTGCCAGGAAGAATGGCAAATACCGCCGTATTGTCCCATCACCGCAACCACTTGAAATTCTGCAGCTTGAAGCAATCAGGGTACTGCTGGATGCACAACACTGTGTCATATGTGCCGGTGGCGGAGGCATTCCTGTCATTCGTAATCGTGAAGGTAACATTCAGGGAGTCGAAGCCGTAATTGACAAGGATCTGACTTCAGCCCTGCTTGCCCGGCAAATCAATGCCAGTTACTTCTACCTGATCACTGATGTGGAAGGAGTCTTTCGTCACTGGGACAGTCCGAAACAGGAATTATTACAAAAGGTGCGGCCAGAGGACCTGCAAAAAATGGACTTTCCAGAGGGTTCCATGGGGCCCAAGGTTCAAGCCGCCTGTGATTTCGTCAACCAAACCGGTGGCACTGCCTGTATCGGTTCCCTGGAAAACATTCAGGATGTTCTCTCTGCTCGCAGCGGCACGCGGATTACTGCAAATGCACAGGAGCTTGCATGAAGAATCAAAAGGCTAAACAGAAAAATGATGCAGTAGATAATGACAAACGCTTTCAGCCATCTCCGGCAGGTGACTTCAGGCAAACCGGTCAGCAGGCAGGACGCTGTGAACGCTGGCGCAAAGCCTTGCTTTGTATCGACCTGCAATACCTGGGCTGTGCTGAAGGCTTTGGTGTTTTTGAAAATCACCGGCAATCAGGCGTCTCTGAGGAAGCCATCCAGTATTATCTGAAAAGAGTTGAGGAAGTCGTCACGCCCAATGTGCGAAAACTGCAGGAATATTTTCGCACTCAGGACGCTGAAGTCATTCACTGCCGTATACAATCACGAACTGCCGACGGCAGAGACCGTAGCCCGGAACACAAGAATCTCGGCCTGCATGCGGCACCAGGCTCCAAACTGGCTGAATTTTTGCCCCAGGTTGCCCCTGTTGAAGATGAAATCATTATCAACAAAACGGCCAGTGGTGTGTTTATTTCCACCAATATTGAATACGTCCTCCGCAACCTGTGCATCAGTGATCTTTACATTACCGGCGTTACTACCAATGAATGTGTCAGCAGCGCCGCGCGCAGTGCCTGCGACCTGGGTTTTAAAGTGCATGTGATTGCTGACGCAACTGCCGGTATTACCCAGGAATTACACAAAGCTTCCCTGTTAACCATGCAGGATCGTTATGCTGAAGTACTGACAAGTGACGAAGTGATTGAAAAACTGCAACAGGAGTCATCCTGATTACTCAGGACAGATAGGCGCCACCATTAACATGAATTGTCTGCCCGGTGATATAGCGGCCTGACTCACTGCAAAGATAGGCGACGGCTTCGGCAACTTCCTCCGGCCTGCCCCGGCGATTGACCAGGTTGCTTCTGCTGGCATGATGCTGTGGCCTGTTGTTTTCATCGCGCACAGTGTCGATCAGCCCCGGTGAAACACAGTTGACCATTATTCCCTGCGGCGAAAGTTCATGAGCCAGCCCGCGGGTAAATCCGACAATTGCCGATTTGGAGGTAATTACATGCACGCGGTTGGCAGCTCCGGTATGTGCCGTCAGGCCGCCGATATTGATGATCGTTGCCTGCCCGCTCTGCTGCAGAAGTTCCAGGGCGGCATGAGTAGTCTGAAAAACTGCATCCACATTAACAGACATCACCTGCCGCCAGTCGGCATAAGTCATCTCGGCAAATGGCAGTTCCGGACGTACGGCCGCATTATTAACCAGAATATCAAGCCGGCCGAAGTGCTCTTTTATTTCCGAAAATATTCGTTCAAGCTGTGCGCTGTCACTTAAATCTCCCAGCGAGATCAGACCCTGCGCTCCTTCTGCCTGTACCAGCTTCAGGCTTGCTTCTGCGCCCTGTCTATTCTGGGCGGCATGCACGACAATATTACAACCCTGCCTGGCAAGAGCGACCGCAATTGCCCTGCCTATATTTTTTGAGGACCCGGTTACCAGTGCCACTTTGCCTTGCTGATTTCTTGTGTTCATTCAGATACCGCCATTTTCTTTACCAGAGTGTAATCGCCCTGCATCCCGGCAATCTGTTTGCAGGTAAGCAGTAAATCATCCGCAGAAGGATAATTACCATAGCGACAATTGGCATAAAATTTTTCTTCAATTTCCTCCTGACTCAGTGGCGCCTCCCGTCCACCCCGCATATAACCCTGAGAAACTTCCTGCTCAGTACCATCCCTGTAACGCAAACGCACATGCCCGGTAAATGCCGCCGGATAGGGATTGTTTTCGTCGATTTCATAGCCAACCCTGGCCGCTATGTTCAGCAAATCAGGGTCGGTAATGGATTCATCCGTGTAATCGCCAAGGTCGGCATGACCTCTGACCAGCCCGAGTGCCACTCCAAAGGGCACAGAAAATTTTGCGGCATAAGGCGTAGGCGGGCGCTGTTTGAGTTGCAGCGGTTCCCATAATCTGTGCACATAGCCTTCAGCAGTTTCACACAAAATACTTTCAATCTCATCGAGTCTGACTCCCTGCTCACGCAGCTTGCGGGCACAATCGATATAGGGTTGCCCCATGGTCCCGTTCGGATAGGGTTTAAATGAGATCGTATCACTGACCCAGACCTTGCCGAGCTGATCAAACAGGCGGTCTACTTTCGGCTCAATCGAAGCGGCAAAAACCTTGAATACCCCGTGCTCGCCTTCAAAAACATATTGCGGACCAACAAATCCGGCCTTTGCCATGGCATAAGCGCGTAAGCCTGACTGCGCTGCCCAGCCCGGATGCATGCGCTTGGTCCAGCTGCCGTCTCCCAGGTATTCGATTATGCCGGAGGCCATACTACCGGCAATTCCCAGTGCATTGGCCAGCACTTTTCTCTCGGCTTTACAGGCCACCCCTATCCCGAAAGCTGCGGCAAAAGCACCCAGCACAGCAGTTGGATGAAATCCGGATTTATGTATCGCTTTGGGCATGGTTAATGCCAGTCGGCAGAGCAATTCATTGCCGGCTGCCAGGCCCAGCATCAGATCTTCGGATCCAAGTTGATAACGTTCGGCGGCTGCCAGCATGGCCGGCACCATCACTACTCCCGAATGCACCGGTCCACCCTCGAAGGTATCATCGAAATCTTCACCGTGAGCTGCTGTACCGTTTACCAGTGCCGCACTGCTTGCAGACACGCCCTGTGCATGACCCAGCATGGTGAACTTTCCTGCTTCGGCAGCTTCAATTACTGCTTTGACATAGTCCTTTTGCCTGGCCGCAATACACAGCCCGACAATATCGATTAGGATATTGCCATTTTTGTTCAGGGTATTTTCAGCAAGGTCGGCCGCCTGAAGTTTTTCACCCCAGTCGCCGATTCGCTGCGCGATACTTGCTTCAGTCATACTTTCTCCCAAGGTTAATCAGTCGTATCAGTCACTTTGGTTTTAAGCTGCCGAAACAGCATTTGCAGCAAACGCCTGCTCAATGAACCAATAATGAATAAGGCAGCAAGTGACAAAAGTATCAGGGAAATACTGTCAGTCAGAAAAATGCTGTAATCGTCACCTGACAATAAAAGCGAACGCCGGAAATTGCTTTCAATCATAAAACCAAGCACCAGCCCCAGCACGGTTGGCAGAAAGGGAAACTTTAACAGGCGCATGAAATAACCAATGACACCTGCTACCAGCATGACCGACAGTTCAAACAGGCTGTTATTGATGGAATAAATCCCTGACATGATCAAAGCCAGAATAAAAGCATTCAGATAGGGTCGCGGCCGGTTCACCAGCCAGATACAGGCCGGCATAATCATAATCCCGATCACCAACAAGGCTATTGCCGCAATAAAAATGCCGACATACAGATCATTGATCACATCACCCGAGCGGGCGAACAACAAGGGGCCGGGAACCAGACCATGAATCAGAAAACCACCGAGTAATATGGCGGTGGAATTGGAACCAGGTATGCCAAAACTCAGCAGCGGGATCAGTGAGGTTTCAGCAACAGTATTGTTTGCCGTTTCCGGTGCAGCTATGCCTTCCGGAGAACCCTTGCCAAATTCATCAGGCTTTTTCGACCAGCGTCGAGCCTCGTTATAGGACATAAAGGAAGCCACTGTGCCTCCTGCCCCGGGCATGACGCCCTCAAAGCCGCCGAACAGAGCACCAATTGATTGTGGCAATATCAGCCTTTTCTTCAGTTTGTTATCCGGGAATTCGATGCGTGGTGCAGCCTTGACCCGGGTGTCTTCGGTGTTGGAAGCCTGACGCAAGAGTTCACTCAGGGCAAACAGCCCGACCATCACCAGAATCGGCTGAATACCGGACAGCAGATCGGACAGGCCAAAAGTATAACGGCTGATCCCTGAAACCGGGTCAGTGCCGATAGTGGATACCATCAAGCCAAACAGTGCAGCAATCAGTCCCTTGACCAGCGATTCGCCGGAAAGACTGACAATCACACTCAAGCCCAGTACTCCAAGGGCGAAATAGGCCGGTGGCGTAAAAGCCAGTGCCAGTTGGGCCAGCGGTCCGCTGAGCATCACCAGCAGGGACAGACCAACAAGTGAACCAATGACACCGGAATACAGCGATATCCCCAGTGCCAGTCCTGCCTTGCCCTGACGATTCATTTCATAACCATCCAGTACCGAGGCTGCCGCAGCATTGGTTCCCGGTGTGCGAATCAGGATTGCCGGTATGGAGCCGCCATATTCGGCACCAACATAGGTTGAAGCCAGTAATACAATGGCAAAAGAAGGCTCAAGGGCATAGGTAAAAGGCAGTAGCAGTGCCATGGTGATGGACGGTGAAATACCCGGCATCGAGCCACCAATGATGCCCCAGGCAACACCCAGTACTGCCGGTAAAATCAGATAGATATCAAAAAACTGGGTGAAAAATCCGGCCACTGCTTCCATATTCAGCCCTGAAACAGCATGCCTGCGGGCATCTGTACACCGAGAACAATAACAAAAATCGCCCACAGCATAGTGGCACCCCCGAGCGCGACCAGACCCAGTTGCCAGCCGGGTTTTGCTCCAAGATACAGCGCAACAAAACACAGCAGAATAGCAATACTGAGTGCATAGCCAAGATAGGAAACCACCAACAGGTAGGCAATAGCCAGGCACAGCAATCCGGCTGCACGCAACAGTTTCCTGCCCTGCCCTTGCCACTGTCGGCTATCGGCAACTTTCAGTCTATAAGTCTGGTACAGCGCCTGCAGACAAAGAACAAGGCCCAGTGCAATCATCAGTATGCCAAGTACTTTGGGCATTCCTGCCGGACCAATGGTATCGGCCAGGGCGCTGACCCGTTGCTGAAATGCAAAATACAGGTACAGGCTTCCCAACACGATAGCAGCCAGGCCGCCGGCAAAATCTCTGGATAGCATACTTGTTCTCTTTTTTCGTTTAGCGTGAACTACAGACTTTTAAAATACTGTTTATTCAACAATGCCGACTGTACGCAGGTAATCGCGCGTTTCACTGGCAAATGCATTGATAAATTCCTGATATTCCGCATGGGCAATGAAGTTCGGGCGCAGATTGTCCGCCAGATAGCTCGCTTTATATTCGGGGTGTTCCAGTACAGTCTGGATGGCGGCTTCCCAACGCTGAATCAGCTCGGGAGACAGCCCTTGCGGTGCTGCCAGTCCACGGAATTTACGCACAATCACCTGATGTCCCAGTTCATAGACGGTCGGCACTTCCGGGAATTCCGCCAGTCGCTGATCACTGAAAGTGGCCAGCACGCGTAAATTACCGGCTTCCAGCTGTGACTGTAATTCCTGGGCTTCACCGACACCAATATCCAGCGTACCGTTCAGCACATTGATCATCAGGTCACCACCACCCTCATGACTGATTACCGCGGCATTATTGATTCCGGTTGCCAGTTTTAACTGTTCCAGTGACTGGCGTTCCAGAGAAGCCGGGTTAGCTGCTCCCCACAAGCCGCGTGAGTTTCTGGCTTTCTCCAGAACATCATCCAGCGTTTCAAACTGGCTGTCAGCGGCCGTATAAATCAATTCCGGATCAATAAACAGGTTGACTAGCGGATCAACTTCTTCGTAGGTATAGGCTGGCCGGGCCAGTAATGAGGTATAGATAAACGTCGGCGTAGTGGCATAAAAAGTTGCACCATCCGGTTCTGCTCTGGCCAGCTCCGCCAGGGCACTGGCACCCGAGCCGCCGGTGACATTCTTGACGATGATATTGGCGCCCAGTTCCGGGGCCAGATAGCGCGATAATTCGCGCAGAAAAACATCACTTCCCCCGCCCGGACGGGAGTGGGTCAGAATGGTGATGGTTGCCACCGGGTAATTACTGGAACCAGCCTGAATACCATTCTCAGCAGCCTGACTCCCTTGACTGCTGTCCCCGCCACAAGCTGCAAGGCCCAGGCCCGCAAGTAGCAATAAAATCCCAAGTCCTTGTCGTGCTTGCAGCTTCATCGTTTTTATTTTTGTTTTGGTTTTAGAACGCAGTTTGCGTATGAATTTGCCGTATTTAGCCAAACATCACTTTGCTAAGCAAGGCACCGATAACTGTCATCGACATGCCCCAGGCCAGCAAGGCATTGAAGAATTTACGTGTGTCCGTCCCGGGTGCGGCACTGGCAATATACAGGGCCCCCACAGTGGACAGGGAGGATAAATCCACCAGCGAGGCATTTACCGCCATTGCCCAGGCAATATTCAGGGGATCCATGCCGCCAAGCTGCTCAGCCAGTGAAGGAACCATTGGCAGAAAGGCTGGCAGGACTACACCCGAGGTACTGCTGTAGACCGATATCAGTCCGGCGGCAAAAGCCACAATCGGGTTAATGGTACCCGGTGTGGCTATATTGGCTATCCCACTGGTGATCAGTTCCAGGCCGTCGGTTTCATTCAGTAATGAAATCAGCACGGAGACTCCGGTCACCATCAGGATGACTCGCCAGGGAATGTTTTTGATTGCCTTGCCTTCATCAACGGTTTTCAGCAGCACCAGGATGGTAGCCATAATCAGGCCAACCATGCCGACATCAAAAGAAAAGCCGGCAACCAGAACTATAAACACTGCAATACCCGCCATGGTAATCCAGTGCTGTTTTTCCATGACTTCATTGTGCATCGTAGCCATGGTATTAAGTTCAGGGTCGGCATTGTTTTTACGACGAAACAATTTCAGGCCGCCGAACAGGAAAAAAGTACCAAATCCCACCAGTGCATGAGCGAAGGCGTTGAAGCCAAATGTGTACCATTCAACTCCGTCCAGACCAATCTGTTCCATTACGCCATTGGCAACGATGCCTGTCGGGGAAAAGGGTGAAAGTGTCCCTGCCAGGACGCCATTACCCGCCATCACTGCCATCAGCAGTGGCGGGATACCTGCCCTGCCCGCAACAGCCATCGCTGGTGGTGCCAGCAAGGCGCTGGCCGGCGTTGCTCCCGCACCAATCGTGGAAATTACAAAACCGACCATGAAAAACATCATTGGCAGCATCCCGGCATGCCCACGGCAGAGACTGACTGCACGGCTGGTAACGCGGGAAAGAGTGCCGTTGCATTCGGCAATCGAAAACAGCAGGGTGACGCCAAGCAGTGTGGTAAACAGTGAAGTCGGAAAGCCGGCCAGTACGGTTGCGGTAGACATATCGCCGACCCAGACACCGATAATCAGCGCCAGGGACAGGGACAGAATGCCGATATTAACAGCAGTGGTGCAGCTTAAGGTTACTGCCAGAATCAGTGCCCCAATGGACAGCCAGGCCAGACTCATGCTGCTGAATCCACAGTTTCAGCACTAAGGAGGCTAACCAGCTCATTGATATCGGCACAGGTATCCAGGCTTTCGACCAGTTCAAATACGGCTTTAAGCTGCGTCTCAGACAAAACCAGTGCAGCACAGTCTGCAAATTTTTCAAACAACTCTTCCCGGGTAAAAGGCAGATCCGGCCCGCCACGATAGCGCTCATCGGCTTTTTGCACCAGCGTGCTGCCATCCTTGAGGTCAACCTCAACGGTGCTGCGGATTTTTTCCCAGCCCTGCGCCTCAATATCAGCATCTAGGACCCGTTCAACTTTTTTCATCATGGCCTGTACGGGTTCACTGCGTACGAACTCATCATTGAATTCATGAATACCAGCCTTGCGTCGCAGGGCAATGGCACTGACCATGAACGCCGGACAGAATTTGGCTTCCAGTTCATTATTGGCGATCGGGTAACGCAATGGATTGAGGATATTGGAGCCGGCACGGACACGTATTGCCGTTATATTGTCCGGATCGACATCGTTATCGATAACCAGTTTCCGCATGGCATCCATGGTCGGATGGCCCAGCACCCCGCAGGGATAAGGTTTGATTGAAACACCCGGTGAAACAATGGTGTGCGGATTGCCCAGTTTGCCGACAATACGGTCGGCGTCGAATCCCCCGCCATGACTGAAGGTCTGGAAATAACCCCAGGGCGGATCCAGCGGATCAGCGCCCCCGGTGAAGCCGAGCTGGGCCAGTTCTGCCGCAACCGTACCGTTCTGCCCGGCGCGACCGACATGCAGGGGTTTGGTCATGGAACCAAAATTTACCCGGATTCCCGAAGCCGAACTGGCGGCAATAGCAAGCATATGTTCTGTTTGCCGGGCATCCAGGCCCAGCAACTTTGTCACGACTGTTGCTGCACCAAAAGTGCCGGCAGTGGCAGAGGAATGAAAGCCTTTTTTGTAGTGATCGGGATGAATGGCTTCGGCAATTTTGCACTCCACTTCAAAACCGGTCAGAAAAGCCTCGAGAAACTGTTTGCCGCTGATACCTTCGCGTTCTCCGATAGCCAGTGCTGCAACCATGGGTGGAATGGTGGGATGGGTCAGAAGGCCAAAAATTCGATCAGCACTGGTGGCAAGCTGGGTATCATCCCAGTCAAGGGCATGCCCGCTGGTACCATTCAGTAAAGCGGCATTGGCGGCACTGGTTCTGAAAGGATTTGTCCCGTAAACCGTTGCATCCTGTCGGGTATCGGTCCCTGCAAGATAGTCATACAGAATTTTGCCAGCCGGCTGGGTTGAACCGGCCAGCATGACGCCGAGGCCATCAATGATACAGCGCTTGGCCAGATCAATGGCTTCCTGCGGAAAATCCTCATAGCTAACATTCTGGATAAAGGCTATGACTTCTTTGCTTACCGACTCTGCGGTTGTGGAACTGGACATGAAACCTCACTCCCCGTAAACCTTTTATGATTCTTACTGCTTGCTTTCGGTTATTAAAAAACAAATCACCAAAAATGACAAAGTCCGGCTGTTTGGCAACCGGACTCGTCATTGATTAACTGATTATGAAACTAACTAGCGTTTATCGACAACGACTTCACCACCCAGGATCGTGACTTCGTTGCTCAACATTCCATAGATATTGTAGGTAGGGTCACCAGACAGCAGAATAATATCGGCGATTTTCCCAGGCTCCAGGGTGCCGATTTCATCTTCCATACCGACGAAACGGGCGGAATTTGGTCCAATGATCTGAAAAATATCGCGCATGGAAAAAACAATGCTGAAAGACTTCAGTTCATGTTCCAGTACCAGCAGGTCATCGAAATTCTGGTCGGTGGAAAAGGAAATGGTCTGGTGTGCAGGATCAGCATCCCATACCCGGCGGGCATTTATGATTGTGTAGCCACCTTCAGTTCCGGTTGCCCTGCCCTGCGGGTCACGGTTGGCTCCGGCAAGGGCTTCAGGCCAGGCACGGCCATCGCGAAAACGCGGCATATTGTCCTGCGGGAAACGTACAGGGGCAGGATAACCCGACTCCCTGTCGATGGTCGGTGCACCAAAAGCAATCAGGCCGGAAATGATCGCGCCATTGGCAGCTATGGTTTCCGCTGCGTCATAAGAGGTCCAGTCCTTGTTTGGCAGATGCACCAGACGTGTTACACCGGCTTCCACCGCTGCTACCGTTGCCGGAGTACTGACTGCATGCACATTCACCTGCACACCCACTTCAGCAGCTTCATCCAGAATTGCCCGTAATATCGAAATCTCATGCTGGGGTGGAGCCGGTTCCGGTGTCAGGCCAATCTCGCCGGTATGCTCGATTCCCATGGCAGCCATTTCGCGAATCGCAGCTCGGGCTTCATTGGGGGTCATACTGAAAAAATCAGGACGATCAGAAGGGATCAGTCGCGGACCGAGGACATCCCCGCTGGCAATACGCTCGCTTAATTCGAGATTGTCTGCGCCATTACCGCCGCCATTAAGCACAGTGGTATAACCGGCTTCCAGCAGGGAAAGCATCTGTGCTGCAAAATCTTCGCTGTCACGAACGTGTTTATGCCCGTCAATATAGCCAGCCATGGCTGTCATTCCCTCGGCATCTATCACATCGCCGACACGACGGCCTGGCGCACCGGCGGAAACCGAACTGATTCGCCCGTCTTCGACGATGATCGAGCCATTTTCAATAATCGTGTCCGGCGTCATGATGATTCGGGCATTGGTGATGGTTAAATCCTGAGACAGGACTGGCAAGGCGAATGCCTGCAAGAGGCAGCCCAGGCTAATTGAGTAAACTTGAATTAGTGTTTTTCTTGTCATTGTGCTTATCCCCGGCTAGATAGCCATAAAAATTGCAAAGTCTGGGAGTATAAAAGCACTGTCCTGAATCGACCAGTGTATTTTTAATGTAATACAGTCTGTCAGGCTCTATTAACACTGTATTCCCTTAGTGGTGAATGCAGGATATTATCGTTTTAAAATGGTACCAATAGTGCTAGATTATTAACTTATTGAACAAAAAGAAAAATTTGGAGGGAGTAAAGCAATGAAAACGCATATGATTAAGAAATTTCTTGGATTTCTGGCTCTTCCGCTGGCATTGCTGACTATACAGCCTGTAATGGCTCAGCCGGTAATGATGCCGGATCTCTTGCTGGTTGAAGAATCACATATGGAAACCCCGAATGGTGAAGCAGCCAATGCCTATTTCACCATCACCAATCTGCATGAGGATCCGATACGCCTGCTGTCCGCAAGCGGTGAAGGCTTTGAAACTGCCAGCCTGCGTGATGCCAACAATGAAGTCATTGAATATGTTGAAATCCTGCCGGGTGAACGGGTCGTCATGCAGCCTTCAGGTATTCATGTGCAACTGGAAAATGTTGATTCCGAACTGGCAGATGGCTATCCAGTTGAATTTACCCTGCTGGTCCGTCAGGGCCGTGAAGCCCTGCCCTACCAGGAAGGCGGAATTAATGCAGGAACCCGTCGCGAAATCAGGGAAGGCATTCCGAACGAACACGAAGTATCCGTTAACGTCCCGGTCAGAGCTTATTAGACAGGCTTTATCCCCGTATCCGGAGCCTTTGCGGAAGCAGTTTTAATTACTGGCTTTCGCAAAGGCTTTTTTTATGCCTGAGCAGAATGCCATGCTGCTCAGGTCCCAGGCATGCCAACAAAACATATTGCTGCTGAATTAACCCTTCTTTAGCTGCTCCACTAAGCCAACTTCCCCAGCCTGATTTCCATGGAATTTACTTATTCGTTCCAGGCCTAATGATGTATATTAAATACATCTTTAAATAACTGCTTGTAAGGGAAAGCGAATGAATAGATTGACGCTATTACAAATAATCTTTCTGGCAGCACTGTTTCCGGCCCTTGCTGTGGGGCAATACTATAGTAGTAACGAATACAGCGTTATCGGCTATGCTGATGAGGCAAGCCATAACCGCGTTGCCAGACTGCAGGAACGCTTGTCAAACGGGGAGCTGGAACTTGTCTATGACGAAAAGCATGGCTATCTGGCCTCGCTGCTGGAAAACCTTGAGATTGATCCCTCATCTCAAATGCTAGTGTTTTCACCCACCAGCCTTCAGCACCGCCTGATTAACCCCCGAACTCCGAGGGCCCTTTATTTCAACGACGACACCTATATTGGCTACGTACAAAACAGCTCCATCATAGAAATCACCACGGTCGATGAACGACTGGGCTTTATTTTTTACACTTTTAATAATGCGCCGCACCCAGAAGAAGCCTTCGAGCGGGCCAACGATGCCTGTCTCGTCTGCCATGACAGCCAGGGGGCCATGGCTGGCGGTGTGCCTACACTGAAGACTCTGTCACGGGTCTACAGTGAACGTAATATGCCTCTGCAAAACCATTCCGGAAACGGCAACGTGGAAGATCATACTCCGATCGCTGACCGTTGGGGTGGCTGGTACGTGACGGGCAGACATGGCCTGCAGCCACACCTGGGTAACCTCAGGCTGGAAAGTGCTGATCAGCTGGAACAGCTGGATAACTACCGTAGCTGGAACGTGGAAACGCTTGAGGGCTATCTGGATACCGACCTGTATCTGCGACCCACCAGTGACATCGTGGCATTAATGGTGCTTGAACATCAGGTCACCGTCCAGAACCAGATCACTTATATCAGGTTCAAGGCACCGGCCGTAATGGAGCGCAGAGGGCTTGGTTTGGCCAGCGATGCCACTACCTGGAACGAGCTGCCGGAGGCTGCCCGCCTGTTCTTATCGGGAATGCTGGATGAACTGGTGCAGAAACTGGTAATGCTGAATTTCGCTGAGCTGTCGAGCCCCATCAGCGGTGAAGAGGACTATATGGAGTGGTTTGAAGGGCATGGCCCGGAGGATTCCTATGGTCGGTCTTTACGCGAACTGGACCTGAATAAAAGCCTCTTCAGATATCCATTAAGCTACCTGATCTATACACCGGATTTCGACACTCTGCCGGCCTATGCCAAAGATTATGTCTATCAACAACTTGCCGCTTACCTGCAGGGCGAAGACCTTTATGAAGGCAGCAGCCAGTTTTCAATACAGGAGCGTCGGCTGGCATTAGACATTCTCGCCGCAACCAAAACAGAATTTCAGTCCTACCTGAACATGAATGGCCAGAACCTGTATGAATAGTACCGGCGACTGAGCACCGGCAACTGAGCAGCGGCTGCCTTTAACCAATAGTATGGGACTGGACTGCAAAGTTCCAGCCTGACCAGCTCCTAGCGGGCGCCTGGACGATACAGGGTGATTTCCCCGCTCAGAGAACCTGCCAGCAGCGTTCCGTCCTGCGCGACGTTAAGGGCATGAGCAAAGCCCGGAATTCGGCCCAGCATCTGCCCGGTTTCAGGATTAAGCTTGATCAGACTGGCCTCCTGCATAGGCGGCGCCCCCTTGGGTTCAGCCCCGATAAACAGCTCACCCTCAGCGGTAAAATCCATGCTCAGGATTCTTCCGCCGTAGTCCCATTCCCCCAGAAATATTCCATTCTGGTCAAACCACTGCACCCGTCCGTTCTCACGGTCGGCGACATACACATCACCGGCCGGACTCATGCTGATCGCATGAGGCAGATCAAATTCACCCGGGCCATCACCCGCGATGCCCCAGAGCATGAGTCGCTCTCCGCTGCTGCTGTATTGCAGAATCCTGCTGTTACAGTAACCATCACTGATGTACACATTCCCATTGGCCGCAAAGGCAATATCAGAGGACGCGCAGGATTCCCTGCCCGGATCAAACAAATCACCAACATCAATGGTCATCAACAATTGTCCCTGCGGACTGAATTTACGGACTATCGAAGTAGTTGAGTCAACAGTCCAGACTGCCCCGTCATCATCAATCCGAATAGCATGAGGGCGGGTAAACAGTCCTTCACCAAAAGTGCGCAGGACATTGCCATCCGGATCAGCAACAATAACCGGGGCCGACTCAGCACCCCGCTGCAGAATATACAGATTACCCTCTTCATCTTCAGCGATGGCGGAAATAGAAGCGACACTCAGAACCGGATCCAGCGACAGTACGGTTTTTTCATAATCAAGCATGGGCGTGGCTGCAAGCTGAGCCCGGTAACGGGCATCCTCACCGTCATCTCCCACCATGACATCATCTGCAACATTTGTGGCACAAGCGGAAATTATGAAAAGCACTGAAAAAATTATTGTTATTTTTTTCATAAAAATTCTCTTTGTAAATTTAGTTTTGAATTTATTCTTTGTACGCTCACTTGATTACTCACCTGTATATTGGCAGCAAAGATAGACTATAGTAAACCTAAAAAGGTACCATCAAATCACTTGCCGATTGCCTGAAAATATAAACCCTGTTTTAAACCGGGGAATAAAAAAATAAGGAATTTCCATGATTGTATACGGTGTAGCTCTACTTTCTGCCTGTCTTGTTGTCGGCATGCTTATTGGAGAAGCCCTCGGTGTAGCTCTGAATGTGCAGGCAAATGTCGGCGGTGTCGGTATAGCCATGTTGTTCCTGGTATATGCCAGTAATTCGGAAAAGTTCAAAACCCTTACCCAGGGAGCTGCTGGTGACGGCATTAAATTCTGGAGTGCAATGTACATTCCGATTGTGGTGGCCATGGCTGCCCGGCAGGATGTTGCCGGAGCTGTTGACGGCGGCCTGCTTGCCTTACTGGCCGGAGTTGCTGCCGTGGTTGTGAGTTTCGCCCTGGTACCGGTACTCAGCAAAATTGGCAAGGAACATCCTGTCGACGAGAAAATCGCCGAAGAGGATGCCCCCTGATGGATATAATCAATACCGTATTTGTCCGTAATAATTTAATCGTTGCCTTTGCCCTGGTCGGGCTTGTGATCTGGGTTTCCTACTTTTTGGCGGACAAATTGACGAAGGGTCGTATCCATGGTTCTGCCATTGCCATTGCCCTGGGCCTGGTGGCCGCTTATTACGGTGGAGTTGTAAGTGGCGGCAATACCGGTCTTGCCGATGTCGCCATGCTGGGAGGCATCGGCCTGATGGGCGGCGGCATGCTGCGTGATTTTGCCATTGTGGCGACAGCATTTGGTGTGCATTTAAGTGAATTGAAAAAAGCCGGACTGGCGGGAGTGATATCCATATTTGCCGGTGTAATAGTCTCTTTCGTCGTTGGTGCTGCGATTGCTGTCATGTTCGGTTACACCGATGCGGCAGAAATCACTACCATTGGCGCAGGTGCTGTCACTTACATTGTTGGTCCGGTCACCGGTGAAGCCATAGGTGCGTCCAATGAAGTCATTACCCTGAGTGTTGCGGCTGGACTGGTTAAATCCATTCTGGTCATGATTGGTACACCCCTGGTAGCGCGCCTGATCGGCCTGGACAATCCGCAGTCCGCCATGGTTTTCGGCGGCCTGATGGGCACCACCAGTGGAGTAGCTGCAGGACTGGCTGCCACTGATCCAAAGCTCGTTCCTTATGGAGCCATGACTGCCACTTTCTATACCGGAGTAGGCTGTCTGCTGGGTCCGTCCATTCTGTTTTTTATTGTCAGTGGAATTTTTTAGGGAATGATTTTCCACCATAAACTGTTTATTTTTGGAGGCCAATATCAATGCACACAGGTTCATTTCCCCACTTAGGCGATGACAATTCCCGAACAGCTCTGGTTGACGGGGATCAACGTTTTACTTACGCAGAAGTCAACCAGTGCATTAATCGTTTTGCCACAGGATTACTTGGCGAAAAAGATGATTTACAGGAAGAGCGTATCGCCTTCTTTATTCCGGCCAGCCTCGATTATGTCACGGTCATGCATGGCGTTTGGCGTGCCGGTGGTATTGCCGTCCCCCTCAATGTTGCTTCTGCTGTTGCTGAACTGGAACACTATCTGAGCAGCGCCAGCGTGACCAGGATGATAGCCAATGGTGAATATCAGGACTCACTGCGGGATCTGTGTAATGAACTTGATATTGAGCTTCTATCGGTCGAAGAGGTATTGGCTGAAACACCAGGAAAGCTCCCCGAAATTACCGACGACCGCCGTGCCATGATGCTGTTTACCAGTGGAACAACCAATAAGCCCAAGGGCGTCGTCAGCACCCACAAGACCATCCGTGCCCAGATAACCACCCTGATAGATGCCTGGGCCTGGACTGAAGATGATGCAATTCCCCTGTTCCTGCCACTGCATCATATTCACGGCATCATCAACATACTCAGTTGCGGATTATGGGCCGGCGCAACAGTTCATCTGTTTGCCAAATTTGATATTCCCCGTATCACCGATCAGATTATTGCCGGAACCTATAATGTATTTATGGCGGTTCCGACCATCTACGTGAAACTGATCCAGTATTTTGAAAGCATTGATGCAGAGCGGGTAGAAAAAATCTGTGCCGGTTTTAAAGCCATGCGCCTGAATATATCCGGATCAGCCGCCTGCCCCGTCAAGCTGTTTAAGCAATGGCAGGAACTGACCGGCCAGGTCCTGCTGGAACGTTATGGCATGACCGAAATCGGCATGGGAATTTCCAACCCGTATAACGGAGAACGCCGGGCCGGTTATGTCGGACTGCCTCTGCCCGGTGTGGAAGTACAGCTTTTTGATGAAAATGACCAAGCTATCAATGAAGAAAGCAAGGCCGGTGAAATCCGTATCAAGGGAGATAATGTTTTTCTTGAATACTGGAACAATGAGAGAGCGACGGAAGAAAGCTTCAGGGATGGCTGGTTCTGTACCGGTGATGTGGCTGTCATTGAAGACGGTTATTACCGCATTATGGGACGCTCTTCCGTGGACATCATCAAGTCCGGAGGCTACAAACTTTCTGCCCTGGAAATCGAAGGAGTATTGTTGACTCACGATGCCATCAGCGAAGTTGCTGTCATCGGCGTGGAAGATGACACCTGGGGCGAGGCTGTCACGGCCTTTCTGGTATTGAAGGATGGTGCCGGCCTGGAATATGAGGCACTGAAAAACTGGTGCGACGGAAAAATGTCTTCCTACAAGATCCCCAAAGATATAAAAATTGTCGATGCTTTGCCGCGCAATGCCATGGGAAAAGTCACCAAGCCAGCACTTAAAAAATTAATCTAGTACCTGCTTTTTTATTCGGGGTTATATATTTTTATTTTAATATTTGATTATATTGAGACAATTCAACAAGACTTGTTGTTATCACATGCCTAAAATTTTACCAGTTTCATTTTTTTTGCTTGTCTTTACCCAGACTGTTTCGGCAGAACCAATGTTTACACGACTTATTGCTGACCTTGATGAAGTTCGTGGCTACTGTTTTGACCTGAGCGGCTTTGATGAAAATATCAACTGGGACAGAAGAGTTCAGGCGCATACCTGTAAACAGAACCGCTCTCACGGCGATCAGATTCTGGAATCAGAACGTATTTCCATGAGTGGCGGCAACCTGTATATGCCGGTGTATGACATTTGCCTGGGAGCCAGAGATGCCCTGCCCGGCTCGGATATTTTGCTGCAGCACTGCGACGGAAGTGAACTGCAGGCATGGCAGCTAAGCAGTAATGGCATGCTGCAGCTGGCCAACAACCCAGAGATGTGTGTTACCGTCGGCTCGGACAGCTTTGAAGCAGTGACTCCAGAAGGATTCCAGCAGTACTGGTACCGCTTGCTTTTCATTGACTTCTGTTCTTCGGAAAGCGTGGATCGCCAGCAATGGCGCTTTGCAAGCCCGCAAAATTATACGCCGGGCCCTGGCGCAAGAATGCCGTGATACACCATGCTTTTCCCCGGCAATGGCCCGGGGAAAACCGTTTCCTTCCTGCCATTCTAGTTCAAGATTATTCGTTTAATTGACAAGCAGCTATCTGGCGATAATTCCTGAATAGGATAGAATGAGGAACAATGCTGACTCTTCATATCCCTCTTTCCCCATGCCTCCAGCTTTAAATCTCCGACTACTCAAGCAAACCGCGAGCCTGGTGCTGGCACTGTTTGTGCTCAATTTTGCCCTGACATTTCACAATGTCTGGCCAACACTGGCAATTACTACCCGTTTTGAGTTGTCCGTAGAGATTGCCATACTGGTTCTGGTACTGGCAGTTTTTTTCCATTTCCGGCGCCGGATCAGGCCTGCCTTGTTATTGTCTCTGGCGGCTGTCCTCACCCTGATGACACTTGCCCGCTATGTGGAAGTCACTGCTCCGGCACTGTTCGGTCGACGCGTCAATCTTTACTGGGATGCCCGCTACCTGCCACATGTTACTGAAATGCTGACTGAATCTACTCATCCGCTATTACTCGTACTATTTATTGCCGGGGCATTGCTTCTGTTGGGACTTATCTTTACTGCTTTGTATTTTTCCCTGCGACGACTTACCCGCGGTTTTGCCAGGCCACTGGAATTTCGCCTGCTATGCAGCCTCATGGCAGCACTGACATTTGCCTATTTTATGGGGCATCTGAACCAGCCTGTTCATACGCTGAAATATTATTCCCTGCCGCTGAGTCTTACCTACTGGCAGCAAGTGCAATTTATTAACAGCGTAATGGCCAATGAGGCCAGTGATGTCATACCCGATCAGAGCAGCCTGAAAGATTATGACCTGAGCGCTCTGCAAGGCAGTGATGTTATTGTGCAGTTTATTGAATCCTATGGAGCAACAGCTTTCGACAATCCAACGCTGGCTTACAGCATTGGCCCGGCTCTGGAGAATTTTACAAACAGTATCAGGGAAACTGAGCGCCGTGTGGTTTCCGCTTTTGTTGAAGCACCAACTTTTGGCGGTAATTCCTGGTTATCGCATTCCAGCTTTATGACCGGACTGGATATTAATCATCTGTCTACCTACAACCTGTTGATGACCCAGAACAGAACAACCCTGTCAGATAAATTCAGCACCCGTGGCTTTCGTCCGGTGGCGCTGATGCCGGGACTACGTGCTGACTGGCCCGAGGGTGCCTTTTACGGCTTTGAATCCATTTACGGCGCTGAAGAGATCAATTATCAGGGCCCGGAGTTCGGCTGGTGGAGAATCCCCGATCAGTTCTCTTTGCAGAAAATGCATGAACTGGAATTTGCAGTGCAGCCACGTGACCCACTTTTCATGTTGTTTACCAGCATTACTCCGCATATGCCCTTTCGTCCGACCCCGCCCTACCAGCCTGACTGGGATCGTTTGCTGAGCGATAAACCTTATGACGATGAAGCAGTACAGAATGCACTTGATCTGTTACCTGAATGGACCAATTTGCAGCCGGCTTACGCCGGCACACTGAATTACACCTTCGCCTACCTCAGTGGATATTTAAGCAGGCATGCTGATGATGATTTTGTCTGGGTCATACTCGGGGATCATCAACCTCCGGCTTCTGTCAGTGGACAGGATGTGCGCTGGGACGTCCCCGTGCATATTGTTTCTGGCAGGAATGAAATTATCGAATCCTTGCTGGACAGCGGTTTTGTGGAAGGACTGCAGCCTGAACCTGCGCCACTCAGCAAGATCTATCTGTTGCCGGATATTCTGCTTTCAGCATTCTCGAGCAGACCATGAAAAGCTCCAATATATCCACAGTACTGGTTATGTTGCTTTTCGGTCTGCTGACTCTGGCTGGCTGGGCAATGCTGAATCAGTCTTATTCTGCACCGGACTGGCCTGAGCGTGTATCAGGTCTGGCCTTTTCTCCCTACCGCATCCATCAGGATAATATCAGTGGCCCCCTGCCCGACCGCGATGACATAGTTGCTGACCTGGCCATGCTGGCTCCACACACTGATGCCATCAGAACCTACTCGACACTGGATATCTTTTTTGAAATTCCGCAGCTGGCAGCAGAACATGAACTTGAAGTCATGGTTGGAGCCTGGCTGGACAGTAATCCCTATACCAATATCGAAGAACTTGAGCGCGCCATTGTATTGTCCGGGCTGGATAATGTCAGCAGTTTGCTGATTGGCAACGAAGTTCTATTGCGCCAGGAATTGTCTCTCGCCGAACTGATCTCTTTTCTGGACCAGGCCAGAGCAGCCAGTAATAAACCGGTCAGTACAGCCGAAACCTGGATGACCTGGTTACAGAATCCGCTACTGGCCGAGCATGTTGATTTTATTGCAGTACATATCCTGCCTTACTGGGAAGGTCTCGATGTTACGCAGGCAGTCAATTTCACTCTCGATAGAATGGATGCGCTCAGCCAGCGCTTTCCGGACAAAAGCATAGTCATCAGCGAAACAGGCTGGCCCAGTGAAGGCCGCACTCGACAGCAGGCAGTCGCCTCGCAGGCAAACCAGGCTTACTTCCTGCGGCATTTCCTGCAAAAAGCTGCTGACCAAGGCTATAACTACTACCTGATGGAAGCTTTTGATCAGCCATGGAAGCGCCGGGATGAAGGCTCCGTTGGTGCGCATTGGGGAATATATGATGTCGAACGGCAGGCAAAGTTTGCCTTCTCCGGTCCCATAAACAGTCTGCCGGGCTGGCAGTCACTGGCGATATTAAGCATTCTGAGCGGCCTTTTTATCCTCTGTCTGTTCTTCCTCGGCAGTCAGACCCTGACCAACCGCGGCAAGGCAATGCTGGCAGTCACTGTTTACGGTGTTGCCGCCCTGGTGTGCTGGTTATCAAGTGACTATATCACCATGTACATGACACCCGGCGGCATTATAAGCGGCCTGATTTTACTCAGCCTGATGCTGGGCATCATCCTGCTTATTTTTTCTGAGACCCATGAATGGGTCGAAGCTCACTGGGTCAGCCACCGTAAGCGTGTCCTGACGTGTGGACAAAGGGCTGAACAGCAGCCGATGGTTTCAATTCATGTCCCCTGTTATAACGAGCCCCCGGCGATGGTGTGTAAAACACTCGAAGCGCTCGCCGAGCTGGACTATAAAAATTATGAAGTCATTGTCGTGGACAACAATACCAATGATGTAAAAACCTGGAGACCGGTTCAGGAATATTGTCAGACACTGGGGCAACGATTTCACTTTCATCATGTCAATCCACTAGGCGGATACAAGTCGGGAGCCCTGAATTACGCCCTGCAGAATACTGTTCAGCAGGCCAGCATTATTGCTGTCATTGACAGTGACTATCTTGTAGAACGAAGCTGGTTGCGGGATCTGGTGCCGGCCTTTGCAGACCGCGAACTGGCAATCGTTCAGGCTCCTCAGGATTATCGTGATGCTGAGCAGTCAGTATTCAAGTTTATGTGTAACGCTGAATATCAGGGCTTTTTTGAAATCGGCATGCTGACCCGCAATGAACGTAATGCCATCATCCAGCATGGCACCATGACCATGATCCGTCGTTCAGTACTGGAAGAAGTCGGACAATGGGCGCAATGGTGTATTACTGAGGATGCCGAACTCGGCTTGCGGATTTTCGAACATGGCTACAAGTCGCTTTACACACCGGTCAGTTATGGCCGTGGCCTGACCCCTGATAATTTTCTTGATTATAAAAAGCAACGTTACCGCTGGGCTTATGGAGCCATGCAGATTTTAAAACGCCATAGTCGTGAACTTTTTGTCCCCGGAGCAAGCCGGCTCAGTCCGGGACAACGCTATCATTTTCTGGCTGGCTGGCTGCCCTGGCTGGCACAGAGTGCCTATCTCATTTTCAGTATCAGCAGTATCCTCTGGTGTATCGGGATGATCGTGGCTCCGCAAAGCGTTGAGGCTCCACATCGGGCCTTTTCCATTTTCCCGATTCTGTTCTTCGGCTTTAACCTGCTGAAACTGTTCCATCTCTACATTGCCAGGATGAAAGTTCACCCGGCTAAAGCCCTCGCCGCCGGGATTGCCAGTCTGGCTCTTTCCTATACAATCGGCAAAGCCATGTTGTTTGGACTGTTTACCCGCAATCAGCCTTTTGTCCGCACCCCCAAACTGGCGGCTCCCCGTCCATTCAGGCAGGCAATAGCAGCTGCTTTTGAAGAAAGTGTGTTACTGCTGGTGTTTATTACCGTGATTTTTATTCTGCTGAGCATGCCACATATCAGTTCACCTGATTACAGTCTGTGGCTCTGCCTGCTTGGCATACAGTGTGTCCCTTATGCTGCTGCCCTGCTGACTTCCCTGCTCAGCACCTTTCATATCAACTTTCCCCTGCCCGACGCCAGGGCTTTGGCAAACAAGCTGGAGGTCAATGAAAATTAGAATGGAAGCTATTTGCTGATTTTGATTTCAACAATCAGGTCGTCAGCCAGTTGTTCCAGGTCAGCCTGCAGGGAATCGAGTTCAACATCTGCCGGAACCCCGAGTAATATATTAGCCCTGAAAAGCATGTCACCGGACATCGGCGCAGGGATGCATTCGGTATTCAGCTGTTCAACATTGACTCTTCTGCCGGCCAGAACATGTGAAATCTGTTTGATAATTCCGGGATGATCATTCCCGACAAGCGTCAGTTTTGCCGTTCTGCTCTGAGCAGATTCTTCTGCTTCTTGTACCTTTTCGATAAGCAGTTTGAGATTTTTGTCCAGCCCCTTGAGTTCATCAGCCAGCCTGTCCGCAAATTCGTCAGCAACACTTACCCGCAGTATTCCGGCAAACTTGCCTGCCAGTTGTGACATACTGCTTTCCAGCCAGTTGCCGTCATTTCTGGCGATGACTTCAGCCAGGGACTCAACCAGTCCGGGTTTGTCATCTGCAATGACTGTAAGCACAAGATAAGTTGTCATGGTTTGCCTCAGGGTCCATCGAAAGAACGAACCGGCATTTTAAGTGAAGAGTGCCGGGTTTCAAAATCCAGGACTTTAAACTCCGGAAATAAAGAGTTGGCCAATAAAAAACCGGCCATATGGCCGGTTTTTTCAATTTCCAATCCCTGGGAATGCTACTCAATAATTATTCCGGTTGCGCAGGTTCTTCCAGCTTTTGCCGGACTCTCTGCAGCAGCGTTTGTGCTTTTTCCCAACCAGGCATCAATTCAAGCGCCCTTTCATATTGATACTCGGCTTCACGCAGGTTTCCCATCTGCTCATAGACAATACCCATATTACTGTAGACCGCATGTGGACGAGAGATGCCAAGTTCAAGAGCATCACTGTAGTCTTCCAGGGCCAGTGGTAACTGGCCGGTGTAATAGTAGGCATTGCCGCGGTTGGCGAGAATCGTCGGACTGTCAGGTATTATGCGGCTGGCCTGATCAAAGTCGCTAAAGGCGCCTTCATAATCCTGAGTCAGATAACGCAGTACCCCACGATTGTTAAGAGTCGCCGCCCGGTCCCTCGGGTCAAGCCTGATATTCTCCAGCACATAATCACAAGGCTCAAGAAAGCCTCTCGAGCCAAATTCTAAATTATTCGCCATTTCAACATTTCTTTGGCACTCGCGGGCATAATGATCGCCTCCGAATACCCGCATCGACTGTGCTGAGACTGTCAATGGAAAGATCAGAATAATACCCAACGACAAGCATTTTAAAATTTTCATTTGTTGCCCCCCGCAGTATTTATAGGCTGCTTTCATAATGCTACCGGAAATCTGTAAAAGCAAGGCAATTACACTGGCCCGCCTTCTAAAACACTGTTTTAAAGCGCATTTTTAACACCCCTCTAAAATGGGTGCCTTCCCTTGAAGCTGGATTCACTCCCTTTCAAAAAAATTAATGGTTCAAAAACCAGGCCGGATGCTGGTCTCTTGTCTTGCCGTGTTTTATTCTTCTTGGGCTTGATACAAAAATAACAAGGAGCCTTAGCCTGTCATGAAACGCCGTAAATTTATTCAAGTCAGTCAACTACCTCTTGCAAGCGGCATGACTGCTCCCTGGATATGGACTCCAGCAAGGGCACAGGCAGATGGCCCTGGTAGTATAGTTGATACCACTTCCGGCCTGATTCAGGGCTACATCAGTGGTGGTGTCGAAGTTTTCCGTGGCGTGCCATACGGGGAAGCCACCTACGGTGCCAATCGCTTTATGCCGCCGCAGGAAAAACGGCCGTGGACCGGTGTGCGGCTGGCTACTGTTCACGGCACCCGATCACCGCAACCTTATCGCCCAATGATTCCTGAAATCGGTGATGCCCTGACCGGCAGTGGCGCCATGGGTGAAGACAATCTGAAGCTCAATGTCTGGACTTCCAGTGCCCGTCCCGGCGACAACAAACCGGTTTTCATCTGGTTCCATGGCGGCGGCTTCAGAACCGGTTCTGGCAACTCACCATTTTTTGACGGCGAACAACTGGCACGCTATCACGACATGGTTGTGGTCACCGTGACTCATCGGCTTAATGCGCTGGGTTTTATGTACCTGGCAGATGCACCTGATTCCCGTTACAGCGAGTCATCCAATATGGGCATGCAGGATATCCTGCTGGCACTGAAATGGGTCAATCAGAACATTGAGAATTTCGGCGGTAATCCAAACAATGTGACCATCGGGGGGCAGTCTGGTGGTGGTGGAAAATCCAGCATCCTGCAGGGGATGCCGGAAGCACGGGGTCTGTTCCACAAGGCGGTGGTCATGGCAACCATCATAGAAACAGCCGTCACTGCACTGGAACCTGAAGAGGCCGTCCATGCCCGCGATATCCTGCTAAATCGCCTGGGTTTGAGCCTGAATAATCTGGAGCGCTTACATGACATGCCCTTTGAAGTGCTGATTCGGGCTATGGGTGCTCAAGCAGGCGGAGGCCCGGACGATGGCGATATTGCCCTACGCTTTGTACCGGTCAAAGATGACAGGATTCTGCAGTTTCACCCCTTCTCGCCTCAGGCTAGCCCCATCAGCACTGATATACCACTGATCCTGGGCTCCAATGAAACTGAAGGCGTCCCCTACGGTAATCCGAATGATAAATTCTGGGAATCAGAACCCGGTAATATGAGTGAACTGCTGGCTGAAATCACTCGCAGTCATCGTATATCCGAAAATGAAGCACGTGAGCTGATTGATCTCTATCGTCGCAATCGCCCGAATGCCTCTTATGCTGATCTGGCCTTATACATGCAGGCCGATATTCGTGCCACCAGCCGCTCTGCCGAAATTATCGCCGAAGCCAAACTGCGTCAGGGTACAGCCCCGGTATATATGTATTACTTCAACTGGAACTCGCCGGTTCGCTACGGCAAACTGCGCTCCATGCACTGTATGGAAGTACCGTTTTTCTTTGATAATATCGACAAAACAGACTTCATGACCGGACGCGGCCGAGAGCAGTACAGGCTTTCCTGGGACATGGCCCAAGCCTGGTCTGCCTACACTCATACAGGTAACCCAAGCCATGACGGTATCGGACAATGGGCAGAATATGAGCTGCCTGATCGTGCCACCATGATCTTTGGCAACAATACCCGAATGGTTAATGACCCTTACAGCGATGAGCGAATTGCGACAGAAGAAATTATTGCCAGCTGGGATGCAGAATAAACTGTAATTCTAGGCAGCACACTGTTTGCAAGCCTTCCCTGAACCTTGCCTGACTTTAACATCTTGGATAAATCAGAAATATCTGGATTTTTTTACAGACTCTCGTGAATTTTCCATGTATCACATGGAAGCTTTATCTGCAGCACTAAGAGTTTTTTCCAACAGGTTAAATTGGGACAATTGAGTCTTTCAGACGTTTTTGCAGTGCATAACAGACCACCAGGATAATTATGCAAAACGGCAAGCCCAGGCTGATTGCACCGGCTTGTAGGGCTCCGAGGCCACCGATTATCAGTAATATGATTGCCAGCATACCCTCCATGGATGCCCAGAAAATTCGTTGCCAGACTGGCGGATTCGGGTCACCTCCGGAAGTCAACATATCAACCACGAATGAACCTGAATCCGATGAGGTGATAAAAAAGACAGCGACCAGAATAATTGCGACCAGGTTGGTAAATTGCTGTAAAGGAAACTGGGCCAGCAAGGCATAAATAGCCAGGGCAGAATTTTGTTCCACTATCTCTGCGATGCCTCCTCCACCCAGGAGTTCATGGCGTAAAGCAGCCCCTCCAAATATCCCGAACCACAGCAAACCCATCAATGTCGGTGCTACAAGAACACCAATCACAAATTCACGAATGGTTCTGCCCTTTGAAATACGCGCGATGAATGTGCCGACAAATGGTGCCCATGACAACCACCAGGCCCAGTAAAAAATGGTCCAGGCTTTCTGCCAGTCCAGACTTTGAAAAGGGTGGGTACTGAGGCTCATTCCTGGCAGATTTTGCAGATAATTACCCAGATGGTCCGGCAGACCACGTAGTAAAGCAGCTGTTGGACCAAGGATCAGAATAAAAGTTAGCAAGAGTACTGCAAGCACCATGTTAAATTCACTTAATCGGCGAATGCCTTTATCAAGTCCCAGTACCAGAGACATGATCGCGAAAAAAGTGATCAATATGATGATCAGTACCTGGGAATTGGTACTGATTTCTGTCTGAAAAAGCTCGGACAGCCCGGCATTAATCTGTGCCGCACCAAGTCCCAGCGAAGTCGCCAGGCCGAACAGGGTGCCAAGTACTGCGAGCATATCAATGACTTTACCCGGCCAGCGATGTGTCATATCACCCAGTACCGGTTGCAGGGTTGAACGAATTGCCAGAGGTTCACCAAAACGAAAATGACTCAGTGCCAGCGCCAGACCCAGTACGACATATATGGCCCAGGCGTGCAGCCCCCAGTGAAAAATTGACAGCCGCATTGCCTCCCTGGCTGCTGCCGAAGTTTCCGGTTCGGAGACAGGCGGCGCAACGAAATGTAATACGGGTTCGGCAACCCCGAAAAACACCAGCCCGATTCCCATGCCAGCGCTGAAAAGCATTGATAACCAGCCTGTTAAGGAAAAATCCGGCTTACTGTTATCGCCACCCAGTTTTACATGAGCAAAGCGGGAACAGGCCAGCCAGATTGAAAATAAAAGCAGGAAGGTAACGGTCAGGGAAAACAACCAGGAAAAATTTCCGACGATAAAGTCCTGGAGGAAAAAAAGAATGGCGCCTGTCATCTGAATATTGATGAGCGCACCAAACAGGATCACTATGACCAGAGTCAGTACAGAGAAAAAAATAAACGGATCGGAGGAAAGTCCCGTTGCCTTTCCGGTATTATTTTCATCCATTTTTCAGCTTTTTATTGCTTTTATTGTTTGCGAAAATGCAGGATTCCCCAGCTCAGGTAGCCAGAATCGGCAGCCTTGACCCAGTTTTCCAGTCCGGTAATCATGTTGTCGAGATAAGCTGTGCTGATCGAAGTACTGAGTTTTTCATACTGGTCTTCCAGTACCTTCTTCACTGCAGAATAATGATTGCGCAATTGTGGTGTCATCTCAGTTATTCTGATCACTTCAAAGCCACGCTCATTCAATTCTTTCCGGTAAAATGCAATAGATCCCATTGATTGTAAATTCAGACGATCATACACAGGCTGTAAAACTCCTTCAGGGCAGTCATCAATTTGCATGGGATCAGTGAAGATCACTTCACCACCAGGCTTCAATATACGGTCAATTTCATTGATGACCTGAACGCGATTTCCACTGTGGAGGAAAGAATCCTGCGACCAGATGATATCCATACTTTCGTTCTTGCATGGAATGTCTTCAAAACTGCCATGCAGAACGTCAATTTTATGTTCCAGGCCCTGCTCCTGATTCTGACGTCGGTTATTGTCGTTCTGCACTTCACTGATATTCAGGCAGGAAACTTCACAGCCATATTTTTTGGCTAAATACCGCGCCGAACCACCATATCCAGCTCCAAGATCAATGATGGCAGAATCCGGATCAACCGGCTCCAGTTGTTCGGCCATCACCTCGACAGTTTTACGACTGGCCTCCAGAACCGGTATATCTTCAAAATACAGGCCGACATGAATATCTTCTCCACCCCAGACCAGCTCATAAAAATTATCAGCATCACTGCTGTCGTAGTAATCTTCGGCGACCAGTTCGGCCTGTGAACGTTTATTTTGCATAGTAATCTTTATGGGCTACATGAACGTAAAAATCCGGCTGTTCTTCAGCATAGGTTTCCTGGAAATCACCATAGGTTTCAATTTTCTGAAAACCCGCATCGGATATTAATGATCGAGTGTAATCCTTGCGTAAGGGATACATATTCAGGTGATGCTTGGATCCATCTTCAAAAGTATATTCAAAGCGTGCCAGTCCATCATCGACATATACAGGTTCTGCGGAGACACGATCACCGCAGTAATAATATTTATGCTTGGATGAAAATCCGTTATCAAGAATTGAATCGTAATTACGTTGATCCATGATCAATACGCCATCATGTTTCAATGCAGAGTAAAATTCTGCCAGAGCCCGGCGTCTGTCATGTTCTTCGTGCAGATGGGTAAATGAATTGCCCAGGCAGATTACAGCATCAAAGAGCTGATCCTGAATATCATGATTCAGCCAGCGCCAGTCGGCATGGACTGATCGCATCACATACCCTCTCTCCCTGGCATTTTCAAATGCTTTAACCAGCATCTGTGCATTGCCGTCAGCACTGGTGACATTAAATCCGGCCTTCAGTAGCTGTACTGAATGAAAACCGGTACCGGTGGCTACATCAAGGATATTTTCTTTGCCAAGTTTTCTGAGTATGTCAATAAAGAAAGTGCCTTCACCTTCGGCTCTGGCATCCCAGTCGATCAGTTCATCCCATCTTTCAACGAAATTTTCGACATATTCAGTTTGATACTGACTGGTTTCCCGAACTTCTGTCGGGTTATCTCCGTATTCCTGATTTTCAGGAATTTCATCTAGAGATAGTACTTTGTTGGAGGGCGTAATTATTTTTTGTTTTTGTGCTGCTTCAGACTGTTCCTGTTCAGACATAATAAATATTTACTTTTCAGAGAATTTATAACCATAAAATAGCGATGCATAGTTTAACTAATAGTTTAACTATGAGTCGAAATATCGTGATATCGATTAATCACAGAGTGGTGCCACATGGTACAGCAAGGAAAAAAATATATAAACCCAAAGAAGAATAAATTACCGAATTAACAATATCTTAACTAAAGAGCATATTTCTTTTTCGGGACTTTCATCGGAAAAAACAGGGCCAAATCAATGCGTCAGCGCATAGATGGCAAAATTAACGCCCATGCGAATTGCAAGATTTGCTTCATATTGCGGATAACCAATATCATCTGCCCGTTGCCAGCCGTCAGCAATATCATTGTTATGTGCGATCATCACCATGATGCGTCCATCATCATCAAGAATCGCCCGCCAGTGTGGCTCCGAGCCTTCATTGCGATAGCCTCTGGGCAGGTATTGCCAGGTTGGAATCTGTTTTTTATCAGACAAATCGAAAACCATATGAAAAACCGGATGATCATCAGGTAAATCGATGATGGCCCGGTCCGGAAAAACTTTTCGCAAAGTGCTGACAAAACCGGTCCATTCATATTCACCATAAAAGCTGTCGCACAACAAAAACCCCCCACGCAATAAATATTCCCGAAGCTTTGCTGCCTGACCATCGGTCAAATCCCAGCTTCCAACCAGGCCGGAAATCATGAAGGGCCAGTAAAAGGCATCATCCCCATCATCCAGATTGACCGGTTGCTCTACTGCACGCACATTCACAGTGGTTAACCGGGCCAGGAGTTTGGCAAAAAAGCGATCTCCTGATGGGTAATCGACAGACCAGGCTGTCCCACCTCGCAACCAGTTGCCTGGACCGCTGCCGAATGGCCCTTGTGAATACTGGGGAAACATCAATCTTCCGACCACGAACTCACTGGGAGCAAGGTGGTTGGGTGGCAGTGTCGTGCTGTTCCAGCCCCTCTCCATGCTCGGGTATTCCCGCCATTCACTTTGTGCCAGCGCATTCAGGCTGATAAATCCAGAGTAGAGGCAACAAGCCCATACAAGCGACCTGAAGAATTTGCTTACTGAGTTGTAAGTCATTAATTTATATAATTTAATCTTAAATTAAGTCTTGTTTTGCGCAATAATTACATGCTTTGATAAGCTTATCCTGAAACAGGACAGCAATACAGGTTTTGCACAGGACAGGTATTGTAAGCGATGATTTACGAAGTTGAAGGCGACATCCTGCTCACCAGAGCACCGGTTATCGTGCAGACTGTAGCAATACAGGACCCGATGACCCGGGGGCTTGCCCGTAAGTTACGCGACCGCTTCCCTGTCATGCTTGAAAAATTCCGTCAGTGGTGTGAAGAAACCGACGCAGAACCCGGACAGATCTGGAGCTGGGGAGAACCCGGTAAAAAAACAATCGTCAACCTGATCACACATGAGGCTGATGATGATCCGACACGAAGTCGCCGTCCGGATAAAATAGCCCTCAATCACTGCCTGAAAGCACTGAACAGCCTCTATGTCGAAAAACGATTTCAGGCACTTGCCATGCCAATGATAGGCGCTGGCGAATATGGCCATGAATGGACTGATGTACGGGACATGCTGCAGGCCCAGTTGCGCGACATTCTGGCACCAATCTATGTCTATACCAAAGAACTGGAAGGCCAGATCGCCCACGAACCGGGACTTTAACCCTCCCCGCCGCTTTTTCTGAATGCTTTCATACTCCCACTAGACGAAACATGTGGGTTTAAATCTGCCTGATCATCCCAAGGTTAAAGTTAAGAAAGTAATAATCAGGAATATATGGAGGTAGGCATGTTTTTATTCGAATTTTTCATGGCAATCATCATCAGCTTTATCGTCACAAGCCTGTTTGTAATAGCTGGAAAAAAAGGCCCATGGAATAATCTTGGATCGCTGTTTCTGGTTGTTTTCCTGGTTACCTGGGCAGGCGGTATCTGGCTTACACCAATTGGCCCGCAGGTTTTCGGTAGTTATCTGATGCCCTTTATCATAATGGCTGGCCTGCTTGCTTTATTGCTTGCCAATATCATTCCGCACAAAGACAAGAAAATCCTCAAGGCGCCCGAAGAAGAAATGGCTCGGGGTGATTCAGATGAAATGGCAGCTATTGCCAGTCTTGGGGCAAGTTTCTGGATATTTATTCTGGCTGTCGCCTTATGCATCGGTCTGTTTTATGTAATCTGACTCAAGCCTGCTCTGTTTGAATTTTCAACGGATTGAAGATCGAAGTGAATTTGAATAAGGGCTTGTATTTATGTTTAGCATGAAGTGAAAACTTATCTGTAAATGATAAATGTAGAAGGAGGAATCATGAAGATTAAGGAAGCAATGACGACAGATGTAGAGTATTTATCAGAAGATTCAAGCTTACATGAAGCAGCACAGTGTATGCTGAAACATGATTGCGGTTTTCTGCCCGTCAGTAATAAAGATAAAAGTAAACTGCTCGGCGTACTGACTGACCGGGATATCACCATACGCGGAGTAGCGAAAGGTCTTGACCCGGAAAAAACCTGTACCCGAAACATCATGAGTGAAGATGTCTGGTATTGCTTTAGTGAGGACGATATCAGCTCTGCTGTAGACAGCATGCGTAATAAAGGCGTTTACAGATTGGTAGTCCTCGACAATCGTGAGGACAAAAATCTCTGTGGTGTCATATCACTGGGCGACATCTATCGTCACAATGAGAAAGTAGCTGCCAGTTCTGCTGCTGATGAAATCATGCATCAGGCCGCATAAGTACCCTGTTTTGCGTGATTCACTGTGAAGTTACCGGCTCAGAATGATGACGTAGGCCATTCAATTGTTACAGTCATCTCATTCTGATCACAGGAGATAAGAGATGAATAACAGCAATATAAAATACTCACCAGTATCCCAATCCCGCCGCTCCCTGCTAATCAGGGGAAGTCTGCTTGGCTCTGCGGGCCTGATATTGGCGACTGATTTACGCCCGGGGATAGTATTCGCGCAGGATGGTACGGATTTACCCCGCTTATCTGAAGAAGATACCACAGCACAGGCACTGCTTTACGTGCATGATGCAGAAATGGCTTCGAACGAGCGTAACAGTGAGAATGCCTATTGTTTCAACTGCCTTCACTTTCAGGGGGATGAAACGACCCAATGGGCAGCTTGCCAGATATTTCCCGGCAAAGCTGTCAATGCCGATGGCTGGTGCCGGACATGGGTGATTGAGCAATGATTACTCTGTACCCGAAAGAAGATAATAAATATCTGCTTTTTCAGGGCGAATGGCTGGATCTGCTTCGTGAGAGAAATCATGAGTACATGGTTCGAAAGCGTTGCAAGGGGGTTGCCGTCATCACGGCGTTGGCGATGACAGGGAAACCATTTTTGTACATGCCATCAAACTTGGTAGTGTGGAGGCATATTTTGCTGAAATGCAGAATCAGCAAAACATTTTTGTTGATCCAAAAATATATAGGTCTCTATTTCGCAAGAAAACTCTTTAATACTACTCATTGAATTAAATAGTTGAACAAAAGTGACAACATGAAGATCAAACGACCACGACAGCAAGACACTCACAAAATAAACAGGCGCATTGCGCTAGGTAAACTGCTTACCGGCAGTGCTTTTATTGCACTGCCCTTGCCTGTGAGAATACTGGCTGCAACGGAAACAATGCAGCTTGATATGGATGATATAGAATCCATGCGTAATAACTGGCGTCAGTTGCAGCGTGACAATCTCGAATTACCCGCTCCGGGAGACTCTTTCAGCAGGACGGAGGAGCAATGGCAAGAGCTGTTTTCAGATGAACGTTATGCGATTTTACGTGAGGCTGATACCGAAGAAGCATTTAGCAGCCCTCTGAATGAAGAAGAACGTGCAGGATTGTATCTCTGTGCCGGGTGTAAGCTGCCACTGTTCACATCAGCAATGAAGTATGAAAGTGGCACCGGCTGGCCAAGTTTCTTTACCACTATTCCCGGGGTTTTTGAAACCAGGCAGGATTTCAGCCTGATACTGCCCAGAACTGAATACCATTGTGTTCGTTGTGGCAGCCATCAGGGACACCTGTTTGATGACGGGCCGGAACCGACCAGTGACCGCTGGTGTAACAACGGCCTGGCATTAGTTTTTGAGCCCGCCGGGATTGAGGAAACTGCTTCATTTTAAAAGCTGAAGGAAGAAGACGTGATGAATATCAAGGAAACAGAAATGAAAAGAATTATCCATGCAGCAAAAGTATTGCTGCTGTGTCTGTTTGCCATTATCCCCCGCTGCGTCAGTGCCGCTGAATCCATTCCCGGTTCAGCCAGTGCAATCTTTGCTGGTGGGTGCTTCTGGTGTATGGAGCCACCCTATGACAAACTCGAGGGCGTTTTTTCCACCACCTCCGGTTATATTGGTGGCCATGTAGAAGCACCCAGCTATGAGCAGGTCTCATCCGGTTCGACCGGACATGTTGAAGCTGTTCTGATTGAGTATGATCCTAATGTCATAAACTATGAAGAATTGCTTGAGGTATTCTGGCGCAATATTGATCCTCTGGATGATCGCGGACAGTTTTGTGATCGTGGTGAGCAATACCGGAGTGCCATTTTTTATCGTGATGAGCGGCAACTGGAGCTGGCCCAGGAATCAAAAGCAACAATCGCGGAAACGCTGGATGCTGATATTGCGACAGAAATCCTGATGGCCAGTGAGTTTTATCCGGCTGAGGAATATCACCAGGATTACTATATGGAAAACCCATTGCGCTACCGCTTTTACCGTTTCAGTTGCGGACGAGATGGGCGTCTGGAAGAACTTTGGAGTAAATGACAAAGGAATAAACATAATGCCATATAAAATCCTTCAACAACTTCCGGATTCTGTGAGGGATAATTTGCCAGAACATGCCCAGGAAATCTATCTGGCTGCATTTAACAATGCCTGGGACCAGTATAAATCTGCATCAGATCGTCAGGGTGATGATAGCCGTGAAGAGGTATCCCATAAAGTCGCCTGGAATGCGGTAAAACAGAAATATGAAAAACAGAATGGAAAATGGCAAAGAAAATGAGCAAGTGAATTCAGCATATAGAAACTATTCTGTATACACCCCCAGAGAGAGGTCATGCTACATTTTTTTATAAAAGCCAGGGTTTTTATACTATAAGACAACTGCTACTTACTTGAAAAAGATTATCAGCATGTTATGTTTATAACCAGAAAGTCAATTCAGGGTAGAGTATCCACTCCACCCTCAAGCTGGATCATACCTGTCACTTAGTTCTTTTCTCCTGATCAATTAATCATTGGATGCATAAAGCAATTTCCAGTGACAATTAGCTATGTATATTCGATATACATATGAATACTCAACCATTAGAGGACTTATGTTATTAGTTACAAAAAATCTTAAACTTTTCACTTCGATTATTTTATGCAGCATCCTGTCTGCGGCCTGTACTGAAGAAGGCCCCATGGAAGAAGCTGGCGAAGAAGTGGATCAAATGGCCGCTGAAGCTGAGGATCAACTTGAAGATGCACAGGATCAGGCAAGGGATATGACCAACGATCTTGGTAATGATCTGGAAGATGCCTGTGAAGAAGCTCTGGACCAGAACTGTTAATACAGGAGCTTCTGATTATGTTTAATTGGGCTGTCACTTTTTTAATTATTGCGATAATTGCTGGGATATTTGGTTTGTCAGGTATTGCTGGAACAGCCACTAATATCGCATGGATTCTGTTCCTGGTCGGACTGGTTCTGGCCGTAGTTAGCGGCTTGAGTGGCTATCGACGCAAAACCAGAAACTGACTGTCAGCCATAGTGAAGTGAATCTGATCAGTATATTTCAGGCTCACTTTCAATACTGACAAGTATTATTCTTATATGTCACATTCCATTCATTCAGGCAGTAATAAGTTAACCAGCTATTGCAGCAGGCTTGTATTTATCCTGTGTCTGCTTGTTCATTCGCCAGTATTACTTTCCCAGGCGGCTACTGAACAAAATTCTCAGGAAAACGAAGCGCTGGCTTCCGAGCGACTGGAATCACTTATTACCACCCTGGAAAATGAAACAACGCGTTCGGAACTGATCGCTGATCTGGAGACACTGCTGGCTACCAGGAATGATGAGCAAGATGATTCATTACTGGAAGCGCTTAATCTGCAACAGGCCGGTAATTTTGTATTCACACGCTACAATGAATTGTTTGACAGGATGGGTATCAGCAGTAACGCCATAGGTAAGCTCCTGGCATTGGCTCTTGCGGCGTTATTACTCACTGTGCTGGCGCTGTTTAACCGATTCCTGGCACGCTTCTTCGACCGTAGACTCAAAGGCCTGAGAAAAGCCCTTTGTCTATCGAAAACTCGTTTCCGCAGTTGTTTTAAATTTCAGGTACTGGCCGGTTATCTCCTGGCAGGTGCCTTGTTTTTATACAGTACATTTCTGGCTTTTCTTGCTCCCGAAACAGCACAAAATTCCTTGAGTTTTCAAAGTATTATCCAGTACCTCGTATTTATTCTGTTTATCTTTTTTGTGTTTATTTTTATCTATGAACTGGTCAATGCCAGCATGGAATATATTTTCAGTCACAATGAAAATGTGACTGACGCCAGAGTAAATACTCTTTTGCCAATCCTGCGAAACGTGCTGTATTTTGCGCTGTTTGCCATTTCAGCTTTGGTAATACTTTCCGAACTCGGCGTAGACATTGTCCCCTTGATGGCTGGAGCAGGCGTAGTCGGTATTGCCATTGGCTTTGGTGCCCAAACATTGGTCAAGGACTACCTGAACGGATTTATCGTCATATTCGAAGATCTTCTGCAGGTTGGAGATATCGTTGAACTGGCCGGAAGATTGGGTGAAGTTGAAAAAATCACCATCAGAAGAGTACAGCTTCGTAGCCTGGATGGAATCGTGCACACAATCCCATTCAGTGATATAAATATTGTCGATAATTACACCAAGGAATTCTCCTATTATCTGCTGGATATTGGTGTCGCTTACCGTGAAAATACAGATGAAGTAATTGATTGTCTGCGCAAGATTGATGAAGAGATTCGTCAGGATGAAAACTACGCCAATGATATTCTGGATTCAATGGATATTTTTGGTGTGGACAAGTTTGCTGACAGCGCAGTTGTAATCAGGGCTCGTATAAAGACAGTTGCCCATAAACGCTGGCGAGTGGGTCGCGAATACAATCGTCGTATTAAAATGGCCTTTGACAAGCAGGGTATCGAAATTCCCTTTCCTCATCAGACCTTATACTTTGGTGAAGATAAGGATGGGTCTGCTCCTGCCGGGAATATCAAGCTTAGCAAGCATGGCGCAGTTAGCGAGTCACCAACTAATCAAGTGCATAAGAAAGCAAATAAGGAGCCTATAAAAAAGTCGGATACTAGATGAAGCAGGCTCTGGCTAAACGACTGCTATTGCCCGGAGCTGAAGTTCATCATTAAATTAAGTATAGCGGGTGTCGTGGCACCCGCTACTGTCCAACTGACTGGTATCAGGTTTATAACTGTCAAAAACTATAACGTACCGATAAACGCAAACCGGTAATATCATCGTCATCAACTTCAGTGTTGGTATAGTTTATAGCCCCGGAAAGCCTGTTAGTGAAATAGTATCGTCCACCGAAACTTAAACTGCTTCCAGAATCATCATAAACATCCTGATAACCAAACCCTCCCTCGAGTTCGACCTGGGAGTTGAGCAAGTGCCGGATGCCGACTTCAAAACCATATCCACTTTCGTCATTTGCACCAATTTCAGCATCAATCAGTGAAAACACGCCGTATAAATCGGTCTGTTCATTTAGTGAAGTATGAGCTCCAAGCCCAGCTTTGACCTCTGATGAATCAATATTAAAGTCATACTCAGTATCAGCTACAACTGCCTTGATAAATAAGACATCTGTGATATCAAATGACACGCCAATATCGAATCCATCACCATCAACATCTAAAGGACCGGCATCAAATTCAAGAGTACTGAACCCTGCTTCCAAATAATTGTAGTTCAGCGCTTGGGCGCTAGCCTGCATGCTGAAACTACACAACAGACTTGTGATACTTAATGTAAAAAATTTCATTTTCATCTCTTTTCCCTTTCCCCAATATTGAGTGATAAACGATGACCTGGGATAAAACACATATTTTCTCCCAAAACTCTCCAACTTCTTTCGCTGGCTATTGTGATAAATAGATGGATCGAAATCTGTCTAAAACTTCACATTTTTATAAACCGCCTGTGCAATAGGCAGTTGCTTAACTGTAAATATGATTTTTAGATATTTACAATGGGTATAGTTTATTCTTAATAATCTGTGTCTTAGATGCTCTTTTCAGGTCCAGACGCCATCTAAACCAAAAGGCAAAAGTATCTATTTTCTGTAACATCGCTAAACTTTCATACTCTAATCGAGAAATAGGTATTTGAGGCGTCATAATGCTGCGGTTTCTATTGATACTGGTATTGGCTGGCACTACTTTAGCGGCAGAACCTGACTGGACAGCTTATGATGAGCTGCTGTCGACCCATGTCACGACCGGCGAAAAAGATGGCGTTCCGGTCAACCTGGTCGATTATCAGGGCTTTGCCGGGGATCCCCGCCTGGATATCGCGCTTACACAAATCCGCAATTTTGACCTCAGTCAGTTACAGAGCAATGAAGAAAAACTAGCCTACTACATCAATGCCTACAACCTTCTGACCATCAAACTGATCATTGATCACTGGCCAGTAGATTCAATCCGGGATATTGGCAACTTTTTTCGTGGCCCCTGGGACAGGGTTGTACTGGAAACCAGTGAAGACCGACTCACACTGGATGATATTGAACATGACATAATCAGAAGCTTCGGCGAGGCCCGCATTCATTTCGCGGTTAACTGTGCATCTGTCTCCTGTCCTGATTTACGCCGTGAAGCCTATCGGGCAGAGGACCTGGACAGCCAGCTGGAAGAGCAGACAATTCTTTTTTTGTCTAATCCCAAGGGCCTGCAGGCTGATGCTGACAACGTACGTGTCTCGCGGATATTTGACTGGTACGAAGACGATTTTGCCAGTTATGGTGGTGTGGAGAATTTTGTTCGGCAATACCGCCCTGAACTTCAATTCGATGATCTGGAAGCCAACCTGAATTACAACTGGAACCTCAACACCAGGCGCTGATTATTCTTCAGAAAAAAAGATATCCCCGTAATATGCCCGGGCACTCTGCCCGGTATCATCACTGTCACTCATGATGGCAACGGCGTGAATTTCATTTACTTCGACTCCGAACATGCGCCTGAAGTCCTCCCTGATATTGCGTTTTTCAACAAGCCACTGCCCGCTCAGCGAATCCCCTGAACGCAGAGATAGCATCATTGCATTTTCTGTCACCGCACTCTCCCATTGCGTTTCTGCCGGCTGGTCACTGGACCAGACATAGTTGATCGCCCGGGTCTGCCAGAAAAAAATACCACCTGAAACCACGACAAATATTCTGGCCGGATAATCATCTCCGGAGCGCCGGGTCTCATCATTGCCGGAAAATGTATTTTCTACTTTCCACGACCAGTTCAGGTAAGGAGTCTGGGTCAAGTCAATATCAGTTTCATAAAACAGCCCGGAAGCGCTGTCTGAACTTTGTGCGCTGAGTACCTGCTGCTGGGAATCCTGCACCAGTTGATAACGGGTAATTCCGGAAAAGGACTGCTCTTCCCAGCCCTCGAGAATGCCTTCAGAGAAACGTCCGATTTGGATATTCTGGCCAAAAACAGAGACGCTGAGCGAACCCAGAAGCAGGAAGACAAGACCGCCCTTACAACACACAACAGTTATCCCTGAGCTTTTCAGCTTCACTACTTACTGGTTAATTTTGCGCGCCTCACGCACGTTGGAAATGCCACCGGCATTACTGACATTGCTGAACCCGGCTTGCTCAAAAATTGCCTGGGCCTGCCCTGCCCTCACACCGGAACCACAATAAAGCCTGATATCCGCATCACTATCAATATTCAGGCTGGACAGACTTGCGGCACTCATAGCCTGTAAGGGCACATTCATGTCGCCTTCAATATGATCCTGCCGGTATTCCTCAACAGTCCGCACATCGATCCAGACTGTTTCACTGGAAGCTGCGGAATCATTGAAACCCGTACTGGCACATGAAGAGAGTGAAAGGGCTAACAGAATTATTACCAGGTTGGGGAAAGTGCTTCTGAGCATGATGAATACTCCTGTTTTATTATCATTATCGTCACATCTTTGCTCATCCGGACAGGATATTCAAGCAAACTGAAAGCTGCTTCTGTCCTGCTTGATCTATATCCAGGCGGAAATCTATGAAATCAACGGCAATCATCCAGGGGAAAAGAGTCATTCAATTCAGGCCAGGATAATGCCATTCCGCTCAACGCAGTTCTACATTGCCCTGATCATCAACATTAAAAGTGACTATCAGTGGCTTTTCGCCTGTAGCTGACAATATGGTATCAGGCAAAGCAATACGGCCGTTCTGATGCAGGATAGAGCCACGGACTGTGGCAGGGTTGGCAGCACTTTTACTGTACATATTACTGTAGATTTCGTAATCACCTTGCATGGCACTGGGACTCAGCCAGATTTCATTGCCCGGCCCCTGGATATTGTCTTCTTCAAATGCAGCATCGGAACCCGGAAAAGTTCTTGCTGCATAGTAGTATTCGTTGCCCTGCGGGTCGATGATATGTAAATCCACATCATCCGATGTCCCCCAACTGATCACAACCAGAACAAAAGTCTGCTGCAGCAGATCTCGACAGGCTTCCAGCTCATTCTGTGTGCTCGTAAGGATATCACCGGCAGGGATTTCAGCCTGGCACTGCGCAAGCTCTTCCTGGGTCTGGGAAAGAATGTCTGATGGGGCATCCAGCTCGATATTCTGTGACTCTAGCTGCTCTCTGAGCTCATCGATTTCCGCCTGCATTTCAGCCTGCAAATTTTCGACCAGTTGCGGCGAATCTCCGGTATTTGGAAAGAAAGGCAAGGCAACAATGGCCAGCAACATGAAGGCACCCAGAGCCGAGGCAAAAAGGTCCAGTGCCGACATGCTGAAAATATTGACTTCTTTATTACGTAATTTCAAAGCACCATCCAAAAAAATATGCCTGACACGGCTGTTTGGGCAGTGTCAGGCGCATATTATACAGACTCGAAGCCGGCTTTAATGCTTTGCAGCAAATATCTCCGGACAAGCCCTATTCGTTGATTATCACATCATCTATTTCAAGTGCTCCGGGTTGCCCTTCAATTTGCTGAAAGACATTATCACGCTTACCTTCGGGACAACGATTATTCACCTGACAGACATATTCCAGCAAACCCAGTACCTCCCGGTCAGCGCCACAGAACATATAAACAATACATTTATTTTGCCCAGAATTTTGGAAATACTTCTGCAAGACCTGTATCTTTTGCTAGTCTTGCTGACGGAAACCCCATGAGATCACGGAGTCCAGAATGAACCAGTTCGGACAATCACTACTATTGATTTTTGTATTGCTTAATCCCTTTATCATGAGCATCTATCTGCTCACTCTGGTGAAAAATACCAGCCTGGGGACTTTTTCCAGTTTAATCATCAGGGCAGGCCTCATCAGTTTCGTGGTGTTTGTGATCTTTGCCTGGCTGGGTGAAGTGATCTTTGATGAAGTGCTACAGATACGTTTCCCGGCATTTATGATTTTTGGGGGAATTACCTTCCTGATTATCGGCGTCAGACTGATCCTTGGAATCGGCCCGGCCATGGAAAGCATCAACCCGCAATCAAAAGAAGTGGCGGGTGCTATCGCCATGCCATTCATCGTCGGCCCTGGCACCATCAGTGCCAGTGTTATTGCCGGCACCCAGTTGGGAATCATGCCCGCCGCACTGGCCATCGGTCTGGGCCTTGTCTTTGCACTGGGGTCTATGGTGCTGTTTAAAAAGTTGCATGATTTTGTGCAGGCAAAGAAAGAACGCTATATAGAACGGTATGTGGAAATCGCTGGCCGTATCACCGCACTTTTCACTGGTTCATTTGCCGTCGACATGATACTGCGCGGTATTGAGCGCTGGCTGGCCTTAATGTAACGGATAGTTATTAACCCAAGCCAGTTCAATTTTCTATCCTCAGCGTGAATAATTTTGCTCGGGTAGGCCCAGCAGAAAAGCTGGTCAATACCGGAAGCCTATTCCCGACTCTGGTAAACTCCGAAATGCACATAAGGCGAGCTGGCACGTTGTCCCGGAGCTACATTACCCGGTACTTCATGGCGAACAGCAGGCAGACTTTTCAGATAGGCGGCAATCGCCGTGGCATCATCCACAACGATTTCATGATAGGCCGGCCAGGGCATGATAGGTAAAGTCTGTTCCCCATGATTGTCCATGCCGGTTCTCAGCATGGCGACAATTTGTGCAACACTCCAGTTGCCAATTCCGGTTTCCGGATCAGGAGTCAGGTTGCCCGGATAAACGACGCCCGGATTAATTTCCTGCAGGGGATTGGTATAGGCAATGCCCCAGTCGGAACCAGCCAGCAGTTGATCGGCTCTGGGTTGTCCAACCAGTGCGCCATTGGTGTGGCAGGAACCGCAGCCCAGCAGGGTCACCAGGTAACGACCGCGCTCACGCTGCTCAGCCGTGAACTGATTATTCGGAACAGATTCAGGACTTTCCAGCATGGTGGCAGGATTGACCTGTTCAAACTCATCCAGTGGATTATAGGGCGCGGGATCTGAGGCGCAGGCTGTTATCAGGACTGGCAAAGTGGCTATCAATATCAGCTTTTTCATGGCAAGCCTCTCTTGGCAAAATTAACACAATCTGAAATAGACCAGATTAAAGCAAGCAGGCTGGAATGCAATGCCTGGATAGTCTAAGAATATGACCCAAACCAATCCAGAACAGGAATTGTAAGCCTTGAGCTCATCACCCTAGCTTGCAGTATTGAAATCTGTGGTGACTCTTTAAACTTAGGCATGCGAATACCCTTCCCGGCGCCCGTAGCAACCATAGAAGAAAAACCGTATTATCTTAAGCAGCCCTCAAAAAAACCTTTGCGGATAAATAAGTTAATCCTTAGCCGATCAGTCAAGTAATTATCCAAAGGCCACCATTCCCTGTCACCCTATCAACGTCGTAGTTCTAAAAGACACTTTATTAGGAATCTTAATGCTCCTGGGATATATAATCTTGAAAGAGGTTTCCCGCTTAGACGCTTAAGTACTTATCCAACCCGACCTTAGTTAACGGGAATAAAAATTGTATGATAAACCTCTGAAGATTAGGCTTTATTTGCTTGGACAATGATAAAATTGATGTAATTATAAAAATAAACATGATGAATATGGGGTAGCGACTCAGTTTGAAACTTTAATCTTAATGCCGGAAATAATTCAAACTGAACCACTATTGAATATGGAAATCATTAGCCATTCCCTGAAGACTTTAGTAGCATACTGGATTCAAACAACTAAGTTCTATAATTATAATTTTTCTAAATAGTTATAATTTTTCTAAATAGTAACATTGGGCTTCTTGCTCTTAGCAATCTTTAAAGGATTAAAGTGAATACCAATACCCAGTCTCTTCGCAATTTTATTTCCATCTCTATATTGCTAGCTCTGACTGCTTGCGGTGGTGGCGGAGGCTCAAATTCCACAAGTGCACCTCAAACTCCTTTAGATTCTTCACCTCCGGTTGAAACAGTAACTGTAAGTGGTGGAGTTCAGAAAGGTCCTTTTATTGTTGGAACGAGTGTTTTAGTGAACATTCTGGATGAAAGTGGAAATCCAACAGACTCAACAATCTTAACTGAAATAACCGACAGCATTGGCTCCTTTTCATTTTCTGTAGATGAAAACAGTATCGTTCAAATTGCCGCTGAAGGCTATTATTATAACGAGCTCAATGGAAATCTATCAAATGGTACTTTATCCCTGAAAGCTATTTATAGTGCCTCAGGTGACAACAATAATCAGGCTTATGTCAATATCCTTACACACTTAATAAATGACAGGGTACTAGAGTTAATTAGAACAGAAAATCTAGATGTTGATTCTGCAATTTCACAATCACAGGCAGAATTAATTTCTGCATTGGAGCCAGTTTTACACGTTGAAAATATTTCAAGTTTTACTAACTTATCTATATTCAATGAAAGTAACGGAAATGAAAACGGAAACGGTTATCTTCTTGCTCTCTCTACAGCTTTCTATCATTATGCTGAAAGTACTGCTGAAGGCACTTCCAGTTCAGCAGATGCACAACTTTCACTTATTTTGAACCAAATCACAGATGATTTTGCTACCGATGGCACTATCAACCAAAACAACTTTACCAATAATCTAACTTCAGCCTTACGCAGTTTAAACCCTTCAGCAATTACTGAAAATCTAATAAACAGAAGCAGTATAGGGGTTTTACCCCGGTTTTACGGA
>DHZH01000007.1:0-237476 GCA_002414385.1 Gammaproteobacteria bacterium UBA5109
CCGTAAAACCGGGGTAAAACCCAGGCCCAAATTCACTAAAAAGTCTTCCCTATACTTCTCATAGGAAACATCGCCCCTCAGCAATTGTTCTAAATTATTATTGATTTCATGATACGGATGACTTCCAAGTGCCTTAGCTATCATGTCTTTAGGTTTGCAAATAATAGTTTCTAATTTATCCTCAACTCCTATTAGTCCTGGTAGCAGGACTTCTGATAAATCAAATACTATTTTCATATTGGGATTAGCTTGTTAGTAAATCTATTTCTATATTAGGTATTGGCTATTTCTTCCAGTAAACATCCTTACCGGATATGGTCACTTGGTGACTTTTAAAATAATTATTAAACATCAATCTGCTTTTGTGATTATTCTTAATTCAGGATAAATCTTATCTCTAGAAAGTAACGGCATTTCTTCATTCCCATTAATGTATTTCCCGAAAAACTCTAAAGCTAATTCATTAATGATGTTGTGTGCTGTTTTATACTCAAGCAGGTTTTCATCTGGTGGCTCGAAACCCATAACAAGATCTGAAAAGTGAGTATGCTGAGATCCAAGGAGTTTAGCCCGATACCAGTCAGCTGTTGTTAAACTGAACATCTTCCAATGAAGTGATTCCTGATAAGACATAATTTCCTCCCTCGCAGGATCTGCTTCGTCACTAGTAAGCAAGTTAAATCGAGTAAAGGTACTCTCAATGAGCAAGAGTGGTTTATCCGATCCTCTATCTACGATGGAACGACCATAAACACCTCCATCTAGATTGATAGCAGCTTTAATTCTTGAATCATCAACAGTAGCCTGGAAATCTGTAGCCCCACCGCTTGACCAACCAATAGCCCCTGTTTGATCAGTATCTAATCGTTGATAGAAGATCGATTCATCGTTGGTATTTAAAGCTTCAAGTTCATCCAACGCAAAAGAAATATCTCTAACGTGCTGAGTGAAACGATCCTGAAGTTGCTCAGCACCCCACTGGAATAGTTGCAGATTTGACCAATCTGCGAGCTGTTCTTCTGATGGTCTTTCTGGGATCACATCCCTGTTATACTCTGTTCCATCCGAGTAAAGTAAACGTCCACTTGTATCTATATGCTCAACGCTGACAACAACATAACCATAGCTTGCTAAAAACTCAGTTTGAGACGTCCCCGTAAATACAGGTCCCCTCCTCCCGGACTGTAAATAATAATTGGGTATGTAGCATTATCTATGGCTACTGGCACATTGAGCATAGATTTAGTAAGGCGTTCAGAAAATTGGGCTCCCCAATCGACTACATACGGTGCATATAACTCTAATGTAGAAGCATAAGTAGCATAGTTTGGGTTTTCGACTTGTTCTGCTGGATACCATATTTGAACTGTGACATGTCGTTTATCATCTGGAATTGAAGTTGATAATTCATCCCGCTGTTCATCTATCCAGTTATAAATAACCGTGCCAGTCGCATAAGGACCAGAAGTGTCTCTTAACCAATAATCTTCATTGTTATTATTATTTTGAGCAGCTGCAAGGTTGGAATAGAAGAAAAAATTAGTGACGATGCTCAGAATAATCGCAGCGTGTTTCATAAACTAACTCCCTGTTATTTTTCTTATTTATAGTGGGATTATTCTATATTTCCCTCTTTTTTTAAATTACCGGATATTTTAACCGGAGAAATAAAGATTACCGGAAACAAGAGTTTTATATATTTCGGGCCAATTTATTAATCATCAGGGTCGTCGATCAAACATGATCTGGCCATGTTTGATAACCAGCTCCGGATCACTTAAGACGCGCATGCTGGCCAAGGGGTCACCATGTACGACGACGATATCAGCGTATTTGCCCACCTCCAATGTCCCGACAAGATTGTCCACTCCCATTACCTGGGCCGGTAAAGCTGTTGCAGCATGGATGGTTTCCAGTGGCGCTATTCCAAGCATTTCTACCCAGCTGAGCATTTCCTGCCAGATTGCCTGTGAATGCGGATTACCTGACAGACCCGCATCCGTGCCTACTAAGAGCCTGACCCCTGCTTCCCGTAATTGGCTGATTTTGCTGACGACAATCCCGGCTTGAACCGGGTCTGGATCATAATTACCCATGGAGGTCAGAATATCCCGGACTGTATTGTCCGCTAAGCCGAGGAAATTCTCGGGATCATCCAGTAATTCACGGTTTTCAGCCGCAGTGCCTGCCCTGAGTTGCAAACCGATTGTCGGCGTCCAGAAAAGCTCCTCGCCATTATCGATTCGCTCCTCAATCAGACGCATCACACTGTCAGGATATCGCTCACTGTTAAGCCCGATATGCTGAAATTCATCTACTCCACCTTGCAGGCCAATTTCAATTTCAGCATCACTGCGTCCGTGTGCTGTGACTTTCAGGTTTTGTGCATGAGCAATATCAACAACGCTACGCACATCCTCAAGCCTCAGTCCTTCGGCATTACTGATCTTGAGCACATCAGCCTGGCGCTCTACCAGGGCATTGGCCTGTTCCTGCGCATTGGCAGAACCAGCAATATTGCGGCGATAAAATTGTGCCCACTCTGGCGGTTCCGGTGTGAGCTGGGGGCCAGCCACATAGAGTGTCGGACCAGGCAGTTCATTCGCGGCAATTTGATCCCTGACCCTGAAGACTGACTCAGGAGGCGCACCCAGATCTCTGGCACTGGTAACTCCTGCCTGCAGGAGCTGCAGTGCCGTTGCAGGCATTATGTTTTCGGCAAATTGCTCAGTGTAATTCTGGTGCCAGTAAGGATAATTTGTGTGCCCGGCATAGAGTAAATGTACGTGCATGTCCCATAAGCCAGGCAGAATGGTCCTGCCTTCTGTGGAAATGACGATATAGTCTTCGGGGATTTGCAAGTCCCCAAGCACACCAATATCTGCAATAAGGCCGTTTTCTATCAGCAAGACAGCATTTTCCAGGGGAGCTGCACCACTGCCATCAATCAAGCTTCCACCCACCAGGGCAATTTTAGTTACCGATGGGTTATTCTGTCCCAGACCTGGTGCAGATGCAGATAAAAATATTACGCTGAGAAAACACAGGACAGTACGAAACAAGTATTTATGACCTGGCATTAAGGCCTCCGATGGTTAAGCAATCTTGAATTAAGTCAATCACCATTGAATCATCAGATTACCCTGAAAATAGCAAAAATCCAGCAAATTTAATGTTAAGCTAAACCAGCACTCACGATACAAAATCATCAAATTCGTAGTATTTACAGCTTATTCAAATGGATAAATCAAAAAATCAATCCAGCGTAAGCTCAGGTCAGGCAAACCCTTCCTGGGAAATTGCCCCTAACTCTCTGCTACAAGCTGCTCATTTTGTTGGCGATCATGCAATTCTGGTTGTGGGGTGGCGAACCAGGCTTATTTTTGCTGCAAACGATGCCGTAGAAAAGACTTTTGGCTATAAACCCCATGAAATAATCAATCGAACAACAGAATTTCTGCACAAAGACGTTGCCAGTTTTAATTTTTTTGGCGAAAAAAGTATCAGTGTCATCGAGCAAGGCAAGGATACCTTTCACTGCTATTATCAAATGCGCAGAAAAACCGGTGAGCTATTTAATAGCGAAAATATATTAAGCCTCATCAGGAACATTGATGGTGAACCGATAGCCTGTGTTAGCATCGTAATCGATTTGGCGGATCCTCATGCCTCCCCTGCTTTCAAAGCAAGTAAAGCATTTCTCGATGCTATTTCCAATAATCTGCCAGGTGCCGTTTATCAACGCATTCTGACTCCTGACAATAACACCAGATATAACTTTGTCAGGGGCAATCTATTGAACAGGTTCGGGATTACTTCTGCTGAAATTGAAGCTGATCCAAGCATTGTCTTTGACGCCATGTCAGAATATTCATTAACAATATTTGAAAAAGCCTGGAGAGAGTCTGCGCGCGATCTGAGCCCTATCGACATTGAACTGGTGGCATTTACGCCAGAGGGGGAACAAGTTGATATCAGGGCAATTTCCACACCACGCAGGCTGGATGACGGAAGTATTGTGTGGGATGGAATTGTTCTTGATATTTCCGGTTAAAGAATCACGGGGCGAGTAAAGAGAGGCTTTACTGCAAATTAATTGCAGTTATATCCAGTAAGGTTTCTGCAAGTTTTTTCGAACAATTAACATTACAAAGTTCTGCTGCAAGAAACGTCCTTGCTTATTTGTATTTCTGCAGGTCTTTATCTTTGCCAATACTTTCAGTTTTTGCAGGCTGCATACGGTGGTCCATCAACAGCCAACTCTTGGCCTGGTTGATGTCTTTGAAGATTTTCACAAGCTGCCCACGGTTCAGAGAAACAGTTTCCAGAAATGACAGGCTGAGGGATTTTTTTCCTACTACCAGTGCACGCTTGACCTGGCCGGCTGACATGCCATGCTCTGAATAAACTTTTGCAGTGGAATCGGGCAGATCCATGATATCCGTAGTGGATAAGTCAAACGATGCCTCGCGAAAGTCAGTGAGTAATTTAAAACAAAAATGTTTTTTCGACAGTCTCAATGCTTCTTCTCTGACGGCTTCCACATCATCCAGACTTATCGGGCCATAATAGACGATCGAAATAAAATATCCTTCCCGGTCAAACTCCACCTTGTTCGTTGCCATTTGTTCCCTCAAGTGGCCATCCCGGCCTGTAACACAAAAAAATGCTGTGCTTTTTACGTGTTTTAATCAACAGAAGCAAGTATTTTTACATTTAAGTTGTTTATTACTGTTTTTTCAATGAACACAGTCAGTTGTTGATATCAAAAAGCCATCAAAACGCTCGTTTTTCTGGCTCGAAAGGAAGTTCGCTCAATCACCCAGAAGCCAGGCTTTCGCCTGATCGAAATCATGGAAGAGTTTGACATTCTGGCCACGATTTATTGACACTGTTTCCAGGAATTCCAGTTCCTCAGCACCATCTCCAACGACAATTGCGCGTTTCACATTAGCAACGGAAAGGTCATTTTCCGAATAGGCTTTTGAGGTTGATTCTGGCAATTCAACAATATCCAGTGTTGACAGCTCAAAAGTAGCATCACGGAAATCAGTCAACGACAAATGGCATTGATGCTCATTGGTCAGTTCAATTGCCCTGGAACGAATACTTTTCACATCCATTTTATGTACCACCCCATGATACTCAATCAGTATCATGGAATTGTCGGCATCATATCGAACTGAATGTTTGCTCATGGATTAAATCGAAATCAAGTCAGGTATGTTTATTAATGAGTTGTCTGTCGGTCAGAGCCTTGCAGCTTTGTTTAACTGTGTGTTCCTCAATATGACCAATGGCCCGGGGGAAGTAAAGTATTATCAGCTGTCACCAGCTTTCCTGTCTATTAACGGGGATTGCATTCATTACAGCAATATCTACAGCCATAGGATTTTGAATAGCTCTGTCTGGCCTGCAGAATAGCCCCGAAACAGCTTTTATGCTCACCCAGGTCAAATTGATCTTGTGGATAGGGAATAAAACGACAGCCTTTACTCAGGTTATGAATTTCATGCTTGCCTTCACTATTGGGAATCTTGCTGACACAAAAATGCTGCAATGCACCGATCCTGTTTGAGTTAAGCTCACTTTCCTGCCCTTTCCTTTGCTGTCACCTTAGCCTGATTTACATAAATCCTTTTCTACCGTTCAGTAGTTGCTGGACTGGGTTATTCACGCTTGTTGCGCATGGTAACAAATTCTTCTGCTGCCGTCGGATGTATGCCAATGGTCTGATCAAGCTGGCTTTTACTCAGGCCACATTTCATTGCCGCTGCAAAGCCCTGAATAATCTCGCCGGCATCAGCACCCATCATATGCATGCCCAGCACCTTGTCACTCCCCTGCTCGACAATCACTTTCATATAGGTTCTCTCATCCCGCCCTGTCATGGTGTGTTTAAGATGCCTGAAATCACTTTCATAGACATCAATTTTCATGTTCAGTGTCAGGGCAGCATCCTCACTCAAGCCTACTGTGGCCAGATTGGGGTGACTGAATACCGCCGTAGCGATATTACTGTAATCAAGCTTACTGTCATCCTCGGCAAACAGTTTTTTTGCCAGATTCATACCTTCTGCCAGCGCAACCGGCGTCAGGGCCATACGACCCACAACATCACCCAATGCATATATTGAAGGATCCTGTGTCTGAAAGTCTTCATTGATCTCGATGTAGCCTTTGGCGTCGAGTGTCACCCGGGTATTTTCCAGTCCAAGCCCCTCGGTGCGCGCTTTTCTGCCGGTGGCGTAGAGCACGCAATCGTATATTTCCTGTTTACCATCAGCAAAATGCACCCTGCATTTGCCCCCGTCAGCCTGACTGAGAGTTTCCACCGTGGTTCCCAACAGCAGATTTACATGGCGTCCCAACTCGGTAGTAAATTTATCCCGCAGGTCCCGGTCAAAATGATTCAGGGGCTGCTTGCCCCGGTAGGACAATGATGTCTTTGCCCCCAGACCGGCGAAAATTCCGGCAAATTCGACGGCAATATATCCGCCGCCCACGATCAGTATCGATTCAGGGAAGTCTTTCAGGTCAAATACCTCATTGGACGTCAGCGCCAGTTCCTTCCCCGGGATATCCGGTACAAAGGGCCAACCCCCGGTTGCCACCAGAATTCTGTCGGCTTTATACTGCTGCTCACCGACCTGTACTGTGTGAGAATCCTGCAAAACGGCATGTCCTGAGATAATTTCCACCCCGGCCTGCTGAAGAATATTGCGATAAATCTCGTTCAGGCGGCTGATTTCCTGGATTTTATTATCGCGCAGTGTAGGCCAGTCAAATTCAGGCGTTAGACCACTCCAGCCATAGGCCTCGCTGTCCTCAAAGTCATAGTGGAAATGACTGGCATAACTGTAGAGTTTTTTCGGGACACAGCCTACATTGACACAGGTGCCTCCCAGATACAGATCCTCAACGATTGCTACCCGGGCACCAAAACCGGCGGCCATACGCGCCGTTCGGACACCACCGGAACCGGCTCCGATCACAAATAAATCATATTCCTGCATGAATTCCTCGACTTCTTGACTACAAATTGGGGGTAAATGATTAAAATCAGTATGAATTTTACAAAAAGCATACCCTCTTTTGTCCTAAAACGTTATTATTGGAACGTTTTCGGCAAAAAATTGGTCAGAAAACAGACCTTATAAACCAGGAGAAACACTGTGAGCGACTCCACTAAAAGCACCCCTGCTCTGGTAGAGAAATTCGTCATTCGTTTGCCCAAGGGTTTGCGTGAACAGATTAAAACCCTGTCTGAACACAACCGTAGAAGCATGAACTCCGAGATCATTATGGTTCTGGAGAAGCATATTCGACAAAGTCTGCAACAGGAAGACCTGCAGGACTTTTCTTCAGATGAGATTCTGCGGGAAATGCAGAATATGCAATATGCAGAAAATAATGACATGAACAGCAGTGGTGATCAGCAAACCAATGATGTTCTGCGCAGACGCCTGGAAGCGTTGCCGCCGGAGAAGAAAGAAGCCCTGCTTGAATTGCTGGGTTAAGCCCGTCTTCAGCAAAAACTGACAGCGGGCATAAAGTCGTCTTGCTGGATAATACCCCGCTCCTCTGAAAAAATACTGACTGCCGTGAAGAAACTACTTCTATTTTTTATCCCATTATTTGCTGCGACCCAGGTTCTGGCAGAGTTTCAGCGTGCCGAAAACGGCATGGTCAGTTCCCGCTCGGATATTGCCTCGGAAGTTGGCAAGGATATTCTGGCACAGGGCGGTAACGCCATAGATGCAGCGGTAGCCGTCGGTTTTGCGCTGGCGGTAAGCTATCCCTCAGCAGGCAACATCGGCGGCGGGGGCTTTATGGTTTATCGTTCGTCGGAGGGCGAGGTCTACACCCAGGATTTTCGTGAAAAAGCTCCTCGGGCAGCACATCGGGACATGTTTCTTGATGAAAATGGCGATGTCGACCGTAACCTGTCCCGCAACAGCCTGCTGGCTACCGGTGTCCCCGGATCAGTTGCCGGGCATCTTGATGCCCTGGAACGTTTCGGCAGCATGTCCCGTGAGCAGGTAATGGCGCCTGCCATTCAACTGGCAGAAGAGGGCTTTATCCTGAATGAGGATCTGGCCAGTCAGTTTGCAGATAATCTGCCACGTTTTGAGCAATATCCCGCTTCCTTAGCAACATTCAGCAATAATGATCAAGCCTACCAGGCCGGTGATTTATGGCAGCAGCCTGAACTGGCAGAAACCCTGAGAAGAATCGCTGCTGAAGGCCGGGATGGCTTCTACAAAGGCCCGGTAGCTGACATGCTGGTAGCCAGTATGGAAACTCATGATGGTCTTATTACCCATGCTGACCTGGAATCGTACCAGCCCTTGTGGCGCGAAGCCGTTCACGGAAGCTATCAGGGCTATGATATCTGGTCGATGCCGACGCCCTCCTCCGGCGGAATTCTGCTGATTGAAATGCTTAACATGCTGGAACCCTACAACCTTGGCGAACTCGGCTGGGGCAGTACGGAAAGCATCCACCTGATGATTGAAGCCCAGCGCCGTGCCTATGCCGACCGGGCTGAACACCTGGGCGATCCGGATTTCTATGAAGTTCCCCGGCAAATGCTGCTCTCCAAGGAATATGCCAGACAGCGTTTTGCCGATTTTGATCCGCAGCGTGCCAGTGACAGCCAGGATATCGATGCCGGAAACTGGCCGGCAGAAAGTCCGCAAACCACCCACTACTCCATCATTGATGCTGAGGGCAATGCCGTATCCATCACCACTACCCTGAATGCTTCCTATGGCAACAAATTTGTAGTGCCCGGTGCCGGCTTTTTGCTGAATAATGAAATGGACGATTTTTCCAGCAGCCCGAATACTCCTAACGGTTTTGGCCTGATTGGCAGAGAAGCCAATGCCATTGCCCCGGAAAAGCGCATGCTCAGTTCCATGACTCCCACAATTATTACCCGCGATGATGAAGTCTTCCTGATTACCGGATCGCCGGGCGGTTCAACCATTATCAATACCATATTACAGGTAGTGATTAACACCATTGATCACGACATGAACATCGATGATGCCGTCAATAGCCCGCGATTCCACCACCAGTGGTTGCCCAATATCGTGCGTTATGAAGAAGGAGCAATTCAGGAATCGGTTGTGCAGGAATTACGCGCTTTGGGCCACGTCGGTATTAGTCTGTCGCCTTTCAGGATTGGTGATGCCAATTCCATCATGGTCGTTGAGGATGCCTATGAAGGAGTTTCTGACTCGCGTAATGACGGTGGTGTAGCCGGTTTCTGATGCCTCTCTTTACAGTCTGGGCAAGACTCCAGACAGTACTTTGCTTTACATCTTTACGAAATATCCGGTAACTAAATTGTATGTGTGGGCTTGTCGGAATTCAGCAGCCCGGTCAGTCGCTGCTCGATCTTGCTCTTGGCTTCACTGTTCTTTTCCAGAAACTGCACCCCTATTCCCGGTGCCTTGTTCCCCTGCGCCTGTTGTGGTGTTACCCAGACTATCTTGCCATTAACCGGAATTTTTTCCGGTTCATCCGGCAGACTCAGGAGGATGAATACTTCATCATTGATGCGATAGTTTTTACCGGTAGGAATAAATATGCCGCCATTTTGCAGAAAAGGCATATAGGACGCATAAAGTACGGACAAATCCTGAATGCTTACTGAAAGAACCCCACGACTGGAATTGTTTTCAGTGTTTTCTGCAGTATTCATGCGATTCGTTTCCAGCGTTCTGTATTGTCACGAAATGGCCTGACCCATTCCAGACAAAGTGCTTCCAGTAACAATTGCTTGTTGGGATTGGCACGACTTCGCAACATGGCCCTGGTATTCAGTAAGTCCTGATAAAAAAAATGCAGACTACGCACATGTTTCGCCTCAAGCAGGCTTTGCAATTCCTGCAGTGATTGCCAGTGTCTGTTAGTCGCTGAGGATGTTTTATCCCGCAGCAATCCTTTCAGTAATATCTCTGTTGCAGTCAGTAACGTTTCGAGCAAAAGATTCTCATCCATTGCCATCCAATCACTGGCAGCATCAGTAATATTCATCTCTCCCTGCAACAAGCTTAGCAGGCTTTCATGAACCGCGCTTATTTCCTGCATGCCTTCTTCACTGGCGAATTTCAGGGCGGCCAGCGGCGCCCCATTGGTCATTTCAAGAGCGGCCTCGGCCTGTTCAGCAGATAAAGTCTGTTGCAGAAATTCCAGGGACTGTTGCTTTTCAGGTCTGGGGAATTTTATTTGCTGGCAACGACTGCGTATGGTCGCCAGCAAACTGCCGGGCTGGTGTGAAACCAGAAAAAACAGGGTGCCGGCAGCAGGTTCTTCCAGGTTTTTCAGCAGTGCATTGGCTGCATTTATATTCAGCAGTTCAGCCGGTTCAATCAGTAGTAACTTGTGTCTCCCCATCATGGGGGTATTGGCAATAAAGAACTGACTTTCACGCACCTGTTCGATTTTAATCTGCCTGGCTTCTTCTTCCAGCCTCAGCATCCTGAAATCTGGATGTGAACCGGCAGCAAACAGTCTGCATCCCTGACATTGACCACAGGATTCTCCTTCCTGTGCTTGCTGACAAAAAAGCCGTCCGGCAAATTCCATCAGGGCATCCAGTTTGCCAATTCCCCGCTGACCGTGAAACAGATAGGCATGACCGATTTTAGCGACCCTGGCGAGATCCAGAAGATGCTGTACCTTCTTCTGGTTCCAGGGCAGCTTGCGGTATTTATTCATAACTTCAGGCCCAGCCTCTGTTCAAGCGCTTCACAAATACTGCTCTCTACTGTTTCGATTGTTCCGCTGCCATCAATCACCACATGAGTTTCCGGCGAAGCCGCTGCAAGTTGTAAAAATCCTTTGCGCACTTTGTTCTGGTATTCCAGGCCTTTCTGTTCAAAACGATCTTCCTTGCCACCCCTGGCTTCGGCCCGCTGCAGGGAAAGTGCCGGATCAAGATCAATGATCAGCGTCATGGCCGGAACAAAATCGCCCACCACAAGCTGATGTATCTGCTCAACCAGCGGCAGCCCCAAGCCCCCAGCGATTCCCTGAAAGGCTCTGGAGGAATCCGCGAAACGATCAGAAATAACCCAGGTTCCATTTGCCAGCGCCGGTAAAATTGTTTCCCGTAAATGGGAGCGGCGGGCGGCATAAATCAACAGCAGTTCACTGATGTCATCCCAGCGATCAACCTCTCCTTCGACAATCAACTGCCTGATGAGTTCAGCAGATTCAGAACCGCCAGGTTCCCGGGTGAGCAGGACGTTTAAACCGGCCTTGCGCATACGCTGTTCAAGCGCGCGGCTCTGTACGCCTTTACCTGCTCCATCAACGCCTTCAAATACAATCAGCCCGGCTTGTTGTGTTTCTTCAGTCATTAATTCTCGATACCGAGCTGATAGCGCTCGACTGCTGCATTGTGCTCTTCAAGTGTAGTGGAAAAATAATGTGTCCCGTCGCCTCTGGCGACAAAATACAGATATCCGCTGATATCCGGATTTAGTGCCGCCGCAATTGCCTCACGCCCCGGCAGGGCAATTGGGGTTGGCGGCAGACCATTAATCCGGTAAGTATTATACGGGGTTTGTTCCTGCAAATTTGCCCGGGTCAGGTCGCCGGTAAAACGATCCCCAAGTCCGTAAATAACTGTCGGGTCGGTTTGCAGGCGCATATTATTCAACAGACGATTGACAAAGACGCCGGCAATAAGCCTCCGCTCTTCTGCCCTGCCGGTTTCCTTTTCAATAATTGAGGCCATGATCAGGGCATCATAAGGTTCATCATATGGCAGCCCTACTGCCCTTCGCTGCCATTCTTCAGTCAGCACCTGCTGCATTAGTGTTGCTCCGCGCCTGAGCAGTTCACGATCGCTGGTACCGGTACTGAAATTATAGGTGTCAGGAAAAAACAGCCCTTCCGGGTAATAGTCTGTGGCAAACAGATTCTGTAATTGTGCAGCATCATCGATATCAAGGCTCGCAGTAATATGCGGGTGAGCCTGCATTTGCGCGAGTGCCTGTGCCAGAGTCCAGCCTTCAGGGATACTCAGCTGGCGATAAAAAACCGACCCGGCTACCAGTTTATCCAGCATTTCCAGCGCACTCATGCCCTGTTCCAGGACATATTCCCCGGCCTTGACCTGCTCGGCTTTGCCGCTCAGGCGGGCATAAAGTCGAAGATCAAAACTGCTGGGGATAATGCCGGACTCTTCCAGGCTATCTGTCAGGCTGGAAAATGCTTGCCCGCTTTGGATATTAATCAGGTAGGGGGCTGGGGCTGCTTCCGGCAACTGCAGATCAGCCTGTAAATGCTGATAGAAAAAAAATCCCCGTAGCAGGAGGCAGACCGCAGCTATATAGGCCCAGAACAGCAGCTGCTTTTGCCAGGGTATCTGTTTAATCTGCGTTATCCGCATGTAGTGCTTTCCCGAAAAGGCTCATTGCTTCAGTCGCAAAGCTGCCGGTTGCATAATGATGGGTTTGACCGGCATTCTCAAGACTGCTGACAGGCCATACTCCTGTCACACTATTACACAGGAAAAGTTCATCAGCCTGCAACAGAGCCTGCAGTGAAACATTCTCGATCACGCTGATATCAAACTCACCTGATTGCAAAAGCAGGTCCCGAAATATCCCTGCCACGCCACAGTTTTTCAGGGCGGGGGTGTACAGGCTTCCACCTTGAGCATAAAAAAGATTACTGCGGGTTCCTTCTATGATGTAACCCTGCTGATCACGCATGAGCCCCTCAAACATTCCTGGCTCCGGCCACTCACGGGATGCCATTACCTGATCAAGGCGATTCAGGTGCTTGATCCCTGCCAGTTCAGCCTGCTGTGACAGGCGATATTCACAGACAAAAACACGAACACCTTCCCCAGCCTGAAGCTGGGGCAGTTCAGGTAATGGATGCAGCGTGAGAATGCGAGTGGCTGACATTTCGCTTGCAGGCCGGTAGCCTCTTCCGCCTGCACCTCGACTGATCAGTATTTTCAGGATAGCGTAATCGGTAAAGCGTGCCTGCAGTGAGCTTATTTCATTTTCAAGCTTGGCAAAATCACAATTCAGCCCGAGCTTTTCACAGCCTTTACGCAGACGCTGCAGATGCTCAGATAAAAACACCGGACGGGAGCCGACCAGACGAACAGTTTCAAATACACCATCACCGTAGGCAAGGCCACGGTCATCAAGATTGATGGTTTTTTGTGGAAGACCGTTAACCAGCATGACTCCGGTCGCAGTTAATGTTGCTATGGTCGCTGAATAAATTGCTGAATTTTCAGCCCGTTCAGAGCCGTGAGAAAATCAGGGTGCCATTCGTGCCGCCAAAACCGAATGAATTACTCATGACCGTATCAACTTTGATGTCGCGGGCAGTATTGGGAACATAATCCAGATCACAACCCTCACCCGGATTATCCAGGTTGATAGTCGGTGGCGCTACCTGATCACGCAGGCTGAGAATACTGAAAACTGCTTCTACCGCACCGGCAGCTCCAAGCAAATGTCCAATCATGGATTTGGTTGAGCTGACACAGACATCCTTGGCCCCCGCACCATAAACTCTATGGATGGCCTGGGTTTCTGCCAGATCACCGGCAGGTGTCGAGGTGCCATGTGCATTGATATAGCCCACTGCATCTGCATCCAGGCCGGCATCATTGAGGGCATTTTGCATACAGTTGGCGGCCCCACTGCCGTCTTCGGTTGGCGAAGTAATATGGTAGGCATCTCCGCCAAGTCCAAACCCAAGCAGTTCCGCATATATTGGAGCACCACGCTTTTTCGCTGCTTCATATTCTTCCAGCACGATCACTCCGCTGCCATCACCCAGGGCAAAACCATCGCGATCCCTGTCCCAGGGGCGACTGGCTTTTTCCGGATCATCATTACGGGTTGATAAGGCCCTGGCTGCGCCAAAGCCGCCGATGCCAACCGGCGACGTAGCCATTTCTGCCCCTCCGGCAATCATGGCATCGGCATCGCCGTAGGCAATCAGTCGTGCTGCCAGACCAATACTGTGAGTACCCGTACTGCAGGCGGTTGAAACGGCCAGATTGGGCCCCTGGAAATTATACATAATCGACAGATTGCCGGAGATCATGTTGATGATTGAACCGGGGACAAAGAATGGGGAAATACGGCGCGGCCCGCTTGAATCTATGGTACGTACCACATCCTCGATATTGGTGATACCGCCGATACCCGAACCGATGTTTACCCCGATCCGGGTCGGATCATATCCAGCCTCATGAATGCCTGATTCAAGTACCGCCTGCATGCCTGCTGCCATCCCATATTGCAGAAACACATCCATACGGCGGGCTTCTTTCAGCGGCATGTATTCACTTACGTCAAAGTTTTTGACGCAACCGGCGAAATGCGTGGTGTAGGAACTGACATCGAAGTGTTCAATTCTGGCAATACCGCTCTTACCAGCCAGTAAACTGGACCAGGTGTCTTCGACATTGTTACCGACCGAAGTCAGTAAGCCAAGCCCGGTGACGACGACTCTTCTGCGACTCAAAACCTGCCCCTCGATAGTTAAGTGCTAAAAACAAAAAAGCTACACCTGGAATCACCAAGGGTAGCTTTTTAGCACTAAAAATCTTTATTAGAGATTGGCGTTGATATAATCGATAGCAAGCTGAACGGTAGTGATTTTTTCAGCTTCCTCATCAGGAATTTCAGTTTCAAACTCTTCTTCCAATGCCATGACCAATTCCACAGTATCAAGAGAGTCTGCGCCCAGGTCTTCTACAAAAGAGGCCTCGCTTTTTACTTCATCCTCTTTAACCCCGAGCTGCTCGGAAACAATCTTTTTTACACGCTCTTCAACACTACTCATATTATATCTGCTCCTGGTAGTTCACTAATAAGAATAATTCTTAGTTTAAAAAATCCAATTATTTTTGTTGTCGTAATGCATGTTGTTATTGTCTTTTACTTACGACCTTACATGGCAATCAAAATAGCTATATTGCAGGGGCTCAGTTTACCTGTTTTTCAATAAATTGTAATCTGAAAGTCACATTAATAAACCCTAGCCCATATACATGCCGCCGTTAACATGCAGGGTTTCACCGGTGATATAGCCTGCTTCATCAGAGGCCAGATAGGCAACTGCAGCTGCTACTTCCTCCGGCTGACCATAGCGTCCCAGAGGAATTCTGCCCAGCAACAATTCACTGTGTTCAGCACTGATTTCCCGGGTCATGTCGGTATCAATAAAACCGGGAGCCACACAGTTCACTGTTATGCCCCGGGAGCCAACTTCCAGCGCCAATGCGCGGGAAAAACCTTCGATGCCAGCCTTGGAAGCGGCATAATTTGACTGCCCCATATTACCGCTGGAACCAACCACTGAAGAAATACTGATGATGCGGCCCCAGCGGGCCTTGGTCATCCCACGAATCAGTGCTTTGCTGATGCGGAAAATGGCATTGAGGTTGGTATTGATTACATCCTGCCATTCCTCTTCCTTCATGCGCATGATGATGTTGTCACGGGTAATGCCGGCATTGTTTACCAGAATTTCCGGGGCGTTATATTCCTCTGTTATGGCTTTGCAGAAAGTCTGTATGGAATCAGTATCAGTCACGTTCAGGCAATAACCTTTGCCTTCAATTCCCGCCTCGGATAAATAGGCACTGATTTTTTCGGCTCCGCTTTCCGTGGTTGCTGTACCCAGCACAATATACTGATTCTGCAGACCCAGTTTCAGTGCAATGGCCTTGCCAATTCCACGACTTGCACCGCTTACAACTGCTACTTTTTTACTCATAATAATCCTGTTAAGTATTAGGCCTGCCAGGCTTCCAGGGCCGCTTCAAATGCCGCTCTGGATTCAGTCGGTAATGCCTCCATCCCGGCAGAAATACGCTTATTGAGTCCACACAGTACCCGTCCGGGCCCGCATTCAACAACCGTATTCACTCCTTTCTCATTAAAGAAGCGGATGGTACTGGTCCAGGGAACCAGGCTGAAAATCTGATTCACCAGGTTATCCTGGATGTTGCAGCTGTTGTCCTTACTCAGACTGAGTTTGTAATTTTGCAGCACTGGAATTTTCGGGGAGGAAAAGGCCACCGCTTCCAGCACTTCGACAAACTGTGCAGCAGCCGGACGCATTAAAGAGGAATGAAATGGAGCAGAAACCGGAAGCGGAATCGCACGTTTGGCTCCTTTTTCCTTGCAGGCTTGCATGGCGTTTTCAACTGCTTCCTTGTGACCGGCAATAACAATCTGTCCTGGCGAATTAAAATTAACCGGTTCGACCACTTTTGCGCCCGAGTGGTTTTCACAGATCGAAACCACTTCGCTATCACTGAGACCGACAATCGCGGCCATCGCGCCAGTGCCGACTGGTACCGCCGTTTGCATCAGCTCACCACGCTTGCGCACCAGTGCAACAGCATCGGTAAAGGTAAGCGATTCACTGCAGACCAGCGCGGAATATTCACCCAGACTGTGCCCTGCAAGCAGCGCCGGCCTGGCACCTCCCTGGGAGCACCATAAACGCCAGATGGCAATGGACGCCGTAAGAATCGCTGGCTGCGTAATATGAGTCAGCCCAAGTTGCTCATCAGGATCATTCTGGCACAATGCCCAAAGATCATACCCAAGCACTTCGGAAGCTTCTGAGAATGTTTCTTCAATCTGACCGTAGGCTTCAGCCAGATCGGCCAGCATGCCGACTTTTTGTGAGCCCTGCCCCGGAAAAATAAATCCCAGTTGTTGTTGCATAAAGCTGATCCTGATATTCCTGACAGATCTGCTGCCGCTTAAGCTGAACAGACCTGTAAGCAAAAAAGCAGCTTTGCAGCTGCTTTAAGGATGATGAATGGCTTATGCCGAATCACTCATTTGTTCAGTCGTCCTTACCCTGAACAATCTGCCGGCCTTTGTAAAAGCCATCCGGACTCATGTGGTGCCGACGATGACGCTCACCGGTCTCTGAATCAGTTGAAATGGTCGCTTTTGTCAAGGAGTCATGCGCTCTGCGCATATTACGCCTGGAGCGAGTAACCTTATTTTTTTGAACCGCCATGCGAATTACCTCATGTTAAATATGGGTGTTTAGCTTGTGTGCCGACCGCGAATTAAAATTAGCACCCTGAAAAAATCGCGTGATTTTACAGGATTATATTGAAACTATCGACTATTAAATACTATTCAGGGCATCCACAGACATTTATTAGTCTTTGAGCTTTTTTAACTTTTGCTTTTCCTGCTGTAATTGCTCTTTCAGCCCCTGAAGTTCCGCGAAAGGCTTTTGTTTCGTTTCAGCCTCTGGCGCCGCTGACGCCCGCTTTTTCAGCGCATTATAAGCCTGATTACAGTCAAGCTCATCATGATATATCACGATTGGCAGGCTGAGCATGATTTCATCTTCCAGAAGAGCCAGTAAATCCAGACTGCCCTGATCACTGAGCGCCACCTCCAGTTCTGCTTCCGCCAGTTCGCGGTCACCCGCCTCTTCCAGTTTATCCTTATCCAGCACCTGCAGATTAAGCTCAGTATCCAGCTGATAGGGCAAACCGCTCAGGCAGCGCTGGCAGTTAAGCTCCAGTTTCCCCGAGATGGAACCGCTCAGCATATCCCGGCCTTCATCACTTCGGAAAAACTGCAGGTCTACCATCAGCACGGCATTTTTATTGGTCTCGCTGGTATTAAGCGCTTCACTGAGACGGGGAAAAATATGCAATGGCAACCCAGCCTGATAGATGGCCTGCTTTGCACAGTATTTCCTGGCATCAATTTTACCTGGGGGCTGCGACATAGGCGCGCATGATAGGCACTGCCCGTGAAGCTGTCAAAGCAATACTTCCGACAGTGCAGAGTCTGGTTCAGGCAGTTTTTGCAGCTATCGCAGACAGTCGGTCGATCGCATTGACAAAGTTCTCATCATAATCCGCTTTAAAAGCAAGCAGCTCATCACTCCCAGGATGCCTGAATGAGAGCTCTGCAGCATGCAGGCACAGGCGTTTGACCCCAATGGCAGCCAGTGCCTTGCGCTGAGCTGCACTACTGTATTTTTCATCACCGCAGATCGGATGCCCGGCAAAGCCCGCATGTACCCGAATCTGGTGTGTTCGGCCCGTTACCGGTTCGGCACTGAGCAGGCTGAAATTGCCATATGCTTCAAGCACGTGAAAATGGGTCAGCGCTTCTTTACCGTCCTTGCTGACGGATACCTTAGCCTCGTTCTGTCTGTTGTCATGACGCTGTAGCCCGGCACTGACTTGTCTGAGCGATTCAGGCCAACGCCCGTGAACCAGTGCATGGTAGCGTTTCCGGGTTGTCCTGGAACGAAAGTCGTTTTGCAGTTTTTTCAGGGAGCGGGCGTTGCGGGCCAGTAAAATACAGCCTGAAGTGCCTTTATCCAGGCGATGCACCAGCTCCAGATATTCCTGCGGGTAAATACTGCGCAAGGCATCGATGAGGTTGATCGTGACTGAACTGCCCCGATGTACCGCCAGACCCGCCGGTTTGTTAATCAGCAGAATATCTTCATCCTGGAACAGGATGGACTTCTGCAACAGCTCGCGAAGCTGGGGAGTAATTTCCGGCAATGCCTCTGCCTGCCTGAACCTCAGTGGCGGAATCCTCAGGCTGTCGCCTTCACAAAGCTTGTATTCAGGTTTGACGCGTTTGCCGTTTACCCTGACTTCACCCTTACGGATAATCCGGTATACACGGCTCTTTGGTACTCCTTTCAATCTTGATAACAGATAATTATCAACCCGCTGACCAGCAGCATTTTCATCCAGCGTAACCAGCTGTACTTTTGTCGGGACCAGGGATTTGCTCATTCAATGATTGTAGCAAAATGTCGCCCTGCTGCCCCGTAAAATAAGGCCTGACGACATCCACCAACTCCTTAGTAGAATGGTATAAATGATTGAACTAGCAGGATATTACTGCTATATTCCATGGCTGTTGGGCTGGCGAAATGCGCCAGCTCTGCCAGGGATGAGATTGCAATGCTGATATTGGCCAGGATATTGGTCAGTAAGTGCCGACAACAGTCAGCATCCATAAGTCAGTATCAATGAACTCATTCCAGGCACCAGGTTAGCCATCAAACTGCAACCTGAGGCTGAATTTCAGCACTGATAAAGAATTATTTGCCCGGAAATGTCTGCCTGAACCGCGATTTCCGATTTTACCAAGAAGGAACCAGACAAGATTTTCCGTCTGCTTGAGTTCTGAAAACTGAAGCAGACCCATGAACGCAAGCGTAAATATAAAATTTATACATATAAACACCTGCCTGTGCAGGCAAATTAACCCGGTAAGACGGGTAACAGAATTAGTAATATAGATTGAGACGCATCGGCCTGCATGGCGGATGCCAAACAAGTTAAAAATACCCGCTCAGTCCCACTTTGGGGCTTGGCGGTACAACGAAGCTCCTACTGGCCTGATGAGGCTGATTAATGTAGGCGAAGGTTCGCGACCAGCAAGTCCGTGTCCCTTCAAAGCTTGTTTAAATATAATAAAAACAATTAGTTATTATATTTACCTCATCTATCTTCTAAAGATAATACTGCTTTAAATAAGCAGCATTTCTGTCCGTTACCCCTCCCCGAATAACGTAACGGACAAGTTATGAAAAGAATGCTCATCAACGCAACCCAGAAAGAGGAGTTGCGCGTTGCCCTGGTCGATGGCCAGAAACTCTACGATCTGGATATTGAAAACCGCACCCGTATCCAGAAAAAAGCCAATATCTATAAAGGCAAAATTACCCGAATTGAACCCAGCCTGGAGGCTGCCTTCGTCAATTTCGGTGCTGACCGCCATGGTTTTCTCCCACTGAAAGAAATTTCCAAAGAATATTTCTCCAAGCAACCTTCGGAAATCAGTGGTCGCATCAACATCAAGGATGTCGTCAAGGAAGGCATTGACGTCATCATTCAGGTGGACAAGGAAGAGCGTGGCAATAAAGGCGCAGCCCTCACGACCATGATCAGCCTGGCCGGTCGCTATCTGGTATTAATGCCAAACAACCCCCGGGCCGGCGGCATTTCCAGACGCATTGAGGGCGATGACCGTTCCGAATTGCGTGATGCCCTGAGCAGCCTGAATATTCCCGATGGCATGGGAATTATCGTGCGAACCGCCGGTGTCGGCCGTGAAGCGGAAGAGCTGCAATGGGACCTGGATTATCTCCTCAAGGTATGGGATGCCATACAGGGCGCCAGTACTGAAAAAGAAGCCCCCTTTCTGATCTATCAGGAAAGTAATGTCATTATCCGTGCCATTCGCGATTACCTGCGTCAGGATATCGGTGAAGTCATTCTCGACACCCAGGCCAGTTATGACGAAGCAAAAACTTTCGTACAGCAGGTTATGCCCCAGTTTGAAGAACGCATCAAACTGCATCAAGGCTCAGTTCCCCTGTTTACACACTTCCAGATCGAAAGCCAGATCGAAAGTGCTTTTCAGCGTGAAGTAAAACTGCCTTCAGGCGGCTCGATTGTCATCGATCCGACTGAGGCACTGATTTCCATCGATATCAATTCCTCACGTGCCACACGTGGATCCGACATTGAGGAAACCGCATTCATGATCAACCTGGAAGCGGCTGATGAAATAGCACGACAGCTTCGACTGCGTGACATGGGCGGGCTCATCGTTATTGATTTCATTGACATGATGTCCCAGAAAAACCAGCGTGAAGTCGAAAATCGTATGCGCCAGGCTCTGGAAATAGATCGTGCCCGGGTGCAGGTAGGCAGAATCTCACGTTTTGGCCTGCTGGAAATGTCCCGTCAGCGATTGCGACCCTCTCTGGGTGAAACCAGTGCCATTGTCTGTCCGCGCTGCAATGGCCAGGGAAGTATCCGGGATATCGAATCGCTGGCACTGTCCATCATGCGTATTTTGCAGGAAGAAGCCAATAAACATAATTCCACTGAAGTCAGGGCAATTGTTCCGGTCAGTGTCGCTTCCTATTTGTTGAACGAAAAACGCGACGTAATTTCTGCAATTGAAGCTCAAAGCGAAGTCAAGCTGGTGATCGTTCCTAGCCCGATGCTGGAAACGCCGCATTATGAAATAAGCAGTGTTAACGATGAGGAAGATCTTACCCGCAGTTATAAACTCGAAGCTGAAGAAAAGCCCGAAGTTGATGAGTTTTTACCGCGCCAGCCCGCTGAAGCCGTCACTGCAGCAGTTCAGGCTCCGCATATGCAGCCTGGCCCTACTAAAGCTCCTGCTGCTGAAGAAATCCAGCAACCACCCACAGCCACCGGCAAGAGTCTCGGATCAACCATCAGCGCCGCCCTGAAAAGCCTGTTTACCGGTGCTGAGATGGAAGCGGAACTGAGTCCTGAAAAGCCTGAAAAGCCTGAAATGACTGATGACGCTCAGACGGAAAAGCCGCAGCAACAGAACAATAATTCTGCCAACCGCCAGCGCCAGTCCAGATCATCCTCCCAGACAGCTAAACGTCAGGGTGATGAGCAGTCAAAAGAACATAAGGGCAGAAAAGGTCCCGGTAAACAGTCGAAAGACGCTAAGGGTAACGAGGCGAAAAAAGCCAACAAACCAAACAAACAAAATCGCAACAAGCAATCTGCACCTGAGAAATCTGACAAGCAGTCTCCATCTGAGAAATCTGACAAGCAAAGCAAGCCAGACAGTAACGAAAATGAGGCTGCCAAACCCAAGGCCAAGCGTCGCCCTGCAGACAAGCCCAAACCCCGACGCCAGGAAAGAAAACGCAGCAAGCCACAGGCTGAACCTGACACGGATGCCAGCAAGCAAAACAGCTCTGGCAATCAGAATACTGAAGGCCAGGCTGCCAGCCAGCCAAGTGCTAATGCCGCTGCCGAACAAGCGCCTGAGAATGTAGCCGCTAATTCTCCTGCACCGGTCAATGAAGCAAGCAAAACTGCTGCAAAAGCAGTTGCGGCAAAATCCGATACACAGGACAAACAGGCCCGGGATGAAAACTCATCGGGATCAGCCAAGGCTGATAAGCCTGCAGCTGCACACCGGCAATCTCCGCCCGCAGCTCAAGCTGCAACGCAGACAAGTCCTGCAGGCAGCTCTGCCGGGAACGCCGAACAGAGTCCGGCAAAAGAGACGCCCCCTGCCCCAGCTATTCAGGAAGCAGCGAAGGCACCTGAACAGGTAAAACGCGCACCCAATGACCCGCGTAACCGGACACCACAGGCCGGAAATCCGGATACAGAAAGTGCAGCAAAAAGTGATGTCAAACCTGCTCCGCTGGCTGACAGCAATTCCCGGCAGGAAAGTTCTTCAACTAATTAAAATAAACGTGCCGGGCTTGAACCATAAACAGTAATTTGTAATACACTGTGTGGCCATGCCCGAGCATTATACTGACTTTACTTCGCTTGCCGGACAGCTTGATTCAGGCTGCCTGCTTCTGACCCCAAACCATCGTACTGCTGTCCAGGTTTACGAAGACTATGGACAGCTGCTGCGTAACAACAAATCACCACTGATTTCACCCAGCCCGGATATATTTCCGGTTGATATATGGCTCAGCCGTCTTTACCAGGAAATGTTTGATGGCAGTGATACCCTGGAAGCGCTGGGCATACTCGACAGTCATCAGGAACTGGCACTGTGGAAAAAAGTTATTCGTGACAGTGAGGCAGGTAGTCCTTTACTGAATCTGCAAAATGCTGCAACCCAGGTAATGGAAGCACAGCGTTTACTCATCCAGTGGCAAATTCCGCTGAACGATCTGCGGGTATTCCAAAGCAGGCACCACGATTATCTTGATGACAGCAGCGTGTTCCTGGAATGGGCTGCTGCATACCGAAAGTTCAGCCAGGATCATGGCCTGGTCAGCTTTTCCGAACTACTGGAGTTAATGCTGACCCAGCTTACACTCAACCCTGGGCTTATCCCGAAAAATATAATCCTGCTAGGTTTTGCAAACCCGCCGCCCCTTTATCGGCAACTTTTTGCCCTGCTGGAACAGAATGCCAAATTACAATCACTGCACTTACATCGGCTTTCTCCTGAAGTCTGTAAAAAAAGCTACGCCAGTACGGCTGAAGAAATACTGGCCAGTGCCAAATGGAGTAAAGCCTTGCTGACACAAAACAGCAGTGTCAGGATCGGCATAATCTGTAATGAATTACAGCAACAGCTGCCACAGTTCAAACGCAGCTTTAACGCAATTTTTCAGACAGAAAACGAAGAACACAAAGCCTATTTTTTCAATACCGGGAATCCACTAGTCGATGATATTCCGCTGCTTCGGCAGTGTGTAAAGCTGCTGCAATTCAATCAGACACAACTCCCGACCCTGGAATTATGCAGCCTCCTGCGTTCACCCCTGCTGCTGGCTGCCGAGCAGGAAGCACAGCCGCGTGCCGCCATGGAGATGCAGCTACGAAAAAATGCTGATTCGCAAACCCGCAGTGCTGACCTGCGCTATCTGCTTTCCCGGGAGGACCGCCCATGGCACTGTCCCCTGTTACAGGAAGCATTGCTGTCGGCTGAATCATTGCGCCGCCAGCAAAAAAAGTTTCAGTCCCTGGAACTATGGTCAGATTTTTTTGCCCGGCAACTTGCAATTTTTTTACAGCCGGATGATGAGACTGACAGCCCTGCATTGATGTTACTGGGTGCTTGCAGTGAAGCACTGGAAGAATTGCAGAACCTGAGTTTTATATATCCTGCTGTCGGCATGCATGAAGCAGTGAAACTGTTTGAGCAAACGCTTGAATCGCAAAGCAGCAAGTCCCATCGCCAGGAAGCCCCGATTCAGGTCTTCAGTGCAAGGGATGCGGAGGGGCTGCGCTTCACGCATCTCTGGTTCATGGGACTGTCGGATTTACAGTGGCCGGAGAAACGCTACAGTAACCCCTTTATTCCACTGCGTCTGCAACGTGAGTATGAAATGCCTGACAGCTCACCGGGCCTGGTCTACCAGGGTGCGCTGGACAGCCTGATAAATATTGCTGCCAGTACAGCTGAAGAAGTGCTGCTAAGCTATCCGCGTACCGATGATAATGGTGAGCTGCTGCCTAGCCCCCTACTCGATAAAATTCACAGCAGCCAGACAATGGTTCATGAAGATAATTCCTCTATCACAGCACAACTGCATCCGCAGACCCTGGCACTTTACAGGCACAGTCAGTCCCGATACCCGCTGGAAAATCTGACCGAAGCCAGCACACTGACACTCGGCGACGGTGAATTCCCAGGTGGCGGGGTCAGTCTGCTTGCCAACCAGGCCGACTGCCCTTTCAAGGCATTTGCCATTCACCGTCTGGGAGCACGGGAATTACCCGCCATCAATTTCGGAATCCCTGCCTTTGTCCTTGGCAACATGCTGCATCAGGTTCTCGAGTTTTTATGGAGCCGGATTGAAAGCCAGGAAGCATTGCTGGCTTTGCCCGAAGCAAGTCTCGAAAGCATCATCAGTGAGGCTGCCAGCCAGGGTGTCAGCTATCTGCAGAAGAAACAGGTTTCTGTGGTGCAAAACCGTTTTGCCGAACTGGAAAACCGACGCATCAGGGAATTATTGCGACGCTGGCTGGAAGTCGAAAAGCAGCGTGGCCCTTTTACCGTCAGTGAAAGAGAAATCAAGGTCAACTGGCAACATGCAAAACTTGACTTGCAGTTCCGTATTGACCGTATTGATGAACTGCCGGACAAACGCTTTGCATTGATAGATTATAAAACCGGAGCCGCCAACAGCCTGAAATGGGATGACCAGCGGCCGAACTCCCCACAACTATTACTCTATAAAGAAGCGCTCACTCAGCAATCAATTTATCAACCGGTCGCTGCCCTGCTCTATGCTGAGGTTGCCATCGACAAACTGCAGTATCGAGGACTGAGTCAGGAGCAGGGTGTCTACCCCAAATGCGCGCTCGCCGAGCAAAACAGAAACCTTTCTGCCTACACTTGGGACAGCCTTCAGCAAATCTGGCAGCAGTCACTCCAGAAACTGGCCCAGGAATTTCTTGACGGATATCTGCTGGTCGAGCCAAAAACTTCTGACTCCTGCAAGCATTGTCATCTTGATGCCTTTTGCCGCATCGAGGAAAAGCTGGGGGAAGCAGAATGACAGAAGCGGCGATTATTGATGCTGCCCAGCGTGAATCGGCTCTGGATATCAGCCGCTCATTTTGCGTACAGGCTCCTGCCGGTTCAGGTAAAACCGAATTACTTACACAACGCCTGCTCAAGTTACTGCTTGTCAGTGACCGGCCTGAGGATATTCTGGCCTTTACCTTTACCCGCAAGGCCGCCTTTGAAATGCGTCAGCGCCTGTTATTCAGTCTGCGTCAGGAAAACCCTGACAAGCTCACGGAGCTGACCAACAAGCTGGCCCGGCAGGTTCTGGAGCGTGATACTGCCATGCAGTGGCATTTGCTGGAAAATCCCCAGCGACTGCAGATCAGCACCATCGATTCGTTCAATGTCGCAATCTGTGCACAACTGCCTGTTGTCAGCGGACTGGGCAGCCGGGTGGAAATTGTTGAAGATGCCCGTCTCCTGTATCAGGATGCCATTGCCAGTCTTTTTAAAAGGCTGGAAGGAGAAGATGACAGTGTCACTCAGGCACTGGCCGTTTTGCTTCAGCACCTGGATAACAATCTCGGACGGGCTCAGGAGCTCCTGAGCCACCTGCTGCAAAAACGCGATCAATGGTTGCTGCACATACTCAGGATGCAGCACCGGGGCAATATGCAGCAGGAGCTTGGTAAAAACCTGCAGCTTACGGTTAGTGAAGCATTACAGGATGCTGCTGAACAACTTGAACCCTATACCAGTGAACTGATGGCCCTTTTACAGTTCGCGGCGGAAAATCTTCAGCGTGATGGTAATGACTCACTGAGTCGCTTTTCCTTCAGTGCAGACCTCCCTGCTAGCAGTCCTGAACATTGCCTGGCCTGGCAGGCAATAGCCAGCTTTTTACTGACCAATGAAGGAAGTCTCAGAAAGGCCAAAGGCATTACTGTCAAAAATGGCTTCCCGGCAAAAGGCAGCGGTAAAACCAGTACTGAAAAACAATTATTTGAGGAACGCAAATCACAATTCGCAAGCTTGCTGGACAAACTCGCTGAATATCCGGAAATCGTAGCAGCCTTGCAGGCTATTCTGATCATGCCGGCTCTGGATTATCAGCAGGATGAATGGCAAATACTCGAATCCTTGAGTACGGTATTGCTCGAATTGGTGAAAGAACTGAATATCAGTCTGCAGCAGCAAAGCCAGGCTGATTATATTCATCTCAGTGCCAGCGCCCTGGATGCGCTGGGCCATGAAGAAAGTATCAGCGACCTGGCGCTGCGAATGGATTATCGCATCAAGCATATCCTGGTTGATGAATTTCAGGACACCTCGCAACAGCAGATCGAATTACTCAAACGCCTGACCCGTGGCTGGGAAAAAGATGATGGACGCACCCTCTTTATCGTCGGTGACGGCATGCAATCCTGTTATGGTTTTCGTAATGCCGATGTCGGCCTGTTTCTCCGGGCCAGGGATAAAGGCATAGGCCCGGTGTCACTCGAGAAACTGCAACTGCAGATGAACTTTCGCAGTCACTCCGGACTGGTACAGGAGATTAATCATATCTTCAGTGCGTCCTTCCCGGCCCGGGACAACATCAGCAGGGGCGCGGTAAGCTACAGTGCCAGCCAGGCAGTACGCCAAGCGGATACAGCGGGACTGCAACTGACTTACTTTATTCAGTCAGCCGAGGATAAAGTCACGCGTGAACAATGTGCGGCAACTGAAGCTGAAACAATTCTTCAGCACATAAAGCAGCTGCCTGCAGATTCCGACTGTTCCGTGGCTATCCTGGTCCGCTCCAGGAATTATTTACAGGCAATAATACCGGCCCTGCGTGCCGCCGGGGTTGCCTGGAACGCGGCAGGAATTGACAGCCTGGGTTCCTTTGCCGTGATCAAGGATTTACTGAGCCTGTTACAGAGTCTGTTGAACCTGGCAGATATCACTGCGCTCTTTGCCCTTCTGCGCAGCCCTTTTGTTGGCCTGCAGCTTCAGGACATTCACTGCCTGAAAATGCATGCCGATGCCCGGGAGTTAAGCCTCTGGGAAATTCTGCAGTCTTATCAAGAAACTCCTGGATTAAGCAGCGATGCGCAACAACGATTACAGCGCTGTATTCCCGTTTTGACTGAGGCTCGCCAGCAGCGCGGCTGGGGGCCCCTGCGCGACTGGCTGGAAAACACCTGGCGACTATTAGGTGGCCCTGCCTGTCTCGGCAGGGATTATGAATTGTTGTATGTCGAGCGTTTCCTGGCCTTGCTGGAAAAAGAGGCAGACGGACATGAGATTACGGATATCCATCACCTGAAAAAGTTATGCCAGGAGACCTATCTCGGCAGCAGTCATGACAAGAATACGCCACTGCAGATCATGACCATACACAATGCCAAAGGACTGGAGTTTGACTATGTCTTTATTCCCGGCCTGGACCGCACACCTCCGCCGGATAAAAAAAATCTGTTTCTCTGGCAGGAACTTGCCTCGGAAAGCAGTGAGTCCCGTTTGATTCTGGCTCCCTTAAATGCCCGAGGCGAAGAAGACAATGCCACTTATCAGTACCTGGCCAATGAGGCCAGTCAGCGGCGTGAACTGGAAAGCACCCGCCTGCTTTATATTGCGGTCACCCGGGCCAGAGAAAAAGCCTTTTTATATGCCCGACTGACGCGTGATGATAAAAACCTTTTTAAAGCCCCGCCCCGCAGTTCCCTGCTGGGCCGGATCTGGCCGGCAATAAGCAATAACATTCAGGAAGAGGATTGTATTGTTTTAAGCATGGGGGGCAACAGCCAAACACCGACTGATCAGAGCCAGGGCAATTTCATACAGCGCCTCAGTAATACCTGGCAGATGCCTGAACCCGAAACACCTGCACAGGCAGAAATAGTGGAATATTCAGATCATGAAAGTTATCAGCATATTCTGGACAGGAAAATCGGGGAAATTATTCATCATTGCCTGCTTCTCAAGGTGGAAAAAAATACAGATGTTCTGCAAAGTGACTTGCTACCCAAGTACAAGCGTTTGTGGACTCGAGTGCTTGGCCCCTGCTGTTCAGACCAGAATACACTGGATAAGGCACTGGCCAGGGTCATTGATAATTTACAGGCCTGCATGACCCATGAAAAAGCCGCCTGGCTGTTTGACCCTTCACACACACAGAGCGCCTGTGAACTCTCACTGAGTGATTATCGCCAGGGTTGGCGCAAGGAACATGTCATTGACCGTACTTTTGTCGCTGACGACATCCGCTGGATTATCGACTACAAGTCTTCTGCACCGGCTGCCGGTCAATCACTGGAGCAGTTTGTAAGCCAGCAGGCTCAACGTTATAGCCCACAGTTAAAACGTTATGCCGGGCTTTTCCGCGATCTGGAAAATAGCGAAATAAAAACTGCACTGTTTTTTACCTCTCTGCCCTACTGGCATGAAATAGAGCTGTAAAGGCTTTATAATGCGCCGCTGCCCGAAATCCGGGCAGGAATAGCAGGCAGATACATGATGAATACCGAAAACCTGAATATTGAATCCTATACCAGGCTCATTTCTCCCAATGAAATGAAGTTGCGCCTGCCCCTGCAGGAAAAAACCCGGGAAACTGTTCAGCAAAATCGCCAGATCATTCGAGACATTCTTGACCGCAAAGATCACAGACTGTTTGTGGTTGTCGGCCCCTGCTCGATTCATGATGTGGATGCCGCCCTGGAATATGCAGAACGCCTGCAACTGCTTGCTGAAAAAGTCAGTGACACGCTGGTGCTTGTCATGCGGGTATATTTTGAGAAACCCCGTACCTCAATGGGCTGGAAAGGACTGATTAATGACCCGGAACTCAATGACAGTTTCAGGATAGAAGACGGATTACACATTGGACGCCGGCTCTTGCTGAAACTAAGCGCCATGGGTTTACCAACCTCAACCGAAGCGCTGGATCCGATTTCACCGCAGTATTTGCATGACATTATTACCTGGTCAGCCATCGGTGCCAGAACAACTGAATCCCAGACTCACCGGGAAATGTCCAGCGGACTTAGTTCACCGGTAGGATTCAAGAACGGCACTGACGGTGGACTGGAAGTAGCAATCAATGCCCTGCGGACAGTTTCCAAAGCGCATCGTTTTCTCGGCGTTGATCCGGAAGGAAATGTATCCGTGGTACATACCGCCGGTAATCCCTATGCACATATCGTGCTTCGTGGCGGCAATGGCGTGACCAACTATGATTCAGTCAGCGTGGCCCAGTGCGAAGAAATCTGCCGGGCTGCCGGAGTCACTGACAACATCATGATTGACTGTAGTCATGCCAATTCCAGCAAAAAACCGGAACTGCAGCCACTGGTAGTGGAAAATGTCTGTAACCAGATAATGGAAGGCAATCGCTCAATCATTGGTTTGATGATTGAAAGTAATATCCATGCCGGTCGCCAGGATATCCCCGCCGACCTGAGTCAACTCAAATATGGTGTTTCAGTAACCGATGCCTGTATCGACTGGGAAACTACGGAATCCTGCCTTCTCGAAGCAAGGGATAAACTCAGGACTGTTTTGCCGGGGCGTTAGCCTTCTCCAGCATAGACGGATCCGGCAGCCCGTCCAGTGTCGTCGTCGGAAAGGCAATATCGGCATCATGCTCATGAATGATGTCTATTATCTTTAGCAGCACATCCTGTTTTACCCTATGGTATTCAGCCCAGACCGTTGTTTTGGTAAAGGTATAGATGAAGAAGTCCAGTGATGACGCACCCATCTTGTTGAAATTAACGATCAGGGTGTTGTCCGTATCAATCTCTTCATGAGCTTTTAGCATCCTGGTGACTGCATCGATGATCTCGCCCACTTTGGCAGCATCTTTGTAACGCAGGCCAATGGTTTCATAAATCCGGCGGTTCAGCATGCGCGAGGGGTTTTCTACCGAAATCTTGGTAAAGACGGAATTGGGAATATACAGGGGACGCTTATCGAAAGTGCGAATGACACTCACCCGCCAACCGATGTCTTCCACAGTGCCTTCAATTTCCCGGTCAGGAGAACGTATCCAGTCTCCCACTTTAAAAGGCCGATCAAGATAAATAATCAGCCCCCCGAAAAAATTGGCCAGTAAGTCCTGTGCTGCAAAACCTACAGCAATACCGCCGATACCACCAAAAGCCACCACCCCAGTGACACTGATACCCAGCGTCTGCAGGATTACCAGTCCGGCAGTGATCATTACTGAAACGCGCAGCAAACGGCCAATGACCCGGATGGTTATTTCATCAGCTTCTATTTCGTCATTTTTGGTTTTTTCGAGAAAGGTTTCTTCGATATTCTTCACCAGCTGATTGAGGAACATCATCAGCAGGAGAATAATGGCAATGCGGCGCACGATGCCGGTATATTCAAACAGCTCGTTGACTGAAACAGTCTGTACTATTTCAGCGGCTATACTCAATCCGATTACCCAGACCAGTAAAGCCAGTGGTTTACGGGCCGCCTGGAGAACTGCATCGTCCCAGAGGTTTTCAGTTTGCTCCAGCTTTTTATGCAGCCGCTCGAGTGACAACTTCATGATGAAGTTGAACACTACTGTCGCAAGGACTACAGCAAACACATGTACAATCCAGGTATTTTCTCCGAAATCCAGCCAGGCGAATAGGTTTTGCATTAGGGAACCTTACCGGTTGTCTGTTCTTGCTAGGCCGTTTCAGCCAGTTCATCCTGCGGCACCCATTTGCCGCCGCGATAAAAGGCTTTCCACTTGGTCGCTTTGCCGTCTTTTTCACTGAGTAAATACTGCTCTTTGGTTTTACGGCTGAAGCGTACGACTGTTTTATTGCCTTCAGGGTCTTCCGTCGGCGCAGAGAACAGGAAGGAATATTTGGGATCAATCTTGTCCTTGTAGGGTAAAATTTCTTCTACCAGTGGCGCCCTGGTTTCACGATTTTTGGGAAACTTGCTGGCCGCCAGGAAAATACCCGCGGCACCATCACGCAATACATAATAGTCGTCAACTTTCTGACAAATCAGGTCTGGCATGTGCACTGGATCCATTTTCGGTGGCGCCGGTTCACCGTTACGTAAAAGTTTCCTGGTGTTTTTACATTCAGAATTGGTACAGCCGAAATATTTACCAAAGCGCCCGTTCTTGAGCTGCATTTCCGCACCGCATTTATCGCACTCCAGGACAGGACCATCATAACCCCTGAGTTTGAACTTGCCGTGTTCGACCTCATACCCCGGGCATTCCGGGTTATTACCACAGACATGCAGTTTACGTTCTTCATCAATCAGATAGGAATCCATTGCTGTATCGCAGAGTTTGCAACGATGTTTGCTCATCAGGAGTCTGGATTCAGCTTCTTCATCGGCATCAACAGAAATAGCCTCATCACCCGGAGTGAGGTTCATGGTTGTTTTGCAACGTTCTTTTGGAGGCAGGTTATAACCGGAGCAGCCCAGAAACACGCCGGTACTTGCCGTTCTGATCTGCATGGGACGCCCACATTCCGGGCAGGAAATATCAGTATCTGTAGGCTTGTTGGGACGCATGCCGCTCTCTTCAGAACGTGCCTCTTCAAGCTGTTCGGTAAAACTGCCGTAAAACTCATTGAGCACGGATAACCAGTCTTTTTCGCCATTGGCAACATCATCGAGGCGGTCTTCCATCTGTGCGGTAAATCCGTAATCCAGCAGTTCGGAAAAATTTTCCTGCAGGCGTTCGGTGACAATGTCGCCCATTTTTTCTGCATAGAAACGACGGTTTTCCAGGCTTACGTAGCCGCGGTCCTGAATCGTCGAAATAATTGAGGCATAAGTCGAAGGCCGGCCGATTTCCCTTTTCTCCAGCTCCTTGACCAGGCTGGCTTCGGTATACCTGGGTGGCGGTTTGGTGAAGTGCTGTTTGGGTTGCAGCTCTTTCAGCTCCAGCGTTTCACCGACCTGAATATCAGGCAATTCAAAGTCTCCTTCCTTATTGCTTGTCGGCAGTACCCGCGTATAACCGTCAAACTCCAGAATTCGACCTTTGATTTTCAGGTCAAATTCACCGGCGCTGACATTGATCGTGGTACTTTTATACTGTGCCGGTGTCATCTGGCAGGCAACAAACTGCTGCCAGATCAGGTTATAAAGTCGTTGTGCGTCGCGCTCCATACCCTGTAACACGCTGGAGTTTTCCGTAATCTTGACTGATGAGGGGCGGATGGCTTCGTGTGCCTCCTGGGCCCCTGCCTTGCTACTGTATATATTGGCATTATCGGGTAAATACCTGTCGCCGAATTTGCTGTTGATGTATTCACGACAGGAAGCAATCGCATCATTACTCAGGTGCGTGGAATCAGTTCGCATATAGGTAATATGACCGGCTTCATATAAACGCTGGGCCATCATCATGGTTTTCTTGACGCTGAATCCAAGACGGCCGGAAGCAGCCTGCTGCAAAGTGGAAGTAATAAATGGTGCCTTGGGTTTTGACGAAGTCGGTTTGTCTTCCCGGTTTACGACTTTAAAATCCTGATCCTGCAGGGCTTTAACTGCTTCCAGGGTATCTGCTTCATTGTCCGGCTTGAATTCATTGCCCTGAAATTTTACAACCTGAAAATTCAGGGCATTCTCTTCCGCTTTACTGCTGTTTTCCGTCCGCAGTAAATCGGCAAATAACTCCCAGTACTCTTCTGGAATAAACGCACGAATTTCTTTTTCACGCTCGACTATCAGTCGAACGGCAACGGACTGTACACGGCCTGCAGAAAGTCCGCGGGCAACTTTTTCCCATAATAATGGTGAAAGCATAAAACCGACTATTCGGTCCAGAAAGCGCCGCGCCTGCTGCGCCTCTACTCGCTTCATGTCCAGTTCGCCTGGTTCAGAGAAAGCCGACTCAATGGCTTTTTTGGTAATTTCATTAAACACAACACGTTGATAGCGGTCTGCTTCACCACCGATTGCCTGTTGCAAATGCCAGGCAATGGCCTCCCCTTCACGGTCAAGGTCAGTCGCCAGATAGATTTTGTCGGCCTGTTTGGCCAGCTTTCTAAGTTCTTTAACCACTGATTCCTTACCTGGCAGAATCTGGTAATTGGCTTTCCAGTTTTGCTCCGGATTAATTCCCATGCGGGCAATGAGCTGCTCTTTTGCCTTGCGGGCTTTGTGTGCGGCTTTTTCTTCCGGATCCATTTTTCGGGTAAGGGCTGCGGCCTGTGCTCTGGCTTTGGCATCGACGGGTTTTGCAGAACCACTGGTCGGCAAGTCACGAATATGACCTACACTGGATTTGACGATAAAGTCTTTCCCCAGATATTTGTTAATGGTTTTTGCTTTGGCCGGGGACTCGACAATGACGAGTGATTTTTCCATGGTTTTCGCTTTACTGCTGCTACGTTTTAAAAAAACCCATTGATTACAGGGGCGTCATAAATAAAGGTTCAACATCAAGCCTGTCAAGCTTTTTGTGAAAACACTTGATGTAAAACGGAGGTATCTGCATCGTAAAATGCATCTGCCTGTCAGGCTTTAATGCGGCAAAATATACTGATTTCGCGCCAAAAAAGGCGGGCATTAAAACATTGCCAATGAGAAAAGAAAAGTTCGAAGCGCTGAATATCTGATGGCTGTCGCAGAATTTATAAGGCAACTTCCCGGGTCCAGCCATATTTATCTTCACGTTCACCGCTTTGCAACTGGCACAGGAGATCATACAGCTTTTGCATAATCGGCCCGACTTCTTCTCCATTAGCATAGAAGTGATGCCAGTGATCATCAAACCAGATTTTTCCGACCGGTGATAACACGGCCGCCGTTCCGCAGGCCGCGACTTCTTCAAAACTGCCTACTTCCTTACGTAAATCAATCGCTCGTTCTTCAGTTTCCATCCCCAGGTCTTCAGCCGCGATGGTCATGATGGAGCGCCGCGTGACACTGGGCAATATCGCTGCAGATTTTGGCGTGACCAGTTTGTTGCCGGCCATGGAAACAAGAATATTGGCAGAACCGGCTTCTTCCAGATAACGATGCTCGGCAGCATCCAGATACAGGGCTTCATTGGCTCCCAGTTCCTTGGCTTTACGGGTCGCATACAGCCCACCGGGGTAGTTGGCTCCGGCTTTGATATCACCGGTACCATGCGGAGCCGCCCGGTCAAAGTCCGAGACTGCCAGGGAAATAAGGGACAGTCCCCCACTTTTATAGTAAGGCCCGACTGGCGAAACAATGACCCGGAATTCATATCGCTTGGCCGGCTTCAATCCCATGTTTTCCCCGACCCCGATCAGCAATGGCCTGATATACAGCGAAGCACCACTGCCATAAGGCGGGATCCAGGCCTGATTGGCACTGACCGCCTGCATTACGCCCTTGATAAACAGTTCTTCCGGAACAGCCGGCATGGAAAGGCGCTCGGCAGTGTTCTGCATGCGCTGGGCATTTAGTTCGGGACGGAACAGTAATACCCTGCCATCTTTGGCAGTCTGGGCTTTAAGCCCTTCAAAGCATTGCTGGGCATAGTGCAGGGCTGGCGCCCCTTCATGAATCTGAATCATTTCAGATGTCAGGAGTTCCCCTTCAGACCATGAGCCGTTTTCATAAACTGCTGAAAACCGGTAATCAGTTTTGGTGTATTCAAAACCCAGATTTTGCCAATCCAGTGCTTTTCTGGCAGACGCTAGCAAGTCACTACCCTCTTTAAAATTCCGAAAAGGCGGCATTATAGCGGGCTGCCAAACATTTCTCACAGGATTTTTACCCGCATCCTGATAAAACTTCTTTCCCGACCAATAAGACTGCTAGAATAAATCCTGCCCGAGTATTAAAAGAAGTAGCCACTGACCATGCCACAAACACCACCTGAATTCACCGAACCCTTGATTGATATCGGGGCCAATCTCAGTCATGAGAGTTTCAGTGATGATCTGGATGCGGTCCTTGAACAGGCCGAACAGGCCGGTATCGAAAAACTGGTTGTTACCGGCACCAACACCCAGAGCAGTCATCGTGCCATAGAACTTTGTGAACAGTTTCCACACCTGCTGGTCAGCACAGTCGGTCTGCACCCTCATGAAGCAAGCAGTTTCAACCCGGAAATGGAGGATGCCTTCCGGGAACTGGCCAGGCATGACTGTGTCAAGGCAATTGGGGAAACCGGACTTGATTTCAACCGTAACTATTCCCCCCATGAAGATCAGGAAAAGGCCTTTCGTGCCCAACTGGCACTGGCTGTTGAGTTAAACCTGCCACTGTTTCTGCATCAGCGTGATGCCCATGAACGCTTCATGCCAATTCTGCAGGAATATCGCGGGCAACTCGGCAAGGTCGTTGTTCACTGTTTCACTGGAAGCGCCGGGGAACTAGAGGATTATCTGGATTTGGACCTGCACATCGGCATTACCGGTTGGGTATGTGATGAACGTCGTGGTTATTCACTGCATCCCCTGCTAAAAAAGATACCTGCAAACCGTCTGATGCTGGAAACAGATGCGCCTTACCTGATGCCGAGAAACATCAGCCCGAAGCCGAAATCCAGGCGTAACGAACCGGCAAATCTGCTTTATGTGCTGCAGATGGTCGCTGATTGTCTGGAAATGGATATGAATTCGCTGGCAAAGCAGACCAGCAGCACTGCCAGGGATTTTTTTGCGCTATGAACTTTGCTATATTTTGCCGCTTATGAAGAAAAGGCGTTTTCTACAAGGTTTGGTCGCTATTGGTGCCGTATCACTGGTATCCAATCAGCGTTTGCAACCCCGCCTTGGCAGCAATCGTATTACCAGTCTTCAGGATCCTGACTCCAGTATAGTGCCGGTCATGGAAAGCCCGGTCCTGGAAAGCCCTTCCGGACTGCGCATCGACCAGAGCCCTCCCGAACCGGAAGCACTAATTCTTGAAGAAACCGCTATGGAAGAAGGGTTCAAGCACACTGAACGTGACCTGGACCTGAATGACCTTAGTGAAAATGAAGTTGATGACTACCTGGCAAAAATCCGCAATTTTGACGCTGATTTTGCCAACGATATCTACCTTCCTGAACACAAGCGCCCGGTACTGAATACCACCGTCAGCCGACTGGAGCGGGTACAGTCCTATGTTGGTCACGGCAATTTCAACCTGCTTGGTTTTGACGAAATGCTGTTTTTTGCCAGAAACTATGAAGCCATCGGCGCCTTTGAAAAAGCTGAACTGGATTTTCTGGAAGAAATATTTTTTGCTGATGCCAATCAGTATGGATTTTTTGGCGAAAAAGTAACACCGGAATTGACCACCCGCATCCCGATCAGGAATGTGGAAAAAATTACCGGCAGCGGCCACTATCTGTTAAAAGGCTCTTCCCTTAACCTTTACCGCCAGATCAAAAACGATGTCGGTGACCAGCTCTTGCTGACCTCGGGAATTCGCAATGTCGTCAAGCAGATGCACCTGTTCCTGGCCAAAGCCCAACAGGCTAACCTGAATCTTTCAAAAGCTTCCCGTTCCCTGGCCCCACCGGGACACTCATTTCACTGCATTGGTGATTTCGATGTCGGCAAAATCGGTCTTGGTGAACTTAATTTCACGGAAGACTTTTCCCGTACCGAAGAATTCAGGAGACTCATCAGGCTGGGTTATATCGATATTCGCTATACTGATACCAATCAGTTCGGTGTGCGTTACGAACCCTGGCATATCAAGATCGCCTGATCAGCCCTGCTGCTGTAGAAAGTCCCTCAGAACTTCATCATTGAATGGCCAACCCAGTTCTGTGTCATCATCCTTAAAGCGCAATACCGGAATGCGCTCGGCATAATCCTGCATCAGTTGCTCCGATTCAATGATGTCCACAAGCTCAACCTGTATCGCCTGTACCGCTTGCTGTCTTAACATGTTTTCAGCGATATCACACAGGTGACAGCCGGCAGTGGTATAGAAATACAGCACACGCATTTTTTATTCCTGAGCGGCCAGGATGTTTTCAATCAGCGCCGGTCCCTCATAGATAAACCCGGTATAGACCTGAACCAGTTTGGCCCCCGCCCTGAATTTTTGCTTTGCAGTCTCGGCTGAATCAATACCGCCAACGGCAATTATTGGGATCGCTCCCTGCAGATAACGTTGCAACAAGTGCACGATTTTGCTTGATTGCGCCAGCAAGGGCGCACCACTGAGCCCGCCACTCTGACCGACATGCGCCTTGTCCTGCAGCCCATCTCTGGCAATTGTCGTATTGGTGGCAATCACGCCATCAAAGTTATGGGTCAGAAGTGCCAGGGCTATGTCCTGACATTCCTGTTCTTTCAGGTCAGGAGCTATTTTCAGCAGCAAGGGAACATGGCGCTGATGCTTTTCCTGCAAATCAAGCTGTTCCTGCCTGAGCATGCTCAGCAGTTTATCCAGCTCTTCGCCAAATTGCAGTTTGCGCAAACCCGGCGTATTCGGTGAGGAGAGATTAACCACTATATAGTCCGCATAGGGATAAACGCGTTGCAGGCAGAGAAGATAATCCTTGTGGGCATCACTGACCGGCGTACTCAGGTTTTTACCGATATTGACCCCAACGATGCCCTGGTAACGACGCTTTTTCAGCCGTGAAACCAAGTGTTCGACCCCCTTGTTATTAAAGCCCATTCGGTTTATCAAGGCATGGTCTGCGGCAAGCCTGAAAAGACGTGGTTTGGGATTCCCGGCTTGCGGTTTCGGGGTGACTGTCCCGACTTCAATAAAACCAAAACCCAGAGACCCTAATGCATCGAGGTAGTCAGCATTTTTATCCAGGCCGGCCGCCAATCCCACAGGGTTCTTGAAGTTCAGCCCCAACAGCTGGAGGGGGGCGTCCTGTGATTTTGCTGCCAGTAAAGAGCTCAGTCCGAGTTTGTATATGACCTGCAGGCCCTTGAGACCCAGATGATGGGAAAACTCAGCTGGGAATAAAAACAGCAAACGACGAATGAATTTATACAAGATACTGCTACTCCGTCTCGGCACCGGCTCAATATAGTGCCTGACCGGGCAAGTCACAAGCAGGATTTGCAATAAGAGCGCTTCTCTATAGAATCGGGTCTTTTTGTAATTTTTAAAGTATCATACGCGCTCAATTTTCAGAGTCCGAAACAAAAGCAATAACTTAACAGCAAGCAAGAGATTTCAATATGCCGCAAAGAAAACTGATCGGAGCACTTAAAGACTGGCTCTCCCAACAAATTATCGGCCAGGAAAAGCTTCTGGATCGTCTGCTGATTGCCCTCCTTGCGGATGGCCATCTACTGGTTGAAGGAGCCCCCGGACTGGCTAAAACCAAAGCCATTAAAACCCTTTCAGAGGGAATTGAAGGGGACTTTCACCGAATTCAATTTACTCCTGACCTGCTGCCCAGCGATATCACCGGCACAGAAATATTCCGTCCCGAGGATGGTAGTTTTACCTTCCAGCAGGGCCCGATATTCCATAACCTGGTGCTGGCAGATGAGATCAACCGAGCCCCGGCCAAGGTGCAATCAGCGCTGCTGGAAGCTATGGCAGAACATCAGGTCAGTTTCGGACGCCAGACTTTCAAATTGCCGGAATTGTTTCTGGTCATGGCAACCCAGAACCCGATCGAGCAGGAAGGTACCTATCCCCTGCCCGAAGCCCAGCTTGACCGCTTTTTGATGCATGTCACCGTAGATTATCCGGACACTGATGCCGAGCGTAAGATCCTGCAACTGGTGCGCAATGAAGCCAAACATGAAAACCAGCCGGCTCCACAGGTGGTTCCGCAAAAAGACCTGTTCACTGCCCGCCAGGAAGTACTTAACCTGCATATGGCTGAAGCAGTTGAGGAATATATTCTGCAACTGGTCATGGCAACCCGTAATCCGGCCCCCTACAGTGAGGATCTGGCCAAATGGATTGATTACGGTGCCAGTCCGCGTGGCACGATTTCACTGGATATCTGCTCCCGCGCCCATGCCTGGCTGAAAGATAAAGACTTTGTCAGCCCGGAAGATGTGCATGAGATCTTCCACGATGTCCTGCGTCACCGGGTATTGTTAAGTTTTGAAGCAGAAGCGGCCGGTGTCGATGCCAACCGGGTACTGGATGAAATCCTGACCCTGGTTCCCTCAGCCTGATTTTATGTCGCGTAAACGCCAGTTAAACCTCGAGCAGGAACGCTTTCGCTGTCGTGGCGCCAGCCTCAACCTGCAGCAATTGCTGGATCAGCGTCATGTCGCCAAAGCTCTGGAACTTGATTACCAGTCCCGTTCCCGACTTGGTATGGCTGGCTCGCATGTCTCCAAAACCAAGGGCCGCGGGGTCGACTTTGAAGAGCATCGCCCCTATCAGGCCGGTGATGATATCCGCAGCATAGACTGGCGTGTCACTGCACGAACAGGTCGGCCTTTTACCAAAATTTTCCGTGAAGAACGCGAAAGACCAGTCATCATTGGTATTGATCAGAGCCATCACATGTATTTTGGCAGTCAGGTTTCCTTCAAGTCAGTGATTGCGGCTGAAATAGCTGCGATACTTTGCTGGATAACCGTGGATAACGGCGATCGGGTGGGTGGCGTGATTTATTCCGACAATGAAATTGACATGATCAAGCCTAGACGTGGCAAGCGATCAGCACTGCGTTTTCTGAACATGCTTGCCGATTACAACCAGCGCCTGCTGGCTCAGCATATGCCCGGCAAGAAGCAAAACACTAACCGCCTGCAGGAATCCCTTAAGCAGATCTATCGGATTGCCAAACCCGGCTCCACCATTTACCTGATTTCCGATTTCAGTGAAATGGACAAGACCTGTCTGCAGTATATACAGCAACTGAGCCTGCATAATGACCTGATCTGCTTCTATATTTATGACCAGCTCGAGTCTGAATTGCCTCGGCCGGGCGTTTACAGCATCACCAATGGCGATGAACTGGATACCATCGATACTTTCGCGCCGCAGGTCAGGAAACAATATCATCAGCTGTTCAGCCAGCGACTGCACGATCTGCATGCTGAATTAAACACCCTAAAAGTCCCCCTGATCAGTCTGCGGACCGATCAGCTTGTCCTGGAACAGTTGGAAACATGGAATCAGAAGACCCACTAAGCCAGCTGGCAGACATTCACCTGCCGGATCCGGTCAGCTTCTGGCCGCTGGCACCGGGCTGGTGGTTACTTATCGCCCTGGGAGTGGTGCTTTGTATCTGGTTGATAATACGGGCTTTGCGTAAACTGGTCTGGCGAAAAAGATTACAGGCAGCCCAGCGCGAGCTGGACAAGGCCATCGCTACCTACCGGCAGGTAACAGCTAAGGCTGAGGCGGATCATAATCAGGCCGGGCTGGATTACCTGTATGCAGTGAACTCCGTACTTAACCGGGTAGCCCTGTATATCGACAGGAGCAATGCCAGGCAAATAGCCAGCCTGCATGGCAATGCCTGGCTGAACTACCTGGATCAGGCTTACGGGGGCAATGAATTCACTGAAGGCGACGGCAAGGTTCTGGCCGAAGGTCAATATCGTCCGGTCTTTGCCGGAGAAATTGAAGGCCTTTATACTCTGTCACAGCGCTGGATAAATACATGCTATAAAAATGATGCCAGGCAGAATAAAAAGCAGGCTGCTGGCAACAGGCAGAAACAGGATGAAAACAACAAGCAGACAACACACAGGGCAAGGTCATGATTGAATTTCAATGGCCATGGGTGTTTTTGCTGATTCCATTGCCTTTTCTGATAAACCGCCTTTTGCCCAGAGCGGAAATTGTCGAGGCTCCCCTGTTTGTGCCTTTCTTTACCGCCATGCGCAATGCAGATTCCGCCACCACCAGGCTGGGCAGCCGCAGCCTCTGGGTCTCCCTGCTTGCCATCATCTGCTGGTTATTGCTGGTTACCGCTGCCAGTCGGCCACAATGGGTCGGTGATCCGGTGCAATTACCCACTACAGGTCGCGACCTGATGCTGGCCGTTGATATTTCCGGCAGTATGGAAGCGCAGGATATACAGTTGGAGGGACGCAATGCCACGCGTCTGGAAGTCGTCAAATCCGTTGTCGGGGACTTTGTTGAACGTCGCAGTGGTGACCGGCTGGGACTGATTCTATTTGCCGCCAGAGCCTATACCCAGGCTCCTCTTACCTTTGATCGGGAAACAGTCGGCATTCTGCTGGAAGAGGCCCAGATCGGCATCATCGAAGAGAATGCGACTGCAATCGGGGATTCCATCGGGCTTGGCGTACGTCATCTCAGAGAGCGTCCTGAAGCCAGTCGTATCCTGATTCTGTTAACCGATGGCGTGAATAACTCTGGCCAGGTATCACCCTTGCAGGCAGGTGAGTTGGCAGCAATGGAAGGAATACGGATCTATACCATTGGTATCGGTGCCGAAAGTTCACCGCGGACTTCCGTTTTCAGTTCCCGGGCCGTCAGCCCCTCGGCTGACCTGGACGAGGAAACCCTGACCCAGATTGCAGTGAATACCGGCGGCCGTTATTTCCGTGCCAGAGACCTGTCCGAGCTTGAAGAAATATATTCCGTACTTGATGAGCTAGAGCCTGTAGAGCAGGATGACGAGACATTCCGGCCGACCATGGCATTGTTTTACTGGCCCCTGGCTGCCGGTCTGCTTCTCAGTTTCCTGCTCACTCTGGCCAAGATTCCATTCTGGTCTTTCTGGAAAAACCGTGATAATGCCCCCATATCCATGGCAGAGGGCAAATAATCCAATGCAGGCCTTAAGTACTTTTATCGACAATTTCCACTTTCTGAGACCCTTGTTTCTGCTGGGGCTGATCCCTGCCGTCCTGCTCGTTGCAACACTGGGTTTTTTGCACAGCAGAAATTCCAGCTGGCACCGTGCCATCGATAAATCTCTATTGCCCTTTTTACTGGAAGATGACACCCGCTCTCGACAGTTTTTGCCGCTGTATGGACTGCTGAGTATCTGGGTCCTTTCCACTATTGCCCTGGCAGGACCCACCTGGCAGCAGATACCCGCGCCGGTTCAGGAACGCGAAGATGCGCTGGTTATCGTACAGGATTTATCCCTGTCCATGTATTCCACTGACCTTAATCCCAGCCGCCTGGTTCGCGCCCAGCGCAAGCTGATTGACCTGCTTAACAGCCGTGATGAAGAAGGTCAGACTGCACTGGTAGTCTATGCCGGCTCAGCTCACACTGTGACACCACTGACGGATGATATCGCCACCATCAATAATATGGTGCCGGCCCTTGATCCCAATATCATGCCGGTATTGGGCAGTAATCCGGAAGCAGGCGTCAGCCAGGCTATAACCCTGCTGGAAAATGCCCAGCTTACCGATGCCAGTATTTTACTTGTCACCGACGGGATCAACCGGGCAGATATCAACGCTATCAGCGAAATCATCAACAACACGCAGCATCAACTTCTGATACTCGGCGTCGGCACTGAAGAAGGTGCACCAATTCCTACTGAAGACGGCTTTCTGCGGGATCAGAACAATTCCATCGTGATTCCGAGACTGAATCGTGAGTTGCTGGAAGATCTCGCTGCGGCTGTCGGTGGTCGCTATACGGATGCTGTCCTGACCGATGAGGACATTGATTTCCTGCTGAGCCGGGGCATTTTTGAAGATAACCAGAACCTGCGTGATGTGGATCAGGATTTTGACACCTGGGCTGAAGCCGGCCCCTGGCTCCTGTTGCTGGTATTACCTCTCGCTGCCCTGGCATTTCGCCGTGGCTGGTTGCTGGGCCTGGCCATGCTGTTTCTGATCAACCCGCAACAACAGGCCATGGCACTGAGCTGGCAGGATTTATGGCTTAACAAGGACCAGCAAGGTTCCAGAGCCTTTGACAGTGCTGAATTTGACTCCGCTGCACAACTTTTTGAAGACCAGGACTGGCGGGCTTCCTCGCATTATCGTAGTGGCGACTATGAGGCTGCACTGGCAGAGCTGAATCAGATGGAAGGTCCCCAGGCAGAATATAACCGGGGTAATACCCTGGCCCGTCTACAGCGCTATGAAGAAGCCCTGGCAGCCTATGACCAGGTGCTAGATCAGCAACCCGATCACACAGACGCCCAGGCCAACCGCCAGATTGTGCAGAACCTGCTGGAACAGCAACAGCAGCAGGAACAGGAAAACCAGGAACAGCAGCAGGATGACCAGGGGCAGGATCAGCAGCAAAGCGACGATCAGCAGCAAGGTGAATCCGAGCAGCAGGAACAACAGAGTGCCCAGGAGAACCAGCAGGAACAGCAGCAGGAAGAATCTGACGAAGCACCCCAGGAACAGCAGCAATCTGAAGTAACTGATTCAGATGCCGGTCAGGAAGATGAGAATCAGGATGAACAGCCGGAGCCTGAACAGACCCTGGCAGATCAGGGTGAAAGCGAAGAAGAACAGGCTATGCAGCAATGGCTGGGGCGCATTGAAGACAACCCGGGTGAATTGCTGCGCAACAAATTTCGCTATCAGACCCAGCAATTGCTCTATGAGCAACTGCAAAACCCGCGTATATTCGAAAACCCGAACCAAGAACAAATATGGTAATACGACTTCTTACAATTCTTTGCCTGTTTATTTCAGGCTTCAGCATGGCGCAGGAAGACCCTCTTAGCGCCTATGTTGATCGCACGGAAGTATCGCTGAATGACGTGTTCACCCTGACCCTGCGGGTCAATGCTGAACTCAGTAATTCACCTCCGGATATTTCGGCACTGGACCAGGATTTTGAGCAGCTTGGTGTATCCCAGACCTCCTCCTTTACCCTGATCAACAATGTTTCGGAATCCTGGAATGAATACCGTATATCGCTGCGACCGCGCTCCAGTGGCGAGCTGACGATTCCGGCTTTTCGTCTCGGCAGTGAAGTGACTCAGCCCATCAGCATAACTGTAAATGAGGCACCACAGAACTCCGCCAACAGAGATGACTTTTTTATTAGCAGTACCCTCAATAAGGATACTGTCTATGTACAGGAGCAGCTGCTCTATACGGTAAGAATTTATTTCTCCACCCCGTTCGACCGGGGTGCCAATCTGTCCCAGCCTCAGGTTGAGGGTGCCGTGATTCAGCGTCTGGGCGATGACAGAAGTTATCAGGAAGTACTTAACGGTCTACGCTATAACGTCATCGAACGGCGCTATGCCCTGTTTCCGCAAAGCAGCGGCACACTGCGAATTGATCCGATTAATTTCAGTGCCACAGTCGGTCAGCGGCGCAGTGGCAGCATCTTTTCCAACCGTATGACCGGTGGTCGGCAGATTGTCCTGTCAAGTGACGCCCATGACGTCACGGTCATGAGCAAACCGGCAAGCTTTCCGCTAGATGCCACCTGGCTGCCGAGCAGTGAACTGACCCTGCAGGAAAGCTGGAGTCGTGACCTGCAGGGAATAGAAGTCGGGGAAGCAATTACCCGCAACCTGACAATTCGCGCAGACGGTATCAGCAGTTCACTGCTCCCTGATGTGGAATTCAACGAAACCGATACGCTCAAGTTTTATCCTGATCAGGCGAACCGTGAAGATCTTGCCAATCAGAATGGGGTCACCGGTGTTCGTTCACAGGGCACCGCGATCGTAGCATCCACCGAGGGTGATTTTATTCTGCCCGCCATCGAAATTCCCTGGTGGAATACTGAAACGGACACCATGGAAATTGCCCGTCTACCGGAATACAGCCTGAATGTCATCAACACCGGTAGTGCCGTCAACACCACCAATTCCCGGGTTGATAACACAACGGCCAGCGTCAATACTTCCGTGGAGACAGGTTTACAGTCTGTCGGTAACTCTTCCAATTTGTGGATTTATGCCACCACCGTGTTTGCCCTGGCCTGGCTCTTCAGTTCAGGTATGTGGTACCGGACACGAATGGCCTTGCAACAGTTCTATCAGGGCTACCGCCCGGTCAAACACAATAGTGCTCAGCCCTCAGCACCTGTGAAAACTGTTGCTGAAAAGCCTTCCGGCAATAAACTGAATACCACTTTCCAGGTTCTGCAGTTTGCCTGCAAGGAAAAAAATCTCAGTAATATCAGGCAGGCGCTTTTAAGCTGGGGACGTAGTTATTTTGGGGATGAAAGAATACTCTCACTGGAGCAACTGAAATCCAGAATCGAAGATAAAGAATTGCAGATCAGGCTGGATGAACTGGAAAACTGTATTTACGGCACTACAGCAGGTCAACAGGAATTTGATGCGGAAGCCCTGCTAAACCAGGTTAAAACCATGCATAAAAATGGCCCTGCCCATAATCATAAAAAGGCGACAGGAGATTTCTCACTGCCGCCCCTTTATAAAAACTAGGCGCTGACTCAAGCCGATTTAAGAAAGGCTTTTTTCTGCGCTTTTTCGTTAATGGCAATGCGCCTGGGTTTCATTGCTTCGGGTATTTCCCTCACCAGTTCAATGTGCAGCAAACCGTTCTGCAGACTGGCAGATACAACCTTCACATGCTCCTCAAGCCTGAACTGGCGCTTGAAATTGCGTGCCGCAATACCCTGGTGCAGGTATTTCCTTTCCTCTTGATCGTCTTTCTTGCTGGCCGAAACAGTCAGGGAATTCTGCTCTGTCTCAACCGTAATTTCGTCTTCTTCAAAACCGGCAACTGCCATGCTGATTCTGTATTTATCAGGGTCAAGCAGTTCGATATTGTAAGGTGGATAAGCCGGTTGCGAACGCTCCGTTGCACTCACACTGTCAAGTAATGAGGCCAGATGGTCAAAGCCAATAGCCGAACGGTAAAGTGGTGAAAAATCATAATTATTCATTTCATATCCTCTTCATAATAAGCAATATAAATTTAACAGGTCTGTTCCTGGGAACCAGACAACAAAACGAAGCTTCTCAAGCCTTCGTCTGATAAATAGATAGGAGCAAATTAAAATTTTTCAAGGCCCGGGCAGGCAGTTGAAACTTAGCCGAACAGAAGCTGTGTCAGCATCCGCCCCGGCAGGAAGGCAATGCTGCCGGCAACCAGTATGCCGCCAACATAAAGACCGATCATACTGTTACGGTGAGCGAGCACATCTCCTCTCCTGATCGCCAGGTAGGACATGGGAACAGATACCAGCACCAGCAGGCTGAAAAGGTGTAAATAGCCGAAGTGGTTCAATAGTTGCGGACCAATATATGCCGGCATGAACAGGGTAATAATTCCGGTTGTCAGCATAAGCGACATATAGAACTTGCCGAGCATTTTATGTCGTGGGGAGCCTTTGCGCTTGATCAAGAGGTAGGTGCCGATCAGAAAGGCCGGCACTATGGTCGACAGATGCAGCCAGGCAAGATGTTCATATTCCATAGGCTTAATCCTGTTGCGCGATATATTCAAAGCGCGGCACTTTTTCAATAGCTTCTATAGCTTTATCCCTGGTGTTAACTGACTCCGCTTCACGCTCCACCTGCTCTGTAAACATGGACAAGGGCCTGACCCAGTAACCACCCGAGTCGTAAAGTGGTACATAGAGAACCATAATTTCCAGTGTTTCAGAATGCCTGGCAAATCCAAGCACGCTGTAATACTTGCCTTTATAGTGTTTATAAAGCCCCAGAGGCGGCAAATTCTGCATATCCATATCCTGTATTTAACCCTCCTTTGTCATGCAACGGCAATCATTTATTCACAAAAAATTAATATAAGATTCATTAATTTTTAACGGCTTATGCCTAAGCTGCACCTCATGTTAACAAGCGTATTGCTGTTTACAGTACTGGTTGAATCAAGCAGGCTTAGAAGCAATGCTTAAATATATCCAGGCCTTTGATTTATACACCTTCAATTCTGTATTCAATTACAGCAAGCAACCTTCCCTCACAATAAAACCAACTTCCATCGCCAGAATAGTATCGAGATCTGCTGACGGTTGGCTGTATCTGCTGCTGATTCCAATGATTTTTATTTTCAGGCCTGGCCAGATTGCAAGTTACTTTTACTGGGCTGTACTGGGGTTTAGTCTAGAGCGTTCTATCTATTACGTACTGAAGAACACGATTAAGCGTCCCCGTCCCTGTCAGCGTATCTTAGGCGTCAAGGCAATTATCCTGGCTTCCGATGAATTCAGTCTTCCTTCAGGACACACCTCGGCGGCATTCTTCTTTTGTACATTTTTATGCCTGGCATTCAGTCTGGCCTTTTTACCGCTCTATCTGTGGGCTTGTGCAGTCGGCCTTTCTCGAGTCGTACTGGGCGTGCATTACCTGACAGATATATTTATTGGGGCAGCCATTGGTTTCAGTATCGCCCTGCTGATACTTTAAGGGAAACGCAGATGAAAATACTTTACGGCGTGCAGGGAACCGGTAACGGCCATATAAGTCGTGCCAGCGCAATGTTTGAAGCCTTTAAGCAGTATCCCGATCTGGAAATTGATTGGCTCTTGAGCGGGCGCGACAAAGCCAGGGGTTGTGGTGCTATCGAAAATTTTCTCTGGCGTGAAGGACTGACCTTCATTGCCAGCGCCGGTAAAATCAGCACACTGCAAACCCTGAAAAAAAATAATCTGTGGCAGTTTTATCAGGATGTTCGCAATCTGGATTTGAGTTCATATGACATGGTCATCTCTGATTTTGAACCGGTTATTTCCCATGCTGCCCGCAAACAAAATATTCCGCTTACCGGCATCGGTCACCAGTATGCATTCAAATACCCGATCCCCAAATCAGGGGCCAATCCCCTGGTTAATTTCATCATGAATTCTTATGCCCCGGTAAGCAATCCTGTTGGTTTGCACTGGCATCATTTCAATGCTCCCATTCTGCCCCCCATACTGGATATTGAATTACCGGAGCTTATGCCTGCGCCACGTGACTCCAAGGTTATTATCTATCTGCCGTTTGAAAATATACAACAGATACTGGAAATCCTCAGGCCGCTGACTAATCATGAATTCTATATCTATCATCCGGACTTCGATTCAGACCTGGATGAAGGCCACCTCCACTGCCGGGCAATTTCCCGTGCCGGATTTAAACAGGATTTGCTTGATGCCCAACAGGTAATCAGCAACAATGGCTTTGAATTAATCAGTGAATGCCTGCAGATCGGCAAGAATATTTTGAGCAAACCTCTGCAAGGCCAGATGGAACAGTTATCCAATGCTAAAGCATTGGAAGTACTGGGCTATGCTGAGGTCATGTATAAGCTGGATAAAGCACATATCAGCGCATGGCTTGAAAAGACAAAAAGTCCGGTGCAGGTCACGTATCCGAATGTTGCTGCAAGGCTGGCAGAATGGATCGCAGGAGGCTGTAAGGAAAATACCGAAACCCTGGCCGATGAGTTATGGCAAAGCCCGCCAGGTACCGCCAGTTTTGCATCTGACAGGGTGCAAAGCAGCGCTTCATAGATAGTGTAAGGGAGAAGCAAACCCGTCTAATACATCATCATATGAAACTGTCTGATCTGGGTCTTTAAATCCCGGATTGCAGCTTTATCCTCATCACTCTCACGACGTCGATACACTAGATCTATATATTTTTCTGTGATCTCACGAATTTGCTGAGCCCAGGCCGGCTTGATGCGACTGAGGCGTTGATAATAGTGCCAGGGCGTCTCCCCCCTTTTCCGGGACAGCCCCTGCCGGGAGAGCCCCTCACAAAATCCCAGATAAAGTTCCGTGGCTGGATTAAGGTGATTTCTGCTTGGCTTACGCAGCACCATAAAAATAATTATCGAAAATGACAGAAATACAAACACCAGGCTGGAAGTTATGATTTTTTCCCGGGTGACTTCATTAAAGAAGCGGCTAAAGAAGGCAAACTGCATACTCTGGTCATAGTTCAGTACAAAACGGTTCCAGGTGTAATCAATCATCTCCAGACGATAGCGCAGATCGTTGAGGAACAAACTGTTTCTGAATCTCAGCAGACTCAGGCCGGCATTCTGGAGAAAGACTTCATCCTCCTGGAAAGTAAACTGACTGCCCTGCTCGATACGATAAGGGGCAACGGCTGCCGTTGGATCCACACGAATCCAGCCCTGTCCTTCCAGCCAAACCTCTGACCAGGCATGAGCATCATACTGACGCACAACCAGGGTATTGTCATAGGGGTTGTATTCACCACCCTGATATCCGGTAACCACACGCGCAGGAATACCGGCTGCGCGCATGAGAAAGGTAAAAGAGGAGGCATAATGCTCACAAAAGCCTTCCCGTGTTGCAAACAAAAACTCATCTACCGGGTTCTCTCCCAGCAAGGGAGGACTCAGGGTGTAGAAAAACTCCTGTTGGGTAAAATAATCCAGCACATTACGTACATAGGCTTCATCAGAAAGTGCCTGTTCTCGCATATCTGCAGCGAACTGCAGGCTTTCCTGATTACTGTTGTCAGGTAAGCGTAGCCAGCGCCGCAAGAGGCGCTGACTGACCCCGGTATCGACCCTGTGATTAAGGTGTGAACGCATGTCATAGGAAAAGCGCTGTGAAATATTGCGCACACTGTCTACCTGGAAGTCGCGACGCATCACCATTCTGTCATCGACTATCTGCGGAACCTTGAGTGTGTAAATCCAGTTCTCGTCTGTTGGCTCCATGATGACGTTATATTCAAGTATGTCGCCCTGATACTCTATATTGTTAAACCAGTCTCTGGTCTCTCTGCGATCTGCACCCAGGTACTGGGGTTCAAAATTAAAGCTCTGTTCCCATTCCCTGCCATCAAAATCATCCAGGGTGATTGCGCGCCAGTAAAGTTCCGAGGAGGCGGGCTGCTCACCTTCAAAGCTGACACGGAAAGCAAGTTCATCCGAGGCGATCAGGTCCCCGATATCCCCTGGGGACATGCTGTCGCTTAGACCGGTTCGTGCCGAAGCGCTCTGCAAGGGCACTGACCATAACGGCGAAATACGCGGAAACAGAATAAACAGCGCCAGCATCAAGGGCACGCTCTGCAATAAAATTGCGCTGGATAATTTCAGCGTACGTAGTGGATTCTGGTATTCCTCAGTCTGATTAAGAGACATCAGGGCTGCAGTCACCAACAGGACACAGCCGACCATGTATGCGGCAATCAGTATTGACTGAGACCAGATAAATTCGGCAATCAGGGTAAAGTAGCTGAGATAGACAACCAGCAACACATCACGCTTACGGTGCATTTCCAGCAGTTTCAGGCAAATTGCCACAATAAGAATGGCGACTGTTGATTCCGTTGCAAAGACGTCACGGCCAAATTGCGCCACCATGGCAGTCATGACGATAATCACGATGCCGGCCTTGATCAAAAAACCGGGATAGGACAGGCGTCCCTGATGAATCAGTACCCTGGCAAGTACACAGACAGCACAGACCCCGACCAGCCAGACAGGCATACGCGGAACATGCGGTGCAATAATCGCCACCAATGCAACCAGCATCCAGGTCAGGGAAGTTCTTGGCACCTGGTAGGCTGTTTCAGTATCGATATTGCTTTTGTTTTTCAGTGCAGCAAACATAATTCAGGGAACCCTAATACAGAGCCAGGGCACGCAGTATCTGTTGATAATGTTCAGTACCCTTGTTTGGTTCGACAGTGCAGCCCGGAATATCAAGACCATAATCTACGCCTGCCGCATCCAGCTTCAAGACACAGTAGCAAAGTCGGGACAGTCGGTCTTCATCATTCAGGTCCGGAAACATGCTCCAGCGTAACCAGAGTTTATCATCAACATTGCTGGAATATTGCTTGGTGTACATACCCTGCCCCCGGGCAAAATTTTTCCAGGCTACATGCTTGAGCGGATCACCGAGCTGATATTCACGTAAATTGTAGAAATCATCGTTGCCGCGGGTAATATTGATCTTGCCGCTTTCGATATCGGCAGAATGGATCAGGTCCAGATCACATTCAATCGGTTTGGGATAGACCAGGCATTTAATGTCGAGATCAACCAGAGACCAGGCGCGGCAAATTCCAAACGGAAAAAAGGTTTCAACTCTGAGCCTTCCGGGCTTCAGATAACCACGTCTGGCAGTCGGTACAAAAAGATTTATGCGCTTTTCCTTTTCCTCGATTAAATCGGCGACCTGCTTTCTGGACTCGGGAAAACTCAATTCAACGGCTTCAAAAATCCGTTTGCCATAGCGATTGAGAATGACTGTAATTTCGGCATTCTCACCGGCAAAAACCATGTTATTCGCGACAGCGGATAAATGCAGGCCGGACAGGTTCCGGTAGGTATAAAAAATGGTCAGGATAAACATGCCCAGCAGCAGAAATACCAAAGCAAAAGCCAGGCTGCTTTCATAATTGATGGCACCAATAAACATCAGGGTCAGAACAATAAAGAAGCCCAGACCCTGGCGGTTCGGAATAATAAAAATATTATTGATATCCAGCAGAATATGACGGGACGGAGGAATGCGCCTGGTAACCCAGCGGACAAAACTGCGGCGCCACAGAATATAGGGGTTCAGCGTTTTGGCTTCTGCTGAATCCCTGTCTTGTGCTTGTGTCTGGCTGGCTGTTGTCATTATTGCCTTCAAGTCAGCAAATTACAGGCCTAAGCATATTTATTTTTGGATATTTCTGGCAAGTGGCTTCATTCACCGACTATATCGACTTCCATCAGCAGGCGCTGGGAATACTCTTCGGCATGCCTGCCTGAACTGTCAGTAACTGCCCGCAAGCGGTGGTCCGTGACTGCCGGCAGGACCATTTGTACGTCTTCCGGCAGTACATGTTTTCTTTCGTCCATCAAGGCCCAGGTTTTTGCACTCCTGATCAGTGAAATGGCCCCACGCGGCGACAGGCCAAAGGTAAACTTGTCGTCCTGACGAGTATAGGCAACCAGGCGCTGAATATAATCCAGGATACTGTCTGTAGCATGCACCTCATTGATCCGTTTACGCATACTGGCAATATCATCGGCATCCAGACACTGTTGCAGTTCTTCTACACCCATCCGTTGCTCACTGTTTTTCAGTAACTCACGTTCCGCGCTGGGGTCCGGATAGCCGATTTTCATGCGCATCAGAAAGCGGTCCAGCTGCGATTCTGGCAGTGGATAGGTGCCGGCAAAACTGGTCGGGTTCTGGGTGGCAATAACAAAAAACGGATCAGGCAGGGCCCTGGTATCGCCATCCACTGAGACCTGCTTTTCTTCCATCGCTTCCAGCAACGCACTTTGTGTTTTTGGTGTGGTGCGATTGATTTCATCAGCCAGAATCAGGTTGCTGAACACCGGACCCGGATGAAATGAAAATTTTGCTTCATTCTGGTCGTAAATTGTTACGCCGAGAATATCGGCAGGCAACAGGTCACTGGTAAACTGAATACGGCTGTATTGTAATCCCAGGACTTTCGCGAGTGCCTGGGAAAGTGTTGTTTTACCCATTCCGGGCTTATCTTCCATCAGCAAATGACCACCGGCAAAAAGACAGCACAACGAAAGTCTTATCTGCTTTTCTTTGCCAAATACTACCTTGCCGATCTCAGAAACGGCTTTTTCAATCTTGTCTTGCATAACAGCTAACTTATCCCGATTTCAGACTACTCATTATTATGCAGTCCCAGAATTTCTTCATTCTGTTTTGGTGGACTGTATAGGTTTCTTTCTTTCTGACGCTTCACTTTGGCACGGTCATTGCGAATCGCTTCCAATTCATCCAGGTATTCCTGGGTCACATCATCCGTAATATACGTCCCATTAAAAACTGAACACTCAAAGTCCATTGGCAGAATACTGCCTTCAGCACAGGATGAAATCAGGTCTTCGAGATCCTGGAAAATCAGCCAGTCGGCACCAATTTTTTTCTCTATTTGCTCAACGCTTTTATCATGGGCAATCAGTTCACTGACTGCCGGCATATCAATTCCGTAAACATTCGGATAACGAACCGGTGGAGCTGCAGATGAAAAGTAAACTTTGCGGGCGCCGGCATCGCGTGCCATTTCAATAATCTGGGAGCAGGTTGTGCCACGTACAATGGAGTCATCCACCAGCAGTACATTCTTGTCCTGGAATTCCAGGGGAATGGCATTGAGTTTCTGTTTGACGGATTTTTTTCGTTGGCTCTGGCCCGGCATGATAAAAGTGCGGCCGATATAGCGGTTTTTAACAAAACCCTCACGGTATTTTACTCCCAGCGAATTGGCCAGTTCGACCGCAGATGTGCGACTGGTATCCGGAATCGGTATAACGACATCGATATCGTGATCAGGCCGTTCACGTTTTATTTTTTCCGCTAGCTTCTCACCCATACGTAGACGCGATTTGTACACCGAAATACCGTCCATCAGGGAATCCGGCCGGGCAAAATAGACATGTTCAAAAATACAGGGGTTAAGGCTGACATTATCTGCGCAGATCTTGCTTTCCACATTGCCATCCTGATCGATATAGACCGCCTCACCCGGGGCCACATCCCGAACCAGCTTGAAGCCCTGGGAATCAAGTGCAACACTTTCTGAAGCAAGCATGTATTCATATCCCTTGCGGGTGCGCTTTTCTCCGAAAACCAGCGGCCGGATACCATTTTTGTCGCGGAAACCGACAATGCCGTAACCTACCAGCATGGCCACGGCGGCATAGGCACCCCGACAACGTTTGTGCACCCCTTCTATGGCAGTAAACACTTCATCGGCTGTTGGCTTGAATTTGTTCAGCTGCTGCAGTTCGTGAGCAAAGACATTAAGCAGGACTTCTGAATCAGAATCAGTATTCAGGTGGCGCAGATCATCACGAAAAATATCATCACTGAGATCCTTGGCATTGGTCAGGTTGCCATTATGTGCCAGTGAGATGCCGTAGGGGGAATTGACATACAGAGGCTGCGCCTGGGCCGGGCCGGAACTTCCGGCAGTGGGATACCTGACATGACCAATACCCATGGTCCCGGTCAGGTTTTTCATGTGGCTGGTGCGGAATACATCCCTGACCAGTCCGTTATCCTTACGCAGGTTAAGCTTGCCGTGGTCACTAGTGACGATACCTGCTGCATCCTGGCCACGGTGCTGAAGCACTGTCAGGCTATCGTACAGGGTCAGGTTAACATTGGATTTTCCAACGACACCGACTATTCCACACATGCTGTTTTCCCCTCTGTTTGCATTGTTCGAATTAAATCATGTTTAGGCTATGGTCTCATTACCCGACACTTCATAATCGAGCAGACTTTCAAGGTTTTCCAGCAGGACCGTGAAATATGGCACAAACCACGAACCTTCGTACCAGTTCTGACTGAATTCAAACGGCAGGGTCAGAAACAGGACCAGTAGTACAATAATCAATCCACGCAAAATACCGAACAGTGAGCCCAGGGTCTTATCAACTTTCTTCAGACCGATGGTGGCGCTTATCCTGGATGCCAGAGTGCCGAGCAGACTTCCGGCAAACATGACCAGCACAAATAAAACGGCTGAGGCCAGAACACGCCGTATCGTAGCATTTTCCAGCACATTAACCAGCACATCAGCCAGTGGCGCACTAAAATAAGCGGCGACTATGACTGCGGCAACCCAGGAAGCCAGTGAAAAAGCTTCCTTAACCAGTCCCCGCCAGAAACCGAGTAAAAGCGAAATTACAATGACAAGCAGAATAAGAATATCAGCGACTGTCAAAAAACTTCCCGTAGCATGTTAGGGCCTGCGAATACTAGTCAATGGTAAAATCAACGACGATACCGTCGAGCTGAAAGTTTTCGGCCAGTTCGCCACGCAGCGACTCTGCTTCCGCCCGGGTCAGTACCGGCCCCACAAAAACCGCATTTAATTCACCCTGTTCGCGTAAAACAACCTCACTGTAGGCCTCATAGTCAGCATTCAGGAGTCTGTTAACCAGGTTTTCGGCATTCTCAGGGTCAGCAAACAAACCCAGGCGGATGCTCCAGGCCTGCGGCAAGCCCTGCCTGTCCAGAGCCGGCCTTTCTTCCTCTTCATTGTCGGCGGCCTGTTGTTGTCCAACTGGCACAGCATCAACAACTTCTACCCTCTGTTCCGTCTCTGCTGCAGGCTCAGGCAGTGTGTCACTGATGATTTCAGGTCGTTGAGGTTCAATTTCCAGCGGTTCCGGAAATGGAGGGCTGTCCGGAATACTGGTATTCATCGCCGGAGGAGTCACGCCTTCTCCATCCAGCAGAATTGGCAGGAATATAATGGCCAGGCAGCCCAGTACGATTGCACCAACCAGCCGTTGTTTCATTGCTTCGTTCAAATCTGCTCCAAGACGCCTGCCACAGTATAAAATGAACCGGTTACCAGAAGTACGTCCTCCGCATCCAGACTGGCTTCCGCCGCCTGAAATGCCTCCGGCACCGTATCATAAACAGCAATGCGTTTCTGACCTGAATTTTGTAGGGCATTATATAGTATTTTCGTTGCTGTTCCGCGGCTATTTTCAAGACCGGCAAGAAACCATTGCTGCACCTGTGGGGCAAGAATTTTAACAAACTCCTGATGATCCTTTCCCTGCAACATGGCCAGCAGTACATGAAGTTTTTTTCCGGCAAAGCTGTGCCGAATATTGGCCAGCAATTTTTGTGCTGCATGCGGATTATGAGCCACATCCAGAACCAGGGTATAAGTACGGGGAATAAGCTGAAAGCGTCCCGGAATCCTGGTGTTGCGTAATGCCTCTTCAAGCTGCAGGGGCTCGAATTCCTCTTCCAGCAATACAAAGGCCTGTAATGCCAGCGCCGCATTTCCGCAAAAGCTTTGCAGCAAGCTGTCGCCGCTAATGTTCATATCGAGCACATGTTTGCGGCCTTTGGCATCAAAACCCTGCCAGTGCCATTGATTGTCAGTGAGTGAATCCTGAAATGCTGAGCCTGAGCAATACAGCAGCGCGCCCAGTTTTTCGGCATGCTGTCTGACTGAATCCGGCATATCCGTATCACCAAAAAGCACCGGTTTACCGGCTCGCATGATGCCGGCCTTTTCCAGCCCTATTGCTTCGCGGTTATCGCCAAGCCATTCGGTATGATCCAGGGCAATATTGGTGATCAAGGCAATATCCGCATCCAGAATATTCACTGCATCCAGGCGTCCACCCAGACCGACCTCAAGTATCAAGCAGTCGAGTCCGGCTTCGGAGAAAATCTGCAAGGCAGCCAGGGTGCCAAACTCAAAATAGGTAAGTGGAATCTCTTCGCGTTTAGCTTCAATTGCGGCAAAGGCCTGACAAAGCAGCGTGTCATTGACCGGCTGGCCACGCACAGTAATACGCTCGTTGTAGTGCAGCAGATGGGGAGACCGGTAAACACCGACCGCCTTGCCGGAGGATGCCAGCAGTTTTTCAAGAAATGCGGCTGTTGACCCTTTGCCGTTAGTCCCGGCAATTGTAATGACAGTATGTCCGGAAAAATCCAGCTTCATCCTGTCGGCAACAGCCCCTACCCGGTCCAGCCCCAGTTTTATTTCAGCCGGATGCAGCCGCTCCAGATATTGCAGCCAGTCTGCAAGTGTTTTTCGGGCTTGTTCAGGCTGATTCGGCACGCGTGCGATGCATAAATTTGGCAATCAGTGACGCGAGGGTTTCACGCATGACTTTCCGGTGGACAATCATGTCGATAGCACCATGTTCCAGCAAGAATTCTGAGCGCTGAAAACCTTCCGGTAAATTTTCTCTTACCGTTTGCCTGATGACATCCTGCCCCGCAAAGCCGATCAGGGCATTGGGTTCTGCCACATTAACATCCCCCAGCATGGCCAGACTGGCCGAGACTCCCCCGTAAACCGGATCAACCAGCACTGAAATATACAGCAGCCCATTAGCGCGCATGCGCTCGAGCGCTGCGGATGTTTTGGGCATTTGCATTAATGAAATCAGTGCTTCCTGCATACGTGCACCGCCACTGGTGGCAAAACAGACCAGTGGCAGTTTCTTTTCCAGGCAGGTATTCACGGCAATCACAAATTTTTCACCGACAACCGCACCCATGGAGCCGCCAATAAAGCCAAATTCGAAGGCTGCAACGACAACTTCCTGACCGTTGACCTTGCCTTCCATGACGACCAGCGCATCATTTTCACCGGTTGATTTTTTTGCAGCATTTAGCCGGTCACGATACTTTTTCAGGTCCTTGAATTTAAGGATGTCATGCGGCTCGATATCTTCACCCAGTTCCACACGGCCATCTTTATCCAGAAAAATATCCAGCCGGCGTCTGGCAGAAATTCGCAGATGATGTTCGCATTTCGGGCAGACATCCATGTTCTCTTCCAGACTGGAGCTGTAGAGCACCGCTTCACAGCGTGGGCAACGTTTCCATAATCCTTCCGGAATATTGCTTTTCTTGGCCGCTGCATTCGTCTTGATTTTTGACGGCAGGATTTTTTCGATCCAACTACTCATAAGAACCACTCATAACTAACTATTATCCGTTTAGCGAATCCAGTGCCTGACGCATGTCGGCAATCAAGGTAATATGCTCCAGTAATTCCTGTTGCGTATAGCTTTTGTCAGCGTCCAATTCTGCAATAAGATTTACCAGAGCGCTACCTACCACGATGCCATCGGCAAAAGCACCCAGCGTTGCAGCCATTTCTGCATTCTTGATACCAAAACCTATGCCGATTGGCAGACTGCAGTATTTTCTCAGTTCACTGACTTTTGCCCGGACCGAATCTGTATCAAGATGCGAGGCGCCAGTCACCCCTTTTAATGAAACATAATACACGTATCCTGAACTTAACTGTGAAATCTCTCTGGCACGTGCTTCACTGGTTCCCGGGGCTACCAGAAATATGCAATCAAGCCCTGCCTGACAAATCTCCCTGAGCAATTCACTGGCTTCTTCGGGTGGCATATCAACCACCAGCACCCCATCAACACCGGCAGCGGCAGCCCGCTCTGCAAAATTCCGGTAGCCCATGCATTCAATCGGGTTCAGATATCCCATCAGTACCAGAGGAGTTTCCTGGTCCTGTTCACGAAAGCGACTGACCAGTGTCAGCACATCAGCAAGGCTGGTACCACTTGCCAGGGCCCGTTCCACCGCCTGTTGAATCACCGGGCCGTCAGAAGCCGGATCGCTGAAGGGGAATCCCAGCTCAATGATATCCGCACCTGCAGCGACCAGTGCATGCATCAGGCCCAGAGTGGTTTCAAGCTTCGGATCACCCGCAGCCAGATAGGGAATCAGGGCCTTTTTGTTATTTTTACTGAGCCTGTCAAAACAGGTATTAATGCGACTCATGTTTATTCGATTCCGTGTTAAACCTTGATTCCGTCAATTTCAGCAACTGTATGGATGTCCTTGTCGCCACGACCGGACAGGTTAATGACCATCAGGTGCTCAGCGGGCAGATCTCCAGCTGTTTTCATGGCATAAGCCAGGGCATGACTGGATTCCAGTGCCGGAATTATTCCTTCCTTGCGAGTCAGGAAACGAAAAGCTTCCAGTGCCTCATCATCTGTTACCGCAGTATATTCCGCGCGTTTGATATCCTTCAGCCAGGCATGTTCCGGTCCGACTCCCGGATAATCCAGACCGGCAGAAACCGAATGAGTGTCAAGGATCTGGCCATTTTCATCATTCATCAGGTAGGTGCGATTGCCATGCAACACGCCCGGTTTGCCGGTATTCAGCGGTGCTGCATGTTTTCCGGTATGCAATCCAAGTCCTCCGGCTTCAACCCCGATCATGCGTACCTCACGGTCATTTAAAAAGGGGTAAAACAGGCCGATGGCATTGGAACCTCCACCGACACAGGCTACCAGTGAATCAGGCAGGCGTCCGCACTGGTCCAGACATTGCTGGCGCGCTTCACGCCCGATTACACTCTGAAAATCCCTGACCAGCATTGGATATGGGTGCGGGCCAGCCACGGTACCAATAATGTAATAAGTTGTATCCACATTGGTTGCCCAGTCCCGCAGAGCTTCATTCATCGCATCCTTGAGGGTTCTGGATCCTGAATCAACTTCCACCACAGTCGCTCCCAGCAGCTTCATGCGATAAACATTGGCCGCCTGGCGCCTGGTATCTTCCGTGCCCATGAACACATGACATTCCAGCCCCAGTCTGGCTGCCACGGTTGCTGTTGCCACACCATGCTGGCCAGCGCCGGTTTCAGCAATAATCCGGGTCTTTCCCATGGCCTTGGCCAGCAAAGCCTGACCAATGGTGTTATTGACCTTGTGCGCGCCGGTATGGTTGAGGTCTTCACGTTTCAGGTAAATCTGTGCTCCGCCAAGCTCCTCGGTCATGCGACGCGCATGATAAAGCGGTGATGGACGGCCGACATAATTGCGCAGGTCTTCATCAAACTCATCCCAGAAGGATTGCTCCTGCTTGAGTTTGTTGTACATTTCATTAAGCTCTTCTAACGCCGGCATCAGCGTCTCACCAACAAAAATGCCACCGTAAATACCGAAGTGACCATGTTTATCAGGGCCGCTGTTCAGATTCTGCTTTTCACTGTCGGACACGATTAACCTCATCAATAAATTCACGAATTTTCCGACCGGATTTCATCCCCGGACTGTCTTCAACACCTGAACTGACGTCGACTGCATAGGGCTGTACTTGCTGAATTGCTGCAGCAATATTTGCGGCATGTAAACCGCCGGCAAGAACCAGGGGTGGAGTATCCTCCGGCAAACCCTGCAACACAGACCAGTCAAAACCTTCGCCGGTTCCGCCTGCCTGTTGCGGATGCCAGCTATCAACAAGAATTGCCGAGGAGCCGGAATAAGCAGCAATACTGCCAGCTACATCCATCCCGGGTTTTATCCGGATTGCCTTGATATAAGGCAGTGAGAATGACTCGCAGTATTCTGCACTCTCCTCGCCATGAAACTGCAGGCAAGTGACGCCGCTTTGTGCAACTTCCCGGGCCACCACATCCTGTGTGGCGTTTACAAAGAGCCCGACTGTGGTCACAAATACAGGAAGTTCCCGGATAATGGCTTGCGCCTGTTCCGCTGTGATGGCTCGCGGACTGTCCGGATAAAAAACAAAACCCAGCGCATCAGCTCCTTGATGCACCGCAAGCAGTGCATCGTTCAGCCGTGTGATACCACATATTTTGACTCGGACCCTGCTCACAACTGTCGCCACCCGGCTCGCAAAAATAAACGCAGCATTCTAGCAAAAATCACCACGTGGCGCTGTTAATAAATGACAGTACACTGTCTGTTTCGGGCAGCTCAAATTCAGACGGATAGCCGACTTCCAGCAGATACAGGCCTGCTGCCGGAGCGGTTATTCCGGCTTTGCGTCGATCCTTTTCATCCAGCACCTCGGCCAGCCATTGTGGATCGCGATCACCAGCACCTATTTCCAGAAGCGATCCGACAATATTCCTGACCATATGCAGAAGAAATGCATTGGCCTGAATATCTACCAAAACAAAATTTCCCCGTCGTGTTACCCGTACATGATGTACGTTGCGCATAGGGGTATTGGACTGGCAACCTGCCCCGCGAAAACTGCTGAAATCCAGCTCTCCGATCAGGCACTGTGCTGCCGTATGCATCTTCTGTTCATTCAGGGGGCGGTAGTGCCAGTGAACCAGCCCCTGGAGCAGAGCTGTGGGAACCGCATGGTTATAAATCAGATAGCAGTAACGTCTGCTCAGCGCTGTAAACCGGGCATGAAAGTCCTTCGACACAGTTCTGGCCCAGCGTACCACCACCTGATCAGGCAAAAGTGCATTACTGCCCCTGACCCAGGCATCCAGTGGACGCTCTTTATCAGTATCAAAATGGACTATCTGGGCATTGGCATGGACGCCCCGATCCGTACGTCCGGCACAGTGTACCCGTACAGTTTGATCGGCTACCCTGGAAAGGGCTGTTTCGAGGGTTTCCTGAACAGTTGTGACTGATTCCCGGCGCTGAGCCTGCCAGCCATTAAAATCGCTACCCTGATATTCTATGCAAAGAGCGATTCTGCTACCGCTTGATTTCATTTCCACCGGCAGACTTAGGAATCACCCCATTCTTCAAGCAGGCGTTTGGCTTCAGCAACCTGTTCTTCATTGCCCTCAGCAATCACTTCCTGCAGGATTTCCCGGGCTCCATCCAGATCTTCCATGGCCTGATAGGCTACGGCAAGGTCCAGTTTGGTAGAGACCTCATCCTGGTCGGTGATCATTTCCAGCTCTTCTTCATCGCTGTCGTCATCCATCAGGGCATCACCTACTCCCAACTTACCCAGCGATCCCCCCGCCTTCTCTTTTACCTGGCCAGTGTCATCATCATCGCTGTCAGGCTCATCAATAAATTCAATTTCCTCAAGATCATCACTCTCAGCTTCAGCAGAAGCATTTTCCGTATTGCTCTCCGTATTGCTCTTGGTCTGCTCATCAAGTGAAAGATTGCCGAAATCAAATGTTTCGAGATCGTCTTCAGCATCTGTATCTGATTCAGTTCCAGTAACAGTCGAGGGCGTATCATCGTCAACTGAAAACTCAAAACTTTCCAGATCATTCACTTCAGGCTCTTGCGCTTCTGCACCCTCTGGACTTTCAGTGCTATTTTCGGCGCTATCTCCAGAACTATCATCCAGATTGAACTCAAAAACCTCTTCCGTTTCGTCTGCTGCGTCTGCAATTGCAGTACCCGTGGTATCTTCAGTGCCCTCCAGTGCATCATCTGCAACAGCATCTTCACTGTCTTCATCCAGACCCTCAAAATCTATTTCAAGCTCATCGTCTTCCGCTTCCTGTAGTTCTGCTGATTCCGGCAATTCCTCTTCAGTACTGTCAGTATCTTCAGTTTCTTCTGCTGTTTCATCAGCATCCAGGTCCAGCAGATCTTCAGGTTCCTCTTCACTGTCATCAGGGGAATTGGCCAGCAGCTCATCGACTTCAAAACTGTCTTCCTCAGAAGTCTCATCGCTTAGCTGCTCATCACCCTCATCCTCATCCTCTGCAGCATCGGACCAGCTGTCTAGATCGGCAGCTCCTGTGTCTGCCAGAGTCTCTTCGCTTTCTAGTCCGGCTTCCGACTCAGTCTCTTCCAGATCCTCGTCATCTTCTTCATCTACATCTTCATATTCCTGATCGTAATCATCTTCAACAGGCTTTTTACGGGAGAAACGTGCCAGTAGCCCGGCGAGGAAACCTGTTTTCGCTTGCGGCTCATCCTCTATATCCTCATCCTGATAGTCATCATCTTCGTCCTGGGAATCGTAGCCATCTTCATCAAGGACTGCATCCGAATCTTCAGTATCTGAACTGTCAGATTCATCGTACCCATCATCAGGGTCATCATTGAAAAAGCGTCCGTCATCGTCCGAATCCTGTTCCTCATCAGTATCACTTTCAGAACTATCATCAAGATCATCAATGTCAGTAAATGCCGGCGATTGCAGTGCTTCTGATTCAGAATCACTATCCTCGTTATTTAAATCTTCACTGTTCTCAGTGCTGTCAAACTCATTTTCATCCTCAAAACCTGGATCAAACTCATCCTCATCCTGAGTGGCACTTCTGTTGCGTGCAACCAGGAAACCGACGACCAGAGCCAGTAGTACCAGCAGGGCCAGCCCCATGCCGACGGTGCTGCTGAGGAAATTGCTAAGTCGTGGCGTGACAATTGCCGGGTTGTCAGGTGCCGGTTGAGGCGCTGTCTCAGGAGCCGGAGCTGTTGGCTGAGGTGCAGGCTGCGGGGCTGTATCATTGACAGCAAGTACCTCTGTATCAGCAGGCTGCGGGTTATTCTGCTGTTCGGCAAGCTGGGCCTGCAGTTCCGCCATTCGCTGATCTTCAATGGCGATAATATTTTCCAGAATGCCTATCTGCTCTTCGAGATCTTCCAGGCGTGAACTCAGTTCCTGATTTTCAAGCCGTGCGGCATCCAGATTCTCTTCACTGATGGCCAGTTCATTTTCCAGGGCACGGATGGTGTCATTCAAGCCTGATACTTCCTGGCTGTCATCTGGCTCAGAATCAGTAATAATGCTCAGCTCATCACGGGTGTTATTGTCAGCCCCCTGGCTTGTGTTAACTGCCAGAGGCTGGCCACCGGAAAACTGCTGGTTCTGCTGTGCCACCTGATTCAGGGCCTGTTGCTGGCTGATAGCGGCAATTTCCTGCCGGTCAGGAATACGCAGAACGCGCCCTGCCCTGATTCCATTGATATTGTTGTTGATAAAAGCGTCACTGCCGGTATTGGCGCGCTGGATAGCCACCATCATCTGCTGAACGGAAACACTGTTATCCGGTCGGGTCGCCAGGGCAATATTCCACATGGAATCACCTGCCTGGATGACCACGGTCTCGCTTGCAGTATTGCTGCTTGCCGGTTCAGGAATCTGTCGCTCGGGTTCTGGTACTGGTTCCGGTTCCGGTTCCGGTTCCGGTTCCTGGGCAAGCTCAGGTGCCGGTGTCGGGACTGGTGTCGGGGTCGGAGTAGTTGCAGTTTGCGGACGAGGAACTGGTGCCGGAGCAGTCTCGGCCGGGGCAGGTGCCGGGGCCGGATTGGCGCTGAAGGTCGGCAAATCAAGCAGTACGGTATATTCGCGAATCACCCGACCAGAAGGCCAGCGCACGTTCAGGACAAAATTAAGATAGGGCTCGACAATGGCATCTTCGCTGCTGATATGAATCAGCCCAAGCTCGCCGGAAAGCACCTCAACCTCGAACTCCAGCTCATTCAGCAAGGGCAAGGGGTCTACCCCTACACGCTGAAAATCTGCTTCGGAGCCAAGACTTACAAGTATTTGTGATTCATCCAGGCCATCCAGTTCCAGTAACTGAATTTCGGCATCCAGAGCTTGATTCAGGGCTGATTGAAGACGGATATCCCCCAGCGTAAAGGCAAAGCTGGAAACGGAAAAGAATCCAGCAAGGATACAGGATGTTATGGCAAATAATTTCCTGCTGTTTATCCGCGTTTTGACCAGCATAAAACCATCCTTACTGGAAGTTAGATTATTTTTTAAATCAAGCTGTAAGTATTCATTATAAGTAGCCTTTTATCAACTCTTCAGCTATCTGAATTGAGTTCAAAGCGGCACCTTTTCGTAAATTATCTGACACAATCCACATATTTAGCCCTAAAGGGTGGGAAATATCCTCTCTGACACGTCCAACCCAGACCTCATCGTGGTCCGTTCCCTCTCCGATTGCCGTCGGATAGCCGCCGTCTTCGCGTTTATCCAGAACTTTCACTCCCGGTGCTTTGCGCAATAACTTATGCACTTCCTCGACTGAGATTTTGGCGCGGGTTTCAATATGCACCGCTTCGGAATGTGAATAGAAAACCGGGACCCGTACACAGGTCGGATTCACCAGGATATTCCGGTCAGCAAAAATTTTCTGGGTTTCCCAGACCATTTTCATTTCTTCCTTGGTGTAGCCGTTATCCTGGAATACATCGATATGCGGCAGGACATTGAATGCAATCTGTTTCGGATACACCGAGATATCCGCACTCCGCCCGTTAAGCAGGCTGGCCGTCTGCCCCGCCAGTTCGTCGATGGCTTCCTTGCCGGTGCCGGAAACTGACTGGTAGGTAGCCACATTGATGCGACTGATGCCAACCGCGTCATAGATGGGTTTCAGCGCCACCAGCATCTGTATTGTTGAACAGTTGGGATTGGCGATAATGTTCTGATTGGTGTAGTCCGCGATTGCATCCGGATTTACTTCAGGCACCACCAGCGGGATATCCTCTTCATAACGAAAATGTGAGGTGTTATCGATCACTACGCAACCGGCTTTCCCGGCAAGTGGGGCATATTTTTCCGACACAGAAGCACCGGCAGAAAAGAGTCCGATCTGCGCTTTTGAAAAATCAAAATTATCAATATTTTCAACGATATACTGTTTTTTCTTAAAGCTCATTGTTTCACCGGCACTGCGCTCGCTGGCCAGCAAAAATAACTCATTAACCGGAAAATCACGCTGCTCCAGGATGCTTAGCAGAGTTTTCCCGACAGCTCCTGTCGCACCGACTATGGCCACATTGTATTGCTTACTCATCTCGTACTCTCTATCGTCAAATTCAAAATTCACACAGTAGTACCGGAATCAGTGATCCCGGCACAGCCTATGGCTAAGTTCCTGTTAAATCAGTTAAAAAGCCAGGGTGACTGCTGCTGCCAGCGGCTTTCAAAGGCCTTGATATCATCGGCATGCTGCAGGGTCAGACTGATGTCATCGAGCCCATTCAGCAACACCTTCTTGCGGGAAGGCTCAATATCAAAGGCGAGCACTTCACCATCGGGCTTGAGGATTTGCTGGTTCGCCAGATCAATCTCCAGTTCGTAGCCTTCGTTCGCAGCTGTCTCTTCAAATAGAATGTCAACAATATCTTCTTCTAAAACAATGGGTAATATCCCATTCTTAAAGCAATTATTGAAGAATATATCAGCAAAACTCGGGGCGATAATGCAACGAATACCATAGTCATCCAGTGCCCAGGGGGCATGCTCCCGACTCGAACCACAGCCAAAATTTTCCCGGGCCAGCAGAATCCTGCCACCCTGATAGCGTGCCTGGTTAAGGACAAAGTCCGGGTTAAGGGGCCTGTCACTGCAATCCTCATCCGGCAGGCCTTTATCCAGATAACGCGCTTCATCAAACAGGTTTTTCCCAAACCCGGTGCGCTTGATTGATTTCAGAAACTGCTTGGGGATGATGTAATCCGTATCGACATTGGCCCTGTCCAGCGGGATGACAATGCCTTTTTCCTGGGTAAACTTTTTCATGGTAATGTGTATTCCTTTAATTCAGGTCCAGAGTGCGAACATCAACAAAATGCCCGCTTACCGCCGCCGCCGCTGCCATGGCAGGGCTGACAAGATGTGTGCGTCCACCAAAACCCTGGCGGCCTTCAAAATTACGATTGGAGGTCGAGGCGCAGTGCTCGCCTTCACCGAGCTGGTCAGCATTCATCGCCAGGCACATGGAGCACCCCGGCTCACGCCATTCCAGGCCAGCCTCAATAAAGATTTTATCCAGCCCCTCGTGCTCAGCCTGGGCTTTTACCAGCCCTGAGCCCGGTACCACCAGTGCCTGCTTGATGTTTTTTGCAACTTTACGGCCCTTGACGACTGCTGCTGCTGCACGCAGATCCTCAATACGGGAATTGGTGCAGGAACCGATAAAAATGCGGTCCAGCTGAATATCCTGAATCGGCGTGTTTGGCTCCAGCCCCATATATTTCAATGCCTGCTGGTAATTCCCCCGCCGGCTAGCATTTTCCACTTCCTGAGGATCAGGAACACGGGCATTGACCGGTGCAACCATTTCCGGCGAAGTCCCCCAGCTTACCTGGGGCTCGATTTCACTGCCTTCCAGTTCGACGACCTTGTCAAATTCAGCATCTGCATCACTGTGCAGATCACGCCAGGCGCTGACCGCCTGCTTCCATTGCTCTCCTTTAGGCGCAAAGGGTCGTCCTTCAAGGTATTCAATGGTAAGGTCATCAACCGCAACAATGCCTGCGCGGGCGCCGGCTTCAATGGCCATATTGCACACGGTCATGCGCCCCTCAATTGACAGGGCCTGTACCGCATCTCCTGCGAATTCAATGGTATAGCCGGTACCGCCGGCCGTACCAATCTTGCCGATGATTGCCAGCACCATGTCTTTGGCTGTGATACCTGTTCCCAGTCGCCCATTGACTTTAACCAGCATGTTTTTTGCCTTGCGCTGCTGCAGGGTTTGTGTCGCCAGGACATGCTCGACTTCCGACGTGCCTATGCCATGCGCCAGTGCACCCAAAGCTCCATGAGTCGAAGTATGAGAGTCGCCACAGACAATTGTCATGCCAGGCAGGGTTCTGCCCTGTTCAGGCCCGATAATGTGCACAATGCCGTGACGCGGGTCATCAATGGTAAATTCGCTGATTTCAAACTCCAGGCAGTTGGCATCGAGCGATTTCACCTGGATTTTCGAGACCGGGTCAATAATACCCTCCACACCCCGGCTACGCTCGGAAAGTGTGGTTGGCACGTTATGGTCGGGAGTTGCCAGGTTGGCCCCGGAACGCCAGGCTTTCCTTTTCGCCAGGCGTAATCCTTCAAATGCCTGTGGTGAAGTCACTTCGTGAATGTATTGCAGGTCGATATATAACAGGGAGGTCCCGTCATCCAGGTCTTTGACCAGGTGACTGTCCCAGAGTTTGTCGTAAAGTGTTTTTCCAGCCATAGTCTTACTCTTTAATAATCAATTAGTTAAATGCTTGGGGGCAAAACCGGCGTGCTGCTTTCAACATCAAGGTTTTGCGCTCGATGGCGCAGTAAATGATCCATCAGGGTAATCGCCATCATGGCTTCAGCAATAGGCGTGGCACGGATACCGACACAGGGGTCATGCCGGCCTGTAGTGACGATTTCCGCTGCTTCACCCTTGCTGTTGATGGTCTCACCGGGAATGCGAATACTGGATGTTGGCTTCAGCGCTATGTGCGCAACAATATCCTGCCCTGTCGAGATTCCACCAACAATGCCGCCGGCGTTATTCGAAACAAAGCCTTCGGGCCGCATTAAATCACGATGCTCGGTGCCTTTTTGTGTAACAGAGGCAAAACCGGCGCCGATTTCAACCCCTTTCACTGCATTAATACTCATAAGACCATGGGCCAGTTCGGCATCAAGCCGGTCAAACACCGGCTCACCCAGCCCCACCGGAACAGCGCTGGCGACCACGGAAATACGTGCACCGATTGAGTTACCTTCCTTTGCAAGCTGTGTCATGTAAGCTTCCATCTCGGCGACTTTAGTTACATCCGGGCAGAAAAAAGGGTTGTTGTGTACTTCATCCCAGTCCAGCGTTTCTGCTTTGATCGGTCCGAGTTGCGACAAGTAACCCCGAATCAGGACGCCATGCTTCTCAGACAGATATTTTTTGGCAATGGCGCCGGCTGCCACACGCATTGCTGTTTCACGGGCCGAAGCCCGGCCCCCGCCACGGTAATCACGCACGCCATATTTCTGTGCATAGGTATAGTCAGCATGCGCCGGCCGAAACAGGTCCTTGATCTTGCTGTAATCCTTGCTTTTCTGATCAGTATTTTCGATCAGCAAGCCAATCGGCGTGCCGGTGGTCAGCCCCTCGAAAACTCCGGACAGTATACGTACCTGATCAGCCTCCTTGCGTTGGGTGGTATAGCGTGAAGTCCCCGGTCTGCGTCTGTCCAGGTCGTACTGGAGATCTGCCTCGCTCAGTTCAAGCCCCGGTGGGCAGCCGTCAACGATACATCCCAGTGCCGGGCCGTGGCTTTCACCAAAGCTTGTGACTGTGAACAGTTTGCCGATGCTATTGCCAGACATTGCTCCTCCGGAGCCTGCATAAAATAAAAGGTGCTGCATTATACCCAAAGCCAGTGGGCTTTGTTACTGCTGTCAGGCCTCTCTGGTAGCCGCAATTACTGGTCTTGCAGATGATGAACCTGACTCTGGCGCGCATCTTAATTCAATGTTATAAATAAATCTAATTTATAGATTTTATATATCAGATAACTATTTGTTATGACGTATGCCCTTGAGAGCACTGCATGAATCTGGATGAACTGAAAGCCTTTCTGGCCATCGTTGAACACCAAAGCTTTACCCTGGCAGCTGAGAAAATTCACCTGACCCAGCCTGCCATCAGTAAACGAATCGCCAAACTTGAGGATAGTCTCGGCGTCAGGCTGTTTGACCGTATCAGTAACAAGGTACTGTTAACTGAATCGGGTCAGCTGCTACTGGAACGGGCCAATGAACTACTCCGTGACCTGGAGGATATCGAGAGGGCCATTCACAACCTGTCCGGAGATATCAGCGGCAGTGTGCGTTTTGCCACCAGCCATCATATCGGACTGCACCGTTTGCCTCCGGTATTTGAGGAATTTCACCGGGAATACCCGGCAGTTGGGCTGGATGTGCGCTTTCTGGATTCGGAACAGGCCTGCCAGCAGGTCAGCCGGGGGGAACTCGAATTTGCGGTGGTAACCCTGCCTCCGCTCGTGGAAACACCACTGCAGGTCAGGCGGGTATGGCCTGACCCGATTGAGATTATGGTTTCAGGTCAGCACCCGCTGGCAAAAACCGGAAATGTAATCAGCCCCGCCGAACTGACCGGGCATTCTGCCCTGTTGCCCGCCGTGGGGACCTACACCAGGGCATTGATTGACCGGGCTTTTACTGAATTACAGCTGCCATTGCATATCGAAATTAACAGCAATTATCTGGAAGTGCTGAAAATGCTGACAGCCGCCGGCCTGGGCTGGAGCGCCTTGCCCCGCTCCATGCTCGATGACAAACTGCAGGTAGTAAATGTCAGTCAGCTCAGCCTGCAACGCGAGTTGGGCATTGTCACACATGAAAAACGCACACTTTCCAATGCCGGCCAGCTGCTGGTCAAAACCATTATCAGGCATGGTGAAGAAAACCCTTAAGCCTGTATGGCTTGCAGTTGGGCTTTACTCAGGGCACAGACTCCATGCCCGCCATGCTCGAAATCCAGCCACATAAATGGCATATCCGGCAGGGCTTTCTGGAGTGCTTCCCAGGAGTTCCCCACTTCGAGGATCAGGCAGGCATCTTCATGCATGAATTCTGCTGCCTGACGTAAAATTTTCAGGGGAATATCCAGACCTTCCGCATCCGTCAACAGAGCCAGTTCAGGTTCACGCAGATACTCATCCGGCAGTGCGCGGTATTCATCCTCGCTAACATAAGGGGGGTTTGACAATATCAGGTCGAACTTGCCCTGAATATTGTCAAACAGGTCCGATGATACTGTGCTGACCCGCTCTTCCAGTGCATGTTTGTTGATATTGATCTCGGCTACTGCCAGGGCATCTGCAGACAGGTCACTTAAACAAAGCTGCGCCTGCGGATATTGCAGGGCAGCAGCAATACCAATGCAGCCACTGCCACAGCATAAATCCAGGATTCTTCCCGGTGTTTTTTTCAGCAAGGGACTGAACTGGTTTGCAATCAGTTCAGCAAGGGGGGAGCGCGGCACCAGTACTCTTTCATCAACATAGAATGGCAGGCCTGCGAACCAGGCTTCCCTGAGCAGATACGCCAGGGGTATGCGTCCTGTTATACGTTGCTCCAGCAAAGCTTCAAGCTCAGGCAGTGCTGCCTGAGGAAAAACACTTTCTGCACTGATTGCTGTTTCCGCATGGCGCCGAAACAGGGTCTCAACCAGCCAGCAGGCTTCATCCCAGGCATTATCCGTCCCATGCCCAAAATGTAGCTGCGCAGCTTCAAGCTGAGCACTGACTCGCGTGATAATTTCATGCAGAGACTGCTCATGAGGAAATGGCATACAATGCTTTACCTTGCAGAAACATTACAGTAGGGTGCGCAGTTTACTGGGAAACGGGTCCTAAACCTATGAAAAAACAGCTCGCAGATGCCTATCGGCAGATTATTGAAACCCTTGGTGAAGACCTCGAACGCCCGGGACTGAAAGATACACCTGAGCGGGCTGCAAATGCGATGAAATTTCTCACCAAAGGTTATGATCAGGACATCGATAAAATCGTCAATGATGCCCTGTTCCCGACCAGTTCCAGTGAAATGGTCATCGTCAAAAACATCGAGCTCTATTCTCTTTGCGAACATCATTTGCTGCCATTCATTGGCAAATGCCATGTCGCATACCTGCCAAACGGTAAAGTGATCGGTCTATCGAAAATTGCCAGAATCGTCGATGTCTATGCCCGGCGTTTACAGATTCAGGAACACCTGACACAGCAGATCGCCGAAACCATCCGGGAAAAAACTGCTGCACTTGGAGTTGGCGTTATCATCGAGTCACAACATATGTGCATGATGATGCGTGGCGTGGAAAAACAGAATTCAGTGATGACCACTTCCTGCATGCTTGGCGCTTTTCGGGATAAACAAAGCACCCGCGCGGAATTCCTATCCCTTATTGACCGCTAAGCCTGGCAGTTGGCTGCTTGCTATGCGGCAATAGACTGAAGTGACACTCCCCAAGCCCCTCGGCGAAAGTCTCAAAAGCAATTGCGCACAATTCACCTGCTGCGAGTATTTTCATGCGGTGATCAGTTTCCCCATGGGTCAGCAAGGCAAATAGCGCCGTCAATTGCGGGTTGTGTCCTGCCAACAAGATATTCTCTTCTTCAAGGCGGTAAAGAAATTGCATCAGCTCTGTTGCCGGTTTTTCCGGCGTCAACACCGAGTCTTCCTGAATGGGACAGCGCAGGCCGCTGCTTTGCAGAAAAAGCTCCGCGCTTTGTCTGGCGCGCAGATAGGGGCTGCAGATACAGCAGTTAAGAACCGGATTGCGTTGAGAAAACTGCCGGGCTATATCCTGGATATCCGCCTCGCCTTTTTCAGTGAGCCGGCGCTGCGAATCGGATGCTGCACGGGGCTCAGCCTCCCCGTGCCTGAGCAGGTAAATATTCATTAAAAAGCTTGTTGAATGTAAGCAGACAGCCGGGGGCTAATCGTCTTTCTTCTCCTGACCATCGTCGTCAGCATCAGGCCTGTCAGTGAAACTGATGTCATCAAAAACATCATCGTCGGCTTGCCTGGCTTCAGTTTTAGGCTTTTCGTCCACTGGCTGTTCTGTTGTTTTTGCGGGGGCAGCTGTTTCAGCTCCAGTTTGCGTCGCTTCGGCCTGACTTGTGTCCTTCTTGCTGAAAAATGCATCAAAATCGATTGGCTTTTCATCGCTTAGATAAAGCACGTACTGCAAAACTTTCAGCAAAAAATTACACAGTCCTTCACTGAAAACCAGCAGGTGACTGTTATTTTCCGCAGCAATAACCTTGTACAGAGAATGCAGGATAATCACGACCAGCAGAAGCAAGGCAATAAAGCGCCATAACAAGGCGAACACCACAACATAAAGCGCAACAAAGGCCAGCCTGATCCACTGGTCGAGAAAGTTTTTCTTCAACTGTTCGCTTTTATCATTCATTGCTGACTCCGGGAATGTAGATGTTTTACATTAACTGCTTGGCACGGCCGACTTCAAACTCGACATCCAGGCCCTGCTCCTCAAGCAATACCGAGTTTATTATATGCTCAATATCCTGATTATTATAGATAATTTCATACAGGGCCTGGGCCAGTGGCATTTCAACGCCGATACTGGCCGCTTTATCCACGACCAGCTTCAGGGTATTAACACCTTCGGCTACCTGCCCCAGTTCAGCGAGAATGCTCTCAAGACTCTTGCCCTCACCCAGTGCCTTGCCGACCCTGAAATTCCGACTCAGGGGTGTTGAGCAGGTCACGATCAGGTCTCCGACACCTGACAGGCCAAGAAAGGTCATTGGATCCGCACCCAGGGCTACGCCAAAACGTGCCATTTCCGTTAAAGACCGGGTTACCAGCATGGAATTGGTGTTATGGCCCATGCCCCTGGCATCTGCCAGCCCTGCCATGATCGCATAGATATTTTTTAATGAACCTCCAAGTTCTACGCCCAGCATGTCGTCATTGGCGTAGACCCTGAAGTTGGCTGAACGCAGGGTTTCCTGAACTTCCTTTCTGACTTCAGCATCGGTGCTAGCCACCACTGCTCCGGTCGGACTCAGTGTGGCAATTTCCTTGGCCAGATTGGGGCCACTGACTACCGCAACTTTACTGTCTGGTAATTCCTCACTGAGAATTTGACTCATCAGGCTGAAGTTGGCTGCTTCAATCCCCTTGGTGAGGCTCACCAGGATAGTCCCTTCACGCAAAAACGGTTTCATTTGCGAGACGACATCCCGAAAACTGGTGCTGGGCACGGCAACAAAAATCATGTCAGCGTCGGCTATGGCTGCTTCCAGATCCTGTATTGCCTGAATATTTTCATGCAGGGTATAACCGGGAAGGTAATTGGGGTTTTCACGATCCCGATTGAGAATTTCAACCTGCTGCGCATCCCGCATCCACAACTTGGTTTTATGGCCGTTGTGAGCAATGATATTGGCAATCACCGTCCCGAAACTTCCTCCCCCCAGCACGGCTACATCTTTTACTTTCATAGCTTACTCTACCAAAACACAAAATGACGGTCCGTTTCAGGACCCATCAGGACCGGCGCAAGATAGCAGCAATACTCATGCAAAACCAGCATGCTAAATTGCGGGCGTCATGGACATACTATAGAATTTCACTCCCTCGAAATACTCCACCCGAATGGACAGCTATTATGGCCGACAAACTCTGGACTACCATCAAAGCAGAAATTGATGAGCAAATCATGCATGAACCGGTGCTTGTCAGTTTTTTCAGCAAGCGTATCCACCAGCATGAAAGCCTGGAATCGGCCATCAGTGACCTGCTGGCAAGCAAACTGGCTTCCGATGATGTTCCGCTGAGCACACTGCGGCAACTATTCAGCGAGGCGCTGTCTTCCGATCCGGCGATCATGCAGTCCATCATTGCTGACCTCAGAGCCACCAAACAGCGGGATCCAGCCGTTCGTGCTCATGCCGATGTGCTATTGTATTACAAGGGTTTTCAGGCCCTGCAGGCTTACCGGGTAGCCAACTGGTTATGGCACCAGGAACGCGAAAATCTGGCACTTTACCTGCAAAGCCTGATCTCGGTAGTCTTTTCTGTTGATATACACCCTGCTGCCCGGATTGGCAGTGGCATCATGGTGGACCACGCCACCGGTATCGTTATCGGTGAAACCAGTGTACTGGAAGACAATATTTCCATTATGCAGGGCGTCACCCTCGGTGGAACCGGCAAGATTAGCGGTGACCGTCATCCAAAAATTCGTTCAGGTGTGCTGATCGGCTCCAACGCCATCATTATCGGCAATGTAACTGTCGGTGAAGGGGCCAAGATCGGTGCAGGCAGTGTTGTCCTGTCTGATGTCGAGTCACACACCACGGTTGCCGGCATTCCAGCCGTCGTGGTTGGTAAACCCAGTGGAGCACAGCCTGCACTGGACATGAATCACGACCTGAATACCCAAGACTGATTGTTTGAAGCCGACTCTTATACTGATTCATGGCGCCTGGCACAGCGCGAAATGCTGGGATGAACTGCGCCCCCTGCTGGAAGCACAGGATATACAATGTCTTTGTCCTGAGCTCCCTGGTCACGGCAATAACAGATTCGAATTAACCAGAATCTCTCTTAAAGTATATTCTAGTTATATTTCACAACTTATTGATAAAAATAATAATATATTTTTAATAGGCCACAGTATGGCGGGCATACTGATTTCTCTGCTGGCTGAACAGTATCCGGAAAAAATTCAGTCCTTGATCTATCTGAGTGCCTATCTGCCACAAAACAAGCAGAGCCTGTTTGACCTCATGGCCGACCACCAGCAAGAGCATGGCCTTACCCCGATAGAGTCTGCTCTGGAGTTCTCTGCTGATAAACGTCGCTGCACACTGGCGACGGCAGATATTATTCCCCTTTTCTACAATCAATGTTCTGCAGATCGTCAACAATGGGCACTGCAACACTTCCAGGAGCAGGCCAGTCTGCCACTGGCAACTAAACCCAGCCTGAGCGATGCTAATTTTGGCAGCGTCCATAAAAACTATATCCGTTGCACACATGATCAAATCATCCCAGCGTCGCAATACACCATGATGCTTGCAGCCCAACCCTGTCAGGCAGTCTATGAACTGGATGCCGACCACAGTCCTTTCTGGTCAAATCCACAGGCACTGTCAGAACTTATCGTAAAGATTGTGAAGAAGCCCGGCGGCTATTGACTTTCACACCCCCCTGTGTGAGTTTCAGGCTGCTAATAAATACAATACTCACGGGGCCTCCGGGCTCTGACTCTACGGAGAACACTATGAAAATAAGATCCATAATTGCTGCGAGCGCCCTGCTTTCAATAAGCGCTCTTCCTGTCGCAGCCCAGGCTCAGGACATGGAAGATACCAGCATGAGTTTTTTTATTACCAGTGTCGGCTCGGGTAACGGTGCCGACCTGGGTGGACTGTCCGGAGCAGATGCTCATTGCGCAGCATTGGCTGAAGATGCCGGCTCCAGCGGCAAGACCTGGCGTGCCTACCTGAGTACCTCTGGCCCGAACGGCGTTGATGCACGAGACCGTATCGGCCAGGGCCCCTGGTACAATGCCGAGGGCGGGCTTGTAGCCCGCAACCTGGATGACCTGCATCACAGCAATGTCCTGTTTACCAAGCAAACTGCACTGAATGAATTGGGCCGGATTGTAAACGGCCGCGGTGACAACCCCAACCAGCACGATATCCTGACCGGTTCCAACCCTGACGGAACTGCCTCAGAGATGACCTGTGACAACTGGACCAGTTCTTCAGAAAACGGCAGTGCCATGGTCGGACATTTTGACCGTACCGGTGGTGGTGCTATCCCGGAATCCTGGAATGCCGCTCATGCTTCTCGCGGTTGCAGCCAGGAAAACCTCATAGGAACTGGCGGTAACGGTTATTTCTACTGTTTTGCCCAGTAAACAGTCAGCGAGCTGACAACAAAAAAGGCGCCAGGTGGCGCCTTTTTTGTCTGTTTATGTGTATCGGCAAGCTCAGGCCAGAGTAAACCCGGACCTGCTCAGTGGCTGGGTTTTTACCCGCTCACCGGTAGCGGCATAGATTGCATTGGTGATTGCCGGGAAAATTGGCGGCAGAGCGGGTTCCCCCAATCCTGTGGGGTCGTATTCACTCTGAATAAAGTGTGTATTGATGTTGGGTGGCATATCACGCATGCGCAGTAAATTGTATTGATGGAAGTTCTGCTGCTGCACACGACCATTCTGCATACTGATTTCCAGATCCATTATCGAGCTTAGACCGTCTATTACGGCCCCCTCAACCTGTTTCAGGGCACCACTCATGTTCACAATCGGGCCGATATCGATGGCCACTGTGACATCATGAATTGTGATCTGCTTGTTTTCATTAATACTGAGCTCTACTGCCTCGGCAACATGGCCGCGGTGGCTGAAATGAAAAGCAATGCCCAGGCCCCTGCCGGCCGGCAGGGATTTGCCCCAGCCGCTTTGTTCGGCAACCGTGCGGATGACATCGACAGCACGGCCGGTATTCAACGAGCCCTGGTTGCCTGGTTCGAACCAGCGTGCATCACCCATCAACTCTATCAGGAATTCAACATGATCCCTGCCCGCAGCTTCAGCCATCTCATGAATAAAACTCTGCACTGCCCAACCAGTGGCATTTGAACCCGGGGCCCGCCAAGACCCTGTCGGGGTGTTCGAGTTAACCAGTGAAATGGCTGCCCGGTAATTATCGATATTCAGCGCCGGGAATTCATTTTCGTCAATGCGTGTTCCAGCCGTGGCTCTGCCCCGCACTGAAGGACCGATCAGGTGTGTTTCCATGGCGGTGAGACGGCCTTCGCGGCTAACTGCAGCTTTGAATGCATAGACCCCACCAGGTCGATACTGGTCATGAATCAGGTCATCTTCACGCGTCCATTGCAGTTTTACCGGAGCATTGACACGCATGGCAATGGCTGCTGCTTCGGAGGAATAATCCTGCAAACGCCGCCTGCCGAAAGAGCCGCCCATTCGCATCATATGCAGAGTGACATTTTCTGCCGGAATACCCAGTGCATTTTCCATCGCGGCGACTGTCAGTTGCGGCTGGCGTGTGGGAGCCCAGATTTCGATACTGTTGTTCAGGCTGTCATAGCGTGCCGTACAGTTCATGGGCTCCATGCAGGCATGGGCCAGATAGGGAAACTGGTAAGTGCTTTCGACGACCGTGGTATTCTCATCCCGATACTGGCTTTCCACATTCCCCCGGCCTGCTATCTGGGCAGCCTCCGGCCAGTCAGCGGCGGCAATGTCCATCGCCTGAGCGAATATGGCTTCACTATCATCAACCGAAGCTGCAGAAGTATCCCATTCAACTTCAAGTTGCTGCTTGGCCTGAAATGCCTGCCAGGTGGAACGCGCGACAATCGCCACGCCGTCGAGCAGTTCACCGGCATTGTCATTACCCTGCACTACAAAAGCATCAAGCACGCCCGGAAGGGTTTTAATGAAATCCAGGTTGGCACTGACGACTCTTCCGTAGGTTGCCGGGCATTTCTCATAAGCAGCATAGAGCATGCCTTCCAGTTGCAGGTCAGATCCATACAGATTGCCGCCTGTCATGATAATGTGGTTGTCAACATCACCGACATGCGTACCAATAATTCTGTAATCACTGCGATCCTTGAAGACCAGGGATTCAATATCAGGGATTGGCTGCTGTGCTGCCTCCATCACCAACTCGGCAAAGGCAATACTTTCGCCGCTTTGCCGGTTTATTACCTGGCTGTTTTCGGTATAAAGCAGGGTCGGCGCTACGCCTAAGCGTTCAGCTGCAGCAGAAACAAACATGACCCGTGCAGCTGCCCCGGCCTGACGCATCGGATTCCATTCCCGTGGCGTTGAAGTTGAGCCACCGGCACGCTGGATGCCGTATACGGCTTCATTAAAGGGGGCTTTGACTACTGTAACGTCATTCCAGTCGGCACCCAGTTCTTCAGCAATGATCATTGGCAGCGATGTTCTGATCCCCTGGCCTTTCTCAGGCACATGGGAATAGATTCGGATTGCACCATCAGGGCTGATTTCGACAAAGGCATTGAGCTCAAGATGCTCACCGGTTTCCTGCGCTGCTGCCTGGCTAAGCGGGACGAAAGATGCCAGGGAGAAGCAGGCGGTCGCCCCTCCCGAGGCTTTAAGGAAACCACGTCGACTCAGGCTGGCCTGTGACAGCGGATTTTCAGCCGCTCCCAGCTCACTGGCAGAAGGCAAACGATAGTCTTTTTTCAGGGTTATTTTCATCAATTTGCTCCCGGCAATATTTATTTGCCCACTTTAGCTGAATTTTGCTCTTTTGATAAGAAGATTGCCGCAAAATTTAAGCACCAAGCACTGGCCTGCGTGACAATTTAGCACTGACCCTGATTGCCCTTTCGTGTAAAATGCGCGCTCCTTTTACAAGGCATAGATACAAGGCAGTGGCATGAATCTCCGCGAAATTCTCAATCACAAGGTTTCCGAAGCATTGGATAGCATATCCGGGCTGACTGATTGTCAGGCGCTTATCAATCATGCCAAATCCCCGCAATTCGGCCATTATCAGGCCAACGGCGTCATGTCCCTGGCCAAGCGCCTGGGGCGAAAACCACGGGAGCTGGGGGAAGAAGTTCTGCAAATACTGGACCTGGGGGAGATTGCTGAGAAAGTCGAGCTGGCTGGTCCGGGTTTTATCAATATATTCATCAGCCCTGACTTCCTGACTGACACTCTGAATAAACAGGATAAGTCACGTTTACTGCCTACTACCGATTCTCCGCAGACCATTGTGATTGACTACTCATCTCCCAACCTCGCCAAAGAGATGCATGTCGGCCATTTGCGCGGCACGATCATCGGTGACGCCATCGCCCGCAGCTTTGAGTGGATGGGACACAAACTGATCAGACAGAACCATTTTGGCGACTGGGGCACCCAGTTCGGCATGCTGATAACCTATATGCTGGAACTGGAAAATCCGCAGACCAGGCTTGAAAATCTTGAGATCTTCTACCGCGATGCAAAAAAACGTTTTGACGAAGACGATGATTTCGCCAAACGCGCCAGGGACAATGTCGTCAAGCTGCAATCCGGAGACAGCAAATGCCTGCAGCTATGGCAACAGTTCATTGATGTTTCTGTAGAACACTGTCAGGAACTTTATGAAAAGCTGCATATCACCCTGAGCAAAAGCGATATCACGCCAGAGAGCTACTACAACGACAAACTGGCCTCGGTTATAAGCGAACTGGAGGAAAAACACCTGCTGGAGGAATCAGAGGGTGCAAAATGTGTCTTTCTTGATAACTTCACCAACAAGGACGGTGACCCGCTGCCGGCAATCGTACAAAAATCCGATGGCGCCTATCTGTATGCCACCACTGATCTGGCAGCCATCAGGTATCGTTGCCAGGAGCTGCATGCCGACCGTGTCCTGTATGTAGTGGATGCCCGTCAGAGCCTGCATTTTCAGCAGGTCTTCGGTGTCGCCAGACTCTCCGGTTTTGCCGGGGAAGACTGTTCACTGGAACATCTGAGCTACGGCACCATGATGGGCAAAGACGGCAAGCCCTTCAAGACCCGTAGTGGCGGCACCGTCAAGCTGATCGATCTGATTGAAGAAGGCATCGAACGGGCTTACAGAGTCGTGCAGGAAAAAAATCCTGAGCTGGATGAGGATGAAAAACGGGAGGTTGCCCGTGCTGTTGGCATCTCGGCAATCAAATATGCTGATTTATCCAAGAACCGTAACAGCGACTACGTATTTGACTGGGACCAGATGCTCGCCTTTGACGGCAATACGGCACCGTACATGCTCTATGCCTATGCCAGGATTAAAAGCATTTTCCGGCGCGCAGCCCTGGATGCGGAGGCTGATTATCAGCTAAGTATCAATGCCCCTGAAGAAAGAGAACTGGCACTTAAATTACTGCAGTTTGCAGAAGTCATCGATAACCTCTTGCTTGAATGCTATCCCAACCAGTTATGTCTCTACCTCTATGAACTGGCTGGCAGCTTCATGAGCTTCTATGAAGCCTGCCCGGTACTCAAGGCCGAACCGCAATACAAGGAATCAAGGCTTGGACTTTGCCAACTGACTGCCCTGACCCTCAGGCAAGGCTTAGAGCTGCTTGGGATTGAGACACTTGAAAGAATGTAAAATAACAGGCTTGCTGCTATAATCGCGGGCCTCAAAAACACTGAGTCGGACCGTTTGCGATAGCGCTCCCGGTCACCCGGCATCAACAGTAATATCCAAAAATTCAAGGAACAGCATGTCTGACAATTCGACGATAATCTATACAAAAACCGATGAAGCTCCGGCTTTGGCAACCTATTCTTTTCTGCCCATCGTAGAGGCTTTTTCCCAACCCGCGGGCATCAATGTCGAACTTCGTGATATCTCACTGGCCGGCAGAATTCTTGCCGTATTTCCGGATTACTGCAGTGATGAACAAAAACAGTCAGACGACCTTGCAGCGCTAGGAGAACTGGCTAAAAACCCTGAAGCCAATATCATCAAATTACCCAATATCAGCGCTTCCATGCCGCAATTGCAGGCTGCCATCAAGGAATTACAGGACAAGGGCTACCCTTTACCAGCCTATCCTTCCGAACCCAAGAATGCTGAAGAAAAGGAAATACAGGTGCGATACGACGGGGTCAAAGGCAGTGCTGTAAATCCGGTTTTGCGTGAAGGTAACTCTGATCGGCGTGCACCCCGCGCTGTAAAAGAATATGCCCGTAAAAATCCTCATTCCATGGGCGAGTGGTCCAGTGATTCCCTGACCCATGTTGCCCACATGGAAAGTCATGATTTTTTCGGCAGTGAGCTTTCCGTTACCCTGGATGCTCCCGGCACCTATACGATCGAATTTGAAAATACCAAAGGTGAGCGGACTACACTTAAGGAAAGTGCACCCTTGCTGGCAGGGGAAGTGATTGATTCCTGTGTGCTGAGTAAAAAACAGCTCAGGGAGTTTCTCGAGGCAGAAATGCAGGATGCCAAAGAAAGTGGCGTGCTTTTTTCTGTCCATCTCAAAGCGACCATGATGAAAGTGTCAGACCCGATACTCTTTGGCCATGCTGTTTCTGTTTATTTCAAGGATGTCTTCAGCAAACACGCCGATACTTTTAAAGAACTGGATATCAATCCCAACAATGGTCTCGGCGCTTTACTGCAACAGATCAAGCAGTTACCAGCAGACAAACAGGCTGAAATCGAAGCGGATATTCAGGCCTGTTATGAACAACGCCCGCCACTGGCCATGGTTGATTCGGATCGCGGCATCACCAATTTACATGTTCCCAGCGATGTCATTATTGATGCCTCCATGCCGGCAGCAATCAGGGCAGGCGGAAAAATGTGGAATGCTGAAGGTAAGACCCAGGACATGAAAGCAGTAATCCCTGATCGCTGCTATGCCGGTGTTTATCAGGAAACCATCAGCTTCTGCAAGAAGCATGGTGCTTTTGATCCTCGAACCATGGGCAGCGTACCGAATGTTGGTCTGATGGCACAAAAAGCCGAGGAATACGGATCGCATGATAAAACCTTTGAACTGGACCAGGCTGGAAAAGTGCAGGTGCTTAATGGCGAGGGTGAGGTCCTGCTGGAACATGAGGTAAACGCCGGCGATATCTGGCGCATGTGCCAGGTCAAGGACGCGCCAATTCAAGATTGGGTAAAACTGGCCGTCAATCGGGCACGTGCAACCGGCTGCCCGACCATCTTCTGGCTGAACCCGGAACGGGCGCACGACAGTGAACTGATCAAAAAGGTTAATGCCTATCTGCCTCAGCACGATACTGAGGGGCTGGATATCCGGATCATGTCACCGGTCGAAGCCACCCGCTTCTCGCTGGAAAGAATGAAAAAAGGTGAAGACACCATTTCAGTGACCGGTAACGTCCTGCGCGATTACCTGACTGACCTGTTTCCGATCCTGGAGCTTGGCACCAGTGCCAAAATGCTTTCCATTGTGCCCCTGATGAATGGTGGCGGCCTGTTTGAAACCGGTGCCGGTGGTTCGGCACCCAAACACGTTCAGCAGTTCATCAAGGAAAATCATTTGCGCTGGGACTCACTGGGTGAATACCTCGCTCTTGCTGCATCCTACGAACATCTGTCACAAACCCGTGATAATCAGCGAGCACAGGTGCTCTCTGAAACGCTGGACAGCGCTACCAGCAAACTGTTACTGGAAAATAAATCGCCTCTACGCAAAGTTGGTGAACTTGATAACCGGGGCAGTCATTTTTATCTTGCCATGTTCTGGGCACAGGCGCTGGCAAAGCAGGACAATGACCAGGCACTGAAAGAAGCCTTTACCCCGCTGGCAGCACAGCTGGAAGAACATGAAGAACAGATAATTTCTGAGCTTAACGCCGCCCAGGGTCCCGCAGTTGATATGGGAGGATACTATCAGCCCGATGATAGATTGTGTTCTGAAGCAATGCGTCCCAGCCCTACCCTCAACAAGCTGCTAGACTCCTTTAAAGCTTGAACCCATTGAAATCAAAAACGCTGGGTAAGGTGTCAGAGTCATGACTCTGACACCTTGTATTCCCCTTTTACTGGCTTAAATCCAGCAGCAATTTATTCAGACGCCTGATAAAGCTACCCGGATCATCAAGCTGCCCGCCTTCGGCGAGACTTGCCTGATCAAAAAGGATTGCCGCCAGCTCATCGAAACGACTCTCCTCTTTTTCAGCTTCAAGTTTTTTAACCAGTGGGTGTTCCAGATTAAGCTCAAATATCGGTTTGGATTCCGGAACGGACTGACCGGCAGCCTCCATGATCTTGCGCATCTGCAGGTTCATGTCAAATTCACCGACACTGATACAGGCCGGAGAGTCAGTCAGACGGTTAGTAGTCCGCACTTCTGAAACATGTTCGTCCAGGGATTTTTTAACCCTCTCCAGCAAAGGTTTGGCTTCCTCATCAGCCTTTTCCTGCTGTTTTTTATCTTCTTCAGAATCCAGTTCACCGAGATCCAGCTTGCCCCTGGTAATATCCTGAAAGGATTTGCCTTCATACTCATGAAGATGATTCATCAGCCATTCATCAATACGGTCTGACAGGAGCAAAACTTCTATGCCTTTTTTACGAAAGACTTCAAGATGCGGGCTGTTCCTGGCCGTATTGTGGGTTTCACTGGTGATGTAGTAGATTTTATTCTGGTTTTCCTGCATGCGTTTCACATAATCTGCCAGTGAAACATCCTGCTTTGCCTCGTCCTTGTGGGTTGAGGCAAACAGCAACAGTTCGGCGATTTTTTCGCGATTGCCAGCATCTTCTGCAGGCCCCTCTTTGAGCACCTGACCAAATTCTTCCCAGAACTGCTGATATTTTTCCGCTTGCTTATTTTTCAGCTTACCCAGCATATCCAGAACTCTTTTGGTCAGGGCACTGCGCATGGATTCAACAGCCGGATCTTTTTGTAATATTTCCCGGGAAACATTAAGTGACAGATCGTTGGAATCAACCACCCCTTTAATAAAGCGCAGATACAGTGGCAGAAACTGCTCGGCTTCATCCATGATGAAGACACGCTGGACATAGAGCTTCAGACCTCTGGCTGCATCACGGTGCCAGAGATCAAAGGGGGCCTTACCAGGCAGATAAAGCAAGGAAGTGTATTCCAGCTTGCCTTCAACCTTGTTGTGACTCCAGACTACCGGGTCCTCAAAATCATGGCTGACATGCTTGTAAAATTCCTTGTATTCATCATCATTTAGTTCACTGCGGGGCCTTGTCCATAAAGCCTGAGCCGCATTGACCGCTTCATATTCTTTTTTTGCTTTTTTCTTCTTGTCCTTATTCTCACTCTTATCATCTTCATCTGAAAAGTCTTCCTTGACCATCAATACGGGTAGCGAAATATGATCCGCATATTTTTTTACGATACTGCGCAGCCTGAAACTTTCTGCATATTCCTTTTCATCTTTTTTCAGGTGCAGGATAACTGTTGTGCCGCGCGCTTTGTGTTCAATATTTTCAATGCTGAACTCTGATTCCCCTTTTGATTCCCAGTGCACACCTGCTTCAGGCTTTTCACCAGCCTTGCGAGTCAGGACTTCAACTTTGTCGGCAACGATAAAGGCGGAATAGAAACCAACGCCAAACTGTCCGATTAATTGAGAATCTTTTTTCTGGTCACCAGTAAGACTTTCCAGAAACTGAGCCGTCCCGGACTTGGCAATGGTACCCAGGTTCTCGACGACTTCATCACGAGTCATGCCGATACCATTATCGGTAATGGTGACGGTTTTTTTCTTTGGATCAAAATCAACCGTAATTTTAAGTTCAGAGTCCCCTTCATACAGCGCATCATTTTTCAGCGCTGCAAAGCGCAACTTGTCTGCTGCATCAGATGCATTGGAAATAAGCTCACGTAAAAATATTTCCTTGTTGCTGTACAGGGAGTGGATCATCAGGTGCAGGAGTTGCTTGGCTTCGGTCTGGAAACCAAGCGTTTCTTTTTGTGCCGCCGTCATTCTTGTTTTTCCTCTTCTATCAATACTTAACAATGGGCTGAACAGTCCTGTTAATGAGGGCAAGAGTCATTTTTTCAAGGGCAAAAAAAAACGCACCCGATGGTGCGTTTTTTAAATCTGCTAGAGTATGTTACAGCTGATCACGGAAGAAACCATCATAGAGCTCACGATTACGCTCCTTGGTTTCATAGAGATTTCGCTCGTTATTTATATATTGCACCCAGGTAGCTGCAGCATCTTCACTGCGCTCATCCAGTTCACCAGCCATTCTGGCTGCCTCAGTGGCTTCATCAAAACGATTCAGGTTAAGGAATACCTGTGCTTGACGTAGATAAGTCTGATCAGGGCGATTCAGGTCACCTTTGGCAAAAGCATCATCAAAAGCCGGAACGGCATCTGCAAAACGGCCCAGGTTAATGTAAGCTGTTGCCAGCCGTGAATAGGTATCACCGCTATCATCCAGTTCTGCTGCATTGGCCAGGGGTTCAAGTGCCATTTCATCTTCACGGGCAAACTGGTAGGACTGTCCCAAATTGGACCAGTAATCAAAATCAAGCTCATCCATCAGGTCCTGTTCAGCGCCAAATTCAAGAGTCTTGGCTGAACCCCAGTAATATCCTTCATTGAAGAGCTGGGCTGCCAGGTTATTGATCTGTCCTTCACGCTCAAGATAGCCAAAATTCTTCATTGCATAGAGAAAGCTGGCCTGTTCGGTAAAACGTTCCAGTGCCCCCAGAATGTTCACCATAAAGGTCCAGTCATCCTGTTCCCGATACAGTACGATCATTTCACGGGTTACCTGCAAAGAGTTTTCATACTGCTCAAGAGTGGTATAGACAGCACGAAGCAGAAGGTAGGTAGAGCGATCGATTTCTTCACCCGCAGCACGACTTAAATCCATGTATTCCAGCAAATAGGGAACCGCTTCCTCATACTGCTCGGTTGTATAATAAGCCGAAGCAATACGCAGATAAGGCTCAATATCAGGCTCCAGCGAGAAATCCAGATATCGCAGATAGTAATCGATTGAGCTCTGGTAATCCTCTACTGCAAAATTCAGCATACCCAGTCTGAGTAGAGTATCTTCCTGCAGTTCCGGAGTAATGGCTTCTTCCCCCTGGGCAAGGATATTTTCCATGTACTCAATAGCCAGATCGTAATTTTCATCCAGCGAGGCCAGATTGGCGAAGAACTGCCACATTCTGGTCGTTTCTGCATCATTCAGGCGGCCCTGATCATACATTTCACGTAATTCGCCAAGTACCAAATTTGCGTTTTCAAAATCCTCGGCATCTCGATATTCCATGATTTCTTCGAGCCTTTCATAAACCCGGCGGGACAGGGTCTGGGATGAACGGGCTGCAGGAGGTGCACGTCTACCCTCGTCCTCTTCTTCATCCTGGGCAACAGCAGCATTCTGCAGTACCTGGACAGCGGCAGTAAATGACTGGGACAGAGGCAGTAAAGTCAGTGCCAGGGCCAGCAGTGAAAATTTAACGAAAGCAGAAATGTAAGTGTGCATAAAATTCATGAAAGCCCCTTACTCATCAACGTTAAAGCGAAACAGATACTGCACGCCTTCTACCGGGACGGCAACTCCATCTTCAACCCGCGGGTTGAATTTGAAACGGGTTACGGCCCGCAAGGAGGAATTATTGAAGGTGTCAGGCGGATCAGCATCAACCACTACCGGGTCGATGACCGTGCCATTTTCAGTCACGGTGAATGACACCAGGCACCAGCCTTCGATACCGCGTGCCAGTGCCCGGTTTGGATAAACAGGCTGTACTGTCACAATAGGCAGCATTTCAGTGTCATTGATACCAACTGCAACATTGGAATTGATATCACCGAGTTCCACCTCAACGCGTGAAACATTAAGGGATTCACCCGTCATGTCCATGGTTTCAGCTTCCAGGTCCGGTAAATCAGGCGCTTCTTCGGGAATATCCGGCTCCTGGGGACGAGGTTCTACGCGTTGTACTTCCAGTTCCATTTCAGGAATGGTGATATCGGCAATACGGATTGATTCTCCGGATACCGGCTCACTAACCCCCTGGGAAATCAGATACTGCATCAGGTAAAACAGGGAAAAGGTGATCACAGCACCAAAAAGTACAGCAATAAGAGTGTTTACTGTTCTGATCATGGCTATTCCTCCGCAGCTATCTGGACACTGGAAACACCCGATTCACGGGCCGCATCCAATATCGTTATTACATGCTCATTGGTTGCCTGCTGGTCAGCCTGGACGATAACCGGCGCGTTTGGCGTTTCGGCCAGCCTCTGTTCCAGACGGAACCGCAGGTTTCTTGGCTCCACTATATCACCATCCATATAGATTTCACCAGCCGGTGAAATGGCCACAAGAATCGGATCAAGTGTGGCAAATTGAGCTGTTGAAGCTTGCGGTTTCAGTACATCGTAGCCAGCTTCCTTGACAAACACTGCTGTTACGATGAAGAAAATAAGCAGGATGAAAACCACATCCAGCATGGGAGTCAGGTCGATTTCCCCGGCCTGACCTTCTTCTTTATCTTTTGCTAAGCTCTTCATATTATTTTACTTATCAATTAGTTACTTCAATTACTTAAAGTACTTTATTTTCCATATCAGGCGTGCTGAATGGTCAAATGGTCTTCCAGCAGTTCAATTTCCCGGTTGGTCTTACTTTTCAACCAGTTACTCGAGAAAATACCAGAAAGTGCCCCGACCATGCCAGCCATGGTAGGAATCGTGGCTTTGGCCACTCCGCCTGACATTTGCTTGGCATCGCCACCGCCTGTGACAGCCATGACATAGAACACTTCAATCATGCCGGTTACCGTGCCCAGCAGACCAAGCAGCGGACAGACAACAACCAGTACTTCAATAATTGGCATCGTTGATTTTAAATCCAGGGATACGCGTGAGATCAGCTCCTGGCGAATGGCATGCGCATGCCAGGACCTTTTATCATTGCGTTTTTCCCACTCAGCAAGGGCTGCTGCGGTATTTTTCTTGTGTACACTGTTAAGGAACCAGAGCCTCTCAAACATGAGGCTCCACAACACAAACAGCAACAGCGCGATTAACCATAATACCGGGCCACCTCTTTCCATAAAGTCCTGGATGGCAATCAGCATTTCTTCGAACAAACCCATAAGCTATTCTCCCTTAATTGAGCTTATGCGCTTGCTCGTGAAGCGGCATCACTGCTTTCAGCTTTTCTGGCGATGATACCAGTGGCCTGCTCTTCCAGAATATGGATGATGCGGTCACTGCGGCTTTTCACCAGGGTATGCAGAAGTACAGTCGGGATGGCGACAACCAGACCCAGTACGGTGGTTACCAGGGCAGCGGAAATACCACCAGCCATGATCTGTGGATCACCGGTACCAAACAGGGTGATCTGCTGGAACACGTCGATCATACCGGTTACCGTACCCAGCAGCCCCATCAGCGGAGCAACTGTGGCAATAATCTTCAGCAAAGTCAGGAAACGTTCCAGTTTCGGGGTTTCCTGCAGGATAGCTTCACCCAGTTTCAGTTCCAGGGTTTCAATATCCATGGCTTTGTCCTGCTCATATACCATCAGGACACGACCCAGCGGATTGTTCTTGGTGGGTTTGCCTGTATTCTTGAGCTGTGACCTTACCTTCGCACCAACCAGCGTCAGATAAATCATACGCTCGATGGCAAATAAGAGGGCGATAATACCGATGGCGATAATCACCTGCCCTACTTCACGACCCTGCTCAATTCGTTGTCCCAGATCAGGACTGCTGATCAGTGCCGCAAGATAGGAACCGCCGGTAGGGCCGGTCGGATCGATACCCAAACGGGTAAAACCACTGGTTGAATTCTGGAAAGCCTGCGCCTGGTCTTCGTAATAACTCGGGTTCAGGATGCTACCAGGAGGCTGGGCCGGCAGAACACTCAAACGACCAGTAGTCGCATCGTACTGCAGATACTGACCGTTAGAAACAATATTATAGGAACCGATACGAACGACTTCCTGGTTATTCTGAGTACCGTCAGCTGCAGCTACATTGGCATTAAACTTGACGATTCGACCGGATTCGGTCATTTCCTGCTGCAGGAAGAACCACAGACGTTCCAGTTGCTCAATATTTGGCAGCTGTGAATCACTGGCCATAATATTTGCCAGCTGCGTCAGGAATTCTTCACGACCAGGATACTGGGCAGAAATCAGGGATTGTTCAAATTCACTGCGTGTGTCACCAACGACACCGGCAATGGTACCGAAGAGCTCATCAAGGTCACCCAATCGTTCCTGCAATGTTTCAAAGCGTTGGGCCTTGAGAATTTCATTCTCTTCGTAAGTATTTTCCAGCTGCGCAGAGATTGCTTCTTCCTCTTCACGCTGGGCGATTACTTCATTCAGCATCTGCTGACGCTGATTGACGTTATTCTGGAAACGCTGCAGTCTGTCACGCTGTTCCTGAGTTTCAGTCAGGGTGGCGCTCTCAACCAGTTGCAGCAGTTGTTCCAGGCTTCGGGGGTCTTCCTGAGCATTCACCTGCAGGGAGAAAATACAAAGCGTTGCCGAAGCCAGTGTTAAACCAAAAGTTTTTATTAATTTCATGTTGCTTACTCCGGTGCTGCAATCGGTAAATCAAGTAATTGGGTGGTTTCGAGGTCCTGCGCCATTCGGATACCCAGAGCAACCGGACGACGATAGGAGTCATCCAGAGCAATCCACTGGTTGGCACTCTTGTCCCAGACTCCGGTGGAGTTCTGGTCACTGGTCTGATAAATCAGCGCAATGCGTCCAACCCGAAGCAGGTCGACATCACGTTCTACACCATTAATTTCCAGCGTGTCAGTATAGTGCGCAATACCACGACCATAAGCATTCTCATTCTGGTAGGCCTGCAGCACGAGACGGAATTTTTCCGCAACATTGACGCTTGAGTCGTCAAACGTTTCACGGATGGTATCCAACCGCTCCTGTCTTTCCTCAAGCTGGAATGGCAGATCCAACTCGATAAACTGCTCCAGGGCAACCATCATTCTTTCCATCAGCGGTGTAATCTGACGCTGCAGCTCAGCGGCATTGGCGATGGACTCATCGTATTCGGCGATAGTTCGTTCCTGCTGAGCAATCGTACGACGCATACCTGCGTTATAAACAACAAGCCCGTCAACAACCTTGGTCTGATCTCTGAATTCAACAGTCAGTTCATCTGCCTGATCTGATAATTCATTGATCTCTACCTGCATTTCCGGACCCATACTGAAGACCTCACTGGCCTGGGCTGAAATGTCATCAAGAATGCTGGTATCGATAGCTGTGTCCTGGGCAGTGACCGGCCCGGCGGTTAGGAATACTGGGGCAACCAGTAATGAAGCGTACAGCTGCTTCTTAAAGTGTTGGTATTTCATGAGTCATCCCATTTATAGATTAATCGAAAACTTAAAATTAACTCAGGTCTCCTGATAATGCCTCTCAAGCAAATGCTTATCAACCCGATTTTATTTCTTATTTTATGCACATAAACTGGCAGAGCAGCGGAGCATATCAGATACTTTCAGCAGTTTGAACCAGTAAATTGATATTAAATATGCAGCATCAAATTTGCACCAAATTTGACCATTTACCAGCCCGCTGCTTTTTTCAAACCATCGCCAATTTCAGCCAGACTACGAACAGTTGTAACCCCGGCATCCTGAAGCGCGGCAAACTTCTCATCAGCAGTCCCTTTACCACCTGAAATAATAGCACCCGCATGCCCCATACGCTTTCCGGGAGGAGCGGTTACTCCGGCAATATATGAGACCACCGGCTTGCTGACATGTTGCTTGATATAGGCAGCAGCCTCCTCTTCAGCAGTACCGCCAATTTCTCCAATCATAACAATAGCTTCAGTCTGCTCATCCTGTTCCAGCAAGTCGAGAATATCGATAAAACTGGAGCCCGGAATCGGATCACCGCCGATGCCGACACAGGTAGACTGGCCAAAGCCATAATCCGTGGTCTGTTTTACTGCTTCGTAGGTAAGCGTTCCGGATCGGGAAACAATACCAACTTTGCCAGGCAGGTGAATATGCCCAGGCATGATGCCGATTTTGGACTCGCCAGGTGTAATGATCCCTGGACAGTTCGGCCCAATCAGACGAACCCCTTCACGGTCACAGACAACTTTCACGTCAAGCATGTCCAGCGTCGGAATACCTTCAGTAATACAGACAATCAGCTTGATACCGGCAGCGACTGCTTCCAGCACCGAATCCTTGCAGAAAGGAGCCGGCACATATATCACTGACGCTTCAGCGCCCGTCTCACCGACCGCTTCGGCCACGGTATTGAATACCGGCAGATCCAGATGTCTCTGACCACCTTTGCCCGGCGTCACACCACCGACCATTCGCGTGCCGTATTCAATTGCCTGTTCAGAGTGATAGGTTCCCTGGGAGCCGGTAAAACCCTGACAGATAACTTTAGTGTCTTTATTCAGCAAAATACTCATTTACGCTCCCTCCGCTGCTTTAACTACCTGCTGGGCGGCATCGGTCAGACTGCTGGCAGCAATGATATTCAATCCGCTTTCGGCCAGGACCTTGGCTCCCAGATCGGCATTATTGCCTTCCAGTCGAACCACGACAGGCACCTCTACGCCGACTTCCTCAACTGCGCCGATGATACCTTCCGCAATCAGGTCACAGCGGACAATACCGCCAAATATATTCACCAGTACCGCTTTGACATTTTCATCGGAGAGAATAATCTTAAATGCTTCGGAAACACGCTCTTTGGTAGCGCCCCCGCCGACATCGAGGAAGTTGGCCGGTTCACCACCATGTAACTTGACGATATCCATGGTGCCCATGGCCAGCCCGGCGCCATTAACCATGCAACCGATATTGCCTTCCAGCGCAACATAGTTGAGTTCCCATTTGGCCGCCTGCGCTTCACGTGCATCTTCCTGGCTCGGATCACGCATCTCATGTATTTTTGGTTGCCGGAAAAGCGCATTACCGTCAATATTCAGCTTGGCATCCAGGCAATGCAGGTTACCTTCGGTAGTAATCACCAATGGATTGATTTCCAGCAGTGCCAGATCACAGTCAGTGAAGATTTTTGCCAGACCGAGAAAGATTTTGGTGAACTGTTTGACCTGCTCCTGATTCAGCCCCAGCTTGAAGGCCAGTTCACGACCCTGATAAGGCTGGGCACCGACCAGAGGATCAATCGTTGCCTTGAGAATAAGTTCCGGTGTTTCTTCGGCGACCTTTTCAATTTCTACCCCGCCTTCAGTTGAGGCCATGAAGACGATTCGACGAGAAGAGCGGTCAACAACAGCCCCGAGATAGAGTTCCTGATCAATATCAGTACAGGTCTCCACCAGAATTTTACTGACCGGCTGGCCGTTTTTGTCAGTCTGGTAGGTCACCAGCTTATTCCCCAGCCATTGCTGGGCAAAAACCCTGATATCTTCCTTATCGGTAAGCAGTTTCACGCCACCGGCTTTACCCCGGCCACCGGCATGAACCTGAGCCTTGACCACCCATTCAGTACCGCCAATTTCACTGGCAGCTGCAACAGCTTCCTCGGGAGTATCACAGGCCTTGCCCCTGGACACAGGCAAACCATAGTCAGCAAAAATCTGTTTTGCCTGATATTCATGTAAATTCATTAAGAACCACCCTTTCTCAGTTGGGAAATCAGAATTAGTTGTTATTTATTTCAGTGTTATTCAGCGTTTTTTTCGATTGGGCATATGTATCGCGTGACCATTGACAGCCAGCGCTGCTTCATGGATCGCTTCGCTCAGTGCAGGATGTGAGAAGACTGTCATGCCAATATCTTCTGCACTGGTACTGAACTCCATCGCTACCGTAACGGTTTGAGCCAGGTCTGCAGCGGAAGGGCCAATAATATGACAGCCCAGCACGCGATCAGTCTTGGCATCTGCCAGCATTTTCACCATGCCGTCTGCATCATTGGCAGCCACTGCTCTGCCAACTGCCAGGAAAGGAAAAGTTCCGACTTTATATTCGACACCTGCTTCCTTGAGTTGCTCTTCAGTTTTACCCACAGAGGCAATCTCGGGATGGGTATAAATAACTGAAGGAATCAAATCATAATTCATTGCAGCTTTTTGACCGGCGATTCTTTCTGCAACCATGACGCCTTCTTCGGAGCCTTTATGCGCCAGCATCGGTCCGCGAACCACATCACCAACTGCATAAACACCCGCAACAGAAGTTGCACAATAATCGTCAACCTTGATAAAACCACGCTCATCTTTTTCAATGCCGCAGTCATCTGCCAGCAAATCTTCTGTATAGGGTTTTCGACCGACACAAACGATCAGTTTATCGAAAACTATTTTCTGCTCGCCTTCCTTGTCAGTATATTCAACCGTAACACTGGGTGATTTTCCTTTTTTTACCTTGCTGCCGGTAACCTTGGCACCCAGGCGGATATCAAGTCCCTGCTTGGTCAGAATTTTCTGGGCTTCTTTGGCAATCTGCTGATCAACCATGGGTAGAAATTTATCCGTGGCTTCCAGCACAACAACTTCCGAGCCCAGACGTGACCAGACTGAACCCAGTTCAAGACCGATTACTCCGGCACCAATCACACCCAGGCGTTTTGGTACCACCTGAAATTCCAGTGCTCCGGTGGAATCAACAATAACCCCATCTTCAAGAGGTGTCGGCGGAATCTCAATCGGTACTGAACCGGCAGCGAGAATGACATGCTCTGCCGAAAGGGTCTGGGACTTACCCTCATGATCAGTGACTTCCACTTTTTTGTCTTTAAGCAGTTTTCCGGTTCCGGAAATCGGGGTGACATTATTTGCCTTAAACAACCCGCCAATACCGCCGGCCATCTGCTCCACAACTTTACGTTTACGCTCAATCATTTTTGGCACATCGATTTTTACTGTCCCTGTGCCAATCCCGTGCGTTTCAAAACCATGCTGCGCCTCAGCAAATTTATGAGAAGAATCCAGCAATGCCTTGGAAGGGATACAACCAACATTCAGGCAGGTCCCACCCAGGACCGGCTTGTTTTTTTCATCCAGCCATTTCTCAATACAGGCCGTTTTAAACCCTAACTGAGAGGCACGTATCGCGGCGACATATCCGGCAGGCCCGGCTCCAATTACAATTACGTCATAATCTGCAGACATCTTTTTTCCTGTATTGTTTAAACTTCCAGTAAAATTCTGGCTGGATCTTCAAGCAAATCTTTTATAGTCACCAGAAACTGTACAGCTTCCTTGCCATCAATCATTCGATGATCATAGGACAGTGCCAGGTACATCATTGGCAGAATTTTCACTTCTCCATCAACTGCCATTGGCCGTTCCTGAATTTTGTGCATACCAAGAATTGCTGTTTGTGGAGGATTGAGTATCGGAGTCGAGAGCAAGGAACCAAAAACTCCGCCATTGGAAATAGTAAAGGTGCCACCTGTCATTTCTTCAATGGTCAATTTACCATCACGCGCTTTTTCACCAAAACCCCGGATAGTACTTTCTATGTCAGCAAGGCCCATTGCATCTGCATCACGCAGTACCGGAACAACCAGTCCACGTGGTGAAGAAACAGCAACGCCGATATCCTGATAGCCGTGATAAATAATATCATTGCCGTCAATTGATGCATTTACTGCCGGGTACTGTTTCAGGGCTTCAATACTTGCCCGAACAAAAAATGACATGAAGCCCAGACGCGTTCCCTCATGTTTTTTCTCAAACATTTCCTTGTATTTATTGCGCAGGTCCATCACCGGCTGCATGTTTACTTCATTGAAAGTGGTAAGCATCGCGGTGGTGTTGGTTGCCTGCAACAGTCGTTCAGCAACTTTCGCACGCAGACGGGTCATTGGCACCCGTTCTTCTGCGCGATCATCGCTAACAGGCTGTGGTGTCGTAGAAGAGCTGACTGGAGCTGCGGCAGGCGCAGATACTTCAGCAGACGATGAAGCGGACTCCAGATGTTGAAGTACATCTTCCTTGGTTACCCGTCCGTCTTTGCCACTGCCTTTGATACTGTTGGCATCCAGTGAGTTTTCTTCCACCAGCTTCTTCGCAGCCGGACTCATCAGAACTTCAACATTACTGTTGTCAACCACAGGCTCAGCCACTGGAGCTGGTTTTTCTTCAGCTTTGTCTTCACTTTTATCAGGCGCTTTGGCCGGAGCGTCTCCTGCTTCAAACAGGGCAAGCAACTCATTGCTGACTATTGTGTCACCCTCGCCCTTCTGAATTTTCTGTAAAACCCCGTTTTCCGGGGCAACGACCTCAAGTAAAACCTTATCGGTTTCGATATCAACCAGCAGTTCATCACGGGAAACACTTTCCCCTTCCTGCTTGTACCAGGTTGCAATGGTTCCGTCTGGAACTGACTCTGGTAATGTGGGCGCTTTAATTTCTATAGCCATGAACCTAATCCGTCTGTTAAATATATTAATGGTTTATTATTAAATGTCGCTTATTCTTTGTTGAGCTTTAAGGCTTCAAGTACCAGCTTTTCCTGTTTGGCAACATGCAGGGCTGTATAACCGGCCGCCGGTGAAGCTGACATATCCCGTCCGACATAACCCAGAGTCAATTCAGGGTTGTGACGACGCATGACATTTTTCATGTGGTGCTGACTGGGATACCAGGCACCCATGTTCTGTGGCTCTTCCTGACACCAGACAATCTCTTCAACATTTTTATAAGGCGCGATAATCTCGCCAAGGGAAGCTTCCGGAAAAGGATAGAGCTGCTCCAGACGAATAATGGCAATGTCATGAATTTCTTCTTCACGACGCTTGGCTCGCAGTTCGTAATAAATTTTTCCACTGCACAGTACAACACGTTTGACTTTCTTGGGATCCAGCTCATCGGTCTCCGGTAACACGCGATGGAAACGCCCGTTAGCCAGTTCATCGTAGGTGGAAACAGCTTCCTTGTGTCGCAACAGGCTTTTTGGTGTCATTACCACCAGCGGTTTACGCAAGGGACGCATCATCTGACGACGCAACATATGAAAGGTCTGGGCCGGAGTGGTCGGGACGCATACCTGGATATTGCCTTCGGCACACAACTGCAAAAATCTCTCCAGACGCGCCGAGGAATGCTCTGGTCCCTGCCCTTCATACCCATGCGGCAAGAACATGGTAAGCCCGCACAGGCGCTCCCATTTAATTTCACCACTGCTGACAAACTGGTCAATGACCACCTGGGCTCCGTTGGCAAAATCACCGAACTGGGCTTCCCAGATTACCAGCGCATCCGGACGTGTTGTTGAATAGCCATATTCAAAAGCCAATACAGCTTCTTCTGACAACAGGGAGTCATAAATGACAAACTTGCGCTGGGATTCGGATATGTAGCTCAAGGGCACATAGGTTTCGCCGGTATTCTGCTCGTGCAAAACCGCATGGCGATGGGAAAAGGTACCACGGCCAACATCCTGACCTGTTATCCTGACTTTGTAATTGTTATCAACCAGAGAGGCATAGGCGAGCAATTCGGCACCACCCCAGTCAAAAGGCTGTTCACCGTTAGCCATTGCCGTCCGTGCTTCAAGAACTTTTGCCACCTGACGATTGACCTCAAACCCTTCCGGAATTTCCACCAGGCGCTTGGCCAGATGCTTCAGGTGGTCAAGGTTGATGGTGGTATCGCATTTCATGTCAGCGTCATGGCCGATGTAAGGTCGCCAGTCTACAAACAGCGCTGAATTAGGCGCATGAACCAGGCTTTTAACCACATGCGTCCCTTCATCAAGGGCTTTACGGTAAGAGCTGTTGTAATCATCCGCAGCGGACTGCGTCAACAAACCTTCGGAAATAAGCTGTTCGGCATACAGGGTTCGGGTAGATTTTTGCTGCCGGACAACCTTGTACATCAGAGGCTGTGTTGCCGAGGGTTCATCTGTTTCATTGTGGCCGCGACGGCGGTAACAGATCAGGTCAACCACAACATCCTTGTGGAATTTGTTACGAAAATCCAGCGCCAGTCTTGTGACAAACAGCACAGCTTCAGGATCATCACCATTAACATGAAAAATCGGTGCCTGTACCATTTTGGCAATATCGGTACAGTATTCAGTTGAACGTGCATCTTCCTGACGGCTGGTGGTGAAACCCACCTGGTTGTTGATGACAATATGCATGGTTCCGCCAGTCTTGTAACCGCGGGTCTGTGACATCTGGAAAGTTTCCATGACCACACCCTGACCGGCAAACGAGGCATCCCCGTGAATGCTAACAGGTAATACACTATCCCCAAGCGGATCTTTGCGCCGATCCTGCCGGGCTCTGACTGAACCCTGAATAACCGGTGAGCTGATTTCCAGGTGCGAAGGGTTAAACCCCATACTGCAGTGAACTTCCCCGCCAGGGGTCATCACATTTGACGAAAACCCCTGATGATATTTCACATCACCGGAACCGCTGTAAACCACCTTGCCTTCAAATTCATCAAACAGATCAGCAGGATTTTTACCCAGGGTATTAACCAGCACATTCAGGCGGCCACGGTGTGCCATACTTATTACAATTTCCTTGGCATCGTTCTCACCGGCACGCTGAATAATGTCATCCAGCGCATGGATCAGACTTTCTCCACCTTCCAGGCCAAAACGTTTGGTACCCGGGTATTTGGAGTCAAGATGTTTTTCCAGCCCTTCGGCAGCACTCAGGCGTTCAAGAATATGCAAACGTGTCTGGTTATCAAAACCCGGTTTGCCACCATTACTTTCAATACGGCGTTGAATCCACTGTTTTTCTTCCAGATTGACAATGCCCATGAACTCATAACCGATCGAGTTACAGTAAATGCTTTCCAGCATGTCGATAATTTCAGAAAGCGGGGCTTCTTTTTTCGGGACAAACAGTGGTTGCGTACTGAAGCTGGTATTCAGGTCAGCCGATGAAAGCTGGTGAAAATCCAGTTTGAGGTCAGGTACTTCTTCACGGTACATGATTCCCAGCGGATCGAGCTTGGCCTGCTGGTGTCCCCTTACCCGATAGGAGCTGATTAACTGGACAACATTAACCTGTTTGGCTTCATGCGACGCGGAAACCTGTTTGCCACCAGGCACAGGCTGAATAATAATCTGCCCGGTACCACGCCGTGGAACGCCTTCAAACTGTTTCTCGATTGCAGACAGGGAAATTTCTGTACCCTTACCCTCGGCAACACCCGGCAGGTCATTAAAAAAATTCTGCCACTCTTCCGGTACCGAAGCTGGATTGTCCAGATAGGATTCGTAAAGCTCCTCTACATATTCCAGGTTGCTTCCTGAAATATGGCTGGAACTTAACATCAACTCACGAAAATTTTCAGATGTTGACATAGTGTCTATCTCTTCCTAGGTGGCACGTTCCATTAACATGGTGCGGATGTGTCCAATTGCGCGAGTCGGATTGAGTCCCTTCGGACAGACTGCAACGCAATTCATGATGCCGCGGCAACGAAATACACTGAACGGATCTTCAAGGTCAGCCAGTCTTTCTTCAGTGTGTGTATCCCTGCTGTCAGCCAGAAACCGATATGCCTGTAGCAGGCCAGCAGGGCCGACAAATTTGTCAGGGTTCCACCAGAAAGATGGGCAGTTGGTTGAACAGCATGCGCAAAGAATGCACTCATAAAGACCATCAAGCTTGGCACGATCTTCGGGAGACTGCAGACGCTCAATCGCTGGTGCCGGCTCATCATTTTGCAAATAGGGTTTGATTTTTTCGTATTGCTTGTAAAAAGCACTCATGTCCACAACCAGATCACGAATCACCGGCAGGCCCGGTAGTGGTCGTAGAACCAGTTTGTTTTTTTTGATAATGGTTGAGACCGGCGTTATGCAAGCCAGGCCATTTTTACCGTTCATGTTGATGCCGTCCGATCCGCAAACTCCTTCGCGACAGGAGCGACGATAGGCAATGCTGGCATCCTGATCTTTCACCAGCTGCAGGACATCCAGCACCATTAAGTCCTTACCTTCAGGCAGGTCAATTTCGACATCCTGCATATAAGGCTCTTTGTCTGTTTCCGGGTTGTAACGATAAACACTAACTAACACGATGCATCACCCTATACTTAGTAAGTTCGTATTTTTGGTTCAAAAGTCGGCACGGTCTTGGGCGTAAAATTTACCCCACGCTTGGATAGCTTCTTGCTGCCAGGCGTATAAATTGAATGGCACAACCAGTTCTCATCATCCCGTTCGGTAAAATCGTCCCGGGCATGGGCGCCACGACTTTCTTTTCTGGCTTCGGCAGCAATTGCAGTTGCTTCAGCCACTTCAAACAGGTTTTCCAGTTCCAGTGCTTCAATGCGTGCCGTATTGAAGGCCTGGCTCTTGTCTTCCAGATGCACATTGGCAATGCGTTCACGCAAGTCTTTGAGTTTCTCAATACCTTCCTGCATGAAGTCGCCTTTGCGGAAAACACCAAAATGATTCTGCATGATGCCCTGCAGTTCTTTGCGCAATTCCGGCACTTTTTCACCTGAGGAACTTTCATTTAAACGATTCAGTCGCTGCATGGAGGCTTCAATATCTGTTTCACTGGCATCACGCATTTCAATGCCCTGGCTGAGCATTTTCTCGATATGGATACCTGCCGCGCGGCCAAACACCACCAGATCCAGCAAGGAATTACCACCCAGACGATTCGCCCCATGAACCGAAACGCAGGCCACTTCACCCACGGCAAACAATCCCTCAACCACCTTGTCATTACCCTGCTCGTCCTGGGTGATTGCCTGTCCGTGTACATTGGTCGGAATTCCCCCCATCATGTAATGACAGGTCGGGATGACTGGAATCGGTTCCTTGACCGGGTCCACATGCGCAAAGGTACGGGACAGTTCAAGGATTCCAGGAAGTTTGGCGTTCAGTGTTTCTTCACCCAGATGGTCCAGTTTCAGCAGTACATGATCCCCTTCAGGACCAACACCCCGCCCGCCGAGAATTTCCAGCACCATGGATCGGGCTACCACATCCCGACCCGCCAGGTCCTTGGCATTGGGAGCATAGCGTTCCATGAAACGTTCACCATCTTTATTGATCAGGTAACCACCCTCACCGCGGCATCCTTCAGTAACGAGTACTCCGGCCCCATGGATACCGGTCGGATGAAACTGCCACATTTCAATATCCTGAACCGGGAAGCCAGCTCGCAGCGCCATACCAACACCGTCACCGGTATTGATCAGGGCATTGGTGGTCGAGGCATAAATACGACCGGCACCACCAGTGGCAAATACCGTCGCCTTGGCTTTGATGTAAACCGTTTCGCCGGTCTCCATGCAGATGGCGATGACACCAACAACAGCACCGTCCTGGTTTTTGACGATATCCGTAGCAAACCATTCATTGAGGAAACTGGCATTGTTTTTCAGGTTGCCCTGATAGAGGGTATGCAGAAGCGCATGTCCGGTTCGGTCAGCAGCGGCGCAGGTACGTGCAGCCTGTCCGCCCTTGCCGTAATCCTTGGACTGCCCACCAAAGGGACGCTGGTAGATACGGCCATCTTCATTACGGGAAAACGGCAGCCCCATATGCTCCAGTTCGAACACTGCCTGCGGACCTTCACTGCACATGTATTCGATAGCATCCTGGTCACCGATATAGTCAGACCCCTTGACGGTGTCATACATATGCCAGCGCCAGTCATCATCCGGATCAGCACTGGCTATGGCGCAGGTAATTCCGCCCTGAGCAGAAACTGTATGCGAACGTGTCGGAAATACTTTGGAAATTACTGCCGTGTTATATCCTGACTGGGCAAGCTGTAATGCGGCACGCATTCCGGAACCGCCGCCACCGACAATTACTGCATCAAAGGAAAGTGTTCTGAGTTTAGCCACGGATCAAATACTCCATAAAATCAGGATGCACCATACAAAGTAGATAAAGAGCACGATGAGGCACACAAGTTCAAACAGGAAACGTACTATACCGGCGCTGCCGCCAAGCATCTTCGGGGTAAGGTAATCGGTTGCGATAGTCCACATGCCTATCCAGGCATGAGCACAAAGGGACAGCAGGGCAATGAGGCTGCCAATGCGCATGGCATTTCCTGAAAACAGCGCCTGCCAGTCCTCATACTGCATATCCGGCGTTGTGGCGAATACATAAACAAGAAACAATATATATAGAAGCAGGAAGACTGCTGATACCCGCTGCACGACCCAGTCATATAAACCGCTGCGGCCGAAACTTGTGACATTGGTTACCATATCCAGACCCCCAGAGCGATAATCAGCAGCAGACTGATTGCGATAGTAATTTTAGCCCCCCGCGGGCCGGCTTCCTTGCTTTCACCAATACCGAAATCCATCAGCAAATGTTTGATACCGGCTACCATGTGGTATGCCAGGGCAGAAAGAATGCCCCAGATAATAAATTTTACCAGTGGTGATGTTGCCAGAGCCTGCACCTGACTGAAGCCTTCCTCGCTACTGAGGGACATATCGAACAGCCAGAGCAGAATTGCGACACCGACAAAAACGATGACTCCCGAAATCCGGTGAGTAATGGAAGTATAGGCTGCCAGGGGCAAATGTATGGATGAAATATCCAGATTAACCGGTCGTTTGTCTTTCACAAGTCAAGATCCTCAAAAGCCAAATCATGTTATCAGTTTTTTGCAATTTGATAGTTTTTCCCTATCATAACCGCCTGAGCAGTAAAATGTGTGCATATTAGTCGCTTCGAGCCCTTTAAGCAACCGGCTTCAACGCTTTTTTGGAATTTTACCCGGGTACGCTAAAATAGCCTAAAAAGCACTGAAAAAGCCTGTTTTCCGGCCCCTGAATTTGACAATTTGCCTGCCAGAAGCTAGTGTGCATCTTCCGTCACGGTGTGCTCTAAAGAGCATACTATTCACAGAACTTTTATTTCTCTTAACAGGAGTTCCTATGGCTGAGAAAAAAGCTCAGTTGTCAGTCGATGGCATGAATGAGACCCTTGACTTACCCGTCTATGAGGGGTCAACCGGAGCAGATGTAATAGATGTAAGCAGTTTGGCAGGAAAAGGAATATTCACTTTTGACCCGGGCTTCATGTCCACAGCCTCCTGCGAATCAAAGATCACTTATATTGATGGTGGCAAGGGCGTCCTTCTCTATCGCGGCTACCCTATCGAGCAACTCGCTGAAAAGTCTGATTTCCTCGAGTGCTGCTACCTCCTCCTTAATGGCGAACTGCCAGACCCGAAACAAAAAGAAGATTTCAATACCCGCATCCGTTATCACACCATGGTGCATGAGCAAATGCACAGTTTCTTCAATGGTTTCCCACGCAATGCACACCCGATGGCCATCATGGTTGGTGTTGTTGGCGCCTTATCAGCTTTCTATCATGAAAATCTGGAAATCAGTAATGAAGAACACCGTATGGACGCGGCTTTGCGCCTGATTGCAAAAATGCCAACCCTGGCAGCCATGTGCTACAAGTACTCAGTTGGCCAGCCCTTTGTCTACCCTGACAACAGTCTGGATTTCTCGGAAAATTTCCTGCACATGATGTTCTCCACTCCCTGTGAAGACACTCCAATAAGTCCGGTTCTGGCCGATGCCATGGACAAGATATTCCTGCTGCACGCTGATCATGAGCAAAATGCCTCCACTTCAACGGTACGCCTGGCCGGTTCCACCGGTGCCAATCCCTACGCCTGCATTGCATCGGGAATCGCAGCATTGTGGGGGCCTGCACACGGCGGAGCCAATGAAGCTGTATTGCGTATGCTGAATGAAATCGGCGATGAATCGCAGATTGATCGTTATATCAAACGCGCCAAAGACAAGGATGACCCCTTCCGCCTGATGGGTTTTGGTCATCGTGTTTACAAGAATTTTGATCCACGCGCCAAGGTTCTGCGCGAAGCCTGCCAGAACGTTCTGGCAGAACTCGGCAAGGATGATGATCCTTTACTGAAAATTGCCATGAAGCTGGAAAAAATTGCGCTGGAAGATGAATATTTCGTGGAACGAAACCTGTATCCGAATGTGGATTTCTATTCCGGCATCATTCTCAAGGCCATTGGTATTCCCACCAGCCTGTTCACGGTTATTTTTGCTACCGGCAGAACACCTGGCTGGGTTGCGCATTGGCATGAAATGATCAGCAATCCTTTCAAGATCGGTCGACCTCGCCAACTCTACACCGGACCGACCCCGCGCGATTATCCAAAAAAATAAATCGCCACAGACATAAAAAAGCCCGCTCAAAGCGGGCTTTTTTATGCTTTCAATAATAATATCGAAAAATGGCGTCCCCTAGGGGTTTCGAACCCCTGTTGCCGGGATGAAAACCCGGTGTCCTAGGCCTCTAGACGAAGGGGACTGTAATCTTGCAATGCATCCAGATAGAGTGTGCAGGTGGTGGAGCCAAGGAGGATCGAACTCCTGACCTCAACGCTGCCAGCGTTGCGCTCTCCCAGCTGAGCTATGGCCCCGCTTTTACCCTGCATACAGTTGCTTCTGCTGCGAGTGTTTGCCGACCAAGATCAGCAAAGACGCGCATTCTAAGCAGCCCCCTCCACCCTGTCAAGAAAAAGGAGTCTTTCAGGGGAGATAAACAGAGTACTCAGTCTCTCAGCAGTTCCTGGTACTCTTTTTCGAGATTTTTTGCCTGTTTTTTCGACACGCCACCCAGCACTTCTATGGCGTGACGCAATCGAGCCCGGACTATATCCAGCCCCAGCACCGCAATTGAATCAATTACTGAAGTTGATACTGAAGTACCGGCAATCGCAATAAAAACCGGAAACAGAAAATCACGTATTTTCAGTTCCATTTTTTCTGCCAGTTGCATCAGCACTGATTCAATCCGGTCACGATGCCAGGCTTCAAGTGTTTCCAGTTCCCAGGCTATAAACTGCAGTATCTTTTTTGCTTCATCAGTGCTTATTTTTTTATGGGAGAAACTTTCTTCACTGATCTGTGGCATACCGGAAAAAAAGAACGCGGCCAGTGGCGCAATATCGGTAAATCGTTCCACCCGCTGCTTAATCAGCGGAACGATGGCCTGTAACATGGCCGGGCGCAATGCCCATTGCGAGAAACGCTGAATGAATTCATCATCAGACAGTTTTTCACGCAGATAGCGGCCATTCAGCCAGTCGAGTTTTTCTGTATCGAACACCGGCCCACCCAGGGACACCCGGTTAATATCAAATTCTTTTATCATCTCATCAAGAGAGAACAGCTCCCTCTCATCGGGCATGGACCAGCCCATCATTCCCAGATAATTGCCTACTGCTTCAGGCAGATAACCCATGCGCTGATAATAACCAATACTGGTCGGATTTTTACGCTTGCTCAGTTTGCTTTTATCAGTATTGCGTAGCAGCGGCATATGACAAAGCTGTGGTGCTTCCCAGCCAAAATACTCATACAGCAACAGATGTTTTGGCGCCGAATTAATCCACTCTTCCCCACGAATCACATGAGTGATCTGCATCAGATGATCATCAACGACATTAGCCAGGTGATAGGTCGGCAAGCCATCGGATTTCATCAGTACCTGCATGTCAATCTGATGCCAGTCGATTGCCACATCATCCCGTAGCATATCTTTTACGACACACTGCCCTGACTCGGGCTTTTTCATACGAATGACATGAGGGATATTCCTGCTCAGTTTGTCATCTATTTCTGCCTGACTCAGATGCAGGCAGTAACCGTCATACCCGGGTGTCTGCTTATCTGCCATTTGCTGCCTGCGCAAGCTCTCAAGTCGCTCTGCGGAACAGAAACAGTGAAATGCATGGCCTTTCTCCAGCAATATATCAACATGTTGCCGATAAATTTCAGAACGTTCACTCTGACGGTAGGGGCCAAATTTGCCGCCCTTGTCAGGTCCTTCGTCCCAGTTCAGGCCCAGCCATTTCAGGGCTGACAGGATGTCAGCTTCGGACTGCCTGGTACTTCGCACCTGATCGGTATCTTCTATGCGAAGAATAAAACTGCCACCATGTTGCCGGGCGAAACATAAATTGAACAGCGCAATATAGGCTGTGCCGACATGCGGATCGCCGGTCGGGGAAGGAGCAATTCGGGTTCTGACTTCAGACATATTTGTTAACGCTTAGATGAATAATGCAGCGCATTATACTTGATGACGGGTCATGACTTCAGCTTTCAGCTAAACGCAGGAGATCATCTCCGCTCAGGCGATAAACTGTCCATTCATTCTGTGGTTTAGCGCCAAGTGTCTCATAAAATTCAATAGCCGGTGTATTCCAGTCCAGTACTGCCCATTCAAAACGTCCGCAATTTTCCTGTACGGCAATACCGGCAACATGCCTGAGCAAGGCCTTGCCAATGCCGCGTTGACGGAATTCCGGTTTGACGTAGACATCTTCCAGGTAGATCCCCTTACGTCCCAGCCAGGTGGAATAGTTATAAAAATATACTGCATAGGCAACGGCTGAACCGTCGAGTTCAGCGATCAGGGCTCTTGCTGTGGAATTGTCCTGGAACAGGGAATCATGAATAGCTTGCCGGTCTGCCAGAACTTCATGCCCGGCTTTTTCGTACACAGCCAGTTCGCGAACAAGCTCAAGGATAAGTGCTGCATCCTCTGGCTCAGCCTGACGAATATTGATGCTGGTTTGTGTCACAAGTTGACTGTATTCCCGGACCCAGGCTTTGTATGCCCTGTTGAGTGATTCGCACTAAACTCCGAACGACTCAGGCGCGGAAGCCTTCCTTGCGCAGAGGCAAGGTACGGACACGATGCCCGGTCGCACTGAAAATAGCATTTGTGAGTGCCGGTATGGTCGGCGGATAAGCCGGCTCTCCTGCTCCCGTAGGAGGATAGTCCGACTCAATCCAGTGCACATCAATTGCATCCGGCGCAATAGTGATTCTACCCAGAGGATATTGATGGAAATTATGTTGATCAACACGTCCGTTACTGAAAGTGACTTCCAGCCCAATACCGGAAGACAAGCCATCAATCACCGAGCCTTCAACCTGGTTGTTCACTCCGCTCAGGTTAACGATTGGCCCGATATCACCGGCAACAGTGACTTTATGAACCCTGACTTTCCTGCTGTCATCAACGCTGGCTTCAACCACATGGGCAAAATAGCCGGCATGACTGAAATGAAAGGCCAGACCCAGCGCCCTGCCTTGCGGCATGCTACGTCCCCACCCGGCTTCCTCGGCAGCCCGGCGAATCACCGCGACAGCACGTTCGGTATTCAGGGAACCGGCATTACCTTCTTCAAACCAGCGCGCTTCGCCAAACAGTTCCACCAGAAATTCCAGGTGATCTCTCCCGGCTGCAACTGCGCACTCATGCAGGAATGACTGGTGGGTGAAGGCCAGCGCATTGGAGCGCGGGGCGCGCCAGAAACCGGTTGGCATGCCTGAAATCAGGGTCGACTGGGTCATGCGCACGTTATCCAAAACCTGCGCAGGGAATTCATCCGCGGCAAGATTGGCTCCGGTCAAAGGCTCTTCACTGCCTTCACGGCTAAAGGTTATAAAATGATGCTGCCAGGCTGACAGGCGTCCGTCATTATCAATGGCTGCTTTGAAAGAATTGAAGCCACCGGGCCGGTAATAATCAAAAAACATATCATCTTCGCGCGTCCAGACAGCCTTCACCGGCACTTCAAAACGCGCAGCAATGGCCGCAGCTTCGACGACACTGTCATTGGCGAGCCGTCGGCCGAAGCCTCCTCCGCCACGTAACTGGTGCAGCAGAACCTGATCTTCCGGCAGATCCAGAAAAGCGGCAACTTCTCTCACAGCATTCTGCGGAGTCTGGGTTGGTGCCCAGATTTCAATGGAATCGCCTTTGAACCAGCAGGTGCAGTTTTGCGGCTCTAGATCGGAATGCGAAAGAAAAGGATAAGTGTAAAAACTTTCCACTGTCGTGGCAGCGTTGGTAAAGGCAGCATCGACATCACCTTTATTGTTAAGCACGCTATCACCCTGGCGCTGAGCCAGATATGCCGCATCATTGACATGCTGCTCCCAGCTGTCCTGCACTGCGTCTGAACCATCCCAGTTTACCTGCAGGGATTGGGCAGCCTTGAAGGCGCTCCAGGTAGACCTGGCAACAATCACTACGCCGGAATGAATGGACGGCGGGCGGAAATAGTCACTGGGGCGGCCACGCTGTTCCATCAGATAGGCATCGACAACCCCGGGTAATGTTCTGATCTGCTCAAGATTGGCTGAACGGGCAACGGCATCAATCTGATGGCCACGCACAAAAGTCGCATACAGCATCTCGGGTTGTTGTTGATCCATACCAAAGAGCGACCTGCCAGTCACGATGGCTTCATTATCTACACCACCGATGGCCTGACCGATCAGGCGCCACTCTGAGCGCGGTTTCAGTCGCAGACTGTCAACTGCAGGAACCGGCAAAGTAGCGGCCAGTTCAGTCAGCTCGGCATAGGGAATTCGCTGGCCGGAGCCATCATGAATCACCGCAGTATTCTCGGTGCGCAGACTGGCTGCATCAACACCAAGCTGAGTTGCAGCGGCGCTGACCAGCATGGCTCTTGCGGTTGCACCGGCCTGTCGCAGGGGCATCCAGGTTGAGGGGATTGAACGTGAGCCCCCCGCTGCCTGACGTCCATAACGCTCGGCATCAATTGCAGATTGCACAACTTCCACATCTTCCCAGGCCACATCCAACTCTTCGGCAACAATCATCGGCATGGCGGTTTTAACGCCCTGTCCGACTTCAGGGTTGGAGGCCATAATCGTGACTTTGCCATCAGGCCTGATCTGTACATAGGCGTTGCTTAACTGCTGGGCCGAAGCCTGCGCCTGTGCTTCTCCGGCATTTCCCAGAGTGAAACCCAGCACAAGGCCGCCACCAGCGATACCGCTTAATTTGAAAAAGCCACGACGATTCAGGTTAAAGTCTACTGCATCCCTGAAGCGGGCAGACTGTTGAGCTTCCGGATCAAGCTGGAGGAATGCTGAATTATTTTCCCGGGTATTTTTGCTGGTCGACATGTGCTTCTCCTGGTGAGCCCCTGTCAATTGCCGCTTTTCGGGCTGCCTGTTAACACGCAGAATTAGTTAATGATAAAAGTCTTTAGAATAAGAGTCTGGACAGATAATGTCCACCACAACGACTCTTCAGGACAGTCCTTGTAAAAGTACCAGGTGGCTGCTGATACGCTCGGATAGTACCTGTAAGCCGGCACAGTATCTTATTAGACGCCTAATCTGTTATTTTTAGCTTCCCAGAAGTAACACCGAGAAAAGCATTCATGGATAAATCAGTGGAACAAAGCGATCACGTCATCCCGGAAGCAGAATGGGATTCACCAATGTTCAACCTGGCTCAGCAGCAATTTCTGCAGGCTTCAAAACGGATGGACCTTGATGAAAATATCCGCAAGCGGCTGCTGTTCCCGCAGCGCGCCCTGATCACCAGCTTCCCCTGCCGCAAGGATAAATATTCCGAAGTGGAAACAGTCTTTGGCTACCGGGTCCAGCATGTACTGACCATGGGTCCCACCAAAGGGGGTATCCGCTACCATGAAGATGTTTCACTGGGTGAGGTCTCTGCCCTGGCCATGTGGATGACCTGGAAATGCGCCTTACTGCAATTACCCTTTGGCGGAGCCAAGGGTGGAGTAAGAATCAACCCGCAACTCATGAGCCGCTCCGAGCTGCAAAGGCTGACCCGTCGTTACACCATGGAATTTGTCAACATGATCGGCCCGGACAAGGATATCCCAGCACCTGATATGGGAACCAATGCCCAGGTCATGGCCTGGATCATGGATACTTACAGCCAGCAGGTTGGGCATGCTGTGCCGGAAGTGGTCACCGGCAAACCGGTCGTGCTTGGCGGCTCCAAGGGCCGCGAGGAAGCAACGGGCCGAGGCCTGGTTTATCTGATACAGGATGCGGCCTACCATGTCGGCATTGAGCTGAAAAATGCCACTGCCGTGATTCAGGGCTACGGCAATGTTGGCCGTAATGCCGCAGCATTCCTGGAACAGCTCGGGGTGAAAATAATCGGTATCAGCGATGTCAGCTGTGGCCTGTACCACGAAAAAGGCTTATCACTTGGCGCCATTGATGATCATATTCAGGAACACGGCGTACTGAAAGGTTTTTCAGAGGCAGAAGAAATCAGCAATTCAGAATTGCTGGAACTGAAATGTGACATCCTGGCCCCCTGCGCCTTGCAGAATCAGATCACTGCTGACAACGCCAGTTACATCAATTGCCGTTTACTTGCCGAAGGCGCCAATGGGCCAACAACTCTGGAAGCAGACCGTAAACTACGCGAAAGGGATATCTTTGTCCTGCCTGACATACTTGGCAATGCCGGCGGTGTAACTGTCTCCTACTTTGAATGGGTCCAGAATACCCAGGAATTCGCCTGGACACTGGAAGAGGTGAACAACCGCCTGCACAACATCATGGTGGAAGCATTCCAGCGTACCCTCTTGCGATCACAACGCGATGATGTGGACATGCGAACTGCAGCATTAATTGAAGGAATTCAAAGAGTTAGTGAAGCAAAGTTACTCAGGGGTGTCTTCCCGTAACCCTCTGCTATATAAAGCAATGTTCATGTATATACATTGGCATTAATTATGTGTTATAGTTGGCCGTTAATTAAACAGGAGGTGCCTATGCCACACGTTAGTTGGGAAACCACCTTAGTCACAAAAGCCATAAACAAGACGATTGCACAAAAGCCGAAACGCGATACAAAGCGTAAGATTCTGAAACAAAAACAGAATGAACAAGCAGAAGGCAACTGTCACCACTAAGGCGAATTGAAACGGTGAATTGAAACCGGCCTTATTACGGCAGGACGGGAAGCAGATATCAGGGCAAAGATTACGCAAGTAATATCAGGTCTTGAGTTTTTCCCGCAGCATGGAAACAACCTTTCCATTAGTGACAACTTCGTAATAAGGCTCGGCATTTGCACCGGCTGAAATGATGGAATCATTCTGCCAGATTCCGACCCGACCTTCCCTGATCACGATATCATGTCGACTGCCCACCAGATCAGTGTATACGCCGTAGTAGAGAGTCTCCTTTTTACCATCAAACCCGGCAGTAATTTTGCGCAGCTTTACTTCCTTTTGTAATTTGTCGAAGGCAGTATTCTCCAGAAGAATGCCATTAACGTTGTAACGAATTTTTTGCTGCCCTTTCTCACCCTTGTCACGCTCATCATCGGCATAATTCAACACTTCCACATTGAAGATGCCACTTTGCATTTTTTCCCGTAACTTCCAGGAGCAGGAAGACAGCCTGTCCGCCAGGCCTATCGCCGAAGAAATCATGATGGGCTGTTCGCCATCAAACAGATAGCGCGGCGCTTCTTCAGAAAAACAGATACCAATACCAAGTTCCAGCAAGGGCAATTCGGATTGCCTGGCATGCTTGTTCCCTTCATGAATAATGCGCAGCATCGAGCGTGCCAGACCGCATGCCCGGGCAACAGAAAACCATTGCTGCGGGGAATGCTCATGTTCAAGAAAGCTCAGAATAATCGCATCGCCTTCAATGAAGACCTTATTGCCCCCATACACAGGAATGATTTCATTTATAGGGTTAAAAAAGTGCAGACTGAAATAGGACGCTGGATTCAGATTATGTTTTTCCAGCATTTCAGTAACTACTGTAGATCCTCGGACGTCTGCTTTCATCACAGTGTGATGAACGATTTTTGCTTCATCATCTTCAATTTCATCGGCACAGGGAAGCTGATATAAAGTTCGTGCCTGCCTGGATAACTCAATATCCTCCTTGACAGTCAGGACATTCATGCGATTGAAAATACGATGGGCAAAGCGGGTATATTTCAGGTGCAGGCGAAAGCGTGCAATATCAATTAATATCCGCTGTAACTGATCATCAAGATTTTTACGGACAAGTAAATTAATCTGCTTGCCGGACTCCTTGAGCAGGGACAATTCATCATTACTCAATTCGCGTCCGCCGTGCGATTGATCCTGCAGACGTTTTATTGCACATTCGCCGGCCAGGTACTGATTCAGGACGCGCGGGTCAAGCTCCTGGTTGAATTTTTCTGACCATATTTTCCTGGTTTCATAGGACGCTACAAAACGAGTCAGGTATTTTTTCTTTTTCAGTAAAGCGCCGAAACGCTTCAGGGTTTTTTCCAGTTTTCTGACTTGTTTACGATATGCCCTGGCGGCCTTGCTGCCATGTGTCTGCTTGATATCAGGTAATTCATCAAGCAATGATTCAAAATCAAACAATTCTTTGAGCATGGTGGGTGAATCCAGCCAGCAAAATTCTTCAAAAACCTGTTCGCGCTGATTCTCAGCCGGCCCCAGAAAGTATTTGATCGCGCGCAGCACACGCAGATCGTCATAAACTTCCAGCTGATCCTCGCCGATCTCCAGTTCCTGTTGCAGGTTGCGGGTATCCAGTTCCGGCAGCATTTTCTGCATCAATATCTCAACTTCATTATTGATGTTGGGAAATTCACTGGCATCAAGCTCCCCGCCCCAGTTGATGTAATGCTCAATCAGAAAACGGGCTGAGTTCAGGTCCCTGTTCAGCAGAATTGAATTACTCAGAAATTCCTGAAAATCTATCACGCTTTCAGTCAGGTACTGTTCCCGTAATAACCGCAACTGGCGGAATTCCGTACGATGAAGGTAATCAAAAATCTGCTTTTTAACCCGGTAAATAATGCCGTTATAGTGCTTGCTTAACCAGGACAAGCGATGTTGAACTTTCAGGACATGCATGGAGCCCTGATTACGCAGATCAGTAGCTTCTTTTTTTGTTTCATTGATCAACTGATTAAGAGCAGTAGTGACAGCCTCAAGAATATATCGCAGCGGAGCAAACTGCAGGAAAGCCACTTCTTCCTGGGTCAGGTCCGTTTTAACCCGGTGAATAAGCACAGTCATCATGTCCTGATAACTTTTGCACATCGGCGAGAAAGCCTTGCCTGCATCTCCCCGATAGCCTTTGGGATCAGTTTCCCGTCTTAACAGCTCGGTAATCAGAACTTTCATGTCAGAAAGGAAACGTTTGCTTAGTTTTACGTCGACATGGTAATTATCGATCCCCTTGCGCATACTGGAAATATCAATGCGCCAGGCAGGAGGAGCAGCAAACTTTTCAAAAAGGTTTTCAGACATGTCGTTTATTTTTCAGAATCCGGAAATCATATTCTCATCGCCCAGAATAGCGCAATCATAGCAGAGAAGTTGCAGACAGGGTCTCATTAAACCGTCTTTGCCTCACGCCAGGCCAGCTTATTATGCAGGGAGACTACATCCCCGACAATAATCAGGGTTGGCGCTTTGACATCAGCCGCCTCGACTATGCCAGGTAAACTTTCAAGGGTGCCAGTAAGCACTTTTTGTTCCGGCGTCGTCCCCTGCTGTATCAGAGCTACTGGTGTGTTTTTGTCACGGCCATGCTGAATTAACTCATTACACAACAAAGGCAGGCCTATCAAGCCCATATATACCACCAGGGTCTGATTCTCCTGTACCAGATGTTCCCAGTCCAGATCGCATTTATCATTTTTCATGTGGCCGGTTACAAATACGACCGATTGGGCATAATCCCGATGGGTCAGAGGAATTCCTGCATAACATGAGCAACCTGAAGCTGCAGTAATACCCGGAACTACCTGGAACGGAATTCTCGCCTCTGCCAGCATTTCAATTTCTTCACCACCGCGACCAAATATAAAGGGGTCACCTCCTTTCAGTCTGAGCACACGCTTGCCTTCCTGTGCCAGCCTGACCAGCAAGGCACTGATATCCTGCTGCGGCATGGTGTGTAACTGGCGCTGTTTGCCAACATGAATCTTTTCAGCATCCTGCCGGGTCATGTTCAGTATCTGCTCAGAAACCAGACGATCATAAAGAACCACATCGGCCTGTTGCATCAAGCGTAATGCCCGAAAAGTCAGCAGATCAGGATCACCAGGGCCAGCACCAACCAGATAGACTTCACCACTGACTGATGGGTTCTGATTATGGTTTTTCAGTTTATCTTCCAGTAATGACTTCGCCTGCTCCCCTTTACCGCTCAAAACCAGTTCGGCAATTGGGCCATTAACAACTTCTTCCCAAAAGCGCATGCGTTGCGTAAATGAACTGATTCCTGTTTTTACCTGCTGCCGGAAAGCACCAAGAAATTCAGTCAGGGTTCCATAAGCAGAAGGAATAAAAGTTTCCAGACGGGCACGAAGCAGACGTGCCAGCACCGGTGATTTTCCCGAACTTGAAACTGCAACAAGCAGAGGGGAACGATCGACAATCGAAGGAAAAATGAAATTACAGAGTTCCGGCTGATCGACAACATTAACCGGCAAATTTCGTTGTTTGGCCGCTGTGGATACCTGTTTATTTAATTCAGCATCATCCGTTGCCGCAACAACGATTGCTACATCCTGCAGGTCTTCCTCCCGGTATGGACGCTCATATATTTCATGCTCAGCATGTGCCAATAGTTTTTTCATCTGAGCACTGACTTCGGTGCCTACTACCCGAAGCCTGGCGCCGGCACGCAACATGAACCGGGCTTTGCGCAAGGCAATTTTTCCTCCCCCAACCAGTAGCACGCGTCGCGAGTCCAGCTTGTAGAAAATGGGAAGGTATTCCATCAGGCCTGTAAAATATTTGTAAGCCCACCCATATAGGGGCGCAAGGGTTCAGGAATAATGACACTGCCATCTTTCTGCTGGTAATTTTCCAGCACCGCAAGCAGGGTTCTGCCAACCGCCAGACCGGAACCATTCAGGGTATGCACCAGTTCCGGCTTGCCTGTCTGCGGATTACGCCAGCGGGCCTGCATGCGCCGGGCCTGGAAATCACCGAAATTGCTGCAGGAGGAAATTTCCCGGTAAGCATTCTGGCCAGGCAGCCAGACCTCGATGTCATAAGTAAGTCTGGCACCAAAACCGATATCTCCACCACATAAAATAACTGTGCGGTAAGGCAGTTCCAGCGCCTGCAGGACTTTTTCCGCATGCCCTGTCAGCTCTTCATGGGCCTGTGCGGAATTGTCTGGTGTCACAATCTGCACCAGCTCGACTTTTTCAAACTGATGCTGGCGAATCATGCCACGTGTATCTTTACCATAGCTGCCTGCCTCGCTGCGAAAACACGGTGTGTGGCAGACAAACTTTAAGGGGACTTGTTCGGGATCGAGAATTTCATCCCGCACAATATTGGTCACCGGAACTTCTGCCGTCGGTATCAGATAAAAATTCTGTTCACCGTCCAGGTGAAACAGGTCTTCGGCAAATTTTGGTAACTGTCCGGTGCCGAACAGGGATTCAGCATTGACCATAAAAGGCACGTAGACTTCAGTATAGCCATGCTCTCGAGTATGCAGGTCGAGCATGAATTGCGTCAGTGCCCGCTGCAAGCGGGCGATTTCACCACGCATCAACACAAAACGGGAACCAGTGATTTTAACGGCCCGGGTAAAGTCCAGACCCTCACCTCTTTCACCAAGCTGCTGATGATCCCTGACTTCAAAATCAAATGTTCCAGGCTCCCCCCAGCGTCTGACTTCCTGGTTGGCTGACTCATCATTGCCGGGAGGCACCTGCTCAGCCGGGATATTCGGAATTGCCAGTAAAATTTCTTCAAAGGCCTGCTGCACTTCACTCAGGGCCTGTTTTTTGTTCTCCAGCTCGGATTTCAGTTTGTCGACTTCCGCCAACAGGGGCGCAATATCCTCACCGGCTGCTTTGGCTTTACCGATATTCTTTGATCGGGTATTCCTCTCATTCTGCAGGGATTCGGTTTCTACCTGCAGGCTCTTGCGCTGCTTTTCCAGCTCAGCGATGCGGGCTACGTCCAGTTTAAAACCACGTATACTCAATTTTTCGGCAACCTGCTCAGCCTCACTGCGCAGTAATTTGGGATCCAGCATGTTTTAACTCAGCTTATTACTTAAGGAATCTCTGATTAATAATTATTCAAAAAATCAATCGCGTCAGGGTAATGCCCAGCCAGGCTGCCAGTATGCAGACCAGCACACTGCTGAGAATATAAACCAGTGCCATGGCTATCTGCCCCTGTTCAAACAGGCCCAGCGCATCCAGGGAAAATGTTGAAAAGGTGGTAAAGGCTCCCAGGAAGCCAACATTGATAACATTTCTCCACTCAAGCCCCAGTTCTCCGCGTTCGACCAGTAGCACAAACACAATGCCTATCAAGAGGGAGCCGATGACATTCACAAACAGTGTGATATAGGGGAAGGGATTTTCCGCCAGTTTCGACCAGCTATTATACAACCAGTAGCGGCTCATCGCTCCCAGAGCCCCACCCAGGGCTACTGCCAGATAAGTCATCAGTGCTCCCTTGTTTTATGATCATCCATCATTTATCGCTTTCATAACGCTTGAAATCACTTTCTCTGTCAAGCTTGCGCAGATAATCCAGTTTCTCCCTGATTCTGGCTTCCAGCCCCCGATCACCAGGAAAATAAAAGCGCTTGTCTTTCAATGCTTCCGGGAAATAATTATCCCCGGCAATATAGCCGTCCGGCGCGTCGTGAGCATAACGATAGTCTTCGCCATAGTCCATTTCCTTCATTAATTGTGTCGGCGCATTACGGATATGCATCGGCACATCATGGCTTTCCCCCTCCCGGACTTCGCGCATGGCACTCTTGAAGGCCTTGTAAGAGGCATTACTTTTTGCCGCACAGGCCAAGTAAATGACTGCCTGCGCCAGTGTCAGTTCTCCTTCCGGGCTGCCCAGTCTTTCCTGCACATCCCAGGCATTCAGGGCAATCTCCAGTCCCCGGGGGTCGGCATTACCGATATCCTCGCTGGCCATTCGGACCACACGCCGGGCAATATAGAGTGGATCACAACCGCCGTCCAGCATGCGGCAAAGCCAATACAGGGCAGCATCGGGAGATGAACCGCGGACAGCCTTGTGCAAGGCTGAAATCTGTTCGTAGAAAACATCACCGCCTTTATCAAAGCGCCGGGTACTTCCCTGTATTACCTGGCTCAGGGTCTCATCGCTGATACTTTCACTGTCTTCGGCATTGGCCAGTTCAGCAGCCAGTTCCAGTAAATTGAGCAGGCGCCTGGCATCACCGTCTGCCGACTGCACCAGAGCCTGCTTTTGCGAATCACTCAGGCTGAAGCTTTGTCCGGCAAGCCCCCTTTCCACATCATCCATAGCCTGTTGCAGAATTGCCAACAGGTCCTCATGCTGCAGGCTTTTCAGCACATATACACGGGCCCTCGACAAAAGCGCATTATTCAGCTCAAAAGAAGGGTTTTCAGTGGTGGCGCCGATAAAAATCAGTGTGCCGTCTTCTATATAGGGTAAAAAGGCATCCTGCTGGGATTTGTTAAAACGGTGGACTTCATCAACAAAAAGAATGCTTTTCTTGCCCTGCTGATCGCGAACCAGTTGCGCTTTTTCGATGGCAGCACGAATTTCCTTGACGCCGCTGAGCACTGCAGAAATTGATTCAAAATGCGCCTGGCTGCTGTGCGCCAGCAGGCGTGCCAGTGTGGTTTTCCCGGTTCCCGGTGGCCCCCAGAAAATCATCGAATGTGGCTGCCCCTTGAGCAGCGCTTCGTAAAGCGGCTTACCCGGACTGAGAATATGCTCCTGACCGATAAATTCCTGTAGTTTTCCAGGACGCAGTCTTGCTGCCAGAGGCTGATAAACTTGTTCGGTAGTGAACAGCGAGTCGTTCATAACAGTACACCTAGGGCGACTCTGCATCCCGGCTGTCAATAATCTCTATGCCGGCTGGAATATCAAACTGAAACAGCCCGGCATCCACAGCCTGATTATTGACGATATTACTGAAGGAAAAACTGGTTAGTTGGCCAACACTTGATTCAAACTGCATCTGCAGCAAATCATTGCCAGCAAAAGTCATACTGAAGCGCTCATATGAACTGGAAGGGGTCAGCGGCAGCAGGACATATTGCCTGACTTCATCATCTACATAGCCCATTGAGACTTCATAGGCATCGGCAATGGCCTGCAGGTCATCATTCAGCAAGAGGATCGGATTATTTTCTATATCATCTGGAAATTCACGAATACTGACCTGTTCCAGGTCCGGTTCGTAATACCAGAGTGTGATACCGTCACCCAGCATCAGTTCTTCATAGGGCTCAGTGACATGCCAGTAAAGCCGGTCAGGCTTCTGCATGACCAGTTCTGCCTGCAGTTCCTGAATTTCGCGACCGTCCTGTGACAGGATCAATTGCTCGACATCCGCCTGCAGGGTTTCAGTTGCAGCAAGGATGGCCACCAGTTCTTCCAGCGGGCTTTGTTCCTGTGCCATTGCTGGCTTTAACAAAATCGAATTGCACAGCAAAGCAGCTGAACAAAAAATATAATTTACTTTAAGTTTTAATTCTAACCTATTGTTAGTAAATATCATTTTTATGATTCTGGCGGTGGCGGCGCTAGCACTTCACGACTGCCATTGGCGTTCATTTCAGACACCACACCAGCCATTTCCATGGCTTCAATCATACGCGCAGCCCGGTTATAACCGATGCGTAATTTACGCTGCACGGCAGAAATCGACGCCTTGCGCGTCTCGGTAACAAAGCGCACGGCTTCATCATAAAGCTCATCATCCTCTTCGCCACCTTCTCCGTCACCGCCCGAAGCCAGTCCCGGCACATTATCGCCAGCGCTGTCAGAAGTAATACTCTCGATATAATGGGGCTCACCCCGTGATTTCCAGTCTGCCACAACACGATGCACTTCATCGTCATCAACGAATGCCCCATGAACGCGTTGCGGGACACCTCCTCCCGGGGGCATAAACAGCATGTCACCATGCCCAAGTAGTTGTTCTGCCCCGCCTTCTCCCAGAATAGTGCGCGAATCAACCTTGGACTGCACCATGAAAGAGATACGCGTCGGGATATTGGCCTTGATCAGGCCGGTCAGCACATCCACCGAGGGACGCTGGGTCGCCAGAATCAGGTGAATTCCTGCCGCCCTGGCTTTCTGGGCAATCCTGGCAATCAGTTCTTCAACTTTTTTACCCACTACCATCATCATGTCGGCAAGCTCATCGACCACCACCACTATCATTGGCAATTCTTCCAGGTCTTCTGCTTTCTGCTCATCTTCATCCATCAGTGGATCGGGTTTCCAGAGCGGGTCTTCAATTGGATTGCCGGCTTTGGCTGCATCCGTTACTTTTTTATTGAAACCGGCCAGATTCCTGACCCCCAGGGCAGACATCAGCCGGTAGCGCCGCTCCATTTCCGCGACACACCAGCGTAGACCATTGGCGGCATCCTTCATGTCAGTGATTACCGGGGTCAGCAGATGGGGAATACCGTCATAAACAGACAGCTCGAGCATTTTCGGGTCGATCATGATCAGGCGGACATTTTTCGGGCTGGACTTGAACAATATACTGAGAATCATGGCATTGATGCCCACCGATTTACCGGACCCGGTCGTTCCGGCCACCAGCAGGTGCGGCATTTTACTCAAATCCACTACTACCGGATTACCGCCGATATCATGCCCTAACGCCAGGCTGATCGGCGACCTGGCATTATCAAATTCACTCGAGGAGAGTACCTGCCCGAGCTGGATGAGAGCTTTTTTCTCATTGGGAATTTCGATCCCGATGACTGTTTTGCCTGGAATCACTTCCACAATACGTACCGAGCTGACTGCCAGCGATCGTGCCAGGTCCTTGACCAGATTGCTGATACGGCTGACCTTCACGCCGGGGGCCGGTTGCACCTCAAAGCGGGTAATGACCGGTCCCGGATTAATCGCCTCCACCGTGATATCGATGCCAAAGTCCTTGAGCTTGATTTCCAGCAGTTTCGACATGGCTTCCAGCGCATCCGTGGAAAAGCCGCCTTCCAGATTCTCAACCCATTCGTCCAGCAGTGAGATAGGCGGCAGTTCTCCGATATCGCCGGCGCTGAAAAGTTTGCCCTGTTTTTCTTTCTGGACCCGTTTGCTCGGCTCAGGTTTGGGCTTTTGTACCGGCGCTATTTTGATGGGTTTACGGGTTTTCTCTTTTTCCTTGTAGGTATCCAGCGCCTGTTTGCGTTGATCGATTACTTTTCTGGTTTGCTGTTTTTCCCGCTGTTCTTCACGCCACTTTTGCAGATACTCGGAAATTCGTTGCCAGACCCCGAGACAGAGTTTGCCAGTCTTATCAACTACATCTATCCAGGACAATCCGGTCGCGAGTGTAATCCCCACACAAAGCAGGGTCAGGAAAACCAGAGTGGCACCGATCATATCGAGTACCGGCAAAGCCAGGTTGGCAACTGCATTACCCAGGATGCCGCCGGCAGTTTCCGGTAAAGCGGCGAGGAAGTGCATGCTTGCCAGTGCCGTCGCGCCAATCAGAGTTAAAATGAAGCCACTGGCACGCAGCATGATCATTGACCAGGCAAAGTCTGCGTTACGCTTTCTTTCACGAAACAGCACAAACGCCCGGTAAACCAGCATTACCGGCAGTAAATACGCCAGATATCCCAGTAAAATCAGCAGTACATCGGCGACCCAGGCGCCGCTGGCACCGACGATATTGGCAATGTTGTTTGAGCTGGCTGTGCGCGACCAGCCCGGATCCTCCGGTGAATAGCTGCTTAGCGCCAGGAACAGGTAGAGCGCAAGCGCCAGCATGACCAGTAACAGGCCTTCTTTAAGCAGCATGGCCTGCATGTGCTTTTCCGGATCGCCGGAGCCGGTTTTGTTTACTTGAGATTTAACGCTAGCCAAGAGGGTGCCTGCTTCAGTAAAAATGGCATATCTAGTAGCTGTATGATAATAAATTATCCATATAAGGGATACAGCTGGTTGATTTTATCCGGAAAAAATACGCAATATCTGCAGCATTTCTGCTACCATTCAGCCTTCGTTTTTATACCACTTAAGAGAGCTTTTTCCTATGAGCGAAGTACTACATCATCGACTGATCATTCTCGGCTCCGGACCCGCCGGATACACCGCAGCAGTCTATGCCGCCCGTGCCAACCTGAACCCGGTTGTGATCACCGGCATGCAACAGGGTGGCCAGCTCACCACAACAACTGACGTGGATAACTGGCCCGGTGATGTTGAAGGCCTGCAGGGCCCAGACTTAATGGAAAGAATGAAGAATCATGCGGAACGCTTTGAAACACAAGTAATTTTTGACCATATTGAAGAGGCTGACCTGCAGCAACATCCCTTTCGTCTGAAAGGCAGTGTCGGTGAATATACTTGTGATGCCCTCATCATAGCCACCGGTGCCTCGGCCCAGTATCTGGGGCTGCCTTCTGAAGAACAGTATATGGGCAGTGGTGTCAGCGCCTGTGCAACCTGTGATGGCTTCTTTTATAAAGAACAAAAAGTGGCCGTGATCGGCGGCGGGAATACTGCGGTAGAAGAAGCCCTCTACCTGTCCAATATTGCCAGTGAAGTTGTACTGGTCCATCGCCGTGACAGCCTGCGGGCAGAAAAGATTCTGCAGGACAAGCTGTTTGAGAAAGCCGACAAAGGCAATATCAGTATTTTGTGGAATCATACCCTGCAAGAAATTCTGGGCGAGGATGGCGCCGTCACCGGTATGCGTATTCTTGGCAGCGAGACTGGTACTACCCAGGAAATAGCTGTCAATGCAGTCTTCATCGCAATCGGTCATCGCCCCAACTCCGAACTGTTTCAGGACCAGCTGGACATGCACAACGGCTACCTGAAAATCCATTCTGGCAGTGAAGGCAACGCCACGCAGACCAGTATTCCCGGCGTTTTTGCAGCCGGCGATATTGCTGATCACGTTTATCGCCAGGCCGTGACTTCTGCCGGATTTGGCTGCATGGCGGCTCTGGATGCAGAAAAATATCTGGATAGTCTGGAACAGTAAGCCCAGGCGCACCAGGCTAAAGCCCTATGCCAGCCCTGCATTATCTGAACCCCGACGACCTGAATTTTCCGCCGGTGGAAGAAGCCCTCGATGAACCCAATGGCCTGCTTGCTGTTGGTGGCGACCTGAGCAGCGAAAGATTACTGCATGCTTACCGGCAGGGAATATTTCCCTGGTATGAAGATGGTCAACCGATTCTCTGGTGGCACCCTGCTCCACGCATGGTGCTCTATCCTGAAGAACTGCATGTTTCCCGCAGCCTGCAGAAACTGCAGCGGAAAAATACCCTGCAGATCACTGCCGATCAGGCCTTCCCTGAAGTCATTGAACATTGCGCCGGCCGGGGAAATCATACCCGGCCCGGCACCTGGATAACCGCTGAAATGCTGGATGCCTATAAACGCTTACACCGTGAAGGCTGGGCACACTCGCTTGAAGCCTGGGACCAGAAACAGCTGGTGGGTGGACTCTACGGCATCGCCATCGGCAGTATTTTTTTCGGCGAATCAATGTTCAGTCTGCAGGATAATGCCTCAAAACTGGTCTTTGTGGCGCTGGTCCGTAAACTTTATCAACAAGAATTCCGCCTTATAGACTGCCAGATTGCCAGCGAGCATCTGGCGGCATTCGGTGCCCGGGAAATCAGTCGTGAAAAGTTTATGCAGGAACTTGCCGCAGGAGTGAATCAGGAAACACACTGGAATTGGGAAAACGTGTAGCAGTACTTAATTCCGGGTAAAGCCTGGGTGTACAATATAAGCCAGCATGACTTCACTGAAAGATTTAAAACTCTATACCACCGCTGAACACGATTGCAGCTATTTGCCCGGACAACGGGCGAAAACGCTGTTTATCGACCCTGAATTCGAAATCGATAATGAATTTCACACCCGGCTGAACGAGATTGGTTTTCGTCGTAGCGGCGCGCATATTTACCGTCCCCACTGTGACCAGTGTTCTGCCTGTACGCCCTGTCGGGTGCTGGTCAACGAGTTTAAAGCCGGCAGGCGGTTTCGTCGTGTAATGAAAAAAAACCAGGATCTGCAGGTATCCCCGGTTCAGTCTATCGGCAAGGAAGAACATTACCTGCTGTACAAGCGTTACATCAATACCCGTCACCGGGATGGCGATATGTTCCCTGCTTCACAGGATCAGTATCATTCATTCCTGCTGACTGCCCGCAAGGACACCCTGTTTCTGGAAGTTCGCAGTGAAGGCGAACTGCTGGCGGTAATGATTTGTGATCGCCTGCTTAACGGCCTGTCGGCAGTCTTCACTTTCTATGATCCTGACCAGGCCGAGCGTTCACTCGGCACCTTCGCCATCCTCTGGCAGATTGAAGTTGCCCGACGCCTTAAACTTGCCTACCTGTATCTCGGCTACTGGATAAAAGACTGCCAGAAAATGAACTATAAAACCCAGTACCGACCCATTGAAATCCTCCAGTCTGACGGTTGGACACGCTACCCTTAGCAGGGCCTTGCCTGACATTTTTTTGCCATAAGCATCTATTTCAGGCAAAATGCGGCGCTTCGACAGCAGTCGTTAACTGAAACGAAAGAGGATTAAATGCCGAAAGAAGATCAGATTGAAATGGAAGGCGAAGTCATAGACACCCTTCCCAACACCATGTTCCGCGTGCAGCTGGAAAATGGCCATGTGGTTACTGCGCATATCTCCGGAAAAATGCGTAAGAACTATATCCGCATTCTTACCGGTGACAAAGTCACTGTTGAAATGACGCCTTACGACCTGAGCAAGGGCCGTATCACCTACCGCGCCCGCTAGGCCTTCAAATCTTCCTGCTCTTTTTTGCTGCTTTTTTTATCCCGTGATTTACCGGGTTTTTCAGCAGCCTCCACTTCAAGCAATATCTTGTCGTCTTTGACTGAGACATGCACATCTCCGCCATTTACAAGTTTGCCGAACAGGATATCCTCGGCCAGAGGTTTCTTGATTTCACCCTGAATTAATCTGAGCATGGGACGGGCGCCCATTTTCTTGTCATAACCGTGTTCAACAAACCAGTCGATGGCTTCGTCATCGACATGCAGACTGACCTGTTTTTCATCCAGCTGCACCTGCAGCTCCATGAGGAATTTATCCACAACGGTTTTGATCACCTCTACATCCAGCGGCTCGAATGGAATGATGGCATCCAGACGGTTACGGAACTCAGGCGTAAACATGCGCTTGAGAATTTCCATGCCGTCAGTGGAATGATCCTGCATGGTAAAACCAATTGAGTTACGGCTCATTTCCTGGGCACCGGCATTGGTCGTCATGATGAGGACAACATTACGAAAATCAGTAGCCCGGCCGTTATTGTCTGTCAGCGTACCGTGGTCCATCACCTGCAGGAGAAGGTTAAATACATCCGGATGGGCTTTCTCGATTTCATCCAGCAGGAGAACACAATGCGGATGCTTGGTCACTTCTTCAGTCAGCAGTCCGCCCTGGTCAAAACCGACATAACCGGGAGGAGCCCCGATCAAGCGGGAAACCGTATGGCGCTCCATGTACTCCGACATGTCATAACGAATCAGTTCAACGCCCATCAGCTTGGCCAGCTGTTTACTGACCTCGGTTTTACCGACGCCGGTCGGACCTGAGAACAGATAGGAACCTATCGGTTTGTCACCTTCCCGTAAACCGGCACGGGATAATTTGATTGAGGCCGCCAGCGCTTCAATGGCCGGATCCTGGCCGAATACCACCAGTTTGAGGTTTTTCTCCAGATCCTTGAGCAAGGTCTTATCAGTTGCTGATACATTCTTTTCAGGAATTCGGGCAATCTGTGAAACCACACGCTCGATATCCCCTACCTGAATCAGTTTTTTACGTTTACTGACCGGCTGCAGATTCTGATAGGCACCCGCCTCGTCGATCACATCAATTGCCTTGTCCGGCATGAAGCGATCATTGATATAACGTTCCGCCAGTTCAGCGGCTGCTTTCAGGGCCTTGTTGCTGTAGCGCAGATGATGATGATCCTCATAGCGAGACTTGAGGCCTTTGAGAATCTGGTAAGTGGTATCCACATCCGGTTCGGAAATATCAATTTTCTGAAAACGCCGGGACAAGGCACGATCCTTTTCAAAAATGCCTCGATATTCCTGATAGGTGGTTGAACCAATGCAGCGTAATTTTCCTGAAGTCAGCAGTGGCTTGAGCAGGTTGGATGCATCCATAACGCCACCTGAGGCCGCACCGGCACCAATAATGGTATGAATTTCATCGATAAAAAGTATGGCATGCTCGTCTTTACCCAGTTCTGCCAGCAGGGCTTTAAAGCGCTTTTCAAAATCGCCGCGGTATTTGGTTCCGGCCAGCAAAGCCCCCATATCCAGGGAATACACCGTACTTTCTGTCAGCACTTCCGGTACTTCACCATCAACGATCTGTTTCGCCAGGCCTTCTGCAATTGCAGTTTTGCCGACCCCGGATTCGCCCACAAACAACGGATTGTTTTTGCGACGCCGTGAAAGCACCTGCACGACACGCTGAATTTCCTTGCTTCGACCAATCAACGGATCGATATTGCCCTGGCGCGCCATTTCATTCAGGTTTTGCGCAAAGCTTTCCAGCGGCCCTTCACCTTCTTCAGCCTGTTGTGTATCACTTTGAATCTCCGCCTGGTCATCATGGCTGAGGCCGGGCTTTTCGATTGAACCATGCGTGATAAAGTTGACCACCTGGCCCCGGGTAATGCCCTGCTTGTTCATGAAATAAACCGCGTGACTTTCCTTTTCACTGAAAATGGCAACCAGGACATTGGCTCCGCTGACTTCCTGCCGCCCTGAAGATTGCACGTGAAATACCGCCCGCTGCATGGCGCGCTGGAAACTCAGGGTCTGCTGGATATCCCGATTCTCGCTGCCTTCTTCTGTCATGGTTGGCACGTACAGATCCAGGTGTTGCTGCAGGTCTTCGCGCAGCTCATCAATATCGGCATCACAGGCCATAAGCACTTCACGGGCCGCCGGATCATCCAGCAGGGCCAGTAACAGGTGCTCCAGGGTCAGAAACTCATAGCGTTTCTGCCTGGCTTCCTTGAAGGCTCTGTTTAATGTGAATTCGAGTTCTTTGCTAAACATCGCTTTACTTTACCTGTCGCAAACTTAATTGCAGATTAATAATCATCATCTATTTCAATATCACACAGCAAGGGGTGTTCCGATTCCCGCGCATACTCATTCACCAGTACTGCCTTGGTCTCGGCAATTTCCTTGGGGAAAACACCACAGACCCCCTTTCCTTCGGTATGGACTTTCAGCATGACGGCAGTCGCTGTCTCAACATTCATGGCAAAAAACTTACACAGTATGTTTACCACAAACTCCATCGGCGTGTAATCATCATTGAGCAGAATGACACGGTATAAGGGTGGAGGTTTAACCTTCTGCTTTTCAGGGGCAAGCGCCTCGCCGAAGTTTCCTTCATGCTCCTGGTCATCATTATCTGACATTACTCTGATATCAAAGGTTTTCATTACTTGGTCTTTAATGGTTACAGTAAGCTTCATTTTCAAGACTGCGTTATCTAAAAAAATCTGCTGGATTCTTGCTGGAAAGTTATCAGGACATAGAAAAAGTCTTGATGGAAACTATACCATGCTTTGCCCAAAAACAACGGAATTTAGTGCAAAAAACACTGTCCTTTTCTCATTGAAACAGGCGTTCATAATCCAATATTTTTGCACAATTGTAATTGACTTAAATCGCCTAAAGGGGTTATATCACAACAGACTTGATTGATAACAATAATAAATACAACAGCAATGAGTTGTAAGGCAGGTCATAAATGAGTACTGGTCAAGTTAAGTGGTTCAATAATGCCAAAGGTTTTGGTTTTATTTTACCCGATGATGGGGGTGGTGATTTATTTGTTCACTATTCATCCATTGGCATGGAGGGTTACAAAACCCTGAAAGCCGGGCAGGCAGTTTCATTTGATGTTGTCGAAGGCCCCAAGGGCCTGCATGCGGCCAACATCATTCCTCTTGATAGCAGTGATAATAGTAGTGGTAGTAGTGATAGTAGCAGCGATACCAACACTGCAGAATCCGAGAACACAACCGAGAATTCAGACAGTGCCCCTCCTGCTCCGGAAACTGGAGAAGTATCTGGGGATGCTGCTGAGGATTCGGGCGATGACGAAAGTGTTGACGCCGAACATCCGGACAAGTCCTGAACTGTCAGTCTGATACTGCAATCCTTTATACCCAGGCATTGTGAATTAGTCTGTCTGCAGCTATTTGCTGTGCTTAGCTCATGTCCAAAACTGCTATTATTGGCGGCATGGCTCAAATACTTCTGTTCAACAAACCTTTCAACGTCCTGTGCCAGTTCACGGAGGAAACGAATTCCCGGCAAGGGTCGCGGACCCTGGCGGATTTTATCCAGATCAAGCATGTGTATCCGGCCGGGCGCCTGGACAAGGATTCCGAGGGACTGGTCCTTCTCACTGATGATGGCAAACTGCAGCACCGGATTGCCAGCCCGGAACGAAAAATGTCCAAGTCTTACTGGGTGCAGGTTGAAGGTGATATTGACGATGAAGCGATCAGTAAATTGCAGCGAGGTGTCACACTAAAAGACGGACTGACTCGTCCGGCAGAGGCAAAAAAGATTCCGACACCACAGCTGTGGCCGCGAACCCCGCCAATCAGGGAACGAAAAAACATACCCACCTCCTGGCTTAGCCTGACAATTGCAGAAGGCAAAAACCGCCAGGTTCGCCGTATGACTGCTGCAGTCGGTTTCCCCACATTGCGTCTGGTCCGCTACCGCATTGGTTCCTGGACACTGGATGGCATTGAACCCGGTCAGTACATTATCACCCAGGCAAAGGACTGAGCTTGTCTTCTGCTGTCATGAAACTCAAGCCGGCTCGTTTGCAATGGCGCAAGGGCATGCCCTTTTCCCTGGACTATGATGATATCTATTATGCTGAAGGCAGCGCGCTGCCAGAAAGTGAGCATGTTTTCCTGCAGGCCAATCGTCTGCAGCAACGCTGGCAGAAGCCGGACAGTGATTATTTCACTATTGGCGAATGTGGCTTTGGTGCCGGGCTTAATTTTTTAAATACCTGCAGCTTATGGTGCCAACACAAGCCCGCAACGGCCAGGCTGCATTACCTGGCCTGCGAACTGCACCCGCTAAGGGCTGAAGACCTGGAACGATTATTAGCTCAATTTCCTGAACTTGCCGACTATTCTTCCCAGTTACAGAAAGCGTATCCCCCACTGTGCTCCGGAACCCATCAGCGCAGGCTGAACTTTTCCGGGCACCAGGTTCAACTGACCCTGTTATTTGGCGATGCCAACAGGACTCTGCAAAGGCTTTACCGCAAAAACGGATTTCGTGTCGATGCCTGGTATCTCGACGGTTTTTCACCACGCTGTAATCCGCAAATGTGGACCGAAGAATTATGTCGGACACTTGCAATATTCAGCCGCCCGGAAACAAGCCTGAGTACATACAGTGCTGCAGGCGGAGTCAGAAAAGCCCTCGACAGCGCCGGTTTTCAAAGTCAACGTATCAAGGGTTTTGGAAAAAAGCGTCATATGCTTAGCGCTGAATTTCAAGCCGTAGAAAATCTGCCCACTCCTCCTGTTACAAATGCCTGTTTTATTCCCCCTCCGGCAATACAGGATGAGCGCCAGGCTGTGGTTATTGGTGCCGGGCTGGCAGGTTGCGCTACTGCTTATGCGCTGGCTGAACAGGGCTGGCAGGTCTGCGTGCTGGAACGAGAGGCTTCCATTGCTTCCATGGCTTCGGGCAACAAACGGGGCATTGTCGACTGTAAACTCTCAGCCGGACATGATGCCAGTGCCGAATTTTATTTACACAGTTATCTGTACTCCATTTCGCTGTATCAGAATCTGGCAGAAAAATCAGCGCTTGATCTGCTGCAGCCGGGTTTGCTTTATCTTGCTGCTGATCCCGGGGAGCGTGACAGGCGCCATAAAATTCTTGCCAGCTACGGTATTGAACACTTAAGCCAGTCCTTAAGTGCGGAACATGCTACAGCCCTGAGCGGAATTAAACTGGAAGACACTACGCAATATTTTCCCGATGCGATCTCATTGAATCCTGTGTCGCTCTGCAAGGCTTATCTGCAGCATCCTGCAATTACCCTGCAGAATAATCAGGAAGTCATCAGGCTCACTCATGAGAATGCATCCTGGCATATTTCAGACTGCAAGGGACTGATTAGCCGTAGCAAAACAGTGATCATTGCCAACAGTCAGGATGCACTGCATCTACAGCAAAGCAAACACTATCCCTTGCTCAGCAACTACGGCCAGCTTGATGAATACCCGCACAGTCTTGAAAGCAGGAAACTTGCCCACATGCTCAGTGGCAGGGCCTATGTGATTCCGACTGATGAAAGTGTACTGATTGGTGGCCTGACACTGGCGGATCAGTTTGAAAAAATGACCCTGGACCAGGGTGCAAAACAGAACCTGGCACTGCTTGCCAGGGTTAATGAAAATCTGGCGGACAGCCTGGATATTAATAACAGGATCAGTAGCCGTGCAGCCCTGCGTTGCAGCAGCCCTGATTATCTGCCACTGGTTGGTCCCGTAGAAAACACAGCGCTATGTCTGGAACTTTTCAAAGGACTAAGCCGCAATGCACGACAGCCACTTGTAGAGGAAGCGGTCTATCAGCCGGGTCTGTATATTAATGTTGCGCACGGCTCCAATGCCCTGAGTTTTACCCCTTATGCTGCTGCTTATCTGAGTGCACTGATAACAGAGACACCAGCTCCATGCAGCAACAGGGTTGCTGATGCACTGCATCCTTTGAGGTTTTTAATCAGAGACCTGAAAAAACAGCGTTTACCGGCTTAAAAATGCTGTGAGGGATTGCAATAAATAATCAGTATCTTCACTGCCGGCCAGTTCGCGGATGGAGTGCATGGCGAATGTCGGCACCCCAATATCCAGGGTTTTGATTCCCAGTTCGGCAGCAATTATAGGTCCTATTGTGGAGCCGCAGGCCATATCGCTGCGAACCACAAAACTTTGCAAGGGGACATTAATTTCATCACATAGTGCTTTAAAATAAGCAGTGGTTTCACTGTTACTGGCATAGCGTTGCTGTGAATTTATTTTCAACACCGGCCCCTGATTAAGCAGCGGACCATGTTGCTGATCATGACGGTCAGGATAATTCGGATGAATACCGTGGGCATTATCCACTGAAAGCAACATGGAGTGGTCCAGTAAACGTCGCAGGGCCTCCTGCTTTCTGTCGGTGGAAAAGCTTTCAACAATACGTTCGAGTACCGCTTCCAGAAACGAGCCTGCTGCCCCGGCGGCTGAAACACTGCCTACTTCTTCATTGTCAGAACATACCAGCAAGGCAGGAATTTTTTCGTCGCTTTCCAGCAAGGCTTGCATTCCGATGTAGCAACTCAGGAGATTGTCGAGTCTTGCCGCAGCAATAAATTCATCCTGAAAGCCGATAGTCGCCGGTGCCTGTGTGTCATAAAAACTGAGTTCATAACTCAGTACTTTTTGCGCATCCAGCCCCAGTTCATCCTGTAAATAGCCAAGCAATAGTTCATAAAAATCAAATTCCTTACCCTTGCCATCCACCCGCATCAAAACCGGAGGCATATGCTGTTGTTCATTAATACTGCGATTCTTATTAACCTCTCGATCAAGGTGAATCGCGAGACTCGGAACCGTGGCAATGGCTTTTTTGAAATCAACAAGACAGTGTTTCAACTGGCCATCTGGCTGTCGGTAATTAACGCGACCGGCGAGTGACAGGTCTCTGTCAAACCAGGGATTCAGCAAGACCCCGCCGTAGATTTCCACCCCGAGCTGGGCATAGCCAAAGCGGACAGTTCCGGCCTGGGGTTTCACTTTCAGGCAGGGGCTGTCAGTATGGGCGCCGACGATATGCATGCCATGAGCAGCCAGTTCGGCATTACCGGTGCGAAAAGCGATGAGCGAGGAAGCATTCCGGCAAACATAATAGGCTTGCCCGGCTTGCAGTTGCCAGGCATCCCCTTCATACAGTTCCTGATAGCCGGCATCCTTCAGGCGCTTGCTTAAATTCTGAACTGCATGAAAAGGTGTCGGTGAATTCGCAATGAATTCACACAAGCCCTGATTTAGGCTATTCCGGGTTGTCATTCAGGAATACTTTTTATTCAACTATACCCAGAAGCTCAACATCAAAAATCAGGGCAGCAAAAGGTGGAATGGGACCGGCTCCATTGGCGCCATACGCCAGATCTGAAGGTATGAAAAAGCGGTACTTGTCTCCTACCTGCATCAGTTGCAATCCCTCAGTCCAGCCGGCAATTACGCCATCCAGCGGGAAACTGATTGGTTCGCCACGCTCAACAGAACTGTCAAACACAGTGCCGTCAATCATGGTACCGTGGTAATGCACACGTACTTCATCACTGGCGCCAGGCATTGGTGCATCCGGATTATCGCCTTCTTCCAGCACCATGTACTGTAGACCGGAGGCGGTTGTCATCACACCGGGCTCCAGCGCGTTATCCGCGAGAAAGTCGATACTCGCCTGCTCTGCAGCCTGTAATTCCTGGTTGGCACGAGCCTGCATCTGCTGGCTGTATGCATCCAGTGCTGCAACAATTTCCTCGTCACTTAATTGGATGGAATCATCAATCGCATCCTGTATTCCCTGTATCAACGCAGCATCATCAACATCTTCGCCAAGAATTCCCTGGCTGGCCAGATTCAGGCCTATATTGACACCAATACTGTAACCGGCTCTGACGTTTTCCTGTTCAAGATCCAGTGCCTGCGCAAAAAGTGATGAACTACCAATAAAACTGAAAATAAAGGTTGAAAGTAGCGCGGTAATTCTCACTTTTCCAAAACTATTCATTATATTATCCCCTGCCTGTAACGAGGCAATTGCCAAATGTGTATTAAAGCCTCAATATTACCGAGACTGGTGTTTAATTACTACCGCCAGTACTGACACTAATAATGATGATAAAAAAATCCGGCATAGTTTTATTTACTGCACTGTTTCTCACAGCTTGCCATTTAAGCCCCTATTCCATTTCAGTGAATGACAATATTGTATTTTCACCGCAGGGACAATTACCCGAAGAAGATTTCAGTGATCCCGGCTTGCAGGCCTGTGTTAATAATTACCTGAATGACAATCCCGATGAAAGTATGCAAAGCATGAGTCTGCTTTCCTGTCCGGATGCCGGTATTACGACCCTGGCCGGTCTGGAACAACTGGGCAATCTGTCTCTGCTGGATTTAAGTAACAACAATATTTCGGACCTGGGTCCTTTGCGTGAACTGGAAAGACTCAGGGTTCTACGTGTAAGCAATAACCAGATTCGTAATATTGGTGTACTTGACGACCTGTCTTTACTGAACTTTATTGATCTCAGTGGCAATGCCAGTATTACCTGCCGTCAGCTTGACCGTCTGGAAGACCGCCTGGGTAATACCCTAAGACGCCCATTAAGCTGCCTTTAATCAGTGCCTGGCTATTGCTGCGGGGAGCCGCTGTGAAAGCGAAACTGTTTGTCTTCAGAGCTGATCAGTTCAGCTTCCCTTTCAGCAAAGAAAGCTACGCGACCGGCGATGTCTTCGTCAGCATAAATAGTGGCCAGTTGCAGGTAATCCTCAAAATGCCGTGCCTCGGAACGCAGCAATGACAGGTAAAATTTCTGTAATGTCTTATCCAGTGAAGGAGCAAGTGCAGCAAAGCGTTCACAGGAGCGGGCTTCAATAAAGGCGCCAATAATCAGGGTATCTATCAGTTTATCCGGTTCACTGTCCCTCATGTACTGACGCAGCGAGGAAGCATAGCGTGAGGGCTCTATGTGTCTGTAACTGACATTTCGCTCCTGCATGATTTTCACTACCTGCTCAAAATGCAGCAGCTCTTCGCGTGCCAGTTGTGACATTTTTTGCAGAAGTTCAGTCCGGTCGACATAGCGGTACATCAGGTTCATTGCTGTTGATGCCGCTTTTTTCTCACAATTGGCATGGTCGATCAGCAAAACATCCTGATGTTGCAGTGCCGACGCTATCCAGCTCCCGGGTGTTTCACACAACAGAAAATCCTTTAAGACCTGCAAATCGCTCACGCCCCAGCCTCACCATCATTGTCTGAGTCATCTTCCAGGCGTTCATTATCCAGCAATCTGTCCGGAATTGATTTGCTGGTACGGGCGCCCAGATCCTGTAATTGCTGAACCCTTTTTACCAGGTTCCCATGCCCTGTATAAATACGGTTATAGGCTTCATCATACGCTTTCTGCGTCTTGTTAAGATTGCTGCCAATTTCATCAAGGCTTTGCATAAACAGAACAAATTTGTCGTAGAGCTTGCCGGCGCTCTGGGCTATTTCCTGGGCATTGGTATTTTGCTGTTCGTAACGCCAGATATTCTGGATCGTGCGTAGTGTTGCCAGCAAGGTGGACGGACAGACAATAACAATATTTTTCTCAAAAGCATCGGTGAACAGTTTTTCATCATGCTGTACGGCAAGGGTAAAGGCTGCCTCAATGGGTAGAAACATCATCACAAAATCCAGGTTTCGAACGGCTTCTATATTCTGGTAATTTTTATCCGACAGGCCTTTAATATGACTTCTGATTGAAGCCAGGTGCTGCTTAAGATGATGAGATTTCTGTGTTTCTTCATCTTCAGAGCAGTATTTTTCATAGGCACTCAGGGAAACTTTGGAATCAATAATCAGGTCCTTGTTTTCCGGCAGGTGGACAATGACATCCGGTTGACGTGATTTTCCATCTTCTGTTTTCAGGTTTACCTGAACTTCATATTCACGCCCCTTCACCAGGCCGGATTTTTCCAGCACCCGCTCAAGAATAAATTCTCCCCAGATGCCCTGGGTTTTGCTCTCTCCTTTCAGCGCATTGGTAAGGTTAAGTGTTTCCTGGGATATCTGGATATTGGCTTCCTGCAGGGTTTTAATCTGCTCCTGCAGTAAAAACCGCTGCTTGGATTCCTTGTCATAGGTTTCCTCGACTTTCTTTTCAAAAGTCCTGATTTTTTCATTCAGCGGTTTAAGAATATTTTCAATATTCTCTCGATTGCTCTCGGTGAAAGCTTTGCTTTTTTGCTCAAGAATATCGTTGGCAAGATTTTTGAATTCGGCAGTCATCTGTTTCCTGGCATCTTCCAGGGTCTGTAAACGCTGCTGATGCTGGTTGCGCTCTTCCTGTAACTGGGTTTCCTGACGACCCAGAGCAACCTTGAGTTCGGTTGCTGCATTGCGTTCCTGATCGAGGTTGGATTGAAGTTGCTGATTACGCCGATACAGGAGGACCAGACCGGCTATAGACAGTATCAGCAGAAGGGTCAACAGGAGAATAACTGGCTGTGATGCGGGCATTTACACTCCTGAAGAAAAGAAATTACAGGCTAATACCCAGTCGCTGGGCAACTTCCTTGTAGGTTTCAATAACATTACCGAGATCCTGACGAAAACGGTCTTTATCCATTTTATTACGTGTCGTTTTATCCCAGATGCGGCAACCGTCCGGACTGAATTCATCACCCAGGGTTAACTCGCCGTTATCTGCCATGCCAAATTCAAGTTTATAATCCACCAGCAACATGCCAGCCTCATCAAAGCGCTTTTTCAGAACATCGTTGACCCGAAAAGTCAGCGTCTGCATCTGCTGAATCTGCTCCTGTGTTGCCCAGCCAAAAGAAACAATATGAGAATCATTGATCATCGGGTCATGCAGTTCATCATTTTTCAGAAAAAACTCAAAAGTCGGCGGAGAAATAGCTGTCCCCTCTTCAATACCGTAACGCTTGCAGAGACTCCCGGCTGCATAATTTCTGACCACACACTCTACCGGGATCATTGTCAGTTTCTTTACCAGTGAATCGGTGTCGGAAAGACGCTTAATGAAATGGGTCGGGATTCCTTCCTCAGCAAGTAACTCCATGATAAAGGCATTGAATAAATTATTGACCTTGCCTTTGTCGGAAAGCTTTTCGACCTTTTTACCATCAAAAGCTGATGTGTCATCGCGAAAATGCAGAATATACTGGTCCGGATTCTCACTGCGAAAAACCGACTTGGCTTTGCCGGAATAAAGCTCTTCACCCAAAGGCATCATTAAAACTCCATGACCGGCGCAACCTGGCCGGAGAAAATTCAGGAAATAAAATTGCGGATTGTTTGCAGCAGGGCATTGCTGAGCTCCTGCTGCTGTTCTTCAGTAAGGCTTCCAGCACCTGCGGAACCGTCCGGATTACTTTCTGCGATCACTTCTATGCCACTTTCGACCTGACGCAGATTGATCCGAAAAGGAAAACTGACCTGTTCTTGGCCAAAAAATCTGGAGAAGACGCCCTGTTCTTCATCATTTTCCTGATTGGCAAATGTCACATCAAAGTAACCGGAATCCATTTCTTCAGACATGATTTCAATTTCAGCCCTTTCCAGTGCACGCCCCACGGCTGCCCAGCTTCGGTCATAGTCAGCATCCAGATGCAGCAGCATATCTGCCCCTTCGCCCTGCATGCTGGCACGGCCTTCGTCCGGGATGTTGCCTGCCAGAAATGAAACAGTGGAGGACTGGTACAGACGTATCTGATCAGCAAGATATGTCGAAATATCGGCCAGTACCTGATAGGCATACTCGGTATCTTCCGGCTGATCTGTCCATTCAACCTCTTCGGGAACCTCTGCCTGAATTGGCGCTGATACATGCAGAACACTGATTTCCGCACTCTCATCCTGGAAACCCGGGCGCACCATGACACGAAGCTTTTCCTTGAAATCAGGGTTCTCATCCGTGGTAAACCAGATCGTATCCAGCATACCCTGGCCGGGAATTTCAGCAGCCAGGTCAATACCCTGCTCCAGCCAGTATTGCCTGATGCGCGGCCATACCTGGCTTGCCCTGGCATCAACAATGACCCAGCTGCGTTCTGCCATTCGCTGAATCACGACTGCCCGGTCAGGATTGCCCTGCAGGGGACGTGGTCTTGGCACCTGAAGAAAAGCCTGGCCGTCTACACTGCCCAGATCAGGAATTACCAGTAGATCATCAATAACAAAACCATCCAGATTGTTGGGTATATCCAGGCGCGGAATCGATTCTGCTTCCAGATAGTCACCCTGCCGGTCACGAAATACGCCTTCATCACCGACTACCCGTCCCATTCCGGGAACAGCACCAATCAGCCCGCAGCCACTGCTAAACAGGCAGGCTATTACGATAAATGAAAATTTATTTACAAGTGACTTTACAGGCATAGAGTTCAACAACAAGTTTCGGCAAAGAATCAAACCAGCTCCAGACGCTGCAGGGTTAACTGTATAAATTCATGATACAGCTCGTCCAGTTGTGTCAGGGGCAAGCGGATGCCGGGTGATATTTTGCCCATTTTATAGAGCGCCCATTTGACCGGTATCGGGTTTGACTCCAGAAACAGGCATTTGTTCAATACACTTAACTGCAGATTTATATCGCCTGCAGCTTTGCGTTCACCGGCCATTGTCAGCTCACAAAGTTCGTGAAAAAGTTTTGGTACAACATTGGCTGTCACTGAAATGGTGCCTTCAGCACCCATCAGCATTAAATCCATGGCTGTGGGGTCATCACCACTGTAGATGGCAAAACTGTCACTCTTGCACAGATCAATCACTTCCTTGCCACGCACCAGGTCGCCGGTGGCTTCCTTGATGGCGATAATATTATCGACTTTTGACAGTTCCCTGACTGTTGTTGGCAACATGTCACAGGCAGTCCGGCCCGGAACGTTGTATAAAATCTGGGGGATATCCACAGCTTCAGCAATTGCCGTGTGATGGGCAATCAGGCCTTTCTGCGTCGGCTTGTTGTAATACGGCGTCACCAGCAGGCAGGCATCGGCCCCGGACTCTTTGGCGGCCGCTGTCATCTCGATAGCTTCCTGGGTGGAATTTGCCCCGGTTCCGGCAATTACGGGAACCCGGCCCTTTACAGTCTTGACGACGTGGTCCACCACTGCACAGTTTTCCTCAATTGACAGTGTCGGTGATTCACCGGTGGTTCCCACTGCAACAATCGCATCGGTGCCTTCCTGAATATGCCATTCAAGCAAATCATTCAGTGTCGGCAGATCGAGCTCTCCGCTCTCTGTCATGGGTGTCACTAGCGCGACAATACTGCCTTTTATCATGCATCCCCCGGGGAACATTCTGGAATTAAGTGAATCGCCAATTTTAGCTTATGTGCGGAAAAGTTTATAGAAACAACGGCAGCTGATTTATTCCCTTACCTTCGGGATATTTTTATCCGGGACAGGCCAGGCACGGATTATGGCCTTGAGGAAGGTAGCCAGAGGGATGGCAAAGAACACCCCCCAGAATCCCCAGATACCACCGAAAATAAGGATTGCGGCAATGATAGCCAGAGGATGCAGATTAACCGTCTCGGAAAATATCAGCGGTACCAGCAGGTTACCATCCAGCATCTGCAGGACAACATAGGCAATCATGATCTGATACAGGTCGGCACCAAAGCCCCACTGAAACAGACCGACCATAAATACCGGTATGGCAACCACTGTAGCACCGACATAAGGGATTATGACCGACAGTCCGGTCACCAGTGCCAATAGTACCGGGTAGTTAAGGCCCAGCAGGTAAAAAAGCACATAGGCGCTGAGTCCGACAATCAGAATTTCCAGCGCCTTGCCGCGTATATAATTGGCCAGTTGATCATTCATTTCATGCCAGATCTGCGCCATGATCGGCCTTCTCTCCGGCAACCAGCTTTCCAGCCATTTCAGTAACTTGTCAGAATCCCTGAGCATGAAGAACACCATGATCGGCACCAGCACCGTATAAACCACCCAGGTCACCAGGCGGGTAATACTGGTCACTGAATAGGACAGAATATTTTGTCCCATCTCCGCGAGGGCATTCTGCAGATTGTTGATCCAGCCCTGGATTTGCGCTTCAGAGAACAATTCAGGGTAATTGCCCGGAAGCAGGAGTAAAAAGTTATTCAGTTGCATCATCATATTCGGCAGTTCATCCAGGAAGACCACCAGCCTGCCCCAGGTAAAGGGCAAGAGTGCAAACATGATAATCAGCATGATACTGAGAAAGAGCAGATAACTCAGATAAACGGCCACTTTGTAGGGGACTCTGAGACGCTGCATGGAATTAACCAGACCCTGCAATATAAAGGTAATTACCAGGCTCCACAGCAAGGGAGCAATAACACCGCCCAGTGTCATCATAACTACCGTGCCAACAATAAGCAGCAAGGTGAAAATCAGTGCCTCTTCTTCCGAGAAATAACGCTCGTAAAGATCGGTAACCACTTTAAACATCGAGGAATCCTAATCCAGAATTGTCACAGATAACTGACTGGCTGATTCAGCTTTTCTGTATTAAATAATAAAAACTGCCCGCCTGTTGCTCTTTACTGAGCAGGCGATTTCCGCTTTGTTCTGCAAAAACCTGAAAATCACGCTCTGAACCCGGATCAGTTGCTACCACACTGACTGTCTGCCCGGGGCGCATTTTGTTCAATGCCTGCTTGGTCTTCAGCAGAGGCAGGGGGCAGTTCAGGCCGCTCAGATCAAGCGCTATATCTGCTGTTTCGCTCATCGCGGCATTCTAGCAGGAGCATCCCAAAAAACCGAGTTATTGCAAGGAATTAGTAGTATTATTTATAGTCAAATGGATTAAGGTATTATTGTTTTGTTTATGACTGGCGTATTCCAACACCTGAAAAGAGGCTGTATAAAAAACTGCATTCTGTCAGCCGGTATCTGGCTGGCGGCATCAGCTGCATTGGCTCAGACTAATAATCTGCCGGTGCTGGGGGACTCTGTCTCAGGCGTCCTGACAACCCAGCAGGAATATGAGCTGGGCCGGGAAATGCTGCGTTCGTTTCGCGCCCAGGCCGAAACCCTGGAAGATCCTCTGATGGAGGAATATATCACCAGTCTCACCTATCACCTGGCAGCCAACAGCCAGTTGCTTGATCACCGGCTGGAATTCATCCTGGTAGACAGTGAACAGCTCAATGCCTTTGCCGCACCGGGCGGAATTATCGGAGTAAATGCCGGACTTTTTACCTATGCAGAAACTGAAGGTCAGTTTGCCTCGGTAATTGCCCATGAGCTGGCGCATGTTTCACAGCGTCATTATGCGCGGCGTATCCTGGAAGCCCAGTCCAGTTCGATTACCAATATTGCCGGCGTGCTGGCTTCAATTCTGATCATCGCTGCCGGCGGTGGCGATGCCGGCACTGCTGCATTGGGTGTTACCCAGACCCTCAGTCTGGAAAACCAGCTTCGCTTCAGCCGTAATAATGAACAGGAAGCAGACCGGGTTGGTATCCGTACGCTCTATGATGCCGGCTTTGATCCCGACGCAATGGCAGAAATGTTTGAAAATATGATGCGCATGCGTACCGGCTCCCAGCGTATTCCGGAATTTCTGTCCTCGCATCCGCTGGATGAAAACCGTGTTGCTGACAGCCGTAATCGTGCCAATGCCATGCCGCAAGTCGAAAACATCAGTAATGTCGAATATCTGCTGATGCGACAACGGGCCCTGCTACTTTACAACGACGATTATGAGTTTGCTGAACAGAGTCTGCGTCGCCAACTGCCACAGCTTAATGGCGCAGAAGCTGATGCCGCTCAATATGGCATTGCACTGGCACAACTATACAGTGGCCAGTTTGTTGCCGCGACAGAATCCATGGCTCCCCTGCTCGCCAAGGACCCCAATCGCATTACCTATGTGGTTATGGAAGCGGAAATAGCCAGTACTGCAGGAAATTATGACCAGGCCTTACAGATCCTGGAAAACCATCTGGATATCAATCCGAATAATTATCCCCTGAGCTTTAGCTATGCACAGACCCTGGAGCAGGCCGGACGTTACAGGGAGGCAGTAGCTACACTTGAAGATCTCAGTGAGCAGCGCCCTACCGATATCAATATCTGGTACCACCTTGCTGAATTGCGTGGACTCACCGGAGATATCTCCGGGGTGCATCAGGCCCGCGCAGAATACTTTTTTGGTATTGGTGAGTTTGGCAGAGCCCGCGATCATCTCAACCTGGCTCTGGCCGAGCGCAACGATTCACTGACGACAGCCAGAATCAGACAGCGCCTGGAAGATATCCGTCGCATCGGTGATCGTTTTTATCGCTGATCAGCTGCCGCTATTCCTGAAATCCAGCATTCGCTGCAGCGGAATCATGGCTTTTTTGCCCAGAGCCGGATCGACATGTATTTGATTGTTCCCGGCTAACAGCGACTCATACAAATTCTGCAGACTGTTCATCCCCATCCACGGGCAGTTGGCACAGCTTCGACAGGTCGCGCCTTCCCCGGAAGTAGGTGCCATGATGAACTCTTTATCAGGCGCCTGTTGTTGTAATTTATAGAAAATCCCCTGATCGGTTGCCACAATAAACTGTTTTTCAGGACGGCTGATTGCGGCATTGATAATCTGGGTCGTGGAGCCGACGACATCGGCCTCTTCCAGCACTGACAACGGTGATTCCGGATGTGCCAGAACTGCCGCATCCGGATATAAATGGCGCATTTCTTCCAGCGCTTTGTGTTTGAACTCCTCATGCACGATGCAGGCGCCATCCCAGAGCAGAATATCGTCTCCTGCGCCCAGCTGGCGTTGAATATAGCGCCCCAGGTGTTTATCCGGTGCCCAGATAACCTGCTTGCCCTGATCGAGCAGATGTTCAACCACATCCACCGCGATGGCCGAAGTAACCACCCAGTCCGCCCGGGCTTTGACTGCAGCCGAAGTATTGGCATAGACAACGACGATATGATCAGGGTGCTTATCACAGAAAGGCGCAAAGCGCTCAATTGGACAGCCAATATCCAGGGAACAGGTTGCTTCCAGAGTGGGCATCAACACGGTTTTTTCCGGATTGAGTATTTTTGCCGTCTCACCCATGAATTTAACCCCGCATACAGCCAGGGTTGTTGCTGAAGTCTCAGTCCCGAAACGCGCCATTTCCAGCGAGTCGGCAACACAACCGCCACTTTCTTCTGCCAGAGCCTGCAGTTCCGGATCAGTATAGTAATGCGCCACCATGGCGGCATTCTTCTGTTGCAGCAGATCCAAAATAAGTTCCCGGTAACGGGCATTGTCGGCAGCAGTAGGTTCCTGCAATTGGGGAATTTTATCCAGATAGCTCCGGACAAACTCTCTGTCTGCAATCAGATCACCGCCAGAATCTTGCTTCACTGCTTTATTCATGATGTTACCGCGCTATTTTCCGCAATACCTTCCCGCAATACTTTCCCGCATTAACCCACAGGCATATTTTATCACAGCTCCCGTTTTGAGCCCTTTCCTGGATGTCCTGATATAAATGTGAGGGTAAAAGGGACCTGATACAAGCCCCGGAAAATGGTGGGTCGTGTGCGATTCGAACGCACGACCAATTGGTTAAAAGCCAACTGCTCTACCGACTGAGCTAACGACCCTTTCGAGAAGGCCGACATGGTACTGTTTTGACAGAAAATTACAAGTTTTTATAGGACGTAGGATCTTCAACACCCGCTTCAGTAAAGCCCTTGCGCCGCAAACGGCAGCTATCACAACGACCACATGCCCTGCCTTGTGAATCAGCCTGGTAACAGGACACTGTCCGGGCATAATCCACCCCCAGAGCCAGACCTCTGACAATGATCTCGGCCTTGCTCAATTCTATCAGCGGAGTCTCTATACTTACTGGATGCCCTTCTATACCGGCTTTGGTGGCCAGATTGGCCATTGTGGTAAAAGCCTCGATAAATGCCGGACGGCAATCCGGGTAACCCGAATAATCCAGGGCATTGACCCCGATAAAAATAGCTTCAGCTTCAAGCACTTCGGCCCAGCCCAGGGCGTAAGACAGAAAAATGGTATTTCGTGCCGGTACGTAAGTGATCGGAATGCCTTCCGACTCAGTTTCAGGTACCGCGATTGTCATATCGGTCAGTGCCGAGCCTCCAATTCCGGTCATATCAATCGGAATGGTTTTATGGGATTTCACCTGCATAAACACTGCCAGGTCTTCGGCAGCCTGTAATTCACTGCGATGTCGTTGCCCGTAATCAAAACTCAGGCTGTAACAGTCATAACCCTGGTCTCTGGCAATTGCCAGGCAGGTTGCAGAATCCAGCCCCCCGGATATCAATACCACAGCTTTTTTATTGCCCGATACCTGATCTGTCATCTCAATGACCCGGCTTGTTGCCCCACAAATACTTGTGTAACTGAATCTGGAACCGAACCTTCAGTTTATCGGCCAGAATCCATTCCGCCAGCTCAGTTGCAGATAACTCTTCATTGCTGGGGGAAAATAAGACATCTGCTACCTTAGCGTCAAGCATGTGCTCATTAAGCTGTTTTTTTGCCCAGAGATAATCTTCCCTGTTACAGATGACAAATTTAAGCTGGTCTTTTTTCCCCAGCTTGTCGATATTGCTGTAAAGGTTTTTATCCTGCTCACCGGAGGCCGGAGTTTTAAGGTCCATGACGATGCTCACTCGCTCATCGACTGCCGAAATGTCCATTGCCCCACCGGTTTCCAGTGAGACCTTATAACCGGCATCACAGAGAGCGCCAAGCAAGGACAGACATTCAGGCTGGGCCAGAGGTTCGCCACCGGTAACTGTAACAAAATCAGCTTCATGACTGGCGACTTCCTGCAGAACCTGATCCTGAGAGTAGATTACACCACCGCTGAAAGCGTATGCCGTATCACAGTACTGACAACGCAGGGGGCAACCGGTCAATCTGACAAAAACTGTCGGCAGACCACTGAGGCTGCTTTCACCCTGCAGGGAATGGAAAATTTCCGTAATACGAAGAGTATTGCTCACTGAAGGCAGTTAATGTCGCAGAAATAATAAAAGGATTAGCGGTTATAACCGTCGCGCAGGTACAACTCTGCCAGACGCAGAGAGGCACTGCCTGTCCCGCCGAACTCGGTAAGCAGGTTACGCCACACTTCCTGGGCACGGGATTCGTTCTCCATCAGGCTGTAAACAATACCGAGCTTGAGCATTGAATCAGGAGCCTTTTCATGCGTGGGGAAATTATCAATGACCTCATTGAACACATTGATCGCCTGGGAATACCGTTCGACCAGTATCAAAGCTTCACCCTGCCAGTAATATGCATTGGGTGCCAGACGACCCTGAGGAAATTCCTCAATCATTTGCTGAAAGACACTGATTGAAGCTTCATAATCGCCATCATTCAAAAGGAAGTTTCTGGCCTCCTGATAAAGCTCTTCCTCAGAACGCGGTTCGCCTGAAAAGTCCGGGGCTGTATTATTATTCAGAGCTACTTGTCCCTGCGGGTTTATGCCGGTGTCAGCAGCTGGTTCGACAGCAGGAAAGGCTGGACTGTTGCCCGTACCGGGCTGCCCGGCAGATGGCAGTGAAGCCTGGCTGCCTGGGAGCTGGGAATTATTACTATTATTACTGGCTGTATTGTTTGATGGGTTTGCTCCGGGCCTTGTTGTTGAAGCTGGCGGAACTGGTCCCGTGGACAAGTTACCTGCAACAGCCCCCTGGGTAATTCGCTGGTTCAATTCGCTCAGGCGATTATCCACGTCAAGATAGCGGTCACGCTGCTGCTGTTCCATTTGCCTGATCTGGTAACTTTGCTCTTCAACGAGTCCACGCAGGATCTGAACTTCGCGCTGCAAAGCTTCAAGCGTGTTGTACAGTGTCAACACGATATCATTATTGCGGGTATTGCTTTGCGGAGCATTATTTTGGGCTGCATTATTTTGCGAGGAGTTTGCAGCCGGGGCCTGCGCCTGACTATTCTGCGTGGTAGCGTTTTCAGCCGCATCAACCACCTGCACCTGAGAAAGCGCAGGAAGGCTGATCAGCGATATCGCAATAACTGAGAGAAGTTTTACCTTGAATTGAGAAGCATACTCAAACATATGGACATCCCAAAAAAACAAGCCGGGCGAACCCGGCTTTTTTTTGTTGCGTTGATTTATTGAATTTCTACCCGGCGATTACGTGCATAAGCAGCTTCCGTTGTACCCGGATCTACCGGCTGCTCCTCACCATAACTGATTACTTCCAGCTGGTTGGCAGAAACGCCCTGAACCTGCAGGTAACGCTCAACAGCCTGGGCACGACGCTCACCCAGTGCCAGGTTGTATTCACGCGTACCGCGCTCATCGGCATGACCTTCAAGACGATAGCGTAATGACGGATTTTCCATCAGACGGTTCGCATGATGTACCAGTGCTTCACGAGCTTCTGCACTCAGGTCTGAACGATCAAACTCGAAGTAAAAAACAGTAGTAGCCAAGCCCGCATCTCTTTCGCGAATCTGAGCAGGAGTAAGACCGCCTGTATTGCCAGCACCTCTGGCGTTGCCACTGGCTGAATCATCCATTTCTTCCATGGGTTCTTCCATGGGTTCTTCCATGGGTTCTTCCATCATGTCATCAGTTGATGACTGACAAGCTGCCAGAAAAACAGCGAAGATTGCCGCCATACCCAGTTTATAAAAATTATTCGTTTGCATAGCTTTTTCTACTCCTCTCAATTATTACCAAGCCTATGTCTTACGTAGAAATCTCTGTTAACAATCAGCCAATGTTAAATAATATCGCACCCGGCGCTGCTAATCCAGAAATGGCGACCATGCAGGCTCCCTGACATTACCTTGCGCGGATGGTATCTGGAACTTGACTCTGCCGTCAATGGAAACAGCGTTTAAAATGCCTCTATCACCTACTTTTGAGGCATAAATCACCATACTGGCATTTGGTGCTATGCTGGGTGACTCATCAAGCTGGGTTTCGGTGAGAATTCTGATGGTTCCGCGTTCAAGATTCAGTACCGAAATACTGAAGTCATCATTGTTGTCAAAGCGATGGACCAGCACCATATTGTTGCCATCCCGCAACATCCTGGCCCGGGCATTATAGTTACCTTCAAAGGTCAATCGCTCTTCCCAGCGTGTTTCCAGGTCAACCTGGTATATCTGCGGATTATTACTTCGCTCTGAGGTGAAAATCAGCGACGAACCATCCGGTGACCAGCTCGGTTCGGTATCAATGGAAAAATGATTGGTAATACGCTGCAGTTCCCGGGTGCGTAGATCCATGATATAGATATCCGGGTTCCCGTCTTTTGAGGACACCATGGCCAGGCGGTTACCGTCGGGTGAAAACACCGGTGAGCTGTTGATTCCGGTGAAATTGGTAAGCTGTTCGCGAACCCCGCTGCTGATATTCTGAATGAATATCTGCGAACGACCGGTCTCAAACGATACATAGGCTATCTGGCTACCATCGGGTGACCAGGTCGGCGACATGATCGGTTCAGTGCCTTCCCACAGGATCTGGGGACGACCACCATCCGCATCTGCCATTTCCAGCCGGTAAGGGAAAGATTGCCGTGAGTCTTCGGTGACATAAAGAATTTTGGTGGCAAAAGCTCCACGTACTCCCGTGACTTCCTCAAACACCTGATCACTGATGGCATGCGCGATATCCCGCAGCTGGGACTCCGTCCCCGAGATACGTTCACCAATCAGGCGTTCTTCGCGCAGTACGTCAAAAAATTCATACTGCACCTGAATAAGGTCACTGTTGTCACTGCGGGTAATTTTTCCGACCAGCAGGTAATCCGAACCGAGGAAACGCCAGTCACGAAAATACACTTCAGCCTGTTCATGTGGCTGGCTCAACATGTTATTTGGGTCAATCGGTGAAAATTCGCCGGTGTTGCGTAGGTTATTGCTGATGACCTGATCAACCTGATCACCCAGCACGCCAAAGCCTTCCCATTCAAAAGGGACAATCGCGATGGGAACCGGATTATCCACTCCCTGTGTGATGACAATATTCAGTTGAGCATGAGCCAGGGCTGGCAAAGCCAGAATAATCAATAATATCAGTCGGTTTAGCTTTAACATTAACGTAATAAATCCTCCGGTCTGAATGTCAGTGTCAAATTGCGAAAACTCGCTTCAAACAGGCTTGTGGACATACCCTGTAATTCAGGAAACCGTGCAGCACGTCTCACAGCCTGCTCCACAGAGCGGTCAAAAGCTGCATCGCCGCTGCTCTGGATAATTTCCACGGATATGACCTCCCCTGTCGGCACCAGCCTGATCGCCAATACTGCTGTCATGCCGTTTCTGGCGCTGGGTGGAATCACCCAGTTTCTTGTCACAGTATTATGAACAATAGCACTATATGTATCCACGGCGCGAGCGTCCGCCTCCCGCTGGGCGGCCAGTTGTTGCTGGCGTTCCGCTTCTGCCTGCTGCGCGGCCTGTTGCTCTCTGGCAAGTTGCTCCTGGCGCTGACGCTCCAGGCGTTGCTGCTCTTCAATCTGTGCCTGGCGTTGTGCTTCGCGCTGGGCTTCCTGTTCCGCCTGCCGGCGTTGCGCCAGCTCCTGTTCACTGCGCTGCTGTTCCAGTCTTTGTTGTTCCTGCAGCTCTGCCTGCCGTCTGGCTTCCTCTTCCCGGGCTGCCTGAGCTGCCGCTTCCTGTTCACGTTGACGCTGGGCTGCGGCTTCTCGTGCCTGTTCCTGCTGGATTTGTTGCAGCCGACGCAGGCGTTGCGGGTTTTCTTCAGCCGTAGTGGCACTGATGTAGACCGGGGTATCAAGATCAACCATATCATTGCGGAGAAAGGGATTATCCAGAATGATGTATAGCAACAACCCGTGTATCAGTATTGCGGCCAGTACTGCAGGTGGATAGCCTTCATGTTTGAGTAACAAGGCCATTGGATGGAATGCAAACATAGTCATTATTCCGCGTGGTCCTGATATTCCTTAACTATTGAATTTCCGGTGGCTGTGTGATCAAGCGTACGCTAGGCGCACCGGCATCTTCAAGGGTCGCCATCAGGCTCATGACCAGTCCGTAATTGACTGCGGCATCTGCTTCCAGAAATACCGGAACCCCCGGGTTCTGGTTCATGATGCGGCTGACATTATCCCCAATTGTCTCAAGCGGTACCGGTTCGGGATCTTCGCTGACCTCTCCCAGGCTGATGTAAAACTGACCTTCAGCATCGATTGACACTACCAGCGTCAGTTCATCATTATCATCGACGATTTCAGCATCAGCCTGCGGTAAATCCACACGCACTCCCTGGGTAATCAGTGGCGCAGTGATCATGAACACGATCAACAGCACCAGCATGACATCAATCAATGGTACAACATTGATTTCAGACATCAGTTTTCTCTGTTTTCTGCGAACTTCCATGCCGGTTCCTGTTTAGGCGGTTTTTTCCTGGCGTCTGGTATGCGCCTGGCGGTGAAGAATGCTGGAGAACTCATCCATAAAAGTGTAATAACTATCAGTTATTGAATTAACACTGGCTGAATAGCGGTTAAATGCGAGCACCGCTGGAATCGCCGCAAACAGGCCCATTTCTGTGGCGAACAGGGCTTCGGCGATACCCGGAGCTACAACCGCTAGACTGGCCTGACTTTGTGCCGCCAGGTCAAAAAACGCCATCATGATTCCCCATACCGTACCGAACAGGCCAATGTAAACCGAGACGCTGCCCACCGTGGCCAGAATGGGCAAATGCCGTTCCAGAACCCTTTCCTCACGCGCCAGTGCTACCCGCATGGCGCGCTGGGAACCTTCCATGACTGCATCAGAATCAATCCCCGGTTGCTGACGCAGACGGGTGAATTCCTTGAAGCCGGAACGAAACAGGTTTTCCATACCAATTATGCTGACATCTTCCTTTTTCAGTTTATTGGTACCGTCACGAAACAGCTGGCTCAGATCCATCCCTGACCAGAACAGTTTTTCAAAATTGAAAACTTCTTTTTCCGCATCCTTGATGATGATCCATTTCTGAACAATGATCACCCAGGATAAAATTGAAAGCACAAACAGGCTGAACATGACCAGCTTGCCGATCAGTGTGGCACCGATAATCATGCTCCAGATATTCATCGATTCACCCATACTTTCTTTTTCTCCTCTTAATCAATCTTGTCAGCTGTTTACTGTTCGTCAGAAAACAGGTCCGATTTCCCCGATTTCAGCCCAAAGTGTCGATAGGCAAATTCAGTCACCATCCTCCCACGCGGAGTACGGGTGATAAAGCCCTGTTGTATCAGATAGGGTTCCAGTACATCTTCTACTGTGCCTTTTTCTTCACTGATGGCAGCGGCAATACTTTCTATCCCTACCGGGCCGCCGTCAAACTTTTCAATCAGTGCCAACAGGAAACGCCGGTCCAGATGGTCAAAACCATTCTTGTCGATACTCAGCATATCCAGCGCTTCATTGGCAATTTGTCTGTCGATATGGCCTTCATGTTTGACTTCGGCAAAATCCCGTACGCGGCGTAACAGGCGGTTGGCAATTCGTGGGGTTCCTCGAGCACGCCGGGCGATTTCTTCTGCTCCCTCGGCATCACAACGCGCACCAAGAATCTGCGCCGAGCGCTCGACAATACTGCTTAAATGATTGACGCTGTAGAACTCCAGGCGTTGCACAATGCCAAAACGGTCTCGCAGCGGCGAGGTCAACAGACCGGCACGGGTGGTGGCCCCTACCAGGGTGAAAGGCGGCAATTCCAGTTTCAGGGAACGTGCTGAAGGGCCTTCACCGATCATGATGTCGAGCTGGAAATCTTCCATGGCCGGATACAGAATTTCTTCCACGGCCGGGTTCAGGCGGTGTATCTCATCAATAAACAGAACATCGCCACTTTCCAGGTTGGTCAGCATGGCAGCCAGATCACCGGCTTTTTCCAGTACCGGGCCGGAAGTGCTTTTCATGGTGACACCCATTTCGTTGGCAACGATATAGGACAGCGTGGTCTTGCCCAGTCCGGGCGGACCAAAAATCAACACATGATCCAGGGCTTCCTTGCGCTGTCGGGCAGCAGAAATGAATATTTCCATCTGTTCCTTGACGCCCTCCTGACCAATATAGTCAGCCAGCTTGTGCGGGCGAATAGCCAGTTCCTGCTGAACTTCGTTCTCGGCAGGAGCGGCAGATATGAGTCGGTCTTCTTCCAGCATAATTAGGACTTTAGCCTGTCATGTCTCTAAGTGCCAGACGAACCAGTTGACTGGTCTCCAGAGACTGATTGTTTTCTTCCAGTTTCTTCGCTGCCCGTGAAATTGCCTTGCCGGCATCCTGTGGTTTATAACCCAGCGCAATCAGGGCAGATTCCGCGTCCTGGTAACCACTGCCAGATGACTTTCCACTATCCACACTCTCAAGCTGGTCGGTTTCCTGATACCAGTCGGTGAGTTTATCGCGCAATTCAACTATCAGGCGCTCGGCTGTCTTTTTACCGACTCCCGGCAGGCGTACCAGGGTATTCACATCATCCTGACGCACACAATTGGCAAGTTCATGAATATTCAGTCCGGACAGAATCCCCAGTGCCATTTTCGGCCCCACCCCGTTTAATTTGATCAGCAGGCGAAACAGGGTTCGCTCGTTCAGCTCATAAAAGCCATAGAGTAACTGGGCATCTTCCCTGACCACCAGATGGGTATGCAAACTGACAGTCTGCCCGTTTTCCGGCAAATGGAACAGGGTGCTCATCGGCACCGCAACTTCATAGGCCAGACCGTTCACATCCACCAGAACCTGATTGGAGTGTTTTTCCAGCAGGGTTCCCCTGATTCTGCCTATCATCGCTTGATTTCTTCCTGTAAACGGCGTCGCCGGCTGCCCTGTACTCCGGATATCTTAATCAAACTTGACTGAGTATGCACATGACACACTGCCACGCACAGGGCATCTGCCGCATCCTCCTGTGGTTTCGCCTGAAGTGAAAGTATCGACATCACCATATGCTGCATTTGTTCTTTATCGGCCCTGCCCTTACCTACCAGCGCCTTCTTGATCTGATTTGGCGGATATTCAAAAACCGGCAGCTCCAGATTACGACAGGCGACAATAACGACACCACGGGCATGTCCCAATTTCAGTGCGGAAACAGGGCTGCGGCCGACAAAAATTTCTTCCAGCGCCACTTCATCGGGTTGATATTTTTCGATGATTGCCGTCAGATCATCGTAGATGACTTTCAGGCGTTCGTTGAATTCCAGTTTTGCCACCCGGATACAGCCGGAGGCAACATACTCGAGTTTCTTTCCGGCGGTATTGATCAGGCCGTATCCGCATACACGGGAACCGGGATCAATGCCCAGGATCAGTGCCATGGAGTAATCAGCAGTTCAGGTGTAAACAGCATTATTTATCCAGTTCGGCCAGGACATCGTCGGAAATGCTGGCATTGGAGTAGACATTCTGTACATCATCAAGATCTTCCAGAGCGTCCACCAGATTCATCAGTTTTTCGGCGCCCTCGCTGTCCAGGGCAATTTCATTTTCAGCGAGCATGGTGACTTCTGCACTTTGTGCTTCCAGCCCGGATGCATCCAGGGCATCTTTTACAGCACCGAAACTCTCGAAACTGGTATGCACTTCCATGCTGCCGTCTTCATTATTAAGCACATCTTCGGCGCCGGCTTCCAGTGCCGTTTCCAGTAACTTTTCTTCATCAGTACCGGCAGGATAGCTGATCACTCCGGTTTTGCTGAACAGGTAGGACACCGATCCATTGGTACCGAGATTTCCCCCGGCCTTGGTGAAACAATGCCTGATTTCGGCAACGGTGCGATTCTTGTTATCAGTCATGGTTTCCAGCAGGATGGCTACCCCGTTGGGTCCATAGCCTTCATAGTTCAGTTCTTCAAGATTTTCATTTTCAGTATTGCCAGCTCCCCGGTCGATAGCCCGATCGATGGTGTCGCGGGTCATATTGGCTGTCAGTGCTTTATCCACCACCGCCCGTAATCGGGGGTTGTCTGCAACATCGCCGCCGCCCAGTCGTGCGGCCACTGTCAGCTCTCTGATCAGTTTGGTAAATATTTTCGCCCGCTTGGCATCCTGTCCGGCTTTACGGTGTTTGATATTTGCCCATTTACTGTGACCTGCCATACTGCTCTCTCTTTAGCTTTCCTCTGTTGTTCTTTTCTTGCTGGAGTCTGTTATGTCTCGGATTTCTGTTGTTCGCGCAGACGGATATTCAGTTCACGTAACTGTCGGTTCCCTACTTCTCCCGGGGCATCTGTCAACAGGCAACTGGCTGACTGGGTTTTCGGGAAGGCAATCACGTCACGAATTGAATGTGAGTTGGTCATCATCATCACCAACCTGTCCAGGCCGAAGGCAATACCACCATGGGGCGGACAACCGTACTTCAGCGCCTCAAGCAGAAAGCCGAATTTTTCATCAGCTTCTTGCGCATCTATCCCCAGTACCCGGAACACAGCCTGCTGCATAGTGGTGTTATTGATACGAATTGAGCCGCCTCCGAGTTCGGTACCATTAAGCACCATATCATAGGCCCTGGACAGAGCTGCCAGCGGCTCAGCCTGTAACTCCTCCGGACTGCAGGAAGGTGCCGTGAATGGATGGTGTACAGAAGTGCAATTACCTTCCTTGTCTTTTTCAAACATGGGGAAGTCAACCACCCACAAGGGCGCCCAGCCCTCACTGAGTAATTGCAGATCCTTGCCAACCCGGTCACGTAAAGCCGCGATACTTTCATTCACGACCGTGGCTTTATCGGCCCCGAAAAACAGAATATCCCCGGTGGCGGCAGCGGACCGTTCCAGGACAGACTGCACAACTTCATCGGGCATGAATTTAAGAATTGGCGACTGCAATCCTTGCATCCCTGCCTCAAGGTCATTCACCTTGATCCAGGCCAGACCCCTGGCACCGTAATTGGCGATATAGGCAGTATAATCATCAATCTGTTTGCGGCTGATTTCAGCCCCGCCTGGCACCCGTAGGACCACGACCCTGGATTCAGGATCATTGGCCGGTGCATTAAATACCTTGAATTCCACTTTCTGCATCAGGTCAGCGATATCAACCAGTTGTAACGGGTTACGTAAATCCGGGCGGTCAGTCCCATACTTTTTGACTGCATCGGCGTAGCTCATGCGCGGGAATTCCGGCAGGTCTACAGAAAGATGTTCACTGAATACCGTACGAATCATCGCTTCAGCTATCGCCATGACGGCTTCTTCATCCATAAAAGAGGTTTCAATATCCACCTGGGTGAATTCCGGCTGACGGTCGGCGCGCAAATCTTCATCACGAAAACATTTGGCAATCTGGTAGTAACGGTCCATGCCCGAAACCATCAAAAGCTGCTTGAATAATTGCGGTGACTGCGGCAATGCAAAAAACTTGCCCGGATGCGTGCGGCTGGGAACCAGATAGTCACGTGCACCCTCCGGTGTTGCCCGGGTCAGAATCGGGGTTTCGATATCCAGAAAGCCCTGCTCATCCAGAAAACGACGGATACTGCTGGTCACTCTGGAACGCATGCGCAGGCGCTGCAGCATTTCCGGACGGCGCAAATCGATAAAGCGGTGTCGCAGACGAACATCTTCACCTACTGCCATATGTTCATCCAGTTGAAAAGGCGGTGTTTCAGCGGCACTGAGAATTTCCAGGGTTTTACCCAGTACTTCGATTTTGCCGGTGGCCATTTCAGGGTTTTGCGTCCCTTCCGGGCGTTCACGGACCAGGCCCTCAACACGAATAACAAATTCATTGCGCACCTGTTCTGCCAGGGCAAAACTCTCCTCGGTATCCGGATCGAATACAACCTGGGTAATGCCGTCACGGTCGCGTAAATCCAGGAAAATCACTCCACCATGATCGCGGCGACGATGCACCCAACCGCATAAAGCAACCTCTGCCGAGATATTACTTTCGTTTAATTCACCACAATAATGGCTTCGCATACTTAACCCTTATAAGCTTTTAGCTGGATACTACTTTTTATACACTTCTGAACACTTCAGTCACGCCTGACAGTTTGCCCTCAGACTGAACTCTTTGATTCAGGTTTGTTTTCCGACTTACCGGCAGACCCGGATTTTTTCGAATCGTCTGCTGAGCCTGAATCCTTTTGCTCTGATTTCTCATTAGCGGCAGCTTTCTTGCCGGAATTTTTAAAATCAGTCTCATACCAGCCGCTGCCTTTTAGGCGAAAGCTTGTAGCTGAAATTAGCTTTTTCATGCTGGACTTTCCACATTCCGGACATTCCTTCAGGGGCGGATCACTGATTTTTTGCAGTTTTTCCAATTCCACTCCGCAGGAGTTACATTTATATTCATAAATAGGCATCATGCACCTCTATTAATGCACTCAATTAAGCACGCAATACTATTTTGCTTAAGCAGAATCAAAAGCGCTGCATTGTACCTTATTTAATTCCCGGACAACATTTTTGTTAATTACCCCCGCTTAGGAAAAAAATAACAAAAAAAGCACCAAAACCCCTATAAAACCCTTGCCCGTTTTGGGTGAAAAAGATATAAAGGCTCACTTAACCGGAGACACTAGTTTCAGGAGTCCTTGGTTAAGCTGGCAGTTCAACAAGCTTGAGATTATGCATCTTTCTGCTTGAAAAATTGCAGAGCTGAAACTGAGAATTTAATTAACCACTCAAACAATTAAGAGATGAAGGTATGGCTGTAAAAAAATCCCCGAAAGCACCCGCAAAGAAAACCAGCGCAATTCAGGAAAAATATACAAAAACAGCAATCCTCAGCACTATTTCTGAAAATACGGGGCTAACCAAAAAGGAAGTTTCCGCGGTGCTGGACGAATTGTCTGTACTCATCGAGCGACACATCAAAAAGCGTGGTGTCGGTGAGTTTACTCTTCCAGGTCTGTTAAAAATCAAAACGGTCAAGCGCCCAGCTCGTCCGGCTCGCAAGAATGTTCCAAACCCTTTCAAACCGGGTGAGTTTATGGACATCCCGAAAAAACCGGCTTCTACCAAAGTCAGAGTTCTGCCACTGAAAAAGCTCAAGGAATTTGCGCTTTAAGCAGTAGCAGATCAGGTTTTTCAAAAAGCAGCCTTCGGGCTGCTTTTTTATTAGAGAAGCCCTTATCATTGCTTATCAGGGCATCCCTGGCTAAATCAGGTATCATTCAGCACCTATGCGTACGTCCAGATATTTATTAGCGACCACCAAGGAAACACCGGCTGATGCCGTTGTTGTCAGTCATCAGTTGATGCTACAAGCCGGACTGATTCGTAAACTGGCTGCCGGCCTCTATACCTGGATGCCCATGGGATTGCGTGTCCTTAACAAGGTCAGTCGCATTATCCAGGAAGAGATGGATGCCTCCGGCGCCCTGCAGGTATCCATGCCAGTCGTACAGCCGGCAGAGCTCTGGCAGGAATCCGGACGCTGGGAGCAGATGGGTGATGAGTTACAGCGCCTGCAGGACCGGCATGACCGTGATTTCTGCCTCGGCCCGACCCATGAGGAAGTCATCACTGATCTGCTGCGTAACGAAATCAACTCCTATAAACAGCTGCCAATTAACCTGTATCAGATACAGACAAAATTTCGCGATGAACGGCGTCCGCGTTTCGGCGTCATGCGGGCCCGTGAATTTATTATGAAAGATGCCTATTCCTTTCATATCGATCAGCAGTCCCTGCAGGAAACCTATGCCTTGATGCACGAGACCTACACCAGAATCTTTACCCGACTGGGGTTCACCTTCCGCGCAGTTGAGGCCGATTCCGGCAATATCGGTGGCAACAGTTCACATGAATTCCATGTGCTGGCTGATTCCGGTGAGGATGAAATCGTCTTCAGTTCAGACAGTGATTACGCCGCCAACCTGGATATGGCCAGCGCGCTTGCCCCCGCACAGAAACGTCCGGCAGCCCAGGAACAGAAAACGCTGATTGAAACACCGAATACTTCAAGCATTGATGAAGTTTGCAACTTGTTGAAAGTGCCAGCTGAACAGACCATCAAGACCCTGCTCGTCCTTGGTGAAAACGGAAAGCAAAATGACTCCGGCGCTGAAGCCCCTATGGTCGCCCTGATAGTTCGGGGTGACCATCAGCTTAATGAGATCAAAGCTGCCAAACTGCCGGGTGTGCAGGCGCCGCTTAGCTTTGCGCCGGAAGAGAGAATCAGCAAGGAGTTATCCTGCAAACCTGGCTCCATCGGTCCGGTGGATATGCCGAACACTATCCGCATCATTGCAGACCGGGATGCTGCTGTTTTGAATGATTTTGTCTGTGGCGCCAATCAGGACGATCATCATCTCAGCGGGGTCAACTGGGAGCGGGATTGCCGTATCGATGAAATTGCCGATTTACGCAATGTGGTGGAAGGCGACCTGAGCCCGGACGGCAAAGGCAGCCTTTCAATCAAGCGCGGTATAGAAGTCGGACATATTTTCCAGCTCGGTAACAAGTACTCAAAAGCAATGCAGCTGACTGTCCTCAATGAAAACGGCAAAAGCGTGATTCCGGAAATGGGCTGCTACGGCATTGGTGTAACCCGTATCGTTGCTGCCGCCATCGAGCAGTGCCACGATGACAAAGGCATCATCTGGCCGGATAACATCGCGCCCTTTCACCTGGCCCTGATTCCTCTGAATGCCCACAAATCGGAACAGGTTACCCAGTTGTGTGAAAAAATGTACCGGGATTTGAGCGCGGCCGGTATCGAAGTCCTGTTTGATGATCGTGACAGGAAAACCAGCCCAGGGGTTAAATTTGCTGATATGGAGCTGATTGGCATACCTCACCGCCTGGTGATTTCCGAACGCAGTCTGGAAAAAGACATGCTCGAATACAAACATCGTGGCGATGAAAATTCCCGGGATATTCCACTCCGGGACGCGCTGGATTTCCTCAGGGAAAAAATCCTCGGGACCTGAGCCAGGCCTGAGCTATCCGATCTTTTCTGTTCGGGGCTGGCTATCAGGGACTGGCCGGATTCCCTGGTCTGCCTTGAACATCTGCGCAAATGACATCTGGAATACTTCTTCTGAGGAAGCCTCGATACTGGCAAACCTCTGCCTGACGTCTTCCAGGTTGTTAATGTGGCCGGTAATGAGTTGCGGCAGCTTATCAAAATCCCTGGCTCTGGGCAGGGCCACTTTGAACCAGGAAAAAAGTTCCAGCACAGCAAGGTTATTCATATCCCTGACCAGGATATATTCATCAGAGCCACATTCCCGAACTATATGGCGATCCTGCAATATCTTAAATACCTTGCGCATACTGATCTCATTAAAGGGCCAGTGTTCCTTTATCAGTGAACTCAGCCTGACACTCTCCCCCTTCTGCTGCTGACACCAGAAATGATGCAGTAAAGCCAGAACGAGAATGCAGGGATGAACTTTCACACTTTTATACTGAGTTCGGTATGCCGGCAAGGAACGAACCAGGTTGGCTCCCAGCAGAATGACCATCCAGCACAGATAAATCCACAACAGAAAGATCGGCACTGCGGCAAAAGTGCCATACACAAACTGGTAGCTTGCCAGCGCGATAAACCAGGTAAACACCTGCTTCACCAGCATGAATGACAGAGCCACAACCAGCCCTCCGATAACTCCGTGCACAAAGCGCACACCACAGTTTGGCACCGCAACATATAAAAGCGTAAATGCACCGGTTGTCAGCAAAAGTGGAAACAGGTTCAGCAGTATGCTGGTTGTGCCAAGTGACTCGGAAACCCCGAGGAAACTGTCAAATAAATTCAGGGAAGTAATGTAGGAACTGATGGCTAATCCCAGACCCAGAAGAATCGGCCCCAGGCTCATGACACTCCAATACAGTAAAAAGGAGTTCAGACCCTTGCGCGATTCCTTGACCTCCCATATCCGGTTAAAACTGCGCTCAATATTCAGCAACATCAGAAAGGCGGTAACCACCAGCATCAGGGCTCCCACCCAGGTCAGGTTTCGGGCCTGATCGCTGAAACTGGTGAAATAAGCTTCCAGTTCGCTGCTTGAGCTGGGCAACAGACGCTCAAAAATCATGCTTTGTATCTGATTGCCAAAGACCTGAAATGCCGGGAAAGCTGAAAGAATTGACGCGATCAGGGTCAACAGTGGAATCACGGCAAACAGGCTCATGTAGGTTAAAGCCTTGGCATTTTCAAAGCCTTTGTGCCGGGAAAAATTCCTGTACACGAAGCTGATAAACAGGCCGAAATCTTTTACTTTTTCAATTAGCTGGGAATTCCGGCTCATATTGTTTGTTTTCACTCCTTTTGCCCTAAAGACCTGTTAAACAGCATAACCTATCCCCTTCTCTTGGTTAATCAATTTCAGGGACTCTGATTAACCATGGCCAGAGACAAACCAGACTTGATCAGAGACTCCCTGTTGTCTACCATTCCGGGCCTTGTCCTTAAATTAGCAAGAGAAGCTCTGATTAACCATGGCCCAATACACTATTTATCATAATCCACGCTGTTCCAAATCCCGGCAGACACTGGCCTTGCTGGAAGAAAACAATATCCAGCCGAACATTGTATTGTATCTCGAGACGCCGCCCAATCAGCAAACACTCATGGAGCTGCTGAAAAAACTGGGCAAGACGCCACGGGATATCTTACGTAAATCGGAAGATGCCTATAAAGAAAAGGGCCTCAGTGACAGCTCATTGAGTGATGCGCAGTTAATACAGGCCATGGTAGATGAACCGAAACTGATTGAACGACCGATAGTGGTCAGGGGTAAGCAGGCTGTACTGGGGCGTCCACCGGAAAATGTACTTGAGCTGATTGCATGAAGCAGGCATATATTCTGGTCCTTTATTACAGCCGCTACGGGGCCCTGGAAAAAATGGCCCGACTGGTCGCCCGTGGTGTTGAAAGTATTGACGGCATGGAAGCCCGAATTCGTACTGTCCCTGCTGTCTCGGCAGTCAGCGAAGCGGTGGAAGCGGAAGTGCCCGAGCAGGGTGCAGTTTATTGTACCGAAGATGATTTCAGCCAGTGTGCAGGTCTGGCCCTGGGCAGTCCGACCCGTTTCGGCAATATGGCGGCTCCCATGAAATATTTTCTGGACAGCACCGGTTCACAGTGGATGAGCGGTTCCATGATCGATAAACCTGCCGGTGTGTTTACCTCCACGGCAAGCCTGCATGGCGGTCAGGAAGCCACGCTTCTGAGTATGCAGATTCCGCTTTTGCATCACGGCATGCTGATAAGTGGTCTCCCCTACAGTGAAACTGCCCTGAATCAGACCCGTACTGGCGGAACACCCTACGGCCCCAGTCATCTGGCTGGTGCAGACGGCAAGCTGCCGATTAGCGATGATGAAGCAGAACTTTGTCAGGCACTTGGAAAACGCCTGGCAAGTATCGCCCTGAAACTTTCTGCAGATTAATGCAAGTGACCGGATCTGCACTGCTTGCCCGTTATACTGTTCTGCTTTGCCTGGCCGGACTGATTATCAGCCTGAGTCTGGATAACTGGTTACAGGAACCTCCCAGTATTACCCGCTGGCTGATACAGGTTGTCCCGCTTCTGCTGTTTTTCCCTTCCCTGTCAGGCAAACAGCTGCGCCCCTACCAATGGCTGTGTTTTGTTATTCTGCTTTACTTCATCATGGGGGTGCTGTATCTGTTTACCCCGGACAGAATACTTGGCGGAGCAGCGATCAGCTTTTTTTGTGTGCTTTTATTCTGTGCCGCAATTTTTTATATTCACAGCCGGAAACCACGGACTGAAAGTTAACCGGGTACAATTTCGTATATACGGATAAAGCCGGTCCAGGAGCTTATCGACCATGATTGCAAAAATCTTCAGAGGTCTGCTGACCCTTTATCGCTGGATTCGCAGTTTCTTTCTCAACCTTCTTTTCATTGTTGTGCTGTTAACAGTGCTCAGTGTGCTTTTCAGTGGTTCGGAAACTGTCGAGATTCCCGAAGGTGCTGCGCTGGTCATTGCTCCTGTTGGTGATCTGGTGGAGGAGAGAACACGCATCTCCGGCTTTGGTGATCTGTTCTCCGGTAACCCTGCCGATAGCGAAGTGCTTTTGAGCGATCTGCTCGAAGTAATTGAAATTGCCGGCAGGGATGATGCCATCAGTGCAATTGTGCTGCGACTGGATGCCTTGCAGGGTGCTGACCTGAGTAAATTACAGGATATCGCCACTTCCCTGGTCAGTTTCAGGGAAAGCGGCAAAACAGTTTATGCCCTGGCCGATAATCTCTCACAGAGTCAGTATTATATTGCCAGTCACGCTGATGAAATCATTCTTAATGAAATGGGCAGCGTGAATCTTGAAGGCATGAGCTCTTACCAGTATTACTACGCCGAGGCACTCGCCAATCTCGATATCAATGTGCATATTTTTCGGGTAGGCGAATACAAGTCGGCCGTTGAACCTTTTGAACTTAACGGCATGTCTGAGGAAGCCCGGGAAAACTATGAGGAATTACTTTCCAGCAGCTGGCAGTTATATCTGGATGGCGTCAGCCAGCAACGCGGAATGCCACCTGAACAAATCAATAACCTGATCAATACCCTGGATGAACAACTCGCAGGTGTGGGTGGAGATACTGCCCGCCTGGCGCTTGAGTCCGGACTGGTTGATCAGATCAGCAGTAGACCGGACATGCAGGGCTACCTGATAAGCCAGGTAGGGATGGATATGCAAAGTGGAAATTTTCTGCAGGTATCCTATGAAAGGTATCTGCAGGAAAGGCGACTTCCGCTGGATTCCATCCTTGGTGGCGACCAGGTCGGCATTATTGTGGCCAGTGGCACAATCTTCGATGGTGAACAGGATCCCGGCAGTATCGGCGGTGATAATCTTTCCGCGCTTATTCGTCAGGCACAGGATGATGAAAACGTCAAAGCACTGGTATTGCGTGTCGACAGCCCGGGCGGATCTGCCTATGCCTCAGAAGTTATCCGTCAACAGTTGCTGGAGTTTAAGGACAGTGGCAAGCCGCTGGTGGTTTCCATGGGTGGTGTGGCAGCTTCAGGTGGCTACTGGATTGCTACTGCTGCCGAGGAAATCTGGGCAACACCTGCCACCATCACCGGTTCAATCGGTATTTTTGGTATTTATCCTACCTTCAGCCAGACCCTGGGGCGACTCGGCATTTATGTTGACGGGGTTGGTACCACCGACCAGGCCGGCGCTTTCGGGCTCGGACGTGAATTACCTGCTGTCACGCAAAATGCCATTCAGCTGAACGTTGAAAATGGCTATCAGCGCTTTTTAACCATCGTCTCTGATGCCAGAAATATGAGCACGGCTGCTGTTGATGCTGTTGGCCAGGGCCGGGTCTGGTCTGCCAGTGCCGCCCTGGAGCATGGTCTGCTGGATGATATCGGTGATCTGGATGATGCAGTTGAGGCAGCAGCCGGACTTGCTGGCCTGAATCAGTATCGTGCACAGCTCATTACAGCTCCACTCAGCCCAGGTGAACTGCTCCTGCAGAACATTGCCGATAACTGGGATATCAGTGCCTGGTTTAGCACGGGGACTGATCTGATGTCGGCTTTTCAGCTCAGTGGTATTTTCCAGCAGCTGGAAGATGACCTGCTGCAGCTGGTGAAATTCAATGACCCCAACAATCTCTATCTGCAATGTTTTGCCTGTAATCGGCCACTTTGATTACTTATTCCTGCAGCTACAGATTTTTCTGGCTTCGACATTTACCTGATTTTCACCAATCGACAAAAGCTCGAAAAATACATCTGATTCAACTTCACCCATAACTGCTCTATGCTTTATCCTCCTCAACCCTAGAGTGGCTATATTTTTGGATTGCATGCTTTAATTAATACCAATGCAACACAAGCCCATATAAACGACATACTGGAAACCTGACATGAAACTAATACTGACCCTGAGTGTAGGCATTTTACTGAGTTCCTGTGCCCAGCTACCCGAGCCGGTTAACGGCTGGATTGATATTCCCCTGAGTGAAAATACCTTCAGTGAAAGTGAGCTGGAATACCGCAGCGATACAATTGAAATACCGCTTTATGCCTATGATGCACTGGAGTACAAACTGGGAATTGCCGAAGGCGATACCATAACCTACGAATGGGAAGTGGAAATGGCTGACCCGCAACTGCTGGAAGTTGAATTTCACGGGCATACTGAAAGAGTTGGCGATGATCCCGGCCTGTTGATGTTTTACAAAATTCATAATGAGGGCGAGGAAAGCGGCACCCTGACCGCTCCTTTCAGCGGTATCCATGGCTGGTATCTGAACAATCAGAGTGAAGAGGATATAGTTGTCAGCTTAAGAGTGGCAGGATTTTATACCCTGATCGAACAGTAAAACCTACCAGTGCATCAGTGACTTGACGAAAGGGATTGTCAACTTGCGCTTTTCACTAAGACTGAGTTTTTCCAGTTCCTCCAGTACATTGAACAGATGGTGAGTACTGCGTTCGGTACGACTGCAGATATATTGCAGTACATCATCATCCAGGGGCATGCCAACAGAGGCTGCCCGCTTTTTCAGGGCTTCCAGTTTGCCAGCCTCATCCAGCTCATGTAACTGATAGACCATGCCGCTGCTGAAGCGCGACTTCAGGTCCGGCAAGGCATAATCCAGTGCCGCTGGTGCCTGATCAGAACTGATAATCAGATGTGATGTCGAATCCTGCTGAACGTCATTGAACAGTTTGAAGAGCCGGGCTTCCCAGGCTGGAGATGAGATTACCTGCTGAATATCATCAATACAGATCAGATCCAGTTGTTCGAGCCCGTCAAGAATACCTTCGCCGTGCCGGGAAAGCTCCTTTAGGGGCAAGTAAACGGCGTTTTCAAATCCGCCGCATAGTGCCTGCAGAATATGGCTCTTGCCGCTGCCCGGGCGCCCCCAGATGAAATAGAACTGATTCGGTAATGCATCAGTACTAAGCTGCGTAAACAGTTCACGATTGGCAACCATGCAGATGAAGTTGTCAAAAGAAAACTCCTTGCGCAGGTGGAAATCAAAAGTGGCCTGGGGGGAAAGTGACATAAGCTGCAGGTTTCAGTCCCTGAGCCAGCGGTAATGCATAGACACGTCAAGCCCGTCGCGATTCAGCTCACTGACTATCTGCAGGCTTGGCTCCAGTGCAATGGTTTCAACCAGCTGACGCAACTGGCCACCTGTCTCCAGGCGCAAAATCAGGGTTCCCTGGTCGGCACGCTTCAACTGGAAAGCATTAACCCCTTCCAGGGTTCTCAGATAAGACAGCAGCGCCGAATAATCTGCAGGACTGTCAATGCCATCTACCTGAAAATCGACCGGCACCGAATTTTCAGTACTGGAAAGCAGCACGGCATAATATTGCGACAGTTCGGTACTGACCAGATTGATACTGCCCTGTAAAAATTCATTTTCCGACGATTCAAATTCTTCATAACTGAACACATTATCCCGGAAAAAATATAATGAGCGCGCCAGTAATTCACCACTCAGGGAACGGAATATCCGGATGGCCAGAATGCTTTCTGCCTGATACCGACGCGAGGCATTGAGGATGGCCTGTTCATCAAGCTCCCATAACCGGTTTACATTCAGTCGTAACTGGTCCTCGAGATCGAGAATCGGATACAGCAATGGCAGACCGCGCTGGTCAGCGTAATTATCCAGTCGTTCCAGCAACGTGGAATCAGGATTGGCGCTGCTAGCAAGCATTCGGCGTTCACCCAGTTCATCCTCAATAACTATCCAGACCAGTGTTTCGGGTCGATTGACAGGCCACAGAGGAATATTGTTTTCGTCCAACAAGCGCTGAATTTCGCTTTCATAAAAGTTTACTACCAGTTCGATATTTTCCTGTGTGCTACTTTGTCCGTTTTCCGACTCGATGACTTCAGTGCGTGTCTGGGTACTCCATGATTCAACATAGGCTTCAGGGCTGTTTAAGGCACGACGAATTGATGCCGGACTGCTCACTGCCGTCGAGCCACTGACCTTGACCAGTACTTCCAGCATGGCATCACTGAAGCCGCGTCGGCGTTCACGTTCATCTTCACGTGAATCCACCTGGACAGTGGCCTGATACAGCCCTCTGACTTCAATCGCCAGCACAGGAGCAGGAAGCCCCTGCACGAGCAGAAGCAACAGAATCACAAGAAGCTGCCATGTATATTTCACTGACTTGACCATAAACGCTATCATACCCGATTGAGGCACATGCAAACCACCTGCCCTTAAGCGGAGATTAAGCAAAACACCGGATAATCAAAATCATGTTTACACGTCCTCATATAGTAAATCTTGGCCTCAGCTTTTGCCTCTTGCTGTTCGCGGAATTCAGCATAGCGGCTGCACCGGAGCCCTTCGTGGTTAATTATGATGCCCGCTATCGGGGACTTCGGGCAGAGGCGACCATATCACTTGAGCAAAATGAAAATGGAAGCTATCTGGCGCACTCCATTATTGCCATCAAGCTATTCGGTGCTACGGTCACTTCCATCAATGAAAGAAGTCGTTTTGACTGGATAGAAGACAGGCCAAGACCCCGTCATTATGAATATATACAGCGTGGACTGGGCAGCCGCAGTCGTAGCATTGATTTCAACTGGCAGGAAAATACCGCGCTGGCAAGCGTGGATGAAAGACAGACTGAACTGGAGTTGCCTGGCCTGACACTTGATGAGCTTAGTATGTATACAGTGCTAAAACAGGAAGTACTTGATGGCGCTGAGGATGTTTTTTTTGATGTTATCGACAGAAACCAGGTCGAAGAGTATCACTATCGGCTTATCGGTGAAGAAGCAGTTGAAACAGAAGTCGGTACTTTTCAGGCTGTGAAAGTTGAGCGGGTTCGGGAAAACAGTGAACGACTCACCCAGCTCTGGTTTGCCCCTGAACACGATATGCTGTTGATTAAAATATACCATCGCGATCCCGATGGTGATGATTATGAAATCACCATTAAGGACGCACAGCTAAATGGTGAGGCAGTCACTGCCGGCTAGCTTTCCGGCACCAGCGCATAGCTCAGAATTTTTTTGTTGAAGCTGTCCTTGTCCATCCCCAGTCGGGCGGCAGCCAGTTTTTTAATATTGCCACTGTCCTGCATTGCCGTTTCCAGCATTTCCTTTTCAAAGTTCTTCAGATACTGCCGCAGGTTTTCTGCAGTTACCGGCGCAATAATTTTCATGGCCTGTGGCACTTTTTCCTTTTCTTCCGTTGCTTCCGGCTCAGCAATCTTTTCTGTTTGCTGATTTTCTGAATCCTCTGCCATATTGCGGTATTCGGGAGGCAGGTCATTTATCCCGATAACCTTGCCTTCATGAATGATCGACAGGCGCTCAATCAGATTGGTCAGTTCCCTGACATTGCCGGACCACTGGCATAATTTCAGCGCCTCGACTGCCCTTGAATTGAGCCTGACAGCAGCCAGTCCTTCATGTTCCAACCGGGTAATAAGTTCCTGCAGCAAAGTCGGAATATCTTCAGGGTGTTCGCGTAAGGGGGGCAAGTATATGGGGAAAACATTGAGCAGATAATACAGGTCTTCCCGAAAGTTGCCTTGTGCCACTTTTTCTTTCAGGTCTTCATTGGTTGCCACCACCAGTCTGACATCAACCTGCCGTATCTGATTTTCACCCAGACGGTGAAAATTTTTGTTTTCCAGAAAGCTCAGGAGACGAGCCTGAATTTCAGGTGAAATCTCAGTCACCCGGTCAAGAAACAAGGTCCCTCCGTCAGCCCGCTCCAGATACCCTTCAGCTTCTTTTCCGGCATCCTGGTAGGATGCGCTATGGCCAAAAAAGTGAGGCTCAAACTGCATCCCTTCTGCAGCACAGTTCACAGCAATAAATTCTTTATCTCCTCGACCGGAATGGTAATGAATATTGCGGGCAACAATTTCCTTACCGGTTCCCGATTCACCAAGCAACAAAACATTGGCATTACGTTTTGACACCTGCTGCATCAGCTCCCTGACCCGGCTGATTGATTTACTCTCACCCACCAGCGTCCGGAAAAGTGGCGTCCCCTGCTCGTTAATAATTCTGCTCGGGGTTTGCGAAACCTGCAGATCGATTAGTTGCCGGGCATATTCCAGCAGTCGAATGAGAGTCTGGTAGTCAGGATTTTTAGGCAACTGGATCGTCCAGGCCTGTGCTGATTCCGGCAATTTATCGTGGATAAATTCTGCCGGGCACTGCAGTAACAGTGGCAGTTTGTTTTTTACTGAATGAATGGCATTGATGTAGGATACAAGTGCCTGATCGTTGGCTTCATCGCTTTTAAATTTCCCCAGCATGATCGCCAGTACATGCTCGTTATGCAGCCGTCCGGTAATATATTTTTTGCCACTTTCAGAATCCAGTGCAACTACATCCTCGCCAATAAAGTTGAACAGGACTTTCCAGTTATGGGTAGCAAGTTTGTCATCATCGATAATGATAACTTTATGTCGGGTCGTCATAGACAGTTCGGTTTTTTGCGCTGATCAGGACCTGGAATTATAACAAGCTGGCAAGGTCTTCCCTGGTATCTACATCACGTAATGGCGATAAACATTGTTGAGCCAGTCCAGCGCCCTCAATCCGCGCAAGTGTTTGTTGCAACACGACTGCTGTGCCCCAGTCGATATCCTGAAAAACCTCCGGATGCGCCTGTTTCATGCCAATCAGTACATAACCGCCATCTTCGGCCGGCCCCAGCACCAGGTCTGTATGTTTATCCTGCAGGACCATCAGGGCTGCGTGCAGATATTCCTCATCCAGATCCGGGCAGTCACTACCGATAATGATGACTGTCCCGGCCTGCTTGAGAACAGTTCTCGCCGCATGCAGCATTTTGTCGCCAAGATTACCGCCGGACTGTAGTTTCACGTCACCGGAAAAACTGTCAAACAGAGGGTGCTCATGTTCCTGGTCCAGCCACAGTTGTACCGGACACAGCGGACTTTTATGCAGGACTTTTAACTGCCGCTCCATTAACTGGAGATGCAGATTCAGCGCTCCCTGTTCACCCAGCACTGAGATCAGGCGGGTTTTGACTTTTCCGGCAAGCGGGGCTTTGGTGAACATAAGGATCCTGGCGTCGGGAAACTGATAGTCTGGGCTGGAATCTGGCATAGCTTTAACGTGAGTCAGGGTAGTATTTGTCCGCAAGTTTATGGGGTTTTGCTCCCAGGGCATATGCCAGACGAAGCTGCCACATCAGGAAAATCGTTCGCCAGATACCGTTTTTCTCCCAGCGCCTGCTGGAGGTCAGAACGCGCTGGGTCAGTCGCTGCGGCCTTGCCAGTTTTTTGAGCTTTTTGCTCAGGGCAACATCTTCCATCAGGGGAATCCGGTCATAAGCGCCGACATCCTCAAAACTGCTTTTACGGACAAATATAGCCTGGTCTCCGGTGGCAATACCGCTGAGAGCACTGCGCAGATTGACGCTGTTTTCAATCATACGGTATATGCCTTTGCTGTTATCAAGCTGAATATCAAAACGACCCCAGTGCGACTGGTCGGATGCCAATGCCTCAACAATCAAGCTGTCTGCTGCTTCCGGCAACAGGGAATCGGCATGCAAAAACAGTAAAATCTCATGCCGGGCTACTTCAGCCCCTTCATTCATCTGATGCGCGCGACTTTTGACAGTCTGCATTAAGCGATCCACTTTGGGTCTGGCAACAGCCAATGTCCGGTCGTGACTGCCTCCGTCAACCACTATGATTTCATGACCGCGTTCCCGGTACTGCTGCAGCAAAGGCAGACTGTTTTGCAGTGCAGCCTCTTCATTAAGAGTCGGAATGATGATACTTATTGAGGGCAAGCGGGGGGACACAGATTCAGTCGCTCAGGGCTCCGCCACAACTACTGCCCTGTCCGGCAGTACATCCGTAACAATGCTCACCGATGGCAATCGGCTTGTCCCTGAGATCCTGTTTAAGAATATCGCGTAAATGTGGTCTGGCCTTACTGGTTCCTATCAATGGCATTTCCAGCATCTGGTTAAAATCACAGTCATAGACATAACCCTGGTAATCCACGCTGACCAGGGTCCGGCACATGACAGTTTCAAGATTATCGGGTGAATAGGCATCCTTGAGGATCTGCATGTACTCCTCATACAGCCCTTTGGCCAGTAACATGCCGCCGAAACGGCTGATCGGCATATTGGTTATGGTGAACAGCTCGTTGAATTCAATGGCAAAATTGTCTTTCAGAATACGCTTGTAGTCTGCTTCCAGTCCTGCCTGGGGTGGTGGCAGGTTAAGGTTTTGCGGGTTGTATACCAGGTTAAGTTGCAAATCTTCCTGTTTACCATAGCCCAGTGAATTAAGTTTTTGCAGCGCCCTGATGCTGCCGTCAAAAATCCCTTTACCACGTTGTTTTTCCACGTTTTCTTCTGAATAACAGGGCAAGGATGCGGTAATCGTTACTTTATTGTCGGCCAGGAAGTCAGCCATGTCTTCGTAACCCGGCTCCAGCAAGATCATGAGGTTGCAACGATCAATAACTTCAACACAACGTTTACGCGCGGCGCTGACCAGGTAACGAAAATGCGGGTTCATTTCCGGTGCCCCGCCGGTCACATCGAGGGTCCGGATCTTCAGTTTGTCGATTGCCTCCAGCAGCATATCCACCACTTCAAGGCTCATCAATTCCTTGCGAGTCGGTCCTGCATTTACGTGACAGTGAGTACAGCTCAGATTACACAGATAGCCAAGATTGACCTGCAAGGTCTGCAGTTCATCCCGGTAAACGGGAGGGAAATCTGTCTCGAGCAATAAAGGTTTGGTATCCAGCATTATGATTTGTATCCTGTTTCGTAAGATTCTAAGCCTTGCGCTATACATAAGCAAAACTGTCGCTTAGCTTTCCTGCACACAGCACGTTAAAATAGAGCCTCACACAGACGAATTGTTACACATGTCAGCAGTACATCCCCTGGGCACACTGGACGCTTTGCAGTTTGACAACAGTTTTGTCAATACTTTGCCGGCAGACCAGATTATAGATACCAACAGCAGGCCGGTGGATAAAGCCTGCTTTTCACCCGTTGAACCCCTGCCCTTTCCCGGCGCAAAACTTGTTGCCTATTCCCGGGAAATGGCACAGGAGCTTGGGCTCAGTCCTCTGGAATGTGAATCCGAACGCTTTGTGAAAATCTTCAGCGGCACAGAATTGCTGCCTGGCATGCAATCCTATGCCTCCTGTTATGGTGGTCACCAGTTTGGCAACTGGGCTGGCCAGCTGGGCGATGGCCGTGCCATCAACCTGGGTGAAGTTGTCAGCAAAAAAGGTCAACGCTGGGCATTACAACTGAAAGGCTCCGGCCCGACTCCCTACTCCAGAAATGCTGATGGCTTTGCCGTTTTGCGTTCATCCGTACGTGAGTTTCTTTGTAGCGAAGCCATGTATCACCTTCGTGTTCCCACTACCCGGGCTTTGTCCTTGCTGACTACTGGTGCCGAAGTTGAACGCGATATGTTTTATAATGGCAACCCGCAGATGGAGCCAGGTGCAATTGTTTGCAGGGTGGCTCCAACCTTTATTCGTTTTGGAAATTTCGAACTATTCACCTCGCGCAATCAGACAGATATTCTACGCCAACTGGCTGACTACACGATTCGTTATTTTTTTCCGCACCTGGGCAAACCTGACAAGGAAGTATATCTGCAGTGGTTTAATGAAGTCTGTCGCCTTACCGCACGTCTGATTACTGAATGGATGCGCGTCGGCTTTGTGCATGGCGTGATGAATACCGACAACATGTCGATTATCGGTCAGACCATTGATTACGGCCCCTATGGTTGGCTGGAGGATTATGATCCCTACTGGACACCAAATACTACTGATGCCCAGGGCAGACGTTATGCATTTGGCAAGCAGCCTGAAATTGCGCACTGGAACCTGTCACGTCTGGCCAACGCCATTTACCCCTTGATTGAAGACGTCCCGGCGCTGGAACAGGCACTGGCCCTGTATGAAGAAAGCTACCAGATCGCCTGGCGCGATATGATGACCAGTAAACTGGGCCTGCTGGCTTTTGACCATGATATTGATGAATTGCTGTTTCAGGATCTAATGCGGAACCTGAAAAATGGCAGTATCGACATGACCTTATTCTTCAGAAATCTGGGCAACCTGGATATCAGTACCAGCAACAATCATCAGTCGCTTGATCAGTTTATGCACATGCTCAGTGATGTTTCATATCTGGAGAAAATGGACAGCCAGCTGGAACAAAGTTTCAGAGACTGGTTCCTGAGATATTGCGAACGCAGCAAACAGGACCCCCGTCCGGCTGATGGCCGACGCAAGCAAATGCATGCCGTTAACCCGCTTTATGTACTGAGAAATTATCTGGCGCAGGAAGCCATAGAAGCGGCTGAACAGGGTGACAACAAACTACTGCATGAATTGCACGAAGTCCTCAAGGACCCCTATACCGAACAGCAAGGTAAAGAACGATTTACGCGGAAACGACCGGACTGGGCATTAAACAAAGCCGGTTGTTCCATGCTTTCCTGCAGTTCTTAAGCTTTATATTTCAAACTGCATAAAAAAAGGGTGCACATGGCACCCTTTTTTACATCAGGCCATATTAGTCAGCTGCGAAACAGTAAAACAGGCCATCTCCGCCTGTCTGAATCAAAGCCTGTTGACTGCAACCGGCGCTCGGGTGAGCAGCATTCCAGCTCAGGTTGCCGCCACCGTGGCGATCACTGTGCCCGACACTGGCACTTCCTTCTCCACTGCTGGTCCAGTTGTTACAGGTATGATCAGCTTCATCAGGAAAAAAGGCTGTACCGTCTGCCTGCGTACCAGTCAGAATATCGTGACGGTTTGGACTGTCACCAACACCATTAATCTGATTGCCGTTCTCATCCAGCGCAGTATTTTTATCAATAGTGCGATTGTATAAGTGCAGATCAGAAACATTGCTCGCAATCAGTGTGCCATTGGCGTTATACCAGGGACCGCTGCCAATTCGGTCACGGGCATTAAGGCGAGGCTGCCCAGCTACTGTTTCCGCGCTCAGATAAGCACGCCAGGTTCGATTGCCTGCGCCTGCTGCTGTCGCCAGCGCCTGGCAATGGGCGTCAGCTCCGGCGAGTCCACCCAGATTGCCGCCATTACCTGGCCCTTCACTGGTGACAAAAAAGCTCATGCCGGTAAATTCGGCGTCCTGTGCAAAGACACTGCCGGATAAAGTCAGCAGGCTTGCAGTAATTACTGCGGGCATATATTTCATAACATCACTCCTTACTTGGTTTAGTTGAAATTATTGTGTTTACCAACGAGGTGGCACAGCTCCCGGCTTGGGTGGCCAGGTCTCGCAGGGACTTGGATTCCATTTTGAATTATCCGCCTCACGCCGAAAATGTGAGGTCGTGACATAGGGCTGCATCAGATACAGGGGATCATCAACAATAGTCGTAACCACAAACCAGTCATCGCCGGTTGGCGCAGTAAAGGTGTCATAGTATTCGGTCAGAATGGCATCTTCACTGTAGGGAGCCCCGTTCGGACGTAAATAACCCGGTGTCATGCGCGTTGTAATCACCTTAAGATTTCCACCGGGAGGCCCTTCTTCCCCTGGGGCGTAGAACATACGACTCCTGTGGATCATGATATTTTCCCAGGCTGCGACACTGTACCCCTGCCAGCTTCTCTCCCGGGTCGCGCCGTCCAGCATCATGCTCATCATGGAGCGATGCCCTTCACGTGAGAAATTCAGCAGGCGAGTCTGCATGCCGGCATCGGTATCGATACGCAGGGTGTAATCATCTTCCCAGCTGATCTGCAGGCGGGTCGGAACCCTCATGACACGGGCTGCTCCGAAAGCCTTGCACTGCAGACCGGCAGCATTGTCTGTTTCAAGGTCCCAGGTATTGGCAACTTCTATACCCAGTTCATTCAGGGGAACACTCATGTAATCACCTGGGGCCGGCGTCAGCATGCGATAGGCCCAGTCTTCTGTGACCACCGCGACCCAGTTACCGGTCAGATCAATCGGTGCTTCCAGCCTGCCCGGGTCTGCCGGAGGTGGCGGACCATCCAGAAACAATCTTTGGGCAAAACCGGCAGTACTCAACAAGACACTTGAAGCCAGAAGCACCACGCATGTTGATTTCAGTAGAGACACACCTGTGGTCCTAACGTAATTCGTCATAAACAGCCTCCAGAAACATTTCTGTCGTCCATGACTCACCGCTGTACAGACCGTCATATTCCAGCGCGGGTCTGGCCGCGATAACATCGTCCAGGGACTTGCCTTCATCTAGCATGTACTGCACTCTGTCGCGGATAATGGTCACCATATCGCGGTATTCCACCACATCGGATTCACTGGCAATTCGGCCGTGCCCGGGAATGACCAGGGTGCCCCCCTGCTGGTTGAATTCCGGGATAGTGATATTAATGATGCGATTCAGGCCGTCAATCACGCCCTGCAGGCTGCCGCCCAGTTCAGGCCGAAACTTCGGGTAGCCAGTAATATCAAACATCGGCCCGGTCACCAGGACATCGGAATCCCTGAAATAGACCATGATGTCGCCACCAGTGATGGCTGCCGGTACGTGCATCATATCGATGCCTTCGCTATTAAAGTTAAGCGTGCGGTCTTCGCCAAAAAAGGTACTGTTGGGCCAGAATTCATAAGGCAACAGCGAGCCCAGATCACTGCTTGCCAGAATCGTCAGGCCGTTGGTATGGCCGAAAATCGGCATACCCACTATCGGCGGCCCTATCCCTGCAGGATGAAGAATCTGGTTACCGGCAATGTGGCCGGGCAGGATCGTGGTATTAATTAACTGGCTGAGTGGCCTGTTGCTGAGTCCGCGAATTGCTGACAACACGTTCTCACTTGCTTCTAAATTTCCGGCATCAACAATCAAAACCCCCATTTCCCCGGTTTGAACAGCAATATTGCTGCCGCCGGTGGCGATCATATGAATGCTACCCTGAACCGGCAGCACTTCAATTTCATCCGTATCGGGCGCCAGCGGTTCCGGTCGTTGTGCCTGCGTTGTCTGTATCAGTGAACCTATCAACACTAAGCTGGCAAGCAGAAAAGAAGTAATTTTCTTTGTTGAATAAATCATTACTCCTGCTCCTCTACGGCCAGATTGGCATCATATTCCTCACGCATCAGGCGCAGGGTTTCGCGATACTCCGGGTAAAGAGTGACACTGCCCCCACCGGTTGCTTCGACGGCGATGCCCAGTTCATTGGCTGTATCGTAATGCATGGTCCCAAGCGGCCAGTGTGGCACCCAGCCGGGCTCCATAGCCACTTCTTCCACGGAAGTGAAGGGGTTAGCTCTGCTGACAACCTGAGGAGGATTCAATATCCAGGTCTGACTTCTGACCAAAGGCTCTTCCAGGTAAATCGGGTCTTCAATATGACTGACCATGGTCATGTATTCCCCATGGCGGAAAAAAAATTCAGTCATCACTCCATAGGGACTGGCCGGCACACCATTACGCTGGTAAACCCCGTATTTCATGTGTGTGGTCGTCACTATCAGCACGCCGTTCTGCCAGACACCGGTGGAAAAGCCGTTCCACTTGTGCAGCCCATGTCGTTCAGACGGATGCTCTCTGCCATCAAGCCAGATGGTGCGATCAGCCCTGCCGTAGGTACCATTGGTTTCATAACCGATTAACTGATCAGTGACCGGATCAAGAATGCGATCTATTCTCAGGTCCGGTCTGGGGCCGCGAAAGGAATACTGCGCCGGATGCGGCTGCCCCTGTCGCTCAGGCTGGGAAAGAATGGAGGCATCCCAGGTTTCGGCTTTTTGTCTGGCCGCATCGTTTATGGGTATCCCCAGATAGGACCCCAGGCCGGCACCAGGCACACGATCGTACCAGTCTTCCAGTACCAGTGCTGCCCACATACCGGCAATATCAAATCCCTCTCTTTCTGAATAAGAAAGTTCCTGTGCCAATAGCTGCGGGTTAAAATACAGACTCAGTGTTGCAGTAAGCAGGCAGTAACAAATTCGACATTTCATAACTGTTAATTCTTATTATTAATATAAGGTGGAGAGGCCGGAAATTATAAACAAAGCCTTTTATAAAGAAAGCAAAGAGCCTTAAATTGAACATTTTTTACATCATTGCATAACCTGGCTGTTGCTTCCTCTTGATAGAGGCATGGAACTGCCAGCCAGGGAACACCCTGTGCTAGAATGCCCCGGGTTTTTTGCAACGCTCCGGTGGCACAGATGGATAGCGCGGCCCCCTCCTAAGGGGCAGGTCAGAGGTTCGAATCCTCTCCGGAGCGCCACTTTTGATTAATGTAATTAATAGCTTTATTTCCGGCAATCTCCGGGTCTATCCAGGAGCCGGGGATTTTTATCTCTCCCACTCCCCTACCTGAAAACCCTCTACCAGTGTATCTATGGCATAGACTGCAGTATCAACAGCCAGGGTAATGGCAAACAGCGTACTCTTGTCGGGGCCGCCAAAATGCAGTCCGTGAGTACCGGGAGGCGCAGGAAAATAGGCAATGAATTCACCGCTGTCGGGATCAATAATCCAGGCACCGTTGTCCGGTGTGTAGATTCGACCCCGCGTATCAACCTGCATGCCGTCCCTGCCGGCCCAGGCAAATTGCCGCTCATTGATCAACGAACCGTCAGGCTGAATGTCATAAGCAACAATACCGCCAGTAGGTACGGGAGCACCTGCCGGTAATTCCAGATCGGCTGGCAGCATGGCACCCGGAAGTCGTCCAGTGACATAAAGGGTATTGCCATCCGGGCTGATGGTAATCCCGTTACCGCGAACCGAACTGTAAGGACCGCTGACTTCACCTTGAGGATTGGCGTAATACACGCCCCCCATGGTCATGTACATTCCTCCTTTGTCATCGGCGACCATATCATTGAGTACACCCGGCCCCAGACATTCCAGCGGCTCACCGTTCATGGTGTTGGTAAACAGGCGGCGTGGTTCAACCTGCCAGATGCCGCGATCCAGGGCACGTTGGCCAACATAGAGCGTGCCATCAGGTGTAAGTGCCAGCGCGCCACCGGTATAGGTATCGGTATAAAGAACACGTGTCGTGCCATCAAGATAGATTTCCCAGATCTGGCTGATATCGTTCATGGCCAGCAAAATCCCGTTCTCGGTAGCGATCGGGCTGTCGGTATTATTACCGCTGCCTTCCCAGATCTTGCGCCAGCTCTGCCCCGCTTCAATAATACCCGGCACTCCGGCAACCGGCGTGTTCTCGAATTCCACCGGATCGGCACGAAGTATCCTCATGCCGCCGCTACCGCCTATTGGTTCAGCCGGATTGGAACAATTCGCCAGGACAAAGGCTTCCCGATTAGGGTCATTGCCGCCTTGCACTCCCGGCGTGCGATTCATATCAATTGGCTGTTGCTGGGCAACTGTTACCGAGCTAAGGGCACTGAGAAATAAAGTCAGAAGTATTTTATTTTTGTTCATGTTGCATCCCACTTGTTTTTGAATCTGCTTTCAGGGTTATAGCGTGTTTCCGCGACACCAACAATACTCTTTAATCTAACAGGGCTCCACTGCAAAGAGTTATTACGTTGTAAATGGAGCAGTAAGACCGACCAGGGCAACTTGACAGAGCAGACTGATTAAAAGAAAATTTATGTTCGTATAGAGAATATAATGTACGTATTACGAACATTTTTATGTTTCTATATTTCCGGGGAATTACCAATTGCTTTATGGCACTTGATTCATCGCAAAAAGCACGCTTGCACTGCTCTGGCTATCTTGGTTGAATGCTGGCTCTGCCTGCGAGGACAGCAGGCAATCTTTCCAGTGAGAAAATTAATAACAGAAGGGTTCCCACTATGAGTGTAAAAGTAAAAGACTTTGGCCTGGACAATATGCCACAGGCTGTATTGGAAGAATACGGTAGTAAAACCGAAGATCCCCGCCTGCGTGAAATCATGCTGGCCCTGATCACCCATTTACATGAATTTGTCAAAGAAGTAGAGCTGACTGAAGAGGAATGGTTCAAGGCCATTCAGTTTCTGACTGCTGTCGGACATAAATGTGATGATGTACGCCAGGAATTTATTCTGCTCTCAGATACCCTGGGCGTGTCATCGCTGGTTGATACCGTCAACCACCTGCGTAAAGGCATCGGGACGGAAAATACGGTTCTGGGCCCCTTCTATGTGCCCGGTTCACCGGAAAAGCCAATGGGCGCCAGCATCGTCCAGAAGCCAACTGAAAAAGGCGTGACTGCAGTGGTTAACGGCACTGTAAGGGACCAGGATGGCAATCCGGTCGCCAATGCCGTGCTGGATGTCTGGCAGTCTTCCAGTGAAGGGCTGTACCACATGCAGGATGAGAACATGCCTGAATACAATCTGTGTGGCCGTTTTACCACCGGGGATGACGGTAAATACATCTTTGTCACGGAAAAACCGGCAGCCTATCCGGTCCCGACTGACGGCCCCGTCGGTGATATGCTGCGGGCCTGTGGTCGCCACCCAATGAGACCGGGTCACTTGCATTTCATCATCACCGCACCCGGTTATGACCGTCTGGTCACACACATTTTTACCAACGGTGACGAATATCTTGATTCCGATGCCGTTTTTGCCACCAAGTCTTCCCTGGTTGGTGAATACAAACCCTGTAATGATGAAGCACTGGCACAGGAATTGAATATCGACGGTGATTTTGAGAAGGTCGATTTTGATTTCACATTACTGGCCAGTAAATAAACCCACTTGGATCTGTTAATACGCGAGGAAATATGAAAGAAGTCCCACAAATCAGTCTGCAGGAAGCCGCACAAAAAATCTCCGATGGCGACACCATGATCGTCGGCGGGTTCGGCATGACCGGCAATCCTGTTCACCTCCTGCACGCGATCGCTGAAACCGGCGTAAAAAACCTGACTTATGTCGGTAACAACGTAGGAGAGCCCGGACTGGGCGGTGGAAGACTGCTGCGTAACGGGCAGATCAAAAAGGCCATTGGTTCATTTTTTACCTCCAATCCGGAAGCGGTAAAAGCTGCACAGTCCGGCGAAATGGAAGTAGAACTTCTACCCCAGGGAACCCTTTGCGAAGCCATGCGCGCCGGCGGTGCCGGACTCGGTGGCTTCTTTACCCCGACTTCAGCCGGTACCGCACTGGCTGAAGGCAGGGAAACCCGGGAGATTGATGGCCAGGAAATGGTGTTAATTCCGCCGATCAAGGGTGAAATCGCCCTGATTCGTGCCTGGAAAGCCGACACTGCTGGCAACCTGCAGTACCGCATGACGGAAAACAACTTCAACCAGGCCGCAGCCACAGCCGGCAAGGTCGTGATCGCCGAAGTAGAGGAAATCGTTCCGGTTGGCGAACTCGACCCGAATTTTATTCATACCCAGGGCTGTTTTGTGGATTTTCTGGTTGAGGCCAGGCTGACACTGGAGGACCTCGGTTCCTCTGCTTCGGTACCGCCGAAAACAGATAATGTCGATGAATCCCGTATGAACATAGCCCGGGCTGCACTGGGTGAACTCAATCCGGGTGATGTAGTCAATCTGGGCATCGGAATCCCGACGCTGGTAGCAGACCTGATTACCCCGGAAAGCGGCATCATCATGCATACCGAAAACGGCATGTTGGGCGTCGGTCCGCGCCCTGACTCCGGCGGCGCCATGGATTATCCGGTTAACGCCGGCAAAATTCCGGTCAGTGAGCTGCCGGGCGCGAGTTACTTCGATTCCTGCATTTCCTTCGGCATGATTCGCGGCGGGCACGTTGATGTCTCTGTGATCGGCGGCCTGGAAGTGGATGAAGCGGCCAATCTGGCCAACTGGGCGGTTCCCGGAAAACCCCTGCTGGGTGTCGGCGGCGCCATGGACCTCTCGTCCGGCTCCAAACGCCTGATTGTCACCATGACGCATACCAGCCGTGATGGCTCACCCAAAATCGTCCCGTCCTGTGAGCTTCCTTTAACCGCAAAAGGTGTGGTTGATGTCGTGGTAACCGACCTGGCCATGTTCCGCTTCGTGGAAGGCGAACTGGTACTGGTCAAGGTGATGCCTGATTCCAGCCTGGAAGAAATTGCTGAAAAGACCAGCGCCAAATACCGGGTTGCTCTGGAAGACTGATAGCCTTTGCAGCAGCTACAAAGACAGGCTCTCGTCGACAGGCAGCACTTCAGCGATTTTCGCGGCTGCCTGTTGCAGACTTGGCAATAACTCTTCCTTCAGGCGCTTTTTATCCATCTTTTGCGGTTGCGAGCTGATGTTGATCGCCGCGACCGCTTTTCCCTGCTTGTTGATAATCGGTACTGATACCGAACTCAAGCCGATTTCCAGCTCTTCATTGACCAGCGAATAGCCCTGACTGCGTGCTGCCAATACTTCATTTAAAATCAAGGAATCGTCTGTAAGAGTATGTTTTGTAAATTTATTTATTTTTTGCTTTTTAATAAATTTGTAAATTTCCTGCTCTGGCATTGCGGCCAGCAAAACCCGTCCCATGGAAGTGCTCAGCGCCGGTAATCTTGAGCCGATATTGAGGCTGACTGACATCAGCTGCCGGGTCAGGCTGCGGGCAATGTAAACCACATCTGGCAGGTCCAGCACCGATACCGAACAGGACTCTCCGGTATGCTCGCTGACTTCCTTGATATAGGGCTGTATCAGTTCTACCAGGGGCTGGGAATTCAGATAGGAAAAACCCAGATTTAACACTCTGGCAGAGAGCCAGAAATATTTACCGTCTGATTCCACATACCCCAGTGCATGCAGGGTATGTAAAAATCGCCGCGCCGTGGCCCGGGCCAGTTCGGTTCTACTCGCAACTTCAGTCAGGGTCAATCTGCAGTGATCCTTGTCAAAGCAGCGTATGACTGCCAATCCACGCGCCAATGAGGTAACATAGTCCTTACTGTCAGCCCCGATAAAACTTGACATATTTGGGTCCATTAAGCATAATCTTTCGTCCAAGTTCGCTGGGGATTACATTAGTTCGCTATATGAACTTTGTCAAGATTGTGCCTGGTAAGATGGCAATTAACTGCCATTGATTCCGATCAAAACAGTTTAAAATTACTTGGCTTAGAATCTATCAGACACCAACAGAAGCATTAATTGCAGATACTGCAAAAAGTGTAAATAATTTAGTAACAGGAGATCAGCATGTCTGTGGAATACAAAACAACCTACGCTTCCATCGATAACTACAACAAAGGCGGCGTCCAGATGGTCAGCGGTAACATTAAAGATTACGTTTTCTCTAATGTTTATGAAGTCGCTGCAACCTCCCCTGCCTACGAACGTGTAGTCGTGGCAATCAACCTGGTCTATACCCTTGAAGCCGCACGTGCTGAAGGCCAGTCAGACTGGTATGTCTGTGCCCACGATGAATTCGTGATTGCCTTTGACTACGACGTGGAAGTGCACTACATCAAACTGGATGACACCAGCTTCATTGATGATGATAAAGACGGTGCTATCAAACTGAACGAAAAACCTGCCGGTCAATACATGGGTAAAATTACCCTGAAGCGTGGTCACCAGGCCCTGTTGCCGGAAAAAACAGCCTACAGCATCAAAGCCGAGAAGCCGGCAACAATTGTTTACCAGACCGTTCTGGGTGATGAATCCGTACAGAAATGGAACGAAATCTGCCTGACAGAGGAGCAATAAAACGCTCCTTCAGGGCACAGCTGGAAAAGCATGCAAGAACAGAGTATTTAAGGCCTAGGCTATTGACTTTATTAGCCAAAACCATACAGTAACCGTATAGATTTAAAGTAAAGGAAGGAATGACAATGACTAACTTAAATGCAATGGTGGACAACAAAAAGACCGGCTATCAGGACTTCACTGCCGGTAGTTTTACTTTCCGTCGTGATGAGTACTTCGCCTATGTTGATTATCCAGGTGGCGAGTATGTCATGCCGATTGATGACTTTCTGAAAGCCCTGATGCGCGACATCGCCTGGGGTTTCTTTTACGGCACCGTAAACTTCGACTCCGTACTGGGCACCACAAACCATTACGGCAACGTTGATCTGTTCATCGGTTCTGAAAACGAAGAGTATGTAAACAACGGTAAAGACTATAAAGAGAACTTCCCCTCAGATGAGCTGATGGAAATTTTCCAGGCCATGCAGTCCGACTGGACAATCGAAGGCTTTGACCCCTTTGCCGCGCCGCAGGAAACCGGCACTGCCTGGGGACCGAAAAACGGCAATAACGATGAAGCCATTTCACGCAAGCGTCAGGTTGCCAAGCGTATGATTGGTATTCCGGGCGATACTGAAGTGCGTTCTGACGATACCGGTTATCCTGTCAACCGTCATTTTAAAGACGTTGATCAGTCACAGCCGGTAGTTGAAGCAGAGCCTGGTTTCGAAGACCAGATCCACGGTTTCAACCTGTGGGCGCATTTGTCACGTTCAGATGTAACCTGGAACCCATCAGTGGTTTCAGTGTGCAAACAGAGCCTGCTGTGCCCGACTTCAGAAGAATACATTCTGCCGGTTGAACATGGTAATGACCGTGTTGAATGGTTTGTTCAGGTGAGTGATGAAATCATCTGGGATATCAAGGATGGTAAAAGCAGCAAGCCCCGTGCTTCTCTTGTAATGCGCGCTGGCGACGTTGCCTGTATGCCAGCTGATATCCGACATCAGGGTTTTTCACCCAAACGCTCCATGCTGATTGTCTGGGAAAACGGTTCACCGGAAATTCTGGACATGATCAAGCAGGGCAACCAGCCTCGGGTTGGTGTTGAGTTTTAATTAATACTCAACTAGCAGTAGAGCAGTAACAAAGAAAATCCTTTACTTTTAAATAGCTGCTGTCCGCTTCCGGGCAGCAGCTTTTTTCTAGGAACCTCTAATTAAGTCCTTGTTTCTGGTTCAGCGACTTAATCAGAGCTTCCCTAATCTATAACTCTTGGAACGCTATGAAAATCATCGACAAACTACTAATTAACGGCGAGTGGGTTGACGGCGAAGCCGGCACCACCATTGATGTACTGAACCCCTATGATAATTCCCTGATTACTAAAGTTGCCGAGGCCCGTGAAGCGGATGTCGACAAAGCCGTGGCAGCAGCCAAAGATGCCTTTGCGGAATGGAAAGCCCTGAGCGCCTCCGAACGTGGGCATTATCTGCTGAAACTGGCTGACAAGATTGAAGAAAATGCCGAAGAGCTGGCACAACTGGAAACCATGGATACCGGTCACCCGGTGCGGGATACCCGCAACCTTGACGTTCCCAGAACTGCATACTGCTTCCGCTATTTCGGCGGCATGGCCGACAAATTTGAAGGTTCTGTCATCCCGGTAGACGCCGGCTTTCTGAATTATCTTGACCGTCAGCCTATTGGTGTCGTCGGGCAGATCGTTCCCTGGAATTTTCCTCTGATGTTCACCAGCTGGAAAATGGCCCCCGCCCTTGCAGCCGGAAACTGTGTAGTCATTAAACCGGCTGAACTGACCCCGCTTTCTACACTGCGTATTGCTGATTTAATGATGGAAGTCGGCATCCCTAAAGGTGTCGTGAATGTAGTAGTCGGTCGCGGCAGCGTTGCCGGCCAGCATCTGGCTGAGCACGAAGATGTCGGTAAAATCTGCTTTACCGGTTCAACTGCTGTCGGTGAAAAAATTATCGAAGCGTCTGCCAAAACCATTAAAAAGGTACAACTGGAACTTGGTGGCAAAGGTGCCAATATTATTTTTGAAGATGCCAACATTCCGGCTGCCGTCGGCGGCTCGGCATTTGCCATTTTCCATAATCAGGGGCAGGCCTGTATCGCCGGATCACGTCTGATCATTCATGAAAATGTAGTGGATGAATTCCTGGAAAAATTCAAGGCCCTGGCTGAAAGTATCAAGGTTGGTGACCCGACTGACCCAAATACAGAAATGGGACCGCTGACCTCACAGATGCACCTTGACCGTGTGCTCGAATACTGCAAAGTGGTTAAAGAAGAAGGCGGTGAATTTATTACCGGTGGTGAACAGCCTGATGACGAACAGCTTAAGAAAGGATGTTTCGTCAAGCCAACGATTGTTAGAGCCAAACCTGGTGACCGTGTGTTCCAGGAAGAAGTCTTTGGTCCTTTTGTATCTGTTACAACCTTCAAGACAGATGAAGAAGCCATGGAACTTGCCAATGCCACAGAATATGGTCTAGGCAGCGGCCTTTGGACTTCCAATATCACCCGTGCACATAAATTTGCCCGTGAAATCCACGCCGGTATGGTCTGGATTAACTGTTACAAACGCGTCAATCCGGCCAGCCCCTTCGGTGGTGTCGGACGCTCAGGCTACGGTCGGGAAATGGGCTTTGAAGCCATGCGCGAATACACTGTAGCCAAATCCGTCTGGGTTAATGTGGATGCGAAAATACCGCCATTTTATCCGCGCTAGACTAGCCAAGCTGAGGAAAGCAAGACATGCAATTTGTATATCACCCTAATTCGCAGCGCATCATTTTTGGTGCCGGAACCCTGAAACAACTGCCTGATGAAGTGGCGGCTCTTGGCATAAAAAGTCCGATGGTCATAACCACTGAATTTCAGAAAGAACTGGGGACCTCTGCCATTGAGCTGCTGGGTGACTCCTTTGACTGTGCGCTCTACGACAAGGCTGTAATGCATGTGCCACGCGACACAATTAATGACATCATGGCTAAAATCAAAGCGCATGGCAGCGATGGCTGTGTCTGCCTGGGTGGTGGTTCGACTATCGGCCTGGGAAAAGCCGTGGCACTGGAAACCGGACTGCCTTCGATCGTGATCCCCACCACCTATGCCGGTTCGGAAATGACACCGATCTGGGGTATTACTGAAGATGGCATTAAAACCACCGGGCGCGACATGAAAGTGCTGGCAAAAACCGTTATTTACGATCCGGAACTGACCTTCAGCCTGCCTGATTTCATTTCCGGCCCCAGTGGCGTGAACGCAATCGCCCACTGTGTTGAAGCCCTCTATGCTGAAAACAAAAATCCGGTGACATCACTGATGGCTGAAGAAGGTATCCGGGCACTGGCTGAAAGCCTCCCCGTGGTGGTTAAAGATCCAGAAAATATTACAGCGCGTAGTAACGCCCTGTATGGAGCCTGGCTCGCCGGAACGGTACTGGGAACAGTCGGCATGGCCATTCACCACAAGCTTTGTCATACCCTTGGTGGCTCGTTCAACCTGCCCCATGCCGAAGTCCATTCAGTGATAATTCCGCATGCAACCAAATACAACCAGGAAGATGCTCCAGAGGCCATGCAGGCTATTGCCCGTGCACTGGATAGCACTCCTGAAGATGCCCCCGGGGCACTGTTTGATCTGCTGGCTAAAGTCGGCGCACCGACCACCCTTGAGGCAATTGGTATGAAAGAGGAAGATCTGGATAAAGCTGCAGAAATTGCACTGTCGAAACCTTATTTCAATCCCCGTGAAGTGACCCTTGAAGGTGTCAGAGAGCTACTGCAAAACGCATACAGCGGTAATCGTCCCTGATATATTCCAATAATTTCGCACCGGTATACAAGGCTTCAGGAAGCCTTCCCTGGAAGTCCGGATTCCTGTGAAAAAGATTTAGTTAGCTGCCCATGAAAATCTGGTACGAAGAAAAGAATGCTCCACAGACTGGCGATGAAATCTGTAAAGTCGACGACATGCAGCCAGGTGATATCCGTGAAGTCAGCTTCGGGACCGGAACACGCTATCCCTTTCACCTGTTTATCTACAACGATGAAGGCACCCTGCGCTGTTACATGAACCGCTGTCCACACTTCGGCATCAAGTTGAATATAGAACCGGGACAGTTTTTCAATACCAGGAAAACACAATTCATGTGCGTCCATCATCTGGGGAAATTCAATTTCCACGACGGTGAATGTACTGACGGGCCACCCTTCGGCACTTGTCTGGACAGTATCCCGATTTCAATTGAAGACGGCAAAGCTTTCGTGGCCGAGTTCGAAAAGTAGTATAATCAATACTTGTTTTGATCCGGGGAAACTATGATTAAACATATCGTCTGCTGGCGGGTTGATGACCCGAATATGAGCCAGCAATACTGTGATGGTGCCGTTGAACTGCTTGAGCAAATGCGCAAAGAAATCAATGGTCTCTTGCTGCTGGAACTTGCCGTTGATAAAAGCCGCACTGATATGTCTTCTGATTTGGTTCTGTATTCAGAATTTGCAAGCTGGGAGGCCCTTGAGCACTATGACCAGCATCCCCTGCACCAGCAGTTTAAAGATTACCTGGGCCCACATCGTACCGAACGACGTGTGGCTGACTACGAAGTATAAGGAGCAAGCATGACTGAGGCTTATATCTGTGACGCTATTCGAACTCCCTTTGGCCGCTATGGTGGTTCCCTGTCAAGTATTCGCGCCGATGACCTTGGTGCCCTGCCACTGAAAGCGTTGATGGAGCGCAATTCCGGAGTAGACTGGCAGGCTGTTGATGATGTGATTTACGGCTGCGCCAACCAGGCCGGAGAAGACAACCGTAATGTCGGTCGTATGTCCCTTTTGCTTGCCGGCCTGCCTGTTGAAGTAACAGGCACCACCATGAACCGTCTTTGTGGTTCTTCCCTGGATGCCATTGCTACTGCGGCACGTGCCATCAAGGCTGGAGAAGCCGATCTGATTATTGCCGGCGGTGTTGAATCCATGTCTCGAGCCCCCTTTGTCATGGGCAAAGCCTCCTCTGCATTTGGTAGAGACCAGAAAATTGAAGACACCACCATGGGTTGGCGCTTTATAAACCCGGCGCTGAAGGCAATGCACGGGGTCGATACCATGCCAGAGACTGCGGAAAATGTTGCCGACCAGTTTAAAATCAATCGGGACGATCAGGATGCCTTTGCCGCACGCAGCCAGGAACGCACCGCGGCCGCGCAGGATTCCGGTCGTCTGGCTGAAGAGCTGATCCCGGTCAGCATTCCGCAGCGTAAGGCAGACCCGATTATTTTTGATAAGGATGAACATCCGCGTGCCGGTTCGACGGCAGAAGTTCTGGCAAAGTTGCGGCCCGTTGTGCGTGAAGGAGGTACTGTCACTGCAGGAAATGCTTCCGGGATCAATGATGGTGCTGCTGCCATGATTATTGCCTCTGAAGCTGCCGTCAAAAAATATGGCCTGACACCCCGGGCACGTGTTGTTGCTTCCACCACAGCCGGTGTTGCTCCATCCATTATGGGCTTTGCCCCGGCTCCGGCCACCAAAGCCCTGCTCCAGAAAACCGGCCTGAAGCTGGATCAGATGGATGTCATCGAGCTCAATGAAGCTTTTGCAGCACAGGCACTGGCAGTAACCCGCGATCTTGGTCTGCCTGATGATGCAGCACAGGTCAATCCGAATGGCGGGGCTATCTCACTGGGTCATCCACTGGGAGCCAGTGGTGCCCGTCTGGTCATTGCAGCCGTCAATGAACTGCATCGTTCCCAGGGTAAATACGGGCTTTGTACCATGTGTATCGGAGTTGGTCAGGGTATTGCATCGATTATCGAACGTGTCTGATTTAACACTTATCCAGCATTAGGAAAAAGGGAGCCTCGGCTCCCTTTTTTTTAGGCGAAAAAAAAGGCCTCACTCCGTGAGACCTTTTCTTTTTGCAGTATAACTGCTATTTGCCTAGTGCGTAAGCAACATTTCTTACTAACTTCTTATTACATTCCACTTTCTACATGCCACTTCCTACATGCCACAGGGACGCGGATCCCAGCCACCCGGTGCCTCTTCACGAATGAAGTGCGAACTGGTGACAAAGTCTGTTCTGAGATAAGTCGGATCATGCACGATTACAGTAGCAACCAGCCACTCCTGACCTGTTGGATCCTCAAACACATCATAGTATTCAGTCAGCGTTGCATTTTCACTGACCGGTGCGCCATTGGAACGTAACCAGGCAGCAGTCAGGTGAGAAGTTTCAACTTTCAGAGAGCCATATTGCCCTTCCTGCCCCATTGCCGGTGCCGCATCATATTCCCATTCAGCCACGGAATAGCCCTGCAGGCTGTGTGGAGCACTTGCCGGAGGTGGTTCCTCATTGAAGAGAAAACGACGCGTTTGCTGACCATAGTCAGTTTCAATAGTCAGCACATCATCTGATTCCCAGTTCACTCGAATACGCAGCGGTTGACGCATCACACCGGCAGCACCGTATTGCAGACAGGAACCGACCATGTCTTCTTCCCAGGCCTGTCCGACTTGTTCAGCCAGATCATTGTAGGGGATACTGGTAAAGTCGCCTTTTTCAGCAACCCGCATACGCCACAGCCAGTCTTCATTAACATAAGCCATCCACTGACCTTCCAGTCTGTCCAGACCAATCGGGGCAGCATCACGGGGGGACTCCATCATGTCATCCTGAGCGAACAAGGATGTTGTCAGTACTGTAGCACCCAGCAAGGTTGCAAATTTTGAAAACCTTTTTATTGTCATTATCTACTCCTACATTTCGCTCAAATTAGTATAAATGGCAGTAATGAAATCTTCAGTAGAGACGAAGCCATTACCGTAGCGGCCGTCATAGTCGCTGGACGGGCCTGCTTCAAGAATTTCTTCCAGGTCCATTCCTTCGTCCATGTAAAACTGTACACGGTCACGGATGATAGTCAGCATATCGCGATATTCCACTACATCAGCTTCGTCTGCCAGTCGTCCGTGGCCACTGATAACCATGGTGCCGCCTTCCTGCTGCGCACGGGGGACAGTGATACGAATAATCTGGTTCAAGCCGTCTATATAACCATTCACGTGGCCACGATTTTCCAGATCGATGAAGGGATAGCCTTCGGTGAAATAAATATCACCGGTGCTGATAACATCCGATTTACGGAAAAACACCATGGTATCGCCATTTGTATGGGCACGACCCTGATAAAGCAGCTCAATCGGCTCATCGTTAAAGAACAGGTCATAATGGTCACCCAGGTACACTTCTGTCGGCCAGGTTTCAAAAGGTTGCCCGGAAACAGCCATACCCAGCATGACATTTTCATGCGCGATAACTTCAGCACCCGGATTAAAAGTAGCGCTTACATCACGTGCTTCATTACCGGCAACAACCGTGTAACCGGCTTCACGAATAATCTGGTTGCCGCCGACGTGGTCGCCATGACCGTGAGTATTGATTACATATTGAATATCTTTGCCAGGTGCCAGACGTTCAATTTCCGCCAGCAATTTGGGAGCCATTCCGGCAAACTGGGTATCAACGACCAGTACGCCTTCATCACCAATCTGTACAGTGACATTGCCACCGGCACCGGTCAGTACCCATACATTGCCCTGTACGTAGTAGGATTTCACCTCGACGTCAGAAAAATCCTGCTGGGCGAAAGCAGAACCTGTCAGTGCTGCCGCCAATACACAGGCACCAATAACCTTTTGCACAGGGTGATGACCGCGAATCCAGCTCTTAGTATATTTTTTGCTCATTTTCATTGACTCCAAAAACAATATTTACCTTACGACATCCATAAATTCTGGTCGGTTTTTCTAACGCCGGGTTGTATTCGACACAGCATGAAACGCCATGGCACAAGGAAGCTCAGAACTTGGAGTTGCGGAATGGTTTTCCCCTTGGGCAAATGCATTACTGGCTGAACCCCTCCCCCAGATTGAGGACTTCTTGAAAATCTAAAAGCGTTATTCGAAAAAAACACTAACGGCTTTATACAAGCCGTTAGTGTTGGATTATTATTCTAATAAAGAATATTACCGGCAAACACCGGAATTATTCTGTTAATCGAAGTCACCTTCCCACTCGAAGTCACCATCAACTACTTCAAGTCTCTGCATACGCAGACGATGATCTTCAGGGTTACGACCTGGCTGACCAGTGATTCGTACCCGGTCACCCGGTTTCAGGCTTGAACGGTCAACTGAACCGGCCAGTGCACTGGCACCGCCCCACTCAACTGCCCAGCGCTGATTCTCGCCGGTTTCTTCATCAGTTACCATGACATGGACAAATGAATGCGGGTTACGGAACAGGAACTGAACCATTACACCTTCAATTGTGTCCGACTCATCCATGATGTAGGTAGCCGGGAACGAGTGATGCGCATAGACCGCACCGGATGCAAACAAGGTAAAACCCAGTGACAGCACAAACGCGGTAAGTAAGTTTTGTTTGCGTTGTTTCATAATCAATCTCCTCGATAAAGTGTCTGGTGAATTTGGCGTCTTAGACACCTTATTATCAGTTAGACGTTAAAACAGCCACCACACCAACTGCTTTTGCCGATTTCAGAGTATTTAGTTACTCGCTCACGACGATCAATAATACCCTCTTACACCCAGTGAAAACAAGCGACTCACCAGGACCATACATGATTTCATGGTAGGGATACAGTGTGTTCATTGCAATGTGCATAAGGCATAATCCACAGTTATTCCACACTTCTCATCCAGCCTGCATAAAAGCGCCCTGATTTGCTTATTTTATATTTTGTTAACTCTGATTTAAGGACTTTATATGAAGTTAATTTCCTGGAACGTCAATGGTATTCGAGCCATCGTAAAAAAAGGCTTTATTGAACAGATCAAGGAACTGGCGCCGGATATACTTTGTCTGCAGGAAACCAAAGCACAGCCCGACCAGGTAATCGAAGCTTTGCAGGCCCTTGAAGGCTATGAAATATTTGCCAATTCGGCGGATAAAAAAGGCTATTCAGGCACAGCCATCCTGAGTAAAAGAACTCCCGACTCGATTACTTATGACATGAATAATGCCGAACATGACCAGGAAGGCCGGGTTATTTGCGCAGATTATGGAAAATTTTCCCTGGTGACTGTCTATACCCCGAATTCAGGCAGTGAACTGAAGCGTCTGGACTACCGCCAGTCATGGGACAGGGACTTCCTTAACTACCTGAAAAAACTGGAGAAAAACAAGCCCTTGATCATTTGCGGTGATCTCAATGTTGCCCATCGTGATATTGACCTTGCTCGCCCCAAGGCCAATTACAATAAAAGTGCCGGCTTTATGCAGGAAGAAATTGACGGCATTGAAAATCTCACTCAGGCGGATTTTGTCGATACTTTCCGTCATTTAAACCCGGAAAGCATCAAATACAGCTGGTGGAGCTACCGCGCCGGGGCCAGGGCCCGGAATGTGGGCTGGAGAATTGATTACTTTCTGGCTTCACGCGGGCTACTGGGCCAGGTTAAAAACAGTGAGGTGCTGGACCAGGTGATGGGTTCCGACCACTGTCCGGTAATGCTGGAACTGAAAACCTGAACCTTGCAGGTGCCCCGATCCGGAAGCCTTTAGCTGCCCAAGAAGCCTTTAGCCCTCGAGGAAGCCTTTAGCCCCCGAGATAAGACAGCATCACGCCGGCGGCAACGGCTGAGCCGATAACACCTGCCACATTCGGCCCCATGGCATGCATCAACAGGAAGTTCTGCGGATTGGCTTCCAGTCCGACTTTATTGGCCACACGAGCTGCCATTGGCACGGCGGATACCCCGGCTGCACCAATCAGCGGGTTTATCGGTGTGACTGTCATTCGATTCATCAGTTTAGCCATCAATACCCCACAGGCAGTGCCGATGCCAAAAGCCACAATACCCAATAGCAGGATGCCCAGAGTTTCAACATTCAGGAACTCTTCAGAACTCAGTTTTGAGCCAACACCGAGGCCCAGAAAAATGGTGGTGATATTGATCAGGGCATTTTGTGTGGTATCACTCAGACGCTCGACCACCTTGCTTTCCCGCATCAGGTTACCAAAACAGAACATCCCCAATAGTGGTGCTGCACTCGGCAGGAACAGGGCCACCAGAATTAACAGACACAGGGGAAAGATAATCTTCTCGACCTGGGATACATGGCGTAACTGATGCATGGCTATCTTGCGTTCCTCGACAGTGGTCAGCGCCTTCATGATCGGTGGCTGTATCAAGGGTACCAGTGCCATATAGGAATATGCCGCAACCGCAATCGCGCCGAGTAAATCCGGTGCCAGACGACTGGAGACAAAAATGGCTGTCGGTCCGTCTGCCCCACCAATGATACCGATAGCAGCGGCATCAGCGAGGCTGAAATCCATAATCCCGGCAGCACTGAGCCCTACTGCCCCCAATACTGTCGTGAAAATACCGAACTGGGCTGCCGCGCCCAGAAACAGGGTTTTCGGGTTGGCCAGCAGCGGACCAAAGTCCGTCATGGCTCCCACGCCCATGAAAATGATCAGCGGGAACATCCCGGTAGCAATTCCGGCCTCATAGATGTAATAAAGAATGCCGCCCGGGCTGGCCAGATGGCCGGCCGCATCATAGACCGGTTCAGCCAGAAAACCGGCGCCAGGGACATTGACCAGAATTGCGCCCATACCTATCGGTAAAAGCAGCAAGGGCTCAAAGCCTTTCCTGATAGCCAGAAATATCAGCACCAGACCGACCAGAATCATGACAAACTGGCCGGACTCCAGCTGATACAGTCCTGAATCCCGGAATAACTGAAGTAAACTATCCAAGCTGAATCCTTAAGAAATGGTGAGCAGAACGTCGCCCACGGAAACGGCATTGCCTTCAGCCACATCTATACTCTGAATGACTCCGCCTCTGGAGGCTTTGACTTCGGTTTCCATTTTCATGGCTTCGAGGATAATCATTACATCCCCTTCAGCAACAGACTGCCCGACTGTGACATTGATCTTGAAAATATTACCTGACAGAGGCGCATTCATTGCTTCAGCTTTACCTGAAGCCTTGGGCGCGGCGGCGGGAGCACTACTAGCTACTGGTGCCAGACCGGTGACATCTCCACCTTCACTGACCTGCACAACATAGGATTCACCATTGACACTGACTGTATAGACACTGGCGTCGCCAGCTTTGGCAGCCGGTGCCGGTGCTGCTGTGCTTTCTTCCCCGGTCGGTGCCGGTTCAAAAGCATCCGGATTGCCGCGGTTCTTGAGGAATTTAAGTCCGATTTCCGGAAACAGGGCATAAGTCAGAACATCATCAACTTCCCGCTCTCCTTCCTCAAGTTTGATACCCTCTTCTTTGGCTTTCTTTCTCAGTTCTTCAGTCAGACGCTCCATTTCCGGTTTCAGCAGGTCAGCCGGGCGACAGGTAATGGGCTCAGCCCCGTCAAGCACTTTGGCCTGCAACTCCTTGTTCATGGGCGCCGGTGTCGAACCATATTCCCCCTTGAGAATCCCGGCTGTTTCCTTGGTGATGGTTTTATAGCGCTCACCGGTCAATACATTAATGACAGCCTGGGTGCCGACAATCTGTGAGGTTGGCGTTACCAGGGCAATGCTGCCCAGGTCTTCCCGTACGCGGGGAATTTCTTCCAGCACTTCTGCCATCTTTTCCGAGGCCTGCTGATCGCGCAACTGGTTTTCCATGTTGGTGAGCATGCCACCCGGTACCTGGGCCAGCAGAATACGGGCATCAACTCCCTTCAGTGCGCCCTCAAACTTGGCATATTTTTTTCTGACCACACGGAAATATTCGGCAATCTCAGCCAGCAGCTCCAGGTTCAGACCCGGGTCGCCGGGACGATTATGCAGCATTGCATTGACGGTTTCTGTCGGCGAATGTCCATAGGTCATACTCATCGAGGAAATCGCCGTATCCACATTATCAATGCCGGCTTCAACCTGCTTGAGAATCGTCGGCACAGACAGCCCGGTGGTGGCATGAGACTGTGAGTGAATCGGCAGGGAAGTTTCTTCTTTCAGACGTTTGACAAGTTCATAGGCATCATAGGGATGCAGCAGGCCAGCCATGTCCTTGATGCAGATGGAGTCGGAACCCATGTCCTCAAGCTTTTTCGCCAGATCAACCCAGGTGTCAATATTATGCACCGGGCTCAGGGTATAGGATAAAGTGCCCTGGGCATGTTTGCCGATTTCCTTGACCGCCTTGATAGCAGTTTCCATATTTCGGGCATCATTCATGGCGTCAAAAATACGGAACACATCTACGCCATTGGTTGCCGCTCTTTCACAGAACTTGATCACCACATCATCGGCATAGTGACGGTAACCCAGAATGTTCTGGGCCCGGAACAGCATCTGATGACGGGTGTTGGGGATGGCTTTCTTCAGTTCACGTATACGATGCCAGGGATCTTCACCCAGATAGCGGATACATGAATCAAAAGTGGCTCCGCCCCAGGTTTCGACTGACCAGAAACCGACTTCATCAATTTTGTCGGCAATGGGCAGCATGTCTTCAAGGCGTAAGCGTGTTGCAAACAATGATTGATGGGCGTCTCGTAAAACAAGCTCTGTAATTCCTACCGGATCTCTATCTTGAATCATGGCTCAACTCTGTTAATTAGGTACTTTGACTTATTTTTTGTTCGATCGGTGTGCGTGTATTGCAGCAGAGATCACAGCCAGCAGTGTTTGCTGATCCTGTTGTGATGCCCGGGAAGTGCCTTTTGGGGTAGTGGGAACGGGTTCAGGCAGGTATTTTTGTACCACTGATGACATGCCGGTAGTAACAACTACCAGTAAGGTCAGGAACACAAATACGGTTCCCATCCCCAGCAGCATCAGACTAAAACCTTCAGTAATTAAGTTTTCGGTTCCCACAACTTCTACCAGGCTGCTAAAAAGAGCGGCAATTGTACCAGAATTTTGCTTATCTTCTAGCGCTGACAGTATCTGTACTTGTCTTACGGCAGATCTCGGTATAGCTTTAAGGATTGCGGTTCAGGAGTGCAGGATCCTGGCACCTGAAATACAAAGCCTGCTTGAAGTAGCGAGAACACATCTTGGAAGCTGAATCTCACCTTTTTACCGAAATTCTTATCATGCTGGGTGCCTCAACCGTACTCATCACTTTTTTTTACCGGCTTAAAATTGCCCCGCTTCTGGCCTTCCTGATTGTCGGTATTGCTCTTGGTCCAACCGGACTGGCACTGGTGGAAGAATCGGAACAGCTGAGCACCATGGCGGAACTCGGTCTGGCCTTTCTGCTATTCATTCTTGGACTCGAGTTTTCATTTCCACGCCTGCTGGCACTGCGCAAAACCGTATTCAAACTTGGCAGCGTTCAGGTTGGCCTCTGTACCCTGGTCTTTTTTATTGCGCTTTACTGGTGGGGAACAGGAAGTGAGTCGCTTGGCTGGCAGGGCGCGTTTATTATCGCCGGTGGTATTGCACTTTCTTCGACGGCAATTGTCTCCAAAGAACTGACCACTCTCGGACAACTGAACACCCGTCATGGTGAAATTGCCATCGGTATTTTACTGTTTCAGGATCTGGTTGCAGTAGGCTTGCTGATTGCCGTGCCCCTGCTTGCCGGCAATTCTGATACCCAGACACCGGCACAGATTGCCACCGTAGTCGGACAGGCTGCCGTGGTATTGGTTTTCTTTTTCCTCAGTGCACGTTTTCTATTGCCTCGACTTCTTGCCGAAGTCGCCTATCATAAATCAGATGAACTGCTGGTGCTGGCAGCGCTGGTGATTGTCCTTCTGTCAGGTTTCCTGACTGAACAGATCGGCCTGAGCATGGAACTGGGAGCTTTTGTCGCTGGCATGATGCTTGGTGATACCCGTTTCCGTCATCAGCTGGAAGCTGACATCAGACCATTCAGGGATTTACTGCTTGGCCTGTTTTTTATCACCATCGGCATGAACGTGGATATTGCACTGCTTCAGCAATTCTGGGCCAGAATCATATTTTTCGGGCTTATGTTGCTGCTGGTCAAAACTGCTGTCATCAGCATTGCCGCGCGTTTATTAAAAGAGTCCTGGCGCTGCTCCATGACAGCGGGCATGGTACTGGCGCAGGGGGGAGAGTTCCTGTTTGCGCTGATGGCTCTGGCTTCACGTAACAACCTGGTGCCTGCAGATGTTGCTTCCTTTATGATTTCCGTGACGATTGTCAGCATGGTGCTGACACCGATCACCATCCGTTATGGCGCCCACTGGGTTGATAAGATTCTGCAGCAATTTGCAAAAGACACTCCCGTTGAATATCAGGAGCAACATGAAATAACCCAGCAGTATTCGAGCGGGCATGTGCTGATTCTGGGTTTTGGTCGCGTTGGTCAGACTGTCGCTCGCTTCCTGCGACCACTGGGTATTCAGTACCTGGTACTGGAGACTGACCACATCAGGATTGCCGAAGCTTCCATGGCTGGTGAGCCGGTATTCTTCGGTGATTCAACGCGTCTTGACATACTCAAGGCTGCCAATGCCAAGGAAGCGGCAATCATCATCATCAGTTTTGATGATGCCGAAGCCGCCTGCAAGATCCTTCAGCATATTCGTCACATCAATGCGCATGTACCGGTATTGACCCGTACCCGGGACGATGCCAACCTGAAACGCCTGACTGATATGGGCTCAACTGAAGTCATACCGGAAACCCATGAAGCAAGTCTGACACTAGTTTCCCATGCCCTGTTAATGCTGAACATTCCCAGCCAGACCATTCACGACATGATTGATAAATCACGCCGTGATCGCTACAAGATGCTCAAGGGATTTTATCATGGTGAACGGGTTGGGTTTCTGAAGAAAAACAATCAGGAATCCATTGTCGTTCATGCAGTTCGGCTGACGGAAAGTGCCTGGGCCTCCGGTAAAAAACTTACTGAAATGATTTTGCCAATGGGCCTGCACATCAGCAAAGTCTACCGGGACCAGGAAACTTTTGAAGATGACACGCTTGAAGATGTTGAATTTCAACGTGGTGATGTCATCATCCTGAATGGCCAGATTGATGAGATTCAACTGGGTGAAGCCTACCTCTTGCGTGGCAAATAAAATTAATTCATTAGTGAAACAGGATACCAATGATCAGTGCAACACAGGCATTAACAGAATTAAAGGAAGGCAATCAGCGCTTTACTGCCGGTATCAGTGAAGGCAATACACCTCATATCCACGATATCCCGAAAGTACAGGAGCGTCAGGCCCCCTTCGCAATCATTCTGGGCTGTTCCGATTCCAGGGTTCCGGCCGAAATCGTCTTCGATCAGGGCATGGGTGACCTTTTCGTTATCAGGATTGCCGGTAATATCGTTGCCCCTTCTCAACTTGGCAGTATTGAATTTGCTGTTGAACAGTTTGGCACCCCGTTGGTCGTCGTACTTGGTCATTCAAGCTGCGGCGCAGTAATCGCTACCCTTGAGGATATTAAAAAGCCGTCCCCTGAAAACAGCCCCAACGTCTTTTCCATCGTCAAACGCATTCGGCCCACTGTTGAAGCCCTGCTGGGAAAGGAAACCCATACGGATGACCAGGACCTGCTGGAAAAAGCGATTCAGGCCAACATCCTCGCTTCTGTCGAACAGTTAAAAAATGAATCACCACTGTTAAAAGCTTTTATTGAGAAAAAACAGTTACTGATCGTCGGTGCTGAATATTCTCTCAATACCGGCAAAGTCACTTTTATAGATTAAGACAAAAACTTATGAATAACCCACAAGACAAATTTGCTTCAAAGCTGAGCTGTATTGTGCTGTGTTCTTTGCTTTGTACGTCCTGTGCAACTTCTGTCGGCATGACTGCTGCTGCCGTCACCAGCGCCACGATTTCAGTCGGAACGGCCGTGGTAAAGGCCCCCTTTAAGCTGGTCGGCCTGGCAACTGATGATGACGATGAGGAAGATGAGAATTCGGGAAACTGAAATTAAAGCTTTCCTAAGGGTTAAAACGGAATAGATACCTCACTTCTTCCACCGCAACAGCTTCACCATTAACCACGCGTGGATTAAACTGAAACTGTTCGATAGCTTGCAGTGCCGCTGCGTCAAAAATATCCAGGGGTTCTGCATCGGCAACAATTGCATCTGCCACTTCACCTGCAGCTGTCACTGTAAACGAAACCAGAACCCAGCCTTCTATACCGGCTTCAAGCGCCTCTGCCGGATACTCCGGTGAAGTCGTTGCAATTGGCAGTATTTCTTCATCAACAGTTCTGTTGCGTTCCGGCTGGCGCATTTCGGCTTCGTTGCTCACTGTGTCGCCGGACTGGCTTTGCGCTGCAGCCAGTGGTGTATCCTGTGTCTCATCAGCAATGCCGGGGTTCGTATAATTTTCCAGCAATGGCATGAGTGCAATCCCCAGCAGCAATGCTGCAGCAACAGCTCCTCGTAACAGCCAGTCAAAGCTGATCTTTTTTTGTGCTGCAGTACCTGCCAGGCAGTCTTCAAAACTCAGGCAGGGATCACTTTTGTGCATGTGTGAGTAATATTCATGAATACTGTTCTTCATAACTGCCTCCTAAGGTATTTTTGCTTTCCGCTTCGGTCAGTAATATTTTCAGTCGGACTTTGGCGCGGTGATACTGGGTGCGAACAGTACCGATACTGACTCCTAATATCTCGGCAATCTCACTCAGGCTAAAATCCTTGTAAAATGCCAGATAAATTATTTCCCTTTGCGCCAGGCTTAATTCGTGCAAAGCTTCATCAATAATTTCCCGCGCATATAAATCCCGACCGAACGCCCTTTCTTCTGACACTTCGGCCTCGTCAAATTCATGATCTTCAAGCAAGAGTTCCGGCTTGACGTTTTGACGAAATGCTTCCAGTGCCGTGAGTCTGATAACAGAAAACAACCAGGTCTTTAAGGAGGATTGCTTACTGAATACTGCACGACCTTCCAGTACTTTCAGGTAGGTCTGCTGCAATATATCCCTGGCGGTATCCTGATCAAAATCTACACAGAACATCGCCCATTGCAGCAACTCTGGATGCAGTTTACGCAGGATTTTTTCATTGATATTGGGGTTATTATGCAAAGTCACTTTTAGCCTTTTTATTATTTAGTGACAATTGCGGGGATATTGTATGACATTTGGTCGGAGTGAGAGGATTTGAACCTCCGACCCCTGCCTCCCGAAGGCAGTGCTCTACCAGGCTGAGCTACACTCCGAATGCCAAAATACCGGTATTTACCGAGGGGCAGATTTTAGAGCAGCTCAGCACAGGTTTCCAGATAAAAATTCTAGGGCTGTCGCGTTGTCATGGTGTTGAGAACGGAATTCGCTCCAGTGGCACCAACCCGGATTATGGTAAAGTTGATGTAATCACCTACATAGGTACCGATGTAGTCAAAGCGCACATCTTCGCCCTGTATTTCCCTGATCCCTGCAAAACGGACGGTATCATTCTCGATGCGGCCGTTCATGATGGTGACATCAGGTGCCCCGCCTATCCCTTCGAGTATTCCACTGACTGATTCACCGTCCTGCTCCAGAACAGCAATAAATGGCAGTTCATTACCATTAGCCAGTCGCACAGAGCCTGACCAGGTGCCGGTAAGATCCGTGGATTCAGCTGCATTGAGCATGACGGGAAGCAATAAAATGGCTATCAGGCGGGACATGAATTTAATGAACATTCTCAACTCCTGGATTAGTTATGTTTAATGACTGCTGGAGTATAAAAGTCTTTGCCTGGATAACTAAATACTATTCCACAAAAAAACACTGAGTATTCTTTGACAGCGACAAGATAAAGTAAGTAAATTTAGGGAGAATAACAATAGCACAGGTTCAGTTATGCGTAAGACTCTGACTTTAATTTTTGCCTTCATTATTTCACCCAGCGTATTGGCCCAGTGGCCCCCGCACATGGACGATGTACCTTTGCTGCCCGATGGTTCACCCGATCTCGATGCCCCGCCGCCGCGCATGCCGGATGGCAAAGTGGATTTTTCCGGGACCTGGGACTGGATTCACTATAATCCGGGCGGTGTTCAGGGTCGCTCCGTCGGAGAACCGGTAGAGCCCCCACCTGGTGTTGCTCCCTATGCTACTTTCTGGGATCAGGGCTTTGGCTATGAAGATGGCCTGCCCTATCAGGAATGGGCACGCGAAGAACGCGAGCGCCGGGTAGAAAACTTTGGTGTGGAAAATCCCGACAGTTACTGCCTGCCTCTTGGTCATATGCAGTTTCATACCCACAACCAGCCCCGGGAAATTATTCAGTCCGAAGACCGCTTGATTATCCTCTACGAAGCCAGTGCCGGCGTCAGGGAAATTTTCCTCGACGGCCGTGAACTGCCACCCCAGGGAGAACCCCTGCCTTACTGGTACGGCTATTCAGTCGGCTACTGGGAAGGCGACACACTGGTAGTGGAAAGCAATAACTTCAAGGATAACGGCTGGCTGGATTTTTATGGCAGTCCGACTACCGACCAGTTACATATCACCGAACGCTTTAACCGGCCAACTTACGGTAAGCTGGAAATAGATATTGTTATTGATGATCCTGGAGCCTATACCGAACCCTTTGGTTTGCGTGTTGACCAGGAGATCATGCCCGGTGAGGTTCTCATTGAATGGGTCTGTGAAAACGAACAATCCGTGCAATACTTTAATCAGTAATGCATACCAGCACTAATAATAAACAACAGGTACTGACATGAAGCGAATGATACTTTTAATCACAGGACTTTTTGGGCTTAGCCTGTTCAGCCTGCAGGCAAGTGCACATCATAATTTTCTGGCACAGTTCGATCCAGAACAACCGATACAGGTTACTGGTACAGTAGTCAGGGTTGCCCTGACCAATCCGCATGCCAGAATTTATATTGAAGCGCCTGATGCAAATGGTGAGCTGGTGATCTGGGATTTTGAACTGGCATCAGTCAGTTCGCTGTTTCGCCAGGGTTGGCGCCGGGATTCCCTGGAGCCCGGAGATACTGTTACCGTCCATGCAGACCTTGCCCGTAATGACCCGAATGTCGGTAATACGCGTTTTATCAGTTTGCTTGATGAGAGTGGCGAAGAAGCCTTTCGCTTTGGCTCTCCCCAGGAATAAGTCAGTCAGGTTAATAAAAGCAAGCTTACAATTACTCAAAGGCTGACGGAGGTTTCCCACATGTGCACCAGCAAACTCTGTCGACATCTGATAAAACATTTTACCATCCTGCTTTTATGGCCGATTTATTCAGCTCAGGCAGCTGTTACCGGCTATGAAATTGCGTCAGATGAACTGTATGCAAATGGCAGGGAATTTGGTGAAGCCGGTCAGTACCGCGCTATCAGAGGTACGCTGACATTTGCCGTGGATCCACAGAACGCTCGTAACCGCATTATCACTGATATTGAACTTGCTCCACTTGATGAAAATGGCCAGCTTGCTTTCAGCAGTGACTTTTTATTGCTGATACCGGTCAATCCGGCTTCCGGCAATCAGGTCACTCTGGTGGATATCCCCAATCGCGGCAATCCCATCATGCAACGATTCAATTTACCAACGACAGAAAGTCCGGACGGTGATGCTTTTCTGATGAGCGAAGGTTATAGCCTGCTTTGGCTGGGCTGGGAAGAAGACATCGACAGTGGTTTCAGAATTTCCATCCCCGGTACTGCTGACGGTGAAAATATTCCAATTTCAGGTCTGGGATTTGCAGCCGTTAGAGATGCAGCCAGCTGGATCAAGCATGATCCGGATGCACTGGTCTCGACAGATTACCTGCTGACTTTTGGGCTGTCCCAGAGCGGGCGCTACCTGCGCAGTTTTTTATATCTGGGCTTTAATACAGATGAAGCCGGCCGTCAGGTCTATGATGGCGTGATTCCACATATTGGCGGTGCTTCCAGGATTGACCTTAATCGTCGTGGAGCACAGCCGGTTTCCCAGGGGCAGTTTAACGCCACGTCTTACCCCTTTGCCGATGATGCCTATGCCGATCCGCTAAGCGGAGTGCGGGAAGGTCAACTTGACAACCCCCGGGCCAGAGAAAACCAGCCGAAAATTTTTTATACCAACTCGTCAGTCGAATACTGGGGAGGCGGCCGTATTGCCGCGATGATACATACCACTCCTGATGCCCAGCGGGATCTGATTTTGCCTGAAAATGTCAGGGTCTATCTGCTGGCCGGCACACAGCACGGACCGGCGGCTTTTCCGCCGGCTGCAGCAAGCACTGGTCAGTTGCAGAACAACCCGCATAACTATTGGTGGCCAATGCGGGCTTTATTAACTGCAATGACTGAATGGGTCAGGGATGACATTCCACCACCGCCGAGCGCCCACCCGCAATTGGCGAATGGCAGCCTGATCCCGGTCAGCGAAATCGAATTTCCGGACCTTGATATCGATGCATCCCTGAACAGCCTGGATGCCGGCATCCGCATGCCAAATCCCCTGCTCCAAGGCAATGGTGCGCCCGGTGCTGAGCTTCCCCTTCTGGTTCCCCAGGTTAATGAGGACGGCAATGAAATTGCCGGTATTATTTCACCTGAATTGACGGTGCCACTTGCCACATATACCGGCTGGAATTTTAATAATCCGCAAATCGGCGACCCGAACCGGCTCTATCCACTGGCCGGTGGCTATATTCCCTTCTCCGCAAGCCTGGAAGAAAGAATCAGTAATAACGACCCACGCCTGTCTATTGAAGAGCGATATGCCAGTAAGACAGAGTATCTGGAGCTGATTACTGCAGCAGCAGAAGATTTAGTTGCTAAACGATATCTACTGCAAAGAGATATTCCGGCCGTTTACCAGCGGGCATCTGCTCACTGGGACCTGTTAATGTCGGGCCAATAGCTTTTCAGGGACTGTAATCCTGCCCGGTTTTTCCCAGATCATTGAGATGCACCTTGAATGTTTCCCTTGCAGTGCAGGCGCTGATCGCAGCAATTATCGTAATTCCCAGTGTGCAGCTACCAACAATCAGCGGAATATTGCTGCTGCCAGGTGGTGCCAGAGCAACAAACATCGCCGGAAAAAATGCCGTAATCATTGTGCCCAGGTTTTGTGAAATCGCCATGGCGGATACCCGCGAGCTGGTCGGAAACATTTCCGGATAAAAGCTTGGGAAAATTGCGTTATAACCCTGGTATACCACGCCCCACATCAATAAAGACATCACAATGGCCATCGGGATATGATGAATACTGATCGCATATAAATATAAAAACGACAACAAGCCCGATGCTAGCGTACCGAAAATAATAGGCGGGCGTCTGCCAATGCGATCCGATAATTGCCCTACAAAGGGAATCACAATAACGGCAACAATATTCCCCAACACCGGAATCCATAAATAAACCGTATTATCAAAGCCAATACCATAACTTTCCTGCACGGCATAACTGGCACCGAATACTGTTGTCACTACCGGAATCACGTTCATCAGGGACATCAGCATAATCCGCAGCATGTCTCTCCAGTGATGTTGCAATGCTTCCAGCAATGGGGCCCTGGGAATTTCCCCCTGTTTCTTTTCTTCAGCAAAGGCCGGAGTTTCATCCACTTTACGTCGGATGACATAGCCAGCATAAATCACAATAAAACTCAGCAGGAAAGGTATACGCCAGCCCCAGAGCTCAAATGCTTCTTCTTCCATGAAATAGGCCAGCGGCAGAAACACCGCCGCTGCAAAAATCTGCCCGGCCTGTACCCCCTGCAAGGTGAAACTGGCAAAGAAACCTCGACGACCGTAAGGTGCATGCTCGAGAATCATGGTACTGGCCCCGGATATTTCACCAGCAACGGCAAAGCCCTGTATCAGTCTGAGTATTACCAGTAACAGAGGCGCCAACCAGCCAATCTGCGTATAGGTAGGCAACAAACCCACTGCCAGGGTAGAAAACCCCATCATGAACATACACAGGAGCAGGACTTTCTTGCGACCGTGCGTATCACCCCAGTAGCCAAGAAAAATAGCTCCGAGGGGTCTGGCTACATAACCAACCCCGTAGGTTGCCAGTGAAGCAATGATGGCAATACGGGGATCTTCGGAAGGAAAGAAAATCTGTGGAAACACCAGGGCAGCTGCCGTGGCATAAATAAAGAAATCATAATATTCCAGTGCTGAGCCAATCCAGCCACTGGCCGTTGCTCTTCTGGTTTGATGCGCGCCAGGAGGTTCATGAAAATTATCATCTGGAACTGCCATGCTGAAACCAACTTTTTTTATTATTAGAAAAAACCAAGCATTCTGTTTTTGTCTGCTGCATTCCCGGTAAATAATTGAAACGCATCAGCTGCCTGGTAAACAGCCATCCTGGCACCATTCATTGTCTTACATCCGAGGCTCTGTGCATACGTCAACAAGTCGGTATCTAGGGGAAAATAGATTATATCCACCAGCCATAAATGTTCGTGCAGCATTGATTTGTCTACCGGCATGCCCGGATTGCTTTTCATTCCCACCGGGCTGGCATTTACCAGGCCAGAGAAATCCTCTTTGCTGATTTCATTTTCATGCGCTGCTGTAACTCTTGCAGTTGTCTGGACAGAGTCAAGTCTATCAACCAGTGCCAGGGCTTTTTCTGCATCGCTGTCGTAAATATGCAACTCTTTAACCCCAAGTGACAACAAGGCCTGTGCGACAGATGACCCCGCTCCTCCAGCTCCGAGCAACAGGACTTTTGCAAGATTCACCTCAGGTAATACTTCACGAAAAGCCTGTATAAAACCGGAATAATCTGTGTTGAAACCGATCTTTTTGTCCTGCCTGAAGACGACGGTATTAACGGCACCAATCGACCGGGCTTCATCAGATAGTTCATCGAGATAGCTGATCACAGCCTGCTTGAAGGGGTGAGTGATATTCACCCCGGCATAAGCCTTGTCCTGCAAGCTTTTCAGCATTTTTTGCAGATCAGCCTGGGATAAACCAAGTTCTGCAAAATCGAAGAGCTCATAACTGAGGGTTAATCGCTGAGCCTTGCCTTCCAGTTCATGAAGTCGTGGAGATCTGGATTCACCGATATGTTCACCCAGCAGGCCAATTTTATACTGCGTCACTTCATACACTCTCGCTGACGAAAGCGCATATTGTCGCACAAAAAAAATCGCCAGAGAGCAATCCGACGTTTTTTCCGTGGACTATTGCTCTACCTGACCAGTGGCATGACACACTGAATAAACGCAGAAACATCCGCATCGGTCATGGCTTCGGCATCCGGGTTCTGTGTTGACAGGTTGATACTGACGTCTGACAGTTCCGCAGCCGAAGTATTAACTGTTCCCTCAATAGTGAGTTTCAGCATCCGGCCTTCAGGCAGCAAGCTAGTGCAGGACTGAATGGTTGTACCCGACTGCGCATGTACAGATAAACCGGCAGATACAAAGAAACCCAGCAATATTCCCATCAGTAGTTTTTTGTTCATCATTGTTACCTCATTGGTTTACATTACGGTTGACACCTATAACTACTAGGTATAATTTACCTATCTATTCTAGGCATATCAAGTTATAGTTCAATTAATAATCTACAAAGCGAGAAAAGTATGGCTAAAACCAATGCAGCATTTATGTCAGGAGTTCCGGAACTGCTGGTCTTGCGATTATTGTCCCGTGAGGAAATGTACGGCTATCAAATTGTCCGGGGCATTCGTCAGGCTACTGGGGAGAGCATTATTTTGGCCGAAGGAGTTATCTACCCGACTCTGCATGGCCTGGAAAAAAAGGGTTACCTTAGTGCCCGTTCGCGCACTGTGGAAGGTCGTTCCAGGGTGTATTACCACATTACTGCAAAAGGCAAAAAACGCTTTGCCGCAATATCCAAACAGTGGAATAAAATAACTGCAAGTGTTAACGCCTGCCTGGAGTTTGCATATGTCTAATCAGAATTTTTCAAAAAAAATTGCGCAGGCCCGAGTCAACATGTTACAGGCCGGCGTCTCGCCAAAATATGTGCGCCGAAGCATTACTGAATTAAAAGCGCATTTTGCCGATCTGAAAGAAAAACACCTCCAGGATGGCATGAATCAGTCTGAGGCTGAAATCCTTGCCGGGCAACAACTGGGTGATCTGCAGGAAATTGTCAGACAAACGGCTGCAAGAAAGGAACTGCTTTCCTTTATTTCCCTGCACCCCCGGTTAACTTTGTTTGTTTTTCCGCTCTTGAGTTATGTCCTGATGACCCTGTTGTGTATTGGTGCCATCCTTGTTGCCGTCGAGCTCAGTGGTATGAACACCCTGGCCGATGGAGAGCCATTACCCTCCGGCATCCTACCGTTCTTTCATCTGGTCGCCGTTTATTTAGTCTACCTGTTTCCGGTTTTGCTGGCTGTAGCTTTAGTTTATCTGGGAACACAACGCTTGTTTCGCCAAAAGCATCTGCTGCTGAGTCTGGTACTGATCAGCATTCTGGGCAGCATCTGGAATTATTCAATTACTGGCGGCGTTGTTGGTGAAGGCAGCATTAATCTTACCGTGGCTTTATTCGGTTTTGCGCCACCCTTCGGTTTTAATGCGGATTATTTTCTCAGGGCAGTCGTTCGCATTCTGTGCATTTTCGCAGTTGCATATTGCTTCTGGCAAAAGCTGTCTGCCAGTCAGGCCGAAACTGACTAAAAAAGTGGTGTTCCGGATTACTCCGGAACACCACAAGCTCACAGGGAAGTTAATCAGTACTCAGCTCAGGTCAAAGCGGTCAAGGTTCATCACCTTGTTCCAGGCCTTCACAAAATCCTGTACAAATTTCTCTTTAGCGTCTGCGCTGCCATAGACTTCAGCCAGCGCGCGCAATTCAGAGTTTGATCCAAAGATTAAATCAACACGCGAGCCAGTCCATTTGACTTCACCACTGCTGCGATCACGACCTTCAAAAACATCTTCCTCTTCAGAGACCGCTTTCCACTCGGTACCCATATCCAGCAGGTTGACGAAATAATCATTGCTTAACTGCTGCGGATTATCCGTGAACACACCATAGTCTGTCTGACCGTAGTTGGTGTTCAGGACCCGCATACCGCCCAGCAGTACCGTCATTTCCGGCGCGGTCAGGGTCAGCAGCTGGGCTTTATCCACCATCAGCTCTTCAGGCGATACGCTATAACGGGCTTTCTGATAATTGCGGAATGCATCGGCAGACGGTTCCAGATAATTCATTGCTTCAACATCGGTCTGCTCCTGCGAAGCATCCATACGTCCCGGTGTAAAAGGAACCTGTACTGCCTGACCAGCATCTTTGGCGGCTTTTTCCACCGCCGCGCAGCCTGCCAGTACGATCAGATCGGCCAGCGATATCTGCTTACCGCCAGTTTGTTCAGCATTGAATGCCTGCTGAATGCCTTCCAGCACGCCAAGAACTTTACTCAGCTGTTCCGGCTCATTAACTTCCCAGTCTTTCTGCGGTGCCAGACGAATACGGGCACCATTGGCACCTCCGCGCATGTCCGAGCCCCGGAAAGTAGACGCTGAAGCCCAGGCCGTACTCACCAGTTCCGACACGGACAAACCGGAATCCAGCACTTTGGCTTTCAATTCGGCCACATCCTTGTCATTGACCAGTTCATGATCGACAGCCGGAATCGGATCCTGCCAGATCAGGTCTTCAGCAGGCACTTCATCACCCAGGTAACGGGCTTTCGGCCCCATGTCTCGGTGCGTCAGTTTGAACCAGGCGCGAGCAAAGGCATCGGCAAATTCCTCCGGGTTTTCATAAAAACGCCGGGAAATTTTCTCGTAGGCCGGGTCAAAGCGTAAAGACAGATCCGTCGTCAGCATACGCGGACGGTGATGCATGGAAGCATCATGCGCATCCGGAATGCTTTCATCAGCATCCTTGGCAATCCATTGTTTGGCCCCGGCAGGACTTTCTGTCAGTTCATATTCATGGGAGAACAGGTTTTTGAAGAAGTTGTTGCTCCATTCAATTGGCGTCTGGGTCCAGATCACTTCCGGACCACCGGTAATCGTGTCATTGCCTTTACCGCTGCCGTGCTTGCTGGTCCAACCCAAACCCTGCTCAGTGATACCGGCCGCTTCCGGTTCCGGGCCAACCAGTGCGGCATCACCGGCACCATGGGATTTGCCGAAACTGTGGCCACCGGCTATCAGGGCAACCGTTTCTTCATCATTCATGGCCATACGGCCGAAGGTTTCACGGATATCCGTCGCCGCAGCAACAGGGTCCGGGTTGCCGTTCGGGCCTTCCGGGTTTACATAAATGAGGCCCATCTGAACTGCCGCCAACGGGTTTTCCAGGTCACGTTCCCCGGAATAACGCTTGTCATCCAGCCACTCATTTTCCATGCCCCAGTAAATATCCTGTTCCGCTTCCCAGACATCCGCACGGCCGCCGGCGAATCCAAAGGTCTTGAAGCCCATGGATTCCAGCGCCACATTGCCGGTCAGGATCATCAGGTCGGCCCAGGAGATCTTTCTGCCATATTTCTGTTTGATCGGCCACAGCAGTCGTCTTGCCTTGTCCAGATTGGCGTTATCCGGCCAGCTGTTCAGTGGCGCAAAACGCTGCGAACCAGTGCCGCCTCCGCCACGACCATCACCGGAGCGGTAGGTTCCGGCACTGTGCCAGGCCATACGAATGAAAAAAGGACCGTAATGGCCAAAATCGGCCGGCCACCAGTCCTGGGAATCGGTCATCAGATCCTTCAGGTCGGACTTTACGGCATCAAGATCCAGGCTCTTGAATTCTTCGGCATAATTAAAGCCCTCACCCATCGGGTCGGACTTGGATGAATGCTGGCGCAGGATTTCCAGTCGTAACTGGTTTGGCCACCAGTCGCGATTACTGGTTCCGCCTCCTGCACTCCCTTTGGCCCCGTGCATCACGGGACATTTGCTTATCTCAGACATGCTCTAGCCTCTTTGTGTTATAAATTGTTCAGTACGCGGCCAGTATATTGATTTAAGTATCATCTGGAAAATTGATTATATTGGTTCTAACTATTGCTTTTTTCGATTAATGAAACGAGGCTGGATATGCTACGGGTATTTATACTTACACTTTTACTGACCGGATTCACAGCAACCCAGGCAAGCGCCCAGGCTAACGACGATGAAGCAAACATACGCCAGGTCGTAGAACAGTATCTGGAAAGCAGGCGACAAAGAGATGAACAGGCCTTGCGGGCAATACTCACGGAAGATGTGGATCAGATTCCCTCTTCCGGCATTCTTCGCGATGGCATAGATGCAGTAGCCAATGGAACCCTGGCAACTTCTGATCGCACCGGCGGGGAGCGTTCCATCACCATCGAACGTATTCGTTTTATAAGCCCCGATGTAGCAATAGCGGATGGCCCCTACGATATTGTTAATCGCAACGACGGGCCGGACCGGCACTATCTCACATCAATTACTCTGCTCAGGGAAAACGGCAGCTGGAAAATAGCTGCGATCCGCAATATGCAGCCCCGGTAGTAGAATCCGGCGTTTGCTTATATATTCACCCCGATTTTGCCGAAGTGGCTGCCCGCCTCTTCAAAACGAAAAGCATCTGCCAGCGCTTCCAGGGGAAACTCCTTACTGACAACGGGCTTCATGTCGTTGGCATCCAGCGCAGCGATCATTTCCTGTTGCTGCCTGCGGCTGCCAACAATCAGCCCCTCAATACGCTGCTGTTTTCGCATGAAGGTGGCTGTCGGAATATCACCTTTAATACCGGTCAACACGCCCATCAGGGCAATGTGACCGCCTACGCGGCAGGCTGTAATCGATTGCGGCAGTGTGGCTGGTCCGCCAACTTCAACCACGTGGTCAACTCCCCTGCCATCCGTCCAGTCCAGTACAGTCTCGCCCCAGTTTTCATTTTGTTTGTAGTTGAGCGTTTGTTCGGCTCCCATAGACTGCAGACGTTCAATTTTTTCCTCTGAGGATGAAGTCGCAAATACTCGTGCACCCATCATGTGAGCAAACTGCAAAGAAAAAATGGATACGCCGCCGGTACCCAGTATCAGCACGGTATCACCGGCTTTAAGCCCGCCATTGATTACCAGTGCGCGCCAGGCTGTCAGGCCGGCCGTCGTCAGTGTTGCGGCTTCCACATGGGAATAGCCTTGCGGGGCATGAGTAAACCAGTGAGCAGGTGTTGTGACAGATTCGCGGGCATAACCATCAATTCCGTCTCCGGGCGTGCGGGCAAAATCGCTGACCCGCGCCGGGCCATCAAGCCAGTCTGGAAAAAAGCAGGAGACGACATGGTCTCCGACTGAGAATTCAGTAACTCCCTCGCCGACGGCTTCAATAATACCGGCGCCATCTGACATTGGAATGAGCCCATCGGCAGCTCCCATTACTCCCATGGCCACCCCGTAATCGTGGAAGTTCAGTGAGTTGGCTTTCAGCCTGACCTGAATCTCTCCTGGCCCGGGGGCTGCTGCCTCATCCATATCCACATACTGTAGATTATCCAGCCCGAAGGGCGCCTTGATTCTGATAGCTTTCATTTGTATTCCTGTTTTTGCCTATTTTTTATCTTTTGATGTCATGCCGCCGGTAAGAATAATCCGCATGGCTTCTTCCACGCCAATATCCAGTTCTTCCAGTTGCTTGCGTTCATAATATAGTGTGTAACCACCCATTTGATAGCTCATCGGAAAAAACACGCCAACGCGTTCTTCTTTATCTCCGGTAACAAAGGAACTGTCCTTCTCTTCGGCAGTAATCAGGCCAATCAGTTTGGAGCCATCCGGCATGGAAACGGCAACGACTTTACTGGCATCGGAATCAGCCGAACGGGTAATAAAATCCATGAAATCGCGCAGGCTGGTATAGACACTTTTTACCAGCGGGATTCTGTTGATGATGCCTTCCCCCAGGCGCAACAGGCCCTTGAGCAAAAAGGTCTGCAACAGCAGGCCAATCAGGAACAGGAAAACCAGCGCGAGGACAGTACCAAGGCCGGTGAAATAATAATCCTCGGGAAGAACGCTCAGGTAAACTGAACGCATGAGCCGTTCAGAAGAACTCAGCAGCCAGTAGACAAGATAGACACTCAGCGCCAGCGGTAATACCGCCGCCAGCCCCTTACCGCTGGTTGAAAGGACCTTTTTAATGATAAACAATACTCCTGACGCTTTTAATAACTGAAGACATTCAGGAGTATTGAATAATGCCCTGAGGTAGAGGTCAAGCTAGCCCTGCTTTCAGTCAATGCCCTTTTTAGAGTCTTCCAGCTTTCAGGGCTGTATTTCCCACATTACTCGGCTCTGAATATTTTTCTGCAGGTAGCCGTGTCATTATTGATGACAACACTGTTGAATGAAATGATTGTGCTTGTATAAATTTGATGAGGCAGGATGAGCCAATCGACTAAAAATCAATCACTGCAATAATGGAAAAGTTGTTGCGCCCCCTGCTACCTCCAGTGCTGTGAAAGCCCTGATAGTCAAACTGGATACGTTTACCTGGCCCGACTATATAGGCCAGCCCTGCCCGTAAATAACGATTATTACGATCATTAATTACCGTTGCCATGTTGGTATCAAATTCATGATCCAGCATATATTCAACACTGGCATTCCAGTTGTTATTGCGACCAAAGGTATAGGACGTAAAAATACCAGCGCGAGCAATACCCAGTCTTTCTCTATTCCCGAAAGGCTCATTCACAGGTTGACCCAGACTGTTAATTTTTCTTTCGTATCGTGTATCCAGGTATTGAATGCCTGCCATCCAGCCCAGTTGCGTCCTGGCCGGAATAAAATCAGCATGTGAGCTGTTATAGCGGCCCAGTAATTCCGATTTGAAAAACCGCCGGCGATTTTCGATTTCACGTTCTATTTCAAGAAGGCCGCCGGGAGTGAAAACTGCAATCCGGTTATCACCGTCAAATTTCAACTCTTCCAGACGCATTCCCAGCGCCAGCGTATCACTGAATACTATGCCGGCATCAAATCGTGGACCGGCAGCAAAGCCATCCGTTGTCCCTTCAACAAACTTGATATCGGCATCGGTATGCTCAAGACCCAGCCCGAAACTGACATAGGATCGCAGGGTCGGCGCATAAACCAGGCCCAGGTCAAAACGATCATTTCTGCCATGAAGCTTGTCCGGTTCAAATCGTTTGGCTGTTCTTGCCAGAGCACGTAGAAAAACCGGTTGCTGCATGTCCGTGGCAATGGGCAAGAGACTGTCCCATTGCAGCACATAGCTGTCTACCTCGGATTTTGCCTGACCGGTTCTCGCTGCAAGCTGGTAGCTCAACTGACGATTGACCAGTTCGCCCAGATCACTGCCAGTTGCGTAAAAACGCCTGAGTCCGGACTGTCCCATTGCCGCACCCCACTGCCCGATTTCGGCTGGGCTCGCAGACAGGGAGTATTGCGCTGCAAACAACAGGACTATGCCAGATAACAGCCTGAACAGATGGAGCAAAAATATCATTGCCCTAGTGCTCCAGCTGCGTAAATCCAAGGCGATCAGCTTCGCCGCCTGGGGCCCATATAACCAGCGCTTTTACTGGCTCATTCCCCGGTACACGGTGAGCTACACTGTCCTGTGGACGCACAATGCCGATCATGCCGGGCTCAAGCATATAACTTTGTCCGTTTACGATATGTTCCAGTACGCCTTCCATGACATAAAAGAATTCAATTGAGTCATGCCGGTGCTCACTAACGTCAGTTCCGACCCCGGCAGGAAAAGTAATTTGCCCAATCTCGACTTCTCCGCTGCCAAGATTCTGCGCTTCGACCAGCATGAGAATCTCCGTGCCGCTTGGCGCTCCCAGTAAACGCGTGCCATCACTGGTTTTTTCATAATCAATCTGGGCAAAGCCTTGTGTTCCAAAACCCATCCCGAAACAAATCAGCATTCCCATCAGTTTCTGTTTTGCATTTTTCATCGAGTGGTCCCCCTTTCCAGCAATCGATTGAAATAAATCAAGTCTGCAATTTCCTCAGCTGCATCTTCCCCTGCCATCTGGCCCAGTAATTCAAGTGCTGCCTCATAACTGACCAGTGAGCCGTTTGAAGTGATGATATTCCCGTCAACAACCACAGTTTCATTGATTTCAATATCAATGGCCGGATGATTCAGGTTCAGCCAGACTTCACCACCCGGATAGGTGGTTGCCTTGACGCCATTCAGAAATCCCGCTTCGGCCAGGATGTAGGCACCGGAACAGTTACTGGCCAGCCAGTCAGCCCTTGATCCCCGATCCCGAATGAAATCCATGAAAGGTTCATCATCCAGCACTGCATCCATTCCGTAGCGACTGCCGACAATAATGACATCGAGCTCTGGCGCGTTGTCGATAGAGTATTCTGCAGTCAGGGTCACCCCTTCCTGGGTGATTATTGTTCCCGCTTCGCGGGCAATAGTGACCAGCTCATAGTTGTCCACAGCTCCGGAAGCAATTGCGCTGCCAAAAACTTCCATGGGCGCCATAACATCACTGGTCAGTACGCCGTCAAACAACATGACGCCAATACGGACCGCACTTCCATCCGAAGCCGCAAACAGTGAGCTGGAGCATGTCAGGATCAAGCAGGCAGTTATCCAGCGGATTTTTTGTAGTAAAAGAACAGTCATTTTCAGGTTCCTCTTTAGCAGTTTTGCGGTTATTCTAGGCAGCAACTGATACAGTAAATAGAACCACTTTTATATTTTTTTATGAACCAGTTTAATCAGATAATTAGAGACAAGCCTGCCAGTGCGGAAGACCTTCAGTTAAATCCGCGTGCCAAGGGCCAGAAAATCCAGCAATGGCTGGATCGGGAATTGCGCAGGCTGATACTACAGGGACAAATCCGTGGCGGGGAGAAATTACCCTCGACCCGCAAGCTGGCACAGCTGTGGTCTATCGCCAGAGGCACCGTGATTACCGTCTACGAACAACTGGTTGCCGAAGGTTACCTGGAATCCCGGCAAGGCTCAGGTTTTTACGTCGTCACCGGACTTACAGAAGACATAGATTATGTCTTAGGGGAAAATTCGACCAGGGAAAGTCAGCCCGAAAGGCCGGACAGAAACGAAATCAACTATAAAGAATCTCCCTTTCCGGTTCAGGGTGATTTCACTCCAAAGGCATTCAGCCCTTTTCAGCCGGACTGTGACCTGTTTCCGCGAGTGCTTTGGGGGCGCATCATGTCCTCTCTCTGCCGTCAGGCAGACGCCAGTATTTTTCGCTTTGGCGAAGCTGCTGGTTACCGCCCCCTGAGAGAGGCTATCAGTCAGTATCTGGCCCGCTCCAGGGGCGTAAAATGCTCTGCTGAACAGGTCATTATTACATCGGGAACCCAGCAATCCCTGCAAATGATCAGCCAGATTCTTTTGCGTGAAGGTGACAATGTCATTGTTGAAGACCCCCTGTACCGCGGGGCCAGAACGATCTTTTCTCAAGCTGAATTCACACTGAATCCGGTTCCTGTTGATAAAGACGGCCTCACTATTGAAAAACTGCATAAGATCAAGACATCCAAACTGATTTTTACAACGCCGACAAATCAGTGCCCGCTTGGTGTAGTCCTGTCTCTGGAACGGCGCTTCCAATTGCTCGACTACGCGCAGAAAAACCAGGCATATATATTTGAGGATGATTATGACGGTGAGTTCCGTTATACAGGACAACCCTTACCCGCCTTGCAGGGGCTGGATAAAAATAACCGGGTCATATATGCAGGCACTTTCAATAAAACCATGTACGCCTCCCTGCGACTGGGTTACCTGGTTCTGCCCCCGGAACTGTTTAATGCCGCTTTACACTACAGGGCAACAATGGATCGCTTTCCTCCCGGTCTGGAACAGGCAGCCATGAGCACTTTCCTTCAGGAAGGACACTACAACCGTCACCTCCGGCGAATGCGAAAGGTATATGCAGGCAGATTAAAAGCCCTGCAAGAAGCAGTCGCCAGTTATTTACCAGAACTTCAAATCGGCACTCGCGCTACTGGACTGGAAACACTGGCCTGGTTACCGCAGGGTAGCGATGACAGGAAAGTTTGCGAAAAGTTGGCTGAACAGGGTATCAGGGTTCAGGCACTGAAAAACTTCTGTCTGCAGCAAAAGCTGCCTCCTGCACTGGTGATGGGCTTTGCTGCAATCACTGAAAAGCAGATACGGCAAGGTATTAAAACCATTGCACGATGCCTTTGAATTACTCTTTCCCGCCATTCAAAAATTTAAATTATCAGGACTATCAGACCAGCCGGAATACCTGAATCAGCCGGTCATTTTCATTGGGGCCAAGCGGGCGCCTGATCTCTTCGGGAACCGGCACCACCAGATTGGCAACAAAAGTCGAATCACGTAACCAGGCATATTTATCCCCGGTTACGTTAAATATCGGCGCCAGCCGGTATGTTCCGTTTGGATAGGCCAGTCCCTTGTTGTGTATGATGATCTGGTATTCATCATCCGTCTCAAGTCGATAAAGCGCGTCAATTACGGTAACGCCATCAGGACGCGTCACGGGAAAGTCACCGCCACCCGGTATAACCCTGCCACTTATCCCATTACCCCAGAACCAGCCACCAACAATCGGCCATAAACGGTTACGTACACCATCAGCAGCGTTATCTTCCGGCCCCATGACTTCCGGAGCGGTACAAATGGGGACAATATTCATCACCAGCTCAAGGCCGATCTGGTCATAGACTTCAGCATCAGCAAAACCTAAGTCTGCACTTGCTGCCATAGTCACTCCTCCGCTCAGTGCTGACAGTCCTGTCAGCACTGTCCCCTGACCAAGGATTTCCAGCGTTTTTCGACGTGATAATTTTTTCATTTTCACCCCTCAGGCTTCGTTGTTTTGCTGTACTTTCTTTTTCCACTCTTCAATGAATTCCAGAAAGACCTGCATTTTGGGTGGCAGTAAAACCCTGCCGCTTTGGGTGAACAGAGAAACCTTCAGGCCTGTTTCAGGAGCATTGAATTTGTTGCGTATGGTCGCCATTTTGACACCAGAAGTCTGTGCCGCTTTGGTATAGCTTTTATGTATAGCGACCTCTGCAAAACCCTGCATGGCATCAAGGTCTAACCTGGCTATTTCCTGTGGTGACATTATCAATCTTGGTAATGGTTTTCCCAAATGCCGTTAAGCACTGAAGCAGATTTTAATTTCATTCACAGTAATTATTCTGCAAGGTTTCACCGGCGAAGCGGGCGGCAAACCAGTCTGCAGCCATCGAGCCTCCCGGAGCAAAAACGCCAAAATGATCTGCTCCGGCCATTTCGATGTAGGTGACCATGCTGTCTTGTTCACAAAGGTCCGCAACCACCTCCCGGGTTAATTCGACCGGGACATCAATATCTTCGTCGCCCTGGACAATCAAGAAGGGGATCGAATCGTTTATAGGCAGAAATTCATCATTTTCTTCCAGCCAGGCACGCCAGGCTGTTCCAGGCTCCAGTGCCTCTTCTTTGGCATAGGGCTCAGATATCTGGGCAGCAGCCGCAAAAATTTCATAGCATCCCCAGGATTGAGCCGTCAGCATTTCCAGACCAGCTTCCGTCAGAATATCACTGAGTTTCAATTCAGGGTGTCCAACCTGCAGGCCTGCCATGCGCATAATGAAATAACCATTATTTGCCGGGATGCCGAGATCATAAAACGACAAGTCAAGGTGTCTGGAAGCCGGGGCCAGCGGGATGGCGCCAGCCAGATTCAGTTCCGGGGCATATTCTTCTGCGATGTGGGCCGCCCATAGGGCAGTCTGCCCGCCCTGGGAGAATCCATAGATTCCGACGTCATTGCCAGCCATCGCCGAGGGTAAATTCTGAGCGGCACGGACAATATCAAAAGAGGCCTTGGCCTGGGCTGCACCCTGTAAGTAGGCGGTTGGCCCGGGTGTGCCTGAACCCTGATAGTCGCTCATGACTACGATATATCCTCGCCCCAGCAGGCTTTCGATACCGGGAACCCTGCTTGACCCATCCTGCGCCTGATAGAGATTGTTCCGGGAGGGGGCACAGGAATCCTGCGTTCCAGTGGTTCCAGTTGCCCAGATGATTACTTCCCGTTCCGATCGAGCCGGAAAGCGTGGAATATAAATTTCTCCGGAGACATATTCCAGATCCCCGCCAGCGCCTTCACTGACATAAATGACATTCCATCCCTGGGCATTCAGCGGCGCATCCTGTCGTTCCTGTATCCAGTGGATGTCGCCACGTTGTGCACCGGCCGGAACAGATAAGGGGACCCAGTCCCAGAAGGCACTGCCGGATGGCCCCTCTACAGGGTCCTGTGCCTGTACTGGTGACAGAAAAACGCTGATTGAAACTAGAAAAAACAGGATTTTGTTCATTAACTCCCCCGGCAAGTTATTTTATTTTTTGCATAGATGCATTACCAAACAACACTAACAGAACTGTATTTTTGACTGTAGTGTTATCCGGCGAAACAGTCAGTTCTATAACAGATTGAAAAGCATGAATCCCAGTTCAGGCTGCATGTCAGTGCGGATTATTTTCGTGTTTGAATGAAGTATCCAGCGACATCCCTGCCCACTGTATTTAAACCCAAACAGAACATGTTAAAGCTCTTCAAGCAGAACTTCGCGAAAGCGAACGACACCCGTGCCATATTGCAGCGCGATGTAGCCTGAATCAAAGCTATCATCATTGATATCGACTGTTTCGATTCCGTTGAGGATTATCTGCAGTCGTGAACCCTGCGCCAGGATCTCGTAGCGATTCCACTGACCGGCAGCATTAATCTGCGCTGCAGGTGGCGCAAAATTGACAATACTCCCGGTTCGATAGGTAGGATCAGGACGCTGATCATAAATGTTCACCTCATAGCAGGTCTCGGCGCCGATATTTTCACTATCGGGGCAGCGAATAAAAATACCGCTATTGGCCGGAGCATCCACCCAGAATTCGGCGACCATACGAAAGTCATCGTAGGTATTTTCCGAGACCAGAAACCCACCTTCTCCGGCCCCTTCCACATAACCATTACTGAAAGTCCAGACAGTGTTTCCGGATTCATTCCAGTTATCCATGCTGGCACCATCAAACAATGTCATCATCGATGAACCTGAAGACATGGTGCAGGCAGCTACGAAGAGTGTCAGTAATATAAAAGTCAGTTTAATTGTATTTACCATTTTGATCCCCGGCGATTGCTGAAAAGCTTTCTTAAATTATTGTCTGCCCACTGATGCAATGTTGAATGATAAGTTATTTTTATGCAGCAAAGATTACTCCTTTTACCGGGGAGGCTCAATTAATTATCTTGCTGTAAAGAAGGATACCCTGAAGGAATGGGAAACAGACCGGGATTCAGTCACTATCGGAGTCTTCAGGACCAGTATAAAATTCCGGGACATATTTTTTGACAACATCCGATTCTGTTGACCAGGCATGACAGGTATTGAGGACTGCCGGTCTTTTCCCTGAGGCTGTATTTTCAACGATACTGCCATTGTCCTTGCTTTTAAACGGGATAATTGTCTGGAACGCGACTGTTGCCATCGGGAAAAGCAATTCCGTAATGTGGGTGCAGCCTTTGGTACCGCCGACATGTTTCCTTACCTGGTTACGCCAGCCTCTGCCAATACTGATGCCAATAAGCGATTTGTAATTAGGTGTGATGTCCGGACACATTTCAAAGGGACTGTTATCCGTTACTGCTTCAATATCCTTGATTTCCAGCTCATCATCAATCGTGACCCGAACCAGCATCTCATGTAATGGCTCACCAACTGCGATCTCATTGCGCCAGTCATTGGAAAATGCATAGGTCTTGGTATCGGTCATATGCCCTTCGATATCCCAAAGACCGTCCTTTCTTCGGTAACCTCGATAGGTAATGGATCGAGTGTGCAGGTGCTCCCTGTCTGTTGGTTTTGAAAGAGGCATTTGGAATATTCCGGATATTATTGTGCAGCCATTTCATTATAGTAAGGTACAAGGCTGTTGTTCAGCCAGGTGGAAGTACTGACGGTATTTTCCCAGCCCAGTTCCTCGAGCTGCAGTGCTTCGACTACCTGATCGACAGGAACTCCCTGTTGCGCCAGTTCCTGCATGCGGCGATTCATCTCGGCAAAACGATAGCGGTAAGCAACAACATCTTCTTTATTCATAATCCAGCCATGCCCGGGGATCAGCGTGTCAAAATCAATTTCCAGCAAGGCATCTATGGTTTCAACCCACTCCACGGCACTGCCGCCGGAGGAATAATCAATAAAGGGCATGCCGTCAATAATCAGGTCTCCTGCATGAACGGTACTCAGATCCGGAAAATAAATAACGCTGTCGCCGTCAGTATGTCCCCGGCCAATATGATACATACGCACTTCAATGCCCCCGAGAAATACCGAAGCTTCCCGATCAAAGACGATATTCGGTTCTCCCGGCTGGCCGATGTTGAGAAAATTGGCCCGCGTATTTTTATGCCCGACAATATCAAGGCCAGTGGTCTGAAGCACACCATTGCCCTGGGCATGATCAGGATGATGGTGCGTATTCAGAACATATTTGATCGGTAAAGGTGAAATGGTTCTGACCAGTGCCAGGATGTCATCAACCTGGTCATTAAATTTACTGTCTATCAGTATCAAGCCAGCCGGTGTCACCCTGACGGCAACATCCCCGGTCTCATGATTCAGGTCATCGCCATAACTGCGCCCGTCAGGGGTACATATTGCCCGCATACAGCGGGTAAAGGGTCCCCGAATCATGTAAAGGCCATCCTTGACGCGTTCAATCTGCATCGGTCCTTCAGGAATATCTTCCTGCTCATGACGCAAAGGTGGCTGGGAGAATACTGATGGGGACAGCAAGAGTCCGATTAAAAGCAGATTTTTCAGATACGGGGACATAATGATTCCGGTTACATTTTAGAACTATTATGCCTTATTCATTAATGACAGTAATACCCCTGTTATACTTGTACCCAAAGGCAGGTTTTATGGCAGAGAGCTTACAATCCAGCTTATTGTCACCCGCCAATATGCTATAGAATCAAGCTATGATAAAAACCCTTCCAGCAAGCTGTTTAAATGCTCTCAAGCTGTTCACCGGAAGTATTATTTTATTTTCAGCCAGCACCCTTGCCCAGCCTCAATCCGACACCCCCGAATTTTCCTCTCTTTTTCAGCAATTGGAAGAAAACATTGCCCTGATTAATGAGCTTGATAGTGAAATCACTGAAAACACGCGCCTTCAGAATGAAATCAGAGCAAGAAGTGATCAATTGAATACAGAAAATTCTGAACTGGAACAAATCACCAGTGAATATAACCAGGCACTAGAGGCCTTAAATGCTGATATCAACACTTATATAGCGGACTGTGATGGCCAGGCCCTGAGCAACGAGGCACTCAGCCAGTGTGAAGCAAGACGGCTTCGCCTGGAAGACAGGAATCTTCAGCTTACCAATCAGGCCGGACAAATCACTGCGCGGGAAGAACAATACAACCAGCAGGTCGAAGAAATTAATGCCAGTGAGCAGGCCCGGGCGCTGGCCGCTCAGCAGTTGTTTATCCGGCGTGCCGGGCACCTGAATACTATAGATGACATATTCCAGCAGCTACAATTGATCAACCCGCTGTTTCAGAATTGTGCTGCGCTGATTCCCAATGCGATGCTGGCCTGCGTTTCACAGGTACAATCGGGACCGGTTCTGCCATGAAGCAAGACTGGCGGGGTGTCGGGCAACCAAAAAATAAGCTTTCATATTCTTGAATCTACCTTAATAGTACCTTTTAACTTACTGTATTTATATATTTTATAAGTTTCAATCTTCACTCTTCTTCTCCTTAGTCTGCTCATCAAAATGACAATCAGCAAGCAATAAAATAACCCTTGCAGGTTATAATCTATATATGTAGACTTAATCCATGAATCGTATACGTAAAAGCTCAAAACAGACAATATCTGTCCTGAAGGCATTATTGAATGACTACCCGGACTGGAGTTATGGCTACGAATTGTCAAAACAGGCAGAGCTTAAATCCGGCACGCTGTACCCGATATTAATGCGTTTAAGTGACAGGGATTATCTCGACTCAAAGTGGGAGGAATCACCGGAAGCCGGGCGCCCTCCCCGGCATATGTATCGTCTGAGTACATCTGGTTTGCGCTTTGCTGAAGAGCAAATTGAAACAAGCAATGCCGCGAAGCATGCAGCTTCTTTCTCGACTGCGGGTAAGCAGGCATGAACAGACCATTCTTTCATACTCTGGTTAATTACATTATCGGTTTAGCCATAAAGATAATGCCGACCAAACGGTCTGATTGGGCTCTGGCCATGATGGCTGAAAGTAAATATCTCAGCAATGACCTTCAGGCGCTGGGATGGGCCCTGGGTTGTTTGAAAACAGCAACAATGGAGAGGATAAAAATGATGAAAACAGGAACTCTGCGTGTTTCAAAAACTGTCTTATCACTGGAAGTATTTTGTTGTTTTATTCCAGTAAGCTTAGTGTTTACTCAACTCATATACGCTGTCTTGACGGTATTGCAAGGCGAATTAAATGCTGAGAATCTTTATATATGGATTTTCTGTGCTCTAACACTGATAGGGCCGATTGGAATATTTCTTGGCATACGCCTTTTACTCAAGGGCCCTTTCAGGATAGGGAATATCCTTAAATCAACACTCTCTATCTTGGCTATCGGGGCAATTACTGCCGGAATGGCCCTGTTGTTAAGTGGCAATATAAATCTATCGGACTGGTGGCTGGTACTGCTACTGATCTGTTTGTTACCAGCAATGACAATTTTTCACCTGATTTATCTGACACAAAACAAACAGCTCATTGCAACTCAATAAAGGTGCAGCCCTGTAAAAACTTAAAGGGCTGCACTATTACTGACATCCACTAATACCAGACCTGGTAATAGATTAGCGTGTCCCGGTTCTGCCTTACATTGCCGGTTTTTCTAGAATAAACAGGAAGCGGTCTACATTTCTACCCAGTACCGGGCTGAAAATTGGCAGAGAGTGATCATCGGCACTGGTCCGGAGGATGTCCGAATCCTCTACGATCTCAAACCCGGCTTCCAGGGCCCAGCGTCTGCCAACCTCGATAGGAAGACGATGCATTGCCCGGAAATCAGTAGCTGGATCTCCAACATATTCGGTATAAACCAGCCTGCCACCGGGTTTCAGCGCATTGTAGATTTCCCGAAAAAACGCCACACCACTCTCATCATCACGATGGTGGGATTCCAGTCCGAAGACTGCAAGGTCAATGCTATTGGTCGGAACATCTGACACATTATCGACAGCCTGTAAATTGGACATGCTGGTCAGATCCTGAATCTGTTCTGCTGGAACTCTGCCGCCGGCACCGAGATCCTGCGCATAAATCATACCGCCCGGGCCTATTGCAGCAGCCAGGACACGGGCATACCATCCCCCTCCGGAACTGATATCCAGCACAGTCATGCCTTCTTCGACACCTGCAAGGTTCATCACCTGGTACGGGCGTCTTACTCCATCCCTGGCCCGGTCAGCAGCCGGCCTTTCATCTGAGTTAAGTTTTTCCATAAAGTCCGGTGCCACAGCGTAGGTATTTGTCATCATCGACAGTGCTGCCAGCAGCATGGTGATTTTTTTAAGTGAATGTTTCATTTTCATTTCTTCCTGAGCTTATTTATTTTGAATACTTATATGCGGTTTTGCTTAACAATTAAAGATAGGTAATTATATTCGTCTATACCATCTATACCATCATGAAACCTTTAACGCCAGATCACGACGTCCCAGTTCTGACAGGCTTATGCCGCCAAGAACCAGTGCCAGCGAAACAGCATGGTATTGCTCGAAGTTTTCCTGCAGAAACATGACAGCCATGATGGCGGCAAAAACCGGCACCAGGTTGATAAATACCCCTGCCCGGTTCGGACCTATCAGGGCAACACCTTTAATAAAAAATATTTGTGCCACCAATGACGGCAGAATAGTCACTGCCAGTGCAATTAACCAGCCCTTGAAAGTAGGAGCCTGCCAGCCTTGTTGCAAAACTTCTACTGCAAGCAGTGGCAGGGAAATTATCCAGGCTGCAATCGCCATCACGGTAAACAGGCTTATTGCCCTGACCTGGGGGCGGCGACTTAAAGAAACTGAATAAACAGCGTACAGGAAACAGGCAATTAAAACGTATATATCTCCCCGATTGATCGACAGGTTTCGCAGCTCCCGCCAGCTCCCTCCCGAAGCAACAGTCACAACGCCGACCAGAGTGACCACAATACCAATGGCCTGCACCGCTGTGACTCCCTGACGAAATACCAGTAGCGTTAGTATCAGGACAAATACCGGAACCGAGCCCTGTAAAATGCCGATATTAAGGGCGGTGGTATAGTGACCTGCCAGATAAAAAAGAAAGTTGAATACTGTAAATCCCAGACAGCCCAGCACTGTTAAAAATAATAAATGCTGCCGCAGAATCGGCCAGTCTTGTTGCAGGTATTTTCGGGCAAAAACCAGCAGGATCAGGATGACACCGAGCCAGCGAAACATGACCAGTTGCATCGGTGAAATCTGCTCAACTGCCAGGCGGCTGAATATGGTGTTCAGGCCCCAGCACCAGGTGGTAAAAACCAGTAAGCCATAGGCCTGCCAGTGGCTTCGATCTTGCATGCCTGGAGTCCCTAGTTGCTATTGAATTTGAAATATTAAATCAGGAAAGACTACTTCGGCCCTCCCTGAAATGACGAATAAACCGATTGAATGTTACATCCTTTACAGCAATTCTGACAGGCATAAAAAATAATCCAAGGGGCAGCGTGAATTGAATTACTCAGAAACGGCAAAGCCTGCATAAGCAGGCTTTAAGTTAGCTGGCACACCCGGCACGATTCAAATGTGCGACCTCGCGGACAGTCACAGGCAAGTCCGGATTACCCTCTGACTATTTCACTCCGGGAAGGACGTAAATAATTCAGTAAATTAATCTTATCGTGCAAGCCTGCTGGCGATATCAGCAACATGGCGGCCCTGAAACCTCGCAATATCCAGTTCCAGCTGACTAGGCTGCCTTGAGCCATCGCCATCGGCAACCGTTGAAGCGCCGTAAGGTGACCCCCCATTAATTTCTGACATATCAAGCAGCTTTTGCTCCGTATAAGGTACACCGACTACCATCATACCGTGATGGATTAGTGTCGAATGAAAGCTGGTAATTGTTGTCTCATGCCCTCCGTGCTGACTTGCACAGCTGGTGAAAACACTGCCAACTTTTCCCACGAGTGCCCCATTCATCCATAATGCTCCAGTCTGGTCCAGAAAATTCCTCATTTGTGCACACATATTTCCAAACCGGGTTGGTGTTCCAAATATAATTGCATCAGCTTCAGCAAGTTTATCGGGCTCCGCGAAGGGAACATCCTCAAATGCTTTTCTTGTTTCCCTTGCTCCGCTTAACAAAAGCACATCTTCGGGAATCAGCTCAGGGACCTGCAGGAGCTTTACTTCCGTATTCTCAATATCTGCCGCACCGGCAGCTATTTCATTTGCTAATTGGTGCACATGCCCGTACATGCTGTAAAAAACGACTTGTATTTTGGTTTTCATGATTCAACTTTCTCCAGTTGTTCAGGGGCTTCTTCGATTTTCTTACCCAGAATGCGGTTCAAGGCTTCCTTCATAAGCACTCCACTTTTCGAATCTAGCGACTTTTCTTTCCAGGCGACATAACCATCAGGCCTTACCAGTACTGCCCCGGTCGGGGAAATGCCATAAGCTTCAGAAAATGGAAGAGAAAATGGGCTGGAAATTTTTTCACGATGTATGGGTAACTCTACATATTCAGCTTTTGAGCCGGGTGGAGAAATAACTTTAAAGTCAATTTCGATATCCAGTTCTGTTTCCAGCTTGTTAACTACTTTCTCCCAATCCTTACCGTAAGATGAAGTGAGCAGTACAAAATTTTGACCATATAAATCTATTGTTGAACCGGGTTTATTGTTGATAAACAGTTCAACATGAGGCGCTCTCGTACCCGGTAAAGCAAAAGACTTCCTTGGATCGATGTCCTGCTTCCCGTCATCTTCATAGTCATTTTCAAATACCACAGCATCGGACCTGTAGCGGTTAAATTCCACATGGACATCAGGGATTTGCTTCTTGACCCCTTCCATTCCCAGGTCAGGATCAGATCTTGTGACATACCTTTGATAGCCCTGTTGTATCATTTGCAGCGCCGCAGGCTGTCGTTCATCGTTATAGCTTTGCAATAATTTTTCACCAGCACTGCCTTTTAACACCATCGCCAGCTTCCATGCCAGATTGTGCGCATCCTGCACCCCGGTATTTCCACCATAACCACCGGTTGGTGTGGTGACATGTGCAGAGTCACCTGCCAGGAATATTTTCTCTTCCTGAAACCGCTCTGCAGCATGACAAACCGCTTCCCACTTATGAATGTCTTCGACCTGTACATCCAGTGACTGATCTCCGACAGCATCCCTGACATATTGTGCAGCTTTTTCATTAGTGACATTTCCAGCTGCATTACGGGCATCAGGGTCATTAATATCGCCAACCGTAAATATCACCAGAAAACCTCCAAGGCCGGTTTTTTCCAACCTGAAAAAACCTCTGACATTTTCATTATTGACATAAATGACACCAAGATTTCTGCCTCTGAGTGCTTTTGAACAATCCGCCCTGAAATAGACTGTGATACTCTGGGACATCACCGGATAACCTTCCATATTAATGCCCAGCTTATTCCTTACCGGGCTTCTGCAACCGTCACATGCGACCAGGTATTTGCCCCTGAAGGATTTTTTGCTTTGGTCATCAATATGCTCTGCCTCCAGATACACGCCTTGCTCATCCTGAGAAAAATGACTGACTTTATGGGAATAAAGAAAGGCCGAACCCAATTCTTCCGCCCGCTCTTTGATAATGGGCTCCAGCACTTGCTGCGGCATAAACAGTCTGCGAACCGGCGTGAGATCCTGAATGCCCTGATTAATGTCAGGGATATAGTTGGCAATTTCTCTGCCTGCAAGTGTTTCAACTGCATTCAGGCCGCCATTGGGATCATATAAGGCATGCGCTGCTTTAATCACCTTTTCTTCAATGCCAGCCTGTCTGAGCATTTCAATTGTGCGTAACTGAAAATATCCCGCCCGGGGATGAATTGCCGTGCCCCTGTGCTTCTCAATAATCAGGCTTTTAATTCCATGCATGGCCAGAAACATTGAAACGGATAAGCCGACAAGGCTGCCGCCTATAATCAGCACCGGATACTCCGCTGGGTTTTTATTGTTTTTATTATCAGAGTTACTCATTTCTTATACCCTTATGATTTAACGATTTGATATCGACTTAAAAAAGTATCTACAACTTTTACAGAATGATTTTCGACTTCCTCCTGAGTTGGTGAAGATTGCGCACCTACAACCTGGGCAACCAGTCTTTCCCAGAACAGGAGCCCCTGAAACTCATGTGCAGCCCAGCCTGGGTCACTGATATCCAGCTCCCTGGCGGAAATCTTTGCAGAGAAATACTGAATCAGGGCTGCCTGGGCGGTTTGTGCCCCGACACGATAGTAAGTTGGCCCTAATTCAGGGAACTTACCCAGCGAGGAAATGGTGGCCCTTACTACTGCGATATGCCGATCATTAAGAATTTTCGCCATGGCCAACTTGGCATACATCAACAAAGCATCCTCAATATTAAGTTCCTGCAAGTGAAATGCATGTAATGCCTGTGACAATTCTATGGCCACATCTTCAGTGAGCGCCGCCAGTAAGCCCTGCTTGTTGCCAAAATACTGGTAAATGGCTGACTTGGAACAGCTCGCTTTTTGACAGATTGCATCCAGGCTGGTTTCTTCATAACCAAACTCAACCAGCAATTCTGTAGCTGCCTGCTTTATAAACTCACGCTTGGCCAGGGCCTTGTTTGATTTCACGCTTTGACTATTCAAAACCTGCCTAGTTATAGTACTCATTAGTATTTTAAATATCCTTTAATATCATTATGTTATGATATCTACTATTAAATTAATGAATTTATAGTACTGATCAGTACTTTTTTTGTCAATACTGCAACTATGCTTTTCAGGACTTCGAGACTTTTTGTATTTTCCGGAAGCTATGATGTAATACCGGCCAGATTCTCGGGGCAGGGTGAAATTCCCTACCGGCGGTGAGTGTCGATACACAAGCCCGCGAGCGCCCGGATTGATATTCGGGGACAGCAGATTTGGTGTAAATCCGAAGCCGACGGTTATAGTCCGGATGATAGAGAATGGAAATCATGGTCTTGGTGTGCCTGTAACTCACCATTGCTGTGCATTCCTGCATCTAATGCTCCGTTCATTCAATCACTACACGGAGCATAAGATGAGCAAGTCCAGCCTGCCCTCTTCAAAAGATCAAAGAATTGCCTTTATCCAGGCATCCTGGCATCAGGATATTCTTCAAGAGGGTAAAGATTCTTTTATAGAAGAAATGACCAAGCTGGGTTACTCAGCAGATCAGGTTGACCTCTATCAACTGCCAGGTGCATTCGAGATTCCACTCAAATGCAAGACTCTTGCAGCTACAGGCAAATACAGCCTGCTTATTGCATCGGGCTTTGTTGTTGATGGCGGGATTTACCGGCATGAATTTGTCGCCGAAGCGGTTATCAGCGGTTTAATGAATGTACAACTTCAGACACAGACGCCTATCCTGTCTATGGTACTTACACCAAAAAAATATGACGGAAGCACAAAGGATAATGAGTTTTTCCTGAATCATTTCAGAATCAAGGGAAAGGAAATCGCCGAGGCCTGCCATTCATTACTGGCTACTGCCAATCACCAACAAATGTTATGAAAGCGAAAAAAATCATTTAAAACCGGATTTGGGGCATCCGGAAAAGTCATGCTGTCTTTGTCCCGGGAATAATAGTATAAAATTTAGCGGCTGCAGTTATCTAGGTGAAAATCCCTGATTTCCCGGGTGCAATGATTCCTTTTGGATCCAGCGCACGTTTAATACTTTGATTAACACCCTGCTTAACTGGCCCGAAACTTTCTGCGACCTTGTCCATAAATGCAATATTGGTCCTGTAAGAGCCCCATCCCTGAGCAGTAAATTCATCCAACAGTTCGTTAAAGCACTGGTTTGCTCTTTCCGCTTCTTCGGCATTATTTTTATCAAACAACAGATCAATAATATGGTGGCCTTCCCGCCAGCCGACGATATATTCAGCAACATAATCGAAGCCATACCTGCCCAGTATTTCTTTCGCCAGCTCCATTTGTCTGCGACCTTCAGAGCCTCTGGCTTGAGCAACCGGAGCAAACCAGGCAGAACCACCCCCGCCACGCCAGTTATAGAGACCAAATTCTTTTAAGGTCATATCGCCACGCATCAATTTAGCCCTGTAATCAAAGGTGCTGTTGCCTTCGAGGTCTGCCTCTTCCTGAATAATGGCTCCGCTGCCTTCAAAAGCCCCGGTGACAATATTCCAGTTCAATTCAATCTGTTCAGGGGTTCCATACAGGCCAGCATAAATATTCCATGCTCCCATACCCAAATCAGTTTTCATCCTTTCGACTGCTTCATCCGATATTGAGCCCTCACCTTGATAATAGTCTGAGCGAACAACTTCAGAACCGCCTTCCCATAGTGCGTGTGCAATTACCACGGCATTGGGAATAATCTGGGCAATTCTGAGAGGCCGCATAATATCGATAGCTTTTTCAATGTCATTATCATCAGGAAAACGAATCACAAAAGGTTTAAATGCCGGGGGAGCGGGCATCAACCACATACCCAGCTTGGTCACGACTCCATAATTGGACTGGGTAAATATGCCATCCAGATAGGGCCCATAGCCCCACTTGAATACCTGCCAGGTATTTGAGTTAGGCATTGAGCCCATGCCCGTACGCAGTATTTCACCATTGGCCAACACCACTTCCATTCCGCATGAGAAGAAAAAATTATCTCCGTAGGGGGTATACCCTACTCCTCTATCAAGAGCATTGCCCACCGGACTGGCAATGGCAGACGGAGCAGGAGGCGAAAGCCACAAGGGGATATTGTTTTCATCAAGATAATCTTTTAATTGCTGGTAGGTAACGCCTGGCTCCAGAAGCGCTGTCCCCAGTTCTGCATCAACCTCAATAATTCTGTTCATGCGACGCAAATCCAGAATTACCTGCCCCCTGGTCGCACAGGCTGCTGAGCCATAACCGAAGTTTTTACCGGTAGATATTGGCCAGACGGGAATAGTATATTTATCGCAGATATTGATAATGGCCTGCACCTCTTCGGTTGAAGCAGGTGCCAAGGCAGCTGAGGCAGCATGATTAAAATTATCAGCTGGTATCATAATTTTGTTGTAGCTGTTCAGGTTCTCAGCAGATACAAATACATTTTCGTTGCCAACAACTGCAGCATACTCTTCAAGCGCATTACTGAAATCCTGATCAGTAACACCTTCTGGTAAAACAGCAAAATCTGCCATATGTATCTCCTGAATAAATTTTAGTTCTAGCTCTACCGGCTAGATCAATGCGTAAAAACTGCTCAAGCCACCCTCAGGTGAATTTTTTGATTCAAAATTTTGTGAGTTTTCGAGGGCCGCCTCTACAGTTCTTATGGATAACATCTCAATTCTTGATTCCGGATGAATGCTTTTGTTGAAGTTTCCAGTCGTCTTTAAAATCCCTCTTCGATTTTGCACCAGGGTATCAACAATAATCTTTTCAGCTTCAGAGACCAGCCCAAACAAGATTGAGTTCCCGGGTAAATCGCTTAAGGGTAAAAATGTTTCTATCTGCCTGAGATCGAGATTGAGTGCGGTGCAATCCAGTACTGAGTCAAGCTGTTGAGCAAAAGACTGGCTTGCACTGCTTTTATTGCCAAGCAGAATGATGGACTGTACCTGCGTTGCTATACTGGTGAATGCCTTTGATAAAGGCGATAAAGAATACAGCGGGACTCCCGCCAATAATTTCAATCCCTGACGTCTGGATATTTCAAGACTCATTGCTCGCCCTCTCCAGGGAGCTGACTTATATAATTGGCAATTTTTTCCAGATCTTCAGCTGATAGTTCAGAGGGTCTGAAAGCAGGCATCGCATTCAAGCCATTACGGGCTATGGTTGAAAAGTAGACCGGTGGCAGGTTGCGCCCGGTCAGAACCGGTCCCACCCCCTCTGTATGACAGTGCTGGCAAACTTTTTCATAAATCTGCTCTCCAGACTCCCACTCATCGGCTGCTTGAGCCCAAACCTGAGTACCTGAAAAACAAATGCCAAGCACAAAACTGATACTCTTGATTGATTTCAATTTACCCCCCTGCCCAGTCTTCGCAAAATGTGCATATATTATGCAGGTAACTATAACGAAAATATCGGATTAGACCAACTAAAATCGAAAATGGCCTCACTGGATTAGAAATGCTAATAAGAAATCTGTTTCCGACTCAAAAAGGCTAATGCCTGGAACCAGTAGCTTGCCTGATAGCGCTTCAAGAGACTGCTGGTCACAGCATGTCAGACCTTTATTGACCTTATCGATATAAGTCATTGCCGGGCTGTCATTATTGTAAGTGTCCACATATCTGCTAAGGTGCAGATAAACTCAGACTTCAGTTTAAGGTTTCGTTATGGGTAGCTATTTGTCTGATCATGCCCCGGGCAGAGTTATGTCTATCTTGTGCATGCTTGTGCTGCTCTCAGCCTGCACCACGACTCGTCCCGCGTATGATACTCCTGAATACAATAACGCCAACTATGCCGCATTTGTGGTAAACAACCGCCAGGATGAATTCTCTCGCTTTGCACCGGTTTTCATCCCTGCCGGCAGCAACAGTTCGTTCAATCGCATCGGCAATCCTGAGGCTAGCCAGAATAACGATGGCAGAGAAGTGATCAGGGTCGACCCCGATGAAGCGAGCGTGTTCGTCGATCGCCAATATTTCTCCACTGAGCGAGGTCGTTATACCAACCTTATTTATCGCATTCACTTTGAAAAGACTCCATTCAGCCTCCTGCCTTTCCATCTCACTGCTGGCAAAAATAACGGTTTGCTGGCAATCATTACACTGGATGCAAGCAGCAAGCCAATTCTATTAACCACGGTACATACCTGCGGTTGTTACCTTGCCTTCACCCCTACTTCATTTATGCCTGGTGAATACCACCCCGATGATTGGACCAGCGGTTCACAAGATGTTTATGGCATGTCACTACCAGGGCAGTTGGAATTTTCTGAACCATTTGACCCGGAGCAACGATTTGCGATCTTTCTGCAGGAAGAAACACACCGGGTAATGGACATTGATGTACAGACGCTCCAACAGGTTCGCAGTCACAATCCCGTCATACCACTGGAGATTGCACCGGTCGACGACTTGAGAAGCTTGCCTCTCGGAGATTCCGGGAATACAACATCCTTTTTCGAAACCGAGGGGGATCGCAAAGGATATGTGAAGGGTGCCTATAAACCATTCGAGCGGCTTTTCATGAGCTGGTGGTCACTGGATTGGCGGGTTGGAGAAGATAAAGCCTATGGTGACAGGAACGAGACCGGCACGGTCTTTTACACCAGCCTCAAGCCATGGAACCGGTATGAATCAGATATGTGGCCCTTTGCTGACTTCCTGGAATTTTGGGGCTGGGGATTATAAAAGGTCACCAGACCTTCCCATTTTTGTTATTAGCACCGAAAGTTTAATGATTGGATCTGAAGTATCCGCTTCAGGCAGAAGCGGATATAAAGAGATCAGTCAAGCAAACCTGTCAGCCAGGGATCAAGGTTTTCCCAGTCTACGTTAACCCGGTGACCCTCGCCTTGCATCAGTACAGCATCCACATTAACACCTGCACGGTTCATGGAATTCACCTGGCTTTCAAAACGGTTGAACCAGCCCAACTGGTCTTCGCTACCGATACGCAGGTAGACCGGGAAATCCTCCAGATGCCGTAAAGTAGGGTCTGCAGCCAGTCCCGGTACGGCGACTACGCCAAGATATTCCTGCGGATTCTGTGAAGCGATTTCCAGGGCGGAAGTCCCGCCATTGGAGATACCGGCAAGAATAACCGGGCCGTCAGCTACCTCCGTTCTTGCCTTCAGCAGGTCAATTAACTGCCTGACTTTTTCGGCATTGTCGCCCCAGAATGACTGCCCATTTGGCGAAACTGGCGTTGCCACTGCCCAGCCATGGCTGGCAAACTGCTGGCCCAGTGAATTGAATGTACTTTCAGCAATTCGACCGTCACCGGATCCGCCACCCATGACGATAGCCAATGGCAAAGCTTCCTGTCCCGGCTCCGGCAAGGCCAGATAGGCCTGTATGGACGAGCCATCGGGTAGTTGGAAATCAGTCTGGGCAAACACGGCCGCAGGCATAAACAAAAATAAACACAGGAGCAGCTTCTCCATGATATTTCTCCTTCGTGGCTTTGCAGGAAGTATAAAAGCCCTGGCTCAAGCTGACCAGTCGACCCTGCTATATCGCTTATTAATTTTTAACAGTTCAATGCCTGTTATTGTCGACTTACCTCCAAAAGCAGCCAATTAGATATATTGTCTTCCGGTAAATTATAATTGCGCAATCTACAAAACAGCTTTTTCCATTATGTAGTCATCCATAAAGTATCCATCTCCAATATCGGCCTTTACACTGTCAACAATGCTAAACCCTCTCCTTTTATACCAGGAGATTACCTCTGTGTTATTTTTATTAACCGTCAGCCAGATAACATTAGCCTGGCAAGAGAAAGCTTTTGACTCTATAAACTCCAGGAGTTTTTTCCCAATACCAGTACCTCTCGCAGAATCAAGAGCATATAGCTTGCTAATCATTAACCGATCAGCTTCATTTTTCAAACCCGTATAGCCAACAAACTCACCTGCTGAGCTTATCAGGTAATATTCATATCCTTCGGATAGCTGTGTAGTAATAGAGCTTGTGCTCTGGAACTTGTCGAGCATGTATTCCACCTGGGGCTTGCCTATAATAGGTGTAAAATGCTCTGTCCAGATTTTTTCGGCGAGTAATGCTACTTGTTCTATTTCATTACTTTTTATAACTGGAGTTATCTGGATCAAACCCTTTGCTCCCAGGTATTCTCAGTAATTTTTCAATATCTGCTTTCGCCCTTGGCAGACATTAATCAATTACTTCTTTTTTTTGAGAAAATAGAAAATTTAACTCAATCTATTATTCAAGCATTGGCAGCATAGGTTGCCTATCCGGTGGAAGCTGTTGATTTACAGCATTGAGTAACATCGCTGTCATCGTATAATCTCCCATTATCATCGTTATCTCGATCGTTCCCTGCCTTCCAAACAGTTCAACCATATTAGCAAACATATCCGAAGACACCTGATGATCGCCTTGCAATAAGGCTCGACCATATTCGATGACTGCTGCTTCTCTTTCAGGTAAACCTTCGACTGAGCGCTTATACTTAATGACATCGATTATTTCCTGGTCAACCCCCGCATTCAAAGCACCAATCTCATGCGCTGTCCATTCATATTGCTGATTAAATTCCCGAGCAGGTACCAGGGAGCTTATTTCAAATATCTGCCTGCCAACACTAGCCCTACGTAATAACTGATTCATTACATCATAAGGTTCAGAAGGCTCAAGACTATACATTGAATTGTTGGGCGGTCCGATACGAGGTATGTTTGTGTCTGGACCATTAATAACTTCAAAGATTCGTTGGCCTTCCTCATCAAGTGAATCTTTAAGAATAAGAGGAAGGCGAGATAGTGACTCGGGATCAATATCAGGAGGCAAAGACATTTGCGCTGTCTGGGCGCTTAATATAGTTGCCTTCATACCTATTAGTATAAGTAAATATTTTATTGTTTTTTTCATAATTTACTCCTCGTAAATTAACAAATAAAGCTAGTGTCTTTTAAACTATAAGTCTCTGTTTGTACTACCATTTAAGTTAGTTCGCCTGCTTTAAATTGACTTCTGAGGCAATCCTAATTTTTACCCAGGTATTCAAATTAATCGTTAAAATGGTACATCCTTTACCACTTTTGTGACAGGCACAAAAAAGCAGCTCTTCACTTAGTGAAGTAACTGCTTGATTATGCTATAAATTAGATAGCGCACCCGGCACGATTCGAACGTGCGGCTCCCTGCTTCGAAGTTGCACCTGTAAGTTATCAAATATTATATTTCAACAACTTGCGGCATTGGTTACGGTACAAATTTAATCTAATTCAACCATATTTATTGTAAATTAGGGCAGTTTTAATAAGCTTTTATTACAGTATTTTAGCTTCTGATTTCTATTCAAAGCAGACATTAGGCTTTTGAGCTTTAACTTGATCTTTTACTGAAGGCCGAAAGAAAATTGACATTCTATTTGGATCAAACTCTACGCTATATCTTGATGCTTCAGTCAATCTGGACGCCTACTACCTACCTCCACTATTTAGATTACCAGTTTTGCCATTACCTCCAACATCACCAAAATCTGTATCAGTTAACCCTGTCCTGCCATTATTTTCCTCCCCTTGGCAGGACCGACCAAAACCAGAGGCGTCTCCAGGATCGTTATCAGAGCAACCTCTTTCAGCTTCTCTGCCAGCTGAACCTCTGCCAAACCCTTCCGGGTCTATTGGGTCATTATCAGTAGGGTTTCCATTACCTAAAACTTCTCCACCATTGCCATTCGGTAGGTTTGAACGAAAATCTGTTGAATCAGTATCATACCCTCGACCTTGTCCACCCAGATCATTTGCATCACTGTCATATAGCCCTGATTGACCAGAAGTAGTATTGCTCCCACCACGTCCATTTCCTGCCTGATCATTGGGATCATTATCGGTAAATCCTGTTCTGCTCGAATTACCACCGCTTCCTGTTCCTCGTCCATTACCTACTTGATCATTAGGGTCATTATCAGTAAATCCGGTTCTTGCTGAGCCGCCACCACCTCGAGATTGGCTACCACGTCCATTGCCTGCTACATCATTAGGGTCATTATCGGTAAATCCGGTTCTTCCTGAATTGCCATTGCCCCGACCGTTGCCAGCAGTGTCATTTGGATCGCTATCGGTAAATCCGGTTTGTGAATAAGCAGAGTTTGGGGTGATCAATGAAGTTAGAGAACCAGTGATTGAACCAGTAACTATAGCAAGGAAGGACCTACGTGATTTCTTTTTATAACTTGCCACAATCTATCCCTATGCTTTTAACGCGATATAACGACAATCCTTCACTGTAACAGACTTCTTTCCTAAATCAAAAAAGAATAACTCAGAGCTTTTCAATTACACCAAATGCCAGAAGTTTTTTTACTACATCTTTTGCATCTTCAATTTCAATGTCTTTAATGTCGTTTAGGCTGAATGGTTTTCCCGTAAGTGATTTTTCCAGCGTATTTGCCTGATTTAAATTAAATATTATGTCACCGCCGGCACAAACTAAAATCACACTTTTTTCAGATTCTCTGATTCGATATTGGCTATTGACTCTGCGCTTAAATTTATCCTTCTTATTTATACTTTTAGTTCCATTTATAATTCCACCTCGCACGATTGGACCTTGTGACCGAATAAAATTATCTATAAACATTTCGAACACTTCCTCAAAATTAACCTCTTTAGAAAATGTATTGACTAAATTTTTAAAATATTCCTCTGTTTTTTTAGTATCGAAATTGTTTAATGCATACCCAGGAGGCAAGGATTTCCTGAAACTTGAATGACGGAGTGCAACACTGGACATAGATTCAAGCATTAAATCAGCCCAGGTTTTTACGAGTGTGCCAATAGTGATATGGAGTGAGGGCTCTTCACCAATGCTCTGTGCATCATGTGCCAGCCCTCTAGGCACATAGACACAATCACCAGCCTTCAATATAAATTCTTCTTTAACATCACTTGCATCAAAAGTGCTGGAATTAAATCTCTCGCCTTTATAGGGGTTTTCAATGGGGTTATTGAAAATTCTCCAGCGTTTTTTACCCTTAATCTGAATGACAAAAACGTCATGATCATCATAATGAGTGTTAAACCCTTGATGCCCTGGCGGTGTCAAATAAATGTTTGTTTGAACACCTGTGCTGAATTGTTTTTCCATACAATTGCAAAAATCAAAAAGCATAGCATCAGCCAAATGCATCTGAGGTAGGATAACTGTTGCACCTTGTTGGTAATGTCTTACCACTGCGCCACGATCAATATTCCCATTCTGATAAGAAAAGTCCCTTCGCTTTATAGCTGGTTCCGAACGAGCCATTTGAATTGCATTTGGCGGCAATTCACTATCAGCTATTAATTCATCAATTCTTTCAATACTAAGTAAATTACTATAACGACCAGGCTCATCGCGATGACAACAAAGATGTCTTTTTTCGTGATACTCTGCAAAAAATATTTCTTTTGGAATTGGATCAATTAGGAAAGCCAATGGATCATCTGCCCACTCAGGGGAAGAACTCAAAATTGACTACTTCGGGCAAAGCTAGCTAGATCAGACTTTGTCAGTGCTGGTGGAATTTTTATCAAAGAACCTTAAACTCCAAAGCTGTAACAGTAAAGATAGAAAATATAAGATCTTCAATCTCATTTTTAATTTCAAGACTATTGTATTGATACGTCATTATCAACTTTAAAAGAGCTTCTGCTTATTTAATAGCTGAAGTATTACATGTTCAAATTATACCAAAGGAGGCAAAGTAACTTGATATCGCAATACTAATAAAAAAGCCCGCGAAAGCAGGCTTTGGAAATGGCGCACCCGGCACGATTCGAACGTGCGACCCCCTAGTTCGTAGTGGCACCAGTAAGTTATTAAATCATTATATTTCAATAACTTGCGATCTTAGTTAATGTGCCAAATAAGCCTAAATGAGCAGTTTTTAGCTCAAATTACTCTCGGATTGGTACATTTTTGGGACACTACCTCATGTCCGCTATCTATCCAAAGCGGACATTAAGTGCTTTTTAGATTTAACGTCGTTAATATATCTGCTAGTGACCCATCGCAGACTTTTGTGAAGATAATTTCTTAGGATTTTAGAAATGTGGAAAAATATTTTATCTAAGCTAAGTACAATATTTCTCATATTTATAGCTTTTTCTTCGTACACTCAGCCTACAGCGTTAACTTTAAGTGAATGCAATAACATTACAGCTGATCTAAATTCAACTGCACCAGCGGAAGTTGATCAATCAACGATCTACACAGGATCAGAGTGCATTACTAGAAACAATGATTCAGAAGTCAGACTATCATATGAAATGGAGTTGATAGATGGATGGATTTTGACTCCCGAGGCAATTAAGAATATTTTGCTACCTGATTTGATTACTTTTTGGTGTACTAATCCAGATCAAAAGCTATTTCTAGACAGAGTAGGACTAGTTCTCTATAGATACAATTATTCTGATGGTACGCACATCGGTGAGGCTGAAATATCCGTTAACGATTGCTAAGTACCTTTGTTTATCAAAATATCCATAAGAATGTGAGTTAAATGCTGCTATAGGCCAAAAGGGACTAATCTGAATGTCTGCTTATGACCGAAAGCGGACGTTAGCCTAGTTTTGCCGACAATATTTGTGCTGAAAATGTGAGTGGTACATTTTTTACTACACCACAAAAAAAAAGCAGCACTCCACATAGTGAAGTAACTGCTTGATTTAACTGTGAATAATGTGGCGCACCCGGCACGATTCGAACGTGCGACCCCCTAGTTCGTAGTGGCACTTTTTAGCAATATGGTTATTACGAATCAATAACTTGCGGTCTTGGTCACCGTACCAATTTAACCTAATTTAATTATATTTAGGCTAAATTAGTGCTGTTTTGGTACGTTTTTTACTACAGTGTTTTAAACGCCTGCTTTCTATCCAAAGCGGACATCCAATAAATCATTGTATATTCTAGATACAACAAGTAATGAATTTTGGTGGGTTCAAACTGTGAGAGATAAAAAATATACATCTAGAAGGCAATTTATAAGCACAACTGCCGGCTCAATGGCAGGATTGGCACTGGGTATAAGGCCATCTATTGGACAAACTACAAACTCTAATGCTCTTGATCCAGGAAGCATGGCCATAGGTGGGACTTCCGCTATGGCGGAGTTAAATTCCTACCCTAATCCGTTTTTAAACTCAAGCGTCACTGATGTTATAAGAGTACCAACTTGTTCGATGATGGTTGGTCCTTGCCATGATGACTTGGCACCTGAACGCGAAGACATTAGTGAAGGAAAAGGTGGCATGCCAATGCGTTTAGGGTTCAGAGTTGTCGATGATCAATATCGCCCTGTCGGTGACGCCAATATTGATGTCTGGCATTGTGATGCTTCTGGCATTTACTCTAGTGAGACCGCAGATACGCCTGATTTTTGTACTGGTGATAATCTGGAAGCACTAGCCTCACGTTTTTTTCGTGGGCATCAAATGACCGATCAGAATGGTATTGTCTGGTTCAATACATGTATGCCGGGCTGGTATAGACCGCGAGCAGTTCATGTCCATACAACAATTAGACGTTCAAATCGGCAAGGACAGGAGTATCTTACTACTCAATTTGCTTACCCATCTGAGTTTCTTCAGGAGCTTTTTGACAAGCATCCTGATTACAGCCCCTATGGTCAACCCCCTACAAGCAATGAAGATGATTTTGTATTTGATACAGACACCATTGATGACTTCACCTTTAATTTAGAACGAATGTCCGATGGTGTTTTGATGGCGTGGATGACAATCATGATTCGTTCTTCTCTTGGCGACCGGCTTTGCGAAATTGAACAGGGAACTCCGCCTAGAGGACAAGGGCCAAGACCCTTTTAATAGGAGTGCCCAATACTATACCGAGTTAATGTCTGCTTATGGCCGAAAGCGGACATTTCTAATTACCTGTAATTCTGCTTACTGAAACTTTTTTATAGCTACTGTATAAGAAATATGATTCTTAATTATCTGTGGAAGTGTCTTTCAGGTAATCTGCTGTCATCTCGGCAGTCATTAGCTCAAGCATTACATGATTTTCAATCCAGAACTCAATCACATCGAAAGAACCCCTTGAAAGTTTTATAGCCCTCCAGCCATGTTTATTAGCAAGTGAGGAAATTTGTTCAACAGTTTTATTCACAGAAATTGTTGCATGTGTAGCTGTATATCCTGAGGCATCTGGAACATGCCGAAAATTTGCTTGCCCATTGGCAGAATCTGGAAACATCTCAGTACCTATAGGGTAAACCTCAATAGCAGTGCCCTTATTATCTCCTGCCCAAGCTATATATGAGTCAGGGTAAGGACCAAATTTACTTAGATGGCCATCGAATAATTCTACAAGTGCCTTTGCTACTGAAAGTGGCTCTTTTGCCGGTATCGAAAGATGGTGAATCATAAAATTTAATTCCTAATAGATATCGAATTTACAATAAACTTTGATTGATGTATGAATTTATCACTAGTTAGCCACATTGGTATTTTTAAATAAAACATATAATTTCAATCTAATTTAATGACTCTGACAAAAAATTTACTAATGCCCTGGTTTTAGAGGCAACATGTTTTCTGCTGGGATACATAGCATAAATACCCAATTCTATAGACTTGTATTCTGGCAGAATTTCTTTTAAATGCTTTTTAGCAATGTATTCTTCAACCAGAAATGATGGTTGAAGAATAATACCCTCATTTTCAAGCGCCATAGCTAAACAAGTTTCTCCATTATTACTGTTTATCCATGGTTTTATTTTTATACTCTGCGGCCCTTCAGGGCCATCAAAACGCCATTCATTCCCACCTGACCAATAACTGTAAGCTATGATTTGATGCTCAAGTAAATCCATCGGTTGAATCGGTTCCCCCGCTTTTTGTAGATAAGAAGGTGAAGCACAAAGCATCATGCGAGTTGTAGATAATTTTTTGCTAATCAAACTTGAATCAGTCAACCGTGAAATTCTGATAGCAATATCAAAATTATCATCTAATAAATCGACCAACTGGTCAGATAATGTAATATCAAGTGTCACATTGGGATATAGATCATGAAACTTGCCCCAGAGTCCTGCTAAATATTTGATGCCAAAGCTGACAGGGGCGTTTACCCGGATCTGCCCGCTCACACTTGAACTTCTTGAACTTATTTCATTTTCAGCTTCTTCAAGTTCAGCTAATATGTCCCTACTTCGATTATTAAAGATTTCTCCTTCTTCAGTCAGGGATAAACGACGAGTTGTTCTTTGTAAAAGTCTAACACCAAGCCTGGACTCTAGATCTGAAACGTAACGTGACACAGCTGCTTTGGAAACACCAAGTTCGTCAGCCGCTTTAACAAAGCTGCCTGAATTAACAACAGCCCGGAAACTTTGCATTTCAATAAACTTATTCATTGTTTCATATTATGAAACAATACATCTCATAATTACACATTTATCTCATATATTGAGACATTTATATTTAACACAACCTCTGGAACTCTCTGAGAAACATAATGACGAATATGGAGGTTTGCTTTAAATACTTGGGCAACACATGCTCAATATTAAAGCGATGTACGATAAATTCTTAAATTTAACTGAAAATTGAGGTGGTTAATGAAAAATCTAGTTGAGCGTCTAATCAGCACAAATAACAGCCTGGGTGAAGTGGCTTTACGGGTACCAATCGGTATTATTTTCATAGCTCATGGAGCTCAAAAACTCTTTGCTTGGTTCGGAGGATATGGTCTGGAAGGCACTGGCCAATATATGGCGTCGCTTGATCTGAATCCAGGTTATTTAATGGCTTTAATGGCTGGCAGCGCAGAGTTTTTTGGAGGGATTGCCCTATTAATTGGTCTTCTTGTTAGGCCTGCTGGTATCGTCCTGGCTTTCACAATGTTTGTAGCAATATTTACAGCACATATCGAAAATGGCTTGTTTATGAGTAATAACGGATATGAATTCGCTCTGGCGTTATTTGCAGTAACCCTATCACTAGCCTTTAACGGTGCTGGCAAGTATTCCTTTGATTATTATATTGGCCAGAAATTAAATGCTATTTCTTATGTAAGACAGTCATATGAGCCAGTTAGAAACTAAACTTACTGAACGAATGCCTGTAATTTTTGTAGGCCACGGTTCTCCATTGAACGCAATAGAAAACAATCAATGGAGCCGTGGTTTTGCGAAGTTGGCTGCAAAAACCAGGAAGCCAAAAGCAATTCTTGCGATTTCAGCTCATTGGTATATTGAAGGTACTTTCTTGACTGGCAATAGCAGCCCCAAAACCATTCATGATTTTTGGGGCTTTCCTGATGCGCTCTATAAAATTGAGTATCCCGCCCCTGGAAGCCCGGAAATAGCAGAAAAAATTGAAGAAATTCTGGCTAGTAAAAAGGGCATGCTTACTCTAGATTGGGGGCTAGACCATGGCACTTGGAGCATACTTAAATGGATGTATCCTGCAGCGGACATCCCTGTGATTCAGCTTAGTATCAACAAGTACCTTAACGAAGAACAGCATCTTAGTATAGCCAAATCATTGCAGGCTCTTCGTGATCAGGAGATATTAATTTTAGGAAGCGGCAATATTGTACATAATCTGAAAGATGCCTTTGACCAGAAACGTGCCGGTAGTGAAAAAACACCTGACTGGGCAAAAAGGTTCGATGAGGCAGTTACACATAAACTGGAAAATTACCAGACCAACTCACTTCTGACTCTATCATCTACACATGACGGGAAGGTAGCCCATCCAACAGAGGACCACTGGTTACCATTGATCTATGCTTATGGTTCTGTCGAAGAAGGCGAATCAATTGAATTTCCAATTGAAGGGTTTGACTGGGGATCACTTTCTATGAGAACGGTGATTTTTGGAAATTAATGTTTTGCTAAATTTGTATTTTGGTCATTTCCGCATTTGGCCGAAAGCAGACCACAACCTGATTTTTACTTAGGTGTTCGGGTCTTTGATTTAAATGCTACATTCTTGGGCACATTTCTGACAGGCCAAAAAAAGCAGCACTCCACCTGGCGAAGTAACTGCTTGATATAACTGCAAATTAGATGGCGCACCCGGCACGATTCGAACGTGCGACCCCCTAGTTCGTAGTGGCACCAGTAGGTTATTAAATCATTATATTTCAATAACTTGCGATCTTGGTTAATGTGCCAAATAAGCCTAAATGAGCAGTTTTTAGCTCAAATTACTCTCAGATTGGTACATTTTTGGGACACTACCTCATGTCCGCTATCTATCCATAGCGGACATTTGCTTGCTAAGCCATAAAAGCAGCTTCATTATGACCGCTATAGACCCAAATCAGACTAAACAATAAATATGAGAAATGCTCGAAAGTAGTTATTCTCGACCAAAATATTAAACTGTAAGATATGCTTCTTCTTATTTTTATTATTATCTAAACATAGAGGTTAAATTGGAAAAGCCTAGTGTTCCACAAGATGAAAAAAGCCGACTTGAAACCCTTAAGTCTCTTAATATTCTAGATACCCTTCCGGAAGAACGTTTTGATCGGCTGACACGAATGGCTAAGCGGTTGTTTGATGTCCCAATCGCACTTGTCTCTCTAGTAGATGATAACCGACAGTGGTTTAAGTCCTGTGTCGGCCTCAGTGTAAATGAAACATCTCGTGATATCTCATTTTGTGGGCATGCAATTCTGGGGGATGAAGTATTTATCATTCCTAATGCTCTGGGTGACCCACGTTTTGCGGATAATCCCTTGGTATTAGACGAACCACATATTCGTTTTTATGCTGGATGCCCTCTCAATATAAATGGCCACAAACTTGGAACCCTTTGTATTATTGACATTGAACCACGAGATTTTGAGAAAGAAGACATAGAAAGTTTCGAGGATCTCGCTTCCATGGTGGAACGAGAACTTGTCGCATTACAAATGGCGATACTTGACGAACTTACAAAAATACCTAACCGTAGAGGTTTTATGATGCTGGCTGAGAATAGCCTTAGTCTTTGTAACCGGCAAAACATTCCAGCAGCGCTCGCTTTTATAGACTTAGATAACTTTAAGCCAATCAACGACAAGTTCGGGCATGCAGAAGGTGATCGTGCATTGATTGCTTTTGTTAACACAATACGGAAGTTTATCCGGGATTCAGATCTTTTTGCACGGTTGGGAGGCGATGAATTTGTTCTTTTTTTCATCGATGCGACGATTAAACAAGCAGAAGCAAAAATCGATGAAATCAGTCGCCTACTAATCAGCTACAATAAAGAAGCTAACCGAGGATATGAAATTGCCTTTTCATATGGCATTGTCGAGTTTAATCCAGAAAGTAATTCTACGCTGACTAAGATGTTAGCGGATGGCGACTCATTAATGTACAAAGTAAAAGAAAAGAAAAGAAAAAATGAACTAACTACAAAAGGGCATTCAACAAAATATTTTGTCCACTAATGGCCGAAAGCGGACGTTAGCCTAGTTTTGCCGACAATATTTGTGCTGAAAATGTGAGTGGTACATTTTTTACTACACCACAAAAAAGCACAAAAAAAGCAGCACTCCACATAGTGAAGTAACTGCTTGATTTAACTGCGAATAATGTGGCGCACCCGGCACGATTCGAACGTGCGACCCCCTAGTTCGTAGCCAGGTACTCTATCCAACTGAGCTACGGGTGCGTGAT
>DHZH01000007.1:237686-259765 GCA_002414385.1 Gammaproteobacteria bacterium UBA5109
ATCCAAACTTTCTTATTCCTGGCTACCGAGCCAGGTACTACTCTCTGCATCCGCAACTGGATTGTGGGTATGCAGACCAAAAATCCGTGAAATATATGATTTTCAGAAGGGTGGGAATTGTCTTGGAATTGGCTTAAAGTGTCAAGGCGCAAGCTCCTTAGGCTCTGATTTTTCATGATTTTTCAGCAGTATCATTCCCATAACCTGAATATTCCCTCCTGGCATATCAAACCCGGCCAATGCTGGGTTGTTCTGGGTCGAAATGGTTCCGGCAAGGAACGGCTGGCGCAGGCTATCAAAGAGCAGCAAAAACAGCCTGAATATGCCGCTAAACGTATAGCGGTGGTGTCCTTTGAGGAGCAGCAGGCTTTCTATGAAGAGGAGTTGCTCAAGGATGATTCGGACTTCATGGACCGGCTTGATCCGGGAACCACGGTGCGCGAGTTGCTCAATTCCGATGCTGCTGATCTGAATAAACTCGCTTTCCTCAACCTGGACAGGATACTCGACCGGGGTTATCGACTGCTCAGCAGCGGAGAAGGTCGCAAGGCCTTGCTGGCCAAAGCATTGCTGGAAAACCCGGATTACCTGGTGCTGGATGAGCCTTATGACAGCCTGGACAAGCAGGCAAAGGCCGAACTGCAGCATTTTTTTGCTGAACTAAGCCGGAATAGTGATCTGCAGATGATCTTTTTACTGAATAATTTTGATGAAATCAGTGACTGGCATTCTCATCTGGCGGTACTGGAGAAAGGTGAAATGGTTGCGCAGGGGAAGTGCCAGGACCTGGTCAACAATCAGGATATCCAGGCCCTGCTGCACTTCGATGCTGACAGTCTGCCTCCCTGGCCGGCACCACTGTCCGAAAGCAGCGTGAGTGATCCGCTGGTGGAGCTGAAGGATGGCAACGTCAGTTATGGCGATACTGTGATTTTTTCAGGAATCGACTTGCTCATTCGCCCCGGTGAACATACCTTGCTGACCGGCCCCAACGGTTCCGGTAAATCCACCCTGCTTCATTTGATAACCGGCGATCATCCCCAATGTTACGGCAACAATATCAGGGTGCTGGGCATGCAGCGCGGCAGCGGCGAAACAATCTGGGAGTTGAAAAAGCACATCGGCATTGTTTCTCCGGAACTGCATCGCAATCACCGGGTTCCCGGTTCCGCCCTGGAGATTGTTCTAAGCGGATTCTTCGACAGTATCGGCCTGTATGAGGAAGTTACGCCCATACAAGATGCGCATGCCAGGCTCTGGCTGACGATGGTCGGCCTGGAAAATAAACCCCGGATTGCCTTCAAGGCCCTGTCTTACGGTGAACAACGTCTGGTACTGATTGCCAGGGCCCTGGTAAAGCAACCGGCTCTGCTGATTTGCGACGAACCAACGCAGGGCCTTGATGATATCAACCGGCATCGCTTTATTTACTTTCTGGAGCATCTCGCGTCCCAGACCATGACCACGATTATCATGGCCAGTCATCGTAAGGATGAAGATTTATCCTTATTTCGGCATCATGTTAATCTGGACTGATTTACTAATGGCGGCGTGCTGGCCAGTTAGAATTATATGAAGACAGCCAGGATAGCTAGTTTATGAATACAGATGAAAAAACTGTTGTCGGCAACCAGGAATGGTGTGCTTTTCCGGATCTGAATATTCCTGCCGTCAAAGCACGGGTGGATTCAGGGGCGAAAACTTCGTCTCTTCATGCTTTCAATATAAAAGTATTTGAAAAAGATGGTCAGGACTGGATTGGCTTTGATATTCATCCACTACAGCGAAATAAAAAGGTCAATATTTACTGTGAGGCCCTGCTGATTGACAAGCGCATGGTCAAAAGCTCCAACGGTAAAGGTAAACGACGCTATGTGATTATGACGACGCTCAAACTTGGCGAGGATACCTGGCCAATAGAGTTAACCCTGGCCAACCGTGACAGCATGGGTTTCCGCATGTTGCTGGGCCGTGAAGCCATGAAAAGCCGGCTGATGATTGACCCGGATGAAAAGTTTTTATTAAAAAAATATTCCACTAAATCCATTGCCAGACTTTATGACATCCCCACCAGGAAGAAAGTCAAAAAACTTAATTAATTTTTTCTATTAGCAGCGTCAGTTCTCCCACTCTGAATCCGAATTTGCTCAATCTGGTCTTATTGATCAGGTGATTTTCATCAATCAGATATAGCCAGTCATCCAGCGCAACGCTTATGGTCCCGTCACCATAGGGCACTTCGAGCTGATACTGCCACTGAAATACCGAGCCAACGATGGACCCGCCTGCCTCGCCGATCACATCTCCGGCTGTGCCGGTATAGCGGCCATTACCATGATCAGTCAGGTGCCAGGTTCGATATTCAATCTCACCATCATCAAAAATGAATTCCTCTTCAAGTATCCCTGCATCACCCTCCCAACTGGCATCAATGGTCGCGGTAAAACGCCGGGTCATTTCCCCGGCGCGATTCTGCAGCATGCCGTAAGCACGTAATTCACCGTCAAAAAATGTTTTCAGATCCAGTGCCGGTTGCGTGCCGCGGTAATCCTCCAGTTGCTGTGAACTGCATGCAAACAGGATGGTGCTCAATGCAGTAACACCCAATAGTCGAAATAGGATTTTCATGCTTCCTCTCCTGTCAGACGTCGAGTTAAATCAGCGTAACGATCATCACGAGCCAGCCAGATGGCACTGAAATGCCGGCTGAATTCGCTATTCTCGATGCTGCCAATATATTCATTATTGAAATAGAAATGACTGGCGCTCTCTGTATCAACATACAGCAACAGGGCATCACCCGGCTCCACCGCAACAAGGATTTCACCTAGCTCCTGTAACCAGCCTGCATAGCTGTCTTCACTCAGGCCCAGGATATCGAACTGGTTTCCGGTTTCTTTGACGATATGTTCTGCCGTAAATGAACGCGTATAAATCAGGCGCAAGGCCAGCGGCAGGTTTTCAAAATATTCATATTCACCGTTTGTTGAGTAAAGTTCTGCTTCATAGATTTTCCAGAACAGAAAGCGAAAATCCGCATTGCCAACCAGGTTCATCTCGGCAAGCAGGTCTGTGCTGTCCTCTTGCTGGGCAAATCCATGAGATGCAAGCGCCACGGTAATACACAAGCTGTAAATCAACTTATTCATGCAGGTTCACCCTTTGTGTTTGTCTGATCAGTAAAAAAAATACCGGCAGTAAGGCCGCCCAGAGCAGGATCAAAAGACTCTGCGTCAGGACCACGGAAAATGGAAACTCCACTGCCCCCATTTGCCGGCCAATAAGGTAGGAGAAGCTGGCCAGTGCACCGAGAAGCGCCTGAATCGGCACTGCCAGACCTTTAATGAAAGCAAAACCATAAGGCAGGGTCAGGGCAAAATTTATCCATAAGAGCATCAGCCACAAGGGCATAAAAGCATCCTGGAAACTGAATACCCCGCTGATGCTCAGAATGGTATCCAGCCCTATTCCGGGCAAGGCGATCACACAGCAATAAAGCAGCGCAGATTTTTTATCCGGGTAGAGTAAAAGCAGTACGGCAGTCATGGCCAGCACCGGCAATACATACTGATTCTGAAACAAAACCAGCAGCAGCCATATCACATCAAAGGCCAGCAGACTGATCCAGATAAAGGTTTTAGCCGGTAAGGCATACCAGGGCATCACGGACACTCGCATGAAAACTGTTTACAATCCCTGCTTGTTACGATTTGAAAGCAATACCGGATCAAGGCATGACATCTGACACCAGCTATACATTGACGCCAATCGCCCGGGTTCGCAGCCCCTACCGGCAAAAGTTTGCCATTCCCCGCCAGGCCAATCTGGTCAGGGAAGCCCGGGGTGAGGTGGTTTTCCATAAAGACTATGCCGACAGTAACGCTTTACGCGGTATAGAACAGTTTTCCCATCTGTGGCTTATTTTTGTTTTTCATGCAGTGAGCGAGGCTGGCTGGTCGCCCACCGTGCAGCCACCGCGCCTTGGGGGTAAAGAAAGCATTGGCGTGTTTGCCAGTCGCTCCATGTTTCGTCCCAACCCACTGGGTCTTTCGGTGGTGGAAAATCTGGGCTGGTCGCGTAAAAACAATGAGCTGATTCTGTCGGTTGGCGGACTGGACCTGCTTGATGGCACACCAGTGCTGGATATCAAACCCTATGTTCCCTATGCCGACAGTATTGGGCAGGCAAAAGCCGGATTTGCCACTGAAATACCCGGCAGGGATTATGTCATTGAATTTTCAGCAGCCGCGCAGCAAAGCCTGGAACAGTTCAGGGACACTTACCCTGAGCTGGAAGCCTTCATCTGTTCTGTCCTGAAACAGGATCCGCGACCAGCCTGGCGTCAAAAAACTGAAGATGACAAACGTTATGGTATGAACCTGTATGAATTCAATATCAAATGGCACATTAATCAGGAACAGATACTGGTCTCAAGCATTACAAATGAATCAATCGAGGCATAGGCAGTAATGAAAATTTCATGTTCCTGGCTTAGTATTCTCCTTAAATCTATTGTTTGACCGGAATATTTGTGAAATTTCTCACCAGCAGCTTACGCTTTCCAGGCTTTTTGTTTGCCAGCATTCTGACATCCGTCTCAGTTGCTCAGGAACATACGCCCTTACAGGTCAGCAACCAGAATCCACTGGTCAAAATTTTTGCCTTGCCGGTGGCTGAAAGTGCAAAAATCCTTGAGCCTACCCAGGAAAGCACGCACATAAGTGTCGACTGGGCCAGTAATTTCACCAGTGAGTTTAACAGCAACGAATTTGTCTTTGTGGACGGCGAAAGCGCACAGGTGAATATTCGCTGGCGTTACGGCTTTGACCTGTGGGAGTTTGGTCTTGATCTGAACTTCTCCCGCTATTCCGGAGGATCACTCGACAATTTTATCGAAAACTGGCACAGCTGGTTTGGCCTGCCCAACGGCGGCAGGGAGTTGGCTGACAGAAATCAATTACGATATGAATATATCCGGGATGGCATGCAACAACTGGATATCATGGAAAAACATTCCGGATTTGGTGACACCAGACTCACCGGCGCCTATCAATTAAACAATACCGGACGTTTTGATCTTGCCATTCGGGGTGGAATAAAAATACCTACCGGCGACAGCAACAAACTGCTGGGTAGTGAGGGCATGGATATCAACCTGGGTTTTATGCTGGGCGATGAGGTAACTTTTCAGCAGCAGCGTGCATCCTACTTTTTTGGCGCTGGTGCCATATGGACTGAAGACGGTGAAATACTCCCGGCTTACCGGGAGAATACCGTGCTTTATTTTCACGGTGGACTGATTAAATCCCTGGCGGAACGCTGGCAGCTCAAGCTGCAGCTGGATGGCCACACGGCTTTTTATGATTCTGCCCTGCGGCCCTTGAGCGATGCCCTGCAATTGAGTATCGGTGGAGCCTACCGCCTGAGTAATGATCTGCAGCTGGATTTTGCCATTGTCGAGGATGTGGTGACCGACAGCTCATCAGATGTGAGCTTTCACCTTAACCTTTATAATCTTTTTTAGAGAAAATTATTCAGACTGATACCAATTTAGTAACATTGCTGTAAGCTGGATTACCCAGCTAAGATCCGGATATAAAATCAAAACTAACTTATTAAGCTAACCTATAAAGCAAACCTATAAAGCAAACCTATAAAGCAAACCTATAAAGAGAGTGCCCATGAATTCAAACAAATTTATATTACTGGCATTTTGTTTTGCCGCCTCGGCCGTCGCTGCCCAGAGCCCCACTGAATACTTCAATGCCGGGTCCAGCCTGCAATCCTGGCAGGATCCGGGACTATCGGAAGTGCTGGAAGAATGCAGCAACCCGGCTGACCCGATTGCCTTCCCCTTCACCCGCAGCGACCCGGCCCATACGCAAATTCAGGCAATTGAGCTGCCTCCCGTTAACGAAGGTATTGATGGTATTGTCGCTGACAACAGTGCATGGGAGTTGGTCTGGGCCTGGAATGGCAATAACACCGATGGCCCGATTGCCACTGAAGACGGCGGTTTGATGTTTGCCAACAATGACGCCAGTAATGTCATCAGGCTTAGCCCCGACGGCAGTGCTGAAATTGTCTACGCCAACCTCAATACCCCTGGCGCCCTCTCACGAAACAAGCAGGGCGAACTGTTTGTACTCGAGAGAGGCCTGAACCCGGCCGTCAAACAGCTGGAACCGCAGCGACAGATTTTTGCCGATACTTATCAGGGTGACCCGCTGGACTGCGTTGGCGGAATCGTCAATGACCTGGTCGCAGATGCCAAAGGCGGAGTCTATTTCACCATTACCCAGGCCGGTTTTTATTATGCCGACCCTGAAGGTGAAATTACCCGATACGGCAACAATGTCGTCGGCACCAATGGCATCATTCTGAGCCCGGAAGAAGATGTGCTGTATGTGACAAATGGCCCGGTAGTGATGGCTTTCGATGTACGCGCGGACGGTTCACTGTTCAATCAACGCGAGTTTGGCACGCTGAGCAGTGGCGGTGGTGATGGCATGGCTGTGGACAATCAGGGCAGATTATATGTCAGCACCGGTTCATCGGTGGATGTATTTGCAACAAATGGTGAGCGTATTGGAACGATACCCGGCCCGCAGGGCTTACACGGAGTGGTATTCAGTGGTGAAGACAAACGCTTTTTATATGCTATCGTCCTGCGCGGGGGTTTTCAGGGCATGCCGGATAACTGGATTATCCGCATACCGATCGAAACCCAGGGTTATCTGGGACGGGCAAAATAAAGCGCGGATACAACCAATATAGAAGGCAGCCTGTCTGTGCCCTTGCCTGCTTTCAGGCATAAAAAAACCGCAAAGCCCAATCAGGCCATTGCGGTTTTTTTATTTTAGCTGATATGAGAGCTTAGTTTCGAATTGCAAAATTAACGATATACTCATCCTCGTTCGGGATTCCGGCTTCTCTTGCCTTGATTCCACCGGAAAATGCGCCCTGCGCACCTTCAATTGCCTCGACAGGCTCCATTGCTTCAAGTCCACGTCGAACGAAAAAGTTGAAGTTATAAGTGCTGTCATCAAAAACACTTGAGTCGACGCCATTGAGCATTACCGGAATATTGTAGACTCGCTCTCCGGGCTGAATGACAAGCTGCTCTACTTCTTCATTATTCTGGTTGTAAAGAGTTGCATTTTCAAAATTCTCACCGGTGATATCGAGCAGCACCAGGGGATCACTTTCATGCAGGTTTGAAATGCTGATAACGGCATTGGAATCACCGGAGCCTGAATCAGGGCGATCCAGGAAGGCTTCCACCATCATGAACCCGGGGTACAGGGATGCCTGGGCAGAGACGACCCCCGGGAGCAGTAAAAGGAATACGGGCAAGGCCAAAAGCCGACCCAGTTTGATTCCCGCATTATTGTTCGTGTTGTTCGTTTTTCTGATACTTTTCATTGCGTTACACCAATTTAAATGATTTCTGATCTATCGGAAAACAATAGCATATATTGTTAATGCATACCCGATAATTAGCAACCAAAAACAGTGAATTTTTTTGAAAAGCTGTATTAAGCCTGATAGCGCTTACAAGATCCCCCTAGGGGGCTCCCGAGTTTCCTATCCAATATAACGTCAGTAAAAAGTATCAGGGCCTGCCACGCCAGACTGGCTCATCCCAGTGACTGGGGTCAGTGTTGCCTTCGGCACAGATAAATTCCAGAATTTCCTCACCGGTTACGCGCCCGAATTCACGGATATTGGTATAGGTATCCGTCAGGGCGCCGGGATCTTCCACGGTGATTTCCACGACCATGGTTCCCAGGTTAGGACGGGTATAGCGCTCCGTGATTACCATCTGATCGGTATGGATACCAAAGCCCGGGGTATATTCATTGAAGCCGGAAGTCTCAACCACCAGCGTATCGCCTTCCCAGTGTCCTCTTGAGTGACCCTGCCAGCTCGGATTCCAGATGTCGGGGAAATCCCGTCCATCGAGAAATATCTGCCGCCAGCCGGGCGTCTGAAATTCCATGATCTGAATCATGATGTTCTCTTTCTGGATTATCTGCCAGGGAAAGCCCATGCTGGTCATGACTGCACTTTGTGGTAAGCAAAAAGCCCCTGCATTATTAATACCCAGGGCCTGGTATTCAGCATTCATTTCAGCGGCCCAGGGCTGGTAGGGAGGTTCCTGTCGAGGAATATCCGGCCGCTGTCTGACGACCCACATGCCGGAAAAATCAACCTGACCATTGCTTAGTCTTGGCGCCGGTCCCGATGCTTCTTCTGAATCGCGCAGCATATCATTTGCCAGGACGCCGGGGTCATCACCGATGGTGCCCAGATTAATGCTCCACTCAATCTGCAGATCATAGTCCAGGTTTTGCCCGTCGCGAACAAGCACTCCTTCCTGGCTATAAGGTCTGTACATGGCTGTACGGAAATCAAATCTCAGGTTGTAAGTTCCTGCTGGAACCCCCGAGACGACATAATTTCCTTCAATTGTTGTCTCTCCAACATATTCCTCGCCAGTTTCCTCATTGATAAGTCTTACACTCTGGCTCAGACCAGTAATATTGGCCCCATTGGGGTCAATCAGGCTGCCGCTGACAGTACTTTGCGCCAGCGCCAGGGAGCTTAACAGGCTTAAACTGCATATCAGGAAAATGCTGAATAATTGTTGTTTTTTAATTTTAATTATCATTGTCATTGTTCCAGACTTTTATTTATTTTCAGCTATGTTATCGGGGAGCAATTTAATTCTGCAGGTCATAGGATGAACCGGCCTGGATTATTGTTCCATCGGCCAGCGTAACCGTCTTGGCATTGGCCAGATTGGCCCCACTGCGAGCCAGATAACCTTCAACCGTGATGATCTCGTCCTGTTCCAGGGTATCCCGATACCAGCCATAGCGAATCAGGGTATTCGGACTCCCCAGTTCGAATGACCAGCGTTCCTCGGTTCCCGCTTCATTTTCAACCATCAGATCAAAAAACGCATGCGGATTGACCCATCTGACACTGACTACTCTGCCGGTCATGACTTCCAGCTTCTCAGGATCAAATTGGCTGACAAAGGAATGGTGGGAAAAAGCGCTGAAGGGAATTGCCGCCAGTAATGTAATAAAACCGATAAGCAGAGATCTTTTCATCTTTTGTCTCCTCGTTGAAATATTGTTCTTTTATTTATGATGCTGTTTTAGGCCTACCTGAGCATTAACTACCAGCTACTAAGCAGTGACTATTTCTACTTTAGGGTATAAATTACATTATTTCCCATATATTGATAAACACCTTATTCTTCAAATATACTTTGATTATTAATCAACAATTGGGGTGAATATGCTGGATTTGAACGTAATTCCCATCTTTCAGGCGGTGGTGGAGGAAGGCAGTTTTTCACGGGCTGCAGATAAGCTGGGCATCACGACCTCGGCCGTCAGCAGACGAATTTCCGGCCTGGAGGAAAGGCTTGGTGTCAGGCTGTTACTCAGAACCACCCGGACTTTAAGCCTGACCGAGTCGGGTCAACGTTATCTGGAGTATTCCAGGCAGGCACAACTGGCAATCAATGATGCGGAAAATGCGGCCCGTGAGAGAAAAGACGTTGCCAGCGGCACCCTGCGTCTGAGTGCGCCAGTTAACCTTGGACGTGGCCAGCTGGCTCATCTGATTCCCGTATTTTTAAAAGCAAATCCACTGGTCAATTTTCATATTATCCTGAGTGATGTCTTTACCAGGGTGAATCCTGAAGACTTTGATCTGGTAATTACTACCAATGCAATTCCCAGCGGCTCCTATAAATCCACCAAAATCCGTTCCATTCCCGGTGCTGTTATTGCCAGTCCGGACTATCTCAAAAATTTTGGCAGACCCGCCAAGCCGGAGGATCTGCTGAATCATAATTGTCTATTGCCTTCCTTTCAGGAAATCTATGACGACTGGATCTTCTATAAGGATGATCAAGAGGTCAAAGTTAAAGTAAACGGAAATTATTTTTGCAATAACCCGGTAGCGGTAAAAATCACAGCCCTTGCGGGTCATGGAATCGCCTGCCTGCCGATAGACGTTGTCAAAGATGAGCTGGCCTCAGGAGAACTGGTAAAGTTATTTGAGGATTATCACTTACCCACGCGATCCTTGCGCGCCTATCATCCCGAGAAACATTTTGTTCCTGCCAAGGTGAAAGTGTTTGTTGATTTTCTTGTTGAAAATCTTGGGGTAGATTAATTATTACCTACGGGTTCTTCTGCTCGGCGGGAAGCCGGCATGTTTCAAATTACCAGCATTTCCACCATTACATGATCTGTTCTGTAAGGTCTGTCATTCCCTCAAAGGCAATAAGAAAATGACTATGTAGCAGCACGAATAGTCTGTCTTTAGAGCAGAATTAACTCTCCAGACAAACTGGATTATGCTAGTTTTCTGTTGCAGGCACCAGACCGGCCTGTCCTTCCCGGGTTGGAGAAAGTGTGCCGTCGTCGTTGATAAAGTACCACTCATCACCCAGTTTCAGATGCCGGTTGTTTTCGGCACAGGTGTATTCAGCCCAGACTATATTTTCCAGTTCACGTTCATAGACCTGGTTGACAGTCCAGGGGCCTGTAAGGGCGTCATCAATTGTTGTAATGGTATTTTGCATGGTCATCTCGTCGGCCAGGCGCAGCTCTTCCAACACGACGGTCTGGTTATTGGCGTGAAATGGCACGGCCCTGGAATCATAGGAACGGGGCCCTTTGATGGCGCGAGTCTCAATGGCCAGCATGTCATAGGTGCCATCGTTGTCTTCATCATGCCATTCGCCGATTGAATAGCCGTTAAAGGCGGGCAGGATGTACCCAGGCCAATCTCTTCCATCGGTATAGACACGCCGAAACTGGCTGTTCCATTCGGCATAAATATAAGTAATTTCCGGTGTGACAATAATCTCCATGGGATAGGTCATTTTCATTATCCGCGGCATTCCCTGAGGCAGACAGGTTGAAGGCGGATCTCCGGCAGGAATGCCGGCTTCCTGTAAAGCGGTATATTCCTGCCATATCGCCATATATTCATCTGTCAAAGGCGGAGGACCGGCCTGCTCATAACCTTCTGAAGGCCAGTTCAGGCTGCCTTCAGCTCGCTGCCACTGACCACTCCAGTCAGGATAAGCCGGGGTGTTTTCTGAGATGGCATTACTTTCCATATTTGCCATATTTTGCACACTCCCTACAGCAGGTTGTGATTCCTCGGAAGAACAGGCACTGATGAAGCCCATGGCCAGTAGTAAAGTCGTTAGTAATAGTGGCCGTGGTTGAAAACGCTTTGATTTTGTCATGTTGACTCCGTATTTCTATCAGGGCCTGCCGGCAGTAGGATCAATTTCAGTGCCATCTTCCCACCTGATATTGCTGTAATTTCCTCCAGGTTCCCCACTGTGCAAAGGTCTTACAGTGACGATAATTTCATCTCCCGGCTGCAGGCTTTCCGGAGTCCAGCCCAGACGATAAATTGCGCTGGGACTTCTCCCTTCAAGAGTCCATTCAACTTCGTTCCCGGCCTCATCTGTAACACTCAAAATTATGAAGGTATGCGGGTTGGTGTACTGCCACTCGGTAACAGTTCCTGCCAATTCTATCGGATTGTCAGAATCAAACATCAATGTGGAATGATGTGCGTAAGCTGCAGGAATAAAAAAAACTACTGCCAAAAAACATATGCTTATAAAATTCTGCAATCTGCTCAAAGAATTCCTCCAATGGTTTATTATTTTGATTTTCATATGGCTTGTCTTGCTGGCAACAAAGAGTCAGTTTTAGCCTACTTTAATTATAATAAGCCAAGTTTACCTGAATAATTATTCAGGTAAACCATGATAATTAAACCTGCCAGAAGCTCAGCAAAACGTATATGAGACGACTTCTTCCTTGATTATAGCCTTCACTAAAATGCGCGCATAAAAAAGGCCGCAATATTGCGACCTTTTTTGTTCAAATACATTCAGTGTTGCATGTACTCCATTTGATTGAGTAAGGCTTAATCGAAATCACCTTCCCATTCAAAATCACCATCAACTACTTCAAGTCTTTGCATGCGCAGACGATGATCTTCGGGGTTTCGACCTGGCTGCCCGGTAATGCGTACCCGGTCACCCGGTTTCAGGCTTGAACGATCTACAGAGCCGGCCAGCGCACTGGCACCACCCCACTCTATCGCATAGCGCTGATTCTCCCCGGTTTCCTCATCAGTCACCATGACATGGACGAATGAATGTGGATTCCGGAACAGGAACTGCACCATGACTCCTTCAATAGTTTCTTCCTCATCCATAATATAGGTGGCAGGAAATGAATGGTGTGCATAGACTGCACCGCTTGCAAAGCCGGCAAAGCCCAGCGTCAGTAGCATGGCCTTGAGTGAATGTCGTTTGCGTTGTTTCATAACCAACCTCCTTAATTGCGTTTGGTTGATTCTATTATCAAACAGGAATACTTAAGGAAACCTTAACAGCAGATCTTATTTTAACGTGTAATCAGCCCCGTAAACGTGCACATTAATTCCTTTTTTAATTTTTTGGAGGGCTGTCAGCTCAGAATGGATTACTGCGCTTCCCTGAAGTAATTCATCCTCAATACAAATCAGACAGGTAGTCTGTATTTAAGCAGAATACAGTCAATGAGCGACATCCCCTGCTCCTGTAATTGGCCTTTTACTACGACGCAGAAAGTCAGCTACCTTGATACGCCAGGCATACATTATGATTAATGGATTTAATTTGAATTGGGGTTTTCAATTAAACGCCCTTCTATCAGTACTTCTGTCGAAAAAAAGCTGCCATTGCGAATCAAAGAGAGTCTGATATTGCTACCAGCTTCCTGAGCACTGATCATATACCTGAAGTTATGGTCATCCTGCACAACAACCCGATTAACAGTCAGTATGATATCTCCTGCCCGGACTCCTGCCTGATAGGCAGGACCATTGATATTAACATCTGAAACCAGCGCCCCCCTGCGATCAGCAAGCCCGAGATTCTGAATCTGTTGTATTGTCTGTGGTAGAGGAGAAACTTCAACACCAATGTACCCTTTTCGCGAAACTCCATCCCGGATCAGTTGTCTTGATACTCTGGTAATGACATTGGCTGGAATAGCAAATGCAATACCTGAAGATCCTGTTTGATTCTGTAAAGTTGCTGAATTCATTCCAATAATTTCACTTTCCTGATTGACAACAGGCCCTCCTGAATTACCCGGGTTTATAATCAGGTCAGTCTGGATGTAAAGGACATGATCCGTTGACTGGCCATTTGTATCCAGGGACCTGTTAATGTTACTGACTATACCCACTGATACGCTGCCAGGCAGGGAATATGGTGAGCCGATTCCCAATACCAGTTCTCCTATCGTCAGTTCATTAACATTATTGATAAATTCACATGTCTGCTGGTTTGCTATATCAATTTTCAACACCGCGATATCCGTGGAAAAATCACCTCCGATAAGCTCAGCTTCATAAACAAAGCTATTATTGAGTTCAACAAAGTAGCGGTTGGCATCTGCAACAATATGGTTATTGGTTGCAATATATCCATTATCACTTAACACAATTCCGGTCCCACGACTGAAAGTCGTGTTTGCCTGGCTGCTTTGCTCTTGCGGGGTTTGAGACATTGCCACAATACTGACAACACATTCAGAGACATTTTCGATAATGTTTGAATAATCAGAAATTTGTGCCTGTGAAACATTGTGTTTAACAAGCAAACATATGGCAAAAAACAGAAAAATGCCGACTGAAGTTGACTGCGAGTTCACTATTTTCTGAAAAGATAAGATTCTCATAAATAGGTATTTAAAGACTGGCTTACCCTGTAAGCCTCAGCAAATGATATTACTTTCTTCCTGGCTGCCATCAGTGCCCTGGAGGCCAGGATATTGATGTCGGCATTTTCTTCCAGTAAGGCATTGATATTGTCGTCTGGGTCAATCAGTGCATAAATTAATAATTTACCGGAAAAACCAGTCTCTTCACAATGCAGGCAGCCACTTGATTGATAAAATACGTCTTGTTCTGTTGCCCCCAGAGCTTGAACTACGGCCGGGTCTACTTCTTCATATTCAAGGCAATGTTCACAGTTTTTTCGGGCTAACCGTTGTACGATAACCAGAGATAAGAGCTGATTTATTTTCTTGCGATTAACCCCCGGTAAACTGGTTAAATCCGTGTAGGCATCAGCAAAAGTATTCGTTTCCATGGTAATTAATAATAAACAGTCAGTAAGGGCTTTTTGGAACAATAAATTCCCCACCGAGTCCTCAAATCCTGTGTCTAAAAAAATTGCATCTGGCTCTTGTAATAAAACATGGTGCATAAAACTGAATACCGGGATATCGGGGAAGTTACACAGATTTATCTGTTCAATACCCCCGATTTGCTGTTCTGTCGGATTTTCCAGACTTATAACATGTTGTTTATTGTCACTGACCAGATTAGCAGCAGAATAGTAACTCGTTGTTTTACCGCTTGTTTTAGGGCCTACAACCAACACAAGACCTTGCTGATTATTGAGCTTCTGGGTAAATATAGTTGCATCATTCGTCTCAAATCCTAGATTGGCAAGAGACTGGACGGTTCCATCAGCCCCCTTAAATTGAATTGTAAGACTTTCCCCAAAGTTCGTTGGAAGCATAGAAACAATAAAAGTACTTATCTGGTTTTTATACTGCACACTTGCATGGCCAGCCTGGGGATGACCATGATCAGTCAGCTCTAACTCAGCCATAACTTTTAGACGATCTACAATGAGACCAAGCAGTGCTTTATGAAAATTAAAAACATTTTCAACCCGATCTGCAAAACGGTAGAAAATGTCTACTTTATCTTTACCAGGTTTGAAATGTATTAACTCAGCACGCTTCTCTATAGCATCCAATAAAATACTGTTTATTGCTTCTATGCTAGGCAAGGCATTAATTAGGTTTAAATAGTTGTCAAATGATTGTATTTTGTTGTTAATTGTATGAATTGAATCGGCATGAAAATCTTCAAGCAGGTTAAACTTCTCTTCGATTACTTCAGAGCTGTAATATAAGTACAAGGCATGGTCAATATCCTCTTCAGGCGCTATCGCGATTTCAATTTTTTTATCGGTCAGATCCTGTAGAGAGCTTATTACATCGAAATTTAAAGGATCACTGCAAGCCACAAGTAAACTGTCATTAAATACCTCCAGTGGCAAAACAGATAATGATTTTGCGTCTGAATAAGGAATGATATTAAGAGCAGATTTGCTTAGTTTGAACTTTTCAAGAAGTATTAATGGAACACCTAGCTTATTTGCCTGTATCCGGCTTATTTCAAAACTTGACACAATCCCCATGTCAACCAATATATGCCCCAGCTTCATGCTCTTCTTTTGATGTTGAGCATGTATGGCATGATCAAGTTTTTCTTTGGATAATAGATTTTCCTGGACCAGAAGGTCGCCAATTTTAATGTTTTTCTGATATTTCTTGGCATCCTGAATTCTTAATATTTTTTCTAAATCCTCTTCATTGACAAGATCAAACTCAAGCAAAACCTCACCAATCCTGATATTTCTTGATTCATGCTGATTGCGCAGAGCCTCGCTCAACTGTTTAGCATTGGAAATATTTTTTGATAACAATTCATTACCAATTTTATTCCCAAATGACTGGGTCTTAACAGACTGACGTGGAATAAAATATCTACATATTGAATTATCTTCAACTTTAAAAATGTGGATACCGCATTCATCAGTAATTTGAGACGCCATCTTCCCTTCCAGAATAGAACCATTTTCCAAAAGCACTTTATAGATTTCACTATGCTGCGGAAGCTCTATTCCAGGACGTTTAAAAACATCTGGTATATTTTTTGAATCTATTGGGGATTTATTCAGGAAATATAAATATGCAATTGCTTCAAAACTGATTTTATTTTCTAAGGATGACTCCTGGTTTTGCAAAATCAGGAACTTTCCCATATAACTGAAATTAAGTAGTTTTCCCTTTAGCTCTGTATTGTCCTTCAAACAGATAAAGATTGTGTTTTCCACTTCATGGTCGGCATTGAGTCCTAACCAGCAAGGGGGATCAGGGATGGCAATCTTTAATTTACTGTAATCCGCAGTATTCATATATTTAGTTTTAACTCAGTAAAATCGGCCCTTTCTCATTGAAACACTTGCTGCTGAGCGAATATTACTGATATTCAATAACCTGGATTCTTGAGCATGGTTGGAAGTCCGGAATATTTATGGTTGAACTGGGGCTGGTCCCCCAGGGAACCAGCTGTCCCTGTATGGAATCTACGTCACCGGAGTAGCCAGATACGTAGGTTTCTCCTATGTTCAAGGAATCACAGTTGGGAAGATTATCAACTGAGTAACTTTGCTGGACCATCCGAATCTCATAACTACTGGTGTTGATGAGATATTCAGATTCGTAAAACCCACTTAATCTGGTTTCATACAAACCTGAAGACTGGCCAAGAGAAAGCTCTTTCAAATCATTTACCGGCACTTGATAAGCGATGTCCTCGCCTGTGTCGGAATCTTCTTGCAGAAAAATGGTGTTTCCTTCAGAGCAATTCTGTGAACCGCTCGCTCGACTATAAAAATTTATATTTTGATCTGCATTTCCAACAATAAGTTCAGGGGAATTAAAAATAAACGGCTGAACCGGCAATGAGTATTCCTGTTCAAAGACCAGCAGACTATCACCTTCAAGATAGTGATACTCGTCTATGGCAATTGGGGGCTCGCTTCCCTCGGGAAGGTCATATACTACATTAACGGTCATTTGCTGTGGTATAAGTGCTTGTTGATTATTCAAAACACACATTCCTGAAAATGGATTAAATAATGCCTGTTGATACCTGATTTCTTCAATTTCTGTCAGATATTCACTATAGGAACTGTTGTACTGGTACATTGAAGAAAAATAAATTACCAGGAAGCCAGTGATAACAAAAACTGGCGGCCAAATATATGTTGATGCTTTTCTTACAGCTGCTATTTTGACTTTATCAATCGGAACTTTCTGTTTGTCAGCATTGGACCCTTTTTCAGCAACAAAATAAGCACCATTCGCATCCAGGGAAAATCTGGATGGAATCCATTCTTCTACACCTGTAACAATAGACGGTTCGTCGCCTGGAAAGTTATAGAAAAGCCATTGATGCTTTTCGTCAAAATAGATATCCGGGAAGTTCTTGCTGCGTAACAACTCTGACTTTTTGTAGATTATGAACCATATGAACCCAAGCATGAGAACAATAATCAGGGAAACAATGGATTCACTTGACAGCTGATATTCTGGCGGATCAGGCTCCTGGACATCAGGAGCTTGAGCTATTTCCATAACTTCATATTCTGAGTAGAAAAAATCCCAAAATGGGTTATTTTCCAGGAGAAAAACAGAATCATCCTGCATAATTTATGCTGCCTGTTTTCATAATAGTTTAATTATTCCATAGGAGGTCGTATTCTTCTCTCAGTCAAATCGCTAAATACACGTTGTAATTCAGGATATTTTCGAAAATTATCTCCGGATATTTTTCGAACAACCAGATCAGTTAAGGCGATGACATGTGCATTGCGTTTGATTGAGTTTGAGAAGAATGTCATTTCAGCAAAAACTTCTCCTTTACCAAGGTTACCGATAACTTCATTATTATCATCTTTAACCATGACACTACCGGACTCAATGTAAAATATGCTATCTGGCTCTTCACCTGCTTCAATAATTTTCTCACCAGGTTTTCGCCACTCCAACTGGAACAGGTCTTTCCATTCGTCATCGTCATGTAAATATTTATACACATCGTAACCTATAGCTTTTAGTAGCTTCTCTGGCAAACTGTGGCCAGCAATACCGGAATTGCTAAATGAGGCAGCAGTGATGTGCATCCCGCATTTGTGGAAATCATCATCAGGACTGGGGAACTGGTCAATATAATCAAGAATTCGTTTGGTAGGCAGATCGTCCAGGCCAGTAAGCTTTCTGTATAAATTATTTGCCTTTAAAAGCAGGTTTCTTGCCTGAAAAAAATCACATTCTATTCCCTTTAACCCGTGACCTGAGAAATAATCCATAGCCTGGTTTTTGATACTTATGAATTCCATCAAATGGTCCTCACTAATATCATTGGGGCAGCCATGTAACCCGGGTTTGTATACAGTGTACACATGTATAGGATGAATGAAATTTTTAGGTGTAATTTTACCCACACTGACCATATATTTAGTCAATGCAGGATCTGACTCGGAAATTTTTCGATCAATCAGTAACTGGGTCCTGAAGTAATTACATAATTGCTCCAAACGGGCAGCAGCAGCAAAAGTATTACCAAAACTCAGGGTATGTTCATCAAACTCGGCTTTAAGTATGCTCCCTGAGTAAATTCCAAGCCGGGTTGGGAGTAATTCTCCTGCCTCTGAGGCTTCTGCGACGCGAATTGCAGCATGTAACGGCCGCGTAATACTTTCCGGGTTGTTTTCATCCAGCGGATAAATGCTTACAGAAGAGTCACCCGCCATTGGCGTGAATTCCACATCTGATTCGAGATTACAAATAAGCGCCTTGAGTTTACGATGATACTTGATAATGAAATCCCTTATGTCAGAGGGACTCATTGTTGCGGTTAATAAAGAATAGCCCACCATATCTGTAATCTGAGTTGCTGCTTCTCTTTCAAATATTTTTTCCATGATGGGCTTAACAGTATTCCCCGACAATTAATAGCATTGAAAAAGTATCAGCATAAGGGGGATAGTATCAAATAAAACCGAACTCTATACTCAACTTGTTTTCCCTAATATAAAAAAATGTATTTTACCTGCCCGCTGCAAACTAATACTGAAACTCTTTGATATCATTTTGATATTATTAGACTGTAAAGCTCTTCCATGAATAACTTTGTAGTCACTACTTGGTCTGGATTAAAAAGCCAGATTCAGCAAGCAATTACAATATATTTTTTTCCTTTATTACCCGGATTATTAGAAGAACAGAGTAGCCTGATTTTTCGCAAGAAAGATTTAGGATGATTCCTGCTTTGCTTTACTGGCGAGCTTACGCAGGACGTAATGTAAAATACCTTCATTCATGTAGTAATCCAGTTCATCCAGTGTATCAATTCGACACAGCACTTTGATGTCCTGCTTATCGTGAATGCGCAAAGTCAGTTCGGCGCGGGGTTTAAGTCCGTCGATACCGCTTATGTCAAACTGCTCTGTGCCGTCGAGCTGCAGTTCACCACGCGTAAGACCGTCCATAAATTGCAGGGGCAGCACGCCCATGCCAATCAGGTTGGAGCGATGAATTCGCTCGAAACTTTCCGCAATGACCGCTTTGATGCCAAGCAGGCGAGTGCCCTTTGCTGCCCAGTCGCGTGAGGAGCCGGTGCCGTATTCCTTGCCGGCGATGACAATCAGTGGTGTAGCGTTTTTCATATATTCCATGGCGGCATCATAAATACTCATCTGTTTCCCGCTCGGGACATGGATGGTATAGCCACCTTCAACACCGGGAACCATTTCGTTTCTGATACGGATATTGCCAAAGGTGCCACGCATCATTACTTCGTGATTACCCCGGCGGGCACCAAAAGAATTAAAGTCTTTTGGTTGGATATTATGCTCCATCAGATAATGGCCAGCAGGTGAATCCTGTTTGATCGACCCGGCCGGAGATATGTGGTCAGTAGTGACGGAATCTCCCAGCAGGGCAATACAGTGAGCATTTTTTACGTCTGCTACAGCTTCCGGTTCAAGCTGCATGTCGACAAAGTACGGTGGATTTTTAACGTAGGTTGACTCTTCGTGCCAGTCATAGGTTTCGCGTTCATTGGCACCACCAAGCGTCTGCCACTGCGCTGGTCCTTCAAAAACATTGGCATAACGGTCAACAAACATTTCCGGCGTCAGGCTGTCGGCAATAACCTGGCGGATTTCTTCCGGATTGGGCCAGATATCCTTCAGATAAACATCTTTACCGTGCTGGTCCTGGCCGAGCGGTTCCCTGTAGAGATCAAGCTTCATGTTACCTGCCAGGGCATAGGCAACCACAAGCGGAGGAGAAGCCAGATAATTGGCGCGCACACTCGGATTTATGCGGCCCTCAAAATTCCGGTTTCCGGACAATACACCGCAGACAATAAGGTCGTTGTTTTCGATAGTCTCACGGATATTGTCATCCAGCGGGCCGGAGTTGCCAATACAGGTGGTACAGCCGTAACCGACCAGGTTAAAACCCAGGGTATCAAGGTCATCCTGTAATCCAGCTTTGGCGAGATAATCAGTGACAACCTTCGACCCCGGTGCCAGGGAAGTTTTTACCCATGGTTTGACCCTGAGCCCTTTTTCCAGGGCATTTCGCGCCAGCAGTCCGGCGCCAAACATCACCGCAGGGTTGGACGTATTCGTGCAACTGGTAATCGCGGCGATCACCACATCGCCATTGCCGAGGTCATGATCTGAATCAACAACTTCATAGCGGGTAAAGTTCGGATCATGGGTATCTGACTGCACCGGCTCAATACCAGCCTCATCAGTCAGGCGTTCCTCCTCAGTGTCCGAGGCCTCTTTTTGCAAGCTTTCCTGCAAGTGGTTGCGGAACATATCAGAGGCATCTGTCAGCCTGATCCTGTCCTGAGGACGCTTCGGTCCTGAGATACAAGGTTCAACATCGGCAAGACTCAATTCCAGCATATCGCTGAACACCGGGTCGGGAGTATTTTCATCACGCCACAGGCCCTGCTCTTTTGCATAGGCTTCAACCAATTGGATACGGTGCGGGTCGCGCCCGGTAAATTCGAGATAACGCAGGGTTTCCCTGTCGACTGGAAAAAATCCACAGGTGCTGCCGAACTCCGGGGACATATTTGAGAGTGTTGCTTTATCCGGCAGGCTCAGATGATCGAGTCCATCGCCAAAAAATTCAACAAATTTACCGACAACTCCTTTTTGTCGCAGCATTTCCGTGACACTGAGAACCAGGTCAGTTGCGGTTGCTCCTTCTTTTAGCTTTCCGGCTAATTTGAAGCCTATAACTTCGGGGAGCATCATTGAAATCGGCTGACCCAGCATTGCCGCTTCAGCTTCGATCCCTCCCACACCCCAGCCCAGAATAGCCAGCGCGTTAATCATGGTGGTGTGCGAATCAGTGCCTACCACAGTATCGGGAAAGGCAATTTTCCGGCCACTCTCTTCTTCCTCTTCAACCCAGACGGTCTGACCCAGATATTCGAGATTGACCTGGTGACAGATTCCTGTACCCGGCGGGACAACCCGAAAATTGTCAAAAGCCTTCTGCCCCCAGCGAAGGAATTCATAACGCTCGCCATTACGCTCGAATTCACGCGTAACGTTATGCTCGAAAGCAGTCGGGGTACCGAACTCATCAACCATGACCGAATGATCGATGACCAGATCGACAGCAGTCTGCGGATTGATTGCCTGCGCCTTGCCACCGAGGGCGACCATTGCTTCACGCATGGCGGCAAGATCAACAACGGCTGGAACGCCGGTAAAGTCCTGCATCAGCACACGGGCCGGTCGAAAAGGGATTTCCTGATCGGCTTTACCGCCGTTATCGAGCCAGCTTTTCAGGGTGTTAATGACCTCTTCATTCACTGTACGACCGTCTTCGAAGCGCAGTAAATTTTCCAGCAGGACCCTGAGCGTACAGGGCAGCCGTGAAATATCGCCCAGTTTTTCCTCAGCGGCCTTAAGACTGAAGTAGTCGTATTCCTTTCCGTCAACGGTAAGGGTCCTGCGGGTTTTAAGGGAGTCCTGTCCGGTATGTGTCATGACTAATTCCTTTGAAACTAAAAGTGAACACTCAATAGCTGATATTCTTTATAGTAAAATATCTTATCAGACATATCGCTGTCACTTCTTTTTCCTGAACTAATTCACTTTCAGGTGTGAACTGATGTTAGCAAGCATCTGCTTAAAGGTTCAGATAAGGCATCTCTATTTGCAAGTGCTAAGGAGCAATAAGTGGGAACTTCCCCTGGTCGAGTGGTTCCATATCCTTGCCTGAGGGCCGCGCATAAACTTACCCTTGCGCGACATATTTGGGTTTTACCCCGATTTCACG
>DHZH01000005.1 GCA_002414385.1 Gammaproteobacteria bacterium UBA5109
GGTGAGGTGTCCGAGTGGCTGAAGGAGCACGCCTGGAAAGTGTGTAACGGGTTAAACCGTTCGAGGGTTCGAATCCCTCCCTCACCGCCAAATAAATAAACCCGCGAAAGCGGGTTTTTTATTGTGAGGGAGGGTGAGAAGCCTCGTCAGGGTTCGACAAGCTCGCGATAGCGAGCGCAGCGCGGCCTGTTTTGTAAGGCCGTCCCGCAGGGATTCGCGAAGCGAACCATCCCGACCGCATTCACTGCCAAATAAATAAACCCGCGAAAGCGGGTAAGTTATTGTGAGGGAGGGTGAGAAGCCTCGCCAGGGTTCGACAAGCTCGCGATAGCGAGCGCAGCGCGGCCTGTTTTGTAAGGCCGTCCCGCAGGGATTCGCGAAGCGAACCATCCCGACCGTATTCACCGTCAAATCAACAGATCCGCAAAAGCAGGTAAGTTTTTCGAGAGGGGGTTGAAGCCTTGCCAATGCTGTTTCTATCTATAAGCTTATAAGCAATATATTCATTAACCTGATTCGGGAATCTTGGGCCTACCTACATGAATCTGACCTGGTAGCCAGGCTCAGACTGCTTTATTCAGCTTCAGGGCTTTTTCTGTGGCCATTTTTTTATCACGCCAATTATCCAGAAACTCCAGAAAGGCTTTCAGTTTTGGCGCCAGCCAGGAGCGGCTGTGATAAACCACATATATAGAAGAAGGGGCTACATCATAATCATCCAGGACCCTGACGAGTTCTTTATTCTCCAACTCCCTGATAACCGCATCACTGGGAAACATACCAATGCCCAGATCTTTCATGACTGCCTTGATGCTGGCATCAAGATAATTGATAACGATGCGATTGTTCATCGTATAGGTGCAATGTTTGCCAGCACTATATATTGCCGGTTTGGTGCCCAGGGACTGAATGATTGGGTGGTCTTCCAGGTCATTAAGATCGTTAATCTTGCTGTTGTCGGCCAGGTACTGCGGCGTGGCGAAGAAGCCCAGATCGACATCATAGAGTTTTCTGGCGATAAGACTGGAATCCTTGAGCTTTTCATTGGCTACAATCAGGGCGACGTCATAGCCTTCTTTGATAATGTCGACATACTCCAGCGTCAGGGTGACATCGATCTTGATCATTTCGTGACTTTTTAGAAAGTAATCAAACAGGTCATCAAACAGGACTCTGCTCATGCCCGGGGGTGCAATGATTCGGAGTGTGCCCTGTGGTTTATTGTTGAAAGTGGTAACGAACTGATTGGCTTCTTCGGCTTTATTGACGATTTCCCGGCAGTAGTTGTAATAATCTTCACCAATCTCGGTCAGGGCAACATGCCGGGTATTACGATACAGTAATTTAGCCCCCAGGCTACGCTCCAGGTCAGATATTTTATTGCTTACAGTGGATTTTTTTACGCCCAGACCCTCTGCCGCTGCAGTAAAACTCTTGTTTTCAGCAACTTTGCAAAAAGTCAGCATTGCATTTAAATCTAGTTTGTTTTTCATAAAGTTTGCAATATTTTAATTTACTGTAGATCTAAAGCTTAAATCGATGCGGAATCAGGTCATGAATGACCTGATCAAACAGAATTATTCAGTAGCATCAAATATAGGCGGTTTACTCACAAAATATGCTTGAATGTAAAAATAGTTCGATCGTGGAGGCCAAGTATAATCAATAGTCTAGCATGATTGTACATAGAAACGAACAGACTATTAACATTGTTTTAGTTGTGTTTTCAGAGAGCAGCATGTTAAGTATGAACATGAAATTTTGGGGGTAAATCCACACATATATAAACGACTGGGGTGGATTACAGAATGAAACGCAGTGAGATTGATATTATGAAGAATTTTCCGAAGCTGTTTGGGGCATCTGCGCTCCTCTCTTTATTGGGAGCAGTGCCCGTATTAGCGCAGGATTCAGCCTTGGCTGAGCATCAGGGGACTATTGAAAACTACTGCTATGAGTGCCACAACTTTGTGGACTTTTCCGGTGGTCTGGCGCTGGATATTCTTGATCTGGATAATCTGGGCGAGGATGCGGAAGACTGGGAGCACGTAATCACTAAATTACGTGGACACCTGATGCCGCCTGTTGGCCAGCCAAGACCGGATGAAGAAACCTATGACAGTCTGGCGGGATGGCTTGAAAGCGAACTGGATACCATTGCCATGGAAGATCCAAACCCTGGTCGTCCCGGGCTTTATCGCCTGAATCGTACCGAGTACGCCACAGTCATCCGCGATATCCTCGGTATGGAAGTCAGTTCGGACATTGAAGCGACCCTGCCGCCGGATAACTCCAGTTACGGCTTTGACAACATCGCTGATATTCTGGGTGTTTCACCGACCCTTCTTGAGGGCTACCTGGCTGCAGCTGACAGAATCAGCGCAATAGCGGTAGGGGACCCGGAATTCCCACCGGAACAGGTTCAGTATCCGGCCAGCATGGCTCTGTCACAGAATCAGCATATAGATGGACTGCCTTTCGGAACCCGTGGTGGGATGGCTATAGAGCACAATTTCCCGCTGGATGGTGTCTATGAAATCAATACTTCATTCCTTTCCAGTTCCCTGGATGCCTTGATGGGCCTTCAGTTCCCTCATCAGTTTGAGGTGGCAATTGATGGCCAGCGTGTGAAACTGGTAACCATCGGTGGACCTGCGGACTATACAGGTGTGCTGGAAAATTCTGCTGAAATACTGGAAGAAATCAACAAGCGTACCCAGGTCCGAATCCCGCTGACTGCCGGTGTTCACAAGGTCACTGTGACATTTCTGGCCAAATCCAATGCACTGGATATGGACCAGCTTGAGCCATTTGAAAGAGGGCATTTTGATGCGGTATACATCGGTGGAAATCCTGCAGTTACCAATGTCGAAATTGCCGGACCGTTTAATGGTGCCGCACCGAGCCGCATGACTGCGACCAGACAGAAAATCTTTACTTGCTATCCGAACAGTGTGGCAGATGAAGCTGCCTGCGCTGAACAGATCTTCGCTAACCTGGCGACTCAGACTTATCGTAGACCAGTTTCAGATCAGGATGTTGATACCCTGATGGACTTTTTCCAGGCAGGGCGTGAAAACAAAGGCACCTTTGATGGCGGTATCCAGATGGGTTTGCGCCGTATGCTGATGGAGCCGGACTTCCTGTTCCGTTTTGAAGAAGAGCCCAGCGATCTGCAACCAGGTGAAAACTTCCAGATTTCTGATATGGCCTTGGCATCACGCCTGTCATTCTTCCTGTGGAGTTCAGTTCCTGATGAAGAGTTGATCAGCCTGGCTGAGCAGGGTCTGCTGAGTGATCCGCGCGTCCTTGACGAACAGGTAATTCGAATGCTGGAAGATCCCAAGGCGAATGCCCTGGTTGAAAACTTTGCCGGGCAGTGGCTGCAGTTACGTAACCTGGACAGCCGTGCTCCTGACTTTGTGGCTTTCCCGGATTTCGATGAAAACCTGAGAAATGCCTTTTTGCAGGAAACGTCTCTGTTCTTTGAAAGTGTCATGCGTGAAGACCGCAATGTCGTCGATCTGATGACAGCAGATTACACGTACATTAATGAAAGACTGGCATTACATTATGGTATTGACGGTATTTACGGTGACCACTTCCGACGTGTGAGCACGGAAGAATACCCGGAACGTGGAGGTCTGTTGGGACAAGGCAGTATTCTGACTGTAACCTCTTTCCCGCACCGTACTTCTCCGGTTGTCAGAGGTAAATGGGTACTGGATAACATTCTTGGTGCTGAGCCTGCTGATCCGCCGGACAATGTACCCGCACTGGATGAAAATGCTGCCGATGCTGTGGATATTCGTTCCATGCGTGAGCGACTGGCTGATCACCGGGCAGACCCGGCCTGTTCATCCTGTCATAACGTGATGGACCCGATTGGTCTGGCGATGGAGAAATATGATGGTATTGGACGCTGGCGTGAGCTGGATGAAGGCGGACTGCCGATTGATTCTTCCGGTTCAATGGCTGATGGTACTGCCATCAGCGGCCCCATTGCCCTTAAAGAAGCGTTGATTGCTGAAGAAGATATGTTCGTTAATACCTTCGTGAACAGAATGCTGACATACGCAATCGGACGTGGTCTGGAGTATTACGATAAGCCTACCGTCCGTGCCATTGCGCGCAATGCCGGTGAAGAGAATTATCGCTTTTCTGCGATTGTTCAGGAAGTCGCGAAATCCCTTCCATTCCAGTGGAAGCGTGCGGCAGAAGAAGGAACAGAGCAGTTGGCAGCAAGCACCAGTAATTAGTTTTTGGTGAGTTTCAGACGATAAATAACGATAAAAAGAGTAAATAAGAGTAGTATCAAGGTATATAACAAAGGAGAAGCAACAATGATGATATTCAAAAAAGCATTACCCAGACGTACCGTACTGAAAAGTGCAGCAGGTACTGCAATTGCGCTGCCCTTTTTAGGCGCGATGGTTCCAGCTTTGGGTCAGAGTGCCGCAGTTGCGCCGAAACGAGCTGGTTTCGTTTATGTTCCACATGGTTTCATCATGACTGATGAAGCTAACTGGTGGACGCCGGCTACAACGGGTGACAACTTCGAAATGAGTCGTACCCTGCAACCGCTGGCTGATCACCGTGACTATATGACAGTGGTCAGTGGTCTGCGCGGAGCTGACGGTGTTGGTCAGCATACAGGTGCGCCGACTGCCTGGTTGACAGACACCTATCCCAAGAAAACCCAGGGTGCGGATCTGGAATCAGGTACTTCTATCGACCAGGTCATTGCCAACCATATTGGCCAGGACAATATTTTCCCGTCCATGCAGCTGGCAATTGAAGACGTAAGCGCGCTGGTAGGTACCTGTGACGCTGGTTACAGCTGTGCCTATCTGGATACTGTTTCTTACGCGTCTCCGACCAATCCGCTGCCGACGCAGATCAACCCTCGAACTGTATTTGAAAGAATGTTTGGCGGAACCGGTACTGCGCAACAGCGTCTGTCCCGTATGCAGGAAAACCGCAGTATTCTTGACTCCGTACTGGAGCAGGCTAATCAGACTGAAAATACACTGAGCGGTGATGACCGCGTGCGTCTGCAGGACTTCCTGGAAAATATCCGTGAAGTTGAGCGTCGTATTCAGAACGCAGAAGCCCGTTCAGGTGACCTGGCTGCTACAGCACCGGAATCCCCGATGGGAATTCCGCAGGACTTTGAAGAGCATGTCAGCCTGATGTTTGACCTGCTGCATGTTGCCTACCAGGCCGATATTACCCGTGTGTTCTCATTCATGATGGCGCGTGACCTGAGTCAGATCAGCTACCCGCAGATTGGTGTGCCTGATCCGCATCACTCAATTTCACACCATCAGGATTCTGATGAAACCATGATGAAACATCACCTGGTTAACATTTACCACATGGAGCAGTTTGCCAAGTTTGTTGACAAGCTGGCCAATACGCCTGATGTTGAAGGTTCCGTGTTGGATAACTCAATGTTGTTATACGGTAGTGGCATGAGTAACGGTAACGAGCATATTAAATTTGATATTCCAGGCGTGATTGTCAGCGGCATGGTCCGTGGTAACCGCCATATCGCTATCGATGACCGTATGCGTACAGTCGGCGAGATGCACCTGGATATCGCCAGACAGTTTGGCCTTGAACTGGAAGACTTCGGTCGAGCCCAGGGTCGCACTATCGGCTTGTCATAATTAACAGGAGCATCTTATGTTTAAGATGAAAAGACTAAGCGCTTCTATACTGGTGCTGGCACTGGCAGGAAGCGGTCCGGCACTGGCCCAGGTTGACTATTCCCTCGCAGAGCTGGAAACAGCTCTGCAGCAGGGAATGGACGTCAACTGGTCTGAAGCAGATGGCACCACATTACTGATGCATGCCATCTACAACCAGGAAAGTGACAAGGCAAGACTGCTGATTCAGCAGGGTGCTGATGTCAATGCTTCCAACCGTTATGGGGCCACAGCCTTGTACCTGGCTGCACAGCAGGGGATGGATGATATTGCTATCATGCTTCTGGCTGCAGGAGCCAATACTCAGGTAACCACACCAGATGGCGAAACCTTGCTTATGACAGCCTCTGCTGCAGGCAGTGCTCGTATTGTCAGGGCTTTGCTGGCTGATGACATGGAGAACATGATGTTGGGGCTGGACCCCAACCAGACTGAGGCCTGGAAAGGTCAGACGGCACTGATGTGGGCTGCAGCTCGTGGACATGTTGAAGTAATGGAAGCCTTGATTGAAGCTGGCGCGGATCCTGATATGCGCTCTGCTAATGTCAAACTGCCAGAAAGAGATGATATTAGAGCCCAGGGTGGCTTTGTCTATCCTGATATTCCTCCTGGTCGTCTGTCTGCATTGCATTTTGCAGCGCGAGAAGGTCAGTTGGAGGCCGTTCAGACTCTGATTGATGCTGGTGCAGATCTTGATATCGTTGATGAGAAGGGGTCCAATGCCCTGGTTCTGGCGGCATTGAACGGTCACTTTGATGTGGCTGGTGCCTTACTGGAAGCAGGAGCTGATCCAAATATTCAGGATGAATACGGCCGCAGTGTTGTATTTGTAGCTACTGATATCAATACCCTGGATGCCAATCCGCGCCCTGGTCCGCGTATCGTAAGCACCTTGAAAGGTCCTGATATCGTTGCCATGGCGCTTGAACGCGGTGCAGATCCCAATTTGCAGTTAAAAGATAGTCTGCCATCCTGGTTGTCTCAGGGTGCCGGGCATAACCGCTTGCTTGATGAAGGTGCAACTGCTTTCTTCCGCGCTGCAATGTCGGCCGACCTGGAAATCATGAACCTCTTGCTTGAAGCAGGAGCTGATCCGAACCTGGGACCAGGTGTAGTCGAATCCGAAATGTATTTTGGTACACGCCGTGGAGGAACCACTCCTTTTATGGCTGCTGCTGGAATCGGCTGGCGTGAAAATATCAGTCGCGGCAGGGAATCAGATGCTGTAACGGCTCTTGATATGCTGCTGAGCAATTATAACGTTGATATCAATGACACCAACCAGTCAGGGGAAACTGCATTGCATGGTGCCGCTCATCGCGGTTCTCTTGCGATCACTGAATTCCTGCTTGATAACGGTGCCGATATCACGGCCTTGACTGAAGACGGTGGTTCGATTCTGGATATTGCCAATGGTAATCCGGATTTCACCAATCGTGCAGCACCAAAGCCTGAAGTTGTTGCATTGCTGGAAAGCCGTATGACTCCTGCTGACTATGAAACCATAGAAGCAGGCAAGGCTCGTATCGAAGCGGAAAAGGCTGCAGAAGAAGCTGAAGAAGAATCTTCTGAAGACTAAGTAAGACTTTGTTATATACCTGAAAAAAGGCCGGAGATTGAAAAAATCTCCGGCTTTTTTTTTGCGCTCAAGGCTTTTTTTTTGCGCTCAAGGCTGTTTTTTGCGCTCAAGGCTGTTTTTTGCGCTCAAGGCTGTTTTATGCGTACAAGCTGGTTTTCGAGGCCCAAAGCTGTTTTAGCAAAGCCCAGGATTTTGCAGTTGGCTCCAATTCTGCAGATGGTGTACTCTACAGCGAGCTTTTTCAGATAAATAAAGATAGAAAAACAAGACAAGAAGGGGAAGATATAACCATGTCAATTCATAACAAAGCATTTAGCAGGCGTTCATTTGTGAACAGCAGCCTGCTTGGAGCATCAGGTCTTTATCTGGGTGCCCATTCACCCATGTTACTGGCACAGGACAGACGCCTGGCTTCAGTCGGCAGTACTGTGCAGACTCGCTATGGTCGTGTCAGAGGCCTGATGCGTGAAGGCGTTGAGCAGTTCTGGGGGGTTCCTTACGGAGCCGATACAGCAGGAGCCAACCGTTTTATGCCGGCTAAAGCACCACAGGCCTGGTCCGGCGTCAGGGATGCCTTTGAAATAGGTAATCGCTGCTGGCAGGGGCCAAATGCTTTTGAGCCCTCTCCGGTGGTGCTGGCCATGAATCGATTGGAAACGGAAAGTGAAGAGTGCCTGAATCTGAACGTTTTCACACCTGCAGCTGATAATGCATCCCGACCGGTAATGGTGTGGATGCACGGCGGTGGTCACCGTTTTGGTTCCGGTAACTATCTAATGTATGACGGCACTTTGCTGGCCAAGAAAGAAGATGTGGTGGTGGTATCTGTAAGCCATCGGCTGAATATTTTCGGTTACATGCACCTGGCTGATATTGGCGGGGAGCAGTGGGCGGAATCTACCAATCTTGGTACCAAGGATCTGGTGGCAGCATTGCAATGGGTTCAGGATAACATTGCTGAATTTGGCGGTGATCCGGATCGTGTGACTATTTTCGGGCAATCCGGCGGCGGCGGTAAAACCACCTCGCTGATGGGCGCCCCTTCTGCAGCAGGTCTGTTTCATCAGTGTATTGCACAAAGTGGTTCGACAATGCGCGGACAACCGGCTGATGAAGCCACTGAAGCAGTAGAACGGTATCTGAACAAACTGGGTATTGCAGCCAACCAGCTTGAGCGTTTGCAGGAACTGACACCCCAGCAGATTCAGGATTCACTATATGGTGATCCGGAACTACGTGATTTCCCGATGGGCCCGGTAGTGGACGGAAACTTTATTCCACGGCATCCCTGGGATCCTTCAGCGCCTGCGTTCACTGCTGATGTGCCATTCATGGCTGGCTCAACCGAAACTGAAAACGGCTGGGTAGGACCACCCCCTTATGAATTATCCGATGCCGACATGTTGAACCTGTTCAGAACCCGCCTGGCTAATGATAATGAACAACAGGCCAATGAACTGATTGAGCTGTATCGGGATAAATTCCCGGAGCGTCGCAACCGTATGCTTTGGTTAACGGCTGAATCTGATAACACACGTCGCTGGAATGCCCAGCAGTTGAACAAACTGAAGTTTGAGCAGGGTTCAGCGCCAAGTTATCTGTACCTGTTTGACTGGCATTCGCCGGTACATGATAACCGTATGGGCTCATACCATACGCTGGAAATCCCGTTCGTATTCAATAACGTTGATGTGGCAGCTTCAATGACCGGTGCAGATTCCTATCGTTATGAGCTGGCTCATGTAATGAGCGCAGCCTGGGCTGCTTTTGCCAGAACCGGCAATCCGAATCATGCAGATATGCCGCACTGGCCGGAATTCAGCACGGAGAATTATCCAACCATGATGTTTGGCGATGATGTCCATGCGGAAAATGATCCGAATCGTGATGAACGACTCGCGCTGGCAGCGTTGAAAATGTAATACATCCTGTAACTGCAATTGACAGAGCAGGCTGGGCAAGCAATTGTTCAGCCTGTTTTGTTTTAGTGGACAAGAAGCTCTGGACAGACAATGGTCATTTATTGATGTCTGAAAAACTGAAATTTATATTCATAGCCCCACAGAAAGTTTTTGCTTCCCTACAGGAAAAACCTGTCTGGCTGCTCCCCTGGTTTATTGTTTCTCTTTGTCTGGCATCAGTCCAGCTTGGCTACTATGGTCTTGTGGATGCCGACTATCTGCTTGAGCAGCTGGTCGTGCTTGGTTCTCAACCGGGAATATCAGAAAACGATCTCAGGGTTATCCTGCGGGAAACCGTCAATAATAAAATGTTGCTGGGCTATTCATCTGCTTTTGGGGTGTTTATAGGTCTCTTACTCACCTATGGCCTGAGTGCCACTTACCTTTATTTTGTCAGCAAGCTGACTGAGCGGGAGCTTGCCTTCAAATACTGGTTTTCCCTGAGTGCCTGGTGTGGAATGCCGGCAATCATTTCCGCACTGGCTGCCTGGGTGGCAATCCTGAGCAGCGGAGGACAGATCAACATGTCCGCACTTAATCCGCTTACCCTGAGCTTCCTGCTGGCAGAGGAGTCAGGCAGAGTACTGGAGTACCTGGATTTTGCTACACTCTGGACGCTGGTTCTGACGATAATGGGTTTTAAATATTACACTGGCTGTTCATACAGCAAAGCCTCAATACTGGTAGTAATACCATATTTTGTCATTATTCTTGTCTGGTTATTGTTCATCTGATTCGGGTAAATCCTGATGAGTAGATTGGAAGTCAGAAATCTTTGTAAAAAATTTGGCCAGCTGGCAGCGGTTGAAGATGTCTCATTCCATGTTCAGTCCGGACAGATCCTTGGCCTGATCGGCAGAAACGGTGCCGGTAAAACCACGACTATTCGGATGATCATGAATATTATCGGGCCGGATAGCGGGGCAGTCTTTCTTGATGGTGATAAGGTCGGCGAATCTTTTCGACGCATGGTTTCCTATCTACCGGAAGAGCGTGGTTTGTATAAGAAAATGACGGTGACGGATACCCTGAATTTTTTTATGGAAATAAAGGGCCTAAAGCCTGCTCATCTGAAACAACAGATGCTTGAGTATCTTGACAGATTTGATCTTGCTGACAGGCAGCAAAGCAAAATTGAAGATCTTTCCAAAGGTAACCAGCAGAAAGTACAGTTTATTACGGCAATTCTTTCTGACCCGAAAATACTGATTCTTGATGAACCTTTCAGCGGACTGGATCCGGTGAATACGGATATTCTCAAGGAGATCATTCTGGAAATGAAGCAGCAGGGGAAGTTGATTATATTTTCAACACACCTGATGGACTTTGCCGAACGTATGTGTGATCACATTGCCCTGATCCATCGTGGTGAACTGAAACTGAATGATTCCCTGACTGAGCTCAAATCAAAATTCTCAGAACGACACATTATGCTGGACTATGAAGGGGATATCAGTTTCCTGCTGAATTTACCCTGGGTAGAAGAAATTCAGAACCATGGCAATGCCAAAGGCATCAAAGTGGCGCAGGAAGAGGATATTCAGCGTCTGCTACGCTCACTGCTGGAACATAATATCCTGGTCAAGCGCTTTGATGCCAATGACATTTCCTTACAGGATATTTTCCTGCAGGTGGTGGATGATGCTTAATTTCAGAACCAGAGCAATCATTAAACGTGAGGTAAAACAGCAGATTTTCAGCAAGCGTTTTATATTCACGACAATTGCTCTGCCTTTTTTCCTGATTCTGGTTTTTGGGCTGCAATTTCTGTTTCTGACGCTGGAAGATGATACGCAGGGTCGCCTGCTGATTCTTTCTGATCAGCAGGAAACCCTCAATTCAGTGCAGCTTGTTATTGAAAATGATGAGAACTCACTGGTGGAGAGTTTCAGCCTGGAATTTCGCCTGAGTGATGCAGAAAACCTGCAGCAAACAATCGAACAGCAGCGTAGTGATATCCTGTCAGGAGAGATCAGTGGTCTTTTATACATTCCTGCACAGGCACTGGAAGACAAACGGATCGGATTTTATTCCAATAATGCCGGTAACCAGTTATTGCTTGATGGGCTGAGGCGTCTTGTTAACGAGGCAATTGTCAGCCAGTTTGTTGCCGAACTTGGAATAAATGTCTCTGATGCCGATTTCATTGCCCAGCCGGTACGTATCGAAAATAACCGGGTTACTGAAACAGGGAATCTGCAAAGCAGTAACGGAGGTCAGCAACTGGTCGCTGTTAGCTTTACATTTCTACTGTATTTCAGTCTCTTATTAATATCCGCCCCGGCCATGGCGGCAGTAAATGAGGAAAAAGTCGGCAGGGTCGTTGAAATTGTGCTGGCTTCAGTATCAGCCTCAGAACTTATGGCCGGTAAAATAATTGGCAGTGCGATAGCAGGCTTTACCCAGATACTGATCTGGTTTATTCCGCTGTTTCTGATTATTTCCGGGTCTCTGCCTGTGATGATTGCATTAATAGATTTTGAAATTCAGCTTGGCCTGCTGGTGATCATTTATTTTATGCTGAACTATATCATCGGGGTACTCACATTTTTGAGTATCTTTTCTGCATTTGGGGCCATGTTTGATAATCCCCAGGATGCCCAGTCAAGCTTATTCCCGATCATGTTGCTGGTCATTATTCCATTCATCCTTGCCTTTACGGTAGTGAATAATCCGGCCAGCATCATTGGGCAGGTCAGTTCCATGTTGCCCTTTGCTTCAATTCTTGTCATGCCGGCAAGAATGGTTCTGATAGATATTCCTTTCTGGCAGTTCCTTGTCGCAATAGCCGTTAATATCCTTACACTGTTTGTGGTCATTTTAATATCAGGAAAGATATATCGCCTGACAATTCTGTTAAGCGGTAAAAGACCGGGCTGGAAAGAAGTCTGGAAATGGTTACGTTATACCTGATTCTGTACTGCAAAATATATAAAACCCAATTAAATCAAGAAGATGAATTGTAAAAAATTGTAATCCTGCTTTACAAATCAGGCCTTATTTCTTATCTTGCTCTTAGATGTCAATTGCGTCAGCCTCAATTTTATTTTGCAGTGCCTTCTGCAAACGAGAATTACCAACCAGCCCAGTAAAATTTAATATGACGGAACGCTTATGGGAGCTGCAAAAGAAAGGGACAAAAAAGAGTTTCTAAAGACTTTTCTTAAAATTTATTCACCGTTTATTGCACTGTTACTGATAAGTATCATCGGATTTGTCGCGCTGGATAATTCCCGCTTTAGGGACGCGCTTCTCAATGAAGCCCGTATCCAGATTGGCCTGGCTTCCATCTCCCTGTTTGAGAGTTTCAGTGATGTCAGGCTGGATCTTATCTTTCTGAATCAGAGTATCCAGTTACAGGAAGAGCTGACTGCCAGCGCAGATGCATTCAGTAATAACCTTTCTGAAGTTAATGAATTAATCGCTGCGTTTATGCGAACTAATCATGAATTCTACCAGGCAAGAATTATCGCCGCTGACGGCATGGAACTGGCGTCAATTATTCGAACCAGCGATAGGTCCCTGGTTTTTGCAACAAACACCCAGCTGGAGAATATCGCTAACAGCGACTATTTCAACGAAGAAGTCCGGTTCCTGCAAGCGGATGATATATACATATCGCCGCTGCAACTGGATTTTGACAATGCTCAGACCGAGGAATCATCCAGAGTTACTCAGGAGTTTTTCACAGCATTGTTCGATGCAAACAATAATACGATCGCTTATCTTGTTTTCAATCATGATACGAGTCAGGTTTTTCAACAGATACGTGCTGACATTGTCTCGGATGAGAATCAGGGCGAATTTTCGGTTTTAAATAATCAGGGTAGCCGCATTTTTACGTCAGGCCGTGAACAGGAAATAGAATTTTTTCAGCCGGAGAGAAGCAGCAGCTCACTGGCAGAAGAGCAGCCACAGCTCTGGGAGCATATCTGGAATGGACAAACAGGGGGGCTGGGTATTGGTCAACAGACCTTTTTATTCACATTGATCTGTGGCAGCCAGGAATGTGCTGCTGATGCCGAACAACGGGACATTTTTGTCCAGCAGCTTCCATTCAGCAGCAGGGACATGCCTTGGGTTGTATTAATGCAGTCCGACTTTGGAAACCTGATGCAAGTCGAAAATATTATTGCAGGCGAAGCTTCCAATTTATATCCGGTATTTCTCATGCTGATTTTGCTGGCTGTGCTTGGCGCCATTCTGGCCTGGCGTTTCAGCAAAACCTATCATTTACAGAAATCATCAGAACAGCTATTACAAAAGAATAATGCCCTGATTACAGCATTCTGTGATAACAATCCTGACATGATGTACCTGAAGAACCTGGATGAGACTTTCGCCTATGTCAATGACAAAGTCAGGGAGGTTTTCGGTCTGGAAAAATCTCGGATTGAGGGTAAGAAAAACGCAGATCTCATGTCTGGTAAAGCCTCACAAAAAAAAATGTCAAGACAGTTTCAGCGTGTTGTTCAGGAATTGAAGCCACTTGAGTTCTATGATAGCTGGAAAATCAAGGGCAAAGAAGAACGGATTGTACGTTCATTGCGTTATCCTATATTTGATGATAAAGGTCAGCTTGCCTATGTTGGGACTATTGCATCAGACGTTACTGACAAACTAAAAGCCGAGAAGGCTCTTCGTGAAAGCGAGGGGCGCTTCAGAACGATTGTTGAGACAGCCCCGGATGTCATCATGATGCTGGATAACAAGGGATATGTCCTGATGGTCAATAGCCAGATTGAATCACAGTTCGGTTACCCGATCAGCTTTATGAATAATCGCCATATCTATGAAATATTACCTCTCAAATCAGGCGAAGAGGGTCAAACAGATAAAAGATACCTGGTAAAAGATCTGGTTCAGCAGTTTGAAAATGAATTTATAACCGATGCGATTGCTTACGATGGTGAGACGATACCAGTTGAAGTTGTATTCAGGCCAATTACATCAGAACGAAAAATGCTGTTTATTTGTGTCATTCGAAACATTACTGAACGAGTAAAATCACAACGAAAAATTGAGAACAGTAATAAGCAGTTGGCACAGCTTAATGAAGACCTGGAAATGGAACGTCAGTCTCTTGAAGTCAGGGTCGAGGAAAGAACTGAAGAATTAAACCGCGCTTTGCATCATGCCGAAGCCGCCAATCAGGCCAAATCTTCATTCCTGGCAACCATGAGTCACGAAATCAGGACCCCGATGAACGGCATACTTGGCATGATTGATATGCTAATGCAAAGTAGTCTGCGACCCAGGCAGAGAGAGCAATCAGAAATTATCAAGGATTCGGCATACTCGCTGCTAACGATTATTGATGACATTCTGGATTTCTCAAAAATTGAAGCAGATAAAATTTCGCTTGAGAATGAGCCGGTAAAACTGGCTTACCTGCTCGAGTCTATCTGCAATACATTTCTGTCCATTGCCAACAAAGCTAACGTCACCCTTTCAGCCTATCGTGAACCAGACTCGGAAAGCATCATATATTCTGATTCTGTACGATTACGTCAGGTGATCACCAATCTGGTTAATAATGCCATAAAATTTTCCGGGAATAATAGTGACAGGGAAGGTCGTGTGACTATCCGCCTGGAACAAAGTCAGGCAGATATTCTTCAGATTATAGTCGAGGATAATGGTATTGGTATCAGTGCTGATGCCCAGCAAAAGATATTCGAAGCCTTTACCCAGGCTGATGCATCAACAACCCGGAAATACGGTGGCACCGGACTTGGCTTACCTATCTGTCATCGTCTTCTTGAATTAATGGGTGGACAAATCAGTGTGGAGAGCGATCCCGGGAAAGGTAGCCGTTTTATCTGCACCTTGCCAATAGTGGCCCAAGATCAAAGTAACTCTGAGACCAGTAATTTTCTATCCGGATTCAGCTGTGATGTGCTGTGTCATAACGACAGCGATTATACTGATCTGAAAGACTGGTTATGTTACGAAAAGGCCAGTGTCAATCGGCTCAATAACATTGAAGATATATTGCAGAGTGAGCCTCCCAACACTACAAAAAGGCTGCTGATAGTTTATGAAATGTTCCGAAGTGTCAACGAGCATGAAAAATTTCTGCAGGAATCAGATCTGGAAAATTATGAGAAAGTTGTTCTTGTTCGCAGAGGGCATCCAGAAAAAATTACGGAGTTCAGTGACAGGATTTATTTTATTAACCGTCACCCTTATATCGAGACATACATGCAATATATACGTAGCGCCATCCTGGGTGATAAACCCACCCAGGATGATGAACATATATCTCACCAGCATCAGACTGCAGAAATAGAACTGGATAAAGGCCTGGTACTGCTGGCTGAAGACAATGCAATCAATCAGAAAGTAGCCATGAGCCAACTCAATTATCTGGGCTATGCCTGTGATATCGCGGAGGATGGCCTGCAAGCACTCGAAAAACTTAATGACAAGCGTTATACCCATTTACTGACTGATTTACATATGCCCAATATGGATGGCTTTACCCTGACCCAGACCATCAGAATGCAGGAAAGAAAATCCGGCAAGCATCTGCCTATTATCGCCTTCACAGCTGATGCGACCAAAGGGGAACGGGAGCACTGCAAACAGATTGGCATGGATGGCTACCTGGCCAAGCCTGTATTGATGGAAGACCTGAAAGATGAGCTGGAAAAATATGCCACAGACTCCTCCATACAAGCGGTCCAGGAAAAGCATGATGAAAAATTGCAAGCAGAAAAAAAGCTCATGCCAGACTCAAAAGCAGAAATCCTGGATACCACTATATTGGAACAACTACTAGGCAGTTCGGAGTTAGTGCCTGAGTTTTTAGATGATTATCTGAATCTTGCGAAAAAGGCAAAACAGGCAATACTGCACGCCGCAGATTCCAGTGACCTGCAAGTACTGGGCAATGAGGCCCACACTTTGAAGTCTTCATCTCGCTCAATCGGTGCATTGCCATTCGGTGACCTGTGTGAAGTACTGGAAAATGAAGCAAAGAACGAAAATGTTGAAGCTATAGGGGCGATATTGCCGGATTTCACTGCTGCTATCGATAATCTAATCACTGAAATTGAGACGAGGATTAACACATGAAGCACTCTGTTGAAAATGTTACGGCAATTCTCGTGGATGACGATGAGTTTCAACGTAAAATCCTTAACCACCAGCTTACCGAGAAAGGCATTGGCAGCATTGTTGCCTGTACCAATGGTCTGGAAGCCATTGACCAGCTTAATATCAGGAGAATTTATGACGCCTTGATTTTACTGGATCTGAATATGCCCATCATGGACGGGGTAGCGTTCCTGAATCTTCTGCAGAAAACCGAATTTACAGGTGCCATAATTTTAATCAGCGGCGAAGATTTGCGAATTCTCGAATCCACAGTAAAGCTGGCAGCCAGTTATGGCTTTACTGTGTTAGGCCATCTACAGAAACCCGTCGTCAGGGAAAGGCTGGATTATTTAGTCAACAAGTTTTTATCACACACGAATGAAAAGAAGAAACCGGGTATTAAAAAGGAATACGCAGCAGAACGACTCAGGCTTGCCATAAAAGACGGTGAAATATTCAATGAGTATCAGCCCAAAGTCGATATGCAGACAGGGCAGATAATCGGTGCTGAGGCACTGGTGCGCTGGTTGCATCCGGAGGACGGAGTTATCAACCCGGTGGATTTCATTCCTCTGGCGGAAGAAAATGCGCTCATCGATGATTTGTTTGTTTTGGTTCTGCGTACCGCATTACAGGACCAGATTGGCTGGGGAAAAGAAGGCTATGAACTGAGCGTATCGGTCAATGTGTCTGTTGAGAATCTCAGCTCCATTGAATTCGTCAATCTGGTAAAAAATGAGCTGCTTAATGCCGGAGTTGAGCCACAAAAACTGGTGCTGGAAATTACCGAATCAACCCTGGTCAAGGAATATTCGCTGGTGCTTGGCATACTGACCAGTTTACGTTTGCATAAAATAGCCATTTCAATTGATGATTTTGGTACGGGTCATTCATCCATGGCGCAATTGCGGGATATTCCCTTTAATGAGCTGAAACTGGACAGAAGTTTTGTGCATGATGCCTGCAAGGATAAGACGCTTGGTAGTATATTCAACGCCAGCCTGCAACTGGCAAACAATCTCAATATCAAGGCGGTTGCGGAAGGAATTGAGAATATAGCCGACTGGAATTTTTCGGCTGTTTCACATTGCGATATTGCACAGGGGTCCTTCATCTCCAGTCCGATACCAGCAAGTCAAATGATAGATTGCATTAACGAATGGTCCAGGAAACATGCCTCACTCCAGGATGACGGCTAAGCTGGGTAAACAGGCAAAAAAAAGCCGGATTTTAAGTCCGGCTAAAGCATCGCTCTCAGGGATGATAAAATTGTGTCAGGCTGTCTGTTCCCAGTTCCAGTCATAATCCTGCTGTTCATTTTCCGCTTGTTCCAGCCACCACTCTAGATTGGGGTTGCTTAACAAAGTATTAATGTATGACCATGATTTCTGGGTAAGCTCGGCTCCATAGGCTTTCAGGGCGATTACCATCGGCGCCAGCATGCAATCAGCGATTGAGAAGTTGCCGAACAGATAATCGCCTCCATCGCCATAGCTGGAGCGACATGCGTACATTATCGCGTCCAGCCTGGCGATCTCTTCTTCGATAGAACCATTTACTTTCATCCTGGTCTGTAATTGGCAATTCATCGGCCAGTCTTTCTTGAACTGCTGGAAATCTGCATGCAGTTCATTGGCGATGGACCGGGCAGCCGCTTTCTTTTTCTGGTTGGCTGGCCAGGCACGTCCTTCAAGAAAGCTTTCATTGATATATTCACAAATAGCCAGTGAGTCCCAGACCTTGATATCACCATGTACCAGGACCGGTAACTTCAGGCTGGGTGAATACATGGCTATTCGCTCGATGCTGTCATCCTTGAACAGTTCAATCACGGTCTCGTCAAAAGCAATATCAAATTCGTTGAGTAACAACCAGGCACGCAGGGAGCTGGAAGAGTAGGTTCGGTTACCGCTGACCAGTCTTGGTAATTTCATGATGTGTTCCTCTACAATGCCTGCTTGTTAATTGTTTAGTCTGTCAGGGTGAACATTTCGCTGTTTCTGGAGTGCAGCTCAACGTTTACCCGACGATCAAAAAACAGTGATTCCGGATTGTCGTTCTGGCTTAGCGGACGGGATTCACCAAAGGCACTGCTCTGAATCGTCTCAGCTTCTACACCGAATGCCAGCAATGCGCGAACCACGGAATCCACACGGTTTTCGGATAAGCGCTGATTATCATTAGAGGCTCCGCGTGCATCAGCATAGCCATTGATCATGATCAGCGGGTTTTCGACATCCTTTGCCAGTGTTGCCAGTTCTTCCAGTGCTTCAAGGTAATGCTGCTCAATGCGATCAGAATTGGTCTGGAAATGCAGGGACAGCGCTGCATCGCTGCAACAGCCCTGGCCGTTCTCCAGCTCATTGAGCTGATTGTTCAGACTGACACGCTGTAGATTGACTGCTTCGATTTCCCGGACAGCAGCCTGGTATCGCGCTTCGAGCTGTTCCTGCTGGTTTTGCAAGGCAATCAGTTCGCGCTGTGATTGATTAAGATGGCTGGTCAGGACTTCGTTCTGCTCATCGCCATTTTTAGCGGTGGCACCCAAAATACCCAGTGCAGCTGCAGTGATGGCACCAGGAGGCCCGGCGATCAAACCACCCAGTAAGGCTCCACCAAAGAAGCCAATGGCCTCATCACGGGTATTATCTCTTTCGAGCTCTGCCAGTTCGCTTGCAGGTGCTGCCATCGCTGTATTGACAGCGGTAAAAAACACGGAAGCCAGGATCAGGGGTACAATCACGTTGTTTACGTTATTCTTGGTCATTACATTCTCCTCAGTCTCGTTGTTGACAAGTTGTGTTCCTGGCTGAGTATTTAAAAGCGAGTCTAGTACTTTTTACGGGGGCAATAAGGGCAGGGCACTGATCAAATATGGCAAGATTATGGCAATTCAGACAGAGGGATTTATGTTTGCTGCAAAGAGCAATCCTCTTCATGTATAGTGCTTCAAAATCAATTACTTGTGAATACAGCTATGAGTCGAAGAATCGCGATTGTTGAAGATGAAGCAGCCCTGCGTGAGAACTACACTGACGTGCTGCGAAAACAGGGCTATGAGATACAGGCATACCCGAATCGGCGTAAAGCCATGGAAGCCTTTGAAGTTCGACTACCGGACCTGGCTGTTATAGATATCGGCCTGGAAGATGAGATTGACGGTGGCTTCAAGCTTTGCCAGGCCCTGCGTTCCATGTCGGATACCCTGCCAATCATGATCCTGACGGCACGGGACAATGATTTCGATACCGTCAGCGGCTTGCGTATGGGGGCAGACGACTATCTCAGCAAGGATATCAGCCTGCCCCATTTGAGCGCGCGAATTGCCGCATTGTTCCGGCGCCTGGATGTTCAGGACAAGCCTGCTGAACCTGACAGTCTGCTGGAAAGAGGAGATCTGCAGATGGATCTGAGTCGCCTGACAGTTAGCTGGAAGGGTGAAAAAATCATACTGACAATCACCGAATTCTGGATGTTACATGCTCTGGTGAAGTTTCCCGGGCATGTCAAAAGTCGTGATGCGCTGATGCAGGAATCAAAAATTTTTGTGGATAACAGCACCATAACCTCCCATGTCAAACGCATCCGCAAAAAGTTTATTCAGGCGGATGCGGATTTCAATTGCATAGATACGGTTTATGGCATGGGATATCGCTGGACTATTGAAGCTGAGGATTGATGGCTGCTTTGATCAAAAAGCTTTCCGGGATAAGAGTCAGGCTGCTACTGGTTTCCGGTTTCCTGCTGATCATTCCCTGGCTCGGATACCAGTATATCCTGGAAATGGAGGAGTACCTGAGCCGGGCGCAGGAACAGACTGTGCTGGGCACCGCCAGAGCGCTGGCTACCGCCCTCAGTGAACGCCCGGAACTGTTTAATGACAGCTCCTACAGTCGCGCCACAGAAGGCCGTGACCTGTATGTTTATCCGGTGTTTTATCCCCTGGCAATTGATGACGGCAATCTCCTGGACTGGCGTGATTACCAACAGTATGAACAGCATTATCAGGAAGGCAGCGACAGTCCGAATCCAGCCAATTCCCTGACCAGCTTTCGAACGGGCGGCCTGGTTGGTGACCCGCTCAGTTTCCGGCTCATGCTGGGAGAATATAACCGCTCACTTTATGCCTATCTGCGCGTCATTGATGAGAATGTCGTACTACGTAGCCAGGAAAGCCTCAGGGTAGACCGCAGTGACAGCCTCAGGCTTGCTGTTGTCAGTGGTGACGGGGTTTTTGAGCGCTATGTCATTGCTCCTTATGATGATGAATTTATTTACCCCTATCGCATCAGTAATGATATTACTGATGTATCCGCCCTGCAGTATGAACCCCGGATAACAGGCCGCTGGACCCGAACCGCTGAAGGCTATGAAGTTGAATTACGCCTGCCATTGGAAATGCTGGGTAACAAGCTGGGTATATCGGTCTTTGATGTTGATGACATGCAGCAACGCAGTGTCGCTGCCATTGTTTCCACCTCAGGAATTAATAATGCTGAAGCCCTGGGTACCTTACGTCGGCCAACGCCTGAAATAGACCGCATTGTTGCGGCAATGGGACTGAGCAATTCCCGTGTTCAGGTCGTTGACCGCAGTCAGCGGGTACTGCTCAGTGAAGGTGACATTCAAAATGCCAGCGGACTGGTGCTGGACAACTCTGAACAGCAGAATCAGGGAGGGCTGTGGAATGGCATCAGAAACTCACTCCTGCGCCCGATTTATGATCAGCTGCTGTCCCAGCCAACTTCCAGTTTTGTTGATGAACTCTACCAGGGTGGCACACTGGAGGGCGATCATATTATTTCAGCTCTTCGAGGGGTGCCGAATACAACTTTTCGCACCCTGGAGGACAGCCAGACTCGAATCCTGGCTGCGGCTTTTCCAATCATGGATAACGGTCAGGTATTGGGGGCTGTGGTTGTCGACCAGAACATGAATGGTATTCGTACCTTCAGAAATCAGGCACTGGAAGTGCTGTTCGATACCATGCTCGGTATTATGCTGCTGGTTGTGACCGTGCTGTTTCTCTTTGCCTCGGGTTTGTCCTCCCGTATTCGTTCCCTGCGAAATCAGGCCGAACAGATCATTGATGACAGCGGGCGGATCAACAATACCATCCAGCCTTCACGCAGCAGTGATGAAATAGGTGACCTCAGCCGCAGTTTTGCCAACATCCTGGATCGCCTGACTCAATATACCCACTATCTGGAAAATATGTCTTCACGTCTGTCTCACGAATTACGGACGCCGGTAACAGTAGTACGTTCTTCCATAGAAAACCTGCGCATGGCCGGCAACCCGGAAGAGGCTGAAGTCTACATTCAAAGAGCGGAGGAGGGGATATCGCGACTTAATCTGATATTAACCAACATGAGTGAAGCCTCACGCCTGGAACAGATTCTAAAGTCTTCAGAAAAAGAAAAATTTGACCTGACAAAAGTAATCTCCGGTTGTGTTGATGGTTACAGCCAGATTTATCCGGGTGTCACATTTAAGGCCGATATCTCTGATGAGCCGGTTGTTATTGAAGGTAATGCTGACTATATCGTACAGCTGATGGACAAACTGGTTGCCAACGCGGTGGAGTTTTCTTATGAAGATAAAGCTATCAGGATTAAATGTGCCAGCGAAGATAATGAAGCTGTAATTTCTGTTGCCAACTCCGGGCCCTACCTGGCTGAGGAAATGAAAGACCGAATATTTGACTCAATGGTATCAGTCAGGCCGGAAAGCAAAAAGAAACAGCCTCATCTGGGTATGGGCTTGCATATCGTCCGCATGATTACCGATTTCCATGGTGGCTATGTTTATGCCGACAATCTGCTCGAGGAAGAGGGGGTTATTGTGGTATTACGTATCCCTCTAATGGTATAAACTTCCTCAAATAATCAGAAAAATAAATTCATCAAAGCAGTTTCAGATCGATAAAATCCGGATTTATTATTAAGGATAATATTCTCTAAATGAGTAAAGACAACCCTGTGATTGGTATCATCGATGATGATCCCTTTATTGTAAAAATTCTTTGCCAGTTATTTGAGTCTACAGAATTTACGAGTGTTGTCATCAATGAAAACGAAGATATTGAAGCCGCCATCGATGCCAGTGAAGTCGATTTGATCCTGCTGGATCTTAACCTGCAGAATCATTACGGTTTTGAAATTGCCAGACAGTTACGTTCCCGAAGTGATCTGGGCCTGATCATGCTCACTGGCAGCAAGGATCAACTGGACAAGCTTGTTGGCCTGGAAATTGGTGTTGACGATTACATACTAAAACCCTTTGATAAACGCGAATTGACCGCCCGTTGCCGCAATGTCCTGCGGCGGGTACTGCTGTCGCGCGCAGCCAGGACAGCACAAAAAAGCAATGAAATGGACCAGGTACTACCAGGTTCACCTTTACTGGGGCTCGATGCCAGTCATTTCAGGTTAAAGGCTGCCAACGGCAATTCTGTAAAACTGAGTCCGCATGAGTTCAGGCTTGCCGAGCTTCTGATAAAAGCAGCAGGCAGTGATGTCAGCCGTGAACAGATTTCGCGGGAAATATTTGAGCGGGAATGGTCTCCTTATACCCGGTCAGTGGATGTGCTGGTCAGTAAATTGCGCAAAAAAGTTGCGGAGCTTGGCACTGAAGCGGAAATTATTACTGTCAGGGGCAAGGGTTACCAGTTATTGAAGTAAGCAGCCCCGCTGCCCTGATTCGATAATGGTTTAATATCATGATGAAATCATTTTAATCAAACAAGGTTTAATTGTGTGAAGTGCATCACACTTTCCAGCCATTTCATGCGATTAATTGTAAACAAATAATAACTTTATCTTTTATTCGCTTACATTTTATTACATTACTTTAATAGACATTCCTGCCCTTCAAGCACAATATTCAGCTTAACAAAATATATTGTTGTTGCAGAAACAAATATTGCTTTGCTTAAGTTATGAATTGTTTATACCGCTTAACAAGATTATTTTTATTTTCGACTGTGCTTGGTGCATCCTGGCAAGTGCAGGCTGATAATCTGCCAGACTATTCTGCAATTGTTGAAGAAGTATTGCCCAGTGTTGTCACCATCACTACCCGATCAGCCGTCGATTCTGTTCAGCAGGTTTCCAGTCAGGACTTTAGTGATATCCCGGGAGACTTCCTGCCTTACATCATGGCAGCAAATAATCAGAATGCGGGTTCGGGCTTTGTGTTTTCCAGTGATGGCTATGTGCTGACCAATGCACATGTTGTAGAGAATGCAAACTCAATTTCCATTCAGTTACATGATGGCCGCTTATATGATGCTGAAGTAATTGGCATTGATGCCGGTTCAGATATTGCGCTGTTAAAAATTCCTGCCCGCGACCTGGTGCCTGCACAGCTGGCTGACAATACCCGTTCATTAAAAGTCGGACAGACAGTGCTGGGAATTGGCTCTCCTTATTCATTTGAATATTCGGTTACCTCAGGCATTATTTCCTACCTTGGAAGAAGGTTGAGAAATGGTGCCCAAGAGGAAGAGACAGCTGCCTATATCCAGACTGACATGCTGATTAATCCGGGCAATTCAGGCGGTCCGATTGTCAACGGTGAAGGAGATGTTATTGGCATGAGTTCAAGAATATTTTCCACCACGGGCGCGTCTATCGGTATTTCATTCGGCATTCCGGTGAACGTTATTGACCAGATGGTTGAGCGCTTTCTCACCGGGCGGGATGCCCAGTCTTTCATTATCGGGGTTGAAACAAGCAATATTAATCCTGATCAGGTCAGAATCTTCGGCCTGCAAAAGGCACTTGGCGCCCTGGTTACCCGCGTCGATTCCGGTAGCCCGGCAGCACTAAGTGGCCTGATGGTTAACGATGTAATTGTGACACTGGATAACAAGATTATCCGTAATAGTGAAGAGCTGGATTATCAGCTGGCATTGCTGGAATCCGGTCATGAAGTCAGGGTCACCGCAATCAGGAATGGGCGCTATTTCGCAACACAATTCATCGGCTCTCTTGAAGCTGCTCCATAAAGCTGTCCGGCAGCAGGATTCAGGCAAAATCAGGGTCGGTAGCTGAAGACCTCATCCTCGTGTGACAGGCTTAATACATTTCCGGCCTTGCTGCTTTCGGTTCTGCCGACGACTCTTGCAGCTATGTCAAATTCACCGGCAAGCGCGATGACTTTATCAGCGTCTTCTGGCTGACAATAAACTTCCATGCGGTGACCCATATTGAAAACCTTGTACATTTCCTGCCAGGGCGTTGCTGATGCCTCCTGTATGGCCTTGAATACAGGCGGCGTCGGGAACAGATTGTCTTTAATAAAATGCACCCCGTCGGAAAATTTCAGGCACTTGGTTTGTGCGCCTCCGGAGCAGTGTATAAGTCCTTTAATGAGTTGCGGGTGTTTTTCAAGAATACGATATACCACGGGGGCATAGGTGCGGGTCGGGCTGAGAATCGCCTCGCCAACCGTTAATGTTGAATCAGGCAGTGAGTCTTCCAGCCGGTAGGGGCCACAGTAAACCAGGTCCCTGGAAATATTGGGATCAAAGGACTCAGGATACTTCTCTGCATAATACGTGCTGAGCATGTCATGACGGGCGCTGGTCAGGCCGTTACTGCCGATACCGCTGTTTTCAAACTGCTCATAACTTGCCTGCCCGGTAGAAGACAGACCGACGATGGCCAAACCTGGCTGAATCAGGTCACCACTGATAATGTCTTTCTTTTTCATCACTGAAACGGCGCAGCTGTCAACCACCACCGTGCCGGTCAGGTCACCGACATCAGCAGTTTCACCGCCACCACTGTAGATACTGACACCAAACTCACGCAGTGTCTGGAGGAATTTCTCACTGCCTTCAATCAGCGCGTTAACGACTTCGCCAGGGCAGTTGAGGGCGTTTCGGTTTACCGTATTGGAAAGCAGGATGCGCCCGTTCACGCCGATGCATAGCAGGTCATCAAGATTCATGACAATGGAATCCTGCGAAATACCATGAAAAACACCCGGATCACCAGTTTCCTTGTATGACAGGTAGGCAATGATTGACTTGGTACCGCTGCCATCGGAATGAATCACGTTACAGTGCTCCGGGTTGCCGGTCAGAAAATCCTCGGTAATCTTGCAGAAGGCATTGGGGAACAGACCGTGATCCAGTTTGTCCACGACATTGTGGACCTCGCTTTTATCGGCAGAAACTCCCCGCGCCTGGTAACGGCCAATACTCTGGTTAGGCTCGGCGACGATATAGCCACTACGGTCCTGGGCCTGGATCAGGCCGCGAAATTCAAGCTGCCTGAAGGCTTTGACGATGGTATTGGTAGCCAGTTTGTGGGATTCAGCCAATGCCCGGATACTGGGCAATTTGTCACCGGCTTCAAGTTCTCCGGTATTGATCTGGAAATGCACCTGATCGACGATTTGCTGGAAGATTGGAGTGGCACTGTCGTGATCAAGCTCGAGTTTCATGTTGAATATATCACCTTGAAGGAGTAATAGGTTTTCTGTTCCGCAATCTGTATCATATCAATGATACAGATAGCCCGAGTTCAGCTCAATGAAAATTGCCTTTTACTGCCATGCGGATGCCGATCAGGACTACTTCGGTGAACTGCAGGACGCCCTGCAACTGCCTGTTGTCAGCAGCGACCAGCCTGAGCAGTACAGCCATTTGTTACGGCTGGATCCTGAGGGATTGGGGCTGGAGCGTCTGCAGCAACCCAGCGGTCAGCAACAGCAGCAGGCGACACGCGTAGATTTTCTTGATGCGGGTCTGCAATACCGTCAGCAATCCACAGGCAAGCAGCAGGGCATTGCCAAGGCAGTTGGTCTCAATCGCCATGCCCCGATGCATGTAATGGATGCAACGGCAGGGCTGGGCAGGGACGCTTTTATTCTTGCCAGCCTGGGTTGCCGGGTCAGTATGCTGGAAAGTTCAATGCTGGTTTACTGTTTATTGCGTGACGGGATCAGCCGGGCAGTAATGGCAGAAGGTGAGATCAGGCAGATAATGCAAGGCATGCAGCTTGAGCATGGTCAAGCCCTTGAATATTTCCAGGCCATTCAGAATGGCAGTCGGGAAAAACCGGATGTGATTTATCTGGACCCGATGTTCCCTGTTCGCCAGAAAAGTGCAGCAGTAAAAAAAGACATGAGTATCCTGCAGGAGATACTGCCACTGCAGGACGAGTCTGCCTTTGCAGCATTATTGCAGGCAGCCAGGGACTGTGCGGTGAAACGGGTTGTCGTCAAACGACCCGGAAGTAAAAAAGGCAGGCAGGACCAGGGTGCGAGTTTTATAGTACCGGGTAAAGCGGCGCATTTTTCGGTTTACGTGTAAATCAGTCAAGCAGTTGTCTGAGCACCTGCTCATACATCAGGGCAAGTTGATCGAGTTCCTCAAGGGCAACATGCTCATTATTTTTATGTATGCTGGCATTACACGGACCAAGTTCGACAACCTGGGCGCCGGTTGGTGCAATAAATCGTCCATCACTGGTACCGCCTCCGGTTGATAATCCTGTATCAGTGCCGTTTACAGTGCGTATGCTGTTTCTGACAGCCTCGGTCAGCTCGCCTTCCTCAGTCAGAAAAGGCTCACCGGATAACTGCCACTGCAGTTCAAGGCTGTCAAAATGTCTGGCAAAGATGCTTTCAGTGATTTCCTGTAATTGTGCTGCGCTTACTTCCGAGGAGAAGCGAAAATTGAACAGCACTGAAAGTGTGCCGGGAATAACATTGTTTACCCCGTGTCCGGCATGTATATCAGCAATCTGCAGGGAAGTTGCCGGAAAATACTCATTACCCTGATCCCATTGATGCTGGACCAGTTCAGTTAATGCCGGCAGAAAAACATGTACAGGATTGACTGCCAGGTCAGGATAAGCCACGTGCCCCTCTTTGCCATTTACCCGCAGAATACCGTTCAGTGAGCCGCGCCGGCCATTGCGCACGGTGTCACCAAGTACTTTGCTGCTGGAGGGCTCACCCACCAGACAGTAATCTATCTGTTCATTTCTGTTTTGCAGTTCCTGTACCACTTTGACGGTACCTTCAACGGCAGCACTTTCCTCATCACTGGTTATCAGGAAAGCAATGGAACCGGAATGCTCAGGATTACTGGCTATAAATTTTTCGCAGGCAGTGATCATTGCTGCCAGAGAGCCTTTCATATCAGCAGCCCCGCGTCCGTATAAAAAGCCATCACGTATTTCCGGCGTAAAGGGATCTGAATCCCAGGCATTTGTATCTCCGGGCGGAACCACATCGGTATGACCGGCAAAACAGAACAGCGGGGCAGCAGTTCCGCGCCGTGCCCAGAGATTGCTGACCGGGCCAAAAGGCATGTGTTCAATACTGAAGCCCAGTTTTTCTAAACGAGCAGCCAGCAGCTCCTGGCAACCCTGGTCATCAGGGCTGACAGAAGGGCGCTTCATCAGTTCACAACAAAGATCCAGCGTAGATGACATGATCAGGCCTGTAATGGCTTAGTTATGCGCATGAAGCTCTGCATTGAGCTCGATGCTGTTACGGTTGGTCAGGCATTCAACCACACCAGTGGTTGAGTTGCGACGGAACAGCAGTTCATCTTTGCCGGACAAGTCTCTGGCTTTGACGACTTCGACGGGTTTGTTATCTGCATCCAGGACACTGACTTTGGTTCCGGCAGTCAGAAACAGGCCGGCTTCAATAGTGCATTTATCTCCAAGGGAGATACCAAGTCCGGCATTGGCGCCAATCAGGCATTGTTCTCCAACCGAAATCACAGTTTTATTGCCTCCGGAAAGCGTCCCGAGGATACTGCAGCCTCCTCCGAGATCGCTGCCTTTACCAACAAAAACGCCGGCGGTAATGCGCCCCTCAATCATGGCTTCACCTTTTGAACCGGCATTAAAATTCACAAAGCCTTCATGCATGATGGTAGTTCCTTCACCAATGTAGGCACCCAGTCTGACGCGGGCAGTGTCGGCAATACGAACCCCGGAAGGGACCACGTAATCCGTCATTTTCGGAAACTTGTCCACTGAATCGATACTCAGTGCACGTCCTGCCAGTCGCGCCTCAAGCTGACGCTGGGGAAGATCGGAAAGCGCAATTGCACCGGCACTGGTCCAGGCGACATTGGGCAAAAGACCAAACATGCCATCAAGATTGACTCCATGGGGTTCAACAAGTCTGTGCGAAAGTAGATGCAGCTTCAGATAGACTTCCGGTACTGATTCTGGAGTGAGATCTTTTTCAAGTATGCAAAGGACCAGCGGTTTTTTGCTGAGTAGAAGGGAAGAGAGCAAATCTATTAATTGCTGTTGCTGACGGCCGGCGAAGTTATCAAGAATCTGATTGAGCTGATCCTGGTCCAGCATTATAGACTGGTTGCCCCCACTGTAATCACAGGGGCCGCTAATGGCTTTGATAATATCCTCGGAGGGGCTCAATAGCGGCAGGGGATAATAAACTTCCAGCCAGTTTCCGGCTGAATCACGGGTACCGATTCCAAAAGCTAGGCTAAATACATTCATGTCAGTTACTGGTTCCGATCGTTAAAAACGGCGGCATTATAGCAGGCTTTTATATTCACTTTGCTCAAATCCCAGCAAAACTTTATCGCCTGCTTCGAGGACAGGACGTTTTATGATGGAAGGCTGTTGCTGCATTATCTTTATTGCCAGGCTTTGGTTCATGCTGGCCCGGGTTTCTTCATCGAGTTTGCGCCAGGTTGTTCCGCGGCGATTGAGCAGGGATTCATAACCGAAAATAGAGCACCAGGTTTTCAGTTTGGCCTTGGAAATACCCTGTTTTTTATAGTCATGGAATTCGTAGGCAATATTGTTATCCTGCAAAAAACGCCTGGCTTTTTTTATTGTGTCGCAGTTGGGGATGCCATACATAATCATGGTAAATGCTGTTCCTTATTGTTGCCGTACTCTTGTTGCTGATGTTACTGAATTTATTAAATGCATCAGGCTGCATTTAATGTGGCATCCAGTTTTTCTTTGATCAGGGCCTGTAACTCTTTCGCTAAAGTCTTGTCACGGATAGGCTTGTCGTTCTCGTCGGTAATGAAAAAAACGTCTTCTACATTTTCTCCCAGAGTGGTGATTTTCGCGTTATGCAGAATAATTCTCTTTTCGACAAAAATATTGGCAACTTTGGCCAGCAGCCCGGGCCGGTCAGGACAGAGGACTTCCAGTACCGAGTAGGGGAGGTTCTCCGGGTTATTGAATGTGGTTTCTGTCGCGCGGTTGAAGTGGCGAAGTTGTCTGGGCATGTGGGCTTTATTGTTCGCTGTTTTTTCAAGCGGGCGAGCATATTCCAGCAGAAGATTACGTATTTCTGTCATACGATCTGAATTCTTTTTAATTGGCGCACCGTCCGTTTCAAGAATCATAAAGGTCAATAGCGCCATGTTCGAAGCAGTATGATAAATGCGCGCATCCTGAATGTTCAGATTGAGCCGGTCAAAAGCATTGGCAACATTGGCAAACAGGAAATGCGAGTTCCGGGTATAGATGAAAACCTGTGTTGCGCCTTCATACTGATGCTTGGAGCTGTTTTTAATCTGTATCAGCGGTTCTTCACTGTCTTCATGTTTGGCAATAGCCAGGGTTTGCCTGGCAATATCTTCAGGCGTTTCGCGCAGAAAATATTCTTCATTGGGATTGTCCCAGGTTAACAAGGCCTGTTTGCGGGTCATGTTTTTACTCGCAAGTATTTCCAGTGCCTGATTCTGATTGTCCTGAATGCGGGAAGTTTTACCGACAACTTTTTCCATGCCCAGGCTCAGCGCACGCTTGGTTGACTGATAAAGCTGGCTTAGCAGGGATGCGCGCCATGTGTTCCATAAATTCGGGTTGGTGGCATTGATATCAGCAACTGTCAGTGTGTATAAATAATCCAGATGTGTCTGATCACCTACCGTTTTGGCGAAATCCTTGATTACGTCAGGATCCTGAATATCCTTGCGTTGAGCAATACTGGACATCAGGAGATGGTTTTTGACCAGCCAGCCAACCAGGGCAGTATCCCATTTGCCAAGATGGTGGCGTTTGCAAAATGCTTCAGCATCCAGCACCCCCAGTTCGGAGTGGTCACCACCACGGCCTTTGGCAATGTCGTGATATAAACCGGCAATATAAAGTAACTCGACCTTGGGCAGCGTTTTAACAATGCGGGAAGCAATCGGATAGCGCTCGGCCGCTTCCGGATGCCGTAGACGGCGCATGTTCTCAACTACCTGCAGGGTGTGATCATCGACGGTATAGATATGAAACAGGTCATGCTGCATCTGCCCGATGACCCGGCCAAATTCAGGCAGGTAGGCACCCAGAATGCCGTAGCGTTTCATCTGTTTGAGTCGGGCAACCATTTTGTAGGGGGAGCGTAACAATTCCATAAAGAGAGTGGTGTTGCGGATATCGTTACGGAAATCATCATCAATCAGTTGCCTGCCGTTTCGAATCAGGCGAATGGTCGAGGCCCTGATACCTTCAATTTTTGCATCCTGGGCAATCAACACAAAAATTTCCAGCAGGGCAAAGGGGTTCTGACGAAAAACCCTGGAGTGCAATGCTTCAATATAATTATTATGGATCTGGAAACGGGCATTGAGAGTCAGGATTTTGGCTTTTTCCCTGGAACGGATTATTTCCTCATCAAAGAGCTGCAGCAACACGTCGTTCAATTCACGGATTGTCATGACGTTGCGGTAATATTCTTTCATAAGTTTTTCGATAGCAAGACTGGTATCGTCGTCCTTGAAGTCAAATATTTCTGCCAGTTCGCGCTGATGTTCAAATAACAGGCGGTCTTCCTTGCGCTCGTTCAGCATGTGCAGGCCGTAACGCAGGGACCAGAGAAAATTTCGTCCCTTGATCAGATCCTGATATTCATTTTTTTGCAAAAAGCCGCGTTCCACCAGCTCCTGAAAATCCGATGCGCCAAAATAACGTTTGCTGATCCAACCGATGGTCTGAATATCTCGTAAACCACCGGGGGCGACTTTCAGGTTGGGTTCCAGGGCATAATCAATATCATCATATTTGGCATGCCTGGCGATCTGTTCTTCCCGTTTGGCGGCGAAAAACTTTTTTGGCTCCCAGGTTTTCTTTTTACTGACTTCAAGAATTAATTTTTTGCATAGTGCCGGATTGCCGCATACGGTTCTGGATTCCAGCAAGGCAGTGGCAACAGTAATATCACGCGCGGCTTCCTGCTTGTTGTCGTTAATACTGCGAACGCTCTGACCGATTTCCAGATTGATATCCCATAAAAAGGTCAGGAACTGTTCAATGTCGGCTTTGTACTTCTTACTGTTGTTTCGTGCCAGAAGAATCTGGATATCAATATCGGAATAGGGATGCAATTCGCCGCGGCCGTATCCGCCAACGGCCAGCAGGCTGATATCATCCGCGTCTTTCCAGCTGTGCTGTTGCCAGGCAACAGTCAGTAACTGGTCTATAAAACCGGTCAGGTCACTGATGATCTCTTCAATATTGCCTTTGTTGCGAAAGCGTTCATCCAGTCTTGCCCGGGAATCGTCAATAGCCTCACGAAAACAGCGGATCGGGGAGTCTGATTTCGACAGTTTCTGCTTGAATTTTCGCAGGTCAAAAAACTTTGGGGTTTTGGCTTTCGTGCTCACTTTTAAAATTTTTCTTCCTGGCGACGGGTCAGGACTTCACAGCCATCATCAAGTACGGCCAGTGTATGTTCCCACTGGGCTGAGAGGCGGCGATCCTTGGTGGTGACGGTCCAGCCGTCTTTTTTTGACAGTCGGGTATAGCGGCTGCCGGCATTGATCATCGGTTCAATGGTAAAAGTCATGCCGGGCTCCAGTGTCAGTCCTGTGCCGGGTCGGCCATAGTGCAGGACCTGGGGTTCTTCGTGAAAAATACGCCCGATACCGTGCCCGCAGTATTCGCGGACGACGGAATAATGCCGCTTTTCGGCATATTGCTGAATGGCATTGCCAATATCGCCCAGCTGTATGCCGGGTTTAACCATATCAATTGCCAGGTACAGGGCTTCCTGGGTCGTTTGCACCAGTTTCTCGGCATGAGGCTGAACCTCACCAACCAGAAACATTTTGCTGGTATCGCCATGAAAGCCTTCCTTTATCACGGTGATGTCAATATTGATGATATCGCCATCCTTCAGAACCTTGTCATCACTGGGGATACCATGGCAGATCACATGATTTACCGAGGTGCAGATGGACTTGGGAAAACCATTGTAGTTCAGTGGGGCAGGCACGGCCTGCTGCTGATTGACGATATAATCGTGACAGATGCGATCGAGTTCGCCGGTACTGATGCCAGGCTGCACATGCGGCCCGATCATTTCCAGTACTTCTGCGGCGAGACGGCCCGCAACCCGCATCAGATCAATTTCTTCCGGGGTTTTAATACTTACAGCCATAATCTTGGGAATGGATAATTCAAAGAAGCAATTTTAGTGTATCTAAGCGGGTAAAGTATAGGTGCGGGAAATTGGGGGTAGTGGTTCAGTTTAATTTTTTTCGCTTTTGTTCAGGCGTGAGTGGGACATGCTTTCGGAGACACGCCAAAAAGCGTACATCCTTGTACAGGCTCGGCTGACGACATCCATGTCGTCAGACGGTCTCCGAAAGCATGTCCCCCTCGCGCCTGTGCTTTTAGCATCATTGAAAATTGAACCTGTTGTTGAGGAAGCCACCGCTCCTGCCTTGGGAAACCATTGAGACGCTTTTTTCCAGAGTATTTTTCCGAGTAAGCGCGAGGACTGTTTGAGCCAAAGGCGAGTTCCGCAGCGCCGGAAAAATAGGAAGGAAAGGTCGAAGGGTTCCCAAGGCAGGAGCGGCGGCTTCTACACCACAATAAATATCATACTGAGCCACTACCGGAAAGTATCCACAGAGCCGGTGATAGCTGCGAGAAATGCTTTATGTCAGCAGGGCTTTATGGTATAAAGCCGCTCAATTTCGGGCCTGAGCCTGAAATAAACATAAATTATTAACGTCACACATATATCGACACATATTCCCGGGTGCTTTGCGGGCTTGCTCACAAAGTTAGGAGTATGGGATATATGGAGGCCTAACCCAAAGGAAAAATTATGACTGCTGCTAGCATGAAAGACATGCTGAAGGCCGGTGTTCATTTCGGCCATCAATGTCGCTACTGGAACCCGAAAATGGAACCCTTTATTTTCGGCGCCCGTAACAAAATCCATATCATTAATCTTGAACATACCGTTCCTGCCTTCAACCAGGCACTTGCCCAGGTCAAGCAAATGGCAGAGCGGGGTCAGAAAATTCTTTTTGTCGGCACCAAACGTGCTGCCAGCAAAATCATCAAGGAAGAGGCCAGTCGTGCCGGAATGCCTTATGTTGACCAGCGCTGGCTGGGCGGCATGCTGACCAATTACAAAACCATCCGGGCTTCCGTCAAACGCCTGAAAGAGCTGGAGATACAGTCTACTGACGGCACTTTTGAAAAGTTGACCAAAAAAGAAGCACTGATGCTTACCCGTGATATGGAAAAACTCGAAAAGAGTATAGGCGGGATTAAAAACATGGGCGGACTTCCTGATGCCCTGTTTGTCATTGATGTTGACCATGAGCGCATTGCAGTAACGGAAGCAAATAAAATCGGCATTCCGGTTATTGGTATCGTCGACACCAACAGTGATCCGGACGGCGTCAATTACGTCATTCCAGGCAATGATGATGCTATCCGGGCTATCCAGCTTTATGTTACATCGATTGCTGATGCCTGTATCGAAGGACGTGGCGAAGCAGCCATTGAGGCAGTAAGCAAAAACGAATTTGTCGAAGAAGAGGCTGCATCCAAAGAAGGCAAGAAAGATGAAGCCGGTCCAAAAGTTACCGTTAAAGCCAAGGGCAAAGCCCAGGCTGAAGCTGTAGAAGAAACAGCAGAAGCTGAACAGGTCACGGAGTCCGAAGCAGCCAAACCGGAAGCTAAAGCAGAAGCTGAAAGCAAGGAAACCAGCGAAGCAGCAGAGTCTGCCGGGGAAGAAGACAAGCCCAAAGCAGCGCCAAAAGCCAAGGCCAAAGCAAAAGCCAAAACCAAGGCCAAAGCCAAGACCAAAGCCAAAGCGAAAACCAAGGCCAAAGCCAAAACCAAGGCCAAAGCCAAAACCAAGGCCAAGGCGAAAAAAGAGCCTGCAAAAAAAGACGACTGAACCAAGTGAAAAGGGCTGGCAGGCCCTTTTTGCTCCCGGCTAAACTTTTTGGCAGCTCTGTACTCTAAGCTGGGAATAAATGAACAACACAAGTGTAGTTAAGGAGCCGAGAATATGGCGGAAATTACAGCAGCATTAGTGAAAGAATTACGTGAGCGTACCGGTCTGGGCATGATGGACTGTAAAAAGGCGCTTAGTGAAAGCAACGGTGATATTGACCAGGCGATCGAAGATTTACGCAAAGCCAGCGGCATGAAGGCCGCTAAAAAAGCCGGGCGAACAGCTGCAGAAGGGCTGGTTCTGGTTAAAGTTGCCAGTGATAACAGCAGCGCTGTAATGCTGGAAGTAAACAGTGAAACCGACTTTGCTGCCCGCGAAGAAAACTTTTCAGTCTTTGCCGGCAAAGTACTCGATGCGGCCTTTGAACGCCAGGAAGCCGATGTCACAAAACTGATGGATGATGAGCTGGAGCAGGCAAGACTCGCTCTGGTACAGAAGATTGGTGAAAATATCACTGTCAGACGCGCTGCAGTCGTTGCTGAAGAAGGCCTGACGGTCGGCAGTTATGTTCACTCCAATGACAAGATTGCTGTGCTGGTCGCACTGCGAGGTGGTGATGAAGCACTGGCAAAAGATGTTGCCATGCATGTTGCAGCGGTTAACCCGATGGTGGTGAAAGCTGAAGATGTGCCGGCTGATGTGCTCAGTAAGGAAAGTGAAATTTATACTGCCCAGGCAGCAGAAAGCGGCAAACCCGCAGATATTATCGAGAAAATGGTAAGCGGACGTCTGAAAAAGTTTATTGCAGAAATAACGCTTACCGAGCAGCCTTTTGTTAAAGACCCTGATGTAAAAATCGGCAAACTGGTGCAGGATGCCAATGCCGAAATCATCAGCTTTATCCGTTTTGAAGTAGGTGAGGGTATTGAAAGGGCCGCTGTCGATTTTGCCTCGGAAGTCGCAGAGCAATTGAAAGATAGTGACGACAAGGATAAAAAAAACAAGTAATTCCTGATTTGTACAAGCCCGAACTGAGAGTGTGGAATGAGCAGCAAAATTCGAAAATTTGACAGAGTCTTGCTCAAGTTAAGCGGTGAAGCCCTCACCGGTTCAGCAGAATTCGGGATTGACCCTAAAGTACTTGATCGCATGGCGCTGGAAATCGGCCAGCTGGTTGAAATAGGGGTTCAGGTTGGCATGGTAATCGGTGGCGGCAATCTGTTTCGCGGCGCTGCACTGCATGAAGCTGGCATGGAACGCGTAACCGGTGATCACATGGGTATGCTGGCCACTGTGATGAATGCGCTGGCTATGCGTGATGCACTGGAACGAGCCAATATTCCTACCCGGGTGATGTCGGCTATCCCGATGAGCGGTGTGGTCGAGCATTATGATCGGCGAACTGCCATTCGACACCTCAAAGACGGCGATGTCGTGATTTTTTCTGCCGGTACCGGTAATCCCTTTTTCACTACTGACTCTGCAGCATGCCTGCGCGGCATTGAAATTGATGCCGATCTGGTGCTCAAAGCGACCAAAGTCGATGGTGTTTATTCGGATGATCCAATGAAAAACCCTGACGCTGAAAAATTCAGTCGTCTTAGTTATGATGAAATACTTGAGAAAAAGCTGGGTGTGATGGATTTAACGGCGATTTGCCTGAGTCGGGATCATAATCTTCCGGTCAGGGTGTTCAATATGAGCAAAAAGAAAGCCCTGTTCAACATTCTGGTGGGTGAAGAAGAAGGCACACTCATAGAATCCTCATAATACTGTTCAACAGACAGGATGTAGTCAAAGGAGCAAATGGTGATAAAAGATATATTAGCAGATGCGAAAGAACGAATGGATAAAAGCCTGCATAGCCTGGACGCTGCCTTTAATAAAATCAGAACCGGCAGGGCGCACCCGAATATTCTCGACAGTGTCATGGTTGACTACTATGGTGCAGAAACGCCGATTCAACAGGTTGCCAATATTACAGTTGAAGATGCCCGGACCCTGTCGATTACTCCCTGGGAAAAGAACATGCTGTCTCCGGTTGAAAAGGCAATCATGACTGCTGACCTGGGGCTGAATCCTTCCAACAACGGTGACGTTATTCGTGTACCGATGCCGGCCCTGACTGAAGAAACCCGAAAAGAATATACCAAACAGGCCAAGCAGGAAGCAGAAAATGCCCGAATTGCCCTGCGCAATATTCGTCGGGATGCCAATCAGCACCTGAAAGACCTGCTCAAGGAAAAAGAAATCAGTGAAGATGAAGAGCATCGAGCAGAACAGGAAATCCAGAAGCTGACTGACAAGCATATTGAAATCGTAGAAGAAAAATACGAGGCCAAAGAAACCGACCTGCTTTCCATTTAAACTGGCCAGAGTAAGTCCAATGTCCAGTGTTAAAGCAAAACTACCGCGTCATGTTGCGATTATTATGGATGGTAATAATCGCTGGGCCAAAAAGCAGAATAATACCCAGCTTTCCGGTCATCGAGCCGGTGCCGTTCAGGCCAGGGCTATCACCAATTATTGTGCCGATCTTAGTATTGAATTCCTGACCCTGTTTGTATTCAGCAGTGAAAACTGGTTGCGCCCGAAAAAGGAAGTAAATGCCCTGATGGCATTGTTTCTGACTGTTCTGCAGCGCCAGGAAATCAATAAACTGCACTCCCGCAATATACGCATTAAATTTATCGGCGACCGTCAGCGTTTTCCAAAAAAACTCAGGGACCAGATGCAGGCAGCAGAAGAACTGACTGCAAAAAACAGCGGCCTGATTGTTAATGTGGCAGCCAATTACGGTGGTCGCTGGGATGTGATGCAGGCAGCCAAAAAGCTGGCTGCCGAGGTGCAGGATAATAGCCTGCAGATAAATGATATTGATGAAAGTCAGTTTCAGCAATACATTTCAATGGGAGATGTGCCAGATCCGGATTTATGTATCCGCACCGGTGGTGAACAACGTATTTCAAACTTTCTGCTTTGGCAATTTGCCTATACCGAATTATATTTTACTGAGGTTTATTGGCCGGACTTTGATGAAAAGCAGATGGATCTGGCCCTGGCTGATTTTGCCCGGCGTCAGCGTCGCTATGGAAAGGCCAGCGAGCAGTTAGAGTCCTGAAGCCAATGTTGCAACAGAGAATCCTGACAGCGTTTTTCCTTTTCCTTTTTCTTTTTATTGCTGCATTTTATTTTAATGAATTACTGTTCTTTTTATTCCTGACGGCAATAACCACCCTGGCAATATGGGAGTGGAGTCAGCTCACAGGAATTGCTTCTCCGGCTGCTCGGGCTGCTTATTCGGTAATTGTCATTGGTCTGTTTGTCCTGGCTTATTTTTTCCTGAGCAACATCCTGCCGGTTTTACTACTACTGAGTCTGTGCTTCTGGGTGCTGGCGTTTATTCTGATTTTGCTGTATCCGGCTTTTTCTTCAGTCTGGGACAAAAAAACATTGCTTGCCCTGATCGGGTTGCCGGTTTTATTTCCATGCTGGTACGGTCTTTTGAGTCTGCGCGAAGAAGCAGATTTTATCTATGTGTTTATCGGCCTGTTTCTATTGGTCGGTGCTGCAGACACAGGTGCCTATTTTGCCGGCAAGTATCTTGGCAAACATAAACTGGCGGTAAGGGTCAGCCCGAATAAAACCTGGGAAGGAGTTGCCGGTGGCATGCTGTGCTGCATTGCTGTCACTTATTTATACTCACTGATTCAGAGCGAACAGAATGAAATTGGATTTTCCCTGCCTGCTTTAATCCTTGTGCCATTTCTGGTGACAAGTTTCAGTATTACCGGTGATTTGTTTGAGAGCATGCTTAAACGTAATCGTAATCTGAAGGACAGTGGTAATTTATTACCGGGCCATGGTGGCATACTTGATCGTATTGATGGGGTAGTGGCAGCAGCGCCGGTCTACCTGCTTAGCATGCAGATATTTGTATAAGTTATGACAGACACACAGTCCAGACAGCAAATCACCATTCTCGGTTCAACCGGCTCAATTGGCGTGAATACGCTCAAGGTTGTTGCAGCTAATCCGGAAGATTATGAAGTCTTTGCCTTATCTGCCAGATCCCAGGTCGACGTGCTGTTTCAGCAGTGTATGGAATTCCGCCCCCGCTTAGCTGTGATGGTGGATGCCGCAGCAGCCCGTGAATTAAGCAACAAACTACAGGCCGAAGGCAGTAATACCCGGGTGATGAGTGGTACTGCTGCACTGCAGGAGATAGCCGCGCATGAAAGCTGCGATATCGTGATGGCAGCCATTGTCGGAGGAGCCGGTTTGTTGTCCTCACTGGCTGCGGCGCGTGCCGGCAAACGTATCCTGCTGGCAAATAAAGAAGCCCTGGTGATGGCTGGTGACCTGTTTATGCAGGCCGTTGCAGAAGGGGGCGCACTGTTACTGCCCATCGACAGTGAACATAATGCCATTTTTCAGTGCCTGCCGATTGATTCTCGTGGACGCTTTGCAGATACCCCGGAACAGGGGGTGGAAAAAATTGTCCTTACCGCCTCAGGCGGCCCTTTTCTGGGGAAATCTCCGGATCAGCTAAAACAGGTAACTCCGGCACAGGCCTGCGCACACCCAAACTGGGCAATGGGCAGAAAAATTTCGGTGGATTCCGCGACCCTGATGAACAAGGCACTGGAATTCATCGAAGCCAGTATTCTGTTTAGCTTGCCTGCCTCCAGGATTGAGGTCCTGATTCACCCGGAAAGTATTGTGCATTCTATGGTTTACTACAGCGATGGCTCGGTTCTGGCGCAACTGGGGAATCCGGACATGTGTACACCGATAGCCTATGGCCTGGCCTGGCCGCAGCGCATTGATTCTGGCGTGGCAGCCCTGGATTTACAGGGTATTGGACGTCTGAATTTTGCAGATGTCGACAAGACCTGCTTTCCGGGACTGGAACTGGGCAAACAGGCAGCGCAGAACCGCGGCACAGCGCCGGTTATTCTCAACGCCGCCAATGAGGCTGCGGTCGCTGCCTTTCTGGCGGGAACACTCAGTTTTAATGAAATTCCTGTTATCATAGGGGATACACTGAACAGGCTGGAAGTCCGCTCGGTTTCAGACATTGAAGAGGTGCTGGAAGCGGATTCAGAGGCCAGAAAACTGGCTGAAAAGCTGATAAATTCCCGAAATTCGTAAATGCAGAAACAATAGATAAAAATGGAAGCCCTACAAGCACTTACAATAAATATTCTGGCCTTGCTGGTGACTCTGGGCATCCTGGTTACTATTCACGAGTTTGGTCATTACTGGGTTGCCAGACGCTGTGGCGTCAAAATCGAATGTTTTTCCATTGGTTTTGGCAAATCGCTGTTCAGCTGGTGGCGCGGCGATACTGAATACCGGATTGCGGTTTTGCCGCTGGGCGGCTACGTCAAGATGTTTGGAGAGCGTGAAGGCGATATCAGTGAAGCTGAAAAAGCCTATGCCTTCAATTTCAAGTCCCTGCCACAAAAGACGGCTATTGTCGCGGCAGGACCTCTGGCCAACCTGGTGCTCGCCGTATTCCTCTACTGGATAATGTTTATGACAGGCGTCAGCGGGATTGCCCCTGTCGTCGGCAACCTCAACGCAGAATCACCGGCCGAGCAGATCGGCATGCAGCGTGGCGCTGAAATAGTCAGCATTGATGGGCAGACCACCCGCACCTGGCAGCAAGTGCGCGTGGCCTTACTGAATCGACTTGGTGAAAGCGGCACAATCAATATTGTCTACAGTCCGGAAGACAGCGACCTGATTCGGGAAAACAATATCCGTATAGAGCGCTGGCTGATTGATCAGGCTGAACCGGATGTCCTCGGTGCGCTGGGAATCACTCCCTGGAGAATTGATATACCTGCTGTTATCGGACAGGTGGTGGAAGGCAGCCGCGCAGAGCAGGCCGGTCTGCAACCCGGTGATGAAATTGTTGCAGTTGAGCAGCAGGAGCTTAATGGCTGGCTGGACTGGGTGGATACCGTGCGCAATAACCCGGAACAGGACCTGCAGATTTCCGTGCTTCGCGACGGGATGCGACTAAGCCTTGGCATTCGTCCGGAGATGAGTATTAACAATAACGGTGAGCAAAGCGGGTATATCGGAGCAGGGGTATCTGCACCGGAAGAAATCCCGAGTCTGCCAGCTGAAATGAACCGTTCCGTCCGCTATTCAGCACTGGCAGCGGTTCCATATGCTTTTACCGAAACCTGGGATAACGCGGTCTTTATTGTTGATTCCATCAAGAAAATGATTGTCGGCCTGATTTCAGTGGAAAATCTGAGTGGCCCGATCACAATTGCACAAGTTGCCGGTCAGACTGCAACTTTTGGGCTGGAATACTATCTAAGTTTTCTCGCAGTGCTGAGTATCAGTCTGGGGATTCTGAATTTATTGCCGATTCCAGTGTTGGACGGAGGACATTTGCTGTATTACCTGATTGAAGCCGTGATTCGCCGGCCCGTACCGGAAAAAGTGCAGGCCATGGGCATGCAATTGGGCATTTTTCTGATCGTATCCATCATGTTCATTGCCTTTTACAACGATATTAATCGTTTGTTTTAGAGGACCTGTTAACAGGCCCTGAGGCCTCTGCAAAAGTATCTTATGTACCGATTTTTACAACGTCTAATATTCTGCTTTGTCCTGCTGTTGCCAATTTCTCCGGCAGTTTATGCACAGCAAAGTTTTACTGTGTCAGAAATTTATCTGGAAAACCTGCAACGGGTTTCCTCCACGACAATCTTCAGTCTCATCAATGTCAACATTGGTGATGAAGTGGAGCAGGGAGATATCGCCGAGATAATCCGCGACCTGATGGCAACCGGTTTTTTTGACGGGGTCGAAGTCAGTCAGGGTGATAATAATGAGTTGATCATCAGCGTTGATGAACGACCGTCAATCAGCAGTGTTACGCTCGATGGTAATGATGCCATTCCGGAAGAGGCGCTGCTGGAAAACCTGAGTAATGTCGGTCTTGCTGTTGGTGAGCTTTTCAATCCATCTGTGCTGGAACAGATGCAGATTGCCCTGGAAAGCCAGTATGTTGCTCAGGGACTATATGGCGCCATTGTGGAAATTGATATTCAGGAGCAGGAGCGTAACCGGGTCGCAATACAGATTAATATTTCGGAAGGGGACCCATCCAGAATAACGCATATCAATATTGTCGGTAATGAAGCATTCTCCGATGAAGAATTGCTGGAGCTGTTTGAGCTTCGCGAAAGCCACTTTATGTCATTTATAAGTGGCGATGACCGGTATTCACGTGAACAGATTACCGGCGATCTGGAAAATCTAGAATCCTTTTACCGCGATCAGGGTTATGTCAATTTCAATATCACCCTGCCTGTAGTTTCCCTTTCACCGGATCGTGATCAGGTATATATCACCATTAATATCGATGAAGGTGAAATCTACCGCATCAATGATGTATCACTGGCAGGCGACCTGGTGGGCTCTGAAGATATGCTGGGGCAGATAATGAGCTTTATTCAGCCCGGTCAGGTCTATTCGCAAATCCTGGTGACGCAGATTGCAGAAACCATGACGAATATTCTGAGTAATCGCGGTTACTTCTTTGCGGAAGTAAACGGTGTACCAATCATTAATGAAGATGATGGCACTGTCGATGTCACTTTCTTTGTGGTACCCGGTAACCGCACTTACGTTAATCGAATCAGTTTCAGCGGCAACCGTCTGACCGTGGACGAAGTCCTGCGTCAGGAAATGCGCCAGATGGAAGGAGCGCCGGCTTCAGTCAATGCCCTGGAACAGTCCAAGATAAGGCTCGAGCGCCTGGGTTTTTTCTCCTCGGTGGAATATGAAACCAATGAAGTGGGCGGTGTCACAGACCAGATTGATGTGAACTATACCGTGCAGGAGGAATCATCCGGTGCAATCAATTTTGCGGTTGGCTATGGTCAGGTTCAGGGTCTGACCCTTAGCGCCAACATTCAGGAAAACAATTTCCTGGGTTCCGGTAACCAGGTTGGTATTGGTATCAACACCAGCCAGTTCCAGACCAATTACAGCTTTAATTTTCGCGACCCCTATTACACAGTCGATGGTGTCAGCCGTAGCTTTGCCATTTCCTATACCAAGTCAGATTACGCCGAACTGAACCTGACCAGTTACAGTACCAACCAGTTTTCCACCAGCGTTGGATTTGGTTATCCGATTAATGAGAACCAGAACCTGAATTTTACCCTGGCCTATACCAATACCGATATTGATACAGGTTTTGGACCGGTGCAGGAAATCGAGGGCAGCCCGACCCTGGACCCACGTTTTACCAATTATATTGTCAGTCCGGCCCGTCTCAGTGAAGAGACTGACAGCAATGGCAATACCTATCCAATCACCGATGCGGTAATAGCGCCAATTACAGCGCTACCAGACACTGCCTTTGCTGATATTGAACCCGGCTTCATTGATCGTGAAGGGGACAAGTTTAATGATGTCACACTGAGAATTAACTGGAACCGCAATAATCTTATTCAGCCGGGGATTTTCCCCACCGGTGGAAACTCACAGCAGGTTTCACTGGAATTTGCCGTGCCGGGCAGTGACATGTCGTTCTACCGTCTGCAGATGTTTGCAGAAACTTACATCCCCCTGAATAACTATATTCCGTTTTTATCCAATGAATGGAAGCTGCATTTTGATGCCCGATTTGGTTATGGCGATGCTTATGGAGGGACAGAACAACTACCGTTCTTCCGTAATTTTTATGCCGGCGGTCTGCGCACTGTCAGGGGTTATGAGACCAATACCCTTGGCCCAAGAAGCACGCCACCGCTGACATATCGGACCCAGTTTACTGAGCTCAGAAGAGACGCTAACGGGGATCCAATTCTGGATGCCAATGGCAATGCAAGCCTGGATACGAGCTCGGAAAGAGCCTATATCCTTGAGCAGGCAGTTGATGCCAGTGGTAATCCGATTTTTGATGCCAGCGGCCAGCCGGTATTTGAAAATGAACTGTTTTCCAGCCAACTCTTCTTCCGTGATCCCTTGCCTTTTGGGGGTAATATACAGCTTGTGGGAACAGCCGAAATACTTTTCCCGTTTGGCTTTCTTGAGGGCAGAGAGCGGCTTCGATCAAGTCTCTTCGTTGATGCCGGCAATGTCTTTTCCAGCTACTGTACGAGCCGCCAGGTAGCCAATAATAACTGCTCTGATTTCTCCTTTGATGAGATGCGTTATTCGGCTGGAGTCTCCATCAGCTGGTTCTCGGGCATCATGGGGATAATGACCTTTAGTCTTGCTAAACCATTTAATAACAGTATCATTGACGAAAGTGAATCCTTCCAGTTTGATATTGGGACAACTTTCTAGTTAGGGTATTGATTATAAGGCTAAGAGCCTGTTGCCTCAGTATATCTTGTGGCGAAATCGCTCAAACTAATCAAACTATTTAAGGTACAGGGAACAATGAATAAAATGATGAAAATTTCTGCACTTATTCTCGGCATTCTGTTTAGCGGCATGCTGTCAGCCCAGGAAGCCGGCAGCAATTCAGTGCCCCTCCGGGTTGCGATTCTTGATATGGCTGCAGCACTTTATAACTCGGAGCTGGCTACTGCTGTGCAGGAACAGTTAAGTGCCGATACTGCAGCCGATTCCGCAAGAATCAGAGAGCTGGCCGCCGAAGGTGTCGCCCTGCAGGAACGCCTGACGGTTGACGCAGAAGTACTTAGTGATGCTGAACGTCGTGACATTCAGGCTCAGCTTGAAGAAATCGGTGTGCAGTACCAGTATCTGGAAAGACGTGTTGACCAGCAGGTTCAGGAACGCCGCGGTGTGTTCGAACAGACTTATTCGAGCAACCTGATTCAGGCAATCACTGCTGTTGTTGAAGAAGAAAATTTTGATATCGTGTTGCGCGCAGAAGTTGCTCTGTTCTACAAGGACGCCATGGACATTACGGCAAGAGTGACTGAAAAACTAAACGAACAACAATAATATTCTGGCAGTGTGGACAAATTGCGCTCCTATGATCTGGCAAGTCTCGCTGAATTGCTCCAGGTTAAACTGGATGGTGACGCAACAATAAAAATTTCCGGGTTGGCAACACTGGCCAATGCCAATGAAGGGGATTTGAGTTTCTATCATAATCCCCTTTACTTTAACGACCTTCTGAAATCCCGCGCCTCTGCCGTCATTATTTCCCCGCAACAGGCAGATAATTTCCCCGGCAATAAACTGATAGCTGAACAGCCCTACATTTGCTATGCCCGTGCTTCCCATTTATTTGCTGTAAATACCCAGGAAAATTACGGTCTGGCGGAGTCTGCCCATATTCATCCGCAAGCCAGGCTCGGTGAGAAAATCAATATTGGTAATAACACGGTGGTAGAAGCAGGAGCGAGTATTGCTGATGGAGTAAGTATCGGTGCCAACTGTGTTATAGGGAGAAACGCCAGCATTGGCAAGGATAGCCGTCTTGACCACAATGTCTGCATTGCCCACGACGTTGTTGTCGGGCAAAGAGCGTATATCTATTCCGGCGTGGTGATTGGCAGTGATGGATTTGGATTTGCAAAGGAAGGCGAGAAATATCACAAGATTGCCCAGCTGGGCTCGGTACTGATCGGTGATGATGTTGAAGTGGGGGCAAATACCTGTATTGATCGTGGTGCACTGGATGATACCCGTATTGGTGATGGCGTTAAGATAGATAATCAGGTACAAATAGCACACAACGTGGAGATTGGTGATAATACAGTTATCTGCGGTTGCAGTGCAGTTGCCGGCTCTGCCCGGATAGGAAAAAACTGTGTAATTGCTGGCGGGGTAGGTATCATTAATCATGTGGAGATTACTGACAATGTCACGGTGACAGCCATGTCACTGGTCAATCAGTCAATCACCAGGCCAGGCAGTTACTCTTCAGGGACGGGACTGTCGAATACCCTGGAATGGAAAAAGAATATTGTCCGTTTTCGCCAACTGGATAGCATGGCAAAAAGCATTAAAAAGTATTTAACAACTAAATAGCATCGAGTTAGTAAATGAGTAATGACAATATAATGTATGTCGAAGATGTCAAAGACTACCTGCCACAACGTTATCCTTTTCTGATGGTTGACCGGGTACTGGAAATTGAACTTAACAAATATATAAAAGCCTATAAGAACGTCACTACCAACGAAGAGTTTTTTCTCGGGCACTTTCCGCACAAGCCGATTATGCCGGGAGTGATGATTATTGAAGCACTGGCCCAGGCTTCCGGTGTACTGGGATTCAAAAGCCAGGAAAAGAAACCCCGTGACGGGTATCTGTATTATTTTGTTGGTGCCGATCAGGTTCGCTTCAAGCGCCCGGTAGTCCCAGGCGATCAGTTGGTGCTGGAGTCTGAAATCCTTACGGTACGGCGAGGTATTTATAAATTTCAGTGCAAGGCAAGCGTTGATGGCAAAACAGCCTGTGAAGCAATTATTCTGTGTGCCGAGCGCCAGGAGTAAACCCAGCTACTGAATAAGAAAACAGGACAAACTCATGAGCACTAATGATCCTGTCATTGATCCTTCTGCAAAAATTGGCAGTAATGTTGAAATAGGTCCCTGGACTATCATCGGACCGGAAGTGGAAATTGGTGACAATTGTAAAATTGCCTCCCATGTCGTTATCAGAAGTCATACCAGACTGGGGAAGAACAACCAGGTTTTCCAGTTTGCCTCAGTCGGCGAAGATCCCTCCGACATGAAATACCACGGTGAAATAAGTCATCTGGAGATTGGTGACAATAACATCATCCGTGAAGGCGCGACCATTCATCGTGGCACAGAATTTGGTGGCGGGCTGACCAGAATTGGTTCGGACAATCTTTTTATGCCCTATACGCATGTTGCCCATGACTGCATGGTGGGCAATCACACCATTTTTTCCAATAACGCTGCCATCAGTGGTCATGTGGAAGTCGGTGACTGGGCTATTCTTGCCGGTTATGCCGGTGTCTATCAGTTTCTTAAAATAGGTGCGCACAGTTTTGTCGGTGGCCTGACACACGTGAATATGGATGTGCCAGCCTATGTCATCGTCAACGGCAACCCGCCATCGGCCAGAGGCATCAACAGCGTCGGTCTGGAACGCCGCGGCTTCAGCAAGGATCTTATCCGTACTTTACGACAGGCCTATAAAATCCTCTATCGCGATGGCAAAACCACTGACCAGGCACTTGAAGAGATCACTACCCTTGCTGGTGATATACAGGAAATCCGCTTACTGATTGATTCAGTCAAAGCATCAAGTAAAGGCATTACGCGCTGATCGCGTATGGCTGAGCCTATACGAATCGGAATAGTAGCCGGCGAGAGTTCAGGAGACATGTTGGGCTCAGGGCTGATGGCTGCAATTCGTGAGCAGCACCCCGAAGTCAGTTTTACCGGTATTGGTGGTGCTCAAATGACTGCCCAGGGCCTGGATTCCATGGTGCCGATGGAGCGTCTTTCCGTCATGGGACTGATAGAACCCCTGAAACGGCTGCCTGAACTGCTGCGCATACGTAAAAACCTTCTGCGTCATTTCCTGGCTGATCCTCCGGATGTATTTATCGGGATAGATTCTCCCGATTTTAACCTTGGCCTTGAGCGGCGTCTGAGACAGGCTGGTATCCTGACCGTGCATTATGTCAGCCCCTCGGTCTGGGCATGGCGGCAAAAACGGGTTCATAAAATAGAGCGGGCAGTTGATCTGATGCTGACCCTGTTTCCCTTTGAAGCCCAATTTTATGCACAACACCAGGTACAGGTGGCCTTTGTCGGGCATCCATTGGCTGACCTTATTCCCCTGGATACAGAGGTGGAGCAGGCCAGGCGGAATCTTGCTCTGGCAGTGGACAAGCCGGTCCTGGCTTTGCTGCCCGGCAGTCGCAGTGGCGAACTGGCCAGATTACTGCCTGAGTTCATTGCCTGTGCCCGGCTCTGCCAGCAACGCTGGCCGGATTTACAGTTGCTTCTGCCCTGTGCCAATGCAGAACGGCGGCAACAGGTCGAGACTTACCTGGAACAACATGAGCCGAGCCTGGGCATTCAGCTATTTGATGGCAAGGCGCGGGAAGTGATGGCTGCAGCCGATGCAATTCTGATTGCCTCCGGGACGGCAACACTGGAAGCGCTGTTGCTGAAAAAGCCGATGCTGGTCTGTTACCGGATGAACTGGCTGTCCTATCGACTTATTTCAGGCATGCTGAAGGTGCCATATTTTTCGCTGCCAAACCTGCTGGCAGGCAAGCGCCTGGTAAACGAACGGGTGCAGGATGCGGTGCAGGCACAATCCCTGTATGAGGATATCGTTGAATTAATGGAAGACAGCGAACGCCAGCAGTCCCTGAATCAGGAGTATTATGCTATTCACCGTCAGTTAAAACAGGGCGCCAGCAGTCGAGCTGCACAGGCTGTACTGGCCCTGATCAAGGGTAAATAATGCGCTATTGTGAACAAAGTGAAAACGGACTGCTCAGCATAGCCGGTGTTGACGAAGCAGGGCGAGGCCCACTGGCCGGCAGTGTGGTCGCCGCGGCAGTTATCCTGGATAGCCAGAGAATTCCGGAAGGCTTGCGTGATTCCAAGAAACTCAGCAAAAGCCGGCGGGAACAGTTGGCCAGGGAAATAAAAAACACGGCGCTTTGTTTCGCCATCGCTGAAGCCAGCGTAGCAGAGATTGACCGGATAAATATTCTGCAGGCCAGTCTGCTGGCAATGCAGCGTGCTGTAGAGAATCTCACTCAGCAACCGGAATTTGTCTATGTCGACGGCAATCGTTGTCCCAGCTGGAACTACCCCTCACGGGCAGTAATCAAAGGTGATGATGCGATTCAGGCTATAGCCGCAGCATCAATACTGGCCAAGGTCCATCGTGACCAGGCATTACTCAGCCTGCACGAGCAATACCCGCAATATGGTTTTGCCCAGCACAAGGGCTACCCCACAGCAGCTCATTTACAGGCCCTGCGTGAGTTTGGTGCCAGTCCGGTGCATCGTCGCTCCTATGCTCCAGTGCGTGAGATTCTCAACTGCAGTAAATGAGCGTGTTACTTTTCCGGCAATCCCGTTACACTTCTAGTACTCCTTCAAGGTGATATTGCCATATGCAGTCAGTTCAAAAACGGTCCAGTGCTAGGCGTTTTCTCGTAGGCATGGTGGTGCCACGTCGAGAGGAAACAACGACGCAATGGGCTGCTTTTGGACTGACCCGGAGGGCGCTAAGCAGGCTGCCCTCTGCTGCGTTGCGCCGGCTTGACGTAGCACCACTATGCCTGCACCGGCGCGCCTTGCAGAGGGCAGCCTGCTTAACGCTGCATACGGCAATATCACCTGGAAGGAGTACTGAATGCAGTTGAGTAACAAACGCAATGTCTGAATCACCGGCTTTTATTCACCTGAAAGTCCATTCTGAATATTCCCTGGCCGATGGCCTGGTGCGGATTCCGGAACTGGTCAGGAAAACGGCGGAGCTGAAGCAGCCGGCCGTCGCCCTGACAGACCTGGCAAACTTCTATGGGCTGATCAAATTTTACAGTGCAGCCATCGCCAGTGGCATCAAGCCCCTGTGTGGCTGTGATCTCAATGTCTGTGATGAAGAAGCCGATGACCGCTACTATCCAATTACTATTTTAATAAAAAATAACCTTGGTTATCAGAATCTTATAAGGATTATCTCGAAATCATATCAAGAAGGTCAGTTGCGAGGAAAGATTCTTACCCGGCGCCAGTGGCTGGAAGAATTCAATGCAGGACTGATCGTCCTGTCCGGCGGGAGGCTTGGCTCGATCGGCCAGGCCCTGCTAAACCAGGATGAAATTCTGGCCAAGGCGGAACTGCAGTACTGGATGAAGCTGTTTCCGGACAGTTTCTATCTGGAACTGCAACGTACGGAACGGCCGGGTGAAGAACAGTACATCCATGCTGCGGTAGAACTGGCGACCCAGTTTTCCTGCCCGGTGGTGGCAAGCAATGATGTACGCTTTCTGAGTGTGGAAGAATTTGAAGCCCATGAGGCCCGGGTCTGCATCAATGATCGCCGCACCCTGGATGACCCCCGACGACCCCGAAATTATTCGGAAACCCAGTTCCTGCGCAGTACCGAAGAGATGCAGGAGCTGTTCAGGGACATTCCGGAAGCCCTGCAGAATACGGTGGAAATCGCCAAGCGCTGTAATCTTGAATTATCCCTGGGTACACCTCGATTACCGGAATACCCTGTGCCTGAAGGCATGGGCGTGGATGATTATCTGCGCAAGTTAAGTGAAGATGGGCTGCGGGCTCGTCTGGCCAGCCTCGGCGTTGACAAGAACGATACTGAAACGCACCAGCGCTATCAGGAGCGCCTGGATTTCGAGCTTGACATCATTAACCAGATGGGCTTCCCCGGCTATTTCCTGATCGTGATGGAATTTATCCAGTGGGCCAAGGACAATGGAGTCCCGGTGGGGCCGGGCAGGGGTTCGGGAGCCGGCTCCCTGGTGGCCTATGCCTTGCTGATTACCGATCTCGATCCGCTTGCCTATGACCTGCTGTTTGAACGCTTTCTGAATCCGGAACGTATTTCCATGCCGGATTTTGATGTCGACTTCTGCATGGATGGCCGTGACCGGGTGATTGATCATGTCGCAGACCTTTACGGTCGTGACGCCGTCTCGCAGATCATTACCTTTGGCACCATGGCGGCCAAGGGAGTCATTCGTGACGTCGCCCGGGTACAGGGCAAATCCTATGCCCTGGCCGACAAATTATCCAAACTTGTGCCCTTTGAACTGGGTATGACGCTGGAAAAAGCCATGAACGAGGAGCCCCAGCTAGCTGAATTTGTTGCCAATGATGAAGAAGCCGAAGAAATCATGGAGATGGCCTTCAAACTGGAAGGCATCGTGCGTAATGTCGGCAAGCATGCCGGTGGTGTGGTCATTGCTCCCGGTAAACTGACGGATTTTACCCCACTGTACTGTGATGAAACCGGCGCCAACCTGGTAACGCAGTATGACATGAGCGATGTGGAAAAAGCCGGGTTGGTGAAATTTGACTTTCTCGGGCTGCGCACCCTGACCATCATCAACTGGGCAGTGGAAATGATCAATGCCGAACAGGGCAATACGGCCGGATCAGACGACTTGCTGGATATCACCAAAATTCCCCTGAATGACAGTGATGTTTATCAGTTACTGGTCCGCGGTGAAACCACGGCAGTGTTCCAGCTTGAATCAAAAGGCATGAAGGAACTGATAAAGCGCCTGAAACCCAATACCTTTGAAGACATTATTGCCCTGGTGGCACTGTACCGGCCGGGTCCGCTTGGCTCGGGCATGGTCGATGACTTCATCAACCGCAAACATGGTGCTGAAGTACATTACCCACATCCCCTGGTGGAGCCGATTTTAAAAAATACCTATGGCGTAATTCTTTACCAGGAACAGGTCATGCAGATTGCCCAGGTACTGGCCAATTACAGCCTGGGGGGCGCGGATGTATTACGGCGGGCAATGGGCAAGAAGAAGCCCGAAGAAATGCAGAAGCAGCGCGAAATATTCATGGTCGGGGCAACAAAAAACAATATCGATCCGAAACAGGCCGAATATATTTTCGAACTGATGGAAAAGTTTGCCGGGTACGGGTTTAACAAATCACATTCGGCAGCTTATGCCCTGGTGTCCTACCAGACAGCCTGGCTTAAATATCACTATCCGGCACATTTCATGGCATCGGTCCTGTCTGCGGATATGCAGAATACGGACAAGATTGTGATCCTGGCTGATGAATGCCGGCGCATGGAACTGCCGCTGCTGGCACCGGATGTAAATATTGGCCATTACCGGTTTACCGTGGACTATGAAGATGAAAAACCACAGGTAATATACGGCCTGGGGGCGATCAAGGGACTGGGCAGCGGGCCGATTGAAAATATTATTGCTACCCGTGAAGCCAGTGGTTCTTTCAAAAATCTTTATGATTTCTGCCAGCGGGTGGACCTGGGCATAATCAACAAGCGTTCGATTGAAGCCCTGATCCGGGCCGGGGCTTTTGATTCCATTTCCAGGAATACAGACCGTGCCATCCTGCTTGCCAGTATGACTGAAGCCGTCAAGACGGCGGAACAGACCGCAAGGATTCAGGCCAGCGGCGTCGAGGACCTGTTCGGTAACCTGATGCCGAGTGAAGAGAGTGATGAAGATGTTTATCAGGCCTTCCGACATATCCGGCCCTGGAGTGAGCAGCGACGTTTGCAGGAAGAAAAGGAAAGCCTCGGGCTTTATCTTTCCGGTCATCCTATCGAGGAATACCTGCCGGAAATATCCCGCATGACCAGCCGTCGTATTGTGAACCTGCGTGCTGAAAATTCACCGCAGACAGTGATTGGCCTGATTCATGACATGCGTGTCATCAAAAGTAAACGCGGCGGCAATATTGCCATTCTGACGCTGGACGATCAGAGTGCCCGCATTGAGGTTTCCCTGTTCGGAGAGGTTTATGAAAATGTCAGGGAAACACTCAGTAAGGATGCGATCGTCATGGTTGAGGGTCAGGTCTCTTTAAATGAGTTTGCCGGTGACGGTTCACTGCAAATAAGAGGCAAACGAATTATCAGTTTTCAGGAGGCCCGCGAATCGAGTCTTAATAATATAACCCTGCACCTTGCCCAGGATGCGATTGAAGAACAGGACCTTTTGCAGCTGGAAGATATCCTGCAGGATTATGTTTATGTTCCGGCTGCTGGCAATGCCCCGCAGGGTAAAACAGCCTGTAATGTGGTAGTCAACTATGCAAGAGGCGACGTGAAAGGTAAAATTGCCCTCGGTAAGTCCTGGCGAGTGCGACCCGATGATGATTTATTACATCGCTTGCGTGAACATTATGGAGAACAGGGCGTCAGTCTGAGTTATTAAACAGCAAACGATAAAACATTATGCATACAGATTATCTGGAATTCGAACAACCGATCGCCGAGCTCGAAGAAAAAATAAAAGAGCTGCGGCTGGTGGGCTCCGATAATAAACTCAATATCACTGAAGAAATTGAAAAGCTTCAGGAGAAAAGTCGCAAGTTAACCACCAAGATATTTTCTTCCCTGTCACCCTGGCAGGTGTCGATGCTGGCCAGGCATCCCATGCGCCCGCAGACTGAAGATTATGTCCGTTACATGTGTACTGATTTTCAGGAACTGCATGGAGACCGGCTGTTTGCCGATGACCAGTCAATCATCGGGGGAGTTGCCTACCTTGATGATATTCCGGTGATGATTATCGGGCACCAGAAAGGTCGCAGTACAGAAGAAAAAGTCCGCCGTAATTTCGGCATGCCGAAACCGGAAGGTTATCGCAAAGCAAGACGCCTGATGTTGCTTGCTGAAAGATATCAGATGCCGGTTCTCACATTTATCGATACCCTGGGTGCCTATCCCGGTGTTGATTCGGAAGCGCGTGGTATCAATGAAGCCATTGCCGAAAACATGGCACTGATGTCGCGCCTGAAAACCCCCATTATCGCCACGGTTACCGGCGAAGGAAATTCCGGTGGGGCAATTGCAATCGGGGTCTGTGATTACCTGAACATGCTGCAGTATTCCACTTACTATGTTATTTCCCCGGAGGGCTGCGCCACCATTCTCTGGAAGTCCTCTGAGTACAAGGCCGAAGCCGCCGAAGCCATGGGGGTCACTTCTGACCGTCTGGAGAATCTCGGCATTACTGACCGCTCCATTGAAGAGCCGCTGGGCGGCGCGCATCGCGATATGCAATTAACCGCGGAACGGCTCAAGAAAGTACTGCTGGAACAGATTCGCCAGCTGCGCGACATGGATACCGATTCCTTACTGGATAGACGCTACAAGCGTCTGATGAGGCATGGCGCTTCCAGCTGAGCAGGACCTGCTCCAATCTCTTCCTGAATTGACTTCAGTCCCGGAGGCCAGGTTCTGGGTAGCCTACAGTGGTGGTCTGGATTCCCAGGTGCTGCTGGATATTGCCCGTCGCTGTATTCCGCCCAGGCAATTACGGGCGGTTCATATCAATCATGGACTGCAGGCCGAAGCAGACAGCTGGGAACAGCATTGCCGGGACTATTGCCAGCTCTTCGGCATTTCATTTACAAACAAAAAAATCCTTGTTGAGCCCAGCCAGGAAAGTCTGGAATCAGCTGCCCGCAGAGCCCGTTACCAGGTCTTTGAGTCGTTGCTGGACGAAGCTGATTATTTATTGCTGGCGCACCATCAGGATGACCAGGCCGAAACGGTACTTTACCATTTGATGCGGGGTAGCGGTTTGCGCGGCTTGAGTGGTATCCCCGCGCAAAGAACGCTCGCTCAGGGACAATTAATCAGGCCCTTGTTGCCTTTCAGTAAGCCTGAGCTGCGGGAATATGCTGAAGGCCATCAGCTGAGCTGGATGGAAGACCACAGCAATCGAAATACCGACTTTGACCGCAATTTTTTGCGCCAGCAGGTCCTGCCCTTGCTTAAACAGCGCTGGCCGGAAGCGGTGCAGTCAATTCAGCGCAGTGCCGGACTGGCTCAGGAAGCCGAACACCTGCTTGCAGTGCTGGCACAGATTGATGCCACAGGAGTTATCGATACAGATAAAAATTCAATTGCGCTGGCTGGCCTGAAAAACATGGAAGCAAGCCGGCAACGCAATCTTCTGCGTTACTGGTTTGGGCAACTGCATGCCCGGTATGCGATTCCGGTTCCCGGTTTTAACGAATTAAGCCGCCTGGTGAATGAACTGATTCCTGCAGCAGAAGATGCGCTGCCGCTGGTAAGCTGGAGCAGGGAAGGCGTTGAGGTACAGGCCCGGCGTTTTCAGGATCGGCTTTACGTGCTGAAAAACTTTTCCGGGGACTGCCAGCTTCAGGCCTTACCCATCAACCCGGGCGATAAAATAGACTTGCCGGCTAATCTGGGAAAACTCAATTTACGGGAGTCCGAACATGGCATCGCCATAAGTGAAAATGACTGCCTGGAAATTCGCTTTGCCAGTGAGCAGAAAAGCGTCAGACCCCAGGGGCGCCGAAGCCGGTCTTTCAAAAAGATCTATCAGGATTATAAAGTGCCGCCCTGGATGCGGGACCGTATGCCACTGCTGTTCAGGAACGGCAAACTGGTTGCGGTCGCCGATCTGTTTGTGGTGGACGGCGAAGATGATGAGCGTGCTGAAAACCATGTCATTCTTTGCTGGGAGAGAGCAGGGTAGCGCGTCATTTTGAAATTTTTCTGCTTATGTTCAGGCGTGCTGATGAGCTATTCTTTCGTCGACACGCCAAAAAACGTACATCCATGTACAGGCTCGGCTGACGACGTCCTGTCGTCAGACGGTCTCCGAAAGAATAGCTCACCATCATGCCTGTACTTTTAACATTGTTGGAAACTTACGACATTGCTAGAGAAGCCGCCGTTCCTGTCTTGCTCACCCATTGAGATGCTTTTTTCCTGAGTATTTTTCCGATTAAGCGCGAGGACTGTTTGAGCCGGAGGCGAGTTCCGCAGCGCCGGAAAAATACTCAGGAAAGATCGAAGGGTGAGCAAGACAGGAACGGCGGCTTCTACACCACAAGAAATTTCAAAATGACGCGCTACCGAGAGCAGATATTGATTGTGGATATTAGGCCGTTCTGGTAATCTGTAGCTCCATCTATGTATCACCAAGATGGGCTGAGAATGACGCGATATATCTTTATTACCGGCGGTGTAGTTTCCTCTCTCGGTAAAGGCATTACCTCAGCATCCCTGGCAGCAATCCTCGAAGCCCGTGGTCTGAAAGTGACCATGCTCAAACTTGATCCCTATATCAATGTCGACCCCGGCACCATGAGTCCGTTCCAGCATGGCGAGGTGTTCGTGACTGAAGACGGTGCCGAAACCGATCTGGATCTGGGGCACTATGAACGCTTCATACGCACCACCATGAGCCAGGCTAACAACTTTACTGCCGGTCGGGTCTATGAGGACGTCATCAAGAAAGAACGACGCGGCGACTACCTGGGCGCGACGATTCAGGTCATTCCCCATATTACTGATGAAATCAAACTGCGCATCGAACAGGGTGCCGGTGATGCCGATGTCGCTCTGGTGGAAATTGGCGGCACGGTAGGTGACATCGAGTCCCAGCCCTTTCTGGAAGCAATCCGCCAGATGAAGGTTGAACTGGGTTCTTCCCGGGCCCTGTTTTTGCACCTGACGCTGGTGCCCTATATTCGTACTGCCGGAGAAACCAAAACCAAGCCAACCCAGCACTCGGTGAGGGATTTACGCTCCATTGGTATCCAGCCGGATATTCTGGTCTGCCGCTCCGAACATGAAATTCCTGAATCAGCACGCAAGAAAATAGCCCTGTTCACCAACGTCGAACAACGCGCCGTGGTATCCCTGCAGGATACGGCAACCATTTATTCGGCTCCCATGCTTCTGCATGCCACCGGCCTGGATGAAATCGTCGTGGAACGATTCAACCTCGATTGTCCGCCGGCGGACCTTTCGGAATGGCAGGAAGTCGTGGACCGTTCCGGTTCACCGAAACAGGAAGTCGTCATTGCCATGGTCGGTAAGTATATGGACCTGCTGGATGCCTACAAATCCCTGATTGAAGCAATCAAACATGCTGGTATCCATACAGCGACAAATATCACCACCCGTTACATCGATGCCGAAACCATTGAAAAGGAAGGCACCGATATTCTGGAAGGGGTGGATGCCATTGTCATTCCGGGCGGCTTCGGGGAACGTGGCATCGAAGGCATGATCCAGACGGTTCAGTATGCCCGTGAACACAAGGTTCCTTATCTGGGTATTTGTCTGGGGCTGCATATCGCCGTGATTGAATTTGCCCGCCATGTGCTGGGCCTGACTGAAGCCCACAGTACTGAATTTAACCGTGCCAGTCCCGATCCGGTCATTGCCCTGATCACGGAGTGGACCGATTCCAGTGGTGAAACAGAAGTCCGTGATGAAGATTCCGATCTTGGGGGCACCATGCGCCTGGGAGGTCAGGAATGCCGACTGCTGGAAGGGTCGATTGCCAAAAACTGTTACCAGAAAGATGTTATTGTCGAAAGACACCGGCATCGCTTTGAAGTGAACAATAATTATGTCGAGAAACTGGGAGCCAAAGGCCTGATAGTTTCCGGAAAATCCATGGATGACAAACTCATGGAAGTCATTGAGTTGCAGGATCATCCCTGGTTTCTGGCCTGTCAGTTTCATCCGGAATTTACCTCGACACCGCGCGACGGCCATCCGCTGTTTAACGGCTTTGTCAAAGCAGCCGTCGAAAAAAGTGCCACCGTCTGAGGGCGCAAGCTATGGAAAAAGCTCTACAACTTGGCGACATCAGCATAGCCAACACGGCGCCAATGATTCTTGTCGGCGGTCTGAACGTACTCGAATCTGAAGCACTGGCCCTGGAAACCGCTGAAGTCTTCAAACAGGTCTGCGACAAACTGTCCATCCCCTACATATTCAAAGCCTCTTTCGACAAGGCCAACCGTTCATCCAGGGAGTCCTTTCGCGGTCCCGGTCTGGAAAAGGGCCTGCAGATCCTGGCAGCCGTAAAAGAAAAATATGCAGTGCCATTGCTGACTGATGTACACGAAGTATCTCAGGCCAGGGCAGCCGCGGAAATCGTCGATATCATCCAGTTGCCGGCCTTCCTCTCACGTCAGACCGATCTGGTGGTGGCCATGGCTGAAAGCGGGGCGATGATCAATATCAAGAAAGCCCAGTTTCTGGCTCCGGCGGAAATGCAGCACATCATCAGCAAGTTTCTGGAAGCCGGGAATGACAAGCTGATCCTGTGTGAACGCGGAACCTCATTCGGTTACAACAACCTGGTGGTGGACATGCTGGGTTTCCCGATTCTGAAAAGTTTTGGCTACCCGGTCCTGTTTGATGTGACTCATGCCCTGCAAATGCCGGGTGCGCGTGCTGACAGTGCCGGTGGGCGGCGCAAGGATGTCACTTCACTGGCCAAGGCCGGAATTGCCCAGGGTATTGCCGGCCTGTTTCTGGAAGCCCATCCGGATCCGGACAAGGCACTGTGTGATGGTCCCTGTGCCTTGCCGCTGGAAAAACTCGAGGCCTTTTTAACTCAGATAAAGGCCGTGGATGAGCTGATTAAAAGCCAGCCGGAAATTGATACTGCCTGAATGGCAAGTGATCCCATTAAATTGAAATTGAAACAGAAAGAGCAATAAGGAAAAGACCCAAGTGACAACAATCAAGACTATTAAAGCCAGAGAAGTACTGGACTCCCGTGGCAACCCGACCGTACAGGCCGATGTCATTCTTGAATCAGGCCATACTGGATCAGCCTGTGCACCCTCGGGAGCGTCAACCGGCTCCCGGGAAGCGCTGGAATTACGTGACAAGGATCCCCAGCGCTATGGCGGCAAGGGTGTCCTGAAAGCGGTCAGGGCAGTCAATGAAGATATCTGCCAATTGCTGACGGGCAAGGATGTCAGCGATCAGCGTGGCCTGGATCAGGCCATGATTGACCTGGATGGCACAGACAATAAAGCCAGTCTGGGTGCCAATGCGATTCTGGCTGTTTCGCTTGCTGCGGCAAAAGCGGCTGCCAGTGCCAATAATCAGAGCCTCTATGGCTATATTGCCGGGCTGAACGGAGGCAATGATGCCTATACCATGCCGGTGCCGATGATGAACATTATCAACGGTGGTGAACATGCTGATAACAATGTTGATATCCAGGAGTTCATGATTCAACCAGTCGGTGCGCCGAACTTTACCGAGGCCCTGCGTTATGGTGCCGAGGTTTTCCATGCCCTGAAATCTGTGTTGAATTCACAGGGGCTGAGCACGGCTGTGGGAGATGAGGGAGGCTTTGCGCCAAACCTGCCGTCCAATGCTGCGGCTCTTGAAGCAATCCTGACGGCCGTGGAAAAAGCCGGCTTCAAAGCTGGCAGTGATATCTGTCTGGCCCTGGACTGTGCCGCTTCGGAGTTTTACCAGGATGGTATTTATGACCTGAAAGGCGAAGGCAAGCAATACGACAGTGCCGGCTTTGCCGATTACCTGGCCGAGCTGTGTGATCAGTATCCAATTCTGTCTATTGAAGACGGCATGGATGAAAGTGACTGGGATGGCTGGGCAGTGCAGACTGAAAAAATTGGCGACAGGATTCAGCTGGTTGGTGATGACCTGTTTGTCACCAATACCCGGATTCTGGCCGAGGGCATTGAAAAAAGTATCGCCAACTCGATCCTGATTAAATTCAATCAGATTGGCAGCCTGACGGAAACCCTGGCAGCTATCAACATGGCCAAAAAGGCAGGCTATACCGCTGTTATCTCGCATCGATCCGGCGAAACCGAAGATACCACGATTGCTGACCTTGCTGTTGCCACCTCTGCCGGACAGATTAAAACCGGCTCCCTGTGCCGTTCCGACCGGGTTGCCAAATATAATCGCCTGTTGTTTATTGAAGAGGAACTGGGGGCGCAGGCAAGTTATCGGGGAATCAAGGAGTTCACAAAAGCTTAGCGGATTATGAACAGGGAGACGGCTTGAAAATATTAATCGCTGTACTGTTTGTCATTTTACTGGGGCTGCAATATCGCCTGTGGATAGGTGAGGGCAGCTATGCGGATATTGACCGTCTCGATGCTGAAGTCGAAATGCAGACACTGGAAAATGCTGAGCTGCTTGAGCGCAATGCTAGCCTGCAGAATGAAGTACAGGAATTGCAGGAAGGCATGGATGCGATTGAAGAACATGCCCGCAATGAACTGGGCTTGATCAGGGAAGGAGAAACCTTCTTTCTGATTGTCGAAGACGAAAACCAGCAGGGCAGGAGTTCTGCTGCTGAAAACGACAGTAACTGAATTTTGAGCCAGACTGCGCCTTTATCACGACACAAGCAAGTGGCCCGCTGGGGGCTGATTCCGGCAGCCGGGATTGGCAAACGCATGGGTTCCGCCATCCCCAAGCAATACCTCAAGTTACATGACCGTGAAGTACTGGCCTGGACCCTGGAAGCAATTCAGCGTAGCGGGGAGTTGAGCGCTGTGGTGCTGGTACTGAATCCGGATGACCAGTATTTTGCCGGACATCTGGCTCGGGAATTTCCGGAAGTGATTTGTGTCAGCGGAGGCAATGAACGACTGAATTCAGTTGCCAGAGGGCTGGATAAGATTGCCGAACTTGGTAAAGATGAAGACTGGGTGCTGGTGCACGATGCCGTACGACCCTGTGTGCGTAAAGAAGATATCAGCAAACTGATTGCCGAACTGGCGGGACATGAAACAGGGGGCATTCTGGCTTCACCGGTCAGGGACACCCTGAAACACAGTGATGCGAACGGACAGGTACGTGAGACTTTACCCCGGGAACAATACTGGCTGGCAGCTACGCCGCAAATGTTTCGCCTGCACAAATTGCGTGCTGCGATCCGGGCACTGGAAGAGAAAAATGCAATAGCCACCGACGAAGCGGCGGCTATAGAACAGATGGGCTGGCCGGTGCAGCTGGTCGCCGGACGCAGTGACAATATTAAAATTACTGCCCCCGAAGACCTGCCGCTGGCAGAATTTTTATTGCGTGAGCAGGCCAGAAGCCGGGCTCAGGATTAATCAAGACATGTTCAGAACAGGTAACGGATTTGATGTGCACCGCTTTGCTGCAGAAGGCAGGGAAGGGGCAAGTATCACTCTGGGCGGCGTAAAAATTCCGCATACGCATGTCCTGCTTGCGCATTCCGATGGTGATGTGCTGGTACATGCGCTGTGTGATGCCCTGCTTGGGGCGCTGGCCTTTGGCGATATTGGCCAGCATTTTCCCGACACTGATCCGCAGTATAAAGATATCGACAGCCTCGGTTTGCTGGACAGAGTCTATACCCTGATCAGCGATGCCGGCTGGTTTTTAAATAATGCCGACATCACCGTCATTGCTGAAGCGCCTCGACTGAGTGAACATAAACAGGCCATGCGAGAAGTATTGGCGGCTACGCTTGACGAAAGCATGGATAAGATCAGTATCAAGGCGACTACCAGTGAAGGACTCGGCTTTACCGGTCGGGGCGAAGGTATTGCGGTAATGGTGTCTGTGCTGTTGCAGGAGCAGTCCTGATGACAGAGGAAAGTTGTGCATATGCAAACCCGGAGCCGGAAATTATCGCCAGCTATAAAGTGAACCCGGAAGATTTCAAAGTTTTTGAAGAAATCAGTTTTGCCCCGGATGGTGAAGGTGAACATTTATTACTGTTAATTGAAAAAACCGGGCTGACAACCCAGGAAGCGCAAAAACGCCTGTCCGATTTTTTCCAGCGCCCGGCTGTCGATGTGTCCTTTTCCGGCATGAAGGACAAACAGGCGGTCACGCAACAATGGTTCAGTATCCGCCTGCCAGGCAATACGGATAAAACCGTAGCTGATATTGCCGCACTGAATTCTGATTTACTGAGCGTGCTGGAAGTTAAACGTAACAGTCGCAAATTGAAACGCGGCAGTCATCGGCAAAACCGTTTTCAGATTCGCCTGCGCGAATTGAGCGGGAATCCCGAATATTTGCTTGACCGCCTGGAGACAATCGCAGTACAGGGCGTACCCAATTATTTTGGCGCACAGCGCTTTGGCCGGGATAAATACAATCTTGAACGGGCCAGACGCATGCTGGCCGGTGAGCTGAAAGTCAAACAGCATTATCAGCGAGGACTGTATTACTCTGCGGCGAGGGCCTGGCTGTTTAACAGGGTTCTGTCTGAACGGGTGCAGCTTGGCAACTGGAATCAGTTTTTAGCGGGCGATGTCATGCAACTTGATGGCACAGACGCGAGCTTTAAAGCGCAGGCGGACGACCCGGAAATAAACCAGCGCCTGGAAAGCATGGACATTCATCCGACCGGTCCACTGTGGGGTAGCAGTAAGTCTGGCAGTCAGGGGCAAACAGCCGAGCTGGAACTGCGTGTAGCTGCTGCAGAGAAATCCTTATGCGCGGGACTGGAGGCAGCCGGGCTGAATAGCCAGCGCCGGGCACTGCGTTCCCCGGTCAGGGATCTGCAGCATCATATTGTGGATAGTGAAACCCTCGAGCTGGAATTTACCCTGAACAAAGGCGCATATGCGACGGTGGTTCTGCGTGAACTGGTTAAACTCAGGGCGCTGGCTTCTGAACAGGCGAATGAACAGGACAGCTCCGGGCAGGATTCTGTAGCAGCAGAAGAAGAGGGAACAGCCGGGTATGACCAAGCAGGGCATGAAGCATCAAATCAAAAAGACTTGGAGAAAATAGCCTTTTGAATACAAGAGAACGTGAAGGTATTGGTATGACTTCCCTGCGCACCCGGGAGCGACTGGTTCAACGCCTGGTTGAGCAGGGCATTCAGCAGATTGCGGTACTGGAAGCCATCCGTACCACGCCCCGGCATCTGTTTATCGATGAAGCCCTGTCCCATCGAGCCTATGAAGATGTCTCACTGCCGATCGGTTTTGACCAGACCATTTCCCAGCCATTTGTCGTCGCCAGGATGACCGAAATCATTCTCAGTGCAGTACCGGATGAAAAAGCTTCGGTGCTGGAAATCGGCACCGGTTGTGGCTATCAGACAGCGATTCTGGCACAGCTGGTCAGCCGGGTGTACAGCATTGAACGGATTAATCCTTTACTGCAAAAGACAAAGGAGCGTTTGCTGAAACTGGGCGTGACGAATATTCATCTGAAATGTGCCGATGGCCGTTATGGCTGGCCGCAACATGCTCCCTTTGATGCAATCATTACCACTGCTGCTGCCAGCGAACTGCCACCGGCACTGATTGAGCAACTGGCCGAAGGCGGCGTGATGGTGATTCCGGTAGGTGAACCCAGACGCCAGGAATTACAGGTGTGTCGCAAGGTCAATGGCAAGATTGAGGTGGAAAATGTATTGCCGGTTGTCTTTGTGCCATTACTGGAAGGAGTAGAACGCTGGTAGCCCTGCTGAAAAAACGTGCCGTGCTGTTCCTGAAAGGAATGGCCATGGGCGCTGCCGATACGGTGCCGGGGGTTTCAGGCGGGACCATTGCCTTCATAACCAACATTTATGAAGAGCTCATCTACTCAATCCAGCGCTGCAATTTCCATGCGCTGAAGTTGCTGCTGCAGGGAAAGTTCAAGGCAGGCTGGCAGTTTATTAACGGTAATTTCCTGCTGACTTTATTTCTGGGTATCGTCAGTGCTGCCTTGTTGCTGGCGAACCTTATTACCTATCTTCTTTTGAATTATGAAGGCCATATCAAAGCCTTTTTTATCGGCCTTATTCTGGCATCGGCACTGACCCTGAGGCAGGGAGTCAGGGACTGGAATTCACAGACTGTCAGCCTGTTTGCCGCAGGCATTTTTCTGGCAATTGCCATCAACTTTATACCGCAAACACAGGGGGAAGTTGCCAGCTGGTTTATTTTTATCAGCGGGGCAATAGCAATCTGTGCGATGATTTTGCCCGGTATATCCGGTGCCTTCATTCTGGTATTGCTGGGCTCCTATGAAACAGTGCTGAATGCCTTGAGCAATTTTGATCTTGTCCTGCTGCTGATTTTTATGGCTGGTTGCCTGCTGGGTTTGATTGCCTTTTCCAATGTGCTGGCCTATTTGCTCAGGCGCTGGCATGAACAGACCATGGCTGCCTTGCTTGGTATTTTGTTAGGCTCTGTTCAGGGCTTGATACCGGAGCAGATCGACGGTGGAACTTCGCTGTCAGTCTGGACCAGCTTTGTGCTTCTGACTATGATTGGTTTTGCACTGGTTTATTTGCTGGAAAAATTTACCCGGACGGATGCCTGAAGACATGAAGAGTCTGATCTGCAAAAGCATATGCGTTTTAATTGGGCTGCTGCTTGTTGCCTGTGGCACCAATACACCTTATCGCGCTCCGGTCGTGGATATTGGACAAGAGGTCGAACCTTCCGCCAGAACCACCGTTATTCTGGGACAGGGACCGGCGCATCGTGTTAACGAGGGAGAAACACTTTATGCCATTGCATGGATGTATGACCTTGATTTTCAGGAGCTGGCGCTGGCCAATAATATTCCCTCACCTTATGTGATTTATCCTGGCCAGGAACTTAGCCTGGATGTCAGCAATATTGAAGCTCAGCTAGCCTCTGCCCCGGCCAGGTCACCTGTAGCGACAGAGCCGCCTGTTGCTTCACGCAATACCAGCCCGACCGGGACATCACAGACCCGGGCAGCCGGAACCAGCAATGCATTGCTGCGCTGGGTCTGGCCCGCCAACGGCAGAATCATCAGTAATTTTTCTGCCGCAGAAAATGCCAACAAGGGAATTGATATTTCCGGCACTTCCGGTGACCCGGTCTATGCAGCGGAGTCCGGTGAAGTGGTCTATGCCGGCAGTGCACTGCTGCGCTATGGTGAGCTGATTATTATCAAACACAACGATGACTATCTCAGTGCCTATGCACATAATGACAGTTTGCTCGTCACGGAAGGTGACAGAGTCACCCGGGGACAACAGATCGCCAGTCTTGGCTCGACCGGCATTGACCGGGACATGCTGCACTTTGAAATCCGACTGGGCGGGCAGCCAGTTAATCCGGCCAATTATTTGCCGCCCCGCTAGTTTCTAAATTTTTATTCCAGTAAATTTTCGAAGGCCGGAAAGCTGTACTATACTGTATTCATTTCCAGCAGACATGATTCGTTCTGCTGCGCAAAGAGCAAACTGGATGCCAAAATAAAAAATAAAACCAAACGACAAGGAGTCAAGCATGGATGATACGAAGGATACCCCTCCAGAGCAGTCTGATAACAATAAAAAGAAAGTTCCTCCTTCGCCCGAATACATCAAACAAATGGTCCCTTCGTACAAATCGTCGAGACCGAATACTCCGGTTGGGAATAAACAAAAAGCCGGTTCTGCCGAACTTGATCCAACCACTTTATACCTGAATGAAATCGGCCATAAGCCCTTGCTATCCGCCTCTGAGGAAATTCGCCTGGCGCGCAAGGTTGCACTCGGAGATGCCGATTCCAAGAAGCAGATGATTGAATCCAATTTGCGCCTGGTAGTCACACTGGCGAAACGTTCCCTGAACCGTGGCCTGTCATTTCTGGATCTGATCGAAGAGGGCAATCTGGGTCTGATACGGGCCGTGGAAAAATTCGATCCAGAGCTCGGTTACCGTTTTTCTACCTATGCAACCTGGTGGATCAAGCAGAGTATAGACCGCGCCATTATGAATAATGGCAAAACCATTCGCATGCCGATACACCTGATCAAGGAGATCAATGCCTGCACTCGAATCATCAGGCAGCTGACGGAAGAACTGGGCCGGGAACCCAGCGACGAAGAACTGGCCGCAAGAATGGGAAAATCAGTTAGCTATATCGCCAAATTGCGCAAGAAAGAAGTGAAAGTGTGTTCGGCAGATACTCCCTTGCCGCAGGATGAGGACAAAAGTCTGCTGGATATCTTTCCTGATGATGCCAGTGTCGATCCTCAGAGCATTCTGGAAAAAGAAGATTTACAGCAGAAACTGGAACGCTGGGTGGAACGCCTTGATGCGCGGGAATCTGAAATTGTCGCCCGGCGTTTCGGTCTTTATGGTTATGAAAGCAGCACGCTGGATGAAGTTGGCAGGGAAGTCGGCCTGACCCGGGAGCGAGTCAGGCAGATTCAGCTGGAAGCTCTTTCACGCCTCAGACGCTTTGTCGAGCGGGAAGGAATTAAACTGGAGCTTCTGGATCAGGGCTTTCCCAGGTGAAGAACTGATTCAGCGCTCGAGGAATTCGCGCTTGTTGGGCTTATCGGCCCATTCTTCAGCTTCCGGCAAGGGGTCTTTCATTTCAGTGATATTGGGCCACTGTTCGGAAAGTTCGGCATTGAGCTCAAGGAATTCAGCCTGATCCTCAGGAATTTCATCCTCGGCATAAATGGCATCCACCGGGCATTCCGGCTCGCACAGCGCGCAGTCTATGCACTCATCAGGATTGATGACCAGCATGTTGGGACCTTCATAGAAACAGTCCACGGGGCAAACTTCGACACAGTCTGTATGTTTGCAGCGAATGCAGTTTTCACCAACGATAAAGGTCATGCGCGGTCTCCAATCATTAAAACAGGCGGGGAATTTTACAAGAATTAACCGCCACGTACTAGCTACTAAATAGGGGACAGACCCCATTTTTCACTGACGGGCGGATGCTTGTGATTGCCATGGGCCTTAGAATATAATCGTACGGGATTTCCGTACATAATTATGTCATGCATGACAGGGTATTTAAAATGGACACAGTAAGCGTTAACAAATTCAGGGAAAACCTGAAAAAACTTGTCGAACAAAGCCTGGGCAAGCATGAGCCTTTGCGGGTGACCCGACGGGCCGGCGAAGATTTTGTGGTAATTGGTGCCGAGGATTGGGAACGTGAACAGGAGACTCTGTATATTTTGCAAAACAGCGAGCTGATGCAGCAACTGGCAGAGTCGCTCAAAACTCATAGTGAGGGTAAAGGATATACCCCCGGCAAAGAGCAAATGGATGAGATCACTGGTATTTGAGGGCAGGACCTGGGAAGAGTATGAGGAGATGCGGCAAAAGGACAAAAAGCTGCATAATGCTGCACGTAAAATAATCAAGGAACTCATCCGCAATGATGACCCCAGTGTGGGGCTGGGCAAACCCGAACCACTTAGGCACAATCTAAGCGGATTTTGGTCCCGGCGCCTATCCCGGAAAGATCGGATTGTGTACAAGTTCGATGACTCATCAATCTACATCTTTGCGCTTGGCGGCCACTATAATCGGTGAAAATAGGGACAGTCCCCTTTTTCCTAAATAGGGACAGACCCCATTTGTCAGCATTTGTCGGGGCCATCTTGTCTTTTATGCAATTAAAGCTCTTCTTTGAGCTTGTATAACAGCTCAAGTGCCTGTTTCGGGCTGAGCTCATCCGGTTTGCACGCCAGTAGTTTCTCCAGCACGGGATTGTTTGCTGCCGGGGGCGCTGCGCTGAACAGGTCACTCTGGAAACTGTCGGCATCGGCATGTTTTTGTGCCTCGCTTTCCAGTTGCCGGAGTTTTTGCCGGGCCTGTTCAATCACCGATTGTGGCACACCGGCCAGCTGGGCAACCTGCAGGCCATAACTCTGACTGGCGGGGCCATCCTCCACGCTGTGTAAAAACACAATGCCCTGACCATGTTCAGTGGCATTCAGATGCACGTTATGGATGGTGTCAATCTGTTCAGCAAGTGCTGTCAGTTCAAAATAATGCGTGGCAAACAGGGTCTGGGCCCTGACCTGAGTGGCGATATACACTGCAGAGGCCCATGCCAGGGAAAGACCGTCAAAGGTGCTGGTGCCGCGGCCAATCTCATCCATCAAAACCAGACTGGATTCGGAGGCATTGTGCAGAATATTGGCGGTTTCCGTCATTTCCACCATGAAGGTTGAGCGGCCGCCGGCCAGGTCATCAGATGATCCGATACGGGTAAAGATGCGGTCGACCGGACCGATTTGCGCTTTTTCGGCCGGCACAAAACTGCCGGTATGGGCCAGCAGGACGATAATCGCCGTCTGACGCATATAGGTCGATTTACCGCCCATGTTCGGTCCGGTAATCATCAGCATGTTACGCGAGGCAGAAAGCTCCAGGTCATTGGCCACGAATGCTTCATCCATGACCTGTTCCACCACCGGATGGCGCCCCTGGGTGATGTGGATACCGGGTTTGTCACTTAATTCAGGGCAGGCCAGATTAAGGGCTTTGGCCCGTTCGGCAAAATTGCACAATACATCGAGCTCTGCCAGCGCGAAGGCATTTTCCTGCAAAGCTCTGAGGTTTTCCGCGAGTTTATCCAGCAGGGTTTCGTAAAGCTGCTTTTCCCTGGCCAGGGATTTGCTTTTGGCACTGAGCACCCGGTCTTCAAATTCTTTTAATTGCGGCGTGATAAAGCGCTCGGCATTCTTCAGGGTCTGGCGACGGATATAATCGGCCGGGGCCTGTTCCGACTGCCCGCGGCTGATTTCAATATAATATCCATGTACCCGGTTATAACCGACTTTCAGGGTACTGATGCCGGTACGTTTTTTTTCCTCTTCTTCCAGCCGGGTCAGAAATTCACCAGCACTGCTGCTCAATTCACGCAGCTCATCCAGTTCTGCATCGTAGCCTTTGGCGATGACACCGCCTTCACGAATCACTACCGGCGGGTTTTCCTCGACGGCCTTGAGCAGTTCCTGATGCAGGCCAGGATGCTCACCGATGCTTTGCGCCAGGCTTTGCAGGTGCGGGGAATCAATGGGCTTTAACAGCTTCTGTAACTCAGGCAGCAAACCCAGTCCAGCACGTAGTTTAACCAGATCCCGGGGGCGGGCCGAGCGCAGGCCGATGCGGCTAACAATTCGCTCCAGATCACCGATCTGCGCCAGCAATTCCTGCAGTTTTTCATAGTGATAATTTTCGATCAGGCTGCTGACGACCTGCTGGCGTAAACGCAGCTGCTCGACATTGCGGATCGGTCTGTGCAGCCAGCGCTTTAACAGGCGCGAGCCCATCGGCGTGGAGCAGTGGTCAAACACCGCGGAAAGGGTATTTTCCTGACTGCCCGCCAGGTTCCGGTCAATCTCCAGATTGCGGCGACTGATACTGTCCAGAATCAGGCTGTCATCGCTTTGCTCGACCCACAGGGTCTGACAATGCGGCAGTTCGGAAAACTGGGTTTCACGGGCATAGTTCAGCAGACAGCCGGCAGCACTCAGGGCAGTATCGAGACCTTCGCAACCAAAGCCTTCCAGGGAATCCACCTGAAACTGTTTCTTCAGCGAACGCTCGGCACTGTCGAGATCAAAATCCCAGTCCGGACGTTTGCGCAGGCCGGCACGTTTGCTCACGGCAGCCGGCCACTGGCTGCTTTCCCCGATGAGCAGCTCGGCCGGCTGAATCCGTGCCAGTTCATTGAGAATTTCACTTTCGCTGTCGACCTGGACGATGGTGAAACGCCCGGCACTCAGGTCCAGGCTGGCCAGGCCGTAATGCTTGTTGTCATGATAAAGAGCGGATAACAGGCGATCCTGGGTATCCTCCAGCAGGGCTTCATCACTCAGCGTCCCCGGGGTAATCAGCTTGACCACCTTGCGGTCGACCGGTCCCTTGCTGGTGGCCGGGTCGCCAATCTGCTCACAGATGGCAACGGATACCCCATGTTCAACCAGCTTCGCCAGGTAACGGTCGGCAGCATGATAGGGGATACCACACATCGGAATCGGGGAACCGGCTGATTTACCGCGAGCCGTCAGGGTGATATCCAGCAGTTTTGCAGCCTTCTCGGCATCACTATAAAACAGCTCGTAGAAGTCTCCCATGCGGTAAAACAGCAGCTCATCCGGATGCTCGGCCTTGACCTTCAGGTACTGCTGCATCATCGGGGTATGGGTGGAAACGGGTTTGTTCAAAATACGCTTCTTGTGTCTGTTTTATCGATTGATCGGGACAGTGAAATCCGGGAAAAGTAAAGCCAAAGATTCTACGTGATTCACTCTGCGCATACAAAAAACTCTTTTGAACAAAGTGTCCCTTTCTGCTTTAATTAATCCCTGAAAGACCACTCGAATTTCGGCAAATTTTCGCCGTAATTCTGGACTTTCAGATGCCGGTTTCAGGCATTTTTCAGGAACAAGTTTCAGGGACAAGATTCAGAAAACAGCTTCAAGGGCTAACACTTCATCAATCCGCAGTATTCAACAGGTTCAAGTTAATGGCAGACCAGGACAGAAACAAACAGGACAGTAATAAAGAAAAAGCACTCAGTGCGGCACTGGCACAAATTGAAAGACAGTTCGGCAAAGGCTCCATGATGCGCCTTGGCGACTCCGAGCGGGTACGTATCCCTGCCATTTCAACCGGTTCGCTGGGGCTGGATATTGCCCTGGGGATTGGCGGCCTGCCCAAAGGCCGCGTGGTGGAAATCTACGGCCCGGAATCCTCCGGTAAAACCACCCTGACCCTGCAGGTCATTGCCGAAGCCCAGAAAGCCGGTGGCACCTGTGCTTTTATCGATGCTGAGCATGCGCTGGATCCTGAATATGCCGGCAACCTGGGTGTGAATGTTGACGACCTGCTGGTCAGCCAGCCGGATACCGGCGAACAGGCCCTGGAAATCTGCGACATGGTGGTGCGTTCCGGCGCTGTCGATGTGGTCGTTATTGACTCGGTTGCCGCGCTGACACCCCGTGCAGAAATTGAAGGCGATATGGGCGACTCCCATATGGGCCTGCAGGCGCGCCTGATGTCCCAGGCCCTGCGCAAGATGACAGGCAATATCAAGAACTCCGGCACGCTGGTGATCTTCATTAACCAGATTCGCATGAAGATCGGCGTGATGTTCGGTTCCCCTGAAACCACTACCGGTGGTAATGCCCTGAAATTCTATTCTTCTGTACGCCTTGATATCCGCCGTATCGGTTCCATCAAGGAAGGCGATGAAGTGGTGGGTAACGAAACCCGCGTCAAGGTTGTCAAAAACAAGGTGGCACCGCCATTCAAACAGGTCGAATTCCAGATCTATTACGGCAAGGGCATCTCCCGACTGGGTGAGATCATCGACCTGGGGGTTACCCATGACCTGGTCGAGAAATCCGGCGCCTGGTATGCCTACAAGGGCGACAAAATCGGACAGGGCAAAAAGAACGCCATGCAGTACCTGGAAGAAAACCCGAAAATTGCCCAGGAAATCGAAACTGCATTACGCGACAAGCTGCTGGCCAAACCCGAAAAACCAACGCCTGCCAGTAAGGACGAACTCGATGAATCCGAAGAGGCTGTTGCTGCCAGCGAATAATGCTTGGGAATGCATGGGGACTGACCCCGAAATGGGGTCTGTCCCCTATTTAATTTCGCATGGATTCAAACAACTCATCCAACAAACCTGAAATAGCCATCCGTCGTGCTGCCATGGACCTGCTGGCACGACGTGAACATTCCTTCCAGGAACTCACAGAAAAACTCCAATCCCGCTTCCCGGACGAAGATGTCATTCCGCCGCTGGAAAAACTGCGCGAAGAAAACCTGCAGTCCGACCAGCGCTATCTGGAAGCTTATGTCCGCTACCGAAGCAATCGTGGTTTCGGCCCCCTGAAAATTGAAGCTGAACTCTATCCCAAGGGCCTGGATTCCACCCAGGTCAGGGAAGCCCTGTATAGCGAAGAATATGACTGGACGGAATTATGCCACGCCGCTAAGGAAAAGCGCTTTGGCAGTATTGACCTCAGCACGCCCAAGGAGCGGGCCCGGTGCCAGCGCTTTTTGCAGGGTAGGGGTTTTGGTTTTGATCAGATAAGAGAATGTCTGGAATAGGCCTTAAAGATTAAGATAACTTCTGCGCCTTTTAACCAGGGCATCTATACCGGTTTTCAGTGGAGTAGCGGGTTTATAACCAATATAAGACTCCAGATCACTTGTATCTGCATATGTATGCTTTACATCCCCAGGCTGCATGGCGTTTTTCATGACCGCCTGGTAAAGCCTTCCTGCTACAAAGCTGCCGATAAAACCGGCAGCACCGGTAACAAGATATTTCATGCTTTCCCACCAGTCACTGACAGGCCCCGGCCAATGGCATAATAGGAAAAGCCTAATTCAACCATTTTTTCAGGATCGTAGATATTACGCCCGTCAAAAATCAAGGGTTCATTTAAGGCAGCCAAGATCTGCTCAAAATCAGGGGCTCGAAAGCTTTGCCACTCGGTACAGATAAGCAGGGCGTCGGCTCCTTCAAGTGCGGATTCTTTGGAATCACAGAGGATAAAATCTTCCCTTTCGCCGTAAATACGCTTGGCTTCTTCCATGGCTTGCGGGTCATAGGCCTGCACTCTGGCATCTGCAGCCCATAGTGATTCCATCAAGGCGCGGGATGGTGCTTCGCGCATGTCATCAGTATTGGGCTTAAAAGATAAGCCCCATAAAGCGAAAGTCTTGTTGTGCAAGCCGGTCTTTTTTTGTTCGGTCACTCCGAAGTGGCGGCAGACATAGTCAAATAGTTTGTTCTTCTGCCGACTGTTGACTGCTTCAACAGCCTCAAGTATTTCCGGCTTGTAATCCAGGGTATTGGCCGTGTGAATCAGCGCCTGTACATCCTTAGGAAAGCAGGAACCACCATAACCACAGCCGGGATAGATAAACTGATATCCTATACGGGGGTCGGACCCAATACCATGACGAACCTGCTCAATATCAGCGCCAACCTGTTCGGCGATATTGGCGATTTCATTCATAAAACTGATTTTGGTGGCAAGCATGCAATTGGCGGCGTATTTGGTCAACTCAGCACTGCGGATATCCATGACGATGATCTTGTCATGATTTCGATTAAATGGGGCATAGAGCTCCCTCATGGCTTCTTCGGCATCTTCTGAGTCAGTGCCAATGATAATGCGGTCTGGTCGCTGACAGTCTTTTACTGCAGCACCTTCTTTCAGAAACTCTGGGTTGGAAACTACAGAATAACTAATGGATTCACCTCTGGAAGCCAGAACTTCTGCAATCTTTGCCTTGACCATGTCCGCCGTGCCTACCGGCACAGTGGATTTATCGACAATAATCTTGGGAGACTGCATATGGGTTGCAATGCTCTCAGCAACTTTCAATACATATTGCAGGTCTGCCGAACCGTCTTCATCGGGTGGTGTGCCAACTGCAATAAACTGGAAATTGGAAAATTTTACTCCTTCCTCTGCGTTGTTTGTGAACCTTAAACGGCCGGCCAGGTGGTTCCTGTCTACCAGCGAAGTTAATTCAGGTTCATAAATAGGGATGATGCCGTTTTTAAGATCATTAATTTTCTTTTCATCGATATCAACACAGCAGATATGATGACCTGCATCGGCCAATACTGCCGCTTGAACTAGTCCAACATAACCAATACCGTAAAAAGTTGCTTTCATGCTTGCCCTTTTTTGTTCCACCCAGAATAAAAATAGCGATTATAGTCAGTAAGTAAGTAGATGGATATGGCTCAAACTTGGTATCAGGGATTTACAGAAAGCTTTGCTGATAGGTTCAGGAGTCATGACTCCTGAACCTATCAGGTTTATAATGGCGGTATGAGTAACTGGTATTTGTTAATGGCTCGCCCCAGGCAGGAAGCCCGGGCTAGTGACCACCTTGAGAACCAGGGATTTAAGGTTTTCTATCCGCGATTGCTTAGCTACAAGCTTAAATCCGGCAAACAGGAAAAAGTCCTTGCTCCCTTATTTCCCCGTTACTTATTTGTCCACCTGGATGAATATAAAGATCAATGGTCGACCATCCGCTCCACCAGGGGCGCCATTGATCTGGTCCGCTTTTCTGAGTATCCAGCCGAAGTGCCAGAAACCATAGTACAATCCCTTCAAGCCTTTGCCGATGAATCAGGCATCGTCGATCAGACTCTCAGTAACCCATTTATTTATGCTCCAGGTGACCGGGTGGAAATTACCCAAACCAGTTTCAAAGGGCTCCATGCGATTATCAAGGAACAGGATGATAAACAACGGGTTATTTTGTTGATTAGTCTACTCGGCAAACAGCAAGAGCTTAAATTGCCTCTTGCTGCTGTTGTTAGGCTATAAATAAGATGCCAAAAGCCGTTGCTCTAATATCTTTATAATTAATTCCCTTACCTGCTTCAAATTCCTAAGCCATATTGATATAGTGTTCACCGCTTGAACGCTATTGATTATGCCTTGCCTGAGGTAGGGCGGTAGCGTCTCTGAATTGTCAATTCCTTAGTTTCTGATTTATTAAACTTACTTCCATTATCAAGCTAATTACTCTAGTTGCCGGTGACTCAACCCTCTAATGAGGGCCTCAAATATCTAGTTAGTTTTATGTCCATTCTGAGCGACGAAAATCGATATCAACTCCTCAAATTGCTTGAGGAAAATCCGGAATTGAGCCAACGCCAGATTGCATCTGTCTTGGGTATTAGTCTGGGTAAGGTGAATTTCTGCCTGCGGGCGCTGATTAAACAAGGATGGATTAAAGCTGGGAACTTCAGCAGTAATCCTGATAAGAAGGCTTATGCTTACCTGCTAACTCTTAAAGGTATTGAGGAGAAGGGACGAGTTACGCTGCGCTTTTTAGCAAAAAAGCAGGAAGAATATGAATTGTTAGAGCGAGAAATTGACGAATTAAAGAATGAAGCAAAAAACTACCGATAGTTAATCGTATATCCCTTATAAATATTGGCCGAATTCAGTGTATTGTTGTAATATGCAATTCTTTTGCATTCTAGGAAAAATAAGTACTTAGCTGCGCTTGCTCAAATAATTCATAAGAAAATAAGAAGGCTAAGAAAAGCGTAAAAATAAAGAGCACAAGAATGAAAGTAAATTTTAAGAATTCCCACTGCATTTCTCTCACCATTCTGTCTGGAAGCTCCAGAAAGTATTGCATTTTATTAGCCATGCTGATGATCAACATGGTTTTTCAATCTGCCGTCTTTGGGCAAGCAGATATACTAAGTAATCTCACACCAGAACAGTTAGCTCAGTTTAATCAGCTCCCTCCTCAGCAACGCCAGGAACTCCTGAATCAATTACAGCTAGGCTCAACATCGGGTTTTGAGCTGCCCGTTACACAACCGCAAACGGTTAGCCCACGTGAAACAAATGAAAGCAATGCTGAAGATTCAGCTTCTAATGCAGAAGAAGGTATCGAAGGCAGGGAAAATCTAAGCGTTAATGAGGGAAGACCTGAATCCTACAATCAGAGGATTTTGCGTAAAGCCCTAAGGTTATCTAATTTAGGTATAGATGTCGCCGCTTTAGATACATACGGTGAACTGGCCCAAATGGGCGTTCTTGAGACACTCCGAAATGGAGAGTTTTCTTTTGAAGGGGCCGGAGAAGAATCAAGAAATGACTTTGCAGAAGACAGGGTCAGAACTGGTTCAAGAAATACGAATACCCAACTTCGTCCCTTCGGCTATGATCTTTTTGCCGGCATTCCTTCAACTTTTGCCCCAGCCACAGATATTCCCGTTTCATCCAATTATATTGTGGGGCCTGGTGATACGGTTGTCCTCCAACTCTATGGGCAGTTGAATGTTCGTTATGAACTGGCTGTCTCCAGGGAAGGACTTATCCAATTTCCGGAAGTTGGGCCATTAAATGTCTCGGGCCTCAGTTTCGAAGAAATGAGTAATCTGATACGAACGACTGTTGACAATACGCTTATCGGTCAGAATGTCAGTATTACCATGGGGCAGTTGCGCTCCATTCAAATATTTGTATTGGGCGAGGCCTATCAGCCTGGTATTTACACAGTCAGCTCGCTAGCAACCATGACGAATGCACTTTTTTCCAGCGGTGGAGTATCTGAACTTGCTTCTTTGCGAGATATACGCCTAATCAGGGGTGGGGAGCTTCTCACGACCCTGGATTTGTATGACTTATTATTAACTGGTGATACGCGAGATGATGCGCGATTACAGCCAAACGATGTGATATTTATCCCTACAAAAGGTCGGACTGTGGGTATTACTGGTGAGGTTCTCCGGCCAGCAATTTTTGAGCTTAATGCAGAGGAAACTGTTGAAGATGTCCTGACACTAGCTGGCGAATTGCTCCCGACTGCTTATCCTTTACTAGCCCATATCGAACGTATTAACCAACTTGGCCAGCGTACCATCATTGATCTGGATCTAGCCAATGAAAATGACCTGAGCACCACAGTTATGGATGGAGATATAATTCAAATTGATTCCATTTTGAACCAGATTGAACTGGGTGTAAGTCTGGAAGGTCATGTTTATCGTCCTGGTACTTATGCTTGGAGTGAGGGGGTTAGAGTTAGCGACATTCTCAGAAGAGATAATTTCCGGGCGGCCCCAGATATGGATTACGCTTTGCTGGTAAGGGAAATCGAACCAGAGCGTAATATCGAGGTATTACAGCTGGATTTGCGGGCGGTATTTAATAATCCAGACACAATAGATGACCCGTTACTGCAAGCTCGTGACCGCATTCTGGTCTTTGGTGAAGACTCGCTTGAAAACCGCCTCGATCGGCGTTTATTGATTCACCCGGTAGTACAGACATTGAAATATCAATCTGCAACGAATAATTTCCGTAAGGTTGCTACTGTACGCGGTGCTGTCAACGCCCCCGGTGAATACCCTCTGATTGATAATATGTCACTGGAGGATCTACTGGCTGCCGCTGGCGGTGCCGCCGAACATGCCGATCTGAACGAAAGCGAACTTACGCGCCAAGTCTTTACCCGTGAGCGTGGCATGGTCGCAGAAACCATGCCGCTTAACCTGACAGATGCCCTTAATCTGAATGCCAGTGTTGAACCCCTGGATCAGCTCAGTATTCGACAATTGCCGAATTGGGGGCAGACAGCAACAGTTACAATCGAAGGGGAGGTCTTGTCTCCTGGCACCTATGTGATTGGACCGAATGATAGTCTCCTAAGCCTGATTCAACGAGCTGGTGGGCTGACTGAATTTGCCGACCCGAAAGCGGCCATTTTCTTGCGTGAAGAGCTGCGTGAAAACGAACAGGAATTACTGGATGCCTTCAATGATCGCCTGACCTTCGCCTTACTTAATCAAAGCCTGTCACAAAGCAGCGGACAATTGCAGCAGAATACAGTCAATCTTGAAGTCATGAATCAGCTGCTTGAACAGATCCGTGAAGCAGAACCACAGGGTAGGCTGGTAATCGACCTGCCCAACCTGATTAGTTCACAGAACCGGCAATCGAACGTTATTTTACGTGACGGCGATCAATTACTAATTCCACGCAGCCGTCAATCTATTTCCGTGATGGGGGAGGTGCAAGTAGCTACTTCGCATATGTACAACCCTGAATTGGGCGTGCGTGAATATATAAACAGAAGTGGCGGCTACACTGATAATGCATCTCCAGAGAATGTCTTCGTCATCAAATCCAGTGGTGAAGTCATCCTTTATGCCCAAACCACTTCCTGGTTCAGCTTTAGCAACCAGGGTCTACAACTAGAAGCCGGGGATAATATAGTTGTGCCCTATAACGCGGATATCGGCAGCTCGCTGGTGACATGGATGAATGTATCGACTGTGTTGTTTAATCTGACCACCACACTGCTGGCTGTTGATAGGTTGAGGGATTAGTGTGAGCAAACAGCATTCAGAATATCAGCCCCAAACGCGCAATCAGCCTGAACAGGAATACCCACAAACCAATCATAATGAAATTGATTTGCTGGAATTATTGCGGCTTTTATGGCGACACAAATTTTTGATTTTGTCATTTACGATTGTTTCGGCTATTGGATCCGTTATATATGCTCTCTCTCTACCGGATATTTATCGCACTGAAGTATTGCTCTCTCCAGTTGAAGAGAATTCAAACAGCAATGCTGGTAATTTGCTTGGGCAATTGGGAGGGTTGGCAAATATAGCTGGACTAAATATAAATGGAGGGGTGGGGACAACAAGGAAAGTACGTGCTCTAGCAACCTTACAATCTCGGGCATTTATTAAACAATTTTTTGAAGATCATAATATTCTAGTAGAGTTTATGGCAGTAAAACCAGGCGAGCAAAGTGGGACCGTTGTTATTGACCCAGAAGTTTATGATGTGACAGCACAGCGCTGGATTAATAATGAAGAGGGTCAACTAAATAGTACTCCAAGCGAATGGGATGTTTATCAAGCTTTTTCATCCATTCTGAATATAGATGAAGATACAGCGACGGGACTTGTTACTGTAACATTGGATTGGTATGACCCAGTCAAAATTAAGAACTGGCTTGAGTGGCTTATTTTTGATTTAAATGGACATATGAGAGCTCAGGATACTGCTGAGGCAAGAAGAGCAATTGATTATTTAGAAGATCAAGCTCAAAGGACTCAACTAGTTGAAATGAGAAATATCTTTTATAACCTTATAGAACAACAGACCCAGACTATAATGCTAGCAGATGCAAGGGAAGGCTACGTATTTGAAGTTATTGATCCACCAATAGTGCCGGAGCAAAAAGAGGCTCCTCGACGAGCTATTATTTGCCTAGTAATTACCATATTAGGTTTTATACTTGCTATCGTGCTTATAGTTGTAACAAAAGCAGTAAAAAATGCACAAGGCAATTTTTGAAGTTAGACTCTGAGAATCTCCTTTTTTTAAATTTCAGATAATAACCACTTCCACTTACTAGTTTCTTGAAATGGATGCTCCATTAAACAATATTGAGATTTCAGATAATTTAATTGGGCCGGGCTGCCCATGCTTTATTATTGCAGAAATTGCTCAAGCTCATGATGGCAGCCTTGGAACTGCTCATGCGTATATTGATGCAGTTGCAAAGACTGGAGTCAACGCTATAAAGTTTCAAACCCATATAGCCGACGCTGAATCTACCCAAGATGAAAAGTTTCGAGTAAACATTTTTCCACAGGATAAAACTCGTTACGAATATTGGAAAAGGATGGAATTTACGCCTGAACAATGGGCTGAACTTTCAGTGCACGCTGCTGAAAAAGGACTGATCTTTCTTTCTACCCCTTTCTCTTTAGAGGCAGTTGATTTATTAAATTCAGTGAATATCAAGGCCTGGAAAATTGGTTCAGGTGAGATTGCAGATACTCAGTTGTTGGAGTATGTGAATAAAACGAATAAACCTATATTGCTTTCCAGTGGTATGTCAACCTGGAAAGAATTAGATGCCGCTGTAAATATCATAAAGAAGTTTAATAACCAGTTTGCAATTTTCCAATGTACTACTTCTTATCCTTGTCCTCCGGAGAAGCTTGGAATCAATATTATGCAAGAAATAAAAGAAAGGTATTCTTGCCCCGTAGGTTTATCGGATCATTCAGGCACCATTTTTGGGAGTTTCGCAGCCGCTGCTCGAAGTGCCAATATTTTAGAAGTTCATGCTGTTTTTTCAAGAGATTGTTTTGGGCCGGATGTAACTTCATCTGTAACAATTGAAGAGTTAAGCAAGCTAGTTGAAGGTGTCCGGTTTATTGAAAAAGCATGTGCCAGTATTGTCTCTAAAGACGAGTCGGCAGAAGAACTAACGGAGTTAAAAAGAACATTTGGGAAGAGCTTAGTAGCTACTCACGATTTAAATAAAGGCCATGTCCTTACAAAAAAAGATATAGCCTTTAAAAAACCGGGGACTGGCATTTCAATAGATCGGGCCCAAGAGTTTCTAGGTAAGAAGCTGACTAAAAGTTACTCTAAAAATCAACAGTTGAAGGAATTAGATTTTGAGTAATATCGAATTAAAGAGGGTATGTGTTGTATTGGTTGATAGAGCAAATTATGGGCGAATGCACACGGTAATGAGAGCTATTCAGGAAGATGATTCTTTAAAGCTGGTCACAGTTTGCGCAGGAACAATGTTGTTAGAGAGATTTGGACAAGCTGAGAAAGTTGTTGAAAAGGATGGGTTCAATGTTGATGGGAAAGTATATCTAGAAGTTGAAGGCTCTATTCCTGTAACAATGGCGAAAAGTATTGGTTTAGGAATAATTGAGTTTTCAACGGAGTTTCAGCGGTTGCAACCAGATATCGTCCTTTTGATTGGTGACAGATATGAGGCACTGGCTGCTGCTATAGCTGCAGCTTACATGAACATCCCAATTGCCCACATTCAAGGTGGCGAAGTTTCAGGTTCAATTGACGAAAGTGCCAGGCACGCTATAACCAAATTTGCACATATACATTTTGCTGCAACTGAGAGGTCAGCTAACTTTATTAAAAGAATGGGGGAAAAGAAGGATTTCGTGTTCAATGTTGGCTGCCCATCTGGAGATTACATTCTTCAGTTAGACACCGATTTGCCAGATGATTTATTCAATAAAGCTGGTGTCGGTGCTGACATTAGCCCAAATAAACCTTTCTTTCTCGTAATTTTTCATCCGGTAACAACTGATTATGGTAGTGAGCGCGAGCAGACAGAAGAGCTATTATCTGCATTAAATGAACTTGCACATCCTACTGTCTGGATATGGCCGAATATTGATGCTGGATCAGAAGGGATTGCAAAAGCAATTCGAGTCTTCAGAGAGCATCATGACTCTTCTTGGCTTCATTTAATAAAAAATCTAGACCCAATTACATTTCAAAAGTGTCTTAAAAAAACTGCATGTGCGATTGGAAATTCTTCTAGCTTTATTCGTGATAGTACGTTTTCAGGTACCCCAGTGATTTTAATTGGAAAGCGCCAGATAGGCAGAGAGCATGGAGAAAACCTGGTATCAGTTGCTCCTTTCAAAGATGAAATTATTTCTGCAATAAATAATCAAATTCAATATGGACGTTATCCGGTGAGCTCGCTTTATGGCGATGGGAATGCAAGTAAATACATAGTTGAGAAACTTAAAGAATTCAAGCCGTATTCCCAAAAAATTCTACATTATGCACTCGAATAACATACAAGCAATACCCTCTTTAAGGTAATACAGCCTTGACTCAAACACTTATTATTGAGCCTGACGGTTACAGCTCTCGGGCAATTTTTGAATATGAGAAGATGGGGCCTGTATTTCAGGGTGAAATTGAAAATTCATTAAAAAGTGAAATTTCTCTTTTGGTAGTTAGGCTCGCACATATCATAGACAAGGACTTTCTTGTTCAATTTCCATCGTTGATAGCAATTGCCACTCCAACTACAGGTTTGACTCATATAGACACAAGCTACTGCGTAAAAAGAAATATAAAAGTATTCTCGTTACGGGATTGCAAAGAGAATATTACTCGTATTACATCAACTTCAGAGCTAACATTTGGCTTGATCATTAATCTGCTACGAATGATCACACCTGCCCATAACAATGTCTGCGCTAAATCAGACTGGAATAGATACCAATATCAGTCTAGGCAATTGTCAACGCTTACTTTAGGTTTGATAGGCTTTGGAAGGATTGGGCGACATGTTGCCAGTTATGCTAATGCATTCGGAATGCACGTAATGGCATTTGACCCATTTATCGACCAAGAAGTTTTTATTGAAGCTAATGTCAAAAGTGTAGACCTTAATACATTATTAAAAAAATCAGATATCGTTTCTATGCATGCCAGCTGGAATAGTAATAGTGAATGTATTATAGGCAAGACTGAGCTTTCATTGATGAAACATAGCGCACTACTGATTAATACAGCCCGTGGAGCATTAATCGATGAAAGTGAAGCAGTGTCAGCTTTGAAAAAAGGGAAACTGACCGGGATAGCTGTTGATGTTCTGGAAGATGAGCATTCCGCAAAATCATTATCTGAGTCTGATATAGTTTTGGCTGCTAAAGAAGGGCTCAACGTTATAGTTACACCTCATATCGGAGGATGCACAGTTGATGCTATGCATATTACTGAAGAGGTTTTGGCAAAATTTGTTGTATCGCAATTAAGTGAATGGGATGGCTGAGTTAAATATTTTAGGCGTACTACCCGCGAGAGGTGGCTCAAAAGGTTTGCCAGGGAAAAATTTACGCGAAATATCCGGACGCCCATTGCTTGCATGGGCTGCGGACGCTATTCAAGGTATCCCTGAAATAACTCAAAGTATCTGCACAACAGATGACGATAGGATTGCAGAAATTGCTATAAGATGTGGACTTGAAGTGCCCTTTATGCGGCCAGCTTATCTAGCAAGCGATGAAGCACTAATACAAGATGTGCTGATACATGCTCTAGATGAACTGGACGATATTGAATATCCGTTTACACACATTCTCCTGGTTCAAGCAACTTCGCCTAATGTAACAAAAAATGACGTAAGGGAGGCAATAAAACTAATTCACGAAAGTGGCGCTGATACGGTAATTGCTGGTTTTAAAGTAGGCATGCACCATCCTTCATTGATGTTTAAGCTAGTAGGGAATAATAAGGTTGCATGGTTATTTTCTGACGGCAAACATATGGCGCGAAGGCAGGATTTCCCTGAAGTTTTCATCAGGACGGGGCTGCTTTACCTTATTAGTACAGAGGTATTAAGAACCAGTAAAAGCATGTATGGTGAGAATATTCAATCTCTGATAGTTGATGAAGAGAGAGCTATTACTATTGATAACGAAGCCGATTTTTTTCGAGCACAAGAAATTTTGGAGAAACACAAAAATGACTGAGCACAAAGGCGATGGTGCAGCATTCGATAAAAACTGGAAAGACAGACCAGAAACATCATATTTGCACTGGACAAGAGGAGAGCCAGAAAACCAGATTCAGCTTGCATTCAGACAACATTGGCTTACCTTTAATGAGCTCCTTGCCAACCAGGTAGGAGAAAAAAGATGCCTTGAAGTTGGGTGTGGCAGAGGATCATTGAGTGCGTACTTTGCCGATGATGGCTGGAATTGCACATTACTTGATATTTCTGAAACTGCAATAAAAAGAGCTAAACAGGCCTTTGAGAAAGCAGACTTGAAAGCTAACTTCGATATAGGGGATTGTTTAGACTTGCCATACCCTGATGGCAGTTTTGACTTGGTTTTTTCGATTGGCCTTCTGGAACACTTCGAAGATTTTAACCTGGTAATATCCGAACAAACAAGGGTGCTGGATGAAGGTGGAATGTTTATAGGTTATGTTGTCCCTCATTTGCCAGATTGTATACAAAAAGATTATGAGTGGGTAAATCAACTATTGAAGGCTATTATGCCTGAAGAATCTGCTCAGGCAATTTCCGGAAAAACAGAAGTCTATAGATCTGATGCTTTATCGCCACCCTATATTAAATCGATGAAAGATGCAGGCCTGAAGAAAATTAAAGCTGCAGGTGCTTACCCTTTGCCTATGGTAAGCCATTCAATTGATTTTCCATTTTCCTTATTGCCAGAAGTTGCAGAACGTACTTTAGTCCATCATTTCAAGGATATTTTAGGAAAGAGGGCAGCAGAAGGCAGTAACCCATGGCTGTGTGAAGAGGGTGAGGGTCAGGCCTTTCTTTTGTGGGGCAGAAAATAAATTCGCCAGACCTGTAGTGTCAGAAAATAATATATTCGAGTAAAGCAATGATAGGTAGATTTAAGTTATACCTTAAAAGGAAAAAACATGAAAAACTGCATGCTAAAAGCAGGAAAAGTAACCCGAAAGCTTATGCTTTTATCGATAAGGTAATTGAAGAATTCCACAGTGGAGGGGGGTTAAAGCATAATTATCAAGCTTATAAGTTATATTGTTTGCGAAATATTTTATGGGAAGTGAAGCCAAAAAAAATATTAGAGCTTGGGACTGGAACCACTTCAGTAGTTTTAGCTGACTATTGTAATACAAATGACTGCAGCCTTACTTCGGTTGATGAGAATGAAAAATGGCTAAAACATACTAAAACCCTAATCGAAAAGATTACAGGCTATAAGGGGGTAAATTATATCTTTTCAAAACGTAAACATAGGGTTGAGGGAGAAAAATTGTTTTTTTCCTATGAAATCGCAATTGATCAGAACGATTATGATCTGATCTTGGTGGATGGGCCTTCAATGAGGTTAAATGGAGTCAGAAGAAAGGACGGTATTTGTGAAGATACTATACAGTTAATCAAAAAAACCAAAAGTAAAGGTACCATCTTGATTGATATCAGGGAAGCTACTGTTAGCCACATTAAAGAAGTATTTGGTTCGAGAGTATCGAAGTTAGTTATTTCAGATCTAATAACGAATAAGGCTGATGATGAAAATTATTTATATTTCTCAAGAATTGATATCTGAGAGTTAAGTTAAGCATGTTAAGCATAAAGAACATTTTAAAACGAATTTTACGCAAGCCGACTAGGAAATATCCTGTATTTTCTATAAAAAAAGTCAGCCCCCCTGATGTTAGTTTTATCTTTAATTCTACCGGGGCAAATATATGTGTATACATTGAGAATTGGGAATTTAACACTAAAGATCATTGCCAGTTAATAAGTTCAGGTAATTCTAAACTCGTTGATTACTCGGTTTGCCCTGGCTGCAATATAACAATGCATAAAATTACAGAGGTATTCGGCAACGATGGTAGTGAAGGCCTTAAAACCGGTATCTGCCCAGAGTGTCAATATATAAGGCACATAGATAACTTTCCTGATGAATGGTATTCGGAGCATTTTAGAAATAAATGGTTAGAGAGGGACGAAAGCCGGGAAAGTAATGTAGAAAAAAAGAATGAACCTGCAGAACTGATTAATAAGTATTTAAAAGTTCAGTCCCCTAAAGTACTTGATATAGGTTGTGGATTAGGTGACAGGTTAAAAGGATTTCAAGATCTAGGATGTGAAGTTTGGGGTTGCGAACCGTCAGAAAGAAGAGGGAGAATTGCTTCCGAGTTTCTTGGTGTTGATATTTTCTGTGGGGATATCGAGGAGTACCTTGAAAAAGCTGATATTAAGTTTGATTGTATATATTTATATTGTGTTCTAGCTTTCCTGAGCAATCCATTTGATGTTCTTGAAAAAGCGATAAAACTACTCAGCCCGGATGCAGTGTTATATATCAAGGATGGGAATTATACACAACATAATTTCTTCCATAATTCACATCTTGGAGTAATGAGATCATTTTTCAGTGAGTTTACATTTGAAAAATTTGCCATTAGAAACAATCTAGAAATTATTTATAGTAATAAGGTTGAATCTGAATACCTATTTAGAAAAAATGATAGAGTTCCTAAAGCTCAGATAGAGTCGCATTGCAAGCGTGAAAACTTCTTGGAAAAATATTTCCAAGAAGAATTGAGCTTAAAAAGTATTACTCCAGGAAAACTGGAAGGATTTGAAATGCATTACGGACCCTTCGATAGGAGGGTAAAGTATGCAGTTTACGTTCCTGAAGGCAATAAAAACAGGAGTGTAACAAGCTCTTTACCAATAAAGTTTATACATATAAATAAAAATCTTCCGCCAATATTGGTCAAGTGAGAAATTTCAATGATTGCTAACTTGTACAATAAGTTTGGGCTGTATGTAAAAAATAAAAACGAGTCAATGCGGAATCTAGGAATATTTATAAGAAAAATATTTAAATTTAAACAATACATGGACCGCAAATCAAAACTTTATCCTAATCAACAAAAAATTCCATATATAAATCAAGAAAGAGGCGTCCTGACATTGCCCCGAGCAGAATATCAGGCATACTTCCAGACAGAGCCTATAATCTCTGCTGCAATTGACTTAAAAGATAAAGCTGAAAATGCAGGGTTTCAGCAATCTCAAAAAAATCATCTTATTACGAACCTTTTACCCCTCGATACAATAGAAGATAACTCACCCTTTATAGACTTTGCTTTAAACGATACTATTTTAAATATGGTTAGCAGCTACCTTGGATTTATCCCACTTTTGAGTTATATCGGAGTTTGGTACAGTCCACCAGTTCTCAAGAAATACGATAGCAGTCAGTTATTTCATTGTGATCAGATTGATAATAAACAAGTTAAAGTGTTCATAAATTGTACAGATGTCACTGATAAAGATGGCCCACTAACATGCTTGACAGCTGATGTTTCAAAATCAATCAGAAAAAAAATTAATTATGAGTGGTCTGATCAGCGTCAGATGGTCTCAGACCATCTAATAGACCAATTGGTTTCTAATAATAACATTAATGTTCTCACAGGAGAAAAAGGCACTGTCTCTATGGTAGACACCAGCAGTTGCTTCCATTTTGGGAGCAGAGTTAAGAATGGTTCGAAGGGGAGACTGATGATAGTTTTTCAATATATATCCCCTTATGCTTTCACATTACCTTTCAAAACAAATCAAGAACTTCCATTGAAATGGATTGCCAGCCATAACAGATTTTCAAAGATAGAGAGATTGGTTTTGGGGCATGGTAGCTAATGAAAGTGCTCTTTGGTGCGCATGGGAGCGCATTAAAAATATTTCATGAATTGGATGCCAGGCTGCGTGCAAGAAATAAAGTTAGTGACAGCGCTTATTGGATTTCTGATTCAAGTTATTACTTTAACTACATAAAAGATGTTAATTTTTTTGATTCACATAATATTAAAAGGATCTTTGAATGGGAACATACTTGTAAAAAGGGAAAAGTATTACCGGGTGAAAAAAGAACTACAGAATTATTAAAGAAATACGGCATGATGCCGCTCTGGAATGCGATAGTTGCAGATAGACGGCTTATGTATGGAGAGATTTCCAAATATCATCAGGATTATGATTGTAAGTTTGATCAAACTGAACTTGAAAGTATTATTATCAGTACTTTACATTCATTAGACCTGTTAATAACTAATTTTAAACCAGACGTTGTTGCTACATTTGTCCCTGCCAGCTTTGGTGATTATTTATTAGCATTAATTGCTAAAGCTAATAATATTAAATATATGCAACTTCGTTCAACGAAGATAAGTAACTTTGTAACCTTCTCAGATAGTTTATCTGCTACTTTCGATGATTTTGAGAAAAGCTATTTATCCATCTATCAGAATATTTCCAACTTTACGGATATTGAAAAAGTAGATGAATATATTAAAAAAGCAACAGAAGCACCAATTCAGTATGAAGGTACAATTAACGCAAAAGAGCTTTCTATACTTCGATCGTTGGTCAACACGATTAAAAGTTTAGCGGTGGCACTAAAACTTGCTATTGCTCCTGTCCACCCGATTGTAAGATGTGATAATCATGTGCCACCTCCAATAAAAACCTGGCTATATAACTCACTCTTAAAGCCGTTATATAAGTCAAAAAGTAACTCCTTGATGACAAAAAAGTTGATTACTCTTGAAGAGGCTGCTGTTCATAGAATAGTTTTTTATCCGTTACATTCAGAGCCTGAGATAGCATTGTCAATTTATGGAAGAGATCATCAAAATCAAATTGAAACTATAAGAAGAATTGCCCAGTCAATTCCTCTGGGTTGGACATTAGTGGTGAAGGAGCACCCAAGAAGTTACGGCTATCGTAGTGCCAATTGGTATAAAAAACTATTAAATATTCCCAATGTAAAATTTGCCCCCTTGAATGACCGTCCATTCTTTTGGATCAGAAAAGCTTCTGCAATTATAACAGTGAGCGGTTTTGTAGGCTTCGAGTCGATAATGCTTCGTAAGCCCGTAATTGTGCTTGGCGATGTTGCCTACTCAATCTTACCAAAGTCTATGGTTAAACATGTTGGAAATATCTCCGATCTACAAACAAATTTGCAGAATTTAATTAAAAACTTCTCATATGATGAATTTGCAGTAAAAGCATTTGTTGCTACTTGCATGAAGCTTGGAGAACCTGTCAATTTATATAGCCAGTTACTTGCAAAAAAAGAGAGGAGCTCTGAACAAGCACTCAGCGAATCACAACAATATGATCAATTAACCTATTTATTTGAAAGAAGATCTGGATCTATATGATAAAAGAATCGTTAATTAATGAAATTAATAAATTGGGTGAAAAACAAGCATGGAATCATAATTTTATTTTGAATGATGGGGTTGAAACCCGCCCTGGCAAGCAATCGTCTCATGGTAAGAATCATGTCAAGTTAAAACGTCTACAACCAATATTTGACCAAATTGGTCTTTCCGGAAAAAATGTTTTAGATGTAGGTTGCAATGAAGGTTTTTTCTCATTTTATATGGCCGAAAATGGTGCTACAGTTTTAGGTATTGATATTGATGAAGACAGATTGTTAAAGGCCAACTTCATAAAAGAAAATTTTAAAAAAGAACAAAATGCAGAATTTCAAAATATAGATATTTATTCACAGCAATTCAAAGATCTTGATCGGTATGACTTATGCCTTTGCCTTGGCTTCTTACACAGAGTACCTGACCCTTTTAAAGCTTTAGCTGAACTGGGTGAAAAGTCAGATATGATTATCTTCGAATGGAAGGCCTTGAAATTTGGTCCTCATGACGATGCCTTTGCTTATTTTTCACCAAAACCTGTCAATGAGGGTGATTTTTTCGGAACAGAGTATTGGTTACTCAGTTATACCGCTTTAGAACGAATTCTCAGAAGAATTGGCTTCTTACACTTTTATAGGATTGATGATCCAAACCAAAAAAGAGCCATATTGGTCGCTGGAAAAGTAAGTAATAAGATTTTTAACATGCCCGATCAAATCGTTCATAGAGGTCGATTTCGAACATTTCTGAGTCATACAAAAAGATATCTGAAAACTGTGCTCGGGGTAATTTCCGGAAAGGTTAATGCTTAAAAAAACCCGGTATTATCTAGGGAATATAGCTAGATATTCAACCAGGCATTGGCTTCAGAAGGATGCCAGATGTGAAGAAGTTTCTACTATTTTCGGTGCTTCATTTGGTGAGAGGGGGTGGCACCATATAAAAATTACACTACAGGAATATGACTCAATAGGGATTCTATACCCCGAAGAGTCTACTCTATGGCTTTACTTAAAAAAATTTATACCGACCAGCATCTCAGTTCTTGCCGGTGTCAATGATGTTGATACATTCCCAGTATTCACATATCCCTGGGCATTATTTGAAAAAAATGGCATGCCGGTAACTAAATGCCCTGAGAAGTCCAGATTCTGTGGTCCATCTTCAGACCAATTTATAAAAGATGAATTTATTCGCATTATTAACTTATACCAGAGAATAAAACAGTATGGGTATAGACCGAATTTATATCCAAACTCTTATATAAGTGGAATATGGTTATTAGCAAATGATGGAAGTAAAAGGTTTATTGTAACCCAGGGTAACCATAGGATGGCTGTTTTGTCCCATATGGGGATTAACAAGCTTCCAGTGAGAGTAAAACCTGGGAAAAGTTCTATGGTATATGAAAAAGATATTCCGAAGCTTCCAAAAGTAAAAAGTGGCCTTTGTAGCCAGGAGCATGCCCAAAAGATATTTGATTATTTTTTTGAAAATGATGGCCATAACCTGGCCAGAATGATTGGTGCAGAGTCATAGCAGAATGACTTCCCACTTCCCAAGCAGAAGACAAACTACATACAATGTATTTTCGATATGGATTAATCGTACTTTGGCGATTCTAGTGCCATTAATTACTACTCCAATAATCGCAAATCACTTTGGACTCGCAACAACTGGAATATGGGTAATAACAACTCAATTAATCAATCAATTATTATTGCTTGATGTAGGCTTATCAAATTCTTTAATAAGACTTCTGGCTCAAAACCATGTTGTAAAGAATAAAAAAGAAACTGCAAGAATTCTTGCTACAGTGTTTTGGGCGTTAGCATTGTTAGGAATATTATTAGTCATATTTTCTTCAATAATTAGCAATGCTCTCGTCAAAATAATCGAATTATCACCTAATAATGAAGATGATGTAAGAATTCTCTTCCAGACAGCTGTAGTTTTTGTCGGCCTGAGTCTGCCGCTTCGTTGTGGACATGGGATGTTAAGTAGCAGGCACAGGTTCGATGTTATTCAATTGGTAGAAACAATAGCAATGCTTATAAGACTTAGCTTAATAGTTTATATATTTTCTACAGTGGATCCATCATTGCATCATTTGGGATTTATTGTCTTCGGTAGCACTATTGCAGGCTTATTTATAATCTTCTTTAAAGGGCTTTATGACTTTGGGGGGAGGAATATTTTAAGACTAGAGAATATTTCAAAAAAGGTTATGTTGACTGTTATTTCTATGAGCACAGCTACATTTATTATTACTGTCGCTTCAGTGATACATACGCAATTCAGTTCTAGCCTTATTGGTGTTTTCATTGATACGGAGGCCGCAGCTATACTGTCTTTGCCATTGCTTATCTATCTCGCCATTATCCCTTTCTTTAACACTTTCGCGACCTTGATAGCACCTGTAGCGGCTGGTGCAACAAGCCTTGCAGAAAAAGGAAAATTGTTTAATAGCTATATTTCTACAACCGGCTATTTAGCTGCTGCATCAATGGCTCTTTTTCTTTTCTTCTATGCATTCGGGGATTTACTCTTAACTCTCTGGCTGGAAGGTGAACAAATTTCGAGAATTGATACAACAAGAATGGCCGAAATATTAGTGGTAATCCTATTTGGATTTGCGCTGTCTGTTATGGGGCCGCTGGCTCGCTCAATCTTAAGCTCAACAGGTAATCACTGGAAATCAGCTAAAGTAGAATTTTCTACAAGTATATTTGGTATAACTTTAGGGCTTTTTCTGGCTTTGTATACAAATTTAAGTGTGCTCGGCATGGCACTCGGTATAACCATAACATTAGTTATTCGAGGAATAATTTTATATCCTGTTTTAATCTCAGCATACTTTAACAGTAGCTCTTTATTATTACTCAAAAAATGCTATTTGAGGCCGGCCTTGATCTCGATAATTGCATTACTTTTGGGAGAGGGTATCCACCGATACTATTTCACAGATAAAATTACTCTTTTATTTATTGATAGGGTTTACGTTTGGGTATTACCGTCCATTACCTGGCTTGTTTTAATATGGATTTTTGTGATTTCAATTAAAGGTTTTCCAGCTACCGGAGACCAAAACAAGTAAAGCAATAATATGTTTCATTATTTATATTATTCAATGGCACTTTTTGCGTTTATTTCCTTGCCTATGTTTTTTTTGAAGAGAGGATTTGAGCAATTCATAAATGAAAGAACGCTTATTATTGTAATGGTAGTTCTTGTCTACTTGGTTGGAATGATGCGGACAGGAGGAATAGATGTTGAAAACTACTTATACGCCTTCAATGAAGATGTTACTTTTATTCCTGATGTTGGTTTTCAACTAATAATAATTCTTTTTAATGCTTTGGGTTTACCATTCGCAGCCATGATGTTATTCATTTCATTTATTAATATATACGCACTTAGAAAAATTGCTTCTTTTTACCATGTTAGTTTTGGCTTACTTCTTATCCTTTGGTTCTTTCATATTGTCGTTGTCCGTGACTTTGCACAAATGAGATCAGGTTTAGCAGTGTCCTTAGCTTTGCTTGGGGTGGTAACAAGTAAGCCATGGTTGAAAATATTGCTTTTCACATTCTCTGCATCAGTACATATAACATCCATTGTGTTTATTTTTGCATTTGAGTTTGTAAAACAGGTATCGCAAAAAAAGAGCAAATGGCTAAGATTCTTTTTAATTTCAGTTTCAATTGTATTGCTTATAGCAATTGGTCAGGTCTTATTGCCAATATTGAGTGTTTTTGATGAAAGAATTGAGATCTATATGGCCTGGAATGATTCAGGTTACGGAGCCCCAGTTGAAAGCTATGGTATTCTAGCTTTACATGGCCTGATATTAATGCTCGCAGCTCTTACTTATCAAAGCTGGAAAAGTGATGTAATTATTCGTTATTTAATTTATCTGGAGATTTTCAGTATTGCAACATTTATAGCATTTTCAAATTTTGCTGTTTTTGCCTTTAGACTTTCGAATGTGGTTGCTTCTTTATATCCAGTACTCGTGATCTTATTAATTTCACGAGTTAATTTAAGTTACGGTAAATTTAACATTAGCCCGGTATCCTCTTACATGTTTATTTCTTTTTTCTTACTTGTCCTGACCCTTAGGCCAGGAAGCTTTGGAATCTTGAATAGTATTACTTTTTGAAGATGACGATTTCACTGGATTCCCGCTCCATATCAAAAGCCCGAGAAAAATACCTCGAATTTATAATTTCTATGAAGGGGTCAAGTAGTGATTTTTTTCTTACACCTAATTCTGAAGCTTCTCCCTATGCAAGATGCTTTGCTGTATACGGCTATTATCTTTTAAATGAAAAAATTGATGATCAAGGAATATTAGCAAAGAGAATTCACGATGATTTAGTAAAAATGAAGTTGAATTTAAACTTGAGTGTTAATGAACTAAGGCATAATAAACCGTATATGCAATTGCTTACTTTCTCTTTAAGTGCCTTGAAGATTCTGGAAGCCTTGGACGAGTATCCATTAGCAGATGAAATTGTACCCTTAATAGATTTAGATGTATCCGAATACCTTAATAACTCTGGGTTTGCTAGAGGAGTCCCAAGAAGCGGTAATCAGGCGATGTTCATAGCGATTCTACTTATTTATACGAATAACCTTGGTTTTGATAATGAATTAAAACTTAATGAGTGGTTAAGCCTTCATATTAAAACAATCAATAAGCATGGTTTCTGGGGAGATTTTAAAACAATGACTCATCTTCAATTCCAAAATGGATACCATCAATATGAAATATTTGAATATTTGAACGCTAAAGAAGTTCCATGGGCAGTGGCCTCTGACAATACAGCTTCACTTGCTGATAGCGATGGTCATTTTGCTCCTTATCCAGGCGGAGGTGGCTGTTACGATTATGATGCAATATTTTTGATTACAACCAATCCTGAGAGTATTAAAAAACATTATCAGTTAATTATAAAAACAGCGAAAAAAATATTATCAGAGCAAAACCCAGACGGAGGATTTTGTGAATCCCATTATATACGGCCTAGATCTTTACAAAACTTTACCAAATCCTTAAACCATGCCTTGAATGCTAGTGGCAAAGCGAAAGTAGAAAGGTTTAGGCAAACACTTACTCTCTTGCGTCCTAAATACAATAGGATTCATACGCATTGGAGCGAATACTCCAGAGAGTGGTCGGAATCAAATTTGTGGGACTCATGGTTTCGCATGTTGACTCTGGCAAGAATTGATGTCGCTTTAAAGCCTGAAAATAGTAATGAATGGGGGTTTATCAATTTCCCAGGTATTGGCTATCATCATTCACTAGACCTGAGAAAAAGAGACTGATAGTACGATGCGTCTTCACTATATTGCACCATCTGTGCTGCCATCTCGTTCCGCAAACTCTATCCATGTTGTGCACCAGTGCCAGGGGCTGGTTAATGCTGGCGTTGATGTTTCACTTTACGCTAAACGTAGTATAAAAGATGAGTCGCTATTACCTCAGAATATAGAAAAAAATTATGGCATCTCAACAAAAAACATTTCGCTTGTAACTTATTTTAGCGGGATCACTAAAGCAGACACACTCCGTATAGCATGGCTTTCATATAAAAAAATTAGAGGGGAAGAAAAGCCGATAATACTTTCTCGTAACTTATATGCATCTTATATATTAGGGGTTCTTAATAAGAGACCCTTGTTGTTTGAGACTCATCAGCTGGAATTCGGATTCAGAAAGAGAATACAGCAAGCAATAATTTCACGCCCCTGGATACGTACAATAGTAATTTCTGAGAAATTGGCAGAACTTCTTGGAGAGCATCATAAAAAAAGTTTAATAAATCCACTTGTTTTACATGATGCAGCTCCAGAAAATATTAAACCACTTCCAGATAGTGAAAGGTATTCAGTCATAACAAACGACTTGAAAGAAGATATTTCCAGTTGGCAAGCAATATGTGGATATTTCGGCCATCTATACAGGGGAAGGGGAATAGAAATCATTGAAGCACTGGCCTCCAGGCATCCGGGCTGCTTATTTCTTGTTTATGGTGGAAATGATCAAGAAGTTCAAAGGTATAGGAATGAGAATAATAAAAGCAATCTTAGATATCGTGGATACGTACCGCACCCTGTTGCAAAAAAAATCATGCTCTCTTCTGATTTTTTGTTGATGCCTTATCAGGAGAATGTATCAATCAGCCATAATCATAAGCATGATACTGCCAGATGGATGTCTCCAATGAAAATGTTTGAATACATGGCAACAGGGCGCCCTGTCATATCTTCTGATCTCCCCGTACTAAGAGAGGTATTAAGTAATGAATATAATTCATTATTAGTGAAAGCAGACGACATTACATCATGGTCTTCTGCAATCAGAAAGCTTTTAGAGAACAAAGAATTGGCAGCTAGAATCGGTAAACAGGCGCATCTGGACTATTTGAACAAATATACTTGGCGAAAACGTGCTGAAGAAATACTCCAGGCGTCAGCGACCTTATGACCAAAAACATATTTATAGTAATACCTGCGGAAACTCCGGACGGGCCAATAAAAGGAGCTTTTGCATTAGCTAATGGTTTGTCCGAGTTCTCTAAAGTGACGATTGTAAGCACTAAGAAAGGAGTAGGTGCCAACTCATTTCTTGTTGATACCGTAGATAAAATTTGCCTAAGTGATCATTCTTCTAGCTTTCTGCAAAAGGTCAGGACATATAAGGATATTTTAAGTGAAACAGCTAAGTGCTCATCAGTAGTTTCCATATCCATGTGCTTTTCAGCTGATATGTTGAATATGTTAAGCAACGTCCATGGGGTTATCAATTGCAGCAGTGTAAGAGGGAACCTGATCGAGAATTACAGAATGGAATATGGCTTGAAAGGAGTAATTTTGGGCTCTTTTCATTTGTTTTGTCTTCGCTTCTTTAAACGTGTCATTGCCATGACAAAGGCAATGGCTGATCAAATACAGGTTTATTCGGGTATAAAACCCATCATAATCGGAAATTTTATTCAGGAGTCAGAGATTGATTTTTTTCGAACCCCCCCATCAACTGAATCAGTTAGACGACTAGTATTTGTAGGCTCCTTAACCAAAAGAAAAAACGTAGCATTATTGATAAGTTCTGTGGATATCCTTATATCAAAAGGCCTGAATATTAAGCTGGATATAATTGGTTCTGGCCCGGAAGAAAACACTTTGAGACAGTTAATTGAGAAATACCAGTTATGTAATGAAATTACCCTGCTTGGGTTCAAGGAAAAGCCAATGGAAGTTGTTTCAGGTGCTGATCTATTCGTGCTTCCCTCCTATTCAGAAGGCATCTCCAGAGCCGCCATGGAAGCTCTCTATTTAGGAGTTCCTTGTATTCTACGAGAATCGGACGGCAATGCTGAGCTAATTCGCGATGGAGAAAACGGTGCATTGTTTTCAACGGATGATGAGCTGCCTGAAAAGATTTCAAGCTTTATCAACTTGCGACGCTTACGGGGGGATAGTTCGAGTATGCTCCCAGAAATGTTCCGGCAGAGCAATGCAATTAAAGCCTATTTAAATTTATTAGTGTTATGAGAAATACTGAATCAAAGGCTTTATATGCCTGATATAACAATCTCGATAGTAAGTCATTTACAAGGGGAATTGGTCAAATGTCTACTGAAAGACCTTTTGAAAGTTTCTCGGATCAATTTAGAGATCATAGTCACGATTAATCGCCCTGAAGATGAATCATATTTAACTGTTGCCTCCCCTTTAAACTTAAAAGTAATACGGAATAAGGTTGTTAAAGGGTTTGGTGAAAATCATAACCAGGCTTTTTCAATCTCTACAACTAACTTCTTTGCTGTTGTTAACCCTGATATACGATTGAAAAATTCTGACTTGTACTCAATGGTGCATTTTTTAAGGTCAAATGATATTGCAGCAGTGGCTCCAAGAGTAATCACGCCACAGGGGGAGATCGAGGATAGTATAAGGAAATTTCCGACAATAGGTAGATTACTCAAGAGGAAATTCACCTCAGAAAGAAGGTCTGATTACCCCATTAAAGAAGACCCACACCCAGTGGATTGGGCTGCAGGAATGTTTGTTATATTTAAGAAAGACTCATATATAAAACTTCAGGGTTTCGATGAGAAATACTTCATGTATATGGAAGATGTGGATATTTGCAGGAGGCTTAAAAAAGTCGGAGGAGAAATATTTATATACCCCGGAACCCATGTAATACATCAAGCACAAAGAGCCAGTCATAAAAATTTTAAACATTTTCTATGGCATGTAAAAAGTATGCTTAGATATTTTCTTACCCAAAACTCCTAATCAGAAAATCTACGAATATGAATGACAACAAAAAGCCATTTGAAGAATATTTTAATCATTTGAACAATCGCAGTTTTATTGGAAAAATTTACCACCGGTTGTATAAGCTTCCTCTTATCTACTACCTTGCAAGGTTCTATGGATCAAGAATTCTTGAGATTGGATCGGGTATTGGAAATGGAATTTTAGGAGCTTATCCTAGTAAGATAATTGGAATTGATATCAATCCTATTGCTGTAGATTTCTGCAAGCACCAAGGCTTGAAAGCCGAATTGATCAAAGAAGATGGAAATTATCCATTCAATGACAACAGCTTTGATGTCTGTGTTCTCGATAATGTACTAGAACACATTGAAAATCCAACTCAAACACTAGATGAATGTAGCAGGGTCCTCAACAATTATGGACTTCTCATTATCATTGTACCTGGAGCTGCAGGCTTCAGATATGATCCTGATCATAAAATCTTTTACCAAATTGAAAATCTTGAGAGCTTGGACCCAAGATGGGAAATGGTTTTAGCTTTTTCTCTTCCTTTTTTTCTCAAATCAAAAAAGCTCTCTGATAAAATGAAGCAGTACTGTTTGATGGCTGTTTATAAAAGAAAGAAATAATTGGTTTACTTCTCATCAAGAGAGAAACCCTCTTCACACTTCAACAGGTAGTTTTATACATGCACAAGAACGATGATATAAAAATTGCGGTAATCGGACTGGGATATGTTGGCTTTCCATTATTTATTGAATTTTCTCGGAAATTCACTGTGGTTGGGTATGATATATCAAAGCAAAGGATAAAAGAATTACAAGCAGGTCTTGATAAAACCCTTGAATATGACGGAAATACCTTAACGGAGCTCAACACCAAACTTGAATTGAAGTATACTTTTGAGTTAAGTGATATAAGTGACTGTAATTTTTTTATCATAACGGTTCCCACCCCCATAGATGAACATCGTCATCCTGATTTAAACCCTCTTTTTAGTGCTACCCAAGCCGTAGGGACAGTCTTAAAGAAAGGCGATTTCGTCATCTACGAATCTACAGTTTATCCTGGAGCAACGGAAGAGGACTGCGTTCCGATTCTGGAGCAAGAATCAAAATTAGTCTTTAATAAAGATTTCTATTGTGGTTATTCTCCAGAGAGAATTAATCCAGGCGACAAGAAGCACACTATTGTTGATATCATTAAGGTAACTTCAGGTTCTACACCAGAAGCAGCTGAAAAGATCGATGATCTTTATAAATCAATTATTACAGCTGGCACCTATAAAGCTCCAAATATTAAAGTGGCTGAAGCAGCAAAAGTAATCGAAAATTGCCAACGTGATCTTAACATTGCTTTTGTTAATGAATTAGCGATGATCTTTCATAAAATGAGCATCCCTACTTCAGAGGTGCTTAAAGCTGCTTCTACCAAATGGAACTTCCTGCCTTTCAAGCCTGGCTTAGTTGGAGGACACTGCATAGGTGTTGACCCTTATTATCTGACTCATAAAGCACAGGAACTGGGCTTTAATCCTGAAATTATACTGGCTGGAAGGAGAATCAATGATGGAATGGGGGCTTATATTGCCTCTAGAGTAATTAAACTTTTAATTAGAAATAATAAAAAAGTAAAGGATGCCAGAGTATTAATTTTAGGCATTACTTTTAAGGAGAACTGCCCCGATATAAGAAACTCAAGAGTCATCGACGTGATAAAAGAATTAGAAGAATTTGGTTGTGCAGTGAACGTAGTTGACCCAATGGCTATCCGCGAAGATGTTCAGGAGGAATATGGCCTTAGTATTCACAATAATTTGGATGATGTCACATTAGATAATTACGAGGCTGTTGTTCTAGCTGTTGCTCACAAAGAGTTCTTGTCTTTAGATTTCGCATCTGATAATTCTCAAATCATATTTGACGTTAAGTCATGTATTAATGGTTCGAATGGGGCTCTTTGATGAAAATTTTAGTTACTGGAGCAGCTGGGTTTATTGGTTTTCATTTGGTTCAAAAATTACTGGAACGTGGCGATGAAGTTATTGGGCTAGATGCTATAAATGACTATTATGACACCAAAATAAAATTTGGGAGATTGGAATTATCTGGAATCAGTCAAAACAAAATAACCTACAAAAAAGTCACCAGCTCAACAAAGTTTAAAAATTATAAATTTATCCAAGGAAATCTAGAAGATGCTGAATTGATTCGCGATACTTTTTCAACAAACAAATTCGATGCTGTATGTAATCTGGCTGCGCAGGCAGGCGTTCGATATTCGTTAGAAAACCCACAATCTTACCTAGACTCTAATATAAATGGATTTTTAAATATATTGGAAAATTGCAGGAATTTTAAAGTCGATAATTTTAGTTTTGCTTCAAGTTCTTCTGTATACGGGCTCAATAGTAAATTACCATTTGCCACCAGTGATAATGTTGATCACCCTATAAGCCTTTATGCTGCAAGTAAGAAGGCTAATGAGTTGATGGCTCATACATATAGCCATCTCTTCGGCATTAGAGCAACCGGATTGCGCTTCTTTACAGTATATGGGCCATGGGGTAGACCAGACATGGCACTGTTTCTTTTTACTAAAGCTGCTTTTGAAGGGAGTCCTATTAAGGTTTTTAATCATGGAAATATGCTAAGAGATTTCACATATATTGACGATATTATTAATGGAGTTGTTAGAGTCATTGATCGTCCGGCAAAACCTAATCCCGATTGGAATTCTGAAAAGCCTGACCCTTCTACCTCATCAGCTCCTTATAAAATATACAATATTGGGAATAATAACCCAGTACAATTGATGGAATTTATTGATGCTATTGAGAATGCCACTGAAAAAAAGATAAAAAGAGAGATGCTACCAATACAGCCTGGCGACGTTCCTTCAACCTACGCAGACATAAAGGACTTATCTGAAGATATGAACTTTAAGCCGGAATGCTCCATAGAGTATGGAGTGAATAAATTCGTTAATTGGTATAGAGAATTCTACAAAGTTTGAATTAAGAAGCTGTCGAAAAAATAATCAAATACAAAATCATCGGACCTTATCTCCAATCACAGAGACTAACCAATAAATCACAAACATTCCCAGAAATACTAAAAATAATAATGTTTCGGGCACTGCCTGTGAATAAATCCCCCAGCCTGACAAAGCCAAGACTACGGCTGTAATATAAAGACTACAAACTACTCGCCGGTTTGAAAAACCCAGCAACTGCAATTTGTGATGTAAATGATCCCTTCCTGGATGGAATGGTGACTTACCCTGCAAAGGGCGCTTGATTAATAAAGCGATCGTGTCCATTAACGGAACAGCAATAAACCACAATGCCAGTACAGGCGGTACGACTCCTGTACCGTTCTGGGTTGATTCAATCAGTAACCACGCCAATACAAAACCTAGAAAAGTACTTCCCGAATCCCCAAGATAAACCAGCGCCGGCTTACGCCAAGGAAGCCTGAAATTTAAAGCCAGGAAAGCGAGCAAAGCGCTTAGTAATACCGCAATAAAAATCAGTAAGGTTTCATTACCCGATTGCCAGGCAACTAATCCCAGAAAAGCCAGGGCAATCGTCACCATCCCGCCGGACAGTCCGTCCATGCCATCACTCATATTGATTGCATTGATCACGCCGACCGTGGCAAAAACTGTCACCGGAAAGCTGAGTATTCCCAGATTGATATCACCGAAGCCGAAAAGATTGCCAAACGAAGTCAACTGATTGCCAGCGGCAAAATACATCAATGTCGCCGCGATGGCCTGACCGCCCATACGGAAACTGACGGGCATGTGTTTATAGTCGTCAATGGCACCGAGTACCAGCACAATTAAGGAAATCGCTAACAGGTCGCCATATTCAGCCAGCACTACCGGGTTGAACATCGAAATAAACACCACCCCAAGATAGATGCCAATTCCGCCAATAAGCGGAGTGGGGTGGGCGTGGGTCTTGCGGCCGCCGGGGTGATCCATCAGGCCGACGCGGTTGGCAACAGGTTTTAAGGCAAACAGGGAGGCGGTAGTAACGCAGAAGGAACTGAACAGGCTGACAATATCCATATCTATCCCTGTTTGATGTGAGCTAAATGAAACATAGGTCTTTTTTATTATTCAGCTTGGCCATTGTTCGACTGGATTGAAACCGGCCTCAATAAAACCTGTAAAATCATTAATTTGGCGGCGAAATATAGCAAACAAGCTTAACGATTGTACAGCATCATCTTTTAAAAAAGCAGCTTTGATGCATACTTTTTGCAAAATTTGCGAAAACAGGTATATCCAGATACACAGGGCTTTTTGTTGTGATATAGGGCCAACAGGGAGATGAAATTTGTTGATGAGTTTGCCCGCCATATCCGCTACACTTTAACGCTTGTTTGATGTTCAACTTTCCTTTGGAGTAAGTCGGTTCGATGCGACTAAAAAGTATTAAACTCGCAGGTTTCAAATCATTCGTCGATCCGACTACCGTTAACCTACCAAGCAATCTCTGTGCCGTCGTCGGCCCCAATGGCTGCGGCAAGTCCAATATTATCGATGCCGTGCGCTGGGTAATGGGTGAAAGCTCCGCCAAGAACCTGCGTGGTGAGCAGATGACGGACGTTATCTTTAATGGTTCCAGCACCCGTAAACCGGTGGGCCAGGCTTCTGTGGAGCTGGTTTTCGACAACACGGACCGCACCATTAAGGGGCAATATGCCAGTTTTAACGAGATTTCGGTCAAGCGGGTGGTCAATACCGAGGCGCAGTCCACCTATTTATTAAATGGTGAGAAGTGTCGGCGCCGTGATATCACCGATATCTTTCTGGGCACCGGCCTGGGGCCACGTTCCTACTCGATTATCGAGCAGGGCATGGTGTCGCGCCTGATCGAGTCCAAACCGGAAGAATTACGTATTTTCATTGAGGAAGCAGCCGGCATCTCCAAATACAAGGAACGGCGCCGGGAGACTGAAAACCGCATCAAACGCACCCGCGAGAACCTGGAGCGTCTTACCGATATCCGGGAAGAGCTGGAGCGTCAGTTGCAGCACCTGCAGCGCCAGGCCAGGGCTGCGGAACGCTATAAAGAGTATAAACAGCAGGAACGCGATACGAAGGCACAGCTTAATGCCATCCGCTGGCGGGATTTCGATGCCGAAGTTAACAAGGCCCAGCAGATCATTCGTGAACTGGAGGTCAAGCTGGAAGCCAGCATTGCCTCGGCGCGTTCCTTTGAAGCTGAAATCGAACAGCAACGCGAAGCCAATTCCGATATCCAGGAAGCCTATCAGAAGGTGCAGGCGACTTATTATTCCCTGGGCAGCGAAATCAGCAAGATTGAACAGAACATTGAGCATCAGCGTCAGCGTCAGCTTGAACTGAGCGAAGAGCTGAGCAATATCCGTAACAACCTGAGCAATGCCGAGCGTGAAATGCAGGAAGACCGTGAGCAGATTGCCGGGCTTACCAGCACCATTGCCGAGCTTGAGCCTTCGCTCAAGACAGCGCAGGAAGCCGAACAGTCAGCCACGGCGACCCTGGAAACCGCCGAGCAGGGCATGAACGCCTGGCAGCAGGACTGGGATCATTTCAATACCGATTCCGCTGAGGCCACCAAACTGGCAGAAGTGGAACAGCAGCGCATCAAGCATCTGGAAAATATTGTCGAGCGCAGCAGCCAGCGCCGTAACAGCCTGAAGAGCGAACTGGAAAACCTGCATACCGACGCGGAAGAGCAGGAAATCAGGGATCTGACTCAGCAAATCGAGACTATTGAAGGTGAAGCCGGGCAGCTGCAGCAGCAGAACAAGGGCTTGCTGCAAAGTATTGATGACACCCGCAGTGAACTCAAATCCACTGAAAACAGGCTCTCAGAACAGCGCAGTAAGCTGCAGAGTCAGCTGGGGCGTCAGGCTTCTCTGGATGCCCTGCAACAGGCGGCGCTGAGCAGCGAGGAAAAGGCCCAGCAATGGCTGGAGAGCAATCACTTAAGCGGCAATAACCGTCTGGTTGATGGCCTGAGCGTGGAAAATGGCTGGGAACTGGCGGTGGAAACCGTGCTTGGTGAACATATGCAGGCCGTGTGTGTCGATGACCTGCAATCTCTCGACACGATCCTCAACAATTTCAGTGAAGGCCTGCTGCAGTTTGTTGAAACCGGGCAGTCTGGCACTGGTAGTAACAATAATGCCTCGCTGGCAGATCGAAAGCTGCAGGACAAAATCAGCTCCCGGAATAACCTTGATGCACTCCTGAGTGGAGTCTATACCGCCGAATCCATGGCGGAGGCTCTGTCCCTGCGCGATAAACTCCAGGCCCATGAATCAATCGTGACCCCCGAAGGAGTCTGGCTGGGCTCTTCCTGGTTACGCATTGCCCGCGGATTTGATGAAGAGGCCGGCGTACTGAAGCGCAAGGAAGAACTCGAATCACTCAATTCAAGCATTGCCGAACTGGAAAAAGGAATCACACAGGAAGTGAGCCGCTCCAACCAGTTACAGGAACAGTTGTCCAAGGCCGAAAATGAGAAAGAGGCTTTTCTCGACAAACTGGCCGAATTAAATAAACAGGCCGCCAACCTGAATGCCGAACGCTCGGCTGCCAGAGTCAAGGTTGAGCAGGTCAATGAACGCCGGGAACGCATGTCCCGTGAGATCAATGAACTGGCCCAGCAGGTAGAGCAGGAGCAGGAAAATATTGCCGCTTCCCGCGGAAGCCTGCAGGAAGCCCTGGACCGCATGGCGCATGATACGGATAAACGTGAAGAACTTCTGCAGCAGCGCGAAGAAGTACGCAGCAACCTGGAAACTGCCCGGCAGCGGGCCCGAGAAGCCCGGGATAAGTCCCATGAACTGAACCTGCAGCACCAGACCCAGCTAACCCAGTTGAAATCACTGAAAACGGCGCTGGAACGAATCACTTCCCAGGTGGAATCCTACCAGTCGCGTCAGCAGCAGCTGGAAAGCAACCTCAAGCAAAGTGATGACCCGGTGCCCGAGCTGAAAAAAGAGCTGGAAGAAAAGCTGTCCTCCCGCGCCAGTATCGAAAATGAAATGCACAGCGCCAAGGCGAAACTGGATGAAGTGGAGCATGGCCTACGCGAACTGGAAAAACGCCGTAATGAAGCGCAGCAGAATACCCAGGGCATCAAGGATGAGTTGTCCGCCAAGCGCCTGAGCATCGAAGGCGCCAGTGTCAAACGCGAAAGTCTTTCCCAGGAAATCGCCCAGGCCTCCTATAATCTGGAAGATGTGCTGGCCGCTTTGCCTGAAGACCTGAATGCCCAGACCTGTGAAGAGGAACTGGAAAAACTCAATAACCGCATTCAGCGACTTGGCGCCATTAACCTGGCCGCAATCGATGAATACACCTCACAATCCGAGCGCAAAATTTACCTGGACAAGCAGAATGAAGATCTGGAAAAGGCCCTGACCACACTGCAGAATGCCATTCGCAAGATTGACCGGGAAACCCGTACCCGCTTCAAGGAAACCTTCGACAAGATCAACAGCGGTCTGCAGGACCTGTTCCCCAAAGTCTTTGGTGGCGGCCATGCCTACCTGGACATGACCGGGGAGGATCTACTGGATACCGGGGTGGCCATCATGGCGCGTCCACCGGGCAAACGAAACAGTACCATCCACCTGCTGTCCGGTGGTGAAAAAGCCATGACCGCGATTGCCCTGGTGTTTTCGATTTTCCATCTGAATCCTTCGCCTTTTTGTATGCTGGACGAGGTCGATGCGCCACTGGATGATGCCAACATTGGCCGTTATGCCAATCTGGTGAAAGAGATGTCCGGCGTAATCCAGTTTATTTTCATTACCCATAACCGCCTGACCATGGAATCAGCCAGTCAATTGATGGGGGTTACCATGCAGGAACCGGGTGTATCACGACTGGTTTCCGTGGACATTGATGAAGCCGCGGAAATGGCGGCAATGTAGGCAGGACGGGGAGTTTAAGTATGTCCGGTCTTATGTCAGACTATGGCAGCTTTATGAATAACAATAACTGCCAAGCACATCGAATCGGAGCCGGCTCATGGGTATGAGAGACTGGCTGATTATTATCGTCATTGTCGGCATCGTCATCATTCTCGCCGACGGCTATCGCCGCAAACACAAAAATTCCATTCGCATGAAGCTGGACAAGAATATTCCACCAGCTGATGCCTTTGAAGATGATCCCCTGGAACGAGCCGAACTGCCCAATGGCGGAGCGCGGGTACTCGATCGTAACGGCAAGCCACTTGAGTCTTATGCAGATGCTGAGTCAGATGATGACGAAGATTACGATGATGATTATTACGATGAACAGGAAAATACCGAACAGGCCAGGGAATATATCAAGGACAAAGATAATGTTCCGGTCCTGATGGATGCGATCGATATAGCCGGCGGAATAGAAAGTAAAAAAGAACCTGAAGCAAAAGCACGGCATCATGATGATGCGGATGTAAGTGAATATGCATATGAAACAACTGAAGAAGCAGAAGAAACTTCTGAAACTGGCAGTATAAGCAACAAGACTTATTCAGATGATGAAGAAGAACAATATGCAGACTCTTCAGATTATGAACCTGAAACAGTAACTCATGTATCTGCAGATGAATATGCCGACGAAGCATATGACGATGATGACATCAGCAATGATGAAATAGTCTCACGTGTCCGGGTCAATCATCGTGATACAGCGACTGAAAAACCCAGGCAGGTTAGGCAGGGGCGTATTGAACCCAGTATGGGTGAGATGGAGCCATTATCTGCCGAAGACCTCGAAGACCGTCCAGCGCATTTACGGGAACCAAAAAAGCAGGACAAAAAAACAAAAAAATCCCGCTTCTTTAAATCCGGGAAGGCAGAAGAGATAACGGAGAAAAAGAAAGAAAAAGGAAAAGGAAAAGAGAAAAAGAATGATTCCGCTGTCGTACAGACTGAATTATTTTCAGACACCCCGGAGGATTATTTTCAGGAAGACGAAGAAGATACCCAGGCTGTCGAACCGGAAGAAGTCATTGTCATCAATGTGATGGCAAAAAAGGATGAGTATTTCTCCGGCAAGGATCTCTTGCCCATCATTCTGCAGCAGGGCATGCAGCTCGGCAAAATGAGTATCTTCCACAAACATGCCGATGGTGACGGCAACGGGCCGATCATGTTCAGCATGGCCAATATGGTGAAACCAGGCACCTTTGATATTTCCCAGATGGACGAGTTCACCACCCCGGGGGTCAGTTTTTTTCTGCAATTGCCCAACAGTCTTGGCAACATGAAATGTTTCGAGCAGATGCTGAAGGCGGCCAATCATATCAGGGAGACCCTGCATGGCGAGTTGAAAGATGAACATCGCAGCGTCATTACCCGCCAGACGATTGAGCATTGCCGTCAGCGTATTCAGGATTTTGAGCTGGCCCAGCTATCGAAAAAATAAGAGCCCCTGTGACCATGAGCCAGGCAAGCGCGACCCTGAAGTCTGAACTTGAATCTTTGCGCAAGCAGATCAATCATCATAACCGCCTTTATCATCAACTCGATGATCCGGAAATTCCGGATCAGGAGTTTGATCGCCTGTTTGACCGCCTGCTGGAAATCGAGAAGCAGCATCCTGAACTTGTCACTCCTGATTCCCCCAGCCAGCGTGTTGGCTCAGAGCCGCTATCCGGCTTTAAGGAAGTCAGACACAGCATTCCGATGCTTTCACTGGAAAAGGCTTTTGACAGTGACAGCATCGACAAGTTTGAAACCCGGCTGTTAAAACGCCTCGATAACCCACAACAGAAAATTGAATTCAGCTGCGAACCAAAAATTGACGGGGTGGCGGTCAGCCTGCGTTATGAAAAAGGGCTGCTGGTGCAGGCGGCAACCCGGGGTGATGGCACCACCGGTGAAGACATCACCCACAATGTCAAAACGATTCCGGATATCCCGATTCAGTTAAGCGGCCAGGATTACCCTGAAGTGCTGGAAGTCCGGGGTGAAATATTTATGAGCCGTTCGGGTTTTGCCCGCATGAACCAGAAAGCTGAAGACAGGCAGGAGCGCACCTTCGTTAATCCGCGCAATGCCGCTGCCGGAACCCTGCGACAACTTGATTCGCGTATTACCGCCAAACGGCCCCTGACAATGTACTGCTACAGCCTGGGAGAAATCAGCAAGGGCCTGCCGGATAAACTGGGCAGGGTATTTGCACAGCTGGAGCAGTGGGGCCTGCCGGTCAATCCGATTCGTGAGACAGCGGTTGGCGCAAAGGCCTGCTATGCCTATTGTGAAAAAATCCTCCTGCAGCGTCCCGAGCTGGATTATGAAATTGACGGTGTGGTGCTCAAGGTCAATGACTTCCATCTGCAGGATGAACTGGGCATGAACGCCCGCACACCGCGCTGGGCCATTGCCTATAAATTTCCGGCCGAGGAAGTGGCTACCACACTCAATGATGTCGAGTTTCAGGTGGGGCGTACCGGCACCATCACGCCGGTTGCCAGACTGGAGCCGGTTTTTGTCGGCGGTGTCACTGTCAGTAATGCCACACTGCATAACATGGACGAAATCAAACGCCTTGGTATCCAGATTGGCGACCGGGTCATCATTCGCCGGGCCGGGGATGTTATCCCCAAAGTCGTCAAGGTTATTAAAGACCAGCGTCCGGAAAATGTGCAGCACATCATTGTTCCGGACAAGTGTCCGGTCTGTCATTCCGATATAGAACATATCGAAGGCGAAGTGCTGATTCGCTGCAGCGGCGGCCTCTATTGCCGGGCGCAACGCACGCAAAGCCTGATTCACTTTGCCTCGCGTGCAGCCATGGATATTGACGGGCTGGGGACCAAGCTGATTGAGCAGCTGGTGGAAGCACAGCTGGTGGATCATGTGTCCGACATCTATAAACTGGAGCTGGAGCAGCTTGTCGGGCTGGAACGGATGGCAGAAAAATCAGCCACCAATCTGCTGGAAGCAATCGAGCAGAGCAAGGAGATCTCCTTACCGCGTTTTATTTATGCGCTGGGGATACGTGAAGTCGGGGAGGCCACGGCGCTGGCACTGGCCAGCCATTTCGGCTCACTGGAAAAAGTCATGCAGGCTGATATGCAGGCCCTGATTGAAGTGCCGGATATCGGCGAGATCATGGCACAGCACATTGTCGCTTTCTTTGCCGAAAACCATAACCGCAAGGTAATCCACTCACTGCTGGATGCCGGCGTCAGGCCGCAGGAAATCAAGATTTCCGATGCCGCTGAGCGGCCACTGGCCGGGCAGACCTTTGTGCTGACCGGGACACTGGAACGCATGACCCGGGATGAAGCCAAACAGCATTTACAGCTGCTGGGCGCCAAAGTCGCCGGCAGCGTGTCTGCAAAAACTTCCTGTGTAGTCGCCGGACCTGGCGCCGGCAGCAAACTGGCCAAAGCGGAAGAATTGGGCATAAAAGTGATCAATGAAGGCAATTTTGTGTCAGTGCTTAAACAACACGGCATAACAGTGTAAAGTATAGGCTGGAAACTCTGTAAAACAGCCATCTATACTGAGGTTCAGAACAATGCGACTGATAGTTGCCAGCATTACATTGTTATTCCTGAGTGCCTGCGCCACCGCGCCACCGGACAATACGGCGAATATATGCAGTATGTTTGAGGACCGGCGCAGCTGGTATAACGCTGCCACACGTGCTGAAGATCGCTGGGGCACGCCGGTCTATGTCAGCATGGCCATCATCGAGCAGGAATCATCCTTTAACGCGCGTGCCCGTCCGGAGCGTACGCGCTTGCTGGGATTTATTCCCTGGTTTCGACCCTCATCGGCCTTTGGTTATGCCCAGGTGCTCGATACTACCTGGGACGAATACAAGGCCAATGCGCCGAACTGGGGAGCGCGCCGCTCAAGCTTCGGTGATGCCGTGGATTTCGTCGGCTGGTATACCAACAATTCTGTGCGCACCAACCGGATATCGCGTAATGACGCCTACAATCTCTATCTGGCCTACCATGAAGGCAATGGCGGCTGGGCCAGAGGCAGCTACCGCAATAAAGGCTGGCTGCTGGATGTTGCGCGCAATGTACAAAGCACGGCCAATCTTTATCAGAACCAGTATCAGGGTTGTGAGCGTGAGCTAAGCCGTCCCTGGTTTATAAGGATCTTCTTCTGAGCTGGTGGGGTAAAGTCATCGGCGGCACCTTCGGCTTTATGCTGGGTGGTCCGCTGGGCGCGGCACTGGGTGCGGCCCTGGGGCATAATTTTGACCGGGGCATGAAGCGAATTGACCTGGATGGCATGCAGGGGCCGGATGTCGAGAAAATCCAGTCTGCCTTTTTTACCGCTACTTTTTACATGATGGGGCATATCGCCAAGGCTGACGGGCGTGTGACCAGTGATGAAATCCAGGCTGCAGAGCAAGTTATGAGGCAGATGCGACTGGATACACAGCAGAAAAAAGTGGCCATCCGGCTGTTTGAGCAGGGCAAAAAGCAGGAGATTCCGGTTGCGGATATTCTCAGCCAGTTCCGGCGTGAATGTCAGCGGCGCCGTAACCTGATCCAGATGTTTCTGGAAATCCTCATCATGACAGCCTATGCCGATGGCAGCCTGCATCAGGCTGAAGAAAAGCTGCTTTGGGATACAGCCCAGTCACTGGGCTTTAACAAATTCCTGTTTCGCCAGATATTACGCAGTGTTGAGGCGCAGCGGCATTATCATCAGCAACAGGGGCGAGGAGGACAGGGCAGTGCCGTCGACAGCCGTGGCATGAGTTTAAGTGATGCCTATAAACTGCTCGGCATCAGCAGCTCTGCCAGTGACCAGGAGGTGAAAAAAGCCTACCGCCGACAGATGAATCAGCATCACCCGGATAAACTGGTATCTAAGGGACTACCGCAGGAGATGATGGATATTGCCAACCAGAAAGCCCAGGATATCAAGACTGCCTATGAGATGATCAAGGCCAGGCGTGATCAATAATAAGCTTTAACTATATGCTTTATAATATTGATAATTAAAGCTTTTCTTTATCTATTTCCAGTTTTTCCAGGGTCTCGATCTCGCCGCTGTGGCTGATTATCCCGATGCTGCGCTGTTCCGGCCTGAAATAGCTCTCGGCCACTCGCTGCAGGGCGGGGATATCGACTTCCAGAACCTCTTGCCGGAAACGCGCGCGATACTCACGGTCACGCCCGAAGAGTTCATTGTAATAGGCCTGTTTGGCGGTTCCTGCCGGTGACGCAGGGCGATCCAGACTGGAAATAACGCCGAGAATCGCTTCTTCGAGCTGGGAATACTCATGGCTATCCTGCTGTAACCAGTCCAGAGCCCGATCGAAATCATTGAGGGTTTCTTCGAGACGCGGATCACGGTAGGAAAAGAAACGGAAACTGGCAGAACCGGAATCCTGACTGGCACCGGCCCCGTAAGCTCCGCCTTTTTCCCGAATTGCACTGTGCAGGAAGCCATTACGCAGGAAGCCTCCCAGCACGGTCAAGGCTGGTGCATCGGCATGTCCGGACGGCACGGTAGGATAGGCCAGGGCACAGAAGTTGACCTGGCTGTTACACAACCAGGCCTGACGGACTGTTTCACGTACCGGTTCGAGTGTAAAAGCCTGTGTTGCGCTTATCTGCTCGGCAGGCCAGAGCTCCTGAAGAATATTTTTCAATCCGGCCTCTTCGCTGGCCTCAGCCACACACAGGTGGCTTTTTTCGCCCTGCAATATGGAATCATGCAAGGCCTGAAGCTTGTCCGCAAAGGCTTTGATATGTTCCGGGGCTTTGAAATCCTCAACCATCTGCTTCAGGCGCTTGATGCCGCTAAGCCCGGCATTGTGGTAATTCAATGCTGCGATCGGACTCATCTTGCTGGAAGCAATGCCCATTGCCAGCACATGACCATTACTGGTGACACTCTGTTCCTTGTGACTGGCGAACTGGCGAATTAATTCCTGCAGGCGATCAAGTTCGTCAAAGCGGGGCTGATACAGGCTATCACGCAGTAACTGGCCCAGTTGAGCCTGATTGGCATACAGTGCCTTGCTGGACAGGATCATATAGGCCTGCTGGGCTTGTTCATTGTTTATCTGGCTGCGCATACTGATTTGCGCACTCAGGCCACCACTGATTGCTGCCTGCAGGGACTGGATTTCCAGATAGGATCTGTCGCCCAGTCCCAGCTCCGGTAAACAGCTGCTGAAATAGGGCAGGTAGGCATGCAGTTCCGGCGCCAGCGCCGGCAGTTTGATGATGATATCCTGATAACTCAGGCCGTTGGTGCCCTGGGCATAGTAAGCCAGAGGATAGCCATTAACTTCGGAGCGTTTGGCCTGTGGCCAGTTGATTTCAGCCGGTACGTCACTGAGTTCAACTTTTGGCAGAATGGACATGTCGTCAATCTGCTGCTGTCGTGCTTCCAGTGCGGCTGCCTGCTGCATAATTTTCTGCTTTTCAGCATCACTCAAGCCGGCTTTGATCTGTGCCAGTTTGTCTTTTTCTGCCTGCGAGTTTTTTGCTGCCAGACTGCTGTCCGGCACTGCTGTCAGGGTAATCCGGTGTGGATTGTCCAGCAGGTATTCGCGTATCAGTTGGGGAATATAGTCAGGGTCCTGGATATCCTGTTTGAGCTTTTTCAGCACCGGATCAATATCCAGCAATTCAATCGGATCACCACGATGGGTCGCCATGGACAGGGCAGACAGAATCAGTTGCAGGCCGTAGGGATAGCTGTCGCCGGTAATTTCGCGCTGATTGATTTCCAGTGAATGCAAGGCGGCTTCCACCTTGCTCTGATCAATGCCCTGATCAGCAATATCCTGTAGCGTATCGAGAATCAGTTTTTCAATCGCCTCACTGTCACTTTGCCGGCAGCCTTCAAGACCGCACATCAGGCTCATTTCGCGGTGCGAATCTTCCAGTCCACAGAGTGGGGATGGGTTGCTGCCAAGTTTGGTGGTTTCCAGCACCTGCATTAAAGGCGAAGCACTGTTGTCGAGCAATACACTGGTCAGTAACTGGGCTTTATAGAGCTCTTCCAGGCTGGTGTTTTTGCCCAGCAACCAGGCCATTACCACATGGCTTTTGTTCTCCAGATTCTCTTCATCCAGCGGGTAGTATTCTGTGACCCGTTGCGGTTCGGTATAACGCTGCTCATCACCGACTGAGATATTAATATCCAGTTTGTCGAACTGTTCCAGTGCCAGTTGTTCAAATTTTTCCTGGTGTTCGGCTGCCGGGATATTGCCGAAAGTCATGAAGATTGCATTGCTGGGATGGTAATGGGTCTTGTAAAAATTAAGCAGGGCATCGTAACTAAGGTCAGGAATATCACTGGGCTCACCGCCGCTGTTGTAGTGATAGGTGGTGCTGGGAAACAGGTGCTTGCAGAGCTGCTGCCAGATCAGGCTGTTTGTGGAGCTCATGGCGCCTTTCATTTCATTATAGACAACCCCCTTGTACTCCAGTGGTGATTCAGGGTTCTGTGCTTCGGCGAATTCGAGACGATGACCTTCCTGCGCGAAGTCCAGCGGATCCAGGCGCGAGAAAAAAACCGCATCAAGGTAGACTTCAAGCAGGTTGTTAAAGTCCTTTGGACTCTGGCTGGCAAAAGGGTAGGCAGTCCAGTCACTGCTGGTCATGGCGTTCATGAAGGTATTCATGGAGCGCCGGATCATCATGAAGAAGGGATCACGCAGCGGATATTTTTTACTGCCGCACAGGGCAGTGTGCTCAAGAATATGAGCCACGCCGGTGGAATCCATGGGCACGGTACGAAACGCCACGGTAAATACATTTTCCGGGTTGTCACAGGCCAGATGGTAATGTCTGGCACCGGTTACCCGGTGTTCATATTCTTCAATTTGAATCTGCAAGGTCTCAAGAAAGTGACTGCGAAGCAGTTGGAAGGAGCTGTCGGCGGGCTGTGTGTTTGCCAGAGGCATGTATTACTATTCCTGATTGAAACAAAGCCCGCATTCTAGCGTATTTGTAGCTTAAAAATCAGGCTCTTTTCCGGGGACTGTCCCCCTTTTAAAAATCAGGGGGATTTTCCAGACTGAGTCGGCCGTAGGCACCACTGCGCAGGTCATTTAGAATAATTTCACTGGCTTTGTGGTAATCCACGCCGCCTTTACGCAGGCAACCACGTCTTTCGGCTATCTGTTCCAGTATCTGATTGCTGCCGTCGGCCAGTTCGGCAAGTTCGTAACGGGATTTGAGTATCTGCGGGTATTCAGCACTGAGAAAGTCGATGACAAACAGGGCAATGTCCTCGAACTCGATGGCCGTATTGCGGATCGCGCCACTGGCAGCCAGCCGGTAAGCTGCCTGCTGATCTTCCAGCTTTGGCCACAGCACGCCCGGGGTATCAATCAGTTTGATATTCTCCGCCACCGAGATCTCCTGGGCGGCCTTGGTTACTGCCGGTTCATCACCGACCCTGGCAATTTTACGTCCCAGCAGTTTGTTCATCAGGGTGGATTTGCCGACATTGGGAATCCCGACGATCATGACCCGGGTAATTTTGTCCTCTGCCTTTTGCACAAAAGAAGGCAGTTGCCGGAGAAGTTCGCGCATGTCCGGTTCTGCTGTCTTGTCCAGTGCCAGAGCGGGAATGTTTTGGCTGCGGTAATAGTCCAGCCAGCCTTGTGTCAACATGGGGTCGGCGAGGTCTGCCTTGTTAAGAATTTTCAGCCGCGGGATAGTCCCGATCAAAGCATTCAGAAGTGGATTCTCACTGGCCTGTGGCAGTCTGGCATCGACAATTTCAATGACGATATCGACGCGTTTCAGGCCATTCATGATATCCTTGCGAGCCTTGTTCATATGGCCCGGATACCAACCGATTGTCATGAGCATCTCCAGAATTGGGGCAAAATCGGCGTATTGTAGCCCTATGTCGGCTTTGAAACGAGTTTCACTTACACTAGCGGATCACTGAAAATAGAACCATGACACTGGAACAACAGATTACCGATAAACTCAGGCAGCACTTCCAGCCGGAACATCTTGAGCTGATCAATGAAAGTCATATGCATGCCGGCCCGGCGACAGACTCACACTTCAATCTGATCCTGGTCAGTGATTCCTTTAGCGGGCTTTCCCGGGTCAAGCGTCACCAGGCGATTTACCGGGTACTGGCCGACGAAATGGCCGGTCCGATCCACGCGCTGGCGCTGCATTTACATAGCCCGCAAGAGTGGCAGAAACAGAGCGGCAATATCCCGGCTTCCCCGGAATGCTCAAATAAATAAAACATTATAAATCAAATAGATATATTATATTTGTAATGTAAATTGTAAGACTAAATATATTTGAGTTAGCCGGGCAATATGGTACGATTATGGGCGAACTTACTCTTCCCGAACGGGGACATTGAGGCTCTAACACATGGCAAAAAATGCCGCAGTTTACCGCCCCTATATCACTTACCTGACCCTTCTTTTAATCATGTTTATCCTGGCCCTGCTGTTTCGCCGGGAGGCTGAACCTGTCAGTGAAGAATTTATCCTGGGTGGTTTTATTGAACCGGAAATCATTGAAAGCAATATTCCTGACTTTGCATCCATGCTGGATGTGCAGGAAAAGAAAGATACCTTTTTCTCTTATCTTCAGCCTTATGTCGATGCGGTCAACCAGCGCATCATGAGTCAGCGACAACAGCTACTTAACCTGCGCAACAAGACCCAGCAGGGAGTTACCCTAAATCGCAATGAAATGGCTTTTTTATCTGAGTTGCGCGTGGATTACGAACTGGAAGAAGAGCGCCTGAATACCCGCAACCTGATTAACCGTCTGTTAAAACGCGCCGATATCATCCCCAGTTCCCTGGCGCTGGCGCAGGCTGCCAACGAGTCCGCCTGGGGCACTTCGCGCTTTGCAACCCAGGGCAAAAACTTTTTTGGCCAGTGGTGCTATTCCCAGGGCTGCGGCATTATTCCAAACCAGCGTCCTTCCGGCGCCAGTTACGAAGTCCGCAGTTTTGACTCGGTGCTGGATTCAGTTGAATCCTACATCATGAACCTGAACACCTTTCCAAGTTATCAGCATTTGCGCGATATCCGCCTGGAGTTACGCGAGGAAGGGCAGCCGATTGATGGCATTACGCTGTCTGAAGGACTGGACAGTTATTCCCAGCGTGGCGACGAATACATCGAAGAGCTGCAGTCCATGATTCATTCCAATAACCTGTTGGAGTTAGACACGATCAACCGTGAAGGCTGATCGCCTGTTGCCTATTCAGCAATTGCCGGGTTAACCCATGGAATCGAATACCAGTAATACCTGCCATCCCGCCCCGGAGCTGTACAGTTATAGCGAAAGCGTCTTCCGTTACTCTCTGTGCTGCTGCTAACCCGGTAGATCATTTCATCTGCATCCAGGGCTTCCACCTGCATGTTCTGGTTATTGTGATAGCAGGCCAGTTGTGAAAGGCCAGGAGTGCCTTCGGCAAAATCCAGTTCAGCATCCGGGCTGTTATCGCTGGTTACCGGCGTTTGCGGGCTGACGCCATCCAGGGTAAATGCCAGGCTTTTGACTTTATTGGGAAAGGTATTCATCGACACGTAAATGCCGGAAAAGGGAAAGCGTGGCAGGGCAGTGTAATCTGATGAGCCATTTATCGGGCCGGAATGCTGGGCGATACCGACAAAGCCCATGTCAGTGACCAACTCCTGGATCTGTGGATTAAACTCTCCGTAGGGATAAGCCAGCAAGCGATGGTTCTGCCCGGTTTCAGCCACAATACTGTCTTCTGCCTGCTGGATTTCTCCACGGATACGTTGCAGCCAGGCAGCTTCTGATTCACCGTCCAGGCGGTCCAGGAAATAGGGGTGGGTGACCGTATGATTGGCTATCGTCGCTCCTGCGGCAGCCATTTCCCTTATCTGGTCCCAGTTGGCATAAAGGTTGGCGTTGCTTTCCAGCAAGCCGGTGGTGACAAAAATGGTAAAAGGCCAGTCACGTTCCTGAAGCAGGGGATATGCTTCGGTATAAACCGAAAGATAGCCATCATCAAAGGTGATGGCGGCGGCGTAGTCCGGCAGGCTTTCACCATTGCGCAGTTTGCTGATGATTTCTTCCAGCGGCAGGATGGCAAAATCATTGTCCTGCAGATAATCCATATGACGACGGAAGTCTTCCGGACTGGTGCTGGTTACCGGTGGGGTGGAGGTGGAAATAAAATGGTATTGCAGAATCACCGCCTGATCAGCATGCTGGGCCTGTAATGGAGAAGAAGTAAACAGCATGCTGGCGAGCAGGAGGCTAGCAGCTAATATAAAAGCGGATAGTATTCTGGTTTGCATTCTGATCATTCCTGATACCTGTTAAATAGTGATGTCTGGAATTATACTAGGCCCCCTCCGGCTGATTATAGTTTGCTTTCTGCTCCAGGAGATAGAAGGCAACAAGACAGACAGGCAGGAATTCATGACATCTTTCAAGCAAAACATATAACAGGTATAAGCACAATGCAGAGAAAACAGCATCTGCGATTTAATCGTCTGCAAAAGAATTTGCGTCGCGACTGCGGCCGGGCCATCGCTGATTTCAGGATGATTGAAGAAGGTGACCTGGTCATGGTTTGCCTGTCGGGAGGCAAGGATTCCTATGTCATGCTGGATATTCTGCTGAACCTGCAAAAGCATGCACCGATTAATTTCTCCCTCAAAGCCGTTAACCTGGATCAGAAGCAGCCTGGTTTCCCGGAACATGTTCTGCCGGAATACCTGCAGTCCATTGGTGTCGATTATCATATTCTGGAGCAGGACACCTATTCTGTTGTGGTTGAAAAAACCGCTGAAGGGAAAAGTTATTGCGGACTGTGTTCAAGACTTCGACGTGGCAACCTGTACAGTTATGCAGAGGAAATAGGCGCCACAAAAATTGCCCTGGGTCATCACCGTAATGACATTATGGAGACCCTGTTTCTGAATATGTTTTTCGGCGGCAAATTAAAAGCCATGCCGCCGAAACTGCTCAGCGATGATAAAAAGCATATCGTTATCCGACCGCTGGCTTATTGCCGGGAAGAGGAAATCGCTGAATTCGCCGGACTCAGACAATTTCCGATTATCCCCTGTACCCTGTGCGGCAACCAGGAAAACATGCAACGACAGGAGATCAAAGCCATGCTTAACGAGTGGGGCAGACGTTACCCTGGAAGACTTGACGTCCTGTTTCGCAGTATTGGCAATGTTGCACCATCGCACCTTGCCGACACTTCACTGTACGATTTCGCCGGACTTGACGAAGAACGCAGGAATGCGCATGCAGAAACAGAGGAGATTCAGGCCAGGCAGATCAAAGCGGTCAATCTATCCTGAGCAAGATGGAAATTCCTTACACTGAGCTGAGTCCTGATACCCTTAGAAGCCTGATAGAAGAGTTTGTCAGCCGGGAAGGGACTGATTACGGCCAGAGCGCCTATACAATTGATGACAAGGTGCGCCATGTAATGCGCCAGTTGGAAAACAAACAGGCTTATATTAACTATGATGCTGACAGCACCAGCTGCAACATTGTTCTCAAGCAGTAATTTACTTTGGCATGGATGATAAAAACAAAAACAGTGATTATTCTCTCGATGCCCGTGGCCTGTTCTGTCCGGAACCGGTCATGCTTTTACATAAAAAAATTCGTGAGATTGCTGTCGGCGAAACGCTATCAGTTGTTGCGACTGACCCTTCGACCACACGTGACATCCCCAAATTCTGTCATTTTCTGGGCCATGAACTGCTTGAGAGTAGTGAAGATGACAACAGGAAAAATGAAAACGATAAAACAAGTAAAGAGTTTTTCTACCTGATTCGAAAAGCAGGTAGCGGACAGGAGAGTGAAGCCTGACTGCCAGAGCGAATAAATCCCTGCGAATAATTGCCGATGAAAACCTGAGCGGCCTGTCCGCATTCAAGTTGCTGGGGAATCTTGTCAGCCTGCCTGGCAGGGAAATTAATGCAGAAACAATCCGAGATGCTGATGCTCTGTTAGTCCGATCGGTAACAGACATAAACTCAGAACTACTGAAAGACAGCAGTATCAGTTTTGTGGGGACCGCAACCAGTGGCATTGATCATGTCGATCTCGATTACCTGAGACAGAACAGGATTCATTTTGCCTACGCACCGGGCTGTAATGCCCAGGCTGTTGTGCAGTATGTTTTTGCTGTACTGGCCTGGCTTTCCGAGCATGATGATTTTGACTGGCAAAACAAAACCGTTGGCATTATAGGCGGCGGAAAAATCGGCACTCTGCTCGCCACTTACCTACAGTCACTGGGCATGGAATTTGTTATTTATGATCCTTTTCTGGATGAATCATATGAGTTCGCCGACAAGCTGGTTTCACTGGACGTAAGTTTGAATCAGGATGTAATCAGTCTGCATTGTTCATTACGAAAGAATGATCCGCACTCCAGTTTTCATTTGCTTGATGCCAATGTGTTGAATCAGCTCAGCGAAGGCAGCATTCTGATCAATGCTTCCCGTGGTTCAGTTATTGATAATCAGGCTCTGAAAGATTTTCTGACGGAAAGGCAGGATGTTTCCTGTGTGCTTGATGTCTGGGAAAACGAACCGGCGATTGATGCCAGCCTGCTGCAAGAGGTCAGACTGGGGACCAGTCATATCGCGGGTTATTCACTTGAAGGCAAGGAGCAGGGAAGCGCACAGATCTACCAGGCTATGCTGGATTGTTTTGCGATTGATGATGCACCTGCATTCCCTGTCAATCACAGGCAAAGCAAACTGGAAATTCCTCTTGTTGATGGCGTAATGCACGCAGTAAACCGCTGCATACTGAGTTCCTATAATATAAACGGAGATGATGACCTGCTCAGACAGGCCACAAAGGATAATAGTCAATTAGCCGTGAACTTTGATGGTTTACGTAAAAACTATTCCTTACGACGTGAGTTCTCGCACTTCAAGCTGATGCCAGGCCTGAGCAATGAAGCATACAGCATCCTGAAAAAGCTGGGCTTTGCCTGAGTTTTCGTACTTTTAGCTTTGCGAATACTTGTCGAGAAACCGGGCCAGTTTTTCCAGCGCATCCTCTAACACATCTTCACGTGGCAAAAATACAATACGGAAATGTTGCTGGTCAGGAATATTGAATCCGCTGCCCTGAACCATCAATACTTTTTCCTGTAAAAGAAGCTCGAGAATCAGTTTTTCGTCATTACTAATCTTGAACTTTTTCGGATCAAGTTTCGGGAAAAGATAAATGGCGCCTTTTGGTAAAGTGCAACTGACACCTGGAATATCATTGAGCATCCTGTGAGCCAGATCGCGCTGGTCCCGCAGACGTCCGCCCGGAATGATCAGCTCATTGATGCTCTGGTATCCACCCAGAGCTGTCTGAATGGCCAGTTGTGCCGGAACGTTGGAACACAGGCGCATATTGGTGAGCACCTCAAGTCCTTCAATATAATCGCGGGCCTGACTCTTGTCTCCACTGATATACATCCAGCCGGAACGAAAACCGGCCAGACGATAGGTCTTGGACAAGCCGTTAAAAGTCAGAATCAGCAGATCATCACATAAAGATGCCAAGGGTACATGTTTGGCATCATCGTAAAGAATCTTGTCGTAGATTTCGTCAGCGTAAAGAATCAGTTCATGCTCACGGGCGAGCTTGATGATTTCCTCAAGTAGCTCTTTGCTGTAAACCGCACCGGTTGGGTTATTGGGATTGATCAATACCAGGGCACGGGTGCGATCACTGATTTTGTTTCTTATATCGTTGATATCAGGAAACCAGTCAGCTTCTTCATCACAGCGATAATGTACCGGACGGCCGCCACTCAGACTGACTGCAGCAGTCCACAGAGGATAATCCGGAGCCGGAATCAGCACTTCATCTCCATTATTCAGTAAGGCCTGCATGGCCATGACAATCAGCTCACTGACGCCATTGCCAAGATAGATGTCGTCAATTTCAACGCCTTTGATTCCCAGGCGCTGGGTTTCATGCATGACCGCTTTGCGGGCAGAAAACAGGCCCTTGGAATCAGAGTAGGGCTCGGCCTCACTTAGGTTATGAATCACGTCCTGTAATATTTCATCAGGTGCGTCGAAATCAAAGGCACCGGGATTGCCAATATTGAGTTTGGTAATCTTGTGGCCTTCTTCTTCAAGGTGCCTGGCAGCCTTCAGGGCAGGTCCCCTGATTTCATAACAGACATGTTGGAGTTTGTCTGACTGCTTGATTGTGTTCATAAGCTTACCGCATGTTATCGCCAGGCCTTATCTGGCGCTATAATTAAGGAAGAAAAAGGCAGAGAATTGTACAGAATTGCCCGATTGATAACCAGAACTGCATTTATCGGGTAATGGTTCATTTGGCAATCTTGTTCGGGGCTTTAGCCCCGAACATAATTGCCTTTGAGTTTCAAAATGAACCACTACCATTTATCGCTCAGCCGGGCATAAGAGGAAAGAGCATGGAAAAGATCAGCAAAACGAAAGAACAATGGCAGCAGGAACTTGATGCTGACGAATATCGAATTACCCGTGAGAAAGGAACGGAAGCAGCGTTCAGCGGAGCCTACTGGGACAAACATGACGCCGGTGAGTATCTGTGCAAATGCTGTGGTCTGCCTTTATTTGATGCCGACACCAAGTATGACTCCGGGAGTGGCTGGCCGAGTTTTACCAGCCCGGTGGATAACAGTCACGTCGCTGAAGAAGACGACTCCAGCCTGGGCATGCGGCGCACTGAAGTCCTGTGTGCACGCTGTGACGCTCATTTGGGGCATGTGTTTCCCGATGGCCCTGGACCGGAAGGGCTGCGTTACTGTATTAATTCAGCGTCGCTGGATTTTCAGGATCAGAACAGGCAGGACAGGGAAGAGGATTAGAATTGCAGCCTGACGCCAGCCTGAAAGCGTTTACGATCGTAAGTGTAAAGATCGATATTGCTGTCGTTATCGGTAATGGTGACATCGGCCGTCACTGAAACCATACTGATCGGCTGCCAGATCCAGCCGAAAGTCAGTGAAGTTAAGGTATTATCACGTTTAACAACAAAGATCGGATCATCTGCCTTATGTTTACTTTCCTGATGTGAAATTCTGAAATAGGTCAGGTGCTCGGGGAGAAGCAGGAACTGATCGGAAAGCGCCACGCCAAAAAACTGCGTGGCATTGTTTTCAGCAATTCCACGCAGAATATGATCAGAGCCGTAATAGATACTTGCACTTAGCAGGTTACGGTTGGTTCCTTTGGACAGCACTCCGGAAACCAGTACCTGGTTGATGTCACGCAGGTTGGCATTGGGATTCACTGAGGTGTTATAGCGAACCGCTGTATAGGCACCTGTCAGAGTCTGGCTCCAGCCGTCCTCACCACGACGGCGCATGGAATTCAGGAAGCTGTAACTTTGCTGGAAATTATTATTGTTCAGACGCACGGTCTGGACCCGTAATGAATGGCTGTAGCGTATCTGACGGTTCAGGCCATGGTTGTAGGTTCCCTGGATTGAGCCGATATCCAGATCGAACTGATCTGTATCCAGATTGTTACGGTTACGGTAATTACCCTGAAAGGAAAGACTGCGGCTGTTATCGATGGGGCGGTTGTACAGAATATTGCCGGTGAACTCCCGGTAGTGGTTATTGATTTCCTGTCCTCCGGGACTGAGGGTTACATCGCCGATCGGGGTATCAATTACGCCCAGGTCAGTAGCGCTGTTGATGTTGGTGTCATAGCCGGTGTTAAAGCCAAACCCCCAGTTAAGGGCACTCTGGGTAACGCTCTGCGCCTGATCAATCAGCTCCAGGAAAGCTTCAATATTGTTACGGACATTGGGGCTCGGATTACTCGCCAGGACTTCGTTAAACAAGGTTTCAGATGCGGCATAGTTTTCACTGAGAAAGTAGGCCCGAGCCAGTTCGAGTCTGACCCTTTGTTGATTGGGGTTGTTGAAGGCGACGCGCTCAAAGGCGAATACCGCTTCATCAGCGCGGCCGGATTCCAGTGCAGCCAGGCCGTATGCAAAATCAAAGTTTGCTTCACCCTCGTAATCGAACAAACCGCTTTGTCCCAGCATATAGGCTTCTTCATAGCGTCCGGTTTCAATCAGCGCATTCATCTGGGAAACCAGTTCAGCCTGGCTTGGTGTCTGGGAGAATGTAGCGGCAGAAAAGCCGGTTAATGCTGTGAGAAGAAAAATGCCGAGTAGCTTTTTCATATAAAACTGTCCTTCATGCTCAGAAACCTCTGACTGTTTAATACGTCAAGCAGCTGAAACCATTTTGCCATTATCCTTAAATTTCAGGTAATGCCAAGTATTTCACAGATTCTTAATGAAATTTTTAACATCGCACAGTAAGGCCTTATCCAGCATGGGGATAAATAAGCAATTCCCTGAACCATAAGCTATAATTCGCGGCTTGCTTAATTTACTGTACCGCGGATTGAACAGCATGCTCAGCTCTTATTTAAATTTCGTTACCCGATCGCCGAAACTCAGCCTGTTGATAGTCGTGCTGCTGACGCTCTTCCTGGGCTGGTTTGCACAGTATTTCCGGCTGGATGCCTCTTCGGACACCCTGGTCGTGGAAGGTGATGAGGACCTGGAATTTTCCCGCATTGTCAATGAGCGCTACAACAGCAATGACTTTGTTTTTATTGCCTATACCCCTGATGCGCCACTGTTTCAGCAGAGCAGTCTGGAAACACTGCGTAATCTGCGTGATCAGCTCGAGGCAATGCAACGAATTACTTCAGTTGACAGCATACTCAGTGTTCCCTTGCTGCAGGCGGCAAACGTGCCCCTGGAGCAGCTGGCGGATAATATCCTCACCCTCGATGATTCTGATGTGCCGCTGGATGCCGCCAGGGCAGACCTGGTCAGCAGTCCGGCCTATCGTAATCTGCTAATCAGCGAAGACGGAGAAACCACCGCACTGGTCGCCAATTTTGCCGAAACCACAGAGCTGGATGATGTCACCCTGCGTCGCGCCGAATTGCGTGATATTCCGGAAGAGCAGCGCAGCCAGGCAGAACGCGAGGAACTTGCAGAAATTGAACAACGCTATCGTACTTTGAGCACCACTGCCGATAACAACCGGCATAACGATATCGCGGAAATTCGTAGCATCCTGGACCAGTATCGCTCCGGGGCGGAGATATACATGGGTGGAGTCCCCATGATTGCCGATGACCTTATCACTTTTGTGCAGAATGATTTGCAAACCTTCGGGCTGGTTATTCTCCTTTTTATTATTCTGTCCTTGGGCTACCTGTTTCGTAAAATTCGCTATATCGGTATCCCCTTATTATCCTGTGCTGTCACCGCAATTTGCATTGTTGGTCTGCTGGGGCTACTCGACTGGCCGGTGACCGTCATCTCCTCGAATTTCATTTCCCTCCTGCTGATTATTACCATTTCCCTGAATGTACACCTGATCGTCCGCTATCGTGAACTTGAGGCAAATGGGGAGAATGACTCACATGAAGCACGAGTCCGCACCACCCTGCAGAACATGATCAAACCCTGTGCCTATACCAGCCTGACCACGATGGTCGCCTTCGGCTCACTGATCAGCAGCGACATTCCTCCGATCGTCAATTTTGGCCTGATGATGGTCATGGGAGTCGGACTGGCCTTTATTCTGACTTTCCTGGTTTTCCCCTCACTGATGAGTCTGCTGGTGGAAAACAAATCTGCCACCGGTAGACGCTTTGTGGATATGACCCCATACCTGGCCAGACTCACAGCCCGTTTCGGGCTCCCGATCATGGTCATTGCTTCGCTGATGCTGATTGTCAGCGTTGCCGGCATGCTGCGCCTGGAAGTTGAAAACAGCTTTATCGACTATTTTGATGAAAGCACCGAAATTTATCAGGGCATGGTTGAGATCGATCAGAATATGGGCGGCACCACACCACTGGATGTAATTGTTGATCTGTATCCGCCTGATACTGAAACAGCAGCAGGTGAAGAACAGAGTCCGGCGCCGGAAGAAAGCGGTGGAGATGATTTTTTTGCCGAAGATGATTTCTTCTTTGAAGATGACTTTAGCCAGGAAGAGGGAGACGCATACTGGTTCACTACTGACAAAATGGACTTTGCGCTGTCCATTCACAATTATCTGGATGCCTTGCCGGAAACCGGCAAGGTGCTGTCACTGGGCACTATTTTACAGGTGGTTTATGACCTGAATGATAATGAACCGCTGGATAATCTCGAACTGGCCGTCCTGTACAACCTGATTCCGGAAGAATATAAGGAAACCCTGATCACTCCTTTTGTTTCCGTAGAGTATGATCAGTTGCGCTTTTCCATCCGGGTACTGGAAACCGATCCCAACCTGGTCAGGAATGAGCTGTTGGCGAAAATCCGCAGCGGTCTGGTTGAGGAGTTTGACGTTACGGATGAACAGGTACGTCTGACCGGTATGTTTGTGCTTTATAACAACATGCTGCAAAGCCTGTTTGATTCGCAGATCCTGACCCTGAGCCTGGTGCTTGCGGCAATCTTTATCATGTTTATTGTACTGTTCCGTTCACTCAAACTGGCAATCCTGGGTATCATTCCGAACATCATCGCTGCCTCAAGTGTTCTGGGACTGATGGGCTGGCTTGATATTCCGCTGGACATGATGACCATCACTATTGCGGCAATCTCAGTGGGTATCGGTGTGGATAACACCATTCACTATATTCATCGCTTTAAAAGCTACTACCCCCAGCACCAGAATTACCTGGACACCATGCATTACTGCCACGGCAGTATTGGCCAGGCAATGTATTACACCAGCTTTACCATTATTGTCGGCTTTTCCATCCTGGTGGTGTCCAACTTCATTCCGACCATTTACTTTGGTCTGCTGACATCCCTGGCCATGTTCATCGCCCTGGTTGGCGCCCTGACCTTATTGCCGCAATTGCTTATCACCTTCAAACCACTGGGGCCGGAAGGCAAATCAGAAGCCTGAGCAGGGCTGGGGGAAAGTGAAAAAAAGGCTATGAAGCTGGTCTTCGCTAGCCCAGGATAAAAGCGGAAATTTGGCGCGGGAAGCGCGGTGTTTTCACCCTGGACTAGCGAGTGGGCAAAAAGATAAAAGGCTCTTGCCCCCGAATAAATAGCGCAAAAAATATGCCAGCCAGCTGCAGAAATTTTCTCTGCCCGTTTCTGTAAACCCAAAAATAATGCTTTATAAAACAATAAATTGCATCTGCTTTTTCGGTTATCAGGTATTTAAAAATTACGTGTTTTCAGTTGCTTAGCCCACCCATCTAAGAAGCAAAAATTTCGCTTTTTGCCATGCCTTATGACACTTAGCATCACCGGGTCCAGAAAAACTTGCGTATTGATAATGACTTAGCATAAGCAGAAAAAAATAATTTTTATTTTGACTGCCTGGTCATTAAAGCGGGTATTTTTTCGCAATTCCCTGTGCCAGATCAGGTGCAGTTTATATTGGTTGAAACTGCAGGGGTGCTATGGCAAAATCCGCCCCTGTTAACTCCCTGGGTGAAAATAAGCTGCTGATTTCTCAAATTATTCTGACTCAAGCAGTCTTGGCCCACGCTTTTCCATTTTTGAGGTTTGACCATGCAAGTTTCTCTTGAAACCCTTTCAGGTCTGGAACGGAAATTAACCATTGAGGTTCCGGCTGAAAAAATCGACAACCAGGTAAAAAGCCGCCTGGCTGAAGCCGCCAGAACATTCCAGATGAAAGGCTTTCGTAAAGGCAAAGTCCCTATCAAGGTTATCAAAAACCGTTTTGGCAAAGGGTTGCGGCAGGAAGTGCTCGGTGAAGTCATGAACGAGTCTTATTATGAAGCCCTGTCCAAGGAAAACGTCAAACCTGCCGGACAGCCGAAAATCGAGCCGACCAATCTGAAGGAAGGGGAGAATCTCGAATTCACCGCAACCTTTGAAGTCTACCCTGAAATCGAACCGGGTGACTTCAGCAAGATAGCTGTTGAAAAACGTCAGGCTGAAATTTCCGAGAAAGATATCGACAACATGATCCAGACGCTGCGTGAGCAGCGCAAACATTTTCATGGAACTGATCGCGCAGCGAAGAAAGGCGACAGGCTTACCGTTGATTTCGTCGGCAAAATAAAAGGCGAAGAATTTGAAGGGGGCTCGGCCAAAGACGCACAGATTATTATCGGTTCCGGCAACATGATTCCGGGTTTTGAAGACGGGCTGGAAGGCCTGAAAAAAGGCGACTCAAAGACCCTGAAACTGAAGTTCCCCAAGGACTATCACAAGGAAGACCTGGCTGGAAAAGCCTGTGAATTCGATGTTGAGGTCAAGGCAGTTGCCGAAGAGCATCTGCCGGAGCTGAATGAGGATTTCTTCAAGTCATTTGACGTTCAGGAAGGAGGCCTTGAAAGTTTTCGTGAAGAAGTCAAAAAGAACATGGAACGGGAACTGCGCAACGCCATCAAGAACAACGTCAAAACCCAGGTCATCGATGGCCTGGTCAGTGAAACCAGTGTCGATCTGCCGAAATCCATGGTTGATAATGAAATTAACAATCTTCGCCAGCAGGCCATGCAACAGTATGGCGGTGGCCAGAAAATTGACCCCTCACTGTTGCCGGCTGAGATGTTTCAGGCCCAGGCGGAACAGCGAGTCAGTGTTGGACTGATCCTGAACGAGATCATTCAGCGTAATAAACTGAAAGCCGACCCGACCAAGGTCAGGGAAATTGTTGAAGGACTGGCAGCCGGTTATGAGAACCCCCAGGAAGTCATTGCCTGGTACTATAGTGACAAGGAGCAGATGGCTCAGATTGAGGTGATGGCACTGGAAGAATCCGTTATTGACCTGATTCTGGAAAAAGCCAAGGTAGAGGAGAAATCCACCTCTTACGAAGAAGCGCTCAAACCGGTGGAGAAAAAAGCCAGGAAAACAGATAAGAAAGCGGAAAAGAAAGCAGAACCTAAAACCACCGAAAAACCGGCAGCTGCCGAAAAAGAGGCTACTGCGAAGCCATCTGACAAGGACGAGTCCTGAGACGGAATTATTATGAGCAAAAGCGAACTGGAAGAAACAATCACCAAGGCATCATCACTGGTGCCGATCGTCGTCGAGCAGACTGCCCGCGGTGAACGTTCCTATGATATCTTTTCAAGACTGCTCAAGGAGCGGGTTATTTTCATGGTCGGGCCGGTTGAAGACCACATGGCTAACCTGATTGTTGCCCAGTTACTTTATCTGGAATCCGACAATCCGGACAAGGACATTCATTTCTATATCAATTCCCCGGGCGGTTCCGTGACATCCGGCATGTCGATTTATGACACCATGCAATTTATCAAACCCGATGTCAGCACCATGTGTGTTGGTCAGGCGGCCAGTATGGGTTCTTTCCTGCTTGCCGGCGGTGCAAAAGGAAAACGCTATGCCTTGCCCAACTCACGCATCATGATTCACCAGCCAAGTGGTGGATATCAGGGGCAGGCTTCGGACATTCATATCCATGCCCAGGAGATTCTCAAGATCCGGGAAAAACTCAATAAAATCATGGCCGAACATACCGGTCAGGATATTGAGACCATTGCCCGGGATACTGAGCGCGATAACTTCATGAATGCCGATGAAGCACTGAATTATGGTTTGATCGACCAGGTACTTTCCAAACGGGCTATTCCTACCCCGGCAAAAGATAGTTAAAAAAAGCTCTGCAGGGCTTGTAAAATGGCCTCAATGCCTTCATCTTATGGCTGTAGGTAATTGCGTGAGCGCCTTCTATCACGGCTAACGGAGTGATCGAACATGTCAGAAAAAGACGGCAAAGATGATTCAGGAAAATTATTATATTGCTCGTTCTGTGGCAAAAGTCAGCATGAGGTAAGAAAGCTCATTGCCGGCCCCTCCGTATTCGTCTGTGATGAATGTGTCGACCTCTGTAACGATATTATCCGTGAAGAAATTCAGGAAAAAACTGAAGACAGCGGAGACCGCCCCTTACCCAGCCCGGAAGAAATTCGTAACACCCTGGACGAGTATGTAATCGGCCAGGACAAAGCCAAGAAAACCCTGGCAGTTGCCGTTTACAACCACTACAAACGACTTAACTTCCAGAGTGAACAAGACGGTGTTGAGCTCAGCAAGAGCAATATTCTGATAATCGGACCGACCGGAACCGGTAAAACGTTACTCGCTGAAACACTGGCCAGGCTGCTTGATGTTCCCTTTACCATCGCCGATGCCACGACTCTGACCGAGGCTGGTTATGTGGGTGAGGATGTTGAAAACATTATCCAGAAACTGCTGCAGAAGTGTGATTATGATGTCGAGAAGGCCCAGATCGGCATAGTCTATATCGACGAAATAGACAAGATTGCCCGCAAATCAGACAACCCATCCATTACCCGCGATGTGTCGGGCGAAGGTGTGCAGCAGGCTTTGTTGAAACTGATTGAAGGTACAGTGGCTTCAGTACCTCCGCAGGGCGGCCGTAAACATCCGCAGCAGGAATTTCTGCAGGTTGATACCTCCAATATCCTGTTTATCTGTGGTGGTGCCTTTGCTGGACTGGACAAGGTAATTCGTGATCGCTCGGATAAGAGCGGTATCGGTTTTTCTGCCGAAATGCGCAGCAAGGAAAACCAGAAAAGTATCGGCGAGGCCTTGCAGGATGTCGAACCAGAAGATCTGGTCAAGTACGGCCTGATACCTGAATTTGTTGGACGCCTGCCAATGATCGCGACCCTCAATGAACTGGATGAGGATGCCCTGGTCAAGATCCTGACAGAACCGAAAAATTCCCTGACCAGGCAATACGCCAAACTGTTTGAAATGGAAGGGGTCGAAATACAGTTCCGTGAAGATGCGCTCAGAGCCATTGCCCGCAGAGCCCAGGAACGAAAAACCGGTGCCCGGGGCCTGCGCTCGATCATGGAAGCCGTATTGCTGGATACCATGTATAACATCCCGTCCCAGTCCGGGGTTAGCAAGGTGGTTATTGATGAAGCTGTCATCAACGGAGAATCGGATCCCCTGCTGATGTATGAATCCAGCGATGATACCCAGGCCTTGCCCAACAAGACGGCCAGTAAAGATCAATAAAAGATCTGCAAAACACTGTTGGACACCAATTCACTAATGCTATTGCCTGACAAACCGGGCAAGTGAGAAACTGAAATCATGAGTAACGAAGACAAACCTGTCACCACAGCACAGCAACTGCCTTTCCTGCCGCTGCGTGGAGTGGTCGTCTACCCGCAGATCGTACATCCACTGTTTGTTGCCCGTCCCAAGTCTATTGCCGCACTCAAGGCGGCCATGGCGGCCGACAAGCGGGTGGTACTGGCTGCACAGAAAAAACACTCTGAAGATAATCCCACAGAAGATGATGTTTATGATATCGGCACTGTTGCTTCAGTCCTGCAGCTTATGCATGTCAATGACGGTACAGTGAAAGTGCTGGTTGAAGGAGTGGAGCGGGTCAAGATCAGGAAACTGCATTTCAATGATGATTATTACGTAGCCGAAAGCTCACCAATTAGTGGCAGCGTGGCAGAAGAAAAGGATACTGAAATCCTGGTTCGATCATTGCTGTCCCAGTTTGATCAGTACGTTCAGCTCAGCAAAAAAATCTCACCGGAGGTGATGACTTCCATCACCAGCATCGATGACCCCAGTCGCCTGATCGACACAATTGCCACACATATGTCCCTGCAGCTTGAAGAAAAGCAGAACATACTTGAACTGGCCAAGCTGAAACCGCGAATTGAACACCTGATGGCCCTGATTGAAGCGGAAATTGATGTTTTTCAGGTTGAAAAACGTATTCGTGGACGGGTCAAAAAACAGATGGAGAAAAGCCAGCGTGAGTACTATCTGAATGAGCAGATGAAAGCGATTCAGAAGGAAATGGGTGAACTAGAGGACGTACCCAATGAAGCAGAAGAGCTGGCCAGGAAAATTGAAGATGCCGGCATGCCCAAAGAAGCCAAGGAAAAAGCTCAGGCTGAACTGAATAAACTGAAAATGATGTCGCCCATGTCATCTGAAGCTTCAGTAGTTCGTACCTATCTGGATTGGATGGTCAATATCCCCTGGAAGAAGAAAAGCAAGATTCGCAGTGACCTGAACAAGGCGCAGGAAATTCTGGAAGCGGATCATTATGGCCTCAAGGAAGTCAAAGAACGCATCCTTGAATATCTTGCCGTACAAAAGCGCGTCAAAAAGCTCAAGGGACCTATCCTGTGTCTGGTCGGCCCTCCCGGCGTAGGTAAAACATCACTGGGTGAATCAATTGCCCGTGCTACGGGACGCAAGTTTGTCCGTATGGCGCTTGGCGGAGTTCGCGATGAGGCGGAAATTCGTGGTCACCGCCGTACCTATATTGGTTCCCTGCCCGGAAAGGTTATACAGAAGCTGGCCAAAATCGGGGTCAAAAACCCGCTGATTTTGCTTGATGAAGTTGACAAGATGGGAATGGATCATCGCGGTGATCCGGCCTCAGCATTGCTAGAAGTCCTTGATCCTGAACAGAATAACAGCTTTAACGATCACTACCTTGAAGTTGATTATGACCTGAGTGACGTTATGTTCATCTGCACTTCCAACTCAATGAATATTCCCGGTCCCTTACTGGATCGCATGGAAGTCATCCGCCTGCCGGGCTATACCGAAGACGAAAAACTTAATATCGCCAGTCGTTATCTGGTTCCGAAACAGCAAAAAAATAATGGTCTCAAAGACAATGAAGTTGAATTTCCGGACAAGGCCTTACTGGAATTGATCAGACACTACACTCGCGAAGCAGGGGTACGTGGTCTGGAACGGGAGATATCCAAAGTCTGTCGCAAAGTCGTAAAAGAAAGAAGCATGAGCGATGACGAAAAGACAAAGAAAAAAGGCAAGGAAGAAAGCATTGTTATTGATACCGAATCTCTCGAACATTACGCCGGCGTCAAAAAATACGACTATGGCAAAGCCGATGAACAGGATGTTGTCGGTCAGGTAAATGGACTGGCCTGGACCCAGGTAGGTGGTGAACTGCTCACCATCGAAGCCGTAGCTACTCCGGGTAAGGGTAAAACCACCATGACCGGCTCTCTGGGGGACGTCATGCAGGAGTCTATTCAGGCAGCCCTGACCGTGGTTCGCAGTCGTGCATCCGGCCTGGGGATAGCTGAAAACTTCCATGAAAAGAAAGACTTGCATGTTCATGTTCCGGAAGGCGCCACTCCCAAAGACGGTCCTAGTGCCGGTATTGGCATGTGTACAGCAATCGTATCTGTTCTGACTGGCACACCTGTCAGAAAAGATGTGGCCATGACTGGTGAGATCACATTACGGGGACAGGTTCTGAGCATTGGCGGCCTGAAAGAAAAGTTACTGGCAGCCCATCGCGGAGAGATCAAGACAGTTATCATTCCCAAAGATAACGAAAGAGACCTGAAAGAAATTCCGGATAACATCAAAGCTGACCTTGAAATCAAACCGGTAAAATGGATTGATGAAGTTCTGGATATTGCTTTGCAATATATGCCTGAACCGATTGTTGATAACAAGTCAGCCGAATTGAAGAAGGCTTCTTCAGAGACGAATGAGAGCGATATCAAAGACAAAACGAAAAAACAGATAAATACTCATTAATACCAGTGTATTTCTTGACATTAACTTTCCACAGTTGGTATAAAGTCCGGTAGCTCGTAAGCGTTACGGCAGCAAGGCTGCTAGTCATTTTCTACATCGGTTTTATTAGTTGATAATTAGCTGATGAAAGGACAAAAAGTAACGAAGATGTTACGGAAAAAGTAACAGCAAACGTAACAGCAAAGTAACAATAAAAAGAATAAAATATTTTTTTGTTCTACAGAGTTTAAGCAATTCAATTAACTTGAAAATAATCAATCTAACCAAAAAGAGAAGGGTGATAAAGTGAATAAATCAGAACTAATAGATGCAGTAGCCGAAAGTGCCGATTTACCAAAAGCAGCCGCCGCTCGTGCGATTGACGCCATGACAGATGCCATTACTGGTGCTCTGAAGTCCGGAGATTCAGTAGCTTTGGTGGGTTTCGGATCTTTCAATGTCAAGAATCGTGCCGCACGTACTGGGCGTAACCCACAAACTGGCGCGCCGATTAATATCGCTGCTGCTAGAGTACCTTCTTTTAAACCAGGTAAAGCTTTAAAAGATTCAGTTAACTCATAACGAATTGCTTATCTTCTAAGCTTTCGTTTTATAGCAAAGCTATACAGGGGCGCATCTTTTGATGCGCCTTTTGCGTTTAAGAGAATAACAAGCATTAAACAGAGGACCATCATGACAATGCTTCAGACAATACGTAATAACTCCCAGGGGCTGCTGGCCAAAATATTTATTGGTTTTGTAATTCTTGTATTTGCACTGTTTGGTCTGGATAGCATTGTCGGTACCATCGTAAACAGTAACTCAACGGTCAGCGTTAATGGCGTCGACCTCAATGAGCTTGCTATCGAAAATGAAGCTCAGCGAATCAGTCAGCAGTTATTGTCCAATTTGGGTGCCAATATTGATCCGGGCAGCATTGATCCCAGTCAGTTCCGCGAGCAGGCCGTCAATAATCTGGTAGAGCGTGAATTGATTTTCCAGACTGCGGTAGAAAACAATATGACACTTTCACCGGCAGAGCTGGACCGGCAGATCGCCCAGACTGCCGAGTTTCAGGTTAACGGCTCATTCAGCATAGAAAGAGCCAGAGCCCTGCTGGCCAGTTTTGGCATGACCCCCGCCGGGTACCGGGCTGCCTTGCTCAGAGAGGGTCTCATGGATCAGATGCTAAGTTCTTATTCTGACTCCAGTTTTGCCACTCCTGCTGAAATTGAAATGGTCAGCAGGATCAATAATCAACAGCGTACTCTGCGCCATATCCGTATTCCTGTAGAGATGCTGACACAGACTCAGACTGTCACTGATGATGAGATCAGCCAGTACTATGATGACAATCCTGAGCAATATATGCAGGGTGAAAGGGTAGCCATTGAATATGTCGTACTTGACCGGCAAAACCTGATGGATGAAATAGAAGTCAGTGAAGATGAAATCCGTGCCCAGTACAACACTGAGATTGCTTCACTGGAAAGTGCCGTTGAGCGACGTGCCTCGCATATTCTGTTACAGGCCTCTGATGACACTATCAATGAAGCAATGACTCAGGCTCAGGAACTTAAAAGCCGTATCGATAACGGAGAGAGTTTTGAGGATCTGGCAGCAGAGTTTTCTGACGATACCGGGTCTGCACAGTTTGGTGGTGATGTTGGTTACACAAGCGGCGACACTTTCGCTGAGCCATTTGAAAACGCCCTGGCACAACTCGAGCTTGAGCAGGTTTCCGACCCGGTCAGAACCCAGTTTGGTGTTCACCTGATCAAACTCACCGAACTGAGTGAATCAGACATCCCCGAGTTTGAAGAAAGCCGGGATCGTATCGAAACCGAGTTACAGGAACAGGCCGTCGATGACATCTATATAGCCAGGGCTGAGGAACTTGGCAACCTGGCTTTTGAGTCGCTTGATCTTGAACAGCCGGCAGAAAGCCTGGGTCTGGAAATCCAGACGACAGAGCTGTTCGACCGTTCCGGTGGTGTTGGCATTGCTGCCAACCAGAGCGTAATAGATGCCGCCTTTGGGGCGGAAGTCCGTGATGGACTTAACAGCGCCTTGCTGACTATTGATGATTCGCGCACTGCTGTGATCAGGGAACTGGAACGCCGGGAACCGGAATTGCGTCCACTGGCAGAAGTAAGTGGGCAAATCGAAGCCTCGCTGCGTCGTGAAAAAGCCCGGCAAGAGGCTCAGACACTGGGACAGAGCTATCTGAGCAGCCTCGAAAACGGCCAGAATATTGATGCATTGTTATCTGTGCAGGGGCTGCAATGGCAAAGTACCCAGGCTCTGAGCCGGAATGACACTACCTTGCCGGCAGAATTAAGGCGCATGATTTTTGAGATGCCAAAACCAGCAGAGGGCGAGACAGAAATTCAGGCTGGCCAGCTGCAGAACGGCGACTATGTCATCATCCAGTTGCAGGAAATCATTCCCGGCAGCCTTGCCGATATGCCTGAAGAAGAACAGATGCAACTGAAAAACTATCTCTTACAGCAGGAAGCTGCTGCCGATTTTAACGCTGTTATGTCCGGAGTACAGGCTCGGGCTGATATTCAGCGCTAAACTTAGCAAATAGTATGTATACTGCTTGAATCGTATGCAAATTCATTGAATTCTTGAATAAACCCTGAGATATTCAGGGTTTATAAACTGATACTTGCTCGAAAAGGGGACGAGTTTACTCATGAAAACCAAGCGACACCATTGCTTTAGCTTCTGTTTTATCTTCTTGCTGACGGCCTGTGGCGGAGGGGATAATCTGAGCCGTGTTGATTCCGGAAACCAGGAAGGAGTCCTGCACTTTGGCAATGGCACAGAACCTCAGGGACTGGACCCGCACATTGTTACTGGGGTTCCTGAACACCATATCATCAATGCCCTGTTTGAAGGCCTGGTATCCAAGGATCCCTATACGCTTGAGCCAATCCCCGGTGTTGCGGAAAGTTGGGAGATCAGTGAAGACGGCCGCACCTATACTTTCAACCTACGCCGGGATGCGCTCTGGAGTAATGGCGACCCTGTTACTGCTGAGCACTTTCGTTGGTCCTGGCAGCGGGTACTATCACCCGAACTTGGAAGTCAGTACAACTATATGCTTTATCCGGTGTTGAATGCAGAAGCCTATGCTAATGGAGAATTAACTGATTTCAGTCAGGTTGGAGCCAAAGCACTGGATGCACATACATTCCAGGTTGAACTGGAAAACCCGACACCTTATCTGCTGCAATTGCTCGATCATTACAGTACCTTCGCGGTTCACCCTGAAACAGTCCTTGCTCATGGCAGCATGACTGACCGGATTACGCAATGGACTCGAGTAGAGAACATGGTCAGTAATGGACCTTTTAAATTAAGCGAATGGGCCATTAATTCTCAGATTCGTGTCGAAAAATCAGAAACCTACTGGGATCGTGAAGCAGTCCAGCTTAATGCCATTGTGTATTATCCGACTGAAAATACTGTTACCGAAGAACGAATGTTTCGTGATGAGGAAATCCATTTCACCAACGTGATTCCCATGGACAAAATCAGCACTTATCGAAATATCGCTCCAGATCTGCTGCAAATTGCACCCTACCTTGGCACCTATTACTACCTGATTAATACTGATAAAGAACCTTTCAATGATCTCCGGGTCAGAAAAGCACTGGCAATGTCTGTAGACAGGGACCTGCTTACAGAAACTGTCATGCGTGGCACCGTCACTCCGGCCTATGCATTGACTCCTCCCGGCACACTGGGCTATCAGCCACCACAGACCTTTTCCTACGACCCAGAAGAAGCCAAGCGACTTCTCGCCGAAGCCGGCTATCCGAATGGCGAGGGATTCCCGTCCTTTGAAATTTTATACAACACTCTGGATGAACACCGTCGAATCGCTGTGGCAATTCAGGAAATGTGGAGACAGAACCTGGGAATTAACGTGGAATTACTGAATCAGGAATGGCGTGTCTACCTCGATTCCCAGGATAACATGAATTACGATGTCAGCCGCCGTGGCTGGATCGGCGACTATGTTGATCCGAATTCATTTCTCGACATGATGATTACCGGTGGGGGCAATAATAAAACAGGCTTCAGTGATCCGCGTTATGATGACCTGGTTTTAAATGTGGCGCCAAGCAAACTGGATGAAAGTGAGCGTTTTGAAGCTTACTATGAGGCTGAAACAATTCTCATGGAAGATATGCCGATTATTCCCCTTTACACCTATCAGAGCAGACACTTTCGACATCCGAGTCTGAAAGGCTTGCCACCTAATATACTCGACTATTACAACTGGAAGTATGTGTATTTAGAGCCAATGCCGGAATTTGATATTCCTGACGAACTCTAACAGAGCACATTCTTTCTTATGTGGCGGTTTATTTTATTTAGAAGCCTGCAGGCTGTGCCTGTCATCCTTGCGGTTATTACCGTAACTTTCTTTCTCGTCCGGGCTGCTCCGGGCGGCCCATTCGATAGCGAAAAGGCTGTTTCCGAACAGGTACAACGGGCGCTGGAAGCCCAGTACCAACTGGATTTGCCTGCTTACCAACAATATTTTAATTATCTCGGCGATCTGGCCCAGGGCAATTTAGGGCCTTCATTTTATTACCCGGGGCAAAGCGTCAATGAACTGATCTTTCAGGGCCTGCCGGTTACCGCGGAACTAGGTTTGTATGCCCTGATCATTGCCGTGTTTATTGGTGTACTGGCAGGCGTTATTGCATCCCTGAAACCCAACACCATTCAGGACTATATTCCCATGAGTCTTGCCATGATCGGGATATGCATGCCTTCATTTTTGCTGGGACCAACCCTGGTGCTCATTTTCGGTATCTGGCTCGACTGGCTGCCGATTTCCGGCTGGAATTCTGCAGAAAGCAAAATTCTTCCAAGTATTACACTTGGCGCTATGTATGCTGCATATATTGCCCGGCTGAGTCGTGCCGGCATGCTGGAAGTCATGTCACAGGATTACCTCAGAACAGCACGCGCCAAAGGACTGCCCGAGCATATCGTCATACTGAAGCATGCCTTGCGTGGCGGCCTGATTCCTGTTGCTGCTTTCCTTGGCCCGGCATTTGCCGGATTACTTGCCGGTTCTTTTGTTGTGGAAACCGTATTTCAGGTGCCAGGACTGGGACGCTTTTATGTGCAGGCAGCCTTTAACCGGGATTACACCATGATTCTCGGCACCACCGTTTTCCTGGCAAGTCTGATCGTTGTGTTTAATTTATTATCCGACGTGCTGGCCGCCTGGATGAATCCACGTTTACGTTTTCAATTCAGAAAATCATGACTACAGAAGAGATTGTCACAGCGACGCAAGCACTGCCCAAAGGCGTCTCTCTCTGGGATGATGCCTGGTTACGTCTGAAGAAAAACAAACTGGCGATGTTTGGCCTGTGTTTTCTCATCCTGATGAGCCTGCTCTGTCTGCTTGCCCCGTGGCTGACTCCGTATGGCTATGAAGACCAGGATCTCAGGCTCGGCGCCTCGGGGCCTTCAATGGCTCACTGGCTGGGTACTGACACCTTCGGTCGCGATTTGCTGACCAGAATTCTATATGGCGGTCGGGTATCCCTGATGGTCGGTTTCATAGCCACCTCGGTGGCACTGATTATCGGCGTCACCTATGGAGCCGTGGCCGGTTATGCCGGTGGTAAAACTGACGCCCTGATGATGCGTCTGGTGGATATTATCTATGCCTTGCCATTTATGATCTTTATTATCCTTCTCATGGTGGTCTTTGGCAGGAATATCCTGCTGCTGTTCCTGGCCATCGGTGCGGTTGAATGGCTGGTCATGGCCCGTATTGTCAGGGGACAGGTGCAAAACCTGCGGCAACAGGAATTTGTTGAAGCGGCTATTTCCATTGGTCTATCCCCCTGGTCAATTATCCGCAAACACCTTATTCCTAATGCACTGGGACCGATTATTGTCTATACCACCTTGACCATCCCCAATGTCATGCTGCTGGAAGCCTTCCTGAGTTTTCTGGGGCTGGGAATACAGCCACCGCAATCATCCTGGGGCTTATTAATCTCCTATGGTGTGGAAAGCATGGAAGAATACCCCTGGTTGTTAATCTTTCCCGGCCTGGCACTGACACTGACCCTGTTTGCCCTGAACTTTCTGGGAGACGGTTTGCGCGATGCCCTCGACCCCAAGGCCTCAAGGGACTGAAATGGCCTTACTTGAAGCAACAGATTTACGTGTTCACTTCCATACCCGAAACGGCCTGATCAAGGCAGTTGACGGTATCAGTTTTAAAGTGGAAGAGGGCAAGACCCTGGCCATTATCGGTGAATCAGGTTCCGGCAAATCAGTCGCCTGCTACAGCATGCTGGGCCTGGTACCCATGCCACCGGGAAAATTTGAATCCGGATCGGTCATGTTTGAAGGCCAGGATCTGCTGACTTTAAGCGAAGCCAAATTACGCAAAATTCGCGGCAAGGGTATTTCCATCATCTTTCAGGATCCGATGACCACTCTCAACCCCTTCCTGAAAATCGGCGATCAGCTGATCGAACCCCTGCGTTTACATTTTGGCATGAGCAAACAGGAAGCCTGGAAACGCGGCATCGAAATTCTTGAAGAGGTCGGGATAAAAAATGCCACCCAGCGCATGAAGTCCTGGCCCTTTGAATTTTCCGGCGGCATGCGTCAACGCGTGGTTATTGCCATGGCGCTGGTGACCGAGCCGAGAATAATCATAGCCGATGAACCAACTACGGCACTGGATGTCACTGTTCAGGCGCAGATCCTCAAGTTGCTCAAGGAATTGCAGGAACGACGTAATATCGGCGTTATATTTATCAGTCATGACCTGAGTGTGGTTGCCGATATCGCCGACGAAATTGCCGTCATGCAAAACGGTGTATTTGTCGAGCAGGGCACACGCAATGAAATTTTCCAGTCGCCTGCACACGAATATACCAAAAAATTACTGGCAGCCGTTCCTGCTACTGAAAAGCTGGAAAGCAGCGGGCGCGATGAAAACCTGGTTGAAGTGAACAATCTCAGTATTCATTTTAATGGCGGCAAGGGGGAAGGGCTGATCCGGGCAGTCGATGATGTCAGTCTGCAGATCAAGCGTCATGAAATTCTGGGGCTGGTCGGGGAATCAGGTTCCGGCAAATCAACCACTGGCAGAGCCATCCTGCGCTTGCTCGGACTCAGTGGCGGCCAGATCAAGTTCAACGGAACTGACATCAGCCAGCATTCCATGCAGGAAATGAAACCCCTGCGCAGGCAAATGCAGATGATTTTCCAGGATCCCTATGCCAGTCTCAATCCGCGCATGACTGTTTACGACACTCTGGCCGAGCCCTTGTTGCTGCATAAAATAGTCGGTAAAAAAGAACTGGATAAAACTATTTTCTCACTGATGGATTCAGTCGGCCTGAGCCGGGAGAGTGTGTTGCGCTATCCCCATGAATTCTCCGGAGGACAGCGACAGCGTATCGCTATTGGCCGGGCCATTTCGACCAGACCGCTGTTTATTGTCGCCGACGAACCGGTATCCGCCCTGGATGTCACCATTCAGGCACAGATACTTGATTTGTTACTGGAACTGGTGGATCACTTTAACCTGACCATGCTGTTCATCTCGCATGATCTGGGTGTAGTGCGATATCTTTCAGACCGGATTCTGGTCATGAAGGATGGCAAGATGGTCGAAAGCGGTTCGGTCCATGAAATTTTCAGTGCACCGCAACAGGAATATACCCGCGCATTACTGGATGCCATTCCCGGAAAATCCCTGCTTTCCATCTAGAGTAATCTAGAAACGATCCTTCCATTCCCGCAGTGCAGCGAAAGTAGCCAGTGCACTGCCCGGACTTTCCTGTAACTGCGGTTTGAAGTCATCATTGGCGCAACGTAAAAATGGATTACTTTGCAGTTCCCGGGCCAGATTGCTGGGCAGAGTCGGCTGCCCCTGATCGCGTTTTTCCTGCTCCTGAGAAAGGCGTTCTGCAACAACCGGGTCATCCGGCGTAACAGCCTGGGCAAAAGCAAGATTGCTGAGGGTATATTCATGGGCACAAAATACCTGAGTCTCGGGTTTCAGCGCAGCTAGTTTGGCCAGCGAGGCATACATCATTTCCGGCGTGCCCTCAAAAATACGTCCACAGCCAGCTGCAAACAGGGTGTCTCCACAAAAAAGCAGCGGTTCCTGTGTCTCGGGTTCAGCGTAATAGGCAATATGGTCCAGCGTGTGCCCGGGGATTTCCAGTATGCGGAAATCTATCCCAAGCAGCCTGACATGATCTCCTTCATGCAGTTCCCTGGTGACATAGGGAATGGCTGCAGATTCCGGTCCATAAACCGGCACATCAAAGCGCTGCAGCAACTCGGGGACACCGCCAATATGATCCGGGTGGTGGTGGGTCAGTACAATGGCGCTGAGCTGCAGATTATTATCATCAAGGTATTTCAACACCGGCGTTGCATCACCCGGATCAACAATACAGGCCTCGACAGAGTCCTGTTGGCGAAACAGCCAAAGGTAATTATCGGAAAAAGCTGGGATGGGCGTTATTTCAATCATGGATGCTTGGTCTTCCGTGTTGCTTGGTTAAAGGTAACTGTGCTGTTCAGGCAGCTTTACGATAAGGTATCATGCTGCGTATGGCAACCAATCCAGAGATAGACAGACAACAGTTCAGCGACATGAGTGCCTGGCTTGAGACCCCGCTGGGCCAGGCCTTGCTTGGTGCGGAACATGGCCTGCTGGAGCAGATGCTCAATCGCCGTTTCGGCTATCACCTGCTACAGTTAAGTTGTGCTGACGTCAGTATTCATGACGACAGCCCGATTGGTCATAAATTTTGCCTCAGGCCGGTTGCGGAAGCTGGGAAGGGTGGTCTCGTGGCCAGACCTGAAGCCATTCCGCTGGCCTCTGAATCAGTAGACATGGTTCTTTTGCATCATGTTCTGGATTATTCCTCACATCCCCACCAGTTATTGCGTGAAGCTGACCGGGTCCTGATTGCCGGCGGCAATCTGCTGATTGTCGGCTTCAATCCATTCAGCACCTGGGGTATCCGGCATAAATTCAGTCGCCGCAAACAGAAAAGTCCCTGGTCTACGGCCAACCTGCTTAGCAGTATGCGCCTGAGTGACTGGCTCAAACTTCTCGATTTCAAGGTGGAGCAGGTGCATTACGGCTTGTATTCCATGCCGATCAACAGTCCCCGCTTTATTCGTTATTCGTCTTTCATGGGTAAACTGGCACAACGGCTTAACTGGCCTACCGGAGGTATTTACGTTATTTCAGCCAGGAAACAGGCCTTACCCATGACGCCCATCCGCGAACCATGGAAAGCTATCTCCAATCCTGTCAGGGGACTCACACTGGGTGACAAGGCCGGTGTCACTCCTTCTCAACCCCACAACAAAACCCTGCATTAGTTTGCCTGGCATTAAATGAGAAACCCTGTAATTATTTACACCGATGGTGCCTGTCGTGGAAATCCCGGACCCGGTGGCTGGGGTGCAGTATTGCAGCATGGAGAAAACCTGCTGGAACTTTATGGTGGAGAAACGGAAACCACCAACAACCGCATGGAACTCACGGCAGTGATCAAGGCACTGGAAGCACTAAAGTATCCCTGTGACATCCAGCTTTACAGTGATTCAAAATATGTTTTGCAGGGCATCAGCGAATGGCTGGCTAACTGGAAAAAGCGGGGCTGGCGTACCGCCGCCAAAAAGCCGGTGCAGAATGTCGAATTGTGGCAGCAACTGGATGCACTGGTTGAACAACAGGGCAACATCCAATGGCACTGGGTCAAGGGACATAGTGGAGACCCCGGCAATGAACTTGCCGACCAACTGGCCAATAAAGGAATAGACGAGTTATGAGACAAATCGTACTGGATACGGAAACCACGGGACTGGAGCCGTCGCAGGGACATCGCATCATTGAAATTGGCTGCGTCGAACTGATGAATCGCCGTCTGACCGGCAACAACCTGCATATCTATATTAATCCGTTGCGTGAAATTGATGCCGGAGCGCTTGAAGTACACGGGATTACCAACGAGTTTCTTGCAGATAAACCAAAATTCAGCGAGATCGCTGATACCTTTATTGATTTTGTCAGGGATGCAGAACTGATTATCCATAACGCCCCTTTTGATGTCGGCTTTCTCGATCATGAATTACAGGACCTGAATCGCGGTTACAGGAACATGGCGGGATATTGCACAGTACTTGATACCCTGGCGATGGCGCGTAAAAAGCATCCCGGTCAGAAAAACAGCCTGGATGCACTGTGTAAACGTTACTTTGTTGATAACTCACAACGTGAGTTACATGGCGCCTTGCTGGATGCCGAAATTCTGGCAGATGTTTACCTGATCATGACCGGCGGTCAATCCAGTTTTTCCCTGGGGCATGAAGGAAGTTCTGAAGGCAATACCGCAACCCGTATCAGGCGTCTGTCCAAAGACCGTCAGGCACTGAAAGTGATCAGCGCCAGTGCTGATGAGGAAGCTGCGCACCGGGCCAGACTCGAAGCAATTAAAGAGTCTTCCGGAACCAGCCTCTGGCCCGCGGGGGAGGATCAGGCCTGATCAAAGCCACGGTTACACGGGTTTGTGTCCGGCTCATTGCTGAGACTATAATTTTTCTTTTTCTGGACTGAGGTGATAAGTGGAATTTCTTTCTGAATACGGCATGTTTCTGGCAAAAACCCTTACTTTCGTTGTGGCTGTAATTTTTATTATCGTGACAGCCGCTGCTGCTGCCGCAAAAAATAAAAAAGAACAGAAGGGTTCTATCGTTGTTACTCACCTGAATGAGGAAATCGATGATTTTCGTGATGAAATAAAACACGTTGTTGAAGACGAAGGCCTGCTCAAAAAAGAAAAGAAAGCACTGAAGAAGCAGGCAAAAGAAAAAAGTAAAAAGAAGAAAAAAACACAAGAGGACAGTAAAAAGCGCATTTACGTGCTGGACTTTCATGGTGACCCGAAAGCTTCTCAGGTCGAAAATTTACGTCGCGCCATCACCGCTGTCCTCAGTACTATCCGCCCTGATAAAGATGAAATCATGCTGCGGCTCGAGAGTCCCGGCGGCATGGTGCACGCCTATGGTCTGGCGGCATCCCAGCTTGCCAGAATACGTCAGCAGAATGTTCCCCTGACAGTCTGTGTCGACAAAATGGCGGCCAGTGGCGGCTACATGATGGCCTGTCTGGGGACAAAAATCATTGCAGCACCTTTTGCCTATATCGGTTCCATCGGTGTCCTGCTGCAATTACCCAATTTTAATCGTCTGCTGAAAGACAAGCATATTGATTTTGAAATGATTACTGCCGGCGAATACAAACGCACGCTGACACTGTTTGGTGAAAATACCGAAGAAGGCCGCAAGAAAATGACTGAGGATATTCAGGATACCCATGAACTGTTCAAGGACTTTGTGCATGAGTATCGCCCGGTACTGGACATCAGTGATGTGGCTACCGGCGAAACCTGGTTTGGCAAGAATGCACTGGAAAAGAAACTGATTGACGAAGTCGGGACCAGTGATGAATACATCAGTAAAGCATGCAAGGAAGCCGATGTTTATTCAGTGGTGTATGAAAAGAAAAAGAACCTGGCGGACCGTTTCGGCAAAGCTGCAGAGACTGCACTGGACAACAGCCTGTTAAAATGGCTGCATCGAAGTCCCCAGGATCACACGGGCTAGGTCTTTCAGACCTGCCTGCGGCGGAACAGGGGAGTCGGCTTGATCACGGTAGCCTGATAGTTTTCGGAAAAATCATGAAAACCGTTCAGGTAGGTTTCCTCATCAACATCATCAGCAACCTGAAAGCTGCTGAATCCGCAGCTGAGCATATAACTTAGCTGATCCCGCAAGACTTCTCCCACGGCACGAATATCTCCGCTGTAGCTTTTCTGCTCACGCAGTAAAGCCGCATAGGTAAAAGCACGACCATCCTTGAACAGGGGGAAATCCAGGGCAATAACAGGAAGCTGCCCGATCTCTTCTTCAGTCAGCAGTTCTGCTGGATTCTGTTCACTTGCAAACCACACGCCGATTTCAGCATCCAACTTGGCCAGTTCAGCTTTGTGATCCTGCCAGAGCGTAAATGGCACAAGCAGGTGAGAGGCTTTTAAGCTGAGCACTTCGTCCGGTTCTGCTTCAGCACTGACAAGTTGCCAGTCATTTTCAACAAACTGCGCGTCTTTAATCAGCTTTGGCATATACTCTCTCCTTGAAGGGCTCTATGCCCAGACGCTGATAGGTGTCAATGAACTTTTCATCCTTCTGCCGCTGTTCCAGGTAAACGGAAACTATTTTTTCCACCACATCCGGAATTTCCACCTGCGCAAATGAAGGACCGAGCACCTTGGCCAGTTTCGCTTCGCGGCCCTGATCACCTCCCAGGGAAACCTGGTAGAATTCTTCGCCTTTCTTGTCTACACCGAGTATGCCGATATTGCCGACATGATGGTGGCCACAGGCATTCATACAACCGGAAATATTCAGGCTGATATCACCGATTTCAGTCAGACGGTCAAAATCATCAAAACGGCGCTGGATGGATTCTGCGATCGGGATCGACTTGGCATTCGCCAGCGAACAATAGTCGCCACCCGGGCAGGAAATGATATCGTTCAGCAGTCCAAGATTGGCAGTTGCCAGGTTTTCGGTTTTACAGGCCTTGTACACTTCATACAGATCTTTCAGGCGCACATCAGCCAGCGTCAGGTTCTGCTCATGGGTAATGCGCATTTCGGAGAAACTGTAGCGATCAGCCAGGTCAGCCACAAATTCCATTTGCCGATCTGTCAGGTCACCGGGGGCTACGCCGGTTTCTTTCAGGCTCAGTGTGACAATCCGGTACCCGGGCTGTTTATGTTTTGCAACATTACGTTGCACCCAATGCTGAAACAACAAATCCTGTTGTAGAGCTGTATCCACAGCTTCGTCTTCATCCGGCAGGTCTGCATAGGCCGGCGGGGTGAAATAGGCTTTACAGCGCGCAACTTCTTCTTCGGTCAATGTGCCTTCGCCATCCCTGGTGTGCTGCCACAGGGCTTCAACTTTTTCGCGATAAGTGTCTATGCCCAGGGCTTTTACCAGAATCTTGATTCGTGCCTTGAAGATATTGTCGCGGCGACCTTCCATGTTATAGACGCGCATGATGGCGTCCAGATAGGTCAGCAGGTGGCGCCAGGGTAAAAATTCACAGATAACCTGACCGATAAGCGGGGTTCTGCCCAATCCTCCGCCAACCAGTACCTGAAAGCCCAGCTCGCCCTGATCATTCTTCTTAATATACAGGCCGATATCGTGTACCTGGGTTGCTGCCTGGTCAACTTCAGTCCCGCACACGGCAATTTTGAATTTTCGCGGCAGGTAGGCAAATTCCGGATGGAAAGTAGACCACTGGCGGATAATTTCACACCAGGGGCGGCTGTCTTCGATCTCATTGGGAGAAACACCGGCAAACTGGTCGGTGGTGGTATTGCGGATGCAGTTGCCACTGGTCTGAATCGCATGCATGCTGACTTCAGCAAGCTCCGCAAGAATATCCGGCACCTGTTCAAGTTTCGGCCAGTTGATCTGCACATTCTGCCGTGTCGATAAATGCGCATAGCCCTTATCATAATCACGGGTAATTGAAGCCAGTTTGCGCATCTGCTTGGATGAAATCAGGCCGTAGGGAACGGCAATCCTTAACATGGGCGCCAGACGCTGCACATAAAGGCCGTTCTGCAGGCGCAGGGGCAGGAACTGCTGTTCCGTCAGTTTACCGTCCAGGAAACGCCTGGTCTGATCACGAAACTGGGCTACACGTTCCTCCAGCATCTGATGATCATATTTGTCGTAGGTATACATAGAGTTTCAATTTGTTACTGCTGAATAATGAGGGCGCGATAATACACAATCTGCTCTGTCAGCGCCATTCTCGCTTGTGTTTTTAGCCATAGCTTAGGATAATTGGCAGCCTTTAAATCAGCGTGATATGACTAAAATGAGCAACACAGATCCCAAAGCCAGCGATACCGATTTTAATGAAGCAGACAGCAAGGCAGACGCCATTGCCATTTTTTGCCTGATCATCATTGCTGCCGGGGCCATGATTTTTCTGGCTACGGGCTAGATTTTTCCCGGCTGACGGCCAGGCAATGAGCATTTCAGCTCAGGGCCAGCCTGACAACCAGCATTACCAAAAGAACAAAACTCACGGTAAAAATCAAGGCCGCTATGATGAAGGGCAGCAGACGTCCCTGGGTAAAATCCCGTTTTCTGTTTTCTTCACTCTGCACCCCAATACTGGCCTGGATTACACTTAGCATTATCCGCCAGAATGGAATGTGTTCGGGCTTCTGCCCGTTCTCCCGGGAGTCTTCCGGGGATGCTGTTTTGCTTTTTTCAGTACCTTGATTCACAATGATTTGCCCATATATAAAAGAGTAGACGCTGATCAACAGTTCAGTGTATTTACAGACAGATTTTACCACGCATAAGCAACGGTAATAACAGCTATGATTGATATTACAGAATCCGGACAGAAGTACCTTTCCGAACTGCTCGCCAAGCAGGATTGTGAAGGGATTGCCATTCGTGTTTTCGTCCTTGACGGTGGAACCCCCAAGGCGGAAACCTGTATTGCCTTTTGCCGGCCCGGTGAAGAGCAGGAAGACGATGAAGCGTTCGAATACGAAGGCTTTCGCGCTTTTATAGAAGGCAAGAGCAAAGTCTACCTGGAAGACGCAGTCGTGGACTACGCCAAGGACAGTATGGGCGGCCAACTGACGATTAAAGCGCCCAATTCACGGATGCCGAAAATTGATGATAACAGCCCACTGCAGGATAAAGTGAACTACATTCTGTATAACCAGATTAATCCCGGACTGCAAAGCCATGGAGGATTTGTCACCCTGGAAGAACTGACCAGTGAAAATATTGCAGTCTTACGTTTTGGTGGCGGCTGCCAGGGTTGTGGCATGGTGGATGTCACCCTGAAAGAAGGTGTTGAAAAAACACTTATGGATCAGTTGCCTGAATTGAGTGCAGTCAAGGATGTAACTGATCACAGTTATCAGGAAAACGCCTACTATCCGCAGTGAGCAAATCTCTCGTGAGTGAAAAAGCCGAGATAGCTATTATCGGAGGCAGTGGCTTTTACCGCCTGGCTCCCAGCCTCGATTTAAATCGCTGCGTGGTTGAAGATGTTGAAACACCTTACAGCAATATTCCCGTCAAACTGAGTTTTGAAGAGCTGGAAGATGTACCGGTCTGTTTTCTGGCCCGCCACGGCGAACAACATCGTTTCCCGCCCCATAAGGTTAATTATCGGGCCAATTTATGGGCCCTGCATGAATTCGGCATAAAACACATCATTGCCGTCAACACGCTTGGCGCTATCAATACGGATTTCAGCTTGCCGCAGCTGATCATCCCAGACCAGCTGATTGATTACACCTGGGGACGTGATCATACTTTCTTTGATGGTCTGAACTCACTCAGTGATCATATTGATTTTACCGAGCCTTTTACGGCTGAATTGCGCGAGAAGCTGCTCACCCAGGCAGAAAAGCTGAAGCTGTCAGCCGCCACCTCAGCCTGTGTTGCCTGCACCCAGGGTCCCAGACTGGAAACTGCAGCGGAAATCCGCAAACTCGCTAAAGATGGTTGTGATGCTGTCGGCATGACCCTGATGCCTGAAGCAGCACTGGCCAGAGAATTAAAGATCTCCTATGCCTCTATCGGACTGGTCGTCAATATGGCTGCCGGACTTGCAGAAGGGGAGATTTCAATCGAAGCGATTCAGGAAGTGCTGGCTGCAGGACTAACAGACGTCCGTAAACTGATCAGTGCAGTCCTGCCGACAATCTAGTCAGCGGCTGACTCAGTCCAGCGAAAATTCAAACAGGGGCGGCAGTTCATAGGGCCTGACTTCAATCAGCATTCCCAGCGCCGGGTGGTCAAGGTAATGCAGTTCATTGCTGATCATTTGCCGTATCTGTTGCATGGGATAAACCCGGTCGACAAGCAGGCCCTCAATCATCAGGGATTCATCAGCTGTTTCAGGAAGAAAGGGCGGGGTGGGTAAATCCCATTGCAATTCGCTGCTGATGTTGAAGCTGTTGCGCCAGAGCCGGGCATCAACATCTACCCGATTGATGTTATAGCTGATAGTAAGACTGCCCTCCAGTTCGCTGTGCAAGCCGAAATTATCTCCACCACGAATAAATATAGCAGTGGACTGCACTCTGTTTAATACCGGCTGGCGCCAGACGGCGTGATAAAGCATGCGGTGATCTGCGCTCAGATCAATATTGCGGTTGAACTGAGTGAATTCATGTTCCTCGGACGGCAATGCAATAAAGGCGTCACGTGCTTTATCCACCATGGAAAAACCCTGATTGGGTTCTCGAAAGCGCGGCCCGATAAAAAGTTCTGTTTCTTCCTCTTCATCCTGCGACAATTCTGTTGCTCTGAGCTGTGGTTCCGGTTCCGGAAAATCAATCATGAAAAACTGACTGTAAGGTATCAGCTCACGAATGGGTTCCGGATATCCCAGCATCATGTCTTCTGGAAGAAAAAGTTCTGGATTATTGGAGAGGGTTCCCTGATTGGTAAAAATACTGACTTCAATTTCATACCAGCGATTGCCATCATAACTGAAGCTTTGTGCATGACCTGGTTGAACTGAGCCCAGGATGATACCGGCAAGCAGCAAGGCAAATGCCATGTTCATTGTATTTTTGCGAATACCTAAATTGAACATGTTCAGCCTGCTGCCAGTTCCTGTAGTAAAGATTGAACGAATTGCATACGCTTGACCGGATCCGCAATGTCATGAATAAAACGCAATTCATTGGCACTGCTTAAAGTGAAAGTATCAGACTGTTCCTGTATCAGTGTCACAATCATCTGCGGCTCAATTTTTGTTTCCTGCTTGAACTGCATTTTACCGACTTTTATGTTTGCTTCAATTTTACTGATTCCCAGACCCTCGGCCCGTAATTTAAGCGCCGTGACATCGAAGAGATTATTTACCTGTGGCGGCAGCAGGCCAAATCGGTCAATCATTTCCACTTTCAGTTCACGCAGTTCTGCATCGGACCTGGCATTGGCGATACGTTTATACATTAACAGACGTAGATGAACGTCGACCAGATAATCATCCGGGATAAGTGCCGGAATCCGCAAATTGATTTCAGTGCTTTCCTGGATCGGGCGGTCCAGGTTCAGGGTCTTGCCGGCTTTCATCATTTTGATGGTTTGCTCAAGCATTTCACTGTACAGGGAAAACCCGATGCTCTGTATATGACCGCTTTGCTCATCACCCAGCAATTCTCCGGCGCCTCTGATTTCGAGGTCATGACTGGCCAGGGTAAATCCTGCTCCGAGCGTATCGGCTGCCTGGATCGCTTCGACTCTTTTTAATGCATCCCTGCTCATGGCTTTCGGCGGCGGGGTAAGCATGTAGGCATAAGCCTGATGATGCGAACGGCCAACCCTGCCTCTTAACTGATGCAATTGTGCCAGCCCAAATTTATCTGAACGTTCTATTATAATGGTGTTTGCTGTGGGGATATCGATACCGGTTTCGATAATTGTGGAACAAACCAGCACGTTATAGTGTTTGTGATAAAACTCTGACATGACGCGTTCAAGTTCCCGTTCCCGTAATTGACCATGCGCGACTGCCACCCTGGCTTCAGGAATCAGTTGCCGGAGTTCCTCGGCTGCCTTTTCTATACTTTTGACATCATTATGCAGAAAAAACACCTGGCCGCCGCGCAGCAGTTCACGTTGTATGGCTTCTTTTATAAGGGGAGAAGAAGACTGACGGACAAAGGTTTTAATCGACAGGCGTCGGGCCGGCGGACTGGCAATGATTGAAAGGTCCCGCATGCCTGACATTGCCATGTTCAGGGTTCGGGGAATTGGTGTGGCTGTCAGTGTCAGGATATCCACATCAGCACGCAGGGATTTCAGCGTCTCTTTCTGCCTGACACCAAAGCGATGTTCTTCATCGATAATCAGCAGACCGAGCTGTTTGTATTTAATTCCGGATTGCAGCAGTTTGTGTGTGCCAATCACAATATCAATTTTTCCTTCGGCAATTTCTTCAAGCGATTTACTCTGGCCAGCCTTACTGACAAAACGGGACAGCAGGGCGATTCTGACCGGCCAGTCGGCAAAGCGGTCTTTGAAATTATCGTAATGCTGTTGCGCCAGCAGCGTGGTCGGCACCAGAATGACAACCTGAACATGATTCTGTACGGCGATAAACGCTGCGCGCAGTGCCACTTCGGTTTTACCAAAACCGACATCGCCGCAAATCAATCGGTCCATTGCCTGTTTTGAACTCATGTCGGCAATCACTGCCTTGATTGCCTGCTCCTGGTCTTCGGTTTCCTCAAAAGGAAAGGCCTTGGCAAAAACCTGATAATCCTGTTCCGGAATGGAAAACTGCAATCCCTGTTTGGCTTCCCGTCGGGCATAGATATCCAGTAATTCGGCCGCGACATCGACAACTTTTTCTGCTGCTTTACGGCGTTCTTTCAACCATTGATCACTGCCCAGTTTGTGCAGGGGAGCTGCATCAGCATCGGCACCGCTGTAACGGTTGATCAGGTGCAGGGATGATACCGGGACATAAAGTTTAGCCTGGTCAGCGTATTCCAGCACCAGGAACTCGGTCTGCTGACCTTCAATATCAAAATTCTGCAAGCCGCGATAACGGCCAACGCCGTGATCAATATGAACAACCGGTGCCCCTTCACGCAACTCGGTGAGGCTTTTGACAATAAAGTCTGCATCATCCTGGAACTTGCCTCGCCGTCGTCGCTGCGAAACATGGTGGGCAAAAAGCTGGTTTTCGGTAATCAAGGCTATGGCCGGTTCACTTAACCAGAAACCTGACTCCAGGGGAGAAACACATATTGCCAGTCCATGCGGTTCCAGCATGAATTGCTGCCAGTTTTCGATGACTCTGGGTTGCAGCTGAATACTTTTGAGTAATTCCAGCAGGGTTTCACGACGTCCTGCAGAATCAGCACAAAACAGGATTGCCTGATCATGATTGTCCGAAATAAACTGCTGCAGGTTTTTTAGTGGCTCTTCATGTTTATGCTCTACAGTCAGGTCAGGAAAGTTCCTGCTTTCCAGACGCACGTGCAGGTTTTGCTGAGAAGAGCCTTCAGCGGGTTTTGTAGTAGAGCCTTCAGCGGGTTTTCTAGAAGAACCTTCAGTGGTCTGAATTAAAGCCTCTGCAGAATTTTGCCCTAGCGAACCCTCGCTGGAGTACAACTGGATTTGTGGATAGTTTTTCAGGCATGCAAAGCATTCATCAAGCGCTATAAATACTTTATCCGGCGGCAGCAGGGGGCGCTGTGGATCAACACCATATTCATTATAACGGCTGCTGATTTCGCGCCAGAAAGTCTCTCCGCCATCGTGGATATTGCCGTAGCTTATTACCAGCGTATTGTCCGGCAGGTAGTCAAACAGACTTGCCAGTTCATCGAAAAACAATGCCAGGTAATATTCGATTCCTGCCGTGGCAATTCCCTGTGTGACATCCTCATAGATCGGACACTTGCGTAAATCAACCGCAAAGGCTTCACGGAAATTGCGTCGGAATTTTTCGATCCCTGCCTGATCGAAAGGGTATTCCTTGCCAGGTAAAAGTTCTACTGCCTCAACCTTGTCTGCAGATATCTGTGTTTCAGGATCAAAGCTGCGCAGGCTCTCAATTTCATCATCAAACAGTTCAATCCGGTATGGCTGTTCAGTACCCATGGGGAATATATCCAGAATTGATCCGCGCAAGGCATATTCACCATGCTCATAGACTGCATCTACCCGATGATAGGCAGCATTTTCAAGATCAAGACCAAGCTGGCTGAGATCCAGGGTCTGCCCGAGCCTGAAGGATAGCGTGCAACTGGCGACATAGGCCGGCGGGGACAGACGATGCAGGGCGCTATTGACCGAGGCAATGAGGATGCCTTCTTCAAGCTGTGGCAGGGCAGCCAGGGTTTTCAGGCGCTGGGAGATAATATCCTGATGCGGAGAAAAACTGTCATAGGGCAGCGTTTCCCAGTCCGGCAGTTCCTCAAGATAAGGCGGCGTGTTAGTGTCTTCATGCTGATAGAAAAATTCCAGTTCGGCTTTGAGACGCTGCGCCTGCTGGGTATTTTCAGTCAGCAACAGAATTGGGCCCTGGTAGTGTTTGGCACAATTGGCGATACAAAGGGCACTGCTTGAGCCGCTCAGCCCTCCCCAGCTTTGTTTGCTTCCCGGTCTCAGAGCCTGCCTGTCCAGTGGGGGTGAAAAAAGACTGAGAGACTTCACATCATTCATGGCTGTTTACAAAAAGGGCGCTATCATGGCATAAATCAGCAGAATTATCCTCTCAATAGACCTTGGGTTGGACATAGCAGGCGCTTCCTTGGATAATACGCGCCTTCATTTTTAACCCAATCTTTAATTGTAATTAGCACAGGAAAATATCGTGGTACGACCAAGCGTAGATGATTATTTTGGTGACTGGAAAGCGAGGGAAGCCCTTGCCCAGCAAATGATTCCCATGATCGGCATGCTTGAGCACAAGAAGGGTGTTCAGACCTTTCTATACGGTCGAGCCCTGAACAATCGCTCTACTGCTGACATCATGAAGTCTCACCGGCGCATTCGTGAAGTGGCGCGTAACGAACTGTCCGAATTCGAAAGCCATCCTGTGCTTGAGGCGATGTGCAAGCTGAACCTGAGCTCTTCACAGATTGACCTGGGCAAACTGACCGTGAAATACATGGGGCTTTGTGAGTCCCAGGCTCACAAGCCTGACATCAATGAATTTGTGGAGAAAGAACTGGCTCATCTGATTGATGCTGATTACAAGCCAGTGGAAAAGCCCACCGATGTGGTGCTCTATGGTTTTGGCCGTATCGGACGTTTGCTGACCCGTCTCTTGCTTGAGCAGACAGGCAATGGCCAGGTCATGCGCCTGCGTGCAGTTGTGGTACGAAAATCCGGAGAGGGCGACCTTGTCAAACGAGTCAACCTGCTGCGTAATGATTCAGTCCACGGTCCCTTTGAAGGAACTGTGCGGGTTGATGAAGAAAACAGCCGAATTATTGCCAACGGCAATATCATTCACTTCATTTATTCCGATGGCCCTGACACCCTGGATTACACCGAATACGATATCCATGACGCCCTGATCATTGACAACACGGGCAAGTGGCGGGATGAAGAGGGTCTGTCACTGCACCTGAAATCAAAGGGTGTCAGCAAAGTCATGTTGACCGCTCCCGGAAAAGGCGACCTGAAAAACATCGTCTCCGGCATCAATCACGACATGATCACCCCGGAAGATAAAATCATCTCCGCGGCATCCTGTACCACCAATGCCATCGCGCCGATTCTGAAACTGATCAACGAACGCTATGGTGTGGTTCACGGCCATGTTGAAACCGTGCATGCCTATACCAACGACCAGAACCTGATTGATAACTATCACAAGGCAGACCGCCGGGGCCGCAGTGCCGCCCTGAACATGGTGTTGACGGAAACCGGCGCCGCTACTGCGGTAGCCAAGGCAGTACCGGAACTGCAGGGCAAACTGACGGGTAATGCCGTCCGTGTCCCGGTAGCCAATGTTTCCATGGCAATTCTCAGCCTGACCCTGGAGAATGAAAGCACGCGTGAGGATATCAATGAATTTATCCGCAATATCGCCCTGCATTCACCAATTCAGAACCAGATCGGTTATACCGAGTCACCTGATGCGGTCTCCAGCGACTTCGTTGGCATGCGCGAAGCAGCAACTCTGGATGCCACCGCAACCAAGGCGCAGGGCAAAAACACGATTCTTTATCTCTGGTATGACAATGAGTTTAGCTATAGCAGCCAGGTGGTTCGTATGGTCTCCAAAATGGCCGGCGTCAATTACCTGACATACCCGGAAAATGAAGACCTGAACATTTAAACAAGTTCTGATTAATTCAACAGGCGCCCCACATCATTCATGGCTAGCAAAAGCTACGAAATAATCATCATAGGTAGTGGCCCGGCGGGCGAATCAGCGGCCATGAATGCTGCCAAATCCAAACGCAATGTCGCGATGATCTGCGATAAGCCCCGTCTCGGCGGCAACTCCGCCTATCATGGCACGATTCCCTCCAAAGCCCTGAGAAATTCCGTCAGGCAGTTACTGGTGCTGAACCGCAATCCGATGTTCCGGGATCTGGCCGATGTAAAAACCGCCGGTTACGAACAGATTATCAAACATGCCGAGCATGCGGTTGAAGAACAGCTCACCATGCATACCGCAAATTATGAAAGAAACAATATCCCGGTTATTCACGGCAGTGCCCACTTTCTGGATAAAAACACCATTGAGGTGGTAGAAGGTAAAAAGAAAAGCCAGCTTAAAGCCGAGTACTTTATTATCACAACAGGATCACGTCCTTATCGCCCTGAATTTGTTGATTTCAACCATCCGCGTGTGTTTGACAGCGATACCGTGCTGGGCCTTAATCACACCCCCCGCAAGGTCACCATCATCGGTGCCGGGGTAATTGGCAGTGAATATGCCTCCATCTTTGCCGGGCTCGGCATCAAGGTTGAGTTGATCAATCCAGCCAGTTCCCTGCTTTCCTTCCTGGACAATGAAATTACCGATGCCCTGAGTTATCACCTGGGTAATCTTGGCGTTCGTTGCCATCACCAGGAACACTTCGACAAGATGGAATGCCATGATGATTCCGTCATCACCTTTCTGCAGTCCGGGAAGAAAATCAAAAGTGATATCGTCCTCTGGGCCAATGGTCGCACCGGGAACACAGACCGTCTCAAACTTGAGAACATAGGCCTGAAGGCCAACAGTCGCGGACAACTGGCTGTCAATGACCATTATCAGACTGAAGTTGAGAATATCTATGCAGCCGGTGATGTAATCGGCTGGCCCTCACTGGCCAGTGCCGCTTTCGATCAGGGCAGGGCGGCCTGCAATGCTATCGTCAATCCGGATGAATTTTTCTTCATCAGGGATATCCCGACCGGTATTTATACCATTCCGGAAATCAGCACCATCGGCCTGAACGAGCAGGAACTGACAGAACAGAAAGTTCCCTATGAAGTCGGCAAGGCCTATTTTCGCAATATTGCCCGGGCCCAGATTACCGGCGAAGATGTCGGTATGCTGAAAATCATTTTCCATTTCGACACCCTGGAGATTCTCGGGATTCATTGCTTTGGTGCCCAGGCTTCGGAAATTGTGCATATCGGTCAGGCTATTATGAGCCAGAAAGGTGAGGCCAACAGCCTGAAATATTTTCTGAACACAACCTTTAATTATCCGACCATGGCAGAAGCCTACAAAGTTGCCGCCTATGATGGTTATAATCGTGTCTTTTGACCCTGCTCATGCACTAAAGTGCAAATTGTATGAAATGTATGTAGCAGGGTGCCGGTCGGCTTAAAAAAATGCACTGAAGACATCAGATTTAATGGATTAGATAAAGATGTTCGCATATAATGCTCGCCCGAAAATTGACCCAAATTCACCACAAAACGAGTTAGTAGTTTGGATATCGACCTCTTTCCCCTGGTACTTTATTCTGGCATCGTCATTGTCCTTATTGTCGCCTTAACGGCAGTCTCGCATCTGCTGGGCCAAAAGCGTAAAGACCATGCAACCCATGAGGTCTATGAGTCCGGCCAGCTCTCCGTCGGCTCAGCACAACTGAAGATTTCCGTGCCGTTCTACCTGACTGCCATCCTGTTTATTATTTTCGATCTTGAAGTGGTTTTCCTGTTCGCCTGGGCTATCTCTATCCGTGAAACCGGCTGGCTCGGTTACGCTGAAGTATTCATATTTATATCCATTCTGGTTGCCGGCCTGGTTTATCTCTGGCGTGCAGGCGCGCTTGACTGGCGTACTGAGCGGCAACGCGTTGACCGCCTCAATACAATCGGTGAGGGCGGTGTTGTAAATATTCGTCGTAAAACAGACAAAGAGCAGGCAAAAGACCATGCTCATCACGGAGGGCATTGATGAGTTGGGAACTGGTTAAACCTGAAGATACCCATTCCGCCAGCCCGGGAATGGAACAGTTTGATGACCATATTCGCAAGAATGTGATCATGACCCGGCTTGAAGACATGCTGGCCTGGAGCCGCAAGAATTCAATCTGGCCCTTCAACTTTGGATTATCCTGCTGCTATGTTGAAGCGGCAACTGCCATTTCCAGCCGCCACGATATCTCCCGTTTCGGTGCTGAAGTATTCCGGGCCACACCCCGTCAGGCAGACATGATCATCATTGCGGGTACCGTGTTCCGCAAAATGGCACCGGTTGTGCAGCGACTGTATGAGCAAATGATGGAGCCGCGCTGGGTTATCTGCATGGGTTCCTGCGCCAACTCCGGTGGTATGTATGATATTTACTCCGTGGTACAGGGAGTGGACAAGTTTTTGCCGGTCGATGTCTATGTCTCGGGTTGCCCGCCACGACCTGAAGCCTTGCTGCAGGGACTGAACCTTTTGCAGGATTCAGTTGGCAAAAAACGCCGCCCGGTCAGCTGGGTCATCAATGACCAGGGTATCTACGAAAGAGAGAAGAATGTCATTCAACGCGAAGCCCGCCTGAAAGACCGTATTGCCGCGACTGAATTACGCAGTCCGGATGAAACCTAATCTGTAACGAAAAAGTTGAGAAGACCTTGAGTAATTCTGCCGCACATATGCAGCAAAGCGAAACCGAGCTTCCGGCGGTTATCGCCCAGCTCTATCAAAAATTCGGGGAATCTGCCTTTGTTCGTCAGCATACGGCTGAAGGGATGCCGACGGTATGGGTTGATCGCGACAAAATCCTTGAGGTGCTGAAGTTTCTGCGTGATGAAGCCAGCCCACGTTTTGAGATGTTGCTGGATGTAACTGCCATTGATGAGCGATTGCGTGTGCATCGCGATGGGCAGCCGGACAGTGACTTTACCGTGGTTTATCAGCCAATTTCATTTTCCGGCAACTGCGATGTGCGTATCAAGGTTGCCCTGAAAGAACCCGATCTGAATATTCCCACAGCTATAGGGCTGTGGCCGGCAGCCAACTGGCATGAGCGTGAATGCTGGGACATGTTTGGCGTGGTCTTTACCGGGCATCCAAACCTGAGCCGTATTTATACACCACCAACCTGGGTGGGACATCCGCTACGCAAGGATCACCCGGCCCGCGCTACCGAAATGGACCCCTATCGTCATGATGACGATATTGTCGATACTGAACACGAGGCCATGAAATTCAACCCGGAAGAGTGGGGGCTGGAACGTAAATCGGATACCAGTGAATTCATGTTCCTGAACTTCGGTCCCAACCATCCGGCTGCCCATGGTGTTATCCGCTTTGCCCTGCAACTGGACGGCGAGTATGTCCTGGATGTGGTCCCGGATGTCGGTTATCACCATCGTGGTGCCGAAAAGATGGGTGAGCGTCAGTCCTGGCATACCTATATTCCCTATACTGACCGTATCGATTATCTCGGCGGCGTGATGAACAATCTGCCCTATGTCATGGCGATTGAAAAAATGGCCGGCATCGAAGTGCCAGACCGGGTCAAGGTTATTCGCGTCATGCTGGCTGAATTTTTCCGTATCTGTAGTCATCTGCTGTTCTTTGGCACCTGGGCGGTTGACCTGGGACAGCTGTCACCCCTGTTCTATGCCTTTGTCGACCGTGAAAAAGCTTTCAATATTATCGAATCAATCACCGGCGGTCGTATGCACCCCAGCTGGTTCCGTATTGGTGGTGTAGCGCAGGACCTTCCAAATGGCTGGGAAGTTCGGGTTAAGGAATTCGTCGACATGTTTCCGAAAAAGCTGCGCGAATACGACAAAATGGTCATGGCCAATACAGTTATCAAACAACGCACCATGGGTGTTGGCAAAATGAATACCCAGGATGCCTATGACTGGGGCATGACCGGACCGGCACTGCGGGCCACCGGCCTGGAATGGGATTACCGCAAGGATCGACCTTATTCCGGTTACGAAAATTTTGAATTTGAAGTGCCTATCGCTGTCAACGGCGACTGTTATGATCGGGCTGCGGTCCGTGTCGAGGAGATGCGCCAGAGCTGCGAAATTATCCGTCAGTGTCTGGAGAATATGCCATCCGGTCCGTATAAGTCCGACCACCCTCTGACTACGCCACCGATCAAGGAAAAATCCAAGCTGGATATCGAAACCCTGATTGATCACTTCCTGAGTGTCAGCTGGGGACCGGTAATGGACCCCTCTGAAGTGTCCATGGCAATCGAAGCCACCAAAGGCATCAACTCCTATTATCTGATTAACGATGGCGGCAGCGGTGCCTATCGCACCCGAATCCGTACACCATCCTTTATTCATATTCAGGCTATTCCATTTTTAAGCCGTGGATTAATGCTCGCTGACTTTACTGCGGTTGTGGCAACTACGGACTTTGTAATGGCCGATGTGGACAAGTAAGCGGGGAGAGTTGGGAAGACAATGACAGATTTAATTGCCAGTACTGCTCTTAAGGCCAGACAGCTGACCGAAGAAGAGATTCATGACATTGAGCATGAGAAAACGCATTATCCCTATGCGCAGGCTGTCGGACTTGAAGCACTGAAAATTGTCCAGAAATACCAGGGCTGGGTCAGTGATGAAAGTCTGCTGGCAGTGTCTGAGTACCTGGATATTCCGCCGGACGAACTGGAAGGCGTAGCGACATTTTTTAACATGATTTTCCGTCAGCCAGTCGGCAAAAACGTGATTTTGCTGTGTGACTCGGTAGCCTGCTGGATGCTCGGCTGCGATGATTTACAGGCTCACATTACCAAAACCCTGGGGATCAATTATGGCGAAACCACGGATGACGACATGTTTACCCTGATTCCGGTTCCCTGTCTGGGCGATTGCGACCGCGCTCCGAGCATGATGGTCGGACGCGAGTTATACAGAAACCTGACGACTGAAAAGATCGATCAGATTATTGCAGAGTACAAAAGCAAGGCTTGATAAGCAGAGATGAGTGTAACGAATCCATTAACCAAGAATATTGAGGACGGCCGGGATCCCCTGAGCTTCAAGGAGTATCAGGCAGCCGGCGGTTATCAGTCTCTGGACAAGGCCATGAAGATGTCCCCGCGCGACGTTATGGGGCAGGTGAAAGATGCCGGTCTTGGTGGTCGCGGTGGAGCAGGCTTCAATACCGGACTGAAGTGGAGCTTTTCTCCGGAGCCCGATGGCGGACCGCGTTACCTGGTGGTCAATGCTGACGAAATGGAGCCAGGGACCTTTAAGGACCGCCTGCTGATGGAAAAAGACCCCCACCTCTTGATTGAGGGCATGATTACTTCTTCCTATGCCTTGAGCGCAACCACCGCCTATATCTTCCTGCGCGGGGAATATACCCTGGCTGAAGAGAGACTGTTAAAAGCCATTGATGAAGCCTATACCGCCGGTATGCTCGGCCAAAATATCCAGGGCACGGATTTTTCCCTGGATTTATATCTGCATACCAGTGCCGGACGCTATATCTGTGGTGAAGAAACCGCATTGATCAACGCCCTCGAAGGCAAACGCGCCAATCCACGTTTCAAGCCGCCGTTTCCACAGGTCAGCGGACTCTGGGGACGCCCGACACTGGTCAACAATGTTGAAACCATCTGTAATATTCCAGGCATCCTGACGCATGGCGTGGAATGGTTTAAAAACCTGGGCCTTGGCGATGAATGTGGAACCCGTATCAGCGGTGTCAGTGGCCGGGTGAAAAATCCGGGTTGCTGGGAAATGCCGGTAGGTACGACATTCAGGACCCTGCTGGAAGATTATGCCGGCGGGATGCAGGATGGCTATGAACTGAAAGCCTTTCTACCAGGCGGCGGTTCTACGGATTTCCTCCTGCCTGAACACCTGGATCTGCCAATGATACCCGGTGACGTTGCCAAAGCCGGCAGCCGTCTGGGAACTTCATTGATCATGGTCCTGGACGACAAGACCTGTCCGGTTGGCTGTGTGCGTAACCTGATCAAGTTTTTTGCCCACGAATCCTGTGGCTGGTGTACGCCCTGTCGAGACGGGCTGCCCTGGGTTGAGCACATCCTTAACAAGATGGAAGAGGGCACGGGTGAGATGAAAGACATCGAGATTTTGCAGGAAATGTGCGGTTATATGGGGCCGGGCAATACATTCTGTGCCCTGGCACCGGGTGCTGCGGAGCCCTTGCAAAGCAGCCTGAAGTATTTCATGGATGAATATGAAGAGCATGTGAAGCATGGCTGTAAATATAAATCACATTAAGTATTGTTTATAATTTATTGATTTTATTGTATTTAGTTAGCTTAGGTTAAGAGATGGTATCCATCACAATAGACGGCAAAAATTTCGAAGTCGATGAAGACAACAACCTCCTGCAGGAGTGTTTGTCTCACGCCATGGACCTGCCGTATTTCTGCTGGCATCCGAGTATGGGTTCAGTCGGCTCCTGCCGCCAGTGTGCCGTAATTGAGTACGCTGACGATAATGATGAAAAAGGCCGTCTGGTCATGGCCTGCATGACCTCTCCACGCGAAGGTGGTCGCTATTCCCTCAAGGGAGCCAGGAAATTCCGTGCCCAGGCCATTGAAAGCATTATGATCAACCACCCGCATGACTGTCCGGTCTGTGAAGAGGGGGGTGAATGCCATCTGCAGGATATGACGGTCATGTCCGGCCACGCCTATCGTCGTTATGACGGCAAGAAAAAGACGCATAACAACCAGTATCTCGGTCCCTTTATCAATCACGAGATGAACCGCTGTATTACCTGTTATCGCTGCGTACGTTATTACAAGGATTATGCCGGCGGGACGGATTTCAGTGTCCAGGCTTCGCATGACAATACCTATTTCGGTCGCTGGCAGGAAGGGGCTTACGAAAGTGAATTCTCCGGCAACCTGGTGGAAGTCTGTCCGACCGGGGTATTTACCGACAAACCCTTTGCCAAAAACTACGTACGTAAATGGGACCTGCAGACATCACCGTCCGTGTGTACCGGTTGTGGCGTAGGATGTAATACCAACCCCGGGGAACGTTACGGCACACTGCGCCGCATCGTTAACCGTTTCAATGATGAAGTGAACGGTTATTTCCTTTGTGACAAAGGCCGTTTTGGCGCAGGGTATGTCAACAGCGAGCAGCGAATTCCGGTCAGCATGACCCGTGATTCGCACGAGGCTGATCCTGTACAGATTGAGCCCGATGCCGCCAAACAGGCACTCAAGGATGCAGCCAAAGGCGCCATTGGCATCGCTTCACCGCGGGCTTCCATGGAGGCCAACTTTGCCTTGCGTGAACTGGTCGGTGAAGACAGTTTCTATGCCGGCATTTCTGCCAAAGAACTCGGCATGCTCAACAGCATTATCGATATTTATCAGAATCGTCCTGTCAATATTGCCAATATCAAGGATATTGAAAATTCCGATGCAGTGCTGATACTGGGTGAAGATATCACCAATACAGCGGCCAGAATGGCACTGGCTGTGCGCCAGTCAGTGAAAAATCTTGGTCGCCAGATGGGTGCGGATCTGAACTTCCCGAACTGGCATGATGCGGCTATCCGTACCCTGGCCATGGACCGCAAGAGTCCACTGTATATACTTAGCCCGCACGCAACCCGCCTGGATGATGTAGCCAAATCAGTACATATAAGCTCCGCCGCACAAAGCGCCCGTATCGGCCTGGCGATTGCCCATGCCATAGATAACTCAGCCCCTGCAGTCAAAGGATTGAGCAAAGAAGAACAAAGCCTGGTCGATGAAATTGCCGGAACTTTAAAAGGCGCCAAACAGGCCCTGATTATCAGTGGCACCAGCAGCATGGAACCGGCTTTGCTGGAAGCGGCTGCCAATGTGGCGACTGCCCTGAACGATGGTGACAGCAAAGCCAATCTGGCGCTGGCCGTCCCGGAAAGCAACAGCCTGGGCCTGGCACTGATGATGCAGGGCAATGAGAAAGCACTGGAACAGGCCATGAGCAGCGGCAGCAAAAAAGCCATCGTGCTGGAAAATGATTTATACCGTCGTGCAGCCTCTGCAGACGTCGATACTTTTATAGACGGACTGGAGCAACTGGCAGTACTCGATAGCCTGAAAAACCGTACGGGCGAGCAGGCCAACCTGGTCCTGGCTGCGGCAACTTTTGCTGAATCTTCCGGTACTTTTGTCAACTATGAAGGCCGCGCTCAGCATTACTATTCCACCTTCAAAGCGGTTGATTCGATTCGTTCCAGTGTCAGCTGGTTATCCGACAAATCACTGAATGAGCTTAATGCCGAATGTGCTGCAGCGCTTCCTCACTGTGCAGAACTGACCCACCTGACGCCCGGTGAAGGCTATAATTTTGCCGGCCTGAAAGCGCCGCGTCAGCCACACCGCTACAGTGGTCGTACAGCCATGCGAGCCAATATCAATGTGCATGAGCCGAAGCAGGAACAGGATGAAAACGGCGTTATGGTCTATTCCATGGAAGGGGTCCCGGCAATCAAGGATGCTTCCGTATTTAATTCGCCCTGGGCACCAGGCTGGAACTCCAACCAGAGTGTGTTCAAATTCCAGGAATTTGCCGGTGGCCCGCTAAAGCAGGGTAATCAGGGCAAACGCTTGCTGGAAAATAACGTCAAGGACAAACCCTGGTACGAGCCGGAAATCGCCGGTGATTCTGACAATGGCTTTAAGGTATTCCCGATTTACCACCTGTTTGGCTCCGAAGAGCTCAGTGCTTTCACGCCAGCTATCCAGGAAAAAGCCACCTCTGCCTATATAGCCCTGAACCCGGCCGATGCTGAAAAACTCGGTTTGCACAGCACAGATGGCGTGCAGGTTGAGCACAATGGCGCTGTTCCCTTTATCCTGCGTAATTCGATAGCTGCAGGAACAGTCGGGGTAGCCGTTGGCCTCAGCGGATTGAACTTCCGCAATATTCCGGGATCAATTGCACTGGATAAGGCTGAAGACTGGCAGAGCCCCGATAACTGGAAGGCCGCCAATATTATTGTCAGCGATCGCAGTGCTGAGTCAGGCAAGGGGAGTGCAAGCTGATGTTCAGTTTTGAAGTCGGTTCTCTACTAAATATCGCTGTCGTTCTCGGTGCGGGCCTGGCTGTTTCCGTGATGATGATCTGGGTGGAAAGACGCTTCCTGGGTTTCTGGTCAGACCGGCTGGGACCGAACCGGGTAGGCCCTTTCGGTATTTTCCAGGTGATTGCCGATGCCATCAAGATGCTGTTCAAGGAAGACTGGATTCCGCCGTTCTCCGATAAATTCACTTTCGTCCTGGCACCGATGATTTTACCCATCGTGATGTTGATGGCGCTGGCTGTCATTCCTTTTGCTCCGGGCGTCGGCGTAATGGACCTCAATATTGGCTTGCTGTGGATTTTTGCCATGGCTGGTCTGGCTTCCTATTCGACCATGCTGGGCGGCCTTGCCTCGAACAACAAATTTTCATTGCTGGGTTCCCTGCGTGGAACCGGACAGATGATTTCCTATGAAGTCTTTATGGGCATTTCCATTCTTGGCGTCGTGATACTGGCAGACAGTTTCACCCTGCGTGACATTGTTGAGTCCCAGCGCGACGGCTGGTATGTGGTGCCGCAGTTTTTTGGTTTTATCGTGTTTACTGTCGCGGGCCTGGCCGAATCGCATCGCTGGCCTTTTGACCTGCCGGAAAGTGAAGCGGAAATCATTTCCGGTTACAACACCGAATACTCCGGCATGAAATTCGGACTATTCATGATTGGTGAATATATTGCGATGGTGGTCATGGCGCTGTTGATGCCGGTACTGTTTTTTGGCGGCTGGCATGCACCCTTTGGCCTGGAGTTCGGCACACCGCTGATATCCGGATTATTCTGGATGAGTGTAAAAGCGGGCTTTTTCCTGCTGTTCTTTATACTGGTGAGAGCCGCCCTTGTCAGGCCTCGATATGACCAGCTGATGAGTTATGGCTGGCTGGTCATGTTACCGCTGTCTTTAATCAATTTGCTGGTGACTGGTGCCATCGTGTTGTACCAGGCCGGCTAGAAAATGCGAATAAAACTGGACGAATAGAACTAGAGAGAGAGCGACATGTTTAAGGCAATAGGCAAGCAGATTAAGATAATCTGGTCACAGATCGTTACCCTGTGGCTGGTATTTCTGCACCTGTTCAAAAAAGCCGACACCGTTGAATACCCGGATGTTCAGCCTTACATGTTTCCACGCTGGCGTGGTCGTATTGTTCTGACCCGCGACCCTGACGGCGAAGAACGCTGCGTAGCCTGTAATCTGTGTGCAGTTGCCTGCCCGGTTGACTGTATCGCCTTGCAGAAAACCGAAGATGAAAACGGTCGCTGGTATCCGGAATTCTTCCGTATAAATTTTTCCCGCTGCATTATGTGTGGCTTTTGTGAAGAAGCATGCCCGACCCACGCCATTCAGTTAACCCCTGATTTTGAAATGGCCGAATATGTGCGTCAGGACATGGTCTGGGAAAAAGAACATATGCTGATTAACGGCACCGGCAAATATCACGACTACAACTTCTACCGGGTCGCCGGTAAAGCCATTGGTGGCAAAGGCAAAGGTGAAGCCCGTAACGAACTGCCGCCTGTCGACCGAAGGAGCCTGTTGCCATGAGCATCCTGTTTTATGGTTCAGCACTGATCGCCGTTTTATCGACCCTGATGGTCATAACCCGGGTCAACATCGTCCATGCACTGCTGTACCTGATCGTTTCCATGTTCTCGATTGCCGTGATTTTCTATACCCTTGGTGCGCCCTTTGCCGCAGCCCTGGAAGTGATCGTCTACGCCGGCGCCATTATGGTGATGTTTCTGTTCGTGATTATGATGCTTAACCTGGGGCAACCGACTATCGATCAGGAACGCTCCTGGTTGTCGCCAAATATGTGGATCGGCCCCGGCATCCTGGCCGCCATTCTGCTGGCAGAAATGCTTTATGCGCTAAATATTACTGATGCCGAGATGGCGCATACCATGGTTGAAGCCAAAGAAGTTGGCATTGCCATGTTTGGTCCCTACGTACTGGCGGTTGAACTGGCATCGATGTTGTTACTGGCCGGACTGGTGGGTGCTTTCCACCTGGCAAGGAAATAATCATGTCTATCACCATGCAGACAATCCCCATGGAGCACGGCCTGATTCTGGCCAGCATCCTGTTTTTACTCGGCCTGGTCGGTGTCCTGACCCGCCGTAATATCGTCTTTGTCCTGATGTCACTGGAAATCATGCTCAATGCTGCCGGCCTGGCTTTTATTGTCGGCGCCTCACGCTGGGGCGAAGCTGACGGTCAGGTCATGTTTATCATTATTCTGAGTCTGGCGGCTGCCGAAGTTGCCATCGGTCTGGGGCTGGTCTTGCAGTTGTTCCATAAACACAAGACCCTCGACCTCGACACCCTGAACAAGATGAAAGGCTAGCAACGCATGATTGAATTACTCTGGTTAGTCCCGACCATCCCTGTCATCGGGTTTTTAATTTTAACCCTGACCCAGGGCAAACTGTCTGAAGTGCCCGCCGGTATCATCGGCGCCGGTTCCATCGGCCTGTCATTCCTCGTCGCCTTGCTGGTTGGGCTGGATTTCATGGCCATGAGTGAAGCAGGGGCTTCGTCATTTTCCCAGAACCTGTGGACCTGGATGGCAGTCGGTTCATTTGAAGCAGGGTTCACCCTTTACCTGGATGGCGTTTCCCTGGTAATGATGTTCATCATTACCGGTATCGGTTTTCTGATTCATGTATATGCCACCGGCTATATGCATGATGACCCGAGTTTCTCGCGTTTTTTCTCTTACATGAACCTGTTTGTCGCGGCCATGCTGATCCTGGTACTGGGCGACAACCTGTTGCTTTTGTTTATGGGCTGGGAGGGCGTTGGTCTGTGTTCCTACCTGCTTATCGGCTTCTGGTTCAAGGATCCCTACAACGGTTACTGTGCCCGCAAGGCATTTGTCGTGACCCGCGTCGGTGATGCATCCATGGCGCTCGGCCTGTTCCTGCTGTTTGCCAACCTCGGCACCCTGAATATTCAGGAATTGATGGTGCTGGCTGAACAGGAATGGGAAGTAGGGGCCGGTATTGCGACTGCCGTCACTCTCTTGCTGCTCGGTGGTGCCGTCGGTAAATCTGCGCAGTTGCCGCTGCAGACCTGGTTACCGGATGCCATGGCAGGGCCAACACCAATCTCGGCATTGATCCACGCCGCAACCATGGTGACTGCCGGTGTCTATCTGATTGCCCGTACCCATGTGCTGTATGAACTGGCTCCGGATGTGCTGTTTCTGGTTGGAGTAGTGGGGGCTATCACCTTGCTGATGGCAGGCTTTACCGCGTTGACGCAAAACGACATAAAAAAGGTACTGGCTTTTTCCACGGTTTCCCAGATTGGCTACATGTTTCTGGCCCTGGGCGTGGGCGCTTACAGTTCGGCAATTTTCCACCTGATGACTCATGCTTTCTTCAAGGCTCTTTTATTCCTGACAGCCGGTTCCATCATTCTGGCCATGCATCATGAACAGGACATCTTCAAGATGGGAGGGCTGCGCAAGGATTTACCCTGGTCTCATGCCCTGTTCCTGATTGGCACGCTGGGCCTGGTGGCTTTCCCCGGCTTCTCCGGTTTCTGGAGTAAGGAAGAAATTCTTGCCAGTGCGCTAGAACATCACGAGGGTGGTTATATTCTGTTCCTCGCCGGACTGGCAGGTGCCGTCATGACTTATCTGTATAGTTTCCGTTTGTATTTCCTGGTCTTCTACGGCAAGAAAACTCACGACGGCCATGAAGTCATGGGACTGCACTTGCAGGGCCCGCTGGTGATTCTCGCGATTTTGTCTGTGCTTGGTGGTTTTATCCATATTCCGGTTGAGGCTGTGTTTGGCCTTGCCGAAGAACATCATCCCTCAGTCATGGCACAGGCCGTAATGATCCTCCTGCCGATGCTCGGCGCTGTTGCTGCCTGGTGGGTCTGGATCAAGGGTGGTCTGGATACCGAAAAACTTGCCGGTTCCGGTATCGGAGCCAAACTGCATCGCTTCTGGTTTACCCAATGGGGCATGGACTGGTTGTATGACCGCCTGTTTGTATTCCCCTATACCGGTCTGGCGAAACTGAACCGCAAGGATTTTATCGACAGTATCTACAATGGTACTGCCAGTCTGACCCGCTACTGCCACAGCCTGGTTATTGAATCCCAGACCGGACAGTTACGCTGGTATGCCATCACCATGGCCTGTGGCGTACTCCTGATAGTTACCATAGGAGTCATCGTATGATTTTGGTGTGGTTAATGTTAATTCTTTTCGTCGGCGGCATCGGTGCCTGGCTGACGGAATCACGCAGCCCTGAATTGCCACGGGTAATCGCATTGTTTGCCATTGGCCTGGATCTGGCTCTGGTTATATTAATGCTGGTGGCACCTGGCGCTATCGGGTTGACGCCGGTAGATAACGGGCAGGGGACCTGGCTGGTTCTGTTTGAAGCAGAATGGATTCCCCGGTTTGGCATAAGTTTTATTTTTGGCGCTGACGGCCTGTCCATGCTGCTGATTTTCCTGACCGTCTTCCTCGGCATGATTTCCTTGGGTGCGGCCTGGCACGAAATAAAGGAACGTTCCGGCTTTTTCTATTTCAACCTGCTGTGGACACTGGCCGGTGTGATTGGTGTTTTCACCTCGCTGGATTTATTCCTGTTCTTCTTCTTCTGGGAAGTGATGCTGATTCCGATGTATTTCATCATCGCCATCTGGGGACATGAGAACAAGGAATACGCTGCCATGAAGTTCTTTATCTTCACCCAGGTCACTGGACTGTTGATGCTGCTGGCGATTCTGGTGCTGGTTTTCCTCAACTATCAGTCGTCGGAAGTCATTACCTTCAACTATTTTGAACTACTTGGTGCAGACCTTCCGGAAGAAGTCGTCATGTGGGTAATGCTGGGCTTTTTTATCGCTTTTGCCACCAAGCTGCCAGCCGTGCCGTTCCATAACTGGCTGCCTGATGCGCATTCACAGGCACCTACTGCCGGTTCCGTGATACTGGCCGGGATTCTGCTGAAAACCGGTGCCTATGGTCTGATCCGTTTCACCGTGCCTTTGTTTCCGGAAGCCTCGCTGACTTTTGCGCCAATAGCCATGACTCTCGGCGTTGTCAGTATTCTCTACACGGCTAAAGTGGCTTATGCCCAGAACGACCTGAAACGCCTGATTGCCTATACCTCAGTCTCACACATGGGCTTCGTGCTGCTGGGTGTCTATGCCTGGAATGCCCAGGCAGTGCAGGGGGCGGTAATGACCATGCTTGCTCATGGCTTCAGCGCAGCAGCATTGTTTATGCTGGCCGGTGGCCTGCAACACCGGATTCATACTCGTGATCTGGACAAGATGGGTGGCTTCTGGGGTGTAGCCCCGAAAATGTCATTCATGGCACTGTTCTTTACCGTGGCAGCCGTTGGTATGCCCGGACTCGGCAACTTCGTCGGCGAATTCCTGGTGCTGCTGGGCAGTTTCCAGGTCAGCATTACCGCCACGGCATTTGCTGCACTGGGCCTGGTCGTTGCCGCGATTTACTCACTCATCGTGATTCAGAAAGCATTCCACGGTGAAAACACGAACAATTATGAATTTGCCGATCTGACTTTTATTGAAATGGCCTGTTTTGCGCTGATGATGATCGGTCTGTTATGGATGGGACTGTATCCGCAAAGCATGCTGGATCTGGCAGAACCGACACTGCGCAGTTTGAACGTTGTGTTCCCCTGAACAAACTAGGATCAGACAAGTTACATGAGCACTGACATTCTTATAGATTTACTACAAATAATCATGCTGACGCTGACTACTGTCATCGTCATGCTGGTAGCCGGATTCAAGCGGGAACATGGGCTGGTGAATGCTCTGACAACCAGCGGGCTGGCAGCTTCCCTGCTGATCTTTGCTTTTGTCGACCCGATCCTGCCGTTGCAGGCAACCGAGCTGATCTATTTCGATGAATACAGCCTGTTTTTCTCCGGCCTGATTATTTTTGGTGCGCTGGCAGTCAGTATTCTGGCCTACCCTTATTTTGAAAAGCATCACAATAACAATGAAGAGTTCTATATTCTGCTGCTGACAGCCACGCTTGGTGCAGTCGTGCTGGCTTGCAGCTCGCACTTCATCAGCCTGTTTATCGGTATGGAGATGCTCGGTGTCAGCCTTTACGCCATGATTGCCTATCCGGTGCATGGCGAAAAAGCAGCCAAATTCCCACTCGAAGCCGGCATCAAATACCTGATTATGTCCGGCCTGGCTTCCGGCTTGATCCTGTTTGGCATGGCGCTGGTTTATGCCCTGACCGGCGCCATGTTCTTCAATGACCTGTCACCGGCCATTAATGCAGAAGGGCTGGTTGGCAACCCTCTGTTACTGACCGGCTTCCTGTTGATTCTGGGTGGCATCTCTTTCAAATTGTCGCTGGTGCCTTTTCATATCTGGACTCCTGACGTGTATGAAGGTGCGCCGGTTCCCGTGACAGCCTATCTGGCGACTGTGTCCAAAGCCGCCATGCTGGCTGTAACCATGCGTCTCTTATTGCTGTCCGATGCATTCCAGTTCCAGGCCCTGTTGATTGTCCTGACCGTCATGGCTGCTGCCTCCATGCTCCTGGGTAACCTGCTGGCTCTGTTACAGAACAATGTGAAACGCCTGTTGGCATATTCATCCATTGCCCACCTGGGTTACCTGCTGGTAGTAATCATTGCAGCTGCCAGTATTCCAGGTCTGTTAAGCGTGGAAAGCATGAGTTTTTATATAGCCGCTTACTTCATCATGTCACTGGCCGGATTTGCGGTTATCTCTGCATTGTCCAATGCCGGGCATGAACTGGATAACATTGCAGATTACCAAGGCCTGTTCTGGCGTAATCCCTGGCTTTCCGGGGTCATGATTACTGTATTGTTTTCACTGGCAGGGATACCGCTGACAGCAGGCTTTATCGGTAAGTTCTATATTTTCACCAGTGGGGTAGAGGGTTCACTCTGGTTCCTGCTGACCATGCTGATTATCGGCAGTGCGATAGGCCTGTATTACTATCTGCGCCTGATCTATCTCATGCTGCAGAAAGCTGAAATGGCTCCCAAAAAAGACCCTGCTCTGGCTGCCATTCCCTTCGGTACGCATGCTGTACTGGCAAGCATGACAGCACTGGTTATTTACCTGGGCGTCTACCCGATGCCCATGATAGAAATCCTCCAGTCCCTCGCGGCTGCATTTTAGGCCAGGCTGATAATTTTCCAGCTTTAATTCCCAGATCGCTGCTGGCTGCTTCTTGCTATATAAATATTTATATACTACGCTATATAAATATTTATATAGCGTAAGGCTTGAAGTCTCAAGCCCAAGTAGAAGAGAGGGGTAATCCCATGAGCATGCTGCAAGGCTTTTTTTTATTAGTGCATGTCATTGCCGGCACAATCGGCCTGGCAGCTTTCTGGGTGCCGGTGTTTAGCCGCAAGGGAGGCAAAAATCATCGCCTGTTTGGCAAGGTGTTTAAATACTCGGCCTATATACTGCTACTCGCAGCTGCATTGTCCCTGTCGATCAGAATCCCGCAACTGCTTCTATCAGGACTGGATAATGAAGAAAGCCTGATCAGGCTGAGCTTCATGGTCTTTCTGGCTTATTTACTCGTGGTCGTCTACATTTCCATACGTCACGGCTTCGCTGTGCTCAAACAAAAGCAGGATATCCGCAAACTGGACACTCCCTTGAACAGGGCCTTGGCCAATCTAGCCATAGTCTCCAGTGTACTGCTTGTCGTTTTTACCATCATCGTTTCACCTCCCATGCAGATTCTGCTTTATGCGCTTTCACCGATTGGAGTCTTTACAGGCCTGGATATCAGGTCGGCCCTGAAAAACCGTGAGGATTACCGGCAGCGCTGGTTATATGAGCATCTGGGAGCCATGCTCGGCACCGGTGTGGCCTTCCATACAGCCTTTGCCGTCTTTGGCGCCAACCAGTTATTTGACCTGAATTTCAATGGCTTTCTGCAGATAATTCCCTGGATCACGCCGACGCTTATAGGTGTGCCAGCCATAGCCCTGTGGACGCGGTTCTATAAAAAGCGCTACGGTGATCTGCACACACAGGCGGCAAAGTCATGAGCCTGCAGCATATATTACTGGGTATGCTGGAAAAGCCCGCTTCCGGTTATGATCTCAAGCGTGAGTTTGAATACAGCCTGAACAATTTCTGGAATGCCGAACTTGCGCAAATTTATCCGACCCTCAACAAACTGGAGCAGGGAGGTTACATCAAAAGCAAAATGACGCCTTCGGCCAATGGTCCAAAGCGAAAGGTATATCGGCGCCTGAAAAAGGGTGAGGAGTCCCTGATTGAGTGGTTGCAGCAAGGCCCGGTTGTGCCAAAAAGCCGTATCGATTATGCGGCACAAATGTGTTTCCTGTCTGCATTGTCGACAACACAGCAACTGGAATTTATACAGAAGCTGGAGCGCGATACCCAAAAACGCCTGCGCAAGCTGGAAGAATTCTCTGCCCAGTATCCCTTACCGGGTGATGAGCCGCAGTCCGAGCACTTTGCAACGCCTGAGGAAAAAAACAGCTACACACTTCAGGTGCTGGTCATTCATCATGGATTGCTGCGCCTTAAAGCGCTGCTTGAATGGTGCAGGATGTCGGCCAGTTGCATCATGCTGAGTGAAAATAAGCCCCTGAATCAGTAATCAAAAAGCAATTTTTTCTTATTTTTCTTCTATTTAGCTTGCAAAGCTCAATTCAGAGTGATAAAAAAACACTATCGCTTGAACAGAGACACAGCAACGAAATTAAAAGAAAAGCAAAACCAAGAAAAAACAAAGGCTTGCTGCGTCTTATTAAGATAAATTCTAAATGCTGTTATTGATTAAACCCTAATAGCTTGTTTAATCAGGGAATTCGTTATGACTGTCTATTGCTATGCCCGTACCTCGACTGTTGAAAACCAGGAAAATTCCGAGCTGGAAGCACAAATGGAGCAGGAAGACCTGCGTTTGCACACATTTGCCCTGGGCCATGGCATGCATATCAATAAAAGCTTTATTGACCATAACCTGAAATGGTCCTCAAATTTTAAAAAGCGTGCCAAAGCCAAACTCCTGCTGGAACAGCTGGAAGCCGGCGATATTGTCCTCAGTTGCAGTATCGAACGTATATTCAGTTCCTGTGATGACATGCAGAGCACCCTGAAAAGTTTCAGGGAAAAGCAGGTTCGTCTGTATATCCTGGAGCTGGGGGGAGAGATTACCGGCAAGGATTTCGCACCTTCATTTCGGCGTTCCCTGGAAATCTTCCACAGCCTGGAAAAACGCCGTTCCACAGAACGTATCAAGACCGTAAAACAGAATGAGCGCAGCAAAGGGCGTTTTCTGGGTGGCAGCCGACCTTTTGGCTACATGATCCATTCCAATGGTCGCCTGATTGAAAACCCCATGGAACAGAAAGTCCTGAAGAAAATCATCAAGATGAAAAAGCAGGGCAAATCGCTGCGGGCAATCTCTGCCGAAGTCAGTACCCCGATGGTGCCGGTTTCCTTCAAGACTGTTCAGCGTCTGCTGAAACGTCACGAAGCGGAACTGCAGGAGAGCGCCTCAGTCTAGTCCGGCATCGGCTGTGCGGAGCATCGCGCAGTTCTCAGAAAATGCATGATTCTGCTTTCATCCTCTCCAGACAGCCTTCGCTTCCCAGCCTGAAAGTATTCCTGCAGGGCATCCTGCAAATATAGTTCGGCTTCATCGTCAGGTGGTTGTCTGCGCTCCTTACATAAACTATGCAGGTAAATACGAAAACACAGATAGGCTTTACTGGCTTTTGATAGTCCAGTGGCCTCAGTATCCTGACGCAGGGCATCTTCTATCAGCTCCCTGAATCGTCGATATATCGAATCCAGGCTGGACCTGCTGCTAAACAAGCCCGGATTTTCCCCGGCATAATAAATCCTGGCAATATAGTCTTCAGTTCGCAGATCCTGATCACGCGCGGCAGCAAGCACGCTTTTGAACACCAGACGCCTGAATTGCTGATGCTGACACTGCGGAAAATTGATGACCTTGTTCATACGGAATTCCATCCCAACTTTCACTTCTCAGTATAGTCAGGGTTTTATTTTCTGCCTGTTTGAGAGCCATGAATGAATGGCAAGTATGTTATCTGATATTTTGGCTTAAATTGTCTGACTATCACCTTCCTTGACCTGACCCGGGCATCCCTGCACAATGGCTGACTGCTTAGACTGCCGGATTCTCACAGCACATCCACGACTATGGTGAAATTCACGCCTTTTTTTATCGGCCTGCGTTACATACTTTCCAAGAAAGACAAACGTATCATCTCTTTCACTTCATTGATTTCGATGGGCGGTCTGACATTGGGAGTACTGGCGCTGATAATTGTCCTGGCCGTGTTCAATGGTGCCCAGGGTGAACAACGTGAACGGACACTGATCACCGTGCCACATGCCGATATATTTACCGATGGTTCTTTCCCGCAATGGCGGCAGGCAATTGCCTTGCTCAATGAAGATCCCGAAATAAACAATATTTCCCCCTACACCAGTCTGGAAGCCATGCTCAGCAAAAACGGTATCCATCAGGTTAGCGAGGTGAAAGGTATCGATCCGCAGCAGGAAATGCTGAGCTCGCCGATTGAAGAGAGTATGGTTCAGGGCTCACTGGCAGACCTGGTTCCAGGCGAGCAGGGCATCATACTGAGCCGGGTTCTGGCCGCCAACATTCGTCTGCTGCCAGGCGACAGCGTCAATCTTATAGTCCCGGAACTCCTCAACAGTGATAATCGCCTGCAACTGAATATGCATACCTTTACCGTGGTCGGGCTGTTTGATGTGCAGTTCAGTATCGGTTCCGAGCTGGCCTATATCCATTTGGACGACAGTACCGAACTGCTGGGCCTCGACAGTGTGGACGAAGCAGTACGTCTGCGATTGCAGGTCAATGATATTTTTACTGCTGCTGCAAGCGTCAATCGCGCTATTGCCACGCTCAATGTTGCTTTACCGGGCCCTGAATATCAGGGACGGGACTGGTCTGAAACCGAGGCCAGCCTGTTTAATGCACTGCGCATGGAAAAAATCATGACCTGGTTCATGCTGATGATGATCGTAGCAATTGGTGCCTTTAATATTATTTCCACCCTGATCATGCTCGTTTCTGAAAAAAAGGCCGATATTGCCATCCTCCGCACCATGGGTGCCGGAGAAAATACTGTCATGGCGATTTTTATTATTCAGGGCTTGCTGGTGGGGGTAGCCGGAACCTTGCTGGGGGCAGTTCTGGGCCTGTTGATAGCCAGTAACTTTTCTGCGCTCGGGCGTTTGTTTGAAGCGCTGTTTATCCCGGATGGCATGTTCATGCTCAGCATTATCACCACTGACATCCAGAGTTCCGACGTGCTTATTACCTGTGCCTGCGCCTTGCTGATCTCTTTTGTTGCCACCCTTTATCCGGCCTGGAAGGCTTCCCGTATCCATCCGGCCGAAGTGCTGCGTTATGAGTGAGAGTATTCTTCAGTGCCATAAGCTTAGCAAGGTTTTCAGCCAGGGCGGTCACGAACTGATTGTACTGAATGATCTGGATTTCAGCCTGGCGCCCGGTGAAAGTGTCGCCATAATCGGCGCTTCCGGTTCCGGAAAGACCACCTTGCTGAATCTGCTGGGCGGTCTTGACAAGCCATCTTCCGGCGAAGTTCTGATCAAGGGACAGAATGTCCAGCAACTGAAAAGCAAACAGCAGGACATGCTGCGAAACCAGACCCTGGGTTTTGTTTATCAGTTCCATCACCTGCTGGGAGAATTCACGGCGCAGGAAAATGTTGCCATGCCGCTGATCATTGCCGGTAAACCTTTCAAACAATGCATGCAGGAAGCCGAAGCCATACTGGCCGAAGTGGGGCTGGAGGAACGTCTGACGCACAAACCCTCGCAATTATCCGGTGGTGAAAGACAGCGTGTCGCCATCGCCAGGGCGCTGGTGCATAACCCGGCCTGCGTCCTGATGGATGAACCGACCGGCAACCTTGATCGCAATACTGCAAAAAACATTCAGCGCCTCATGCTGTCCCTGAAAGAAAAAATTACCACCAGTTTTGTCATCGTCACCCATGATCAGGAACTGGCCAGAATGATGGACAGAACCCTCTTGCTGCAAGACGGCAGGCTGGTCAGTGAAGCATGATACGCCAGGCTCTGTACATTGGCAGACGTTATGCCTCAATCGGCTCCAGTAATCTGCTGGTCAGTTTTATTTCCCGTCTGTCCGTTATCGGACTGTGCCTGAGTGTTGCCATTCTGATTACTGTTTTTTCTGTCATGAACGGTTTTGATCGAGAGTTGCGTGAGCGAATTCTTGCATTGGTGCCGCATGTCACAATTACGACTGCGCGCAATGAGACTCTGATGAGTTCAGAGCAGTGGCAGGACACTCAGCGTTTGATAGAAAGTGACCCCCGGGTAATTGGTACCGCTCCCTTGCTACAGTTGCAGGGCATGTTGCTGGCTAACGGTAACTCGCGTGGTATTCTGTTAAACGGCATAGACCCGGCTGCCGAACGTGAAGTATCCATACTTGACGACTTTATCGAGGCAGGCAGCATGGATGCACTTCAGGAAGACGCCTTCACCATGCTTATCGGAGCCGGTATTGCTGAAGATCTCAGAGTCGCTGTCGGTGATGAACTGACCCTGGTTTCCTCTTATCTGAATGTCACCCCAATGGGGGAGTTTCCCCGTCAACGGCGTTTTACTGTTGCCGGAATATTTAATGTCGGCTCACAAATCGACAGTAATCTGGCAGTGGTGCACATGGCAGATGCGCAGTTGCTGTATCGTACCGGCGAGCGTATTCATGGATTACGCATCCAGTTAACAGACCTGTTTGACAGCACTATCGTGATTCGCAGTCTGCAGAATCGCATCAACGACAACTATGTATACAGTAACTGGACTCGGGACTACGGTAATATTTACGACAATATCCAGCTCTCCAAATCCATGGTTGGCCTGTTGCTGTTTTTGCTGATTGCTGTGGCTGCTTTCAACATCGTGGTCAGCCTGTTCATGATCGTCAAAGACAAGGAAGGGGATATCGCCATACTCAGAACCATGGGTACCTCCCTGGGCAGTATTCGTAATATTTTTCTGGTACAGGGACTGATAATCAGCATCATTGGTACCCTGGTCGGGCTCTTCCTGGGCATCCTCGCTTCGTTATACGTTAGTGACTTTGTCGCCTGGCTTGAAACGGTACTGGAGATACAATTCCTCAGTGCCGATATCTATCCGATCAATTACCTGCCTTCCCAGCTACTCCTCAGTGACATGATTGGTGTCGCTGTTGTGGCAATTTTATTAAGTCTACTGGCCACACTTTACCCGGCCTGGTCGGCTGCACGTGTTGATCCGGCCCAAAGCCTGCGCTACGAATAATCACCTTAAACCACATACAAAGTACAGCACCCGAATAAGCCGCTACACTGAAGAGACACTCAGGCAGGAATTCGTTTTATGCGCTCATGGATGATCGCGTTCAGTACAGGTATGCTGCTGGCTTCTCTGGTGCCGCGCCTGCCGCCCGTGCATTACTTCCCACTGTTACTGATTATCCCGCTGCTGTCCTGGCGTGCAGCCTGGCTGCGGCTGTCCGGAGCCTATTGCCTGGGTCTTTTGTGGTTTTTACTCTGGGCCTGGGAGGCGACTGAATCGCTCTTGCCGGAAACACTCGAACGCGAAGATATCTGGGTCAGAGGCGTCATCAGCTCACTGCCGGAAGCCGGTCAGTTCAATACAAGTTTCCACTTCAAGGTAGAACAAAGCTGCATTCAGGCGAAGCTGTCGCAATGCAGTTTTGAAGATGCGGAATTGCAGGGGCAGATGATACTGCTGAGTGTGTATCAGGAAATTGAGCTTGCCCCAGGTCAGCGGTGGTTATTTCAGGTCCGCCTGAAACGCCCGCACGGTTTCCAGAACCCCGGTGGTTTTGATTATGAAGCCTGGCTCTGGCAACAGAAAATTCGGGCAACAGGTTATGTCAGGGAACATCCATCTAACCGTCTCCTGGAAACACAGGACAGAGGCTTTCAGCAATTACGCCATCATTTTCGCCAGACGCTGACAGCTGTGTTTGCGGACCAGGAGCTCAGGTTCATGAAACTGATCAGAGCCCTGAGCATCGGTGATCGTCAGGGCTTGTCCAGTAGCGACTGGGATTTATTTTCCGCCACCGGGACCAATCATCTGGTGGTGATCTCCGGTATGCATCTGGGTTTTGTCGCCTTGCTGTTTTTTGCCCTCGGCAGGGCTATTGTCAAAAAGACCGGCTGCCTGTGCCTGATTATTCCGGCACCAAGACTGGCGGCCTTGCTTGGCCTGGTGGCGACATACTGTTATGCCCAGCTTGCCGGTTTTGGACTGCCGGTGCAGCGGGCACTGGTCATGGCTGCAGCGTTCATGCTCGGCATGCTCATTTGCCGCCAGCGCAGTATTTATGATTCCTATTGCCTGGCGCTGGCACTGGTACTGGCACTGAACCCGCTGGCAGGAGTGAGCAGCGGATTCTGGTTATCTTTTGCCGCGGTAGCTGTGCTCATCTTTTTTGCCAGACGGCAGGAATTCCCCGTAGGGCTGATACAGCGGCTGTTTCTGCTGCTAAAAAGCCAGTTGATGATTTTTCTGGGTTTGCTGCCTTTCATGCTGTTTATTTTCCAGCAGAGTTCTCTGGCGGCGCCACTGGTCAATTTGCTGGCGATTCCCTATATCACCCTGCTTATCGTACCTTTATGCCTGCTGGCACTGGTGCTAAGTACATTTTCGGAATCACTGCTGTTCTGGCTGGGCACGGTGCTGGACTGGCTGCTGGGGCTTTTTATGGCTTTTCTTACAAGCGTGGCTTCTGCCTGGTCGCAGAGTCTCCTGTTATTACCGGCTCTGAGCCCTTGGCAATGGGGACTGTTTCTACTGGCAATGACTGGCAGTCTGCTTGCCTTGCAACACAAAGCCCGCTTGTGCATTCCCGGTCTTGCCCTGGCAAGCCTGCTGCTGTTCCTGCCGACAGCAGAAAAAATCAAAACAGGGCAGTTCCAGATCGACATACTTGATGTCGGGCAAGGCCTGGCATTGCTTATCCGCACCCGGAACCATGTCCTGCTCTATGATACCGGGCCACGCTACAGTGACAGTTTCAATGCCGGGGAAGCCGCCGTGCTGCCTTTTCTGCAAAGGCAAAATATTGATGAACTGGATCGGGTTATCGTTTCTCATGGTGACAATGACCATGCCGGAGGCTTAGTGGCCATAAGAAGGCGTTTTCCAACAGCGGATTTGCTGGCCGGGGAGTCTGAAAACCTCAGTTCCGACCGGCAGGCCGGGCTGTGTCGCTCCGGTCAGCAGTGGCAATGGGACGCCGTGCATTTTGAAATACTGCATCCTGACAGGGAAGCTTACAGGGGCAATAATGCTTCCTGTGTCCTGCGAGTCAGTAACGCTGGCTTCGCCGTGCTCTTGCCTGGTGATATTGAAAGTCAAATTGAACGGCTACTCATTGCCGGAGAAAAAAAGCTGCAGTCCGATATTCTTGTTGCCCCGCACCATGGTTCTCGCAGCTCATCACATGCTGCATTTGTGCGGGCTGTCAGCCCTGACTATGTCATATTCTCAAGTGGTTATCTGAACCAATTCAATCATCCTCACCCACAGATAGTGAATCTCTATACAAACAGTGGCACAATTAGCCTGAATACGGCAGAAACGGGGGCGATAAGCTGGCTGATACCAGAGCAAGGGGAGCTCCCGGCACCGGAGTTGTATCGTCAGACGCACAGGCGTCTCTGGCGCTAGCCGGTGACAGACTTCACTAAGTCAGACAGGGTAGTTATGTTACTATTTGTCGCTCGCCGAAACACTGGCCGGTAAGCGAAGACAGGGCTGTCAGGCTCCAGGTAAGCGCTGTTAAGAGCATAACGGTCATGATGACCCGGTTGCCAAAAAGTCAGTCAATAAAGAGAGGCTTGTATTTGTGTTTGAGATAGTTCAAGCCGGCGGCATTTTGATGCTGCCGATCATTCTTTGTTCCGTTCTCGCCATCGCCATCATCATCGAACGTTTCTGGATGCTTAATCCCGCACGGATTGCTCCCAAAAACATGCTGCCGGAAGTCTGGTCAAAGATAAAACAGAACCAGCTCAGTGCTGTTGAACTGCGTGAACTCAGGCAGTCTTCGCCGCTGGGACAGATTCTGGCAGCGGGGCTGGTCAACGCCAAGTCAGGACGTGACATCATGGTCGAGAGTATTGAGCAGGCTGCCGCTCATGTCATTCACGACATGTCACGCTATCTCAATCTACTTGGCACGATTGCCCAGATAACCCCATTACTGGGTTTGCTTGGTACTGTACTGGGTATGATTGATGTATTTACCGAAATAATGACGCAGGGCACCGGCAATGCCAATGTGCTGGCCGGCGGAATATCCGAGGCTCTCATCACCACGGCGGCCGGACTCACGGTTGCCATTCCGACGCTGCTGTTTTATCGCTTCTTCCAGCGTCGTATTGATACCCTGGTGGTCGAGCTGGAACGTGAATCCATCAAGCTGGTCGATGCCCTGCATACCGGGCGCAGTGTCGATTACAAAGACAGCAGCGAATCGCAGGCCGCATGAAATTTGCCCGTCAGAGCAGTGAGGAAGTCGGTGTCAATCTGACCCCGCTGATTGATGTGGTTTTTCTGCTGCTGATCTTCTTCATGGTTACCACCACCTTTACCCGTGATAGCAATCTGCTGATCAACCTGCCGGAAGCTTCCGGCGATCCGCTGGATGTCTTGCCCGAACAAATTGAAATTCTGGTTGCCCGCAATGGTGCCTATTCAGTCAACGGCAGGGGACTGGTAAATAACCAGCTTGGCACCCTGATGAACGCCATCGAGGAAATCTCCGCAGGCGATAATTCATTGCCGATCATAATTACAGCCGATGCAGACACTTCCTATCAGTCTGTCGTTACTGTGATGGATGCAGTTTCCCAGCTTGGCTTCAGCCGCCTGAATATAGTCACACGGGAAGAGGCGGGTGCCGATGAGTAGCACACCGATTCCTGGTATGCCGGGCAGGGAAAGTCTGGCCCTTTATGGCCGGCTGCTGTCCTATCTGAAACCTCTGTGGCCGGTAGCCATCATCACCATTATCGGCTTTACCATGTTTGCCAGCACCAATGCCTGGTTTGCCTACCTGACCGGTCAGCTTGTGGATACCATTGAGCAGGCCCGGGATATGGATGCAGTGGAGCGGATGCGAATACCGCTTTTGCTGGTTTTGCTCGCAGCGACGCGTGGTTTTGGTGGCTATCTTGGCGGCTATTCCATGGCCTACATTGCCAACTCCGTTGTGCACCGCCTGCGGACCCAGCTGCTTGAACGTTTCCTGCTGCTGCCCATCAGTTTTTATGACCGCAGTGAAATCGGCAAGCTGATGTCCACCGTGACCTTTAACGTACAGCAGATAACCGCTGCTGTCAGTGATGCCCTCAAGGTTCTGTTCCAGCAGGGCCTGACAGTGATCGGCCTGCTGGGCTATATGTTCTATCAAAGCTGGCAATTAACGCTGATATTTATGGCGGTCTCACCGCTGATCATCGTGGTAGTCAACTATGCCTCCAAACTGTTTCGTATGCACAGTCATCGTATCCAGTCATCAATGGGGGATGTCACACACATTGTGTCGGAAACCATCAAGGGCATGCGTGTCATTCGCAGTTTTCGCGCCGAAAAACAGGCCCTGGATAATTTTACCGAAGCCAGCGCGCGAAACCGCAAGCAGATTCTGAAACTGGAATCGGTCTCCAACATCAGCACGCCGGTAGTACAGGTTGTGGTCACCATTGCGCTGGCATTTCTGGTCTGGCTGACCCTGTCACCTCAGGTGCTGGGTGATCTTTCCACCGGTGATCTGGCTTCCCTGATTATTGCTGCCGGCATGTTATCCACTCCGATCCGCCAGCTTACCCAGGTCAATGCCTCTATTCAGCGGGGGCTGGCAGCCGCGCAGTCAATTTTTGCCCTGCTGGATGAGGAAACAGAAGCTAACCAGGGCAGCTATGAGACTGAACGGGTCAAAGGCAAGGTGTCCTTCAAAAACCTGAGTTTTCGTTATACCAGCCGATCTCCGGAGGTCCTGCAAAACATCAATTTTGAAGTCAGCCCTGGCCAGACCATTGCCATAGTCGGCAAATCAGGCAGCGGTAAATCCACCCTGGTCAATCTGATCCCACGCTTTTACGACATTAAACAGGGAGCAATCCTGATTGATGATGTCCCCAATACTGATTTCACCCTGGCCAATCTGCGTAAACATATTGCCCTGGTCTCTCAGCAGGTAACCCTGTTCAACAGTTCTGTTCGTGCCAATGTTGCCTACGGAGAGCTGCAGGATAAGAGTGAGGATGAAATTCTGACTGCCCTGAAAAATGCCCATGCCCTGGAATTCATCCAGCAACTTTCGGACGGAATAGATACACGGGTTGGTGATGATGCAACTTTACTTTCGGGCGGTCAGCGCCAGCGGATTGCCATCGCCCGGGCACTGCTGAAGGATGCCCCGATTCTGATTCTGGATGAAGCCACCTCGGCACTGGATACTGAATCCGAACGGCATATTCAGGCGGCACTGGATACCCTGATGCAGGGACGGACTACCTTTGTGATCGCCCATCGTCTGTCCACTATTGAAAAAGCCGACCAGATTCTGGTGATGCAGGAAGGGGAGATTGTTGAGAGCGGCAGGCATAAAGATTTGCTGGCACTGGATCAGCATTATGCCAAGCTGCACAAGAAACAGTTTGCCGAATCATGAAACTGATTACCCACAGCTGGTATACAGGCAAGCCCTCCGGCTGGCTGAAGCCGGCCAGTGCCGTCTTTGAGCTGATCACCCGAAGCCGGCGCAGTCTTTACCGTAGTGGACGCAAAAAAGTCTACCGTGCCAGCGTGCCTTTGATCGTGGTCGGTAATATCACCGTTGGTGGCACCGGCAAGACACCATTAATTGTTTATCTCTGCAAGCAACTCGTTCAGGCCGGTTATCGACCTGGTGTCGTCAGTCGTGGTTATGGTTCCAAAGCGCCGCAATATCCTTTCCATGTCAAAACAGATTCAGCAGTCGCACACAGTGGCGATGAAGCCCTGTTAATTGCGCGAAATACCCAGTGTCCGGTGGTGATTGATGCTGACCGGGTCGAAGCGGTAAAAAGTCTGGAGCAGCATTACGATTGTAATGTCATTCTCAGTGATGATGGCATGCAGCACTATGCCATGGCACGTGACATTGAAATTGCCGTGGTCGATGGGCGCCGTCGCTTTGGTAACGGTGCGTTGTTACCGGCAGGTCCCTTGCGGGAAAAACCCCAGCGCCTGCAGGAAGTTGATTTCATTATCTGCAATGGGCCCTGTAATCTTGACTATCAGGTCCCGACTTACACCATGGGTCTGGAACCCACGCACTTATGTCATATCAACAGCGGCGAAATGTATGCTATCGCTGATATAAAAAAAGAGATGCAGCAATCACGTCTGGAAGCAGAGGAAGAAGGCAAAGATGCATCACGCCATAAAGTACACGCAGTCGCCGGCATCGGAAACCCGGAGCGCTTTTTCAGCTCACTATGTGATTGTGGTTTTGATATCATTACTCACATATTTAACGACCACCATGTTTACAGCCTGGAAGACATCAGTTTTGCGGATTCAAGGGAAGTTGTCATGACCGAAAAGGATGCTGTTAAATGTACAGAATTTGCCCGCAAGACTGACTGGTATCTGAGTGTCGATGCTGTCATCGACAATGAATTTATTGAAGCCCTGATGAGTAAGCTGAACACCTTCAGCATCGAAACCTATGGATAAAAAATTACTAACAATTCTTGCCTGCCCCCTGTGTAAAGGAAAGGTCCACTATGATCAGGAAAAGCAGGAAATCATCTGTTACGGCGACGGCCTGGCTTTCCCGGTACGAGATGAAATTCCGGTCATGCTGGAAAATGAAGCACGGCAGATAAGTCTTGAGGAAAAAGAGAAAAGGCCGCGTTAATGTCATTCATTGTTGTAATTCCGGCCCGATACCAGTCCGTCAGGCTGCCAGGCAAGCCCCTGCTTGAACTGGCAGGCAAGCCGATGATTCAGCATGTTTTTGAACGTGCTTCTCAAAGCGAAGCCAAGCAGGTTTATATAGCGACCGACAATGACGAAATCAGAAAAGTCTGTGAAGGCTTCGGTGCCACTGTCTGCATGACTGATCCCGGACACGCTTCCGGCAGTGATCGCATCGAGGAAGTTACCCGTATACTGGAACTGCGCAACAGCGATATTGTTGTTAATGTGCAGGGCGATGAACCATTAATTCCGCCGACAGTGATTAATCAGGTGGCCGAAAACCTGAAGGCTCAGGATATTGCTGAACTGTGTACACTGTATGAAGTAATTGATAATCACAAAGATATCGACAACCCCAATGTGGTTAAAGTTGTCACTGACAAGTCCAATATGGCCCTGTATTTTTCCCGCGCCGGAATCCCGTTTCAGCGTGAAAAAGATACACCGACCATTTATAAACGTCATATTGGTCTGTATGCCTACCGTGTTGGTGCCTTGCGCAATTTTGTTCAATGGCCGCTCGCAGAACTGGAACAAAGCGAAAAACTTGAGCAACTGCGCTTCATGGCTTACGGCATAAAAATACACCTGGCTGAATGTGTTGAACGTATTCCGCCTGGTATTGATACCAAAGCTGATTACAAGGCGCTGAAAAAGCAACTGGAGAAGCATTAAGAGTATGCAGGACGAAAAAATTAAAATTCTGATGGTCTGTCTTGGCAATATCTGTCGTTCACCGACCGCAGAGGGCGTATTTCGGGCGCAGGCTCAACAACGCGCGCTGGACCATCATTTTGAAATCGATTCGGCCGGAACCGGCACCTGGCACATAGGTGAAACGCCGGACAGCAGAGCCTGCAAAGCAGCCGCTGGACGGAATATTGACCTGAGCACACAACGTGCCCGCACCATTGACCCACAGGACTTTCATGATTTTGATTACATCTTCGCCATGGATGCCAATAATCTGCGCGATCTGCAAAGTATGGAGCCGGACAATCCACGTGCCCGCACCGTACTGTTCCTGACCTGGCCCGACCGTGCCGACGGGCGTGACGGTTACCTGGAAGTTCCGGACCCGTTTTACTCCGGCCCTGAAGGGTTTGAACTGGTGCTTGATCTGGTTGAATCCGCCAGCCAGGAAATTCTCGACCATATTGAGCGGGAACATAAACTTTCCTGAGTATTATGCAGATACAGGAAGATTTCGATTTAAGGCATTTCAATACTTTCCATGTCTCGGCGCATGCACGTTACTTTGTTGAAGTCTCGACTATCCTGGAACTAAGCACCGCGCTGGATTTCCAGAAAACCCATGACCTGCCATTTATACTGATCGGGCAGGGCAGCAATTTGCTGTTCAAGGAAGACTACCCGGGCCTGATTATTGAACTGAATATCCGTGGCATCAAGAAACTCGGTGAAACCCGTGAGCGAATACATGTCAAAGCCAGCTGCGGTGAAAACTGGCATGAATTTGTGCAGTATTGTCTGCAAAAGGAATATTTTGGCCTGGAAAATTTAAGCCTGATACCTGGCACGGTCGGCGCGGCACCAGTCCAGAATATCGGCGCCTACGGCGTCGAATTGTCCGATTTTTTACATGAGCTGGAAGCCATTCGAATCAGCGACGGCCAACTACGAACTTTTTCCCGGGATGAATGCGAACTCTCCTACCGGCATTCTGTATTCAAGGGTGAGCTACGCGATCAGTACATCATTACTTCCGTAACCCTGGCCTTGTTGAAAAAACCGCAACTGAAACTGACTTATCCGGCTCTGAACACTGCCTTACAGGACTATGCGGAGCAGGAGATCACAGCGCAGCTTGTCAGCGATGTTGTCTGCCAGATTCGTCGCAGCAAATTACCGGATCCTCTCACCCTGGGCAATGCCGGCAGTTTTTTTCGAAACCCCGTTGTCAGCCAGGATATTGCTGATTCTCTCAAGGCACAGTATCCGGATATCCCGATTTATCCCTATGAAGGTGCCTGTAAAATTGCCGCCGCCTGGCTGATCGACCAGGCTGGCTGGAAGGGCTATCGCGAAGGCGATGTCGGCGTGCATAAAGATCATGCCCTGGTCCTGGTCAACTACGGCAATGCCCGTGGTGAAGAACTTTTTGATTTGTCACAGCGGATTCAGCAGTCGGTGCAGGAAAAGTTCGGTATCGAACTGGAACCGGAAGTGAGAATTATTTAATTTCCACATTGCTTACTGGAGAAATGATTTCTTACCCTCCGGACTTTTTGGCCAAAATTTGGCCTCTTGCAAAAATTGCGGAACCCGCCTCCGGCTCAAACAGTCTTGCTCAATTCCGGATTTCAGCCAGTCAAAAAAACATCTCAATAGCTGCAAAATCATTTCACCGCAAGTAAGTCAGCAAAAGCTGCGCTAAAATAATGCCATGGATGCCCCAACTTTCGACAGCAAGAATTTTCTCAAACATGCCAGTACCCGCCCAGGTGTATACCGCATGCTGGATGAGCAGGGCAAGTTGCTGTATGTCGGCAAAGCCAAAAACCTCAAGCGTCGGATCGGGTCCTACTTTCGAGCCTCGGGCCTGGACAGCAAAACCATGTTGCTGGTGTCCAGAATCCGCAATATTGAAACCACCATTACCAATACTGAAACCGAAGCACTGATTCTCGAGCAGACGCTGATCAAGGAAAAGCGTCCGCCCTTTAATATCCTGCTGCGTGATGACAAATCCTATCCCTTTATTTTTCTGTCGAGCAAAGACAGGTTTCCGCGTCTGAGTATTCACCGGGGCGCAAAAAAGAAGCAGGGCCGTTATTTTGGTCCCTTTCCGGGTGCCGGTTCGGTCCGGGAGAGTCTCAATCTGCTTGAGAAAGTATTCCACGTGCGCCAGTGCGAGGATTCCTTTTTCCGTAATCGGAGCCGTGCCTGTCTGCAATACCAGATCAAGCGCTGCTCCGGCCCCTGTGTCGGCCTGGTCAGTGAAGAAGACTATGCCGAGGATGTACGTCACTCGGTGATGTTCCTGGAAGGCAAAAATTCGCAGATTACTGATGAACTGCATGAGAAAATGCAAAAACTTTCTGCCGAACAGAAGTTTGAAGAGGCTGCCCGCGTGCGTGACCAGATTCGCGATTTACGTGTGGTGCAGGAACGTCAATACATGGCTGGCGAAAAAGGCGATGTGGATGTGATTGCCATGTGCTCGGATGCCGGCGTCGTTTCCATTCACGTGATTTTTATTCGTGACGGCCGGGTGCTGGGGAACAAGAATTATTACCCCAAGTTTGTGCTGGAAAACACTCCGGCCAGTATCCTGCATGCCTTCATTGCACAGTTTTACCTGCAGCAGCAGGGGATGCACAGTATTCCACGTGAAATCATCGTCAGTCACGAACCGGATGAGGAAAAAGGCCTGGAAGCCGCCCTGGAATATTACGCACAGCACAAGGTTGAATTGAAAGTGAAGGTTCGCCAGCACCGTCAGCAATGGCTGGAACTGGCAAAGACCAATGCCGCGCATGGCCTGATGAGCAAACTCAACAGCAAGCAGAGCATGCAGACCCGTTTCCTGGCCCTGCAGGAAGCCCTGTCCAGCAAAAACATGCCAATGCGCCTGGAATGTTTTGACATTTCACACTCTGCCGGAGAAGCCACGGTCGCCTCCTGTGTAGTCTTTGATCACAACGGTCCCCTGAAGAGCGATTACCGGCGTTTCAATATTGAAAATATCACTCCCGGTGATGATTATGCCGCCATGGAACAGGCCCTGAAACGCCGCTATACACGCCTGAAAAAAGGCGAGGGCAGTTTGCCTGATGTTCTGCTTATCGACGGTGGCAAAGGACAGCTGACGCAGGCAGAAGCAGTACTGGAAGCGCTGGATATCAAGGGTGTACAAATGATCGGCATTGCCAAGGGCATCAGCCGCAAGGCAGGTCAGGAAACCCTGTTTTTCGGAGGCTCGCGCAGGGAACTGGTGCTGGATCCGGAATCTCCGGCCCTGCACCTGCTGCAACAGATCCGTGATGAAGCCCATCGCTTTGCCATTACCGCCCACCGACAGCGCCGTGGCAAAAAGCGTACACGTTCCTTTCTGGATGAAATTCCAGGTATCGGCCCGAAAAAGCGCCGCGAACTGATTCATTATTTTGGTGGCCAGCAGGAAATCAAGCGTGCCAGTATCGAAGAATTACAGAAAGTCCCCGGTATCAGCCGTAATCTGGCCGAACATTTATATGACTCCATGCATAGTTAACAGGGCAGTACTGTTATAATGCAGCCATGACTATCGCCACTTTTTTCACCATTTTGCGGGTTCTGGCCATTCCGGTCTTTATAGTGATCTATTATTCAGGCATTCCCGGTGCACGTCTGATTGCTTCAGGTATTTTCATTCTGGCCTGCCTTACTGACTGGCTGGATGGTTATCTGGCGCGCAAACTCGACCAGTGTTCCAAGTTTGGTGCCTTTCTGGATCCGGTGGCAGACAAACTGCTGGTCACCGTTTCGCTGGTGATGCTGGCTGCCAATTTCACCAGTCCCTGGTTCGTGGCTCCGGCCGCGATCATGGTAGCGCGGGAAATCCTGATCTCCGCCCTGCGTGAATGGATGAGTGCTCAGCAACAGCGTGACAAGGTCGCCGTCGGCTGGATCGGCAAGGTCAAAACCACGGCCCAGATGCTGGCTATTATCATTCTGCTTGCCGCAAACCCTGACTCCGTCAATTTCCTGCTGATCAGTGGCTATATCCTGATTTATATTGCCGCTGTCCTGACTCTCTGGTCCATGTTTTCCTATCTGAAAAATGCCTGGCCTTCACTGCGCCGGGATATCAAGAACAAGAGCCCGGAAAGTCCCTGAAAGCCACTCTTTACTTGACTTCAACAGGGATACGATTAGAATAGCCAGCTCTTTAAAAAGCCCTGCTCGGAACAGGCCCACAAGGCCCGAACTGAACCCAGGACTGCATATAGCCAGACCGGAACCGGAGCCTGGTTATGAAGCCAAAGAGCCTGAAATAGTGGTACTCTGGCTAGGGGAAGTGGCACTGAGCTTGACTAATAAGATAGTACACAAGTGCGTACGACCCCAGGCAGGATAAAGACAAAAAGCGGGAATAGCTCAGCTGGTAGAGCACGACCTTGCCAAGGTCGGGGTCGCGAGTTCGAATCTCGTTTCCCGCTCCAATTTTGTTTTTATCGACGTAGTCAAAGTCCCGACTAGGCTGGATGGCAGAGTGGTTATGCAGCGGACTGCAACTCCGTGTACGCCGGTTCGATTCCGACTCCAGCCTCCATTTCCTCGGATACTTTCACTACTTACAATTTAAAATGAAATTCCGCTCCCGGAAGCCATCTTTGTTGGCTCAGGGTGTTTGAGTTACTTAGCAAAAATGAGTTTTCCGTCCCCTGGGGGGATTGAGAAGGCTCCTAAGCCCGGGTGGTGAAATTGGTAGACACAAGGGACTTAAAATCCCTCGATCATTGCGATCGTGCCGGTTCGATTCCGGCCCCGGGCACCATTAAAATCAAATAGTTATAGAATATACTAATTTTATTTTTAGGATTAAATTTAACTAAAAACTACCAATATAGGCGCTATGTAGACAAAATTCCCTCTACTTTCAGCCCTACAATCTTCTTTTTGCTAATTACTATGAGCATCAGACTTTAGATCAAGAAATGTCCGCAAACTATCCAAAGCAGACATTTGGAAATTTATGTATTATTTACTTACTTATTAATATAAAAATCTAAAGGGTTAATGAAATGGATTTTATAAAGTCCTTTTTTCTTCTGATTTTTTTCTCGAATAATGTCATATCTGCAGAATTAACAGACTATGAAGCTGAAATTCGGGATATCCTCTCCGAAATAAAATTAGAACAGGGGTATCCAGGTATAAGTTTAGCGATTTCATATAAAGGACAGGTAGTCTCAGAACAAATAGGTTACGCAAACCTTTCAGAACAAATACCTGTAGATAGCGAGACCATTTTTAGAGCTTATAGCCTTACTAAGGGGCTAACTCAAATACTTGTGCAAATCTTAGTTTCCAATGGGGATTTAGATATAAACTCCCCAATTCGTAACTACATTTCAGAACTACCAGAAAATATTGGTGAAATAACGAGTCAGCAATTATTAACACATCACAGCGGAATTCGACATTATCGTTCTGATCAAGAATGGCTTACATTTAGTCAAAATCACTGTTCAACAGCACAAGAAGCTTTAAGTTTTTTCATAAATGAACCGCTTCTTTCTTTGCCAGGGACGCAAGAATATTATTCAACTTATGGTTATATTCTTTTAAGTGCTGTTATAGAAGCTGCAACTAATAGATCATTTGAAGACTTAATCAAAGAATTCATAATCTCACCAGCTGAAGCACCTCAAATTGAGATGGATAATCCTGGGTATAATATTACTCAAAACGTTTCAACATACTATGAGCCTACAGCAACACAATTCTTCGAAGCAGATAATGTAATAGATGGATATTTTGTAGCACCTAGTATTGATAATAGCTGCAAGTTTGGTGGCGGCTCTATAAATGCAACACCAACTGCTTTCACTCGTATCTACAATGACTACTTTTCAGGCAATTTAACGAATGAGACAAGCACTGAACTCACCTCTAGGCTTCCACGAAGGTTTTCTTTGAGTGGAGAAGGATTGGGAGGACGATCAACCCTTGTGGCTGTACCTTCAGAGAATCTGGTTGTTGTAATTACAGCAAATTCTAGAGGTGGAGATTTACAACCTTATGCAATTCAAATATCCGAACTACTCCTAGGTAATAAATATGAATTATAAGTAATTTAAGTATGACTGCTTTTGGCCGATAGCGGATATATTAGGACAATTTCATTACGGAAAAATAGATTCTAGTAGCTTTGTTAGGTTGACCAGTTACTAAATTGAGGGTGAAAACATGGATAAAGTTTTAGTAATTTGCAAACTGGCACTATTAATTGTGATTATGGTACCCCCTTTTTCTAATGCCCAGGATGATGGGTGCAGAAATAGTGGAATTTATATCTACCTAATTACTCCTGAAAATAATATATCTGCATCCCAGGATGTCTTGAATCAATTTTTTTTAAGTTCTGGATATTTACTTCAAGAAGATAAATTTCGATTTTCTGAGCGTAACTGTTTTGTATTAATTGAAGAATCCAATAAAGGATACCCTATATATCTAGATTCAGTTGATATCAGGGATAGGGAAGAAATAATGTCTAATATCGTCATGTCTCTGATGGAATACATAGAAAATGCATATCCGAATCCTCAAGATTACCATCCAGTAGTAGCAAGCAATTAGCTGTATGTGGAATAGGTTTGTTTAAATAGTCTAATGAGTTTTTTGGTAAAACGTTATATGTCCGCTTCTGGCCGAAAGGGGACATTAATATGGGCAATGCCAATAAGATAGCTAATTAGTGTTCTTTTCATAATTAACGAATTCTAGTTTAATCATTTGAAAGGATCACAGATGGAAAAGCTTTATGAAAAAACATGGAAAGAAAAGGCCTGCAAATAAAAAAAGATTTCAGAAAAAAAAGGCCCGGAAAACCCCAAATAAAACTCAAACACACGATAAAAGCAGCGAATTATCGGACGCCCACTTGGGAAAGTTATTTAGTATGCTCGGTGCAGAGATTGGAGACCCTGGCATTGGCCCTACATTAAAAAATGAAATAACGCAAAAATGCATTGAAAGTTTAGACGGACTTGAATCAGCTATTTTCTTCTCAGGGTTATTATTTTCACCTGAATTTAACTGTAATACACCTAGGCTAGAAGCTTTAATACACCTTATCTTAGCTGGCGGTAATGGTGAAGAATCCTTATCGGAAAAAAAGGCTAAGGAACTCTTCAACATATTAAATGATCATTTTTATGAAAGAAGTGAGGATCCAGCTGAAGATATCATGGTCGGATTGCTAACCGGAAATAATGAAAATTTCATGATTCTGGAAGGGATTTGGGAAGGGAGCACATTTCAAACTCAACGCTTTCTTGATGTTTTAGATAATATGCCTGTTCATGAATATCTAGATGAATTTAAAGGAGTCGTGTTTAACCTCTTAAAACTTTCTAATTTTGCAGTTAAGAAGGCTGGTCTGGGTAGGTACCAAAGCGGCGCAGAATATCCAATAAAAGAAATAAGCGATTATGTGTTAGAAATAAACAAAATATCTAAACTAGCAAAATTTGACCTAAGTGAAATAGAAAACAACGGAATTTCAATCGAAAAGCTTGAAGCATTTATTTTTAATGATGAATTTAGTTTGCTCAATGAGGCATTTTTACATAGTTCGCCAATTAATGAACGCCCACTTTACAAAACTAATACGCATCTTTATTTGCTAATACCAACTGGGTTTAGTATAGCGTTACGGCATTACATTATTATGTTCACTCAATACTCTGGGATAGGTGATATATTTTATAAAAATTGGGTAGACATTAATTTAGAACACGCAAAAGATGTAAATATCTTTGGTAAATTTAGAAGTCTTGAATTTAATCGGACTTCTGATTCAACTGGGAATGCACAGGCTGCTGATGTAATTATACAAATTCAAGGAAGTTATTTTTCTCATCTATTATTCATTTTTGACAACTTCAAAAACTATGAAGAAACCAAATTCACTACCAGTTTATTTGATGATACTAAACATAGCAAAGTAATCAGTAACAGAATTAAAAGCGTACGAAAGAATGCTTCAAAAGAAGATGCTTTTCGAGGCGGTTATACTCTAATTGTAGTGTGCGGATGGGGTAGAGGAATTGGGTTAGAACTAGACAATTTGAGCACACCGGAATGGATCATTGAATATATAAGTTTTCATGATCTCGAGACCCTAAGCAAATTACCTGAAATGGAACCATACAATTTTCAAAGGCTTTTAGAAAATAAATATTTAACAGAAAAGCAAGGAATTGAAATTAGCAATGTTAATGGGCTATTAAATCTATACTCTTGGGCATTGGGAAATAATTCAAACATTATTCCTCACAACCAATTACTAATTGATTCTGAGGAACATGAGCCTAAAAATGTAGTAATGAGCATTGCCCAGAACTCATTATTTCTAGCTAGAAAAAATGTTTACCAAAACTTTGATGATCATTTAGCAAAAACCCCCGACAATTCTACAGTACAAGTCTGTAGAGTTAACACTAACCCCCATTTTGTAGAGGACTATAATCTACCAATTTATGCTTCAATACCGCATATTAAAAAAGGTGAGCTTTTAGGGTTAATTGAAATTGGGCAAATAAAAGTCTGGTGCAGCCCTATTAACTATGAGCACATCGACCGAGGCTTAATTCATAGCCTATGGACGGCAATTAATAACTGGGTATACAGAGCTATTAATCATCTTGATCAAAACTTTACACAAAAGCAGATTACGTTGTACTGGAGATTGAATTACGAAAACGTAGAATTTCCACCTAAAATAGACACAATCCCTACATTTAATGAACTCTTGGAATCTGCAAATAATAGCTATAGTAAAGAAGGCAAGCCTTTACAGATTACTACAAATATATTCGGCTCATTTCTATCAGGATTACACCAAGAAGCGAATTGGGTAGAAAAAGCGCTTGTCAATTATTTTCTAATTGGACTTGTTGAACTAAACCTCATCCCAAATAAAACAAACAATTTAGCAACTTTAACTAAAATCACAATTAATGATGATGCTCGAACGACACACCTCTTTGTTGGCCATAATTATATAGATTATTTTAAAGACCACTATCCAGATCCTATCTTCATAAATAGCTTTGATGATGCTGCTTCCAGGGTTGGTCTTGCTTGGACAGTACATAACCCAAATACTAGCTCGATTATTAATGGCAAAGAGGCATGTACATGCTTTTTTAGAAAGTTAATTGATCGATTAGCTACTAACGCTGAAGAATTATTGGCAAAAATCAACAAAGATAAACTATTAATAAAGCTGTTGTTAAACCATGATTCAATTCAAAATGATTCTAATCAGTGGAGGAGAACGGCAAGGGCAATGCTATCTCTCCATAAAGATAAAAAAGATGTTTATACTGTGATTTCTAATGAAATGGGGAAAAGAAATTCTGGCTCAATTACATCTCGCCTAGTTTTAGAAATTGCTATTTGTGAAGCTAGTATTGAAGGGGGATATAATCCTACTGACTTAGATATATCTAAGCTTCTTACAACTACACATTTAATGTTTATATTTGGAGGGTGGTCTGATGCCATACACTATGATGCTATTGAACCAACTTTACGGTTCTCCCATGGAGGAAATGTATTGGTAGATGCATCATTTCAGGAAAATATCGTTGATCCATTTGGAAAGAAGTTTCACGAAATATCTGCTAACTCTGATATAGAATCTTATTCAAAGCTATTTCAAAATAAAAGTGTTAAGAAAGCAGATGAAGAAGACATTAATCCAGTTTTTGAAGAAGCTTGGAATACTGAATTTGGAATCCCTACTTCTGAAATATCATTATTTTTAGATATTTTGGAAAAGCATGGTATTGAAAGTAAATCACCTGTTTACAAGCTTAAAACTTCAGAATTCACTCAGCTACTTATAAAAAATGGCATTCCCGATCATACAATAGAAAATATTCTAAAAGAGCTTTGTTTAGAAAATAGACCTAAATGGAAAGTGCCTCCTGAAAACTTTAAAAACACAGATGTCTCGCCCTGGCGCTTTAAAAGGAGGCTATCTTCCTTATATAGACCAATACCAAAAGTTGATGACACCTTATACATATCGCCTAATTTAATAGCTGCGGGATTGAAGTATCGTTTAACTTCTTGTTATGAAGCCAGCTTTGATGAAAGCTTGTTCCAATCAAACGAACTTAGGCAGTGGATTGGCAGCAAAAGGGATAAAGTTGGACATGCTTTTAATTCTGAAGTTGCTGAAGAAATTCGCAAATTTGGTTGGTATGCGGAATCAGATATCAAAATTACAAAAGTATTTAATAGTCGGCTAGATAAAAATTATGGCGACATTGACGTTTTAGCTTGGAACCCTGACATTAAAATTGCGCTAGCTATTGAATGTAAAAATATGGAATTTGCGAAGACCCCAAGTGAAATTGCTAGGCAACTTAATGAGTTTAAAGGCAAATTAAGAAGCAACAAAAAGCCAGATAGATTACTAAGACACAAGTACAGATACGACCTTCTTAGCAAAAATATAGAACAGTTGGCATTATATCTAAAACTAGATGAACTAAATTGTATACTACCGGTACTAATCTTCAGTGAGGTTGTCCCAATGTTCTATTCAGATCAAATTTTATTTGATGAGGTCAGCCTGGTTCAGTTTTCAAACATAGAAAATTACATAAATACTTTCACCACTAACACCATCTAGTACAGTTATTGACAGAACTCCAAGGGGCGAAAAGTTTTTGACATAGGGGCCCTAAGCCGTATGGTCTCAGCGGGCACCCCCTCCCGGGCTGCGCCCGGTAGGTGCCGCTCCACTTCGTGTACCATACGTCTCCTCCCTATGGTCAATAACTTTTCTTTTACCTCTATAGTCCAGATATGGACTCTAGTCACATAATTAATGCCACCATGTACTAACCCTTTGATAACTTCTCCAATAGGCTCCTGATATTTACCAGGCTCATCGGACCAGAGTTTTAATAGTTGAATAGGGGAAGAGTCGGCCTTAACCATGTGACCACCCATTACTCGCATGAATTCATACCAATTCGAGGTATCAGCAGCGATACAACACTGTTTAAGAAGGCCTTGGGGCAGATTCTTTGAAGTAAGACGACGAAGCTCACGCCAGATAGAGACTTTTGGGCCACCCATGAACTGGAATTGCCTTATACCCCATGTAGATGCCCAAGCCCTTACTCTAGACGCTCCTTCATCTGCAATCTCGCCATTATCATCAAAATCGATCCCATGACCGTCAATGTTTTTTGAGATGTATTTAGCGACATATCCTGTCGCTGACCCTTTATTCCAGTCAATTTCTACTTCAGTAACGCGTTTTTCTTGGGCTCCTGGTTCTTCAGGTGTATCTGCAAGCGCATATTTCTGTAAAACTTCAAAAACTCGCCGGTAGTCACCTGGAGGCATAAATAACAATAAGTGCCAATGCGGAGTTCCGTCATGATGGGGCTCAACAACCCTGATCCCATAGGGGAATAGGCCATCTCGCCTAAATTGAGCGCGAATACGGTTCCATAAGGCACAAAGGTATTTATGGGCCTCTCTAGGGGTAGTATTGTCGTAGTTTGGGTTGGGTTTACCTGTTTTCCACAAGGATCTGTGCATCCTGGAAGGGCAGGTAATAGTAAATAGCCCTCCAATATGACCGTTCTCTTTGGCATAACGCTCAAAACCAGAAATTCTAACCATTAATTCAGAACGCCTAATTCGAGGATTACTAATTGTTTTATCAACAATATCCTTTAACGTGAATTCCTGATTTAGTTCATTAACGGCCTTTAGCGCGTTTAATAACGCGTTATTTCGCGCGTTTTGCTCTAAAAAGCACTTAAATGATTCGTCTGAAACATAAATACTTTTAATTCGACTTACTAAATTAAGCTTTAACGCGGCTTTTTCTAAACCGCGCCTGTGCTTTTTTCGTAAATTACGCCTCCACCATATTTCGTCGCATAAACGATTTAAAATGCCTTTTTCATCCTTTTCGGGCACATTTAACCCGTTTTCTTTCGCAATTAGCTTTAATAACCGCAATCGCGATAATGAATAATCAAAATTAAAACGGAAATAACGGCATTTATAAGCAAGTTCTTTCGCCTTTTTACATAACGTTTCTTCATTAATTGCTAAATTAAATTGTATTTCCGAAAATGTTTTATCCCAGAAACGTAACATACGATTAGCCTTAAACCTTCCTTCTGTTTCGTATACCTCAATATACATTCGCGCTAATTCGAGTGAGTAACGTTTCGGGTATTTCTGAAATATTTCATAACGAAACGGCCTATCGTGAAAAAACGGATCTTCCCCGTATTTACCGCAAAACCAGGTTAATTTACTGGCTGGGCAATATAGAGGAGGGGTTTCGCTTAATTTATCAAAAATAGTCGTTTTCATTATTCACCTCCCAGGAATTTTGAGAGGCTGAATGTATTAGTCCGTACTTTTGACTCTATATACTCATCGAGATCTGAAAGACGGTATCTTATAGAACGAGTTCCTATCTTCACAAATGGGATTTTAGCGCCAGCCCAACGGTCTCTTTCTAAGAACGCAGCACTTACACCTAAATATTTAGCGGCTTGTTTAGTATCGAGTAGTTTTGTCATAGCAGTAGCTCCTTATTAAAAGAAGCTGACTGTATGTCATTGAGATTCAGCTATTAATGATTTGAATAACACTGAATTGAGGTATACCTGAGATGATTCTTATCTCAGGTACATTATGGTTTATAGGGTGGCAATTTATCCTGTCCTGGTAAAGTCCCTTTTATATATTGCGCCAGCCACTTTTCAATTTGCTTTTCCAAGTCGTCAGTTGATGATAAATACTTCAATTCATCTGGCAACTCGTCATTGATAATCCTTGCTATCTTACGAATGCTTTTGCCATCCCTATTTAACTTATTGAATTTCTCTATGATTGCTAACTTTAATGGATGATAGTTTGAGAGTTTTGTTTTACTGATACTCTTAGCTCGTTTATTTGGGTCAGATTGAATCTTTTCAAACAATCTTGCAAAACCCAATGCTTCTATCGCCTCTAACTTAAGGTCTACTTTATATCCTTGCTCATTATTTTCAGCGTTTTTATATTGCAACATTAGATCTTGATCATCACCAGGTTGATATTCGTAAACTGATTTTTTTGTCAGATAGACATAATCAGCAATTGAAGCCAGAGCCAGTACGGCAAATAATTGGGACCAAAGGTAAGGTTCACCATTTGGCCTACATTCTTGTTCCACATAGTCAGTGCATAAATAGTAATTAAAGGGAGGGGTAGTTGTTAGCCCGACTTCTTGATGTTTGGATGGCAACTCGTTTAACAGCTTTATGCCAGCGTGGGAGCTATACTTTTTTAACTTAAAGAGAATTTCCAGCCCAGCGTTAAGATCCTCTTCAGTGAAAGAATCATCAAGTAGTAATTTGGCATGCTGCACGACATAGCCAATATCCCATAACTGAGCTTCACTAAGCTCATCATTTAGAGGGTTAAAATCAGAAAAGGCATCCAGATAGCGAATCATCCTTGTATTTTCTCCATGAGGTAATCGGTAATTCTTTGCATTGGAGCTCGTAAGCGCTCTGTACTTGGCACAATATACCCGGCGGTCACATCATTTGAAAACTTATGGTTTAGTAGCCGTTTCAGAGCATAGGCTGGGATATCCAGACTTTCCGCAATCGTGATAAAGGTTCGCCGTAGGTCATGCAGCCTAATTTTGATCCCTGAGACTGTCTCAATCCTTTTGAGTGCTGTTTTGGGCTCTTTTAGTGGCCCAAGGGTGCGCGGAGAAGGGAAGACCCACTCGGACAGGTTCATTTTCTTGCGCCGTTTGAGCAGATCCTTCAGGAAGTCACTCATGGGGAGGGCATGCGGCTCTTTGTTCTTGGTATCCGGGATATGGATGACTTTTTCATTAAAATCGATGTCTTCCCAGGTCAAAAGCGCCGCTTCTGAGCGTCTGAGGCCTGTAAACAGTAAAAAGTGCAGGTAATCGCGGGTGGTTTCCTGGTTTAGCTTGAGGGTGGCCTCAAACCAGGGTTTGAGCTGGGTAGGGGTGAGCAAGGTCTGCCGGCGTTTGATCTCATACCAGCCCCGGGTGCTGCTGATCCGCGAAACCGGATTAAACAAGATAATGGGCTTGCCTGATTTGTCTTCATAACGATCCATCGCGAAGTTGAAGATCGCTCGAAGCACCCGCATGGTGTTATTCGCTCGGGCTTTACTCTTCTTACCGAGCGCTCGATGGCGCTTTTCGACCTTATCTTTCGATAGCTCAGAGAGCGGGGTAGTGAGCCAATCGCCGAGCGCGCCTTCAATACAGCGCTTGTAATCATGCAGGGTATTGGGTTTCAGGTTCTTTCGCGTCTGGAGATACTCTCGATAGGCCTCGCCGAGCGTGACCGATCGAGCGGCCTTATCGCGGCGCTCTTCAAGCGGATCGTTACCCATGGCCATCTCACCGAGCAGCTCTTGAGCCTTTTTACGGGCCTGAACCGGGGTAACCTGGCCAAAGCGCCCGATCGTGAGGCGGCGATTCTTGCCATTCACCCGCTTTTCCACGAAAAAGGACTTAGCCCCACGGCTGGTTACCAGTAGACCAAAGCCCTGGAGTTGATCATCGCGGTACAGCACATTGGTGCTTTGACCATTGTCTTTAAACGGGGGAGGCTGGACTTTGCCTATATTTGAATTGGATAATCGTAAGCGTGGCATATAGGCAATACTCCGTTAATCCCTAACTATTAAGGTTTAAATGAATCATCCGCGCCCAAGGTAGGCGCAGAGTCGGAGTATTATTTCAAAAAACCTGCCTATATAGCAAATTACCGCAAAGAAGAGGGAGTTAAATTACTCTCTATCTATATGTTATTAAAAGAATTTAAAATAACCGCAAACAATAACGCTAATAACTTAAAATCCCTCGATCATTGCGATCGTGCCGGTTCGATTCCGGCCCCGGGCACCATTTAAATTTAATAGCCTGTCAATTATTTCGCTGCCGCAAGCGCCTGCTCAATATCAGCGATAATGTCATCAATGTGCTCAATGCCAATGGATAATCTGACCATTTCCTTGCTTACCCCTGCTGTAGCCAGCTCATCATCACTAAGTTGCCGGTGAGTAGTTGAAGCAGGGTGACAGGCCAGGGATTTGGCATCGCCTATATTGACCAGACGTAAAATCATTTGCAGTGCATCAATAAATTTGGCCCCTGCAGCTTCACCGCCCTTGATTCCAAAACTTAAAATACCAGAGGGGCGTCCGCCAACAACTTTTTGGCAGACGTCATAATAGGGACTTGATTTCAGTCCTGCGTAACTGACCCATTCAATCTGCTCATGCCCCTCAAGATATTCCGCTACTTTTTGCGCATTTTCGCAATGACGTTCCATTCTCAGTCCCAGGGTTTCCAGACCCTGCATAATCAGGAATGCATTCATCGGCGACAGGGCAGCACCGGTATTTCGCAAAGGAACAACGCGACAACGTCCTATAAATGCTGCTTCACCCAGAGCTTCAGTATAGATGACACCATGATAGGAAGGGTCCGGCTCATTGAGCATTGGATATTTTTCCTTGTGGGCGGACCAGTCAAATTTTCCTGAATCCACAATAATACCGCCAATAGAAGTACCATGACCGCCGATATATTTGGTCAAAGAATGAATGGCAATGTCCGCGCCCAGATCAAAAACCTTGCATAAAAATGGGGTCGCAACAGTATTGTCGACGATCAGGGGAACACCATGCCGATGTGCAATTTCAGCAAGTGCCTCGATATCGACTACATTTCCAGCCGGATTGCCGATTGATTCACAAAAGACTGCCCTGGTATTTTCATCGATCAAAGCTTCCAGGCCAGCATAATCATCGAACGATGCAAAACGGGTTTCGACTCCCTGTGCGGGTAAAGTATGCGCAAAAAAGTTATACGTGCCCCCATATAACTGGGAGGTGCTGACTATATTGCTGCCAACCCTGGTAATTGCCTGAATGGCATAGGTGATCGCTGCCATGCCGGATGCAACAGCCAGCGCACCAACACCACCTTCCATTTCAGTAAGGCGGGCTTCCAGCACTGCTGTTGTAGGGTTCATGATTCTCGTATAAATATTGCCCTGAACCGCCAGATTGAATAGGTCTGCACCATGCTGCGTATTGTCAAAGGTATATGATGTTGTTTGGTATATGGGCGTAGTGGCTGCATTGGTTGCCGGATCACCTTCATAACCTGAATGCAGAGCGATTGTTTCGAGATTCATTGCATTTCCCTTTCTGAGATAAAAAAATCTATACTGAACTACTTAATACTTATTTTCCATACGTATGATACTTCGGTTTATATAATACTGAAAAATGTTCATGTTCCAGATACCGGGTCAAAACATCTTTCTCAAATCAAAGAGGGCAGTTTAATTTCATGAGCAAACTTCTTAAAACCCCAACATATACGCTTATGCTTTTCCTGAGCCTGCTGGCTTTAGCTGCCTTTGCACAGGAAGAGCTTGTCCGTACCCAATTGCCCCTGTCCGATGAAGCCATCAGCGTATTTCACCAGAGTATTTTCCTGACCAATTTTGCCAGCCTGAATTGCGAAAACATTGATGCCGAACGCCGTATCGCCAACAGCATCGACGCCATCAAAAATAACCAGTACAGGATCGTGGAATATCATGTGGCTTTTGGCAGTGATAACACCATTGCCCACGAATATTATGTTGAAACCTATGCCCCGCTGACCCTGATCCAGATCCAGGTGTTCAGCAGGGCTAGCCGATGCAGTAGTTTTTCATTCAGCCTGATCAGTGAAGAGGATATTAACCAGTAAACGGGGGAGGGTCTGCTACAGATTATTTTCTACCATCGTCATCATTCCTGTGATCAGACTTCTTTTTAAGGAAACTGAAGCCGCCGGTCAGGAGCCATAACAGGGCCATGATCAGCACCAGGGCATAGAGCACCTCGACTACCTGCGGGCTGTTTAAAAAATGGTTGATATCAGAAAATAGATCCATATTTATAATAATTACATAGTGTTATAAAGAATACTTAAACCTTAATATAGGCATAGTCAATACCAGGTGTCAGGCTTGTTTGCCCTGCTTATTGCCGTAATCAGGGCAATAGATAATAATCCACAACGCTCCACACACTATAACAACAGAAGGGTATCAATCGTGAAGAAAAGCACACTGGGTAAGTTGGGCCTGGCAACCGCAGCCGGATTACTGGCCACTGCGGCCAACGCACACTTCAAGCTGAATGAACCGGCCTCATGGATTGTCGAAGATGAACGGGGGGATCCCCAGAAAATAGCTCCTTGCGGTGGCACAATAGCCGATGGCGGCACCCGCACTGGCCTGGTAACGGATGTTACCGGCGGGGAGATGCTGCGAATTGCCATCGAAGAAACCATCTACCACCCCGGCCATTACCGCGTTTCCCTGGCCCGCCGCATTAACTGGCTGCCGGAAGATACTGTTCCGACCATGAAAGACACCGACCGGGGTCCACGCTCCGACCGTTTTGAGATTGATGAAAATCCGCAGGCACCGGTGCTGGTCGATGGGCTGTGGGAAAACTATGAGCGCCGTACTGGCCCTCAGGAAACCGAAGTCCGCATTCCCAATATTGATTGTGAGGGCTGCTTTCTGCAGGTCGTTCAGTTCATGTCTGATCATCCCGGATTTGGTGAAGGTGGATTTACCTACCACCACTGCGCCATGCTGAACATCACGGCTGATCCTGAATTACCGATGGATCGCGGCTGGTAGGGGATACTGCTGACTGTTTCGACAGATTATCAACAGTGGATTCCAGAATAGCGCTCTGCCACACTAAGTCCCTGATGTATTACTATTAAACTTTCAGGAGCGGACACATGTGGCAGAAAGCAACAATTTTAATTGCCTCTCTCCTGTTTCCAGCGTCTTTAGCGCTGGCGCAGGATGGCGAAATCCAGACCCAGCAGGTCAGTGATAACTTCCATGTTCTCTATGGCCCGGGTGGCAATATCGGGGTTTATACCGGTGATGACGGCATTATCGTCGTCGACAATAAATTCGCGCCTTTATCCGGGCAGATCAATGCCGCCATTGACCAGATCAGTGGCGATGACATCAAGTTTGTCATCAACACCCACTGGCACGGTGACCATACCGGCGGTAATGAAAATTTTGCCGCTGACGGGGCTGTGATTGTGGCACACGAATACGTCTACCGGCGCATGAGCATGGAAGTCTTCCTGCCTTTATATAACAGCCGTACCATGCCTTCACCGACGGGTGCCTTGCCGACCGTCACCTTTGCTGATGACATCAGCTTTCATTCCGGCAATGAAACCATCACCGCCATTCACGTGCCCAATGCGCATACGGATACCGATTCCATCGTGCATTTTGAGCAGGCCAACATCATTCAGCTGGGTGACCTCTTGTGGACTGCCGGTTATCCGCGGATTGATGTGCAAAATGGCGGCGGCTCCATTGATGGGGTGATCGATGCCATCGAACTGGCGCTGGAACTTGCGGACAACGACACCCAGTTTATTTCCGGTCACGGACCGATCCCGCCGCAGGGCAAGCAGGTGGTACAGAATTACGCCTTGATGCTGCGAACCGTGCGTAACCGGGTGGCTTCGATGATTGAGCAGGGCATGTCGGAAATGCAGATCATCAATGCACGGCCCACGGAAGAATTTGATGCAGTCTGGGAAGGAGAGAACCCCTATATCGATGCCGATATGTTTACCCGTATCGTCTATATAAGCCTGATCTGAGGTCATCCATGCAAAACACAGCATTGAAAATAATAACAATTTTGGCAGTGTTACTGGCCCTTTTGCTCGCCGCTTTTAGTTATGGTCTGGTACAAAGCCAGTATCGGGAGGACGCCAATAAACAGTTACTGCTGGATTTTTTTGACTTTGAAGGCAGTGGCGAGGAACGTATGGAACAGTTTCTGGCAGAAGATTACATTCAGCATAATCCACGCTTTCTGGCCATGGACGAATTTACCGGTGCCAGCGGCAACCGTGCCTGGGTTGAAGCCCGCCTTGAGGCCCGCGCCAGAGGGGGTATTCCGCTGGTGGATCTGGGCGGTATCCGTCTGAGAGATCCGGTGATTGTCATGGCCGAGGATGACCTGGTCACGGCAATTTATAAAGGCGATTTACCTGACCCGGACAATCCTGGTGAAACCTATGAAGCCTTTGCCTTTGAAACCTTTCGCGTGCAGGATGGCAAGTTCACCGAACACTGGGATCAGGTGACCCTTGAGGCGGGCTGGATGGATGTTGACTGATACAATTTTAAAATTAAAAGTCTTATACAAGAACAACAACGGAGACACATCGTGAAACAATATACATTTCTACGGGGACTTGTGACCCTGGGCTTATTTACCCTGATCATGCCGGCAACAGCACAGATGTCTGCACAGGACGTGCTGGAAGATACTGCCGAAGCCATGGGCGGCATGAATCGTATCATGCAGGTCGACTCGTTGCTGATGACCGGTTTCAGCCAGACCCTGAACCAGGACGGCGGCAGTTCTCCCTCACCGCATCCGAACTCGCCGAAAAAGTGGGCTGCGCAAAATGGCGTGGAACGCTACTTCAACCTGGAAAGCGGTGAAGCACTGCAACGTCAGCGTCAGGGCTTCCTGTTTCCTTTTGCTTTGCCTTTCGGTCATGCCTGGGCGCTGACATCCCAGGTTCAGGATGGCGTGGATGCCTTGAATAACCCGCTGATGGCCCTGCGCGTAGCGCTGGAAAGCGAAACCGGTGGTGTCAGTATTGAAGATGACAATATTGTTGTCGAATTCATGCTGGATAACGGCCAGCATGTCTGGCTGGGCATCAACCAGCTAAACAAACTGCCAGCCTGGGTCCGTTGGCTGGGACCGCACAGTAATCTGGGCGAGGTGACATACACAACCTGGTTCACCGGTTACACCCCCTATGACGGCATTCGTCTGCCATCCGGCTTAAGCACGAAAATCGACTGGCGCGACAATGTGGTCACCAGCTTTCATATCGATGGCTACCAGATCAATGAACCACTGCCCGAGTTTGTCAGTGGTGCTGGTGGCGGCTTCGGCGGTGGTGGAAACCCACAAGTGGTCGTAACTGAAGTTGCCGATGGGGTCTGGGATTTACGTGTCGGCAGCAACGGCGGAGCAGTGGTTGAGTTTGCCGATCATCTGGTGATGTTTGAGGCCTATGGTAATGAAGCCAATTCACTGGCACGTATCGATGCGGCCAATGAACTGGTACCGGGCAAGGAGCTCACTCACCTGATCATGTCGCATCACCATTTTGATCACAGCGGCGGTATCCGGGCTGCGGTATCGCGTGGCCTGACCATTATTTCCAAACGCGAAAATGAGGGCATCCTGCGCGAGCTGGTATCACGTCCGGCGCCAAACTTTCCCGATGCACTGGCGCGTAATCCACAGCCGCTGGATTTCATTCCGGTTGATGAACACCTGGTGTTAGAGGATGAGATGCGACGCCTGGATGTCTATGAAGTGGTCAACCACATGCACATGACTGATGCGGTGTTTGCCTACCTGCACGATGAAGACATTCTGATGCAGGGTGACATGTTTGATATCGGCTGGGAATGGCACTGGTGGAGTGACAACTATCTTGGCAGCGTCGAACATCATGGCCTGGATCCGGAAATTGATATACCGGTTCATGGCAGGGTGACTACTTATGCCGAAGTTCTTGATAATATTCAGAGCCAGCTGGATGCTGCCATTGAATTTTGTGAAAACAATGTCGCCAGCGGCATTTACATGGCAGGCTGTCCGGTAAATTACAGCACAGACTAAATACTATAACTATAGTTACTATTTCCTGAGGGGAGAGCAATGATCAGAAAGAGCATATTCGGATTGAGCCTGTTACTGACAGGCTCTGTCTATGCGCAGGTGTCCAATAATCCATTTACCACGCCGATTGAAGCGGAAGACGACATTATTCTGGTTGATTATGTTGAGTTCGCCCAATTGCCGGAAATCCGTGGTGAACAGGCCCGCATGATGCAACTGGTGGATGAGCCGGGTAGCAATCGCATGTTCGTCAATGACATGACCGGGGTGATTTACAGCCTAAGTTATGATGGCGAACGGGTGATTGAATATCTCAATGCCGATGATTACGGGGTTCAGGTTTCCTCTGGCAACCGTGAGCAGGGTATGCAAAGTTTTGCTTTTCATCCGCAGTTTGCCGAAAGCGGAACTCCCGGTTACGGCAAGTTTTACACCTGGACTGACAGCACCAATACCCGGCCGGAACCTGACTATGCCCCCAGTGGCGAAGGGGATGATCATGATTTAGTCCTGCACGAATGGACAGCCAATAACCCGCTGGCAACAACTTACGATGGTGGCACGCCACGCGAAATGCTGCGTATCCAGCAACCATTCCGTAACCATAACGGTGGCCAGATTGGTTTTAATACTCTGGCTGAACCGGGTGATGCCGATTTCGGCCTGTTGTATGTTTCCAATGGTGATGGCGGTTCCGGTGGTGACCCGATGAACATGGCTCAGGATCTGGGTTCAATCTTCGGCAAAATGCTGCGCATCGATCCACTTGGCAATAACGGCCCCAATGGTGAATACGGCATTCCCTCCGACAACCCTTTTGTTGGCAACAACAGTGCTCTGGATGAAATTTATGCCTACGGCATTCGTAATGCCCAGCACTTTGTCTGGGATGCCGATACCGGCATGATGTACCTGTCCGAAATCGGTCAGAACATCGTTGAGGAAATCAGTCCGGTACCGGCTGGTGGCAACCTGGGCTGGAACACCTGGGAAGCCAGCTACCGTTTTGAAAACGGCGTGATCAACATGAGCAATCCACGAGCTGATGCCAGTGTGACCTATCCGACTGTAGAGTGGGACCATACCGATCCGATTCTGCAAAACCGTGGTGCCGCTTCCGGCCTGCTGATTTATCGTGATAACAGAGTCCCGCAGCTGCAAGACACTCTGCTGTTTGCCGACCTGGTCAGTGGCGAAATTCTCTATGTTGACGCCAATGATATGCCGTCTGACTATCAATCGATTCGCCGGGTGCTGTTCAATGACGGTGGCGAGGGCAAAACACTCTTGCAACTGATTCAGGAAAACGAAGGCGCCTCACGTGCTGACACCCGTATCGATGCCGGTCCGGATGGTCGTATTTTTGTCCTGAACAAGGGTGACAGCATTATCCGGGAATTCGTGCGCTAGGGTTTATTTCCCGCGCCAGCCTAAGCTGTACAGGGATGTACGCTTTTGGCCTGTCGCAAAAGAATATTTCCCTTTCCCTTGATCGAGCGAATTACTCCGCCTTACCAGTCAGGCACATCTGGCGACCGGAATATCCTGCCAGCGGGTGGTATAGCGCGGCGACATGTAATCACGCTTCATGGCCCACTTCGGCTGTATGCCGGCATTCAATAATTTAATGCTGTGTTTACCGTAGCGCTGGTTGACCTGATCCATCACTTGCATCAACTCACGTGACTGTTCGCTCTGCCGCTCATTAAAAAAATCATTCTGCTCATACTGCCGGGTACGGACATCCAGCAGGCCGATGCCACACTTTTTGTAACGAATATTGGGCCGGAAAATCTGTGCCAGAGTAGCAGCCGCTGCACTGGCAATCTGCCGCGTGTCATTGGTCAGAAAGGGCAGAGTAATCAGCCGTTGTGGACGCAGGTAACCGACCTTGCGGTCAAAACTTTCCAGATAAACCCAGAGCGTAGCCGTGACTCCCTGTTGTCGTCGCAGTTTTTCACAGGCACGATCGGCATACTGACTGATGGCCTGCTGCAGTTCATGTAACTCAGTAACTTTATAGGAAAAACTGCGGGTACAGATAATCGATTTGCTTGGGGCCGGTTCCAGTGCCAGGTCCATGCAGGCTTCACCACGTAACTCCCGCAGGGTACGTTCCATGTTGACGCTGAAACGCCGGCGCAGATATTTCGGATTGGTTTCCACCAGTTGCAGGGCCGTATGAATGCCCAGACGCTGTAAATGTTCACTCAGACGCCTGCCGATTCCCCAGATATCCTCCGGCTTGACCCGCGCCAGTAGCCAGCGCCATTTATGCGGCGTATCCAGCACGCAAACCCCTTCAAGCTGCGGCATTTTTTTCGCTGCCCGGTTGGCCAGTTTTGCCAGGGTCTTGGTCGGTGCGATACCCACACAGACCGGCATGCGCACCTGCTGCCATAGCATGTCACGAATTGCCGCCCCATGCTGCGCGTAATCATCGACATGAATGCGCAGGAAAGCTTCATCGATGGAATACACTTCCATCTGTGTACAACAGGACTCCAGCAGTTTCATTACCCGTGCGGAAATATCACCGTACAGTTCATAGTTGCTGGAAAAAACATGTACCCGATGTTTTTTGAGTAAATGTTTTACCTGGAAGAAGGGGCGCAGGTCCGGGATGTTCAGCACCTTGGCTTCAGCATTGCGGGAAATCACACAGCCGTCATTATTCGACAGCACCACCAGCGGCTTGCCACGCACTGCCGGATTAAAAATTGCCTCGCAACTGGCGTAAAAGGTGTTGCAGTCTACCAGGGCATACATAGCGAATTCACTGCATGCAGTACCACGCCCTCAATATTGAGTTCACTCATTTCGGCAATCGGAATAGGGGAATAGGCCGGATTGGCTGCCAGCAGCTGCTTGTTTCTGATGTCGAGAATCTTGCAGGTCAGCTCACCATCGATGGCGGCAATCACGATGCTGCCCTGCCGCGGACTGGCAGCCCGGTCCACGATCAGCAGGGCGCCATCCTGAATGCCACAGCCAGTCATCGAATCACCGCTGGCACGTACAAAATAGGTCGAGGAGGGGTGCCGGATCAGGTATTCATTCAGATCCAGACCGTTCTCAATATAGTCATCCGCCGGAGAGGGAAAACCGGCCGCAACCTGAGAAGTGAAAAATGGCAGCGGCAGGTAACTCGCCACCTCGGATTTTGCCAGGTGAAAAACTTTCATAAGCGACTACGTGAATTGGCTTTTTATATTCGCTGATTTATCTCAATGCGGCAAGTTAAAAATATATGAAACAAGCCAAACCCTTGAAAATTAAATCACTGACCATAATTTTCAACTACAGACGTTTTCATGCTGATTTGCTTTTTTGATAACCATTAAAGAGGTAATGACTATGGAGACACAGCAACGTAATGTTCTTGTCAGTGTTATTTTTACCGTCCTGATCTGCCTGATTGCCGCACTGGCTTTTTTTACCTGGAACCTGTCCAACGAAGTACAGGCACTGCGTGAAAATAATGCCCAGCCCGGCAACATTACAAGCCAGGCAGCAGCGAACAACAGTTTCGCAACGACAGAACCCTCAGGACCGGCGCCTGCTGCGCCGAACACTTCCGGCAATAGCCCGGCTGACCCGGTCGATCCCTTGCCCGGTTTTACCGATCCTTTCAGTAACAACTGGCCCGGCTTTATGGATCCCGGTGGCCAGATCGCGGAGATGCAACGCCGCATGGATGAACTGATGAATTCCATGACACGGGGTTATCCCTTTTTCAACCAGCAGGACTTTGGTTTTGGATTCAGCAGCAGTCCGACCGTCAGCATGACTGAAGACAGCGAGGCTTACCGTGTTGTCATTGAGGTGCCGGAAGGCCAGGAAATCGAGCTCAACACCGAGCTGAACAACAATGTTCTGGTGGTTTCCGGTTCGGTCAGAAGTCTGCGGGAAGAGGGCAATAGCGGGCTCAGCAGTCGCAGTATGCAGGAAAGCCGTTTTTCCCAGTCCATGCACCTGCCCGGCGACATTGATGAAGCTGGCATGACAGTTGACCGGCAGGACAATGAAATTATTGTCACAGTCCCGAAAGCCGTCAACTGAGCGGGACCAATTTTCGGCGGACAGGAAAAAGTGTCATTTGACACCCGTTCAGTCACGAAATAGAGCGTTCTGTCCGCTGAATACAGCTAAACCATTTGAAAGTGGTTCAATGTCGCTTATATACTCATACACCTATGGCTGCTATTCCGTGTTATTCTCAGCCTTTTATTCCACCCAAATACAAATGAAAAATAAAGATATCGATGGAGGTATCTATATATGCGTAACATGCGTACCGCTCTTGTAAGTTTTTCTTCCTTGTTTCTGCTGGCGGCCTGCAGTGGTGAGGAAATGGCCAGCAGTGAGCCCATGCCGGCACCGACTCCACCCACAGCCGATGAAGTGCTTGCCGATGTGCAGGCTGCCCTGGGTACTGAAAACCTTTCATCCATTACAGTTTCCGGTGATGCCTGGTCAATCAGAAACAGTTTCCGCCAGACCCGCACGGCAAGCCCCCCCTGGTTTCCGCGTAATGAAATTATCGGTTACACCCAGACCATTGACCTGGATGCCGGTACTTCACTCGCACGTGGTGAGTTCTTTGCCCAGAACCTGTTTTACGATCCACCCACCTGGCAAAACTACACCCAGTACGCGACTGCCGATGATGGCTGGAGCGCACAGTTAAATACCTGGCTGACACCCTGGGGCTTTATTCAGGGCGCCGAGACTAACGGCGCGACACTATCCATGGAAGACGGCCAGCCGGTGCTGAGCTGGATGTCCCCGGCAAGTGTTACCTCACCCTCCGGCATGCAGTACACCGTTAATGCCTATATCAATGAGGATAACCTGATCGAAAAAACCGAAACCTGGGTAGAAGATGCATTCATGGGCGACATGCATGTCAGCTTCATGTTCAGCAACTATGAAGAAATGGACGGAGTCATGGTACCGACAACAATTGAGCGCTGGCAGGGCGGTGGGGCCATTTTCGGTATTGGCCTGACTGATGCTGATGCCAATCCAGCTAACCTGATGGCGGCCCTGACTCCGCCTGAAAACACAGGTGGCGGTTTCGGTGGCGGCGGCAACAACGGCCCTGCACCTGCTCCGGCCGATCTGGTTGAAGAAGTGGCTCCCGGGGTGTGGCAGATTACCGGTGGCTATGGTTCTTTCGTGATTGAGTTTGAAGATGACCTGGTCGTATTTGAAAGTGGTCAAAGCCCACAGCGTGGCGAAGTCATTCTGGAAGCCGTGGCCTCAATTTCTGACAAGCCGATTCGTTTTCTGATCAACTCGCATCCGCATTCTGACCACACAGCCGGCCTGATTCCCATTCTGCGGGCAGGTATTCCGCTGATGGTCAGTGAAAACAGCCTGGATTTCATGAGCATGGCGCTGAACACTCCACGCACCTTGCTGGGTGAAGATCCGCTGAACCCAGAGTTTGAAGTGGCACCAGCCGGCGAAATTACTGTACTGGAAGATGACATGAACCGACTGGAGATACACCACATTCCGGGATTACATACGGATTCATTGCTGTTCCTGTATATGCCCGAACACAGTCTGGCCATGCAGGCCGACTTTACAGTCCGCGGTAGTGACGGCAATACCCTGCCTTATGAAGGACAGACTCCGCTGGCACGGGAAATCGCTGAATACATCAATGAAAGTGGTATGCAGTTCGATACCATGCTCGGCGTTCATGCATCTCCCTATCCTCAGGGGCTGGAAGATGTCCTGATGGCTGTTCCTGAAGACGAACGCTAAGCACTTTAGCAGCAGCTCAAGCTGCATGTTCTTCGAAAAGGCCAGTACTAGTTACTGGCCTTTTTTATGCCTCTCACCTGTAAGTTTTTTTTACAAATTGCTCTTTTGTATGTAAAATTTTTTTACAGTAATCAAGTGCTTAGTGAACTGCGCCACACTTTTATGATGCAAACTACATTTAACAGGGAAGTCTCGTCCTGATTAGTGGAAAATATCCCCATTATTAATTGACGCGCTACAGGTACGCGAACAAAACACAGGGAATGATGAAAATTAATCGCAGATATAGGCAGGCAGCGCAGGGTTTCACTTTACTGGAAGTCATGGCGATAGTTGCCGTGCTTGGAATACTGTCTGCTGTGGGAATCGCCAGCTACAGTAACTACATTACCAAGTCCAAACTGGTTGAAGCGGTAGTGCTGTTTGATGCTGTCCGCACAAGCGTCGTCAGCGATTATTATGTCACCCGTGGATTCCCGAATTCTGTGATGTCCGCCCGCACCAGCAGTGATGCCGGCGCATCCCAGGTGACTTCTTCCCCCAATGCGATTACCTACAACTCCAATGTTATTTCTGAAGTCTGGTATTACCAGAATGAAGATGCCGGTGTCGGCTGGTTCGGCCTGCAACTTCAGGATGACCTGCTGACAGACTGCATCGATGACTGCCGTTTACATATTGGCTTTAAAGATGCCGGTTCAAACCTGGATTTCTATTGCGGCTTATGGGACAGGGCGGAAGTCGGGGATGATTTTCCGCTCAATTCTCTGCCCAGTGGCTGTCAGGAAACCTGTGTCCGCTGCAAGCTGAATGAGAACGATGGCGCACTGGATTATGCTCTGAATAATCCCTCCGGCAGCAGCTCACAGAATAACAATAATAACTCCGGTAACAATTCCGGAAATTCTTTTGCTGATAACAGTGGTACTGCCGATAACAATAGCGGCAACGATGACAACGCCGATAATAATTCTGATGTCGCAGATGCTGGTAATGGTTCTGACGGGGCAAGTGGTTCCGGCGGAAATGATGGCGGCGCGGATACAGGTGACAGTGTTGCCGGTAATGATAACAACAGCAGCAATGATTCCGACAACAATAGTGCAGGCAATGATAATAACTCCAACAATCTGGCCGATAACAGCGCTAATGATAATGGTCAAAATGCCGGCGATAGTGCTAATAGCGGAAACGGTTTAGCTGCCAATAACGGTGGTAGCGGTTCAGCTGGCGGCGGCAGTGGTGGAAGTGGAGCCAACGCTGGTAATAATCTTGCAGGAGCTCCCGGTAACTCACCCGGCAGTCCATCTGCCCCCGGAAGCGGTTCGAATGACTCCGGAGATAACGACAGTGGAGATGCTGACGGTCGTAATGGTCGTGACAATGACAGTGACAATGACCGGAATGACAGAAACGATCGTAATGATAATGATCGTAACGACCGAAATGACAGAAATGATAGAAACGATAGAAACGATAGAAACGATAGAAACGATAGAAATGATAGAAATGATAGAAATGATAATGATCGTAATGACCGGAATGATGCAAACGATCGAAACGACAGGGATAACAACAATGATCGTAATGACCGGGTTGGCAACGATCGAAATGACCGTGGTAATGGCCGCGATGAAGATGAAGATGAAGATGAAGACGACGTAGACGAAGGACGTGATGACGACGAGGAAATTTGCGACGAACCGGGATCTGAGCGGGGGCGTGAAATGTCCGGCCGCGATTGCGAAGACGAGGAAGATGAGGAAGACGATGATGAAGATGACGATCGTCGAGGCAATGACCGCAACAACCGGGATAATGACCGTAACAACCGCAGAAACTGATATTCCCAGCTTAGCAAGAGCTTAACCGTACCCCAGACAGCGCTTGCTTTTCCTGCCCAAAACATTATTAATCTCTGATGTATCTCTGCATATGTTAGAGTTGATAGTGTCTGTATGAAATCTAATCTCTTTTCAAGACTTCCCGCTCTGGTACTGGCCCTGTTTAGTGTCTTTGCCCAGTCCCAGGAAGCGCCGCTTATCACTATTACCGGTGTTGACGATGAGTTACGCAACAATATTCTCAATCATCTACGAATCGGGGGCGAAAACTGTGACACTGATATGGGTCGTCTGCTGCGGCTGCAAAACCAGGTCAGGGGCAACACTGAAAGAGCAGCCAACGCACTGGGTTACTACAAGAGCAGCATTGCCATAAATTTCAGTCCCGGTGAGAGCTGCTGGATGCTGAATATTGATATCAACCCCGGCGAAGCTGTCATGCTTGATACTGTCAATATTGCGCTTGATGACCAGCCTATTGCCGTTTTCAATGAAGTGATTGATACTTCGCCGCTGGCTTCCGGACAACAACTGAATCATGGGCTGTATGAAAGGCTCAAAAACAACTTGAGTGCAACCGCGGTTGAAAACGGTTATTTCGCCGCACGCTTTGTTCGCTCTGAATTAAATATTGATCTGGTTAGTAATACTGCTGATATAGACCTGCTTTTTGCCCCGGGTCCGCGCTACCTGATTGGTAATATCCAGATGAATAATTCATCCATTCTTTCAGATGAATTTGTTGCCAACCTGTTTCAGATTAATACCGGCGATGCCTACTCCAACACTGAACTGGTCAGGCTCAGGAACAATCTCGACCAGAGTCAGTATTTCTCTCAGGTATCAATCAACCCGCAACTTTCCCAGGCACAAAATCAGTCCGTCCCTTTACTCGTTAGCCTGGCGCCCAGACCAAGACACGCTTATTCAGCCGGCATTGGGTTTACTACTGACACCGGCCCCCGCGTCAGACTTGGATATGAAAACCGCTATCAGACCCGTAACGGCCATCGGCTTGATACGGAAATTTCCCTCTCAAAAGTCCGCCTGCAACAGAATGTCAATTACATGATGCCGATCGGGCGCAATCCATTGCGTGAAAGCATGCTTTACAGTGCCGGCGTCATTAATGAAGATAATGACACCTTTGAAAGTAAGCGGGTTGAACTCGAAGCTGCCTACAGAAATGAATCAACAGGCGGCTGGTTACGCAATACCTTTGTTAATTACCAGCGTGACAGTTACGCAATTAATCTCGACAGGGATATCTCCCACCTCGCCATTCTGGGTTTTAATTTATCCAAAACCCAGGCAGATGATCTGATTAATCCGAGCCGGGGCTGGAATTTGTTTACAGAAATAAGCGGCGCCACAGACGCTGTCATTTCTGATACCAATTTTATTCAGACAATTGTTAATGGTAAAACAGTCAACAGCTTTGGCAGCCGCAGTCGATTGTTATTACGATTTGACAGTGGTTTCACCTGGATTGACGACAAAGAGGAATTGCCGGTTTCCCTGCGCTTTCTGGGTGGCGGCGACCAGAGCCTGCGTGGATATAAATATCGTAGCCTGGGGCCAACTGATGATAACGGCCTGGTCGTCGGCGGCAAGCATATGCTGACTGGCTCAGTCGAAGTAGATTATGAATTTCGTCCTCGCTGGCGCATGGCCCTGTTTACTGATGCCGGTAATGCCTTTAATGAATTCGATGATGTTGACTGGAAGCAAAGTGTCGGTGTCGGGATTCGCTGGCTTTCACCCATTGGCCCCCTGCGCTTTGATCTGGCTCACACACTCAATGATGATGAAGGATTCCGTATTCATATCACCATGGGCCCGGACCTGTAATGAATATTTTAATTCTTAAAATAGTTCTCCGGACTGTGTCTATTCTGATGGCCCTGCTGCTGGTGGCAATCGGGATTGTTTATTATTTGTTAAACAGTCAAGGGGGCGCAAACTTTCTTGCCACTTATGCCACTGACTACCTGCAGGAAAATTTTCAGACAGAGCTGCAGTATGATTCCTTACGTGGCAGTCTGCTGACAGGACTGGAATTTGAAAATCTGCAGGTTAATAATCCACAGCTTACGCTCCAGGCCAGCAATTTATCCAGCCAGTGGTCATTATGGCCCTTGCTCAGCCAGCGTATAGATATCTCACAACTGGAAATTTCTGATCTGGATTTGCGTCTGTCACCGGGTGAGGGTGAAGCAACAGCTTCTGTACCGCTTGATGAACAGATTTTGCAGGTATTTTCCCTTCCATTCAGTATTGAGATGGAAAATATTTTGCTGATAAATCCGCGAATTCAGTCTGGCGAGCAGATACTAACCGTACAGAGTCTGGGTCTCGACATTCTGCTTAACCAGCGCCTATTGAGGCTTGATGAAATCACCTTTACCGGCTATGGCGCCACACTGAATGGTGCCTTTGCTTTGCAGGCAGAAGATCTGCTGCTGGATGGCAATCTTGACTGGACCCTCGACAGAAACCTTTTGCCCGACCAGGACGCAGTGACTGCCGGTTCGGTTTTTTTCAGCGGCGATATTAACTCACTGGATCTCAGCCACAGCCTGATCCAGCCATTAAGCATTGAGAGCGAAGGCAGCCTTGCTACCGGATTGCTGGATCAGACCGGAATCAACTTTAATCTTGAACATCAGCTTGAAGACCTGCTGCCCCTGTTACCGCAACAGAACTTTCTCAGCGGCTTTTCCGGCACCTTGCTGACCCATGGCTCACCCGAACTGGTTTTCCTCGACGGAAGTTTCGCGCTTGTGCCTGAATTGAATAATGCACTTGACCCCTCTCAGCAATTGTTACCGTTAACCCTTACGCTCGCTGGTGAATATGAGGAGCAGGGCCTCAGCTTCGAAACCTTAAGAATCGAAAGTGATGAAATAAGTCTTGAGGCTGTCAGCGAAATTTCTCTGCAACCCTTTGGCCTGGACATGGACTGGGGACTGAACCGTCTGGAAATAAATGATTACCTGTCGGCAATCACCCTTGATGCTGTCCAGGCAGGAGGCAGTCTGAGCCTTGATGAAAATAACAATACCCGCTTTAGGCTGTCATTTTTACAGGCGCAGCTTAACGGCTATCCACTGGAAGCTGAAGGTGAACTGCAACTTGAGGATAATCGCTTTACTGATGTCAGCCTGGATTTCTCAACCGGTAGAAACCAGCTCTCACTTCAAGGACAGATGCAGGACAATCTCGACATTAACTGGTTACTGAGTGCCCCTGATCTGTCCGTCTGGCTGCCGGCATTAAGCGGACGCATCCTTGGCGAAGGCCTTATATCCGGCAATATCGATAATCCAGACATACAGGGAACACTGGAAGCAGATAATCTGCGTTTTGAAGAAGCGGGGCGTGTAATTGAACTGGCCAGCATAGACAGCTCAATTCAGAGCAGTCGCGGGAACTATCAGTTTCAGTTCAATCTGGGTGAAGTAAATGCTGCGATTGAAAACCGCTCTTTTATTGTTTCAGAGACCCAGATTGAGTTTACTGGAGAACCACAAAACCATGAAGCCAGTCTGAATCTGCGCTCACCCGAGCTGGATATAGACCTGGCAGTGCAGGGCAGCTATGCCAGTGAACAGTGGCAGGGAAGTATTCTTTCCTCCAGTCTTGATGGTGTATACGGCAACTGGATATTGCAGGAGCCGGTTGTAGCCGGGTTCAGTTCACAGCGCAGCAGTATGTCACGTCATTGCTGGCAGCATCTGGATACCGCAATCTGTCTGCAGGCAAGTCAGGCTGACAGCGATTTCAGCCTGGATATAGCCTTGCAGGATTTCCCCCTGGCCTACCTGAATACCGACAACATGATTGCCAGCCTGGATGATGCTGATCTGAATCAGGTTTATAGCGGTAAACCACCAGCAATAGGCCGACTGCAACAGGAGGTTGGCTTGTATCTGCCACAGAACACTTTCGTTGAGGGGCTGCTGAACATGGACATTCAGGTCCAGGGGGATACCGAAGATGTGCAGTCTGCAGATTTTTCCCTGGGGGTAGAGCCGGGTTCGGTTTTTCTCAACCTGTTCAGACCGGTCACTGATGATCGACAAAGTGTCGCGCCGGAAATCCAGACCTTTGAGCTTCAGCACAATAATCTGCAGGTCAATCGTACAGAAGGAGTGCTCAATGGCCAGACCCGTTTAAATATCCTGCACCGGGATAGCGGTGGCCTGGATTTTCAGGGTGATATCAGCGCAGCGCTTACCCTGTATCCGGATGACAGTATGGAGGGCGGTGCTGAACTCGATTTTTCCAGCCTCAACTGGGTGGAAACCCTGTTTCCTGACATGCGTAATACACGCGGAGAGATTAGCGGCAACCTGGATATCAGCGGCAGTCTGGATGACCCGATGTTACTTGCCAATCTGAATTTACAGAATGCCTCTTTTGAATTGCCCGAGTATGGAATCAGCCCGGAACAAATCAATTTAACTTTCAGCAGTGATGAAGATGAGAATATTTTTATATCTGCTTCCGCAGTATCCGGAGAAGGTAACCTGACATTCAGTGGCATTGCCAATACCCTGTTTGATCCCCAGCGATCTTTTACGCTGGTTTTACAGGGTGAAAATTTCCGGCTGATTAACGATCAGAGCACCAGTATGACTGTAAGCCCTGTCCTTGAAGTCAATTTCCAAAACAATGCACTTGATCTGCAGGGGAGCGTTCTGGTGCCAGAACTGCTTATGGATATACGCGAGAATGCGACCATTTTGCTTAATAATGGTATTGATGTGACACGTGATGCAGTCATTGTTAATGCTCCACCAGAGCAGGCTTATCTGATGCAAAGTCGCCAGCAACAGAGTATTCGGGAAATACCCGTAAGCGCTGATCTGGAGCTGCTGCTGGGTGACAATGTGCGTTTCCAGGGCTTTGGTCTGGACATGATGCTGGATGGCAATCTGCGCCTGCAGCAGGATGTCAATCGCCCCTTGCTGGCCTATGGTGATATTTCCATCCGTGAAGGAGTCTATGAAATTTACGGCCAGAGCCTGAATGTCACCGATGGCAAACTGATCTTTTTTGGCAATCCGTCCAACCCCTCACTGGATATTCGCGCTTACCGGGAGACCGAAACGGTTCAGGCCGGCGTGTTGATTAACGGGACTATACGCAATATGCAAAGCCAGCTCTTCTCGACACCCAATCTGCCGGAAAGCGAAATACTGTCCATCCTGATTACCGGTAAATCATTCAGCGATACCAATAACCAGGACCAGAGTAACCTGCTTGGTGCTGCAGCAAGTCTGGGCATCAATCGAAGTGGGCTGACCGGTCTTCTCAGTTCCGGCCTCGGTGTGGACACCCTTGATTTCAACAGTGAGTCCAACCTGGAACAGAGTTCCCTGGGACTGGGAAAATACCTGACACCGGATTTATTCATGCATTATGAAATCGGCCTGTTTGAAAAAGAATCAGTCCTGTCACTGGACTATATTCTTAATGAACGGCTGCGTCTGGAAGTGGAGAGCGGGATCAGTCAAAGCATTGACATGACCTACCGCATTGAAAAATAAAAAGTTGCCCGGCATCAGCATAAGCCCTATGCTTAAGCCTGATTAATGCTAGACCAGCCTATGGAAAATATCAGCGCTTTCTTCTCATATACTTTATTTACCTTTAACGAGCAGACTTTTACCGTTGGCCAGATATTACTGCTACCGGTGCTGTTTTTCCTGGCATATTTTGCCATTAAAAAAAGCAGCTCATTCTTTTTACATCGCCTGTCAAAAAGAGGTCTTGATCCGGATCTGGTCCTGCTGTTTCAGCGCCTGTATTTCATAGTCGCTCTCTTACTGCTGGTCTTTACCACACTGGCCATACTAAATGTGCCGCTGGGAGCCTTTGCTTTTGTTTCCGGTGCGGTCGCTATCGGTGTTGGCTTTGGTGCCCAGAACATTATCAATAATTTTATCTCCGGCTGGATACTGATGTGGGAGAAGCCAATTCGCCTTGGTGACTTCCTTGAAATAGGGGATGTTAAAGGGACTGTCGAAACCATTAATACACGCTCAACACGTATACGCCGCACCGATGGGGTACACCTTCTGATCCCCAATAGTCATCTACTTGAAAACATGGTGGTTAACTGGACTCTGGTTGATCGACTGACACGCTGTATTGTCAGAGTAGGGGTGGCTTATGGCTCGCCGGTCAAACAGGTTTCAGAATTAATTCAGCAGGCAGCTGAAACCCATGAACTGGTGCTGGGGGATCCTGAGCCTCTGGTTATTTTTGATGATTTCGGGGACAGTGCTCTGATTTTTGATGTATATTTTTGGATCGAAACTGGCGGTGAAAAAGATTTACGTGTTATCAAGTCTGATATTCGCTTCAAGATCGATGAATTATTTGCTGCAAATGATATTGTGATTTCATTTCCGCAGCGGGATGTGCATCTGGACGGTGAAGTTAAAATCGTGCGCCAATAAGGCTATAACCACTTTTTAAACCGGAAATAGGCCAAAGCTCCCACCACCATAACTGTCATTGCCATGGCGACATAAAAAAAAGCCGAGGGAGTCTCAAGTCCTGGAAGGCCTGCTACATTCATGCCGAACAGTCCCGTAACAAATGAAATCGGCAGGAAAATCACTGCAACAATTGACAATACATACATGCGGTCATTTTGTTGCTGGGCCGTCAGGTTCATCAACTCTTCCTGCAGGACAACGGCTTTTTCCCGCACCAGGTCCAGGTCTTCCACATAACGGATAATGCGATCAGATAACTCCTGCACATAGTGCCGGTCTTCTTTTACCAGCAGGGTTGCTGATTGCCGGAAGAGTGCTTCCAGGGCTTCACGTTGTGGCGCAAGATAGCGTCTGACCATGGCCGCTTCCCGGCGCAGGTTGGAGACATTGGCACGTAACTTAACAATATTTTCCACGTCAGCTGCGTCTTCATATTCCAGCATTTTAGCTTCAACACCATCCACATAATCAGCAATCCTGTCGGCTACCCGTTCAATCACAGTACTTAGCAACTCACTAGTGGTTTTCGGGCCTTTGCCAGACACAATTTCGTCTTTTACGTCTTGAGTGGAAAGTACGCGTTTATGACGCAGGCTGATAATACGATCAGCTTCAATCCAGAAGCGAAGCGATACCATGTCATTGGGATCTTCGCCCGGATTCATATTGATGACACGTAAAATCAATACTGCGCCTTCTTCGTGAACGTTAGTGCGCGGACGGGAATCCAGGCGGGTCAGACTGTCAATTGCATGTTCGGGGACTTTCAGTGATGCCAGCTGTTCACGGCAACCCTCTTCAAGAAAATCGAGATGACACCAGAGTGGGCCGCTTTCATCGCTTACCTTATCCAGTGGTACTCCAGCACCTTTGCCATTCAGTATAAAACCAAAAACATAAGAAGGAGATTCTGTTAGCGCTTTGTAATTGGACACATTCATATCCTGCAAAGACTATGCGATATTGCCAGATGAGTCTATCATTTCAAAATGTCAGTTAAAGAGTTATTCAGCATCATCGCCATTATCCTCACACTGGTGGCGTATTATCCGTATATCAGAAGCATTCACCTCGGGCAGACCCGACCGCATTTCTTTTCCTGGCTGATCTGGGGTCTGACCACCATTATTGTGTTTCTCGCTCAGCTGAGCGCTGGAGGCGGAGTAGGGGTATGGCCGGTCCTGTTGTCCGGCATTATTACTTTTTATATCAGCCTGCAGGGTTTTCTGAAACGGGCAGAGATCAGGATCAGTGCCCTGGACTACCTGTTCTTGATTGCCGCGCTGCTTGCCATCCCTTTATGGCTGTTAAGCAATAACCCGCTCTGGGCCGTTATTATTGTCACCACGATCGACCTGTGCGGCTTTGGGCCAACCCTGCGCAAGGCAGTAGAAAACCCGGAACAGGAAAACATCTGGTTTTATCTGATCTTTTTTATCCGCTGTGGATTCGTTCTGCTGGCCCTGGAGGCCTATTCATTGGTTACTGTTCTGTTTCCGTTAACAGTTGGCATTTGCTGCCTGATCATGCTTGTCTTGCTATTTACGGCCGGGCAACAACTTCGCTCATCGAAACCCTGAGCATTCAGAGGCGGTGACTATACAAAAACTGTACATGATGCTGAAGGACATTTTCACTAAATGCCCGGTTCTGAAAACGCGCCTGGTAATTCACATTGATGCGGTTGCCATTTCTCAGTTCGCGATTTACGCCGAATATCAGGCGGGTCTGGCGAAAACCTCTTTGCATAAGGTCCTTCTGTTCAACGTCATTCCAGGCAAAATGGGTTTGCCATCCAAGTTGCAGGCTGTGCCGTTCATCTACAGGCTTAACCCATTGCAAGCGAAAGCGTGAACGCAAGCCCATCTCATTGGATTGGTTAAAATATCGTTCATCCAGGTTTACCGTAAAACTGCTGACTCCACCTGCAAAGAAGACACGATAGGAATATTGCTGAATAAGCCTGATTTCCCGCTCAGCATTTCCCCGGGGGACAGTTGTATAAAAACTGAAAGCATAGGATGAATTTCCGACATTTTTCCCCAGCGAAAAATTAAGGTAATTAACTGCATTATTATTAAATCCATTCTGGTAAAACGACGAGACGAACAAGTTTCCGTAGACCCCGTTCTCGTAAATTTTTTGCAGAGAAATTCCTGCCTGGTTTGTCGATTCATTTTCAATGGCAACTGCTTGGCTTGAGGATAGCCAAAACGCAGGCACCAGAAGCAATGTGCAAATAAAATGAATGGAAGATAACTGCGGGAAACGAATTAAGGGCATGCTTATGCTTTTTGGAAAAGCGCGTATGTTACAGAGCGACTCGCTTGTTGACAAATAAATTACGCAGATACAGCCTGTTTTTTACCCGGCATTTCTTCTAGAATTACCGACTTAACTCCACTGGCTTTTTTTCATGACCGCACTCAGTGTCAATCTCAACAAACTGGCTTTGCTGAGAAATTCCCGGGGACGTAATTATCCTGATCTGCAACATTATGCACGCCGGTTTATTGAATTGGGCGTACAGGGGATTACCGTTCATCCGCGTCCTGATGAGCGTCATATTCGGCGCCAGGATGCCCTTGAACTGGCCGAGCTGCTCAAGGATTTTCCTGAAGTTGAATACAACATCGAGGGTTATCCTGCTGTGGACTTCCTGGAACTGGTCAGCAAGTGTCGACCAAGGCAATGCACCCTGGTACCCGATGCAGCAGATCAACTTACTTCGGATCACGGTTGGGATTTCACTCAGCAGCTCGAGAATCTGAAACCCATTATTGCCCGACTTAAGCAGCAGGGCATACGTGTCGCCGTGTTTCTCGATCCGGATCCCTTACAGGCCGAGCTGGCGGCCAGAAGCGGTGCAGACCGGATTGAACTTTATACTGAAGACTTTGCCAGTACATTCGGCACCCCTCAGGGACGTGAGGTTTTCGGGAACTACCTGAAAACTGCCGGGTGTGCCCAGGAGCTCGGGCTCGGTGTTAATGCCGGCCATGACCTGAACCTGGAAAATCTGCCAGACTTTCTGAGCATTCCCGATATTCTGGAAGTCTCCATCGGTCATGCTCTGACTATTGAAAGTATTGACCAGGGTATGGATCATGTCGTGAAGCGCTACCTGGAGATCTGCCAGGCAGCAAATACGGGTAATTAGCGATGGGAATATTTTCTGTGTCAGACAAAATGGTCAGCCCGGAACAGGCACTGGCCGGGCGGGATGTAGAAATGCCTGTCAGTGAAAGGCATCTTGTACTGGATGCCCCATTGAAGGAAAGTGAATCTGGCGAATTTTCGGCCAGGGGATTACAGCAGGCCATATTCGCCCTGGGCTGTTTCTGGGGTGCTGAAAAACGCTTCTGGGAACTCCCCGGTGTCTATACCACAGCAGTCGGCTATGCCGGCGGCTATACTGAAAATCCGACCTACCAGGAAGTCTGCAGCGGGCAGACCGGACATGCCGAAGTGGTGTGGCTGGTCTTTGATCCGCAAAAAATTACTTATGAGGATTTACTGCAGGAATTCTGGGAAGCACACAATCCAACCCAGGGTATGCGCCAGGGTAACGACCGGGGAACACAATATCGTTCCATGATTCTGACCTATGACAAAAACCAGCTTGCCGCGGCAGAACAAAGCCGTGAGCATTATCAGTCTTTGCTCGAGGCACAGGGTTTTCCGCCTATCACCACCCAGGTACAGCCAGCCGGGCCGTTTTTTTATGCCGAGGATTATCATCAGCAATACCTGGCCAAAAACCCGGAGGGTTATTGTGGCCTCGGCGGCACTGGCGTGTGTTACAACTGAGCGCAGGGTAAACTAGGTTCATGAAAGCCGTATCCGAAAGACTGACCGTTGCGATATCTTCCCGGGCGCTGTTTGACCTTAGCGAAAGCCATGAGGTTTATGAACAACAGGGCGTCGAAGCATATAGGCAGTATCAGATAGAACGTGAAGATGAGCCGCTGGCGCCAGGCGACGCCTTTAATCTGGTGAAGAAACTGCTGCATATCAATACGCTGCTGGGCCGTGAACAGGTAGAAGTGATTCTGCTGTCCCGTAACACCGCCGATACCGGATTACGCATATTTAATTCAATCGAACATCATCAGCTGGCCATCAGCAAGGCAGCCTTTTGTGGTGGTTCGAGTCCTTACCGCTATATTTCGGCGTTCAACAGCCACCTGTTTCTATCCACCGATGGTGGCGATGTTCGACAGGCGCTGGAAGACGGTATTGCGGCAGCAACCATTATGCCTTCCGGCGTCGCCAATACGGATGACTTCAAATTACGCTTTGCCTTTGATGGTGATGCCGTGCTGTTTTCCGACGAAGCTGAGAAAATCTACAAGGCTGAAGGTCTGGAAGCCTTTACCAAAAGCGAGCGTAAAGCGGCCAGGGATCCGCTGTCCGGCGGACCATTCAAGCCTTTTCTCGCGGCATTACAGCAACTGCAGCGCGAATTTACCGAGGACGACTGCCCCATTCGCACCTGCCTGGTCACTGCACGGGCGGCTCCGGCTCACGAAAGGGTCGTACGCACCCTGCGAGCCTGGGATATCAAGATCGATGAATCACTGTTTCTGGGCGGGGCCGATAAAGGCGCCTTTCTGCGTGCCTACAATGCTGACGTGTTTTTTGATGACCAGGAAGGTCATTGTGAGTCCACCCGGGAGCATGTCGCTACCGGCCATGTCCCGCATGGTGTGGCTAATGCCCCAGTGAAAGACTGAAATAGATTCCCAGGCCCAGCAGGGCGACAATCAAGACTGTCCGCAGCAGGTTTTCCGGCAGTACTGCGCCCAGCCGGGTGCCCAGGTAAATTCCTGGTAGGGAACCGACCACCAGAGCCAGCAGCAACTGGTAATCCACCAGTCCGTTAAACATGTAACCCATTCCAGCCACCAGGGTCAGGGGCACTGCATGCGCAATATCGGTTCCCACCACATGTTTGGCCGGCCAGCTCGGAAACAGCATAAACAGTATGGCAGCCCCGAAGGCGCCAGCTCCGACCGACGACAGCGTCACACAAACGCCCAACACCACTCCCAGTGAGAGGACCAGCCAGGAACGGTAGCGGCGCAGGAGCTGAAAGGCAGGGTGTTCTTTGATGAGGGAGTCTTCACTGCTGACACGGTGCTGGATATAGCGGTTAAAAATCATCACCGTCGCCGTCAGGATCAGCATCACACCGAGGAAGCTGGTCAAAAAGACAGTGAAATTCTGGTTGTCCGCCATGCTGGCATCAATCACAAAGAAATTGATCAGCAGGGAAACCGGGATACTGCCAGCTGCCAGTAAAGCCGTGGTATGCCAGTCAACATGCCCGTGACGATGATGGAAGACCATGCCACTGGCCTTGGTAATCCCGGCATACAATAAATCCGTGCCAATGGCGATTGCCACCGGATAATTAAACAGCAGCAGAATAGGAGTCATCAGTGAGCCACCGCCGACACCGGTAAGACCGATGGCAAAGCCGACTGCAGCACCTGAAAAAATCAGTAAGAAAAGTTCCATGGCAGGCGACTCTAACGGCACTGATATATATTGAAAAGAAATATTTTTTCATATTATTATTCCATATAGTTATAATACGGATTTACCCCAGCCAGGTTCTGACATGAAACTGCAGCAACTACGATATATTCGGGAAATCGCACGTTCAGATCTCAACATCAGCCAGGCTGCAGAGCGGCTGTTTACTTCGCAACCAGGTATCAGTAAACAGCTGCGCTTGCTGGAAGAAGAACTTGGTACTCCGATATTTACCCGCAACGGCAAGCATTTGCAGGCGATCACACCAACCGGGGAAGCAATCATCGAAACGGCAGATGAGATCCTCACAAAAGTTGATCAGATTGAGCGTATTGCCGCCGAAGCCCGTGACCAGGAGCAGGGCAGCCTGTCCATTGCCACGACTCACACCCAGTCCCGTTATGTGCTGCCGGCCATCCTGCAGGGTTTTATGCAGCGCTATCCGGGGGTTTCATTACATCTGCATCAGGGTAGCCCGATGCAGATATCTCGCATGGCAGCCGACGGTACTGCCGATTTTGCCATCGCCACTGAAGCCCTGGAACATTTTGAGAATCTGGTAATGATGCCCTGTTTCAGCTGGAACCGGGCCATTCTGGTTCCCCGGGGACACCCTTTACTTGAGGCGGAAAGCCTGACACTTGAACTGATCAATCAGTATCCGCTGATTACCTATGTTTTTGGATTTACCGGTCGTTCCCGACTCGATGAGGCTTTTCAGCAGGCAGGACTGAAACCCAATGTGGTCGTAACGGCTGCAGACGCTGATGTCATCAAGACCTATGTTCGTGCCGGTATGGGCATCGGCATTATTGCCTCCATGGCCTGGGAAGCTGAACGGGACAGTGACCTGGAAGCACTGGATGCCAGCCATCTGTTCAGTAACAGCACGACCAGCATCGGGTTTCGGCAAGGCAGCTACCTGCGCCGCTATATGTTTGATTTTATCGAGGCATTTGCGCCGCATCTGAGCAGGTCACGGGTAGAGCAGGCACAATTGTGCACCAGTAACAGCAGTCGTGAAGCGCTGTTCAGCAAGATGGAAATTCCCGGAAAATAGGGGGTGCCAGGATCTAGTCCTGGCTGCTGCTATTGCCCTTGTGCAAGCCACATTCTTTGGCTGTTGCTTCTTCCCACCACCAGCGACCTTCACGTTCATGCTGGCCCGGATTGACCGGTCGGGTGCAGGGTTCACAACCAATGCTGATATAGCCCTGATCGTGCAGGGGATTGTAGGGGACATCAAACATACGGATATATTCCCATACCTGAGCTGAAGTCCAGTTTGCCAGAGGGTTTACCTTGAGCAGGGCATTATCAGCTCCTGTGAAGCTGCTATCCTGCTCAAATACGGCAACATCATTTCGTGTGCTGGGGCTCTGGTCTTTGCGCTGACCGGTAATCCAGGCATTCAGGGTCGCCAGCTTACGGCGTAAGGGCTCAATTTTACGGATGCCACAGCATTCATGATGATCGCTTTTATAGAAGTCATACAGGCCCTTGGCTTTGACGTAGGCCTCCAGCTTTTCTGCATCCGGAGACAGTACATCAATCGCCAGATCATAATGCTCCCGCACCTGATCAATAAAGCGGTAGGTTTCTGGGTGCAGGCGCCCGGTATCCAGGGTAAAGACCTGCAGATCCTTGCTGACTTTGCGGGCCAGATCGATCAGCACCACATCTTCAGCCCCGGAAAATGAAATGGCGATATTGGGCTCCAGTTCAAAAGCCCGGGCCAGTATTTCTTTGGGGTGCTTGTCAGCATATTCCACGGCCAGCGTGCCGGGATTTTCATTATGAGCCACTATAAGTCCTGATTTTTCCTGATTTAGCAGATATTCCGATTTATTCAGGCGCCTTGCCTGAGAAGGGCGTCTATTGTACCTCTCTTGTTCCGCTCTTGAAATCATCAATTTTACAAGGACTTAGCGGTTCAATTTAAACAACAGCTCAATTGATGTTTCACGTGGAAAAAGCCTTTAAAATTAATGACTTATAATGCCTTTTGGCCTGGAAGGCACACTATGTTGTGGCCCGGTACGGCTTGCTCACTATATATGGTAGAGAAAAAGTTTTTCCCGGAATTTTCAATGCTGTGTTTCACGCCAAAACCATTCCCGGCAGTGACTCAGTTTGAAATTTTAATCATATTACCGGGCTTATCTTGTGTGACACGCCAAAAAACGTACGTCCATGTACAGGCTCGGCTGGCGACATCCCTGTCGCCAGACGGTCACACAAGATAAGCCCGGCAATCAAGCTACTGAATATAATTCAAATTGAGCCACCCACGTTTACCGGCTTCAGTTGCAAGCAGGTAATGAACAAGTGAGAATGCACTTTTTACATTCAGTGCCTGAATTACCACGAGGAGAATGCACTTGGAATTAGCCTGCCTGGACCTTGAAGGGGTCCTTATCCCGGAAATCTGGATTAACTTTGCTGAAAAAACCGGAATTGAAGAACTCAAAGCCACCACCCGTGATATCCCGGATTACGATGTGCTGATGAAACAGCGTTTGCGCATCCTGGATGAGCACAATCTTGGTTATCACGAAATTCAGGAAGTCATCGCCACCCTGAGTCCGCTGGACGGTGCGGTCGAATTTGTCGACTGGCTACGGGAACGCTTCCAGGTCATTATCCTCTCGGATACCTTCTATGAGTTTTCCCAGCCACTGATGCGGCAACTGGGTTTCCCGACCCTGCTGTGCCATCGGCTTGAAATCGATGAAAATGGCCGTGTCGTGGACTATTTACTGCGTCAGCCTGATCCCAAACGCCAGTCAGTCAAGGCCTTTCATAGCCTGAAATACCGGGTGATCGCGGCCGGGGATTCCTACAACGATACCAGCATGCTCAGCGAAGCTGACCGGGGAATTCTGTTCAAAGCCCCGCAGAATGTGATTGACGAATTTCCCCAGTTCCCGGCTGTACACAGCTACGAGGCGCTGAAAAAGGAGTTTATCGCCGCCAGCGACCGAGACCTGAGTCTGTAGCCACGGAAGCAGGAGAGCCTAGCTGCCCTGGCCCAGCTTCAGCGCCAGGGAGCGAAGCATATGGGCAGTAGCGCCCCAGATATAATATCCATCAATTTCAATAGAGTAGAACTTTCTTTTAATGTTATTTCTTATAAGAAACTCCTGCTGAAACAGGGCTGGATCCAGCAGGCTTTGCAGGGGCAGGGTAAAAATATCATCGACTTCATTGGGCTCCGGGACAAATTCCTGTATTTCCTGCAACTGCCCGACCACCGGTAAAACCACAAAACCTGTCGGCATGGTATACCACTCCAGCGTTCCAAGTACTTCAACATTGGCAGGGTACAGGCCAATTTCCTCTTCGGCCTCACGTAAGGCAGTATGAATAGGACCATTGTCCGTGTCATCCACTGAACCACCAGGAAAGCTTATCTGGCCGGCATGACTGGGCAATTCCTGACTACGCTGGGTAAATACCAGTTCCGGCCCCTGAACGCCGGGAACCAGCAGAATCAGGACTGCCGCCAGACGCTGCTGTTGTTCCAGGGTCGGAAATTCCAGCTTGTGCTTGTCGGTATTGAGACTTGATTTCAGCAGTTCAGCATTCATGGCTTTGCCAATGCATCCAGGAAAAGAGCTATTTTATCAAGACTTTCCTGATATTCCTCTCTGGCACGTGAATCGGCAACAATTCCGCCGCCGCCCCAGCAATAGAGCTGATCATCATCCCTGACCAGGGTGCGAATCGCGATATTGCTGTCCATATTGCCATTCTGGTCAATCCAGGCTATCGAGCCACAGTATACCGAGCGGGGCACTGTCTCCAGTTCCTCAATTATCTCCATAGCCCGGCGTTTTGGTGTCCCGGTAATCGATCCGCCAGGGAAACAGGCTGTCAGCAAGTGCCAGATATCCTGCGCCTGGTCTAGCTCTCCGACAATGGCGCTCAACAGGTGGTGTACATTTGGGAAACTGTGAGCCTCGAACAGGCTCTTCACCTCTACAGAACCGGTCCGACAGACCCGACCGAGATCATTGCGTAGCAGATCCACGATCATCAGGTTTTCAGCCCTGTCCTTAGCACTGCCAAGCAGGTCATCAAGTGCAGCCCGATCCTCCTTGCTGTTTGCATAACGCGGACGCGTGCCCTTGATGGGTTGCGTCAACACGCGCTTATTCCGCACCTGTAGAAAGCGCTCTGGTGAAAAGCACAGAACCGCCTGTTGAGCGTCTTCAATATATGCGGCAAATGGTGCCTGTGCCAGTGACTGTAATCGGCAAAAGGCGTTAAAAGAGTCGCCCTTGCATGCTGCCTGGAAACATTGTGCCAGGTTGACCTGATAGCAATCGCCGGCATGGATGTAATTCATCGCCTGTTCGAACATGGCTTCATAATCCCGCCAGCTCAGGTTTGAAACAAAATCCGTTTGCAGACTGAAGCCCTGTGCTTCCGGCGCCGGCTGCCGCAACAGTTCCTGCAGCCGTTCCAGTTTCCCGTCGGGACAGGAATCCTGCCAGCTCAAATGACATCGCTTAAGATGATGGTCAACAACAATAATCCAGGCATAAGTACCGGCCAGCACTTCAGGCAGTGCCGGACCCCTGTCCATATTTGTCTGAACACGATGCTGACGGTGCAGGGCAGAATAAGCAAAATATCCAATCAGGCCATATTGCAGGGGCAAAGCCTCATTCAGGAAAAAACCCTCGTCAAGTGACATATGCTGATCGAGAGTGGCAAAAGGATTATCGGTATTGATTCGCTGTACTTCAGCTTCAGACTCGATAGTAAAAATGCCATTCTCATAATGAAATTTTATCTGTGGATCTGCCGCCAGCACATCGAAACGGGCATCGGGATGCTGGCTTTGTCCGCTGTGTAAAATTACTGGCAGAGGCAGGCTGCGCAATCGTCTGAATAAATCCAGACTGGAGTCAGGGTAGGGTAATTCTGTGAGACCTGGCATTTATATTGAATACAAGTTCAAATTAAATATAAATTTCAAATGCAGTTTGTCGGTCGGGGCAATCCGGAAATTTTGCAGACTGTTTTCAGAGGCGTCCCTGGAAACAGTTGCATCAGGTAGGCACTTTTCCCCTTGTCACTGCCCAGTTCTTTTGTCATCAGTTTTATCAGTGCACGGGTTGACGGAATCAGACCGCTGCGCTGATGAAAATCGCGCAGCAGATTGATCAGCTCCCAGTGTGCTTCTGTCAGCTCAATGTCTTCCTGCTGCGCCAGTGTAGCAGCGACTTCCGGACTCCAGTCACTCAGTTTACGCAGATAACCGCGCTTATCCAGCGCAACCTCCTTGTCCTGTATCATTATTACCGCAGTCATGATCAGGCCCAGCTCTGAACCTTGGAGAACTTCAGGGTCAAGTCTACAAATCCGGTATAATCGACAAGACTAAACACACCGGACACTTTATCGCTGATTCCCCGTGCCTCAAGGTCCTCCATAAGCACATACGCAGGTAGTTTCGATTGTTGCAGGCCTTGCAGAAAGTGCTGATTAGTATCGGCTTGCCCCAATGCAGCATACACACCATCTTCAATCAGCATCAGGGTATGTGCCTGCGGGTCAGACAAAATCAGGCCCAGGCATTCGTCAAGAGCAGAGGAATGCTGTGGTGCCTTATTGATTAAATGCAGAGTCTTGGTCAACTGAATACCTGATCAACAATTAAATACCTGATCTGCAGCAGCAATAGCAGCAGAAATTTCTACTGGATTGAGCAGTTTTGCCGGCAACAGCAGTTCATCTTCCTGCAAGGCGTTTGCCTGCAGGGCTTCACGGTCAAGCAGAATATTATTCACCTCATACAGTTCCAGTGACGGCAACGCGCGACTGATATTTTTCATTGCGCTTGAGTCAGTACTTTCCTGCGCCAGCAGGTGCAACACGCCCTGGGAAAAAAACAGCAGACTCACTTCCTGCTCAAATGCAGCGGCAGTCAGGACAATATCCAGAGCCGCCTCGGGCAGCACAGACGAATAGGGAGCCTGTCGGATAATCACCAGTATTTTCTGTTTTTTCGCTGTCATTTTATCAGGGGAGAAAATTAAGGGTACGATCAGAATTCAGTGTTGCATCGATTAACTGACCAAGCCCGCTGATCACAAATCCTTCGCGCAGGTTGGCCGCCGCCAGTTCATAACGCTCGGCTTCTGCGGTATCAACAATGCCACGTTTCAATGCGGATGCAACACAGACTACCGCATCTATTTCATGTTCCTGAACCAAAGCCTGCCAGGCAGCAGGTAAATCAATTTCATCCTGCGGTGGCACTTGAAAGCTGCAGGCGTTATAGACTCCATCCTGATAAAAGAACAGTCGATACAGGGAATGGCCGGAAGCGAGCAGGGCACGGGCAAAGTTCAGTGCCGTCATGGAAGACGGGGACTGAGGCGATGCATAAATAACCAGAGTAAAACTTTGCATCGAATTGACTACCCGCTAAAAGAAAAAAGCCCCGCTGGCTGAACCAGCAGGGCTTATACAAACTATGCTGCGCTTATTCTCTGCCTGACAACATGGCAATCAGATGCAGCAGATGAATAAAGATATTATATATATTCAGGTAAAGGGATACAGTCGCCCGAATATAGTTGGTTTCACCGCCATGGATGATGCGGCTGGTATCAAACAGAATCAGCCCGGACATGATCATGATCACGGCCGCTGAAATCACCAGGCTCAGAATCGGTATCTGCAGAAAAATATTCAGCAGCATCGCTACAATTGCCACAATGAGGCCAGTAAACAGGAACCCGCGCATGAAAGAGAAATCCTTACGCGTGGTCAGGGCATAGCCTGACAGGGTAAAGAAAATCAGTCCTGTGCCGCCCAGTGCCTGTAAGACAATACCCGGGCCGTTGGATAGTGCCAGGTAAAAACTGAGCATTGGACCCAGTGAGGCACCCAGACAACCGGTAAAGGCAAAGATGGCGATCAGTCCCTGAGAGCTGTCGGCTGCTTTATGCACCCAGAACAACAGTCCAAAACTGACCAGCATGAGAATCAGGGCCACGCCCTGGCCAATGCCAACCGCCATGGAAACAGCTGCGGTGAAAGCACTGAAAAGGAGCGTCATGGACAGCAACAAATAGGTATTTTTCAATACCTTGTTTGTTTCCAGAATCGACGCCTGACTGCGTTCTACACCGTAACCTAAATCATTCATTTCTTAACTCCAGTAGGTTCATGAATCACTTCATGAATGTTGTCATGAAAATAAACTTGTCTGACTGTATATAGATATGGTCAATACAGCCAATTTCAATGCTTTAATCATACTTGGCCGGGCGTTAAATGCAAGAAATACAGGATTGCTGATATGCTGAAAGGGCACGCCAAACGTGCGATTGCGGTTGGACTGAAGGACAATTTGCTGTAAGATTCAGGACCTTCCGGAGGGGTGGCAGAGCGGTTGAATGCACCGGTCTTGAAAACCGGCATAGGTTTATAGCCTATCGAGAGTTCGAATCTCTCCTCCTCCGCCATTTCCCCATAAAGACACCGAAGGGCTGCTCATGGACAAAAGCCCTGATGGAGGCCGTTTTCAGGTCTGCGGATACCCCAAATCATAATTGGGGACTGCTTTGCTTATTTTCCCAGTATTCTGCTCACAGCAGATACAAGCTCTTCTGCCGCTTTTGCCGAGGCTTCCTGCGCCCGCCAGGCAATAATCAGGTCAGGTCGAACCAGCAGGGCGCCGGTTTCGGAGACCTCCCGTATTCTGGCGAAATCACCGTAAACATCATCATACTGCTGACCGGGACCAATAACATGCATTCGCACCGGCAACTGTAAGCGGTCTGCAATTTTCTCCAGTGCTGAGCGCCAGATTTCTTCCCCGCCCATCCCGGTCAGCAGAGTGAACTGGCCTTTCCCACAGATATCGACTGTTGATATCCTGTGCTGATCTTCACTCAGCCAGGCATGTGGCACATTGGCGCCGGGGCGGCTGCTAGCCTGATGGTAAATTTGCCTGTCCCGGATAAATTCTTCCGCCTCGCTGCCATCTTCAATTACCGCGCCGGACTCATAGCGCAAATTCATTTCCACGCCATGACAGTTGTAAATATACTGGGTACCGGCAATCGCCTGCCGTAACTTCTCACGCTGCCCGGCAGCCTCCGGAGTATTCTCTTTACGAGCGGCGATATTGCGATTCATTTGATCCGGATCATCAGTCCCGGTAATACCCAGGGCTTCCACAATCGGGATCAGATCATCCAGGCTCTTGGTTGCCCGTTTAACCACCTGCTCTCCAACCGGAATGCGTTCAGGTTCATAACTGTCCAGCAGGGAAGGTGCAGCTTTACCCTGAATGACCAGGGCAAGTTTCCAGGCCAGATTAAATGCATCCTGTATGGAGGTGTTGGAACCGAGCCCGTTCATGGGAGTATGCCGATGCACTGCATCGCCCAGGCAAAAAATTCGCCCATTGGTGTTTTTCAGGGCGTACATGCTGTTTACCGTCCAGGTAGATGTAGAGTCAATTTTGATTGGAATATCGCTATCACCAATCAATTGATGCAGCACCTTTTTTGCATAGTCTTCAGTAACATCCGGTTCACCTTCGTTAATATCGTAGCCCCAGATACACAGCCATTTATTCCAGGGGCGAACCATCCGAATCAGGGGAATGCCGAGTCCGGCCAGTTCCCCCCCTGGCTGAATTACCCAGTACAGGATGCTCGGGCGATGGGCGACATATTTAGTTAAATCCGCTTCAAACACGATATTCATGGAGCCAGCCATCCCCATTTGTCCTTCCATGGGCAATTCTGCATCTGCTGCTATTTGAGAATTACCGCCATCTGCGCCCAGCAGGTATCGGGATCTGACCTGATACTCTTCCTGAGTCAAACGATCCAGCAGAGTCGTTGTGACGCCTTCATCATCCTGGATACAGGAGAGATATTCCGTATCGAATCTTACTTTTGAGCCTCGGTGTGCCGCAGTACGTGTCAGAATTGGCTCCAGCAGGTTCTGGGGTAAATCACAGAGTTTGGCGGGACTGGCAAGTTCATAATCACTTCTTCGCGCAGGCGGCATACCCCAGGCCAGCACCCGTGCCAGTTCCTCTCCGGCAAGACTGGTACAAAAGGTATTCTCTCCCATCAGCTCCTGGGGCGTAGCAAGCGCGAGACAATCTTTCTCGACTCCCAGATCGCGTAATACTTCCATGCTGCGCTGGTTGGTGATATGCGCTCTTGGTGTACGACAGGTCCAGGCAAATTTGTTGATTACCATGTTACTGATCCCGTAGCTCGACAGTAAGGCTGCCGCGCTGGCCCCGGCCGGACCCGTACCAACAATCAACACATCAGTATCATACGAAGCTTGGGTTTTACTCATGCTTTATTTACCTTCTTGGCAAGATCATTAACAAATTTTGCGATAAAAAATTCTAGCTGGCCTGCAGGCCCAAGTTCCAATACCTTATTGCAACCGGATCAATACCTATTTTGTTATTGCAGTGAGTATCTTTTGTTAGTGATACTATGAGAAAAAAAGGGAGAACCCCATGTTTGATATGCGCAAGCTCAGGCAATTCATAGCAGTCGCCGAAGAGCTGCACTTTGGCAAAGCTGCAATTCGTTTGCATATGAGTCAACCTCCCTTATCCCGAAGCATCCAGCAAATAGAAAAGGATCTGCAGGCAGAGCTGTTTATACGTCACCCTCACGGCGTAGAGCTGACCAACGAAGGAGAAGTTTTTCTTAAGGAAGCGCGCAATATTCTGCTCACTGTCGAGCGCGCTTATGAGAGAACCGCAAAAGCCAAACGTGGTGAAATTGGCCGTCTGGTCATCGCCTATCAGGGTTCCACCATTTACGACATTCTGCCGCGTATGCTGGTGAAGTTTAAAAGTAAATTCCCGCAGGCCCAGCTGGATCTGCACAACATGGATAAAAACGAACAGCTGCTGAACCTTAGAAATCACAGTATTCATATCGGCATAATACGCCATGTGAACAATGAGCCTGGCATCGTCACACGCACACTGGCAGAAGAAGCAGTTTACATCGCTGTGGCAGATGATCATGCCCTGGCAAAACAAAAATCCCTGACAATCAAACAACTTGAAGCTGAATCCCTGATAGTTTTCCCACGCACCAATCGGCCCAGCTTTGCCGACCAGGTAATTGCTGAATGTCGCAAGAGCGGCTTTATTCCCAAGGTAGTACAGGAAACGGAAGATGTAATCAGCGCGCTGGTCCTGGTTAGCGTAAAAACAGGGATCGCTTTCGTGCCTGCATCAGCCTGCAATATCAAAATTCCCGGCGTCAGTTTTTTACCTCTCAATGACAAGCAGCTAAGCGCAGAACTGTGCTGTATCTATTTAAAAGATCGTCGCGACCCTGTGCTTTCGGCTTTTTTAAATACACTCTGAAAATTCACAATACCTTTTCAGGTATCGAGCCAGCGTAAATTCGGTATTGGATTATTCGCTCAAGGGCACTTATTGTCCTGATTCTGGCTTAGAGTGAAATACGAGGCTACATTCATGGACAATCAAGAACAGTTGCAACGCAGTAAAGAAATTGTCAGCGACCTGATTGAAGCAATCAGGGAAGTATTACGCCAACATAATGTTACATATGAGGAATACCGTGCCGGATTTCGACATCTGATAGAACTGGCCGAAGCCCACGAAACACCCCTGGTACTGGATTGCTTTTTCAACCAGACCATTTGCGATATCGAAATGCAAACCCGGCAGGGCAGTCGTTCCAATGTGGAAGGACCTTATTTTCTTGAAGGGGCGCCACTGGTCACCGATACCATCAAAGTCAGAGGCAATACCGAGCCTCTGCTGATTCGTTGCCAGGTCAGGGATATACACGGCCAGCCCATTCCCGATGTCCTGACCGATATCTGGTTTGCCGATTCCAACGGTGACTACAGTGGTTACAGTGAGGATTTTCCAATCGAATATTTTCGCGGCAAGGTACTTACCGATCAGGACGGAAAATATGCAGTCCTGGGTTCCATTCCGAAAGAATATCCGATGACTTCCAATGAACATGGCCCTACAGGCAGCATAATAGAGTTGCTGGGCGGGCAGGGTATGCGACCCAAACATATTCACTTCAAATATAACAAGGAAGCTTTCGCGCCATTAACCACCCAGGCCTATTTTAGCGGGAGCGAATATCTGGATGCCGATCCGGTTGAAGCAGTCTTCGATGACCTGACGCACGAATTGAAGGACGAAAATGGTCTTGCAGTACTTGAGCTGGATGTTGTTCTGGACCCTGCAGAATAAAGAGAGAATTCAATGTGTCACGATACTGTCCCTGCATCATTACCCAAGCCTGGCCCATACCAGCTGAATGAATCCAATGGAATCAATTACCAGGATTTCACTTCAGACAATAATGCTGACGTAAGCGTTGCTCTGCTGACCGATATCTACGGCTGCAATGATTTTTATCAGAGCCTGGCTACATACTTTGCTGCCCAAGGCTGGCAGTCACATTTGGTTGATTTTTTTAGCGAACTCGGAGAACTGCCCGAAGTAACCCGGGAAGCAGCATTCGCAAGACGCCATAATTTGCACGACCGGGAAATTTGTGACGCTCTCGTGGACTATATTAACGAAAAGGGGATAAGTGCCATTGTTGGTTTTTGTCTGGGCGGCAATTTTGTAATGGAACTTGCGCACAAAAAAGTCCAGGCAAAGCTTGTTGCCTTTTATCCATTTCCGGCAGGGTTACCGAACCAGGATGCTATAGAGCCTGCTTTCACCTACCTGGATCAACTTGAACAAGCCGTCAGCGTATTAATGGGCGCCCAGGATGACCGGGTGGGTATTGATAATGTAAAGCGCCTGGCTGAAGCCGCTGAAAATATTCCTGCACTTAAGCTGAATGTCTACCCGGACAGCAAGCATGGCTTTCTGGAAGATCTGGACAGCACAGATAGCGGTCTGCAAAAAAACGCAGCACATGCTCTGGAAACTTGCCTGAATGTCATCTCCGGCAAGGCAGGCAGCGCATAATGAACGCAGAAAATATAGAAAAAATTGAGACGCAGATTATCGACCTGCCCCTGAAACGTATCCACAAATTTTCTGCCACGACAATCAATACCAAGTCATTCCTTATTGTTCGTATCTACACGAATAACGGCATCATGGGAATTGGCGAAGCCACCACACCCGGTGGGCCCTGGTGGGCTGGTGAAGCCGTGGAAACGATCAAAGTCATGATTGATACCTATCTCGCCCCGGCATTGATTGGTGAAAATGCCCTGCAAACAAAAAAACTATTGCTGATCCTCTCAGGCATTGCCGCCGGGAATCCTTTTGCCAAGGCAGCACTGGAAATGGCCCTTCTGGATATTAAAGGCAAGGCACTTGATGTTCCTGTTTATGAGTTGTTTGGTGGCTTATTACGGGAGTCAATGCCAGTAAAATGGCCTTTGGCACAAGGTGATCCTGCCGCCGATATTGCCGAAGCAGAAGTCATGATGTCGGCAAGGCTGGCGCAGGAATTCAAGGTAAAAATGGGATACATGAATCCTGATGACGATGTGAAATATATTACTCAAATACTTGAAGGGCTCGACGGCAGGGCGCCTCTATGTGGTGACCTGAATGCATCCTGGAATGAAATCAACACACAAAAATATCTGCCGGTTCTGATTGGTGAGGGACTGGATATGCTGGAACAACCGGTAGCCGCCTGGAACAAACAGGCCATGGCACGAATTCGTCAGACTTCTACCATTCCCATTCTTGCCGATGAGGCAGTCTGTACGCCGCAGGATGTTAACGAGATTAACACCTGTGCTGCTGCAGATATGCTCTCATTGAAATTTGCCAAATCAGGCGGGCTGTACGCAACCCAGCACCTGGCCCAGCTTGCTGATGCTTATGGAATCAGCTGCTTTGCCGGGACTTTTCTTGAAAGTTCAATTGGTACTTCTGCTTTTATGCATCTGGCAGCGACTCAGGGAAACATTGATGGTGGCAGCGAGCTGATCGGTCCAATCTGGCTTGCCGATGATATTGTACAGAAACCGGTAACATACAAAGATAATCATGTCTGGGTTAAGCATGAAGCAGGACTGGGCGTTTCACTGGATGAGGATAAGATCATCCACTATCAGAGGAAATAACGCCAGGCATCCAGTGGCATTGCGAAAACTTCAAGATAGCGCGAAAACCAACAGCTCTGTTAAAGCCCTTTATTCTGCTGCGAAGGTAAACACGTTGCTGCGCTGCAACTCAATCATGTCCACCAGGACGTTGCCACTTTCACGCAGATAGGGGTCCAGTTCCTCATCTTCATCCTCGGCGACTTCATCCAACCCTGGTGTGTTGATTGCAGTGACGTCTTCAACCTCATCACTGTTATCCATCTCTTCCACGCTGGCATAGGGCTCTTCACCTTTAGCAGTGCGACGGGCGTTTAAGGTCCTCAGGCGCCAGGCGTCATTTTCTGCACGCTCGGCAAGCAGGGTTTCGCGGTTCAGACTCAGGGTGTTATCTGCCCGGTTTTCCAGAGCTTTCTGAATCTGGGCATTGATATAGATAAAATCCGGATCGCCCTGCAAGCGTTGCTCGTGACGGCTGACCAGGGTCGGCAGCAGAGGCTGCAGATCGGCAAAGGGACGATAGAAAGATGTGGTTTCAATCGTATCCCAGGGCAGGGCGCTGTCCAGTGCTTCTTCACCGATTTCCTCGGAAACATCATAGATGTCAGGGAAATCGACATCAGGCAATACGCCACGGAACTGGGTGCTTTCACCGGAAATACGGTAAAACTTGGCGCGGGTGATTTTAAGCTGACCGGAACCCATCGGAATCAGTTCCTGCACTGTGCCTTTACCAAAAGTCTGGCTTCCGAGCACGACTCCCCGCTGGTAATCCTGAATGGCACCGGCAAAAATTTCTGAGGCAGAAGCACTCAGGCGATTGACCAGCACTGCCAGCGGCCCGTCATAAACCATGCCCGGATCGGAATCACCCTGCACAATATTGTTGTTCTCGGCATCCATCACCTGGACAGTCGGACCACGGTCAATAAACAACCCGACCAGGGAATTGGCTTCACTCAAAGAGCCGCCGCCATTATTGCGTAAATCCACCACAACACCATCGACATTCTGTTCTTTGAGCTCTTCGAGAAGGTTACGCACGTCACGTGTCGTGCTGCGGTAATTCGGGTCGCGATTCTGGTAAGCCGCAAAATCTATATAGAATGTCGGCAGTTCAATCACGCCGATATTGAAGATTTCACCGTCTCGCTCAACTTCAATAATTTCGCTCTTGGCGGACTGGTTTTCCAGCTGCACCGTATCACGGGTAATGCTGATGATGCGCTGTTCAAAGTCATTCTCGGCACTGCTGGGAATCACGTTTAAACGCACGACCGAGCCTTTTTCGCCGCGAATCAGCTGCACTACATCATCCACACGCCAGCCGATCACGTCGACAAAGTCGCCATCACCCTGGGCAACTGCAGTAATGCGGTCATTGGGTTGCAGTTCACCGGCCAGGTCGGCAGGGCCACCTGTCACAATTGAAACCACCTCAGTGTATTCATTTTCAGTGGTCAGCACGGCACCGATACCCTGAAGCTGAAGACTCATGTTCATGTTGAAGTTTTCGGCAGCCTGGGGCAGGTAATACTGGGTATGCGGATCCACCACCATGGTCATGGTATCCATGTAGGACTGAAACACTTCGCGCTGATCATTCTTCAGTAACTGACTTAACTGCGAACGATAGCGCTCACTCAGGTCAGCGCGGATTTCTTCCATGCTGGTTTCTTCATCTGCCAGTACCGCATTAAGCACGTTACTTTTAACCCGTTTGCGCCACAGGTCTTCCAGTTCGGCAAGCGAAGTGGGCCAGGGTTCTTCCGAGCGATCAATAATCAGACTTTCTTCTACAGTGAAATCAAAAGGAGTTTCATCCTCTTCAATGCGGCGCAGGGAATACACCATGCGTTCAATCACACGCTGGCGGTAGCGGTTATACATTTCAAACCCGGCATTAACATCGCCGGCGCGCAGCATGTCATCCAGCTCGAAGCGATACTCTTCAAATTCATCAATATCAGCCTGGGTGAAATAAATACGGGAAGGGTCCAGGCGTTCAATATAACGGTCCAGCATCAGGCTGGAAAAGTCATCATTTACCTGGACTTCAGAATAGTGATTGCGCACCAGTTGGCTCAGGACAGCACGGGTAATCGGCGTATATTCATCAATCGGTGTAATTGCTTCATAAATGGCATCAACATCCAGCGGGATATTTGACGCCAGATATTGTGGCGACTGCTGGGCAGACAATGGCAGTACTGCTGCCAGTCCAAGTAACAGGCCCAGTATGGAACCCGAAAGAACCGTTTTCGGTAAGGAAATCGCTTTCTTGATAATCATTGTGCTTCCTGAATTATGCAGTTTTCTTGCGCTTTGGACCCAAACTTAACTTATTTATAGGGAAGTTTCATCGTTTTTCTAGGGGGAACTTTGTAAGGATTGTGAACTTAATCGGGTTTTATGCGCTTTTTTTTCGCCGAGGCATGCCTGGCGGTTAATTCCACATCAATATAACGGTCAGTGATGGCACTGGAACCATGGCCGGCATCATCCCGGACATGCTCGCGTGGGCGGTGTTTCACATCTTCTGAAATGCCGGTATGCCTGAGCCAGTGAACTGTCGCAGCCGAGAGTTGCGATGCTTCTTCGCTGAATCCATCTTCTTTCATTTTAAGCTGGGCCAGGTCAAAACATTGCTGCACGATACCGCGAATTTGCCGGGTACTGGTAATGCCGCCACGCCCACGGGCTTTATGTACCAGTGGTGTGGACTCACCGGGGGAGGGCAGCGGAGTCAGATTACGTGACTCCCGGTAGCGCTTCAGGGCAGCCAGCATATCGTCACTGACCGAGACCTGACGTTCCTTGTTGCCTTTGCCTACCGTGCGAAACCACCAGTTGCCTTCCAGGTCGCGCTCAAAGTCCCCCATGCTGGGACGCCAGCGCTCGGTTTCCACCAGCTCCGAGATACGCAGATACATCGCAAACAGGGCCTGCAGAATAAACAGGGTGCGTTCATGCTGATCGGGCTGGCTTGCCGCCAGTTTTTCTGCCGCGTCCAGAACATAGGACCATTGCAGCTCGGATAAGCGCCGGATTGGCTTCTGGCTCTGGGTTTTGCGCAGGAATTTGCTCTTTTGTCGTATCTGCGCCACCGGATTACGGTCGATGTATTCTTCCTGAATCAGGTAGTTATAAAAACTGCTCAGGACCGCAAAGATTGACTGGGTGCCGCTTTGCGAGAGGGAATAGGGCACCTCCGGCTTTTGCAGCACATATGGGCGCCAGAAGGGATTGACCTCCCTGGCCCCCTGTTTTTCCACAAACCGCGATACATTCCGGTCTCCAATCCAGGCTTTGGGGGGCTGATGGGCAAATTCCACATAACTTTCGATATCCTCGCGACGGATATCGCGCAGGGATTTTTCCGCTACCAGCCAGCTCCAGTGCAGAAAATGCTCAATTTCACGGCGATAGGTCGAAAAAGTATCCGGTGAACCACGATAGGAATACAGAAACTCACTGGCATGCTGATAATCTTCCAGCGCGCCTTCAGGCTCGTTTTCCAGTAAATGCCTGATGGATTTCACCGGATGCCGGTAAGGGTTTGGCATCTCGGAGAGAGTATCAAAGAAGGGTACAGGGATTTTTCGAATTGACATTAAGTTTAAATCTTAAGGCTTTATTTAATAAAGAATTAATTATCCATAACAAGATGTAATCTTATTCCTTGCCATTGTACTATTTCCGGTAATTAATGTCCGCATATATATAAATAATTGCCTGTTACTTCAATTAAGGAAAAATTGGGATAAGATGGAAGCTTACCGCCTGACAGGGAATTCAGATGAACAATAACAAGAAAACACTGACAGCCATCCTGGCGCCTTGCCTGATAATCAACGCCTGCAGCTCAATACAGACCACCCCTGATTACACTTTCACCCTGGCAGTAATCCCCGACACCCAGAACATGACGGACTTTACCCGCCAGAGAGATCAGGGATTTGCCCTCGACAGCAGTGAAATTTTTCTCGACCAGATGCGGCATATTGCCTCAAAAGCCGAGTCACAGGGCGGAGAGATAGCTTTTGTCGCTTCGGTTGGCGATGTCTGGCAGCACCAGACCACCAATTATGACGAAGATCACTATCGACGCGGCCTGACAGCCATTGAAAACCCCCATCTGGCCGGTAATCTGGATACTCATGAAGAGGTATTCAGCTTCGAAATACCAACTGCAGCGGCAGGTTATGAATATATCAGCGAGGCCGGTATCCCGTTTGGCGTTGCGCCTGGCAATCATGATTATGACGCAATCTGGGCACTCGCGGCCTTTCCACCAAATCTGGACAAGCCCGAGGATGAACTGGAGCTTAGCACCGAAGATCTTGGCAACCTGCATGTTGCCGGGCTGGCTAATTTTCGCAGTGTATTCGGCAGCGATTCCGACTTTTTCCGGGATAAAGACTGGTATATCTCTGCCTATAACGGTGGCGATAACAGCGCCCAGTTGTTTAGCGCAGGCGGTTACACCTTTTTACATATCACCCTGGAAATGCAGGCCGGGCCTCCCATGTTAGCCTGGGCCCAGCAAGTGATTGACGCCAATCCCGGTTTACCGACCATCGTTACCACTCACGATTACATGAACGCCCAGGGAGAACGCGTACACAGCCCTATTCAGAACCTCGCCATTGCTGATCCGCAACAAAATGGCAGTTCCCAGGCGCTGTGGGACAATTTTTTAAGCAAAAATGATCAGATATTCATGCTGTTGTGCGGTCATCAGCTCGGTCAGGCACTGCGTGTGGACGAAAATGATTACGGCAACCTGGTTTACCAGATTCTGGCGGATTACCAGGAAAGGGGGCAGGCGGGCGTTGATGCTGGGCAAGCCCTGCGTGAAAACGGCCTGACCTGGGGTATTGGCGATGGCTGGTATCGTGAGCTGGACTTCGATTTATCCGGTGATGCAGCCCTGGTTCACGTCAAAACCTATTCAAGCCATTACGGGGCATATTCTTCAAATCTGCAGAGCTATCCAGACTGGTATAAAGAGCAGGAGAATCCTGAACTCACTGATGCGCAATTCTACGCTGCAGATGAATACACCATCATCATGGGTGACTTCTTCGAACGCTTTGGTGAACCACAGCTTCAAGGGTTTTCCTTTTCCAACCCACGCTTCCAGCCAACCATCGGAATAGGTCTCGATTAGACCGTATTCAATCTAAACTGCCCATTCTTACTCTTAATATTATTTTTAAGAGATGTATGTAACTTATTATTTATTAATAATTTACTGTAAATACCAGAAAGGAGTTATACTGGCTAATCTCTTATTTCCGGTAATCTTTATTATTGGTACGCAATACTTGTTTACTAGCCGATAGCGCATCTTCCCATATCTTAGAATGCCTGCTGTTTTTGTCCTTTATGGTTTCTCTTGCCAGAATTACGAGGGCAGGGTGGACACCCAGCTCTCTGGCAACAATTATGCACTGTTCGTCCGTGGCGTATCCTCGCTTTTTAGCACGGCTTATTTCCTGTTTTCTAAGCCCCAGATACTCAGCTAGTTCTCCTTCCGTGGAAAAGCCCTTCAATACCTTCAGATCGTTTAAATACGTCTCAAAAGCGTTCATATGGCCTCTCATTACGCTATTTTTGTTGACAACAGTATAAACTCTATTTTATTGTACGCGAAACTTGTTTACAGGCAGGTTTTTTAATGCGAAGGGCGAAGCCCTGAGCCTAGACTTGTACTACCAACACTTAAGAGACTAAAAATTGGAAATATCTAACTCTCAAGCTGCCCCAAGTCCAGAAAGCCCGCATCCACTGATCACTGAGGGTCGCCAAGATGGCAACTGCTGGTATGTCAAAACGACCAAATATCAGAAAGACATGGAATTAGTTGCAATAAAACTCGATTCCGAAGATCGACTAAGAAGGGGAGGTGGCTCAGCCCGCAAAAATTCATCTAAAACCCAGATGGACGATAAAACTATCAAAAAGTCACAGCAACGATCAAAACGCACAATAAAACAGCGCTGCCTGCAAGCTGAGTTCGACAGGATTCTCACTTTAACTTTCAAATTCAATTTACAGGACATAGACGAGGCTTGGAGAGTTTTTAAGTACTTCATCAAATTGATGAAAAAACGCTATCCAAATTTCACATACTTAGTGGTTCCCGAGTACCAGAAGCGAGGAGCCGTTCACTTCCACATTGCAATCAAGGGATATATCTATCATGGCACTGTACGCAGAATATGGAGACGAGCTGCTGGTACTTATGGAGGGAATGTTGACATCACCAACCCTAAGAATTACGGGCGTTTTAACACTAATAAAAGGCGCTACAGTTGGCGATCTAGTGACATTGCGAACTACCTTTCGAAGTACCTCACAAAAGACGAAACAGTTGAATTTAACCGTCGAAGATATGCATCCGGAGGAGTTTTCACAGCTCCTACAATTATTCGAGGATTTATTGCCCGAGGATTTCCGATGCACCGTCTTGCCCGAGATGTATTTAGCAAATTCCGGCATTCAATAAATTTTGAATGGGAATCAGAAGAGGGGTTCTTCCCCATCCATTACTACTCAACCTAAAGGAAAAAAACTATGCAGCAAGGTATTAACGTTGTAGGTAACTTCGCCGGTCTGAAAGATGAGATCAGAAATTATGATGGTAAACAGTCACGATCAGTCAAGGCTGCCGTGTTCATTCCAGTGATCGACGGGTACCAGGGTGAAACTGACAAGTTCGAATTGTCCATTCCAAAGTCAGAACAAGAGGGCGATGTACACAAGTCCTTAAAGTCGATTGAAGTCGGTTCTCCTGTACAGATTTTCTTTCGTAAGGAAGTGTACAAAATCGAAGGCCGCACAATTACCAGCTATCACCCGACAGCTGTCAAAGTTCCGGCAAAGAATTAGCGAAAGCTAATAGGGCGTTCCCTGTCTCCTAAGACAAAGTGCGGGGTACAACAAATCGGAGAATATCATGGTCGATTTTACTACTATCACCACTGACTTCGCTTCCGTAGTGACTGACATCGGCACTGCCGGTGCTCTGGTTGCTGGCGTCATCCTGACTACTCTCGGCTTCCGAGTTGTATTCCGTATGATCAGACGGGCGTAACCGGAATGGGGCTGGAAACAGCCCCATTTTTACTATGGCAACTAAAATTCAATATAAAAATATCTGCTTTCTAAACATTGCCCAATGGAATGAATACGGCAAGGGTATGATCGTAGACGAATTAAGAACTAAGGATAATCTTTATCTATCAGAAATATCTGATATGTCGTGGTCATCAGGAACAGCAGGAACAGCAGCCAAAGTACATGTTACATGGCGCAGCATAATCGACAACACAAGTTATACAAGTCGATGGACACAGGCAGGAGTCTGGTCTGATTCATGCGAACCAAATTTCGTAGCTGAGGATTACTTCACATTGTCAAATAGCGTAGACCTTGGTCTGGATTTAACACTCGAAGAAACCGGCATATTAATGGGGCTAATCCTAAGCTGTTACATTGTCGCTTTCGCTTTCCGTCAAACTATCAGGATGTTCAGGCAGTCATGACACTAGAAACTTTCTGTTGCATCATCATTTTAATGGTCTGGATAAAATGTCTAGAATATATTTTTCACTCATAGCCTTTACGCTATTTTTTTCAGCTCCTGCGTTATCTCAGTCAGATATAACACTTTCAGCAGGAAGGGTAATTCAGCAAGCAAAACACTCTGACGGTGTTTGGAATCTCGTACAGTTCCAAGCTACAGATCGAACAACAGGCGCCCGATTTACTGTAAATCGCTCAGTAAAAATACCAAAGGCATCACTCGGCACACTGGCAAAAGGCCGGATGTTTTCCCCACTGGGTTTGGGTTTCACAGCAGCAATGCTTGCATATGATTATTACGTCGATTCAGAAGATGAGGAGGTCTACCCCTACGACCCAGCGTTATTAGAGCAGACTATGCCAGTTGGTGCCGTTAATTTAAGACTTAATGCTGGCTATGGTTGGTCATGCCCGGGTTACGGTACAGGTTCAAATATTCCATTCCCAAGTGTAGGTCATGCACTACAGTTCATAATCGATCAATGTTCAGCGAGCAATATTTTTGAAGAGCCAGAGCATATTTTTAACCCAGATGCACAATGTGGCCCTACAGGTTCTAGCGACTACAACAACGTTCAGTCATGGTGGGGCGGCACATCAAATTATTGTGGTAACCCTGCTCGCATGATGACCATGGGAATGCAGACAGGTGAATCAACAATTCCCATACCAATAACTGAAAATAACTACAATACTTGGGTAACTGAAATTAATGGCCCTGACGCTTTAACAGCAGAGGAAATATCAGACGCTATAATGGATCACCCCAACTGGGACAAGCTCACAGAGGCTCTCCTTTACGACGAGGAATTAGGCCAGCTCGATAGAAATATTGCTCAAATATCCTCAATGATTTCAGATCTGATAAATGACCTTGAAAATTATATCAATGACGACCCAGCCGACCCGCCTATTGATGAAAACGACACAGATGTTGACAGCATTCAAGATGGTGATGCAACTGACGTTCAGCAGCCGCCAAGGGAAACAGCTCAGGAATTAGCTGATACAGTTGAAGCAACAAATGAACAGCTAGAAGCAGAGGCAAACCCAAACGCAGACGGCCAATGTGATTTATATCCAGATACATTGGGTTGTCTTGATGTTGGTGACGATTTCACAGAAACAGAACTTGATAATTATGATGTTCCTTTTGACATGACACCCGTCACGCTTGCATCAGGTGGCGCTTGTCCAAGCGATGTAGATTTCGATTTAAACATCGGCAACTATTCATTTTCATATCAACCAACTTGTAACGCTCTAGAAGATTTCAAGCCAGTAGTACTACTGGTATTTTCCTTCCTTTCGCTACTTGTTGTATCAACGGTGAGAGTATGACCACAAATAATTCAAGTAATCCAATGCAGGCTAAAATATGGGTTCTTTTTGACGATACGAATCATGCCGATGCTTATTCATATAATCAGATAACCCCTGCTGAAACAGAATATGTCAAAGTCATGACCATCGAAGATTATTTATATTTTCATGGTTTGCTGCCTCGGAGATTTATAGATGAGTCTAATTAGTGTATTAACTTCTGCAGCAACAAGACTGCCACAGAAAGTTCTAGCATCACTGGGTATAGGTTTAATTACCTTTGGCGCTGTAGTAACTGCCTTTAATTCCTTAATGACAGCATTACAAGCAAACTACTCCGGCCTTGGCTCCGAACTGCTTGCACTATTAGAGATCGGGGGTGTTACTGACGGGTTGCAGATTCTTCTCGGTGCATTTGTCGCAAAAATGACAATTCAAACACTCAGTAAGTACGGCTATTTAGGAGGCTTAACATGATCGGATTAATAACCGGAGGCCCGGGAGCTGGAAAGTCAAACCTGTGCCTATCAGACTTAGTTAAAGATATTGAGGCCGGTCGGCCTCTTTTCGTTCACGGTATCCGCGATTTAAAAATACCTCATGAAATAATCAAGTGTGAGAGCAAAGGTTGTGAATACTGCCGTGAATTGGATAACGACGAAAACTGCACATATATTTCAGCAGCAGAAATGCATAACCAGCTGCCAGATGATTGTCTCGTCGTTCTTGATGAAGTACAGCATATTTATCGACCCAGAAAACCCGGTAGCGCAGTTCCTGAAAATGTCCAATTTTTAGAAACTCATCGTCACCGAGGAATAGATTTTTATTTCATAACCCAGTCACCAAAATTAATAGACATTAATTGCCGTGAAATGGTTACCCGTCACCGTCACATTGTTGCCGGTCTTTTCAATAGAACAATCTACGAATGGCCCGAATGTAATACAACAACGCAAGAAGGTAGAACAAACGCTGTCACGTCAATTCATACCCTGGACAAAAAGGTATACGACCTTTACAAATCAGCGGAAGTCCATACTAAGCAGAAAAGAAAGGTTCCATTCATAATTTACCCGGCAGCCGTTGCCCTTGTCTTTGTAATATTCGCCGGAACCAGTCTGTTCGGAAAAATCAAAGAGGGTGATTTTTTAACGGGTGGTTCTCGCATGGCGGAAGCCAGCGGGAACCCCGTCCAACCATCAACCGAAGAAGTCACACCACAGCAACCATCCGCTGAAGGCCTCGCTAACCCTGCACCAGCTAACGGCAATATTTCAGAATTAAGCCCTGTCGATCTGCTTAAGCCAAGGAACCCGTATCAGTTGGAAAGTGCGCCAGCTTTCGACAGTTTGTTGACTGTCAATGAAGCACCTAGAATGGCTGCCTGTGTCATGACCGCTGATCGCTGCAAGTGCTACACCCAGCAGGCCACAGAGTATCCTACGACATACTTTCAGTGTGTTGACTTTATCCAAGGCAAGACGTTTAATCCGTATCGCTCCAGCCCCTGATTAACTCCTGCAATATCAGAGCTGACGCCGGTAATAGGAATTACCGGCGCTTTAGCCCGTGGCAGGACGCCAACGGGCGTGTTTATCAGCGGATTATTGCAAAAATACCGGCGATAGCCGGAGGGGAATAGGCCTAAGCCATTGATTTAGGAAGTAAGAAAGTAATTTCCGGTAATCTTTATTACCGGAAATTGTGTCATATATTGATATCTACTGTAATCAGGAACGTACCATCCTATATGAAATAAAATTCAAGGCATTGGTAAAGTCGACTCTGTATCTGCAGGTAAATGTTGATCTACAGCATTTAACAATATGGCAGTCATTGTGTAATCACCGATTACCATGGTTATTTCAATTGTCTGCTCCTCACCAAACATATCGACCATCTTGGCGAATAAGTCTGAAGGTACCTGATGATCTCCCTGTAACAAGGCTCGTGCATATTCGATAATCGTAGCGTCTCTGTCAGGCAATCCATTCGTTGTTCGATTATATTTAATTGCATCAATAACACGTTCATCAACACCAGCCTGTCGAGCGCCACGTTCATGGATGGTCCATTCGTAAGGAGAATTAAATTCCCGTGCAGGAACCAGGGTGCTGATCTCAAACACCTGGCGGTCCAGGTTACCATTGATTCGTAAAGCCTGATTCATCGCATCATACGGTTCTGCCGCTTTGATACTGTATAAGGAATTACTTGGTGGCCCCATTCTGGGTACATTGGTATCTTCACCATTGATTGCTTCGAAGATGCGTTGTCCTTCTTCATCCAGCGAATCTTTCATAATAAAAGGCAGGCGGGACAGTGACTCGGGATCAATATCTGGCGGTAGTTGCCGATCGGTCTGGGCATTTACAGCACCAATCATTAGGCCACATGCCAGAAATGTTATTGTAGTTAATCGCTTCATGAGATTTTCCTTTGATCTTAATTAGAAATAACTGCTTATCGTTTTCATTTTATTGTGGTGCTTCGACCTGATACAAAATGCCATTGGGGTCTCTTACCCACCAGGTACCATCCACTTCCTCGGGCAAAACGGCTGGACGTTGTTCCTGCCCAATAATAGCTCCATTGTCACGCATATCTTCCAGAATCTGCTGCAAATCATTTTCACGCACAACAATAGGAATAGTCGGCCCGCCATAATCCTGTACCCGATGACGCAAAGGCGCCCTCTTTTCCGGCCCCTGAAACTCCTGAAAGTTTATCGCCGGAAATCCCAGCCCGGGGAATACACCTCGTGCTGAACGATATTGCACAGTTTCCGAAGCATCAAACAGATTACGCTGTTTTTCACTCAGGGGGCGGTAGGCAACGTCCAGTGGTAGTTCAAAATTAAACACACGACTATAGAAGTTTGCTGTTTCCCTTAGATCTTCTACTGTCATCCAGAAAGATGCCTGTGTGATGCTTCGTCCCTGACTGCTATCAGCATTGTCACTTTCAGTTAATTCAACAAAAAAACTGTTGGAATCGCGCAATACCACAGCGCGTTGACCTTCATTCCGGTAAGCCCGTCCTTCTGCAGAAATAACTTCCCAGCCCAGGTTCCGTAAACCATCAAACCTGGCGTCAAAGTCATTGACCTCAAAGGCAAACAGAAGCATCCCCGGGTCCTGGAAATCACGAAATTCCTTATTGTGAGTTGAGCCCGTCCATTCAATGAGCTCTATTTCAAAATCGCTGCCGGTTACTCGCAATCCGGCTGTCCGTAACATCGAGCCGGGATCGGTCCCCAGGAATTCTCCATTCATGAGCGGACGATATCTGAGCAGCTCCATGCCCAGCACATCCTGAAAAGCAGAAATAGAAGCATCCAGACTTTCAACGTTCAGGTGAATACGCTGGTAATCAATAACTCTTTGTTCTCCGACAGTCATTGATTGCTGAGCATTTGCTGCCATTGAAATTGTCAAACATATTGCCACTGTAAGAATGAATCTCATAAGTTAACTTTATATTTCTAAAAGCCTTGTAAATTGCATGGTTCTCCCACACTTCAGAATTATCTTTAAAAGCTTATATATATTTAAATACTCATGCTTTCATTATAGCGATTAGTATTGGCATTAACTCTTGCATTGCTTTTTCTGCAGTTTTTAGTTTTAGTTTTCCATTAGTAATCATATCTACCCTAACCGGATTTTGGGTAATTGAGAAATAAACTCCGGTAAACGCAATATACCGCCAGTACAATTCAGTTTCAGAAAGTTTTGGTAACGCCTTGCTGAATGCATCAAGAAACTCATTATGAGATTCCTGGAAACAGCGATGTACTATCGCCTGGATCTGATAGTCAGTGTTTTGTATCAGGCGACGGAGGAATTTGTTGAAAATTATTATCTTCTTGTCTTTACTTAGAAGACCTTCAAGTGCAGGCATATAAAAGGCGTTGATGATGTCCACCAGCTTTGGTTTTGCCACCCTGTTTGTTGCTGATTTCAGTAATCTGTAACGTTCACCCCGGAAACTGATTACCCCTCTTTCCGCAATATGATAGAAAAGGTCATTTGTTGATTTAAAGTGGTAGTTTATTGTCCCGACACTGACCTCTGCTTTTCGACTAATTTCTCTTAAAGAAGTGTTCAAACCATTTTCAGCAAACAGCTCCATAGCTGCATCCATAATATCTTCCGCTGCTTTTGAGGCAGGCCGAGCTTCATCGTTGTTTTCAATATTTAACTCACGGCGCCAGCGGTAGTAGGTTGGTTGTGTCAGCCCTTTTTTTTCACAGGCCTCTGCTACCGTCATACCCTTCTCTGCCAGAGTTTTTATCTGTTTAAGAATTTCACCTTTATCCGCTGTATATTTTTCAGGTTTGTTCATATTTGGGAGCTGTTTTTAGTTTGAGGTATCCATTTTATAGAAGGCATTAACCCCCTTTTGATAATACCGGCATTTAAAATGTCGTTAGCATATTGATTATTGTACAACTGTACGATAAATTATCAAAATACTAAAATCATAAGAAGATCGAAACATAAAGGGGCATTACTGCCACCTAAATAATTATGAGCCTGAGAAACACTCCTCAAAATTACGGTACGGTAGCTAAATGGATTCATTGGCTTACTGCGGGACTCTTTTTGGCTTCTTATATCAGTATTTACTATGAAATCTGGTTTACACCAGGCTTGCCTCCACCAGGAGAACCACGTGACCCAGCCTATTGGATTTCCCTTCAAATTCATTTATCGATTGGTGTTTCAATCTTTGTTCTGGTACTGCTCCGAATAATATGGCGATTGATGAATAAACCTCCCAATGAAGAACCAGGGACCAGACTGGAACATTTTGCGGCACGAGCCGGTCACTATGCCTTGTACCTGTTCATGATCATTCAGCCAATTCTTGGCTACATAGGCACTTCCGTGGATACCGAGTTTTTCTTTCTGTTTGATATTCCAAAATTTGCTGATACACCATTGTTCGAGCCTCTCGTCGTGAATGGCCTTGGCATGACGTTCCAGGAATTTGAAGTACCCATGGATTTTATTCACAAGGAAGTATTTGGCAGATGGGTAATCTGGATACTTATCGTTGGTCATATTTCTGCAGCACTTTATCACCACTACATCAGGAAAGACCGAACCATGTACAAAATGACCAACGAAGCTCATCACGCGCCCCAACAGACACAATAATTATTTTTATATACAGAAACTACATTACTTAAATTAAAGGTGAATAAAATGAAAATACGATCCGCTTTACTCACAGCAATTATCTGTCTGACCCCTGCTCTCCAGTCTTTTGCCCACCATTCTTTTTATTCTCAATTTGATTCCGATGCCCCAATTACTCTGATTGGCACTATTACCAGTATTGAATGGCGTAATCCGCATATCTGGATTATGCTGGATGTGCCCAATGAAGATGGGTCCATCAGCGCCTGGCGCTGTGAAGGCGGCGCCCCTAACGCACTGGTTAGAAACGGATTTACCGAAAGCACCCTGGAAGTCGGAGAAGAGCTGACCATCTATGGCTACCGTGCTTTTAATGGCCAGAACATCTGTAATGGTCGTGGTTGGGAATATCAGGGAGAAACCATATTTGGCCGACCCAATGATGATGGGCCTACAGCCCCCTCCAGAAACTAAATTATATAAATCCGGAGAATTTTCATGAAAACGTTAAAAACTGCAGCTTTAATTTGCCTTACTTCAATAAGTTTTGGGGGGTCTATAAATGCTTTTTCACAAGGATTCCCTGTACTGGCTGAACAACCTCAAGCGGATGGCACTACTCCGCCAAGAGATAACTGGGGACGAGCAGACCTGAATGGTGTCTGGAACAAGGCAATTCACATGAACATTGCTGCACCTGTTGAACCCCTGCCCTTCACCCCAGAAGGCCTTACTGCCTTCAACGAAGTTGCCAACTTAATTGATAACACCTCCAGATGTATCTTTCCTGGTGTTCCACGAGTTAATAATTCGCCGTACCCGTTTCAAATCATGGTAATGGAAGACAAAGTTATTTTTCACTACGAATATATGCATAACACCCGTGTTATTTATACCGATGGAAGAGGACACCGTGATACCTGGTCACCTTCATTAATGGGAGACTCAATTGGCAGGTGGGAAGGCGATACTCTGGTGATCGATTCCATTAATTTTACAGACAGGACTTGGCTGGACGACCATGGTAATCGACATAGTGATGAACTGCATGTGATTGAGCGCTGGACACGTGTTAGTGCCAATGAAATCTGGTACCAGGCAACAATTGATGATCCTAAGTTTTATACTGAGGAGTGGACTACCGGCTTTATGATTGCCAAAGCCCCCGATGACTGGGAAATTATGGAATATGCATGTACGGACAATAACAGAGACCAGTATGACGGCCTTCTACAGCCTGGTGCACTAGATGGTTCTGGCCGTGATGGCTCTGCACTTGCCACACCACCTCCGGAAAGGCGATAGTAGTCGACTAATGCCTTAACTCGGTAAACTGCTGATCGCTGAAAAAAGCAAGCGGGTTCCTCATCTCGCCAGTTAGCGTATAATCAGAAAGCCGTCAAGAACTGCAAAGTACCGGGCTCAAACTGCAAGCCCGGTACTTTTCACAACATTTGGAAAATCTCTTCAGTACCTGGTGTTACTTAAAAACTCTAAATTTTTTTTCAGTTTTGATAATTTATATCTATGCCAGCAAAACGCTTACTGGATATTTTTCTAGTCACCAGCATCGACAGATTGCTCGATGCAAATGATTTATTTCTGAATAGCTCAATACACTCATCAACGACTTTTGCTTCAAGTATAAGCTTTTTACCTGGAAATGAATAAGATTAAAAATTTCAGGATGTGATTTATATACTTCGGTTTTAGGATGATTATTGTGAGGATTGCCCAGTTATACTTTATTGTGTCTATGGCATTCCTGACAGCAGTAATAACAACCATCAACAGGCTTAAATCCGAGCGCCTCTGCTTCTTCCAGGGCTGAAAATCCATTAGTCTGCCAACCCAGCTTTACCCGGTTTTTCTTTTTGGGCCAGTGGCCACAATCAACACTGATGTCATGAATCACATGCCCTAAATGCGGTAATCCGTTATTGTTCTTGTTAATGATGTAATTTGGCAATTTTGGTAACTGCAAGTCGGTTTACAGGTCAGCAGTTATGATTTTATAAACCGATGACTAAGAAATGATAAAGATCAGCTCATAAATTGACACACAGTAGTTTAACTTACAAGCATCATGAAGGTAGTTTTATTGTCAAATAAGGAGTGAAACTAGGCAGATGATGTATACGCCGTCAATAGTTGATGGCCACTATCACTGTCTACCAGGTCAAGAAAAGCATCAGAGACTTCCGGGTCATATAGCACCTCCCTGTTCTTCTTGATTTCATCTATTGCCAGCTGAGGATCAAGTGCCGGCCGATAGGGTCTGTGTGAAGCCATTGCCTGAACGGTATCAGCGATTCCTATAATTTTAGCTTCCAATATAATTTCACCATTCATCCTGCCGTGTGGATAGCCGCTGCCATTATAGCGTTCATGATGTTGCAGGACCATTTCTGCTATGGGCCAGGGAAATGACAGATCATTGACTATGTCGAACCCTGAAATCACATGGTCTTTAATCAAGCCGAATTCATACTCATTTAACACGCCGGATTTATTGAGTATCTCAGTAGGGATATTAACCTTTCCGATGTCGTGAATGGTTGCGCCCAGTAACAGGCCTTTTATAAAATCTTCACTCTTGTTGAGTTTTTTGGCTATTCCCATGGCGATTACCGCAACATGATTCTGGTGACCAAAAGTGTATGGATCTCTTTTCGCAAGAGTCGAAGAAATTGCATGCACAGTTTGATTAAGGGTGTTCTCCAGGTTTTTATTTGCCTGAATGATGTCGCTTAAATCAAAATATGTGCCTATATAACCAGTCAAATTTCCGTCTTCATCACGAGTTGCTGTAGCTTTTAAATAGACACAGATTAATTCGCCGGTTGCTTTCCTTCTATAAACCTCCCCTTCCCATGAGCCATCTTCATTGAGCACTGAGGTTGTAAATTCGACTTTTTTGTCGTCAATTTCTTCAGGGGGATTGAGCAGACTTAGTGGTTCTCCAATTATTTGCTCAGGGGTATAACCTAGAAGTTCATAAAATGCCTTATTGACATAGATAATTTTTAAATCGGTTGCGACCACTAATGCCGCTTCGGCCATTTGGTCAAGGGCCAGCAATAAATCTTCGTTGGCCTTTTCAATTTTTTTCCTCGCTGTAATATCCCGGTCAATACCACGATAGCCCATGAACTTTTTATCATGGTCATAAAATGGATTGCCACTTGTTTCAAGACAGACCATGTGCCCATCTTTATGTAAATTATAGTTTTGTAATAAACGGAAAGGTTGCTGTACAGAGAAAATGGGCTCAAAGGTTTTTTTTAATCGCTGAGCTTGAGAGCGCGGCATTAAATCGAAAGGTGTCAATCCAAGCACTTCTTCAGGCTTGTAACCCAGAATATGAAATACCTGGTGACTGGCAAAAGTATAACGCCCATGCTTGTCTATTTCCCAGAACCAGTCATCGGTAGAGTTTATTAAATCTTCGAATCGCTGGTTTGAAAAAATTGACGCATCAGAGCCTGAATACGATCTGTTTTTATAATCTGAATAACTGTTTTTTTTATCTTTTTTCACGGCTCAGTCCCTGAAATTTGTGAAAGTGTTTAGCTTTACCAGCAGCTTGATAACACGGCTCAAAATTGTTATATGCGCTTGATAATTAAATATATTTCATCTTTTTCATTTAAGCTGTATTTATGCATTTACTCAAGAGGAGCTAATTTCTTTCAAAGTTCTTGCGTAACTATAATTAAACTAAAATTTTAAAATTGCAAGAGAAACAGTATGTTTTGCTTTAGCTTTGAATTATTTAAATTAATTTATTCTGCAGATGTCAAGAACAAGAATTAATAAATGACGAATGGGCACAAGAAATGAGAGTTCCGATGATTACAGTTGCTGGATATTTCTATTTTAAAATAAGTGTTTGAGGTTATTTTAATTTATGAAACAAGCCATACTTACTCGGTCTTCAATTGCAAAACCCAGTGACTTATAGAAATCAGTAACTTCTGTATTGGTGGAACGAACTTGAAGATTAACTTTGACACAACCAGCCTCTTTAAGTTTGTTTATTGCATATCTAACTAATTCTGAACCAATTCCGACGGTATTTATCATCTACACAAAGTGCATACAGCCATCCTCGATGGCCATCATATCCTGCGATACAGGCACCAATTATTTTATTTCCAATATCAGCTACAAAAACAAGATTATCGACCAATAATTTAGAGTCTTTTACTGAAGAAGGCTCATTGTGAGGCGCTCTTCCTGGAAAAACAGTTTCCCAAAGTGAAATTAACTGTTCACGATCTGCTTTTAAATATTCTCTAATTTCCATTGTTAAGATAGGAGCGACATATTTTCACTTAAGAATTAGTCATTTTTTCCGTTAAGAAGACTTACTGGATATATAACTCCTAACTAGATATTGGATAACGGCTAAATAATCATCCCGACAAACCAAGATTTTCATATATCTCTTTAATAGAATCCTCACCTGAAAATAACACAGTATTAAATCCAACCTCAGAAGCTATAAATATATTGATTTTGTTGTCATCTATAAACAAGCATTCTTCTGGGATTAAACCATACCTTTCACAGAGAGCTTTAAATGGAACGTCGCATTTTTTTGTTTCCCCAACCTCAAATGACCATAAGGCTCCATTGAAATATTTGAAAAAACTATGCTTTCCCTGAATATAATCAGCCCATTTTTCACAATGGTCTGAAAGTAAATATAATTCGCAGGAATTTGACACTGTTTCAATTAATTCATTTGTATGGTCATAAGGGGAATCAAACATTCTCAAACATTCACGATCAAAAGCCTCTTCGTACTCTTTACCAAGGGGGTTTTACCCCGATTTCACGGA
>DHZH01000001.1:0-251 GCA_002414385.1 Gammaproteobacteria bacterium UBA5109
GGTAACTGGGATTACGATTTAAATAATTCACTGCCAGCCATTCAGGCACTGGATGCCGGTGAGACCTTAACGGATACCTATACCTTTACCGTCACCAACCAGGATGGTGCGACTGAAACACAAACCGTCACCATCACTATTACCGGTGCCGATGATGCGATTACCACTGGCGGCACCACAACTGGAAATGTCAGTGAAGACGGAACATTAACGGCGTCCGGAACCCTGACTTCTGCTGATATAGATACCAC
>DHZH01000001.1:430-522809 GCA_002414385.1 Gammaproteobacteria bacterium UBA5109
ACCTATACCTTTACCGTCACCAATCAGGACGGTGCCACTGAAACACAAACCGTCACTATCACGATTACCGGTGCTGATGATGCCATGACGGTTGGTGGCACTACGACTGGCAACGTCACTGAGGATGGTTTATTAACCGCGACAGGAACATTAACTGCCGCAGATATCGATACCACAGATAATCCGCTGGCTTACACCGTTGTCACTAACCAGGTTGGCGATAATGGCTTTGGTGATTTCAGTATCGACGCTTCCGGTAACTGGGATTACGATTTAAATAATTCACTGCCAGCCATCCAGGCCCTGGATGCCGGTGAGACCTTAACCGATACCTATACCTTTACCATCACCAACCAGGACGGCGCGACTGAAACACAAACAGTCTCCGTCACAGTTACGGGGACCAATGATGCCCCGGTGATCACGAGTGACGGGAGTGGCGCAACTGCAAGTATCAATGTTCCTGAAAATACAACTGCAGTAACTACTGTGAATGTCAGTGATGTAGACGCTAGCGACAGTCAATCCTATTTACTGAGTGGTGTTGATGCCAGCCTGTTCAGTATTGATGCAAGCGGCAACCTGAGCTTTAACACGGCGCCTGATTTTGAAGAACCGCATGATGCAAATGCCGATGGTATTTATCAGGTAACAGTAACGACAACAGACAGCGAGGGAGCAACTGATTCTCAGGACCTGACAATTACGGTGACCAATGTTGATGAAGCCCCAGTCCCTATTGCTGATTCAAATAGCGCAACAGAAGCTGGTGGTAATGTCACAGGAAATGTTTTAGGCAATGATACCTATGAAGGAGTTGCCACTGTTACTAACGTTACAGATGATGATGGCGATACGATTACCATTGGTGCTGCTTTTACTACTGATGCGGGTGGTACCTTAACCATAAATAGTGATGGTTCGTATAGTTATACGCCACCGGTCCAGGGTGATGTTCCGCCTGGTGGATTGACGGAAGTCTTCACTTATACAGTCGCAGATGGTGATGGAGATACGGCTCAGTCCACATTAAACATATTTGTAAATAATAATGATCAACCAGTCAGTGCAGTTGCTGATTCAGCCAACGCCGCAGAAGCTGGAGCTGCAGTGACAGGCAATGTCATAAGCAATGACACAGCACAAGATGCGCCTGCAACAATAAATACTGCAGTCGATGATGACGGAGATACGATCACGATTGGTACTGCCTTTACCACGGATGCCGGCGGCAGCCTGATACTTAACAGTGATGGCAGCTACTCATATACACCACCGCCCCAGGGTAGTGTGCCACCAGGCGGTCTGACTGAAGTGTTTACCTATACAGTTAGTGATGTAGATGGCGACACTGACCAGGCGACATTAACGATAGTGGTTCTGGACAATGACCTTGCTCCAATCGTGAGTAATGATTCAGCTTCTGCCACAGAAGGTGGCACAGTATCCACGGGTAATATTTTTGCCAATGACCTGATAGGAGACGGACCGGGAAGTGTTATTTCTGTCACTGATGATGACGGCGACATTGTCCCAGTTGGTTCTCCATTCACTACGGATAACGGTGGAACTCTCACAATTAACAGTAATGGTACTTATAGCTATACACCTCCGGCTCAGGGTGCTGTTGGTGTTAGCGGACTCACAGAAATATTTACCATTACGCTAGCTGATGCAGATGGTGATACCGCTTCATCCAGTCTGACATTTACCGTGGCAAATAATGATTTGCCGGTCAGTCCACAGGGCGATACTAATACAGCCAAAGAGGCTGGCCCAGCTGTCAGCGGCAATGTTCTGACAAACGACAATATTCCTGATGGTGGCGGCAGTGTGGTTTCCGTCAGCAATGCCGGTGGCGGCAATATTCCGCTCGGTACACAATTTACTACTGCCAATGGCGGTAAACTCACGATTAATGCCAATGGTAGCTATACCTATACACCGCCGCCTCAGGGTTCGGTGCCAACTGCCGGACTGAGTGAATCCTTTACTTACACAGTCAGGGATGCCGACGGTGATACCAATCAGGCAGTTCTGAATATTCTGGTGACAGACAATGATCTGACACCGACAGCGACTCCGGATACACGAACCGTTGCTGAAGGTGGCGCTGCCGTTACCGGCAATGTCCGCACGAATGATGTATTCCCGGATGGTGTCGGACCTGTAACAGCCGCAGTGGATGATGATGGTCATACTATTACCATCGGCTCGGCTTTCACTACCGATGCCGGCGGTATCCTGATCATTAACAGTAATGGCTCCTATTCCTACACACCGCCGGCACTTGGCACAGTCCCGACTGCCGGACTGACAGAAGTCTTTACCTACACAGTCACCGATGCTGACGGTGATGCCGTGCAGTCTACCCTGACATTAACGGTGAACAATACCGATACGCAGATTATCGCCAATAATGATTCGGTCACAGCCAGAGAGGGCGGTAGTATCAGAACTGGCAATATTTTTGCCAACGATATCGTCCGCGATGGTCCGGCATCTGTTGCCAGCGTGGTTTACGGCGGTCAGCAGGTCACAATTGGTTCTACATTTACGACGACCAGTGGTGGTCGCCTGACACTTAATGCCGATGGGACATTCACTTATCGTCCCCCGGTTCAGGGTGCAGTGCCTTCAGCCGGTCTGACTGACACTTTTACAGTTCAGGTCAGGGATGCTGACGGCGATATCAGCCAGTCCAGTTTGAGCTTTGTGGTTGCCAACAATATAGTCAATGACCAGAGCAATACCGGACGTCCGCCGGGCAATCAGCAAGGCGGTGGTGCACAGGCGCCAAATGTTAATGTTGATACCAACCCGGATTTTGCACCTTCGGTAGGAGCACCGGAGTCAATTTCAGACAATATTCAGGTTGCAGTGGTAACCGGTACCAATCAGCCGCAGCAGCCTCAGGTGCAGACACCACAGATTCCGGATATTGCGGATCTGCAGCAGTCCAATCAGATTTTACTGACCGGCAATCTGCAGGATCAGGTTATTGAGACCGGGGAATTAACCGTCTCTATTCAGAATGCTTTCCAGCATACTGATCCGACTGAATCCTTGAGAATTACTGCAACACTGGAAGACGGCAGCCCCTTGCCGGAATACATCCAGTACGATGAATCCAGTCAGCAGTTTATTCTTAATGCCGACATGGCCAATGCCCAGGGCATTACCCAGGAAACCATTGTGGTACGAGCGGAAGATTCACAGGGTAATGCCACTGATGCCCGCTTTAATGTGTTTGCACCCGCTGCTACTGGAGCCAATACAGAAGCACTTAACACCCTGAGTGATGGTGGCATTATTTCTATGGTGGGGGATTTACAGGACCAGGTGCTTGCTGGTGGCAGAACGACATATCAGGTTTCCGATGCCTTCCTGCATTCTGACCCGGCCGAAGTACTGAATATCACGGCGCGCCTGGAAGACGGCAGCGAATTACCGGACTACATTCAATACGATTCGAACAGCCAGGAATTCACGCTGGATTCTGAGGCTGCCGCCGCAGCCGGTGTTGAGGGTGAAGTGGTTGTCGTCGTCACGGCTGAAGATTCCCAGGGCAATGCTGCCACTTCCAGATTTTCCGTGGTAGATGCCAATACTGCTGCGGCAACAGGAACTGGTATTCAGACGACAGATACGGGCCCTGCAGACACTGCTGAAGCCAGTCGTCTGACTCTGGTCAGCAGACCGCTGGATCAAAGGGTTGAAATTGATCAGCAGATGATTGTGGTTTCTATCGCGGATAATTTCCAGCATACCAATCCATTGGAGACCCTGACAATTAATGCCAGGCTGGCTGATGGCAGTCCGCTGCCCGGATATATTGTCTTTGACCAGGATAACCGCGAGTTTTTCATTGATGGAGAAATGGCCAGAGCCCTGGGCATCAATGAGCTTGAAGTTATCGTTGAAGCCGAAGATTCCGAAGGTAATTCCGTTGTTACCCGTTTCCGGGTAATGGTGGATGCTGCTGAAATCGAGCTTGAAGGCGAGACTGATGCTGCCGCAGAAGGCGATGAAACTGTGATGGAGGACACGGAAGCTGCTGCGGAAGGTGAAGATAATATTGAGTCCGATCAAGACCTTGCGTTGACTTCTGAATGGGAATCGTTAGAATTGGTAGCGCAGGGTGACGCAGAGCTGCAGGATTTGCTCGCTGCACTGGCAGAATCAGATGCAGAGATGGATGATGAGCTTAGAGACTTTGCGAAAGAAAACCTTAATAATCAAGTACTTCGAGCAGGGGAATTTGGTTATCAACAGGAAAAAATGGAACTGAAGACACTGCTGGAAAAAATATTTAGTCGAGGCTGATTGCTTGTTCAAAAATGGTCTTACTAAACATTTCAGAATTCTGACCGTTGCCCCTATTCTCGCTTCATGTACAGTCGTCCCCGATCCATACACACAGACTGAACTTGCCCAGATCGCCCGGGCCGACCGGGAGCTGATTTTCAATGCCCAGGAAGAACTGCCGGCAGAAAATTTTCTGACACTGGAGCAGGCATTCGCCATGGCACTCAAGTACAACCTGGAAAACCGGGTTGCCCTGCTGGAAGCGACTCTGGCCAATGATACTTTTAACCTGAACCAGACTGATCTGCTGCCGGAACTTGCCGCCAATGCCGGTTATACCAATCGTTCCAACCAACTGGCTTCATTCAGCAACTCGATACTGACTGGTGATGAATCGCTTGAATCTTCTTCCTCACAGGAACGTGAACAATTCAGCGGAGATGTCAGCTTTTCCTGGAACCTGCTTGATTTCGGCGTCAGTTACCTGACTGCCAAACAGGGTGCAGATAATTACCTGATTGCCCAGAAAGCCAGAGAAAAAGTCATGCTGACCCTGTTACAGGAAGTACGCAGCGCCTACTGGTATGCCGTAGCCATGGAGGCAATGGAGGAGCAGCTTGAGGACCTGTATGAGGAAGCTGAAAATATCCTGGAAGATTTACAGGTAAACAGGCGTGAGGGTTTGCAGGATCCGATTTCTGTGCTGACCGAGATGCGCACCATTGTTGAAACCCTGCAGGTGCTCGATCAGGTGCGGCAATCAATCAATACTTCCAAGACCCGACTGGCTGAACTGATTAATGTGGAAAACCTCAATACCATTCGACTGGAAGTACCGGAAAACTACAGCAAACTGTTTCGGATTTCCGATGACCCGGAAGTCATGCAGGAAATGGAAATGCATGCGCTTACCAATTCAGCTGACTACATTACTGAGGTCTATAACGCACGGATCGAACAGGAGGAAACCCGCAAGACCATGTTGCAGCTGTTTCCAGGGCTGGAATTTTCCTACGGGGAAAATTACTCCAGTAACCGCTTCCTGCTGAACAATACCTGGGGACAGGCCTCTGCCAATATTACCGGAGACCTGATGAACCTGGTCAATCTGGAAACCATTCGTAAGGTCCGCAATACCAGTGAGCAGCTGATTCTGACCCGTAAACTGGCCATGAATATGGCAGTAGTCGCCGGTGTGAATATTACCTGGCAGGATTACCAGAACTCCCTGTTGCAGTTTGACCGTGCGACATTACTCAATGAAATTGATTCACAGCTGTTTGAACTGACCAATATCCAGGAAGCCAATGCAGTCGGCACCAGTATTGCCACCATTCAGAGCAAACTCAGAGCCTTCAGTTCTGCCATGGGTGAGCGGGAAGCTTACGCAGCGGCTCAAACTGCCTATGGCGCTTACCTGACCAGTCTCGGGGTCAACCCGATTCCCGGTAATTTTTTGCGCCTGCCGGTGGACAACCTGGCCATGTCCATCGAGGAAAATTTCCTCAGCGAAATGCAGCCTTTTATGGCGCTCAACGCAATCGAGGATGTTGAAAACGTATATATCAATGACAGCTCGATTTCAGGAAACCTGTTAGCCAACGATATCAGTCAGTCTGAAATCCAGGTCGCTGCTTTACTGGACAGAAATGATGGAATGCTGCCACTTGCACAGAGTATTACCACTCAGGCAGGAGGCATTCTGCAGGTAAACAGTGATGGTTCATTCACGTATACACCGCCTCCCCGTAATGAGTTCAATTATGATGAGCTGAATGAGCTGTTTACCTATAGACTGGTGAATGAACAGGATGAAGAAGATCAGGTAAGTTTCAGAATTGTGGGGTTATCACAAAACCGTCTGGATTCCAGGTTACAGGTCTTGCCTGGATTGGGGCCGGACCGCTCGGAATTTATGGAAGCATTCCTGCCTCCGGCACCGGATATTAACGAATTCCTTGAAGGGTTTTTCCCTGCTCCGGACCGGCAGGAATTCATCGAAGCATTCGAGCCGGGCAACCAGTAAGATTAAGCATTTCCCACCTGTTCCGGTGCTGGTTACAATCCAATAGGCCAGTGTTAAAATGCTGGTATTACAGAGATACCGAGGGTATTGCGATGTGTACGAGAAAGACGCCCGGAAAGCTGTATGTATTTTTCGTATCAGTCTGGGTTCTGCTGGTTTCAGCTCCTGTACATTTTGTCTTCCCACAAAGTGGGCAGAACGGACAAAGCGTTGATGAAATCATGTCAGCGATCAATTCAGCGACTCCTGCCAGAAACTCGCAGGGCGAAAGTTTTCGCGGGCAGCTCCGGCCGATTAATTTTACCCAGATTTCTGCCGGGCTTGACGGCAAACTGATTCGCTTTCCGGTTCGCGCAGGAAACCGGGTTGAAGAAGGGGATATCATCGCTGAGTTCAACTGTGCGGTTGAGCGAGCCAATAACACCATTGAAGTTGCTCAGGAAGAAGCAGCCAGCAGACGCGTACAGATTAATGAGCGCTTGCGTGAATTAAATAACATGAGTGAACTGGAACTGGCACTCAGTCGTTCCGAACTGGACGTGGCAAGAGCCGAAGTGGACAGGACATCTTCTATTGTTTCTGAATGTGTCATTCGCGCTCCTTTTAGTGGCACTGTAACTGAAAAATTTGTTGAAGCTTTTCAGTTTGTCAGTCGTGGCGAAATGCTGCTGGAATTGACAGATACCAGAAACCTGGAAATCGAAATGGTTTTACCTTCGCTAAATCTGAACCGATATCAGGCCGGCCAGCGCTTCGAGTTTCTGATTGATGAAACTGACCAGACTGTAGAAGCAGTCATTGATCGGGTAGTGAATGTAATTGATCCTGTTAGTCAGACAATACGAGTGATAGGCACACTGGTTGACCCGCCAACAAATCTCATGCCGGGAATGAGCGGCGTTGTATTCTTTCCAGAATAAATGTTTAACAGAATAATAAGTTTTTATTCGGTGTCCTGACCATGGCTGATGCAACTGATTTATTATTGCTTCAACAAAAGTTACGCCAGTGCAAAAGCATGGTGCAGCTTGGTCATTCTGTTGTTAATCAGTCCACCCGTATCGCCAGGTATCAGATCTCAGTTCTGTGGATCAGTAAAAATTCAGGTGGTGGAAATATTCAGGCTGTATCCGGTTTGCCTGAACCGGTCAAGAACACACCATTTACTTCCTGGGTAGAGGAATTTTGCAAAAAACTTAGCGCTGATAATCTTGCCAAGGCGAGCGTTCTGGACAAGCAGGAGTTCTCCAACGACCAGCAAATCAAATGGCGGGAGTTTTTTCCCGCCGAGCTGGTCTGGGTACCTTTAATTTTTCAGAATAGAACAATTGGCGGACTGTTACTGGGTCGAAATGAAGCCTGGCAGGAAGAAGACCTTTCAATCCTGAATTACTGGTCAGGTGCCGTTGCCCATGCAATCGGTGCGATGCTGAATTCAAAAAAGAGCAGAACCGGTCAGGTCGGTAAACTTTTTAGCAACAAACGGGTGGTCTGGATCGTACTGGCAGCTTTGTTTATTGCTGCCTGGATTCCGGTACCTTTATCGGTGAATGCCCGTGCGGAGGTTGTGCCGAGCAATGCAACTATTGTGCGTTCTCCGATTGAAGGAATCATCGGAGAAGTTTTTGTAGAGCCTAACCAGGGAGTTTTGCCTGGCGATTTGATCCTGTCATTCGATGATACCAATCTGCAGTCACAAAAAGACCTGGCAGAGCAGGAACTGGCGATAGCCAGAGCAGAATATCAAAGTGCCAATCAGGCAGCCGTTCGTGACCGCGATATTGCCTCTGAACTTCCGGTACTGCAGGCTGTAATTGATCAGCGGGAAACACAGCTGGATTATACGGAAACCCTACTGGCACGCTCGAACATTTATGCCCAGAAACAGGGAATTGTCGTGATTCCAAGAGTCACAGAACTGGAGGGCATGCCGGTACAGGTCGGGGAACGGCTGTTTTCCCTGGCTGAGCCCGGGAATGTCGAGATGGAATTCTGGCTTGCCGTCGGTGATGCCATACCTTTGCCATACAATGCCCGCGTGACCCTGTTCTTAAATGTTTACCCGGAACGGGCGCATCGGGCCAATGTGCGCTTTGTCAATTATCAGGCTGAAGTTTCACCAGAAGGAGTTCTGGGATACCGGGGGCGTGCTGAATTTATCGACAATGATGAACTGCGGATCGGCTGGCGTGGAACAGCCAAAATCTATGGTGACGATGTCACCCTGTTTTATTTTCTGTTCAGGAGGCCGCTATCAGTACTCAGGCAATGGATCGGAATCTAAAAATTGAAACAGCTGCCAAGGGTAAGCTGCAGTTACCTGAAATCCGCCAGGAGCTGGAGCTGTATGAAGCCGAATACGATATAGACGGTTCTCCGCTATGGCACCTGCATGACCCGATAGCCAATAAATACTTTCGTATGAATGACAGGGATGTGCAGTTACTGGCCCTGTTTGGTCAGAAAGAATCCAGAAAATTACAGCAGCTTAACGATTTACTGTATCACGGCGAGATAGACAAGGAAGAGCTCGAAGAACTGGAAAACTTTCTGCGCATGAATAATCTGGTGAAAGCGGATGCAGCACAGTTAAGTTATTACGAAACCCAGTATGAGAAAAGCAAACAGCAGGACTGGTTTGCTACCTATATACGCAAGCCTCTGTTTTTCCGGTTTCCGCTCTGGAATCCGGACAAATTTCTGGATAATACGCTGCCCAGTATCAGGTGGCTGGGTAATAAGGTTACGATCTACCTGTTTGTCCTGATTACCTTTCTGGGCATTTATCTTTTTTCCCGTCAGGTTGATGAATTCTTCAGCACTTTTCAGTATTTTTTCAGCTGGTCAGGAATTGTCATCTATATTCTGGCGCTGACGTTTATCAAGATATTTCATGAACTGGGGCATGCCTATGTGGCCAAGGCACATGGCTGCAGGGTGCCAACAATTGGTGTGGCACTGATCATGGGTTGGCCGGTTTTATATACCGATACTACTGATTCATGGAAAATCGCTTCCAATAAAAAACGCATGCAGATTGGTGTTGCCGGTGTTTCTGTCGAGCTGGTTATAGCTTCCCTGTCACTTTTTCTCTGGAGCGTTACTCCTGACGGCAGTATGAGAAGTGCATTTTTCCTTCTGTCGACGACTACCTGGATTATGTCTGTTTTTGTCAACTTCAATCCGCTGATGCGCTTTGACGGGTACTACCTGCTGTCAGACTTACTCAGAGTCCCCAATCTGGAATCCCGGTCCTTCAATATGGCCAAATGGTGGATCCGCGAACGCCTGTTCGGGATCGGTATTGAACCCCCGGAACATTTTCGCCCGGTTTTCGTAATTTATGCGGTCTCCGTTTGGATTTACCGATTCTTTTTGTTTCTGGGAATCACTTTTATTGTATATACTTTTTTCTTTAAGGCGCTTGGCATGGCGCTGTTTGTGGCAACACTGATCCAGTTTCTGGTATTGCCGGTGCTAAAGGAGGTCAAGGTCTGGTGGGAAATGCGTGACAAGATCAAGTGGAATAAACACGCGCTGAGGACCAGTGCTATTGTGCTCATTATTCTCGGGCTGATTTTTATACCCTGGCAAACCAATGTTCCTGTAGCTGCGGTTTTACGTGGGCAGATTGCGGATCTTTATGTACCTGAAGCGGGTCAGTTGATCAGTATGCCTGATGTTGCCCTGGCGGATGAAATTAATGAAGGGCAGGTCCTGTTTGAAATCAATTCACCGCAACTGGAGCGTGATATTAATCAGGCAACTGCCCGTTACACTGAATTACGCTGGACCCAGGCTTCCCAGGGGTTTAACAATAACCTGCGCTCACAGTCCAGGGTAGTCAACTCGGAACTGGTCACGCAAAATGAAATTTTGCGGGGCCTCTTGCAAAAAAATGAACAACTGCTTATTCGAGCACCAATTTCTGGTAAGATTGTCGATATTGCTCCTGATATTCAGGTCGGTGACTGGTTACCGAGTGGACTCAAAATTGCCACAGTTGTTGATGAAACAGACAGGGATATTGTTGCATATATCGAAGAAGGACAATTAGACAGAATTGAGCTTGGCATGCCTGCCAGGTTTTTCCCCGAGAATATAGAGCACGGTGTACTCAATGCTTTTGTCAGGAGTATAGATCTTGTTGCTGTGACAGAGCTGGATAATATGTATCAGGCATCGACTTTTGGGGGAGATCTGGCTGTTCGGGAAGACGAAAACGGGGTCATGAATCTGGTTAACAGTCATTACCGGATAGAACTGGGGCTTAATGAACCGGCAAGACTTGAGACGCAGCAGGTAATACGCGGGACGGCTGTAATTGAAGGTCTCCCGGCCAGTTTCTTCAGTCGTGTCAGAAAGCGCTTTGTTGCTGTATTCTTACGAGAGACAGGTTTTTAATTTAAATATAATGCTAATTTGATATCATCCGCCGACAGTATTTTAAAACAATGAAGTTTTACAGATACATAGTATTAACGGCACTCGCCATATCGTCTCAGCTGCTCATGCTGAGTCATACCACCGCACAACCAGACACTCAGAACCGCATCCTGGAATGGCCCGATGGCACTCGCTATGAAGGTGAAGTCCTCAATGGACAAATGCATGGGGAAGGAACCATTTACTGGCCGGATGGTACGCGTTTTGAAGGCAGCTTTACCAATAATATGCGTGACGGGGAAGGACGCCTGATCTTCCCTGATGGGGCTGAATTTACTGGTGTTTTTGAAGACAATCAGTTGATAGCAGAAGAAATAGCAGTAGAAATAGAAGAAGCTGAACCGCCACCCCCTGCACGGTTGCCTGAACCTGAAGCAGTGCCAGCTGAACAAGTAGCACAGGAAGCACAGCAAGAAGCCCCTGTAGATAGCATGCCGGAAATAGAGATTGAGGCTGAAGCTGAAGAAAGGGAGGGGATGGTAGGTGAGATGGATAGGCCGATGGCTGAAGCTGATGAAGTAGCGGATATGGCAGAGGAGGCCATTGAAGAATCGGTCAATGAAACAATACCTGAATCATTCCCTGAGCCCGGTCAGCCAATAGCGGAACAACGATTTGAATATGACCAACAGGTGGATCTGGAACAGAATATACCGGAAAATGCTGAAGAAATGCCGGAGACAGCAGAAGCTGAACTAGCAGAAATACCTGCTCCGGAACCTGCAACGCAAATCGAGCCTGAGCCCGCGCCTGCTGTTGCAGAAACACTGCCCGAACAGCCTGCTCTGGCTGGACCGGCAACTGGATCACCAGAGGAAGAAAGCGAAGTGAGACCTTCCCCTGCCATAGCCAGCAATGGCGATGAGCGGGAAAGCCCAGATATGGAAAGCCTGGAAGAGACAGTTAATTACACCGATGAACTGGAAAACGAAATTGTCGCAGTGGTTGATGCCTGGGCTCGTGCCTGGTCGGCGCAGAATCCGGCTCTGTACCTGAGTTTTTATGCCGATGATTTCGCAGTACCCGATGGTCTGAGCCGCGCAGCCTGGGAAAACCAGCGTCGCAACCGCCTCAATGCCCCGGAGTTTATTCAGGTTGATGTCGGTTATGCGCAATTTGAGCTGCTTGATAACAACACCATTGAAGTTTCCCTGAGACAGGGATATACCTCAGATACCTACAGCGACTTCACCAACAAACTGCTGCGTTTACGGCGTGAAGACGGTTTGTGGAAAATTGTCGGAGAAGAGACAATCTGAGTGCTTGCAGTGAAGGCGCTGAGTTTGCCTGCAATATTTAATCCTTTCTAACAAAAACCCTCCGCAAGATACTGATTTCAATTCGATATCTGATGTTAAAAAATGTGAAGCCGTACTAACACCGGGGCATATTTCGTGTTAGTATTTCGCAGAGTTTTGACGTGGAAGAGGCCTTGAAATGTCCCGTTACCCGCTCCATAGCCCGCAAAAGCCGAGCATTTTTGTTGCCCGACGTCTGCTTGCTCCCAGTCGCTTTGTAAAAATCCGTGCCCTTTTATTCTTTTGCCTGTCAGCACTGATGCTGACTGCCTGTGGAGGAGGCGGCGGAGAACCGCAAAATGATTTTACCATTTTAGGTAACAGTAGCTTTAGTGGTGGCAGCGGAAGCAGTGGCAGTGGTACTGGAGGTACTAGTGGGACAACTGGTGCAGCAGTTGTTCGCATAGGCAATGGAATTGGTGCTGCATTCAGTGAAGGCACGGCAGCGGCGGCTGAAACAGACCTGCAGTCAGGCGAATCAACCACCATCACGGTAAACATCGTTGATGAAAGTGGCAATGCAGTCACAGAAGGCGCGATAGTGGCCTTTTCTTCTGCCTGTTCAGCCAGTGGACTGGCGACTTTCAGTGATACTCCAGTAAGTACCTCGACTGGTCAGGCCCAGACTGAATATACCGCCTTTGGCTGTTCAGGGGATGATACAGTGACAGCAACCCTGATAGAAAATGGCGATACGGCAACAGTCACCCTGACCATTGCCCCCAATGAAGTATTGTCGGTGATTTATCAGGAAGCCACCAAGACCCTGGTGCAAATCGGCGGTCAGGATACCTCTGAGCTGACCTTCAGGGTTCTGGGCGCGGGTGGTGTGCCGGTAATTGGAGAGGATGTGACTTTCAGTATTGGTTCGGCACCGGTTGGTGTGACCATTCTAAGTGGCCGAGATACTGATACCACTGATAATAATGGCAGAGTTCGAACAGTGATTCGCAGCGGCACCTTCCAGGGACCTGTCAGTATCGTAGCAACACACGATGCCTCTGGGATTGAGGGAGCATCAGAAGACATTATTATCTCCACAGGAGTACCGGATGCCGGGTTCTTCTCACTCAGTTCAAACGGTAATAACCCACCGGCTGCCTTCAATACTGATGCGGTTGAAGTGACCTTTTTCATTATTGCCTCTGACCAGTTCGGTAATAACCCGGAAGATGGAACCCGGGTCAGTTTTGTTTCTCCCGAGGCTGGCAATATAACCAATTCCTGTGAACTGATTGATGGTGTGTGCTCGGTGACCTGGCGCAGTTCGGCAACCCGACCGGCGGATATGCGCGTGGAAATTATTGCCTATACCGGTGGTGCAGAGAGTTTTACCGACTCCAACGGTAACGCGGTATTTGATGCCGGTGATGGGGGCTGGATTGATCTGCCTGAACCTTATGTCGATGAAAATGAAAATGGCGTCTATGATGTCGGTGAGCTTTATATTGAAAATGATCCGGCCAATGGCGTGCGTAATGCTGCCAATGGCTCCTGGGACGGTCCCTGCCTGTCCTCGGTTGACCCATCCGCTCTGTGTGATGGCGAAGACACAACCACCATTGCCAAAGTCAGCACCATTGTTATGCCCACCAATTCAGCGCGACTTTTCGCTTCCGGCACATTTGGTGCTGCCGGGACTACGATTACCGTCCAGGAAGGTACTTCGGTGAGTCGTAGTGGAATCGTGATTTCTGATTCAAATGTTGCAGCAGACCCCCTGGGTGGTAATCCGATGCCGCTGGGCACGAGTATCCAGTTCAGTATTGATGGTGGTGGTGCATCACTGGTGGGAAATACCAGCTGGACGGTTAATTCAACCACTGCGCCGACAGGAACCTATGGCGCAACCATCAGGGCGGCCTCCGCTGCTGATGCAACTGAGCTGCCTTCACCGCAGCCAACCCTGTTGCTGACCGTGACGGCCCCCAGTGGTGATATCACTGAATTTTCCTGGCCGATTAACGTAACTCTGTAAGCAGGCTAGGCAGGGCGATTTTCAATCAGGTTATCGACCACAGCCGGATCGGCCAGGGTGCTGGTGTCCCCCAGAGATTCCAGTTCGTTGGCTGCAATCTTGCGCAGAATACGGCGCATGATTTTGCCGGAACGGGTTTTTGGCAGGCCCGGTGCCCACTGAATCACATCGGGTTTGGCAATCGGGCCAATTTCTTTAGCCACCAGGGTGATTAATTCCTTGTGCAATTCATCACTGTCTTCGACGCCAACCATCAGTGTCACATAGGCGTAAATTCCCTGGCCTTTAATCTCATGCGGATAGCCAACCACTGCAGCCTCAGCAACTGAGGGATGCAAGACCAGTGCGCTCTCCACTTCGGCAGTGCCTAAACGATGCCCCGAGACATTTAGCACATCATCAACCCGTCCGGTGATCCAGTAATAGCCGTCTTCATCACGGCGGGCACCATCGCCGGTGAAATAATAGCCCGGATAGGTCTTGTAATAGGTGTCCACGCAGCGCTCATGGTCGCCATAGACGGTACGAATCTGCCCTGGCCAGCTTTGCGTGATTACCAGGTTGCCGGACACGGCACCTTCCAGAATATTGCCTTCAGGGTCTACCAATGCCGGTTGGACGCCAAAAAAGGGCAGGGTAGCGGAGCCTGGTTTAAGGTCGGTTACCCCGGGAATCGGAGTGATCATATGCCCACCGGTTTCGGTCTGCCACCAGGTATCCATGATCGGACTCTGGCCCTTGCCGACCTGATGGTAATACCATTCCCAGGCTTCAGGGTTAATCGGTTCGCCCACCGTACCCAGGACTCTTAATGAATCCCTGCTGGTACTCTGTAAGGGCTCGTTTCCCTGTGCCATGAGGGCACGCAGGGCAGTTGGTGCAGTATAAAAGGAATTCACCTGGTATTTATCAACGATCTGCCAGAGGCGGCTGGCATCGGGGTAAGTTGGCAGCCCTTCAAACATCACTGTAGTCGCGCCATTAGCGAGGGGGCCGTAAACAATATAGGAGTGGCCGGTGACCCAGCCGACATCGGCAGCACACCAATAAATATCGCCTTCGTGGTAGTCAAACACATAATGATGGGTCATGGCTGCCTGCAGCAGGTAACCGGCACTGGTATGCAATACACCCTTGGGTTTACCGGTAGAGCCGGAGGTATAGAGAATAAACAGCGTGTCTTCACTACCCATCTCCTCAGCTTCACAGGAAGATTCAACCTCCTTTATTGCATCGTGATACCAGATATCCCGGCCTTCCTGCCAGGCAACTTTATTACCACTGCGTCTGACGACCAGCACCGTATGAACATTCGGACATTGTTGCAGGGCTTCGTCAGTATTTGCCTTCAAAGGTATAAATTTGCCACCCCGTACACCTTCGTCAGCCGTGATAACGACCTGGCAGTCGGAATCCAGAATGCGGTCTTTGAGTGACTCCGGAGAGAAACCACCAAAGACCACTGAATGAACTGCACCAATCCGGGCACAGGCCAGCATGGCAAAAGCGGCTTCAGGGATCATCGGCATGTAGATACATACCCGGTCACCTTTTTTAACGCCGCGCTGTTTCAGGACATTGGCAATTTCGCAGACCCGGTCGTGCAGTTCCTGATAGGTAATTCTTTTTTCCCTACCGGGTTCGTCAGCTTCCCAGATAATGGCAGTCTGTCCGGCACGTTTCGCCAGGTGACGGTCAATACAGTTGAGCGATACATTGAGCTTGCCGTCAGCAAACCATTCAACCTTACCCTCGGGTAAATTGCTGTGATGGACCTGGTTAAAGGGTTCTATCCAGTCAAGAAAGTGACGGGCCTGTCTGGCCCAGAAGGCATCGGGATCCTGCACCGATTCCTGATAGAGCTTGAGGTATTCTTCTTTGCTGAGATGCGAGCGTTTTCGCGCGGCTGCGCTGACCGGGTAAAGATGATTTTCAGACACTGAACTACCTCATTAGTGGTTCAGTCCTGAATTGATATCAGGCAGCCTGAACCGGAATCGTGTTACTGGAGCGGGTAATATTATTATTTTCGTCCAGATATACCAAGCGGGGTTTGTAGTTCAGCAGTTCCTGTTCGCTGTATGCACAATAAGCGCAAATGATGATTCGATCACCGACAGCAGCTTTATGCGCAGCGGCACCGTTAACTGAAATGACTTTGGAGCCGGCTTCTGCACGGATGGCATAGGTAGTAAAACGTTCGCCATTGCTGACATTGTAAATCTGGATCTGCTCATATTCCCGGATACCGGAAAAATCCAGCAAATCACTGTCAATTGCACAGGAGCCCTCATAGTCAAGCTCCGAGTGAGTGACACAGGCACGATGCAATTTGGTTTTTAACATGGTCGTCTGCAAGTGAAGCTCCGAATGCTTATATCACCAAAAACGGGGGCGTAATTATCGCTGAAAGCGAATTTAGGCGCAAATTCACTTGCTGATATTGACACCGATATTGTCAATCAGGCGGGTCTGGCCAAGCCTCGCAGCAGTCAGCAGGCGGAAGTGCTGATCAATGCTATGGGCCGGCTGCAGGGTGTCAGGGTTGCATATTGCAAAATATTCCGGGCGCAGACCCGCAGCCTGTATTTTGCCCAGGGCAATTTCTTCCAGTGAACGTAAATCCGGCATCTGGATTTCTCGCAGGGTTTCTGCACTTTGCTCCAGGGTACGAAAAATTACCGCCGCCTGCTGTTTTTGATCCTCGCTGAGATAGTTATTGCGGGAACTCATGGCCAGTCCGCTCGCTTCTCTGTGAGTCTGAACACTGATGATTTCCAGGGGGAAGTTCAGGTCGCGAACCAGCCTCCGGATAATGCACAACTGTTGATAATCCTTCTCACCAAAATAGGCCTTGTCTGGCGAACAGAGATTAAACAGTTTGCTTACAACAGCGCAGACCCCGTCAAAATGTCCCGGACGACTGGTGCCGCAAAGCAACCTTGCCAGTGAAGGGACAGAGACCCGGGTTTCCAGTTTCAGGCCATCGGGGTAGATTTCGTCAACTTCGGGAGCGAAGACAGCATCACAGGCAAGGCCGTGTAATGCGCTGATATCCTCGTCGAAAGTACGCGGGTAAGCGTTCAGGTCTTCATTTGGACCGAACTGTGTCGGGTTGACAAAAATACTGGTGATTACAAAGTCGCAATCTGTTTTGGCCTGTTTGACCAGGGCCAGGTGACCTTCATGCAGGTTCCCCATGGTGGGGACCAGTGCCACAGAAAAATTTTGTTGCCGGGCTGTAAACAAAGCCTGCTGAAGCTCAGCTATTGTGCGATAAATCTGCATTGGTAGAATGACTTAATCGTAGCTGTGTTCTGCTGCAGGGAATTCGCCACTTTTAACAGCGCTTACATAATTCTCTATAGCGCCAGGTATTCCTTTATCTGACTCGTTAAGAAAATTCTTCACAAATTTGGGTGTGATGGGGGAAATACCAAGTACGTCATGCATCACCATAATCTGGCCATCTACGTGTTTTCCGGCACCAATTCCGATAACGGGAATACTCAGCTTTTTGGAAATTGTTTTTGCCAAAGATGACGGAATACATTCCAGCAAGAGCAGATTGGCTCCGTACTCTTCCAGCATTAGCGCCTCTTCTATCAGGTGGCTGGCCTGTTGCGGGTTGCGCCCCTGTACCCGGAAACCACCGAGACGATTGACGGACTGGGGGGTAAGACCCATATGAGCACAGACCGGTATGCCACGCTCTGTTAATTGCCGGGTGCTTTCAGCAATCCAGGCACCACCTTCGAGTTTGACCATATTAGCACCGGCTCGCATCAGCCTGGCGGCGTTTTCCAGCGTCTGACTTTCCGAGGCATAGGACATAAAAGGCAGATCGGCAATTAACAGGGCCCCCTGGTTTCCGCGTTTGACGCACGCCATGTGATAAAGCATGTCTTCCATGGTGACAGGAATGGTTGAGTCGTGTCCCTGCAAGACCATTCCAAGACTGTCTCCGACCAGTATCACCTCGACTCCGGATTTGCAGAACAGGGTAGTGAAAAGTGCGTCATAAGCAGTGATGCAGACGAACTTTTCACCTTTGCCTTTCATTTCCTGCAATGTATGCAGTGTTACTGTCATGTGCTTTTTTCCTGAGGCCAGGGTTTTATAGCAAGGTGGGCTTTGGATTGTAAAAGTGCCTGCTTCCCTTGCGGATACTCTGAATGTGATCAACCAGTTGCTGGTAATCATGATCATTATTGACCAGGTCGATTTCCGCGCTGTTGACTACCAGCAGTGTACTCTTATCGTAATAATGAAAAAAGCTGGTATAGGCTTCGATAAGCTCCAGCAGGTAGTCTTTTTCAATGAGTTGTTCAGACTCGATGCCCCGGGTCTGAATTCGGTCAAACAGAACATCAACGGGTGCCTGCAGATATATCACCAGATCAGGCTCTGGTGCATCGATGGTCAGATGGCGGTAGACATTTTCATACAGGGTATATTCATCCTTATCCAGATTCTGATGGGCAAAAATCCGGTCTTTTTCAATCAGGAAGTCAGCCACCCTGACAGGTTCAAACATGTCATCCTGTCGGATGTTCTGTAATTGTTGAGTGCGCTGAAAAAGAAAAAACAGCTGGGTTGCCAGGGCATGCTGTCGCGGGTTTTGATAAAAACGGTCCAGGAAGGGGTTGTCTTCACTTTTTTCCAGCAGGATGTCGTAATTGAAAGTTTCTGCCAGGCGTCTTGCGAGGCTGGTTTTTCCGACTCCGATAGGGCCTTCTATCGCTATATAACGCGGTATGTTCACTGACTGCCTCACTTACTACCCTTGCGTGATTTTACTCTGCGCTTGCGCGATTTTGAAACGTCGGCTGGCCCCAGCTTGTTCTGCATTGCCTGACGCTGGTCTTTATCGGCATCCTGAAATTGCGTCCACCAGTTTGCCAGCTCCTGCAGGTCTTCTCCACTGTCAGCACGAAGCAACAGAAAGTCATAGGCAGCCCGGAAACGTTTGTGTGAAAGCAAGGCAAAAGCACGTTTCCCTGATCGCCTTTCGAGGCGCAACTGATATTCCCATATTTCACGCATGGGAATACTGAAGCGTTTTGGAATCGACAAGGTTTCCTGCTGTTGTTTGATAACGCTTTCACCGGCATCATGCATGGCCGGCATCGGCGGCATTCCGGTCTGCAGATTTTGGGAAAACAGTCGCCTGACAGCTGGCCAGAGGATAGCTGCCAGCAGGAAAGCAGGAGTGACACTTTTACCGACTGCAATACGTTTGTCAGTACTGGCAAAGGCTCCATGAAGCATTGCCTGATCCTGTTCAGTGGTAATAAATTCAGCAACGGGCGGGAACAAAAATGCAAATACTTCAAAGGCAAGAAGCTGCCTGAAAGTGGACTGGCCATGACCGTTGAAGAACAGTTTGAGAAACTCATCAAAGAGGCGAGCAGCGGGTACGGAAAGCAGGAGTTTTGCTGCCGGTTTGATGGCTTTGGCTGAATGTTCTTCTATCTGGAAATCCAGTTTGGCAGCCAGGCGAATGGCGCGCAGGGTTCTGACCGGATCTTCCCGGTAGCGCAGTTCCGGGTCCCCGATAATACGCATGGTACCTTGCTGCAGGTCCTGCATGCCGCCAGTGAAATCAAGCACTTCAAAATTACGCACTGTGTAGTACAGGGCATTAACCGTGAAATCACGGCGTATAGCATCTTCTTCAATGCTGCCGAAAACGTTATCTCGCAGAATCATACCGTCCTGACTGTGGGCTGAATCCAGGTGTTTGACCCGACGGCTAAGACTGGAACCGGGTATTTCAGTGCTCTGTTCGGACGGGGCCCTGAAAGTTGATACTTCAATTATTTCCCGGCCATAGTGGACATGGACGATTTGAAAGCGACGGCCAATAATCCTCGAGTTGCGAAATACCTGCCTGACCTGTTCCGGGCTGGCATCCGTGGCGACATCGAAGTCCTTGGGTTTCAGGCCCAGAAGCAGATCACGAACTCCGCCTCCTACCAGATAAGCCTGGTAGCCGGCCGCATTGAGGTCATACAATACATTAAGTGCATTCTGGCTGATGTTTTTACGGGAAATCCCGTGTTCTTCACGACGGTAAATTTTTTGCCGGAAGTTGCTTGAGGAATCTTGTGTGGGAGTAATAGACAAATTGGCTGTACAGCAAAACTAAAGCAGACATTCTACACAAGTGCCGGGGAAATAAAAAAGCCGGTAAGACTCAAGTCTTACCGGCTTGTTAACCTGTTATTTTTATTATTATTCTCAATACATCCCTGTACAAAAAGTCGGTAACAATCGGCTACCTTTGTCAGGGTATATCCCTTAGAGTGACTCCACGCTTCCCCCCTTGCTAGCGCTGATGTTTCAGTTCTTTCCAGCTTGGGTACAGCCGAGGCTGTAAACCTGGGTCATGTGATTGCTGCCATATATTATTCTTGTTATTAGCTTCTAGTTATTTAAGGCAAACAATGCATACATATGGAGCAGGTTTCATGCCAACTTCGGGTAATCAGGCTAAAAACCTTATAAATCATATGGTTAAGCAGTTTAAGCAACAGTTTTGAAAACTGTTTTAGTAATTTGAATGTTAAGAACAGTAACTCTCGAGTGTATATCAGTAACGAAATGTGTGGCGTAGGCAAAATCTAGCCTGATTTCTTCTGGCGTGGAATGCCAAAGCGCTGGCGTCGCTCCCAGAGGCATTTACGACTGATTCCCAGCTTTTTCGCCAGTTGGGTCTCATTCATCTGATCCTGATGCTCCAGCACAAAGCGCTGGAAATAGTCCTCCAGAGACAGGTCTTCAGGGGGGTCATCATCAATGTCTTCGGCGATATCAACTGCATTTTCATCGCGTAACTGAATGACAGTGTTTTTACTTTTACGGATCAGTTCCTTGTTAAGGGTGTCAATTTTAACCAGTTCGACATCGATACCCAGCAGGTCCACGGGAATTTCCGGAGTTTCAGAGAGAATCACCGCACGTTCAATGGCGTTTTCCAGTTCCCGTACATTGCCAGGCCAGTGGTACATGGTAATGGCCTGAATTGCATCGGCACTGAAATACATGGGGTCATTGCCAATCCGTTTGCTGATCAGGTCAAGCTTCTTGTCAGCCAGCTCCAGGATGTCCTTGTTACGCTCTCGCAAGGGTGGAATCTGCAGCGGCATGACATTAATTCGGTAGAACAGGTCTTCACGAAAACGGCCCTCGTTGACAAATTGCTGCAGGTCCCGGTGAGTGGCAGCGATTAATCTGACATCCACTTTCGTGGACTGCACCGATCCGACCTTGCGAATTTCATGTTCCTGCAATACACGCAGCAGCCTTGCCTGCGCTTCCAGCGGTAATTCGCCAATTTCATCCAGGAACAGGGTGCCGTTATTGGCTGCCTCGACCAGTCCTGTGCGGGTACTGGTTGCGCCGGTAAAAGCTCCTTTCTCGTGACCGAAGAGTTCAGATTCAATGAGGTTTTCCGGTATGGCGGCACAGTTAATTGAAATCAGGTTGGAATCTTTTCTCGAGCTGGCTTCGTGCAGGGCGCGGGCTACCAGCTCTTTACCGGTACCCGACTCGCCCTGAATCAGCACCGATGCATGAGTCAGGGCAACCTTGCGAATACGGCGAAACAATTCTTTCATGGCCGCACAACTGCCTACCATGCCGTGCACGGGCTCTTCATTGGGGTTGGATTTGGCCTGCTTTTTGCCCTGCTTGCCCCTGGCGCTCAGCGTGTTCTTGATGGCATTGGTAACTTCTTCGCTTTCAAAGGGTATCGCCAGATAATTCATCATGGCACCGTCTTTGGAGGATTCCAATGCTGAGCGGAGGCTGGCGTAACTGGTGCTGATCAAAAGGGGTTGCGAGGTATGAGAAAAAAGTTCAGTGCCGGGTTTTCCCGGTAATCTGAGGTTGCTGATAATCAGGTCAAAATCTGTCAGATTCAGATTGAGGGCGTCTTCCACAGAGCCACAGGACTGGCTCTGATATCCAGCCTGCTCCAGGATTTGTGTCAGGTTTTCCAGGATCGACTGATTACTTTCGACAATTAAGATATGGGCCATATACAACCATGATTGAACTATTTTCCCCGAGCAGCGTGATTGAGAATTGCTACCGTGTTGTCAGAAGTAACAAAAAAAATGTTTCTTTTCTACTCAAATCAGCCGAGTGCCCAATATTAAAGATCAGGAGCAAGGGGTCAACTGTTATTTTACCAGAAGCAGTAAAAAAGGGGCGGAATATGGAAATTTAAATATATATATCAGTTACTTACAATTTTTATTGATGTTCATCAACTTGCCTGCGATTTTTGAGATTTGCAGGGTTCCAGTGTTGAATTGCCCAGTGCAGAAGCTCCGTGGGGCTGGAATTCTGTAATTCAGGGTCAAGAGCCTGTTGTAGATACTGCAGGCCTTTATAGAGGGTGAGCGTCGGAGAGCTCAGGTCCAAGGGAGCGGCATGATGCTGTTTGCTGAGTTTCTGGCCTTCGGTGTTAACAATCACCGGAATATGCCCGTATACCGGTTGTTGCAGACCAAGCAACTTCTGCAGGTGGATTTGTCGGGCTGTTGAGTCCAGCAGATCCACGCCCCTGATGACATGCGATATCCCCTGAAAAGCATCATCAACAACGACTGCCAATTGGTAGGCGAACAGGCCATCCTTACGTTTGATGATGAAGTCACCGCACTCTTCATGAAGATTCTGATGCTGCTCGCCCTGGATCTGATCGGTGAAAGTTATGTCCTGGTCTGCAACCTTACAGCGAATGGCGAAGTCAGCAAGCGGGTTGTCATGGACATTAAGTTTTTGCTGACGGCAGGTGCCGGGATAGACACCCTCATTGTCACGAATATCCTGGCGGGTACAGGTACATGGGAAAAGCTGGCCGGCTGAACCCAACTCCTGCAATGCTTGCTGATACGCAGCATGTCGCTGACTCTGGTAGAGAACTTCATCGTCCCAGTGCAGTTCGAGGATTTCCAGGGCCCGTAATATTTCTACGGCTGCTTCCGGGCTCTCACGGGGAGGATCAAGATCTTCCATGCGTACCAGCCAGCGTCCCTGTCTGGCTCTGGCATCAAGAAAGCTGGCCAGTGCTGCAATCAGGGAGCCTGCATGCAGGGGGCCGGTCGGAGAAGGAGCAAAGCGACCGGTATAGGAAGCGTTAGTCTGCTGTCCCGGTGCTGAAATACTCAGGCTCCCAGTTGTTTTTCCTTGATTTCATCAAGCGTCTTGCAGTCAATACATTTATTGGCTGTAGGGCGGGCTTCAAGTCGGCGAATACCGATTTCGATTCCACAGGAATCACAATAGCCGTAATCGTCCTTGGCAATTAATTCGATGGTTGAATCAATTTTCTTGATCAGACGGCGTTCACGATCCCGGGTACGCAGTTCGATACTGAATTCTTCTTCCAGGGTAGCCCGGTCAGCCGGATCCGGCGGGTTAGAGGCTTCATCCTGCATATGATGAACAGTCCGGTCGACTTCTTCCATTAACTGATTGCGCCAGTTGCGGAGAATATTCTTAAAATGTTCCCGCTGCGCTTCGTTCATGTAATTTTCACCCCGTTTTATTTTATACGGCGTAAAGTCAGCTACCTGCAGATGTGCATCGGGGCTGCGACGAGGAGCTGCTTTTCCGGCTTTTTTAGCTGCCGGCTTTTTGGCACTAGCGGGTTTTTTTTTCGGCGCGGCTTTTTTCACTTTTTTTGCTGCCGGTTTAGCTGCCGGTTTTTTGGCCTTGGCTGTCTTTTTTTTCGGCGCAGCTTTTTTCACGGCTTTCTTTTTTGCCGGGGCTTTCTTTACTGCCTTTTTCTTTGCAGGTGCCTTTTTGGCTACTGCTTTTTTACGGGCAGGGGATTTCTTTACAGCTGCTTTCTTCTTCGCAGGAGTCTTCTTGGCTGCAGCTTTCTTTTTAGCTTTACTGGCAGTTTTTTTCTTCGTTGCCATTATGTTATCTCTCTACTAAGCAAATGCTGATATCGGGAAAGCTCCCTGAAAAATTTTACTTTAAATGGAGCCTTGAAAGCAGTTTTCAAGTCTTGTCGGTGTCGACCATGCTGCTTTCGAAAGGGATGCATTCTACTGGTTTATTAGGGAGCAGGGAACTATTTTACACACTTTTATCTGCCTACCTGTCAACATAGATGATACCGTTTCTGAGTTCAAAAGGGATGGCCTCAAGTCGTTCACCCGGGCAGGGTCCCTGCAGGCATAGACCATCTTCAATGGCAAACAGTGCACCGTGGGTAGAACACTGGATAAGATCGCCTGAATTATCAAGAAATCTGTCTGGTTCCCAGTTAAGTGGAACATGGAAGTGAGGGCACTTATTACGGTACAGATACAGACGCCCCTGCTTTTTTACCGCAAAGACATCTGCCATACCCTTAATATTCAGAGCCCGGGCACAACCTTCACTAATGCTTTCAAGGGAACAGAGTTGGAACTGCATTAGTGTACCCCGCTGAACATTACAAGATATACGGCGGGGTATCCTAGCCTGAAAGCGCCTGGGTAAAATCGCTCAGCAGGTCTTCCTGGTCTTCAATACCCACGGAAAAGCGAACCATGGAATCAGGAATGCCCATGGAGGCGCGTCGTTCAGCACCCATTTCAAAATAAATGGTATGTGCCACCGGAATAGCCAGAGTCCGGTTGTCACCCAGATTGCTGGAACTGACGACCAGTTCCAGAGCATTGAGAAAATCAAAGCAGTCAATCCCGTCGTCCAGCTCGATGCTGAAAATTGCACCGTAATGGCTGAACAGTTCCGTGGCACGTGCATGTTGTGGATGATTTTTCAGGCCAGGGTAAAACACATTTTTGACTCTGGCGTGCTGCTGGCAAAACTCAGCCAGCGCCAATGCATTGTCGCAGGCTTTCTGCATGCGCATTGTGAGGGTTTCCGAACCGACCGATAAATGATGTGCGGCTTCCGGCCCCAGGGATGCACCAAAATCCCGCAAACCTTTTTTGCGTATCTGGGTGATTCCCCAATGGGCAGCTTCCCGGTTTTTATAGTTGTCGTAAATGTTGTCAAAACTGTTCCAGTCAAACAGACCGGTATCTGTCACGCAGCCCCCCAGAGCATTACCGTGGCCACCGATATATTTGGTCAGTGAATTAATTATCAGTCCGGCTTTTACCGTCACCGGCAGAAACAGGCTGGGGGAAGTCATGGTGTTATCGACAAAATAAATCAGCCCGCGACTTTCACACAAATCGCCAATAGCTGCCAGATCACTTACCTGGGTCACCGGGTTGGCAATGGTTTCGACAAAGACCAGACGGGTATTATCCTGCACGGCTGCTTCAACCTGCTTGACATCGGTGGCATCTACAAAAGTGACTTCGACACCAAAGGACTTCAGGGTAGCAAAGAGACTGTTGGTATTACCGAACAGATATGCACTGGACACAATGTGATCGCCGGCGCGCAATAGTGCGAGCAGGGTAGACCCTATTGCCGCCATGCCGGTGGCAAACACCACACTGGCCAGGCCCTGTTCCATCAGGGTGACTTTTTGTGCCAGAGCCTCAACCGTCGGGTTACCCTGGCGGCCATAGGCGAAACCACTGCGTTTATTCTGGAAAACTTCTGCCAGTTCACGGGCATCATCATAGCCATAGGCCACCGACGGATGTATCGCTTTATGCAGCACCCCGTGTTCGGGATTGCCCTGGCGATCCGCATGCAGAATCATGCTTGTGAAACCTTTCTTTTTCATGACCGAACTGTTGGTAATTTGGAGGGCGGATGATACTCCTATTTCGCGTGGTATTGAAGTTGAGAGGCTCTGATGACGTTTAAAAGCCCGGCTAATCAGAAACTTATGACTTAATCTCAGCCTATAAAATGTATTACTTATACATCATTTGCTATACTGGCCGTTCAAACATTCATATTAAGCTGGGCAGAAGATGCAACTTTCCCGATTCACCGATTTTAGCCTGCGTGTTTTACTTTACCTGGCAATCAACCGGCAAAAGCGTGCCACCTTGCAGGAAATCGCCGATTTTTACCCCCTATCGCTGGAGCACCTGCGCAAAGTGGTACATGCACTGGCCAGAGCCGGTTATCTGCTTACCTATCGCGGCAAGAACGGGGGCATGGAGCTGGCCCGGCCACCGAAGGATATATTGATCGGAGAAGTTGTCCGGCAGTTTGAGGGGCAGGAAAATCTGGTCGACTGTGAGGGTCTGGACTGCCGGCTGGCCTCGGTCTGTTCGCTGAAAAAAGCGCTCAAGCATGGGCAGAATGCGCTATACAGCAGCCTTAATGAGTATTCCCTGGCTGACCTTGTCGAGGAAAAACCAACCATGGTGCGGCTGCTTGTCAACGATGTTGCCTGAAATGTACCCGAAAGTGCTGCGCAGAACACAAAGCACTTTCAGGCACGATTGCTGTCAGCTGATGGTCAGGGTACGAGTGAACTGGGCGTAATTTTCCCAGCGCGAGATTTTTTCCGGCAAGTCTTCAGGTCTGGCCTGCACCTGGCCGTTAACATCAGTCACCCGGGAAACTATTTCATGCTCACCAGGGCTGGCGTTTTCCCAGGCAAAGCTGAATAGCTTCCAGGAATAACGGGTTGCACCGGGCAAAATCTCAGCCCGCTGCCAGGGACCGTTGTCAATTTTCACTTCAACACTGCGAATCGGTGTACCGTCATTCAGGACGAACCCCATGATGTTATGGCTATTGCCACTGCGGGTCACCCGGGTGATCGCTGATTTAAGCTGAATGCGGGTAACAAGACGCTCTTCCCAGCGCATTTCTCCGCCAATGTCCCGACGGCTTAAAGTGACATAATCACGCGCCATGTATTTACCGGCGAATCGCCGGTCCTGGATATGAATCTGCTCCAGCCATTTCACGTTGGCAACGCCATACCAGCCTGGTTTCAGCAGCCTGACCGGAAAGCCGTGATAAAGCGGCAAGGGCTCACCATTCATTTCATAGGCAATCATGACATCATCCTGCATGGCTTCATTAAAGTGCAGGGCGCGTGCGAAACTCTGTTCAACCTGGGTATCGCGGATGGTTTCCATTCCACGATCGGCGCCATAGAAGACAATTTCAGTGCCCCCGGCCTGTATGCCGGCGTCCTGCAGGACATCACGCAGTCGACACCCGCCCCAGAGTGCATTACCCACCAGGCCATGATAGATGCCCTGATTATTTCCGCCACATTCAAAAGCAGCTGCGATTTCCACTTTCGGATAACGCCTTAAATCGGCCATGCTGAGGGTGATGGGATTGTCCACCATGCCGGTAATTCTGATGCGATGTGAATCGGCATTCAGTTGAGGCTGGCCATAATGCTGAACCACATAAAACTGGTCTTCATTGCGCGAGTAGAAGTCATCAATATTCTGTGTATTCTGAAAGAAAACCCCGCCACCGACTTTTGGCGGCCCGGTAAAATCGGGCGGCATATCGGTGAAAGGCACTATCTCCTCATTTTGTCCCAGGGCTGTCTGGGAAAGAAAGGGGACTGAGCCGGTCATGGCGTAACCACCCATGAGCATGCCGCCTTTGAGTAAATTTCTTCTGCCGTTATCCTGTTCCTGTTCTGACATTATTCTTATCCTCGGGGCCGGGTTTGTATTCCAGAGATTATTCAGTGGCTATAGAGGCGAGTCAAGCAGAGCTGCCCGGTTATGGCTGGCGCGGACGAAAAACACTGAGTTCTTCTATTTCTGCTTCTATTTCCTGCAGTTGCTGCAGATAGGCAGGAGAAGTACGGTTGTCATAGAGCCGGGCAAATGCTGCTTCGCTGATACCATCCGGCGGGCCCACGACAGGCATATAGGCGCTGTCTGTTTCAACAGCTGCAAAGAAGCGTTGCAAATCCTGAGCTTGTTCCCGTGAGTCGGATGAAAGTATGCCGATCCGGGTGCCGACCATATTGGCAGTCATGTCGCTGAAACTGAATCCGGAAGAGCTGCGACTGTCATAAACTTCCTTGTATACCGCCAGTAAATTGGCCAGGTTGTCATCGGCATAGGCTGCAATTGCGGCAGAAGCGACGAGGTGACGCGGCAGATCATCACGTGATTCGATGGTGACGCGAAGCTGCGGAGGAGTTTCCTGCAGAGTCGCATCAGACCCCAGCAGGTCCTCCAGGCTCAGTTCATTCAGGAGATAACAACTCAGAATAAGAAAAATCACCTGATTTTCAGTTCGGGGGTCACCAGGGTCAGCCAGCGCATGGGAAAACAGTGGCACCAGAAGACGATGTAATTCTGTAGTACGGGAGTCTGCAGCTATAGGCAGCACAGTATCATGCAGTACCTGCTGATAGGCTAGCAGCCGTTGTGAGCTTGCCGGGTCAATCAGTAGCCGGCGCGCCTGATTCTGCACCCGGCTGATATTGGCCGAGTCCCAGTTAAGGCCGAGACCGAGGTAATCATCATCGAACTGGATTGCGGTGACAGATGAAAGCAGGCTTTCGGCAAACTGATAGTTACTTTGTTGTTGCAGGTATGTCCGGACATATTCCAGCATTGGCTCAAGGATGAATGCCGGTAACGACAAACCAGCGATGCTCAGGCTTTGCACCCGCAGAAGCTTGCCCTGGGGGACAAGACCGGCCTCATAGTTTATGTAGCGGCCAAAAACCGTTGGGCGTATGGCGAGGCTGCCGCTGAGACTTGCAGTGTCAGGAGCAAGACTGATGCTGGCAGACAGTCCTTCAAACCAGGGGATGTTGCTGCTATTCATTTGTCTGCTGAGGTAGGCCAGTACCGCGTTAGTTTCAGCCTGATTCAATTCCAGGCGCTGAATTCCACTGGCGGTAAAGAAGCTAGGGTCATATTGCAGGATTAATTCCTGAATACTGACAATCTGCTGTTCACCAAATGTTTCAGTGGTTGGATAGTTCGCTTCGTCTTCCAGCAGGATGAAAAGCAGCAACAGGGGAAGACTGAGTAAAAACAGACCGAGGATGCCCAGGAACCAGGTAAAAATCTTCATGGTCAAAGAGTATACTTGAGCGCCGTTGTTTGTGTGTAGTTGTGGGGATAATGTTTATCAAAGCGAATTAATTTGCGTTATTATGCGTCCTCATTTTCATATGCCCTGACAATAATGCTTAATTACAGCCCACTCAGACAAAGCCTGATCATCAGTTTTTTGATTTTTACCGTCAGCTGCGCGAGTAATCAGTCCCAGGAAGCTTCGCAAACGAATTCCCAGTCAGTAATCCAGCAGCAGGCTCAGCAACAAAGAGCAATGCAGGAGGCTGCGCGCCAGCAAAGCCTGCGCGAACAGGAAGCTGCCCGCCTTGAAGCAGAAGCAGCAGCCCGTGAAGCTGAACTGGCAAGCCAGGAAGCAGAACGACAACGAGAGCTGGAGGCCCAGGAAGCCCGGCGTCTCGCTGAAGAAGCCAGGCAGGCGGCACAACGTGAGGCTGAAGCACTGCGCCAGGCTCGCGCTCAGGAACAGCAGGAAGCACGAATACAGGAACTGCGGGACCGGGTAGCTGAAATTAATGCCCAGGCCGAATCAATGCAGCAAGCAAACCGGGCGCTGAGTGATGCACTGGCAACGGCTGAGGCGCTTAATCAGGCACTCAGTGAAGAAAGTGAAAAATACAGTCAGGTAGATGCACAAACCGGCGAACTCAACACAGAACTTGACCAGGAAAGACTGGAGCAACTGAGTGCTGAGCTGGAGCGCTTACAGGCTGAAGCAGCGGCTCTCATGGCCCGGTAAGACTGGGCGTATTAACTTTGTTTGTGACCGGCGTTGTGGTAAAGTGCGCGGGTTTTTTTAACTCAATTTAACTCAACTTAACAAATGCTAACGGAGTAAACCGGATGACGATTGCATTGATTATTATCCTCTCCCTGTTGGGTATTGGTATTGCCTTTTACTACATGAAAAAGGTTATCTCCATACCTATAGATCTGGGTCTTTCACAGGAAGAAGGTGAACGTCTGAAAACGATTCATGGCGCTATTGCTGAAGGAGCCATGGCCTTTCTGAAACAGGAATACAAATACCTGGCCGTGTTCATGATCGGGTTCGCGGTGGTCATCGCAGTATTGATTGATGATACGCATACCCCGGATGTCAGAGAAGGCGTTTACACTGCTATTGCCTTCCTGTTCGGAGCCATCATCTCCATTTTATCCGGTTATATCGGCATGAAAGTGGCGACTGCCGGTAATGCCCGTACTACCGTTTCCGCCCGTAATAATATTGCCGATGCCTTCGTGGCAGCCATGAATTCCGGGGCAGTGATGGGTTTTGCCCTGGTCGGTCTGGCAACACTCGGACTGATGGTTGTTTACTTGTTGATGAAGGCTCTGCTTCCGGATGTGGCTAATAATGTAACAATGGAAGTGATTGCCGGATTCGGACTGGGCGGATCATCCATCGCCCTGTTTGCCCGTGTTGGCGGCGGTATTTTTACCAAGGCTGCTGACGTTGGTGCCGACCTGGTTGGTAAGGTTGAAAAAGGCATTCCGGAAGATGACCCACGTAACCCGGCCGTGATCGCCGATAACGTTGGTGACAATGTCGGTGATGTTGCCGGTATGGGGGCTGACCTGTTTGGTTCCTGTGCGGAGAGCACCTGCGCAGCGCTGGTTATTTCAGCCATTGCCTTTTCCGCTGACCTGAACGCCATGCTGTATCCAATCATGATTTCTGCCGTGGGCATCCCGGTCAGTCTGGTGACCAAAATGCTGGTTCGTGTGCATACCGAAGAGCAGGTTGCTCCGGCGCTGAAAAAACTACTGATCATTTCTTCCGTGTTAATGGCAGTGGTTATTTACTTCTTCACGATGTGGATGATTCCGGGCGAGTTTGTGATTAACGGCGAAGCCTATACTTCCATGGGTGTCTACTGGTGCTTCCTTTCAGGTCTGGTTGCCGGTCTGGCAGTTGGTCTGCTGACCGAGTATTACACTTCCGATATGTACAAGCCGGTGCAGGAACTTGCCAAGTCCTGTGAAACCGGTGCTGCGACCAATATTATCTTTGGCCTGGCACTGGGTTACAAATCTACCGTGCTGCCATATCTGGCCATTGCCGCCTCAATATTTATTTCCTGGGAGCTGGCTGGTATGTACGGTATCGCCATTGCCTCTCTGGGTATGTTGGGTACCCTGGCGATTGCCCTGACCATTGATGCCTATGGGCCGGTGGCTGACAATGCCGGCGGTATAGCGGAAATGGTTGGCCTGGATAAGGAAGTCCGTCGTCGTACTGATATTCTCGATTCAGCTGGTAATACTACTGCTGCGATTGGTAAAGGTTTTGCCATTGGTGCAGCCATCCTGACTTCACTGGCTTTGTTCGCTGCCTTCCTGACGCATTCGGAAAACCTTCTGCGTGATATCAACGGTGAGGATTACAACCTGATCGCTTCGATTACGCTGCTGGATCCGGTTGTGTTTACCAGCCTCTTTGTCGGTGCGGTTCTGCCTTTCCTGTTTACTGCCATGACCATGAAGTCAGTTGGTGCGGCAGCCTTTGACATGATTGAGGAAGTTCGTCGGCAGTTCCGCGAAATTCCGGGCATCATGGAAGGCCAGGGTCGACCTCAGTACGGACTGTGTGTGGCAATTTCCACCAAGGCCGCCCTGCGTGAAATGATTGCACCGGGCGTTCTGATTATGGGAACACCGCTGGTTGTCGGCTTCCTGTTTGGTGTGCCCGCTGTCGCTGGTATCCTGGCAGGCTCTCTGGTAGCCGGTGGTGTCCTGGCGATTGCATCATCCAACAGTGGTGGTGCCTGGGATAATGCCAAAAAATATATTGAAGCCGGAAACCTTGGTGGTAAAGGTTCTGAGGAGCATAAGGCTGCCGTTGTCGGTGACACAGTGGGTGATCCGCTGAAAGATACTTCAGGCCCTTCCCTGAATATCCTGATCAAGCTGTCAGCGATCCTGAGTCTGGTATTCGCGCCGTTCTTCGTGAACTATGGCGGAATTCTGCTCTAGGTCTTACTGCATACAATAACTTGGGTAATACCTGAGTAAGACAAAAAAGGGGCTGCAAAGCCCCTTTTTTATGTTGGTTCTGCAAGCCTGCCCTGCCAGTTGCCTTTGAGGACTACTGTTATACTGAAACTAAAATCTATGGTGATTAAACGATGAAGCAGAATGAAACAGAGAGCAGCCCGAATCTGTCCGGGATAAAAAATATTATTGTCGTTGCCTCAGGTAAGGGGGGTGTTGGCAAGTCAACTACCGCAGTCAATCTGGCACTGGCGCTGAAAGAGACAGGCGCAGCTGTGGGACTTTACGATGCTGATATCTACGGGCCAAGCATTCCGACCATGCTTGGACTGCCCGAAGGGACGCGTCCAGAAATAGTTGATGAACGCACCATGAAACCGGTTGAGGCGCATGGCATCAAGTGTCACTCGGTGGGCTTTCTGGTTGATACCAATCAGGCGATGGCCTGGCGGGGTCCCATGGTTGTCGGCGCTTTCAACCAGATACTCAATGATACCCAGTGGGGGGAACTGGATTATCTGGTAGTGGATATGCCACCGGGGACCGGAGATATCCAGTTAAGTCTGGCGCAGTCTGTTGCTGTGACCGGTTCCGTGATTGTCACCACGCCACAGGATATTGCCCTGCTGGATGCCAAGCGTGGAATTGAGATGTTTGGCAAGGTCGGCGTACCGATACTTGGTGTGGTGGAAAACATGGGTCAGCATATCTGCAGTGAATGCGGACACATGGAACATATTTTCGGGGAAGGGGGGGCAGAGCGACTGGCTCAGGATTACGGCGTTAATGTACTGGCGTCTCTGCCACTGGACAGGGCCATTCGTGAGCACAGCGATGAAGGCAAGCCTATTGTAATTGCTGAGCCAGAGAGCAAAGCGGCAGGCTTATACCGGCATATTGCTGCCCAGGTCGTCAGTACGGTGCAGGACCTGAACAGCAGTCTCAGCACACCGAATATCAGCATTGTAGATGATTAATCTGACTGTTTGAGTTCGCGTAAATAGCGAAATAACTTGCGGCTGGCCTGCGGCGCTTTATTTTGTTCTGCTTCTTTTTGTGCCTGACGGATTAGTTGTCGAATGTGCTGAATATCCAGTTCCGGGTGATCGGCAATCAGTGATTGCAGGGCAGAGTCCGAACCGGCAATCAATTCATCGCGCATCAGCTCCAGGCCCTGGAACAACCGCCGGTCCAGATTGACTTGCTGATTCTGCTGTTGAATAACTTTTTCAATATTGTCGGTGTCAATATCGCGCATGATTTTACCTATGAATTGCAACTGACGCTTTTTTGCACCGTGTTTGTTGGGCAGGCGTTTGTATTCATCAATGGCAGACATGAGCCGGGCTGGCAGCTGGCACTTGGCGAGTAATTTTTCGTCAAGCGTCGTCAGTTGCTTGCCGAGGTCCTGTAAAGCCAGCATCTCACGTTTGCGCTGACTCTTACTGACCAGCTGATTGTCGTCGGGAAAATCCTGCTCGTCCATAATTAATAAAACAGTGTTGCCAGGCCCAGAAATGAAAGGAAGCCGATGACATCAGTGATAGTTGTCAGCACGACACTGCCAGCCAGGGCCGGGTCTATTTTCAGGCGTTTCAGGAACAGGGGCAGAAATGCCCCGGACACTGCGGCGGTAATCAGGTTGATGATCATGGCGCCGGCAAAAATATAGGCGAGTTTGTTATCGGCAAACCAGATAATGGCTATGACTGCCGCAACGACTGCCCATAAAAGCCCGTTCAGCAAGCCAACCCCGAGCTCCCGCCACATTAACCAGATTGAGTTGGTACGACCAATCTGTCCGAGTGCCATGCCCCGAATCACCAGCGTGAGGGTCTGGTTACCGGCAACGCCGCCCATGCTGGCGACTATTGTCATCAATACTGCCAGGGCAACAACCTGATCAATGGTTTCGGAGAAGCGATTGATTACCAGTGCGGCCAGAAAGGCGGTTACCAGATTGACTCCCAGCCAGACAGCACGGCGTTTGGCCGTTTTCAGTACCGGAGCAAAGGTATCATCTTCTTCATCAAGACCCGCCATGCTCATGAAGGAGTGATCGGCATCCTCGCGAATAACATCAACAATATCGTCAATGGTAATACGCCCAAGAAGTTTGCCGTTCTCATCGATTACCGGCGCCGATACCCAGTCCATACGTTCAAATAACTGGGCAACTTCATTGTCCGGCATCGACACGGGGATAGCCTCGAAGTCGGTAATCATGACTTCACCGACAGTCAGATTGGGGTCAGAAACCAGCACCTTGCGCAGCGGAAGCAGGCCAACCAGTCGGTCATCCCGGCTTACCACCAGGATGTTATCCGTCATGCTGGGAATTTCATTATGCCGACGCAGGTAACGTAATACCACGTCAAGCGTATGACTGCGCCGCACAGTGATGGTGTCGGTATTGAGCAGGCCACCGGCTGTATCTTCGGGATAGGACAGTACTGCTTCCAGCCGGTTGCGGTCCTGTTCTCCCATCGCCAGGAGAACTTCATTGATAACCTGTTCCGGCAGTTGTTGCAGAATGTCTGCCAGATCATCAGTTTCCAGTCCTTCAGTCAGGCTGGCAACTTCTTCCGGACTCAGGCGATTGAGGATGTCGGTCTGAATATCTTCATTGAGAAAATTCAGGACTTCGCCTTCATTTTCCTTGGCTACCAGTCGCCAGAGTACTTCTCTGGATTTATGCGGGGAAGATTCGAGCAGATGAGCAATCGTTGCAGTCGGAAGATTATTGAGCATCTCCCGGACATGAACGAATGAGCCGCTGTCCAGTGCAGTACTGAGCGCTTCGAGATGCTCATGATCCTGCTTTTTATTATCGGCTGGCTGCAACATAGTCACTGGAAAGCATCAGTTCAAAGATGCAGGTATTATAGCAGTGCCACGACGGCAAAGCCTTAGAATATAAGGAAGCTCTGAATAATTATGCCCGTCAGTAAACAGAATCTGATAACTGCACTGATAATTCTTGTTGGCATTTCCATGCTCGCCTGGTCTGTTCAGCCGCAAACAGGTCTCTCGGATCTGCACTGGTATAGCATACTGCCGCCCCTGGTCGCAGTGATCTTTGCCATCGCCACACAACATTTGCTGCTGAGTCTGTTTGCCGGGGTAATTTCAGGAGCCTTGCTGATTAATGTCCCGGCTGCTTCACTACAGGCAGCTTCATGGATGCAGAGCCTTGAAACTTTTCTGGGTCTGCTCTGGAGTGTGATAAGTGACCCTTTTAATCTGTCAGTACTGACTTTCATTATCCTGATGCTGGTCATGATCTCAGTCGTGATTCTGGCCGGAGGGTTACAGGCCATTGTGCGTTGGCTTGGAAAGTTTGCCCGGGGTCCTCGCTCAACCCAGTTTGTCACGACCTTGATGGGCTTTGCAGTTTTTATTGATGACTATGCCAATGTGATGATAGTCGGCACATCGATGCGACCGGTATCTGATGCCATGCGAATCAGTCGCGAAAAGCTTGCCTTTCTGGTTGACGCAACCAGTGCGCCCGTAGCCGGTATCGCCCTGATGTCCACCTGGATTGCTTATGAAGTTGGAATATTTGCAGAAGTCAGTAACTCTCTCGGCTTTGAGCGGGATGCCTACTCGATGTTCCTGGATGCCCTGGGTTTTCGTTTTTACTGTTTTTTCATGCTTTTGTTTATTCTGATCAATGTCTGGACCGGCCGAGACTTTGGCAGCATGCTCAGGGCAGAACAGCGTAGCAGGGCTGGTCAGCTGCTTGCTGAAGATGCTGTTCCTCCCGGTAATCTGGGTGATGCGGTAAAAACTGACAGCAAGGCAAGGATTCGCGCTTCAGCAGCCCTGCTGCCCTTTGCCGTATTATTTATTGTCCTGTTTATCGGACTGTGGGTTGATGGCGGCGGCATGGCCCTGCTGGCTCAATCATTCGGCAATTTTTTCAGTGCTGGCAACTGGCGAGACGTGGTCTCCGCTTCTGAGAACAATGTGCAGGTACTCAACATTGCCGGTTTGCTTTCATTGCTGACTGCCCTGGTCTGCGCCATGCTGATTGCCGGACTGTCTTTCAGGCGGCTTTTACCGGCACTGAGGAAAGGCGCGGGGGCAGCTCTGTACCCGTGGCTGATTCTGATTCTGGCATGGACCCTGGGAGGAATATGTGAGCAGATCCAGACTGGTCCATTTCTGGTGGCAGTGGTCGGCGAGAGCATGCCGGCCTTTATTTATCCGGTAGTGGTCTTTCTTTTGAGTGCGGCAGCAGCACTGGCCACCGGAACTTCCTGGGGAACCATGGCCATCTTCATTCCCATCACTTCACAACTGGCTTTTCAACTGGATGGCGGGACTTACGGCCTGATAACCATCATGTGCCTGGCTGCTGTGCTGGACGGAGCGATATTCGGGGATCACTGTTCGCCAATCTCCGACACGACCATTATGAGTTCCATTGCCACTTCCTGTGATCATATTCATCATGTAAAAACCCAGTTTCCCTATGCATCAGTAGTTGGACTCACAGCCATAGGCCTGGGGTATCTGCCGGCGGTCAGCGGCATGCCATTCTGGCAGTCATTGATTCTGGCAGGATTACTGTTTCTGGGGTTTTTGCGCTTGTTCGGCAGGAAGGTCGATTGAAGGGTCTGTTAACAGGCCCTAGTCTTCGTCAAAATTGTTGGCAACCAGTGAGGAAATGGCCGTCAGGGCTTCCCGCTCGTCATTACCATCAAGTTTGACATCAAGTACGGTTCCCGGGGAGGCGGCCAGCAGCATAATTGATAGTATGCTTTTACCGTCAACCATCTTTTCCTTGGTGCCAATTTCAATCATGCACTCAAAATTATTGACGGTTTCTACCAGTTTGGCGGCTGCCCGGGCATGCAGGCCAGCCTTGTTGTTTATTGTTATTTTATCTTCGATCATCAGAAATTGCTTAATTCTCTATGTCGTACCTGAATATTACTAATTGTTTGCGAGAAATGCTTCTTTAGTTTTTCACAGAGATATACCGAGCGATGCTGACCACCCGTGCAGCCGACTGCAATGGTGATATAACTGCGGTTGCCAAGCTCGAAAGCTGGAATCCATTTTTCCAGGAAGTCCTTGATATCATTGTACATTTCCAGAACTTCTGCCTGTTCTTCCAGATAATCGACCACCTCCTGGTTAAGCCCGGTCAGTCCGCGCAGGGTATTAACCCAGTAAGGGTTGGGCAGGCAGCGAACGTCATAGACCATGTCAGCATCAATCGGAATTCCATGTTTGAAGCCAAATGACTGAAATTGCAGCGCCAGTTTGCCGGTTTTATGCTCCGCCACACGTTCCCGCACAATATCGCGCAGATCATGCAGGGTGAGGCTGCTGGTATCAATGGTCAGGCTGGCCAGATTGGCAATTGGAGCCAGCAGTTCCTTTTCCAGTTTGATGGCTTCCAGCAAGCCCAGATTGGCATTGCTTAAGGGGTGTTTCCGCCGTGTTTCACTGAAACGTTTCAGCAGGGTATTGGTATCGGCATCCAGAAAGATTATCTGGGAATTGATTTCGGCAGCGACAAAGCGATCAAAAATTTCCTGAAATTTACTCAGGTCACTGGACAGGTTCCGGGCATCAATACTGACAGCAACCTTGGTGAGCTGTTCGCTGTTTTCATCAGAGATACGATCGGCCAGTGCTACCAACAGGCTGGCCGGCATGTTGTCCACGCAGTAATAGCCCAGATCTTCCAGGACATGAAGACAGGTACTTTTGCCTGAGCCGGAACGGCCGCTGATTATTATCAGTTTCATAATGCTTATAGTTTAAGCGATTCTAAACAGAAAATATGAGGTTTTTATGAATGCGGGGACTTGCGGAGTGATCAGTGTTCGTCTTTGGGGGTATGCATCGCCGCAGTATAAAGATCGCTGTCAGTCTGGCTGCGTCGCAAGCCCTCACAATAAGACTGATTTTTAAACAGTTCGGCCAAAGTTCGCAGTACTTCCAGGTGTCCTTCTATGGTATTTTCCGGGACCAGTAAAAAGAACAGGAGGTCCACAGGTTTCTGGTCAATGGCATCAAAGTCAATCGGTGAGGCCAGTTTGATCAGGCAGCCTATGGTTTTCTTGCACTTCGGAACGCGGCAGTGGGGAATGGCAATGCCATTACCAAGGCCGGTACTGCCGAGTTGTTCCCGGGCGATAAGGGCTTCATAGACTTCATCGGGATCGACATCTACTTTGCCGGCAATGAGCTCTGCACTGGTTTCCAGCAGGCGTTTTTTACTTCCACCCTCGACATTACAGAACGTAAGCTCGGGACTGATGATTGATTCTAGCAGCATTATCTTGTCAGTATAGCCTGTATTTGGCCCAGTCGCTGTGCCTAAAGCAGGCGTTTCCTTTCATTTGAAGGTGAGATGGACAGGGATTCCCTGTATTTTGCAATGGTACGGCGCGCAATATTAATACCTTGTTCCCCCAAAAGTGAAGTAATTTTGCTATCACTTAAGGGTTTTTGCGGATTTTCGGCGGCAACCAGCTTCTTGATCAGGGCTCTGATCGCCGTGGATGAGCACTCTCCGCCTTCCTGGGTGCTGACATGGCTGGAGAAAAAATATTTTAATTCGAAGATGCCGCGTGGCGTATGCATATATTTTTGTGTGGTGACACGGGAGATGGTTGATTCATGCATGCCGACTGCTTCGGCAATGTCATGCAATACCAGGGGTTTCATGGCTTCCTCTCCATAATCGAGAAACCCCTGCTGGTGTTCGACAATCTTGCTGGCGACTTTCATCAGGGTTTCATTGCGGCTTTGCAGGCTTTTAATAAACCAGCGAGCTTCCTGCAGATTGTCTTTCAGAAAGTTTGAATCGGCACCGGAATCACCGCGATTTACCAGGGCTGCATACTCCGGGTTGACCCTGATAGAGGGTGTGGAATCGGGATTCAGCTCGACTTTCCAGCGACCATTCTGCTTGCTAACAAAGACATCCGGCACCACATAGGCGGTATCGGAAGGAGTGATTTCTGAGCCGGGTTTTGGATTTAAGGCAAGAATGATCTGCAGGGCTGCCTTTAATTGTGTTTCCTTGATTTTCAGGCGTTTCATGATGGTGCTGTAATCATGACTGGCCAGTTGCGGCAGAAACTCCTCGACAATTTTACAGGCCTGACTGTAGCCCTCACAGCTACTGTCATAGTGCTTGAGCTGAAGGCCCAGACATTCCTTGAGATCACGGTAACCGACGCCCACCGGATCAAATTGCTGAATACGGTGCAGCACGGCAAGTACTTCTTCTTCATCAATATCGAGTTCACGAATCAGACCGGCATGAATGGATTCAATGGTGGAGCTTAACTGTCCGTTCGGGTCGATCGCATCTATGATTGCAGTGGCGATCAGGCGGTCACTTTCTGACATGGGAGTCAGGTTAAGTTGCCAGTTCAGGTGATCCTGCAGACTCTCTGTGGAACTGTTTCGTGATTCAAAATCGCTGTCTTCAAAGTCCTGTGAGCTGTATGAGCTGCTGGGCAGGGTGTTGATATAAACATCATCCCAGGAGCTGTCCACAGCGAGGTCTTCAGGAATATTATCAGCATCCCAGTCTGAGTCTGAGCCCGGGATATCCTGGATAGTGTCTTCAGAATCGGAGACAGTCAGCGCAGCATTGTCTTCATAGGTTTCATTGTTGTCATTCTCACTACTGTCATCGGCCTGATGCTCTTCCAGCTCCAGCATGGGGTTGTTTTCCAGGGCTTCCTGGATTTCCTGTTGCAGGTCTAGTGTGGAGAGTTGCAAGAGGCGGATTGCCTGCTGCAACTGTGGGGTCATGGTGAGCTGCTGACCGAGTTTGAGCTGTAGCGATAATTTCATAAAACGCTGATTTCTAATGCACAAGCTGTAGCAAAGCAATGCTTCAGGATCATGCAATATAGCAAATATTATGCAATTATCATACCGAATTGTATGGCAGGAATGGATAGCCTGAAATGGCTGTCAGATACGGAATTCGTGGCCCAGGTAGACGCTTTTTACCTGTTCATCATTGAGGATGCTGGCGGGATCACCTTCTGCCAGTATGCTGCCTTCGTTGACTATATAGGCTCTTTCACAGATATCCAGGGTTTCACGGACATTATGGTCGGTGATGAGGATACCGATATTTCTGGCACTGAGATCCCGAATAATCTGTTTAATATCATTGACCGAGATCGGATCGACGCCAGCGAAAGGTTCATCAAGCAGAATAAAATCTGGTTCGGTGGCCAGCGCCCGGGCAATTTCCACCCGGCGTCGCTCTCCTCCCGAGAGGCTCATTCCCATACTGGAAGCCAGGTGGTCAATGTGAAACTCCTGCATCAGTTCCTGGCACAGATTCTGGCGGCGCTGAGAGTCCAGCTCTTTGCGGGTTTCCAGAATTGCCATGATATTGTCACTGACACTGAGTTTACGAAATACTGACGCTTCCTGGGGCAGGTAACTCAGGCCCTTGCGGGCACGTTCATGCATGGGTGCCCGGGAAATATCATCCTGGTCTATGAAGACTTCGCCATGGTCTGCTTTCACCAGGCCGATAATCATATAGAACGAGGTGGTTTTACCGGCCCCATTGGGCCCGAGCAGGCCGACTATCTGGCCGCTCTTGACCTGCAGTGAAGCATCCTTGACGACTTGCCGACCTTTGTAGGATTTGGCCAGTCTGCTGACGCTGAGCGTTCTCGTGGAATGCGTATTCAAGGTTGGGACTGGCTCGGAATTACCATGTTCATCTGGGTGGCATCAAGTTTGCGATTGGGAATATCGTATTCGATGCGTGCGGCAGTGGTATCAATGGTGCCTTCCTGGGTGAAGGAAGCCTCACCTTCGATAGTAATAATCTGCTCACTGCCGTTAAAAACGATTCTTTCGCCATTAGCGTAAACAATTTCCTGATCCAAAGCCGGTTGTTGCTGAAAAGTAGCCGGAGCGCCGGTGGCTGTTACCTGGCGCACTGTCCCTTCGACTCGCTCGATAGTGATTTCCATACCGCTTAATTTCAGGCTGCCCTGGGAAATTTCTGCCGGTTGTTCGCTCGTGCCGCGACAGATTTCCAGCCCCTGATCAAGAAAAGATTCACTGCGGGCAGGGCAGGAAGTGAGCAAATCCTGCTCCAGATCATCCGGCAATGCCAGTAAAAGGCAGGGATATAGAAGAAGGCCCGAGAGAATACTGAATTGCAATCTATTCATATCGGCCTCTGACATTGCCTAAAAAAGTAAGATGTTTTGTCATCAGGTCTGCGGTCATGCCCTGGCTGCTAATTTCACGATTTTCAGTTTCCATCAACACGTCGCTTTCGGTTATCAGGTAACGGCTGTCCAGATAAATAGTCAGGGCCTCAGTGTAAATACTGTAGGTTTCGCCGTTATTATCAGTGTGTTGGACAAGTACATTCTCGGACAGTTCCAGCTTTTCTTCTGCCCGTTCCAGGTCCTGCTCTATTGTGCCATAGGCAGCACTCAGGAACCATGGACCGGACTGCCCCTCATAAATTACCAGTTGCGGTGCATCAATGGTGGTGAGTTCCGGTGAGGGGAAATGCACGATTCGTTCGGCCTGCAGGCGATAGCGCGATTCACCTTCGGCATTAAAACGGGTGCTGTCCACCGTGCTCATGTAGTAGTCAAATTCCTGTTCAAAGCGGCTGCCTGTAATTACAGGATCTGCTGGTTCTTCTGTTGCCGTATTCAGTAAATAGAACAGAACAAAAAACAGGGCAAGTAAAAGCAGGCTACGGGGTCGCATGGCTACAGGTAAGGCTGGATCGCCTGGTCGAATTTATCCTGCGCGCGCAGAATCAGATCACAGATCTCACGCACGGCCCCATCACCTCCGGCACGCTTGGTACAGCACAAGGCATATTCATGGATCAGCGGATGTGCATTGGGTACGGTGGCACTGAATTCGACGCGCCGGATGCAGGCAAGATCTGGCAGATCGTCCCCGATGTATGCGGTTTCCTGAAAACTTTTGCCGGATTCCTCGAGTATTTTTTGCAACAAAGTCAGCTTGTCATCATTGCCCTGATAGAGTTTTTCAATACCGAGTTCCTGAGCCCGTCTACTGACAATTGCTGACTGACGTCCGGTAATAATAGCCACTTCGATGCCGGCATTCTGCAGGAGTTTGATTCCCAGGCCGTCGAGAGTACTGAAAGCCTTGAATTCTTCACCACTGTTGGCGTAATACAGTTTACCGTCGCTGAGTACACCATCAACATCCAGAACCAGAAGCGTAATGCGGCGCGCCTTTTCCAGAATGTCCGTTGGCAGTTCGCTATTGTTCATACAACGTTGGCCTTTAAAAGGTCGTGCATGGTGACAATGCCCTGCAGATCCTTATTTTCGTCCTGAACCACCAGAGAGTAGATTTCATTTTCCTGCATCAGTTTTGCGGCTTCAGTCGCCAGGGCATTTGCTTTAATGGAACGGAAGCTTCCGGTCATTACTGAACCGATGCTGGTTTTCTTCAAGTCCAGATTCTGGTCAAGAAAACGTCTCAGGTCACCATCGGTGAAAACACCGCACAGTTTGCCGGATTTATCGCTCACGGTTGTCATGCCCAGTTTCTTCGCGCTCATTTCCAACAGGCTCTCACTGACACTGGCAGACTCTGTGACCCGCGGAATATCATTATCACGGTGCATAATATCGCCGACTTTCAATAACAGCCGCCGGCCCAGGTTGCCTCCGGGATGGGAAAAGGCAAAGTCTTCGGCTGTGAATCCTCGAGCTTCCAGCAAGGCCATTGCCAGTGCATCTCCCAATACCAGAGCAACGGTGGTGCTGGTCGTCGGCGCCAGCCCAAGCGGACAGGCCTCCTGAGTGACACTGGCATCAAGATTAATATCCGCACTTTCACTGAGGGGGGAATCTTCGCGTCCGCACATGCTGATCAAGGGAATTCCTTTGCGTTTCAATACTGGCAGCAGGGCGAGGATTTCTTCAGTAGTGCCGGAATTGGACAGGGCAAGTACTACATCATTTTCCGTAATCATGCCGATGTCGCCGTGGCTGGCTTCGGCCGGATGTACAAAATGAGAAGGAGTGCCGGTACTGGCAAGCGTTGCCGCTATTTTATTGGCAATATGGCCTGATTTTCCCATGCCCATGACGATGGTGCGGCCCCTGCAGCTGAGAATGAGATCACAGGCTTTATTGAATTTATCGTCGATTCGTTGCTTGAGTGCTGCAATCGCATCCTGTTCCATGCTGATGGTACGAAGTGCGGTTTCAGAATATGAAGTCTTGCTCATGGCTTATCTCATGACAACCAGTAGGCCAGTGTAAGATATATAAAGCAGCAATAAAACTACGCCGACAAGCCGCCCGATAGATTGTTTGAATTTAACATTCAGTGCGATTACCACAATAAGGACAAAGGTCATGAATAACATGAATGCAGTGTCACGCCAGAACACGACCGGCGCAATCGTCACCGGAGCCAGAAATGCCGGAACCGGCAATACCAGCACCAGGTTCAGAATGTTGGAGCCCACAACATTACCCAGCGCCAGGTCATGATGACCGCGCAATGCCCCGGCCACCGAAGCAGCCAGTTCGGGCAGGCTGGTACCGATAGCCACGATGGTAAGTCCAATGATCAGCTCGCTGACCCCGAGAGCCAGGGCGATACCGGTAGCCCCATACACCAGCACATTTGCGCTGATTAATAACAGAATCAGCCCAAAAAGCATCAGACCCAGAGCCTTGCCGGTGGATATATCGGCAATATGCTCGGCGGCTTCTTCCAGTTCCAGGGAGTGGGCCTGGGGTGAACTTTTTTTCACTTTCAGGATAAACCAGGTAAATCCTGCAAGCAGTACCAGCAGGATAATGCCATCAGTCCAGTCAATGCTCAGATCATAGAAAATATAGACGGCAGCAAGAGTAATGATCAGCAAGGCGGGGAGTTCTTCTTTAAGCAGGGTTTTGGGAATAACAATCGGGCAGATCAGGGCGGTAATGCTGAGGACCAATCCGATGTTGGTGATGTTGGAACCCAGCACATTGCCGATAGCCAGTTCCGGTTTTCCCTGTAAGGCAGCAGTACCTGAGGTCAGAATCTCGGGTGCAGAAGTGCCAAATGAAACGACGGTCAATCCGATGACCAGCACTGAAACGCCGAGATTGCGGGCAGTGGTAGAGGCTCCAAGAACAAATTTATCCGCACTCCAGACCAGCCCGATGATCCCGCCGATAATGCTCAGCGAAAACACAAATAAATCCATTAATACTTCCGAATTAGAATTTGGGCGCGATTATAGCTTATTTAGGAGCTGCCACGATAAAGGACAATTCATCGGCTTTAAGGTAGAATGCACGCCGACTGAACAGGACGGTAAAATGACGATAAGCAATGAAGAAATAGCTGATCTGATTCGGGCAGAAATTGATGCTGCCCAGGTCGAGGTGGCCGGAGCTGATGGCAAATATCAGGTTTCTGTAATTTCAGATGAATTTAAAGAGCTGAATGCGGTTAAACGACAACAGCGTATTTACCGTATTATTAATGAACATATCAGTTCCGGTGTGATTCATGCCGTGAATATGCATTTGAAAACAGTTGCAGAGCATACTGCAGAATAATACTGAGTGCTGGGCTGAAAAAGGGCCGGCTGGCTCTTTTTTTATGTGTGTAAATAGCTCACACAGAAAAGCTGCAAACTGATAAAATGTCGCTTTTTGGCAGGCGGCCGAAATTATAAACAGGTGATGATGTGGATAAATTATTAATACAGGGCGGTACCCGGCTGAAAGGTGAAATACGTATAGCCGGTGCAAAGAACTCGGCCCTGCCCATCATGGCTGCCACTTTGCTGACAGATGACTATGTCAAAATCAGTAACCTGCCCCATCTCTACGATATTACTACCATGCTTGAGTTGCTTGGCTGCATGGGTGTGGAATCGATTATTGGTGACAAGCTCGAAGTTGAACTCAACAGCAGTACCATCAATAATTTTAATGCGCCCTATGAACTGGTCAAAACCATGCGTGCATCGATCCTGGTGTTGGGGCCGATGCTGGCACATTTTGGCCAGGCAGAAGTCGCCTTGCCGGGTGGTTGTGCTATTGGCAGCCGCCCCGTCAATCTGCACATTGAATCTCTGAAACAGATGGGTGCCCAGGTTGAAGTTGAGAACGGTTACATCAAAGCGACCAGCAAGGGGCGTCTGAAAGGAGCTCACATTTTCATGGACCTGGTTACAGTTACCGGAACCGAAAACGTCATGATGGCTGCAACCCTGGCAGACGGGCAGACGATTATAGAAAATGCCGCCCGCGAACCTGAGGTTGTTGATCTGGCTTGCTGTTTACGGGCCATGGGTGCGGATATCAGTGGTGAGGGAACCGACACTATTGTTGTGAATGGCGTGGAAAAACTGCATGGCTGTTCCTACTCGGTGATGCCTGATCGCATCGAAACGGGGACTTACCTGATAGCCGCTGCTGCGACTCGTGGCCGCATCAAGGTCAAGGATACCCGGCCGAAAACACTGGAAGCGGTATTGAGCAAACTGGAACAGGCCGGGGCGCAAATTGAAATCGGTGAAGACTGGATCAGTCTGGACATGGATGATCAGCGACCCAAATCAGTTTCCCTGACGACTGCTCCCTATCCGGCATTTCCAACAGATATGCAGGCTCAGTTTACAGCCCTGAATGCAGTAGCAAAGGGCTCAGGTGTCATTACCGAGACGGTGTTTGAAAACCGCTTCATGCATGTGCATGAAATGAATCGCATGGGAGCCCAGCTTAAAGTTGAAGGTAATACTGTTTTTGTAAACGGGGTCAAGGCGCTGATTGGAGCACCGGTAATGGCAACTGATCTGCGAGCTTCAGCAAGCCTGATTATTGCCGGACTGGTGTCTGAAAATGAAACCATGGTTGACCGCATTTATCACATTGACCGTGGCTATGAATGTATTGAGGAAAAACTGCAGCTGCTTGGTGCCAAGATTCGCCGCCTGCCTTCCTGATTTGTCAGCCATGAAACTCTCCATAAATACAATAATGGATTAGCTTATGTCAGCACAGGGACTGCTCATCGCGCTTACCAAAGGGCGCATTCTTGAAGAAGTACTGCCTTTACTGGAGAAGGCAGGGATCATTCCTGCGGAAGATATCAGCAAGAGTCGCAAACTGATTTTTGACAGTAATATAGAAGGCGTAAGGCTGATGGTATTGCGTGGTTCGGATGTGCCGACCTATGTTGAACTGGGCTGTGCAGATATCGGAATTGCCGGAAAAGATGTCATTATGGAAACCGGCTCTAGCGGATTTTATGAACCACTTGATCTAAAACTTGCCACCTGTCGCCTGATGACAGCCCGACCTGTTGCGCAGAATAAAAGCCCGAAGCGTATGCGGGTTGCCAGTAAGTTCGTCAATATAGCCAAAGCCTATTTTTCAGAAAAAGGCCAGCAGGTCGATATCATAAAACTGAATGGGGCGCTGGAGCTGGCGCCGATTATGGGACTGGCCGATTGTATAGTAGATATTGTTGATACCGGTAAAACCCTGAAAGCCAATGGGCTTGAACCGGAGGAACTGATTGCGGAAATCAGTACGCGGGTAATCGTCAACAAAGCAGCCATGAAGTTAAAGCATGCACAGATCCAGGACCTGCTTATGCGACTGCAAAAAGCAGTAAATTAATCAGAGTTTTCTCAAGTCACTGCACAAGATTTCAATCATGAATGTTGATATCAAAAAATTGGATGCCGCAGACCCTGAGTTCCCGGCAGCGCTGAAAAAAGTGCTGGCCTGGGATGCATTGGTGAGCCCTGAGGTGATGACTGCGGTTGCAAGGATACTTGCTGAAGTCCGGCAGGATGGTGATAAGGCAGTTCTGAAATGGACCCGTGAATTTGACAAACTGAGTGTTTCGAGCGCAGCGCAGCTGGAAATAGCGCAGGCTACTCTGCAGGAAAGTCTTGAGCAGATAGAACCGCAACAAAAGCAGGCACTGCAACAGGCCGCCGATAGAATCCGTCGTTACCATGAAAAACAAAAACAGGGTTCCTGGGAATATCAGGACGAAGACGGCTCAGTTTACGGTCAAAAAGTTACAGCTCTGGACCGTGTCGGAATCTATATTCCTGGCGGCAAGGCATCCTACCCTTCAACAGTGCTAATGGATGCTATTCCAGCAAAAGTGGCAGGTGTATCTGAAATCATCGCCATGGTGCCCACACCCAATGGCGAAGCCAACAAGCTGGTCCTGGCAGCCCTGGCACTGGCAGAAGTGGACAGGGTTTTTACAGTTGGCGGAGCCCAGGCTATTGCTGCCCTGGCATTTGGTACTGATACCATCCCCAGAGTCGACAAAATTGTCGGGCCGGGCAATATTTATGTTGCTGTTGCCAAACAGCAGGTCTTCGGCCAGGTGGGTATTGATATGGTTGCCGGGCCTTCTGAAATTCTGGTGATCTGCGATGGCCAGACTGATCCTGACTGGATTGCCATGGACCTGTTTTCACAGGCTGAACATGATGAAGACGCCCAGGCTATCCTGGTTTCACCGGATGAAAATTTTCTCGATCAGGTTGAGAACAGTATCAATAAATTACTCAGCGACATGGAACGTCGGGAAATAATCCAGCACTCACTGCAGAACAGGGGCTTGTTTATTAAAGTCAAAGATTTACAGCAGGCTGCTGAAGTATCCAATGACATTGCTCCGGAGCACCTGGAACTTTCTGTGGCTGAACCTGAAAAGCTGCTTCCCATGATCCGGCATGCCGGTGCAATTTTTCTGGGTAAATATACTTCCGAAGCTCTGGGCGATTATTGTGCCGGCCCCAGTCATGTGTTGCCGACTTCCGGGACGGCAAGATTTTCATCGGCCCTCGGGGTTTATGATTTCCAGAAGCGCTCTTCAATAATCCAGTGTTCGGCAAATGCCGCTGCTACACTGGCAGAAACAGCATCCACGCTGGCACGTTCCGAAGGACTGACGGCGCATGCCCGTTCAGCCGAGTACCGCAAAGCAGATAAATAAGCTGTGGATTTACTGAATTGAAAACAGTACGAAGGGTTCACCGATTCCGAGAGTGACTGGAATCTTGATCATACCGCGGTTGCGGAACACCTCAATTTCGACGATTTCGCCTGCCCCCAGGCTGCTGATGCTTTCAATGGCTGCAAAAAGCTCATCTTCATTGTTCAGGGTGCCAATTTTTTGCTGATTGAAGCCGGTGATAATATCTCCGGGGAGTATACCGGCACGTTCGGCCGGGCCATCTTCGACCAGTGAAACCACTTCCAGACCGACAACATCACGACGACCAAAATCCAGCAGGCCCTGGTTGCTGGAATAATATTGCACGTCGGAAACACCAAGGTAACCACCAGGGCCGCTTTCAAGATAATAATCCATCAATCGTGAAATCATGCTGGCGTGCGTTGCAAAGCCGATTCCCTCTGAACCACCTGACTCAGACAGGATATTGGAATTGATACCGATCAGGTTGCCCTCGATATCGATCAATGCACCACCGGAATAGCCAGGGTTTATCGCGGCATCGGTTTGCAGCATGGTTGAGTCACCATCATTGTAAATGGCGCTGATAATCCCCAGCGAGGCTGACATGCCAATGTTTCTGGGATTCCCTACAGCAAGCACCAGGTCGCCAATCTGCTGATCATTTTCCGTATAGGGGGAGATATGGGTAATGTTGGGGCTGTCAATTTTTAACAGGGCCAGGTCACTGGTCTGATCATAAAGCAGGGGTCTGGCGTTAACGGTTCTGCCGTCATTCAGGGTGGCAGTAATGGTCTCCGGAAAATTCACTACGCCAGTCTCCGGGCTGACAAAAATGTGATAACTGGTAACCAGAAAACCGTCGGGAGAGACGATGACCCCGGAACCAAGACTGTTGTTTTCATCAAAGTCAGTAATCAACATATCGGACAGGCTGCTCAGTGAATTATTGAGGTTTTCGGCATTGTTTGACTCTGCCAGCATCTGCTGCAGGTTAATGGTTACTACGGCCGGTAAAACCCGCTGGATGGCATTATTGAATGACAGTGGAATTGAACGTGCCTGTATCTGAGGAGCTGGTGGAGCAGGGGCAATGAATGGCAGCAGCTCGGCATACCTTGGTGACTGGGTTATTACCAGCGCAAACACCAGGCCAGCCAGTGCCGGCCAGAAAACATAATTAATAAATTTATTCATCATATGCCCTCTTGAAGGGGCTTCGGGTTCCAAAAGGTACAGGTTATTACGTGATTTGTTATGATGCGAGCTTCGCAGTATAGCGTAAATAATTGCCATAAAACATGAATGTCCACAGATGAAAACCCGCGAGGAATCAATGTCAGTCAGTCTTGAAACGCTTGTGCAGGAATGCAATCTTTTGTTACGCCCTGATGACTTTCGGGACTATTGTCCCAATGGCTTGCAGGTTGAAGGAAGCGCGACTGTTAACAGCTTGGTAAGTGGGGTAACAGCAAGCCAGGATTTTTTACAGGCAGCCATTAAACAGGGAGCAGATGCTGTACTGGTCCATCACGGTTATTTCTGGCAGGGAGAAAATCCGCAGATAAGTGGAATCAAAAAACAGCGAATTCGCACATTGCTGGAGAATGATATCAGCTTGCTGGCATATCATTTACCGCTGGATGCACATCCGCAAATCGGGAATAACATTCAGCTCGGCAAGCAACTGGGTTTCACGGTTGAAGATGAACTGTTTCCCCGGCATAAAAGCAAGGTTGGAGTTACTGGCAGGCTGGAAGAGCCTTGCAGTGCCGAAGTACTGTGCGAGCGTATCGAACAGGTTCTGCAGCGCAGGCCCTTGCATGTACCCGGCAGGACAGAAAAGATCAACACCATCGCCTGGTGTACCGGGTCGGCACAACATTTTATCGAACAGGCCCATGAGCTGGGTGCGGATGCCTATCTTAGTGGTGAAGTATCAGAACAAACGGTCCATTTTGCCAGAGAATCGGGAATCCACTTTTTTGCTGCCGGACATCATGCTACCGAACGCTATGGAGTGCAGGCTCTGGGGTCCTATCTGGCAGAAAAATTTGATCTGCAACATCAGTTTATTGATATTGATAACCCGGTATGAGTAGTTACAGTAAACGCGTATATTCAACTGAAAGTGCCAATCAGTGTCCGAAGTGCGGTAAAGCCCTGAAGTCGTGCCGTTGTGATGAGCTTGTTGCCGGGTCTGCAGCAAAAACCGATGGCAATGTCAGGGTTTCCCGGGAGACCAAAGGCAGAAAAGGCAGCGGAGTGAGCCTGATCAGCGGGCTGGCACTAAATGAAAAAGAACTGAAGTCGCTGGCAAAACAGCTTAAAAAGCTTTGTGGTTCGGGAGGAGCAGTAAAAAACGGCATAATTGAGATTCAGGGTGAACACCGGGACAAACTGGTCGCCGAGCTCAACAGATTGGGTTACAAGGCCTTGAAATCCGGCGGCTGAAATTATTTGATTAACTAGGCAAGTTTTAAAGAGGTGCCACTATGCAGGACCAAACAGAAACGGAAATAGAAGCGGCTGTTTTCAGGCGTTTGCTTGAACATCTCGATTCTCGCAAGGATGCCCAGAATATTGATCTGATGAATCTGGCCGGTTTTTGCCGAAATTGCCTGTCCAAGTGGTATGTTGCCGCGGCCAGGGACCGGGGAGAAGAGATAAGCTATGAGGAAGCCCGCGAACTGGTTTACGGGATGCCTTATGCTCAGTGGAAGGAAAAATATCAGCTTGAAGCCACTGATGAACAAAAACAGATGTTTGAGAAAAACTTCCCCAAAGATTAACAGGGAAAAGGCCTGATTAGACTGTTTCTTCTATTGATTCTTGACATGTGCTGGTTTAGTTTAGCGGGCCTGTAATTAGCACATTAAACAAATATCCTGAAATTACACATAGCCAAAATAGCCAAAAAAAGTATGGTGGGGGAGATAAGGTGATATATAACAAAGATGGTATTAAAACACTGACTGGCAAAAGACTTTCCAGCCTGAGTCTGGCAATTGCCGCGCTTTGCGCCGGTACTCATGCCGGAGCACAAAGCAATACTATTGAATCAATCTTTGTGACCGCTGATCGGCAGGAAGCCGAAATCGGCGACACAGCGGCCAGTATTTTTGCGCTGGATTCGGATTATATTGATGAAGTTCGTCCGGTACATATTGAAGAAGTTCTGAAATCCATTCCGGGCGTGGTCATCAATCGCGGCAACGGACAGGAGTCCCTGCTGGGAATTCGCTCTCCGGTATTGACCGGCGCAGGCAGTTGCGGAGCTTTTCAGACTTCACAGGATGGTATTCCCCTGCGAGGCACGGGATTCTGCAACGTAAATCAGTTGTTTGAATCCAATTTTGAGCAGGCCTCCAGTATTGAGGTTGTCCGCGGACCGGGAAGTGTACTCTTTGGCGTGAATGCCCTGCATGGCGCTATCAATATCATCAGCCCGGCACTTGCCGATGAAGCCGGTGGTGAAGTTTCGCTGGATGTGGGGCCGCATGATTATGGCCGGGTGAACCTTGGTTATAACGGTGTCAGCGATGAACACAGTTTCGGTGTGCATTTTAACGGTTCAACCGACGGGGGTTACAAGGATGATTCCGGTTTTGGTCAGCAAAAACTGAACCTGGCCCATCGCTACAGCGGTGATGTCAGCGTGACAACGGTATTTGCCGCGACCAACCTGAACCAGGAAACTGCCGGTTATGTCAGCGGGACTGATGCCTATAAGGATGAAGCACTGCAAAAATCAAACCCTAATCCTGAAGCTTTTCGTGATGCCAGCAGCATACGCCTGCATAGCCGGATCGAAGGCCAGGCCGGGGAAGCCACCTGGATGGTGACTCCTTACTATCGCGATGTTGAAATGGATTTCCTGATGCATTTCCTGCCCGGCACGCCGCTGGAACAAAACGGCCATACCTCGCTCGGTGTGCAGACCATGTACAGTGCAAACCTGTCGAATGATGTATCCTGGATCGCCGGTGTCGACCTGGAAATTTCTGATGGCTACCTGCGACAGACTCAGGATGGTGGTTTCGGATCTTTCCCGGCAGGCCGGCAATATGATTTTGATGTCGATACCCAGCTGATTTCACCTTATGCGCAGTTCAAGTATCAGCCCACTGAGATGGATCAGTTTAGTCTGGGCTTGCGTTATGAATTGCTGGAGTATGATTACGACAACAAGATGATAGATGGCAATACTGCTGAAGATGGCAGCTCCTGTGCGGCCTCTGCTTTTAATCCTACCGGCGTGTGCCGCTACAGTCGCCCGTCTGATCGCAGTGATGATTTCAATAACGCGACCTTTCAATTGGGCTGGATTCATGACTTTGATGACACCCGACAAACTTATGTCAACGTTGCGCATGCATTCAGAGCACCACAGGCAACCGAGCTTTATCGTCTGCAGCAAAATCAGACGGTGGCTGACCTGGACTCGGAAGAAATCGACAGCTTTGAAGTCGGCTATCGTGCTACCACGGATGCGGCTGTCTACAGCGTAGCTGCCTACTGGATGCAAAAAGACAATGTCATCTTTCAGGACAGCGCCCGTAATAATGTCAGTGGTGGCGAAACCGAACATAAAGGTATCGAACTCAATTCGCTGTTTACTTTAACGGACTCGCTTGAACTGAGCGTCGTGGCCAGTTATGCACGGCATACTTATGAAGCCAATATTGCTCCGCTGGGGGTTACGGTTGCGATTGACGGTAATGATATTGACACTGCGCCAAAACTGACTGGCAATGTGCAATTGAGCTGGCAAATCAACCCCAGTAATCGTGCCTCGCTCGAATGGGTGTACATGGATAAATACTATACTGAAGAGACCAATACCAGGCAGTACGAAGGCCATGACCTGACCAATCTGCGTTATCAGTATGAATCAGGAGATAACTGGTATTTTGCTGCCCGCATTACCAATCTGTTCGATACTGATTATGCCGAGCGCGCGGATTTCAATCCTTTTGGTGGTGACCGTTACTTTATCGGTGAACCCGCAAGTCTGTACCTGACTGTCGGTATGGATTTTTAAAATCCGATGCTATAAAAAAGAGGGCCTCAGGCCCTCTTTTTTTGTCGGTGATTTATGTATGAGGCCATAAGCGATGCTATCGGGCAGACCCTGGAGCAGGAAGTCACGATTGTTGATGTTCAGGCTCTGGGCGGTGGCAGTATCAATCAGGTCAGCTGTATCACCCTGGATAATGGTGAGCGCCTGCTGCTAAAACAGCAAGTCGGCGCGGTTCAGGCAGATACCTTCCAGATAGAGTTTGATTCCTTAAATCTGCTTGCCGGGTATCACTGTGTCCGCATACCACAAGCCCTGGTTTGTGGCGATGATTTTCTGGTCATGGAGTATATTCAGGCCGGGACAAAAGCTGCTGACTGGAGTGAACAGCTGGGCAGACAACTGGCCAGGCTGCAACAGCGATCTCAACAGGGCAGCTTTGGCTTCCACTGTGACAATTACCTGGGCACGACCCTGCAGGTCAATAAGTGGAGTGATAATTGGCTGGAATTCTGGCGCGAGCAGCGACTGGGTAAACAACTGCGTCTGTTTGCTGAAGTGGCAGGCAGCAAGGATCCCCTGGTCAGAAAAGGGGAGCAGCTGATGCAGAGGCTGGATACTTATCTTGATTGCGTTAATGAGCCAGCAGTCTTACTGCACGGTGATCTGTGGTCGGGTAATGCCATGGCTGATGAACTGGGCAGCCCGGTAATCCTGGATCCTGCCTGTTACTATGGTCACCGCGAAGCGGAATTTGGCATGATGCGCCTGTTTGGCGGTTTTGGCCCGAAATGTGAAGCTGCCTATGCCGAGATATGGCCTTTTGAACCAGGTTTCGAGCAGCGCTTCAGGCTGTATCAGCTCTATCATGAACTGAACCATCTGAACCTTTTCGGGCATGCTTACTATGCTGCCTGCGATAGCTCAATTACTTCATTGTTATAGTCGCAAAGTGGCTCAAGCCGGGTCAGGCTTTGATTCGAATCCACTGATACCGCCTGGCGCCTTTTGCATCTGAAATCAGTCCTTGTTGATGTGGGTCAATGCCTGCTGCAGGGATACTTTTAAAGTGGGAATGGAATTGTTGATATCTTGATCTTGTGAGGGACGATAGTGGCTAAAATAAATTTTGATTTTACAGGAAAGACGGTACTGGTGACGGGGGGCGGCTCCGGTATTGGCAAGGAGACTGCACTAAAATTTGCTGCCAGTGGAGCCAATGTTGTCGTCAGTGATGTTAATGATGCGATGTCAGTGGTTGAGGAAATCAGGGATCTGGGTGGGGAAGGCAGTTTCATTCTCTGCGATGTTTCCCTGAATGATCAGGTTCGGGCGCTGCTGGAACAAACCCTCAGTCAATATGGTAGTTTGCATATAGCCTGCAATAACGCCGGTATAGAAGGTGAGCAGGGATATTCTGCCGCATGCAGTGAAGAAAATTTTGACCGGGTCATTGACGTCAATATCAAGGGTGTATGGCAATGTATGAAATATGAAATCCCGCATCTTGTAGACGCCGGAGGGGGCGCGATTGTCAATCTGTCTTCAATTGCAGGGCTTATCGGGTTTCCGGGGCTTCCGGCGTACGTTGCCAGCAAGCATGCTGTTGCGGGTCTTACAAAAACGGCGGCCCTGGAGTATGCCAGGGAAAATGTTCGAGTAAATGCAGTTTGCCCTGGTCCAATTATGACCCCCATGCTGGAGCGGATCATGGAGACGACTCCAGGTTTCAGGGAACAGATCACTGAAGGTGTACCGGAACATCGTATCGGTCAAGCTGCTGAAGTTGCCGATACCATTCTCTACCTGTGCTCTGAGCAGGCTGCTTATATCACTGGCCAGTGTCTTGCGATTGATGGTGGTTGGGTCGCCCAGTAGTCAGCTTACCGCACGCTGTAATCGGGCTTAGAGGATTGACTGTTCCCTGAGCAGGTTGATCACCCGGTCAATACACTCATCAACGTCCAGTTCATGGGTAGGCAATATCAGGTGTGGCTTTTCCCAGTCTTCATAGGGAAAAGAGACACCTGGCACTGTTCCACTTTCGACATTGGCTTCAGCAGCATAGATACCACTTGGGTCCCGCTGCTTGCAAACTTCCAGTGGTGGATTCAGATAAACGATGATGCAATTGTCTTCACCGATAACTGAAATAGTGTGCTCGCGTGAATCTGTATTGGGCGCGACAAAAGCAGCACAGCAAATAAGCCCGGAATCGTTCAGATATTTGGCAATATAAGCACTGCGGCGCAGGTTTTCGGCGCGACCGGCGGCGTCATGCGGCAGATCCCTGCTGATACCCAGGCGCATGGCTTTGCCGTCCAGGATTGCGCTGACCCTGCCCATATCAAACAGACGTCTTTCCAGGGCATGTGCCAGGGTGGATTTGCCAGAACCGGACAGACCGACAAACATTACCGTTGCAGGTTTCTGCCCGTAGCGTGCAGCACGCTCCTCGGTTGTTACATGCGTTGTGGAATTCTGTGTGTTGCGGCGTGACTGTTTGCTGCGAAAATCAATCATGCCGGCACCGACGGTGACATTACTCAGCCGGTCAATAATGATGAATGAACCGGTACTCGGGTTCTGTTTGTAGGCGTCAAAATGAATGGGCTGGGATAATTCCAGATCACACAGTCCGATCTCGTTCAGTTCCAGTGAAGGCGACGGACTGGTTTCCAGGGTATTTACATCCAGTTTGTGCTGGATGTTACTGATAACACCGCTGAAAGTCTGGGTTGTCTGCTTGAAGTCATATTGCTTGCCAGGCAGCAAGGGTTTTTCAGTCATCCAGACAATTGTTGCACTTAGCTTGTCACTGGAAACCGGCAGGTTACCAGCGTGAACGATCATGTCACCGCGACTGATATCAATTTCATCTTCCAGGGTCAGGGTCACCGCCATTGGTGTAAAGGCCTGTTCCAGTTCTTCATCATAAGTGACGATGGATTTGATGCGGCTGCTTTTGCCTGAAGGCAGGGCAACGACTTCATCACCCTTGCGCACGATGCCCGAAGCTAGAGTGCCGCAAAAGCCGCGAAAATCAAGATTGGGGCGGTTCACATACTGCACCGGAAACCGCAAGTCATCGAAATTACGGTCCGCAGCTATCTTGACGTTTTCCAGCATCCACATCAGCGTTTCACCCTGGTACCAGGGTGTGCTTTCACTGACATTGACCACATTGTCGCCTTTGAGAGCAGATATGGGGATGAAGTAAAGCTCACCGGTATCCAGTTCGTCAGTAAAGTCGATGTAGTCCTGCTTGATCTGCTCAAAGACTTCTTCACTGAAGTCCATCAGGTCCATTTTATTGACGGCAACAATGATATGTTTGATACCAAGCAGTGAGGCAATAAAAGTATGTCGCCGGGTCTGGGTCTGGACACCATGACGGGCGTCGATCAGGATAATGGCCAGTTCACAGGTTGAAGCACCGGTAGCCATGTTACGGGTATATTGCTCGTGCCCCGGAGTGTCGGCGATGATGAATTTGCGTTTTGCCGTGGAAAAATAACGGTAGGCAACATCGATGGTGATGCCCTGTTCCCGCTCTGCCTGCAAACCATCAACCAGCAGTGAAAGATCAAAACTGTCATCCGTGGTGCCGGATTTGACGCTGTCGGATTTAATCGCTTCAAGCTGATCTTCATAGATCATTTTCGAATCATGCAGGAGGCGGCCGATAAGCGTACTTTTACCATCGTCAACACTGCCACAGGTCAGCAGATGCAATAGCTCCTTGCGCTCATGCTGGGCAAGGTAGGCATCAATGTCGGTACTGATTAAATCTGACTGGTGTGACATGATTTAGAAATAACCTTCGCGTTTTTTCTTTTCCATCGAACCAGACTGATCGCTGTCAATCAGGCGACCCTGTCGTTCTGAAGTTGTGGTCAGTAACATTTCCTGGATAATTTCCGGCAGGGTACTGGCTTTTGACTCTACGGCGCCTGTCAGGGGATAACAACCCAGGGTACGAAAGCGTACAGTTTTCATGCTGACGTTCTGCTTCAGTTCATCCGGAATGCGTTCGTCATTGGCCATGATGTCGACGCCTTCATAATTGATGACTGGTCGTTCTTCAGCAAAATACAGGGATGGAATTTCAATATTGTTCAGGTGGATATACTGCCAGACATCCAGTTCGGTCCAGTTGGACAGGGGAAAGACACGGATGCTCTCACCCTTGTTGATTTTGCCGTTGTATATGTTCCATAGCTCCGGGCGTTGATTTTTCGGGTCCCAGCGGTGATTTTTATCCCGGAAAGAATAGACCCTTTCCTTGGCCCGTGATTTTTCTTCATCCCGGCGTGCCCCCCCGAAAGCGGCATCAAACTTATACTTGTTCAGGGCCTGTTTCAGGGCCTGGGTTTTCATGATATCGGTGTGTTTCTGGCTGCCATGAGTAAAGGGTCCGACGCCGGCTTCGACACCCTCCTGATTGATGTATACGAGTAAATCCAGCCCCAGCCTTTTTGCCTGTTCATCACGAAATTCGATCATTTCCCTGAATTTCCAGGTGGTATCAACATGCAGCAGGGGGAAGGGCAGCTTGCCCGGATAGAAAGCTTTCAGTGCCAGATGCAACATCACGGCCGAGTCTTTGCCAATGGAATAGAGCATCACCGGCTTGTCAAATTCAGCAGCCACTTCCCGGATTATATGAATACTCTCAGCTTCCAGTTGCTTGAGATGTGTCAGACGATGTTCAGCCATGTTAATAGTCAGGTATTGGAATCGGAAATCCCGAGGAGGGCGCGAGTATAAAACAAGCCGCGGCTAAACCCAAGGCTGGGAAGCTCAGTGAGTCTGCTCGTTGTCTTTTTTGTCGAGGTTTTTATCGAGTCCGTAATCGGCGGCCAGTCCGCCTTTCTGGTCAGGACTGGATTTCGTGGCATAGTCTCGCGGTGGAAACAGGTCATCCATTTTCTGCTCAAGTTCCGAACCCTGATCGGAACCCAGCAGGTCTGAGCGTTGCTTGCTCAGGGCCAGCTGGTTAGTGACATCTTCCGGACAGAGAATATCGGCATCACGGGCCAGACGTTCATACAGGGCTTTATAGTTACCGGCCAGAGTGTTCACGAGACCGGCAGTATTTTCAAAGTGCGAATAAACACTTTGCTGGTAATCCTTGTGAGTTTCCTGGAGTTTTTCCAGCTCTTTGCTGAGACTGTCGACTTTGGCAGAATCAGAAAAGAACTGTTTGCATAACAGAGCACCAGCAGCGAGGCCGACCACAAAACATAAAATTCCCACTAACCAGATAGCCATGTATTTCCCTGATCTTTTATTTAACTAAGCTTTATTAGCCTTACTGGCAATTTACCTGTAACTATTTACTTTGAATTTGCCAAAACTGGTTTAATTATACCTATAATTACTTTTTTAATCTTCATCCATCCTCTCGCAGTTGACAAGGCTGAAAGAGATCAGAGTGTCGGCTTACAGTAGTGAAAATGAAGTGTTGAACCCATCACCTACTCCCCAACAGCGTTACCGGCAGGACCTGGAGCAGGGTTTGCTGGAAGCGGACCAGTCCCAGGCTAATGCCGTGGAAGAGTTACAGGCTGTCTACCAGGCAGTACTGAAAAAACGCCAGGCCGAAGCTCGTAAACCGTCGTTTTTGGGCTGGTTCAAATCTGCGCCCCAAGCAGTCAGGGGGCTTTATTTATGGGGAGGCGTAGGCCGGGGGAAAACTTACCTGATGGATCTGTTTTATGAGTGTCTGCCTGAGGAAAGAAAAATGCGGCGACACTTTCATCGATTCATGCTCATGGTGCACCGAAAGTTAAACCAGTACAAAAACCAGTCCGACCCGCTAAAAAAAGTGGCTCATGAAATTGCTGCTGACATCGATATCATCTGCTTTGACGAGTTTTCTGTGAATGATATCGGCGATGCCATGATTCTTGCCAGATTACTGGATGCCTTGTTTACGGAAGGAGTCTGCCTGATTGCCACCTCAAATATTGAACCAGCCAGACTCTACGAAAATGGTCTGCAGCGAGCCAATTTTCTGCCCGCCATCGCCTTGTTAGAGCAATATACTCGGGTGCTCAACGTTGATGGAGGCATTGACTACCGCCTGCGCAGTCTTGAACAGGCCGAAATTTACCACAGCCCGCTGGGAGAGGCAGCCGAGCAGAGTATGCTGGACAGTTTCCGGCAACTGAGTGCCGGATTGAGTACAGTAGCAGGAGGCAATATCGAAATACAGGCGCGGGAAATTGCTGTGCGCTACCGGGCGGAAGACCTGGTCTGGTTTGACTTTGAAAGTATTTGTGGAGGGCCGCGCAGTTCAGCCGATTACATTGAAATTGCCCAGCTTTTCCATACGGTACTGATCAGTAATATTCCGCAGCTGGATGCTTATAGTGACGATAAGGCCCGGCGCTTTGTCAATCTGGTGGATGAATTTTACGATCACAAGGTTAAACTTATCATCTCAGCAGCCGTGCCGATGCAGAAACTTTACCAGGGCTCCGAACTGCAATTTGTCTTTCAGCGAACCCAAAGTCGCCTGCTGGAAATGCAGTCACATGATTATCTGGCATTGCAGCATAAACCCTGAAAAACAGCTGCTGTTTCCGCTTTGGCAAAAAAGTACTCACCGCCAGGCCAGCCAAGTGGTAAAACGACCAAGAAAATCGCCGTTAAACCCTTGAATATCACTCCCGGCATCTGTAGAATTCGCGCTCCCTTTGAGGCTTTGCCAGTAAAAAAGGCAAAGTCTTTAGAATACAGTGTGTTGAGATAAGCAAATGAAGACTTTTTCGGCAAAAAAAGAGACTGCGGAAAACAACTGGGTCGTAATTGACGCAGAAGATCAGGTTTTGGGTCGTATGTCTGCAGAGATTGCCCGCCGCCTGCGAGGCAAGCATAAAGCAGAATATACCGCTCACGTCGATACCGGTGACTATGTTGTGGTAGTCAACGCCGAGAAAGTCAGGGTTACCGGTGGTAAGCCCACTAAAAAGCTGTACCAGCGGCACTCCGGCTATCCTGGCGGACTTAAATCACGCTCTTTTAATGAGATGATCGCCACCAATCCGGAAGAAGTGGTTCGTCGTGCTGTAAAAGGCATGTTGCCGAATACTCCACTGGGTCGGGCCATGTATCGAAAACTCAAGGTTTATGCCGGTGGCGAACATCCGCATGGCGCCCAACAGCCTGCACAACTCAATTTACAATAGTTTTTAAACAGGACCTCTCAGGTATGGCTGATACACAGTATTACGGAACCGGACGACGCAAAACTTCCACTGCGCGCGTGTTTATTACCCCGGGCAGCGGAAATATTTCAGTTAACAAACGCAGCCTGGACACCTATTTTGGTCGCGAAGTGGCGCGCATGATTGTCAAGCAACCACTGGAACTGCTGGAAGCATCTGATAAGTTTGATATTCTGGTTTCAGTCAGTGGTGGCGGTAGCTTTGCCCAGGCTGGCGCAATTCGTCATGGTCTGACCAGGGCCCTGATTGATTATGATGAGAGTAACCGCAGCCCGCTGCGCCGAGCAGGGTTTGTGACCCGCGACTCCCGGGCAGTCGAACGTAAGAAAGTCGGTTTACGTAAAGCGCGTAAGAGACCGCAGTTCTCCAAACGTTAAGAAAAACCGGTTTTTTGTCAGAAGCGCCGGAACTTCCCAGTTTTGGCGCTTTTTTATGAGCAAAATCAGGACCTATGCTGGAATCAGCAAGCTGTTTCGCCTTGAAAAAAAGGCATGATTTTAGTAGCATTCGCGCAGTTCGCGGGTACGTCCCTGGGGCGTCGATCCTGACCCTTTCAAGAGTTTCCAGAAGGAGAGTTTCATCGTGAGTGGCGGTTCTATTAATACTAGTCGCAGGCGTTTCTTAATTGGCAGTACTTCTGTAGTAGGGGCAGCCGGCGCAGTCGGTGCAGCTGTTCCTTTTGTCGGATCCTGGGATCCAAGTGCCAGAGCGCTGGCAGCAGGGGCGCCAACCACTGTGGATATCAGTCGTCTGGAGCCTGGCGAGTTGCTGGGGCCTATTCCAGCCTGGCGTGGTCAGCCGATTTTTATCTTGCGCCGCGATGAAGAATCCCTGAATAACCTCGAAACTTTCACTGATCATCTTGCTGATCCCGATTCAGAAGACCCACAACAGCCGGCATATGCCCAGAACGCCTTCCGTTCCATTCGTCCGGAAATCGGCATTTATGTTGGCCTGTGTACCCATCTCGGATGCTCGCCGCAAATCAATACCGAAGTGGCACCGCAGGAATTTGATGATGAATGGAAAGGCGGTTTCTTCTGCCCCTGTCATGGCTCCATGTTTGATCTGGCAGGTCGTGTCTACCGCGGTGTTCCAGCTCCTGACAATCTGGTAGTCCCTCCTCATTCCTACGAAACAGATAATGTTGTTGTCATTGGAGTAGACGGGGAGAATTCGTAGTGAGTGAGAACATGACCAACGCCGTTAACGAACAGCCCAAAAAGAATAGCTTCATGGCATGGATTGATGCCCGCTTGCCGGTAACACAAGCCATTCAGAAGCACATGACCAAATATTATGCGCCGAAGAATTTCAATTTCTGGTATGTCTTCGGTGTGCTGGCACTGGTAGTCCTGGTAAATCAGTTGCTCACCGGCATCTGGCTGACGATGAATTATGTTCCCAGTGCTGATGCCGCTTTTGCCTCAGTCGAATACATCATGCGTGATGTCAATTATGGCTGGTTACTGCGCTATATGCATTCAACCGGAGCCTCGGCCTTTTTCGTAGTGGTTTACCTGCACATGTTCCGTGGCCTGATGTATGGCTCCTACCAGAAGCCCAGGGAACTGATCTGGATTTTCGGCATGACCATCTATCTGGTACTGATGGCAGAAGGCTTTATGGGATATGTTCTGCCCTGGGGCCAGATGTCCTACTGGGGCGCCAATGTGATCGTGTCCCTGGCAGGAGCGATACCTTATATTGGTGAAGACCTGATGGTCTGGATTCAGGGAGATTACCTGATTTCCGGTGCCACACTGAACCGCTTTTTTGCCCTGCATGTCATTGCTTTGCCACTGGTGCTGGTTGCATTGGTTGTACTGCATATCCTGGCCCTGCACGAGGTCGGCTCCAACAATCCAGACGGAATTGAAATCAAGGCCAACAAAGACGAAAATGGTATTCCCAGAGACGGTATTCCCTTCCATCCCTATTACAGTGTGCATGACCTGGTCGGCATAGTTGTGTTCCTGTTTGTATTTTCCTTCGTGATTTTCTTCATGCCGGAAATGGGTGGTTATTTCCTGGAATATGCAAACTTCGAGGAGGCTAACAGCCTCAAGACTCCGGATCATATTGCCCCGGTCTGGTATTTCACGCCTTTCTATTCAATGCTCAGAGCGGTGACCTATCCGCTGTTTGGTATTGATGCAAAATTCTGGGGTCTGGTGGTCATGGCCGGCGCCATCGCCATTTTGTTTGTCATGCCCTGGCTGGATCGTTCACCGGTGAAATCCATGCGTTATAAAGGCATATACAGCCGTGTTGCCCTGTTTGCCTTTGTGGTCAGTTTCATCATTCTCGGCGTACTGGGCACCAAGCTTGCTACCGGACCAAGAACGGCTCTGGCGCAGATTTGTACGGTTATTTACTTTGTCTATTTCCTGGCCATGCCCTGGTATACGCGTAAGGAGCAGACTACGACTCCTCCCGAGCGCGTCACCGGACGTTTCATCACTATCCCCCACTTGCTGCTTTCTATTGTGCTGCTGGTCGTGCTGACCTGGGTGCCACTGACTGTTGTGGGAGCTGAAGCTGATGTTGAGCTGGAGCACGTCGAGATGAACCTGGACGATACCGTATCACTGCAATCCGGTTTGCAGACTTATGTCAATTACTGCCTGGGCTGTCATTCACTGAGCTATTCCCGCTATCAACGAGTTGCTGAGGACCTGAATATTCCGGAAGAAATCATGATGGAGAATATTGTCTTTGATCCGAATGCCGATTTCGGTTCGCTGATGGTAAGCTCCATGCCGGATACTGCGGAAAACTGGTTTGGTGTCGCTCCTCCGGACCTGAGTCTGGTGGCCAAAGCACGAGCAACTATAGATCATTCCGGAACCGATTGGCTTTACGGCTACCTGACAGGTTTTTATCAGGATCCATCGCGCCCATTCGGGGTCAATAACCGTGTGTTTGCCAATGTCGGGATGCCCAATGTCCTGGGCGAATTACAGGGTGAGCAGGTTTGTGATGATCCGGAGCATTGTGAAGAATTACACCACGTTCAGGGTACCGGCACGCTGAGCGAGGAAGAATTTGACAAGGTCGTCTATGACCTGGTCAATTTTCTCTATTATGTCGGCGAACCGTCCCGACAGGATCGTGTAAGGATTGGCGGTTTTGTGCTTTTCTTCCTGGCCTTCCTGTTTGTCTTTGTTTTCATGTTAAACAGAGAATACTGGAAAGACATCGAACATTAATTGTTCACAAAATTTTTTTTGCTAAGGGGCTAGATAAATATGGGAGTCGTGACCAAACGCTCTTCAATGCTGTTTTATTCAGACGGCAACAGTCAGTACAGTCATCAAGTCAGAATTGTACTTGCTGAAAAAGGGGTCACTGTCGATATCGTTGATGTTGACATTCATGACAAGCCAGAGGATCTGGCAGATCTTAACCCTTACAACACACTACCGACACTGGTTGATCGGGACCTGATTCTGTATGAATCGGGTATCATGATGGAATATCTGGATGAGCGTTTTCCACATCCGCCACTGTTTCCTGTCTATCCGGTAGCTCGTGCGCAAAGCAGATTGTGGATGCACCGTATCGAAAAAGACTGGTGTTCACTGGTGGAAAAAATTCAGTATGAAGAAGGCACTGACAAGGAGTTAAAAGAGGCTCGCAAGGAGCTGCTGGAAAGCCTGATTTCAATTGCCCCGATTTTTTCAGAAAAACCTTTCTTCATGAGTGAAGAGTTTACCATTGTGGATTGCTGTGTATTGCCTATACTCTGGCGTTTACCTGAACTGGGTATTAAACTGCCGGATAACAAGTCCACCAAACCATTGCTGGAATACCGGCAAAGACTCTATGACAGGGAGTCGGTCCAGGAATCTCTTTCCGAACAGGAAAAGGAAATGGCTAGCGGGTAAAGTCTCTTGCTTTTGTCAATGAAGGGGTAAATTGTATGACGATGACTTCACACCGTCCCTACATGATAAGAGCACTCTACGACTGGATACTGGATAACACCTGTACCCCTTATATTCTGGTCAATGCCTATGCCGAAGGGGTTGAAGTCCCACAGGATTATGTCAAGGATGGCCAGATAGTCCTGAATATTTCTCCCCAGGCAATCAAAACCCTTAATATCAGTAAAGCCGCCATAGAATTCGAAGGACGTTTTGGTGGTATTCCAACCAAGGTATATGTGCCGAGCGCTGCGGTGATGGGAATCTATGCCCGTGAGAACGGTCAAGGCATGATGTTTGATTCGGATGATCCCATGCCGGAACCTCCTTCACCGATATCCAGGGGTGACAGTTCAAACAAAAAAGACAAGTCCGGCAAACCGACTTTGCGGGTAGTGAAATAGTCTAGTCTATATATTCGAATGCCCGGACGACTTTGGTGACACCGCGAGTTGCGCTGACTAATTCCACAGCCTGATTGGCTTCTTCCCGGGTCAACAACCCCATCAGATATACTACGCCATTTTCTGTAACCACTTTGGTTCGCAGACCTTCGACATCACCATCCACCAGCATCATGGATTTAATTTTGGTAGTCAGCCAGGCATCATTGGTGCGTGAAAGAAATGAAGTGTCACCGGCTACTTCAAGTTCGTTGTAGACGGTTTTAACCCGGCTGTTACTGCTAGTGGCAACACGGGTTGCCAGATTTTTCAGTTCCTGGGTCGGTACCTGGCCGACCAGCAATACCGTCTGATTGAAACTGATGACATCAATATTTGCCTCGCGCAGGCCTTCATCAGCTGCATTGAGGTTGACCGTCAGCATGGTTTCAATTGAACCATCATCCAGAACGGAACCGGCACTGCGGTTGCCCCGGTTTTCCTCGATGCTGTCATTCCCATTCACTGCACTGATAATGGAAGCGCAGCCAGTAAGGTTAAAAAGCAGAAATAGAATTAATAATCTGTGGTACATATCCGGGCCCGTTGCCTGTCTGTTCCTTATACTAACCTGACTTACCCGATTGACAATCCTTACTCGGGGCCAAAAAGCTGTGTATCAATCAAATCACATAAACAATGTATCACCAGCAAGTGTACTTCCTGAATACGTGCAGTAACTTGAGATGGCACACAAATTTCGACATCGCCTTCCATCATCAGTTCCCGCATGGCGCCCCCATCCCGTCCGTCCAGTATGACAACTTTCATATTACGTTTGTGGGCAATATTGATTGCCTCAATAACATTGGCGGAATTGCCGCTGGTGGAAATGGCCAGCAACACATCACCTTCCTGACCAAGGGCACGTACCTGCTTGGAAAATACCTCTTCGTAAGAATAATCATTGGCGATTGAGGTGAGCGTTGAACTGTCGGTAGTCAGGGCAATGGCCGGCAGGGGAGGGCGCTCGCGTTCAAAGCGGTTTAATAATTCCGAAGAGAAATGCTGGGCATCGCCGGCTGAACCGCCATTACCGCAAGCAAGGATCTTTTTCTCATTGAGCAGGGCTTCAACCATGACTGTGGCAGCATCAAGAATGGCCGGACTGATGCTTTCCATGGCCTGCATTTTGGTTTCAATACTGGCGGCAAAAAACTGCTTTATGCGCTCAAGATAATCCATAGCCACCCCTCAATTAAAAAATCGATATCTTTCATAATGATACAAAGTTTTGCTAAAACTTTTTTAAAAAATGACATTGTCTGTCACTGGTTATTGTGTCAGACTGTAAGCAGCTAGTACAGTTTTTGCTGCAATCTGGCTGTTTTATTCAACTCTTCATTGTCACTTTATTGTCACTTAACAGGAGGCCACCGGAAACCAAAATTTTTGCAAAAGCCAAGTGTACTTATGCACACGCACGTTTTCTCTATTCAAACTTTTTAGCAAATTGGAGTGTGAGCATGGCAAAAAGATCGCACAAGCGTTCGGTCCAATACTTTGATGAACTGGATGACCCTTACTACAACACGAAAGCCAGTAAGCGCAGAAAAGAAAAACAAAGGCGCCGCAAGGGCCTGGAAGAACCCAGCAACATTGTAGAGCTCAACAGCCTGCTGAATACAGCCTACAAACCCCCTCACCACAAACTCCCGCTCGAACCCCGTAACTCTGCTCAAAAACAATATATTAATGCCATCAAGACCAACAGCCTTACTTTTGGTCTGGGGCCTGCCGGTACCGGAAAATCCTATTGTGCTGGAGCCCTGGCGGCAGAAGCACTTGAATCGGGACGTATTGAACGCATCATTTTTACACGGCCGGCTGTTGAAGCTGGAGAACAACTCGGGTTTCTGCCGGGTAAGCTGGAAGAGAAATTTTCCGTCTATATAGATGCCTTTCGTGACATTCTTAATGCACGGCTGGGCAAAGGCGTGGTCGAATATTGCCTGCGGCACGGACGCATAGTCGGGACACCACTGGCCTACATGCGCGGTAAAACCTTTAATGCTTCAACTTTCGTGGTGCTTGATGAGGCCCAGAATGTCACCCCCAGTCAGATGAAAATGTTCTTAACCCGCATAGGTGAGGACTGTAAAGTGGTGGTTAACGGTGATACCAACCAGAGTGATATTCGCGGCCCCAATGGTCTCAATGATGCAGTCAACCGGCTGCGAGGTCTGCCAGGTGTTCACATACATACTTTTTCGAAAGAAGACTCGGTACGCAGTGGCCTGGTCAGGGCGGTACTGGATCGCTACGAGAATGTTCAGGGTTAATCACTGTTAAGCTTTCGCAGCAGTTGATGACGGCATATTTACCATGTCGTCATTGACGGCTCGACAGAAAAAGCATTTTTAATCCAGTGAATTTCCGCTTCTTCCTGATTTCTGCTGATACTCAGGATATCAAAACGCAGGTCGCATTTTTCATACAGCTTTTTTTCCAGCAGATAAAACTGCGCACATCTGATCAGTTTCTGCTGCTTATATCTGCCGACCGTTTCAAAGCCTGTGCCAAAATCATTTCTGGCCCGAAACCTGACTTCGGCAAATACCAGTACCTGAGCATCCAGCAGGATTAAATCAATTTCTCCGAGCCGACAGTGATAATTTTTTTGTTGCAGGCGCAGGCCATGTCGACGCAGGAATTCAAGCGCAAGCTTTTCATAGTAAAGTCCTTTTTGTTGAGCCGGACTTGCCGGTCTGGTTTTAAACACTGATCCTCCCTGATCATGGTTTTACTGCTAATTATCTGTCGTACTTACCTGAGAGATTGGATTCAGAGGGCGGGCAAAGCCATTGTTCATTTGTGCCCAGTTGAGCTGACGGGTAATCCGGTTATCAGGATCCAGGCTGAGGATGCCGGTTGCGCCGATGAATGCATTGGCGGCACCGCTTTCCAGTTGTTGCAGGCGCGGGTAAAGTCGAAAGGCATCAATACCGAAGGCCTGCAGACGCAGGTTCTGCGCGTTATTTTGCGGGAACAGGGACTGTGCTGCAGCTTTCAGTTCATCTTCCTGTGACAGCAGCCAGGGGCTCTCACCGAAAATAATTCCGTTCAGATCAACATCTTCCAGGGGTCGCTCGAGACCGGAGTAAATATCCTGGCTGGCATAAACCGGCAGATCGCCGGCATACAGATAACCTAGACTGGGTTTGATCTGGCGAGCAGCGAGCGGACCGGCAATCAGGAAGATGAAATCAACATCCTGTCGTCGGCGTTGGGAAAACTGGACGTTGGCATTTATCAGGTCACTGATTTCATCCCTGCGATATTCGCTGGCATTTAAATCAAGCAGGTTCTCAATGCTTTCTGTGTAGTTGTTGGTAAAAAATTCCTGTGTGACAACCTGGCCGCCCAGTTCTGTCCAGCGCTGAACAAAACTGTCGCGTTTGCGCTGAAAAGTATCATCGGCCGGATTAAAAGGACTGAGAATGGCGGCATATCGATGTCCGTCATCCCAGGCTTTTTCAGCCAGTTGCCGGGCTTCACTTTCCGGTGACAGGGCAAACTGGTAAAGCAGGTTCGAGGCAGGCTGCATACCTTCTATATTATTCAGTGCCAGAGTTGGTACCCCGAGGTTTCGAACCTGCTGGATGGCAGCAACATTCTGCCGCAACAGCGGGCCGATGATCATGCCTGCACCATCCCGGCGGGCCTGGGCATGCAGGGCAACAATATCAGATGTGGTGCTGGTATCGTAAAAGCGTATTTCCGGAACCTGTCCGCCAAATGAAAGCACATTCAGATAGGCACTCATGAAAGCATCGCGCACAATGATACCGGCATTGGTATTGAGGGGCAGAAGCAGGGCAATCTGATCCGGTCTTTCGGACGCCATACGCTCGACCAGTTGCAGGGTTAGTGGCAGCTCTTCAGCAGCGGGGTGTCGTGCCCAGCGTTGTTGCCAGTTATTGAGCTCAACCAGTTGCCGGTCAAGATTGTACTGGTAGGCTTTACCAACGACGCCCAGTTCATACCAGCCCTGAAAAGCATAAATGATTTCTTCAGCCGCCAGACGTCTAAGCTCATCGACAGGTAATATCAGCAGGTCTTGCCAGATCTGTTCATGGTTGGCCTGCTTTTCTGAATTGCCTAGGACTGGATCAATGAGCACTCGCTGTCTGATTGCTGCAGCCGGGTCATTGAGTCCTTCATACGATTGTGCGCGTAAGAAACGCAATTCTTTCTGCAAGGGGACAGGCAGTTGCGGCAGGGCATCAAAGCGGTCAATGGTCAGAATAGTGATGGCTTCTTCATGCCGTTGATTGTCCACCAGATACTGTGCACGCAGTAAGAGTATTTCAGTGGCCAGTTGCAGTTCAAGCTGACGGGTATTCAGTGTGGTAAGTAATTCATAGGCATCACGCTCCCGGCCGATGCCAATGTAACTTCGGGCGGCCTGTAAGGCGAAATATTCCGCTTCCGGTGACGGGGAATTGTTGGCCTGACGCAAGAGGCTGAATATCATTTCCTCTTCAGGGCTTCTTATGCCATCTGCATCCAGGTCAACTTCATCCAGCGGGGCATCTGCGGATGGTCCACCAGGCTGTGAAGCACAGCCTGCCAGCAGAATGGACATGATTAACAGGATAAAAAATCGTGGTTTAAGCATAGTGGGCAGTATAACTGAATATGCAAATCTCGCTAGCACCCCTCGGGGCGGATGTGGCAAGATGCCAGAGAAGTATTTGCAAAGTGCCTGCCTAATGGATTCAGCCTGTTTATATATTGTCGCCACGCCAATCGGCAACCTCAAGGATATCAGCCAGCGTGCGCTGGATATCCTCAACACTGTCGATCTGATTGCTGCAGAAGATACCCGTCACAGCGGGAAACTGCTCAAGCATTACGGAATCAGTACCAAACTGATGGCCCTGCATGAACACAACGAAGAGCAGCGCATCCAGTTTTGTCTGGATCGATTACAGGAGGGTCAATCAATTGCCTTGATTTCTGATGCCGGGACACCTCTGGTTTCTGACCCTGGTTATCATCTGGTAAAAAACGTACGGGAGTCAGGTATAAGCGTATCGCCGATTCCGGGAGCTTCGGCGCTGACAGCGGCACTTTCCTGTGCCGGTCTGGCATCAGACGCATTTGTGTTTCAGGGTTTCCCGGCTGCCAAGCACAGCAGCAGGATCAAACAACTCGAGGCGCTGCGTGATGAAAGTCGAACCATGGTTTTTTACGAAGCGCCGCATCGGATACTGGAAACGATTAGCGATATGCACACAGTATTCGGGCCTGAACGCCAGGCAGTCCTGGCACGGGAAATGACTAAAGTGCATGAAACTTTTCTGTCCGGCAAGCTTGAAAGTTTGCATAGTCAGATTGAAGCTGATACTAATCAACAGCGTGGTGAAATTGTGATTCTGGTAGAGGGCAGGGATAAACATCAACGGCAACAGGCTGAGGAGATCAGTGTCAATGCCGGGCATGTTCTTGATACTCTGTTAGAGGAATTACCGTTAAAACAGGCCAGCTCACTGGCTGCCAGAATAACAGGTCTAAAAAAGAACCAGCTTTACCAGCTCGGACTGGATAGAAAAAAACAACAATAACAAAGGAGCATCCTCTGGAATTTCTAGCCTGGCTTGAAAACACAGGATTGAGCGTCTGGGTCAGAGAGTCATTCATTGGCTTTCCCCTGATGCTGACATTTCATGCACTGGGAATGGCCTTTCTGGTAGGTGTCCACTTTGCCGTTGCCTTGAGGATTTTCGGAGTGGCAAAGCAAATGCCACTGTCGCCCCTGCAAAATTTTATTCCCCTTATGTGGTTAAGTTTTTTTCTGGCACTGTTTTCCGGCTTGATGCTCCTGCTGGCATACCCGGCCAAAGGCTTGACCAATCCTTTTTTTTATACCAAGTTGATAATCATCGCCCTGGTTCTGGTATTGGGAATAAAACTCTTACGTCTGGCATCAGATAGTGAGCCCGAGTTTACCGGGACACAAAAACTCATGGCAGTTGCATCAGTGCTGCTATGGGTGTCAGTCATTACATTGGGTCGTTTCCTGGCCTATACCTACAGCGTTCTGATGACTTTCGAGGTGTTCTACTAGTTATGGAAGATGCACTTTTAAATTTTTCCCAGCAGATGGGAATTTACAGCATTATGAATACCCGCTGGGGCTGGCCGATTATAGAATCCCTGCATTTTTTTGGTCTGTGCCTGCTGATCGGAACGGTTGGCCTGTTTGACCTGCGCATGCTGGGCTTTGTTCGAAGTATTCCCCTGGCAGCTATGCATAAACTGGTGCCAGTAGGTGTTTTTGGTTATTTGTTAAACGTGATAACCGGGACTATGTTTTTCACATCAGTGCCGGATCAGTACTTATATAACCCGGCTTTTCAGACCAAGATGCTGTTTATGCTTGGGGCGGGCATAAATGTCATGTTTTTCTATTCTTTATGTTACCGGGAAGTGAAGGGTACCGCCGCGGGTCAGCAGCTCGGTAGCAGGACCAGGGTACTGGCCGGTATCTCCCTGCTGTGCTGGATGGGAGTGATTACGGCGGGGAGGCTTATCACCTTTTATCGGCCGCCGACCTACATATGGTGCTTCTGGTGTTCATGAGCTATTGCGCTTGCAATAACTTTATTGAAAGCCAGATTTAGCTCAGTCTCATTGTGTTAATGTATGTGCCTTCCCTAAATATGGCTTTCGCCGCGTTCCTGCTACTCCTAGTAAGGCTCAGGATTTTAATAAGCTTCGCTCTGCATTGTGAATCCATTGAGATGCTTTTTTCCTGAGTATTTTTCCGTTTAAGTGCGAGGACTGTTTGAGGCACGAAGTGACGAGTTCCGCAGTACCGGAAAAACAGGAAGAAAAGTTCGAAAGGTGAGCAAGGCAGAGAGAAAGCTTCTATTACCCAAATAAATTTTCAAACTAAGATGTTGTCGAATAGCTAAAAAAGTAGCGAAAAAGTCGAACTGCTTTTATACTTCGTCTCAGTGAGTTGGCCAGACAATCGCTGTTTTTTAAACAGAGGAAAGTCCGGGCTCCACAGAGCAAGGTGCCAGGTAACTCCTGGGGGGCGCGAGCCTACGGAAAGTGCAGCAGAAAAGAAACCGCCTCTAATTTTTTGAGGTAAGGGTGAAATGGTGCGGTAAGAGCGCACCGCATGGGTGGCAACATTCCATGGCAAGGTAAACCCCACCTGGAGCAAGGCCAAATAGGAACCCACTGGTGTTGCTCGCACCGGGTTCGGGTAGGCTGCAAGAGAGGCATGGTGACATGCCTGCCAGATGAATGATTGTCCCAGACAGAACCCGGCTTATCGGCCGACTCACTTAATTCTGACTGTTTTGAATGCAGTTCACGGATTTACAAATCAAAATTCCCTTCCTGAGCAAGATCTACTCTTAAGAAACTACTTTAAGTTGCATATATAGCTTTATGTAATTTCTGAATATTTTTTCTTCAAAAAAATCGCGATATTGGCGTTTTTCCGGTAATTAGCCGCATTTAGCTTCATTTTCTACACAAAATATTGCAAACAAGTGCTTGATTTACTTGTCAGAACTCCCTTATAGTGCCGAAAAGTGGTTACAAAGTGGCCTAAAAGTGGGTTAATTGTGGGTGACTCCCTGAGGGATAGCTGACAAGAGGAAAAACATTGTTATTTCGTGGCTTACATTCTATTTCCCTTGATGCGAAAGGTCGCATGGCCATGCCTGCACGCTTTCGGGGCATTATAGAGGAGCATTGCCAGGGGCAGCTGGTGGTTACGATTGACCAGGACGGTGAGTCACTGGTGGTATACCCGCTTAATGAATTTGAACAGATTGAGCGAAAAGTGGCTGCACTTTCCAGTTTTCATCCAGAATCCAGACGCCTTAAGAACATATTTATCGGCCATGCTACCGAAGTAAATCTCGATGGCAGCGGCAGAATCCTGATTCCACAAAACCTGCGACAGTTTGTCGGTCTTGACAAAAAAGTGGCGCTGGTCGGCCAGGGCAACAAGCTGGCGATCTGGAATGACGAAGTCTGGAATGAAACCCGTGATGGCTGGCTCAAGCATAAGGTAGAAGTTGAAGAACTGCCTGATGAATTGAAAAACCTCTCACTGTAGGGAGGTGCTGAATGGATAAGCAGCATCAGAGCGTACTGTTGGAACAGGCAGTTCAGGCTCTGCTTGGTGACAAAGACGGTTTTTACATTGACGCCACTTTTGGCCGGGGTGGTCACAGTAAAAGAATACTGGCCGGGCTGTCTGAACACGGACGCTTGCTGGTTATCGATAAAGATCCGGAAGCGGTTGCAATGGCTCGCAGGATCGCAGAACAGGACAAACGGCTCAGTGTGCATCATGGCAGTTATACGGCACTGGCAGAACTGGTAGAGGCCCTGGGCATGAAGGGGCAGGTGGCAGGCGTATTAATGGATCTCGGCGTTTCATCGCCACAACTGGATGATCCGCTCAGAGGTTTTAGTTTTATGCAGGATGGACCTTTGGATATGCGAATGAACACGACAGCAGGAATCTCCGCCAAAGACTGGCTGGCACAGGCTGACGAACGCAGTATCGCTGATGTCCTGTATCAGTTTGGAGAAGAGCGTTATTCAAGGCGCATTGCTGCAGCAATTGTCAGGCAGCGACAGGAAAAACAGATCAGCAGCACGCTGGAGCTTGCAGAAATCATCAAAACGGCACATCCACGCTGGGAGAAAAACAAGCATCCGGCTACGCGATCCTTTCAGGCGATACGCATATTCGTTAACAGTGAACTGGAAGATTTACGCAGAACACTGCCAGATATTCTGGAGGTTCTGGCGATCGGTGGCAGGCTGGTTGTAATCAGTTTTCATTCTCTCGAAGACCGTATCGTCAAACGTTTTATTCAGGATGAAGTCAGGGGTGATGATTTTCCTGCTGATCTCCCGATCAGACAGGAAGAATTAAAGCCGCGACTGAAACATATCGGCAAGGCAGTAAAAGCCAGTGCAGAAGAGCTGACTGAAAATATTCGAGCCCGCAGTGCAGTAATGCGGACAGCAGAAAAAATAGCCTGAGTGTCTGGTGTGATACAAAACAGAACAAAAGCAAAACAAAAACAGGAGGGCCTGACTCTGTGGGGCTGCTTTTATCTGTCTCTGGTGCTTGTCTGCGCATCGGCACTGGGAGTTGTCTATTCCACTCACAGCAGCAGGCATCTGCTAAACGAATTACAGACACTGGAGAATCAGCGTAATGCCTTGCAGGTCGAGTGGGGGCAATTGCTTCTGGAGCAAAGTAGCCTGATGTCACAGGGGCAGGTTGAAGAATTGGCCAGAGCGGAACTGAACATGATCATACCAGGCAGGGAAGATATTGTGGTGGTGAGAAGGTGAGCACCAACTTTAATAGCAACCTGCAACAATGGAGGCTCTATTTTGTCTTCTTCATTATTGTTGCCTTGCTGGGAATAACCGGCTGGAAGGTTTTTGATCTTCAGGTCATGAACAATGAAGTGCTGCAGCGACAGGGTGATGCAAGAACAGTACGTAATGATGTTATTGCGGCACACCGGGGTAATATTCTTGATCGCAACAATCGACCCCTGGCGATCAGCACGCCGGTGCAGTCACTGGCATTAAACCCCAAAGAAATTTTGCAGAACCCGGAACAATGGAGTGAGTTTGCCGAAGCAGTAAGCAGCATCGGTATCAATCCTGAAGTACTGCGTACCCGAATCCTGGACAATGCCAGCCGCGAATTCATGTTCCTGAAACGCCGGATTCCACCGGCAGAAGCTGCCATTGTTTTGCAGCATGATTTCACCGGGGTCTGGGCTGAAGAGGAATACAAACGCTTTTACCCTCTGGGGGAAGTTGCCGTCCATGTGGTAGGCCTGGCCAACTCCGATGAGGTGGGGCAGGAAGGTATTGAACTGGCTTATGACGAGTGGCTTGAGGGAACACCCGGTTCAAGGCAGGTATTAAAAGACCGCAATGGCGGCATCATACGTGAAGTAAGGATCAATCAGGTTGCTCAACCGGGCAATGACCTGGTTCTCAGCATTGATTCACAAATTCAGTTTCTGGCCTACAAGGCATTAAAAGAAGAGGTCACAAGGCGCTATGCCAGTGCCGGAACAGCAGTGGTACTTGATGTACAAACCGGGGAAGTGCTGGCCATGGTCAGTCAGCCATCCTACAACCCCAACAATCGCATCAGCCTGGATGCGCAACTGGAAGGACTGAAAAACAGGGCTATTGCCGAGTCACTTGAGCCCGGTTCAACTGTAAAAGCATTTACCATCACTGCGGCACTGGAAAGCGGTTTGTTTGATACGCAAAGCATTATCGATACCAACCCGGGGTATATCCGGGTCGACAGAGCCACTATCCGCGACCCGGTTAATTATGGCGATTCCGATCTGGAAAGGATTTTATCGAAGTCTTCTCAAGTCGGGGCTACCAAACTGGCGCTGGCAATGGGACAGGATCCGATGCTGGATGTTCTCAAGCGGGTCGGATTCGGACAGTCGCCTGGCACGGGTTTTCCCGGTGAGGCGGCAGGTCTTGTACCCAATCATTCACGCTGGAGCAACTCGGAAATTGCAACCCTGGGGTATGGCTACGGCTTCCAGGTTTCGCCCCTGCAGCTGGCACAGGCCTATATGGTTTATGCCAATGGCGGCATCATGAAACCGGTGTCATTACTTAAAGTTGAAAGTCGTGATGAGGTGGTCGGAACCCGGGTAATCAGTGAAGAAATGGCAGCAACGGTGACAGCAATGCTTGAGGCTGTAGTTGAACCGGGTGGAGGTGGTACCGGCACTCGTGCATATATTCCATCTCATCGTGTTGCAGGCAAAACCGGAACTGCCTGGTACTACGATGTAGAGCGTGGTGCCTATGATGATGAAAACTATATTTCACTATTTGCCGGTTTTGCGCCAGTGAGTAATCCGCGCATTGTGACAGTGGTTACCATCCATGAACCGCAGGGTGAAGAATATGGAGGTGGCCAGGTCGCAGCGCCGGTATTTGCAGATATTACTGCCGGTGCCTTACGGATTCTGAATGTTCCCCCTGATATTGACAGTGATTCAAATATTCGACTGAGTGAAAAATCCATTCCTGAAAATACGCAGCTAAGCATGCTGGAGTCGCTACCATGAATACAGCGAAAAGCATGTCGCAGGAAATGACTCTGAGCCTCTTATTGCAGGGTGAGGTAGACATTCCTAAAACACTGGATGTCGTGCTGACTGGAATTGAGCTCGACAGTCGACAAATTGATGCCGGCGATTTATTCATTGCCTGTAAAGGTGCCAATTTTGACGGCAGGGATTTTGTCAGTGATGTTATTGATAAAGGAGCAGCCGCTGTTCTGGTTGAAAAGGGCGAGTTGTGGCAGGAAATATCGCAGGAAAAAAATGTGCCGATCATACCGGTAGAAAAACTGGCATTCAGGCTGAGCAAAATTGCAGCTACATTTTTTGATCATCCTGCAGACAAGCTTAATCTCATAGGAATTACCGGCACCAATGGTAAAACCAGCATTTGTCAATTTCTGGCGCAGTGTTATACCAGGCTTGATCATGTGTGTGGAACAAGTGGCACACTTGGTTATGGTGTTTACGGCCCAGAGTACAAGACTTTAAAAGACAGCCCCGGAACGACACCTGACTCTATTGCTGTGCAGCGAATTTTCAGTGAAATGCTGAAGCAGCAGGCAGATACCATGGTTATGGAAGTATCTTCTCATGGATTGAAACAGGGCAGGGTGTGTGTCAATGAATTCAACACGGCATTGTTTACCAACCTGACACGCGATCACCTTGATTACCACGGTTCCATGCAGGCCTATGGTGAAGAAAAACTGAAGTTGTTTACCGGCAAGTTGCTGAGTAAAGCAATTGTGAATATGGATGACCTGTTCAGTGCCGTGATTCTGAAAAGTCTTTCCCGCAAAGTTAAAAGTTATACCTACAGCCTGAGTAATCAGCATGCTGATGTCTATCCTGAAAAAATTGCCTTCCAGCGAACTGGAGTAGTGATTGATCTTGTAACTCCCTGGGGCAAGGGCAGACTGCAGCCAACTCTGCTTGGTTCTTTCAATGTCAGTAATCTGCTGGCGGTCACCACCTGTGTAATGGCCACTGAAAGTGAAGACGGGAATTTTGATTTTTCCAGCACGCTTGCAGCGATAAATGAAGTAAGCCCGGTGAAAGGCCGTATGGAATTAATTGGTGATCATCCGGTATCGGTGGTTGTTGATTATGCTCATACACCGGATGCCCTGAAAAATGCCCTGCATGCATTGAAGGAGCATTACGAAGGAAAAATCTGGTGTGTTTTTGGTTGCGGTGGTGAAAGGGACAAAGGCAAACGGCCAATGATGGCAAAAGTTGCAGAAAAGCTCGCTAACCGGTTAATCGTGACAGATGATAACCCGCGCCGTGAATCCTCCAGTGAAATTATCCAACAGATTATAGGTGGGTTTTCAGATACAAAAAACGTAATTGTGGAAAGCGACAGAGCAACGGCAATTGATTATGCCGTCAATCATGCAAGTGAAGGTGATGTGGTGTTAATTGCAGGGAAAGGTCATGAAGAATATCAGGATGTTGGCGGCAACAGGATGATGTTCAGTGATGTTAAGCAGGCACGGGTATCCCTGTCCAAACGTTTTACGCAAGCAGGTTGAAGAGTGATTGAAGAAATGAGCTTACAGGACGTTCAGGCATTAAGCGGGGGAGAACTGGCCGGGGCCAATGTGCGTTTTGCCCAGGTCTCGACGGATACGCGTACGCTGCAGCCGGGCAGTCTCTTTGTGGCGATCAGTGGTGAAAATTTTAACGGCAACCGTTTTGTTGAAAAGGCGGCTGAAAAAGGCGCAGTCGCTGCGGTTACTACTGAAAAGATGAAGCAGCCAATTCCTGTCTTGCGGGTGGAGAACAGTCGGCTGACACTTGGCAAGCTCGGCATGAGAAACCGCGAACTGAGTAAAGCCAGGATTGCCGCACTGACAGGCAGCCAGGGTAAAACCACAGTCAAAGAAATGATCGCAGCAATACTGGAAAACTGTGGCAAAGTCCTGAAGACCAGAGGAAATCTGAATAATGACCTTGGTGTTCCGTTGACTCTACTGGAGCTTGAAGCCGAGCATGAATATGCCGTCGTCGAGCTGGGCGCCAACGCCCCGGGAGAAATTGCCTATACCTCGGCTTTTGTAAAACCGCACGTTGTTCATATTACCAATGTCGCAGCTACACATCTTGAAGGATTCGGAGATCTTGATGGCGTCAATCGGAGCAAATCCGAAATCTGGAAAAGCCTGACTGAAGGCGGGGTGGCGGTAATCAATCTTGATGATGCCTATGCCGGTGACTGGCTGGAGCAACTCAAGGGTAAAAACTTTGTCACAGTCAGTGCGCTGGGTAAAACAACCGCTGATTATCAGGTTGCAGACCTGAAGTTTGATGCAGTGATGCACTCGTCTTTTTCATTACTGACGCCGGAAAGCTCACTGCAGGTAAAACTCCCCCTGCCGGGACAGCACAATGTCGCCAATGCAGCTGCAGCAGCAGCTATAAGCATGCAGCTTGGAGCCAGTCCGGAAGCAGTCAGGCAGGGACTGGAGTCAATGCAATCGGTGCCCGGACGTATGTGCCTGGCCAACGGCAGAAATAAATCGGTAATTATTGATGATTCCTACAATGCCAGTCCCAGTTCATTTCGGGCGGCAATAGATGTGCTGGCAGGTCAACTGGGAACAAAAATTGTTGCCATGGGTGATATGGGTGAGCTGGGGAACTCGGCGGAAGAAGCACATCGCGAAATAGGTACTTACGCGGCAGAAAAAGGTATCGAATTTTTCTTCGCTGTCGGTCCACTGTCAGATTTTGCCGTAAAAGGTTTTGGCAAAGCAGGCCGGCATTTCACAGATATCGAAAAACTGGCAGAGCATTTGCTGCCATTACTGAAACCGGAAATGACAATTCTGGTAAAGGGATCACGTAGCTCGGGCATGGACAGGCTGGTTCGTCACTTAACTCAGGAAGGAGATTAACCGCTCATGTTACTTTGGCTGACAAATTATCTGGCACAGTTTTATTCGGGCTTTACTGTTTTTGAGTATCTGACATTCCGCGGCATTCTCGGGATACTCACAGCATTGCTTATTTCCCTGTTTATCGGGCCCTATGTCATTCGGCATCTGAATTACCGGCAGATTGGCCAGGTGGTTCGGGATAATGGTCCGCAAACTCATTTAAGCAAAGCCGGCACACCAACCATGGGCGGGGCACTGATATTAATCAGTATTATTATCAGCAGTCTGTTGTGGTCTGATCTTTACAGCCCTTATGTCTGGGTCGTGCTGTTTGTCACAACAGGATTTGGAATCATCGGATGGGTAGATGATTACCGGAAAATCTTTGAAAACAATCCCAAGGGTCTGTCGCCGGGCTGGAAATATTTCTGGCAGTCCGTGATCGGTTTTACTGCGGCATGCTATTTATACTGGATTGCACTGACACCGGCAGAAACCGAACTGATTGTGCCCTTCTTCAAGGATTTTGCCCTGGAGCTTGGCTTCTTTTATATCTTCATTGCCTATTTCTTCATCGTTGGCTTCAGCAATGCGGTCAATCTGACAGACGGACTGGATGGTCTGGCAATACTGCCAACCGTGATGGTTGCCAGTGCACTGGGCATTATTGCCTACCTGGTAGGTCATATTGAATTTTCGGCTTACCTGAATATTCCCTACATCGCTGGAACCGGCGAACTGGTCGTGTTTTGCGGAGCCATTGCTGGCGCCGGTCTGGGTTTTCTCTGGTTTAACACCTATCCCGCCCAGATCTTCATGGGGGATGTTGGTGCGCTGGCGTTGGGTGCTGCACTGGGCGTGGTTGCAGTGATTGCCCGGCATGAAATTGTGCTGATTATCATGGGCGGAATTTTTGTGATGGAAACCCTGTCGGTCATCATACAGGTCGCTTCTTTCAAGTTAACCGGCAGGCGGGTTTTTCGTATGGCGCCGCTGCACCATCATTTTGAATTAAAGGGGTGGCCGGAGCCCAGGGTCATTGTGCGGTTCTGGATTATCACCATTATTCTGGTCCTGTTTGGACTCGGCACCCTGAAACTCAGGTAACTGACTATGCATTCTGTTGCAGAAAAAAATGCGCAAAAAGTGATTGTCGGTCTGGGACAGACCGGGCTTTCCTATGCGCGTTATCTGCATAAACGTAAGCTGCCTTTTAAAGTGGTGGACAGTCGTACCCAGCCTCCGGGCCTGGAGGTCTTACAGAAACAGTTCCCGCAGGTCAGTGTCGAACTCGGAGAGTTCCAGGAAAATACCTTGATGCATGCAGAAGAACTTCTGCTAAGCCCGGGTGTTGATATGCGCGAACCGGCATTGGCAAAAGCCATCGGTGCCGCGGTTCCGGTCACCGGGGATATCAATATTTTTGCTCACCAGATTGAAGCACCAATTATTGCCGTGACCGGGTCCAATGCCAAAAGCACGGTTGTCAGTTTGCTGGGAGCCATGGCGAAAAATGCAGGGCTGGATGTGGCAGTTGCCGGCAATATTGGCAAGCCGGTACTTGATCTGCTGGATGAAAAAACACATCAGTTGTATGTACTGGAAATTTCCAGTTTTCAGCTGGAAACAACCACCGGCCTGGGAGCGGAAGTAGCCTGTGTACTGAATATCAGCGCTGACCATATGGATCGTTATGCTTCCATGCAGGATTACCATGAAGCCAAGCACCGGATTTTTCAGAATTGCCGGCAGGCAGTAGTGAATCGTAATGATCCCCTGACGGTGCCCTTGTTGCCAAATAATGTCAGGCAATGGCGTTACGGGCTTGATCAGGGTGACATCAATGAATTTGGCCTGCTTGAAGATAATGGCAAAACCTGTATTGCCTTCAGTAAGAAATCCTTGATGCCGGTCGAAGAGCTTGCCCTTCAGGGTCGTCATAACCTGTTGAATGCACTGGCCAGCCTGGCACTTGGTCATGCTGCCGGTCTGGATATGCAGGCCATGCTGCAAACCCTGCGTGAATTTCGAGGTCTGCCGCATCGCTGCCAGTACATTACTGAAATCAAGGGTGTGCAGTATTACAACGATTCCAAAGGGACCAACGTGGGAGCCAGTATTGCGGCAATCCAGGGCCTGGGTGGCAGGAACAATGTCGTGCTGCTGGCTGGTGGAGAGGGTAAGGGAGCCGATTTCAGTGAATTGCAGGGTGCACTGGGTGAGCATGGCAAGTTACTTATAGCATTTGGGAAAGATGCAGATCAGATCCAGCTGACTCTGGCCGAAACACTGCCGGTAATTGTAGTGAATTCTTTGCAGGACGCTGTGGTATTAGCCTCGGAAACTGCGCAGGCAGGTGACATTGTCTTGCTTTCTCCAGCCTGTGCCAGCTTTGACATGTTCAAAAACTTTGAACATCGCGGGGAAGTCTTTATCGAGGCGGTGGAGGCATTGCATTAAATGACAGTGCTGACCCAACAGGCAATGTGGCGTGACCGGCAGAATATTTATTTTGGTGACCGGGGGCTTATTGTCTGCACTTTGCTGCTGCTTGGTTTTGGCCTGGTGATGATGACATCCGCATCCATTGAAATTGCCAGCAGCGATTTTGGAGACCCGTTTTATTATCTGAAGAAGCAGATTGTGTTTACCTGTATGGGTGGCCTGGCAGGTCTGGTAGTGTTCTGCATTCCCATGCGCCTGTATCGGGAGTGGAGCATGCCACTGATGTTCGTGGCCATTGGACTGTTGATACTGGTTTTGATTCCCGGAGTTGGCCGTGAAGTAAATGGCAGCATCCGCTGGCTGGATCTCGGTTTCATGACATTGCAGGCATCGGAGCCGGCAAAACTCTTCGTTGTCATTTTCATCGCTGCCTATCTGAGTCGGAACCACGAATTTGTTACCGGATCCTGGAAAGGATTTGCCATGCCCTTACTGTTTATTGCACTGCCGGTGGTGCTCTTGTTAAGAGAACCGGACTTTGGAGCTGTAGTGGTTTTGATGCTGGCAGTATTCGGCATGATGTTTCTGGCCGGAGTTAAACTGTATCAGTTTGTTCTGTTAATCGCCGGTGCCGGTGCCGCGGCAGCAGCACTGATTTTTTCATCGTCCTATCGGATTGCCCGTGTGCAGTCTTTTATTACGGCTCTGTCAGATCCATTCCATGAAGATGTGGTTTTTGGTTCCGGTTACCAGCTGGCTCAGGCACTGATTGCCTTTGGTCGTGGAGAGTGGCTGGGTGTTGGTCTCGGCAACAGTATCCAGAAACTTTATTTTCTGCCGGAAGCACACACTGATTTTGTGCTGGCAATCATTGCCGAGGAACTGGGTGTAATCTTTGTGTTTATACTGCTTGCCCTGTTCATGGTTTTTGTCTGGCGGGCAATGATGATCGCCAGACACAATGAACAGAAAGGTGATTTCTTTCCTGCCTATCTTGCCTATGGCATTGCCCTGATTTTTGTCGGGCAGATTGTTATCAACATCGGCGTCAATATCGGGCTCTTGCCGACCAAGGGTTTAACGCTGCCATTTCTCAGTGCCGGTGGTTCAAGTCTGATCACCTGCATGGTGATGGTCGCGCTCTTGTTACGGATAGATTATGAAAACCATGCCAGAGAAAACAATCTGAAACGGGTGATTAAACGATGAGTGCCGTGGCAGATAAAAAAGTACTTATCATGGCAGGCGGCACCGGAGGGCATATTTTTCCGGCTCTGAGTATTGCTCGCCATCTGCAGTCACTTGGTGTTGATGTGGAATGGCTGGGCACGCGTAAAGGGATGGAATCGCGAATAATCCCGGAAACAGATATCCCCATACATTACATCTCCGTGTCCGGATTACGGGGCAAAAGCAGACTGACAATCCTGTTTTCACCTTTTGTGGTCTTGCTGGCCATTATCCAGTCCCTGATAAAACTGCTGGCCGTGAAACCGTCCTGTGTTCTCGGTATGGGAGGCTTTGTGACCGGACCGGGAGGGGTGGCCGCCTGGTTGTTACGCAAACCATTACTGATTCATGAGCAGAATGCCATTGCCGGTTTGAGTAATCAGATGCTTAGTCCCCTGGCATCTACTGTCATGGAGGGCTTTGCCGGAGCATTCCGGCGCAAACAGGAATTAAGTCGCAACAGGTTTATGAAATCGCTGATCAAAACAGAAAAAGCTATTGATGTTGGCAATCCGCTGCGTCGGGAAGTGCTGGAATGTGAGACACCGGAGCAGCGTTTTGCCGGACATGAACAGGAAGGCCCGATTCGCATCCTGGTTATTGGCGGCAGTCTGGGGGCTGCAGCGATCAACCGTGTTATTGCGGAATTCCTGCAATCTTTTTCCGGCGCTGCCGAGATCGAGCTGTGGCATCAGTGTGGCAAAAACAACATTGTTGAATGTGAAAAATATTATGCTGAACTTGGAATCAGGCGGAGTGAAAAAATTCGGCTGGTTCCTTTTATAGATGATATGGCAGCCGCTTATAGCTGGGCAGATATCGTTGTATGCCGTGCCGGCGCTTCAACAGTTTCAGAAATTGCCGCAGTTGGTTTGCCGGCAGTGTTCATACCCTTTCCCTATGCGGTAGATGATCACCAGACAGAAAACGCCATGATTCTTCATAAGCTGGGTGCTGCATGGATCATTCAGCAGCATGAATTAAAACCACAAATGCTGGAGAACATTATCAGTCGCTTTCAGGAAGATCGTTCGCTGATTTTGCAAACAGCCCTGCTGGCCAGGCAGGCTGCCCGGCCTGAGGCGACAGAAACCGCTGCGAAACTTTGTATTGAGGCTTGTTATGCCTGATCTTCGCGTTAAAAAGTTACAAAGCAAAGTGCCCGAGATGCGGCGTATACGCAATATTCATTTTATTGGTATTGGTGGTGCGGGCATGAGCGGTATCGCAGAAGTTCTGCTGAATCAGGGCTACCAGATCAGTGGTTCTGATATAGCGAAAAGTAAAACTACAGCACGTCTGGAGAAGCTCGGCGCAAGAATTTATATCGGTCACAAAGCCAAACAGGTTGAAATGTCTGATGTAGTCGTAATTTCCAGCGCAGTCAATGAAAGCAACAGTGAAGTCAAAGCAGCGATAAAACGGCGGATTCCGATTATTCGTCGTGCAGAAATGCTGGCTGAACTGATGCGTTACCGGCATGCAGTGGTCATTGCCGGAACGCACGGCAAGACCACGACTACCAGCATGGTGGCCGCGGTTTTTGCACAGGGGCGTCTGGACCCGACCTTTGTGATTGGTGGTTTGTTAAACAGTGCCGGAACCAATGCCAAACTGGGTACCAGCAGATTCATGGTTGCCGAGGCTGATGAGAGTGATGCCTCTTTTTTACATCTACAGCCAATGGTCGCAGTGATTACCAATATTGATGATGACCACATGCAGACTTACGAAAGTGATTTTGAAAAGCTCAAACAGACTTTTGTGGAATTCCTGCATAACCTGCCTTTTTACGGGCTTGCGGTTCTGTGTATTGACGATCCGGTAGTACAGGAGTTGATGCCGAAAGTTTCAAGGCCAATGCTTACCTATGGCTTTTCAGAGCTGGCAGATTTTCGCATCAGTGATATTTCACAAAATAATCAGCACACGAGTTTTACTGTGAAGCGGCCGGATAAAAGTGAAATATCCGTAACCCTGAATATGCCGGGCGAACACAATGTACTCAATGCAACGGCAGCAATAGTTGTTGCCAGTGATCAGGGTCTGGCAGACAAGGACATTATCAAGGGCCTGGAAAGGTTTGAAGGCGTAGGTCGGCGTTTTGAAATGCATGGTGAGCTAAGTTTCAGTCGGGGTTCGGTGATGCTGGTTGATGATTATGGCCACCATCCGACAGAAGTGGCCGCCAACATCAAGGCAATTCGGGCAGGCTGGCCGGACAAGCGACTGGTGATGATCTACCAGCCGCACCGTTACAGCCGAACCCAGGATTTATACGAAGATTTTGTGGCGGTTTTATCTGAAGTTGATCTGCTTTTGCTGCTCGATGTGTATTCAGCCGGTGAAAAAGTTATCAGGGGAGCAGACAGTAAAAGCTTATGTCGCAGTATTCGACAACGTGGGCAACTGGATCCTGTGTTTGTTAAGGCTCATGAGGATATTCCAGCCCTGCTTGAAGAATTACTGGAAGACGGCGACCTGCTTCTGACGCAGGGCGCAGGCAATGTTGGATTGTTGTCAGCCCGACTGGCACAGGAAGGACTGCAGGGCGACTGGATTGATGGGGTAAAGAATTAATGAGTGAAACTTTTGGCAGAGTGGCAGTGTTGATGGGAGGGCAATCCGCAGAAAGGGAAATATCCCTGTTAAGCGGAAAGGCTGTTCTAGATGCACTGCTCGCCAATGATATAGATGCTGTTGGTATAGATACCGGCAATGATTTTTTTAGCGCCATTAACCAGGAAAAGTTTGATCGGGCCTTCATTATGCTGCACGGAAGTTTTGGAGAAGATGGCAGAGTCCAGGCAGCACTGGACCTGATGGGTATTCCCTACACCGGAAGTGGACATATGGCCAGTGCGCTGGCAATGGACAAGGTCCGCAGCAAACTGATCTGGATGGCCCAGGGTTTGCCAACACCGGAATTTGAAATTTTATATGACTCCAGCGACTGGCAGGCGGTGCTCGACAGACTGGGGCCGTGTTTTGTCAAACCGGTCAGGGACGGGTCCAGCCTGGGGATCAGCAAAGCTGAGACAGCAGATGAGTTAAAACAGGCTTACGAACTGGCCAGTAAATATGATGCAGCTGTCATGGCTGAAAGCCTGATAGATGGCCCTGAGTATTCTGTTCCTATCGTTGGTAACCAGGTGTTGCCGGCGATTGAATTACGAACCAAAAATGCCTTTTATGATTATGAAGCGAAATACATATCTGACCAGACGGAATATCTTTGCCCCTGCGATCTGGAGGAAGAAGCGGATCAGGAACTGCGTGGTATCTCCGGCGAGGCCTATCAGTTAATCGGCTGTGAAGGCTGGGGCAGAGTGGATCTGATGCGTGACAAAAAAGGCAAGTTCTGGTTGCTGGAGCTCAATACCATACCGGGCATGACAAGTCACAGTCTTGTACCCATGTCGGCTAAAGTAATTGGTATGGATTTCAAGCAACTGGTACTGGAAATACTTCTGAACAGCATGCAGGAAGAAGGTAGATCAGAGTCATGAGTTTATTTCTGAAAAATAAACGTGGTCGTGGAGCAAGCATGCGTAGAAAACGTGAGCCCAATGCATTACAGCAGCGTTTACCACAATTCAGAAAAGCACTGGTCAGTGTGTTGCTCCTGCTGGTGATCGTACTGGCGGGATTGAATTCACGTACTCTGATTGAGGATATCGCCGAGCAGCGAATTGAGTATGTGGTGATTGAAGGAGAGTTAAACAGAGTGACGGAAAGCGATGTACAGGCAGCCGTTTTTGAATTCATTAATCGAAGCATGGTCGCCATTGACCTGATTCAGATCAAGGCAGCACTGGAAAGCAATGCCTGGATAAATTCTGCTCGCTTACGTCGCAAGTGGCCGAATACATTAATCGTCAATGTAACAGAAGAAGTGCCAATTGCCCGCTGGGGAGATAACCGCTTACTGAATCAGGAAGGGCGGATTTTTTCTCCGCCGTCTGAGCAGCAACTGTTGAACCTGGCAAAACTGTCCGGACCGGAAGGTAGTGAAGCGCGAGTAATGGATCAGTATCAGGTATTTAACCAGATGCTCTATCCGAAGAATTTACGCATAGCCAGTCTGAGTCTGAATTCCCGGGGAGCCTGGAGTATGCAACTGAGTAATGAAGTCACTATAACAGTTGGCAGTATTAATCCGGTTGCCAGAATTCGTCGTTTTGTCAGGGTCTATGACGAACTGTTTGGATCACAGATTGCCGGGATTGAAGGATTTGATCTGCGCTATGAAGACGGAATAGCGGTGAGGCCCAAAGCTCAGGCTGATACAAGCCTGATCTCAATGAACTCAACTGAACAATGATATCAAGATTCTGGTCGTTAACAGGGTGGACTGAACACAATGAGTAATTTAACAGAAGGGAACATGATAGTCGGTCTGGATATCGGTACATCCAAAGTTGTGGCGATCGTCGGTGAAGTCGACTCAGATGGCGTCCTTAATATCGTCGGCATTGGTCGGCACAAATCTCGCGGTCTTAAAAAAGGAACGGTGGTAAATATTGAGTCTACAGTTCAGTCAATTCAGCGAGCAGTGGAAGAAGCAGAGCTGATGGCCGGTTGCCAGATTCATTCAGTCTATGCCGGAATAGCCGGTAAACATATCCGGAGCATGAACTCACACGGGATTGTAGCCATCAGGGACAAGGAAGTTTATCCCGCGGATATTGAAAGGGTAATTGATGCAGCACAGGCAGTTGCGATACCTGCTGATCAGAAAGTTCTGCACATACTGCCGCAGGAATACATCATCGATTCCCAGGAAGGGGTCAAGGAACCACTTGGAATGTCAGGTGTGCGTCTGGAAGCGAAAGTTCACCTGGTTACCTGTGCCACCAACGCCGCACAAAATATTGAAAAATGTATTCGTCGCTGCGGTCTGGAAACGGATGAAATTATTCTCGAACAGCTGGCTTCCAGCTATTCCGTGCTGACTGAAGATGAAAAGGAGCTGGGGGTCTGCCTGATCGATATCGGTGGCGGGACAACTGATATTGCCATCTTTACGGAAGGCGCCATTCGTCACACCGGTGTGATTCCAATTGCCGGAGACCAGGTTACCAATGACATCGCGATGGCACTGCGTACGCCAACGGAAAATGCGGAAGAGCTGAAAATCAAATATGCCTGCGCATTGTCACAACTGGCAAGCCCGGATGAAATGATCAAAGTGCCAAGTGTTGGCGACCGGCCCTCACGTGATCTTTCACGGCGAGCATTGGCTGATGTGGTTGAACCTCGTTATGACGAACTGTTTCATTTGATTCAGGCAGAGCTGCGCCACAGCGGTTTTGAAGACATGCTGGCAGCAGGGTTGGTGTTTACAGGAGGCACCAGCAAGATGGAAGGGGTTACTGAACTGGCAGAGGAAATTTTCCATATGCCGGTACGTGTTGGTATGCCCTATGAGGTTAATGGCCTGGTCGATATTGTACGTAATCCAACCTATTCAACTGGTGTGGGACTTTTACTATACGGACTCAAGCAGCACCAGGAAAAACAGGGGCAACGTTCAAGTGGTTTGTCCGGGATAAATTTAATCGACAGAGTAAAAAGATTTTTCAGCAATGAAGACTGAAATGATGATGAGTTTTGATTTTCAATTTTTAAATTTACGGTAGAAGCCAGAGGGGTGATGTTATGTTTGAGATCATTGATAATATTGCGCAAAACGCAGTAATAAAGGTGATTGGTGTCGGTGGAGGCGGTGGCAACGCCGTCCAGCATATGCTTAGTAACTGTATTGATGGTGTGGAATTTATTTGCGCCAATACGGATGCACAGGCATTGGAAAAAATCGATGCCAAGATGAATCTTCAACTTGGTAATAATGTTACCAAGGGCCTGGGCGCCGGAGCTAATCCGGAAATAGGCCGACAGGCAGCAATGGAAGATAAAGACCGTATCCGGGAAATTATTTCCGGTGCAGATATGGTATTTATCACTGCCGGGATGGGTGGCGGAACCGGAACCGGAGCTGCTCCCGTGGTGGCTGAGATTGCCCGCGAAATGGGGATTCTGACGGTCGCAGTAGTGACCAAGCCATTTCCGTTTGAAGGCCGTAAACGCATGGCAATCGCAGAAAAAGGCATCAAGGAACTGGAAGAGCATGTTGATTCTTTGATAACCATTCCAAATGAAAAACTGATGGATGTGCTGGGTAAAGGTTCAACTTTGCTGGATGCATTCAAGTCGGCCAATGATGTATTGCTTGGTGCAGTAAAAGGTATTGCTGATCTGATTACCAGACCTGGAATGATCAACGTTGACTTCGCGGATGTCAGCACAGTGATGTCGGAAATGGGAATGGCCATGATGGGCAGCGGAATTGCCAGTGGTGAGGGCAGGGCTGTTGAAGCAGCAGAGGCTGCAATAAGAAGCCCTCTGCTTGAAGATATAAATCTTCAAGGTGCCAGGGGTATTCTTATTAATATTACTGCCAGTGAAAGCCTCACACTTGGTGAATTTTCCGAAGTTGGGGATACAATTTCCGAGTTTGCATCAGAACAGGCTATTGTCGTTGTCGGTACAGTAATCGATTCAAATATGGGCGATGACATCTGTGTGACAGTTGTGGCAACTGGTCTTGGCGCTCAGGGTATAGAGCGACCAACAAAAGTTGTCGATAACACCAAAAACTCAGGAAAGTCGGCAGTGGATTTTAATTCACTGGACAGGCCGGCAATTTTACGTAAATCCCATGCCGCTGCTGCCGAGGAAGTGAAGCAGCAAGAGAAGCCTGTGATGGCAAAGGCAGCCGGAGCTGAAAAAGACATGGATTATCTGGATATTCCGGCATTTTTACGTAAACAGGCAGATTAGGGCCTGTTTACACTATTTGAATCATCCCTGCCGGAGTCAATTTTTTGTCCGGCAAGGCTCGAAGGAGCATTGTGTATCGACCATACACGAGTGACTGAGAACGCCGCCGGGCGGAAAATTGGCCCGGCCCTGTGGGTTGCGGCTGAAAAGCGCCACTCCGCGTTGCTCGTCGGTCATTTGTGGTCGACAAACTTCCCTCCTCGCGCCTTGATTGGCGCTTTTTCAGCCACAACATGGACGATTCAAATAGCGTAAACAGGCCCTAAGGAACTTCTGGTGTACTTATGGTCTTACATTAAGTGTAAGCATTGTTTGCCATTTCCAGGATATCCAGGATATATGCTTGGGATACCCAGGTGAGTTTGCTAAAATTAGCCTTTTATGGTGCCCGGCCAGTCAATACAGGAATGTTTGAATAAATGATAAAACAGAGAACCCTGAAAAATGTTATTCGAGCTACTGGCGTTGGATTACATACAGGGGAAAAAGTTTATCTGACTTTAAAACCGGCACCGGCTGATACCGGCATTATCTTTACCCGGGTTGATCTTGATCCGGCTGTCGAGATTCCTGCTCTGGCAGAGAATGTTGGTGACACAACCCTCTCCTCAACCCTGATGAAAGACGATGTCAGAATTTCTACCGTCGAGCATCTGATGTCGGCCATGTCAGGTTTGGGAATTGATAACGCTTATGTGGATGTCAGTGCCCCTGAAGTTCCCATCATGGATGGCAGTTCCGGGCCCTTTGTATTTCTCATTCAGTCTGCCGGGATTGAAGAACAGGATGTTCCAAAGAAATACATACGTATCATCAAGGAACTGAGTGTTGAACAGGAAGATAAAAAAGTTACCCTGAAGCCATTCAATGGCTTCAAGGTCAGCTATACACTCCTCTACGATCATCCTGTCCATCGCAAACATACCAAGCATGCCTGTATTGATTTCTCCAGCACTTCTTTTGTCAAGGAAGTCAGTCGTGCCAGGACTTTTGGCTTCATGCATGAATTCGAAGCCCTGCGTAACCGTAACCTGGCGCTGGGAGCCAGCATGGATAATGCTGTTGCTGTCGGTGATTATCGCGTTCTTAATGAAGACGGGCTGCGCTATGAAGATGAGTTCGTCAAACACAAGATTCTGGATTCCATCGGTGACCTGTATCTGCTGGGCAAGAGCCTGATCGGTGAGTTTTCTGGCTACAAGTCCGGTCACGCCCTGAATAATGCCCTGTTACGCAAATTACAGGTCAGTGAGGATTGCTGGGAAATTGTGACATTCGACACGGAAGAAGAAGCTCCAATCTCCTACCTTAGGCCTCAGTTTTCATAACTGCAGGCTCCCATTAGAGCTACTCGGCGGATTTTTTCCGGAAGGTCGATATCCGGGACGGCTTGAGGCTATAATGGACATGCCGCTGAAATAGTGATTAACTCCAGCTTTGCTGAATCGAAGGCCTTAAACTTGCTACATATCCGATGAAAATTATCATTGTTGACCAAAAGCACGGTGATACCAAATCTCTGGTCCTGAAGGGCTGGATGCGTGTGCTCTTCACCTTTTGCTTCCTGGGTATCCCTGTTGCGCTCGGCTATTACGGTTATCAGCTTGCAGCAGGCAAAAATGCTGATATCTATAGTGATGAAGCAGCTCTGGCCTGGGCGGAGAAGCTGCAGGAGCAGGAGCAGGAAGTAAAACGCATCCGTGAGGATACCCTGGCCCAGCTACAGGCCCTGACCCTGCGTCTGGCCAACCTGCAGGCCCGACTTCTGCGACTGGATGCTCTCGGCGAGCGCCTGACCGCGATCAGTGAACTGGAAGATAATGGTGAATTCGATTTCAGTCAGGAACCGGCCATGGGAGGCCCGGAACTGGGGCTGGGACAAGGCAGGGGACTGGAAGGCTTTGATATAATTGCCGAAATTGATCTGTTGAGTCAGCAGATTGATGACCGTCAGCAACAACTGGAGATACTGGATACAGTTCTGTCTGATCGCCAGATACAGATCGACAGTCTGCCAAGTGGCCGCCCGGTCAGTAGCGGCTGGATTTCCTCCAATTTTGGCCGACGCATCGACCCCTTTTCCGGGGAACTGGCCATGCATGGCGGCATTGATTTCGCAACCGGTTCCACCGGCGTTGAGGTAATTTCAGTTGCCTCCGGCGTTGTGACCTTCGCCGGTGAGCGCTACGGTTATGGTCAACTGGTACAGGTAAATCATGGCAACGGTTATGAATCCCTGTATGCCCATAATCAGGATATCCTGGTCAATTCCGGCGATATCATCAAAAAAGGCCAGGTAGTCGCATTGTCTGGCAATTCAGGCCGTTCAACAGGCCCGCACGTTCATTTCGAGATTCATAAGAATGGCCGGGTCATTGATCCCGCCTCTTATATTCATCGCACCAATCCCTGATTATTCCCGCCTCTGTCAAACGGACTAAAATAAGTACCGTTTGCCGACCTGTGTTGTAAGCTTTCATGGTCCTCAAGGACCGACGTATGTATCAGTAAAGTAAGTGGAAAATAAGTCATTATGCTGGCAAAAATTTTTGGAAGTAAAAACCAACGTGAAATCAAACGACTGAGTAAAGTCGTGACACAAATAAATGCGCTGGAAGAGGGAATGCAGGCCCTTGCTGATGCTGAGTTGCAGGCAAAAACTGTGGAATTCAAGCAGCGTATCAGTGATGGAGAAAGTCTGGACCAGTTACTGCCGGAAGCCTTTGCTGTGGTCCGTGAGGCCAGTGTCAGAACCCTGCAGATGCGTCACTTTGATGTGCAGTTGATTGGCGGCATGGTCCTGCATCAGTCGAAAATTGCAGAAATGCGTACCGGTGAAGGTAAAACCCTGGTGGCTACGCTGCCGGCATATCTTAATGCCCTGACCGGCCGCGGGGTGCATCTGATCACTGTAAATGAATACCTGGCATCGCGTGATGCCGCCTGGATGGGCCCTTTGTATGAGTTTCTGGGGATGAGTGTCGGCGTCGTGGTGCCAGGTCAGGATGGCGAAAGCAAACGGGCAGCCTATAAGGCAGACATTACCTACGGCACCAATAATGAATTTGGTTTTGATTACCTGCGGGACAACATGGCATTTCGGCTGGAAGACCGTTTTCAGCGGGAACTGTATTTCGCCATTGTCGATGAGGTTGACTCGATCCTCATCGATGAAGCCCGTACTCCCCTGATTATCTCCGGTGCTGTCAAGGACAGCGGCAAACGCTATCAGGCAATCAATGCCCTGATACCAAGCCTGCAAAAAGGTGAAAAAGGCGAAGAAAAGTCCCAGATTCAACGCCGTGTTGAGGGAGAGGATGAAATCGATGGTGATTTTATCGTCGATGAGAAAGCCCGGCAGGTTGAACTGACTGATTCGGGTCATGAAAAAATTGAAAAACTGCTGCTCAGCCGTGGCCTGCTTGAAGAAGGTGAAGATCTTTATGCAGCTACCAATCTGACTTTACTGCACCAGGTACAATCCGCTTTGCGCGCGCATTACCTGTTTCATCGTGAAGTTGAGTACATCGTTCAGGAAAACCAGATTGTACTGGTTGATGAGCATACCGGCAGAACCATGCCAGGCCGGCGTCTGTCGGAAGGCTTGCACCAGGCTATCGAAGCCAAAGAGGGGGTGCCGATTCAGAATGAGAGCCAGACCCTGGCGTCGACCACTTTCCAGAACTATTTCCGGCTATATGAAAAACTGTCCGGTATGACCGGTACGGCTGATACCGAAGCCTTTGAGTTTCATCAGATCTATGGCCTCGATGTTGTCGTTATTCCTACCAACATGCCGATGATACGTGAGGATGCCAATGACCTGATTTTCCTTAGTATGGAAGAAAAGTTCGAAGCGATTGTTGAGGATATCAAAACTTTCCGGGAAAAAGGGGCGCCAATTCTGGTTGGTACAGCGAGTATTGATACCTCTGAAATACTTTCCAAATTTCTGAAAAAGGAAAAAATTGAACATGCCGTTCTGAATGCAAAATATCACGCTCAGGAAGCTGAAATTATTGCCCAGGCAGGACGTCCGGGTATCGTGACCATTGCCACCAATATGGCCGGTCGTGGTACGGATATTGTCCTTGGCGGTAACTGGGAAGCAGAAATAAATGCCCTGGAAAATCCCAGCGAGGAACAAATCCGCAAGATCAGGGAAGAATGGAAACAAAGACATCAGCAGGTAATTGATGCCGGTGGCCTGCATATTATCGGTACCGAACGCCATGAATCCCGGCGTATTGACAACCAGCTGCGCGGCCGGGCCGGCCGTCAGGGAGACCCGGGCTTCTCAAGATTTTACCTGTCCCTGGATGACAACCTGATGCGTATTTTCGCTTCCGAGCGGGTGACCAATATCATGCGCAAACTGGGAATGGAGCACGGCGAAGCAATTGAACACCGTATGGTTACCAATTCCATCGAAAAAGCCCAGCGCAAAGTTGAAGGACGTAACTTTGATATTCGCAAGCAGCTGCTGGAATACGATGATGTGGCTAATGACCAGCGACAGATTATTTACCAGCGCCGCAACGAATTAATGGAAGAAGAGGACATTTCCGAAGTTATTGATGATATGCGTGAAACCGCAGTCAATGATGTTATCAACAGTTATATCCCGCCACAAAGTGTTGAGGAGCAATGGGATATATCCGGACTCGAAAAAGCGCTACAGGTGGAATTCAATGAAAGCCTGCCAGTTCAGCAGTGGCTGGATGAAGATAAAAACCTGTATGAAGAATCCCTGCGAGAGAGGATTACAGAAAAGATTTCTGAATCCTATGACGCCAAACGTGAGGAAGTCGGTCCAAACATGAAGGTGTTTGAAAAACAGATTACGCTTAATATCCTCGATACCCTGTGGAAGGAGCATCTGTCACAGATGGACAGTCTGCGCCAGGGGATTGGTTTGCGCGGTTATGCAGGCAAAAACCCCAAGCAGGAATACAAGCGTGAAGCCTTTGCCATTTTCGAACAACTGCTGAATAACATTCAGTATGAAGTGATCAAATTCCTTAGCCATGTAAAAATTCAGCAAAAAGATGAACTGGATGCGATTGAGAAGCAGCGTCGGGAAGAACAGAGCAAAGAGCAGACGACACTGACACATCAATCGGCCAATCTGATGGATGACTCTGCCCGACAACAGCCGCCGGCACAAAATCCACAGCCAGAGCAACAACAGACACCGTTCGTACGGGAAGGTCAGAAAGTAGGGCGAAACGAACCTTGCCCCTGTGGGAGTGGGAAAAAATATAAACAATGCCACGGAAAACTGGGTTAAGAGCTACTGTGCTTGCTGTTTCGAGATTGAAACCTTTATGTTTGAACAGAGCGGTTGTTTTTATTCGGGACTGTAGGAGCGGCTTTAGCCGCGAAGAATACGCAGAATAACTTATTCGGGACTAAAGTCCCTCCTACAGGCATACCGATTATTTGTAAGAGCGGCCTTAGCCACTAACTGGACCAGGTTTACTCCAAACTGAGGCACCGACTTTCCCTGCATGATTTTGTATTTTTAGTGCTCGTTTATGTAGGAATATATTTATGGCAAAGCAGAATATCTATCCAATAGACGGTATCAGAATGTCGGCGGTGTCGGCGGGAATCAAGAAGCCCGGTAAGGTCGATGTGGTTCTGATTGAAATTTGTGCCGGGGCAAGTGTGGCTGGAGTCTATACGCAAAATGCTTTTTGTGCAGCGCCGGTGGTGATTGCCAGAAGGCATAATGAACAAAATATCGAACAACAGGGGCTGCGCTATTTCCTGATTAATACCGGCAATGCAAACGCCGGAACTGGAGAGTCAGGCATTGAAAACGCACTGAGTTGCTGTGCTGCACTGGGGCGGGACGCAGGTGTGGATACTACTTCAGTGTTGCCATTTTCCACCGGGGTGATTGGAGAACCTTTACCGGTTGAGAAAATAATCAAGGTATTACCCCAGGCGTTAGATAATCTGAGCGAAGCGTCCTGGTCTGAAGCCGCTCGGGGAATCATGACGACCGATACGGTTCCAAAAAGTTATTCAAGACAGATCAGCATCGCAGGCAGAAAAATCTGTATCAGCGGAATTTCCAAAGGTGCCGGGATGATAAAACCCAATATGGCCACCATGCTGGGTTTTATATTTACCGATTTACAGATTGATCGTAAATCCCTGCATGAGCTCAACCAGGCTGCAGCGAACCGCTCCTTTAATCGAATTACCGTGGATGGTGATACCTCGACCAATGATTGTTGTATGTTGACCGCAAGTGGCAAGTCTGGCCTGGTATATGGAGAACTGGATGAAACCGGGCAGGAAGCTTTCGGACAGGCATTGCAGGAAGTTTATGATGAACTGGCACAGGCAATTATCAGGGACGGCGAAGGGGCAAGTAAATTTGTTACGGTTGAAGTAAGTCAGGGGCAGGATGAAAATGAATGCCTGCAAATCGCATACACTATCGCCGAATCTCCCCTGGTTAAAACAGCACTGTTTGCATCAGACCCGAACTGGGGAAGAATTCTTGCGGCTGTAGGTCGGGCAGGAATTCACGAACTGGATGTCAGCAAGATAGCCATTTATCTGGATGATGTCTGTATCGTGCAAAACGGCGGACGTTCACCGACATATACTGAAGCCATGGGACAGGCTGTAATGGATAAAGCCGAATTTACCATTTCCATTCAACTGGGCCGAGGGCAGGCCAGCGCCTTCACCTGGACCTGTGACCTGTCTTACGATTACGTCAGAATCAACGCCGAATACCGTAGCTGATGACAAAAGCTGTTCACGTTGCCGTGGGTATAGTCTTTAACGATCAACAACAGGTACTGATCGCATTCCGTTCCAAAGACAAGCATCAGGGCGGTCTGTGGGAATTTCCCGGCGGTAAGGTCGAAGCGGATGAGAGTGTTGAACAGGCGTTAGAACGGGAGCTGGCAGAAGAGATAAATCTGCAGATATCTGCGCTCAGACCCCTGCTGAAGATTGATCATGATTATGGTGACAAGCAGGTCTGCCTGGATGTCTGGCAGGTGCTGGATTTCTCCGGAGATGCCCGGGGCATGGAAGGACAGGCTATAAACTGGGTGAGTCTGGAAGAACTGAATGATTACGAATTTCCGGCAGCCAACAGAGCCATCGTCGACTGTCTCAGGGAACAGTTCTGAGCAGGATTGCTCAGCGTTTAGTCCTGTGTTTCATCCCAGTCCGGAGGGTCTTCAAGCGGGATGGTATTTCTTTCATTGGCCCAGTCCCCGAAATCAATCATCTGACAGCGTTTTGAACAAAACGGCCGATACCGCTGCTCTTCTTTCCAGGGTACAGATTTACCACATTGGGGACAGGCAATTTCAGTAATTTTTTCGGGTGCTGAGTTGCTGGTATTTTTCATGTAGCTTTTCGACTTTAATGCGCAGGTCATCTATCGTGTCATTGTTCTCAATAATATCATCTGCGGCAGCCAGACGTAATTCACGTGGCAATTGTGTAGATAGAATTTTTTTCGCAGTTTCCCGGCTGCATTGATCGCGCTGCATGACGCGCTCTTCCTGTAATTTCTCTTCACAGTCCACGACCAGAATGCGATTCACGAATTGATAATCCCGACTTTCCAGCAACAGGGGGACCACTAGAACAGCATACTTGCCCTGACACTTTGTCAGCTCCTGCATGGCAGCTTGCTTGATCAGGGGATGCAGCAGGGCTTCCAGCCACCGACGTTTTTTCTCGTCAGCAAAAACCAGTTTCCGAAGATTCTTTCTGTTCAGTTCGCCGGATTTCTGCAGCACCTGCGTGCCAAAATATTCAGTAATCTTTACCAGGGCAGGCGTGCCAGGGGCAACCAGATCCCGGCTTAGCTGATCGGTATCAATGACCGCAACTCCGAGGCTGGCAAACAGCTCACTGACCAGGGTTTTGCCACTACCAATACCGCCGGTCAGGCCGATGATGAATGGTAGTGACTCGATTTTGCTCATTTTTACATCAACAGGGCATTGTAGATCTGGTTTACCTGTTCACCCCAGAGCATGGCAATAAACCCGGCACCGGCCAGATAGGGGCCAAAAGGAATAGGTACATTTTTATCGCGTCCCTGCACGATTATCAGGGTGATACCGACTGCTGCGCCAACCAGCGCGGATAAGAGAATAATCTGGGGCAAAGCCTGCCATCCGAGCCAGGCTCCAAGCGTTGCCAGCAGCTTAAAGTCTCCCTGGCCCATGCCTTCCTTCCCGGTCAATAGCTTGAATAACCAGTACACGCACCAGAGAACCATGTAACCACCAACGGCACCGAGGAATGCAGATTCCAGCGTTGTCAGCAGTCCAAAATAGTTTATCAGTAATCCCAGCCAGAGCAGGGGCAGGGTAATATCATCCGGCAACAACTGATGGTCGAAATCTATCATGCTCAGGCAGATCAGCGACCAGGTCAGCAACAAGGCAGCCAGACTTAACCAGCTAAAACCGAAACTCCATACCACCAGGACTGAAAGAATCCCGGTAAAGGCCTCGATAATCGGGTATCGGGCAGAAATTCTTGCGCCACAATGCTTACATTTGCCTCCCTGTATGAGAAAGCTGACAAGCGGGATATTTTCCAGGGCAGAAATATCGTGCTGGCAATGCGGACAGTGTGAGCCGGGTCTGGCAAGATTGAAGTCCGGATACTTCTCAATTCCCTGTTTGTCGTCCAGTTCCAGGAAATCATGACACTGTTCAGACCATTCACGCTGCATCATCAATGGCAGCCGGTAAATCACGACATTGAGAAAACTGCCGATGATCAGTCCCAGCGCCAGCGCAAACAGATACAGTGCTACCGGATAAGTAGCAAAGAATTCAGAAAAAGGCATGAACTGGTTTCGGCCTTATACAACAGAACCAATCTGGAAGATCGGCATGTACATGGCTATCATCAAACCACCGACCAGCACACCCAGCACAGCCATGATCAATGGTTCCATCATGGCAGTCAGTCCATCGACAGCATTGTCCACTTCGGCTTCATAGAAAGTAGCGCATTTGTCGAGCATGTCATCCAGCGCACCGGACTCTTCACCAATGGACACCATCTGAATGACCATGATCGGAAACCGGTCTGTGGACTTGATCGCCTGAGTCAACTGAATACCGGTGGTAACATCATCACGGATGCGCATACTGGCTTCCTTGTAGACCACGTTACCGGTGGCACCGGCAACGGAGTCCAGGGCATCAACCAGAGGGACACCTGCGGCAAATGTTGTGGAAAGCGTTCGGGTAAAGCGGGCCAGGGCTGAACTTTTGACGATGTCGCCAAAGATTGGTGCTTTAAGTGCCAATCGTTCCAGGCTATCGGCAAAAGCCTTGGAGCGCACTTTGGCTTCCTTGAAAATATATACACCGATACCCAGTCCGACCAGGATATAAAGCCACCAGGCAATGGCGAAATCAGAAATACGCATTACGTATTGGGTAAAAATGGGCAGCTCGGCACCAAAACTGGAGAAAGTTTCAGCAAATTGAGGAACAACCTTGATCAGCAAGATGGCAGTTACGATAAGGGCTACCGCCACAACTGTAATCGGATAGTTCATTGCCTTCTTGATTTTTGCCTTCAGCGCTTCGGACTTTTCCTTGTAGGTTGCCAGGCTTTCCAGCATGCTTTCCAGTGCACCTGACTGCTCACCTGCTTCAACCAGGTTACAGAACAGGTCATCAAACTGGCGGGGATGTTTTCTCAGGGCATCGGCAAAATTATTTCCGGATGCCACCTCGTCACGAATGGCGAACACCACTTCACGCATGGAGGCATTTTCCAGGCCGCCACCGACGATTTCGAAGGACTGTACCAGCGGAATACCGGCTTTCATCATGGTTGCGAGCTGCCTGGTAAAGATGGCCACGTCCATGGGCTTGATCTTGGGCTTCGATGCGGCAAACAGATCTCTGCCCTTTTTCTTGACCTTGGTCGGATTGATGCCCTGCTTACGCAGCTGGGCCTTGACCAGCGCAATACTGCCACCCGGAATTTCACCTTTGGTGACCCGACCCTTGGAATCTTTGCCCTGCCAGACGTAGGTTGCCTGTTTTACATTTGCAGCTGCCTGATTAGCCATAGTGCTTACCTGGTTTTACCTGTATATAGCTGATACCCGTGTATCAGCTTAAGTTATCCGATTTGCTTCGGCAAGACTCGTCAGACCGTTCGCAACCTTGACCAGCGCAGAACGGCGCAGATCGTTAAAACCCTGTTGCCGTGCCATATCAGCGATCTGAATGGTATTGCCGCTTTCCATTATAATACGGGAAATACTATCAGTGATGGGAAGTACTTCATAGATACCGACCCTGCCTTTGTAACCCTCATTACACTTTTCACAACCGACTGCGCCGTAGATTTCCAGATTTTCCAGCTGGGCTTCTGAAAAGCCTTCCTGAAGGAGGATTTTCGGCGGCAGTTTAATTGGTTTCTTACAGTACTGGCACAGTCGTCTTGCCAGGCGCTGGGCGATGATCAGGGTTACGGATGTGCCCAGGTTGTATGGTGGAATACCCATATTCATCAGTCGGCTCAGGGTTTCCGGAGCGCTGTTGGTATGCAGGGTTGAAAGTACCAGATGTCCGGTCTGAGCGGCCTTGATAGCAATTTCGGCGGTTTCCAGATCCCTGATTTCGCCGACCATGACGACATCGGGATCCTGACGCAGAAAGGCACGCAGGGCAGAGGCGAAATTCAGACCAACCCTGGAGTTAATGGCGACCTGGTTGATGCCTTCCAGATTGATTTCGACCGGATCTTCGGCGGTTGATATATTCCTTTCATGGGTATTGAGGATATTCAGGCCGGTATACAGGGACACAGTTTTCCCGCTGCCGGTGGGTCCGGTAACCAGAATCAGCCCCTGGTGCTGATGCAGGGCGCTCAGGAAATGCTGCTTCTGGTCCTCTTCGAAACCCAGCGCATCAATGCCCAGCATGGCACTGCCGGGGTCCAGTATTCGCAGCACAATCTTTTCACCCCAGAGCGTTGGCAGGGTGTTGACCCGAAAATCAATGGCCTTGGTGCGTGAAAGCTTCATCTTGATACGTCCGTCCTGTGGCAGACGGCGTTCAGAGATATCAAGCTGGGCCATGATTTTGACTCGAGAACAGATACGGTTGGCAATATTGATCGGCGGGCGGGCAATTTCCTTGAGGATGCCGTCGAGACGATAACGAACCCGGTAGACTTTTTCATAAGGTTCTATATGGATATCGGAAACGCCGAGTTTGATGGCATCCAGCAATACCTTGTTGACGAATTTGACGATAGGCGTGTCATCAACGCCTTCTTCAGGGTCTTCATCCTCACTGTCCTCAATAACCTCAATATCAATATCTTCCAGATCGACATTATCCAGGCCATCATAATTTGAGCTTTCTTCAACATTGGATTCCAGCAGTTCACTGATCAGCTCCTGTAATTTGTCATCTTCCACGATTACCAGATCGATGCTGCTGCCAAGATTGAACTTCACTTCATTGATGGCGTTCTCATCAGAAGGGTCGGATACAGCCAGGCTGACACGATTGCCTTTTTTTTGCAGAGGCAGGATGTTGTGTTTTTTTATCAGCTTTTCGTCCACCAGGGGGACGGCTTCAGACAGACTGACCCGATCAATGGCCGTGAGATTGAAACGCGGTAAGCCAAAGTGATTTGAAGCGGTTTCGGCGATCACATCACTGCCGAGCAGGCCGTTCTTTACCAGATAGCGGGCCAGTGGTATTTTTTCCTTGCGGGCTGAATTACTGGCTTCGAGTAACTCTTGCTGGGCAATTAGCTCACTGCTGACCAGTCTTTTCCCCAGCCCACGGATTTCTGCTTCACTGTTCATCCTTAACAGTTTACTTTAAGTTTTCAGCTTTTCTATATAAAAATCAAAGAGGAAAGCTGTTAAGAATATGTTAGAGCTGTCAAATCCCGGCCATAATTGACAAAATTTGTCAGTATGACGCCCTGTTTTTAACGGAATTGGAATTTTCCGCTTCCCGGATAAACAGCAAAAAGGGTGAACTGGTTCAAACTTTTTTATCAGCAAAGAGCCGGAAGGCACTATATCTTGTGGTTTGGCCCTGATTATCGCTGAATAAGCAAAAGCTGGCATGTCGCTTGCAACATATTCCCCAGATATTGGAGAAGCCCTGTAGTGGCGATCTGATTATCTTTTCAGATTGATTAAATTTTTGGAGATATGAGATGAAAAACATGAAAAAGAACGCACAGAAGGGTTTTACCCTTATCGAATTGATGATCGTTATCGCGATTATCGGTATTCTGGCTGCAGTTGCACTGCCGGCTTATCAGGATTACACAATCCGTGCCCGTGCTTCAGAACTGCCTTTGGCTGCAAGTGCTGCTAAAAACCTGATTTCAGAAGCGATTCTGTTGTCACCGACTAATGCTATCCCTGCATCAACCTTTACTGTATCAAATGTCTCTCAGGGCATGGTATCCAGCCTGGGTTGGAACGGTTCTTCAATCGTTGTGACAGGTAATGCTACTAACCTGGGTGCTACAGTTATTATGTGGCTTGCTCCTACTGCTTCCGGTAGTGGTGTAACCTGGCAGTGTGGCGCGAATGCCGGTACTCAGTATCTGCCTTCAAGCTGCTAATGTAGAAAGCTCCTGAAGAAAAGTATTTTTTCAGGTGTCTGTATTATCAAAACCAGCCTCTGCTGTTAGTAGAGGCTGGTTTTTTATTTGGCAGACAGTAAATTTCAAGAAGTTATGGAACTAAAGAACTACATCCAGTTTGGTCTTGGCTTGCTAGGCGTAATCGGGCTGACCTGTCTGGTTTACTGGCAGGGCCTTGATGGCCCCTTCATCCTGGATGATCAGGCGAATATTTTCCGCAATTTTGTCGAGGTGTTTGACTGGGATGAAATTTTCTATGCCATGACCCATAACACCAGCGGAATGCTGGGGCGCCCGGTATCCATGCTCAGTCTGATATTTACCGGCATCACCTATGGACCGACTGCCTGGGGATTTAAATACCACAATCTGGCCATGCATCTGCTTAATGGCCTCTTGTTGTTATGGCTGGCCATCAGGCTGTTACCACATTTTTCCAGCAGGCTGAGTGATAAAAAAGTCCTGCTTGTCGCCGGTTTTGCAGTTACCTACTGGCTGTTGCATCCATTGATGGTGAGCACTGTTTTATACGCAGTTCAGCGCATGGCCCAGCTTTCCACTTTTTTTACCCTGCTGGCATTACTGACTTATGTGGTGGCCAGGGAGAATATCAGTTCCGGCAACACTAAATATTTTGTTTTGTCATACCTGCTGTTTCCCAGTGCCGTGCTTTTTTCAATTTTTTCAAAAGAGAATGGCGCCCTTATTCCGCTTTATGTTTTTGCCATTGAACTGTTTACCTTCAGATTCAGCTTTCAGGGAGATAAAGACAGAAACCGTCTGTATTGTTTCCTGGCAATATTTGTCTTCATCCCGGTGATTTGCGGGACATTATATGTGCTGACTCATTTTGACCAGTTCACAAACTATTCAATGCGCAGTTTTAGCCTGGGTGAGCGCCTGCTGACACAGCTCTATGTAGTGTTTCTGTTCTATCCCAAACTGATTTTTCTGCCCAGACTGGCGGATATGACTCTGTTTCACGACTCCATGCAGGCCCTGAGTGGCTGGGATCCGCTAGCCCTGGTCTCTTTTTGTATTTTTGTAGTGGCAATCGTGCTGATATTTTTCCTGCGAAATAAAGCGCCACTGGTTTCTTTTGCCATTGCCTGGTACCTGATTTCACATCTGCTGGAGTCCAGTTTTATTAACCTGGAGCTGATGTTTGAACACCGTAACTATCTGGCGGCATTTGGTCCAATGCTGGCAGTTTCCTATTATTTACTGACAATTCCGCGTACATCAGACCTCTACAAGCTTCGTTACCTGAGCCTTGTCATCATCGCAATGATTACCCTGATGACAAGTTCACGGGCCCAGGAGTGGCAAAGTGAAGAATTGCTCTTTCGTATTGCAGTCAATGATCATCCTGAGTCTTTACGGGCACAATCCGGTTATGCAACACAGCGCTATAATGCCGGTGATTTTAATACGGCAATTGAACACTTGCGTCTCGGTCAGCAATTTAATCGGGAGGATATCGGGCTGGTCCTGCACGAAGCCCTGTTCTATTGTGGGACCGGTATTGACGGTTCACGGGTCGCCGCTGAAGCAATCGCCATGGCGGAACAGTATCCCATTACCATCTATACCGCTAATGTACTGGATAATCTGATGGGCAAAAAACGGGTGAGTGAGTGTCCTGAAGTCGCTCTCGGTGATATTCTCAGTCTGGTACAGACAGCCCAGTTACATCCAAGAATTGCAAACAATCAGCGTTATCTTGGCTATCTGGTCAGAATTGAAGCGCTGGCTTACCTGTTCATGGGTAATTATGAAGAGGGTCAAAGGCTTTATAGTCTGGCCTATGAATACACCAGTGAAGCCAATATGCTTATTGAACTGATTGATATTCAATTACAGGTAGGACGGCTGGATGATGCCGAGACACTTTTGAATGAGCTCATAGAGATTAATGAAAGTTCATTTGGCATAGAAACGGCGCGAATTGAAATACTGCAACAGCGATTGGATAATCAAAAAGCACAAATTGAACTGCAAAGACAGGGACAGAATTAATGGATAGCGCGCCTTTTTCAATTGTTATTCCCGCAAAAAATGAAGCCGAAAATCTCAAGGCATTGTTAGCTGAATTGATAAAACTATATCCTCAGGCAGAAGTTATTGTGGTCAATGATGGTTCTACTGACAGCACAGTGGAAATCTGTGCCGCGAACAATGTTAAATGTCTCACCCATAAATACAGCAAGGGTAACGGCGCCAGCATAAAAACCGGTGCCAGGAATGCCTCACATGACATCATCGTATTTATGGATGGCGATGGCCAGCATCAGCCTGCAGATGTGGCACGCTTGCTGGAACAACTTGGCAAAGGCGCGGACATGGTTGTTGGTGCCAGAGACAATGAGTCCCAGGCCAGCTTTGCCCGCCTGGTCGCCAATACCATCTATAACAAACTCTCAAGCTGGATTTCCGGCCAGGAAATCAAGGACCTGACATCCGGGTTACGTGCTGTATACAAACAAAAATTCAAGCAGTTCCTTTATCTCCTGCCGAACGGCTTTTCCTACCCGACCACCTCAACCATGGCCTTTTTCAGGGCAGGGTATTCAGTTGAATATATTCCAATTGAAACCCGGGACCGGCTTGGCAAGAGCCATATCAATATTCTAAAAGACGGTATTCGTTTTTTTGTGATTATTTTCAAGATTGGTACGCTTTATTCACCTTTGAAGATATTCATGCCATTTTCATTTTTCTTCTTCCTGGTTGGTTTTCTGTATTACCTCTATACTTTTTTAAGTGCCCATACTTTTACCAATATGGGAGTCGTGCTTTTTACAACGTCGATCATCATATTTCTCATAGGCCTGGTCTCTGAACAAATAACCACGCTTATTTACAAGGATTCGGAATATTAGCCGCCTGGACAAGAGGATGCAGAATCCAGGCAAGCATTTTGTCGTCAAGGCCGGGAAAGAAAAAAATGCCCAAGTTAGTTAAAAGCCTGCTTGTCTGGTCTGTGCTCGGCCTGTTTCTTGCCTACCTTTTCTACTTTTTTTATCAGAATCCACAGCGACTTATTCAGTTATTCTCGCTGTCACTTATGGAGACGGGAATACTGTTAATACTCTCTCTGGCGGCTTTTCTGGGGCTTGGTTTGCAACTGTCGGTTTCTTTAATCCCCTATTCTACATCGTTGCCCTGGCTTGAATCATTTCGTCTGTCCATCAGCAACAATTTATTGAATTACTCTCCAATCAAGTCGGGTGCTATTGCCCGGGGCGCCTATTTAAAAACGGTGTATCACCTGCGCATTCAACACTATATTCTGGCCATGATGGCCGGACAGTTTCTATGGATAGGCATTTCTGCGCTTGTGGGTATGGCTGCAGGTCTGTTTATTTTGTTTGTTTACCAGCAAAGTAACCCTGCAGGTACCGGGCTGATACTGCTTATCTTCTTTGCTGCAGCAGTGATTTCAGGAGGAATGATTTTTTATTCCCATAGACTGCATAAACTTCTGCCTGACATAAAGTTCAGAACTTATTTACAGGATTTTTCCGAAGATATTAAGGTTTGGAACTCTAACAGGCAGGTCTTGTTGAAGTTTTCACTGGTATCACTTGGACTTTTTACCGTATTTGCGCTAAGACTGTGGTTTGTATTCGCGCTTGGGGGACAGGCCATCAGCCTGATAGAAGCTTTTTTTCTGCAGGCATGTGTTGCGGTGAGTTTCGCTTTCTCACTGGTGCCGGGAAATCTGGGTATTAAGGAAGGCGTATTGGTCGGGCTGGCAGTGTTGTTGGGAGTTGATGCTGAGCCTGCCTTGCTGGCAGCAGTACTGGATCGGGCAGCCAGCCTGTTACCTACTCTGGTGCTGGGTCCGGTTTTCCTGCACAGACTGACCAGCAGGATGCTTAATCAGGATGGGCAAGTATCTCCCTGACCAGGTTTCCGAGATCATGAACATCACCACAGGCATAATGACAGACAGCCTGTTCCGCCAGTTGCTGTAAAAGCACGGATTCATTATTCATCACCGCATCGGTATTGAGGCCGGTCTCGAAATACTCGGCTGCTGAAAAAAGCGGGCTGGATGCAAAGGTAAATTCCGTACGATTTGATGCCAGCATCAGTTGTGCGGCATGTTCAGCTTCAATGACTTCTGATTTGGCCTGTTCGGCTTTACGCATGATAATGATATCGGTAACCGCCGCGGGAGCTGCAATATTATCCGCACCCAATGCATCGGAAATTGAATAGGAAAGTGTGCCGGCGAAGTTTTCAAAAAAAGGTAACCCGCGGCGTAAAGTCTGTTCAATTTTATACTTCAGCCCCGGGCCATCCTGCGGATTGATATTTGCACCGGTAAAAGGGCAGGCGTATAACTTGCTGCCATCAGTTACAACCAGGTCGTCACCATAAAACTCTGCGCCGTGATCTTTAACCTGTGAAAAAACTGTTGTTGTCTTGCCAGTGTTTGAAAGTCCAAATATAAGGATGACTTTGTTCTTGTGCTTGAAAGCGGCGGTGTGCAGTAAGGCATAATTATTTGCCAGTAATGCCAGATTGCTCAGATCCCTTACCAGCCATCCCACTGAATGGACATTGCCGATCGTTACTTTTGCCAGGCGGTGAAAAGCCTTGTTAACGGTCAGCACAGGGTTTGCAGCATTCCAGTCCAGCAATAGGGACAGGCGGCTGAATGGCCCAACCGGCGTTTCCAGTCTTAATGCAGTATTACTGACGGCTTCGAAACTTTTACCGTGAATCTTTCCAGCAGATCTGGCCTGCGGGCTAACGATGTAGTTCAGCTTGACAGGGCATGGAACAGGTTCTCCTGTTTTATCCATTGGGTTGAGCTGCCGAACCAAAGGGTAGCTGGGGATTACCCTGACATTGGCACTGACTGAAAGTACTCCAGGAACGGGCTGGGCATAATATTCTGGTTTTTCTGCTGTCATGGTTGCGGGATAAACTTTATCTGGCAGGCTGTCTGAAAACCAAACTACTATAAACAATTCGACCTTGCATATCCATGACTAAAAGTGTGATGCAGGCCCTGATAAGCGACTATAATTTTTTATCTGACTGGCGGTCCAATGCTTTGTTAAGTAAGATGTCTGCAGCCTTAACAGGAATTGATAATGCAGGAAGATCAGGAAAAAATAAAACAAAAAGAAGCCAGGGATCTTGAGGAAATTAAGGATTTCTATGATTCGGTTTATTATCGTGACCGACATATCCGGCCACCCCGTCGTCATGAAGTGAATCTTGCGAAACAGATGCAAGTGAACAGTGCCAGCCGTGTACTGGATGTGGCTTGTGGAACCGGTGAATGGTTGCTGGCCTGCCAGCAGCTGGGTGCGAAAGTAGCCGGGGTGGATTTATCTGAAAAAGCCATAGAAATATGCAAAGAACAAATGAGCGCTGGTGAATTTTATGCACAGGCGGCTGAATCCTTGCCTTTTGCGGAAAATTCATTTGACCTGGTAACCTGTCTTGGATCCCTGGAGCATTTTGTAAACCCTGTTCAGGCGCTGACGGAAATGCGTCGGGTAGCGACAGATCAGGCCCGTTTTATCCTGCTGGTTCCCAATGCGGATTTTTTAACGCGAAAGCTTGGGCTGTTTTCCGGAACCTATCAGGTAGATGCCAAAGAGGTGGTCCGTACTCTTGAAGAGTGGCAGGACATATTCAATCAGGCCGGACTGACAGTCAAACGGCGCTGGAAAGACCTGCATATCCTGAACTGGGAGTGGATATGTAAAGGTCGCTGGTTCCAGATTCCCCTGCGGATTGCCCAGGCACTGGCACTGCCGCTATGGCCATTGCGCTGGCAGTATCAGGTGTATCATCTCTGCGAAAAATCTGACTGATCCTGATGCGGATACTTTTTATTTCCAGGGCCTTCCCACCAGTCATAGGCGGAATAGAAAAACAAAATTTTGAAATTCTCAATGCCTTGTCGGCACAGGTAGAACTCAAAAGTATTGTTAACTCAAAAGGCAAAAAGTTTTTATTCCCGTTTGTCATAATTGCTTTATACAGGGCTTTTCGTTTACGCAAAGACTATGACGTCATTTTACTTGGTGACGGAGTGCTGGCTGTTGTTGCCGCTATTATCCGCTGCTTTTCCAGGGTGCCTGTAATCTGTATTGTGCATGGACTGGACATTACCTATAGCAATTTCATCTACAGAAATTTCTGGCTGAAAATTTTCTTTAAAAGTATTGATCATTTCATTGCCGTAGGAAACGAAACAATTCGTCAGGCGGTTAATCGTGGATTGCCTGTCGAAAAATTCAGTTTTGTTCCCAATGGTGTGGATATATCCCTGGACTACCAGCCCCGGAATAAAAAAGAGCTAGCGGGATTACTGGGATTTGAACCCCAGGGCTATTGTCTGCTGACACTTGGCAGACTGGTAAGAAGAAAGGGCGTGCTGTGGTTCATTGAAAATGTCATGCCAGCGCTGGGTTCTTCTGTTTCTTACATTATCGCCGGGGACGGGAAGGATGCCGGGCTAATCAGGCAGGCAATCAAGGATTCGGGTGCTGCTGGTAAAATACTCATGCTGGGTAATGTCAGTGAAGCTGATAAGGATTTACTGCTTTCAAGCGTTGATATTTTTGTTCAGCCAAATATAAAGGTAAACGGCGATATGGAAGGTTTTGGCCTGGTGGTTCTCGAGGCAGCATTGCACGCCAGACCGGTAATAGCATCGCGTCTGGAAGGGCTGGCCGATGCCATCAGCGATGGAGAAAACGGAATACTGCTGGAATCGGAAAACACAGAGCAATACGTTATGAGCATACAGGCTTTGCTGCAAGATCAGGAGCTCTTGAAGGAAACGGGAAATAAAGCCAGGGATTATGTGTTGGAAAATTACAGCTGGGAAAATATTGCAGAACAATATCTGCAGTTAATTGAGTCAGTATGCAGGACTAGCTGAAGCGCATGGAGAAATCGACAGCGTGGCAATGCTTGGTCAGTGCTCCTACCGATATGTAATCCACGCCGGTTTCGGCAACGGCGACTATACTGGTTTCATCATAGCCCCCGGAGGCCTCCAGCAAAGCCCGGCTGTTATTGATGACAACTGCTTCCTTCAACTGATCCAGTGAAAAATTATCCAGCATGATGGTATCAGCTCCTGCGGTGATAGCCTGCTGCAGTTGTTCCAGGGTTTCAACTTCAATTTCCACCGGCTTTTGCGGGTCGAATTTCCGGGCACTGGCAATGGCCTGCTTGATACCGCCACAGGTGATAATGTGGTTTTCCTTGAGCAGAAAGGCATCATACAGGCCGAGACGATGGTTATAGCAGCGACCCTGCAGGACAGCATACTTTTGTGCACGTCGCAGCCCGGGAATGGTCTTGCGGGTATCCAGGATTTTCACGGCGGTATGCTTGACCAGTTCTGCATAATGTCTGGCAATTGTTGCAGTGCCGGATAGAACCTGTAAAAAATTAAGCGCTGAGCGTTCAGCGCTGAGAATATGTTTTGAGGAACCGCTGACCCTGAAAACAAGTGTGCCGGGTTCACAAGTGGCTCCTTCATTGACAAACCACTCGACAGAAATATTTTTATCGATCTGGCGAAACACTTCATCGACCCAGGGGCGACCGCAAATCACAGCATTATCGCGACAGATCACTTCTGCTTCAGCAGCCTTGTCTTCATCCAGCAGGGCAACGCTGATATCACCATCACCAATGTCTTCCTGCAGGGCACTGCGGACATTTTGTTCCAGGTCTTGAAGAAACAGGGACTCATTCATCGCCACATTATAGCCCACAGGTTTTGTGGTATAACAGGCGCATGAAAATAATCGAACATAAGCTGGATGCAGCCCGACAGCTCAGTTCCCCAAACTGCAGCCCGCGACCGGATGATGAAATCAGCTTGCTGGTGATTCACAATATTTCCTTGCCGCCTGGTGAATTTGGCGGCCCCTTTATAGACGAGCTGTTTTGCAATCAACTCGATTGCAGCCAGCATGATTTTTTTGCCGATCTGCAAGACCTGAAAGTGTCATCACACTTGCTGATTCGGCGTGACGGGGAAGTGGTGCAGTATGTGCCTTTTGACATGATGGCCTGGCATGCGGGAGTCTCTTCCTGGAAAGGCCGCGAAGTCTGTAATGAATTTTCCATAGGCATAGAACTGGAGGGCAGCGATTTTGAAGCCTTCTCTGATGCCCAGTACGACAGCCTGGAAGAAGTCAGCAAAGTACTGCTGAAGACTTATCCGCAGCTGAATGCCAAAGCAATTGTCGGACATTCGGACATTGCCCCGGAGCGAAAAACTGACCCCGGCCCCTTTTTTGACTGGCAGCGATACTTGCAGGCGCTGCCCGGCTAGACGGGAACTACAATTTTATGCCATTGAAATATAATGGAAATTTCACAAGGTTCTGCTCAAAAGCTACAGATATGTAGTTTTACTACATAAAATACCTGCTTTAGCTGGAAAAACCTGGTAGATTTTTGTAGAATTGCGCCCACTTGTAGCTTTACTACAGAAGCGAAAGCTGCAGAATAAAACAGGAAAACAGAACAAGCCTCCGATTAACACAGCATCAGAGAAATACTATGTCAGCCAGTGATAAAGACATTGATATCCAGGAAACCAGGGAATGGACTGATTCCATTGCCTCGGTGATACAGCACCAGGGTCCGGAACGAGCACAATTTTTGCTCAAGTGCCTGATCAGCAAAGCCACCGAATCCGGTGAACCCCTCCCTCCTGATACGCTTATCACACCTTATCGCAACACCATTCCGGTTTCCGCCGAAGAAAAAATGCCTGGTGACATGTTCATGGAACGCAGCATTCGCGGCATAGTGCGCTGGAATGCGCTGGCCATGGTGCAGCGGGCCAATGCTCTGGGGCTGGATCTGGGTGGTCATATTTCGTCTTTTGCTTCCAGTGCGACCCTTTATGATGTCGGCTTCAATTACTTTTTCCGCGGTGAAACCGAGAACCAGCCGGCCGACCTGGTGTTTTTCCAGGGCCATTCCTCGCCGGGTATCTATTCGCGTTCTTACCTTGAAGGTCGACTGAGCGAAGACCAGCTTGATCACTTTCGTCAGGAAGTCGATGGCAAAGGCCTGTCTTCCTATCCGCATCCGCATCTGATGCCTGATTACTGGCAGTTTCCAACTGTTTCGATGGGACTGGGGCCAATCCAGGCCATTTATCAGGCACATGTCATGAAATATCTGGATAACCGCGATCAGGTCAAACAGGGTGACCGGCAGATCTGGGCATTTCTTGGTGACGGGGAATGTGACGAGCCTGAATCACTCGGAGCAATCAGCCTGGCCGGACGTGAAAGCCTGGGTAACCTGAATTTTGTCATCAATTGTAATCTGCAGCGTCTCGATGGGCCGGTCCGGGGTAACGGTAAAATAATTCAGGAACTGGAAGGCATATTCCGTGGTGCAGGCTGGAATGTCATCAAGGTTGTCTGGGGACGCCACTGGGATGCTCTGCTGGCCCAGGATACCGAAGGCCTGTTGCAACGGCGCATGGATGAAGTCGTGGATGGTGAATACCAGACTTATGCCAGTCGGGGCGGAGCCTATACCCGTGAGCACTTTTTCGGCAAAAGTCCCGAGCTGCTGAAGATGGTGGAGCATCTGTCCGATGATGACATCATGAAACTGAACCGTGGCGGACATGATCCCTTCAAGGTTTATGCAGCCTACAAGCAGGCGGTGGAAACCACCGACCGACCGACTGTTATCCTGGCCAAAACCATCAAAGGCTATGCCTTTCCGTCCGTGGAAGGTTCCAACCCGGCGCACAACACCAAAAAGCTGAATGAAGACAGCCTGAAAAAATTCCGCGACCGCTTCGGCATCCCGGTACCGGATGAAAAACTTGAGGAAGTACCGTATTACCGCCCGGAAGAAAACAGCCCGGAAATGCAGTATATGCGCAAGCGTCGAGAAGCCCTGGGAGGGGTGGTTCCACAACGGCGGACTTCCAGTAATAAACTGGAAACACCGGGATTGAGTGAATTTGAAAGCATTACGGCCGGTACCGGAGATCGTGAAGTATCCACTACCATGGCTTTTGTACGGCTGATCTCCACCCTGCTCAAAGACAAGAAAATCGGCAAGCAGATTGTTCCGATTGTGCCGGACGAGGCACGTACCTTCGGCATGGAAGGTTTATTCCGTCAGGTGGCCATATATTCGGCCAAGGGACAACTCTATGATCCGGCTGATTCCGGCCAGGTTATGTATTACCGCGAGGATATCAAGGGACAGATTCTGGAAGAGGGCATCAATGAGGCCGGTGCTATTTCATCCTGGCTGGCAGTAGCAACCTCCTACAGTGTCAATAACTATCCACTGATCCCGTTTTATATCTATTACTCGATGTTTGGTTTTCAGCGGGTGGGCGATCTGTGTTGGGCCGCTGGTGATCTGCAGGCGCGTGGATTCCTGATTGGCGGTACGGCCGGTAGAACCACACTTAACGGTGAAGGTTTGCAGCATCAGGACGGTCACAGTCATATTCTGGCTAACACGATACCCAATTGCGTGACCTACGATCCAACCTATGCCTATGAGCTGGCGGTGATCGTACAGCATGGTATGAAACGCATGTATCAGGACGATGAGAGTGTGTTCTATTACATCACCACCATGAATGAAAACTACATTCAGCCGGAGATGCCCAAAGGTTCAGAAGAAGGCATTATCAAAGGCATGTATTTACTGGAGGATGGTGAAAGCAAGGATTATAAAGTCACGGCAAAAGATAAAAAACGCGTTCGCCTGCTGGGCAGCGGAACGATTCTGCGCGAAGTCCGTGAAGCAGCAGAAATACTGCGTAAGGAATATAAAGTCAGTGTCGATGTCTGGAGTACGCCAAGCTTCAATGAACTGGCCCGGGACGGACAGGCTGCAGAGCGCTGGAACATGATGCATCCGGAAAAAGAAGCCAGGGTTTCTTACGTGGAACAGTGTCTGGGCGAGCGCGATGGTCCGGTTGTTGTTTCCACGGATTACATGAAGTTGTATGGTGAGCAGATCAGAGCCTTTGTTCCGGCGCCTTTCAAAGTCCTGGGAACTGATGGTTTTGGTCGCAGTGATAGCCGCCAGAAATTACGGCACTTCTTTGAAGTGGACCGGAATTACATCGTTCTGGCTGCACTCAATGAACTTGCAAGGTCAGGAGACATCGAGAAATCGACAGTCAGCAAAGCCATTAAGAAAATGAAGCTGGATCCGGAAAAAATAAATCCGATGCTGGCTTAATAGAACAAGAATTGCCAATAACAACAGAATCCGGTGGTACGTTATTTTGAAATTTAATAGCAATTCTGTTCGGGACTAAAGTCCCTCCTACAGGTTTACCTGCTCCGATGTAGGAGGGGCTTTAGCCCCGAAGAAAGCAGCAAGAAATTTCAAAATGACGCACTACCCAAAATCCAAAGAAAACAGCAGACAAGTTAGGAGAATAGGCAGTGGCCCTGGAAAAATTAACAATTCCTGATTTAGGTGATTCAGAAAATGTCGAAGTCATCGAGGTACTTGTTGCGCCGGGTGATGAAATTCAGGAAAACGATTCCATCCTGGTACTGGAAACCGACAAGGCTGCCATGGAAATTCCGGCCACCAGTGCCGGCGTCATCAAGGAAGTACTACTCAAGGTGGGAGATACTGTAAACCAGGGAGATGAAATGGTTTCGCTGGAGGCAGGTGCAGACGGTTCTTCCGCTAAAGATGATGAAGAGCCGGAATCTGCCGACAAGGAAGAACAGGCCGAAGAACAGGATTCAGCAGAAGAAACAGAAAAATCAGAAGAGGCGGATCATTCGGATCAAAATAAGGCCAAAGCTGGCGACAAAAAAGAAACAGATTCCGGTGAAACCAGGATTGAAGAAATTACTGTTCCGGATCTGGGCAGCGATGAGGCTGCCGAAATTATCGATATCCTGGTATCGGTCGGCGATGAAGTCAAAACAGATGACGGCCTGATGACGCTGGAAACCGACAAGGCAGCCATGGATGTACCATCACCCCTTGCCGGCAAGATTACCGAAATCAAGGTTAAGACCGGTGACAAAGTCAAAACCGGCGTAGCTTTCATGCTGGCTGAAACCAGTAACGATTCTTCATCATCAGCAACTTCCGCAGAATCAGCATCCAAAGGAAGTTCAGATAAAGAAGGTTCAGCTAAAGAAGGTTCAAATAAAGAAAGTTCAGAAAAAGCCAAATCGGAAAAACCGGGCAGTGGAAACAAACAGCAATCGGCAACCCAGCAAACTACCGCAGTAATTTCGCCTGCCGATCAGGCCGGAGTTTATGCCGGCCCGGCCGTCAGAAAGTTGGCGCGGGAACTGGGTGTTGATCTGACCCAGGTTAAGGGTAGCGGCACCAAAAACCGTATTGTCAAAGAAGACGTGCATGATTTTGTGAAAAATGTCATGCAGGGTGGCGGAGCAGCCAGCACAGCTGGATTCAGTCTGCCGGCAGCCAGGGACATTGATTTCAGCCAGTTCGGTGAAATTGAAGAGAAGGATTTGAGTAAACTGCATCAGGTAACTGCCAGGAATATGGCACAGAACTGGTTGCAGGTACCGCACGTCACCCAATTTGAAGAAGCGGATGTGACTGAGCTGGAAGAATTTCGTGCTGCACAGAAAGCCCTGTCCGAGAAAAAAGGCATCAAGCTTTCTCCCCTGCCATTTATTGTTAAAGCCTGCGCCCTGGCTCTGACTGAGTTTCCCCAATTTAATGTGTCATTACATTCTTCCGGCAACAAGCTGATCCAGAAAAAATATGTTCATATCGGTGTTGCCGTGGCGACGGATGCAGGGCTGATGGTCCCGGTCATCCGTGATGTAGACCAGCTATCAATCTGGGAGATTGCCGCGGAAATTACTGAGCTTAGTGAACTGGCCCGCCAGCGGAAACTGACCAAGGAGCATATGTCGGGTGGCTGCTTTACGGTTTCCAGTCTGGGTAACCTGGGCGGGCTTGGCTTTACCCCGATCGTCAATGCACCCGAAGTTGCGATTCTGGGCGTATCCAAAACCGAAATCAAACCGGTCTGGAAAGATAATGAATTTGTTCCACGAAAAATACTGCCGTTTTCCCTGTCCTATGATCACCGTGCGGTTAATGGTGTGGATGGCGGCCTGTTCTGCCAGTATTTGAATAGTCTGTTGAGCGACATCCGTAACATGGTGCTTTAGCTCTTAACTACTGCGCTTGGCAATACTTCGTTAAAAGTAAAAATTAATTCAGTCTTATACTGCTTTGTATGTTCCTTCATCAATTATTACTTTTGCCTCGTCTTGCCTGGGCTCGTGACATTAAGGATTTTATAATTGTAAGCAGGTTTTTTTCTTCGTTTTGGAGCTGCTGATTGTACTTACTGGCCTAAAAACATATCCTCCCTGCATAATTAAAGTTTCATTAAGGAGCAAATATGCCTTCTTTCGATGTAGTCTCCGAAGTCGATATGCATGAAATGACCAATGCGGTCGATCAGGCCCAGCGTGAAATGAGTAACCGTTTTGATTTCAAGGGCGTGGACGCGGCATTTGAGCTGAATGATTCGGAAATTATTATACGTGCCGATGTTGATTTCCAGACCCGCCAGATGCTGGAAATCCTGCAGAACAAGATGTCCAGCCGCAAGCTTGACCTCAAGGCGCTGAAAATTGGCGAGGTGGAAATTTCCGGTCAACGGGCAATTCTCAAGGCTCAGATTCAGCAGGGTATCGAAACAGATATTGCGCGCAAAATCGTCAAAAAAGTCAAAGACCAGAAAATGAAAGTGCAGGTTGCCATTCAGGGCGACAAATTGCGCGTGACCGGCAAAAAACGTGATGACCTGCAGGAAGTCATGGCCGTGCTTCGAAAAGACAACTGGGGATTACCCCTGCAATTCAATAATTTCCGGGACTGAGCAGTTCCTGAATCCAGGCAGGTTCATGGCTGATATTACTGTTGAAAAAAGCCTGGAAGACTCTGAGTTGCAGCTGGTCCATGACGGTATGAGCAGGTATACCCGGGCTCATGTCGATTATGATAGTTATGAAAGAATCACCATAACCCTAAGGGATGAGAACAAGACTTTAAAGGGAGCCGCTCTTGGCGAAGCGGGCAGAGGCTGGTTAAAAATCTCGATTATCTGGGTTGATGAAGCTTTTCGCGGAAAGGGACATGGTACCCGCTTGCTTGCGGGGATAGAAAGAGAAGCCATCAAAAAGGGCTGCTTTAATGCCTGTCTGGATACTTTCAGCTATCAGGCCAAACCATTCTATGAACGTTATGGCTATGAAGTCTTCGGCACCCTGGATGATTATCCGGTGGGGCACCAGCGATTCTTTATGCGCAAAAGACTGCAGAGTCGGGACTGAATTTTCATGAACTTCGGGGCTGACTGTACTTTGCAGTTCAGGAGTCTTTACGTAAAAGGGCATCCAGTTCATCAGCCAGGTATGACCACTCACTGTCATCATCGATAATATCTTTCAGAAAACCGGCCTGCGAACTGCTCCAGCAGGGCGCTTCATACAGTTTCACATTGTCTTTGATGGGGCCATGCGCATTAATAAATGCCTCGACTTCAACATCGGAGCTGGGTAGGCCGAGTTGCTTGAAAAGGTCATTGACGCTGGGTATTGCCTTGTCCATGAGATTCTCCGCTCGGGTTGATCCGGGAGTCAGGGTAAAACAGGATTTACGCTGAACCCCGGATATGAAATTAAAAAGCCTTGCTACCTACATAAGTCTTTATCTTTGGTATTTAAACCCCATATTGCATGGATAGATAGAAAATTAAGGACATCTACTGTGCGCTTCGCTTTACTGATTTTTATTATTGTTCCGCTGGCTGAAATGCTGTTGCTGTTTGAAGTTGCAGAACGGGTTGGTGGCTGGACTACCCTGGGGCTGGTGGTATTGACGGCGGTTATCGGGATACAGATTCTCAAGCAACAGGGGCTGTCGACCCTGACCCGTGCCAACCAGCGCCTCAACAGTGGCGAAATGCCCGCACAGGAGATTGTGGAAGGACTGTTTCTGGCAGTGGGCGGGGCATTTCTACTGACCCCGGGTTTTATCACCGATACACTGGGATTTCTTTGTCTGATCGGGCCGACACGCCGGATGTTCGTCAAAATGCTGATCCGTTCGGGGAAAGTGGCCATGTGGCAGTCAGGTGACCAGCAACAGTTTTTCTACACTTCATATTCAGAACGTTCTCGCTCTGCCCGGGAGAAGGGCGATATATATGAGGGCGAATTCAAGGAAGACCCGCCGGACGATGAGAAGAATGACCGTCTGGGCCGGGATTAGAAAAAATTTTGTATTTGCCCATTGAAATTACTGTATCCATCCCCATCTTGGGGTTTGAATCGGACTTCTTGCTCGCCAGGCGGCAAAAAGTTCATGATTTTTAATGATTTACGGCCAGTTGGCAGTAAGAACCAGCGGCCTTCTTTGATTTTATAAACCAGATAGTTTTGGAGAAACAAACTATGAACATTCGTCCTTTACAAGACCGAGTCGTGGTACGACGTCAGGAAGAAGAAACCACTACTGCCGGCGGCATCGTTTTACCGGGTTCGGCCGCAGAAAAACCCTCGCAGGGTGAAGTAGTCGCAGTAGGACCAGGGCGCATACTGGATAACGGAGATGCTCGTCCGGTTGATCTGAAAGTCGGCGACAAGGTTATTTTTGGTAAGTATGCCAGCAACACCATCAAGCTTGGAGACGAAGAGCTTCTTATTCTCAACGAGAGCGAAATTTTTGGTGTTGTCGAAGACTAAGGTCAACCCGCTGAACAAAGATTAATTGAACCCTTTAATAAACAGCTTCAAGTAAAGGAAAAAAAAATGGCTAAAGAAGTGAAATTTGGAGATAACGCCCGCCAGAAAATGCTCAAGGGCGTCAACCTGCTGGCAGATGCCGTGAAAGTGACACTTGGACCCAAAGGTCGCAATGTGGTGCTGGATAAATCTTTCGGCGCACCTACTGTGACTAAAGACGGTGTATCCGTTGCCAAAGAAATTGAACTGAAAGACAAATTTGAAAACATGGGCGCCCAGATGGTGAAAGAAGTCGCTTCCCAGACTTCTGATGTTGCCGGTGACGGTACCACCACTGCGACTGTACTGGCTCAGGCAATTCTGAATGAAGGCCTGAAATCCGTTGCAGCCGGCATGAACCCGATGGACCTGAAGCGCGGTATCGACAAAGGAGTTGAAGCCGTCGTTGAAGCTCTGGGTGGTATGTCCACTCCCTGTACAGAAACCAAAGCCATTGCACAGGTTGGCAGTATTTCCGCCAACTCTGACAACTCAGTTGGTGACATTATTGCCGAAGCAATGGAGAAAGTCGGTAAAGAAGGTGTTATTACCGTTGAAGACGGTACCGGTCTGAAAAATGAACTGGATGTGGTTGAAGGTATGCAGTTTGACCGTGGTTACCTTTCTGCCTATTTCATCAACAATCAGGACAACATGACAGTTGACCTGGAAGACCCCCTCATTCTTCTGGTTGAAAAGAAAGTTTCCAATATTCGTGAGCTGCTTCCGTTGCTGGAAAGCGTCGCCAAAGCCGGTCGTCCTCTGCTGGTAATCGCAGAAGATGTGGAAGGTGAAGCCCTGGCAACTCTGGTAGTCAACAACATGCGCGGTATCGTCAAAGTCGCTGCTGTTAAAGCCCCTGGTTTTGGCGATCGTCGTAAAGCCATGCTGGCTGACATTGGCGTTCTGACTGGCGGTACAGTCATTTCCGAAGAAGTCGGTCTTAACCTGGAAGGTGCCACAGTGGACGATCTGGGTTCCGCCAAACGCGTTATTATCAACAAGGACAATACAACTGTTATTGATGGTGCCGGTCAGGCTGACCAGATCAAGGCCCGTGTTGCCCAGATTCGCTCCCAGATCGAAGAAACTTCTTCTGATTATGATCGCGAAAAACTGCAGGAACGTGTGGCCAAACTGGCAGGCGGTGTAGCGGTAATTAAAGTTGGCGCCGGCACTGAAATCGAAATGAAAGAGAAGAAAGCCCGAGTGGAAGACGCCCTGCATGCAACCCGTGCTGCCGTTGAAGAAGGTGTGGTCCCCGGTGGCGGTGTTGCTCTGGTACGTGCTCTACAGAAAATCGAAAAACTCAAGGGTGATAACGAAGACCAGAATGTCGGTCTGAACATTCTGCAACGTGCGCTGGCTATGCCGCTGCGTCAGATTGCCGGTAATGCCGGTGCGGACGGAGCTGTGGTACTGGATAAAGTACGCTCTCTCAAAGGCAACGATGGCTATAACGCAGCCAGCGGTGAATACGGCGATATGCTGGAAATGGGTATCCTGGATCCAACCAAGGTTACCCGTTCAGCCCTGCAGGCTGCCGGATCCGTTGCCGGTCTGATGATTACCACGGAAGCCATGATTGCCGAGCTTCCGGAAGAGAAACCGGCTGGTCCTGCTATGCCGCCGGGTGGTATGGATGGAATGGGTGGTATGGGCGGTATGATGTAAGTGCTGGCCATCGCCTGAAAACAAAAAAGCCCCGCCAAGTGCGGGGCTTTTTTTTTTGGGGAGGAAAATTTTAGAAATCGAGAGGGTCTTTTAAGTCCCTTTTAGATAATGTGCCAAATACTTCAAAATTAGCGAATTTGAGTGTAATTAATCATCTCTTTGGTACGTTTTGGCTATCCCCTTTTTGTTTGTTTCCTTCCCAAAGCCGTCAACGTTCTCTTTTAAAATAAATAGGAAAAAAAGGCAGAATAGTTATCCATAACTTATCTTTTTCTGGTGTGATATATACCCCTATAAATGCGGCACGCCAAGAGAATTCTATCCTTTGATATTTCATTATAATTATTCCAAGTGTAATTTTTAGCATTATCTATACGAGTTTTATTGACAGTGATTTGTCGAAAGCAGACATAAACCTATTTTAAAATTAGTTATTTAAAATATAATTTTTGATCAGTGGTTATTTCTGGAACTAAGGAGCATTAAGTGACAGGAATTCGATTACCTCAGGGACAAAATCTTCAGGTCTTGATATAAAAATCCAGTGATCTCCTTCTTCAAGCGTGATGAACTCAGCCTCTTCAATGCTGTTGGCCAGAAACCTGGCATTCTCGTAAGGTGCGTTACTGTCGGCGGTCCCGTGTACAAATAGTGTAGGGATTTCAAGAGACGCTGCATCACTTTGATCCAACTTAATGAATTTATGTACATCATTATTTTGACCGTTTACTCTTTCAAGAGGATATGAAGTCCACATCATTCGCTTAAATATTTCCAGTTTTCCAGTGTCTTCCAGTACTCGGTTTCTGGTATCGCTATTGACCATTCCCATACCTTCCGCTAACAGGGTTTGCTCCGGGAACAAGCCGGCTATTTGCAACAAGACCCAGTATTCAAATGTTTCGCCAAAGAAGATATCTATCAGGTGTTCAGAAAAACTTGGCTCATAAACTACAGAGTCCTCATCCGGGATACTTCCAGATAATCCAAAAAGCTGAACTACGGCCCAGACTCTTTCAGGATATTGAGCCGCAAAGGCAAAGGCTGAAGGTGCTCCTCCGGAGCCGCCGATGAGGGCGACTTGCTCAATATTCAATGCATCCATAAGTGCCAGATAGGAAGCGACTTCCTCATCAATGGTCTCTCCTGAGCTGCCTGGTGTGCGCAAATAGCCGGGCCGGGATACCGCCAGAATTGAAAATCCTGAAGATTCCAGTCTCTCACCGATGACCATGCCCTGGTCATAGCCGCCTGGGGTTCCGTGTAAGACAAGTATTGTCGGACCCTGTTCACCAATACGAGAAAATTCAATGACTCCTTGTTCAGTTTCAACAAGTTCGCTGCCTGCTTCCAGTGTAGCCAAGTATCTGTAGTTGGAAAAATGGTAAGTGCCAATAACAAGTAAATAGAGCAGTACGACGAGAGCCAGCAGACTCCATAAAACTCGCTTTATCCAAATCAGTATCATTACTTGGCTCTTTTACTTGGGATTTTTATGTGTCCCTTTAAATATCAAACATTCGTAAACTCATGTCTCCGATAAAAAGTAAGCAATATCCTGTAAGAAAAACTAAGAACCTGACAATTAGTTCTGTTCCAATACATAATGGCTGCCGGGCGATGCCACCCGCAGGATATTCCGTTCACCATCGGCACTTATCTCGAAATAAAAGTAGGTCAGATTGTTAAAAAAGGTATCATTTTCCAGAAAGTTAAGGGATTGCGGTTGTCCCTGGTTACCTTGCATGATGGGAATCGCCTCTAACTCCCCTTCGTTTATTTCTACCCTGATTACCAGTTCACCACCCCTCACTGCTCCTCGATATTCACCGGTATACCGGGAAAGGGGGCCTGTAAAAGACGCTGGTTCCAGCTCATGCCTGGTACCGAACAGGTGTTCTCCAATCTGATCGGTAATAGCGCCGGGTCCGGGAGGAGCCAGTGCATTCTGCAGAACAACCACTGTTACATCATCATCAGGATAATACCGCGCAAATGAAAGGAATCCGTCGATGCCTCCACTATGCTCAATGACTCTGCCTGTCGTATGCATATAGTGGCCGACTCCCATTGCGTATCGGAGCGGCCATCCGTCAGCAAGCGTCAGCGGAGTAATCAGGACTTCATACATGTCCTGGGAAAGCACTTCACCCTGATGCAAAGCATGATTCCATGACAGAATATCGGAAACAGTGGAGCACAGTGAGCCGGCCGAGTAGGGCCAGGTATGGTCATGGTAACGTGCCATCTGGAATCCATCGGGAGTATATTGATAACCTGTTGCCTTGTTCCGGACAATCTCCGTGTTGCTGCAGTAAGTAGTATTTTCAAGTCCGGCCAGTGGATAAACATTTTCTTCCAGATATTCCGCATAACCCTGGCCACTGACTCTTTCGATAATATGCCCCAGCAACATATAAGCTGAATTGTTGTAAATTTGCGCAAATCCGGGTTCAAATTCGAAAGGGTACTCTTCAAGCATGCGGAACACTTCCGTGCGTTCTCCAGCCTGAGTGCTCAATTCAAAAAACTCCGGGATTTCAGTTATTCCCTGTATCCCTGAGGTATGATCCATCAAGCGACGCACTGATACTCGCCTGCCTTGAGTATCGAAGTCAGGCAGATATTCCCCGATGTCAGCATCAAGATTAACAAGCCCCTGTTCAGCCAGTTGTAAAACAGCCACCGAAGTAAACTGCTTTGTCAGTGAGCCTACCTCGTGTACCGCATCCATGGGCATTGGAACCTGCCATTCCAGATTGGCATAGCCATAACTTTTCTTTAAAAGAACTTCATCACCGCGCGTGACGCCGATACTCAATCCTGCCAGGGTGGAGCCGACATACTCTTCAGCGAGTGAGTCGGTAAATACTTCAAGACCGGCCGTTCGGGGCTGGGCAAAGGCATTGCTGGATAAGAGAAAAACAGTGAGACAAAGAGTGAGCGGGTGAAAGGAATATTCGGGTTTGGCTTTGCGCATTTGAAACACCTGTGTTTTGGTTGATTATTATAATTATTCGACGATGACTATCATAAAACCATGCTCTCCTTGGTAAGCCACAAATGGAAGCCAGGGGGATTCCGGTACAAAGTCTGAAGGTGCACCGACATCGTCATTGGTCAGATCAGGTGCATAGAACATCAGGTGAGGAGGGAAGGACTCAACTTCACCGCTTGCAGGATTATAATTTTGAATTTCATCACTGAGCATGTAGGCAATACCCGGACGGGATGGAGCTGTAAATTCACCTGCAATAAATTTTTCTTCAACCAAAGCCTGAATTTCATCAACAGGTACGCCTTGATGTAAAAGGTTGCCGAAGAAAACCACCTTGGGAAGTATGGTTCTGCTTCCTTCAGCATCATAGCAGGTTGGCTTGAGGTTAAATGGATGGTCTCTGTTGATAATGCAGGTAAAGTTGTTCTCGGAAACTTTAATCTGCCGGTAACCCTCGGTAGTTAAAACCCAAATTCCGGCTCCATCTCTCAGGTGTTCCGGTGCAGCACTCAGGGCAATTCTGATTTCCTCATTCTGTTCCAGTAATTCCGGTTTTAAACTGTTCCCTGTCTGAGCTAAAGCGAGAGGAATAGAAAAAACCAGTATGAATGAAGTTATTATGGCCTTATATCGCATGGGAATCCTGATCCATTTTGTGTAATTTGCTACCAGGCATAGCTGTCAAATCACTCCGGGATACGCTCCAAATGCTGCCAACGGTAAAACTGCCATGTTTCTCCACCGTCAAGAGACTGTTCCTGCTTAATTTTAATGTAGTTTTGCCTTTGCTCTGTGGTCGTGACCCGCATGGTGAATTGCCGTCCATCCGGCAGAGTGATCGGATCCATCACGGTTACGCTGGTTAAAGGGTCAACCGATAATTTGTAATGGCTTCCGTCAGGTGTCACATCGTACATGTAAATTAAATTATCCTGTTCATTGAAATACCTGAAAGTATGGGTTTTAGTATCATTACTTGTGATATCTGTTGTCATCAGATAAACATTGGGCGGGTTTATCACTTCAAAGGTTTCAAAACCTTCCAGTACCGTTACGAGTTCACCGTTTTCATCAAGCTCTTCCCAGTAAGTACGCCATTTCCCGGCTTCAAAAGCCAGCTGTTCCAGGGCAATGGACCTTATATCTGCTTCTTCGTTAGCGGATTGAGCTGGAGCGACATTGTTCTGCAACAATGCTGGCAGGAGCAGCAGGTTGTAAAAAAAGGCTTTCCTGAATTTTATTAATGTAGGCATAAGTTGCTCCTCTGATTTAAAGCGATTTAATTTACAGCACTGCTCTCCTAATTCTCAATTCCTTGGTGGTTCAATAAAAAGGTGTCAGAGTATTGGTGATAAGTCTGACCCTGGACAGTATTACATGACGCACAGACTAGTATTCCCGCTCGAGGCATTCATAGGGATTCACCCTCATGTGGGGCAGCCAGACAAAATACTTGTTCAGCTCAAATGGCTCGGTGAAATACACCGGGTCGGTAACGGTAAGGCTGTAATCCATGCGCTGGAAATCGGCAGCGGGCATGAAGCGTTCGACTACTGTGATCTGATCGCTCTGGCCTTCACCCGTTGGGCCAAAATATCCGGCCTTTATATGATCGGTTTCCACCACAAGGGTTTTGCCTTCCCAGTGACCACGGGAAAAACCAAACAGGCTATGTTCCTCGGGTGCGACGGCATTCGGGTCCATATGAATAATCCGCAGGCTGTCATATTCTTCAATACGCATTTCGATCGTGTCCCCGACCTGGACGAATTCGATGGGGAAGGGGGTCATCATGATCAGCGGCGTGCCTTTGGTGCCGCATTGCAGTAATTCATTGTCAGCAGCGTCCCACTGTGCCAGGAAGGCTTCTCCGGCTTCATTCAGCGGATAACCGCCGGTAAACATCGGGAATGCCGCACGGTCATTCATGATGGTACTCCAGGTGCGAAAAATACCGTCGGCATTGGCGATGGCGGCCTGGGTAAAGGCATCATCCTCATCATCATTAATGTAGCCGACCAGGTTGCCGGCTTTGCCGGCAGGAAAGTAAGGCGAACGAGTACCGAAATCAAATTCATAACCGCTGGAAAGCAGGATATTACTGGCAAGAATTTCATTTCTGCCGCGTGATGAAGGCGAACCGGCAACAGTTACCTCGTCGCCGACCTGAATGGCGTCACCGGTAATCCCCCGGTTACGCATAACACTGATGGCAGCTGTTTCAGCACTGTATTGCACGATATTGCCGGATTCATCTTCTACATCAAAAACAATGAAGCCATGGGGGTTGCGCCATGAAACGGCGGTGATGGTTCCTTCGAGTTCTATGGTGACGTCAGTGTCAAAAAGTCCGACGTTACTGTGGTGGGCTAATGCGGGGTTGGTGAATGCAAAAATAGTCGAGAAAATTATTATTATTTTTTTCATTGTCTCTGTCCTTTAGGGCTTGTTACTGCATGAATGAACTTCCTTCTTGTTAAATCGTGATCAGGCCTGGATTGATATTAAGGGTGTAGAAATAAACAGTGTCAGAGTAAATCCACGATTTACTCTGACACCAGTTCAGTTTTATTTGTCGGAGCTGTCTTCGATATCCTCGGCCAGTTCAATAAATAGATCCGCATACTCAGCAGAGTCGAGCTGGGCCATGGCAAAGTGTCCGCCACCTTCCAGGCCGCGATCAGGCATGTATACACCAGTGGCATCAACACCAGCCTGCTGCCAGGCTGCTACCTGGCAATTGAGCGGTTGCGAAGAGCCGCCGCCCAGACCGCGTTCCGAGACGACCAGTGTCAGCGGGAAATCCTCAAAGTTCACCAGCTGGCTCGGATTGCTGCCTTGCATGGGGCAACCCATTTGTTCAACCGGGCTGAAGTTTGCGGGGAGGGCTGGAGAGGTTTCCCAATTGCTGATGGCTGGAGGTGCATTTCCACCGGGACCACCACCTGATGCAATCGGATTGGCACCGGCTGCTTCAAAGGCAATGATACCTACAACATTGTCAGCGTTCTTGTCCGGGACCAGAAAAGTACTGCCACCACCGGCGGAGTGCGCAATCAGGATAGCCGGGCCGATTTCATCCAGCAGGGCAGAAATGGCTTCGGCGGCAATTTCATTTCCACAATAGGCAGCAGTGGCTGAACTGGCAGCCCAGCCGACTACGGCATCATTGGTTGGGGTTGGGTCACCACCCGGCCAGACATCTGCGTCAGCCGTTGAAAGAAATGAAATTATCCCGGTATTGGCATAACCGCTGGCCGACATACCGTTACTGCTGCAGCTCGGGTTACTTTGTGAGCGACCGTGTCCCGGGCGATCAATAACGTAGACATCCCAGCCGTCGGCGACAAAATAATCCGCCCAGCCATCACGGCCATCCGGGGTTTCCAGCCAGTCTGTGCCCTGGCCGCCACCACCGTGAATCATCACGATGGGGTATTCATGTTCGCGTTCAGCAGGCAGCATGTATTGTACAAACATCGGATTCAGTACATTAAGCGTACCGTCTTCCTGTGCTTCAGTACTGTAGGCGATAAATTTAGAACCAAAGTCGCGTAATTCCAGTGTTCCTGCTTCTCCACCGGCTAAAACCTGAGCAGAGCACAGAAAAGCACCCAGGCTCAGGATTGACGTTCTGATGATTGTTTTCATGGTATTTCCTTTCGATTCGAAATTGAAAAAATGAGAGCTATTGTGTCGTTCCTGTTTTGTTATTGATGAACTGACGGTAATTTAAGCCGATGCGCTCATTGCATGCAAGCAGGCAATGAAAGGAATGTCATAAACTGCATACCCGGGACTGCTTTCAGGCCTTGCGCTTCCGCAGAAGGTGGCAAGCGACTGTAGCAGCAGTCTGACTCGCCGTGTGTAGTGAGGCAGTCAGCAGTCTTCAGCTTTATTCAGGAGTTGATTTCACGCAATAGTGTATCGATTGTTTTTTGTAACTCTATTGGCAGTGAACGATAGTTGCACAGGAGCCGGTATTCCCTGTCAGAAATTGTCAGTGCCTCCGGATCAGGATTGTTGGTATACGCCGCGTTTGATTCATTTACCTTCAGTCCGATACTCCTGATGGGCGGCTCTCCATCCAGTAACCATGCACGCCTGACGCCAAGCTTCATGGCGATTTGAGGTGCTCTCGAAGAGCTGGGCAGGGCATCGCCGTTTAGCCACTTGCGAACTGCCTGGGAAGAGACTTCAAATAGACTGCCCAATTCCTTGAGCTGTGTTTTTTTATATCCCGCCTCATTCAATGCCTGGCGAAACCTTCTGGAAAATTCTTTGCGTGTTGAAGCATTCACTGCGTTTAATTCCGGTTAATTTTCCAGTAAATTCTGGTTTACTTTATGATAACTATCAGTTACTTTATAAAAAAGTTTTGGTTGGATAAATTGTGCTTGTCCTGATCAAGTGCTCTGGTAAGGATACCCTGAATGCTTGCAAAAATTCTTGCAAAGCTTCCTCTGAAGCTTGTTGCCAAGCTTGTTGATAAAGCCCCCCAACTTTCCTGGGATCTTGATTTATTACTGACAGAAGTAATCTGTGATACCTATTCCTATGGTATTCCCAGGCCGTTGCGGCAAGCCAATTACTCAATTTCCTTAGTACGATTCTGGTTTATTTACCATTTTTTACTGGCTGAGCATGCCAATCGGGAAATACTGGATATTGCTGTGCTACAGCACCGGCAACTGGATAAGACGCTGAAATTCATCATTCATGCCAGTGCAAAAGGCTACCCGCCAGTCAGGTATCGGCACTGGCAGCTTTTTGAGGAAAGTGAGGCTTGTGAAATCAGTGAAATCTGTGAAATCGGAGAGGGTAGAGCGGATAAAGCGGATATAAAAAAAGGCACTACGACCGCGACCGGTAATTATGATGTATTTCTTGTGTATTCTGACGCAGAAAATATTGAGACACTGGAAGCACTTATCTGCTATTTAAAAAAGCGGCTGAGAAGCAATGGCATAGTAATTGGTGTAGTGAGTAAATCCAGGTCTGGAATTAATCAGCACCTGCGGGTTCGCGACCCGAAGAATAATGCACGCAATTCTTTGTCTATTACAGGGTATCTGTATGAAATTGCTAAAAAAGCAGGTTATTCCGTTGATTTTCTGAGCGGAGCTTATTATGGTCGAAATCAAGGTCTGGTGCCCAAACAGCACAAATTCTTTTTTCGCTGTAATTTATTCATGGGTTCCCTGCTGCCCGGACGGGCAGGAGAGCTATATTGGGTTTTCAGAAAATAAATCTCAACTCTTGCACTTAATTAATTGATTTCAAGTGCTTTTTAGCTTTTACTTTTTTTGTCTTAAACACTTATAATAGTCCCCATGAGCAGCGACAACAGAGATTTAGATGAGTTTTCCATTGTTCCGGAACGGGATGAGCTGGTATCTCACCGCAAGCTTAAGCGTGGCAGTTCCATGTCATCTTCCCGTCCGCCGCAATCGGCAGCACCTGCTGGCCTGGACAGTGGAGTAAAACTCCTGCTTGGCGTCCTGACGCTGGGACTGCTTGGAACTGCTGGCGGTGCTTACTATTTCTATGATCAGGGCATGCAGACCCAGGCCGAACTGGATCGTACTGCCGGGCGGCTGGCACAACTTGAAAACCGCCTGAATCTGGTTGATGAAGCTGCTGAAGAGTCCTCCCTGGGCCTGCTGGAGCGGGTGGATTTCAATTTTTCCGAAATTGACAAATTATGGGCTGCACGTAATGTCCTGCGTAATGATGTTGGCACCATCAATGCCACACTGGCTTCGCAATCCGAGGACATCACCGAAATTGAAGCGGCGGTAGCCAATCAGGCCAGCATGAACAATCAGCAGACGGCGACACTGGATCAGAATGAGCGGCTGATTGAGACCATCCGTAATCAGATCAATCAGCTCAACGGCAATGTGGCTGAACTGAATAACCTGGAAATCAGCCAGCAGCTTGCCCGCATTACCCAGGAGTTGAATACCCTGCAATCTACCACGGTCTCCGGAGCATCCGGACTGGCTGAACGCGTCAATATCAATGAACAGGATATTGAATCGATCAATCTCTATCGTCTGAGCCTGAATCAGACCATCAATTCACTGCAACAAAGCCTTAACGAGCTGGAAGAGCGCGTTGCGGCAATGACCACATCCTCAGCTGCCTTTTAAGCAGCCCGATATGAATAAACCTTTCTCCCAGGCTTGCGAGAATAACAAGCAGCCGATTCTTGATGTCATTGCAGAATATTTCCAGGCGGGTAAGCGCATCCTGGAGATTGGCAGCGGCACCGGGCAGCATGCCGTGCATTTCTGTCAGCATTTACCCGGTATATACTGGATCCCCAGCGAGATTCCCGAAAACATGGAAATCATCAAGGCTGGTCTGGCCGGGGAAGACTTGGCGAATCTTGAAGAACCGGTCACACTTGATGTGCGGGACCAGCCCTGGCCGGTCTCAGAGCTGGACGGATTGTTCAGTGCCAACTGTCTGCATATTATGGACGGCAAATTTGTTCCGGACTTTTTTCGTGGCGCCGGGGAAAGTATGAGGCATGGCGCTTATCTGTGCGTATACGGACCATTTAAATATAAAGGTGAATTTACCACCGAGAGTAATGCCCGTTTTGATCTTTGGCTTAAAGAACGTGACCCGGTCAGCGGCATTCGGGATTTCGAGAGCGTGAATGAACTGGCAAACAGTAATGGCTTCAGCTTCGTCAGGGATATCGGCATGCCGGCAAACAATCAGATGCTGATCTGGCGTAAAGATTGACTTGTCGCATAGCCTTCAATAGCTTTAACGCTCTTAAGAGCAGGGTATCAGCGGCTCGCAAATAAAACTAATACTAAAAGTAAAAGGGGAGTCGTCACAGTGTACTCAGGCTATTCGCATAATATTCTTGTCGCAGTAGTCACTGTTCTGTTACTGCCCGTCAGCGTACTGGCCCAGACCGGGAACCAGCCCCTGCAGGAAAAATCCCTCACTATCACCCGCACCGCTCAGCCACCGGTCATTGACGGGATTCTGGATGATGCCGTCTGGCAACAGCTGCCGGGCATCAGTGATTTTCATCAGGTCAATCCGGTAGACCAGGGTACGCCGACCCAGGAAAGCATTTTCTATATCACCTATGACGATGATTATTTTTATTTGGGTGCGCGCTTATATGACAGTAATCCTGAGGCCATTACCTCGCGCGTCATGATTCAGGGCCAGTCACTGCGCTTTGATGATAACGTGCATCTGATTCTGGATACCTTTAATAATGACCGTACGGGTTTTCGGTTTATCACCAATCCCAATGCCATTCGTGATGATGGAGTATTCGAGAGTCCGACCAGCTACAACATCGACTGGTCCGGCATCTGGCTGGTGGAATCCAGTATTAATGACCAGGGCTGGACCACTGAAATGGCGATTCCCTTTACCACCCTGAATTTTGATCCGGAAACAGATACCTGGGGAATTAATTTCGAGCGCGAAATCGCCCGCAACAATGAACGCATTGCCTGGTCATCTTTTAACCGTGCCATTGATCCGTCCACCAGTGGACAGGTGGTGGGGCTTGAGGGGCTGGAGCAGGGCCTGGGACTGGATATTGTACCTTCCCTGACGGTAGGGCAGGCCAGAGACCGTAATAGCAACACCACCGAAGATAATGTCGAACCCTCGCTGGATGTATTCTACAAATTCACACCTAACCTTACCGGTGTGCTGACCCTGAACACGGATTTCTCTGCTACCGAAGTGGACGATCGCCAGGTCAACCTGACACGTTTCAATCTGTTTTTTCCGGAAAAGCGCGATTTCTTTTTGCAGGATTCGGAAATTTTCTCATTCGGCTCCGGTGGCAACAACGGCATTCCTTTTTATTCGCGTCGCATAGGCCTGGATGCGTCCACCGGACAGCCGGTGGATATTGATGTCGGCGGCAAACTGGCAGGCAGGGTAGGTGACACCAGTCTTGGAGCTTTGCTGGTGCAGCAGGAAGATCGTATCGGTGCCAGTGATGATCCGCTGTTTGTCGGCCGGGTGACGCAGAACGTACTGACCGAATCCCGCGTCGGTGCCATTTTTACCCAGGGCAATCCCAACGGGCTGGCTGACAACTCTGTCGCCGGGGTGGATTTCAATTACCGTAATACCCGGTTTGCCGATAACTACACCCTCACCGGCGATATCTGGTACCAGCAGTCAGATACCGACGGACTTGAGGGAGATGATAAAGCCTACAGTGCTGCCATTGACCTGGCTACCGAAGGTAATGGTTTCAGCGGTGAGCTGGATTACAACTATATCGGCGCCGAATACAACCCGGCTCTCGGATTTGCCAACCGTCGTGGCGTTGATCAGATCAATGGCAGAGCCACTTACCGTCATTATCCCGAAGATCATCCATTGCTCTGGTATTACTACGCACACCTGGATATCTCCCGCACTGACAGGCTGGATAACGGCCAGTTACAGAGTGAAGCGCTCAATCTGCGTTATATGAGCCTCAACAGCCATGCGGGAGACCGGATTTATGCTGAAGTGTTCCGGGAAAAAGAAGGTCTGGTTGCAGACTTTGCCATCCGGCCCGGGGTTGTTATTCCGGCCGGGGAATATGCATTTACCAGCCACGCCTTTGGTCTGCAAACCGCCAACCAGCGTAGCCTGTCGCCGGATATCGGCTTCACCATCGGTGATTTCTATACCGGCGAGCAGCGCGAAGTCGATTTCGGGCTGGACTGGCAGCCCGGCCCGCGTTTTTCCGGTGAGTTCTCTTATGTTTACACTGATATTGACCTGCCACAGGGTGAATTCGTCAGCCGCCTGGTGCGTATGCGCAGCACATTTTCCTTCACGCCGGAATGGAGCTGGATCAATTTGCTGCAATACGACAACGGCTCCGATTCAGTTGGCCTCAATAGTCGCCTGCACTGGGACCCAAGAGCGGGAGAAGATTTTTACCTGGTGGTCAATTACAACTTTGATGCCGATGGCGTGTTTAATGGATTAAATACCCGACAGTCGGAAATTGTATTGAAGTATTCGAGAAATTTCAGGTTTTAAGACTGACAGACAGGAGAGGCAGGACAGCCTGACGAAGAATTTAGTCATAGTACTGACTGGAAAATATGATAAAGCTGTAAGCATACTAATAACTATGAGAAGGCTGATGCCTCTATAACGAACTTTTATATGGGCAACATCAGAGCCATTTAACAAGAACTATTTGTTGAAAATAATGCCTGTAATAAATTAGTACCGATTTGACTGATAGCCATCAGCTAGCATACCAGAGAGGGTGATATGATATTCAAGCAACTGTATGAGGAATTAAGCAGCACTTATACTTATCTACTGGCCTGTGAGGACACTGGTCAGGCAGTGCTTATCGATCCCGTGTATCCGACGGCCGAACGCGATCTGCACATCATCAATGCTATGGGCCTGAAACTGATCTATTCCATCGACACACACATTCATGCTGACCATATTACGTCAGCGCGTCGTCTTAAGGAATTGGCAGGTAGTCAAATAGTCTATCCTGTGACATCACAGTGTGATTGTCCGGATATTCGGGCTGAAGAAGGAAGAGCCATCATCATCGGTAGTGTAACAATTGATCCACTTTATACACCCGGCCATACTGATGATCATTACGCCTATAAAATTGGCGACAAAGTATTAACTGGAGATGCCCTGCTTATTGATGGTTGTGGGCGCACAGATTTCCAGAATGGAAATGCCGAAGACCTCTACAAAACGGTACGAGAAAAACTGTTTGCTTTGCCCGATGACACCCTGGTGTATCCGGCACACGATTATAATCATCGGCATGTATCCTCAATAGCCCAGGAGAAGGAACGTAATCCGCGGCTGGGTGGTGATACCACAATTGAAGAATTTAAGAAGATCATGGCAAATCTGAATCTTGCCTACCCCAAATTCATCGACCACGCTGTACCAGGCAATAAGCTTTGCGGCGTTTGTCCTGAAGATTTACCAGAGAAGTATGATCTGTATTGTCAGGAAATGAGCGAAAGCCCACAGGGATAGACTGAGCAATTTATTCACCTATACTGAGTTTTAACAATGGCTAAACAGGAAATTGATATTGGAATTCCAGCAGATAAACGGCAACAGGTGGCCGACAAACTCAAGGTATTGCTAGCCGATTCCTACACGCTCTACCTGCAGACACATAATTTTCATTGGAATGTAACTGGCCCCCAATTCCGTGAGTTACACCTAATGTTTGAGGAGCAATACACTGAACTGGCTCTAGCCGTCGATGAGATCGCGGAACGCATTCGCACACTGGGCGTATTTGCGCCAGGCACCTACCAGCAGTTTGCAGAATTAAGCCACATCAAGGAGACCGGGGATATTCCATCCGGGGACAAAATGGTCGCTATTCTGACTGCAGGACATGAACAAATCGTGAAAACCTGTCGTGCAGTGTTGCAAGAAGCCCAGGCTGCGGACGATGAATCCAGTGCATCTCTGGTATCTGACCGCATGGTTCTGCATGAAAAAACTGCATGGATGCTACGCTCAATACTGCAATAATAGGCAGATAAACTCTGCTTGAGCCTTTCGCGACAAAAAAATTACAGCGGCAAGTTTATGGTCCGGATTCCACCGGAGGCTCACCGCTCTCTGGCCATACAGGCGGCAGAAGAAGGCGTAAGCCTGAACAGGTTGATTGCCAGTCGTTTGCATTGAAGTCCTGAATCAAAGGCCCAGCGTCATTTGATGCTGATTTAATTATTTAATTCGCTCTACTATCCCTCAAAAGCTTCCAGAATCGGGCAGGGCCCCGAGTCCCCGTGTGCACATTCCCGGGCGAGTTTTTTCAGGGCATTGCGTGCCTTTTCCAGTTCCTTGATTTTGATGTTGAGTGCGTCAATGCGTGCGCTGGCAAGGGCGCGGACTTTGGGCCTGTCCTGACTGACTTCGAGTTTGATCAGTTCTTTTATTTCCTGCAGGGTAAAACCGGCGGCCTGTGCCTTGCGAATAAACCGCAGGCGACGCAGGTCTTCTTCTGCATAGCGGCGTATGCCCCCGCTTGGCTTCGGGGTTTCCAGTAAACCTTTACGCTGGTAATAGCGCACGGTTTCCACGCCAACACCGCCGGCGGCGGCAAATTTACCTATCGATAACATCAGTGCTTGACTCCGTACTATGGTACGGAGTTTATGCTAGCCGCACTTAACTACACAGACAAGGAGTATTTATGAATGCTGCTAGCCAAACGCTGGATTCCACGAAAAAAGCCGTGTTGTATCGCATGGTGATGGACCAGCATCTATGCCCCTTTGGGCTGAAGGCCAAAGACCTCTTACAACGTCAGGGTTTTCTGGTGGAAGACCGCTGGCTGAATTCGCGTGAGGCCGTCGAAGCCTTTAAACGTGAGCAGGGTGTGAGCACCACGCCGCAGATTTATATCGATGGTAACAACATTGGCGGTTATGAAGACCTGCGACGCTTTCTGGGTAAAACGGTGGCGGTCCCCGGGGAGACTTCTTATAAACCGGTCATTGCCCTGTTCAGCATGACGCTGCTGATGGCGCTGGCGGCCAGCGTAGCCGCTTTCGATACGGCCTTTACAGTACAAACAGGTGAATGGTTTATCGCCTTTAGTATGGTGGTGCTGGCGTTGCTGAAACTGCAGAACATTGAAAGCTTTGCCACCATGTTTCTAAACTATGATCTGTTGGCACGGCGCTGGGTGCCGTATTCCTACCTTTATCCTTTTGCTGAAGGGCTGGCGGGTGTACTGATGATCGGCGGCATCCTGCACTGGCTGTCCATTCCGGTGGCGCTGTTTATTGGTACGGTAGGGGCTGCCTCCGTCTTCAAGGCGGTGTATATCGATAAGCGCAAACTCAAATGCGCCTGCGTCGGTGGGTCAAGCAATGTGCCGCTGGGTTTTGTCTCATTGACTGAAAACCTGATGATGATCGCCATGGCGGTATGGATGACTTTAACTGTCAGCTGATTTAAGGAGGCGTGTTTAATGATCAAAGGGGTCGGAGTCATGACTCTGACCCCTCCTACTCTATAAGTGGGGTTCTGATTAGGCACGGTGACCAGTGTAACTTGCTTTATCGTTCAGGCAGGTGCAAATTAAGCCTAACGCTCACTCCTTCAACAATACAAAATCAGGAAGACTAATCATGATAAAAATAAAGCTGTCTTTCTTATTGCTTCTGATCCCGTCACTATCGCTCGCTCAGGACCCCATCTTCCAGCCAGAAGGCCTGGTTCAGCTTGGGATTTATACCTGGGCCATTCCCGATAACGATGTTGGCGGCGTACCCAATGCCGGGATCGTGGTGGGCGAGGATGCCACACTGGTGATTGATCCGGGGCTGGGTAGAGAGAATGGTGAAATCATTCTTGAAGTAGCCACTGCTCTTAGTGATAACACACAGTTCTATATTGTTTCCACGCATTACCATCCGGAACACACTACCGGTTATCTGGCCTTTCCCGATTCAACGATCTATATCAATTCCGTAACCCAGGAAAATGAATTTGCCAGTGATGGTGAGCGTATGATCGATTTCTTTGCGGGGCGTACTCCGGTGATGGGTGAGCTGCTTGCTGATGCCGAGCGTCGTATGGCGGATATTACTTTTGCTGATGATTACCAGCTGGACCTGGGAGGAGCCAGAGTGGATATGCGATTGGTGGGGCCGACGCATACTGCCGGTGATACCGGTTTCTTTGTGGTGGAGGATGGTGTGCTGTTTACCGGTGATGTGGTGATGAACCGTTCTTTTGTGGCGGCCGGTGAGAACTCCAGTATTTCAGCCTGGCTGTCTGCATTTGATATCTTTGAAGCGATGCAGCCAAGAATCATTGTGCCGGCCCATGGCGAGATCGGACCTGGCTCACTGATCGAGTTCCAGCGCACTCTGGTGACCGGTATCAAAAACCGGACAGAGAACCTGAAAGCGGAGGGCTTCAGTCTGGAAGATACGGCTGAAATAGTTTCCGCTGAATTTCAGGGTCTGTTTCCGGAGTACCCCCGTGCAAGAGGCATTGCTGCGCTGGCCCGATCAGCCTGGCATGAAGCCGAGTAATTTATGTGAACAAGATGCGGATAAAATCACCTGTCACTGTTCTGTGTTTATTACTGCTCAGTGCCTGCAACAGCCCATCCGAAGAGTCAGTTAATAATCAGTCGACAGGCTTATGCGAACTTGTTGAGAATAGCTGTACTTTTGTGCTGCTGGATGAGGCAACCAGTACCTACACCATTATCAATTCCAACAGGGCCTATACCCGCTTTACCCCGGCCTCTACCTTTAAAATTGCCAATTCGATAATTGCCCTGGAAACCGGTACTTTGTCAGGAACAGACGTTTCTCTGCGTGTCGATCTGGATGCCTATCCGCAACAGGACTGGTGGCAGCCAGCCTGGGCGACTGATAGCTATAATTTGCGCGGAGCCTTTCAGAATTCAGTATTCCCTATCTACCGCAGTATTGCCGCTGATATCGGTGAGCAAAATATGCAGACCTACCTGAATAACTTTGCCTACGGCAATCAGGATATTTCATCCGGGCTGGATAACTTCTGGGTGGCTGGCAGTCTGGCTATCTCAGCCGTGGAGCAGGTGGATTTTCTGCGCGAGCTTAATCGCAACGGTTACGGATTGAGCGATAACAGCATGAATGGTCTGCGGGAAATCATGCTGGTTGAGGAAAGCGGTTCCCATCAGCTCTATGCCAAGACCGGCGCGGCTTTACTGGAAGACGGAAATGTGGTGTTCTGGTACGTTGGTTTTATTGAAAAAGAAAACGGCGTACATTATTTCGCTTTTAATATGCACCGCCCACCATCACCGGAGAATGCACAACTGCGCATTGAACTCAGCCGGGAGTATTTGAGGCGGTTTGGCGTAATATAAGCAACAGGAATAAACGGCAGGCTTCCAGGATATGATCAAAAACTGGCAGGAACAGGAACTGCAGAAGTTACCCTCGTCTGACGGCTTCAGGTTGCGGGGCGAGAACATGAACCGCCTGGAAGTGTTTTCCGATGCCGCATTTGCCTTTGCAGTAACGACACTGGTGGTGACTTCCGGTGAAATTCCCGGCGATTATGAAGAATTGCTGGAAGCCTTCAAGAAAGTACCCAGTTTTGCCCTTTGTTTTGCCCAGATGGCCGTGTTCTGGATGACACATCGTTCCTGGAGTCGTCGTTATGGCCTGGAAGACATCTGGGCTACCTTCTACACCATGCTGATGGTGTTTACCATTCTGGTTTATGTGATTCCACTGCGGCTGTTTTTTTCCATGTTCATGGCCTGGATAGTCACTCCGGGAGTATTGCCGGCAGAGTTTGAAGCCACCAGCGAACAGGACGTGATTGGCCTGTTTATTATGTATGGTGTGGGCTTTGGTGTGTTGAGCTTTTCCCTGATGATGCTCTTTATGCACTCACTTGCACGCAAAATGCAGTTGGGCCTGAATAAATTTGAAATCATTTCGACAAAGCTGGGTATAGCCATCTGGTTAATTCAGACAGTCGTCGGTTTTCTGACCGCGCTGATTGCCTGGGTGACGCCTACAATTGTTGCCATTAATTCTCCTTTCCTGTTTCTTATCCTGCCAGTCGGCATCCCGCTTTGTGTTCGCTATTATGCCCGCCAGGCCAGAGAACTGAAGTTGACTGAAGCATGAAACTGCACTCCAGCATGACCATTAACGGCAAGGCCTTTAAAAAGGGCGACGAAGTTTCACCGAAGTTTGTTTATCCCTTTTTCATGTTTCACATGCTGATGTTTGGTGGCTCAGGTTTCTTCATGGCCTATACTCCGGATGGACCCCCGCTGGCATTCTTGTATGCCCATGGCGGCTTTGCGATTCTGATTTACCTGGTGTTTTACCTGACCATGTTCGGCAAGGAAGCGGTCAAGTGGATGTTTATCAATGCGGCACTGGGAATCTTCGGGCTGTACACGGAAATAAACTGGCTGCTGTCATTCTTTGGTACTACCGTTGCAGATTATCCTTTGTACGTTCACGTCATTCCTTTTCTGTATTATGTTCTGTACACATTTTTACTACGGCAAGCCGTGATTGATTTTTCCGGCGCCCGTGATGATGAGAACAAGCGACGTACTGCGGATCGTTTCTATATCATTATTTCCATGACAATCTATCTGACTTTCTATTTCATCTGAATATAATAAGTTAATCCTGAAAACTCTTTAAAGGTAAACAGGGAAGTCCTATGACCACACCTATCGTAATACTTCATGGCTGGAGCGATGACAAAGAATCGTTTCGCAATCTGGCACATAAACTACAGGGGAAACTTGAACGTCCTATCACTGATCTCTGGCTGGGAGACTACATCAGCCTGGATGATGATGTGAATGTGGATGACATCATCGATGCCATGCAGCGTGCCTGGCTCGATGCCAAGTTACCAACTGCGGATGTGATTATTCATTCTACTGGCGGACTGGTGATTCGCCACTGGATGCAAAAATACTATGTGTCGAAGAACAGCAAGCCGCCGATACGCAATCTGGTAATGCTGGCGCCTGCCAATTTCGGCTCTCCGCTGGCACATACCGGACGCACGATACTGGGCCGTATTTTCAAGGGTGACCGGGAAGGCGGTAAACCCTTCCAGACCGGTACTCATGTACTGAAGTCACTGGAAATGGCCAGTCCCTACACCTGGCGACTGGCGGAAATGGATCGCTTTGCACCCAATGCCTTTAGCAAATTCGGGGTGCGATGTACGGTGATCGTTGGTAATCACGGTTATAAAGGGCTGCGAAGCCTGGCCAATAAAGATGGTTCAGATGGCACGGTCTATGTTGCGACAGCCAATCTGAATTGCGCGCGCCTGCCGCTTCGTGTGAAACGCCAGAATGGCGAGTTTGAAGTCGGCAAAATCGAAGAAGCCAGAGGAGAAACAGCTTTTCTGGTGCTGGATGGTTTTGACCATGGTTCAGTTACCGGCAATAAAAGCTGTCCGGCAAAATTGCTCAATCCGATTGTTGAAGCGCTGACTGTCACGCAGAATAATTTTCCTGGCTGGAAGCGAAAATGTGCTACGGCAACAGCACGAGTGACAAAAAAATACAGCGGGGAGGCAGACAGTGATCGACATGCTTTCCAGAACCTGGTTGTACATGTGATTGATGATCAGGGTAATGAAGTTGATGATTACGTGATCGAATTTTACGGTGACTTCCTGGAAGAAGAGGATGAACTGGCGGATGTCTTTAACCAGAAAGTAGTCAGGGGGGTGCATGCCTACAAGGACAATGCCTCCTACCGCAGCTTCATGATAGACAGCTCTGTACTGTTCAGATACATCGACAGCAGCAGGGAAACCCTGAGTATCAGCCTCAGTGCCTTACCGGATATCAATCAGGAACGTACGCTCGCCGGTTACAGGACTTTTGAGGATGATGACATCGGCGCGCTGAAGATTCCGTACCAGGAACTGAAGAAATATTTCAGTCCGCACCGTACCCTGTTTGTGGAAATTACTTTACCGCGTTATCAGAAGCCGGAAGTATTTTCCCTGGAGAATTTACAGAATTAGTTGCCAGAATCAGCAGGCTAGATTTTCTAGTCCTGGAAATCCAGGCTCAACTTGCTCAGATCGAAAGCAATATGGTTTTTGATTTTGCTGTTTTCCGGCAGAGGATCTTCATAACTCCAGACGGCTTTTTCTGTTTCATTGCCGTCCAGCACCAGGTCATAGTAACTGGCATCGCCTTTTATCGGGCAATGGGTGCTGAAATCATCGATTTTTCTGAAATTCTGCATGGCAACTGAATCACGTGGAAAATACAGCATGGCCGGATATTCATTGCCATGGGCGAACTCAATCAGCTGGAGTACCTGATCACTTTGCGCCAGGACTTTATCACCAAGTTTTACGGTGACAGGATTATCCAACTGGCTGATCTCTGTGTAATGGCTTGTATCGTTCATAAAATATTCCCGAAATTTAACCTTTTCTGGTCAGTCTGGGCATTTTACAGGATGGTATGAAACTTTGAAGTGGTGCGGACGGAGAGACTTGAACTCTCACACCTTCCGGCACTGGAACCTAAATCCAGCGCGTCTACCAATTCCGCCACGTCCGCACAGGCCGCGTATTATACAGAATCTCGCCCTGGTGTCAGAGTAAAATCGCATTTTACTCTGGCACCAGAATTAGACACCAGAATTAGTCAGCGCGTAGTAAATCGAGCGGCTTCTGTCGCAGTACCGACATGGTGGCTACCAGCGCGGTGAGGACACTCAGGAAGGTAATGGCCAGTATGCTGAAGAGGCTGCTGGTCCAGGCCAGTTGCCAGATGCTGTCAAATACAAACCAGGCCAGGGCATAGGACATCAGCAGGCTGATCGTGATCCCGGCAAAGGCGGCAAAAAAACCCAGAATGCCAAATTCAATCTGGATAATGCTTTTCACGTCATTGAAGTTGGCACCAAGTATTTTCAGCAGATTGATTTCCCAGAAGCGTGATTTGACTTCATAACGGGCAATGGAGAACAGCACCACCAGACCGGCAAATATCGCCAGATAGGCCATGACTTTAATGCCCCAGCTGATCTGCGAAGTGATATCAAGAATCCGGGCAACGATCTCGCCGACATTAATAATGGAGATGTTCTGCAGCTCTTCAACGATGGCGTTCTGAATCAGTAATTGCTGTTCGGTCGGCACATTGCTGACAGCAGCGACAAAGGTTTTCGGCGCCGGGTCCAGCACCCCGGGCTGAAAGGAAATAAAGAAGTTGGGCTGAAAAGAGTTCCAGTCTACCCGGCGCAGATTCATGACCCGTCCGGTAATCGGTACGCTCTGTACATCAAAGGTGATGGTGTCACCAATACCAGCGCCAATGCGTTCGGCATAACCTTCTTCCAGGGAAATACCCGGCAGTTCCCCGGAGCCAAATTCCCAGTTGCCATTCCAGACCGTACCGGCGACCAGCTCCTCTGAGCTTTTCAGTTCATCCTGATAGGTCAGGTTGACCGAGCGTCGTTCGCGCATCTGTTCTTCTGTAGTTTCCTCAAAGGCATCGACATCCCCGGAAGAGATTTCCTGCATGCGTGCCCGCACCTGTGGCGACAGGAAAGCCAGCTCATGACCAAAACCGGCCAGTACTTCCTGCAGTGGTTCGAGCTGATCTGGCTGAATATCAAACATGAAGAAATCCGGCACCGAAAAATCATCCGGTTGCGAGATTTCTTCCTGCAGGCCTTTTTCAATCTGCGGAATCAGGTTAATCAATAGGGAACCCAGACCAATAGCCAGGAAACAGGAAATGGCACCGAGCCGGTTACGGCTTAAATTTCGCAAGGCCAGTTTGCGGGTGACGCCGGAGCGTGCGGAGAAACTGTCACACAAACTGAGGATATACCAGGCCAGTGCGCCGAGGACCAAGATGGCCAGCAGAAATCCGCCGATAAACAAAGAGCCGATCAACAGTGAACTGGACTGCCAGATACCCAGGCCCCAGAACACCAACAGGATCGGCGCGTAGCTCACGGCATGACGTTTCCAGTGTGGCATGGCCTTGCTGGGCTGTACTTTTTCATGAAACAGGTCCAGTGGATGCAGATCATATATTTTTGACAGAATCGGCAGGCAACAGATGACCGAACCCATGATGCCAAGGAAAAGGGCCAGGAAAACGGAGGACATTTCCATTTCGTTTTCAAAGCCACGTGGTAAAAAATTGGCGAACAGTTGCGGTAAAACCGGCAGCGCTACAAATGAGATTGCTGTGGCAATGATGGCGGAGACTGTCCCGAGCATGGTGATCTGCAGCAGCGTCATCAGGTAGGCCTGTTTAGGAGTGCCGCCTAGGCACATCAGAATCGCCATATCCTTGAAGCGACTGGTAAAAAACGAGCGGAACAGATAGGCAGCACCAACGCCGGCCAGAAAAAGTGCAATCAGCGCAATCAGACCCAGGTAGTCATTCATGTAACCGAGGATGCGACCCAGATCTTCACTCTGTTCCTCATGGGTTTCCATACGCAGGCGACGCATGTCACCGAGAACCTCCAGTTCAGCCTGGCGGAATTCATCTTCCCAGGTATCCATGTTGATATCCTGGTCAGCAAAGCGGTAAAAACGTGAATAGGATATACGGCTGCCAAGCTGTATAAGCCCGGTTTCCTGAATCTGATCCAGTCCCATATAAACGGGCGGGAAATTCGACATCACTGAAATGGTACTGCTTGGATCAATATCAATAACATCGGCGATAACAAAATCTGTTTCGCCGATGCGGATGCTGTCGCCAATTTCGAGATCGAGTGTCAGCAGCAGGTCACGTGCCACCCAGACGGAATTGCTGTTCATCAATTCCTGACGCAGTTCGGCATTTAACAGGCCGCCTTCCTGCAGGATGAATTCACCATACTGCGGATAATTTTCATCGATGCCGATAAGCTGACTCATTCTGGAAGCATCATTACCGGCAAGCATCGACAGGAAAGATATCTGGTCAGAATATTCGTACTCGGCATCAAAAATATCATCAGCGATACCGTACTCGACTTCCGTCAAGGGGAAATTTGATGAGATCTGGGCATCAGCAGTCAGGATGGCGCGGGAATTGTTGGCCAGATGGGTATCGATGGAATTCTTGAAGGAATCAAGCGCAATAAATCCGATCAGTCCGATCGTCAGGTTGACGATAAAGAACAAGGAGAAACGGAAATTGTTAATGATTTCCTTGCCGGCGAGTCGTAGCCACAACATCAGATAAATTTGCCTCCCTGCAGTCGCTGCTGTCGGCCACAGCGCAATGCCAGATTTTCATTATGTGTGACAAATAGCAGTGTCATTTTGTGCTGTTCCACCAGGTCAAAAATCATCTTGCTGATCAGTTCACCGGTGGCATTATCCAGATTGCCCGTGGGTTCATCGGCCAGCAATATCTTTGGTCTCACCACCATGGCACGCGCGATTGCCACACGCTGACATTCACCGCCACTGAGCTGATGCGGAAAATGGTCCATGCGATGTGACAGACCGACCTGGTCGAGAGCTTCACGGGCTTTTTCAGTGGCATCTGCATCCTTGAACAGATCCAGTGGCAATGAAACATTTTCCAGCGCCGTCAGGTGCGACATCAAATGAAATTGCTGGAAAATAATACCTATATTTTTGGCGCGGAATTTTGCCAGTTGTTCTTCACTGAGTTCCTGCATGTTCTGTCCGGTGAGCAGAATTTCTCCGGAGCTGGGGCTGTCCAGTCCGGCCAGCAGACTCAGGAGAGTGGATTTACCACTGCCTGACTGGCCGAGAATTGCCACTGTTTCACCGGCCTCAACAGCCAGGTTCAGATCCATAAGCACTTCAATTGGCTCATGACTGGCAGCCGTTTCAAAACGCTTGAATAGCTTATTGACTTCGAGAATCATGAAATACCTGTCTGTTTATTCCTGCGGGAGAAGCGGAAGCAAAAAATCGTAAACATGTGCTGCGACGATTACACTGCCTTCGGCATTGGGATGAATGCCATCAGCCTGATTCAGTTCCGGCATGGCTGCGACATCCTGCAGCAAAAAAGGCATTAGTGGAATGTCATAGTGTGCTGCGAGATCCGGGAAGACCCGGGCAAATTCAGTGGTATATTCCTCGCCCATATTGGGCGGAATCAGCATGCCGGCCAGAGCCACATCGACATTATTGGACAGGGCAAATTCAATGGCCTCGGCCAGATTGTTTCGCATATTGGCTACATTCAATCCGCGTAGCCCATCGTTGGCACCGAGGGCCAGAAACACCAGATCGGGTTGTGAACGTACATACCACTGCATGCGTTCCAGCGCACTGGCAGAAGTGGAGCCGCTGATACCGGCATTGATTACATTAATATGCCCATAACCCTCAGCCTGCAGCTTTTCATCTACCAGGCTGGGATAAGCCTGCACGGCATCCAGCCCCAGTCCTTCAGTCAGGGAATCGCCGAGAAACAGAACAGTATACTCTTCCTGGCCCAGCACACTGGGACTTAGAAACAGGAGACTGATTATAAGGGCACGCAACATCGGCATATTCTATCGTAATGATTAAGCAGAAGAATGAACTGTTTACGGAAATACGGTGAAAAAGGATTGTTTCCCACCGCTTTCCTAAAATTTACATGCGTAGCAGTTCACTGTAGATAGCGGTCAGCATGCCTGTCGGGTCGCCCCAGCGATCATCATATTCTTCAGTGAGCCCGGCATCCAGAATTTGTTCAAGGCTCATGCCCTGGGCGATGGCATTTTTTACCCGGTTACTGATGGTATGGAACATATTGAGTTGCGATTGCACATCAGCCTGGCTGCTGAGCACGCCGTGGCCGGGCAGGAACCGGGTATCGGCATTGGAGATATCAACAAGCGCTTCATAGGCCGCGACAATACCGTAAAAACTGCCGTTGGCATTGGTATCTACGCGGGGATAGGCGTTGGTACGGAATACATCACCGGTATGAATGATATTGGCATCAGTAAAATAGACAAAGGAGTCGCCATCGGTATGCCCCGGCCCCAGGTGGAAAACATGAATGTCGTGGCCGTTCAGATGGAAATTCATGGATTCCGGGAAAGTCACTACCGGTAAACTGCGGCGCTGTTCGGCACTCATCATCATGTTGTCACGGGTATAGTCGGCAGACAGTCTGTCACGCACATTTTCGTGGGCAAAAATAATGGCGCCAGCATCCGCCATATTGGCATTTCCGCCAACATGATCACCATGATAATGGGTATTGAATACAAAGCGCACCGGTTCGCTGGTGATACTGGCCACTGCATCAAGAATACGGCCGCTCAGGGGTGCAAACTGGTCATCAATCAGGAACACACCATCATCACCGATTGAAACACCGATATTGCCCCCTTGTCCTTCGAGGAAATAAAGGTTGTCAGTCAGCTGGTGGGGAATGATTTCCACATCGCTCATGTCACCCTGGGCGCTAAGTTGCAGAGGCAACAGGGCTAAAACAAGAGGAAGCAACTTGAATGAAAATATTTTCTTGAACATTGAGACTTCTCCGGTCTGTATTGTTGATTTTGATTGGAGGCAGTAAAAATTGATTATTTTCAGATTAATTAAAGTGCCCCGAGCATACCTTCAGATTCAGGCATCATCCAGACTTTTTGTATTTTCGTACAATTCCCGGCGATTCGCGCTTCACTGACAAAATGTCGCAGGAAATATTGTAAAAAATAAGGATTATTGGCTGGTCAAATAACCAAATAATTGGCTTTTTAGACATAAGCCCTGTTTTAAAGCTCAACTGGTCAAAACAAAACATATACATATCAATAAGATAGGTATTTTTTCAGAGCTGGCACAGCTTCTGCATATATTACAATGCAGGCATAGTCTAAATATTGCTAATCAATTTAGACTATTATAAAATATCATACTCTAAATTAGATTGTTTTAACGAATTTTAATAATGACTCAATAAACTATGAATACGAGAACACTATGCTTGGGAGCCCTGAGCTTGGGCAAGGCTTCCGGTTACGACATCGGCAAACAGTTGAATGAAGTATTCGGCCAATTTGTCGATATTGCCTCCAGCGGCGTTTATCCGGCACTGCGAAGTCTGGCTGAAGAAGGCCTGGTTAAATGTGAAGTGGTTGAGCAGGACGGATTACCCAATAAAAAGATTTATGAGCTGACAGCCGAAGGCAGAAAAACACTGCAGGAAGAACTGGAAGTATTGCACCCTACGCATAAAGTTAAATCACAGTTTATGTTATTGCTGTTTTTCGCCGAGCAGATATCTGCAGAACGAATGAAAAATATTATTCAGGAACGTTTGAGTGAAATAGACAGTTTTTTTGAGGCAGAACCAATGATACGGAATCAGGTATGCGGTAGCCCCGGTCAGAGTTTTTTACTTGATTATGTAATACACAAGTTTGAAACCGAAAAGCAATTTCTGGAAAGCAGATCCTGCGATCTGCTGGAGCAGTTAGATGGAAGTGCGCAATTGAAAATAGGGGAAGCATCATGAAAAACTCAATAGGAATCTCGCTGGCCGTTTGCCTGGCGCTGGTCATATGGATGGCCGCCGGCATGGTGAGTGAAGGCGAAGGAACTGCCGGACAGAGTGAAAACTCTGCAACAGATGGTACCTCTACTGATAATCGGGTACTGGTAGAGGTTACGCCGATGCAGGCTGAAGAGATTACCTCTTATATTCTCAGCAACGGCAGTATTACTCCGGACCGGGAAGTCGTTGTGCGCGCTGAAACTGCCGGACAGATTGAAGATATTCTGGTGGAAGAGGGTGCCTATGTAGAAGCTAACAGCGTCATCATGCGTCTTGAACTGGATGACCGGCAGATTCGCGAAGAGCAGGCTGAGATAAATGTGCAGGAAAAACAGCGCCTGTATGATGCAGCGGCCAATCTGCTGGACAGAAACTTTGCATCCCAGTCTGAAGTGGATAATGCCCTGACCCAGTTAAAACTGGCTGAGGTAGAGCTGGAGCGTATTCGCCTGGAAATCGAGAAAACCTTTATTCGTGCCCCGTTTGCCGGCTTCATTGAAGAGAACATTGTTGATGTCGGTGAATATGTCAGCATTGGCAATGAAATGATTCGTCTGGTGGATAATGATCCGCTGGTGGTCACTGCACATATTTCCCAGAATGATGTCGACTACCTGAGCGTGGGTACCGAGGCAATTGTGGAACTGATAAACGGTAATGAACGTCGTGGGCAGGTTCGCTTTATTTCCCCGCGGGCCAACGAGTCCACCCGGACTTTCCGGGTTGAGATTGCAGTCCCGAATACCGACGGCTTGCGTTCCGGCAGCAGTGTAACGGCGCGTATACCACGTCGCCAGGTCATGGCACATTATATTTCGGCCGGTTTGCTGACTCTGAATGAGGAAGGCGATATCGGGCTCAAAACCATAGATCCGGAAGGCCGGGTTGCCTTTCATGAAATCACCATTGAACGCTCGGATGTTGATGGCATGTGGGTCAGCGGTTTGCCGCAGCAGGCACAGGTTATTACAGCGGGGCAGGGCTTTGCCCCGATCGGCGAGTCGGTTCGCATGACAATGAATGACAGCTCTATTGTGGGTAAGCATCACGACTATGAGTGAAAGACTCAATGACGCTGACGGACTACTGAGAAATTAATTACAGGATCAGACGAAGAACACCATGCATACTTTAATTGATGCGGCATTTTCACGACCCAGGGTGGTCATACTGGTTTTACTGGCAATCATTATTGCCGGAATTTCTTCCTATATAAGTATTCCCAAGGAGTCCAATCCGGATATTGCCATTCCCATCGTCTATGTCTCGATGGTGCATGAAGGCATATCGCCGGAAGATGCCGAGCGCCTCCTGGTTTTGCCGATGGAACGAGAGCTGCAGAGTATCGAAGGTCTGGACGAAATGACATCCACTGCTTCGGAAGGTCATGCCTCGGTGCTGATGGAATTTGATGCCGGTTATGATATCGAACTGGCACTTGATGATGTTCGTGAACAGGTGGATCGTGCCCGCGCCGAATTGCCTGCCGAGACCCTTGAGCCTACGGTCAATGAAGTCAATATGGCGGACTTTCCGGTGTTGTCCGTATCGCTTTCAGGCCGGGTTTCCGAGCGCACACTGATCACCATTGCCCGCGACCTGCAGGATCGTATTGAGGGTCTTGGTAATGTACTGGAAGTTACCATCGGTGGTGACCGTGAAGAGATGCTCGAAGTCCTTATCGAACCGGATACGCTGGATGCCTATCAGTTATCTTTTCAGGACATTAACAACCTGGTCCAGGGTAATAACCAGCTGATTGCTGCCGGCGCACTTGATTCCGGTTCCGGCCGTATGGTTCTGAAGGTACCTGGTGTTATTGCTGATCTTGATGACATGATGAATATGCCGGTCAAGATACAGGATGATCAGGTAGTGACTTTTCAGGATATCGCCACCCTGCGCCGGACTTTCAAGGATCCGGAAACCTTTGCCCGTATTGATGGAGAAAATGCCGTAGTGCTGGAGATATCCAAGCGTTCCGGTGCCAACATCATTGAGACCATTGAAAGTGTGCGTACATTGATCAGCCAGGCCCAGCAGGGCTGGCCCGCGTCAATTGAAGTGACCTATCTGCTGGATGGTTCCGAGCAGATTCGTGACATGCTGGGTGAACTGGAAAATAATGTCATCACGGCAATCCTGCTGGTGATGATAGTGATTATTGCAGCACTGGGTGTACGCCCCGCTTTACTGGTGGGGCTGGCAATTCCCGGTTCTTTCCTGGCCGGTATCCTGATTTTGAATATTATGGGTCTGACTCTGAATATGATTGTTCTGTTCAGCCTGATCCTGGTGGTCGGTATGCTGGTGGATGGTGCAATCATTACCATTGAACTGGCTGAGCGTCTGCATTCCGAGGGACTCACCAAGAAAGAAGCCTTTGCCAGCGCCGCCAAGCGTATGGCCTGGCCGATTATTGCTTCAACCGCAACTACCCTGACTGTGTTTGTACCCCTGCTGTTCTGGCCGGGAATGATTGGCGAATTTATGAAATTCCTGCCAATTACGGTACTGGCAACACTTGGTGCGTCGCTGTTCATGGCATTGCTGTTTGTGCCGGTTGTCGGCGGTGTGATTGGCCGTCAGGTTGCCGCTAAAACCACTGCCGGGACAGAAAAGCACAGGCCTCACCAGAGTATGAAAAAAGCTGGCTATCTGACCAAAAAATACCTGGGTTTCCTGGGGGGCCTGCTCAGACATCCAGCAAAAGTTCTGGTGCTCATGGTAGGTTTCCTGCTGGGCTCCTATGTTGCCTATGGCGTTCTTGGCAAGGGCGTGGAGTTTTTCCCGGCGGTTGAACCCGAATTTGTTCAGGTACAGGTTCATGCCCGCGGTGACCTGTCTGTGTATGAAAAAGACCAGATCATGCGTGATGTTGAAAATCTGTTGCTGGATATGAATTACCTGGAAGCAGTCTATACCCGAACCGGTTCGAGTGGCGGTGGTGGCATGGGTGGAGGTAGTTCCACAGAGGATACCATCGGAGTTGTTCAGCTTGAATTTGTTAACTGGCAGTTGCGTCCACCAGCCGCTGAACTGCAGCGTGAAGTCAGACAGCGTCTGGCCAATGTGCCCGGTATCCAGATTGAAATGACTGAGCAGGAACAGGGCCCGCCAACCGGTAAACCGCTGCAACTGGAAGTTCGTGCCAATGATTTTGCTGTGCTGGATTCAAGCGTGGCACTGATTCGTGATGCAATGGATGAGGTCGGTGGCTTCACTAATATTGAAGACACCCGCACCTTGCCGGGCATTGAGTGGGAACTGGTGGTTGACCGTGAAGAAGCAGCGCGCTTTGGTGCGGATGTATCCAGTCTCGGTTCTGCCGTGCAGTTACTGACCACGGGTCTGAAGATTTCTGAATATGAACCGGACGATGCCGATGAGGAACTGGACATTCGTGTGCGTTTTACTGATGAAAACCGTAACCTGGAACGCTTGATGCAGTTGACGATTCCGACTCCCAATGGGCAGGTGCCGATCAGTAATTTCATCAGCTTCGAGACTTCACAAAAAACTTCGGTGATTAACCGGATTGATGGTTCCCGCAGTCTGACAATTTCGGCTGACGTTGAGGATGGTATTCTCGCGGCCAGCAAAATCAATGAGCTCAGAGATAACCTGATGCAAAAATCATTTGATCCCCAGGTGCAGGTGCAGTTTGGCGGACAGGACGAAGACCAGGCAGAAGCCGGTGCCTTCCTGTCACAGGCGTTTGCGGTTTCCATCGTGCTGATGATCATAATTCTGTTGCTGCAGTTTAATAATTTTTATCAGTCTTTCCTGATCATTTCTGCCGTCGTGTTTTCCACTGCCGGTGTGCTGATTTTCCTGATTGTCAGTGGCCAGCCCTTTGGTATTGTCATGTGCGGTATCGGCATCATCGCGCTGGCGGGTATCGTGGTGAACAACAATATCGTCCTGATTGATACCTTCAATGAAGTCAGACGCGATACTGATCTGGCCTTGATTGATGCGGTGCTGGAAACTGCAGCCCAGAGAATTCGCCCGGTATTGCTGACTTCCAGTACAACCATACTGGGTCTGGTTCCCATGGTGCTGGCGGTATCTATCAATGTTATCGACCAGGAAATCATTGTTGGCGGACCCTCGACACAAATGTGGGTACAACTGTCGACGGCTATCGCCGGTGGTTTGCTGTTTGCAACCCTGCTGACGCTGGTGTTTACACCGTGTATGCTGGTGCTTGGTGAGAAAATCTTTAAAAGAAGCAGACAACCAGGCCGACCAGGAACCAGGCTGGATCTACAGACTGCATGATAAGCCAGATCAACGCACGTATACTTTTGGCTGAAGACAACAAAGCCAATCAGCGCGTCAGCGCTGTCATGCTGCAGAAAGTAGGCGTGGAAGTGGATATCGCCGAAGACGGTCTGCAGGTATTATCACTGGTAACACAGAAAGATTATGACCTGATCCTGATGGACTGCCAGATGCCAAATATGGATGGACTGGAAGCTACGGCTGAACTTCGACAGATGCAGGACGGTAAATATAAGAATCTTCCGATTATTGCCCTGACTGCGGATGTGCAGCAGGATACCCGGGAAAAATGTGAGGAGGTCGGCATGAATGATTTCCTGAGCAAACCTTTCACCTTTGACAAGCTAATCAAAGTACTGCAAAAACACCTCGATTAATCCTGCACTTAATTTTGCTTCACTTTACTGACATTGCAGCGTGCCAAGCTGCAAGACCATGTCATTGCTTTGCGGATTGCTAAAGCTGACTTCACATTGCTCGGCACCGCTGAGTACTTCAAATGAATCTACACTGTGATCGATTTCGGCCTGGAAATAGCCGTTATCATCGGTCATGGCCAGGCCGATCACATTCTGGATGACGGCGTTTTGCAGGGGCTGACCATTTGCATCGAGCAGTCGTCCCAGGGCGATATTGATGGTGCGGGTGTACCAGCTCAGGTTAACCACATTGCCCGGATAAACCGTTTCCCGGTAAACCCGGTTATCCAGATTCACCAGGGTATCACCAATGGATTGCAGTTCAACATCATAGGTTTCATAGGGTGAAACCGGAACCAGCAGAGTCTGGCCGACGCGGGTCTGGCCGCGGGCAATACCGTTCACCAGAACATTAAAGCGGGTATCAGATTCGACATCGCCTTCCACACGAACCAGAAAAGCACTTTCCGAGCGACGTTTGCCACCAAAGGCCCCGCTGCGACCATCACTGGCAAAACTGGTACTCAGACGGCCGCTGATTTCGGTATTTTCTGTATCATCATTGTAGTAGGCCATCAGGTCGGAAGAGCCAAGACGGGTATCCGATTCAAAGCGTGCTTCCAGACTTTTGCGATCATCATAATCAGCCCGGATGCCATACCGGTATTCATTGCCGTTTTGCTGGCCGGCATACCAGCGTTGCTCATAGGAACCATAAAGTCCGGAATCATAGTTACTGCTTTCGTCAGCATAAACCGCTTTTGGCGTATAGGAGGTTATATTGTTATTACCCTGTAACTGATAGGAGAATGACAATACGGCGAGCAACTCTTCATTATTACTGGATAGTTCAAAACTGCTGCTCAATGTGCCTGACATAAAATTGCGGGTACGGCTTCGGTAACGCAGCCCACTGTGGTCACTGCCGGCTGTGAGCGGGCGCTTTACATCACGATAAAACAGACTCAGATAACCATAGCGCAGGGGAACTTCCAGCATGCTGTTGTATTGCCGGTATTCCTGCCCGATCTGACTGTCTGCAAGCCCATCCAGTACCTGGCGCACATTAAAAGTCAGATTGAAATTTTCGTGACGATAACGAAAGCGCAAATCCAGTCCGCTGGTGCCGCCATCTTCCAAAGCGATATTGGCCTGGGCCTCATATTGACGCCCCTGTTTGAAGATTCCGGTTTCCAGCATGCCGGAGTCATCAACATAGGAAAATCCCAGATTACCGCCAATACTTTGAGTCAGGCGTTTGCTGTAACCGCTGCGAATAAAATAATCATCACCGGTACGCGACAGGCGATTGCGGTCCAGGTCATTTTCCAGCTGCCCGGCGTGAATAAAATAAAGAGGCTGGTCCGCAGGTGGGATGCGTGAGGTTTTGGAGAAAAACCGCTCTTCTACCTGCATGTTGCCCGCAGCATCAAAAATTCTGATCTCAATGGTGTAGGAACCGTTCGGAAGACTTGAGGTATCCAGCAGGCGGTTACCGACATCGTAGTATTCCGTGCTGATCAGGCGTCCTTCGCGAAAAATTTCCACCCGACTGCGGGTTGGAAAAAACAATTCAATTTCGGTGCCGAGTGATTGCTCCAGGTCTGTCCGGGTCAGCAGTGAACTGGAAAAAGAGGCGCCGACAAAGCGTTCATTGCTCATAAAGGAAAAGCCGTTGGCAGTTTCCCGAAACAGGCCAAGGCGATAATCACGTCCCTGGAATTCCCGCATCAGGGCAAAAGTATCCAACTCAAAATCATCATCAGCCAGATTGCCGCTAATGGCCAGGCGATTTTCACGCCAGGCAAACATGTTGTTGGTATATAAATTATAGCTTTCAATTTCGTCTTCCTCACCGCTGAAGTACAGGGCCGACTGGTTCAGATAGGTCAGGCCTGCGCCGGAAGGGGGCAGAAAACGTAATTGTTCACTGGTTGCCGATTGCAGCAAAGTCGGGGCAATAAACAGCCACATGCGCAGGGCAGAACGATCAAAAATCAATTCAACCGAATCAGTTTCCAGCGTACCGCAGTCAACCTGAAACTCGGAAAAGCAAAGCAGTTCAGTGTGTGCATCGAAGGTATTGTCCAGTAACAATTCAAAGCCCTGTGGATCTTTCAGTCCCGGCAGATTTTCAATCAGTCTTTCACGATCAAGGATGCTGACTTCGCGGTCTGTAAATTCAGCCAGCACAGACGTCAGGTAAAAGCCGCCATAATACACATCTATTTCTGTAACCTGCGGCTGATTAAGATTTTCAAAACCGGGTGGCACCCAGTCACTGTTAACGCTGGGCCTTGCTGATGGAGCCGTCGTTGGATTTGCAGTTTCTGTTGGGCTGCTGTCTGTCTCCTGTGCCTGGGTTTCTTCTGAATCAGGACGACTGGCCAGCGGTGCTGTGTTGTTGTTATCAATTTCACCTACTGATGGAAGATCTGCAGTTTCTAACTGGCCACTATCGTTATTGGTATTGCTTTGCGTGTCAGCAGTTCTGGCAGCCTGGAGGTTGTAAGTCTCAAGCGCCAGATTCTGTTCACTGATGATACCTGGGCTCCCTGTCTCATCAGCACGGATCAGTAAAAATTTATGTGTGCGGTCGGCATAGTCGGGAGATTCATAACTGAACCAGAAGTCCACTTCATAGCCATTATCAAGCTCGCGAATATTCAATCCTTCACGGGTAATCACAATGGCTTCGGGGCGGTTGATGTTGGCTGAGCGCCAGTTTCTCCAGTCCTCATTTGAATTGAAACCGACAGCCTCAAAATCAGGGTGGTAGTGGGAAAAATAAGCCTGCGGATTCTGTGCTGCCCAGGCATTCAGCCAGGAATCAACAAATGCATTAATATCTTCTTGAGCCTGAGAAACAGGCAGGCTGGCAACAGTCTGTATTAAAAATACAAACAGCAACAGAAATGCTTTGTGCATTGCTTTTTGAAAGACCATTGCAGCGTTACCGACCAGTGTTGCTTAACGGAAATATTCCGAAACCAGGCCATCCCGGGTGCGGATTTTGTAGGTAAATGCGCCATCAAAGGGCAGATCAAGGGTCCAGGTGTTGCCGGGATAGATGCGACGATCCTCAAGTGCTACACAGGTGTTGGCATCAAAGGGATCACATTGCTGGCCATCAGTCAGCAGATAATTGGCGTTGCCCGTATTGGTGAAAACGGCCTGCTGTCCTTCACGTTCCATGTTCATTACAGCCTGTGGGTCGGCTGGCGGCACGATGACCAGAATCTGATAGGCGACAACCACTTCCAGTCGGGAATTCACGGCATTTTCTTCACCACCTTCGAGTTCAGCCGGCGGTGTGATCGGCACCATGTTGACCCGATAAACCCGCTCTTCCTCTCCTGGAGTCTGCAGGTTTAAAAAGCGTACGATGGAACGAGCACCAGGTGCGGTAATTAGGCGATTGGGAGTCACCAGGAATTCAGGATTATCATCTATCTGCAGCGGTATGAGTTCCTGTTGTTCCGTTCCGGGGTTTACAACACTGAAGGGTGTTACTTCGACAAACAGATTTTCCTCATTACTGCTGTTGATGACCACGACGTCTTCCCGGTTAACCGTGGGGTCATCGAAGGTGATGATTGAGCGGTTAACCACAAGCGCTGCCTGTGCCTGGGCATTCATATACAAAAGACCGGCAGCCAGGATGCCCATCAACACGTGTGTACGAAACTCTTGCATGGTTTTCATGATCTTGCTCTCTTCATTAATTTGCGTGCTATTCTGACTTTACCAGCAGGTTCAATCTGCCCCTGAAATTACTGATCTGCTCTGCATTAAAATTCTGGTTCAGTTTAATTTTTACCTGGATGGCAGAGCTGGCATCACATACCTCAGAGACTGACTTGTATTTCGCAACGTTTGCCTCGGAATCACCCAGCACCACAAAATAAGGTAAAGTGCTGTCATTATTTTCCTGCTGGAAGTTGTTGAAATCATCACCGGATTCATAGGAAACAATTTCATAATATGCGCCGCCATGGGACATGACACAAAAAGGCAGTGTCGCAGTACCGGTATGCTGTAATCGTTGTACCAGGCGAGAGCCTATAAAATGGCGAAATTCCGAGCGTGGTTTTTCCAGGTTACTTTGCAAAAAACCGGCAACGACATTCTCGCTTACTTCGAACACCATGTTGATGTGGCCGGTACTGCTTGGACCCAGCATGCCGTCATTGTGTTCGGCGGCAGTCAGTAATAATGGTTGCAGCATGATCAAGGTCAGGAGTAATTGTTTGGATTTATCCATGGAAAATCTCCTACTGCGGCTCAACCAGGATAATCAGTGAGTCCTGATAGTGACCACTGCGGGCAGCCTGCAGATCCTGCTCGCTAATCGATACTGATAATGTCGCATTGTTGGAACCATTACAATCCTGGTTCTGTGCATCCCCAAATCCGGAAAGACTGCCAAAACCAACGGCTTCGTTACCGGGTCCGGATGCGCTGTCGGTGAAATCCAGGTCATAGGGAATCTGGCCCAGGCCGCCACCATCAAGATAAAAATTGCCGGATCCGTCCTGATTGACCGAACTTACTGTCATTGTATAACTGCCGGACATGGAGCTGCTGTAGACACAGAAACTTTCTTCTGCGTAAAGATTGCCAAAACCGGTATGTGTACCAAATTGAATATCATCCAGGTTGCTTATCTGTACTTCTGAACCGGCCTGAATTTCGATGCTGACGGTAAATTCAACACTGTCAGTCTGGTAACCCCAGATACCACCAATAGCAGTCAGGCGAAAGGTGCCGGTGTAGTATCCGGATACCTTGTCTCCCAGCTCTGTCCCGCTGATATCGATGCGCAGTTCAGAATTATCCCCACTTGCACAATTTCTGAAATTACCGACGTGGGAATGGGTGTCATAGGCATCGTGACTCAAGGCTTCAAAATTGCCGCCATCTATAATATCCCGATGGGAAAAATAAAAGGCAATGCGACGGTTGCCGGTATTGGCATCATTTCCATTCAGGTACAGATAAAAATTACTGTCCCCGGAGACATTCTCAATTTTTACCTGGTAAGGCATTTTCCAGGCAAATAATCCTCGCGGGCTGGGAGAGTCATCTGAGGCTGAAGAGATGCAACTCTGCAGGCGGGTTGAGACATTCCCGGCCTGAGTCCAGATGCCAAAGTTGGCATCAGATATACGGCCGACTGCAAGATGGTCGGCAAAGCGTGCCTGGGCCTGCTGGGATAAAAGCAGCATGAGCAAAGACAGAAAAAGGCAAGCTGGTTGAACCAGCTTGCCTTTAATCTTCTTGTTACCTGTTAACAACATTATTTTACTCGGTGCTGTGAGACTCTTTCCTCGTCTGTCCTAGATAGGGCTGACCAGCAGGATCAGAGTGTCAGCATAAGTATCAGTAGAAGCAGCTCTGATTTCTGATTCAGCAATACTGACGTCAACTGAAGCATTGTTGGCTGCACCACAGTCTCTGGCGCTGCTGCCCTGGAAAGTCGCTGACGGTGAGTTGTAGGCAACGGCGCTTTCAGAAGAGGCACCAGTTGCTGCACCGGCAAATTTTACAGTATAGGCAATTTCATCAGCAGAAGAATCACCGACCAGTTTGAATTCGCCATTACTGGAAGTCGGAGTGATGTTGTAGTCACCGCCACCGTTAACGTAGACACAGTAAGCGTCGCCGTCGTTGATGTCACCGCTGTCGCCGCCACCATACTGACCGAAATCAATATCGTCCAGTTCGTTGATTTCTACACTGTCCAGAACTTCAAGGTCCAGATCAATCTGACCAGTGCTGGTTGAACCCAGGCTACCGTCAGTTGAAGCTAAAGCTGCGCTTGATCCGATCAGGCCGGCGATAAGTGCTGTTAAGATAGTTTTACGTGTTTTCATGGTCTTGCTCCTTAAAATGTCTTTCAAATGTCAGGGTTAAAAAAAATCTTGCTTACCCTGTCTATTTCAAGGTGCGTGCCAGTTTTTCATATAATCGCTTAATATAAATATAAGTGACTGATAAATAAGGGTATATAAATTTTAATCATGTGGAAACCCGGCAAAAATAAAGCCTGGCTGGCCTGGTCAATTCGCAAATTGCTTTGCAATATGCGAATAATATCGCAAGTTGATTTGCAATATGCGACTGGTCTGTTCGCAGCTAATTACTATATTGATCGAAATCCAGCTCACGATAGGCGGCCAGGGTCTGTTCACTGCTGCTAAGGACTTTCTCTGCCAGAGCAAAGGCTTCCTGCTTTCCATCTCTGGCTTTGCTTTCGAGTTCATAAAGCAGGGCGCCCAGCGGTGCAGCGCCATAGGTGAGGGCGGCGCCCTTGAAGGCATGGGCTTCGCGCATCAGGGTATCAAGAGATTTCTTTTTACAGGCCTGTTTTATATTGTTACAGCGCGAGATGAACTCATCATCCAGTGCTGCAATAAAAATACGGGTATTGTCCACGCCGATATCCCTGACCAGTTGGGCAATGATTTTCTCGTCTACCAGCGTCATATACAGATTCCGGAATTAGTTGTCTTCCCAGCTTTTCAGTTTACGGTAAATGGTCGAAGGACTTACTCCAAGTCTGGCAGCGGCAACGGGAATATTGCCCTGACAAATTTTGATGGCCTGTTCAATGGTCTGTTTTTCGCTTTGCCAGAGTGGTTGAATATCTTCTTCATCCGTAGCAGGTAATTTACTTGTATCAACCGGGGCAGGACTGGTGGGGCTGGATGCATAAGCAGTACTTGCGGCAGTATTTACAGATGCCGGTGCACGGCTGGAAAATTTATTGAAAGACTCCGGCAGCATGACTTCACTGACCAGTTCGCCGTCATTCATGATGACCGTGTTTTCAATGACATTCTGTAATTCCCTGACATTGCCGGGCCATTCATATTCCAGCAGGCGCTTTTCCACTTCCGGGGCAAAGCCGGTAAAGCCCTTGTTCATTTCCCGGGAAAATTTCCTCAACAGGAAAACTGCAATATCCAGTACATCATTGTCACGGGCCCGCAGTGGCGGCAAATCTATTGGAACCACATTGAGCCGGTAATACAGGTCTTCCCGAAATCGGCCTTCGGCCACTTCGAGCACAGGATCCCGGTTGGTGGCACAGACAAAACGCACATCGACCTTTTGCAATGTACTGCTACCGACACGTTGCAGGGTGCCGCTTTGAATCAGACGCAGTAACTTGGCCTGCAGATTCATATCCATTTCACCGATTTCATCGAGAAACAGAGTCCCGCCATCAGCCATTTCAGCCGCTCCCTGACGGTCTGCAGTTGCACCACTGAAGGCGCCTTTCACATGACCGAATATTTCCGATTCAAATAAATCTTTGGGAATGGCCGCACAATTGACCGGAACAAAATTGCTTTTGGAGCGTGGACTGGCCTGATGGATGGCTGAAGCACAGAGCTCCTTGCCGGTACCACTTTCACCGGTGATGAACACACTGGCCTTGCTTCTGGCAACATTGTCGATAATTTTGTAGACCACCTGCATGGCCGGTGAGCTGCCGATAAAATCATAGTAGGAATCCTTGCCCAGGGCATCACTGAATACCTGAACCTGGTCCATGAGCTCGGTCTGTTTCAGGGCATTGGCGACGGTGACCAGCAGGCGATCCCGGGTAAAGGGCTTTTCAATAAAATCAAAGGCACCACTTTTGGTGGCCTCAACTGCATAATCCAGTTCGGTATTGGAAGTAATAACGATAGTCTTGGTGGGCAGTTCGGCTTCGGTAACTTCGCGGACAATTTCCAGGCCATTGATATCCGGCAACTGGATATCCTGAATCAGTATTTGCGGGACTTCATCATTAAGTGCAGCAATAGCATCCATACCGGTATGAAAGACTTTTGCCTTGTAACCAAGTGTCTCAACATAGCTTTTATAAAGCATGGCACTCGGCACACTGTCTTCGACGATATATATCAGTACTGTTTTTTTTGCCATGCTGTTAAAGCCTGAAATTCAATTTGTGCGGAAGCATACCGGTGTCTCATCCTACCTTTAATTTTTTTCTGCTTCATCAAAGAAGCTTGAATCCAGTTCTATCCAGAAATGGCTGCCGACGTTTTCTTCAGATTTGAATTTAATGATTCCACCCATGGATGCCAGCAGTTCCTGGGATATGACGAGGCCGATGCCGGTGCCTTCCTGTTCTCCGGACTCTCTACCCAGCCGGTTAAAGGATACAAAAACTTCAGACTGCATATCCTGCGGAATGCCATGTCCGGTATCCATGATGTTAATTTTAATCATTCTATTGGACAGAGACTCGACACTGATATCGACAGTGCCGCCGGTTTTATTGTATTTGATGGCATTGGAAATCAGATTAAGCATCACCTGTTTCAGGCGCAGGCGATCGCTGGGGAAACTTATTTCTTGATTCGGTTCATTAAGTGTCAGTAATACCTGGTGCTTGGTTGCCAGGGTTTGCATAAGGCGCTCACATTCGCGCAGTAATTCATTGAGGTTCACTTCGGCAATATTGAGTTTCAGTTTGCCCGCTTCAATTTTGGAGATTTCCAGAATCTGGTCTATCAGGGTAAGCAGATGATTTCCTGCCAGCATGATCTGTCTGGAATATTCCTTCTTTTCTTCATCCAGCTCATCATCAATTTCAAACAGCTGACTGTAACCCATAATGGCATGCATGGGCGTTCGCAATTCATGCGAAACACTGGATATAAATTTAGATTTGGCCTGATTGGCGGCTTCTGCCAGATCCCGGGCGGTAGCCAGATCATTTTTCAGGGTGACACTGTCGAGGAATGTTTTATGTAAGATCATGCCAGCACGAATAATGACAATCATGTACAAGACCCCGAGGATGCCGATCAGGCGTTCCAGATCTTCAGAATCAAACAGACTGGAGTCATCCCTGGCCAGAAACAGGGCCAGTACCTGTGGAATCATAATGCCAAAGACATGAGTAATATAGGCTGGCAAAACGGGGCTTAGAGTCGCCACAGCCCCGCCGGAAAAGCCAATCATCAATGCAAAAATAAATAATTGTTCCTGGACGGTGCTGTAATATTCTGCCAGTACTGCTGAAATACCCAGACCGAGACCAACCAAGCTGGTACTGATAATAAACATCAGGGTTGAATGCTGCCATTCCCTGTTGGCATTTTTAAAGCGCAACAGTTTGTAACCCATGAACAGACGGAACAGCGAAAGAATAATCATCAGGCAGACCCAGGTACCCAGGATTGAGAGGGGCACGGTGGAAAATAAAATCTGGAAAATAAAAATAATGCCGCAGATGGTGGCAAAAACCGCAATATTGTTATTGCGGGCGACATTGTGTGTCAGTTCAGGGTGCAGGCCTTTGTTATCGAGTATATTAAGCACAAATCGCTCGGCATGACGCAAAGCAGAAATTATGAAGCATTAAAATAAGTTCGCAAGTGACAGATGCAGCCATTGTATGAATCGTGGAAGAAATTTGATTTTAATGATTACTCGTGCAATTAGCTCTGGCTTGCAATATATTCGGGGCTTCCATAATTACAATCAATCAGATAATGATAAGAAGGAGATAAAGGATATGTCCATCCGAAAAAACTTCCGTAATGCCGTAGTCGCTCTGTTAGCAGTGTTTGCAGCAGGTCTTGCCCAGGCGCAACCACCAACTGGCCCGATGTCTTTCTTTATTACCAGTACCGGTTCCGGTAATGGTGCCAATCTGGGTGGTCTGGCTGGTGCCGATGCCATCTGTCAGGCCCGGGCAGAAGCAGCTGGTGCCGGCAATCGCACCTGGCGTGCCTACCTGAGCACACAGGGTCCCAATGCCGTTAACGCTCGCGACCGTATCGGTTCAGGTCCATGGTTTGGTGCCGGAGGTAATCGCATCGCCATGAATGTTGATGATCTGCACAGCATGGGGCATCGCATTTCCTTGCTGACTGCACTGGATCAGAATGGCAATATTATTCCCGGCAGTGGTTATTCACCGAACCGCCACGATATTCTTACTGGTTCACAGCCTGATGGCACTGCTTATCCGGCCGGTGAAGATATGACCTGTAATAACTGGACCAGCAACAGTGATACCGGCGGCGCTAAAGCCCGTGTCGGTCATCATGATTATGCTGCCTGGGGTTCCGCACATAACTCTGCCGGCTGCAGCCAGCAGGCCCTGATCAATACCGGCGGCGACGGACTGTTCTATTGCTTCGCTGCTGACTGATCTGTCAGATATAAAGTCTCATGGAAAAGCCCTGCTTCGGCGGGGCTTTTTTTTGGCGATTATATACTTTACAAACCCAAAGTGATTTAGTAGGATATACACATATTCGAGGAAAAGATTATGTGTGATTTAACTAAACCCCACTTTCAAAGTGCCGACAAAGCCAGAGAATATCTGGAAGAACTTAGATGGAATGGCAATCCAGTTTGCCCGCATTGTGGCGACTCTGGAGCCTATGCTATCTCAGGTGGCCGTAAGGGTTTGTATAAGTGCAAATCATGCCGTAAACAATACACCGTGACTGTGGGTACTGTGTTCGAAAATTCTCGCGTTCCCCTGAACAAGTGGCTGATGGCTACCTACTTGATGGCATCAAGCAAGAAGGGTATTTCGGCAAAACAGTTGGAAAGAACGTTGGGCGTGACGTACAAAACAGCTTGGTTTATGTCTCATCGCATCCGCGAAGCTATGAAGGAAGATACTTCTGGCCCTATGGGTGGTGAGGGTAAAACTGTAGAGGTTGATGAAACCTTTTTCGGTAGAGACAAAACAATCAAACCGAAGCGAACTAAGAAAGGTCGCGGCTATCATCACAAATACAAAGTGCTTTCGCTGGTTGAACGTGAAGGTAAAGTCAGATCGCGTCATGTTCCTGCTGTAAACGCTAATACGCTTCGCCCGATTCTTGATGAGCAAATTGATAAAGCGACTCAGGTTTACACTGACGAAGCTGCACAGTACACAATGGCTAAACCAGCCATGTTTGCCAAGCATGATTATGTTTCTCATAGTAAGTATGAGTTTTGTCGCGGTGATGTAAATACGAATATGATTGAGGGCTTTTTCTCAATCTTTAAGCGCGGCATGAATGGCGTTTACCAGCATTGCTCCAAAGAGCATTTACAGCGCTATCTTGTGGAATTTGATTTCCGTTATAACTATAGGGAGAAACTTGGTTATGACGACCCTGAACGAGCCAATATGATACTTAAAGGCATTCAGGGTAAGCGTCTAACCTATAAGGGGCCTGTCCAAGCGCAAGCCTAAATAATGGAAATTTACAAACATTTAGTTTATAGTTGTAGACGATTTCGGGTGACCTGCCCCTTTACGACAAAGGCTCTGGGAGCCTTTCTGAGCAGTCGGGAGATGCCCTATCCTCCGCCTCAAGCCCAAAATTTTAGGGATTGCTCGGATAGTTTAGAAGGTAGCTCACCCACCTATTCCTAGTAATATTTTTCCTTACTTGCTGCCCAAAGCTCAAACTCAGTATGAAGTTTGTCTTGGATAAGAACGTAAGACCTTTCGTCTCCATTTTCCCATTTCCTGCGTAACGCCCATGCGCAGTAGTCTGCTATTTGTAGGCATGGGTCTGAGGCCGCAAGCCAGAATGAAGACCTATGAGGGATGTTGCCCAGAACCTGCCTGGCGACATCGTTAACAGCATCATTAAAGGCTGCTTGTTTCTTTTTGGTTCCAATTGATGCAGCAGTTAAGTGAAGCTCATCTTTCTTGGTTACCAGTTGCGGGCCTACATGTTTGAAGTGGTAATACCAAGCATACTTATAGAATAGTGTTTCTCGCGCTGTTATATGCTGCCTTGCCTTGCATTTCTCTAGGATAGTGGCATCTATGCGAAAATCCAGACCAGCAAGAAGGTCAAAGACCCTGTCTCTAACAGCTTGCTTGTCAGTAGTTGCATGAAACACTTCGACAGGAAGTCCTTCCCATGCAAGTTCACGGCGGAGGGCTAGAAGCTCATCTCCTATATTGGGGGAGTCTGTTACAATACTGCATAATATGAAGTGCTTCGTGACGTGTGGGCTGTTTTTAAAAGTTAGGCAGCCTGACTCATCAGCAAATATATGGCGACGCATTCAACGAGGTTCCTTTTGTGAATAAGTCAGATAACGATAAAAAGCCAGACCCAGATGAAATATTAAGGCGGATGCTAAATACTCCTCCACCACCAAAAGACAAGTCTACCAAAAAACAAAAGAAACCCGCTAAATAAGCGGGTTTTTTTATGAGGTAAATATGAGTGAATCAGAACTAAAACTTAGAATCTTAGAGATATTGTACATTGCCAATCCTCAGCAGCGAGCGGATGCTGCTGCTGAGGAAGCGGGAAAGCTAGTGAGATTTATCTTGTCTCAATGCGACAAGCCTCATACAAAGTAAGCCAGTATTCTCTTGTTCTTTCGTGATCTGGTTTCTTTTCATAGCTGGCAATGAGGTGCATTAAATCAAAAGCAACTTTTGCTGCGCCGGTATCTTGCAATTTAACTGTTTGATCTGCCATAACTTGCTCCTTGCTGTTGGTAAGTAGAGGCAAAAATATAGCACAATTTAAGGTGAGGTTTGCGATGTATATAATCGCCTTTTTTTTGCTTGCTGATTAGTTCCAGTACATGGCTGTCAGGCCCCAATCATGCTGATCCATGCTAGAATTGCGCGTTATTTTTTCATCATTATTGACCACGACCGGGGAAACATCATGACTGTAATTCGCCAACAGGATGTGATTCAAAGCGTTGCCGATGCCTTGCAATACATATCCTACTATCATCCGATGGATTATATACAGGCCGTCTATCGAGCCTATGAACGGGAAGAATCGCCTGCCGCCAAAGATGCCATGGCGCAGATTCTGACCAACTCGCGGATGTGTGCAGAAGGCAGGCGACCAATCTGTCAGGATACCGGCGTGGTGGCCATATTTGTTTATGTCGGGATGGATGTGCAGTGGGATGCCAGTATGGGTCTGGAAGAAATGATCAATGAAGGTGTGCGACAGGCCTATACCCATCCGGACAATGTATTGCGTGCTTCAATTGTCTCAGATCCAGCCGGTGCCAGGAAAAACACCAGAGATAATACCCCGGCCAACATCCATTACCGCATCGTGCCGGGTGACAAGCTTGAATTCAAGCTGGCTGCCAAAGGCGGTGGCTCGGAAAACAAATCAAAACTGGCCATGCTGAATCCCAGTGACAGTATCGTTGACTGGGTTCTGCAAACGGTTCCTACCATGGGAGGGGGCTGGTGTCCGCCGGGCATGCTGGGTATCGGAATCGGTGGTACTGCAGAAAAAGCCGTGGTCATGGCCAAGGAATCGCTGATGGATCCGGTTGATATCGATGAGCTGCGAGCGCGTGGTCCGCAAAACGCGGTGGAAGAATTACGCCTGGAACTGATGGAAAAAGTAAACCGGCTCGGGATCGGAGCGCAGGGGATAGGCGGTCTGACGACTGTTGTTGATGTCAAAATCATGGATTTCCCCACCCATGCTGCATCCAAACCAGTTGCCATGATTCCAAACTGTGCAGCGACGCGGCATATTCATTTTACTCTTGATGGTTCCGGACCGGCAGACCTTGTGCCGCCGAAACTGGAAGACTGGCCGCAGGTCACCTGGCAGGCATCGCCAAGTGCACGGCGCGTCAACCTGGAAACTGTTACCCGGGAAGATATTGCCGGCTGGAAACCCGGTGACACCCTGTTGCTCAGCGGCAGAATGCTTACCGGCCGGGATGCGGCACATAAGCGCCTGGTCGATATGTACAACAAGGGCGAAGCCCTGCCGGATGGTGTTGATCTTAAAGACAAGTTTATTTATTACGTCGGGCCGGTTGACCCGGTGCGTGATGAGGTGGTGGGTCCGGCCGGGCCGACTACCGCAACCCGCATGGACAAGTTTACCGATCAGATGCTGGAGCATTCCGGTCTGATGGGCATGATTGGCAAGGCCGAACGCGGCCCGGCTGGTATTGATGCCATCAGGAAGCACAAGGCAGTCTATCTCATGGCAGTCGGTGGAGCTGCCTATCTGGTGTCCAAGGCGATCCGCAAATCACGGGTTGTCGCCTTTGAAGATCTGGGTATGGAAGCGATACATGAGTTTGAAGTGGAAGACATGCCAGTAACGGTTGCCGTCGATATCAACGGGACTTCCGTACATGAAACCGGTCCGGCTGAATGGAAAGTTAAAATTCAGGAAGCCGAGCCGGTAGAAGTAAGCTGAGTCGGTTTACTCCTTCCAGGCGCCGAGGAAAAAGTTATCGTTCAGTGCGTTTCTTTTTCTAGGCGCCAGCTCTCTTTCTTTAAACTGTTCGGGAATCTCATCTTCGGCAATCTGGTAACCCAGCGCAATAATGGCAATGGGTTCAAAGCGTGGCGGAATGCTGAATTTTTCCCGGATGAGCTCAGCAGAAAAACCGGCCATCTGATGGGTCATTAAACCCAGAGCACGGGCCTGCAGGCAAAGAGAAACAGACGCAGCACCGGTATCATAGGCGCCGTATTTGTTCGGATTATCGTTCATGGTGAATTGAGTATCATGGCAGGCTGCAATCAGTACCGGTACGTGCTGGCACCAGGCCTGGTTTTTTTCCACCAGGGAATCAAAGATAAGTTGCCAGCCTTGCGCATGCGTGGCTTTATTGGAGACGATATAGCGCCAGGGCTGGTCGCCAAAACACGATGGTGCCCAGCGTGCTGCCTCCAGCACTGACTGCAGATCTTCATCGCTGACATTGCGTTCCGGGTCAAATGACACACCACTCCAGCGCTCGGCAATGATGTCACTGATACTGGCTGAAGTGTCGATGCTTTTGTTAATCATACTGAGGTCCTGTTATTTGCACATATCCTGGTAGGGATTAGTAAGTTCAAGGCTTATTTCACATTGATCACCGGAAATTTTCAGGCCGGTTTGACTAAAACTGAGATCCTGATCGCCCTTGACGTGATGATCAAATTTATAAATTGGCGGCACCTGGCTGCGATTGCAGGCATCTTCATATTCCTGACTGAGCGAAGTCACTTTTTCATTACGTTGACGGTATTGGCTCAGTGCCTCACTGCCATGTTTATGTTGCATCATGTCGAGAGCTATCTTCGGTGACAGTATCGAGGCTGTGGCATTATTGCCACCGAAGCCCTTGGCATTGATGATGATGGCATCAATATCATCAGTGCCGATCTCCCGATGCTGCAGCAGAAAATCCAGGTGTTGCTGGTGTACGTCCTCGGCGAGCTGCTCAGTGGTGACAATGCCCGGAATCACACCGTACTTCCAGATACCAAGACTGGAATTGAGCTGATCGGCACCGGCACAGGCAATGGAATGACCAAAGTAAGACTTGAGTGCAGTAACCGGCCAGTCTTCAATGCCAAAATGCGCTGCGACCTGATCAAAAATGGCGGATTCAGTGACACGATTCTGTGGTGTGCCGGTACCATGCGCCTGTACAAAAGTATTGTGGCGTAAACGCTCTTCACCGATTACGGCCCTGGTTGCGGCAGTGGCTTTGGCAACGGTGACATAGTTGCCGACGCCTGGGCTGGCAATGGACTTTTTATAACCGTCAGCATTGATGAATACATCATTGACGGCACCATGAATGCTGGCACCCAGCTCCAGCGCCAGTTCATCATCAAACAGAATCACAAACTGGGCCGATTCAGCCAGGGTGAAACCGGCATTATTGGCAAAGGGGCGACAGGCGCGACGGTAGTCAGGTTCGGCAAGCCTGTCCAGTTGCCTGAGTTTTTCGTCATCGGCCAGAGCCCCCATTGCGCTGTAGCCTTCAAAGACTTCCGGAACCAGGGGGGCTTCACTGTTGCCCACGAGCGCAACCCGATGGGAACCACTGCGGATATCCTGCACGGCCTGACTGAGGCTGTAGTGAAATGAAGCACATGCGCCGAGGGTACAGCCGGTTTTACCGGTACTGCCGAGTATATAGGCATTGATAAAGTCAGCCGGCATCTCTGCCAGTCCCAACGGTAACTGTTTGGAGGTGACGCGTTTACCCAGCAAGCGTGACTGCAACATGCCGCCGTTGCCGTTATAGTCCAGCTGGCTCATGGCAGAACCGGCATAAACACCAATCTTGTCGGCCGGGACACGGGCTTTAACATCTTCCCAGTCTATGCCCAGCGAAAGCAGGGCATCGGAAGCGCCAAACACCGTCATTTGCAGACTGCGCGGATGGTTTCGTGACTGGTACAGCGATGCCGGGTCAAAGCCACTGGGCAGTTGACCGGCACAATTGACACTGCCCTGATAATTGTCCGGCAGCATGGTTTCCAGAGAGCCGCTTATTTCTACCCGGCTGAAACGATTATCCAGTGCCTCGACTTTCCAGTTCGGGGGTATATGGCCGGGCAGCTTACGGGTCTGGACCCTGAAAGTGAGAAGGTCTCCTTCATCCGGTGCCAGTGAGGTACTGCAATGCTGATAGAGATTGGCATTATCAAACAGATTGCTTTCGAGTTTGCGGATCAATGTGCTGTTCAGAATCAGTTCCCGATGAAAGGTCAGGAATTCATTGAGATCGACAGTTTCATTGCGGGCATCTTTCCAGCGTCCGTCTTCATGTCTGATCAGGCCCATCAGCACAGCCAGGTTCAACAGGGTCTGATCGGCATCGGCCTCATTCAGCTTGTCGATAATCAGACGCCGGTAGGCGTAATGACCGGACGCTCTGCCGGCGGCATTAATACCGCCAAAACCGACTATGACTGGAAGATGGGACACTTGAAAACCGCTTGATAAAACAGAAACTTAAAATGCACTATACGAACTTTTACCGGCTATTGCTTGTATAAAATAGACATTTTACATAATAAAAAAGACAAAAACCGGGATTATATATCACAGCCATGCGCTTTCGGGAATTTGCTACACTGAGCCGGAGCCACTGACATGAACCATGGGGATCATTCTTGAGCCGTACATACGAAGAAAAGATCAGCGCGATTCATCTCCTGCTGGGGATTCCTGAGGATTACGCCACAAGGCGTAAGCTGCCCGTACAGGAGGAATGCACAGACCTGCAGGCAGCGGGCAAGGATATCTTTGAGCGCGAACTGTATATGGACGCACAAACGCTGCAAAGCTGGAAGGCCATGTGTGCAGCGGCACAGGATGAAGGTATTGAATTACAGCCCGTGTCGGCCTACCGCAGTATCGAATATCAACAGAAACTGTTTGAGAAAAAACTGTCATCAGGACAGCGGATTGAAGAGATTTTGCGGGTAAATGCAGCGCCGGGTTTCAGTGAACATCATACGGGCAGGGCTCTGGACCTGACCTGTCCTGGTGCGGAATGCCTGGAAGAGAGTTTTGAACATACGCCGGCCTTTGCCTGGCTGATGCAGCACGCGGCTGACTTCTGTTTTTATCTCTCTTTTCCGAGAAATAATCCCCAGGGCTTTCTCTATGAGCCCTGGCACTGGTGCTATCAGGGCAAATAATTCGATAATTCAACTGCTTGCTGAATGGCATTTAAGCTGCATCAATAATTGTCCCGATTATCTTTGACAGAGTGACTCAAAGGAGTAGTATCTATCGGTACCCTTCGGGAAAATACAAGGGACTGAAATGTTGTGGCTGTGGACGCGGTTTTAGCTGCGGAACCAAGTAGCCAGGAAACAGCAAAGACAGCCTTAAAAAAGTAGACAGTAGAGGAGGCCAACTCGCACAAAAATAACCAATAATCTGCAAATATTTACTTCTTAATAGAAATGTACGAGGAGTTTTACTTATGGTAAGTGACACAAAAGTAGTTTTCCGCGGTATAGATCATTCCCAGGCAGTAGCCGATGCGGTACAGAAAAGACTGGATAAACTGGAACGTTACAGTGATGAAATCCAGAGTCTACGAGTTACACTAGAGTCCCCTCACAATCATCACCACAAAGGCAAAGTTTTTCATGTTGGTGTTGAAGCAATCATCCCCAATCACGACATACTCGTGAATAATGACCAGCATGATAACCATTCACACGAAGATATTTATATAGCTATTCGTGATGCCTTTAATGCGCTGGAAAGACAGATAAAAAGTATCTATGCAAAGCGCAGACATCAGGACCGCTCGCGTCCCAAGCCTCTTGAAACAATGACAGTAGCAGACGAAGCTGCATCTGAGACTCCCTAAATATCCAGTTTGAAAATTTTCTTTCTCACCAGGCGACGATACTCGCCCGGTGAGAGGGAAACTTTACGTTTGAACAGGGCAGAAAAGTAGGCTGCATCTGTATAACCGACACTGTCAGCGACTTCAGAGACATTGAGGTTGGTGGTTTTTAATAACTCTTTCGCCTTGTCCAGCCGGATCTGTTGCAGATATTGCAGCGGGCTCAATCCGGTGGCTTTTTTAAAGCGCCGATTCAGGGAACGCTGAGTCAGATCAAATTCATCCGTGAGTGACTGCATGTTGATTTCAGTATTGAAAAGCTGATGCATGCGCTCCTGGATGTTAATAATACTTTCGTCATCGTGAAAATTCTGGCCGGGTATATTCAGAAAGCTGGTGGTATAGGAAAGTTTCAGCTCATGAGTAAAATGACTTGATACCTGATTGGCGACCTGCTCATCGTAGTGCTGCTCGATAATATGCAACATGACATCACGCACCGAGTTGACGGAACCGGTGCAGTAAATCCTGCCGGACTTGGTAATAAAGCGCTCGCGCTTCAGTTGAACCTTCGGATACTGGGATTCGAATTGGTCAAAGTAATACCAGTGCGTGGTAGCAACCAGACCGTCAAGCAGACCGGCTTCAGCGAGAAAATATGAACCGGTACCGACAGCACAGATCATGGGCTTGTTTGCTGCAGTCTTGCGTAACCAGTCGAGAAATTCAGGATACTTTTTCACCACACCCAACGGGTTGCCCCACATGGCCGGCAGGATCAGCATATCGGTCTGGTCTATATCTTCGAGTGTAAGATCACAACGAATCTGCAGCCCGGCATTTAACTGAATATCAGTTTTATCGAGGCTGACTACCTGTAATTTCAGACGCTGCTTTTTCGGATGATGGATACGGGCGATCAGGTCGGCTGCATTAAGCATTTCCATGGGGATGGTAATACTGGTACCCAGCACTTTTTTATAACCGATCAGGGTGACATGCAGGATGTCTCTGTTATTGTCAGGCTTTGCGGTATTCAATTTTATCTATGCAGTAACGTTTTTTGCCGGAAGGGCTGTGAAAGTCGAATTCAGTATCCAGTGCCTTGCCGAGCAGGGTTTTACCCAGGGGAGAATCTATGCTGATGTGGTTCAGGGCCGGATTGATTTCATCCGGCCCGACCAGCCTGATTTTCAATAACTGCTCTTCTTCATCAATTAATTCGACCCAGGCGCCGAAATACACTTTGTCCTGATTGGCAGGCAGCTCATCAACCACCTTGACTGCTTCCAGGCGCTTGCGCAGATAACGCACCCGCCGGTCAATTTCACGCAGACGCTTTTTGCCATAAATGTACTCGGCATTTTCCGAGCGGTCACCCAGCGCGGCAGCATCGGAAACCTGACGGGTTACTTCAGGACGCTCCACACGCCAGAGCTGCTCCAGTTCCTGGCTGAGCGCCTGTTCGCCTTCCGGGGTTATATAGTTTGATATCGGTAAGGGTGGTGGTCGGTATCGTGACATTTCAGGCCCTGCTCATACCAAGACTGGTTTCACTTTGCTCATCAAATTCCAGCGAGAGCTGATAAAAGTCCAGCGCTTCCCTTACCCGAATGCCGATGCCCAGTAATCTGACCGGTTTATTGCCACGCCTGAATCCCGTTTCACACAGTTGCTGTAATAAATACATATCCATTTCCTGTGCTGTTTGTTCAACGGTGGTGGCAATAAAATCATTAAACTTAAGTTTAACAAAGAGTTTGGCAATACTGATTTCTTCACTGACGCGGTTGATGCGTTCCTGTAATTTTTCACAAAGCACCGGTAATTCGGCCAGGCAGTGTTCGACGCTGGGCAGGTCCTTCTCGTAGGTCTGTTCAACACTGACCGATTTTCGTGGATGAGAGCTTACCACCGGGCGTTCATCAATGCCCCGGCAAAGCTGGTACAGACGTTCGCCAAAACTGCCGAAATCCTGTACCAGCTCACTTTTGCTCAGGGCCTGCAGGTCGGCACAACGTTCAATGCCCAGACGCTGCATTTTCTCAGCAGTCACTTTGCCGACGCCATATATTTTTCTCACCGGTAAACCGGCAATAAATTCGTCAACCAGATCCGGCGTCACGACATGCTGCCCATCCGGTTTGTTCCAGTCACTGGCAATCTTGGCCAGGAACTTGTTGGGTGCAATGCCTGCAGAAAGGGTAATCTGCATTTCATTTCTTACCCGCTGCCTGATTTCCCTGGCAATAAGTGTGGCACTGCCCTGGCAGGACTCGCTGTGGCTGACATCGAGGAAAGCCTCATCCAGCGACAGTGGCTCAATAAGCGAGGTGTAGTCCCTGAAAATGGCATGCATCTGTTTTGAAGCCTCGCGATATTTGTCCTTGCTGGGGGGAATGATAATTAAATCAGGACACTGCCGTCGGGCTGTGGCTGAGGCCATGGCTGAATGTACGCCATATTTGCGGGCTTCATAGTTGCAGGTAGCAATTACGCCTCGTTTGCCTGGATCACCACCAACGGCAACCGGCAGGCCCCGTAATGAAGGATCATCGCGAATTTCGATTGCGGCAAAGAAGCAGTCGCAGTCACAGTGAATAATTTTTCTGGTCATGCCTGATTGGGAACCCGGGCTTGTCGAACATCAGTGCTTGAGGCATTATGGCGTCCAGTGCTTGTGCAATACAAGTACACCACTGCAGTATAAAAAAAGCTCAGCAAATGAATGAAATTTTAAGACAGGAATACCTGCATACCCTGGGTATTCAAAGTTATTATCCGCGTAAAAAGCTGGCAGGTGCACCCCTGTCGACTGTGATGCTGACGCCGGAAAGCGAAGCTCAGGTGAAGCCGGCAAGCAGGGATGAGAAAGCACCGTCACTAGTGCAGACCCGTGCAGCACTGCAGGACAAAAAGCAAAGCAAAAGTGATGATGACAAAGCCGGGCTTTCCGCCAGATCAACACAGCCTATTGCAGAGGCTAGATTTCAACTGGCCTTTATTCGCGTTTCCGCATCCATACTGGTGATGATACTGCTGCCGCATACCGGAGACAGGAACAGCCTGAATCCGGCCCAGCGCAAGCTGTTTATCAATATCTGTCGTGCCCTGAAGATTCCGGAACAGGATCTGGATTTTTCCATCAAGGTGTTTCGCTGGCCCTTCTCTGAAGCAGCACATCTGGACAAGAGCGCAGCAGCAGCCCAGGCTGCCCTGTTTACCTATCTGGCGCAGCTACAGGAAGATCATAAGATCACGCAATTCCTGTTTATGGGAAGCAGCATCACCGAGCTTGTCAGCGCTGCTGTGGACAGTGATCTGCATATATGCCGCAGTCTTGATGAAATGCTCAAGATGCCGGCTCTGAAGCGTGAAACCTGGCAGGTGCTCAGAAAACTGGCTTCCGGTGACTAGGGCGTATTCCTCAGGCAATATCATCTTGAAGGAGTACTAGTATGCCGGAATATGAGATTCGGCAAATGCAGGAAGCGGAGCTTGATGCGGTAACACAACTGCTCAGGGATGCCAGTGAATATTCATGGAATGCCAGGCAAATACGTGACTCCCTGCAGGCCGAAAATAATTCTTCCTACCTTTTGTGTGACAAAGACAGCGGACAGATACTGGCTTATGCTGTTTTTCTGACGGTCCTGGATGAATGCCAGTTGCTGAACATTGCAGTTGAGCGATCACAGCAGGGCAGGGGGCTGGGTTATTTATTTTTGCAGGAGTTGATTGAAGCCGCCGGTAAAACCGACACCCATAGTTTTTTTCTGGAAGTCAGGGCATCCAACCATGTCGCCATCAGGCTTTATGAAAAGCTGGGCTTTGTGAAAACCGGAATCCGGAAAAATTATTATCAGGGAGTGGAAGGCAGCAAAGAGGGCAGGGAGGATGCCTGTCTTTATTCACTGTCTTTATTGTCCTGATCGTGTTGCTTATCGTGCACTTTTTCACTGATCTTTTTTCCGGCGCGACCCAGCAATTTGAAAAGCAGAATTGTCAGGCTGGCCAGAATGAGGATAAAGAAAAAAAACAGGACAGTTGATAATAAAAAGCTGTTTATCTGATTTTGCGGAATTTCCAGAAAAACAGACACGGCAAACAGTGATGCCAGACCAACCAGCACACCGGAAATGGTATTCCGGGTTTTGCGGTTCATTTTGTTTTTTCTTTTAAACAAATCCAGGGTCTAGTCGGTTAAAAAAAGTTTTAGAGCTGATATCAGGCTCTGGTTTTCTGTTTCGCTGCCAATTGAAATTCGTAATTTGTTATCCAGGCCGGGCTGTTTAAAGAAGCGCACCAGTATTTTCTGCTGTTTCAGAAACTGATAAATTTCTTCCGCCGATTGCTGTTCCGGTACGGTGAAAAGTAAAAAGTTTGCCTGACTTTCAGGGCAGCTGAATCCCAGCTTTTCCAGCTCCACTTGTAACAGCTTACGCTGTTCTCTGACAAAGGCCCAGGATTGCTGGGCATATTTCTGGTCAAGCAATGCTGCCCGAGCCAGTTTCTGGGCAATAAAGTCGGTATTGTAGCTGTCCTTGGTTTTGTACTGCATGGGGTTGATAAGATCATCGGAACCGATCCCGTAAGCAATTCGCAAACCGGCCAGGGAGTAGCCCTTACTGAAGGTCCTAAGCAAGAGTACATTATTGAACTGAAAGATCATGCTGACACAGGAATGTTTGCGTGCCGGATCGACAAAGTCCACATAGGCTTCGTCAATCAGCAGAATACCCTTAAAGGCTGAAGCCAGTTCTGTCAGCTTTGACTCATCGAGCAGAGTCCCGGAAGGAGCGTGCGGATTGGGCAGCAGACACATCTTGGCATCACTGTCGTTGAGTTGTTCAAACAGATTGGAAGGCAGGCTCCAGTCATCCGCCAGTTGTAAACGCAGAAATTCACAGCCCTGAGCCTGGGCAAGGGTTTCATAGAGAGTATAGCTTGGTTCAAGCACGGCTATTGATTCATTGTTTTCAACAAAAGTACTGATGGCCAGGCGTAAAAGCTCATCGCCGCCATTGGTGACAATGACATTGTCAGCGTCGACCTGATGATGGGCAGCAATAGTCTGGCGTAACTCGAGCGCGGTCGGTGGTGGGTAGCGCCGTAAAGCAGCGGCATCAATCTCTGCAAGTGCCGCCTGCACTTCTGGTCCCGGCGGAAAAGGGTTTTCATTGGTATTCAGTTTGATGACGTCCGGGGAATCCGGTTGCTCTCCGGGGACATATCCACTCATGGCACGGATATTTTTTCTTTCGTAGGACATCAGTATTCCTCTGCAGGAAGGTAGGTCTCAAGACGCTGGTTCCAGCCAGGCAGCCAGCGGGTTTCATTACGCTCTGCCGGTGCATTTTCAACTCTGTTCTGTAACACCAGGCTGGCGGAACTGACAAAAGCCTGCAGGGGTGCGGTACCTTCCGGCATTTTTTCCAGTACCTGCATCAGCCCCCAACCCTGTCCGGCATAACGTTCTTCAGCAGCCACGCCTTCCCCTTTGAAATTAACATAATCAATCAGTGCATAAAGCCCGTAAGGCGGACTGGCATTGGCCACGGCATAAAAATTTTCTTCAATGAGGGCGGCATTTTCCGGGTTTAGCTCAAGTATTTTATCCAGTGCTCCTGCAAATCGCTGAATAATAAAGGCAGTCTGCTCGGGCATGGTTGCCGCGAGTAATTCACGCAGTTCTGAAAGCCGTGGTCCGGAATAATCTGCCAGAAATTCTGCCCGGCTTTGCCAGGGCGAGTTGAAACCTGCGGCGATAATCCATTCAGGCACGCTTATACCCTCTTCCATGAAAAACTCCAGCAGTGCTGGAAAACTTTCCGCGAATATTTCAGTCTGGTCAGCCTGATACCAGATAAAATGTCCGATACCCAGTGAAGGGAAATCTTCGCCGGCATTCCAGCTGGTCAGGCATTCAATACGCCGGGCACATTCATTGTTAAATATCTGCTCAGCAAGCCAGTTTTGCTGTTGCCGTGTAAGTTGCGGGTATTCCTGGGCAAAAATCACTGCCGGAAATAACAAAGTCATAAAAAATGCGAGCAGAACCCTGCACGCATATTTGCAAGCGGGTTTTACGATACCTGCGGGTTTTTCTAAAAGCATGGCGTAGTGCGAGACATATGCTTACAATTGAGGCAAAATGTTAACACAAAGCATAGCAAAACAACGTAAACTTCTGATGTACCATGGAAAGTAACGTAGCTGCAGACAAACAAAATGTGAACGCCGAGGGCGAAGATACTCAGAAAGCCGATAAGGCTTCTGAGGATAATTTCGTCCGCAGTCTGGCGACCATCCATAAAAACCTGAAGTTTTCCAAAAATCTCAAGAAGTCCATGAAACAGATAGAGGGCACTATCCTTGATCTGTTCAATGCCAAGCTGTTTACCATTTATCAGAGTGTCGATAACGGCAAGGAAATTGTCGCCAGTTTCAAGGGGGGCATCGGTTCTGATGAAGGGCAGGATATTGAAATTCGGGTGCCTTTCAGCCCGACTTCGCTGGCTGGCTATGTCGCACTGAGCCAGCGTCCGATTCTGGTCAAGGATGTCTATGACAGCCAGTCACTGGAAGATATCCATCCGCGATTGCAGTGGGACAAAAGGTTCAGTGAGTCGCAGGGCCTGTTTTTCAAATCCATGCTGGTCGTACCGATCAAGGATGACATTCTGCTCGGGGTTATCCAGTTAATAAACCTCAAGGAAGATGAGCCATTTACCAAGGACGACCTCAAGCATGCCACCATGTTTGCCAACCTGCTGGCCAAACAGTTTCGCTCGGAATTCCAGAGTACCCAGGGTCCTTATGACTACCTGGTCCAGCAGGGCAAATTAAGCTCCAAAGACCTGGATGACATAGAAAAGGGTGTTTCCCTTTATGGCGGTACTATCACCAAAATGCTCATGGAAGACTACAAGATTGAAGCTGATGAGATTGGCAAGTCTCTGGAACTCTATTACCGGGTTCCCTACATGAAATATGATTCGGAACTGACCCTGCCAACTGACCTGATGGAGAATATCGGCTCTTCCTATTTGCGTAATAACCTCTGGCTCCCTGTTTCCGGCAGCAAGGAGGAAGTTGTCATCCTGCTGAGCAACCCCAGTGACTATCAGAAAATCATGGAAATTCAGGGTATTCTCAATGCCCGTAACTATATTTTCCGGGTTGGTCTGCCTGAACATATCCTCATGTACCTTGGCGGTTCGGTTGAGGAGGAGGATGATGTTGAGGGCTTCGATGACGTATTCAAGAATCTCGAAGGCGAAACCGGCATTGAGATCGATGATGAGGAGGAGGATGGCGATGATGAAAGTGCTGCTGAAACCTCCGGCATTATTCAGCTGGTAAACCGGATCATTATTGAAAGTGACAAACTCGGTGGTTCGGATATCCATATCGAACCCAGTAAAGACAAGAATCCCGGAATCGTCCGGGTCCGTGTCGATGGTATCTGCCGGGAACTGCTCAAGGTGCCGGCGGAACATACTAGCGCACTGATTGCCCGTATCAAGGTTATTTCCCGGCTGGATATTTCTGAACGCCGCCTGCCACAGGACGGTAAATGCAAGCTGAAAATACGCGGTCGTACGCTGGAGCTTCGTGTCGCCACGGTCCCGACCGTCAATGGTGAGAGTGCAGTAATGCGTCTTCTGGCGGCTGGCAGTGCGCTACCGCTGGAAAAACTGAACCTGAGCAAACGTAACTACGACAATGTCATTCATCTGTCAAAGCATCCACACGGGCTGTTACTGGTAGTTGGACCTACAGGCTCCGGTAAGACCACGACCCTGCATGCCGTCCTTGGTTACATCAACGAGCCGGAAACCAAAATCTGGACCGCAGAAGATCCGGTGGAGATTACCCAGCCGGGTCTGCAACAGGTGCAGATGCAGCCCAAGATCGGATTTACCTTTGCCGCGGCCATGCGTGCCTTCCTGCGTGCTGACCCGGATGTGATCCTGATTGGTGAGATGCGTGACCATGAAACAGCCCATATTGGCATCGAGGCTTCCCTGACAGGTCACCTGGTCTTGTCCACTCTGCATACCAACTCTGCTCCGGAAACCATTACCCGCCTACTGGACCTTGGTCTGGACCCGGTCAACTTTTCCGATGCCTTGCTTGGCGTTCTGGCCCAGCGTCTGATGCGAACGCTTTGTTCGGACTGCAAAGAGCCCTACAAACCGGATGAAAAAGAACTCAACCATCTGATTGACCAGTATGGCCGGGAGCAGTTCATGGAGCTGGAAATCAACACTGACGAAGTTGAGCTGATGCGTGCCGTCGGCTGTGAAAAATGTGGTGATACCGGCTATCGGGGTCGAACCGGTGTGCACGAACTTCTGGTCGGCACCCATGAACTGCAAAACATGATTTACAAGAAAGCCGATCTGGAAGATTTGAAAAATCAGGCCATCAAGGATGGCATGCGAACCCTGAAACAGGATGGTATCGAAAAAATCTTTATGGGCCTGACTGATTACGAGCAGTTATTGCGTATTGTCGCCGAATAAGCCCGCCAGTAATTGACCTGAAATAGCCTTTAAATACCGGCTTTTTAAAACTTTAACTAATATTAACATTGCATATAGTGCGGTTTTTTATGCACAAATCGCGCTCAGTTTTTAAAAATCCCGTAAATATAAGGCTATTTACGTATCCAAAAGCGCTTTAAATCTAACTTACTGAATATAAAAGAAAAATAATTGGTTAATTTTTAACCATTCTAAGTTTGAGTAAGGGTTTTTCGCCACTGGAAGAGTTTTGCCGGACCTTATTCACAAACTTATCCACAGAACTTGTGGAGAAAAAGATTTTATAAAGATCGGTGCTCTGCCGAATTCCAATATTGTGAAATTTTCTGCCTGTCCCGGGCGAAATTTTTCAATTAGGCATGGAGCTGGGGAATTCTCCGGTGCTATACTCAGGGCTGAGTTGCACCTTTCCTCTTCGGTGCAATCCGTATTTTGAATGTTGTGAATGATAGAACTGAATCAAAACATTCCCTTTCTCTGGCGCCTTAGTGACGATAGCGGTGACGGCTTTTGCATGGTTACCATGGTCGTGCCATTCAATCAGGGTGAAAAGCGTCTGGAGCACATCATCGAAACTGATGTGCTGAGTTTTGCCAGTGATGCAGAGCAGGCAGAAAGTGAAGAAACCCTGGAATGGAACGAAGAAGACATCAGTCTGTTTCTGAAGCTGATTTCCAATCAGCAACGATCCGGACAGTTGCCTTCGGGTGAAAGTGTGCGAGTTGATTTGAGCGATCCGGACACCATCGAAATTGTCCAGATTGTCGCTGCAGCAGGTTTCGGTCTGGTGCAATCCGGCGAACAGGTATTGGCACAAAACAGCGGCACTGAGCAGGTTTTTGCCAATCTTGACCTGGGGACAGAAGTCAGTCTGAAAACCCTGAACGGCTTCAAGCGCGGGATTATTGTCGATTCCCAGGATGACGATGTGGTTTGTGTGGTACTGGATGAAATTGTTATACGGGTGGATGGCGAGTTCATCGAAATCTGTCCGCATGATGTACTTATGGTGAAGCGCCATCAGGTATTACATCCCATGTATTCCAGTGAAACCCCCAGCGGCCAGGATATCCTGCATTAGCATGACTGCCCGGTTCCAATCCCGCTTCTCCTGACTTAATTTCTGGACAGACTATGACTGAATTAAAAGGCGAAGTCGCCAAACGGCGCACCTTTGCGATTATTTCACACCCCGATGCCGGTAAAACCACCATTACCGAGAAGCTGCTGCTGTACGGCAGAGTGATTCAGAAAGCCGGTACGGTAAAAAGTCGAAAATCCGACCGTCATGCGACCTCGGACTGGATGAGTATGGAAAAGGAAAGGGGTATCTCGGTGACCTCCTCGGTAATGCAGTTTCCTTACCGCGAAAGGGTGGTGAATTTACTTGATACTCCGGGGCACGAGGATTTTTCCGAGGATACCTACCGTACCCTGACGGCCGTGGATTCGGTATTGATGGTGATTGACGGAGCCAAAGGCGTGGAAGCACGCACCATCAAACTGATGGAAGTCTGCCGGCTGCGTGATACGCCGATTTTTACCTTTATCAATAAGATGGACCGTGATATCAGGGACCCGATTGACCTGCTCGATGAGGTTGAGAACATTCTCAAGATTGAATGTGCCCCGATCTACTGGCCACTGGGCATGGGTAAATCCTTCAAGGGTATCTATAACATTTATACCGACACCATACACTGTTTCCGTCACGGTCAGGAAAGTGAAATCAGGCAAGTGGAAAAAATTCAGGGGCTCGACAGCAAGGAAGCCAGTGACTATCTGGGCGTGTATGTCGAGGATTTCCGTGCCGAAATTGAACTGGTCAAAGGCGCCAGTCATGAGTTTGATCTTGAAGCCTGTCTGGCAGGGAAGCAGACGCCGGTATTTTTTGGTTCGGCACTGAGCAATTTCGGGGTTGAAGAAATGCTGGATGATTTCGTGCAGTGGGCACCGGCTCCGCTGAACCGGGAGACCGAGAATAAAACCATTGATGCCTACGATAAATCCTTCAGCGGATTTGTGTTCAAGATACAGGCCAATATGGACCCCAAACATCGAGACCGCATTGCTTTTCTGCGTATCTGCTCAGGGGCTTATGACAGAGGCATGAAAATCAGGCATGTCAGAATCGGCAAGGATATCCGCATCAGTGATGCCGTGACGTTTATAGCCGGGGAAAGGGAACAGGTTGAGCATGCCGTTTCCGGAGACATACTTGGCCTGCACAATCATGGCACCATTCAGATCGGTGATACCTTTACCATAGGTGAAGACATGCAGTTCACCGGTATCCCGCATTTTGCCCCAGAGCTCTACAAGCGTATTCGCCTGAAAGACCCGCTACGCCTAAAGCAATTACAGAAAGGCCTGAAACAGCTCTCAGAGGAAGGCTCAACCCAGGTATTCATGCCGCTGGCAAATAATGATCTGATCGTTGGCGCTGTCGGTGTGTTGCAGTTTGATGTTGTGGCTTACCGCCTGCAGGATGAATACAAGGTGGACTGTGTTTATGAGCCAGTGAATATATACACCGCACGCTGGGTAAGCAGTGAATCCTCAGCGAAACTCGATGAATTCAGACGCAAGGCCGAAGGCAATCTGGCGCTGGATGGCGGTGGTTATCTGACTTATCTGGCACCAACCCGGGTCAATCTGAGTCTGACCGAAGAACGCTGGCCGGATATCGAATTCCACGCTACACGTGAACACTGATTGCTCTTACAGGGCGTCTATAAAACGCCAGCCTTCTTCAAGGCGCTGCTGCAGTCTGCTGCGCGAATCTCCCAGGCCGCAGATAACCCGCTCCTGCTGACTGCATGCTTCGATAATGGTCGAATAGGCTTCCAGAACTTCGGGATGATAGCCTTCCGGAGGATTGGGACCAAGACCAAGATCAATGGCCAGATCACCCGGCACGATAAATACGGCACTGACAGGTGCCTGCAGAATTTCCTCAATATTTTCCACGCCCCGTTGCGATTCCACCATGGCCACGGCGAAGAGCTCACCTTGCGGGTTCAGGGGCCAGACGTCGGCGCGACGATAATATTCCCTGCTGTCATCTATGCCCCATAAACGCATGGCCCTGTCGGGACCCCATCCACGAATACCACGCGGTTCTGGTTGCGCTGAATCACGTGGCGGGGGATAGCGCATGGCCTGCACGAACCTTTCTGCATCCTCCCGGGTTTCAACGTGTGGGAGAAGAATGCCGAAAACTCCCTGGTCCAGCACCTGTTTGATGGCCCAGGCGAAATCTTCATCACCATTGTGGGGAATTCTTACCAGAGGGGTCTGGCTGATTCGACCGTCGGCATCGCGTTGCAGTCCGCTCAGCACCGATTCCAGACTCCGGGCGGAATAGGGGGCATGCTCCATATCGATCAGTTGCCACTCAGTATCTGCCAGGGCCGGCCGACCTTCCTCAAGCGCCTCAATGATTTTATTCAGGCGTTGGGGTTCCTGGGCAGAGACAGTGTTTGTCAGCACTAACAGGGCCAGCCAAAGATTGAGAAATCCTCCTGTTCTGATTATCACTTGCATATTCAAAAACCGTTTACTGTTTAATTTTCTTCATCGAGTTTCGGGCTTAGCGACAGGCCGCCGGATGCTTCATCATCAGAAACACCTTCACCTCTTTCACTTTCAGCCAGTGAGATTTTCAGGCGCAGGTTATTTTCTGAATCGGCATTTTTCAGGGCGTCTTCCAGTGAAATACGCCCGGCTTGATAAAGCTCAAAAAGAGCTGAATCAAAGGTTCTCATGCCAATCCCTTCGGATTTTTCCATGACTTCCTTGATTTCCTCGACCTTGCCGTTTTTGATCAGATCAGCCACCCGAGGTGTCCCCAGCAGGATTTCAATGGCCGCGGCACGTTTGCCGTCAACTGTTTTCACCAGTCGTTGTGATACAAATCCACGCAGGTTAAGTGACAGGTCCAGATACAGCTGTTTGTGACGCTCTTCCGGAAAGAAGTTGATGATACGGTCCAGCGCCTGGTTGGCATTATTGGCATGCAGGGTGGAAAGACAGAGGTGACCGGTTTCGGCAAAAGCCAGGGCATGCTCCATGGTTTCCATGCTCCTGATCTCCCCGATCAGAATCACATCGGGAGCCTGTCGCAGAGTGTTTTTCAGGGCTTCTTCGTATGACAGGGTATCGACCCCGACTTCACGCTGGTTAACGATGGACTTTTTATGCGGATGAATAAATTCCACCGGGTCTTCAATCGTGATGATATGCCCTTCGGTGTTCTGGTTCCGATAATCAATCAGGGAGGCCAGGGAAGTTGATTTACCGGAGCCGGTACCGCCGACAAACAGAATCAGGCCGTTTTTGTTCATCATCAGTTTCGGCAGGACTTCCGGCAGGCCCAGGTCACGATAATCCGGCAGGTCAGTTGCGATACTTCGACAAACCAGGCCGACTTCATTGCGCTGTACAAAGATATTGACCCGGAAACGGCCGATTCCTTCTTCCATCAGTGCCAGATTCATCTCCAGCTTTTCTTCAAATTCGGCGCGCTGATCTTCATTCATTACCTGATTGGCAATTTTGCGGGTATATCCTGAGGGCAGAACTTTGTCGGTCATTGCTATCAGACGCCCGTGAGCTTTCATGCTGGGCGGTGCACCGGTAGACAAAAACAGGTCCGAGCCTTCTTTATCGACCATGACTTTTAATAAATCTTTTAATTCCATCGGGGGTCTCCTGTAACTGTAGGGTACTAACAGACCCTGAGCTAGAAACGTCTGTCGGTGTACCAGTGAACTTCGCTGCTGGTTTTATGGATGTCATTTTCCACACCCAGAGTCAGGGCAAACATGGCCATGCGAATTACCACCCCGTTATCTGCCTGACGAAATATTGCCAGACTTGGGTGCTGATTTAAATCATTATCCAGTTCGTTGGCCTCGGCACGGGAATCTCTGGGTAAAGGATGCATGATCACGGTATTGGGCTGGCAATGCGCGGTATAGATTGACTGATTGAGGCGAAAACGGCCACGATAAATATTGGCTTCTTCCTGGGAACTGAAGCGTTCTTCCTGAATGCGGGTCAGATAAACCGTATGTTTGTCATGCAGGGCTGTTTCCATGTCTTCGGTCTCGATAACTTTATGACCGGCCTGACGCAAGTCTTCAACAATAAGTTCGGGCATTTTCAGTTCACCCGGTGAGACCAGGGTGAAGGAAATGTTCTTGTACAGTTTCAGCAATTTACACAGGGAATGGACGGTTCGGCCGAACTTAAGGTCACCGACCATGGCAATGTTAAGGCCATCAAAGCCCTGATTGATCTTGAGTTCTTTTTTGATGGTGTATAGATCAAGTAGTGCCTGGGACGGATGTTCAGCAGAACCATCACCGGCATTGATTACCGGAACGCGACTGGCGCGGGAAAATTCCTCCACCGAGCCATTCATGGGATGGCGCATGGCGATAATGTCACTGTAGCCACTGATGACTCTTGCGGTATCGTAAAGTGACTCACCCTTGGCAAGGGCACTGGCTTTGATGGCAGTAGTCTCCCTGACCTGTCCACCAAGCAAATTGAAAGCGCAGCCAAAACTGATGCGGGTACGTGTGCTGGGTTCAAAAAACAATGCGCCCAGGATGGCACCTTCCAGAACCCGGGTTTTCAGTTCCCTCTGGGCATAGGGTTGCATCTGGTCGGCGACTGAAAACAGGGTCTCAACATCATTGGTGTCAAACTGGTCTATGGAGAGGATATGGGAACCCAGAAAATTCATGCACTGATAGTCGCTGCGCTGTTGCTTTATGAGCGCTGATATTACTACTAACAGCCTTTAATTGAAATTGATGGCGAGGTGTCAGGCGGGCTGAGTGATGAAATCAGCGCGACAAGCCATCCAGATAGGTATTGGCCAGGTGCTTCACCATGTTTTCCGGCCGGGTTTCGCCCAGAAAGGGCAGTTTACCCTGTACATAAAGTGTACAGATACCGTGGATATAGACCCACAGATACTTGGCCGCTTTTTGTGCCCGGGCTTTATTGCCAACAGAGGAATGAATAGTATCGGCAAACAGTGAAAAGTGGCGCCTGTATTTTTGCATATACCAGTCCGGGGCTTTCTGCGGGGATAATTTCTGTGCGTACAGAAAGGATGAAAAGTTGGGATGTTCGGTCACCAGGTGAACATATTTTGTAATATGGTAGTTGAGTCTGTTTTTCTTTTTCCCAAGCTCATTTTCGATGACCTGGTAAAAGTCATCAAGCATCCTCCCGGCCACGTGGTAGCGCAAATCATTCATACTGCCGAAGAGATAGTAAATAGTGCCGACGGTATAGCCCATTTCCCTGGCGATATCCCGGGCCTTGAAAGCATCATTGCCATTTTTCGCGATCAGCTTGAGGGAATTTGTAATCGCCAGTTCCCTGAGTTCCTGATTGTTGTGATCCGACCTTCTGGCCATCTTGCCTCCCTGCTGTCGTTGCTATGTCGTATATCTGTCTTGCATTGATAATTTCACAATAATTATTGAAGGTCTGGAAGTCTAATGTATTCATTCAATTGAAAGCCATATAATGGACACTTCAGGATGGAATAAAGTGTTAACCGGGTCACAGCCGTGATATCCGAAAAGAAAGGGAGGCTGGATTGCAGGCGGATAAAACAATCTACTGGTATGACCTTGAAACATTTGGCAGCGACCCAAGGCTAGACCGGGCCTGTCAGTTTGCCGGAGTACGGACAGATACAGAACTTAATATTATTGACGACCCTTCGGTCATTTATTGCCGTCCCTCATCCGATATACTTCCGGACCCGGAAGCCTGCCTGATAACCGGTATTACACCGGACAAAGCAATGGCAGAAGGCCTCTCTGAAGCAGAATTTGCAACAAAAATTCATGCTGAGTTTTCTGATGCGCAGACCTGTGTTGCCGGGTATAACAATATACGTTTTGATGATGAAATAACCCGGCGCCTGTTCTATCGCTGCCTTTTCGATCCTTATGAAAGGGAGTGGAAAAACGGCAATTCACGCTGGGATATTATTGATCTGGTCAGAATGACCTATGCCCTGAGACCTGAGGGAATAAACTGGCCAAAACGTGAAGACGGCTCTCCGAGTTTTAGGCTTGAGGCGCTCACTGCGGCAAACAATATCAGTCATGAAGACGCACATGATGCCCTGTCTGATGTCTATGCCACGATTGGCATGGCTAAACTCATAAGGGAAAAACAACCACGCCTGTATCAGTATTATTTTGATCTGCGTTTTAAAAATAACGTACTGGCGATGGTCAATCTGGCACAGCCAAGTCCGCTGGTACATGTTTCTTCACGCTATCCGGCCAGTCGTGCCTGCCTGGCCATTGTATTACCCCTTATTGCAGACCCTTCAAATCCGAATGCCTGTATTGTTTATGATCTGAGTCAGAACCCGGCCAGCTGGATAGACGATAGCGCCGAGGCCATTAAAGAGCGTCTGTTCAGTCGTACCGAAGACCTGCCTGAAGGGCTTGAGCGGGTTGCCCTGAAGACTCTGCACTATAACCGCTGCCCCGCGCTGGCGCCGCTATCAGTTCTCTCGGATGAAGTATTACAGCGTTTGGATATAAACATGCAGCTTGTTAATGAACATCGTGAGCGACTTGTTCTTGATTCGGCACTGAAACAGAAACTTGAGGAAGTTTTCAAGCCTGATTTTGAGCAAGAAAGTGACCCGGACCTGATGCTGTATTCCGGCGGTTTTTTTGATGGCCATGACCGGAACCAGATGAATCGTGTGCAAAAACTGAACGCGGATGAACTTGCTGAAATGCAGTTTGATTTTCATGACAAACGATTGCCGGAACTCCTGTTTCGTTATCGGTGCCGGAACTATCCGCAAACACTGAGTCAGGAAGAACAGACTCGCTGGATCAGGCATTGCCGGGAAAAACTGAGCTCGGTTTCAGAAGACAGGTTGAATATTACTTCACTTAAACAGAAAATTGCCCGGCTCCGGGCATCGGCCACACAGCAACAGGGGGTTCTGTTGGATGATTTAAACCAGTATATTGAGCGGCTGTGCACTGAACTGGGAATTACGCAGCCTTGAAACTCAGGGAAGTCTATCACATCGTCGGGCCGGGAATGGTGGTGGCAGCCACCGGACTGGGGGGTGGTGATATCGTCGCAGCCTCTGCAGCCGGGGCCAATTATGGTCCAACTTTATTGTGGGCAGTAATTGTTGGCAGTGTTCTGAAATTCTGTCTCACCGAAGGTATCGGACGCTGGCAACTGGTCACCGGCAGGACCTTGCTTGAGGGCTGGATTGATGACATGCCCAAAATAATCCCGATCTATTTTGGTCTTTATCTGCTGGTATGGACCTTCATGGTAGCTGCAGCGATGATGAGCACCTCCGGGCTGGTCGCCTATGCCTTTTTTCCTTTTCTGTCAGTCGCGCAATGGGCTGCAATTCAGGGCGTCCTCGCTTTTATCCTGGTCTGGAACGGTGGTTATTTCCTCCTGGAAAACCTGATGAAAATATTCATCGGCATGATGTTCGTCTGTATCCTGTTCTGCGCCTTCATGGTCATGCCGCCAGTCACTGAAGTCCTGGTTGGTATTTTCACGCCTCGATTACCGGATGGCAGTATGGTATTTGTGTTCGGCGTCATCGGTGGGGTCGGTGGCAGTGCAACAATTCTGAGTTATTCCTACTGGATGAAGGAGGCAGGCTGGACCAATACCGGAAACATGAAAGCCATGCGTATTGACCTTGCCACTGCCTATATCCTGACGGGGCTTTTCGGGCTGGCCATCATGCTGGTGGCTGCCGGCGTCAATGTAGAAGATGTCTCGGGTACCGGAATAGCCCTGGCAATTGCCGAGCAACTGGTGCCGGTTCTGGGCGAAACAGGGAAATGGATTTTTCTGATTGGTTTCTGGGGGGCGGCAATAAGTTCACTGATCGGTGTCTGGCATGGCGTCCCCTATATGTTTGCCAATTTTTACTATCATCTGAAAGATAAAAAGAATCTGCTTGAATCTCCGAAAAGCATCAGTAAAACGCCTGCTTACCGGGGGTACCTGATTTACCTGTGTTTCCTGCCGATGTTGTTGTTGACCTGGGGAAGACCAATCTGGGTCGTCATTCTTTATGCTGTTATTGGGGCTTTTTTCATGCCGCTGGTCGCCGGATTATTGCTGTATATGAACAGCTCCAAAACCTGGCTGGGTAAATACGTGAATAGCTGGCTGACCAAAGCCTTGTTGCTGATATGCCTGCTTTTATTCAGCTTTCTGTTATTTGTTGAGATACGCGAGCAGTTTTTTTAGTCAATCCCAGGTAACGCAAAAAAGCCCGATATATACGCAGGCTTGTTTTCCCTTTCAGCCGTCAGTGCTTTAAAATGCATCTGAATCTCCGATTGGAATGAATCATTAATGCAAGATTTCGAAGATATCAGGCCTTACCAGGATCATGAGGTAAGACCGGTTGTCGACTCCCTGCTGCAAGATCCTGAATTCAGTGCCGCAATAGCACGATTTCGATACCCGCGCTGGTATTCCTGGTTTCCCGGAATAGTCGGCAAAATAGTCCAGCAATATCTGAAACGTGAAACTTCACATGTTAAAACCATTCATGATGTTCAGATCATAATTGAACATTATCTGGATAAACTGATTGAAGCGACGACGACCAGCCTGACGCATGACGGCCTCGATAAACTTGATCCCGAAAGCTCCTATCTGTTTATCAGTAATCACCGGGATATCACCATGGACCCGGCACTGGTCAATTACATGCTCTATCATGAAGGGTTTTCCACCCTGCAGATTGCCATTGGGGATAATCTTTTAAAGCGACCCTTTCTGTCAGACCTGATGCGGCTGAATAAAAGCTTTCTGGTTAAGCGCGGTGTTCAGGGCAGGGAAAAACTGAAGGCAAGTAAACAACTGTCTGCCTATATCCAATACTGCATTGAGCAGGGTGAGAATGTCTGGATTGCCCAGCGAGAAGGGCGGGCAAAGAATGGCATCGATCGTACAGAATCAGCCATCATCAAAATGCTGCATCTGGCCGAGCGGGTAAAAAATAACAGTCGCAGCCTGGCACAAACGATCAATGCCCTGAATGTTGTTCCAGTTGCAATTTCCTATGGACTGGACCCCTGTGATGAATTCAAGGCTGAAGAGTTACATGCCATTGATACAGTCGGAAAGTTTGAAAAAAATGAAAACTCCGATATACAAAGTATATTGGCCGGCATGCTTGGTGATAAGGGAGATATTCATGTGGCATTCGGGGAAAGACTGCAACTGGATAATGAAGTGACTGAAGAGGAAGTTGCCGCCTTGATTGATTTACAGATTAGTAAAAACTACCGATTGCATCCGGCCAATTTTTTTGCCTTTCTGGAATTAAAACCGGATCAGCAACACAGGTATCAACTGACCGAGATGTTCAATCTGAGTGAGCAGGAACTTGCACGACAAAAACAATCCTTCCAGTCCCGACTGGCTGCCATGCCGGCCAGGTTGAGACCCTATGTACTGGGAATGTATGCCAACCCGGTTATTGCAAAAAACAATTAACTGCCAGCCTGAATTGAATTTCTATGTTGTCTGATCAGGTAAAACAGGACATACAGTCATATTACTCGCAATATCTGCAAAACAGGAACCTGCAGGCACGTTTCGGGCAGAAGCTGATGATTGCTGAAATTGCCAGGACCCTGGGAAAACTGGAGCTGGATGATGATGGTAAACGTACGAATGAGTTTGCCCCTGTCTGTGTCGTAGAAGCCGGTACCGGTACCGGTAAAACCATCGCCTATCTTATTGCAGCTTTGCCTGTTGCCAGAGCCCTGGGCAAACAGCTTGTCGTTGCCACGGCAACCGTGGCCTTGCAGGAACAACTGATGCAGAAGGATATTCCTGAATTACAGGCCAATACCGATCTGCACTTCACAAGCGCACTGGCAAAAGGCAGAGGGCGTTATCTCTGTCTGTCGCGGCTGGATAATGTGTTACGCGAAAATGCCAGCCAGACTGCCATGCAGGATTTGTATGGCCTGGAGCTGGAAGACAGTACTGATCTTGATCTTAAGCTTTATCAGAACATGCAAAAAGCCCTGGAAGACAAGGACTGGCAGGGCGAACGGGACGACTGGCCTCAGGTTCTGGAAAACAAACAGTGGCGAGCAGTTTCCGTGGAGCATGGCCAGTGTTCCGGCAGTCGCTGCTCGAATTTCAGAAGCTGCTATTTTTTTCGTAGTCGTCAGCGCATACAGGAAAGTGAATGCATTATCGCCAACCAGGATCTGGTGCTGGCAGATTTAAGCCTGGGGGGCGGAGCCATTCTGCCGCATCCGGAAGACAGTATTTATATCTTTGATGAGGCGCACCACCTGCCGATTAAAGGCGTGTCACATTTTGCCAATTTTCTGGCTCTGCGCTTTGCCCTGAGATGGCTCGACCAGGCAAGGAAATTATTCACACGCTTACAGGCTCAGGGAAGCAATGAATTTCAGGCGCTGTTTGAAAAAGCCGATGGGGCTGCGCTGGAACTCAGGGAAAAAGTTCAGGAAACATTTTTGTTATTTGAGCAGTTTGCTTCCCAGGCTGAATCAGGCACAGCAGCACAGAAACAATACACCTTTCCCCGGGGAGTATTGCCTGATGCCCTGCGAGACAGTACGGCAGTACTTTATCTGAGTTTTTCCCAGCTGTCCCAGGCACTTGACAGTATCATGAATAAAGTCCGACGCAGCATGGAAGACCAGGGTGGCGCCTTGCCGGCAGAGACAGCTGAAGCCTGGTATCCCCAACTTGGTCTGTTACAAACCCGCTGCGAATCTGCTTTGACATTATGCCTGCATTTTTCAGCGCAAGATGAACCCGGTGAGGTCCCCCAGGCACGCTGGCTGGCTTTCAGTGATGGCCAGGATGAAGAGGATATTATCCTGTCTTGCAGCCCGATTTTGGCGGCAGCCAATCTCACGGAAAAACTCTGGGACGAATGTCTTGCGGCGGTACTGACATCTGCCACGCTCAGCGCTCTGGGCAGCTTTGACTTTCTCAGCATGCGCGCCGGTTTGCACGATGAAACTCATCTCTGCCGCATTGGCAGCCCCTTTGACCATGCCAGCGCTGCTGTTCTGCGTGTCCCTGAATCAGGCTTTGATGCCGGTGACGGCGCGGGCCATACCCAGGCAATCATTGCCTATTTGCCGGTCCTGCTTGAGAAAGACAAGGCGGCACTGGTGCTGTTCAGTTCCAGGCGGCAAATGCAGGATGTGCTGTATGGTTTGAATGATGAATTTAAATCCTGGGTACTGTGTCAGGATGATTATTCCAAGCAGCTGCTAATTAAAAAGCATAAACAGGCTGTTGACGCAGGTGACAGGAGTATTATTTTTGGACTGGCCAGTATGAGTGAAGGCGTTGATCTGCCAGGCGCTTACTGTACCCACGTGGTTATTGCCAAATTGCCTTTTGCAGTACCTGATAATCCGGTTGATCTGACGCTGGGACAATGGATGAAGGCGCAGGGGCTTAATCCCTTCCAGGAACTCTCGGTGCCAGAAGCTGCAATGAAACTGGTGCAGGCAAGTGGCAGGCTGCTCAGGAATGAAAAAGACCAGGGCAGTATTACAGTCCTTGATGAGCGTCTGCTGACCCGTCAGTATGGCAAGGCAATACTGGATTCAATGCCAGACTACCGCCTGGAAAAGTTCAGGCCTGAATAATCTTCTGCTGTTTCAGATAGTCAAAGATCAGTGTCGCACTTTCATCCGGGGAACTGTGTACCGGAATAACTATTTCTGCCTGTTCCGGAATTTCATACGGTGAACTGATGCCGGTAAAATTTTTAATTTCTCCACGCCGGGCTTTGGCATAAAGCTGTTTGGGGTCTCTTTCTTCACAGACTTCCAGGGGCGTGTCGATATATATTTCGATAAATGGCAGGCCGGCATCTTCATGAATTTTTCTGACCTGACGACGATCACTGCGGAAGGGTGAGATAAAACTTGAAAGGGTTATCAGGCCGGCATCGGCAAACAGTCTGGAAACTTCACCAACGCGGCGAATATTCTCCTCGCGGTCAGCATCGGAAAAGCCCAGATTATTATTCAGGCCATGACGGATATTGTCGCCATCGAGTACATAACTTTTAAAGCGGGCATTGACCAGTTTGTGTTCCAGCGTAAAAGCCAGGGTGCTTTTGCCTGCGCCGCTGAGACCGGTAAACCAGAGGGTGGCTCCACGCTGGCCGAATATCCGGTGACGCAGGTCCTGGGTAACCCGGCTTTCATGCCAGGTGACGTTGCTGCTCTTATGGCCGGAATTCCTGCTCACACTACTATCCCTTCGAAATTGCAAACGCGGCATTATAGCTTATAAAAAACTGCAAACAGGAAGCAGGCAGTCTTTTAGCAAGGATGGGATGCAGGTTTGCGTTCAGAACAAGCAGCACTTCTCTCAACCCCGCAACAATTTCAAAAAACGCTAGGGCTACTCGATTTCCCGAATCTGAATTATCCGTACTTCTTCAAGTGGCCGGTCCGAATCATCTGTAGGCGTGGCGCCAATGGCATCGACTACATCCATGCCCTGACGCACACGGCCAAATACCGTATGTTTGCCGGCCAGCCATTCGGTATCCACAAGGTTGATAAAAAACTGTGAACCGTTGGTATTGGGCCCGGCATTGGCCATCGCAATCACACCTCGGACCGGCATTCTCGACATGACTGTCTGGGTATATTCATAGCCCTGGTTTTCATAGACATCCTGTACACTGAGGCTGAGGACACGTTCTTCAACCTCGGCCAGACTGGCTTCCAGCTCTTCCTGCGAGCTAATGCCCATTTCTGCCAGCAGGGGGCTTAGAATGGCAGCCTGGAACTGTTCCTGCGAGCCGATGCGTAAAAAGGGATGTGGCACGCCTTCTTCATCAATGGCCTGCATGCGGTCAAGTCCAAGTGCACGGGCATTTATTTCGTCCTCGAATGTGAAACCGGGGGTGCCGTTACCCAGTCCGGTAGGACTGCCGCCCTGAATCATGAAATTGTCAATTACCCGGTGGAAAACCTGGCCATCAAAATAGGGTCGGGTAACCATTTCTCCGGTATCCGGGTCAGTAAAGGCTTTTTCTCCTTCGGCAAGTTCAATGAAGTTGGCGACCGTCAAGGGAGCTTCCTGGGGAAACAGTTCCAGGATGATATTGCCCATTGAGGTCTGAATTTCAACCAGCGGGTTGTCTGGATTTTCCCGCAGTGAGGCAGGGTCCTGCTCAGTCTGGGAATAGCTGGCGGCTGAAGCCAGAAGTAGGGAAATTAATCCTAGTCGGGTAATAATTTTCATGCAGTATCCATAGTAAGGGGCGGTTAAATAGCCTTAACCCTCCCCGGTAGTTAATTCGCCAACTACCATACGTCATCGAGCACTATGGATACAAGTTCAGTGTACGGTTTTTGTGTCTGAACCCTCGTCCAGTTCCTGCTGGGTTATTTCAACCACAAAGCTTTTTTCCTTCAGCTTTTTACTGGCTTCGGCACGTTCCTCGGCTTCTGCCTGACGCAGTTTTTCCTCATCCTGAAACAGTTCCGCATTCAGAGACATTTGTCGCGTCATATGTTGCTTGAGCCGGTCCACCACATGGGTCATCACTTCCAGAGTCTGGCTTAGCTGTTCCAATGTGATCAGGGTCTGTTCAGCATTTTCTTCGACGTCATTTTTGTCAGTCATGGCCACCTCCGGAGGTAGGTTGATAAATTAATTATCAGGTAATGCATTTTCAAAAGCGCTCAATAATCAGTCCCAGCTGAGTGCTCCACCCGTTTGATATTCAATAACGCGGGTTTCAAAGAAATTCTTTTCTTTGCGCAAATCCATAATTTCCGACATCCAGGGAAAAGGATTCTTCGCGCCGGCAAACTGCTCTTTCAGGCCAAGCTGGTTCAGGCGGCGATTGGCGATGAACTGCAGATAATCTTCCATCATCGCTGCATTCATGCCCAGTACGCCACGCGGCATGGTGTCACGCGCATAATCAATTTCCAGCTGGGTCGCTTCAAGAATCATCTGAGTGGCATCCTGCTTCATTTTTTCGTCCCAGAGATGCGGATTCTCCAGTTTGATCTGGTTGATCATGTCGATGCCAAAATTCAGGTGCATGGATTCATCACGCAGAATGTACTGGAACTGTTCTGAAGTGCCGGTCATCTTGTTACGACGACCCATGGACAGTATCTGGGTGAATCCACAATAGAAGAAAATGCCTTCCAGGCAGCAGTAGAAGGCAATCAGGTTTTTCAAAAGCTGACGATCTGTGTCCGGGGTGCCGGTATTAAACGTCGGGTCGGAAATTTCATTGGTGTATTTCAGTCCCCAGGAGGCTTTCTTCGCCACTGAAGGAATCTCGTGATACATATTGAAAATTTCACCTTCATCCATGGCCAGGGATTCAATGCAGTACTGATAGGCATGGGTATGGATAGCTTCCTCAAAGGCCTGGCGCAGGATGTACTGGCGGCACTCAGGATTGGTAATCAGGCGATAGATGGCCAGTACCAGATTGTTCGCAACCAGGGAATCGGCTGTAGAAAAGAAACCCAGGCTGCGTTTAACGATCAGGCGTTCGTCAGCGGTCAGTCCATCTTTACGTTTCCACAGTGCAACATCCGCATTCATATTGATTTCCTGCGGCATCCAGTGATTGGCACAACCATCGAGATATTTCTGCCAGGCCCAGTCATATTTGAAAGGCACGAGCTGATTCAGGTCGGCACGGCAATTGATCATGGCCTTGTCGTCGACCGCGACACGTTCGGCCTGACCGGCGAGTTCTTCCTCACCCAGTGTGGTATCGAGCTTTTCGACAGCTGCCTGGGCCTGTTTGATGGCACTAAGCTGCTCGGCCGTTGGCTGTTCTTCGTCTGCGCTTGCCTGATTTGCCGGTTCCGGATAATCATTGCTGATTTCGGGATCACTCAGGGATTCGGCTATTTTTTCTGCCTGCTCTGTCAGGGCAGGGTCGGGTGCAGAATTGTTTGCTGGTCGTACCGCTGTGCTTTCTTCGGCGTTAAACTCTTCCCAGGATAGCATCTTGTTTACCTCTTGAATTTTGTTTCTTTATTTTCATTGTCGTTATTCGATTAATTTCCTTACTGGCAAGCCTCACAATCCGGATCATCCAGTGAACAGGCCTGTGGGACTTCGGCGGCTGCTACCGGGGCATTATCGGCGCCGGAAGACACGGCATTCAGATTGCCGCTGTTCACCGTGGATTTTTCCGTGCTGGTGGCTGCCATCGCTCTCAGGTAATAAGTGGTTTTCAGACCACGGAACCAGGCCATGCGATAGGTCACATCCAGTTTCTTGCCATTGGCTTCTGAAATATAAAGGTTTAGCGATTGTGCCTGGTCAATCCATTTCTGGCGGCGGCTGGCAGCGTCCACCAGCCAGCGCGGGTTCACCTCAAAGGCAGTGGCGTACAGGGTTTTCAGTGCGGCCGGGATGCGGTCGATTTTCTGTACACTGCCTTCATAATATTTCAGGTCATTGATCATCACGCTGTCCCACAGGCCAGCCTCTTTCAGATCCCTGATCAGGTAAGGGTTCACTACCGTGAACTCTCCGGAGAGGTTGGATTTCACATACAGGTTCTGGTAAGTCGGTTCAATCGATTGTGAGACGCCGGTAATATTGGCGATGGTCGCTGTGGGGGCGATGGCCATGACGTTGGAATTACGCATGCCTTTGGCGAGCACCTGCTTGCGCAGGGAATCCCAGTCCAGCGTACTGCTCATGTCGACTTCCATGTACTGATCACCGCGTTCTTCCTGCAGCTTTTTCAGGGAATCAATCGGCAGAATGCCCTGGCTCCACAGCGAGCCCTGGTAACTTTCATAGGCACCGCGCTCATCGGCCAGCAGGGTCGATGCTTCAATGGCGTGATAACTGATAACTTCCATGGCGCGATCGGCAAAGGTCACGGCATGTTCGGAGCTGTAGGGGATTTTCTGAATGTACAGGGAATCCTGAAAGCCCATGATGCCCATGCCCACGGGGCGATGTTTCATATTGGAGTTTTTCGCCTGCGGGACGGAGTAGTAATTGATATCAATCACGTTATCCAGCATGCGGATTGCGGTGTGGATGGTTTTCTTCAGTTTGTCGCGATCCAGGCCGCGTTCAGTCACATGATTGACCAGGTTGATGGAACCCAGGTTACAGACCGCGATTTCATCCTTGCTGGTATTCAGTGTGATTTCTGTACACAGGTTGGAAGAATGCACGGTGCCGACATGCTGCTGCGGCGAACGTATGTTGCAGGCATCCTTGAAGGTAATCCAGGGATGACCGGTTTCAAACAGCATGGACAGCATCTTGCGCCACAGGTCTTTGGCCTTGAGTACCTTGTGCACATACATCTTGCCTTCTCGGGCCTGCTGCTCGTAATAGTTGTAGCGTTCCTCGAATTCCTTACCATAAAGGTCGTGAAGATCGGGAACCTCATTCGGCGAGAACAGGGTCCATTCACCATCATCAAAAACCCGTTTCATGAACAGGTCCGGAATCCAGTTGGCACTGTTCATGTCATGCGCACGGCGGCGATCATCCCCGGTATTCTTGCGCAGTTCGAGGAATTCCTCGATATCCAGGTGCCAGGTTTCCAGGTAGGAGCAGACGGCGCCCTTGCGCTTGCCGCCCTGATTTACGGCCACGGCCGTGTCATTGACGACTTTCAGGAAAGGCACAACGCCCTGGGATTTGCCGTTGGTGCCTTTGATATAGGCTCCCAGGGCTCTGACCGGAGTCCAGTCATTGCCCAGCCCGCCGGCCCATTTGGAGAGCATGGCGTTATCGTGGATGGCGCTGTAGATGCCGCTCAGGTCATCCGGTACCGTAGTCAGGAAGCAGGATGAAAGCTGAGGTCGCAAGGTGCCGGAATTAAACAACTGCGGCGTGCTGACCATGTAATCGAAGCTGGAAATCAGGTTGTAGAATTCGATGGCTTTTTCTTCGCGGTTTTCTTCATTCATGGCCAGCCCCATGGCTACGCGCATGAAGAAAATCTGCGGCAGTTCAAAACGGGTGCCTTCGGACTGTATAAAATAGCGATCATATAAAGTCTGCAGCCCAAGATAGGTAAACTGTTCATCACGGTCTGCCTGCAGGGCTTCGCCGAGCCTTCTCATGTCAAACTCAAGCAGTTCAGGAGACAAGAGTTCCAGTTCCACTCCTTTTTCGATATAGGGTTTCAGCACAGCGGCATAGCGATACTGCATCTCCGACTGCGTGGCATTTTCGGCAACACCCAGAAAACGCAGGGCTTCACTGCGCAGGCTGTCCAGCAAAAGACGGGCAGCAACATAGCTGTAATTTGGCTCCTGTTCGACCAGGGTGCGCGCGGTCATGACCAGCGACACACGCACATCACTGATCTTGACGCCGGAATACAGGTTTTTCAGGGTTTCTTCATAAATGGAGTCGCCAGTGACATCTTCCAGGCCTTCGCAGGCTTCACTGATAACAGTACGCAAACGGCCGGTATCCAGGGGCTGGCTGCTGCCATCATCCATGGTGACCATGATGTCCGAGCGTTCTTCAGCCTTATCCTGCTGCCGGGTTCGTTGCCTGGCATGTTCTTCCCGGTAGATTACATAAGAGCGGGCAATCTTGTGCTCACCGGAACGCATCAGCATCAGTTCGACCTGATCCTGGATTTCCTCAATATGAATACTGCCGCCGGAAGGCATGCGGCGTTTGAAGGTGTCCGTGATGTCTTCTGATAATTTGGCGACTGTTTCATGGACCCGTGATGAAGCAGCGGCATTGCCACCTTCTACAGCCAGGAAAGCCTTGGTAATGGCGACAGCAATTTTGGATTCGTCGTAGGTGACAACCGAACCGTTACGCTTAATTACGCGTAACTGGCCCGGGGCAGTGGCCTGCAGATCAGATTCCTGATTGTCGGATACTGCTACGGATGAACTGCTTGAGGTGCTTGTGGCTGATTCTGCTTCGGTCTGCATCGTTTAAAACTCCATACTGTTCGGTATCAATACTGCAAATACTGTAAATAAAGTAAATGCGGGATATGTGTTTGAGATTGTTATTGTTATTGGAAAATCCTGTCCGGGTTCCCTTGCGCCTGCCTGTTTATAAAAAAACAGGGAAGTCCTGCATCCACTTCGCCTGTTTTTCAAGCTTTTTCAATTTGTTTCAATATCGACGGGACACTACCAACGGGAGACCCTATATATAGTGTTTTACCCGGATATCGAAAATTCTCTTTGTTGGTGGCCAAAAAACCTGGATTCGACCTTGCGGATTGAGCCTGAGAGCAATGTCGAGGCAACTTAAGAATTTGGCCTTAAATCCTTAATATCACAAGATATAGTGGTATTCATCAGATTCAGCTCACTATATCAGGGATTTTTTTGTTTTGGCAAGTAAAAATGTTGTGTATTTTATGTGAATAACTTGTGGGTAGAATTTTTTGCTGGTTTTTTCTCCGGAATGGAGAAAATTTGCACAGAGCAAACACTATATCTAGTGTTTTCGCCCTGAAAATAACAGGGTTTTTCCCGACAGGTCAAATTCAGGCGGGATTTCTGGATAAAAACGCCTGCTTTTCTGTACCTGCCTGTACCGGCACCTGCAAAACTGTCTGGATAAACATGCTGTCTTGCATAATTTATCCCTGAATTTTCCCCGGTTTTTACCGGATTCTTGCTTGATCAGGCCGTACATTAATTCGTGTTGAAAGTCGCAATCAGGCGAAAATAAAGCAAGTGAGGATGGTTTTATGAAGAAGCTTATCACCACAGTACTATTGGGCGCTGTCTTGGGTATCACGACAATGCAGGTATCGGCAAATGAACTGACATTTCGTAGTGGCAGTGTTGAAGTTATTGCTTTGAGCAGTCAACAGGCGGCAGAACTCCGTGAAGAACGGGTTCTGTATGAGGCCATGCTGAGCCGGGTCATGAACCAGGAAGATCAGGCAGGCATGGAACAGCGTCTGCAGGCAATTCAGCTTGAATACCAGAACCGTATTGATGCGATTATCGAAGGACCAGGGAGTTCAAGCGTGCCGGTACGGCACCAGAAACCAGGACGAATTATTTACTGAGTCCGGAACTACTCTTATCTGTAAGTTTGCTGCCAAGGAAGGCGGCAACAAACTCATTGGCAGGGTGCTGCTGGAGTTCACCGGGTAAACCCCATTGTTGCAGCGTGCCGTTCTGCATCACGCCAATTTCATCAGCCATATTAAAGGCTTCACTGCGGTCATGGGTGACCAGAATCGCGGCAATCTGATTCTGTTTCAGGATCTCCCTGACCTCAAGGCTCAATTTGCGACGCAGCTCAGTGTCGAGGTTGGAGAAGGGCTCATCCATAAGCAGGATACTGGGATTGGGGGCCAGTGCTCGGGCCAGCGCCACGCGTTGCTGCTGGCCACCGGAAAGCTGATGCGGATAGTAATCGGCGTGATCTTGCAGATTAATCATCTCCATCAGGCGGTCAATGATGCGATTCTTTTCTTCAGAATCCAGGTCCTGGATACCAAAGGCTATATTTTTGCGGACTGTCATGTGAGGAAACAGGGCATAGTCCTGAAACACCATGCCAACTTTGCGCTTTTCCGGCACCAGCGTATTGCCGGGCTCGGAAATAACTGAACCGTTAAGTTTAATCTGTCCCTGAAATACCGGTTCAAAACCGGCGATGGCACGCAGGGCGGTGGTTTTTCCGCAACCACTGGGTCCCAGCAGACAGGCAATCTGCTGCTGCCCCACGGCAAAAGTCAGTTCCGGAATTATGACCTTTTCACCGTAGCGACAGGCAATCTGCTTGACCTCGAGTAGTTTGCTCACAAAGTTTCCTGTCCCGTATATAACTGATGTTTCAGGAGCATAAGAGGAATTCCAGCAAGGCTTTTTGCGCATGCAGGCGGTTTTCCGCTTCTTCCCAGACTACTGAATCCGCGGCATCAATCACCTCGGCGCTGACTTCCTCCCCACGATGAGCCGGCAGGCAGTGCAGAAACAGTGCATCGGAGGCCGCCCGTGCCATTAATTCTGTGGTAACTTCAAAATCAGCAAAATCCACCCGGCGATTCTGCATTTCACCTTCCTGGCCCATGGATGCCCAGACATCGGTTGCTACCAGTGCGGCACCGGCAACAGCTTCAGCAGGATCGCGCACCAGGCTGACCCGATTCTGGTTGTTTTCCATCAGACTCTGCAGGGGTTCGTATCCTTCCGGACAGGTAATGACCAGCTCGAAATCCAGCAGGGCAGCCGCATTGATGTAAGAGTTGCACATGTTGTTGCCGTCACCAACCCAGCAAACCCTGCGCCCCTGAATATTACCCCGGTGTTCAAAATAGGTCTGCATGTCCGCCAGCAACTGACAGGGGTGAAAGGTATCCGAGAGTCCGTTAATCACCGGAACACTGGAATGTTCAGCCAGTTGCTCCACGGTATCCTGGGAAAATGTCCTGACCATGATGGCATCCACCATGCGGGATAATACCCGTGCCGTATCAGCAATCGGCTCACCACGACCGAGCTGTGAATCAGCCGGTGACAGAAAGATGGACGAGCCACCCAGCTGGGTCATGCCGGCCTCAAAAGAGACGCGGGTACGCGTGGATGACTTCTCAAAAATCATCGCCAGTGATTTGTTGAGCAGGTACTCATGCGGAGTTCCTTCACGCAACATGGTTTTCAGTTCGGATGCGCGGGTGATGAGCTGAATGAATTCTGCGCTGCTTAAGTCCTGCAGACTGCGCAAGTGTCTAGGGGCCATGACAAAACTCCCTGATCAGTTTACCGAGAATATCGATGATAATTTGTGATTCTTCATTGCTGATGATCAGCGGCGGCAGCAGACGAATGACTTTATCCATCTGTACAGTAATCAGCAGACCTTTAGCGCGCGCCAGGTTGACCAGTTCACTGGCCGGGACAGTCAGCTCAATACCGATCATCAGGCCCAGGCCGCGGATCTCTTTTAGCTGTTCGACATCGGCCAGTGCTTCCTGCAGGCCCTGACGAATTCTGTCTCCCTGTCTGGTGGCATTTTCCATGAGTTTCTCATCATGGATGGCGCGATTGACTGCCAGTCCAGCGGCACAGGCCAGTGGGCTGCCACCGAAAGTGCTACCGTGATGGCCTGCCTGCAGCACATTTGCTGCCCTGCCACCGGTTAGACAGGCTCCCATCGGGAAACCATTACCCATGCCTTTGGCAGTGGTCAGCACATCGGGTTGTACCCGGGCGTGCTGGAAACTGAAGTATTTGCCGGTTCTGCCGTTGCCAGTCTGGACTTCATCGAGGATCAGCAAAAGCTCATGTCTGTCACAGATTTCCTGCAACTGCTCAAGGTATTCCGCCTTGCAGGGGTTAATTCCGCTCTCACCCTGGATCGGTTCAAGCATGATGGCTACGGTTCCGGGATGCCTTGCAAGGGCCTTTTCCACGGCGGAAATATCATTCAGCGGAACCCGGACGAAGCCCTGTAGCAATGGAGCAAATCCTTGCTGATGTTTTGTGTTATACGTGGCACTTAGTGAGCCCATCGAGCGGCCATGGAAAGCTCCTTCCATGACGATGATTTCAGGAAGTTCTATGCCCTTGTTGTGACCGTACATGCGCGCGATCTTGATGGCAGCTTCATTGGCTTCTGTCCCCGAGTTGGCAAAGAAAACCTGCTCCATACCGGAATCTTCACACAAGCGATCTGCCAGTTGCTCCTGCAAGGGAATGTCATACAGGTTCGTTGTATGTATTAGCCGGTTGATCTGTTCGGTCAGGGCTCTGGTAAAAGCTGGATGACTGTGACCAAGCGGGCACACGGCAATACCACTGATGGCGTCCAGGTATTTGTTTCCCTGAGTATCATGCAGCCAGATGCCTTCCCCAAAATCGAAGGCAACAGGATAGCGTTTGTAAGTGGGCATAATGTGTTTACTGCTTTGTGTACTGGTGTTCATGGTTAATTCACAACATTCTATGCTGCCAGGTAAAAGCCAGCCTTTGAAACGCAAAAGGGCAGCGCGAGCTACCCTAGTTAAAAGTCAATTCTACCAGAATTCCGCGTTTCTGCCATTATTAGGACCGAGTTGATCTAAATCGTGTCAGGATTAATTTATCGCGCATAATGCTTGTATTTATACCCGGGCCGCAGTATCTATAGCCTTGTTTTATCTCTGTAGGAGGGGATGACGATGACAGCAAATGAAGGAGTGCAGGAAAGGCTGATCCGTTTGACACTGGGTCTGTTTCTGATTTTTCTGGGAGTTACCGATGGCTATAGCAGCATCTGGTCAATCCTGATGGGAGTCATAGGACTGATTTTAGCCGTGACAGGTGCAGTGGGATTCTGCCCCCTGTATAAAGTGATTGGCTTCAGCACCTGTAAAAAGGAAACCTGAAACATCTCAGGTAAACCTGTTTCTGCCCTGATAGCAATTTCGCGGTATACTCCGGCGGCATGTCAATCAGGGCAGGAATAGCATGAACATTCTGGTTTGCGGGGGTGCCGGGTACATTGGTTCCCATGTTCTCAAGCATCTGCGTGCGAAAGGGCATAGCTGTCATGTGCTTGACAATTTCTCAAGCGGTCATGAGTGGGCTCTGCTTGGAGCGTCATGTTCCAAAGCCGATATTCTTGATCAAGCTGCTCTGGATAAAATTTTTTCTGCACGGCCCTTTGATGTCGTCATGCATTTTTGTGCCCGCTCCCTGGTTGCTGAATCAGTTACAGATCCGGCACTTTATTACCGCAACAATGTCAGTGGCACACTGAATCTGCTGGAAACCATGCAAAAGCATGGAGTGAACAAACTGGTTTTTTCATCCACCGCAGCGATTTTCGGCGAACCACAGGAAGAGATCATCAGTGAGGCACATCCGCGTCAGCCACTGAATCCTTACGGTCACAGTAAATTAATGGTAGAGCAAATGCTGCAGGACTTTGCTGAAGCCGGCGGACTGGATTCCATCGCCCTGCGCTATTTTAATGCTGCCGGCGCCGACCCCGAGGCAGAACTGGGGGAGGTGCATGAGCCGGAAACGCATCTGATTCCAAATATTCTGCTGTCCCTGCTTGATGGAGAATCTCGCCGCGAATTTAAAATATTTGGCAAGGACTATCCGACCCCGGACGGAACCTGTGTACGTGACTATATTCATGTTAATGATCTGGCCAGTGCGCATGTGCTGGGCATGGAGTATCTGTTTGAGCATCCCGGAGCCCATGTGTTCAATCTGGGCAGTCAGCGGGGCTATTCGGTACTGGAAGTGATGCAGGCCTGTGAACAAATCAGCGGCAAAAAAGTCAACTACCAGTTTGCCGGGCGCCGTCCGGGAGATCCGGCCAGGCTGGTTGCCAGCAGTCTGTTAGCACAGCAGGAACTTGGCTGGCAGGCTGAATATTCCCTGGAACAGATTATCGAAACTGCCTGGAACTGGCACCAATCCCTTTCCTGAGGGCGACCCCCCCTCTTAAAAAAGCTGTTCCGGGCCTGCTTATAAGGCTGCTCGACATGAGCGGCATTCCAGCTTTGATTCTGCTGTGCTAAGGTTTTGCCACATACAATTCAAGAAAAAAGGATATACATGAAAAAGATGCACATGATTCTGATCTCATTCCTGGCCTGCCTGTTTGGGCTTGTTGCTCAGGTACAGGCACAGGATCGAATGCAGGAAAACCCGCCGGTAGATGTGAGGCCTATACTGCATGGCTCAGTAGTACTGGCTTGGGCAGGCAGCACAATTTATGCTGACCCATACGGTGGCGCTCAAGCTTATGCTGATCAGCCAGGACCGGACATTGTTCTGATCAGTCATACTCATGATGATCATATGGATCTTGAGACCTTGCCCGCAGTAGTGAGCAGGGATACGGTGTTGATTGTTCCGCAATCAGTCATGAACGAGTTACCCGCCGACCTGGCAGCAAGAGCCAGAATCGTGGGCAACAATGAACAGATTGAGGAACAGGGCTTCACCATCACTGGCTTTCCAATGTACAACATGCCCGGGCAGGGGCGTGAAGTTCGTCATCAGCCGGGAGTTGGAAACGGCTACATAATCGAGCGCGACGGATATCGGGTCTATATTGCCGGGGATACCGCAGATACGCCAGATATGCGGGCCCTGAGAGATATCGACATGGCCTTCATTCCAATGAATCTCCCTTATACGATGAGTATCGACCGTGCTGCTGACGCTGTGGTGGAATTTGCTCCCCGGCGGATTTATCCCTATCACTATCGTGGTGAGAATGGACTGGCGGATGTTGAAGGCTTTCGCGCCATGGTCGAAGCCAATAGTAGTGATATCGAAGTTATCCTGCTCGACTGGTATCCGGACAGGTAATGCAGCACCGCCCGGAAAACCGTGTTCAGCTTGTCGATTACGGGGCTTCGGGTATCAGCGCATTATCCAGTTCATCCGCGCGCTGATAGGCTTCCCGCCCGGTGAGCAGATTTTTATACTCGGTAAATTCCGGTCGCTCTGGCAGGGTGCCAAACTGGGTTCCCCAGATGATGTGTGCACCCAGATAAATATCCGCTGCTGAAAATTTATCACCGGCAATATAGCTACCGGTAGCCACAGCCGCGGCCAGCACCTCAACAGTCTGTGCGTAGGAGCCATAACCAATCGTGGCCTGCTTGTCCGACGGGATTTCCAGACCTAGTGACTGATTGCTGACCGCTGCTTCCAGAGGTCCGGCGGCAAAGAACAGCCAGCGGTAATAGGCCTGTCGTTCTGCCGGTGGCGGAGCCAGCCCGGCATCAGGAAAAGCATCAGCCAGATAACAAAGAATGGCAGGTGTTTCAGTGACCACTTTGCCCTGATGGGAAAGAGCAGGGACCTTGCCCATCGGATTGATGGCGAGATACGCGGAGCCTTTCATTATCTCTCCGTACTCGACGATTTCAGTCTGATACTCGCAGCCAATTTCTTCCAGCATCCAGCGTACGATTCGCCCACGCGACATCGGGTTGGTATAAAAAATCGGATCACTCATGTGTTGTACTCCAAGATCAAATTACAGGCCATTTTATTTTACGCCCTGCGTGCCAAAAGATTTGCAAGGTATAATCAGGCTTAACGATTTGCAAGATTATCATGATGATGGACAGTATAGCCTTGAGTTTGTTTGTCAGCCGTATGGAAGCAGCCTGTGATGAGATGGGTGTGGTGCTTAAACGTACTGCTTTTTCACCCAACATCAAGGACCGGCTGGATTTTTCCTGTGCCCTGTTTGATGCCCGGGGTGATTTGTGCGCCCAGGCGGCGCATATTCCTGTGCATCTGGGCAGCATGGCCTTTGCCATGCGGGATATCGTTGATCGATTCCAGTGGAGAGCGGGTGATATCCTGATTCTTAATGATCCCTATCTCGGCGGAACCCATTTGCCCGATGTCACGGTTCTGGCACCGGTTTTTTTCGAAGATGAATTACAGGCCTTTGTGGTAAATCGTGCCCATCATGCCAATATCGGTTCCGATTCTCCGGGATCCATGCCCATTTCTGGCAGTCTTGATGAAGAGGGGCTGATCATTAAACCGCAATTTCTGTATCGAGCCGGAGAACTCAATTCCGAGCTGGCAGCAGAATTACACAGACTCGAGTCCGGCAGGGAAGAAGAATCCGGGCAGGCGGCCGGGCATGTGGGGGGTGATATTGCCGCACAGATCAGTGCCCTGCACAGCGGGCAACAAAGACTGTTGAAATTGATTGAGCAACACGGCACAGCTTTTTTCCAGCAGGCCCTGGAGGCACTGAATCAGTATGGAGAACAGCTGGCTCAGGCTGCACTGCAGGATATTCCGGTTGGCAGCTATAACTTTACTGATGTGATGGATGATGACGGGCGGGGCAATGAGGATCTGCAGATTAGTCTCACACTGCATATCAGCGATAAGAGAATTCTGGCTGATTTCAGCGGGACAGCGCCGCAGACTGCGGGAAATATCAATTGTCCTTTATCAGTTACGGCGGCAGCCGTGTTTTATGTTTTTCGCTGCCTGATGCCTGCGCATACGCCGGCCTGTGCCGGTATTTTCCGGTGTATTGAGCTGAAGGCTGAAGCCGGTTCTCTGGTCAATGCCAGATATCCTGCCGCTGTGGTTGCCGGTAATGTGGAAACCTCGAGCCGTATTGTTGATGTGGTGCTCGGGGCTTTGCAGAAGGCACTGCCGGGAGTAATTCCGGCGGCTTCCCAGGGCAGCATGAATAATGTGGCCATGGGTTATCACAGTGAGTCCGGCAGCTGGGATTATTATGAAACCCTGGCAGGCGGAACGGGGGCAGGTCCCCATTACGACGGGCTGGATGCTGTACACAGTCACATGACCAATACCCTGAATACCCCGGTCGAAAGTCTGGAAATGCATTATCCGGTACGCATCACTTCCTATGCGGTACGGGCTGACAGTGGCGGACAGGGCAGAAATCGGGGAGGAAACGGACTGAGCCGGGCCTATGAGTTTTTACAGCCTACCCGGGTCAGCATTCTTTCCGAGCGCCGACGGCAAAGTCCCTGGGGTCTTGAAGGCGGTAGTGCAGGCCAGGCCGGGGAAAATTTGCTGGATGGCAAGCCTCTGCCTGGCAAATGTTCAGTCAGCGTGGCGGCAGGACAGCAGCTCGTGATACATACACCGGGCGGTGGCGCCTGGGGATAGCGATATCATCAAAAGTCCAAATCAGCTAAAATATGCCGATAAGATATAACCATGAATTCACATCTGCAGGAACTTACATGAGCGTTGAAGAAAACATTGAAGAGACCATAAAAGACCAGATCAGTAAAAATCCGATTATTCTCTACATGAAGGGCAGCCCCAACCAGCCGCAGTGCGGGTTTTCCTCACAGGCCTCGCAGATTCTGATGGCTTGTGGTGAACGTTTTGCCTATGTCGATATTCTGGCGAATCCGGAGATTCGTTCCAATTTGCCTAAAATTTCTGACTGGCCAACTTTCCCCCAACTCTTTGTTGATGGTGAACTGGTTGGCGGCTGCGACATCATGACCGAGTTGTATCAGAATGGCGAACTCAAGGATATGCTCACTAAAGCAACACCTGAAGAAAATCCTGAATCCTGATTAATACAGGGCAGCTGCCGGGCTCTGCATATGTCTGATTCAGTTCGCGGTGTCAGCTTGATGCTGGTAGCAACATTACTGTTCGCCCTGATGACAGTCTTCGTCAAGCTATTGCCTGACATCCCTCCCATGGAAGTGGTATTTTTCCGGGCTGTATTTGCCCTTGCCGGCTGTCATTATTTTCTGGCAAGAGCAAGGGTTCCGGTCCTGGGCAATAACAGGGTATTACTTTTCATTCGCGGATTCTCCGGCTCCTTCGCCCTGGTTCTGAATTATTACCTGGTGCAGCAGGTACCGCTCGCTGCCGCATCGACGCTGGTCTACCTGGCACCGGTTTTTACCACGATTTTCGGCATTTTTTACGTCAAGGAAAAAGTCGGGCCACTGCAGTTTCTGTTTTTTGCCCTGAGTTTCAGCGGCATACTGGTGATCCAGGGTTTCGACGCCCGGGTGACATTTTTCCATCTTCTGGTAGGTCTGAGCTGTTCGATGTTAATGGGGGTGGCTTATAACTGTGTCAGAAAACTGACAACAACCGAGCATCCGCTGGTGATCATGTATTACTTTCCCCTGCTATGTCTGCCGGTAACCATGATAGGGATGTTGTTCAGCTGGCACACGCCAGAGGGGCTGGAATGGCTGTATCTCCTGATGGTAGGAATGACAGGACAGCTGGCACAGTATTTCCTCACCCGTGCCTACCAGATTGCTGAAATCGCCACGGTATCAATAGCCTCGTACACCAGCATTATTTATACCATCGGCTTTGGTTTCATAATTTTCGGTGAAAGCTTTAATGCCATGACCTACCTGGGTATGGCACTGGTGGTCGCCGGAATTATCTGTAATGTTCTCTGGAAACAGCGCCAGGGAAAATCATCCGTCATACTTGCCAAATAAGCAAAATTCATCCAGAAAAAAGATCACAGCCTGACAGCTCAGGATTAAGCTGCGACTGACATCTTTTTGGCACAAGATTAGAATAAAGCAAGCCAGCTCAATCAGGGCGACTTCGTCACTGATGCCACTGTGCCATGCTCCTATTAAGAGTATACTGAGTCGGTGTCAGACCAATGCACCTTGTGTTTCAACTCCCGGAATCATCAAGCATAAATGGAATTCAAAGACTATTACAAAATCATGGGCGTAGAAGAAACCGCGTCCCAGGAAGAAATCAAAAAGGCCTATCGCAAGCTCGCCAGACGTTATCATCCGGACGTCAGCAAGGAAGAAAATGCTGAACAGCTTTTCAAGGACCTGGGTGAAGCCTATGAAGTACTCAAGGACAAGGACAAACGCCAGGAGTACGATCAGCTCCGAAAAATGGGAGCGATGGGCAACAATGGCGAATTCAGGCCGCCACCGGGTTGGGAATCGGCAACAAATTTCAGCGATCAGGGCAGTGGCGATTTCAGTGATTTCTTTGAAAATATTTTCGGACGCAGTGGTGGCTTTCATCGGAGCTACGCCGGAGGCAGGACCACCGGCTTTGATATGCGTGGTGAGGATATTCACACTGAATTGTCCCTGTTTCTGGAAGATGTTTTTGCCGGTACTGAAAAAACTCTGCAGTTACGGATCCCGGTGGTGGACGATCATGGCATGGTTACGCACCAGACCCGGAAATTGAAGGTCAAGATTCCGGCAGGCACCAGCGAAGGTCAGAATCTCAAACTTAAGGGCCAGGGCGCACCCGGAATTGGCAAGGGACCGACAGGTGATCTGATTATCAGCATTCGGCTGGCCCCTCACCCCCTATATACTATTCAGGGAAAAAACATTTCCATTGTTCTGCCGCTGACACCCTGGGAAGCAGCATTGGGTACCAAGTTGACCGTCCCGACACCAGGTGGAAAAATCAAACTGAGCGTTCCGGCGCATACACAAAGCGGTGCCAGGTTGCGGATCAAGGCAAGGGGACTGCCGGGCAAACCGCCCGGTGATTTTTTTGCCGTGGTGAAAATCGTGATGCCGGACAGGGGCAGTGAAAAGTCTGATCAGCTGTTTAGCGAATTAAGCAAAGAGCTGGACTTTAATCCGCGACAGCACTGGGAGGAATGAACATGAGTAAAAGTCATGATCCTGAAACCATTATGAATGAGCATTTTTATTCTTTCAGCGAAGTCTGTGAACGCCAGAGTCTGAAAGAAGATTTCATTATCCACTGCGTTGAATTTGGCATCATCGAAGTCAGAGGTGGCGGGCGCAAACAGGATTGGATGTTTTCATTCAGCGAAATTCCCAGACTTGAAAAGGCATATCGCCTGCATGCGGATCTGGGTATTGATTATTCCGGCCTTGCCCTGGTGCTTGAATTACTGGATGAGATCAATGATCTGCGCGTCATCAATGACATATTAAATAAAAGACTTGAACGCTGGGAGGAAGAGAAGGAGTAAAACCTGCCATGAGCAGGGGAACTACTTGCCGCCATCGGCGAGCTTGGCTGGATCGAGCAAGTGTTCAAGTTCTTCTTTGCTTAAGCCGCTTTCTTCAGCAGCCACATCAATAATGGCCCTGCCTTCGGCATAGGCTTTTTTGGCAATGGCCGCGGCTTTCTCATAACCGATCACCGGATTCAGGGCAGTCACCAGAATTGGATTACGTGCCAGTGCTTCCTGCAATTTGTCTTCGCGCACCTTAAATCCGGCAATTGCCTTGTCTGCCAGCAAGCGGCTGCTGTTGCTCAAGAGCTCAATACTGTTCAGAAGGTTAAGGGCAATCAGGGGCAGCATGACATTCAGTTCAAAGTTTCCTGACTGTCCGGCGACGGTTATTGCCGTATCATTGCCGATTACCTGAGCTCCGACCATGGCAGCCGCTTCCGGAATCACCGGATTGACCTTGCCGGGCATGATCGATGAACCGGGTTGCAGGGCCTCTAACTCAATTTCACCGAGGCCAGCCAGAGGTCCGGAGTTCATCCAGCGCAAATCATTGGCGATTTTAATAAGCGTCACGGCCGTCGTTTTCAGCTGACCCGACAGAGCCACCGCAGTATCCTGCGAGGATATCCGGGTGAAAAAGTTTTCTGCAGGAGTAAAAGTCAGACCTGTCATTTCCGAGAGCACGGCACAAAACTCTGCGGCAAATTCCGGATGCGCATTAATCCCGGTTCCGACAGCCGTTCCTCCCTGAGCCAGACTTTGTAAATCCGGTTGCAGGGCAGTCAGTCTGGCAGCATCATTTTCAACTTGTGTGGCCCAGCCTTCCAGGCTCTGGGACAGACGAACCGGCATGGCATCCATCAGATGGGTACGTCCGGTTTTGACAAATTCACGAACTTCTCCGGCTTTGATATGAATGACTTTGGCCATATGGTCCAGTGCCGGTAGCAGACGCTGATGCAGGGCGAGTGCAGCGCTGACATGGATGCAGGTGGGGATGACATCATTACTGCTCTGGCCACAATTGACATGGTCATTGGGGCTGACTTTATCCTGATAGAGTTCACTGGCCAGTGTTGCCAGTACTTCGTTGGCATTCATGTTGGTGCTGGTGCCGGATCCGGTCTGAAACACGTCGACAGGAAAATGCTGCAACAGGTTTTCTTCGGCCAGTAAATCCCGGGCAGCCTTGCTGATGGCAAAGCCCATCTCTTTCGGGATCTGTCCCAGTTTGACATTGGCACTGGCAGCGGCAGATTTAATCAGCAGCAGGGAGCGGATAAAAGCTTCCGGCATGGCCTGACCGCTGAGAGGAAAATTATTGATGGCGCGCTGGGTCTGGGCTCCATACAGTGCGTCTGCAGGGACTTCCAGTGCCCCCATGCTGTCATGTTCGGTGCGTGTCTTTTTACTCATGGTATTAAAGCTAACAGGAATAGTAGAGGACTGTCACATGGAAAATCAGAACCAGGGAAAGCTGAAGAACTTGAGGTACAACAAAGCTGCCTGGTACTTCGCTATGGGGAAAGGAAGCACAACATTAATCAAGTGACCCGCTTAATAAATGCAGGCAGCTTTGCTGTTTTGCTCAAGCGAGGCCAGAATAACATTAAATGATAATGATTATCAATAGCGTTTAAGGCAGTTTTTATTATTTCATTTCCCTGTTGAATATAGTGAAATGCACAGCTGAAGCATCTGGGGTATCCTGCACGTCTCAGCAAATCAAAGCTTTCCTGGTAGTGAATCATGAATATTACTGTTGAAATTTCCATGTATCCCTTTTTCGAGGATTACAAAGTTCCAATCAAAAGTTTTATCGACAAACTCAATACCTACAAGCAGCTCAAGACATCAACCAGTGCGACTTCCACCATCATCAGTGGCGACTATGATTATGTCATGCAGGTGTTAAAGGAAATGCTGGCCTGGAGCTATACCGAGCACGGCCGGGCAGTTTATGTCACCAAGTTTATTCCCGGCCTTACTGCTGAATGATTGCCCTGGGCTTTGAAATCCTGGCAGTGGCCCTGGCGATTGCCTATCTGTTGCTGGCTGCCAGGGAAAGCATTCTGTGCTGGTACTGCGCCTTTGCCAGTTCACTTATTTTCGTTTTCCTGTTCTGGGATGTGAGCCTGCTGATGGAATCCATGCTGAACATCTTTTATGTCGTGATGGCCGTGGTCGGCTGGAGGCAGTGGAAATTCGGGGGTAAAACAGACGGGGAACTGGCAATCAGCACACTGCAACTTTGGCAGCATGGAGTAATCATTGGACTGATGCTGAGCCTGGCTTTAATAAACGGCTGGCTACTGACTCGTTATACCAGTGCGGCATGGCCCTATCTGGATTCTTTCACCACCTGGGCCAGCCTTATCACAACCTTCATGGTGGTTTTCAAGGTGCTGGAAAACTGGCTGTACTGGTTTCTGATTGATTCGATATCAATCTATCTGTACATCGACCGGGAGCTGTACCTGACGGCGCTGTTGTTTTTCGCCTATGTGATTATCGTGGTGTTCGGCTATATCAACTGGCGCAAAACCTACCAGCTAGCGGGGCAAAAACAGGCAGCCCTCACTCCCTGAATACCCCGCAAATGCGGGCACTTATTCGTCGTTCATTTTCTCTGACAGGTAATTCTGGATGCCGATTTTCTCAATCAGTCCCAGCTGGGTTTCCAGCCAGTCGACATGATCCTCTTCGTCGTCAAGAATCTTCTGGAACAGGTCGCGTGAGACGAAGTCTTTGACTTCCTCACAATAGGTGATGGCCTCCCTGAGATCCGGAATGGCGCGCATTTCCAGCCCCAGATCGGAGTTCAGTATTTCCTCGGTATCCTCACCAATATGCAGTTTGCCAAGATCCTGCAGGTTGGGCAGACCTTCAAGAAACAGAATACGTTCGATCAGATTGTCAGCGTGCTTCATCTCATCGATAGACTCGTGATAGGACTTCTCATAGAGTTCCTTCAGCCCCCAGTCCTGGAACATTTTGGCATGCAAAAAATACTGATTGATGGCGACCAGCTCATTACCCAGAACCTTGTTGAGATATTTAATGACCTGTTTATCACCCTGCATGCGACTCTCCTGCCTGTTTGTCTGAAATGAATTTGATCTGGATCAATATTGTACCTGCCAGCCCGCGAAAGTCCACAGCTAAGTTGTTAATTTCCAAGGATATTTTATAAATAAGAATACTTATTACTTCGTTTAACAATTAGCTTAATCGTGCAGGAAATGGTTCGGGACAGGAGTTTCTCCCACAGATATACAGGTAAGGGGCGAGAGCAGGACGCGATAGCTTTAGCCGCGAAGGGTTCGGGACTGAAGTCCCTCCTACAGGTGTACCTGATCTGATGTATGAGCGGTTTTAACCGCGAAGGTTCGGGAATAAATTACCTCCTACCGGGTCAATTACATGTAGGAGCAGCTTTAGCCGCGAATAATCGAGGGAAAATTGGCTTTTAACGAAGTATTGCCAAGCGCAACAGGTTTAGGCGGGGTGGAAGGGTGCTTTCTTGGTCGCAGTCTCTACTATCGATTTGGCCTGTTGCATACACTTGCCGCACTGCGTGGAAACCCCCAGAGAGCGGCGAACTTCCGCAAACGAGCTGGCACCGCCAGTGATGGATTCCTTGATCTGGCGGTCAGTGACTGCTTTACAGAGACAAACGTACATGAGTGAGTATTCTCCAGGCCTTGCTAGCCTAACTTGATGAGAATACTAAGCTTAATGAGAATCATTGTCAACAAAAAAAAGAACTATTTTTTGCCGTATTTTGTATCGACCTCACTGATGCGCAGGGCCAGTTTTTTTGCAGTGCCAAAGTCGGTCTTTCCGGTACCGAGTTTGGGGACTTCATCGACGAGGAAATAGGCTGAGGGCAGAGACAGGTTACTCAGACCAGCCTCCAGCAGTCTGGGTCTCAGGGATTTTTGATCCAGTGGACGATTGGATAGGACGATAATACTTTCACCCTTTTTGCGGTCCGGAACATTGACTGCAACGAGTTCCAGGTCGAGGTCATCACTGACTCTTCTAATGGCGGTTTCTACCTGTCCCAGACTGATCATCTCGCCACCTATTTTGGCGAAGCGTGAATAGCGATCTTCGATATAAAGGAAACCATCTTCATCAAGATAGCCCTTGTCTCCGGTGACATACCAGGTCATGCCGTCTATTTCCGGTAATACTTCCTGGCTGAGTTGCGGATTATCCAGGTAACCTTCCATGACCTGGCCGCCACTGATATGAATCATGCCGGATTCACCAGCAGGCAGTATTTCCTCGGTTTCAGGATCAATAATACAGACCTCAGTATCCGGAATTGGCAGTCCCACTGAACCGGGTTTGTGTTTGACTTCGGGATAGCCTTCAACCTCAAAAAAATCAGGGATATTGACACTGGCCACCGGAGCGGTTTCTGTCGCGCCATAACCTTCCAGGATGATCTTGTCGAACTTGCGGTGGAATTCATCACGTACTTCAGTCTGCAGCTTTTCCGCACCGGCAATAGTGAGTCGCAGGGAAGACAGCATTTCCGGCGCAATTTTCTGGTTACGGATATAAAGACGGAAAAAAGTGGAAGTACCGAAGAGAAGCGTAACTTTATGTTTCTCGATAAGCTGTGAGGTCCCCAGCGCATCAGTCGGGTCCGGGTGACAGATGACGGTGATACCTTCAAGTAAAGGCAGGAATTCAGACGCTGTGAGACCAAATGCATGAAACAGGGGCAGATTTGCCATAATCACATCATCCGGCTGTAGGTTCAGCAGCTTCATGACCTGGTCAACATTGGTCAGGATATTGCGATGGCTGAGTATGACTCCTTTCGGTTCACCTTCACTGCCACTGGAAAACAGGATAGTGGCCGCAGTGTCCGCAGGCACTTTTGTCAGGAAGCGTTTTTTCAAAGTTTCTGCTGCCAGAAATTTACAGCGCAGCAATGTGCCCAGGCGTTTCAGAATGGAAGTTGATTCACGCAGCTTTTCCAGTATGACAATGTTTGCCGACTGATCCAGCCAACTGGTATCAATGCCGCGCGCTTCCAGGCGCTTCAGAAATCGTGAAGAAGTATAAATGGTTTTAATATCTGCCTGCCGGATTGCAGATTGAATATCTTCTTTACTGGCGGTGTAGTTGAGATTGACGACAGTTTTGCCCAGCAGGAGTATCCCCATGTTGCAAAGCATGGTACCGGCGCTGGTTGGCAGGAGTGTGCCGATATTCTGTTCCGGACTGAGGCCTTCGATATGTTCGGCAAGGATAATACTGCCGGTCAGGGCCTTGAGCGGAGTGAGGTCGGTACCAAGACTGTCCAGCAAGAGGCTTTTACCGGCAAAGGCCGTGTTCTTTGCGCTGTCGATCCAACGCTCGCCGATAGTATCTGCTTTATCTGTCATCAGTGCCGCCATCCTCCGAGTTTTTGCCAGCGGTTGACAATATGACAGAAAAGCTCGGCAGTCTTTTCGGCATCATAGCGAGCCGAATGCGCCTCATCGTTGTCGAAGTCCATCCCCGCAGCTTCACAGGCCCTTGATAACACGGTTTGACCGAAGCATAAAGCAGATAATGAAACAGTATCGAGATTGGAAAAAGGGTGGAAGGGATTGCGTTTCAGGTTATGGCGTTCAGCGGCCGCGCGGATAAAACTATGATCAAAATGCGCGTTGTGCGCAACCAAAATTGCCCGTTTGCAGCCTTCCTGTTTCATTTTCTTGCGGATATGTTTGAACATATCGGTAAAAACATCTTTTTCCGGGTGGGCTATGCGCAGCGGATGATGGGGGTCAATTCCGGTAAATTTAAGTGAGGCTTCATCCAGATTGGCACCTTCGAAGGGCTGCACGTGATAGGAGTATGTCTCATCCGGCAGCAGCTTTTCCTGTTTATCCATGCCCAACGTGACAGCGGCTACTTCAAGAATTGCATCGGTTTCAGAATTGAAACCGGCAGTTTCGAGATCCAGGACCACCGGTAAAAAACCACGAAAACGGTTGCTTAGCGGGGTGACTATTTTTTCTTTCTTTTTACTGCTCACTCAATACTGTCCACTGCAGCTCTTCACCGGCACAAAGCGGGCTAAGCTCATGCTCACCGAAAGCATAGGAATGCGGGACCTGCCAGGCTTTCTGTTGCAGGGTGATGGTTTCTGTATTACGTGGCAGTCCGTAAAAATCGGCGCCATTGAAGGCAGCAAAAGCTTCCAGTTTGTCCAGAGCGCCTATTGCCGCAAAAGCTTCAGCATAGAGTTCGAGGGCTGCATGAGCACTATAGCAACCGGCACAACCACAGGCATTTTCCTTGGTATGTGTGGCATGTGGCGCTGAGTCCGTTCCCAGAAAAAAACTGGGGTTGCCACTGGCAACTATATCCAGCAGAGCCTGCTGATGTTCACTGCGCTTGAGAATCGGCAGGCAATAGTAGTGTGGACGTATGCCACCCACCAGCATGTGATTGCGGTTATACAGTAAATGCTGTGGCGTAATGGTGGCGCCGACATTTTCTGCTGCGCCAGAGACAAACTCGACCGCTTGCCGGGTAGTAATGTGTTCAAGCACGATTTTCAGCTGTGGAAAGTCATCAACCAGTTTTACCAGCGTCTGGTCAATAAACTCCTGTTCCCGGTCAAAAATATCAACCCCGGTATGGGTGATTTCTCCATGAATCAGCAAGGGCAGACCAAGCTCGCTCATACGCTCCAGACAGGGATAAACCTTTTGCACATCAGTTACGCCGGAATCGGAATTGGTGGTGGCACCGGCCGGATAGAGCTTGATGCCAAAGACCTTGGCACTTTCCTGTGCTTTCTGTATTTCTTCCGGCGCAGTATTGTCGGTCAGATACAGCGTCATCAATGGCTCGAAATGCTGTCCGTCTGGAATGTTTTCCACGATACGCTGGCGATAGGCAAGTGCCAGTTCCGTGGTGATAACCGGGGGGGCAAGATTGGGCATGACTATTGCCCGGGCAAAATAACGGGCAGAATGAGCGACCGTGTGCTTCAGTACTTTCCCGTCACGCAAATGTAGATGCCAGTCATCCGGTCGGGTGATTATCAGTTCCTGCATACCCATGCTTACTAGTTAATTCTGATATCCGCAGTATATCAGTTAATCAGTATTTTAATTTTTTCGAGTCGATAATATCCAGCTTGAGGGAGTGGGGCTGGCCAGTCGAGAGAATTTCAATTCAAGCCGGGCAAAGGTACAATAGCGCCCCTTTTTGCAAGAGTGTCTGTGGAGACAGGAACAAGATGGCCGATATTAAAAAAGTGGTGCTGGCGTATTCAGGCGGGTTAGACACTTCTGTTATCGTCAAATGGTTACAGGATAATTACCAGTGTGAAGTGGTTACCTACACGGCTGACCTGGGCCAGGGCAAGGAAGTTGAACCGGCCAGGGCAAAGGCTGAAGCGCTGGGGGTAAAGGAAATCTTTATTGAGGACATTCGGGAAGAGTTTGTCCGTGATTTTGTGTTTCCGATGTTTCGTGCCAATACGATCTATGAGGGTGAATACCTGCTGGGAACTTCCATTGCCCGCCCGCTGATTGCCAAACAGCTGGTTGAAGTTGCCAATAAAACCGGCGCCGATGCCATCGCCCACGGAGCCACCGGTAAAGGAAATGACCAGGTACGTTTTGAACTGGGAGCCTATGCACTGGCACCCGGCATCAAGATCATTGCACCCTGGCGTGAGTGGGACCTGAATTCCCGTGAAAAACTCATGGCCTACTGTGCCAAACATCAGATTGCCGTCGACCATGACAGGGGCAAGAAGTCCCCGTATTCAATGGATGCCAATCTACTGCATATCTCTTACGAAGGCGGCATTCTCGAAGACCCAGCTGCAGAACCTGAAGAGGATATGTGGTTGTGGTCCGTTTCACCCGAGAATGCCCCGGATAAAGCAGCCTATGTGGAGATAGAGTTTGTCGCCGGTGACCCGGTCGCTGTTAACGGAGAAAAACTCTCTGCGGCTGAAATACTGGCCACTCTTAACACTGTTGGTGGGGAAAACGGAGTTGGCCGTGTCGATATTGTTGAAAACCGTTACGTTGGCATGAAAGCCAGGGGCTGTTATGAAACCCCCGGTGGCACCATACTCCTTAAAGCGCATCGTGCCATGGAGTCAATTACCCTGGACCGGGAAGCAGCGCACCTGAAAGATGAGCTGATGCCACGTTATGCTTCCCTGATTTATAACGGCTACTGGTGGTCACCTGAACGGCAGGCCTTGCAGGCGCTGATAGATAATACCCAGCAGATGGTCAGCGGCAAGGTGCGCCTGAAGCTATACAAGGGTAATGTTATTGTCGTCGGCCGGGAATCTGCCAATTCACTGTTTGATGAAAACATGGCAACTTTTGAGGATGACGCCGGTGCCTATGACCAGAAAGATGCCGCTGGATTTATCAAACTCAATGCTTTGCGTTTACGTACCGCCGCCAGCAAGAAAAAGTGAATTTACTTTAGCTAATTAGCCAGTGACCGAAATGGAATTTGTTTCCGAATACCTGACACAATCCTTGCCCGTGGTCTATACCCTGATTACGGTCGGCGCAGCATTGATTCTGCGCACAATCGTCAAAAGGGCGCTGGACCGGTTCAGCCGTGAGGGCTTTTATGACCCGGCACTGGGAATTGTGTTTCATGGTCTCAGCCGCTGGCTCATCATCATTGCAGTTGTACTGCTGAGCCTGGGTTATTTCGGCCTTTCCGTGGCTTCCCTGTGGGCTTCGCTGACAGGGGTTATTGCCCTGATTGCCCTGGGCTTTGTTGCAGTCTGGAGTGTGCTGAGCAATTTTCTTTGTTCCATTTTACTGATTGTTTTTTCCCCTTTCAGAATCGGCGATGAAATTGAAGTTCAGGAGCCAGCCAATGAGTTTTTCGTGAAAGGCAAGGTGGTCAGCATGAACATGATGTTTACGACTTTATCGACAGGTGGCAGTGACGATGAACAGGAAAGCCTGATCCGTATTCCCAATAATATTTTCTTCCAGAAATATACCCGTTGTACTCCCGGCAAAAAAACCGAAAGCCTGAAAGGTTATATTGCCCGCGAACAGGATGACTAGGCTGTCTTAGCAGGGCTTTTCCGGTTAACGGTCATGCTTATGACCTGCTTCCTGGCTCAGGGCAATGCGGGTAAAAACCGGCCCGATAATTTCAAAAAATATGGTCGAAAAAATCACAATCGGGATCAGTGTGTCCCGATATTGCGGAAACTGGTTGGAAGCCACCAGCGCCATACCGATTGCCACCCCGGCCTGGGGCAGCAAGGCAATACCCATCCAGTTTCTGGTGTGAGGATCACTGCGTGCTAGCAAGGCGCCGCTGAAGGCTCCGGCTATTTTTCCCAGAATTCGCAGGCTTATATAGGCCAGACCGGCCAGCATGACTCCCTCAATTGCGGAAAACTCCAGGCTGGCTCCGGCCAGAATAAAAAAGATAATCATGAATGGCCATTCGACGTCTTCAATTTCATGGAAGGCATATTCGTGATGACTGGCGAAATTCCGTACCACGGCACCCATGACCATCGATGCAATCAGGAAGGATACGCCAAGCCATAATGCCAGGCCGCCACAGAACAGGATCAGCCCCAGGGCTTCTGAGAACATGGGTTTACCCGGGCGCAATCGACCACTCAGGTGAGCTGCCGGATAACCCAGTACTACACCGAGAATGACAGCACCGAATATTTCCTGTCCGACCTCAAGCAGTCTGCTTTCAGAACTGCTGACGCCATTCAGCAATGACACCAGGCTCAGTCCGAGACTGAAAATTATCAGCCCCCAGACATCATCCAGGGCTACAATGGCCAGCAGTTTTTTGGCAAAAGCGCTCTGTTTTCCGGATTCCAGTACCAGATCTACCGTAGCCGCGGGCGCTGTAGCGGCACTGATGCAACCCAGTAGTACGGCAATTGGGGCGGCTATCCCAAGCACAATCAAGCCGAAGCTTACAATCAGTACTGCAGCGAGCGCTGCACTCAGGGAAATCCATAAAATTGACTTGGCTGCATGCCGGATAAGCGATTTGCTTATCTGTCCGCCAAGCAGAAAGCCGACCATGATCAGGGTAATGTTGGAGACCAGTTCAAATTGCCCGACAATGCTTTGCGGGATCAGGGCAAATACCTGATCACCGATCAGGATGCCGAATATCAGCAGGACGGTAATTCGTGGCAGGGGGCTTCTCCTGCCCAGATAATCAGCGCCCATTCCCAGTAGAAAGATGGCTCCCAGAGACAGAATTATGCTGCTTGGTTCATTCATAGACTTTGTTTTTGTATTCGCAAAGATCTTCGATGATGCAGGCACTGCAACGTGGTTTTCTGGCGATACAGGTATAGCGCCCATGCAATATCAGCCAGTGATGGGCATCCAGTAAAAATTCTTCGGGGACGAATTTCACCAGCTTTTTTTCCACTTCCAGGACATTTTTACCGGGAGCAATGCCGGTGCGATTGGCGACCCGGAAAATATGGGTATCGACTGCCATGGTTGGCTGACGAAATGCAGTATTGAGAATGACATTGGCAGTTTTCCTGCCAACACCCGGCAGTGCTTCAAGCTCCTCGCGGGTATCCGGCACCTGTGAATGATGTTTGTCGATGAGAATCCTGCAGGCAGCAATAATATTCTTGGCCTTGTTGTTATACAGTCCAATGGTTTTGATGTATTGCTTCAGCCCCTTTACACCAAGTGCGTAAATGGCCTCCGGTGTATTGGCGACCGGAAACAGCCTTGCCGTGGCCTTGTTGACGCCGACATCGGTTGATTGCGCAGAGAGCGTCACTGCTACCAGCAGTTCAAACGGCGAATTGAAATTCAATTCGGTGGTCGGATTCGGATTCTCCTGACGCAGGCGTGAGAATATTTCAGTACGTTTTGCTTTATTCATTTTGTTGCAGTGTTCCTGATAAGGATATCCGCTTCATCATTATGCTGTTTTACAGTCATTTTATTGTCAATCCAGTTTTTCAGCGCCAACAGGAAGCCCATAAACAGGAATGCCCCCGGAGGCAGAATCGCCAGCAGAAAGCCACGGTATTGTGGCAGGATCCTGATTTCCCAGTTTTCAGCAAATGGCAGCAGAAGCTCCATGTTGGCAAAGATGATGCCGCTGGCAAAAAATTCACGCAGAATGCCAAGTATCAGCAGGACCAGCGCAAAGCCCAGCCCCATCATGATGCCATCGACAAAAGCAGGCAGGACAGGATTGCGTGAAGCAAAACTGACCGCCCGTCCAAGAATGGTGCAGTTGGTTACAATCAGCGGAATAAAAATTCCGATACGCAGGTACAGGGGATAGGCATAGGCCTGCAGCAGAAGTTCTGCACAGGTAACAAAGCTTGCAATCAGTAGCACAAAAGCCGGCAGCCGGATGGTTTCGGTGACCTGATGACGTACCAGGGAAACGCAAAGATTCGATGCGGACAGCACCATGATGGTCGCCAGTCCAAGCCCCAGTGCATTGACCGCCGAAGTGCTTACTGCCAGCAAGGGACACAGGCCAAGCAACTGGACCAGTGCTGGATTATTCGACCACAGACCTTCAGTGCCAAGTTGTTGATAGCTTTTACTCATAAGTCCGCCAGCTGGTCCTGATTGAGTGCGTAAAACTGCAGCACATCACGAATTTTTTCGGTAACCGCACGCGGTGTGATGGTGGCGCCGGTAAACTGTTCAAATACGCCTCCGGCATCCTTTACGGTCCATTGGGGGGAGTCGGGATTTTCCAGCGATCTGGATTCAAACCCCAGTATCCAGTCCGAGACCGGCAATTCAATTTTATCGCCAAGCCCTGGAGTTTCCCGGTGCCGTGTCACGCGTACTGCACTGATTTCACCATTGCGCCTGATTGCTACCAGGAGGGCGATGTCTCCGTTATAACCATCCCGCGCAATAGCCGGTATAATGATGCCACTCATCTGTCCACGCTGACGCAAGCGATAGGCAAAGGAAGTCTCACGCAAAGCCAGCAGTTCGGTATTACTGAAATTGTCGCTTTGCGGGTCAAGACTCAGGCGGTCTTCAAGTAAATTATTGTCGTAGCTTGCATCGGAAAAAAGCTCTGCCAGCAGGGCCTCCTGTGCCAGGCGTTGCTGTTCAGCTATTGGGCCGCTGCTGCTGGTGTAAACCAGAGCCAGAATCAGTCCTGCCGGGAGTGCCAGCATTAACAGGGCCAGTGAATTTTTCACGATTGAGCGGGTGATTTTATTTTTCATTCTGCGTCACCGACAGTTTCGTGTAGTAATCAATAAACGGGGCAGCGAAATTTCCCAGTAATACAGCAAAGGCAATGCCGTCGGGATAGGCTCCCCAGACGCGGATGACATACACAGTAATACCAATCAATGCTCCGTAAATCAGTTTGCCACGCGGCGTGGTTGCAGCCGTCACCGGGTCTGTGGCAATAAAGAAAGCCCCGAGCATGGTGCCTGCACTGAACAGATGCATCATGGGAGATCCGCCACTCAGGGAACTGCCATTGTCGTAAAACAGTGCAGCCAGCAAAACCATGACAGCAAGCATGCTGAAGGGGATATGCCAGCTTATGATGCCTTTATAAAGCAGCCACAAGCCACCAAACAGAAATCCCAGATTAACCCATTCCCAGCCAAGACCACCGAGCAAGCCGAATGCCGGGTTTTGCTGCCAGAATTCAGTGATAGTCATGCCGCCACGTTCATTACGAAACAGGTCCATGGCACTGGCGCCGGTATAGGCATCAATTCCTGTTGCATCACCGCTAAAAAAAGCCTGTAGTGAAACCAATAAATCCGGCGGCGAAGTTCCGGAACCCCGGGGGACAACCCAGTCAGTCATTTCCACGGGGAAGGCGACCAGCAATACCACATAGGCCACCATGGCCGGGTTAAACAAATTCTGCCCCAGGCCACCGTAAAGATGTTTGGCAATAACGATGGCAAATCCGATACCGATGACACCCAGCCACCAGGGGCTTGTCGACGGAATACAAATACCCAGCAATACAGCTGTTAACAGGGCACTGTAATCCTTGAGATAGAAGATTACCTGTCGTTGTCGCAGGCTGAGCATTAATGCTTCAAAAGCCAGCGCCAACAGGCCCAGCCAGATTATGTTGATCAGCGTGCCCCAGCCGAAAAATACCGTCAGTGCCACTATGCCCGGAATGCAGGCCAGAATTACCTGCAGCATGATCTGTGAAGTGCTCAGCGCCTGATGGTTTTTTCGCAGTTTAACGCGCTTGCTGAGACTCACTGATGCTCACCCGGTTGATTCTGTCTGGCGCGGGCTCGGGCCAATGCTTCCTGAATCATGTTGTCCTGACTGCTGCGCTGGTCGGCCAGTCTGGCACGTTCCTGACGACGCTGTTCGGCCTGGATTTTTTCCCGGGCCAGCCGCAGTTCGCGGTTTTCAAATCGTTGCCGGGTATAGTCTGCCTGTTGTTGCTGTTGGCGTTTTTCAGCAAGTGTCGCTTTACCTTTCTGGTAATACTGCACCAGCGGAATATGACTGGGGCACACTGCATGACAGAGCCCGCATTCAATACAGTCCATCAGTTTGTATTGTTCTGCCTTTTCATAAGCTTCACCCTGAATGAACCAGTACAGTTGCTGAGGTAAGAGATCGACCGGACAGGCATCAACACACAGACCACAACGAATACATTCCTGCTGGCTCAGGCTTTTGCTGAGCATTTCTGCCGGAGGCTTTGTATTGAGGGGGATGATATCAATGCAATCAACCGGGCAGGGCGCAACACACAATTCGCAGCCTGTGCATTCTGCCGTGATGACGCTATGCATTTGCTGGGCGGCACCAATAATGGCATCCACCGGGCAGGCCTGTATACAGAAAGTACAGCCGATACATTCTGCTTCACGAATAATGGCCGTTCTGGGAATTTCTTCCGACCCGACATCCGGGTCAAGTGGCACATAAGCCTGATCCAGCAGCTGGGCCAGATCATTGATGGTCTGCTTGCCGCCAGGCGGACATTTATTGATGGCTTCCCCCCGGGCAATCGCTTCGGCATAGGGTTTACATCCCGGATAGCCGCACTGGGCACACTGGGTCTGGGGTAACAGGCGATTGATTTCTTCAACCAGCGTGTCTCCGTCGGCCCTGAATTTTTCAGCAAAAAAACCAAGCAAAATGCCGCTGATAAGGGCAATGAGGAGCAGTGTCAGAACAATGCTTATGGCAATACTCATTTCAGATAAGCCCGGTAAAACCCATAAATGAAAGCGACATCAAGCTGGCAGTAATCATGGCGATAGCCGGACCACGAAAGGGCAGGGGCACATCGGCCAGTTCCAGTCTTTCCCTGAGGGCGGCAAACAAAACCAGCACCAGAGAAAAACCGAGTGCTGCACCGAAACCAAATATGACGGATTCACTGAAGGAGTTGGCGGCATTGATATTTAATAGTGCTACACCGAGCACAGCGCAGTTACTGGTGATCAGCGGCAGAAATATTCCCAGCACCCGGTGCAGGACCGGTGAAGTGGCAAACATGATGATTTCTGTGAGGTTAACAATGGCGGCAATTACTATGATAAAAGTAATGGTACGCAGCCATTCCAGCTCCAGCGGGACCAGCAGGTATTGATATAGCAGATAGGAAAGCATGGCAGACAAGGTGAGCACAAATGTTGTTGCTGCAGACATGCCGATTGCGGTTTCCACTTTACGTGAACTGCCCATGAAAGGGCAGAGCCCCAGAAACTGCACCAGAACAAAATTGTTTACCAGGATTGCGCTGATCAGAAGAAGAAGGAGTTCATTCATGTCAGCCTCTTTGCCATCATGGACTAAATCAGGGGATCCTTTATTTACCCTCGATCAGTTCAATCATGTAGCCATCCGGGTCTTTTACAAAAGCAATCACAGTTGAGCTGTGCTTCATCGGACCGGCCGGTCTGACAACGTCTCCACCTTTGGCAGAAATTTCATCACAGGCCTTGTAGGCATCATCGACGCCGATGGCAATATGGCCGTAGGCATTTCCCATATCATAGGAATCGGTATCCCAGTTATGGGTGAGCTCAATAACTGTATTTTCACTTTCATCACCATAGCCAATAAAAGCCAGGGTAAATTTCCCTTCGGGAAACTCATGCCTGCGCAGGAGCTTCATACCAAAAAGCTTGGTGTAAAAATCGATTGATTTTTCCAGGTCCGTAACCCGTAACATGGTGTGAAGAATTCGCATATCACCCTCAGTTCAGTGTATTAACAGCTTTGAAAAGTTTCTGGCCGGATTATGCCAATAATGAGACACTTTAACCATGGTGAAAATCCAGAGCGATGAAATACAGCTATGGCTGGTTGAAGATCAGTCTGTCGATGACAAGGATGTACTGGACTCCTACCACGCCCTTCTTAATAACGAAGAACTCAAGCGCCTGGAGCGATTTGTTTTTCCTCGACATAAAAAACAGTTTCTCCTCAGTCGCGCTTTACTCAGGTCAGTACTGGCCAATTTTCTGGAACTGACTCCGGAAGAACTGGTGTTTGCCAGAAATGCTTACGGTAAACCGCGGATTGCCAGTTTTGCTGCCCGGGCACCGCTACATTTCAATTTATCCCATACCAATGGCCTTAGCGTGTTGGCGATTGCGGCTGATAATGAACTTGGTGTTGATGCTGAATATCTGACACGACGGGTTGATATTCTGAAGCTGGCCCGACGTTATTTTTCTGCTGAAGAGGCCGATTCATTTCAGGCACTGGATGTCAGCGAATACAACGAGCGTTTCTTTGATTTGTGGACACTCAAGGAGTCCTATATCAAAGCATGTGGGATGGGGATGGCAATTCCCCTGAAAGATTTTACTTTTCATTTTCAGCCCCAGGGTCTGGAAATCAGTTTTGCCGAAGGTCGTGAGGATTGCCCTGAGCACTGGTATTTCTGGCAGTACCGTTACAGGGAACAGTTTCAACTGGCGCTGGCCTTGAAAGATGGAAGCGGGAATGAAGCAGGTGGGGCAGGAAAAAAAGTAAAAATCTATGAAGGCGTGCCTATGCAGGAATTTACTGAGTGCGGACTGGAAATTCGTAATCGCAGTGCGACCCTGAAAGAGACTGCCTGATTCTATTCAAATGCCTGATTCAGGATTTTAAAATATGCAACAGTCAGTGATGGGCATAACAGGCTTATTCGTTTACCTCAGTCTGGCAATTCCAGCATAGTCCGAATTGCGCGGCGTTTATTTCTCCGCAATTTGAGCAGGTCCAGTCTTCAGCATTTTCAGGTTCCTGCAAGTGCTCGTCTATAATTTCTCTGGCACGGGTATATTCACTATCATCCAACACCCACAGTTCCAGCTGTATATTGCCAAGGCCTAATTCAGCTCCCATGGTATTGCTGTGATCATTTTTTACATGACAGTCGATATCGTTCATGGCCAGAATATTCCTGACTGAATAGACCAGACCACGGTTTTCATGCTGATAGACGAGGCGCATATTGCAGGTTCTTCAGACTTTACTTGTCATGCTTGAGTGCTGCACCACAGTAGTAACAACTGGGCTTATCAGCAGGTACAATCCGCTGACAACTGTCACAGGTCATGGTCTGGTTGGCGCGTTCTTCAATAACCTGTTTCATGGCAAGGAGCTTTTCTTCCAGGGCGTCATCGGGCAGTTCAGCACTGATTTTGAGTAATTCCCATAAGGCCTTATTGGTAAACTGTAATTCCCTGAACTGATTTTCCAGTTGGGTAATACGAAAATTGGCGGTATCAAGTTCCCGGGCTGTTTTCTCAGCCTTTTCACTGACTTTGTCCCGGTTCAGTAAAGCCATATCTCCCTCTGGTATCTCTCCTGGTTTTCTTTGTTATTCAAACTTTCTTTACTCACTTGCTCTTTATTCCAGCTCTGCAGGCCTCAGAAGTTTGAGAAGCCTGGCAGTATGTGGCGAGTTTACCTCCAGATCAGCCGGTATTTCGAGTTGTGCCAGTGCTGAAGTAGATATTAGTTTACCACCGGCGCTGTATTGCAATTGTTCATTAGGGCACAGGTATTCGAGCAGTGAATCCAGGCCTGGATTGTGCGCAACCAGCATCAGCCTGTCATGTTTTTTCAGGTAATTCAGTGATACAGACAACATTTCCCGGTGCCCGGCATGATACAGAGAGGGTTCCCAGTTTATATTTTCCGGCTCAAAATCAATACTGCGACAAATCTGCATGATGGTTTCCCGACAGCGCAGGGCATCGGAGCTGATTATGCAGTCCGGGTTCAGGGCATTTTCTGCCAGCCACTTGCCCACCAGGAGACTCTGGCGCTGACCCCGGGCATTCAGGGGACGCTGATGGTCGGGCCTGGCCTGTGACCAGTCCGATTTGGCGTGACGCAACAGAATCAGTTGTTTGTTGGGCTTATTCATAGGGCTTTTCCCAGACCAGTAGCCGATAAGCCAGCCAACCTTCCTGTAAACAATACTGCAGTGCGTTACCACCATAAAGCATACGCAGGTATTGGAAATTGAGTGCTGATTTTCCCAGTAATTTCATCAGCAGGGCGATCAGCTTATCCCGGGGCCGGCCAAGCTCCAGCCAGGGGCTAAGGTCCAGGTCTTCGATCAGTCTGAGTTCATGTTGTGTTGCGAGCTCATCGGTCTCGTCAGCAGTAAGTAGTGAACCGATAAGCCAGCCCTGCTTAAAACGCTCTATCCAGGAGCCGCTTTGGGCCTGATTCACAAGTCCGGTATCATTGATAAAGTCGTCACAGATCAGCAGTCTTGCTCCCGGTTTCATCAGTTTTGCCGCCTGTTCAAAAAACCTGGCGGGGTTTTCGCCATGTACAAAAGATTCAATGGCAAATATCAGGTCAGCCCGGGGCAAATCCTCTGGCAAGTCACAATAGTCACCCTGAATGCAGGCAATTCGCTTTTGCAGATTATGTTGATTGATCAGGCTGGTAGCCAGTTGAACCTGTTTGTCGCTGATGGTAATACCAAGCCCGGTGACTGGCAGGTTGTTGGCGATATAACACAGGCTTGCACCGACGCCACATCCCAGGTCAATAATCTGTCCGTTCTGTTCCTTGCCCATAGTTCGCAGATGACGACAAAGCTGTTCATCCACATAATGCAGGGCTGCCTCGCGATTGTTAATGTTCTCAGCCCAGACGGCACGGTGAATACTGCCTCCGGATGAATGACCGAAGTTCAGAAACAAGGAAGTGTTGCTGTTGTAGAAGCGGCGCGCTTTTTCACTTTCTGGGGCTGACATGCTGCTGATTCTACCTGAATTTATTTTTCCTGAGTTTATATTCCGCGACCGGGGGTGACAGGTAAAAAATATTTTCCGGCAATTTGCTGAGGCAGGCGCATGAAAGGCAAAGCCTTGTGCCTGGCCGAACTTGATCTAGCCAGGATGGGGGGCGGTCCCTGCGTTTTAGGTGAGTCAGAGAAAATTAAACCAGGGACTAAAGCCGGGTCAGTAATTTCAGGTAATTCGCATACCGGCCTGAGCACCGGCGTGTGGTTCAAGCAGATAGATTTCCTCGCCTGCGCCGGCAGCCAGTATCATGCCTTCCGAGACGCCAAACTTCATTTTACGTGGTTTCAGGTTGGCGACCAGGACTGTATAGCGGCCATCCAGGTCCTCAGGTTTATAGGCAGATTTGATGCCGGAAAAAACCGTGCGGGTCTGCTGCTTACCATCCTTGTCAGGGCCCAGGTCGAGAGAAATTTTCAGTAACTTGTCAGCCCCTTCGACATATTCGGCCTTGATGATTCGGGCAATGCGTAAATCAACTTTGGCAAAGTCGGGAAACTCGATTTCTTCAGCAATCGGGTCCTGGGCTAGCGGACTGTTTGTTGCTTCAGTATTGACGGATTCCTGCTCTGTGCTCAGGCTCTCTTTGCTGGCTTCAACCATGGCTTCTACCTTGTCGCTTTCCACCCTGGTCATCAGGGCTTTGAATTTATTGATCTTGTGAGCCTGCAAAAGTTCGCTGGCATCATGCCACTGCAGGGAGGGAATATTCAGAAAAGTCTCGCTCTGCTCGGCCAGTTTCGGCAATACCGGCTTCAGGTAAATAATCAGCAGGCGGAACAGGTTGATACCACTTGAACAGATTTGCTGTACTTCTTCCGCTTGCGGATCTTCCTTGGCCAGCACCCAGGGAGCCTTGTCGGCAATGTACTGGTTGGCCTTGTCAGCCAGTGTCATGATCAGACGAATAGCGCGGGAAAATTCACGGGCCTCATAAAGTCGTGCCAGTTCTGCTGCCATTGCCTGTGCTTCCTGGAGCAATTCCGGCTCTTGCAGTTCGGCAGCCAGTTCACCGTCGAAGCCTTTGTGGATAAAGCCGGCGCAGCGGCTGGCAATATTGACTACTTTGCCGACCAGGTCGGAATTAACCCGCTGCACAAAATCTTCCAGATTGAGGTCCATGTCATCCGGATTGCTGCTGAGTTTGGCGGCAAAGTAATAACGCAGGTATTCCGGATTGAGAAACTGTTTGTAGGTGTCGGCCATGATAAAAGTGCCACGGGACTTGGACATTTTCTGGCCGTTGACGGTCAGAAAGCCGTTCACGGAAATGCACGTCGGTCTTCTGAATCCTGAAGTTTTCAGCATGGCCGGCCAGAACAGGGCATGAAAGTTAATGATGTCCTTGCCGATAAAGTGCCACAACTCGGCAGTGGAATCTTCTGCCCAGTAATCATCAAAATCCAGGTCTTCACGACTTTCACACAGCTTTTTAAAACTGGCCATGTAACCGATCGGGGCATCCAGCCAGACATAGAAAAACTTGCCCGGCTCACCCGGAATTTCAAAACCGAAGTAAGGAGCGTCACGGCTGATATCCCATTCCTGCAGCCCGCTTTCCAGCCATTCGGAAAGCTTGTTGGCAACCGGATCCGGCAGGGTGCCACTGCGGGTCCACTGTTTCAGGTAATCACTGAATTCCGGCAGGGTAAAAAAGAAATGCGTGGATGCTTTTTTAACCGGCCTTGCCCCGGAAATGGTTGAGCGCGGATTGATCAGGTCTGTTGCATTATAAGTCGAGCTGCAGACTTCGCAGTTGTCGCCGTACTGATCTTCGGCCTTGCACTTTGGGCACTGACCGATAATAAAACGGTCGGAGAGGAACATGCCTTTGTCTGGATCATAAAGCTGGGTAATCTCACGCTGACTGATGTGGCCATTGGCCTTGCAGCGCTCATATATCAATGCGGAAAGCTCACGGTTTTCTTCTGAATGGGTGCTGTAATAGATATCGAAATCAACATGAAAATCAGCGAAGTCCTGCTGGTGCTCCTGGTTGACCTTGTCAATAAAATCCTCAGGCGAAATACCGGCCTTTTCAGCACTCAGCATAATACTGGTGCCATGGGCATCATCGGCACAGACATAGCTGCAGTCATGTCCCTGCATTCGCTGAAAACGCACCCAGATATCCGCCTGGATATAACCCAGAAGATGTCCCAGATGAATTGGCCCGTTAGCATAGGGAAGGGCGTTGGTGACAAGAATCTTTCTTTTGTTCAACAATTTACCTGTATCAAGTCATTAAACCACCGCAGTGCTTGTTGCGGAAGGCCGCGATTCTAGCAGTTTTGGTGGAGCAACTTAAGCTGAATTGTCTGTTAAGGGCATTGTAAAGAGTCAGGATTTTGTATAATCAAGGCATGATGAAGACAAAAACGGGTATTACTTTAAGCACCAGACTACTGTGCCTCTGCATGATTGTTTCTGGCATGTCTGCTGTGCAGGCGCAATTGCCCTATGAGCGTGATTACCCTGTCATGAATTATTATGAAGCCGGGGCCAGTGGTCCGGTCAGTGAATTACTGCAGAGTATCAATGCCGGTGAAACAACTCTCGAATATGATCCACAACAGGGCTATCTGCCGGCCTTGCTGGAACTGCTGGACATCGACCCGTCTTCCCAGTTGCTGGTTTTTTCCAAAACCGCGCGTAAAGGACGTTTTATCTCTCCGCAAACTCCCCGCGCCCTGTACTTTAATGACGAAGTCTATGTCGGCTTTGTACCGGATACGCCGGGTTTGGAACTGGCAGTCATGGACCCGGCGCTCGGGCCGGTATTTTTTGAATTAGACCGGCAACGCGGCGAAGGCGCACTGGAAGTAAGCAGACAGAACTCAGTCTGCCTGCGCTGTCATGACAGTTTGACCAACAGTGGCGGTGGAACTCCGCGCTTCATGATGAGTTCGGTACTGGTAAATGAATTGGGTGAAATTGCCTCACATGAAGTCAGCATTATTACCAACAACAGCACGCCTCTGGAAAGCCGCTGGGGCGGCTGGTATGTCACCGGGTTTCATGGTGAGCAAGCAAACCTGGGAAATTTCACCTATCAGGCGGGGCAGTCTCTGGCAGATGCTGAGCTGCTCAGCAATGGCAATCGCGCAGATCTGTCGGATTTGCTGGATACCGGAAACTACCTGACGCCCTACAGTGATATTGTTGCGTTGCTGGTCATGCAGCATCAGATTGAAGTCCAGAACGTGATGACGAGGGTGAACTGGAATTACCAGCAGCGCCTGGCGGAAAATGCTCAGCTACAGGACGGTGAACTCGAGGAACTGGCTCGCCCACTGCTGGATGCCCTGCTCATGGCCAATGAAGCGGAGCTGGGTGACAGCATTGAAGGGGTGTCGGGCTACAGTGACTATTTCCAGAGTCTCGGTCCCGAGGATGAACAGGGGCGTTCCTTACGCGATCTGGATTTACAGGAACGCGTCTTTACTTATCCCTTGAGTTACCTGATCTATTCCGACGCTTTCCAGTCCCTGCCGCAGGCCTTGCTGAGGCATCTTAAAACAGCACTGCATGACATCCTCAGTGGCGCACAGGATCACCCTGATTACCCTTATCTCGATGCCCGATTGCGCAATGAGATTCTGGCAATCGTTGCGCAGACCAGCCCCGGCTTTTTCCTGTGATGCACCAGAAGCTTCAGGTAGAATGCGGGGTTTTCCGCTGGAAGTAGAAAGCAATATAGGGGACTTTATGCAGATTCTGGATGGCCGCGCAACCGCTGCTCAACTGAAAAAAGAAATTGCCGACAAGGTAAAAAAAATCCAGGCTGCCGGCGGGAAAGTCCCTCATCTGGCAGCGGTCATTGTTGGAGATGACGGTGCCAGTCAAACCTACGTCAGCAATAAAGTCCGAACCTGTGAAGAGCTGGGGTTTGAATCGACGCTGATTGCCTTGCCGAGCAGTACTTCTGAAGCGGAATTACTGGCAAAGGTCCATGAGCTCAATGAGAATACTGAAGTGGATGGTTTTATTGTGCAGGTGCCGCTTCCTGATCATATCGATGAAGACAAGGTCACTGAAGCAATCAAGCCTGAAAAGGATGTAGACGGTTTTCATCCGGAAAACCTGGGCCGCATGATGCTTGGACTGCCGACTTATATTTCAGCCACGCCCAACGGTATTCTTGAATTACTCAGGCGCAACGGCGTCAAAACGACTGGCAAGCACTGCGTCGTGGTAGGGCGCAGCAATATCGTCGGCACGCCGATGTCGATCCTGATGTCGCGCAACGCTGAGCCGGGGAACTGCACCGTGACCCTGGTTCACAGCCGAACGGCCAATATGCAGGAAGTCTGTGCCAGTGCGGATATCCTGATCGTGGCGATCGGCAAAGCGGAATTTGTCAGCGCAGACATGGTCAAGGAAGGCGCAGTGGTCATAGATGTCGGCACCACCCGTGTCCCGGATGAGTCCAAACCCAAAGGTTTTGCCCTGAAGGGTGATGTGGATTTCGAGGCGGTGAAGGATAAATGCAGTTTTATCACGCCGGTGCCCGGTGGCGTCGGACCGATGACCATTGTTTCGCTGATGCAGAATACTTTGCGGGCAGTGGAAAGAAAGAATAAGAAAAAATGAAATTAAGCCCGAGCCGATTCCGGCATTCTCGACACGCCAAAAAACGTACATCCATGTACAGGCTCGGCTGGCGACGTCCTGTCGCCAGACGGTCGAAAATGCCGGAACCGGCTCCTGAAGCCCAATGTTTCATTCAGTTTCATCAGTAAAATTTATAGTGGAATAACACATGACTGATACCCCGACAGCACTGAAACCCTATATTGCCAAAGTAACTGAAACCCAGACCCTGAGTTTTGCAGAGGCAAGTGAGGCCTTTGAAATTATCATGAGTGGGGGCGCGACGCCGGCACAGATAGCCGGTTTCCTGGTGGCTTTGCGGATGCGTGGTGAAGATGTCAGTGAACTTAGTGCTGCTGTGAATGTGATCCGCTCCAAGGCACTGCCGGTTAAAGCACCGGCCGGCGCGATTGATATTGTCGGCACCGGCGGTGACGGTTCGGGTACCCTTAACATTTCCACGGCAACGGCAATTGTGGTTGCGGGCTGCGGCGTGCCGGTTGCCAAGCATGGCAATCGGGCCCTGTCTTCAAAATCCGGCACGGCTGATGTGCTAGCTGCGCTGGGCGTTAACCTGGATGCCCCTGTCGAAAAAATTGAGCAGGCCATCAGTGAAGCCGGAATCGGTTTCATGCTTGCGCCCAGGCATCATGCTTCATTTAAATATGTTGGCCCGGTGCGGATGGAGCTAGGGATTCGTACCATGTTCAACATCCTCGGTCCCTTGTGTAATCCGGCCGGAGTCAGTCATTACCTGCTGGGGGTATTCAGCAGGGACTGGGTCAAACCGATGGCGCAGGTACTGGCACGACTTGGCTGTAAAAAAGCCTGGGTGGTACATGGAGCGGATGGTCTGGATGAACTGAGCACAACCGGTGAAAACATCATTTGTGAAGTAGATGGCTCCGAAGTACGTGAATTCAGCCTGTCACCCGATACAGCCGGAATCGCCCGGGCCAGTCTGGACGAGCTGAAAGGCGGTGATGCTGACTACAATGCCGGACGTTTGCAGGCCTTGCTCTCCGGTCAGCAGGATGCCTATCGCGATATCGTGTTGTTTGATGCCGCTGCAGCGCTGTTGATCAGCGGTAAAGTCGGTGAGCTTGCGGAGGGAGTTACAGTGGCTGCCGAGGCCATTGACAGCGGTGCCGCACAAGCTGCCCTTGATGGCCTGGTTGCTATCAGCAATAGCTGAGAGCCTCGTTAGGAAAAAATCGTCGGCAGGGTAAACCTTTCCCACCGGGCTACGTTATATATAGCCAGGAAAAGCCACTTTTAGCCCGGGCACTTTTTCCTTTGGCTATTTTTTCCTATATTCACAAGAATATAGACACTACACTGTGGACCATTGTTAAGCTTGTCCACTGACATTGAGAAAAATTATGGGGACAGATCAGTTAGATAATACCAGCGATTCCTTTATGCCTGGCAGGCGTAAATCCGGCAAAAAACGTTTGCTGGGTTTTGCCCTTGTAGTACTTGTCGGTATGGGCGGAGCTTATTTCTGGTTTCAGGGTGATGAAGAAGTTGAAGAAACAGAACCGCTGATCAGAATTGCCGAAATCGGTGATATAGAAAATACCATCGCGGCCACCGGCACCCTGAAGCCCTTTGAAACGGTTGAGGTCGGTGCGCAGGTTTCCGGCCAGCTAGTGCGTTTGTATGTTGAGGCTGGCGATGAAGTCGAAGCCGGCGATTTACTGGCTGAGATCGATGCCAGCCAGCAGCAACAGCGGGTTGAATCCAGTCGAGCCAGTCTGGCCGGGCAAGAAGCACTGCTTGAATCGCGCATGTCTGCGCTGGAACTGGCACGAGCCAATGCTGACCGGCAGCGACGCCTGATGGCAGAAGACGCCACCAGCCAACAGGATTTTGATAATGCCATGAACCAACTGGCCTCGGCCCAGGCTAGCCTGATTCAGACACAGCGGCAGATTGACCAGAGCCGTGCCAGCCTGGCGATTGAGGAACAGGAGCTGGAATATACCCGGATTGTTGCGCCAATCTCCGGGACAGTGGTTTCCCTGTCCATGACAGAAGGGCGAACCCTGAATGCTTCACAGCAGGCGCCGACCATCCTGACTATTGCTGATTTAACCGAGATGACGGTACAGGCGGAAATTTCCGAAGCGGACATAGCCCGCCTGAGTACCGGAATGGAAGTCTATTTTACCACCCTGGGCGGAGGTAACCGACGCTGGAACAGTGAGTTGCGCCAGATACTGCCACAACCGGTTATAGAAAATAATGTGGTGCTCTACACCGGACTGTTTGATGTTGATAACAATGATGGTGCCTTGCTGCCGGAGATGACAGCGCAGGTTTATTTTGTCACGTCAGCAGCCCGGGATGTGCTGACTGTCCCGATCGGAGCACTGACTTTTCTGGAAGGTGGACCGGCCAGTGCCGGCGCAGGCTTTTCTCAGGCCATGTCCGCACAGGCTGGTAATCTGCCCGGCAACCGCCCCGGCGGAATTGTCCGGCTGGAAGCCGGTGCAGGTCGTCCTGCCCTGGGTGACGGCAGTATCAATCGCGAACAACTCCGCGCTGGTCCGGCTGCCGGCGGCAGACGTAACCGTCTGGCTACGGTCCAGGTTCAGAATAATGACGGCACAATTACCGAACAGGAAATCATGGTTGGTTTGACCAGCCGGGTCGCAGCTGAAGTTGTTACCGGCTTACAGGCCGGTGATCAGGTGATTGCAGGCGTCCTGCAGGGTGATGTCAGTGGTATTGACCGTGACCAGATCCGAAACGCACTTCGGGGCGGGTTTCGGTGAGCACAATAAGCAGCACCATGTCAGATTCATCCCTGCTGGGAGGGGAAGAGAGTGCTGCTGAGGTAAATTCCATTGCTGCTGATCGTGCCATCCCCCTGATTGAACTAAGAGAAGTAACCCGGACTTTTGTCACCGGTGGCGGTGTTGAGGTCAATGCCTTGCGAGGTATTGATTTAAAGATTTATGCCGGTGAATTCCTCGCCATTGTCGGACAGTCAGGCTCGGGTAAATCCACCCTGATGAATATTCTCGGTTGTCTGGACCGGCCCACCAGCGGCAAATATCTCTTTGCCGGCCGTGATATTGAAAGTTTTGATGCAGACGGACTGGCCTGGCTCAGACGTGAGGCCTTTGGCTTTGTGTTCCAGAATTATAATTTGCTGGGAACTGAAAGTGCGCTGGAAAATGTCCAGGTACCGGCCGTTTATGCCGGGCTGAACTCACATGAACGAGCAGTGCGGGCTGAATCCCTGTTAAGTGCACTGGGTCTGGGCGATCGTATGGATCACCGGCCAACCCAGTTATCCGGTGGCCAGCAGCAGCGGGTATCCATCGCCCGTGCCATGATGAATGGCGGTAATGTGATACTGGCTGATGAGCCGACCGGCGCCCTGGATACGCAAAGTGGTATTGAAGTCATGGCCTTGCTGGAGGATCTGGCAGCCAGGGGACATACCGTCATTCTGATTACCCATGACCAGGAAGTGGCTGCCCATGCCGAACGTATTATTGAATTCCGGGACGGCGAAGTCATCAGTGATTCGGGACCCAAGGCCGAACATGTCGATGCCCGTAATAATGGCAAGTTGCGCGATATCTTTATGAGCCGCAAGGCATCACCAATGCTCTCGGGCATGGGTGAGGCCGTCAGAATGGCTTTTCGTTCCCTGAAAGCCAATATATTCCGTACCATGCTGACTCTGCTCGGTATTGTGATCGGGGTTTCTTCGGTGGTTGCCATGCTGGCTATCGGTGAGGGAGCGCAGCAGGATATTCTGGCAATCATGAATCAGATGGGCACCAATGTCATGACGGTGCGACCGGAACGACTGCCCGGTTCTTTCCGGCGTTTGCCATCGACTCTGACCCTGGATGATGCCCAGCAGGTTGAAGCCAATATCCCGAATATTGTCGCAGCGATACCACAAATGCAGTCCCGCAGCAGTACCATCCGTTATGGTAGAAATGATTCCGAATCATCCGTGATTGCCACCACCGGCGCCATGCCCGAAGTGGAATCCTGGCCGCTGGCGCAGGGGGTCTTTTTCACTGATCAGGACAGTGAACAGATCGCTGCCGTTACAGTGCTGGGCTCGGAAGTTGCAGCGACCTTGTTCCCCGAAGGTCAGAATGCGCTGGGGGAGTATATTCTCATTGGAAATGTTCCTTTTCAGGTAATCGGTATCATGACCTCGAAAGGCTCTCAGGGTTTTAATAATCCTGATGATGCGGTTTATATACCCTTCAGAACCGGAGCTATCCGGGTTTTTGGTCAGGATAACGCCGAAGAAATCCGGGTGCTGGTCGACAATGTTGATGTTATTGATCAGTCAGAACAGAATGTGCTGGAGTTTTTGACTGCCCGTCACGGAACCCAGGATATCCGTGTTGACCAGAACACCTCCTTTCTGGAATCAGCCTCCCAGTCACAGGAAACCTTCACGCTGCTGCTTGGATCAGTCGCAGCGATTTCACTGCTGGTGGGAGGTATCGGTGTCATGAATATCATGCTGGTTTCGGTCACTGAGCGAACCCGGGAAATTGGCGTACGCATGGCCACCGGTGCCCGGCAAAGCGACATTCTGTCCCAGTTTCTCTCTGAAGCGATTGTTGTGTCATGCTTTGGCGGCCTGATTGGTGTCGGGCTCGGAATAGGTGTAGGGCTGATTCTGGAGAGTTTCGGGGTGTCGGTATATTTTTCCAGTACCCCCATGCTGCTGGCTTTTACCTGTTCGGTCTCTACCGGCCTGATTTTCGGTTTCGCGCCGGCCCGCAAGGCATCAAAACTCGATCCGGTGGTGGCTCTGGCCAATGAATAAAGTCAGCCCCTTGAAACTATCAGCCTTGTTGCTGCTGTCAGGTTTGCTTGCAGCCTGTGTTTCCGTGGAGGTTCCGGAGCTGGATGAAGCCACTGTTCCTGATCAGTTCCAGGGGCCCATCGAGGAGCAGGCCGAAATGTGGCCGGACCTGAGCTGGTGGGAAAACTTTCAGACTCCCGAGCTGAATGAACTGGTGACTGAAGTCAAAGCCAATAATCTGGACTTGCAGAATAATCGCCGCAACCTGGAGTCAGCCCAGATCAGCCTTGAAGAAGCCGGGTTTAACCTGTTTCCAGTTCCGCTACTGACAATCGGGACCGGCGCGGTCTATACCGACAGTCTTGGTGGAGCCGAACTGAATAACAGTCCGGCCCAGCCGGTCAATCTCAATGCTGGCTTCACCTACAACAGTATTCTCAGCAAGCCGGCCAGCTTTGAACAGGCCCAGGCCCTGTATGATTCCAATCGCGCACTGGTTGCCGATACCGCACTGAATACCCTGGGAACCACGGCATCGACCTATTTTCAGGTACTTTTTATCCGTGACCAGATTCAGGCGGCTGAACAGAACCTGATGAATGCCCTGGAAATCGGCGATATTACCCAGGCACGGGTGGACGCCGGTGTGGCTGTCCCGATTGATGCTCTGCAACAACAAATTGCCATCCAGCAGCAACGCACCAATATCCAGAGCCTGCAGCAAATCGAGCTCTCGGCCCTGTCATCGCTGGCTCTCCTGCTTGGACGCTCGGTGCAGGGTTTTGCAGTAGACGGGGAAACCCTTGAAGTGATTGATGTGCCGCAACTGCGACCGGGCATTCCTGCTGAACTTTTGCGGCGACGGCCGGACCTGGTCCAGGCTGAGGCCAATCTGCGGATTAATGTCGCCAATGTTGAGCTGTCGCGGCTGAGTTTTTTCCCAAATTTGTCACTGACCGGCAATATCGGCGTCTCTGATGCCTCACTTTCAGATTTGATCAGCTCACCTGATGATCTGCTGAATATTACTGCCAGTATCAGCCAGACTCTGCTGGATAACGGGGCCCGGGCCAGAAATTCGCGTCTTGCAGAGATCACTATGGAAAACAGCCTGAATAACTATACCCGGGCGGCACTCGGTGCATTTAATGAGATTGAGGTGCTGCTGAGTAATATCAGACTCCTGAGGGAGCAGGAAGTGGTTGCCGAGCAGCAACTGGCCCAGGCCGAAGAGTCCTTTAGGCTGGCTGAAGTCAGGTATCGGGAAGGGGTGGCTGATTTCCAGACCGTGCTGAATGCGCAAAACACCCTGTTTGCCCAGCGTACGGCCTATCTGAATAACAAGATTCAGCGGCTGAACGCCATGGTTGGCTTCTATCAGGCTCTCGGCGGTGGCTGGGATGCCGATGACGAGTCGACCATGACGATTGCCAATGAATAAACATGCTTAGCAGCGCTTTTTTATAAAAAATTTGTGTTCTGTGTCTAAGTTCCCTTGCTCCATGGAATTTTTCCCTGATTTTGTACTCTAAGTTTGGACTTTGGAGTGCAGGAAGTTTATCCTTCGCAATGTTCATTTAATGCAAATATCTACGATTCCGGCAGGTTTTGGTGTTATCCCGTATGCTTGATGATATCACCCTAAAAGACCACAACCTCGAAAGACGGATTTTTCTGTCCCGCCTGCTTATCGGTGGCCTGATCGCAGGCTTGCTGATTGCCTTCCTGATTATCCGGCTGGTTTACCTGCAGGTTTACCAGCATGAATACTATTCCACGGTCTCTGATAATAATCGTATCTACAGTCAGGCAATTGTTCCTACCCGAGGCCTGATTTATGACCGTAACGGTGTATTGCTGGCGGATAACAAGCCCAGTTATAACCTAACGGTTATTCGTGAAAACGTTCCTGATCTGGATGCCAGCCTGGGCGTCATTCAAAACCTGATTGAGCTCTCCGCAGAGGATATTGAAGAATTTACCCAGCGCCAGCGTCGCCGGAACGTGCCGTTTTCATCCGTGCCGGTTGCTTTTAACCTGAGTGAAGATGAAATTGCCCGACTTGCCGTAAACCAGTTTCGCCTGCCAGGGTTTCAGGTTGAAGCTCAGCTTGTGCGTGATTATCCGCTGGGAGCCCCGGTTGCGCATGCCATTGGGTATCTCAGCAGTATCACCGAGCAGGAACTGCGCCAGGTGAATGCAGAAAACTATGCCGGCACTCATCAGTTCGGTAAAACCGGGGTGGAACGGTTCTACGAACAGATCCTGCACGGCCAGGTCGGCTATCAGATCGTAGAAAAGAATGCCCGGGGCCAGATCATGAATGTGCTGGACCGCAATGATCCGGTCCCCGGCGAAGACCTGGTACTGCATCTCGACAGTGAGTTACAGCTTGCTGCCTGGGAGGCTCTGGGTGATATGCGAGGCGGAGTTGTGGCGCTGGATGTCAATACCGGTGGAGTCCTGGCCATGGTCAGCAAACCGGCCTTTGACCCCAACCTCTTTGTAGGCGGTATCAGCCAGCGGGAATATACCGCCCTGAATGATCCGGTGCGTACGCCCCTGTTCAATCGGGCTCTGGGCAAATATTCACCCGGTTCAACGGTCAAGCCATTTGTGGGGCTGGCCGGCCTGGATACCGGTGTCAGAAACCGGGAGTATGAAATTGAGGATCCCGGCTATTTTCATTTACCTGGAGATAGCCGGCGTTATCATGACTGGACCTGGTGGGTTAATGAGAGTGGTCATCAGCGTGTAAACCTGGCCAAGGCAATCTATCAGTCCTGTGATATTTACTTCTGGGACATGGCTGTGGATATGGGAATTGATCGCATGTCACAGTTTATGGGGCGTTTCGGTTTCGGACGCAATACCAGCGTGGATATTTCGCAGGCCAGTGCCGGAACCCTGCCTTCCAGAGAATGGAAGCGGGAAAATCTTGGCCAGCCCTGGTACCCGGGAGAAACCCTGAACTCAGCAATCGGTCAGGGTTATACCGAGGCTACCCCCCTGCAGCTGGCCACAGCTACCATGGTCATGGCCAACAAGGGCCAGTGGCACCAGCCCATCATGCTCAGGCAGGTGGGGCTGGAAGGCGAAGCCATTCAGCATCAAAGTGCCATACCTGATGTCAATCTTAATAATCCGGATGACTGGAACTATATTCACCAGGCCATGCAGGATGTGGTGCATAAGGGTGACGGTGGTTATCGTAATAATGGCAGCGCCTATCCCTATATTGCCATGCTTGAACAAATGCCTTATCACATGGCAGGGAAATCCGGTACGGCCCAGGTTGTAGGAATTGCTGCGGATGAATTTGATCGTAATGCAGAGGTTGCTGAACGTTATCGGGATCATGCTCTGTTTATCGCTTTTGCCCCGGTAGAAAACCCTCAGATCGCGCTGGCTGTGTTTATCGAACATGGTGAGGGTGGCAGCTCGGTGGCAGGCCCCATCGCCAAACAATTACTGGATGTATACCTGCTGGATGAATTTGGTCAGCTCAAACAGGAATACATGAGCGAAAGTGCACTGCAGCAGTTGAGCTCGCTGCAGCAGGCGGCTGAAGAGGGCGAACAGCTGTGACATCCTCGGCCTTTGTGCGTCAGCTTAGTGGCAACATGGGGCTGGAAAAGCGGGTCAGCATCTGGGAGCGTCTGAATCTGGACTTGCCGCTTCTGTTTGCGCTGGCCGTTCTGGTGGGATTCGGCCTGATGGTGCTTTACAGCGCGACTGATGGCAATCAGCAGGAACTGCGTAGGCAAAGCATCTTTATCGCTGTGGCCTTCCTGGTCATGTTTATCGTTGCCCAGATCGACGTGCGCGTGATGCGCCGCTGGGCACCATTGATGTATCTGTTCAGCCTTGGGTTGCTGGTGGCAGTATTGTTTATCGGTTCCAGCACCAATGGTGCCCAGCGCTGGCTGGATCTGCCGGGACTGCCGCGCTTTCAGCCCTCGGAAATCATGAAAATCGTACTGCCGCTGACACTCGCCGCCTATTTTTCCCGTCGTGCGATGCCGCCACGTTTCAAGCATATATTCTGGGCACTGGTATTGCTGGCCTTGCCGGCAGTATTGATTGCCATCGAACCGGATCTGGGCACGGCCTTGTTGATTGCGGTTTCCGGAATTTTTGTGTTACTGCTGGCGGGCATTAGCTGGAAGCTGGTTAGTTCAGCGCTGGGCGCAGGCATCCTGTCGATTCCGGCCCTGTGGATTTTTTACTTGCAGGAATATCAGAAAATGAGAATCCTGACCTTCCTGAATCCGGAAAATGATCCACTCGGAGCCGGCTGGAATATCATTCAGTCAAAAACGGCAATCGGTTCCGGCGGGCTCTATGGTAAAGGCTGGCTCAATGGTGTGCAGTCACGACTGGATTTTCTGCCGGAGGGGCAGACAGATTTTATTGTTGCCGTACTGGCCGAGGAGTTCGGTTTATCCGGCATGCTCTTCCTGCTGATGCTGTATCTGGTGGTTATCGGCAGAGGTCTTTATATCGCTGCCGTTTCAAGTGATATGTTTACCCGCCTGCTGGCTGGCAGTATTACCCTGACTTTCTTTGTCTATGTGTTCGTCAATATCGGTATGGTCAGCGGTATTCTGCCGGTAGTTGGTGTGCCCCTGCCACTGGTGAGTCTTGGCGGCACTTCTATCGTTACCTTGATGCTCGGATTCGGTATACTTATGTCGATTCACAGCCACGGTAAAACGGCTTTTCGTTACGTAGATTAAACTGAAGGGGACAGTTTGCTGGCTACATGACAAGATCAGACATACGTAACATAGCATTACTCCCTGTTCTTGCTGTCTTTCTGACAGCTTGCGTTTCAACTCCCCCTGCAGACAATGCCGGTCGTTATGACATGGTCTATGACAGTCCGGAGCTGGAACCCATTAATTTAAACTCCATCCCGGATGTCGTGCCAAGGGCGGTTCGACGTACGACTGCCGGAAATAAAAGTCCCTATAACGTTCTGGGTAAAACCTACTGGGTAATGGATAGTGAAGTGGGATACAAGGAAGTCGGCATGGCGTCCTGGTACGGAAGAAAATTTCACGGCCACCTGACTTCCAACGGTGAGATTTACGACATGTTTAAATATTCTGCGGCACACAAGAATCTGCCGATTCCGAGTTTCGCCAGAGTCACCAATCTGGATAATGGTGAATCGGTCATCGTCCGGGTCAATGATCGCGGACCTTTTCATGAGGACAGAATAATTGATCTGTCCTATGCTGCCGCCAGCCGCCTGGGTTATGCGGACCGGGGGACAGCCCGGGTGCGCGTGGAATCCCTGACACCCTGGCTTGAAGCGCCGCCCATTCTGGCAGAGGAAAACCCGCTAATAGATCAGGAGAGCATAGCTGCAGAACGGCAGCGCATTGAGGCCAATGAAGGCCAGGAATTTCTGCAGATTGGCGCCTTCAGCAACCTGGACAGTGCCGAGAACCTGCGTGACAGTGTAGCCGCTCTGACCAATCTGCCGGCTTTTATTCGCAGTGATATTACCGCCGGTGCCGGGCAATTATTACACCGGGTGCGCCTGGGGCCGCTAAGTGAAAGCATGTTGCTGGACGATGTGATGCAGCAGATTATCGATGCGGGTCTGGGTACCCCATTTCGCGTAAGGCAGTAAAAAATCCGGTTTTTGCCCGATTATTGCCAGAATTGTTTGTTATTTTGAGGAAAATCATGCAAGGATATTTTCAACAACTTTTGGAATCTTTCAACATGCCGATTAAATCAAGCTATCTGCTCCGATTGACAGGAATACTGCTGGCTTTTGTGTTCGGGGCCGCTTCGGCTTCCGCACAACAGGCCAGAGTGATCCCCCGCGCACCGGACATTGCAGCAAGCTCCTATGTGCTGATGGATGCCACGACCGGCGATATCCTGGTGGAATCCAATGCGGACATTCCATTGCCGCCGGCCAGTCTGACCAAGATCATGACGGACTATGTCGCTGCCACGGAACTTGAAAGCGGCAGTATCACCATGGATGATGAGGTCTATGTCAGTGTCAAGGCCTGGCAGATGGATGGCTCCAAGATGTTTATCCAGGAAGGCACAACGGTACGCCTGGAAGATATTCTGTACGGCATCATCGTGCAGTCAGGCAATGACGCCAGTGTCGCGCTGGCGGAACACATTGCAGGCAGTGAAGAGGCTTTTGCCGACATGATGAATCAGCATGCCGAAATTTTGGGTCTGCAAAATTCCTATTTCGTCAATTCTCATGGCATGCCGGCGGATCAGCATGTGATGTCTGCACGGGATCTGGCGATACTTTCCCAGGCCCTGATCGAACGCTTTCCGGAAAACTATGCCATCTATAATGAACGTGAGTTTACCTATAACGGCATTCGCCAGCCCAACCGCAATTCGCTGTTATTCCAGGATCGAAACGTCGATGGCATGAAAACCGGCTTCACAGAAGATGCCGGATACTGCCTGGTTGCATCCGCCACCCGTGATGATATGCGTCTGATCGCTGTAGTCATGGGCACGCAAAGTGAAAATGCCCGGGCCATAGAAGCACAGAAGCTGCTGACTTACGGCTTTCGCTTTTATGAAACCCATGAGCTGTTTACCGGCAATGAAGTTCTGGCGTCCAACCAGGTCTGGTCCGGCCGCAGCAACTCGGTTGATGTCGGAGTGCCGGAACAGGTTTATATTACCATCCCGAATGGTTCTGATGATGAGCTGGTGACTGATATACAGATTGCAGAAAGCCTGAGAGCGCCGATCAATGTCGGCGATGTACTGGGGCAGGTCAGTGTCAGTATTGGTGATGATGTCTATTATCAAGGCGATGTGATTGCCCTGCAGGCTGTAGAGAGAGGAAGCTGGATCAAACGCTTTATGGATTGGCTTACTTTGTTCTTTATGGGACTTTTCAGCTAAAAACCAGCTGCGTGGCCATTGCGGCGTTAAAAAAGCTGCCTGGCTGACTTGTCTAGAGCTACCGTATATTTCCATAAGTCTGAATAAATAAACCAGTGTGTATGTAATGCAAGTTGATGAAGACAGCATAAAAATTGAATTTCCCTGTGATTACCCGATCAAGGTAATGGGCAAAAATGAAGATGATTATAAAGAAGTTGTACTGGATATAATCAGGCGTCATGCTCCTGACCTGCGTGAAGAAAATATCAGTTTTCGTGCCAGCCGCAATAAAAACTATCTTGCCGTGAATGTCACCATCTATGCCACAGGGGTCAAACAGTTACAGGAGCTGTTTGATGATCTGAAGGCCAGTGGTCGCGTTTCCATGGTGCTTTAGGCAGCGCCGGAACTCTGTGAACCCCTCTATTCAAGAGCTGGCTGACAGGGCACACTGCAAACTTCGCTTTCTGGGACTGCAGCCTTACGAAAAAGTCTGGAACGAGATGCGCGAGTTTACCCTGTCGCGGCAGACAGATACGGTTGATGAAATCTGGATCCTGCAACATGAGCCGATTTTCACCCTGGGACAGGCCGGAAAAACCGAACATATCCTCGATGCGCATGATATTCCGGTGATCCACAGCGACCGGGGCGGACAGGTCACCTATCATGGCCCGGGCCAGTTGATTATCTACCTGCTGATTGATGTACGGCGCAGAAAGTCCGGTATCAGGGATCTGGTCAACCTGATTGAACAGGCGGTAATCAGGCTGCTTGCAGAATATGACATCAAGGCTGAAACCCGGCCGCGTGCACCAGGAGTCTATGTCGATAACAAAAAAATTGCGGCACTCGGTTTACGCATCAAGCGTGGATGTTCCTACCATGGCCTCAGTTTCAATATCAAGATGGATTTGACTCCCTTCAGCTATATTAACCCCTGCGGCTATGCCGGTCTGGGAAGCACTCAACTGACTGAGCTGCTTGGCAATCATTCAAACAAGCTGTTCGCAGAAGTACAGGATAAACTGCTCAATATTATCCTGTCTCTGCTATAATCAGCTCCGCGAATTTTCGTCAAAGTCCAAAAAATCATCTGTTTATCAGACAGTCACAGCATTATGGAAAAAGTTAAAAAGGTCGTGCAGGGGGAGAAATTACGGGGCGCCGACAAAGTCGCACGAATTCCCGTCAAGGTTATTCCCACTACCGAAATGCCACGCAAACCTGACTGGATTCGGGTTCGCATTGGTTCGACCGCTAAAGTTCAACACATAAAAGAAACGTTGCGTAAACACAAACTCAGTTCAGTCTGTGAAGAAGCATCCTGTCCCAATCTTGGTGAATGTTTCAGTGGCGGCACAGCAACTTTCATGATTCTGGGGGATATCTGCACGCGACGCTGTCCTTTCTGTGATGTTGCCCATGGCAGACCCAATCCACCAATGGAAAATGAACCGCTGGAACTGGCTGAAGCCATAGCCGAGATGGGACTCAATTATGTCGTCGTTACTTCGGTTGATCGTGATGACTTGCGTGATGGCGGAGCAGAGCATTTTTCCCGCTGTATTGCAGAAACCCGGCGCTTAAATCCCGGTATTAAAATTGAGGTACTGGTACCTGACTTTCGCGGACGAATGGATGTTGCCCTGGCAATACTGACCGGCACGACACCGGATGTTTTCAACCATAACCTGGAAACCATTCCGCGACTGTACAAAAAAGTGAGACCTGGTTCTGACTATAAGTGGTCGCTGAATCTGTTAAAGCAGTACAAGAGTATGGCGCCTGAAGTGCTGACCAAGTCCGGCATCATGCTGGGTCTGGGTGAAAGCCGTGAAGAAGTGATTCAGGTGATGGAAGATATGGCAGCTCATCATGTGGACATGGTAACCCTGGGACAGTACCTGCAACCAAGCAGGGAGCATCTTGCCGTAGATCGTTTCGTGCATCCGGATGAATTTGAGGAGTATGCCGCAATTGGCAAGGATATGGGGTTCAGGCATGTAGCCAGTGGCCCGCTGGTTCGTTCCTCCTACCATGCTGACAAGCAGGCTCTGCTTAACTGAGCATCCATCCACAATGATCAATCCGAAAAAGTCCGCTTTTAATTTTTTATTCCCGTTATTTTATTCCTGCTTTTTTTCTCTAGCTGCACAAGCTCAGTCCGGTAATTCAGTTAATCCTGACATCAAGCGTTTTGACATGCTGCAGCTTGATACCGAACCGGTAATTGATGGAGTCATGGACGAAGCTGTCTGGCAGCAGGCTACCCTGATCACAGATTTATACCAGGTCTCTCCGGTTGAGTTTGCTGAGCCGACCCAGCCAACAGAAATACGAATTTTTTATACTGAAGATGCACTATATGTCGCCGCCCGCATGTGGGACAGCGAAGCCGATCAGATTACCGCTCAGATTCTTGAACAGTACGGTAACGTCGGCAATGACGATATTTTCAATATCATGCTCGACCCTTATCGGGATTCACGTAGTGGTTATCGTTTTGTCACCAACGCCAATGGCGTGCTCTGGGATGCAATCTATAAAAGTCCCACGGACATGGAAGCCAACTGGCAAGGTATCTGGCAGGGTAATAGCACTATTGATGAAGAAGGCTGGACCACGGAAATCCGTATTCCGTTTCAAACCCTGTCATTCAACCCACAAAACAGCGACTGGGGCATCAATTTTCAACGTAATATCCGCCGCAATAACGAAACTATAGCCTGGTATTCCCGTGACCGGCAGTTCAACCCCGGAGTGGCGGGGATAGCAACCGGCATGCAGGGCATGGAACAGGGTATCGGACTGGATGTGGTACCAGGTCTGACGCTGCGTCGTGAACGTGTCTATGGGACTGGTCCAGGAACCGGCGTTGAAGAGAATTTCGAACCGACGCTGGATATCTTTTACAAACTGACGTCTTCACTGAATGCTTCCCTGACACTGAATACTGATTTCTCCGCTGCCGAGGTTGATGATCGCCAGGTTAACCTGACACGTTTTTCCCTGTTCTTTCCGGAAAAACGTGATTTCTTTTTACGCGATTCGGACATTTTTGAATTTGGCCAGATTGGATCCTATGGATTCAATAACCGCGATGGCACCGGTAACGCAACCTTTAACGGGGCCAAACAGCAGAATGGACGGCCATTCTTTTCCCGTACCATAGGTCTCAGTGGTCAGGGTGAACCGGTGGATATCAAAGCCGGCGGCAAGCTCAGTGGCCGTATTGGGCGTTTCAATGTCGGTTCCCTGTTGATTGCCCAGGATGCTAATGCCGCTACCGGAGTTGATTCCCGGGAAGTTTTTGTCGGACGCGCGGTCATGAATGTATTGTCCGAATCGCAGGTCGGCGTCATGCTCACCGATGGTGATCCGCAATCCAATCTTGACAGTACGCTACTGGGTGCGGATTTTCGTTATCGAAATTCACAGTTACAGAATGATAAGACCATAGAAGCCAATGCCTGGGTCCAGAAAACCGATACTACCGGTAAACAGGGTGATGACCTGGCCTACAGCCTGGCATTGAGCGCCCCGAATAACACGGGTTGGCGTGGCAATGCTGTGTATACCCGTATTGAGGAAAACTTTGACCCGGCGGTTGGCTTTGTCTCACAGACTGGTGTTCAAAATTTAGCGGTGAATGGTGGTTATACTCAGTATCTCCGGAGCAGGAGTTACCTGCGCAGTATCTATTATGCCTTTGATGCTTACCGCTCTGAGCTGCTTGCCAGCGGTCAGTTGAGTTCTGAAGAATTAGGCCCCCGTATAGCAATTTTTAACCAGCAAAACGACAGGTTATTCACGCAGCTTGTCCGTCAGCGGGAAGTGTTGATTAATGATTTCACTATCTTTCGGGCATCAGATGGCTCCCGTTCGGTCGTGATCCCGCAGGGAGAATATGAATTCAATCAGTGGCGGGGCATCTTGGGATCAGGTGGGCAGCGTGCCTTATCTGCGACATTCAATTGGGGTGTCGGGGAATATTACAATGGTGACTATCAGCAGTACCGTCTTAGTACCACCTGGCGACCGACCCTGCGATATGAATTTGGTCTGAGTTATGGTGAAAATGCCATTGAATTACCGGGCGGTGATTTCAATGTCAGGCAGATCAGTGTAGATGCCAATGTCACTTTCAATACCCGCTGGTCCTGGAGTAATTACCTGCAGTATGACAATGTTTCCGAATCACTGGGATTTAACAGCCGCCTGAACTGGGTGCCGACACCCGGGCAGCAAGGCTATCTGGTCCTGAACTATGGTGCCCAGGATCGCGACAAGGATAACAATTTCACCTCGACAACTTCTGACCTGTCGCTGAAATTTACCTATACTTTCCGCTATTAAGCTTACTCTTTAGTGAAGTTCCTGATTGAGTGCCAGATCATTGCCGGCTATTTTCATCAGCAGGGAACTTAACTCATCCCAGGTGTTAAGCCGGTTCAGCCCTTTGACTGACTGATCAATGCGGGCGGCATGTTCAAGCATGGTTTCCAGCGCAATACTCTCATGTTTGCTGAGAGCCATACCAACAACAGGCATGCGTTTACCCCAAACCCGGTTTTGTTGCATGACATCATTTATGTTCTGTCCTTTTTCTACCTGAGCCGCCATGACAATGAGATTACGAATTTCCCGACAGACAAAGTTCAGTATTTTCAGGGCATCCTCACCTTCGGCCTGCAGGTGCTGAAGTATATTCAGTGCCCGGCTGCAGTGCCCCTGCAAAGCATCATCGATAAGTGAAAAAACATTAAAGCGGGAGCTGTCAGCCACGGCTCTGGCAACAGTCTGTGCATCAAGATCTTTACCTTCACTGAGCAGGCTCAGTTTATCGATTTCCTGGGCGGCAGCCAGCAGATTGCCTTCAATGCGCTGGCATAGAATCTGCACGGCCTGATCATCTGCATTCATGCCCTGTGAGCGTAAACGCTGGCGGATCCAGCCGGGGAGCTGTTGATTGCTTATTGGCCATACCGGTACGAAATAGCCGGCAGCTTCGATTTGTCTGAACCACTTGGCCTGGGTGCTGGCTTTTTCCACCCGCGGGCTGGAAATTAACAGGAGGTTGTCTTCAGAAGGGTTTTCCAGATAGCCCTGCAAGGCCTTTTTGGCATTGTTATCCAGTTTAGCCGAACTGAGTCGCAGGTCTATCAGTTTACGGTCAGCAAACAGGGACAGGCTATTGCCTGCTTCCAGAAGCATATTCCAGTCAAACTGCGAATTGACAGAGTAAACCTCACGATCGCTGAAACCCTGTTCACGGGCAAATTTACGCACAGCATCGCAACTTTCCTGCACCAGCAGGGTTTCATCACCGGCAATCCAGATGACGGAAACTGGCTGTTTTTGCAGCTGTGCCAGCAGTTGATCAGTTTTAATCTGCACCTGCTTACATGGACTGCTGATAGACCAGGGTAAAGGTCACTACCACATTTGGATTAATACTGGGCAGGCCAGCGACTTCACGCAGGGCTTCAACACCCTGGGCCAGGGCAAACTGGCCGGCATTGATCAAAACAGGCTGCAGCGACTGAATTTCGATACGATCATTGCTTAATTTCGTCACCTTGAGCTCACTACTGAGGACCTGTGACATCCCGTGCAGGGACAGACTGAAATTGTATGATGATATTGCAGTTTCGCCGACTGCCAGGTTTTCCAGGGAGCTGCTGTCCACAGAAACGGCAACTTCTGCTGTGGGGTAATCCGAAACTTCAAACAGAATTTCCTGCATACGCTGGTCACGGATTTCAATTGCGGTATCAACACTGCTCAGATCAATTTCCAGGATTGCATTGCCGGCATCGTCAATACTGCCGCTCAGGCGTGAAAATGTGTTGATTTCCGAAATGGCTGCGGCCTTGCTGGTGACATAGTATAGCTGGGATTCAGCATTATCCAGTTGCCATTGAGCCCATCCCGGCATGCTGGTAAACATTAAAAATACGCTGAAAATCAATCGCTTGTAATAAGTTGACGGCATTGGATGCTCCTGGGTTTTTAATTGAGTCGTGCAGGGATTATTGCAAGCTGCCGGGCCTTGAGCAAGGTATTAGAAATATAGTTCGTGGCTAAAGCCGCTCCTACAAAAAAGGCTTCGATGCTAGTTGCTCAGATGTAGGAGGGACTTTAGTCCCGAACCCTTTCGCGGCTTAAGCCGCTCCTACAGAGGGTCGCTGCTTAAATCTGCATTCTGTAGCTGACGGATTATTTGTGAGACCAGATCCTGTCGCATTTCAGCCAGAATCAGTTCGGCTTCACTGGTCTTGGCAGCAGGATTGTCCGGGTCGGCTTCATAAATCCGAAACAGACTAAGCGGCCCTGAATCAATGAGGATTTCAGGTCCATTGCGCAACTGCCAGGAAGTAATCAGCGTCAGCTCATATTCACCGGCACGAACATTGCGGTTAACACTGACGATCCGTTCGCGGCTTCTTTCCTCATTAATACTCAGCACATACTCGGCATTGCCCTCCAGCAGTTCAAGCCCGGAAGCCTGCAGACGGTCACGCAGCAAGCGCCCAATGGTATTGTTATCGGCATAGTTCAGCTGGATTTGCTGTAGCTGCTGAGGAAATGTGGCAGAGTCCGTGCCTCTCAGGGTAAAACCACATGCATTTAACAGCAGCAATGCCAGAAGGAAAAAAGTCAGTCTGTAATAGCCAGCGAACATGGGGTTACAGAGCCTCCTAATTGGCAACGATGTTAACCAGTTTGCCGGGTACAGTGATGACTTTACGTACCGTCAGGTCGGCAATATGCTTCTGGATATTTTCATCCGCCAGCGCAGCACTTTGCATCTCATCTTTGCTGCAATCAGCCGGCAATTCCAGTTTTGCCCGCAATTTACCATTAACCTGTGCAACCACGGTGATACTGCTTAGCTCCATCGCAGCTTCATCATATGTCGGCCAGGGCGCATCAATCACGGCGTCCTTCCTGCCCAGGTGATACCAGAGCACATGACATAAATGCGGAGTGATCGGTGCCAGCAGGAGTATTATGGCTTCCAGGGCTTCCTGGATTACTGCCTGGTCCTGAATGTCGTCAGCACTACTTTGCTCGGCAAACTTGCTGACAGCATTAAACAGTTCCATGACAGCTGCAATTGCAGTATTAAAAACCTGGCGGCGCTGATAATCATCAGTGACTTTTTTAATAGTGCTGTGGGTTTTCAGTCGTATGTCTTTTTGCACTACGTTCAGATCTTTCTGCTCGGGGCCAGTATTGCTGGACTGATGTGCAGCAACCAGCTTCCACAGGCGTTTAATAAAACGGTGTGCTCCTTCAACACCACTGTCAGACCATTCAAGGCTCTGATCAGGCGGTGAAGCAAACATCATAAACAGGCGCACGGTATCGGCACCGTACTGCGCAATCAAGCCTTCAGGATCAACTGTATTACCCTGTGACTTGGACATCTTGCTGCCATCCTTGAGCACCATTCCCTGGGTCAGCAGCTGCTTGAATGGTTCATCTGAGCTTAGCAGTCCGGCATCACGCATTAACTTGTGAAAAAAGCGGGCGTAGAGCAGATGCAGAATGGCATGTTCAATTCCGCCAATATACTGATCCACCGGTAACCAGGAGTCAGCTTCACTGTTAAGCATGGCGGAATTTTCATCGCGACAGGTGAAGCGGGCGTAATACCAGGATGATTCCATGAAGGTATCAAAGGTATCGGTTTCCCGTTCCGCTTTAGCCTGGCATTTGGGACAGCTGGTTTCATAAAACTCCGGCATTTTCTTTATGGGAGACCCGCTGCCATCAAAAGTGACATCAGTTGGCAATAATACCGGCAGTTCAGATTCCGGTACCGGAACGGCGCCACACTGCTCACAATTGATTATTGGAATTGGTGTACCCCAGTAGCGCTGGCGACTGACACCCCAGTCACGCAGGCGGAAATTCACGGTTTTTCGACCGGTACCCTTGTCAGTGAAGTACTGCACAAGCCTGTCGAACACCTGCTCGAAATTCAGGCCATCATAGTCGCCGGAATTCATCACTATGCCTTTTTCCGTGAAAGCGGCCTGGCTGATATCGCAGACTTCATTACTGGCCGGTTTGATCACCTGTTTAATGGGCAGTGCGTAGGTTCTGGCAAATTCCCAGTCGCGCTGGTCATGGGCGGGAACCGACATGACTGCACCGGAACCGTAAGACATCAGGACGAAGTTGGCGATCCAGACCGGGACCTCTTCGCCACTCAGAGGGTGGACAGCCTTGAAGCCGGTATCCATGCCGCTCTTTTCCATGGTTGCCAGTTCTGCTTCTGCTACTTTCAGTTTGTCCTGCTGGGCAATATAGGCGGCAATTTCCGAATTGCTTTCTGCAGCTGCCAGGGCCAGCGGATGCTGTGCTGCAACTGCCACATAAGTCACCCCCATGATGGTGTCCGGGCGTGTAGTGTAGACCGTCAATGCGTCATGTCCCGGCACCTCGAAACTGAATTCAAGGCCTTCTGACCGGCCAATCCAGTTTTGCTGCATGACTTTTACTTTGTCCGGCCAGCCGTCCAGTTTGTCAATGTCCGCCAGTAACTCTTCGGCATAGGCAGTAATCCTGATAAACCACTGGGGAATTTTGCGACGCTCTACCACTGCGCCTGAACGCCATCCGCGTCCGTCAATTACCTGTTCATTGGCCAGTACCGTCTGATCAACCGGGTCCCAGTTCACCTCGGCTGCTTTTTTATAGACCAGACCCTTTTCGTAGAGTTTGATAAAAAACCACTGCTCCCAGCGATAGTAGTCAGGATGGCAGGTGGCGAGTTCACGGTCCCAGTCATAGGCATAGCCCAGCTGTTTTAACTGTTCACGCATATGGGCAATGTTTTCCAGCGTCCATTCAGCCGGAGGTACATTGTTTTTCATGGCAGCATTTTCAGCAGGCAGGCCGAAGGCATCCCAGCCCATGGGCTGCAGGACATTCTTACCCAGCATACGCTGGAAGCGGCTGATTACATCACCGATGGTGTAATTGCGAACATGCCCCATATGCAGCCGGCCACTGGGATAGGGAAACATGGATAGGCAGTAGTATTTTTGTTTGCCGTTTTCCAGTGAAGCTTTAAAGCTTCCGGCATCATCCCAGAACTGCTGAGCCTCTTGTTCTACGTCCTGATGTGAATAGTCGTCGTTAACCTGTATAGCCATGGCGCTGAATTTCTTTACATTTATGCCTGAAAAAAAGAGGCCATAGGATACCGCAGAAGCGCAGTCAAGTGTAGAAGGAATCGCGGCTAAAACCGCCCCTACATTGGATCAGGTCTGCCTGTAGGAGGGACTTCAGTCCCGAACCTTTCGCGGTTAAAACCGCTCCTACATTGGAGCAGGTCTGCCCGTAGGAGGGGCTTTGCCTGCATGGATGCAGGTAAGGGGCGATAGCAGGACGCGATAGCCTTAGTACCGAACATCTTCGCGGTTAAAACCGCTCCTTCATAAGCTGTTGTAAAGTTTGCTGCAGATTTCCTGATTATGCGACCGCCGACTTCTTATCTATACTCTGTTGTTTCGGTCGCAGTTGCAGCGCATTCTATTGTTCACGACAGGAGTAATGCATGAATGATGAAAAAAAGAACCGCAAACACAAGCAGAGCATGCAGGCACTGAAAAGTCGGGTTGACAGCAGTATTGCAGCAGCACAGACAGAAAAGGGACTTTGTGTTTTGTTAAGCGGTGATGGTAAAGGCAAGAGTACTTCCGGTTTCGGGATGGTGATGCGTAGTTTGGGCTACGGGCACCGGGTCGGGATTGTACAGTTCATCAAGGGGGAACAGTTATCCGGAGAAGAAATTTACCTGCGGGAAAAATACCCGGATATGCCTTTTTATCAGATGGGTACAGGGTTTACCTGGGACACGCAGGACCGGCAAGCTGATATTGTAGCGGCAGAAAGGACCTGGGCTTATGCTGAAGAACTGCTGAAGAATGCAAGCATTGATCTGGTCCTACTGGACGAACTGACCTATATGCTGGCATTCAAGTATCTTGAAGAAGAGCAGGTGGTGAATGCCATTAGCCGGAGACCGGCACAGCAAAGTGTGGTGATTACCGGCCGCGGTGGAGGAACGGGATTGCGCGAATTAGCCGATACTGTCTCGGAAATTAGCAGTCCCAAACACGCCTATGAGTCTGGCATTAAAGCCCGTAAGGGTGTGGATTTTTAAATTGTCTGTTGCTTATGAATGTTGCTTTTTTACAAAAGCATTAAATTTTGAAATTCAGGCGTTTTGCTTCAGATATTTTTTGAAAAAGCGGTTTTTTCCACCATGTGCCGATAATAGGATTCGGCTTCGGTTTCCGCGGATAACTGTTTAAACAGCATTTCGGCTTTTTCGTAATCTTTGGCGTAATAGCTTTCCATGGCTTTGACATGCGTTTCCAGACTGCTGGCCTGTGATTCCGTCAGGTCTTCTTCCAGGCAAAGTGGCTGATAGATACGCACCTGTTCACTGCGGCCTTTTACCACCAGAGTATCCAGTTCCCTGAAAACAATTCCCTGAGCTGCGTCTTTGGTTTCCTGTCCCACAATGGTCGGAATATTGTATACCCGGGTCAGGCGCTCAAGGCGCGCCGCAAGATTTACTGCATCACCAATTACCGTGTAATTGAGGCGATAGGCGGAACCCATATTGCCGACATTGACCATGCCGGTATTGATACCGATGCCCATGCCGGTTGAGGGCAGGCCGTTACTGGTCAGCAATTGTTTTAATTCTGTCAGTGCCTTGTGCATGTCCATTGCTGCCAGGATGGAACGCTGGGCATGATCTTCATGTGGCAGGGGTGCTCCCCAGAAAGCCATGATGGAATCTCCGATGTATTTATCAATCGTGGCGCCATGCTGATAAAGGATGGCTGAAAGTGTAGTGAAATATTCATTGAGCATGCTCACCAGCTGTTTCGGATTGAGCTGTTCGGAAATGCCGGTAAAGTCTTTTAAATCGCAAAACATAATGCTCAGTGGTTTCAGTTCTCCCGTCAGGTCAATCAGCTCCGGATGTTTGCTTATTTCGTCAACGATATCCGGTGGTACATAACGGCTGAAGATATTGATCAGTTTCTGTTTCTTCTGGGTTTCGGAAAAATAGGTCAGGAGTACATTCATGCCATAGAGGACCAGCACGACCAGCAGGCTGTACTGAAAGGGGATCACGGTATTGCCATAAGGTTCACGCAAGCCCATATATAGCAGGGGTAAGGAAACAACGACGATCAGCAGGGAAGCCGCTATGGGGCGTAAGACCGGTAATACGAGGGCAATAATTGTCGAAAAGACCAGCAGTATGTAAAAATCAGCGGCACCCAGCGCCTCTGGGAGCGTAAAACTGCCATCCGCTAAAGTGAAACTATCCAGGGAAAAACGGAACCCGGGAAAGCCGGGTGTCCCGAATTCCAACAGACCCATTAAATTAAACAAAAAAATGAGCAGCAGAGAGAGCAATATCGAAATCTGTGCTTTCTCATTTTTAAACGTGGAATGGGTAAGGTTTAACTTCATCGCTTGGCTGAATGGTTAAAATCCGGCAATAAAAAAAGGCTCCGTCAGGAGCCTTTTTATTGTATCACTTCTTTAGTGACTAGATTCTATAGCACACGGTATAGATATCGTCTTCGGTATAGGCACCAGTGGCACCGGCATTATCCGGCGCAGTATTGGCACCTGCTACACCAGTGGTAGCACGAAAGCGGCCACCATCGGAATCACCATCATCCAGCTGGGTATCCAGTGCAATGGCAGCAGAACCGTTAACGTTACTCATACAGACCTTGGTGCCGTTCATACCGCCGCCCATCGCAGCGGTAGTAATGCCGATCAGCCCACCGAATGGATTCTGCGGCAGGGCATTGGCATCGGCCAGATCAGCATCACCAGCCAGGAAGCCGGCAGCACGCATATGCTGGAAAAAATCACCTACTTCTTCAGCACCGGTAAAGGTACTGGCCAGGGCGGCATCAACAATACCGTCTCCGTCACCCGGGGAGACTGAAGCCCAGGCATCACCGCGGGCCTGAATAACCGTGGCGTCAGCGGAATCACCGGCGCTGTCATCACCCGGCATGCGACCATAACGGTCCTGATAGGAGAATGCTCCTGCAGCAATGCCATTAAAAGAATTAGTCGCGTTGCGAATTCTTGAGTTTTCAATTAACTGCTGTCCCTGTAAAACACCACCCAGCAAGAGGCCGATGATTACCAGAACGATTGCAATCTCAATCAGGGTAAAACCGCCCTGAGTTTTCGAGCTCTGTAAATTTGTGATATTGATCTTATTCATTCCGATCTCCTGTGAGTAAATCAGGCTTGGCCACTGAATTCTGGTTCAATCTTTTTAATCATCCAGATCTCTGTTCAGTGATCATCCCGACCAAACTATCAAAAAAATCCATTAATCCTGCATATTGGGGTTGAATACTATAGGGAATGCAAATATGTGCAATATGTAGGTTTTTTTTACAGGAAAAACTGTAAATAAATTTTACACTTAGGCAGGTAACTTAAGAACAAATATAAGTGGCGTATTGGCCATTGATTCAGCAGTCAGGGAGCCTCCGGCCGCATAGGCATGCTGGCGGGCCTGATACAGGCCAATACCTCTTCCGGTACCAAATTCACTCCAGAAAGGCTCGAAAAGACGCTCTGGCCACAGACAGGGTGCCCCGTTTTTGTCAGTTATTGTCACTTTAACAAAATCGTCTTCTCTTTCCAGGTCAATGTGTACATCCGGTTTCTGTGCCGAAGACTTGTTGGCCTGCCGGGAAAAATTCCCGAGAATGTTATCCAGAATACTCTGCAGATTGTTTTTTGGCAGTTTGACAGTAGTCGTTTCACCATTGATTGTCGAAGGCAGTTCATACATATTGGCAGTCTGCTCCAGCAGGGCATTCAGGTCATGACTGGACTCCAGGTTATCCGCGCTTTTATTGGTCAGGGTGTTGAGCATGTGCTCGGCCCGGTCACGGACGGCAGGAATAACTTCACGCATACTTTCAATCAGTTTGTCTTCCTGCCCCGGAACCGGGTTGTCCAGTTGTTCGGCAGTCAGTTTCATCAGCTGCGCCATGTTTTTCACATCGTGCTGCAGAAAGACCGTCATTTTGGCGGTCTGCTCGAAGGTTGATCTCACAGCCCCAAGTTTTACCCAGAGATTCATTCTGACCAGAAGAAAGAAGTTATCTGCCAGGGCACTGCTGATAAACCGGTATTCCCAGCTACGCTGATGCAGATACAGGCGCACTGTCAGCGTGATTTCCTGAACATCAAAGCGTTTCTCCAGCATGCGTCCATCAGTTTTGCCATTGCTGCCACTGACGTAGGTGCCAAACCAGTTCAGAGACCAGCTGAGCCCGGCAAATCCACTTTCTTTCAGGGAAGGCCAACACTGGCGTAAAAAATCCGGCAGGTCGTAATTCAGATCTTCATTCAGGCGAATCAGTTTCTGGCTGAGCAGAATCTGGGTTCGATAGGAATACAGGAGCCAGCCTGCAGCGATCAGAATGGAGCTGCCGATGATGATGAGGTAGGGGTAGAGTTGTTCCATCGTCGGGAATTAAGTGTTAATCATTGTCGCGGCTGATGCCAAACTTTTTCATAAAATAATAAATACTTTCGCGTTTGATACCCAGTTTTGCTGCACTCTGGTAGATATTGAATCCGGTTTCCTTGAGGACCTGGCGTACCAGTTTTTCTTCGGCTTCTTCCCGAACTGCCTTGAGCCCGTCTGACATCTTGGTGCTCAGCTGTAATCGTGTCACCCCGTCGGCTGACATTGCCAGTTCGTTATGATGAAACAGGAATGCCCGGTTCACGGAAATCAGGATATCTTCAAAACTGGCAGGTTTTGACAGGAAGTCAAAAGCGCCTTCACGAATCGCCTCCAGTGCCGAACGTTCCTCATCCTGGCCGGTCAGGACAATAATTTTTACCGGAATCATCTCATCCGTTATCTGGCGAATAACATTCAGGCCTTCATCCGTTGTGTGCTCCATTGGCGGCAATCCCAGGTCAAGAATGACCACAGAGATTTCCTGATTGTCCTGCAGGATATCCAGGGCGCTCTGGCGGTTATCCGCTTCATTGACGATAAAACCCTGCATTTCCAGAGAATTGAAGAGCATCTTGCGCAGGGCAAGGTCATCTTCGACAACCAGAATTTTGCCTTTGTCCTTTACCGAAGCATCCAGTTTGTCATGAGTTTCTGCTGCCATTGTTACTTCACTCATGGTAATTGCCCGGCCTGGATCAGGCGCGAGAATAATATGTGTGGAGACAGCCAGTGCAATTCATCATCGAAGCTGTCTTCATTATATTCAGTATCAACAAAGGTAATATCGTTGGGCACGTTATATGCACCCATGGTCGCCTCGATTGAATTTTCTGTTTCGTTGACGGAAATCGAAGTCGCCCAGTTATCACCCATGGAAACAACAATGGCCGGTACCGTATCGCTCAGGGTGATATCGGAGCAGTCATTAATATTACAGACACGAATCATGTTGGCACCGGCCGCAAGTTCATTATCATTGAAGAGTTCCTGCATGCCAGCGGTAGTCGTGAAAGCCCGAACACCACCACCGACTGTAGTATAGGGAGAAACTGCATAGCGATAGGGGTTTTGCCAGGGATCAAGCAAAAGCCCATCCTCGTTGATAGCACCGAAAAGCCCTAGTGTCACATTGGGCAGGAGACCGAAGTTATTGGTACATGCACCCCCACCCAGAGGGGCTTCCTCACCATCGCTGGTATTGGTGGCGGGGCAGGGTAGACGGCCGTTCGCCTGGGCAAATCCGTATAAGGCTTCTTCAATACTTTCCAGTTGGGTGCGGGCATTACTGATGCGAATTGAGTCTGTGCTGTCACCGACAGCCACCAGCACGCCACTTAAGAGGATGCCGAGAATCATCAGCACCATCGCCATTTCAACGAGGCTGAAGCCGAACTGTTTATCTGGAGAAAAAGCTTTATTCATCATTAATCATTGCAGTCGCGACGGTCACGAGTAATACCGGTATTACGGTTAATGGTAAAGACGATATTACAATCCGTAAAAGTCACGGTGGCCTGCGTAGCATTGACATAGTTGTAGCTATCCACAGTGTCCCAGGCTTCGCCCGCATACCAGGCAGAAGCATAACTGGCAAGTGCTGAATCATAGCCCTGTTGTTCAGTCTGGGTGATACACATGCCTGTATTGGCATTATCCCGGGGATAGGTATTCATAAAAAAGTTCCATGCTGAAGCACAGTTAGGGTGAAAAAACGAAATGTAAAAAATGTAGTTCATCCCATCGTCATAAAACCCATCCAGACTGTCTTTAACATCCATGGCAGCCTTCATAGCGGCAGCGGTAACGATTTCGTTTCTGGTAATCGTGACGAACTGGTCATTAAAATTTTCTGAAGCGATGGCCGGATCATTACGGATAAAATTTACGCCGTCTTGGTTGTCACCTTCAAGGTAGTCATCAGCATCATTGGATACCCTGATCTGGCCATTGACCGCTTCACCTGGAGCAAAAATGACAGCGACTACATCGTTATAGGCATCTCCGTCACTATCTCCAACACCATCGATGGTAAAGAACGGATTGGTTGTTGTATTCAAGCCTGCAGCCGTTCCTGTCATATGGAAAGCCGGCGTGACTGCATACCAGAATTGCTGGTCGATTCCGGTATTGGTATTACTGAAATTGTAACGGCTGCCGGATGGCAGAACAGCGAACTCGGGCAAGCGGCCCAGATATTGTCCGACAGTTTCATTACAGCTTGCTTCAGCATCACCGTCGTTATCCGTATCAGGGCAGGGCAGGCGTCCGGGACCCTGTCCTGGATAGTTTGCATTATGCTGGAGTGCGTATGCAATCAGCGCTTCCTTGGCATAGTACATATCCTGAAGCGTATCAATCTGTTCAACCTGGCGCTGGTTTTGATAGTTGGCTGTAGCCAGCACAAGAGAGCTACCGGTGACAATCACGATCATCATGATTAACAGCAGTGCAACACCCTGCTGTTTGTTGATGGCTTTACCGGGAGGTTGGTGCATCAGCAGGTGCCCCCTGTGACTCCATCAACTCCCTGAGTTCACTAATACTGGAAGTGTTTGTCTCCTGCATCAGTGTTTCAAGTTCACTGAGAACTTCTGCCGGAAGTGCTCCGATCCGTTCAGGGTTTACGTTTTCGGTACTTTCAAGCACAGCCAGGGCTTCAGCCGAGGGTTCATCTGCCTGTTCATCCTGAATAGCGCCAGAATCCTCTGGATCATTGCTTTGCTGCACAGGGTTGTTGTTCGGAGTTGTTTCACCAATGGCTTCCTGAACCAGTGAATCCTGTGACGCTGAGCGGACATTCCAGTTTTCCCGAATTTCGCCAGTGCTTACTTCGAGTGACTGGCCTGCTTTCAGGTCATAGCGGCCATTTTCAGTATTGATCCGGAGCAGGGTAATGCCATTCATGGAAACCAACTGCATATTATCCGGCAATGCTGGTTCGTCATAAGTGCCACCGTTCAGCCAGATTGTCCGGGCTCCGTTGCGCTGCGTGAAAATTCCCGTCAGGGTGTATTCAGATACAGCCGGTTGTGCGTTTTCCTCATCATCTGCTATCACCGGCACCGGTGGGACTTCCTGGTTGACGTTGAAATCTTCCTGCGGATTTTGCAGTAAAAACTCCTGTCGCAAAAAATCCAGATACTCTCTTTCGGCAGGTGTGGTAAACAGCGTATTGATATTGTCCGCTGCATCCTGGGCTGCAAGAGAAAGCGGTATCAGGCTGGCGATACATCCGAGGATTATATTTTTGGCAATTATGCTTTTCATGTTTTATCCATTGCCTCAGAAATTCCGATTGTTATTCTGCGGAGGATTCACGTTAAAAGTGAACCAGGAGACAACACAGTTTGCACGCTGGTGCTGAGCCAGCACAATAAAATTGGTGGCATTGGGATTACTCAAGCTGATGATACATTCCTGGGGCATATACAGGCCTGGAGTATTCAGCAGTCCATCGAGTAACCTGGTTAAATCATTTTCATGCAGCAGAGGCAGACTTAACTCAAGCGTTGTGCTATTGATATTTACCGGTCCGCCCGGGTCCTGTTCGGATTGGTCATATAAAAGCTCCATGGACAGTTGCTCACCAATATTGACTGAAATCGGAAACAGATCATTGTCTTCCCGGATTTCGGTGATTCTTTCGATTAATTGCAGACGGTCTTCAGGGTTTACAACACCATCGGTTTCCAGTTCCTGATAACGACCAATGTATTCAATGATTGTGGCTTCTTCGTCCTCAATCTGATCGATATTGGTTCTGGCCAGCTGCAGATTGCCTCTTGCAATCTGAAGGTTTCTGGCCATTTGTGTATTCATTATGTCGGCGTAATAATAAATACCTCCCGCAAGCATCAGACAAAGCACAGCCAGAAGGATTTTCCACTTCAGACCCAATATATCCTGTTTGGTGAATAGATCTTTCATTGCAGTGACTCAATACGCAATTCCAGCAGAAAGGGGGCGCGTAATTCATTATTGTCAATTGTTGTGCTCAGTGCTGTATCCACCCGGACATCAGTTGGCATTTGCAGGGGAGTTACCTGAACCCCCGGATTTTCAGCCAGCGCATCAGCAAAAAGTTGCACCTGCTGCTGAGCTTCACGGTAACTACCGGAAGAATAGGCAATACCTCCGATTTCGACTTTCAGGCGTGTACGATTGTCCAGGATGGCAGATAGATAACGGTTGTTCGGATTATTCTGCCGGTTCAGGTAGCGCATGTTCTGGTTTTCCGGCAAGGCTGGGTCGACTGTGTAGGGTTCAAGAATCCAGCTGACATCGGTCAATTGTAATGTGGGTGAAGAACTGATGTTATTGCTGATAAAGGCCATGGCATCTACCGGTGACCTTACCTGGGAATTTATCTGTTCATAAGCCTCAACCACCAGTGCCATTTCCTGTGAAGGTATCGGCGTTTCCGGAAAGCGCTGGGTCAGTATTTCATATTCCAGTTCCAGTGGCTGGGTTTGCTGTACAACAGTTTGCTGCTGGCTGGACAGGTCCCAGGCTTCCAGATACATGGGGATACTGATTAACAGGCTGATGACAATGGTAGCCAGTGAACCGTATACCAGGCCAAGCCCGATATTCTTGAGCAGGTAAAACTTCCTGACTTTGGGCGGAGCGTAAGTATTCCGAATCAGTTTTTTCTGCAACAGATTATACAGGAAGAAAATCAAGGGCCCTTGCTGCTTTGCGCTCAGTTGAGTTGAATACTGAGTCATTTCATCCTGGGCATTAACACTTTCAAACACATTCAGGTGGCTGGATTTCTGGTTGAGCTTGAGATCCTCATCATCAAAATTGCTGTAAATTCTGATTTTCAGGCTCTCTTCGTACGGTAATAACTTGACGCGCTCCAGGTAACTGCGAATCTGTACGGATTCTTTATAAATTTCCTTACCCAGATTATTCAGATCACGTGATGTAAGATTGGTAAGGCGGCTGAAAAGAACTTTGCCTTTTTTCATGAAGGTCTGGCGTAACTCATTGTTGTGCTCGAGACTGGCAATCAGCGTGTAATCATCCTTGTCGAAACCTGAATTCTTGGCAAAAGCTTCTGCCAGATAGGCTGCAGAGCTGACACTTTGCACCGGCGTTTTATTTTCCAGCAGAATTTTGATCCAGGGAATCAACAGGTCCGGTTTGGTCAGACCACTTAACAGAATGCGGTTGTCACGTCGCCCTTCCTTTTCTCTTTCAATAACTGTAGCAGTGCGGAATGAGGTTTTACGAAAGGCATAATTCATTTTGCGCTGTAAGAGGGCCTTACGATCACCGCCGCTGACCGGTGCAATGGTCTCACTGCGAAAACTTTCTTCCAGAAAGTTTGTCACCAGAATTGCCGGCAACTGTTTTAAATTGAACTGGGCCTGTTTAAACGCTTCCAGGGATTGAGCGCTGCCATCAAATTCCGACACGAAGCGCAGGTTTTTATTTTCCCAGACATACAGTCGCAGCGCCTGATTACTGACGATCATGAACTGTGAATCTGTTTGCCGGAAAAAGGATTTCATAGTGATCCCTTATACCTGAATATTACTTAGTGAGCTATAAACCGGACCCAGAACCGAGATCATTACCCAGCCGAGCATGGTGCCAACCACAGCCGTCATGACAGGCTGTATCAATGCCTGCAAATTATCAATGGAATCCTTGATGTCCCGGTCATAGAAATAGCTGACATTGAGCAGGGCTTTATCCAGCCCGCCAGTGGTTTCGCCTATTTTCAGCATACGCACCACCAGCGGTGGGAACATGCCGGTAATTTCAAAACTTTTGGAGATTGGCTGGCCCTGTTCGATATCCTCCCTGGCCTGCTCCAGAGCGTTTCGGATTACCACGTTATTAATAACCCCTTCAGAAATCTGCAGGCTCTGTAAAATCGGAATGCCGGCGCCATACATCAGGGAAAAAAAGTTGGCAAAACGTGAAAGTATGATTTTCTGTAAAACCGGCCCGATTTTAGGTGTTTTGAGTTTCATTAAATCCACCTGGTAGCGGACTTTTTCATTTGTGGCTGCCATGAGCTTGAGCAGGATAAACAGCACAATGGGGGTTGGGATGATTATGTACCAGTAATCAGACATGAAATCGGAAGTGGCGATCAGGGCACGGGTATGGGCTGGAAGTTCCTGATCCATATTAACAATGAATTCCACCAGCTGCGGGACCAGATAGAGCATCAGGAATATCGTCACGCCTATAACCACTGACCCGACTATCAGGGGCGACATCAGTAATTTTTTCGTGCTCTGGTTCAGTTCATCCTGCCACTTGAGCATATCTGCCAGTGAATCAAAAACATCTGCCATACGCCCGCTGACTTCTCCGGCCCTGATCAGATTGACAAACAGGGTATCAAAAACTTTCGGATAATCCTGCAGGGCCTCCGACAGGCTTTTACCGCCTTCAATTTCTTCAATCACGTTGGCCATGATTTCCTTGAAGCGCGGGTGCTCTATACTGTCACGTAAGTCTGTCAGACCTGCCAGCAGCGGAATTCCGGCTCGGGTTAGCTGATTCATATGGATACAAAAACCGATCAGGTCTTTTTTCTCGATTTTTTTCTGGCCAAAGCCGGCGCGTTTTTCCTGGGTAATATCAGCTTTGATCAGGTCCAGCCGCATATTGGTCAGGCGGTTTTCCAGGTCAGCTTCGTTGGCTGCATCCAGGCTGCCTATGAGGATTTTTCCATCACGGGTCATTGAGCGGTATCGGTACAGAGGCATGGTTAATTTCCTCCGGAAAGTCGTTCAGTGAGGTCAACGACACGGGATACTTCATCCAGGCTGGTGATTCCTTCCAGCACCCGGCGGCAGGCATCCTCGGCAATGGGCATATAACCTTCAGAAAATGCCAGGCTGAGCATTTCACGGGTGCTGGCACGACGGGCAATCATGTCGTCCATGTCGCCACTGATTTTAAGAATTTCGATAATCGACATTCGTCCCCGGTATCCGTGATAGTCACAGGAAGGACAGCCCTGAGGATGAAAGATTTTCACCGATTTTTTGTCCTTGTCCAGCCCCAGTAACTTGTATTCAACTTCAGTCGGCGTGGCTTCCTGCTTGCAGTCATTACAGAGTTTGCGAACCAGGCGCTGGGAAATGATACCGATTAGATTGCTGGCCAGCAGTTCCGGCACAATACCGATATCCAGCAAACGCGGAATGGCACCGATGGCGGAATTGGTGTGCAGGGTGGAGAAGACCTGGTGACCGGTCATTGCAGCACGCATGGCCATTTCTGCAGTCACGCTGTCACGAATCTCACCAATCAGGATGATATCCGGGTCCTGTCGCATCATGGAACGTATGCCTTCACCAAAACCCATCTGTATCGCTTCGTTGACCGATGACTGGCGAATCATAGGCAGAGGATATTCCACCGGATCCTCCATGGTCATGATATTCACAGCTTCGGTATTGAGATGGTTCAGCACGGAATACAGGGTAGTCGTTTTACCACTACCGGTAGGGCCGGTAACCAGAATTACACCTTCCGGACGTGCCAGCATTAACTGCAGCAGCGAGAGGTTATCGTCGGTCAGTCCCAGCTTGTCCATCGGCACAATACCCTTTTTCTTGTCCAGGATACGCAGCACGATATTCTCACCATGGGTGGTGGGTTGCGATGCAACCCTGAAGTCGATTTGCCTGCCGACCAGGGAAAGAGATATCCGACCGTCCTGTGGGACACGAGACTCGGCAATATCCATATCACTCATGATTTTCAGCCTGACTACCATTGCTGGCCAGTAGCTCTTGTGCAGACTGCGAACCTGACGCAGAACACCGTCTACCCGGTAGCGAATGCGCAGGAATGCTTCTTCCGGTTCAAAGTGAATATCTGATGCACCCTGTTGCACGGCATCGGCGAGCAGGGCATTTACCAGACGAACCATCGGGTGACTGTAGCCACTGTCGTCTTCCTGCAAACTGTCAAAGTCCAGTTCGCCGGTTTCAATTTCATGCAGGATGCCGTCAATCGACAGGTCAAAGCCGTAAAACTGCTCAATGCTGCGAACGATCTCTTCCTGCGAGGCCAGGATCGGGGTGATTTTAAGGTTACCCCCATGCTGTGCCCGAACCTGGTCAAGCGCGACAATATTAAAGGTGTCGCCCATGGCGAGAGTCAGGTGATGCTCCTGTTTGTCATAGGACAGCGGCAGAATGACATGTCGACGGGCGAGCTCCTGGTCAATCATTTTGACTGATTCAGCATCCAGCACAGCCTGTGATAAATCGACACTGCGCTGACCGGTATACTGACTGAGGGCATCACGGATAATGGCATCAGTAACAAAACCCAGATCAATCAGAATCGCACCCAGCAGTTTGTTGGAATTCTGCTGTTCACGCAGACCAATCATGAGCTGGTCTTTGGTAATGGAGCCCTGATCAAGCAATAGTTTGCCAAGCTTTTGTGTCGGCTTTTTGCCGGGCATTTCCTTAACGGTTTTTTTCTGAGCCTGAGCCATTATTGAAGCACCCCCCGCAGATAAGCCAGGCGCTGATTGAGACGATCAGTACTGAATCCGGCCGGTGCGCGAATGCTGAGTTCCTGGGCCTGCTGGTAATAATCATATGCCAGCTCTAGCTGGTTCAGGCGCTCGAGGGACACTGCCAGGTTAAAAGCGTAATCCGGGCTGACCGTGTTAGTGTCGTTTTCACTGGCAATCAGCAAGGCATCAAAGTAGGCATTTTGTGCTTCATTCCAGCGCGACTGGGAAGCAAATAAATTGCCCAGAGCAAAAGCCAGTGGGGCCACATCCGGATAATCTTCCAGCAGTGCCCGTAATTCCAGCTCCTGGCGTGCGGGACTCATGGCCTGGCCGCTTTGCAGGAGGCCGGCGCGGGCCAGCGGATCGCGCGGATTTAACTGCAGTAATCTGGAATAGAGCGCCTGGGCCTCGGGAATATTGCCCTGTTGACGATTGATAATGGCCAGGCCAAGCAGCGCATCCCGGTTATTGGGCTGGCTGTTCAGCACCTGGGTATAAAGCCGTTGTGCCTGTGGCAGGTTGTTTTGCTGATAGCTCTCGTAGGCTGCCATCAAATCCGGATTCACTTCAGCCCGATTGGTGGTACGGGTAATCTGAATATCCAGGCTGGGCTGGGCAGTCGAGACACTGTTGCCGGAGCCAAGCAGGTTTGGTGCACTCACTACCGGAGCATCTGCCGCCGGAGGGTTATCCGCATCAGCGAGCACATTGGCAGGGGCTGTCGTATCCGCGCTGTCTTCTTCTGGCAGGGCTGCTTCTGGCTGCTGTGAAGGGATTTCTTCAGAGGCCACTTGTGTGGCATTGTCGGGCTCATTGGCAGGAGGCAAGACTTCGTCTGGAGCAGTACTATTGTCTGTTGTGGCTGGAGGTGCCGCATCCTCAATAAAACCCTGTGGTGCCGTAGTTTGTGCGACACCGGGAAACAGGTTGTTACTTGCAACATTATTGCTGTAATACCAGTAAAATCCGCCACCTCCAAGAGGCAGCAAGGCTATCAGGATTGCCAGCAGGGCGACGCGTTGACGGCGGGAATTCTGTGAATTTTTCTTGGCCTGGAACAGAGAGTTGGCCGTTTGCCGGTCAAGCATGGCCTGGTCAGGACCGGGTTGACCCCGACGGGTTTTGCTACGTTCATATTCACTGAGTTCGGCAGCTGCTTCGAGGGCTTCATAATCCTCATGGCTTTCCGCTTCCGGGTCTTCGTGCTCATCATCAGGTTCATGGATATTGTCTTTAGCAGCAATATCTACCGAATCATCTCTGGCGGCATCATTATCAGCGGAGTCACCGTCGAAAGAATCATCATCGGTGATGAAACCGTAGAGCTCGTCTGCTCCGCCGGTTTTTTCATTGATTTTGTCGAAGATTTCGTCATCATCCAGTATTTTGGGTTCGGGCTCACTGTTGTCTTCCGGGGAGCCGGATTCTGGAACAAAATAATCAAATTCATCCTCGCCGAAATCAGACCCGTCATCCTCATCATCCGCAGGCTTTTCTTCGAATTCCTGTGCTTCCAGTTCGAATAATGTTTTCGGTGGTTCGGCTTCGGAGGCTTCATTTGGGCTTGCAGTATCTTCACTGCTGAATTCAGCCTGCTCAGGATCCTGCTGTTGCTTTCCGGCGTCGGATTCGCGGGCTTTGAGCTCATCCAGTGTTGCCGGTTGCGGGCCATCAGAGATGTCATCAGCTGGGGATGGGGCAGGAGTCTTTTCAGCCTCTTCAACCGGTTCTAAAGAGAGCTTGTTTTCATCAGCATCCTTGCCTTCCTGTTTGGTTTTAGCGGCCTCGGCTTTCCGTAAGGCCTCCATCAATAAACTCATATGGCTTTACTCGTCGGCTCATGAGGCAATCTACACAAGCGCAGCACCTGGCCCGACTATGAACCGCTATTGCTCAGTCCGTTCTCAGGTAGATAATTTCGATATCGGTCCAGGTCACCTTCCAGTGATGCCTGGTTAATAACCACTGGACGGATAAATATTATCAGTTCGGTTTTAGAAGCTGAATCCTCACGATAACTGAACAAACTGCCGATCCCGGGAAGTCGGGATGCCCCGGGTAAACCGGCATTGGTGTTGTCCAGAGTATCCTGCATCAAGCCGCCGAGTACAGCAATATCGCCACTGAAAACTTTCATGACTGATTCCATTTCCCGAACCTGAATTTCCGGAATCTGGCTGATTACCCCTTCCTGTGCCAGAACCGGGTTCGGATCGTTGACAAAGCGGACGATACGGGAAATTGTTGGTCTGACATTCAGTGTGACCTGATCGTCATCACTGATCTGCGGGGTGACCGTCATGACAAAGCCGACCGGAACTGTTTCCAGGTTGCTGGTGTAGGTGGCCGGCGAGGTTATGTTGCCATTGGCCCCGACAGTGGCAGGAGTCACATCGATCGTGAAATAAACCCGGTTATCCACCACACGAAGCATTGCAGGCTGATTGTTCAGTGCCATGATACGCGGACTGGAAAGCACCCGCAGGTCGCCGAATTGCGACAGGAGTCGAACGGTGGCGTCAACGGACTCACCGGTAGTGTCGTTGCCGGAAATAATCAGTTCATTGGTGGGAGCAGCGTTAAGGTTGGCCCCCAGCAGGTTCTGGCCGAAATTGATATCAAGATCACTGTTGTTGATGATGGCATTCCAGTCAACGCCTGACTGATAGTTATCACTCAGGTTCACCTCAACCACGGTTGCTTCAATCAATACCTGACTCAGGGAACGGTTCTGCACCAGGCTCAGGAAGGACTGGACTTCCCGGTGCTGTCTGCCTGTGGCGCGGATATTCAACAGGCCGCTTTCGCGGTTAGGAACCACTGAATTACTCAGGTCAATGTTTTCGCCTCCAGTGCTTATTTCACTGAGCAGGGAAATAATGTTGTTGGTCAGCGAAGTCCAGAAATCATAATTGGAGTTCTGGCTTAAATTGGCTGTAGAGTTATTGCCGCCACCGCCAGTAGTGATGGAAGTTGCGATATCAGTAGATGTTTCTGCACTACGGGTGACGTTTACGTAGTCAATTTCGTAAATCTGCCAGTAGGGCAGGTCAGGTTCAACCAGCACGTTGTCACTGTCATCGAAAGTCCAGCGAATATTTATCTGCTGGGACAGGCGTTCAAGAATCTGCGGGATAGACTGGTCGATCGCATTAAGGCTGACCTGACCACTGATGGCCGGATGGATATCGATATTGATATTGGCATCGCGAGCCACTCTGAACAGCAGGTCCCGGACCGGGACATCCATCACCGACACAGAATAGAGGTCCGGTTCGGCGACTGGCTCGGGAACCGAGATCAGCGGCAATGTTTCCACCACTTCAGGAATGGCATTATCTTCCGGCGCTTCAGACTGATTTGCCGGTGCTTCCAGGTGCCTGCCGTTTTCCACATTGCCCGGGGGCACGGTGGTTTGAAGCTGGGTGGTCGAACAGGCCGTCAGAAACAATACTGAGACAGATAAAAAACCATATAGGGCGTGAATCCCCGGGGTCTTTTGAGAAGAGCCGGGAAGCAATATTTTGTTTTTTCTCAGCATCTTAGGAGATTCTCTTAAAATAATACGTAGATTTAAATTGCTTTGCCGGCAAAATGCAAGAATCTGGGCCTAAATTCCTGTTTTTTTTCTGGTATTTCTCCTGCCTGAGGTAAATATTAAACATAATTGCCTGATTTTGGCTTGATACCGGTCAATTTTCTCCAGCGTCAGCGCTAATTTCTTCTCAAACCGCCTCGGTATGAGAATGTTCCAGATAATGTACGAGTTCTGAACTGGTTGAACGCAAGCGCTGGGAAAGCATGGTAATCAGCTTGATCAGTATCTTGGAACCGAAACTGGGTTCTTCCATGATGATCTTGACCATGCTGTCCCTGGAAAGTACTGCAAAAGTTGTAGCATCAAGAGCAATACAGGTTGCGAAGCGAGGTTCCCCGTCAATCATGGACATCTCACCAAGAGTAGTGCCAGGACCGGCGATGGTCATCGGCCGACGTTCCCCATGGGAATCGGTTTTCAGAATATTGACCCTGCCTTCAATGATGAAAAGCATGTAATCGTCGACATCGCCTTCCCGAATAATGGTGGTGCCAGCTTCAACTTCGTAAGCCTGCATGAAAGAGGTCAGCTTTTCGACATCATCGACCGTGAAATCTTCAAAGAATTTGGACTGCCCCATCATGTTGAAAATTTTCTGCATCATGATGTTGGCATTGCCGAGTGATTTGAAACTCAGCAGGAGTTCATTTTTTGGGGATGTATCATCGTTTTCTTGCATGTGCTTACCAGAAGTGACGGGCCTCATACCCCTTGCAGGCCGCAGGCGAAAAACTCGCTGCTCATGTTTTTATAAACAATGGAAGAATAACCGCCAACGTGCATGAAGTCTAGTAAATGGCTAGCTTGACGATGTTCAGAGGGGGTGATACTGTCCTTAAAAATACGAAGCTTCCGGCGACTTAATGCAGCGACCCGCAAATGTACCTTGATTTCTTTTCACTAAAGAAATTCCCTTTCCGTATCACTCCAGACCCGTCAATGTTTTTTCCCGGTGGTTCCGATGGCCCCGGTGTCGTCCTCAATGCCCTGGTTTATGCAGTCACTTCCGGTGAAGGAATCGTCAAGGTTGTCGGTGAGGTTGGCAGTGGTAAAACCATGCTTTGCCGCATGCTGGAGGAGCGTCTGCCGGATGAGGTTGAAATCGTTTATCTGGCCAACCCCAGTCTTTCGGCAAAAGATATTATTTATGCCATCGCCTTTGAACTGGACCTGGATGTGGATGCGTCCACGGAGCGACTCATGGTCATGCACAAGCTGCAGGACTATCTGGTTAAAAAACACAGTGAAGGGGGGGCAGTTGTAGTTTTCATCGAAGAAGCCCAGGGCATGCCGATTGAAACCCTTGAAGAAATTCGCCTGCTGAGCAACCTGGAAACCCATCGCCATAAACTGATGCAGATAATCCTGTTTGGTCAGCCGGAGCTGGATAAAAACCTGGCCGGAAAAAATATCCGCCAATTGCGTGAAAGGATTACCCACAGTTTTTATCTGGAACCGATGACAGCCCAGCGAACCAGTGATTACCTGCAATACCGCATGCAGGCAGCCGGCTGTCCCTGGCCCAAGATCTTCACCCCGAAAGCGGAAAAACTTCTGTGTAAGGCCTCAGAGGGCCTGACCCGACGCGTCAACATTCTGGCCGACAAATCCCTGATGGCTGCATATGCATCCTCATCCATTCAGCCGGGCCATGAATACGGCGCCATCCAGCAGAAAGTACAAGCCGCGCATGTAAGAGCTGCCATTCGCGATAGCGGTTATGGTAAACGTTTTCTGTGGCCCTGGGCGGGCCTGGCTGTTTCACTCGCAATAATTGTCATGGCTGCAGGGCTTTATCCCCTTTGGTATCCACAAATAACACAATTGCTTGATATTGCAGGTTTTGTTGGCGGCCCTGCAAATACGGTGCAGAGTGAGCCAGCAGCGGAGCTGCAAGCTAGCGATTCCCCTCCATTACAACAGGCCACGGTAGCTGGTAACGGGCCTGAAACCGCCCCGCTGACCGTTCCGGCTGAGTTGTCTGCCAGCGTTTTGCCTGGCTCAGAAAATCTGCCAGGCGCTGCAAACACGCAGGCCACAGAGCAGATTGAGCAGCTTGAGCTTGCTCCCGGACCTGCTGAAACAGACAGTTCCGAGCTTGTTGCTGGTAATTCAGCCGTCGGGCAAAATCCAGTGCAAACTGGCCTTGAAAGTAATGCCGATGAACAAATTTTGCAGCCAGATGCTGCTGTACAGGAAGAGCCGTCCGCAAGCGAAGTACCAGTAGCTGCAGCGGACTCTGCTGAACTTGCTGTAGCAACTGACATTGAACAGGCAACAGTAACTCCTGAACAGGGAGACAGCCTTGAGCAGGAGAGCAGCCTTGAGCTGGGAGACAGCCTTGAGCAGGAGGACAGCCTTGAGCTGGTAGAAAATAAAGGGGGAAGCAGAATTGCTGTGCCTGAAGACCTTCCGCAAGGCAATCAGTCGCCAGCAGCTGAAGATTCGGCCTTTGCGGATCTGGATGGCCTGATTGGTATCAGAGCCAGAGCCAGTGGAGGCTGGCTGCAGGCGCTGGCCGAGAAAGACGGGTATACCGTACAGATGGCGTCTTTCCCTACCTCGGATCAACTGATGCTGGAAGAGTACCTGCAGTTGTTATCCCTGACTTCAATGATCAATGAGACCTATCTTTGTCTGATATCAGCAACATCCCGACTACCGCAACAATGGTTGGTGATTCATGGTGATTTCAATGGTGTCAGCCGGGCCAGAGCCTATATTGATAGCCTGCCGACATACAGCCGTCAGTATGAGCCATTTGTCAGGAACTCCAGTAGTATCGCCTGCCTGAATTAGGGCGTGATGACAGGCAAAAAAAAAGACCGGGATTAACCGGCCTTTTTTGTATTTCTTTTGTACTTCTGAAAATCAGACTTATCGCGGAGCGATTGTGCCGTAATCCCAGTGTTCGGCAACACGGCCATCTTCAATTCGGAACATATCAAACCAGGTGGTAGTGTAGGTTTCACCTGTGTTGGGGTTTTCAAGTTCGCGCAGGAAGGCCATGGTGACATGGCGATTGTCGGCAGTAATGCCTACCAGGTCAGGAATATGGTCCAGCGGTTCCTGCTCACCCATGCTACCAAAAAACTGAATAAACGGTGCGCGTCCGGTCGGAATATTCGGGTTATGCTGAATATAGTCTTCATCCATCATGCGGCGGGCAGCATCCATATCACGTGCAACCAGCACCAGACGCCAGAAATCATAAGCCAGACGTTTGTCAGCAGCTTCCTGTGGATCGCTGTCTTCCAGCCAGGCGGCCTGTTCATTGGCCGGAATGGCTTCTACCGGCACCTGCGCAAAAGCAGCTGTGCTGAATAATCCCAATAGCATTAATGCTAAATATTTTTTCATTATCATTCTCCAGGTTAATTACTTCTTTATAGCAAAGAACCGCCAGATTATAGGCTAGTCGGCTCAACATACAAGAAAGACGGGGGGTGGTCATTTGCGAACACTGTGTTCAGAAAATAAAGGAGGCCTGAGCCTCCTTTATCACTTCACTCCCCGTTTACTCTTCAGGCCTTAACAGGCTCTTTTTAAATCAGTCAAATCAATTCTAGTCGCGAATGATGGGTGATATACCATCACCGTAGCGCTCTTCCCGGGTCAGGTTTTCAAGACGCCATTCGCGAACGTAATGCATGTATTCAGGTCGCATTGTGTTACCGCCACCTTGACCGGCTTCCTCCGGAATACCATATAGCTGGGCAAAATCAACACTGTAGGGAGACTCGCCAGGTAAATAGTGTGGTACATCTCCTGCTTCACGCGGGACTTCAGTCGCAGAACGGCAAGGATAGGCAGCCATGGTAGTCAGTTCTCGACGGTCAAAGCCGTTGGATTTGAAGAATATGCCGTCCAGATAGACCGGGTCTTCAATCATGTAAATATGGGTAATTTTATCGCCATGAGGAATAAAGCGCTCGGTCATGACTGCCTGGTCACTGAATGCCAGACCGTTACGACGCATCCAGCCTGCTTTCAGATGAGTTGTCCTGACCACCAGCGTATCACCTTCCCAATGTCCGGTTGAAAAACCCTGCCAGCTATGCGGCGCCATGGCGTCCGGGTGTTCGCGACCATCCATCCAGATGGTTCGTCTTTGTGCCTGCCAGCGGATATGGGTGCCGATGCTGATTTCCTGCAGTGATACCGGGTCCAGTTCCTGCCAGATAAACAGGTTGCCAACACCGCGGAATCCATAAGTGGAAGGGTGTGGTTTGCATTGATGCTCAGGCAAAGTAAGCAGTGATGCCTGCCAGGTTTCAGCGCGTGTGCGAGCCGCCTGATTGATCGGCAATCCGGCATAATCGCCGGCAAAGGGGCCTGGCCCTCGCTCTTCTGAGTCCTCATGCATGATGGGATTCCAGTGGCCGAAAATGCCCTGCGCCAGTGCAGAATTTGCAATACCTGTAAAAGGGGCGATCAGGACCAGAACTGCTAGAAATTTAAAAGTGGAGCGCATGACACTTCCTGTTTTTATAGTAATTATTCTTGGGGCCGAAAAATATACCATGATTCCATAACTATTTTAAAAGTTTTTTAATTCCGGGACCGGCTGCTTCCTCATTACCTGCATTATTTCTACAGGGGGCATGACTTCTGGGACAAAGCCTGTATCAATCAGGTAAGCTAGCGGCATGCAGGTTCTTGATGCCACTCTTAATGCACATGCCTTTGCGGTAATGATACTGACGCTCATTGCCCTGATCATGTTCACCAGTAACAAACTCCCCCTGGAAACCTCCAGCCTTGCCATCCTGGTATTGCTTGCAGTCGGCTTTTACATATTCCCCTTTTCCGAGGGTGGTGTGGTGCTTGATCCGCTCGAGTTTTACTCGGGCTTTGGTCACGAAGCCCTGGTCGCGGTATGCGCTTTGATGATTATCGGGCAGGGCTTGTCGCAGACAGGTGCACTGGAGCCGGTGGGACGGGTGCTGGCAAAACTCTGGACAATATCGCCAGCGCTTTCATTTCTGTTCACTTTGGTTATCGGCGCCATCCTCAGTGCATTCGTAAATAATGTACCGATTGTTATTTTACTCCTGCCGATTCTAATGAGTGTGTCCCTAAAAACCGGCACAGCACCTTCAGGTATTCTTATGCCGATGGGTTTTGCCACATTGATTGGCGGCATGGGAACAACCATTGGCACCTCTACCAATCTGCTGGTAGTGTCCGTAGCAGCCAGTATGGGCATGCGGGAATTTTCCATGTTTGAATTTGTGGCGCCGGTGGCCTTGAGTAGTGGCGTCGCAATTCTGTATTTATGGCTGATTGCGCCACGTATCCTTCCTTCCAGACAGTCGGAGTTGTTTGAAGCAACGCCGCGGATTTTTTCCGCGGCCCTGCATGTGACTGAAGAAAGCTTTGCCAAGGATAAAACCCTGGAAGAGATTCGCAAAAAGACCGACGATCAGATCAATGTAAACTATGTCCGACGTGGTGGCGAAGAGATGCGCTCGCTGCCGCATACGGGGACGACGATCCACGAAGGTGATCAGTTACTGGTCACGGATACGGCAGAAAATCTAAAGGCTTTTGAGAAGCAGCTGGGGACCGTCCTTTATACCAGTGATACGCCGGTGGATGAAGATCATCCCCTGAAAGCTGAAGATCAACAACTGGCTGAATTGATTGTCACACAGGGCTCGGCGCTGGAAGGAACATCCCTGTCCAGCAGTCGATTTGCCGACCGCTATCAGCTTATTTCACTGGCGATTCATCGTGGCGGCATATACGGCCGCAATATGATCCAGGATATTGCCAACACCAGCTTACAGGTTGGTGATGTGCTGCTGGTGCAGGGAGCCAGTGAACAGATTGCCGAGATGAAAAAGCGCCGTGACGTGATGGTGCTGGATTCGACACTGGATATAACACACAGCAGTAAAGCGCCAATTTCCCTGATTATTATGGTAGCGGTGGTAAGCGTTGCTGCGTTGGGTATTATTCCAATTGCCATTAGCGCAGTTGCCGGTGTGCTGTTGATGGTACTGACCAAATGCCTGGGCTGGAAAGACATGGTCAGGGCGCTCAATGCACAGATCATTCTGATTGTTGCAGCCAGTCTTGCACTGGGCTCGGCTTTGCTGGAAACAGGGGCGGCCGATGTCATTGCCGCCTGGTTTGTTTCTCTGACCATGGATAGCTCTGTCACCATGCAATTAAGTGGGCTGATGTTGCTGATGGCAGTACTGACCAATATTGTTTCCAATAACGCCGCAGCCGTGATCGGTACACCGATTGCCATTGGCATCGCGAATCAGCTGTCATTGCCGCTTGAACCTTTTGTACTGGCCGTGCTGTTCGGGGCCAACATGAGTTATGCCACACCTATGGCCTACAAGACCAACCTGCTGGTAATGACGGTTGGCGGCTATAGTTTTCGGGACTTTCTCAAAGTCGGAATTCCCCTGACATTGATCATGTGGTTGTCATTAAGCTGGCTGGTTCCGAAGTTTTACCTTTAGTGTTCAGCTTCATGCCTGAGTGCAGAGTCAGCTTTGCAACTGACAATAGCCGGGGCTTGCTGAATCAATGAATCATTTTCCAGCGCGGCTACCATGAATAAAGCGAAATCTATGCGGCGTGTCCGGTTGCTGGCCAGCACCGGGTCACCGACATGTTGGCTCCAGACCGGCAAACCTTCGCTTTCGCCTTCTTCGATATCACTGCAGCGCACCACAGTCCAGCGCCTGTCGCTACTGAAAATGCGCCGACAGGCCTCGACCTGATCACTGATGTCGGCAAAACGAAAGAGCCGGGCAAAAAAAGTAAAGACCGGTAACATCATACGCAAAGACAGGGGATAGACATCCTTGCCGTCACGGCTTATATGCCAGCCACATGAAAAAACCAGCCGCGCATCGGCCGGGGCAAAATCCAGTACAGCCTGGGCGGTGCCTGATGCATACTGCTGGACACCCCAGGGGACCAGTACGGTCAGCACGCCATCGCAATTGGATACTGCTTGCCTGATCACATCCCGGTCATTGCTCGTTCCCGTTATGATGGTCATGCGATCCTTCCAGGGGGAAAGTTTATCGACACTTTGCGCACGGCAAACGCCGGTCACGTCATAGCCCTTATCCAGAGCATGCTGAAGCATATAACGACCCAGTTTTCCTGAAACTCCGATGATGCAGATCTTTTTCATAGTAAATCAGTATTGTGTAATTTCCAGCTCTTCCAGATCAAGAATGACCCGTACAAAATTGAAACCGCTAAGCAGAATTTCACCTCTATGCCGGTCCTGGCCATCGGTGGAAAAATCGAATTCATAGACCCGGCATAACTTGCGATGATTTTGTGTGCGGTGCAACTGCAGTTTCTTGAATACCAGGGTCTGATCAAGCAACTGGACTTTGCGTTGCTGGCAATAAACCTTGGCCTGGGTGATGGCGAAGGTTTTCTGCTCAGTAGTGCGCCACCAGTAAGCCAGCAAGAGGATGAAAAGAAAAAGCAGAATCACATCAATCAGGCTGAGCATGGTTTTTGCCTGCTGCTTTCTGACGTCTGTTTCTGAGAAATATTGACATGCCGACTACAAGGCAAAGCACAATGACAGGAAAGCTGCCCCAGTAAGAAAAGGGCGTACGCCCGGTAAATACCGGAACGCTCTGACTCAGTGTTGCCACTTCAAACTGTGGGGTACGCGATAATATCTGTCCTCGTTCATCAATAATGGCACTGACACCATTGCTGGTCGCCCGGACCATATAGCGGCCGTTTTCCAGTGCCCGCATTGCGGCCATCTGCAGGTGCTGTAAAGGACCAATGGAAGCTCCGAACCAGGTGTCGTTACTGATGGTCACCAGGAAATCGGCTTCATGCGCCTGGTTCTGGACAAAATCAGGGTATACCACTTCATAGCAGATATACGGAGCCAGGGAATAACCCGAGGCCTGCAGTAATTGCTGGTCGCCCGGACCGGAAGACAGCGAAGACAGCGGCAGGGAAAATAACTGCAGAACCGGCTCCAGTAATGCAGACAAAGGTACATATTCCCCAAAAGGGACCAGTTTCTGTTTATGGTAAATCCCGGCACCATCACCGAGAGCTGTGATGCTGTTGTAGATGTGGTTATCGTCACGGTACAGAATGCCACTGACCAGTGTGCTTTCAGTACTGCGCGCCTGGAAATCAAAAAAAGCCAGTTCATTGCTGGCACGCTGATAGAGCATGGGGATGGCAGTTTCAGGCCAGATCACGATATCGTTTTCCCACAGTGGCAAACTCAGATCGTTATAAAGGGTAAGACCTTCTTCAATAAATGCCGGATCAAATTTAAGGTTCTGATCAATATTGGCCTGTACCAGGGCAACATTGGCGCGGCGCTCCGGTACTTCTTCAACCCAGTTAAAGCGCCCGAGCATCAAACTGGTCAGCACCAGCAAAATAAGCGGTACTGCATGGACTGCGCATTGTGCCGTGGAGAGTTTCTTTTGCAGTTGCCAGTGCTGGAAAAGTTCAAACAGCAGTCCGCTGATAAATACCACGGCGAAACTGATTCCCATTACACCCAGCACCGGTGCAATATTTGCCAGCCAGGTATGCAGGTGACCATAACCCAGATAGAGCCAGGGAAAGCCGGTGAAAAGCCAGCTGCGCAACCATTCAAACAATACCCACACTGAAGCAAAACCCATGGCAGTGCGATAGCCGCTGAACCAGCGCTGGTAGCACCAGCACTGCAGGGCAAAGAGCAGGGCCAGGCCGGCGACAAACAGGAGAGTCAGTAGGCTGGCGAAAAAACCACTGGCATTGCCGTAAACATTGATACTGACGTATACCCAGGAGGCACCGATACCAAAGATCCCCAGGCCGTAAAGCCAGCCCAGCCAGGCAGCCAGGCGCGGAGGCGTTCCCTGTATCACGAACATGAGCAGTATTACCGAAATGAACCCCAGCGGCCAGATATCGAAGGGGCTCAGGGAAAACGGAAGCAGGGCGCCGGCGGTCAGTGCCAGCAAAGCGGGCAGGCAGGCTTTGATTTTATCCCTGCTCAGCTTCATCGAAAAATTCTTTTGCCAGGCTGGAACTGACTTCTATGAGACGAATTTTGCGGCCGTCGGCATTAAGTATTTTGAAGACATAGGGGCCGATACCAATGCGCTCATTGCGGCTGGGAATATGTCCGAACTGATTTAACAGCAGCCCGCCGATGGTGCCCATATCCTCGCTGGAAAAACTGCTGTGGAAGTATTCATTAAAATCATCCAGCGGGGTGATTGCCTTGACGATATAGCGTTCTCCGTCAGCAGTCTTGATATAGTCTTCTTCATCAATGTCATGCTCGTCCTCGATCTCACCGACGATCTGTTCGAGGATGTCCTCAATGGTGACCGCGCCAGCCAGCCCGCCATATTCATCGATGACGATTGCCATATGATTGCGGTTTTCGCGGAATTCCTTGAGCAGTACGTTCAGGCGTTTGGATTCCGGAATGAAGGTGGCTTCACGCACAATATCCTTGATGTTAAAGCGCTTGGTATCGCTGCTTTCCAGCAACAGGGGAATGAGGTCCTTGGCCAGCAGGATACCGATGATATCGTCACTGTTTTCACCACTTACCGGAAAACGGGAATGTCCGCTACCGGTAACAATCTGCAGAATTTCCTCCAGGCTATCCCTGGTGCCCAGGGTAGCGATCTGGGACCGCGGAATCATGATTTCCCGTACCTGCATATCACCGACCTGCAGTGCGCCTTCAATAATGCTCAGCGCTTCAGTGTCGATAATCTGCGCCTCATGGGCAAGGCGCATCTGTTCTATCAGACTCCGCTTATCTGCTGGTTGATCGCCGAAAAGTGCTTTGATTTTATCGATCCAGGACAGTTGTCCCGGATCGTTGCTTGATTGATCGTCTGCCATCCGCTGTTTTGGTCTTAGTGCTCTGTGTGTGATTCGTAAGGGTTAGCATAGCCCAGTTTGGCCAAAATAACCCCCTCCAGGGTTTCCATGGTTTCAGCCTGGGCATCATGCTGGTGGTCGTAACCGAGCAGATGCAGTAAGCCGTGGACCGTCATGTGAGCCCAGTGGGCCTGGGCTGATTTATTCTGCTCACGTGCTTCTCGCTCAACAATCTGGGTGCAAATAGCCAGGTCGCCAAGCAATTCCGAAGCGCTGTTTTCGGGAATGTCATTGTAGGTAAAGGACAGAACATTGGTCGGCCCTTTTTTCTGCCGGAAGTTCTGGTTCAGTTCGGCAGATTCCGTTTCATCGACCAGACGGATACCGACTTCGCAGTGTCGGCCCTCATGTTCCAGGCAGGCGAATACGGTATTGCTCCAGTGCTGAAATTCCTTTTTGCCAGGAACTGACTGCGTTCCGGAGTTATTCATCAGATCAATTGTCACGCTCATGCCGGCGCTCCTGCTCCGGATTGTCAGATTTCGGCAGACTGGATATGTTTTTCCGGTCGTGTGCTTCATAGGCTTCGACAACGCGTTGAACGATGGGGTGACGCACGACATCCCTGGCCGTGAAATAGGAAAAGCTGACGCCTTCAGTGCCCTGTAGAATACTGCTGACATGAACCAGACCGGAACGTTCCCCCTTGGGCAAGTCAATCTGGGTGATATCACCGGTTATGATCGCGGTGGAACCGAAACCGATGCGTGTCAGAAACATTTTCATCTGCGAACTGGTGGTGTTCTGGCTTTCATCCAGAATGATAAAAGAGTTATTCAGGGTACGGCCACGCATATAGGCCAGCGGGGCGACCTCAATGACATTGCGTTCAATCAGTTTTGCCACGCGCTCAAAGCCCAGCATTTCGTAAAGGGCATCATAAAGCGGACGCAGATAGGGATCGACTTTCTGTGCCAGATCACCCGGTAAAAAGCCCAGTTTTTCACCGGCTTCAACGGCAGGTCGCACCAGCAGAATGCGGTTGACCCGGTCATTCACCAGTGCTTCAACGGCACAGGCAACCGCCAGGTAGGTTTTACCGGTGCCGGCAGGGCCAATACCAAAATTGATATCGTTGCGCATGATGGCCCGCACGTATTCATTCTGATGATTACTGCGGGGCTTGATGGATAATTTGGGTGTGCGCAGGAACTGGACACTCTGTTCCGGGGCTTCCTCATCCACGCTCTCGGGTTCTTCCACTACATCGTCATGCATATGCTCCTGAATAATCAGATGCACCTGCGAAGGACTCAGAGGTTCCCGGTTTTCCGTCAGTTTGTACAGGCCTTCCAGAATCTGGGAAGCAATACTGACAGCAGCAGCATCGCCGATCAGCGTAAACAGGTTACCCCGACTCTGTATCTTGATATGCAGTCTTTGCTCTATTTGCTGGATATGCTCGTTCAGGCGGCCGCTGAGATTGGCCAGGCGATGCGGATTTTCAGGCTCCAAACTGAGCCTGTATGCTTGATTATCACTAGTCATTTAACGGGGACATTGCCTCCTGAATACCCTGATTACTGGCAGTATACCAAGGGAAGTCGTTATAGGCATAAATTTTTTGTGTATTCAAGCAGTTAACTCACCGCGCAGCGAATTTGGCAGCGCTTCGGTGATCTTCACCGGCACAAGCTGACCAATCAGCTCCCGGTCATCACTGCGGAAATTCACGACCCGGTTGTTTTCCGTTCTGCCCTGCAACTGACCGGGGTCTTTTCGGGAGGGGCCGGTGACCAGGATATATTCCACCGTGCCTACCATGGCCTCGGAGATGCTGTTGGCATGCTGCAGGATGCGTTCCTGCAATATGGCCAGACGCTGCTTTTTGACCTGTTCCGGCGTGTCGTCCTTAAGATCTGCTGCCGGTGTCCCCGGACGGGCGCTGTAGATAAAACTGAAGGAATGATCAAAGCCAATCTCGGCAATCAGGTTCATGGTGTCTTCAAAATCTTTTTCAGTTTCACCGGGAAAGCCGATAATAAAGTCCGAACTGATACTGATATTGGGTCGAATTGCCCGCAACTTACGGATAGTGGATTTGTATTCGAGCACGGTATGGTTGCGTTTCATCATGGCCAGAATTCGATCCGATCCACTTTGTACCGGCAGGTGCAGGTGACTGACCAGTTCCGGAATATTCCCGTAGGCATCAATCAGGTTCTGATTGAATTCCACCGGATGCGAAGTGGTATAACGGATACGCTCTATACCGTCGATAGCCGAGATATAGGTAATCAGGGTCGCCAGGTCAATCACGTCACCTTCATGACTGAGTCCGCGGTAGGCATTGACGTTCTGTCCCAGCAGATTCAGTTCCCGTACGCCCTGGCCAGCCAGATGCACGGCTTCAGTGAGAATATCATCCAGCGGACGGCTGACTTCCTCACCTCGGGTATAGGGCACCACGCAAAATGAACAGTATTTACTGCAGCCTTCCTGAATCGTCAGAAAGGCCTGACATTCAGCCGCTTTGGGCTGTGGCAGGCGGTCAAATTTTTCAATTTCGGGAAAAGTGATGTCCACGACCGGACTGCCCCGGCGCTCGGATTTCAGCATCTCGGGCAATCGATGCAGGGTCTGCGGGCCAAAAACCACGTCGACATAGGGCGCGCGTTTGCCGATCAGTTCACCTTCCTGGGAGGCAACGCAGCCACCCACGGCGATTTTAAGTCCGGGTCGTTTTTCTTTCAGGTGACGCCAGCGGCCAAGCTGATGAAAAACCTTCTCCTGGGCTTTTTCCCGGATTGAGCAGGTGTTCAGCAACAGCACATCGGCATCCTCAGCCGAATCGACAGGAACCATATCGTCGCTCTCGTGCAGCAAATCGAGCATACGGGCACTGTCATACTCGTTCATCTGGCAACCGTGAGTTTTAATGAAGACCTTTTTTGACATAAACTCTGATAGACACAGTAATCAAGAGGGGCGGCATTATAGCTTCCAGGCCTTGAAAAGGCGATGCCTGCCCCAATTTATTAGCTATACATCATTTACAGTAAACGGGTATTAAGATGGCCGATTCCGGTAAAACCAGAAAAATATTCAAGGTAACTTTTCTCAATAAAGGGCAGGTTTATGAAGTCTTTGCCGAGGATGTTTACCAGAGCGAATTGTGGGGCTTTATCGAAATTGAGGATTTTGTTTTTGGTGAGCGCACCCAGGTAGTCGTTGACCCCTCGGAAGAAAAGCTTAAAGCAGAATTTGAAGGCGTCAAACGCAGCTTCATTCCAATGCAGGCGATTATCCGTATTGATGAAGTGGAAAAAGAAGGCGTGGCGAAGATTTCCGATGGCGAAAAAATCAAGCCGTTTCCGACGCTGGTAACAACACCTCCCAGCTCTCAATAATTGCTATTGCGCTTGGAATCAAATTTGTAGGAGCGGCTTTAGCCGCGAACAGGTTCTTTGGGACCAAGGGCTACCGCGTCCTGCTATCGCCCTTTACCTACGGTCCAGCCGCCCATCACAGATGGGCGTCGTTCGGCTGCGCACAAAGCCGTGCTTTGTAAACGCTTGCCTCACCCATGTAGGCAAGGGCTACCGCGTCCTGCTATCGCCCTTTACCTACATCCATGTAGGCAAGGGCTACCGCGTCCTGCTATCGCCCTTTACCTACATCCATGTAGGCAAAGTCCCTCCTACGGAGTCGATGCATGTAGGAGCGGCTTTAGCCGCGAACACTTTAGTGACATAAATCACGTTTTGGCGGCGATAATTTGAATTACCGGCAGTTTCAGGCACTGATTGCAGTTTGATATCCTAAGTTTGTGATTCATCTCACTTTTTTTTGACAACTCTGATTTAGTATGTGAGCTATCGATGAAAAAGCAGTAGGTGAAACACAATGACAAGCCAGCAAATCATACAGTCAAACCTCAGACGACTGGAAAGAAGAATCCTGCCGCGCTGTGAATTGGACACCCAGGTTGAAGTCAGTCTGGAATCTCGCGGAGAGATCAGGGAATACTCTGTAAAAAGCATTAATATTTCCATGAGGGCAATTGAGCTTTCCTGCGGTGATGCGCTTATTCAGGCCATTCTTGCCCAGAGTACTTATCCCCATGAATGTGAAGTCAGCTTTTCCATTCCCGGTCAGAGCAAAGAATATAATTTCACTACCCATGTAGTGACTCACAGGCGCCTGTCGCAGAACGAATACCAGCTGGTTCTGCGCTTTTGTGAAATGAAAAAATCAGTGCAGGAAAAACTGCTCGACGGCCTGACTACAATTCAGGTTGCAAGAACAGGTCCTGCCAAAGCCATGTCGATGGCGAGTTAGGAATTATTTATTCGGGTTATTGACCGGCAGGCGCAGGGCTGAATTGATTGCCTGTTCCAGATAATTCGGTTCATCGGTTCCTATACGAAAACGCCGTCCGCTTTTCATCTTGATTTCCACCGCGTCAAAGCCTGAAACGTTGTAAAGCCACTGCCCTATAGGGTGGAAACGAATGCCCCAGCCCCACCACCACTTGTTGCTCACTCTGCTGCAATTTTCAATGTCGTGGATTTTTTCGTGTTTGCGAATCAGGCCTGGGCCAAAAAACCACAAAATTTCAGTTTCACTGACCCGGACAGTGAGGGTGCAGAAGAGCACTGCGATGACAGTCAGAATAATACGGGCAGGATTAGGCAGTAGCAAAAAGTAGTCCAGCATTCCGTAAACCAAAAGCAGGATCAACAGAATAGTCCAGCCGATCTGGGTATGTTGATAGGCTTTGAAATCTTCCCGCAATAACAAGGTATTGCTTTCAAGTTTGAACACGGCCGCCAGTGCCTTGAGCGACTCGCTGGAAGCACTGCCATCATTTTCTATTCTCTGAATGGTGCGTAAACTGATGCCACAGGCTGTTGCCAGTTCATCCTGGGACCAGTGCTTTTCATTGCGCAGTTTTTTGATCAGTGCTGAATCGAGTTTCATATCCATTGCGGGCTTCCTGTGGGAAAGATTGCAAGACATTATCCACATAAAACCGCTGCTTATGCTGACATCGTTACGTCAGTTTTACGTCACTTATATGCCAACATGCCAACATGCCAACATGTCACATATCAGGGTAAGGCTTATTGTTCTCCGGCAAAATCATTGATCCAGCCAGCCAGACAATCAAGCCAGGCCTCATTGTCATTCAGGCAGGGAACATAAATTAGCTCCTCTCCACCGGCAGCAGTGAAGGTTTCACTGCCCTGAATTTTAATTTCTTCCAGGGTCTCCAGGCAATCAGTGACAAATGCCGGGCACAGGACCAGCAGTTTCTTTACCCCATTCCTGCCCAGCTTCACCAGGGTCTCCTCGGTACTGGGTTCCAGCCATTTGGCCCTCCCCAGTCTGGACTGGTAGGCAACACTGTATTGTGTTTTCTGCAGACCAGCCTGCTCGGCAAACAGTTTCGTGGTAGTCAGCACCTGATGCCGGTAACAGGTGGCATGGGCTGGAGAGGGGACTTCACAGCAGTTTTCCTGTTTCAGGCAATGTGCGCCGGTCGGGTCGGCACGGGTGATATGCAATTCCGGCAGGCCATGATAGGAGAACAGTACGTGGTCAAAGTTCTGCTGCAAGCCTGATTGTGAGGAGTTGACCAGGGACTGAATGTAGTCCTGCCTGTCAAAGAAAGGCTTTAAGGTCTTTAGTTTGATATTGAGCCGCTGCGCCCTGATGACTCTTTCGGCTTCCTTTACGGAAGTCGTCACCGTGCTGTCTGCAAAATGTGGGTACAGGGGGATATAAAGAACTTCTTCCACGCCATCAATCGCAGCAAGTGTCTTTAATTGTGATTCGATTGAAGGCTTGCCGTAGCGCATGGCCATGGCAATGGGGACCCCGGTTTTTTCCTGTAATGCGGCCAGAAGCTGATTGGAAAGCGAGACCAGTGGTGATCCCTGTTCGGTCCAGACTGACTGATAGGCCTCAGCAGTGGCTGCAGGACGTTTTGGCAGCACCAGTAGATACACAATCAGGGCGCGTAAAGCCCAGGGTAACTGGATAACATAAGGGTCCATGAGGAACTGTTTGAGATAATCCCTGACTTCCGGTATTTCCGGGGCATCAGGAGAACCGAGGTTGGCCAGCAATACAGCCTTGCTTTGCATGTTCTTTAATCCGTGAGTCTGTTTTAATCGCTTCATTGTAGCGCTTTTGGTACGTCGTATTCATGGAAAACAGATCAAAGCATCCCTTTGCCGAACTAAGTCCTGATATCGTGATCGATGCAGTCGAAAGCAGCGGCCTGATTTCCGATGCCCGGATACTGGCGCTGAACTCCTATGAGAACCGGGTATATCAGGTCGGGATTGAAGATGACGTCCCGGTGATTGTGAAATTTTACCGTCCCGGGCGCTGGAGCAGTGCACAGATACTCGAAGAGCATGACTTCAGTCATGAACTGGCTGAGCTTGAAATTCCGGTGGTGCCTCCAAATCGAAATCAGGACGGAAAAAGCCTGCTGGAATATGCCGGTTTCCGCTTTGCCGTGTTTCAACGTAAAGGCGGCCATGCACCGGAACTGGACAATCCTGAAAACCTGAAAGTCCTGGGGCGTTTTCTCGGCCGTTTACACCAGGTCGGAGCCTTTCGTCCATTTCAGACCCGTAACACGCTCAGTATTGAACTGTTTGCTGAACAAAGTTCGCAGTATTTGCTGGAGCAGAATTTTCTGCCGAATGAATTGCGACAGGCCTATGAATCCCTGACCAGGGACCTGATTCAGCGTATGTACCAGATTAAAGGTGAGATAAGCGAGCCCCGCCTGCTTCGCATTCATGGTGACTGCCATGTCGGCAATGTGCTCTGGCGGGACGAAACGCCCCATTTTGTAGATCTGGATGACTGCATGACAGCTCCGGCAATGCAGGATTTATGGATGCTTATGTCAGGCTCCCGTGAACAGCGCATGCGTCAGCTTTCGAAATTAATTGAAGGGTATGATGAGTTTTATCATTTCAATCCGGCTGAACTCATGCTGATGGAAACGTTCAGGACTTTACGCTTGATGAACTACAGCGCCTGGCTGGCGCGACGCTGGGATGATCCGGCTTTCCCGATGAATTTCACCTGGTTTAACACTGAACGTTACTGGGCCGGACATATCCTCGAATTACGTGAGCAGCTTTCTGCGCTGGATGAAGCGCCACTGCAGCTTTTTTAAGCAATTCAAATCGGGATAAGCCAATGCGTGCATGCTTTATATCTTCTGCTATTCATCGGCTCTTATTTCAAGGGACGGGTTTTGATGTTCATCGGCCAAAAGGGTAGAGTGATTTTGCCATGGTATTTTTAGTGGGGACTGAATTGCCCGTCCCATGGCGCCATATCAAGGTCAAAGCCAGGCATTACAGTTAGAAAAAATTACAGTGTAAATATCGGGGAAGAACTTAAGCATGCAAAACAAATATAAACTGATGGGCAGCAGGCTTTTTATCCTTTTGCCTTTTGTCCTGCTGGCTGCCTGCAATGCTAATGAGCAACAGGCTGAACCGGATCTTGCCGGACAGGAAATCATCACGCCGGTAAAAAGCCCCAATGACCGGCGCGAATACCGTGCACTGGTGCTGGACAACCAGATGAAAGTGCTGCTGATTTCAGACCCGGAATCAGAAACAGCCGCCGCTTCCGTGGATGTTGATTCCGGCTATAACGCTGATCCGGACAACTTCCAGGGACTGGCGCATTTTCTTGAGCACATGCTGTTTCTGGGCACGGACAAATATCCCGAACCGGGTGAATACCAGGAGTTTATTTCTTCCCGGGGTGGCAGCCATAATGCCTACACCGCCTACGAAAACACCAATTACTTTTTTGATATTGAAGCTGCATCGCTGGAAGCTGCGCTGGACCGTTTTTCCCGTTTTTTTGTTGCGCCACTGTTTAACGAAGCCTATGTAGAGCGGGAAAAAAATGCGGTTAATTCCGAATACCAGGCCAATCTGCAAAATGATGGCCGACGCGCCAATTCTGTCTGGAAGCAGGTTATCAATCAGGATCATCCCATCGCCCAGTTTTCCACAGGATCCCTGAATACCCTGACTGACAGGGAAGACATCACCTTGCGTGAGGCTTTGCTGCGCCATTATGCTGAAAATTATTCAGCCAATGTCATGACCCTGGCGATTCTGGGGCAGGAGTCACTGGATGAACTGGAAAGGATGGCACGGGAATATTTCACCGAAGTTCCCAATAATGCCGTTGCAAGTCCTGCAACCACTGAGCCACTGTTTCTGCCCGGCCAGTTACCGGCTCTGGTCGAATATGAACCGTTTCGCGACAGCCGCAGTCTGTCCTACAGTTTTCCGATACCGGTACATATTGAGCGTTACCGGGAAAAACCGACGGCTTACCTGGGCAACCTGATTGGTCATGAAGGAGAGGGCAGCCTGCTGTCACTGTTACGCGACCGTGGCTGGGCCAATGGGCTCAGTGCCGGAGGCGGGCTCTCCTATGAAGACAATGCCACTTTTTCGGTGAATATTTCCCTGACCGAGGAAGGCCAGCAACGCATCGATGAAATCAGCCAGTTACTGTTTCAGTTTATTGAGCTGGTGCGACAGGATGGTATTCAGCAGTGGTTGTTTGAAGAGCAGCAAATGATGGCGCAGCTCGGTTTTGCCTTTCAGGAACCTGCCGGTGCAGTTTCAGCAGTGAGCACCCTGTCCCGGCGTATGCAGGAATATCCACTGGAAGAAATTCACACGGCACCTTATGCCTATGAAGAATTCAACCCTGATTTTTTAAATCAGATACTGGATGCGCTGAGACCGGATAATGTACTGCTCACTTTTACTTCACAACTGGTGGAACCGGAGCAGTTTGACCCCTGGTATAACGCCGGATATCGCTATTCAGCAATTCCGCAAGCACGTGTGGCATCCTGGAATGCCGGGCAGATTGATCCGGCACTGGCCATTGCCGAACCCAATCCTTTCCTGCCAGAGGACATTTCCCTGAAAGCAACTGAGACCCGTGACCTGAGCGAACTGAGTGTGGAGGAAATTGTCGAGAAACCGGAACTGATTCTTGATGAAGATGGTATTCGCCTGTGGTTCTCGCAGGACAATATTTACAGGCAGCCCCGGGCAACTTTCTTTTTATATGCCATGACGCCGCTGTTCAGTGATTCCCTGGAAAACACTATTTTATCCAGTCTTGCCATCAGGCTGCTGAACGACAAACTGAATGAATACGAATACCCGGCCAATCTGGCTGGAGTTTACTATCAGGTTTCAAGACGTTCGCGCGGCTTTACCCTGACACTGGGTGGCTATGACGACAAGCAGGATATCCTCCTGAGTGAAGTGCTGGAAACGCTGGAAGAAGCGGATTTTGCCGAAGAGCGCTTTGACATTATCCGGACGGAGATGATCCGGACACTGCAAAATGCCGACCTGCAAAACCCTTATGTTCGTGCCTATGGCGAAGTGCAGAATCTGTTGAGTAATCCGTACTGGTCTGATGAAGAAAGACTCGCAGCCCTGGAACAGATCTCCTTTGCCGAAGTGCAGGCTTTTATTCCCCGCATGATGGAAAACCTCACCTTCGATGCACTCTATCACGGCAATGTAACCGAGGAAGATGCTCTGAACCTGATTGCGGAAATCAGGCAGTACCTGCAGGTTTCACCACAAGCTGAGGCGCCTCCTTTCGGGACTGTCATTGATTTGCCCGATCCGCAACGCATCGTGCTGGAGCTTGAAGTTGAACACGATGATTCCGCAGTCGTGGTCTATATCCAGGCGCCGGACGACACGCTTGAGAGCCGTGCAATCTTTTCAATGCTGGGCACTGCGATACGCTCGCCGTTTTTTGAAGAACTGCGGACTGAAAGACAGCTTGGTTACATCGTCAATGCCGGAGCCATGTCTTTAATGGATGTCAGCGGTCTGGTCATGTACATCCAGTCTCCTGTCGCAGACCCCGCCACGCTGGAGGCACATATAGCTGATTTTGTCAGGCAGTACGCCATGGTCCTTAATGAAATGCCGCAAGAGGAATTTGACATGATCAAGGCTGGCCTGCTCACCAATCTGCGTGAGAAACCCCAACGACTTGGCAGTTTAAGCAGCCGTTTCTGGGGAGATATTCTTGAACAAAATCTGCAAACAGACAGCCGCCTGCAACTGGCTGATGCCATTGCTGCAGTGAACAAGGAAGATGTCCTGACTTTTTACCAGGACTATGTCAATTCGGATACTTATGGAGAACTGGTATCGCGATCATTCGGCAGAAATCATGCACTTGAATATGAGCAGGCGCAGGAAAATTATGCCGAAGGCACAAGAGTGCTGGAAGAAACAGCAGAAAGTTACCGGGCCTTCAAGGAAAGCCAGGCTGTCTATGAATTCAGAACCGGCATTAATTGAAGGGCAGAGCAGGTATGCCTGTAGGAGGGACTTTAGTCCCGAAGCTATTCGCGGTTAAAACCGCTCCTACGAGACAGCGCAGAGCGGATAAACCCGAATTCGTCCTGCTGGCTTTGCAGCTCCTGCAGAGATACTGAATTCAATCCTGCATCACGCAGGCAATGGATTAATTTGAGCGTACGAAAGGCATCAAACCAGTTATGCATGTGACGTAAAAAGCCTGCGGAATTTTTGCTGTGCGTTTGTGCATGCAGCAGGGCTTTTGCAGTACCCATGTTCCTTAAACAGTTTCGTAGTGATTTGTCAGCAATCAGTTTCTCATAGTCTTGCTGATTTTCCAGAGCAGGAATTAGCTGCAACCATTGCTTCAGCAGCACAAAACATTGTGGATGATAATAAGTGTATTCCTCATGCTTTACTGACAGGCGTGAAATTTTGTTGACTGCCTGCCCGGTGCCAAAGGGAGCACGTGCCGAACTCCTGCCGGAGAGAATCAACGGTGCTGAATCCAGCAGGGAAATGGCAGCAGTTTTTGCCAGTTTGTTTAGTAGATAAAAATCTTCACCGCCGGCGCGTTTTGGAAAACCCCGGACCAGCGCATAATATTTTGTGTTGAGCAGCAGGGTACTGCCGATGGTGTGAAAGGCATAAGGGGAGCCGGCCCACTGCAGGCCGCACACATAATAATGTAGACCCAGTTCATAGCGTCTCAGGCTCCGGTTGAGTTCTGGATCCGGGTTGTCTTCATGTTCAAAGGAGTAGATAGCCGCTGCAGCAGTTGCATCAGGCTGGGCCGCAAAATAATCAGCCGGTAAACTCACATCGGCATCAGTGCTGTGTATCCACTGGGAGCTAACTTTTTTATCAGCGATTAAGCAACAGGCAAGATCACAGGCTATCTTTCTGGCCAGACCAACCGCTGCACTGGCTGGCAGACCATAGCGTTCAAGCAGAAGGATATGACTGGAATGCGCATTGAGCTGAAGCAGGCTACTACGATCATCAATTGTCTGGACCGGCTGCAAAGTATTCCTGAGTCTTGTCGCATATTCTTTTGTTGCCTGTTCCGCAGCCGAATCGGTCTTTGAATCCGGGCTATTGAGCACCAGTATCACTAACAAGGTCTCTTGCTGAGACAGACGTTCCAGGAGATTTGTCAGGTATTGGTCTTCATCAAATGCAGGAATACAGATTACCTGCTGCCAGTTGCCCTGAAGATGCTCAGAAAGGGCAATGTCATTTTCAGCATAATGCTGAAGGTACTGCTGCATTGACATGAGTGTCCTGTCTCGTAAATCCTATGCCTAAGAGCCCTGGGCTGACACTAGTTGCTTACGGGGATTGCTGTTGTGGCTTGCACATTTCTCTTTCTGGATAATAATTTCTTCACGTCTTCCAGAATGACATAAAGGCAGGGAATCAGCAGCAGAGTAATGACCGTTGCGAACAGGATACCGAAGGCCAGTGAGGCTGCCATCGGGATCAGGAAACGGGCCTGAAGACTGGTCTCGGTCATGATGGGGAGCAAGCCGATAAAGGTGGTCAATGAAGTCAGGAGTATGGCCCGGAAGCGTGCCTTGCCAGCTTTTAAAACCGAATCGGTGAGCGACATCTCTTTCTTGGACCGGTTAATAAAATCCACCAGGATAATACTGTCATTGACCACCACACCGGACAGGGCAATGATGCCGAGGAAGGATAAAAAGTTCAGCGGCATGTCAATGATCAAGTGTCCGGCGATTGCCCCGACGATACCAAAGGGAATGACACCCATGATAATCAGCGGTTGCATGTAGGAGCGCAGGGGCACAGCGAGCAGGGCATAAATGCCGAACAGGGCAAAAATCAGGCCACGGATCATGTCGGTCGCCAGATCTTCAGTCAGTGAAAGTCCACCGTCAGTTTGCAGGTTAACGGCCGGATAGCGCTGGAAAAGTTCGGGGAAAAAATTGGTCTGTAAATCGCGGGCCACTTCGGCTGGCTCAACCTGGCTTTCAATGATGTCAGCATTAACAGCGACTGAACGTTCTCCCTGAACCCGTCGAATAGTCGCGTAACCCTGTCCCATGGTGTAGTCGGCTACCGAGCTGAAGGGGATAACATCGCCGTTAGCGGAGCGAATATACATACTTTCAAGGTTGCCGATGGAAACACGATTGCTCTCAGGGTATTTGACCATGACCCGTATTTCATCGTCGCCACGCTGGATTCTCTGGGCCTGGGCACCAAAAAATGCGCTGCGAACCTGCGATGAAATATCATTCAGGGTCAAGCCCATCACTTCAGCTCGTGGTTTTATCTCAAGGCGTAATTCATCCTGGTTGCTGACGGCACCATTGGTGATGTTGATCAGTCCGGCATAGGTATTCAGCTGGTTTTCAAGTTCGCCAGCTGCAGCAATCAGCTGTTCGGGACTGTTACTGACCAGCTGATAGGAGATGGCATTGCCGCCGATACCATCGGTGCTGGTAACCACGGCTGATTTCAGCCCCGGCATATTGCCAATGTAGTCCACCAGATATTGATCAATGAGGCCGGGTTCAACCTGGCTGGCGACATCCTTGTCCAGTTCCAGTACGGCAATACCGGAGGCACTACCGGTTGCAACAATAAGCAGATGGTCGAGTACTTCTGTGGACAGCTCGCCGGTTTCAGCATCCATGAATTCAAAATTCCCGTTCAGTGACAGTGCGGCCTCTTCCAGTCTGTTCATGATGCTTCGGGACTGCTGATTGGGAATACCTTCCACCATGGTGACGTTGACCTGAATGAAATCGCTGGCAATGTTGGGCAGGAAAACCACGCGGATCAGCCCACCACCGATCAGGCCGACAGACAAAATCAACAGCCCGATAAAACTGGCCAGGGTACTGTAGCGATTTTTCAGACACAGTTTCAGAAAGGGCTCGTAGAATCTGTCGACAAAGTAAGTGAGTCCGCGATTGGTTCCCGTTTGCAGACCGTGAAAGAATCCATGCGTAGACGGCTTGCCAAAATGAGCCAGATGCGACGGTAAAATAAGCTTGGATTCCACCAGCGAAAAGATCAGGCAAAGGATGACCACGCCGCCGATAGCACCAATAAAGGAGGACAGAATGCCGCTTATCATCATCAGCGGCAGGAAGGCAACGATGGTGGTCAGCACACCAAAAGTTGCAGGCCGGGCAACCCTTAAAGCGCCATGTACCACACTTTGGGTGCTGTGTCCGTATTTGGAAATGCCGTGATGGGCACTTTCTCCGATAATAATGGCATCATCAACCACGATCCCCAGCACCATGATAAAGCCGAACAGGCTCATCTGGTTGATATCGATACCCAGGCTTGGCATCAGGGCAAAGGCGCCAAGAAAGCAGATTGGAATACCGAAAATTACCCAGAATGCCAGGCGAATTTCCAGAAACACCGTTAATATAAGAAAGACAAGCAGCGCTCCGAGCAGCATATTCTCGGTCATCATGTTGAGGCGGTCCTGCAGATAGAAGGATGTATCTCCCCACAAATCCAGATTGATTTCTTCTGGAAGATCAGCACGGCGCTCTTCAACATAGTTTCTGACTGTTTCCGTGACCTGCAGGACATTCTGGTTGGTGGTCGTCTGAATGACCAGTTCAACCGTCGGTGTGCCGTCGAAGCGGGCATAAAACTCGCTGTCCTCGAAGCCGTCGATGACAGTGGCAATATCTCCGACTGTCAGTATCGAGCCATCACTGGTGGTCATCAACACAATCCGGTCAAAGTCCTGGTAGTTGTATGCCAGGGCCTGGGTCCTGACCAGGATGTCACCCCCGGCTGTTTCCAGTGAACCGGCGGGCAGGTCCAGTGATGAAGCACGGATACGCTGGGCTATATCATCCAGCGTCAGGCCGTATTTGAGCAGGCTGTCTTCGGAAACTTCGATGGCGATTTCGTAATTTCTGATTCCTTGCAAGCTCACTGAAGTGATGTCATCCAGTTCCAGTAATTCGTTACGAATGGACTGCGCCAGTTCTTTTTGTGTCATCGGGTCCATTTCGCCATGCACGGCCAGCCGAATGGCGGGCTGGCGCTGAATGATACGCGACACTCTTGCCGGTTCTGCCTGAACCGGGAAGGTCTGAATGCCATCGACATTGACTTTGACTTCATTGAGGACTTCATTGATGTCATAAGTATCATCGATTTCCAGCGTAACGTTGCCGGAGCCTTCGTTGGCCGTGGAGCGAATAAAATCAATGCCGTCGATATCTTCCAGTGCACTTTCAATCTGGATCAGGATGCCGTTTTCCACATCTGCAGGAGAGGCACCGGGATAGGCAACAGTTACCTGGATAAGCGGAATCTCGATATCCGGATTGTTCCTTTTGGTCATGGTGAAAACGGAAAATGTGCCGGCAATGATGATGATGAACATCAACAGGTTGGCCGCAACATGATTGTTGGCAAACCAGGCAATGAGTCCTTTTTGTTGTTCGGTTTGAGTCATTGTTTTACCTGCCCTGGCTGAGTTTGGCAGCCGGGTTTGGCTGCAGTTCAACCTGAACCAGTGTGCTGTTGAGCGGGTTTTCCATACGGGTCAGTATCACCTGATCACCGGCTTCAAGCCCGCTTCTGATATATACCTGGTCACCACTGCTGGTAATGACATCGACATAGCGGGTCCGTAAACGGTTTTCCCGGTCGGCCACCCAGACCAGGTCATTGGCGAGCAGGGTATAGCGGGGCAGTATCATGACGTCTTCCAGTAAGCGGCCCTGAATTTCGGCATTGACATAAGTCCCGATACGCAGCGGTTCCTCATGCTCATTACTGTAAAGTTTGTAGGGGTCCCTGACCTGCACGACGCTGAAAAGTACACGGGTTCTGGTATCCAGCACGGCTTCGGTACGGGTCAGCCGGCCGGACCAGCGGTATTCGGTGCCGCCCAGGACAGAGCTTAATTCGACATCGAGACCGGCAGCATAAAATTCATCATTCGAAGCAGCCGTTTCATTGAGCGGGGAAGGCAGGTCAAGATACTCGATTTTATTTTCCGGGATGGGTAGACGGACCTCGGCGTAATCGACGGCAAAGATCTCGGCAATTGTTGCTCCGGCACTGACAAACTGTCCAATATCGGTATTTTTGGCCGAAATCAGCCCGTCATAGGGAGCTGTTATGGTGGTTTTGTTCAGGTCGGCCCTGGCTTTTTCCAGGTTTGCCTGGGCTGAGGCCAGTTGTGCTTCAGCATTTTCCAACTGGGGAATTCGCAGGTACAGATCCGGGGTACGAATCTGGTTTTGCTGTGCTTCCGTCATGCGGTCCCATTCACGCCGGGCAATCTCAGCTTCAGCGCGTTCCTGTGCAAGAGCGCTGCGGGCCGAAGCCACGGCAGCTTCACTCTGACTGGCAGCGGCTCGATAATTCTGGTCGTCCAGACGTATTAGAGTATCGCCTGCCCGAAAGAACCCGCCGACAACAAAGGCAGGGGAGACTTCAACAACCCGGCCTGCAACTTCAGAGACCAGGGTGGTGTTGGTCCGGGCCTGGACCGTTCCCTGTGATGCAACCCGTAGGTAGACGTCCTCACGTGCAGGCATCATGGCCTCGACAACAATTGTTGCCTCGGTAATTTCTTCCTGAGGCGGAGCCTCACGGTTTGAGATCAGGGCGAAGGCAACACCGATAGAGCCCAACAGGATCAGGACAGGTAAAATAATTCGCAGCATTTTTATTTTTATCCCCACTAAGCATTCCATGCAATGGTTTGCATATTACATGCCAATGTTTATTTAAACGAGAGCCAGGGTGAAAAAGTTCAGTGCGAATGCAGACAAAACGCTGTAAAACGCGGGGAAAGATATCAGTGCAAGGCCGCACGCAGCGGTAAACTACGCATGATTTCAGCTTCGATATCCAGCAATTCTTCCAGGCGGGATTCAAGTTCAGCAACATCACAATGCTGCTCGGCCAGTTGCAGAAACAGCAGATAATGCCGCGCTTCGGATGCGCTGATATTTTCATAGAAAGTCTTCAAGCCCCCGGCTGGCAAGGCCTCGGCAATCATGCCGAAGCGTTCTGCTCCTCTGGCTTCGATAATGCTGGCAATCAGCAGACGATCAAGCAGATAGGCTTCCGACCCCCGGTTCATGGTATGCAGCAGCCTGTTGACATATTCATCCTTGCTGTCGGCACCTGCCTGCAGGCCTTTATCCAGCAGGATTTCCATGACATCACGAAAATGCGCCAGTTCTTCCAGCGCCAGGTTGAGCATGGCTTTAACAAGTACGGGTTTATCGGGGTAGTGGGAGATCATCGACATGGCCATGCCGGAGGCTTTCTTCTCACAACTGGCGTGATCAACCAAAAACTGGTCAAAATCGCTTAGAACAGAATCCAGCCAGCCCTGAGGTGACGCTTCCCGTAAATTGAAATCAAGCATGTGCTCAGTTTGTTCAGGCGGTCTGCGGCAGCGTATTACCGGCAATATGCTGGAGCAGGTTTTCCCAGCTTCTACGCTGTGTACGTAAGCGGATTTTCAATTCCTCATAGCGCTGCTTGAGATGCTCGGCATCAAATTCATGCAGGGTTTCATGCAGAGCGCGTGATTTGCTTTCATACCATTGCTGTCTTACTTCAGCCCAGTGATTCATGGTTTGCGTGAGTTTCTGATATTCCGCTTCAAGTTGCTGGCGCCACTTCGCCGGGTGCAGGACTTTTTCACATTTCGCCAGAGCATGGTGATACTGTGCATCAAGCCGGGCTCTTTCCTGCCTCCACACAGAGCAGGCACGCAGGTTATAAGTCAGCTTCAACCAGGAGCAGGTCTTGATTAACCACTTGGTCGGATCATAGTGATACCACTTGATGCCATTGCGGTAATCCCAGGCAAAGGTATGGTGGTAATTGTGATAACCCTCGCCATAGGTCAGGAAGGCAATAAAACCATTATCACGGGCGGTCTGTTTCGGGTCATATTGACGGCTGCCCCACATATGCGCGGCAGAATTGATCAGGTAGGTGAAATGCTGACTCAGTACCAGACGTAAAAACCCCAGCAATAGCAGGCTACCCCAGATATCACCATGCAGATAACCGATCAGAATAGGCAGGCCGAGATTCATCAGCAGGGTCAAGTGCACATAATACTTTTTCTGCCAGACCAGGATCGGATCCTTGAACAGGTCACCGACATTGGATAAATCTTCTTTTGTACTGTCGTATTCGCGGATCATCCAGCCGAAGTGTGAGTACCAGAAACCCAGACCGGCCGAATAGGGGTCTTTTTCATTATCATCGACATAACGGTGATGACGACGGTGGTCGGCTGCCCAGACCATGCAGTTGTTTTGCAGCGCACAGGCGCCGCCCAGCGCAAAAATAAAACGAAGAATTGGATGGGCCTGATAGGCTTTATGTGACCACAGCCGATGATAACCAGCAGTAATCGACATCTCACAAAAAGTAATCAGTACCAGAAACCAGACCCATTCATAAAGGTCATAGCCATGGGTGAAGCCATACCAGGGAACAATTGTCAGCGCCACCAGTGGCGGGATGCCCAGTACCAGCAGGTTAATCCAGATAATTGGTGGTTTTTTTGCCGATGGCTGCATTATCATCTCTTAAGTAAACCAGTTGTGAGACTGATTATTAAACAAAAACGGCCCGTGGTAAAACCGGACCGCCCGGAGCAATGATCTCATGCAGGAACAACTCATCGACTTGCAAAGCAAACTCAGCTTTCAGGAGCAAAGTATTTCAGAGCTTAATGATGCGCTGATCAGCCAACAGCAACAGATAGACCAGTTAACACGGCTGGTAAAAAACCTGCAGGATCAACTCGAAAACCTGGAAGAAGCGGTACCCTACAGCCAGCAGGACGAAAAGCCACCACATTACTGATCTGTTCAGGTGTCAGAGCCATGACCCTGACACCTGATCGCTGAGCTATTTGACTGCGCTTACATCCTCAGCCTGCAAGCCCTTGTCGCCCTGGGTAACGGCAAATTCGACTTTTTGCCCCTGCTGCAGAATGCGATTACCCCGCCCGGCTATAGAGCGGAAGTGGACAAAGATATCTTCGCCGTTTTCACGCGTGACAAAACCATAACCCTTGCTGGCACTGAACCATTTGACCGAGCCGACTTCTTTCGGGCCGCTGCTTTTGCGTTTGCTGCGGCCTTTACGTTTTTTACCGGATTTTTCTTCCTGGGGTCGGATGACCCAGAATGTTGTCAGGTAGCCGCTTATTAAAGCTATGCAGAAATAGGCTACGGGAGCAGGGAACAGACTGGCAAAATTAATCAGAAAAGCCAGGAGGCTCAGCACGGCTGCAACTATCAGCGATGCAATAAAAATTTTAGTATTCATGGAATATGTATCTCTAGTCTATAAGGCGTTGACTTAACAACAGTTTTCGACGACTTTTTTATGGAGGCTGCGTCGATTCAGCGCAGCGATAATAACATTAATCTTTTATCCGATTAAAGTTTCATTAAGCTACAAGGCAGCAATTAAACCTGACTAGACAGAAAAAGTATTTATGACTGTGGAGCGCTGTATTGTCAAAGCTATATATTCAGCCTGAAAAATCATGGTTCACCCAAATGGGTGAATGTGATACAAAAGCTAGGGACTATTTTAAGGTTCAATAATTTCTGGTTTCTATTAAAAATTTCACCGGGACTGACCGGAACAACAATAAGTAGCAAAACCAGAAATAGAGATAATCTGGCCTACGATAACAAAAAGGAAATACAGGTCGAACATGTATGTGAGATTAAATGGCAAGCGGTTATTTTTTGATATAGTCAGTTCCGGCCTGGTTGGTAAAGGCGATACGATGCTGGAATTGCCCCTGATTTCAGTTCTGCACGGCAGTTATCTGGATCATACTTACCTGAAACCACCACTTGCATCCCTGCAGCAGGATTACCAGTTACTCTATTATGACTATCGCGGCGCAGGCAGAAGTGATCGCGCTAATCCTTCCAGTTGGCGGGGTATTGAACAACAGGCTGACGATTTTGTCGCCTTGCTTGATCATCTGGGCGCTGAGCAGACCCTGATATTTGCTCACTCCTGGGGCTGTCATGTCGCCAGCATGCTAACAGTGAAATACCCGGAACGTATCAATGCCTGTATCCTGACCAATCCGGCAATTTTTAATCTGAAAGTTTTTCAGCAAACCCTGGTCGAACGCTCCGGGCAGGAAGCGGCTGAACTGGCTGAAGAAATTATCCTGAAAAGGAAACTGGACAAATTTCCACGCTATTTGGAGCTTTTGGGGCCTTTACTGTTTCGCAATCCGCCGCCAGCGGAGTTATTCCCCAGAACCCGGGCCAGCCTGGAGTTTTTTATGCAGACCCTGGATGAGCTGCTGGGCTATGATTTGCTGGCAGCCCTTCACAAACAGGATAAACCCTCTCTGGTCCTGAGTGGTATACATGACCCCTATGCCCAGACAGATAACTCAGCCCTGTTGCGTGAAGCTTTGACCCGAAGTCAGGCGGAGATTCATGCCTATGAAGATTCCGCCCACTTTGTTTTTCTCGATGAAGCACAAAGAACACTAAGGGATATTACAGACTTTCTGAACCGGCAAAGTTCACCCGAGAGTGCCCTGGTCAGTCATGGATAATCCGCTTTTCAATAAGCATGTGCAGACTATCTATGACTCTGTTCTGGAGGATGCCGGCTGGGAAATGCTTATTACGCAACTGGTTCAGGATCTGGATTTTCGCTCCGGCACCATTGGTGTGGATTCTCAGGAGGAGGGCATTATTACCCGCTTTTCCTTTGGTTATGATAATCAGGAACTAAGCCTGATCAAGGATTATTATCATAAACTGGATATCTGGACCCAGGCCTTATGGAGCCAGCCAATGCAGGAATTCCACCCCTCGGAAAAAATGATTCCGGATTCTGAATTCAAAAAGACCGAATTTTATAATGACTTCTGCAAACCGGTGGATATTGCACATACAACCGGATGCTTTATTCAATCTGATCATACGCATGGATTACGAATTGCCTTTCAAAGGACCCATGAGCAGGGCTCCTGTATCGAACATATTGGATATCTGAATGCATTGAGTCCGCATTTAAATCAGGCGGCAAAACTTCGTCAGCAGTTCAAGGATTATGAAGTACGCTTGCAGAGTGTCACAGCCATTATAGACACGATGCCTATCGCAACGCTGCTGGTCGATGAGAATGCCAGGATTCATTATGCCAATGCCAATGCTGAGCAGCTGTTTTTATCGCATTCCACGCTACAAAATAAACAGGGAGTTCTGGAGTTAAAAAATGCTTTCCGCAATACCTTTATCGAGATTCTGCAACAAACAGCGAAGGCAGCTGCTGGACAGTATGAGGCTGATCAGAATGAAGTAACGATAAACTATTCAGGGCAGAAGACAATGGTACTCCCTGCCACGAATGAACACTCGGAACTGGAGATTCAGGTTCAGCCCATCGGGGTTTATGAATCCATGTTTGGCATGCATATCCGTAAACCACTGGCGCTGGTGTATATCAAGGAAATAAACCCGCAATCCCCGCTCAATCGGGACATTCTGCAAAGCTTTTTCAATCTGAGTTCGCGTGAAATTGAACTGGCAAGCAAGCTGGTACAAGGGAAATCACTCAATGATATTGTTACCGAAAATCATCGCTCAATGAATACCCTGAAGACCCAGTTGAAATCACTATTTGCCAAAACCGGGACAAACAGCCAGTCGCAACTGGTAGCGCGCTTGTTATCCAGTCTGGCGGCGGCGAAGAACAACTGAGATGCCACAAAAAAATTCACAACGCTTGTTACAGCCCCATATTCAGGTTATTTATGATGCCGTGCTGGAAGAGGATGGCTGGAACGGCTTAATTTCTCACTTAACCAATGAACTGGAGTTTCGTTCCGGCCTGATCAGCATGGAAGGTCTGGATGGCTCAGGAATCATCAAGCGTTATTCAGTAGGCTATACAGATCAGGAAAACCAGGCCCTGAAAGAACACTTCCACTGTATGGATGTGTGGACACAGGCCTTGCGGGAACAGCCTACCGGCAGAGCCTGGTCTTCAGACTATCTTGTGCCGATGCGGCAGCTACAAAAAACTGAGTTCTATAATGATTTTTGTCGTAATGCTGATATGAGCCATTCCACCGGCGCTTTTATCAAAACGGACAAGCAGCTGGCGCTGAAAATTGCTTTTCAGCATCGACACGAGCAGGGAGAAATAGGTGACAAGGAAGCCTACCTGCAAAATTTGCTGCCCCATCTAAGCAGAGCAACAGAATTAAAGCAGACCCTGAGTGATTTTCAGTGCAGCCTGAATTCAACGATGGATATCATTGATACTTTTCCCATTGCAGCTTTATTACTGGATGAAAATGCAAACATTCATTATGCAAATGCCTTTGCTGAAAAAATATTTGCCGAACATTCGCTGCTTGCTTGTAAACAGCAATTTCTGATCATCAGGGGTAATCTGCAACAGAATATATTTTTAACCATGTTACAAAATGCTGTTTCTGCAGTCGCCGGGAACGCAGTGACTGAACATGGGAATATTCTTTTTATTCCCGGTTTGCATCCAGAAGCTGATCTGGAAATTCAGGTGCAGCCAATAGGCGCAAGCGATTCCATGTTTGGCATGGCAGTACGAAAACCTCTGGCTTTGGTCTTTATCAAGGAAGTGAATTCGCAAGCTCCCCTTAATCAGGAAATTCTGCAGAGCCTGTTCAAATTAAGTCAGCGCGAAACCGAGCTGGCAATTTTATTGGTGCAGGGCAATACCCTCAGTGAGATTGCCTTTCAAAAGCATCGTTCCCTGAATACCCTGAAAACCCAGCTGAAATCCCTGTTTAGCAAAACCTCTACCAACAGCCAGTCACAGCTGGTGGCGCGCTTACTGTCGAGTCTGGCGGCGGTAAAAATATAACTGGATATGTGAAAAACTACTGATTATTCCGGGATTTTAGCTGTCAATCAAAACTGGAAAGTTGCCTCTATTCCGTAGGTCCGGGGAGCAGTTCTTGTTTCAAGCACTGTGCCGAAAAAATCCCTGATTCTGGAGTTGACCCCGGATTCATCGAACAGATTCTGCACCCAAAGCGCCAGTCGCCAGCTTTCCTGGCGGTCTTGCACCCCCAGTTTAAGACTGGCAGTTTCACTGGATGCAATATAGCCATAGGGAACGCTACCACCACCGAGTAAGGGCTGGGTATTGATGTTATCCGGTGTGACATAATACCCCTCACTGTAAGAAAAATTGGCCTGTAAAAAGCCAAGCAAACTGTTACTTAAACTTTTCTCATAATCGAATGAAAAATTAGCCTGAATTTTTGGCGCATCAAGCCGGTTCCCGGAAACATCGGTACCACCGACCCCGCCTTCCATGAAGCGGGAATATCTGGCATCGAGATAAGCCATATTACCCGACACCACCAGATTATCCGTCAGATTTAAGTCCATGCTTAATTCGAGTCCCCGGGTCTCAACTTCTGCAGCATTACTTATGAGGATTACAGTTGTGCCGTCACCCTGATCGCGAAACTGGTTTACCTGGAAGTCGCGGTATTCCACATGGTAGCCCGTCAGGCTGACCCAGGCTCTGTCGTTCAACATGCTGCCCTTGATGCCTGCCTCGATACTTTGCGCACTTTCCTTGTCAAACTCCAGGTTTCCAGGGAATATCGCTGAACTGACGTAGTCGAGATTGTAACCGCCGCTTTTGAAGCCTTCAGCATAACGGACAAATAGCATGGCATTATTGAGGATATCGTGGCTGATGCTGATCGTCGGAGATACATCACTGTCCCTGCGGGAATCACGAAATGCACCGGTCGCCAGACCAAACAATGGAGCGGCCGTGGAATCAATTATCCAGTCAGCCTGTTTTTCCTCAATGGACCAGCGCAGGCCGGCTGAAACGGACAGTGAATTCATGATTCTGAAGTCAAGATTGCCATACACTCCCCATGTCTGGGTATCCACCAGACCGGCATTCCATATATCTCCACCGGCCGACAGCCCTAACAATGCAGCATCACTGCCGGCAAGCGCATGCCGGTTTGTTTCTCCCCGCTGGTTCAGGTAGTTCAGGCCTACAAGGTAAGAGATGTTTTCACTGACGGTGGCGGAAAATCTGAATTCCTGGGTCAGGTGTCGGTAGTCTTCGTTGTAAATAATGTGCAGGATGTCGGCACTGGAATAATCCGTATCGTTGTGGGTTGCAGCTTCTGTTTCACGCAGGCCGGTCAAAGATTGGAATGAACTGTTATCGGAGAGTTCCCATTGCAGGATGATTCCGGCTCCTTGTGTTGTCACACGCTGAGTCGGTGTCGTATTGAAAGCAACCTGAAAGGGGGCAGGTGCTGCAGAATCTGCCATGACCCCGAAAGTATCACTGAGCGGATCACCGATGAGCATGCTTTCATCAATCTCATTTCTATCGATGCTGAGGTCAGCACTGAAATTGCTGCCTGGTGTATATGCCAGTTTTAAGCGCATGCTGTTACGGTCTCTGTTATCAAGTTGTTGACCGGTAAACAGATTGGTAGTGGTGCCATCCCGGCTTTGTTGCCCAAGCGAAATACTGGAAAGTAAATCAGGAGCCAAAGGAATGGAAAGTCTTCCCTGCAAAATTCGGGTGCCGAGATTTCCGGCACGCAGCAGTACCTTTCCGCCAAATTCAGAGTCCGGATCAGAACTGATCAGTTGAACGGCACCGGCAATATTGTTTCTGCCAAAAAAAGTGGCTTGAGGTCCCCGCAGGACTTCCACCTGTGCCAGGTCAAGAAGGTTCTGGCTCAATCCATAAGCTGGCCCCAGGTAAATTCCATCGATATAGATGCCGACTCGTTCGTCAAAGCCGATATTGCGACTGTAAGTTCCTACACCACGTAGCGCGAGGGTGTTGTTGTAGGCAAACTGGGAGAAGATTTTAAGATTGGGAACCAGTTGCTGAAGTTCTTCCATTGAGGAGAAATTCCAGCGATCAATTTCGTTTTCCCCGACTACAGAGATGGAAAGAGGTGCTTCACTCAGGTTTTGTTCTCTATTCTGGGCGTGGACAACTATTTCCTGAAGCTGGGTATTCTGCGCAAAAGCCGGTGATGAGAGAAGGATATTAAAACACTGTGTTGCGATTAGTAATCGGGGACACAGAAATAACATCCTGGCGTACTCCGTAAAAATATTTTTATTTTCAGTGACTTACAAGTCTAGAGGACTTGCTTCGTTAAATCTACTTTAGCCAGGTTTTATTACCTGCATGTATTTTATACGCTACGGGTTTCGCTGCTTAAAAAAATCACTACTTGATGGCTGCAGGATAGATAGAACAGCCTATAACTGCTGAATTTTTTGCAGCTGTTGCTGAAGTTGTGTCAGCGAATTTTCGGCACTGGTCAGTTTTTCTTTTTCCTTTTCGACAACTTCTCCGGGCGCATTGGCAACAAACTTTTCATTGCCGAGCTTGCCCTGCAGGCGAGCGATTTCTTTTTCCAGCTTGTCGACTTCCTTGTGCAAGCGCTCTTTTTCAGCAGAGACATCAATCAGGCCGGCCATTGGTACCAGGACTTCCAGTTTGCCGACCAGTTGCGTTGAGGCCAAGGGCGCCTGTTCAGGATTATCCAGCCAGTCGATGGATTCCAGCTTGGCCAGTTTGCTCAGGAACTGTTTATTGTTTGCTAAATTCTGTTCATCCGACTTGCTGCCTTTTGTCAGTAGTACCGGGATGGCTTTAGCCGGGGAAATATTCATCTCACCGCGGATATTGCGCACGGCTTCGATGACGCCTTTCACCCAGTTGATTTCTTTATCTACCGCTTCATCAATCACGTTGTCATCACTTGCCGGATAAGCCTGCAACATGATGGATTCCCCTTCGACATTCAGCAGCGGAGTAACTCTCTGCCATATTTCTTCGGTAATAAAAGGCAGGAAGGGATGCGCAAGACGCAGACTCTGTTCAAGAATGTTCAGCAGGGTGTAGCGGGTGGCATTTTTTTGCTCCTCGGTGGCATCGTCATCCCAGAGTACCGGTTTGGATAATTCCAGATACCAGTCGCAGTACTCATTCCAGAAGAAGTCATAGATCGCCTGTGAGACCAGGTCCAGACGATAATTTGCCATGCCGTCATGCACCGCTTGCAGGGTGCGCTGGAAACGTGACTGGATCCAGCGGTCAGCAAGTGAAAAATGTTCAGGTTGTTCAGGTTTACTGCAGCCCTGTTCTTCGGTATTCATCAGGACATAACGGGCCGCGTTCCAGATTTTGTTACAGAAATTGCGGAAGCCTTCAATGCGCCCCATGTCAAAATTGATGTCACGACCGGTACTGGCCAGCGAATAAAAGGTATAACGCAATGCGTCAGTCCCGTAGGCGGCAATGCCTTCCGGAAAGTGTTTACGGGTGGCTTTTTCAATTTTCTGTGCCAGCTGGGGCTGCATCATGCTGTCGGTTTGTTTGGCGACCAGCGCATCAATGCTGATGCCGTCAATCAGGTCGATCGGATCCAGCACATTGCCTTTGGACTTGGACATCTTCTGGCCTTCGCTGTCGCGAATCAGGCCGGTGATATAGACCTTGCGAAAAGGAATCTGGCCGGTGAATTTCAGGGTCATCATGATCATGCGCGCGACCCAGAAGAAAATAATGTCGAAACCGGTAACCAGCACATCAGTCGGATGAAAAGTTTTGAGTTCTTCAGTATCTTCCGGCCAGCCAAGAGTGGAGAAAGTCCATAGTGCGGAGGAAAACCAGGTGTCCAGTACGTCCGGGTCCTGTATCAGTTCCAGATTATCTGCCAGTTCATATTTCTGACGGACTTCTTTTTCGTCATGGCCAACATATATATTGCCGTCCCTGTCATACCAAGCCGGTATGCGATGGCCCCACCAGAGCTGTCGTGAAATACACCAGTCCTGAATGTCCCGCATCCAGGCAAAATAGGTGTTTTCCCAGTTCTTCGGCACAAATTCGATGTCGCCGTTTTCCACCGCTGCAATCGCCGGTTTGGCCAGTGACTCAATAGCCACGTACCACTGGTTTGTCAGATAGGGTTCGATCACCACACCACTGCGGTCGCCACGTGGCACTTTTAATTTGTGTGGTTCGACTTTTTCCAGCAGACCGGCGGCTTCCATATCCCTGACAATTTGTTTGCGGGCCTCGAAACGGTCCATGCCCTGATAGGCTGCAGGGGCATTGTCGTTGATTGCAGCATCATCGCTCAGAATATTGATCAGTGGCAGTTCATGACGCTTGCCGACCTCGTAGTCGTTATAGTCATGGGCCGGGGTAATCTTGACGCAACCGGTACCAAATTCAGGATCGACATAGTCATCGGCAATAATCGGAATCTGCCTGTCACACAGGGGCAGTTCCACCACTTTGCCAATCAGGTCTTTATAGCGTTCATCGTCCGGGTTTACCGCCAGAGCGGCATCACCGAGCATGGTTTCCGGGCGGGTGGTGGCAATTACCACATGATCTTTTCCATCAGCAGTTTTTGCGCCCTCGGCAAGCGGATAACGGAAATACCAGAAGGAGCCATTTTCTTCTTCATTAATAACTTCCAGGTCGGAAATCGCGGTATGCAGTTTCGGGTCCCAGTTCACCAGGCGCTTGCCGCGATAGATCAGTTTTTCATCGTAAAGGCGGATAAACACTTCGGCCACAGCTTTGGACAGCCCTTCATCCATGGTGAAACGTTCCCGGGTCCAGTCCATGGAGGCGCCAAGCCGGCGCATCTGTCGTGTAATGGTATTACCGCTTTGTTCTTTCCACTCCCAGACTTTATCGACAAACTTGTCACGGCCCAGATCATGTTTACTCAGGCCTTCCCCTTGCAGCTGTCTTTCAACAACCATCTGGGTGGCAATACCGGCATGGTCGGTACCAACCTGCCACAGGGTGTTTTTCCCCAGCATGCGCTGATAACGGATCATGGCATCCATAATGGATTGCTGAAAACCATGCCCCATATGCAGGCTGCCCGTGACATTGGGCGGCGGGATCATGATGCAATAGGAATCGCCCTTGCCGGAGGGCCTGAAATAGCCCTTGTCTTCCCAGGTTTGATACCAGGAGGCTTCGATCTGCTGCGGTTGGTAGGTTTTATCCATGAATTAGAGCCGAGGCTGAAAAGCCGCACATTATAGCGGGTTGACTGGCCCGGCCCAAGCGGCAATGGCAGGTCGAAAACAAAGGGTAATCAGGAAAGCTGGCTCCCAGAGAGTAAATGGGGGACAGACCCCACTTTTAGTCAGGCGGGTTTTGTTCTTCCAAGGCGCTCATAATAAGTTGCAGGAATTGCATCGGGATCTTTATAAACAGTCCAGCCACAGGGCTTTTGAGGATCAGGGTTAAAGTCAGTCACCAGGATCGGGTAGCCATATTTATCAATTGCAGTCATTTCGTTGAATGCACAGTGGGGGCAATAGGCCGGTACTTCATTGGCCCTGTTCCAGGTCGCCGGGCCAGCCTTGGCAAGTTTTGGCAGCTGGCCATTTTTATCCAAGCGGCGTCGCAGTGCTCCGCCGCTGCCGTAGGCATCGAAAACCAGCCTGTATTTTTCCTCGTCCTCAATGATCTCGATGCCGCCGCCGCGCGTTTTGTCACCGGAAAAATGCAAGCGTAAATGTTCTGCCAGAAATGCAGCCAGTGCATCCGGCGGTAATTGACCAACGCTCCACAAAGGCTCAAAGAAGGAGCAGGAAGAGAAACTCTGTTGAATGAGTTTCTCGCACACTTCCTGCTCACAATCGAGCTGGACACTCTCAAAGCAGGATTGCGTGAACTGTATACAGGCATCATGGACGCCGATAGCAAAATATCGATAAGCGTCGAACTTTTGTACTGCAAGCTCCGGGGAATGCTGTTCCAGCGCAGCTGATAACTCTGCATAAGCCTGCTCCAGTTGCCTGAGGATATTGTGCAGCAAGGTAATATCAGCTTTTGCCGCATGTTCCCTGTAGGAATCAGCAAGGCCGGGTCGAAGGTCAGCGTCAATGAGCAGCGAAGCGAGTTGTCGGGCACCTGCTGCGGCATCCGGCGAGTAATTGATAGTCGGAAGGCAAGCCTTGAAACGCTGAAATGTTTTTTCTGTCAGTTCTCGCTCAAGATTCCCACCTACCAGTTCGCTCAGGCTTTGAGGAATTTGCAATACCCATTCAAACACCAGGGAAAGCATAAGTTGATACTGGGAGTGAAATAATTCCAGGTAAGTACTGGCTTCCTGAAAGTTCGCAGAGTTAATGGCATCTATTACGCGTTGATGGTCAGGTACGCGAAGTTCCACCGGAGACCCCATACGGATGTTTCTTGCAAAGGCCGGTGAATGCTCCAGGCGTTCCCTGCCAGTGAAATATTTACTCATTTAAGTCTCTCAAACTAGCGCTGATTGCAGATGTAAATATACCTCACTGCTTGCTGTCAGCATAAATAACGTGTCCTGGCTGTCCCCAGGCTTAACCACAGCCGAACGGAGCGGGTTTAATTGCCTTGTTTTTTTGATTTAATCGAAACAACGGTTATATACTTTCACGCAGTCTCAAACCGGCATCAAAACAAGAATCAAGGAGCCATCAGGCCTATGCAGTATATTCCACTAAACATAAAGAAATCTGGCCTGGTCCTCACCCTGGCCACACTGGCAGGGCTCAGCCAGTCAGCCTTTGCGCAATCCGACCAGGAAATAGTTGATAGCATGCGTACTTGCCAGCAAATTCCCGAAATGTCTGCACGACTGGCCTGCTATGACCGTGTTCTGCCTCCGGTTAATGAAACAGCTACCCAGGTGCCACGAGCCAACCCCTTGCCGCGTGCAGAACGTGAGTCAAGACCTGTTGAAGCAGCGCCGGCTGCTCCGGCTGCCGGTGCCGGCATGGTAAGAATTGTAGAACTGGAAAAACCCAGCCTGAGTCGTTCAATTCTGACGGCGGAAGATGGACGGGTTTATACAGCGACCAGCAACACCGTCGTCCCCTGGCCGGATCCTCCCTTTATGATTCAGACCACAACGGGAGCCTTTGGTACGGTTTATCTGGTATTGCCAGGAACCAATGACCGGATTCGGGTGTCGGTAGACTGATAAACTGATTGGCAAGAAATAAAAAAGGGGCTTGTTAGCCCCTTTTTTATTGTTGTTTTGAGCTTGATACAGCTTTAGTAAGTATCCAAACTAAATGGATATTTTTACTTTTAGGGTGTCGGTGGAACCGGAATCTCAAACCCCTGCATGAATGCAATATTAGGTTAATTAGGCGGAGGCGGAATCTCAAAGCCAGTCATGAATGAGAATTCATGAAGATTTAATGCTGTGTTGCCATCAGCATAACCTTCAATTTGTTCAAACTGGGTAATGCTTGTGCCATCCTTGGATACAAAAAATTCAAATTGATCTCCTGATCCATCATTAAGCGTCACGGTAATCTGATTGGTGCCCAGAGTTTGCGAATAAGTGAAAGTTAAAATCCCTTGTGTAGGAAGAGCAGGGTCCTCTGGACCAGAATCCCCAGGAAACTGAACTTCGGGATTGACTCCTCCAATAATCAGGTCAGATTCAGTTTGAGAGTAGAAGAGGTTGCCATTGGTCGCATCGGTAAAATAGATAATGATACGGGTAAATCCTACATTTTCTACCACAATCTCTCCTCCAGCCAAATCGTCTTGCTCTTCACGAAAGTATAAATACTCATTCAGCGCATAACGACGACCTTCTACAGACATATCTGAAGCGGCATCTTCAAGAGCGATGACTCGTGCCTCAAGTTCGTCAAAGGCATTGGCAATTATGGAAAAATTGGCATTCATTTCCGACGCACTGGCTGGCGTGCCTGCCTCGAAAGTATTCAGCTCCTGCGCCATGGAAGTTACAGTGAACAGCAAAGCAGAGGCTGCGAAAATAAAGGGTTTAAAAATTTTCATGTCGTTCTCCTAAAAGTAGATTAGTGCTACTCAGTTATTCAGCCCAGTTGGCGTTATCCCAGGTGGTTGAGGCGTTATCCCAGATCAGTGTCAGGACTGCTGATAATTCACAGGCGTCACCGGTTCCATCACCGTCGCTGTCGGCCTGGTTCGTGTTGGCAATCGATACACAGTTGTCCACTGTGTTATCGATACCGTCTCCATCGGTATCCATTTGCAGTGACGGATTATTCGGAAATAAGTCATCCTCGTTGTCACCAAAACCGTCATTATCAGCATCTACCTGTTCAGTAGGATCATTGGGGAATGCATCCGCGTTATCGCCCACTCCGTCCTGGTCAGTATCCGCTGTTTCCGCAGGATCATTGGGGAAGGCATCGCTGTTGTCACCGACACCGTCATCATCGGAATCCAGCCATTCTTCAGGATCTTCCGGAAAGGCATCCTCAGTATCAGGGACTTCATCGCCATCTACGTCAGATACGGTTTTGGCAGGCTGCGGGTCTACACTCAATTCGCCGGATTCAAGATCAGTCACGTCCGTTTCGACGCCTGTATCTGCAGTCTCGGCTGACAGTACCGATTCAATATCGCCCACGGAAATATTTGTTCCCGGTATAGTCAGGGTAGATACATCCTGGGTTACCACAGTACCCAGGTTCGCCCCGATAGCGGTGAAAGTAGCAATGGCACCAGTATCACTCTGGCCATCAATATTGCCATCACTCAGGTCTTCAGTTAATGCGTCAAAGGCTTCCTGTGCATTTGCTCCTCCACCGGCTTCCGACACGGCATTGGCAACGGCTGCTACTGCTTCAATAGCCTGACGGTAAGCAGCCACCTGGGATTTGGAGGCACTATCTGTCGTATTGGCAGTAATAAGGGGAGGCGTAGTGAAAATATCGGTTGAATTGTTCAGACCAAAGCCGAGAGTGGCTTTCACCTGGCGTTGGGCAACTGTCAGCGCAGTTGCAAACTCTTCTTCGCTGATAGTGCCGTCACCATTGCCGGAATAGGGAGAGCCACTATCCGCTTTGCGACGGGCCAGGTTAACAGCCATGGTGGTCAGTGGTGATGCGTAGATATCGTCACCATCCAGCACTCTCTGGGCCTGAACAACTGTCTTGAGGGAATTGAAAATTGGTGCAGCACCGGTGGTCAGGTCAGTGGTGTCAGCATCAACATTAAAAACCAGAACGACCCAACCAGTGATGCTTGCCGGAGCAGTCAGCCCCTGTATAGCGGCATTTGGCCCCGTACTGCCTTCCCCGAGAAGAGCACCCTGTAAACTAATCTGGGAAGTATCCAGTTCATAGAGGCTGACAGCAGCACCGGCCAGTGGTCCTTTGACACCTGAACCGCTTAGATCCACCGAAGCAGCGGCAGAAGTAGGGTTATCATCGTCATCGAATACGTCACAGGCACTGAGCAGGCTTACGCTTGATAAAAGTGCCAGTGCAAGTGATTTTTTTATCGGTCTCATCAGCAATTTCCTGGATGGACATAAAGTTAGCCAGTAAAAAATTGTGCCTGGCCGTGACTAGGTTCAAGCTGATGTTACTCAATAAGATTGCATTGCTTCTTCACCCATTCGGGTGAAAAACAAGAATTCAGAAAAGTTTTTATGAAACAGTGAAGGAAGGGGCAATATAAAATTTTAATTGGCTCTGGCAATTGTCAGGCGAGCAGCTTTTTGTTTTCAGCCAGAAAGTCCAGAAAACTGCGTGCCCTGAGTGACAGGGTGCCCGGATCCGGATAGATGGCATTCAGGGGCAGACCAGGGACGATAAAATCCGGCAGTATAATTTCCATCTCGCCGGCTTCCAGATGAGGCAGGGCAAGCCAGCCTGGTAATATGGCAATTCCCATTCCTTCGAGTACAGCAGCCTGCAGCATATCAGCATCATCCACACGCAATGCACACTCAATATCGACGAGGTGCCGACCGTACTCACTTTCAAAGACCCAGTTGGTCGTCAAGCCGAAGCGGGAATAACCAATGCACAGATGTTCAGCCAGTTCACCTGGCTCCTTGGGCGCCGGGTGATTTTTCAGGTAAAGCGGGCTGGCCACGGCAAAGCGGCTGATACGGCCCAGCGGGCGCATGCGCAGCGAACTGTCCTTTAACTCGCCAATACGCAGAGCCAGTTCAGCGCCTTCTTCCAGCATATTAATCTGTCGTTCCGACATTCTCAGGTCCAGCGAAATATCCGGGTAGAGACGTAAAAATTCTGCAGCCAGGGGCATCAGGATATGCCGGCCAAAAGAGGAGGGGGCAGCGATGGTCAAGGTTCCAGCCGGTTCCGGCAGGGCATTATGGATGCTGGCCCGGGTCAGCTCATAGCTTTCCAGCAGCTTGCGCGCATGTTCGTAGATACGTCCGGCTTCTTCGGTCGGGGTCAGGCGACGGGTTGAGCGCATGAACAGTGAAGCACCGAAATGTTCTTCCAGCCAGGCGATACGCTTGCTGACAGTGGGCTGCGTGGTTCCCTGTCTTCTGGCAGCTGCCGAAAAACTGCCGCTTTCATAGACATGCGCAAAAGTTTCCAGGCAATCAAGGCGATCCATATTAATTCCTGATAAGAATAAATGTTATCCGCTTTATGCTATTAACAATTAGATGCAGATACAATAATCTGGGCATGAAAAATTTGAGAGTGACAGCAGGGAGTAACAGTAAATGCATAATATCGGGATCGTTGGCGCCGGCACTGCCGGTCTGCATCTGGCCTTATACCTGCAGCAACACGGCATTGATGCGACCATCATTACAGACCGGGAGCCGGATGAATACCGTTCTTCCCGCTTGCTGAATACCGTGGCGCATCACAATTGTACGCTGGAGCGTGAAGAGCAGCTGGGCGTCAATCACTGGCAGGATAAAGAATATCACTATCACTACCATGATCACTGGCTGAATATTCCCGAGCCATTACATTTCCCTGGAACTTTTGCTAAACCTTCGCGCGCTGTTGATTACCGGATATATCTGCCGACACTGATGAATGATTTCATGGATCGCGGAGGCGTCATTGAATATCAAAAAATTGCTGAAGATGATATTCAGCCCTTGATAGACCGTTTCGACCTGCTGGTGGTTGCAGTTGGCAAAGGCCCCCTGGGTGCCATGTTTGAACATAATGCCCAGGAGTCGCCTTTCGAGCAGCCCCAACGACGACTATGTGTGGGGCTATACTCCGGGGTCTCACACCCTGAGCCGAAAAATGTGACGCTTTCGCTGTCTCCCGGTGTTGGTGAACTACTCACCATTCCAACACTGACCTTCGACGGTATGCAAACGGCGCTTCTGTTTGAGAATGTTCCCGGCGGGGACTTGGAAAACACGGTTACGACCCGCTATGACGATGACCCGGCAGCCTTCAGGCAAACCATTCTCGATGCCCTGGAACAATATCATCCCGGTGTCTATGAGCGGGTTGATACTGCCAAATTCGATTTGTGCCAAGCCCTGGATGTCTTGCAGGGTGGTGTGGTGCCAACCGTGCGCAAGACCTCGGTTGCCTTTGATAACGGCAAGTTTGCCCTGGCGCTGGGTGATGTCCATGTCACCGTTGATCCCGTAAACGGGCAGGGCGCCAATATCGCATCGTATTCTGCCTTCAAGCTGGGCGAGGAAATCGTCAGGGCGCCGGTACTTGATCAGCGCTTCATCGAGCAGGTTGATATGGCCCGCAATGACCGCTGTCTTGCTGCCGCCCGCTGGACCAACCTGATGATGCAGCCGCCTTCGGAGGAATTCCAGATGCTGCTCGGGGCGATGAGCCAGAATTCAGCTCTGTGTGATGAGTTTACCGAAAATTTCAACTGGCCGGAGCGGCAATGGGACAATCTGTGCTCGCCGGCGCGAATCCGCAGCTGGATTGCCCGTTATCAAGAGGCTGCGAGTTGATGATGAACATCAAGGAGAAAGTGGACATGCCAGAACTGAATCCTGCCGAATTTCGTCATGCTGCCTCGCGTTTCACCACTGGCGTAACAGTGATCACTTCGCTGGCACGCAATAAGGAAATCATTGGAATGACTGCAAACAGTTTTATGACAGTCAGCCTGTCGCCGCCGACTGTTCTGGTTTCAGTAATGAACGGACGCACCCTGAATGCCATTGAGCATTCCGGAAAGTTCGCCATCAATGTATTACCGGCAGCAGCAAAAGATATTTCAAATCATTTCGCCGGTCGTCCAGTTCCCGGGCTGACACCCGATTTTGCGAAATCCCGCGGTATGCCCAAACTTAAAGAGGCAATTGCCTACTTCGATTGCCGGATTGAGAAATTTATTCAAGTAGCCGACCACACCCTGCTGGTCGCAAAGGTAAATGACTGCTGCTACAAGGATGTAGAAGACCCGCTTATTTTCTTTTCCAGCCAGTACCACAGCCTGAACGCAGAAATATGACGAAGCTGTTTGACAGGGTTTAATAATCCAGGCTGCCTGTTTCCTTTTGAAGAATTGTTTCACAAGTTCCCGCTTTTTATTATTTTCAATTTCCTTTTCTATATTGCAGCCAGATATAAGCTGAATTACTCTGGTTTTGCTTCGTTATCCTAAAATGTCAGGATATGTGCAATGCGTATCAGATTCACTACAATGGATAAATAACACTAACAAAATGGACCTGGCAGTAGAGACAGTCCGATGCTTAAAACAATAATAAGGAGCATTGAAGTTGAGTAATCAAAATACAGAAATAATAAATGCCGTTTTGCATGCAGTTAACGCTGCACTGGAAAAGAAAGATGTGAACGCATTAGTAGACTGTTTTCACGAAGTGGGCTACTGGCGTGATTTGCTGGCTTTTACCTGGAATATAAAAACCCTTGAAGATAAAGCCCAGATCAGCGAAATGTTACAGAGTCAGTTGCAACACATTACGGCAGGTTCATTCAGGCTTGATCCAAATGATGAGGCTAATGAAGAAAATGGCTTGAGTGCCGGCTGGATTGTCTTTGATACCGACGTTGCAGAAGGTTACGGGCATATCCGTGTACTTGACGGAAAAATATTTTCGCTGCTGACCGCCATAAAAGATTTAAAAGGGCATGAAGAAAGAGTCGGGATGAACCGGGTTCTGGGTACGGAACACAGTGCCGGAAAGGACAGACTTAACTGGAAGGATTCCCTTGAGCTGGAAAGGCGGGAGCTGGGTTACTCGAAACAACCCTATGCTCTGATTATTGGCGGAGGCCAGAATGGGATCGTACTGGGCGCACGGCTGCGCATGCTCGGCGTGCCAGCCATCATCATTGAAAAAAACAGGCAACCCGGAGATAACTGGCGTAAACGCTACAAGTCACTTTATCTGCATGACCCGGTCTGGTTTGACCATTTACCCTACATGCCTTTTCCGGATAGCTGGCCGGTTTTCACGCCCAAGGACAAAATGGGTGACTGGCTGGAAGTGTATACCAGGGTGATGGAACTGAATTACTGGACAAATTCATCCTGTAAAAAAGCTGTTTACGATGAAAAAAGCAAAACCTGGTCAGTGAGCATTGTCCGGGATGGAGAAGAAATCACCCTTCAGGCTACCCAGCTCATTATTGCTACCGGCAGGTCCGGCAAGGTCAATATGCCGAGCTTTAAAGGCATGGAAAAATTCAAGGGTGAACAACATCATTCATCGGCACATCCGGGGCCGGATGCCTACAAGGGCAAAAAAGCCGTGGTCATCGGCTCCAATAATTCAGCCCATGATATTGCGGCAGCGCTGTGGGAAAACGCTGTTGATGTCACCATGGTCCAGCGTTCCAGTACCCATGTTGTGCGTTCTGAGCCGTTGATGGAGCTTGCCCTGAATGAGTTGTATTCGGAACAGGCTGTGGCAGGGGGAATCACTACCGAGAAGGCCGACATGATAATGGCATCCCTTTCTGCGAACCTGCTAACTGAAGGACAAAAACAGATTTATACCGAAATTCAGAAACGCGATGCCGAATTTTATGAGCGGTTGCGTAAAGCAGGGTTCAAATTGGATTTTGGTGAAGATGGCAGTGGCGCCTTTGTCATGTACCTGCGACGGGGGTCAGGCTACTACATTGATGTCGGTGCCAGCGAACTGGTAGCCGATGGCAAAATCAAATTAAAGACAATTACGGGTGTAAAAGAAATTACCGAGGATTCGGTGATCTTCGACGATGATTCCGAATTGAAAGCTGATCTGATCGTTTATGCCACCGGCTATGGCAACATGATTGGCTGGATAGAGGAGCTGATCAGCAGGGAAGTTGCCGAAAAGGTTGGTATATGTGGCGGGCTGGGTTCGGATACGACAAATGATCCGGGTCCCTGGGAAGGGGAATCACGCAATCTGTGGAAACCGACGCAACAGCCTAATCTCTGGTTCCAGGCTGGAAACCTGTATCAGGCACGTTTTTATTCCCGCCAGCTGGCCTTACAGATCAAGGCGCGTATGGAAGGCATACAGACGCCTGTTTATGGCATCCCGGAGGCTGTAAACCCGAACCCGGTGTCAGAGTAAAATGTGGATTTACTCTGACACCAAACAGGTCAGGCAAAATCCTCGCTCAAGGAAGCGGCTGTTTCGGCACTGAGCCTGAGGCCTTCTACCCGCATATGTTCATGGTCACATCCGGCCAGAACTGCTTGCTTCTCTTTAAAAGCGGCAACCATCTCGTCGGTGAATTCAAAACGCACAAAATGCACGCTGGACGTTTTTTCATCATTTTCACGATCGAGATCTTCATCGGCGATGGCATATACCTTGTCGAAGCCTTCAACCTGTAACCAGACTTTATCTTCCACTCCGATCAGTTTGGCCAGTTCAGCTTTGCGGAGCTCGGCATCTTCATATTCCAGCATGAAAGTAGCTTTGAGGTTTTTGCCGTCAGGAATCAGGGGATTATAGGCATCCAGTTCATCCTGAATACCTTCTGCTTCAAAAACTTTTTCAATGCGCAGCATTTCCTGAATCTGGTAGCGGATAGTCATTTCATCCTCAAAATACAGCCGCGCATTCTTGGTCAGGCTGAGCTGCCGCGGCCTTTTATGGGCGATGACTTTGGCTTTGAATTCCTGGCGTCGTCCGGAATACTCTTCCAGAGACAGCAGGTCATTTTTTGTTAACGTGGTCATGGTGGTTCCTGTTAAATCAGATAGATTAAATGTCGTAGGCCAGCCGCAGGAGTGTAATAGGGTGCTCAGGCTTGCTGACTTTTTCAGACAGATTGGCGATATGACTGGCAGCCATCGGACAGTCGGAAATAAAATGGTCACGATCCTGGGCATCCACTTTTCTTACTACCGGTCGGGCAATTTTTACGGCGTGATCGTGGGATTCTACTTTCACTGCATAAGTGCCGTCATGGCCAGAACAGCGTTCTTCAGCTGTAATTGTTGTACCTGGCACCAGATTCAGAATATCCCGGGCCTTGATGCCGATGTTCTGCACACGAAGGTGGCAGGCCACCTGATAGGAGACATCGCCAAGTTCCTTGACGAAGTTGGTATCCAGTTCTCCTCCTTTATGCCGCAGATGCAGATATTCGAAGGGGTCGAAGAATGCCTTCTTCACCTTGAGAACATCTTCATCATCGGGAAACAGTAAAGGTAGTTCCTGTTTGTACATCAGGACACAGGAGGGCACCGGTGCTATCAGGTCATAGCCTTCATCAACCAGTTTCGCCAGCACCGGAATATTGGCTTCCTTGGCCCTGGCAACAGATTCGAGATCGCCAAGCTCCAGTTTCGGCATACCGCAACACTGCTCCTTTGGCACCAGTTCAATATGTATGTTGTTGTGCTGGAAAACCCTGTAAAAATCTTCACCCAGCTCCGGACTGTTGTAGTTTCCGTAACAGGTGGCATACAGTGCGACCTTGCCAGTGGTTCTGCCAACAGCTTTAGGCTGAATGTCGTCCTGCATATTTTTCACGCGCTTGCGTAAAGTCTTTGAATGATATTTGGGAACCGGAGCCTGATGATGCACGCCGGCAGTTTTTTCCAGCACTTTACGAAAGGTTTTATTGCTGTTCAGGGCGTTGACCGTGACATCCACCAGCGGGATGCTGGCCATTTTGCCCACCTTGTTGGTGTCGGAAAGCATCTTGTTACGAAATGAAGTGCCTTCCTTTTTGAAATGAACTGCCTTGGCCCGCAGCATCAAATGCGGGAAGTCGACGTTCCATTCATGTGGCGGGACATAGGGGCATTTCGACATGTAGCACATGTCACACAAATAGCACTGATCAACGACTTTCATGTAATCAGCTTTGTCGACTCCATCGACTTCCATGGTCTCGGATTCATCGACGAGGTCAAACAAAGTAGGGAAGGCATTACACAGACTCACACAGCGACGACAACCATGGCAGATGTCAAAGACGCGCTCGAGCTCCCTGTTCAGTTCGTCTTTATTCCAGAAGGAGTCGGTAAGCCATTCGACAGGATGTCGAGTTGGCGCTTCCAGACTGCCTTCTCTGGTGATTGTCTCACTCATGCTGCTTCCCCATTGAAAAGATTTGAATTGCCACTGAGAGCCTGGTCAGGCTCCCAGTTGAAGCAATTCGGGCCAGATTAAGCGTCCAGTCCGTCCAGGGCTTTCTGGAAGCGGTTGGCATGACTTCGTTCTGCTTTCGCCAGTGTTTCAAACCAGTCAGCGATTTCATCATGACCTTCGTCACGAGCAGTTTTTGCCATACCCGGGTACATGTCAGTGTACTCATGGGTCTCACCGGCAATCGCCGCTTCAAGATTCAGTGAAGTTCCACCAATTGGCAGGCCAGTCGCCGGATCACCGACTTCTTCGAGGTATTCCAGATGGCCATGAGCGTGGCCTGTTTCACCTTCTGCGGTGGAACGGAATACAGCAGCAACATCGTTGTAGCCTTCTACATCCGCTTTTGAGGCGAAGTAAAGATAACGACGGTTAGCCTGGGATTCTCCGGCAAATGCTTCTTTCAGGTTTTCTTCGGTTTTGCTTCCTTTTAGTGACATACTTTTACCCTCTTTGTTGTGTTTTAGCAGTTAGTGGTCAATCCCCACAACTTGCATCATTATGGGCAAACAAATTATCATCTGTCCAATAGATAATTTATTAACTGTTGATCGATTTTAACGATGAGTCATCCGCCCACACTGAAACAACTGAAATACCTCTGCGCAGTGGCTGACAAACAGCATTTCAGTCATGCTGCCGAGTCCTGTTTTGTTTCCCAGTCGACCTTGAGTGCCGGCATCAATGAGCTGGAGCAGACCCTGGGTGTTACCCTCATTGATCGCAGCAAGAAGCATGTCAGTCTGACGGCTATCGGCCGTGAGGTGACAGAAAGAGCCCGCACGGTTCTGACTGATATAGATGACCTGGTGGCCACAGCCGTCGCTGCACATGAACCTTTTTCCACGGAAATGCGCTTGGGCGTGATTCCAACTATCGCGCCATTTTTATTACCGAAAATTCTGAAAACTTTTCGTCAGCGTTATCCAGAGTTCAAACTGTATATCCGTGAGGATCTCAGCGGTAATCTGCTGGAAGAACTGCACGCCGGCGAACTGGATATCCTGCTGCTGGCCCTGCCATATCCGGCTGATGGTGTGACCGAACGCCATCTGTTCTATGACGAACTTTTGCTGGCCACCAACAAGGGCAGCCCGCTGGCAAAGCGCAACAAATTGATGACCAAAGACCTCAAGCACTCAGAATTGCTTTTGCTGGAAGAGGGGCATTGCCTGCGTGATCATGTACTGGATGCCTGTAAACTCAAGAATCGGGACATCAAGGTTCCCTATCAGGCCACCAGCCTCAATACGGTGATTCAGATGGTGGCCAATGATATCGGTGTCAGCATCCTGCCGAAAATGGCGGTAGACGCCAAAATTCTGCGCGGCACCAGCGTTGAAACGCATCCCTTTGCCGATCGGGTGGTACAGCGCTCCATTGGTCTGATGTGGCGTAAACGTTCACCGCGACAGGATGAATTCGAACGGGTCGGGGAGTTGATCAATGAATGCATGGCAGCTTGATAAATAGAGGACAAAAATAGGGGACAGACTCTGTCCAGGGTCTGCCCCCTATTTTTCAGTAATCAGAATCAGGCTTGATGGGATTCCAGTTCTGCGCCAGCTTCTTTATAGCTTGACCAACGCTGACGTCCGCGTTGTTTTTCCTCATCAGCAGCCGTCACGATTTCAGCCACGCGGGGATACTCACTAAAAAATGATGGCACTTCCTCGCCCAGGTTGATCAGCACATCATAGCCAGGTTGATGTTGCTCGCCATGGCCAATGACAATGGTGACATCCTCTTCGATCTCGGTATCAATCAATGCGTGTGGCAGAAAGCTGTCCGGGCGGAAGCTCCACAGGAGGTCATCCATATATTGTGCCTGCTCGGCTGTATCGGTATGGATATAGACCTTCAGGCCCTGGGCAAATACTTTTTCGCAGAGCCTGCAGGCAAAGACATAACGTTCGACCGCCTGATCCTGCTTGAGCAAATAAAAACTGACTTTACTCATCAGCCCCGGAGCAGGTATTCCATCAACAGCGGAACGGGACGTCCTGTTGCGCCTTTCTGCTCTCCCTGATTCCAGGCAGTACCGGCAATATCCAGATGCGCCCATTTGAAATCTTCGGTAAAGCGCGACAGGAAACAGGCTGCAGTGATCGTGCCGCCGTAACGGCCGCCAATATTGGCCATGTCAGCAAAATTACTGTGCAGCATTTTCTGGTATTCATCCCACAGGGGCAGGCGCCAGGCCGGATCAAGCGCATCAAGCCCACACTGGTAGAGTGAATCAGCCAGCTCGTCGTCATTACTCAGCAGACCTGACACCACATTGCCGAAGGTGGCGACGCAGGCACCGGTCAGCGTGGCAATATCAATCACGGTTTTGGGTTTGAAGCGTTTGGCATAGGTCAGGGCATCACAAAGCACCAGGCGGCCTTCGGCATCGGTATTGAGGATTTCAATGGTTTGCCCGGACATGCTGGTAACCACATCGCCTGGTTTGGTGGCTCGAGCACTGGGCATGTTTTCGGCAGCAGCAACAATACCGATAACATTGATTTTCGGTTTCAGGGCGCACAAGGCATGCATGGTACCGAAGACGCTCGCGGCGCCACACATGTCGAATTTCATCTCATCCATGGCGGCTCCCGGTTTCAGGCTGATGCCGCCGGTATCAAAAGTAATGCCCTTACCGACCAGCACCTGAGGCTTTGTCGCAGCAGTGCTGCCTTTGTATTCCATGATAATCAGCGCAGATGGCTCATCACTGCCGTGACCGACCGAGAGCAGGGAATGCATGCCCAGTCGTTTCATCTGGGCTTCAGACAATACTTTGGTTTTCAGGAGCTTGTTTTTAGTTGCCAGTTTCTTTGCCTGTTCAGCCAGGTAAGTCGGTGTGCAGAAATTGCCAGGCAGATTGCCGAGGTTGCGGGCTTCGTTCATGCCCAGCGCAATCGCGGCACCGGTATCCAGGCCTTTTTTGGCTCTGGAGCGCTGTTTTGTGCTGACAGCGAGGGATACGCGTTTAAGTTTTAAAGCGGGTCTGGCCTTGGACAGGGTTTCACTGTAGCGATATTCAGCATTGGTGAATACCTTGGCAGTCTGAATCGCCAGACGCTCGATGTCGGTTTTTTCCACATCCAGTCCGGGAAAGCCGAGAACGCAATATTCCAGCGAATAACGGTTTAACTGAAGGGCGGTATAGCGCAGTACTTCAGTATATTTTTTCAGGCTCAGACCGGTTTTCTTGCCGAGGCCAACCAGCAGGATGCGTTTGGCTTTAATCGCTTGCGGTTGCTGGATCAGTACGGATTCCTTAATTTTGCCGCTGATATCGCCGGCCTTGAGGATTTTACTGATGCTCTTGCCACAGGCTTTGTCGATTTCAGCGGTCGCATCCGGCAGATTACCGTTGATGAAAACACCCAGTACCAGGCAGGAAGTCGGGGTATTACTGAGAGCTGTTGTTTTGGTCGAAAATTGCATGAAAAGTCCTTTCAGATCACTAGTTGGAATCTAATGTAGAGACTTGCAGAAAAAAAATCCATAGCAATTTGTATATCCACCAACCCCTTTGATTTGGGAAGTGGCTGTCTGCTGTGCTTTGCACTAGAATTCAGGCATGACCATTGCCCGCTATATCTGTAAACAGATTTTGCTTATCACCGCAGCCTTGAGTTTTATCCTGCTGTTTGTTGCGGTGCTGATTCGTTTGCTGAATTATCTGGGAGATGCTTCCGACGGACAGTTAGACCCAGGTATCCTGCTACTGCTGATGTCTTTCCGTCTGCCTGAGTTTATTCAACTCATTCTGCCCTTATCCCTGTTGCTGGGTATCCTGCTGGCTTACGGGCGCATGTATGCGGAAAACGAAATGACTGTGTTGATAGCCTCGGGGCTGAGCAAAATTCGTTTGCTGGCTTATACCCTGATTTCAGCCAGTGTGGTGCTGGTATTGATCGCAATGCTGGCATTTTCAATTACTCCCTGGGGATTGCTCAACAGTAGTGTGCTGTTAGAAGAACAGCAGGATCTGAATGAATTCGACATCATGGTGCCGGGAATCTTTCAGGATATCTCCAATGGTGCGCGCACGACCTATACGGAAAATATCGAGGATAACCAGATTCAGGATGTCTTTATGCACGAAAGTGAATCAGATCGTCTGACGGTGGCGGAGTCGGCAACGCTGGTACAGGATGATGAGCAGGCGAGACTGGTAGTTTTCGCTGAAGGTTCACTGAGTGAAGGTATGGCTTCCGGTGCAGCATTTACTGTCACCAATTTTGCTGAACTGGCCGTACGATTACCGCAGCGTGATATTAATATTGACCTGGTGCTGGAGGAAAAAGCGCTGAGTACCGGTGAATTATTCAGTTCATCCGACCCTGCCTATATTGCCGAGTGGCAATGGCGCATTTCATTGCTGATTCTGATCCCGGTTTTGTGCCTGCTGGCAGTTCCGCTGAGCAAAGTGAATCCCAGGCAGGGGAGATTTGCCAAGCTGGTGCCGGCTGTCATTCTTTATATTGCCTATTTCGGTTTGTTGCTGGCCAGCCGTGATTCCGTGGCGCAGGGTAATTTACCGCCACTGATCGGCTTATGGTGGGTGCATCTGGTATTTATTGTTTTTGGCCTGCTTTTATTTAACGAAAAACTGCCGTCTTTGACAAAAGTAAAATGGTCAGCGCGCGATGCGAAAACTTGATTTATATATAAGCAAAACGATTTTACTTGCCATGTTACTGGTCTTGCTGGTGCTGGCCGGACTGGATTTCCTGTTTACGCTCTTTGATGAAGTCGCCGGTGTTAATGAACGTTACACCATGAAGGATGCGCTCACCTATGTCCTGTTGACTTTCCCCAGACATATTTATGACTTGCTGCCGATAACGGCGCTGATGGGTTCATTAATAGGCCTGGGCGTGCTGGCTTCCAGTAATGAACTGGTGGTGATGCAGGCTGCCGGGATTAAAGCCGGCCGCGTCGTCTGGTCTGTCATGAAGCCGGCATTGCTGGTGATGCTGGCAGGTATTCTCCTTGGAGAGTACCTTGCGCCAACACTGGAGTTGCGCGCGGAAGTCAATAAAAGTATTGCCAACAGTGATCAGATTGGCTTGTCGACATCGGGTTCCTGGCAGCGGGATGGTGATGATTTTGTACACTTTGACGCGATTGAACCACAAGGCGTTTTACACGGAGTCAGCATCTATCGTTTTAATGATGCACAGGAAATGACTGCAAACATTACCGCTGAGCGGGGGCGTTACGAAAACCGCAACTGGGTACTGGAAAATGTCAGGCAGACTTTTTTCTCACAGGCAGATGGCGGCATTGAAAGTCAGTCACAGGAGTTTGAAGAACTGGTCTGGCAAACCGACCTGTCGCCGGATGTTCTGCAGCTGATGATCATGGATTCCGATAAACTGACGATAACTGCCCTCTATGGTTATGCCCAGCGGTTTATCAGTCAGGGGCAGGATGCCAGTGCCTATCTTCTGGCATTCTGGAACAAGTTGCTTCAACCACTGGCAACCGCAGCCCTGGTGCTGGTAGCCATTTCATTTATTTTCGGCCCCCTGCGTGAAGCGACAATGGGCGCACGTGTCTTTACCGGAATCAGTTTCGGGCTGGGATTTATTATTCTGCAGCGTGTGTTTAATACTGTAGGCGCCGTGTATCAGTTCAATCCGCTGCTGGCAGCATTACTGCCGATTATCCTGACTGCACTGATCGGCATTCTTTTACTCAGGAAAGCAGCGTAAGTATTCAGGTAAGCGCTTTGCTTTCCCAGTCGACATTAATCACCACTGAACCTGACAGGCGATCATGCAGGGTGTTTTTATCAGCATTGAAATACATATAGAAATAGCCCACACCCAACAACAGAAATGAAAAAGGTGCCAGCACGTATCGCTGTAGAGCCTGCCAGTATGAAATCGCCGAACCATCTGTATTCTGGACACGGATTTTCCATGCCTGCATGCCCAGGGTCTGGCCACTGTGAGTCCAGAACCAGGCAAAAAACAGAAAGGCACTCAAGAGCATGGAAGCAAAAAGGGTGAAACGGTACCAGGGGTCCATGACGACAGCATCATTTTCCACGATCTGTGCCTGTTCAATCCCGAATGCAGACAAAACAATAAAGCCAACGACTATCCAGATGGCTGCGATGACGATGCTGTCATATATGATTGCAGCCAGTCGACGCCAGAGTGCAGCACTGTTGTTTGTTTTATTGGTATCGTTCATGGGAGGCGGCATTGTACTTTATTTTGTCCCGGTGTCAGAGTAAATCCACATTTTACTTTGACACCGTTTACTGGCTTTTTGCTTTATTTCTTGACTTTTTGGGCATTATTCCCGATTATCGCGCCCCATGAGCACAATGATTATTAGCAAAGGCATTATTATTCAACACCGATAGGTGGGTTGAAGCTGATTGCGTTTGCATAATTATTCAGAAAACCCGCCTCCAGGCGGGTTTTTTCGTTTCAGCGGATGTGAATTTTAAAATTAAAGCATAGTGAAATATCAAGAGTAGTTAACAGGATGAGGTCATGAGCAAGTTACCTGAATATGTCGCCCTGATGGATACCACCTTGCGTGACGGGGAACAAACCCAGGGAGTTTCTTTTTCTGCGGGTGAAAAACTCAATATCGCCCAGGCATTGCTGGAAGCACTGAAAGTCGACCGTATTGAAGTCGCGTCCGCGCGTGTCTCGGAAGGGGAAAAAGAAGCCGTCAGCAATATTATTGCCTGGGCCCGGAAACATGGTTATGACGAACGCGTTGAAGTGCTGGGCTTTGTCGATCAGCAGCTCAGTGCAGACTGGATTCTGGATTGCGGAGGCAAAGTCATCAACCTGTTGACCAAGGGCAGTGAAAACCATTGTCGTAATCAACTGGGTAAAACACTGGAAGAACACGCAGCAGATATCAATTCAACGGTGAAATATGCGCTCAGCAAAGGCTTGCAGGTCAATGCCTACCTGGAAGACTGGTCAAACGGGTACCAGGATAACAGGGAATATGTTTATGGCCTGATGGAAGCGATCAAGCACAGCGGTATCAGGCACTTCATGCTGCCGGATACCCTTGGCGTAATGAGTCCGATGGAAGTAAAGGCTGCGATGGAAGACATGCAAAGCCGCTTTACGGAACAGGACTTTGATTTTCATCCACACAATGATTACGGCCTGGCTGTGGCCAATTGTATGGCGGCCGTGGAAACCGGGATAAGTAACCTGCACTGTACCGTCAATTGCCTGGGAGAAAGAGCGGGCAATGTATCACTGGCGGAACTGGCAGTGGTGTTGAAAGACAAAATGGGGATCAGGACGGCAATCGATGAAACCCACCTGGCAGATGTCAGTAAAATGGTCGAGCGTTTTTCCGGTAAGTGGCTATCTGCCAACATGCCGATTGTCGGGGAAGATGTGTTTACCCAGACCGCCGGCATCCATGCTGACGGTGATGTGAAGGGTGGCCTGTATGAAACCCGCCTGAGTCCGGAACGTTTCGATCGCAAACGCACCTACGCGCTGGGCAAACTTAGCGGCAAGGCTTCGGTGTTGAAAAATATTGAAGAACTGGGTATTTCCCTGTCCGATGAGAACCTGAAAAAAGTCCTGGATCGGGTGGTGAAGCTGGGAGATTCGAAAGAAACCATCACTCCCGATGATCTGCCTTTTATTATTGCCGATGCTCTGGAGAGCAGTGACTATCACCATATTCACCTTGAAAACTGCGAAATCAATTCATCCTTTGGTGAAGAGTCTGTTGTAAAACTGGCACTGACTGTCAATGGCACAGAATATGCGGAAGAAGGCCATGGAAACGGTGGTTTTTCAGCCTTTATCGATGCCTTGAAAAAAATTCTTGCGCAGATAGATTTTACTTTGCCGGAACTGACGGATTACGCGATTCGCATTCCCAAAGGCGGTAAGCCGGGGGCCTTGACGGAATGTACCATCACCTGGGATGTGGAAGGCATGCGTGGACGCAAGTTACGAACCAGGGGTGTGCATGCCAATCAGGTGTATGCGGCTGTACTGGCCACATTAAGGATGGTGAATACCCGCTTGCACAGTCAGAGCAATTAATCATTTATTTCTTCAGGCTGTTATATACTTTTGCGAAACGCGAAATGGCCGCAAAAATATATAACAGCCTGCTTACAGCAGGTATGATTTTTCAAACAGTGACAAAATATGATTGATCTGCGCAGTGATACCGTTACCCGCCCCAATGATGCCATGCGTAAGCTGATGGCAAAGGCGGAAGTGGGGGATGATGTCTGGGGTGATGATCCGACGGTCAAGGCACTGGAAGCATTATGTGCGGACATGCTGGGCAAGGAAGCGGCCATATTTGTGGCAAGTGGCACCCAGTCCAACCTGATCGGCCTGATGTGTCATTGCCAGCGAGGCGATGAATATCTGGTGGGTCAGCATGCCCATACCTACAAGCTGGAAGGTGGTGGAGCCGCGGTGCTGGGGAGCATTCAGCCACAGCCTATTACGGTCGAGCCGGATGGCACGCTGACACTGGAAAATATCGAAGCGGCCATCAAACCGGATGATATTCACTATGCCAAATCCCGATTGCTGTGCCTGGAAAACACCACGGGGGGCAGGGTCTTACCGATGGATTATATTGCTGCCGCCTGCAAGCTGGCTGATAAACATGGACTTGGCAAGCATCTGGATGGCGCCCGGGTTTTCAATGCCTCGGTAAAACTGGGGATTGATGTTAAAGACATCGCCGACTATTTTGACTCGGTCTCAGTGTGTCTATCCAAAGGCCTGGGTGCGCCGGTTGGTTCAGTCTTGTGCGGTTCGAAAGAACTTATCAAGGAAGCCCATCGCTGGCGCAAAATGCTGGGTGGCGGGATGCGTCAGGCCGGTATTCTGGCTGCTGCGGGCATTTACGTGCTGGAAAACAATATCGAACGCCTCGCCGAAGATCATGCCAATGCTGCGATTCTGGCCGAAGGACTGGCCGAAATACCTCAACTGCAGATGGATACGGAATATCAGCACACCAACATGGTGTTTTTCTCGGTAGCCGATGGCAGTGGTGCAAAACTGTCAGCTTATCTGGAAGAACAGGGCATTCTGGCCGATGGCCGTGCAAATTTTCGTCTGGTGACACATCTGGATGTCAGTGAAGCGGACATGCATAAAACCGTCGAATGCATCCGCCGCTTTTTTTCCTGATCTTGTTTTATCAATTCTGAGGGGGAGGTGGCGTCCAGTCACAACTCTCACAATCCGGTGAAATTCCATTTTCTTCCAGCACTGCAAAAATAAAATCCCGCCATACTGCATTGGGCTGCCAGACGCTATTCATGTCCGCCTTGGCTTCTGCTACTGGAACATCTTCATAGATTACCCGATATAAAAAACTGAAGGCAGTTGCCCGTGCATTGACCTGACAATGCAGCAGGGTTTTCTTGTCGGGATTGCGTCGCATGGAATCGGCAAAGGCATAAAAATCATCCGGTAGCGGATTGTTAAAATCGACCGGCACATGCATGTATTCCATGCCCAGGCTTTTCACCAGACGGTCAGCATCAGAAAGTGCATTGTCGTTGTTGGTGAAGGCAATATAGACCACCCGCTCAAAGCCCTGGTCGGCCAGGCTTTGAAACTGCTCGCGACTGGGCTGACCGGAGCTGGCAAAAGATGCGCTGTACTGTCGGAAATTGGTGATTTCGGCGAGAGCCGGGTCGGCTTCTTCCAGGGCATAAGCACAGGTCGGCATTAGCAGCAGGACTAGGAAGCGTACAAGAAACGGTAGCCGGGCCTTCATCATCTATTCCTCTTTTATATCTGGAGTCACAGAGTAAAGTCTTGATTTACTCTGTGAGCGGGATGATACTGAAAGCGGAATGATAGCATTCATTCCGGTCGACATCGCCGGAATATAAAAGCTGTCTGTTTGTGGATGGAGCAACGATGGCTCGTAATCAGGACCTGGCAGCCAGGCTTAGGGAGCAGGAAAGCAGCCCAGTAATTTGATAGTGGATTCGAATTTGAATTCAGATACTAATAATAAAAAGTACATCTCGAAGAGGGGAAAAGCATGAAAGTTACAATAAAAAAGGTGCTTGCTGTCACTTTGTTGCTACAGGGAACTGGAGTAGCAGGTGTCGTTTCAGCACATCACAGTTTTGCCATGTTCGACAGGGATACGGAACTGGTAATGGAAGGTGAAGTAGTGCGCTGGGCCTTTAACAGTCCACACGTTGCCATTTATATCAGAGATAGCAATGAGGAAGTGTGGGCTTTTGAAGGCGGAGCGCCTCCCGGGCTGGTTACTGATGACCCTCCCATGACCGGGTTCACTTTTCAGCCCGGCGATGCAGTAAAAGTTGTTGTTTGCCCGCTGCGAGATGGAAGAAACGGTGGCGCCATTGGTATCGTCATTAAGGATGATATCTGGTACACACCAAATGACGGGGGCTGTGGCCCGAACTTTGATGCCTGGCAGGATTGGATGGCCAAGGGCTATCTGTCAAAACAGCAGGCGCTTGATGCTGGAGAGGTGTTGCCGGATTAATCACTGATTGAGCGGAATAAAAAGGGCTTCTTCGGAAGCCCTTTTTTTGGAAAAATTTAATCAGGAATTCTGGCTGGCGTTCAATCAGCTGGCGCTGTACTGCTCCCCGACCATTGCGCCAAAGTCACTGGTGCTGACCATCTTCACATCGGCACCGGGCTTGGACAGATCCGGTGTTGAATAACCTTTGGCAAATACGCTTTGCATGGCCTGCCAGAGTTTTTTCGCTTCTTCATTCATATCGAAACTGAATTCCAGCATCATGGCCACCGAACCGATCATGGAATAGGGGTTGGCAATGTTTTTACCGGCAATGTCCGGTGCCGAGCCATGTGAAGGTTCGTAATAGGCTTTTTCCGGTCCGATACAGGCTGATGGCATCAGCCCGAGTGAGCCGAGTATTCCGCCACCCTGATCCGAGAGAATGTCTCCAAACATGTTCTCCATGACCATGACATCAAATTGCCCGGGGTTCAGGCATAAATAGGTGGCTGCAGCATCCACCAGAATATGGATGACTTCCACGTCAGGGTAGTCTCTGCCGACTTCTCCGCATACTTCATTCCACAGCACGGATGACTTGAGCACATTGCTCTTGTGAATATTGTGCAGGACTTTCTTGCGCTTCTGGGCCGTTTCGAAGGCGACTTTCATAATGCGCTTGATCTGATCTTCGTTATATTCCAGTGATTCAGTGACATAGCGTCGGCCATCTTCATTGATGCCGGTTTCCTTGTGTCCGAAATACAGGCCACCCACGAGTTCCCGAATCATCATGATATCAATGCCTTCACCGATGATTTCCGGTTTCAGAGGTGAAAAATGCGCCAGGCCTTTGGGTAGATAGACCGGCCGGAAATTGGCAAAGGTGTTGTAACGCCTGCGCAGTGGCAGCAGGGCGCCGCGTTCCGGCTGCAGATCAACCGGAATCTTTTTCGATTCTTCATGGCTCAGGCCGATCGGGCCCTTGAGAATGGCATCAGCCGCATCACATACCGCCTTGGTTTCCTCAGGAAAGGGATGTCCACAGTCAAAATAGGCGCTCGCTCCGAAGGGAGTGTGGACCAGGTCGAAGGTGATATTGTTGCGTTCAGCGACCAGATGCAGAATCTTTTCAGCTTCTGTCATGATTTCCGGGCCGATGCCATCCCCGTCAAGCAGGGCGATTTTGTATGAACTCATGATTTTCCTTGATTTAACGATTTTGGAGTAAAACTACAAAGGGCGGCTAATTTAGCACTTCGGCAAAAGTGAGTAAATTGGCAAATATTCTCCAAAAACACCTTTTTCATGAATTTTAAATAAAAAAAATGCGGTTTTTTTAAAAATTCACTCACTTTTTTTTCAAAAAAGGGTTTTTTTGAAGTTTTTCTCGGTACTCAATCCGGGGTGAAAATTATAAAATTATGGTTTAGAAATTTTAGCCAGGATTTACCCAATCCTGGCTATTTTTGTAACAAAACTACCTTACACAATGGAGCTATATATGGTCTCTTACCAGGAGCATACTAAAAACACGCAACTCATTGAATGGATTAAAGAAATCCAGGAACTCTGTCAGCCGGAAGAGGTTTATCTGTGCGATGGTTCACAGGAGGAATATGACCGTTTCTGTCAACAGCTGGTAGATGACGGAACCTTTATCAAACTCAATGAAGAGCTGCGACCTGGCTCCTTTTTGTGTCGTTCAGATCCCCGCGATGTAGCGCGGGTCGAGGATAGAACCTTCATTTGCTCTGAAAAAGAGGAAGATGCAGGTGTCACAAATAACTGGGAAGACCCTGAGAAGATGCGCGAGACCCTCAAGGGACTGTTCAAAGGCTGCATGAAAGGCCGAACCATGTATGTGATTCCCTTCAGCATGGGCCCGCTGGGATCTGATATCGCCCAGATCGGTGTGCAGATCAGTGACAGCCCCTATGTCGTCGTCAATATGCGCATCATGGCGCGCATTGGCCAGAAAGTACTGGATATTCTTGGCGACAAGCCATTCATCAAATGCCTGCACTCGGTCGGTGCTCCGCTGGCAGAAGGCGAGCAGGACGTTGCCTGGCCCTGTAATCCGGATAACCGTTATATCGTGCATTATCCAGAAGCCCGTGAAGTTGTCTCATTCGGTTCCGGCTACGGCGGGAATGCCCTGCTGGGCAAAAAATGTGTTGCCCTGCGAATCGCGTCGGTCATGGCCAGAGACGAAGGCTGGCTGGCCGAACATATGCTGATTGTCGGGGTTGAATCCCCGGAAGGTGAAAAGACTTACCTGGCCGGTGCTTTTCCCAGTGCCTGCGGTAAAACCAATCTTGCCATGGTCATTCCCCCGGAAGGCTTTGAAGGCTGGAAGGTCTGGACCGTGGGTGATGATATTGCCTGGATCAAACCGGGAGAAGACGGCCGCATGTATGCGATCAACCCGGAAGCCGGATACTTCGGTGTGGCTCCGGGAACTTCCTACAGTTCAAACCCCTCTGCCATGGATACCATCAGCAGGAACACCATTTTTACCAATGTTGCCCTGACAGATGACGGTGATGTCTGGTGGGAAGGCATGAGCAAGGAAAAGCCGGAGCACCTGATTGACTGGTGTGGCAATGACTGGACTCCTGACAGCGATACACCGGCTGCGCATCCGAATGCCCGATTTACAGCCCCTGCAAGTCAGTGCCCGAGTGTGGATCCTGACTGGGAAAATCCTAAAGGCGTGCCGATTGACGCATTTATCTTCGGTGGCCGCCTGAGCACTACTTTCCCGCTGGTATATCAGAGCCGCGACTGGGCTCACGGTGTTTATATGGCAGCAACCCTTGGGTCTGAAGCGACTGCTGCAGCAGATAACCAGGCCGCGATTCGCCGCGACCCGATGGCCATGTTGCCATTCTGTGGGTACAACATGGGTGATTACTGGTCGCACTGGTTAAGCATGGAAAATAAAGTAGGACACCTGCCGAAAATATTCCGGGTCAACTGGTTCCGTAGAGGCCCAGATGGGAAATGGTTGTGGCCTGGATTCGGTCAAAACATGCGGGTTCTGCAATGGGTGGTAAACCGAATCAAGGGCAGGGTAGCAGGTGACGAGACTGTCTTTGGTACGGTGCCCAGATATGAGGATATCAACTGGAAGGGGCTGGTTTATGACGAAGCTACCTTCGATACCCTGATGTCTATCGATACCCAAAACAGCATCCGTGAGTTTGAGGATCAGGCCAATATGTTCAAGGAAATTGGTGATTCTCTGCCTGAAGAAATGGAGAACCAGCGTCAGCAGATGCTGGATTTGCTTAACCCAAAGAAGGAGTCTTCAGCGGCCTGAACGCCAGCAAGGTACGCGGGAAGGCTGAATAGAAAGCCTTCAGCAGCCAGAACGCGTCAGCGGCGTTGAAGATAGAAAAAGGACATCAGCAGCCTGAAGCATAAGTTCAGCAGTCTGACTATCCATCACGATCAAAAACCCGGTATTGCATAAAGCAGTATCGGGTTTTTTTATGTATGCTGTGAAAACGCACCGAATTAATTAATCAGGGCTTGTCAAGTTCCAGGTTCTGCACGATAACAAGAAAAAGGTGAAGTCATGTTCAAGTTAGCTGTTCTATTTTGTCAAAGTTTGCTGGTCTTGCTTGCCGTTACTCTTTCACAATCCCTGCTGGCGCAGTCTGTACCGCAATTTGCAGTGGATGCCGGCTGGCCCAAACCCCTGCCGAATGACTGGATAATCGGCCAGGTTGCCGGCATCGACGTGGATCATAATGACACTATCTGGATTGTGCACCGCCCACATTCCCTGACGGCGCAGGAAGCTGCCGCAATCCAGACACCACCCACAGCACTTTGCTGTGTTCCGGCACCATCAGTACTGCAGTTTGATCAGGAAGGTAATCTCCTGCAGGCCTGGGGCGGTCCTTACTGGGATCGCCGCACGTCAAGCTGGGTGGATGATTCGCCAGGCCAGGTATGGCCGACCAATGAACATGGTATTAAAGTCGACAGTGAAGGTAATGTCTGGCTGGCTGGTAACGGTGAAGGGGATCAGGTACTCAAATACAATAATGACGGTTCCGAACTCTTGCTGGTCATTGGTGAACTGGACCGTGACAGACCCTACCAGGTAGATAGCAGTGATACCAGCCGACTCGCCAGACCGGCAGAGCTGGACTTCGATGAAGTTGCGCGGGAAGTGTATATAGCAGATGGTTACGGCAATCGGCGCATTATCGTTTTTGATATGGACACAGGAGAGTACAAGCGTCACTGGGGAGCCTACGGGTATGCGCCTGAGGATTCTGCCCTGCCGCCTTATACGCCGGAATCCACTCCGGCCCCGCAGTTTCGCGGTCCGGTGCACAGTGTTCGTCTCTCGGATGATGGCCTGGTTTATGTGGCAGACCGGACCGGAGATCGAATTCAGGTGTTTCAGAAAAATGGCGATTTTGTAGAAGAGGGGCTTATTGCTCCCTGGACCCTGGCGAATGGTTCCGTCTGGGATATTGAAATTTCACCTGAGGCGGGACAAGCGTTTTTATACGTAGCTGATGGTGCCAATAAACGCATCTGGATAGTCGAGCGTGAAAGCCTGGAACTGGTCGGGGAAATTGGCAGCGGTGGCCGCAATGCCGGGTTTTTCGACTGGGTGCATAACGTCGCGATTGATTCTGAAGGGAATATCTACACCAGCGAAGTCAATGAAGGTAAACGCGTGCAGAAGTTTCTCCGCACCGAGTGATTCCCCTCAGGCCTTGCTCAACATTGAGTAAGACCTGCGAGGAAAAAGCCGGGTTTATCCGAACTGTTTAATTGCTGTTTTCGCGACCAGTTCACCCTGATGTCGGGCACCTTCCAGCTCATTCTCGGAAGGCATGCGTGAGCCGTCACCGCCACTGATGGTTGTCGCACCGTAAGGAGAGCCTCCGGTGATTTCATCAAGCGTCATCTGTCCCTGAAAGCTGTAAGGCAGACCGACTATGATCAGTCCCAGGTGCATCAGGTTAGTGATAATGGAAAAGAGGGTGGTTTCCTGACCGCCATGCTGAGTGGCTGTAGAAGTAAAGGCGGCGCCGATTTTGCCATTCAGAGCCCCTTCAAACCACAGACCGCCGGTCTGGTCGAGAAAGCTCGCCATCTGGGAAGTCATGCGTCCATAGCGGGTTCCAGTGCCAACAATAATGGCATCGTAGTTTTTCAGTTCATTGACTTCGATAACCGGGGCTGACTGATCCAGTTTAAAGTGATTTTCTTTGGCGATATCTTCAGGAACGGTTTCTGCAACTCGTTTGATATCGACATCAGCGCCGGCTTTTTTTGCGCCTTCAGCTACGGCCTGAGCCATTGTTTCGATATGCCCGTAACTTGAATAATAAAGTACCAGTACTTTTGCCATTTAGGCTTCTCCTTAGTGATTTAATAGTGATTTAACTTGTCGTTGGAATAAAAATGTAATCTGTTCTTTAAACAGGAACATGCACCATAGAATAGCTCATGGAGGAATTCAATCAATATCGCTTTCTGAGGTTTCAAAGGGTCGCCTGTTACCTTTGCGTCGAATCCAGTTCAGGGAATTAAGCACCTGTTTGCGGGTGGCGATGGAACGCAGGAGATGAAACTTGCCGGGAAAATCCATCAGTATCAGGCCTGCCAGTATGGTCAGGATGCCCTGGCCAGGCAGGACCAGCATTGCCACTCCAAAAATCACCAGCAAAAAACCAAGCAGATTTTTTATGATGAGGACTAAAGGCCTGAGCAACTTGCCGCCGAATTTCCACTGCATGGGATGACGGTTCTCGTCAATAAAATAATCGCTCGGAATGGCCCAGATCAGCCAGGGCAGTACAATGATACCCGACAGGAAAGTCAGCACTGAAAAGGCAGTCAGAAAGACTATGGTTTCCTGACTGAGGTTTAATAAATTGAATAGTTGATCCAAGAGGTTTTGACCGATTTCAAGAATAACTGTTTCCGGTTATTCTATCATTATAAGGCTGCTACTGATTCAATGGATAAAGACCATGGTAAGCTGCTGAATAAACAGTAAAGCAAGAGGCAATCATGCTTTCATATTTAGGTAAAAAAATAGGTATTGCACTGGGCAAGGACGTTTCCCCGATCAACTTTGCCACATACGTTCATAATCGGCTGTCGTTTTTTCTGAAGACTGCGCTGGTGATCGGCGCGATATCAACCTTCTGGCAGGCACAGTATCAGTCCACCTTTGAAATTCTGCTGATTCTGCTCATTACCACCCTGCCTGTTGTGCTGGGCAATCGATTTGATGTGCGCATCCCCCATATCTTTGAAACCTTTGCAGTGATTTTTGTGTTTATGTCACTGTTTCTCGGGGAGGTCTACGATTATTACGGTCGCTTCTGGTGGTGGGATAAAGTGTTGCATACCGGCTCGGCGTTTCTGCTTGGAGTACTCGGCTTCCTGTTGGTGTATGTGCTCAATGAAAAGAAAGAAATTGAGCTGGAATTGAATCCAAGTTTTATGGCCCTGTTCGCTTTTATGTTTGCAGTCAGTATCGGAGCTATCTGGGAGATATTTGAATTTACCATGGACCAGATCTTTGGCCTGAATATGCAGAAAAGTGGGCTGGTCGATACCATGTGGGATCTGATAGTTGACTGTCTTGGAGCCATGGTCGTTTCAGTTTTTGGCTGGATATATATAAAAGACCGGGAAAATGATTCATTTCTGGAACGCTGGATTGAAGATTTTATCGAGAAAAACCCCAAGCTTTTCCAACACGGTTCCGAGGCTGAGCATGAAAAGCCGGGCAGTGACTAGCTGAGAAATATTATCCCATTATGACCAGTTATCGCATCCTGACGCTCAATATCCATAAAGGCTTTTCCATCAGTAATCGAAAATTTACTCTGGAGAAAATACGTGAGAGCCTGCGTGAGAGCCAGGCCAATGTGGTGTTTTTACAGGAAGTCGTTGGTGAAAATACGCGCCACGAAAAACGCATTACTGACTGGCCGGAAATTAACCAGATGGAATACCTGGCTGACTCGGTCTGGGATCATTTTGCCTACGGCAAGAATGCCATATACCAGCACGGACATCACGGCAATGCAATTTTAAGCGAAAAACCCTTTATCGACTGGCGTAACATCAATATATCCTGTCTGTCATTTTCACGACGCGGAATTCTGCATGGCAAAAACTCAGACAAGATAAACCTGCTCTGCGTACATCTGGGTTTGTTTGAACGGGAACGCAAACTGCAAATCCAGCGTTTGATCGATTATGTCAAAAATAATATTCCCCCTTCGGAGCCGCTGATCCTGGCAGGTGACTTTAATGACTGGCGTCATCGTTCACACAAACTGCTGGTGGAAACTCTGGGGCTGAAAGAATCTTACCTGGAATCGCAGGGTGTTCTGCCTAAAACCTATCCGGCATTTTTTCCTGCTCTGGCCATGGACAGAATCTATTCACGCGGATTTGAAGTTGTACAAAGCCAGATGCTGGAAGGCGGCAATTGGCGACGCATGTCTGATCATAGCGGCTTGCTGGCTGAACTGACATTGAAGTAAGTCGCTAAATTGCCCTAAGCCGGCCATCAGGATTGAGTGTGATTTATTTCTTCGTGAACCCTCGTGGATAAAAGCCATTGAATGGCTTCAGCTTTATCCGTGCAGACTCTTATATTAAGCCCCTGATTGAAAGTAACGGTTTCAAAAAATTCGAGGTTTTCTGAAAGCTCGTCCACCAGAAATGCCCGAAGCAGGTTTCTGACATCGATGCCACGCTTGGAGTAATTTTTTCTGGATAAGTCTGCGATATAGGAATATTCAATTGTCGAAATCAGAATGTTGGTATTCCTGGCATCAATCAGGATCCTGTTGCAATTATACTTTTTAATTGCCCGTGCCTGGGCTTCCTGCGACGCATATATGTCATCCAGTACCACATCACCGATATAGCGGGCATAAAGTATGGCGTTTTCACTGTCATACTCGACAATTTCCTGAAGTGGCATGCTGTCATTCCATGGAGAAAGGATAGATACAACATATACAGTGCTGGAGAGTTATTCAACAAAATCAGCCTGGCTGGAAAGTGACAGATTGTTGCTATTAATTATGGTAAAGCGGTGGTAACTCCACCCTTATTTGCTGTTTCAGGCTTTGTTTGCGCAGACGATGCAAGTGGGTAATCCGCTTGAGAAAAGCGTCGTATTCAAAGTCAGCTGCTTTATCTCCGTAAAGGCAGGATTGCATCCGGGTCAGATAGCCCTGCAATTCGTCATCTTTAAAAACACTTTTCAGACGGTCCAGACTGTAGAGATTTTTATTCTCATAATAAGCCTGACCCCAAAGCAGGGTCTGTTCAGCAAGGGTTTTTAACTGTCGTTTTTCGCAGGCAGTCTTGAGGTGGGCATAAGCTTCCCTGATGGATAGCAATTGCTTTTGAGCAGGGCTGCGCTGTATCCAGCCCCTGTTGCTGAGACGGGTAACAAGTCGCTGCAGCTTCTGACCCAGCAGCATCAGGACAGGGGCAAAAAACAGCGAAGACACCAGTATCAGCATGCCAACAAAAATTACCAGACTCAGATTGATTCCCGGCAACAGGCCCGGGCTTTCCTCCGGCGTTTGTACCTGCGGTTCAGGTTCCAGACGCTGACCATCAGCGTCCAGAATATCCACAGTACGGGCCGGCAGGCTTGCATATTCAAGCGAGTCTGTTGTCGTATTCCACCAGGGGATTTCAATAGCCGGCAGGGTTATCTGGCCAGCCCGGGTGGCAACCAGGGTAATGTTCTGTATGTGCTCCGAGCGGGTACCGTGATTTTCGCGGATATCGACCTGTTCAGGTGCCGTGGCATACTGGCGCAGACTGCTTTCTGAAATGAAATCAAGATTCAGCAGCATGGAAGAAAACAGGTTCTCTGCCTTGATGTGTATGGTCCTGACCAGCGAGTCACCCAGCTTCATTGAAGCCAGTGGTTCACCGAAGGTTTCACTGATGGTGATAGCAGAACTTGGCAACCAGTTTGGTGAGGGAAAGCCCGAAGGTACCGGCAACACATCCAGTTGCAGGGAATTACTTTCCAGTTCAACCAGGTCACGGGTTTCTGTGGTCCTCAGATTGGGATTGTCACGCGAGGAGCGGGTCTGGGTATAGGCCCGAAAGCGAATTGGCTCGATGGTAAATTCGCCACTGTTTTGCGGAAAGATAACAAAGCGGTTTTCATTGACGGCATAAGTCACTCCATCAATGGTTTCCGTGTATTCCAGACTTTCACCAAGCCGGCTGACTGCAGCTTCCGACATTTCCGGTCGGGAAAATGCAGCCCCGCGCTCAAATGACAGAGTGTAATACAGCTTGATACTGAATATGACTTCTTCCTGAACGTAGGCCTGCTCTTTGTTAATTGAAGTCACAATGAAGACTTCATTATTTTCAGTCGCACTTTGTGCCAGCAGCAGGGCCGGACAATAGCCAAGAATAAATGTCAGCAGGATTCTTACCATAACTGCTGGTTGCTTTCCTGAAAGAGTAGTGGGGCAAGACTGTCTTCCGTGCGTTTTTGCATGCGGAATTTGTTTTTCAGCAGGGTTCCCGGTTCATCCTGAATCCTGCCCAGCCATTGTTGCAGTGTCAGCTCCTGTTCCAGGGCTGCCGAGAATTCCTGTTCCTCGGCACTTTCGGGGTCCTGTAACTGGCTGTTGCCGGTATTGCCATCGGCATCCTGGGATTCCTGTTGGCTCAGGCGCTCGGAAGTATCTTCCTGGTTCTGTTCGTTTTCCTGGCCGTTGGTGGCTGCGGTTATTTCTTCCTGCTCTTCATCATTCGGAGTGTCGGCTTCCTCGCCTTCTTGCCGTTCCAGGTCAAACTCCGAACCCGGGTCGTCCGTCATGCTGGCCAGCACTTCGGCAACAAGCGCCATATTATGTGCCGCTTCTTCATGGTCCGGTACACGGTCGAGTACCTGACGATAGGTTTCGATGGCTTCACTGAGCCGGTATAGCTGTGCCAGGGCGTTAGCCCGGTTATAAAGTGACTGGGTATCATTAAGTTCTGCCAGATCGGTCAGTGCCGCTTCGAAATTACCCTGACGGTAGTTGGCAGCGGCTCGCCATGCCGGGTTTTCAAACTGATTTACGGCTTGCTGAAACTGCTGCCGGTCGAAGGCCTGTTCACCCAGCTGATCAGTATTAAACCAGAAAGTCTGCCATTCCCAGGCCTGTGAGGCAGGGGCGTAGAGACACACGCTACTGAGGATAAGCAGCCTTGGAATTGATGTGAATTGTCCTGGCAAGAGGTGATTTCCGCTTTAATTATGTGCAGGCATTATACGAGCTGGCTAATATGAAGCAAAACCGCCTGCAGCGGGCCTGTTTATTAAGAAAACATTGTGAAAGTTTCAACCTGCCAGGTGGCTCCGGTAGAATAGCGTTTTTTCCGGGTCAGGGAGTTACCGGTGTCTTTTTTGTCACCCGAATATTTACTGCTGTTGTGCGCTGTTGCATTTGCCATCGGTTTTGTCAAAGCCGGTGTACCGGCACTGGGTATGCTGGTCTCAGCGGTTATCGTTCTGGTATTTACACCCCGGGAAGCGCTGGGAATCATTCTGATTTACCTGCTGGCCGGGGATCTGGTAGCGGTGAGTTTTTACTGGCGACTGGCACATTTCAATGAATACAGGAAAATGCTGCCACCGACCGTGTTCGGAATTGTGATCGGGGGAGTACTGCTAAGCTTTCTCGATAACAGTAACCTTGGTCTGGTAATTGGCTTGATGATCATGGTGCTGGTGGGGCTTGAACCTTTCCGGCCGCAAATGACCGAATGGGCTTTTCATTATCCGCGCAGCGTACGCTTCGGTTCCGGGATATTTGCCGGCGTTTCGACCACCATCGGTAATGCTGCAGGGCCGGTGATGGCGCTGTATTTCCTCTTGCTGAAACTGGATAAAAAAGCCTTTGTTGGTACCAGCAGTATCTTTTTCCTGACGATCAATTCGATCAAGGTTCCGCTGTTTTATTATCAGGACCTGTTCACCCCGGCCTATTTCCCGTCAATCGCGGTAACCATTCCACTGGTCTATGCCGGGGCGATTTTCGGACGCATTTTTTTGAACTGGATCTCGCAAGTCTGGTTCAAGCGTATTATTCTTTTTTTATCGGCGCTGGCTGGCTTGTGGCTGGTGATTCGATATTTTGTATAAGCCATAATGGACCAAGTTTTCGACAGGTAAGTAACGATGAAGCAGATTTATACAATATTCCTGATAGTATTTTTCTCTTTAATTTCAGTATCTTGTGCGGTAAACCCTGTAACCGGCGAAAGCCAGTTTTCCCTGTTATCGCGTCAGGATGAAATAGCCATTGGCAATGAGCAGTACGGGCCGGCCCAGCAAAGTCAGGGCGGACAGTATACGGTTGATTTTGAGTTGACACGCTATGTTAATGAAGTCGGCCAGCGCCTGGCCGATCAGGCCAAACGGGATTATGTGCTGCCCTATGAGTTCGTGGTACTGAATAATTCGGTTCCCAATGCCTGGGCTTTGCCGGGCGGAAAGATTGCGGTCAACCGGGGATTGCTGATGGAGCTTGATAATGAAGCCGAACTGGCAGCCGTCCTCGGACATGAGGTAGTGCATGCTGCTGCTCGGCATGGTGCGACAGCCATGAGCCGCGGACAGTTACTGCAGGGGGTGCTGACAGTCGGTGCCATTGCCAGCCAGGAGATGGCCTATTCGGATTATATTGTCGGTGCCGGGCAACTCGGTGCGCAGCTAATCAGTCAGCGTTATGGGCGCGATGCCGAGCGTGAAGCGGATTACTACGGCATTCAGTATATGGTGCAGGCCGGATATGATCCGCGGGCTGCAGTCAGTCTGCAGGAAACTTTTGTGCGTCTCTCGGAAGGGCGTGACAGCAGCTGGATTGACGGTCTGTTTGCCAGTCACCCGCCCTCTGAAGAGCGGGTAGCCAATAATCAGGCACTGGTGGATGAAATCATGCCGCTTTATGCCGGAGTTGACCTGGAACTGGGCGAAGCCCGCTATCAGCAGGCGCTGGCAAGACTGCGCGCTGATCAGGAGGCCTACGGGCTGTTTGATGAAGCGCAGCGCGCGATTGCCGATGATGATCTGGATATTGCCATGCTTAACCTGAATCAGGCTATCTCCCTGGTCCCCAATGAAGCGCGTTTCTCGGGGCTGAAAGCCGATATTCAGCTGTATCAGGAAGATTACAGGGAGGCCATTGCAAGCTACAGTGAAGCGATCCTGAAAGATGCGCAGTATTTTGATTACTATCTGGGGCGTGGCGTGGCTTATTCCAGACTTGGTGATCAGAACCGCGCCCGGCAGGACCTGGAACGCAGCACGGAATTACTGCCAACCTCGACGGCCATGAATGAGCTGGGCAAAATTGCTCTAAATAATAATAACCGCAACCAGGCCAAGCAGTATTTCCAGACGGCTGCCGGCGGTGGCGGGGCAGCTGCCACTGAAGCGGCACTTGCGTTTACCCGGCTGGATCTGGTGGACAATCCCGGTAACTATGTTCAGGTGCAGACCTTTACTGATGATCAGGGCAGGGTGCGAGCACGCGTCAGTAATCAAGCCGGTATTCCAGTTACTAATATTCAGATTGAATTTACCGCGGCAATTGACGGGGAGCTTGAACTGCGAGACCTGCGGGTTAATTCTCTGGGCGCCAATCAGTCAGTGAACCTGAATACTGGATTGAGGTTTCCGGAGGGTGTGCAGATAACATCCAATCTCTTGCGGGTCAGGGTCACTGGAGTTCAGGCGGCACAATAAGCCTGAATTCAGGGGGTACTGAGCAGAACGCTGTCCCATTCCAGTTCCAGCGCTGATAGCACTGTATCCTCATCCAGAGTAAAGCTTGAAGTTTCAGCTGAGGCATCACCGGCATCCGAGAGATTATTGCCGTTCAGGTCAGAACTGGCAGTAAGAAAATAGGAACCAGCTTCAAGGTTGTTGAAATTGAACTGGTAACTTCCTGCGCTGCTGCTGATCCTGATCTGTTGCTGGATGGTACTGCTTTCACTGTCCAGCAGGCTGATCAACAGGGGGCCCATTTCATATACCTGCTGTGGTTCATTCACCTGCAGCACTATATCGATATTCAGGGAGTTGCTGTTGGAGACAAAGCTTAGGGTATCTTCATACAGGCCGGCAGCAAGGCCGCTGCGATCAACGCTTAATTGCCAGGTATCGACAGCGCCGGATTCAAGCTGTGTCAGGTTCAGCCAGTCGGCGTCATAAACAGTATCCAGGATGGTCACCGGATCATTCCCGACCGTGCGGGTTTCAAATTCTGTCTGAGTCAGTGCCGGCCTGAATTCAAAAGCCGAAATGGATGAACTCAGGTATGAATTCAGGGCAGGCGGATTAACAAGACTGTCCAGCGCTGCATTGAGGGCCTTGCCAGCATTGATCATGCCGTGACCATACTGACTGTCAGCGCCGGCAATTCCGAGATCATCGGTCAGCAGACCGGCAAGCAGCATCTGTTCGATATCATTGACGCTTAATTGCGGATTGACGGCGAGCATCAAGGCAAACACGCCACTGACATGAGGGGCAGCCATGGATGTGCCGAAACGATAGGAATAATTGTAAGTCAGGCCGGTTCCGCCGGAGCTGGCGGACAAAGACAGTATGCCGTCAGTGATGCCGTTATTGTCCAGATCAACATCATCACCACCCGGTGCCGCCAGATCAATGGCATTGCCGTAATTGGAGTAGTCTGCCAGCTCCTGGTTCAGGTTCAGGGCACTGACGGCGAATATATCGTTACAGTTTGCCGGAATAAATCGGTTGGAGCTGTCACCACCGTTTCCTGCTGCCGCAACAACCAGGATATCCTGTGCCCTGACTTCTGACAGGGTTTCACGGTAATTTTCCGGACAGAAACCATTGCCACCGATGCTCAGGTTGATAATGTCAGCCGGCTGAACCGGCAGCAGGCCGGAATCGTTACTCAGGCCTGCGGCATAGCGCACAGCCTGCATGGCATCGTATAAATTTCCGCCGGAATCACCCAGCACCCGCAGGGGCATGATGCCCGTATTCCAGCCAATGCCACTGACGCCAATCGTATTATTACTGACAGCAGCAATGATGCCGGCCACATGGGTACCGTGATAGGAAGAGCCCAGATCTTCCGGGTTGCTGTCCAGGCCATTGCCATCCAGGGCATTATCAGGGTCTTCAATGAAATCATATCCCGGCACCAGATTGCTGCTGATATCCGGATGCTGAGACAGGATGCCCGAATCAATAACAGCAACAATCACTTCAGTGCTGCCAGTTGTCACTTCCCAGGCTTCCGGAAGATCCAGCAGGGGCAGGCTCCACTGCTCTGCGTAGCGGGCATCATTGGGAATGGCTGCCGACTGGATCAGCAGGTTGGGCTCGGCATACTGAATGGCACTATCGCCCTGCATGAGTTTGATCGCCATGAGGGTATTGAATTTGGCTGCAGTCGCTTGACTGGTAAAGCCAAGCTGATTGTTTTGCATTCGCGCCCTTACCGTTGAATCGGCCGTCTGGTCCTGATATTGAGGCAGGCTGCGGCGCCCCATGCCCAGCCGCAGAGGACGCTCGGCCTCGCCAGCCATGCGGCGTAATTCGAGGCGCTGTAACCAGGATTGGGGATTATTTTGTTGTTGTGAATACTGCTGCGGGTCACGATAACGGACAATCATTTCGTTGGGGACGAAGGCATCGCTCAGCCGGTACCCTGTGGTACTGATGTTCATGGTCTGCTCGGTACGCAGGGTGTAATTTGAAGCACCGCTGAAGGCTTCAACCAGCACCTGAAAATCACCTTCGAAGGGCGCGCTCAGGGTTTCAATGGCATCAAGTGAAAGGGAAGAGTCCAGTACAATCTGGCCATTGGCATTAAGCAGAAATAAATCCAGGTCAGCATTGTCAGCATCGTGGATATCCAGCACGATGGACTGCCCTTCATACAGATAGATACTGAAGTAATCGACCGGGTCTCCCTCGGTAAACAGGGGGCCTGCTTCCCCTTCCATGGCCTCATTGACGTAACCGCCAAGCACGGCAAAGCTGGGTAATTGCTGGGCTTCCTGAGGGGTGTTGTTGGAGATGTTCTGACTGGCGTCGTTATTGATATCACTGTCAACCAGGCTGCCGGCGCTAATGCTAATGTTGCCCTGCAGGGAAAAGCCGCTCGACGCTGCATTGATGCTGATCGAGCCTGATCCGCCACCACCGCCACCACAGGCATTCAATAGCACTGAACAAAAGCTCAGGGCCATAATTCGTAATGCTGTTGTGCTTTTCATGTGTCTGCTCAGGAGCTCGGGCATCAGCCGGGTCCGCAGGCTGTGAATCTGCAGGTATTGTATTCAGTCAGCATAGAGCAGCCAAGCTTAATCAGGAATTAAGCCTGGCCGGGAAAGGAAAAATCAGTTTGTCAGTGCCAGGCCCGAATTCAGCGTGCGCGAGTCAGGTAGGCAATAATGTCATCCAGATCGGATTCACTGACTTCCGTTTTACGGGTAATCGGCATGCCGAACAAGCCATTGCGTACCACAGTACGAATGTAGATAGGAGCCAGGTCAGTGCGGTCTTCCAGCACCGGCGGTAAATCCCCATTGTATTTTACGGCAAGGGCTGAAGTACCTGGCAAGGCATTGGTGCCAAGGCCGCCGAAGACCCCACCGGCGACTCTACCATGGCAGGGTTCGCACCATTTATCGAATACCGCTTTGCCATTTACCTGGGCTGGGCTGAGTTCCTGGGCCTGGGCGGTGCCAAGCAGGGAAGCGAGTACTACACAAAAAATCGTTAACTGTTTCATCCGCGATTATTCCTCATATTGGCTGGCCAGATACCGTAACGTCCCGGGGAGATAATACCGTTTGGATCAATGCTGTCTTTCAGCTTTTCCTGGAATTTCAGCAGGGATCCATCATTAAAGTTGTACTTGCTCACAGCGAGGTCCTGAAAGGCTGGCGCTGTCCGGTAGGTGCCCATGCCGACTTCGGCAATTTTGTCCAGGCAATGGGCATACAAGGCCCGGGATGCTTCGTTCTTTGCGGCATCTCTCCAGGTCGGTATCAACACTGCTATTACAAAAGCTCTTGAATAAAAGGTTATTGGCGTTGAGAAAGGACCTGTTGCTGGCGGAAAACCCATTTCCTGATAGGCCTCTGCCAGAACCCGCGCTGCCGTATGCGCTCCTTCAGCCGTTCTGGGAGCCATGGTAAACATGTCGGCATGACCATCAGGCGGGTCATTCCGGTTAATCGGGTTTCTGTTGACGATATGGAAAATTTCCAGGTTTGGAATGCCTAAAAAGGCTTTATCCGGCAGGGCAGGAATATCTTCTTCAGGAATGGGCAAATTGTGCAGCTCCTCTTCCTCGAAGGCGACACCTGTAATTTTATCCCGGAATCGTCGCTGTATTGCTGTCCAGGTTCCCTGGACGATTTCCTGCGGACCATACAGGTGAAACGAAACCGACCAGGCCGGTCTGCCTTGGGCTCTAACAAAAGCTTCAAGTTGGTCAAGGCTGGGCCAACCGTTTTGCATCAGCTCTCCCATTGGGGCCGGATCAAACAATCCACCACCGGCAGGGCTGTTATAAAAAGGCATGCCAACCAGGTATGAATCTTCCAGATAATTGACTTCGTCTATCAAGGCCTGGAAATCCTGATAACGCGGAACAGTAATGGTGACATTCTTGAAGGCTTCCGGCATCGGCATCAGCTTGACGCCCATTTTGGTGACGATACCGAAATTGGACTGGGCAAACAGGCCGTCAATTGAAGGACCAACTCCGTAATGAAAATCCTGCCAGGCATCAGAACCTGGAATAGCCCCTGCACCAGTGCGGATCAGCTCACCTTCGGCACTGACGATCTCCAGCCCGATATGTGAACCGAAATGGTCGCGGTAGGGACCGAAAGTATAGCCGACACCATGGTCAAGGCTGTTACCCATCGGGCTGCCCCAGCCTGGATCAGGGACATCAATCATGACATTCAGGTTGTTTTCGCGAATATAGTTGAATAAATCGAAATAGGAAACGCCTGGCTCTACCAGGGCATAGTTACGCTTGTCATTGACTTCGATGATGCGATTCATGCGTTTCAGATCGATTACCACAGAGCCGGTGAGAGTCGGTGCAGCACCGCCGTATGTGAGGTTACGACCTGTTGAAATCGGATATACAGGGATACTGTAGCGATTGGCGATACGGACGATTTGCTGTACTTCCTCAACATTGGCGGGAGCAACAGCCGCTGAAGCGATTCTTTCTTCTTCTTCGCCCCAGTAAATCGAATAGGAGTCGCGGTAGAGCGCTACGTCTTCATCAGAGCTGAAAACCCAGTCGTTGCCGACCGCATTACGGAATTCGGCAAGTGCGGCGTCGAATTCACTTTGACTTAGATTGGGAGGGAGTGCCATGGTTGATACCTCTAGTTTTTGTGCTAACTGATCATCCAGCTGACCAGTGAAGATTTACCCTGCATGGGGAACGGGCCGGTGCGTTTGTGTGCATCAATTGACTGCTGCGAATTTTGCAAAGCCAGCGGTACCAGTTCAGTAAGGTGGTAGCCGAAGCCGGGAACAGTTGTTAACAGTCTGTCGACATCTTTGTCCGTTTGTCCTTTTATGTTCAGGTGTATCACACTGCCATCAGCATTGAATAGATGTTCAAGCCGGAAAACAGTTTTCATGCCAAAGTCACGGGCCAGTTCCTCGATACAGAACAGATCAACCCGATCGCCAAGGCCAAAAAGTATGCCCGGGCGCTGTGCCAGTTCGGGTTTCAGCTTGCCATACCAGAGGGCAGCCAGATCCTCTGCCATATCTTCCAGCTGAATCTGTTGCTGATGCATGGAAGCAGCCAGGTTTCGGCTTTCCGCGTAATTACTGTTGTATAGCACCTTCAGGTCAGTTAAATCGGTTCTGGCAGCAGCCTGTTTGCTGGCGGCGAAGGACTGGAGGGGAAAAGCGGAGGCCAATGCCCCTGAAAGGCCTATTTTCAGTGTGGTTCTGCGTTTAATCATGACTCCCTTGTCTCCGGCATGGCGTTTCTTGATTAATATACAACAAATCATTCTCTATCCAGTTTGAGTCAATTACAATGATGGGTAAAATCAATAGTATGTTCGCTTTGAAGAACAATAAGCATTTATGGACCTGAACAAGCTACTCATATTTTCCAAAGTTGCTGAATTACAGAGTTTTACCCGTGCAGCCCAGGAACTTGGAGTCGAAAAATCCACTGTCAGCAGTAATATTGCCGAGCTTGAAGAAAGGCTTGGTACCCGCCTGTTGAATCGTACCACCCAAACTGTGGCGCTTACTGAAGCCGGTGAAGGCTTCTATGGTTATTGCCAGAAAGTTGTGCAAACAGCAGTGGAAGCGGAAGAGTTTGTGCAGTCCATGAATAATGAGCCCAAAGGACTGTTGCGCATCAGCACACCGGAAGGGCTTGGGCGAATTTTGTTTGACGATCTGTTCAATTCCTTCATGAAAGAATATCCCCTTATCGATATGGAAATTCTGCTTAGCAGTCGTTCGGTTGATGTCGTCAAGGAACGTTTTGATATGGCCATTCGGGTATCGCGATCAAACCTGAAAGATTCAAGCCTTGTTGGCCGTCTGCTTTTTTCGGTAGAGAACGGTCTTTTTGTTTCCAGGGAATATGCCAAAACGCACAAAAACCTGAGCGATTTTAAACAGCTTGCGGAACATCGTTTTATCACTTTGTATGCTTATGTTGCTGGAGATCTTTTGCCCAAAAATATCTGTGATGACCTGTCACAGGTCAAAAACCGCATTGTCATCAATGATATTGAAGGCTCCGTCAAGGCGATAGAAGCTGGCCTGGGGGTTGGTATTTTGCCAGTAGGAGCAATTAAAAAAGAGCTGGATAGCTGCAAGGTAGTACGCATCTTTCCGGAAATTGTGCTGGACCCGATTTATCTCTATGCCATTTATCCCAGCAGGCAGTGGGTCAGTTCCAAGCTCAAGGTATTTCTGGAGTTTCTGTTTGACTGGGCTGAGCGCCAGGAATCTCTTAACACACACTTCAATTCAAAAAAATAGAAGAGAAGCACTGATTCAGAGTTTAGTGCACCCCTGGTGGAGGCTGATTAGCTCCAATTCAAGTGAGTCAGCTGACTGTCCCTAGATACTTCCATGCAATGCCTGCAGTTTGCTTTCGTAACGGTCCCGGGTCACGACATCATTCACATTGTTAATTGCCCTGTTGAAAGCCTGCTCGGCCTGCTCAATTCTTCCCAGACGATAGTAACTCAAGGCAATGCCCAGATGGGCTTCGTGCAGGTAGGGCGCTATTTCAATGGCCCGGTTGTAGTACACAATGGCATCGTCGAAATCTTCTTCGTTATAGGAATAGCGGGCAACATTAAACCAGTGCACCGGGCTGGGGTCATGCATACTGGCAAGCCTGTTGTTTACAGCTTCTGCTTCTTCCTCTCTGCCGGATTCCGTTAACAGAATGTGATAATTTTTTAACAGCGTCAGTTTTTCTTCAGCCTGGGAAATTCCATAACGGTAAATTTCTTCTGCCTTTTCCAGTTCACCAATACGTTTGTAGGTGACTGCCAGCATATTCAGTGCATCCGGGCTAAGGGCATCGTAAATCATCGATTCCCGGGTATACCAGTAGGCCAGATTATAGTCTTCTTCGCTGATCGCCCGGGCAGCAATATTACGGTAGTAAAGCGCAACATACTGGTCAAAGTTTACGTTGCCGACAAAGCGGCCGTTCTCTGAAGGGAAATAATCAATCTGTATTCCCGAGCGCCGGGTATCGCTCATGTCATCCGGTTTATAGATCAGACTGCGGATATGTACGCCCTTGTTGGCAACCGAGTCTTTCACTTCATAAACCGGTGTTGAGTCAATCAACTGGTACTCAATTTCCAGTTCGGCGAGTCGGGCCAGGGCTGTGGTTACCACGGCCAGCGACATGCAATTTCCCCGGTTCATCGCCAGCGCCTCACTTGCGGTATATGTGCGGCTTTCATAAAGAAAGTTATCTGTATCATTTAACAAGTAGTTGGCCAGACGCATGTGTGGATCGACATCGCGGTTGGCAGGCGCATTAAAGTAATCAGTAAACTCATCCTGCTGGGCTTGAGTCAGTTGATGAATATCACCCAGTGCCGTGATTGCCGGTTTTTCACCAAACAATTCGGGTAGCGCAGGTAAAGTACTGTTGTCTTCGACAAAGGCGAGCGGGTCGTTAATGGTGGAACAGCCTGCTGCAGTCAACAGGAGCCATGTTGAAAGCAGCAGGGTTCCGCCTTTTGAACCTGGCAAGAATCTATTCATGTTGACCTCCATGAGGCCTGAAGGCATAAAAATTAAACTGCCTTTTTTATCCCCATAGATAAGAATACTCTCCCAAACTGAACACAGGCTGAATGAATATTGGTGAAATTTGAAGTTCCGGACTTGAAAAAGTGTCGTACCGGGTGTTGGTGAAATTCACCAAACCTATGGTTGCTTGAGCAGTAAGAAGTTTCAAATTTCTCAATAAGTTATTGATATTTAATAACTTAAAATTATGGCATATGTCTTGCTGGGGTATAGAATAAACCAGAAGGGAGGTATTGATGAAAAAACTTATCTGCTTAATGTTCTTGTTCTGTTCATTAGTGGCGAATGGCCAGCAACAGGAGCTTATTGACTTTATAGGCCTTAAAAATCAGGCGGAATCTGCTTTTCAACAAAGAAACAGCGAGCAGGTTGTTGCACTGTATGAGGAACTGAGTAACTTGATTCCTGATGATGCCGAAGTCCTCTATCGCCTGTCACTGGGGTATCAATGGAATGATAATTATGCAGCGGCATTACAGGCCGGAGCTGCAGCCTATGAGGCGGGCTACCGTGAACCGGCATCAATGGCTTATCGGCTGGCTCAGTTATCTGCCTTGCTGGGGCAGCAGGACGAAGCCCTGGCTTGGCTGGAAATATCCCTGGCAAAGCGTCTGGATGACAGACCATCCATCTACGATGATCCAGCATTCAGCTCACTAAGAAGCATCCCTGCTTTTCTGCAGTTATCCGGAGTCATAGCTAACGCGGAATCAATGAACAGGAATGAGGGCCTGGAATATGACCTGGACTATCTGATTGAAGAAGCCCAGCGTATGCATGCCGCACCTGAGCGTCCGGCTTTTTCAGATGAGTTTCTGGGTGCCGTGGAAAACCTTCGTGAGAGAATCCCTGATATCACTGGTCAGCAGTTTTATCTTGAGGTGATGAAACTGGTAGCAATCCTGGATGATGGTCATTCGGCCATATACACGCCGGATGGTGATTCGCCGCTGGAAATAACGCTGGCATCTTTACCGCTGAAGTTTTTCTGGTTTGATGACGGGATGTATATTGTAGATGGGCTCGATGGCAATGAAATTTATGCAGGTAGTGAAGTACTGCAGGTCGAAGACCTGCTTGTGACTGAAGTGATGGCTCGCCTGTCAGAGTTCAGAGGTGTAGACAATACCATGACCTGGCGCTGGATGGGGCCGCAGTTTTATCTTGGCCGCGCTGAGTTACTTAATGCTGTAGGGGCCAGCGAAAGTATTGAAAATATTACCTTAACTTTAAGGACGCTCAGCGGGGCTATTCAAACAGTGGAAATTCAAAGCGGAGATTATGACATCCCGCGAAAATTGCGCGTATCGCCGGCCATGACAGGCGATGTGCCGCTATACCTGAGTGACGTAGATACAAATTACTGGATGGAAATCTTCCCTGAAAGCAACACCCTGTATTTTCAATTTAATCAGGTCAGGGACAGTGAACAGCAGAATATTGCCGGGTTTTCAGAACTACTGTCACAAAACCTTGAGAGTAATAATATTGAGCACCTGATAGTGGATGTTCGCCATAACAATGGAGGAAATAATTCACTTTTCACTCCGCTGGTCGAGGCCATAATTGCCTTCGATCAGGTTCCAGATCATAAAACCTACATCATTACCGGCAGAAACACTTTCTCTGCAGCGCAAAATTTTATCAATCACATTGAGCACTGGACTGATGCAGTTTTTGTCGGAAAACCCAGTGCTTCCAGTCCGAATTTCACCGGAGAGGAGACCAGTCTTTTACTTCCCTACAGTCGTATCAGGGGCAGTATTTCAACCCGCTACTGGCAGGATTCAAACCCGGGTGATGAAAGGCAATGGATCGCTCCTGATGTACCTGTCACCGTAACAGCTGTAGATTATTTTGCAGGCCGGGATGCCGCACTGGAATACATTCTTGGCGCCATTGAAAGCGGTGATTAAATGGCAAAATAATCGATCATGGCATCCAGGCTGTAGGAACCACCAAAGATATAGATGGCACAGATAACCCCCTCGCCGATAGAAATGCCAATCAGGGTTTTAACGACACTGATGCGCAATACCCCGCAGACATAGACGATCAGGTCACTCGGGACGAAAGGCGTGAAGCCCCAGGCAGCGATTACCGGCATTTCCTTTTTATGCAGCAATCTGGTCAGCTGTTTTACCTGCCTGTCATAGTGTTCGTGAAAGAAGCGGTCGAAGCGCAGATAACTGGCCATGTAATAGACAATTGCTGAAGAGCTATAGACTGCCAGTTGGTTTACCAGAAACAGCGGCAGGGGAGGGAAGACCAGAATTCCGGCCAGTACAATCGGTGTTGATGGAATCAGCGTAAATCCACGCAGGGTGGAAATAATAAAATAAATTGTCAGACCAGAGAGCAGATTGGCGTCAAAAAAAGCTCGCAAGCGTTGCGGTTCAAAAAGTTCTGGCCGAAGAAAGTAAAAGGACAGGCATACCGTAATAACAATAAGCCAGGTGTAGAGGCCGAAAAAATTTATCGTTTCAAATTTTTCAAGCTTCTTGTTGCTCACAAGGCGCCGGCAATTTGGTCATGTTGTAGATAAAGGCCGGCAGGATATTCAGGGGGACAAAACTGATTTCATCCATATTCTTGCCGAAAATAAGTTCAATGTCGCGTTTATTGCTCATGAAATACTGATATTGCAGATATGTCCCGCCATCCTTGAGACAGCCTCTGAAACTTTCAATAATACGATGTAAAAACTCATTGTCATCATTCATGCGGGTAAAGTTCTGTAGAGGCAGGGAAGAGATGACGACATCATATTCATTGTTCTCTTTAAGAACATCGGTCACGCAGCCATTATATAAAGTGATATGTTTTTCCGGATGTTGGGCAATTAACTTCTCTAGATGGCAGTTATATTCAGTTTTAATTTCTGAAATATGCAGTTCTGAACCGTCGGCCAGTTTGTTGATTATTTCACGGGTAAAAACACCTTTGCCACTACCGGTTTCGAGAATTTTCAGGGGGCGGGAAAAATCGATTTTATTGAGCATGGCTCGAACCAGGAATCCCGAGCTGCTGACAATAAGACCTTCTTCCCGAATTTTTTTAACCGTTTTCAGTAACACGCTTGATCTGCCAATAATTTTAAACCGCAAAGGATTATACCCATAGCCATATTGCTATGCAGCTAAAATCAGGTATTTAGGGGTTTATATTAAAAGCCGGTAACATTAAATTGAGCAAACAGGATATTTTGGCCTGCGCTCAGAAGGATAGATTAAGTGAGATTCCATATTCTCTGGGCCGTGCAACGACCCCCTGTGTTATACCTGCAAGGCTGGCAGAAAAACCGCCCAGTTGGTACCACTCATCAGTCAGGTTGCTGCCAAATAAAGATATACTCCATTTCTCACTGGCTCCGGTATAGAGTAGCTGGGCATTCAGCAAGCCGTATGCAGACTGAATATCCTGTAAACGCTCATCGCTTACACTGACATGTTTATCCATCCAGCCATAGTCAATATGCAAATCAATCAGGTCACCATTTTGCCGTGTCCAGAAGTAGGTGCCGCCCAGATAAAAGGATTTGTCCGGAGCCAGCGTCAGTAATGAACCTAACTGAATTGTATTTGCCTGGCCGACATTGATGTAGCGGCTATCCAGTATGCCTGCAGAAAAGTTCAGGCGAAAATTATCAGTGACAGAGAAAATCATTTCTGCATCCAGACCTTCAATTCGCGCTTCACCTGCATTTCTGGTCGTAAAAATACCGGGAACAATCACTTCGAAGACCTGAATATCTTCCCAGTTTCCAATAAAGTAAGCGGCGTTAAAACGTAGTCTGTTATCAAAATAATCCGAACGGATTCCCAGTTCATATTGCTTCAGTTTCTCACCATAAAATGGAATCAATTCATTGTTGATGATTTCATTATTGATGCCCCCACCGTTAAATCCCTGGGTATATGACAAGTAAGTCATGATCTCCTCAGACCAGTTATATTGAATGGCATAGCGCGGTGTTGCTGTACGGTGGGTATCTGATTTACCGGTAATAAAACCCCCGGCTTCTGTATTATTAGTAATCTGCTGCCAGGGTGGGCGAGCTTCCAGGGGATTAAACAGATCGGCCCGAAACTTTTCTTCGGAGTATCTTATGCCAAGAGTTGTGGAAAGCTGTTCATTAATTTCATAGCTTGTTTCGGCAAATACAGCGCGATCAGAGCTTAGTGTCTGAGTCAGTTCATTTCTGGGTGTTGAGCCTATTTCTTCATATTTCCAGTCTACCTGTCTTTCTGTATAACGTGTACTGCTGTGATAGAGGCCGGCGGTCCAGTCGAGGTTTCCGTTAACTCCCCTGATTTGTAATTCGTAGCTCTTTTCTCTGCCTAATGTGAATCGCCACTGTTCAAAGTAAGCATAGCGCGAAGCATCGAGGTCGGCATAATTCCCCCATTCGAAATCTCGCTGGCCGGTAATAAAAACAAGTGAATGCTCCGGGCTGAAATTCCATGAGAAATTAAGATTATAATTTTCCTCATCCCAGATATTGCCCTGACCCAGGTATCTGGATGAGTTATGGTATTGCTCAGATTTTCCGAAAGCATCACTTGTATCGGTCAGGGGCAAGCCTGCATTGTTATAGGCCTGTACCTGCGGATGGCTCTCAAAAACTTCATACAATACATTTGCCTGGGAATATTCCGGCGTACTTCTGTTGAAAGCGGCACTGAAGTTGAGTTCAAACTCAGTGGATGGTTGCCAGTTTGCCTGGGCACGAAAAATGGCATCTTCCTCGTCCCCATAAAATACGCCAGGGGTGCCGCTTTCCACATAACCATCTTTGCTGATGCGGGCAGCTGTAAACTTGGTCAATAATGATTCAGAAATCGGCACATCAACATTCGCACTTAATTCCCTGTAATTAAAGTTGCCAAGCTTGATATTTACTCTGCTGGAAAAATCACTGGAAGGTTTACTACTGGTGTAACGAATTGCACCACCAAGAGCATTTTTACCAAATAATGTTCCCTGCGGGCCTTTGAGGATTTCAATGCTTTCCAATTCCAGTACATTGATCAGGGCTCCGATATTTGAAGGTTGTGCTACACCGTCTAGATAACGAATTACACCTGGTACTCCCCTGATTGCAAAGGTCCCTACCGAGCCTCCAGTAACGCCACCACCACGAATGTTAATATTGGGAAATTGCTCATTGAGTTGACGGATATTGGTAATATTCCTGGCTTGCAGGTCACTGCTTTGCAGGACATTTATTGAAATTGGGATGTCCTGTAAATTCTTGCCATTGAGTCTTTGCTGGCTGGTTGTAACAATTTCATAAATTCTACTGCGGGATTGGGATTCCTGGTTCTGGGTTAAATTCGTCTCCGGATCAGGCTGCTGGGTAATCAGGGCAGGGGGAGCTTCTGATTCGGTGCCTTCTGCAAAGATTCTTATTGTCTTTGAGTTTGTAAATTCAAATAGATATTCTGTTTCAGCAAGTAATAGCGATACTGCATCATTAACAGTCATTTCTCCGTGAATGGCTGGAGAAAAAATTGTTGATATTTTTCCATCTGTATAAAAAAACTGAATTCCTGCATGTTGTGATAACTGAATAAAAGCTTCATTAAGGGGCTGAGCAGGGATGTTAATAGATATCAGCTCACTTGATGCTGCCTGAAGCCTTGATGAAAAACTAAAAATGCTGATTCCAGAAAGTATAACTGTAATCAGAATTTGTAGTTGGGTATGTCTTTTTATTTTTATCATTATTATGACATCTGAATATAGTAACGGATGCTGGGCCGGATAATTTAAATGATAAAACCTCCTAGTTTGTACTCAGTACAGTTATGTCCTGACCAGCATCAAAATGTCGTAATGGATAGCTTGATTCCACTGCGCTGAGGAAGCCTTCCCAGTCACCAGTATTAAATACACCATACACAGGATTTTGACTCAGTTCCGGGGCCTGCAGATGAATCGTATGGGTGGTATGTGAGTTAATAATATCGATTGCGGTACTGAGTGATTCCCCGGCAAAAACCAGTCTTCCCTGCTGCCATGAAATAATATTGTTCACATCCACACTTGCAATCTGAATAGGGTTGGAAGCACCTGTTACCGGGTTGTTCCTGGCTGTTAAAGAGTTACTTGTTATCCTGGCCTGCAAGCCGGGCTGATCGAGAACTGCTTCGCTATTGCGTTGCCCACTTTCCTGTGTCGAAACCTTGATACTTCCTTCCAGCAGGGTAACGCTAAAGCTCTCGTTTCCTGATAATCTTGTATTAAATTCAGTCCCCAGTGCCTGTACGGTTCCATTATCTGTGCTCACTACAAAGGGACGTGATTTATCAGGAGCAACCTTGAAGTAAGCTTCGCCTTCAAGTAAACGGATACGCCTTTCATCTGGGCTGTAAATTACTTCGATTCTGGAAAGTACATTCAGGGTCACCAGGGAGCCATCAGCAAGATTGATACTGTTTGTTTCAGCCCTGGCTGTTTCGAAAAATATCGAATTACTGCTACGGTCTGTATTGTAAAAAATAATGATTGCAGCAAGAACCAGAACAGCCATAGTCCCTGACACCAGTCTTGCATAGGTGTTTGAGAAAATTAATTCCTGTAATGTGGGGATAAAATTTCCATTTGCCTCTTCTTCTCTGGAGTATTTGGGTATTTTATTCCAGGTAATTTCAAGCTGCTTTAATTGACTTGCCTTGCCCGGGTTTTTCTCAGCCCAATCAAGAAAGCGCTCAAATTCCCTGTCTGTTAAATCACCTGAATAGAGAATTCCAAACCACTCATAAGCTTCATCAGAGATTTTTCTACGTCTGAGCCGACGCAGCAAAGCTTGAAAATATCGAAGAGGATTCATGAGGTTTTATAAATGCTTGTGAAAGTGTTTAATGGCTTTTATCAGATGTTTTTGTACCATACGTTGCGAAATGCCAAATTTTTCTGCTATTTCACGACTCGATAAATTTTCAATTCGTCTCAGGTAGAAAACCTCACGGCATTTTCTGGGCAAAGATTGCAGTGTATCTTTAAATTTGTCCTGCATGTCCGAATACAAAAGCCATTCTTCGGGACCTGGCTCTCCTGTTTCCGGTTCAGGCTGTTGTTCATTTTTATCTGCATTAACAACATAAATTCTTTCTCTGCGGTTATTGTCTTTTGCCAGATTGGCCGCAACTGTAAATAAATATGACCTGATATTTTTGATTTTGCTGCTATCTTCAATAGACAGGTATTTCTCAAAAGTATCCTGGGTCAGGTCCATAGCTATAGCGTTTGAGTTTACCTTCAGCTCAAGAAATTTTTGCAGAGCAGGACGTAATTCCTCAACTTGCTCGAGCCTGTTTAATTCGTCCTCACTGCGTTTCCCAGATTCTTTGTCTGGATGTTGCGTAAAATCAAACATATTATTTTTATTTTTGTTTCTGCCTGGATGCTATCGCTGCATCTCAGCCATCATCACTCTCGTAGTCAGAATAACCACAATTTTGAAATTTTGCCAACAATAAAAATTAATGACTCAGGTTCGCATTTTGGCTGCTCGTCAGTCTTAGTAATAGATAGGGAATAATAAAATCAAAACAGGATTCCTATGAAAACTGTTCAATTACTGGCCTTAGTAGTTTTTTCAGTTAGCACCATTTTTACTCCACAGGCTCTGTCTCAGGACAGACCTGACGTGCTTTTTATCGCCATTGATGATCTGAATGACTGGGTCGGCGTTATGGGCGGAAACAACCAGATCAGAACCCCCAATATTGATGAACTGGCTTCCAGGGGTATGCTTTTTGCCAATGCCCACACGCCAGGAGCCGCCTGCCTGCCAACACGCACAGCCATTTTAACTGGCATGAGCCCATTCAGCAGCGGGGTTTATAACCAGCTTGGCGACTGGCGGACTAACCCGACTTTTGAGGGCAAAGCCACGATACCCGGCTTTTTCCGCCAGAATGACTACCTGACTTTGGGCGCTGGCAAGCTGTTTCATGCCCATACCTACGGCATTGGCGGTTTTACCGGACAAAATGATCCAAACGGCTGGGATGCCTACTGGCCATCGATTGACAGACAATTACCCGACGAAGTTAATCCAGCACCGGGCCAAACCGATGGAGATGCCGTAGGAAACGGTATCAGTACCGGACATTTCGATTTTTTCCCGACTTTGACCACAGATGATGCGATGGGAGACGGCCAGGTAACGTCATGGGTGATCGACCAGATAGAGGCTGCCTATACCGGCCCACGATTTATTTCAGCGGGCTTGTACCGACCGCATCTGCCCTGGTATGCCCCGCAAAAATATTTTGATATGTATCCCGTCGAAAATATCGAGCTCCCGCCTTATCTGGATAATGATCTTAACGATGTGCCGCAGGCTTATCAGGAGTTAATCGGCACCGAACCTGATCTCGGTGTGGGAACCATGAGTTGGGTACTGGAAAGGGGGCCGACAAAATGGCGTGAAGCCATCCAGGGCTACATGGCGAGTATCAGCTTCACAGATGCCATGGTCGGCAGGTTGCTTGATGCCCTGGACCGAAGCGGCAGAGCAGATAACACAATTATCGTTTTATGGTCTGATCATGGCTTTCATCTGGGGGAAAAAGATACCTGGGGCAAGATGACCCTTTGGGAAGAGACCACCAGGGTGCCCTTTATTATTGTTGCGCCGGGTGTGACCACACCAGGATCCGTCAGTCATGAAGCAGTTTCCACCCAGAGTATATATGCGACGCTGGCTGAATTAACGGGGCTGGAAAGACCCGGACATGTTGATGGTTCGAGTCTGGTGCCCCTGTTAAGAGAACCGGGCAGATCCTGGGATGACGTGGCGATTACCACTTATGGCGATTACGGCAACTTTTCTGTCAGGGGTGACCGCTACCGGTACACCATCTACGCCAATGGCGATGAAGAATTATATGATTTACAGAATGATCCCAATGAGTGGATCAACCTGGCTGATGACCGCAATTACGAAGAAATAAAAGAGTCATTGGCCGCAAGAATTCCACCGGCTGAGGAGCATGCTCCGCCTGTCGGTGGTATCGATGAGCTACAACAACAATAATTAAAAAAGCCTAAACGACAAGCAAGGGGGACGAAAGAATGGACTTTAAAATTAAAAAAATCAGTGCAGCTGTAGGTCTGGTGATGGCAGCAAGTCTGCCACTGGAAACGCTGGCCCAGATTGAAGAAATTGTGGTCACGGCCCAGCGCAGGGAAGAGGCCATTCAGGATGTACCCATTTCAATCATTGCTTTGGGGGCTGAAGACCTGCAAGCCAGAAATATTGAGAATATTGAAAACCTGAATAACCTGGTACCCAATGTATTTATCCGCGGTGGCGGTACAACCGGGCCGACTCAGGGGCAGTTCTATATGCGTGGCGTGCCCGGAGTATCCATTTATCTGGATGGTGTTGCACAGACTTCCAGCAATGGAGCGCTGGCCAATATTGTTGAGTTGGAGCGCATTGAGGTTTTGAAAGGTCCGCAGGGTACCCTGTTTGGCAAGAATGCCATGGGTGGCGCAATCTCTTATGTTTCGCGGGCACCTGGAGATGAGTTGGGCGCTCGCGTTGAAGTCGGTATGGGTAATTTTGATCAGCGCAGAATCTCGGCCAATATTGATATTCCGCTGTCATTGAACTTCAGAACCAAATTTACTTTGTATAACCAGGAAAAAGGCGGTTATGTGCAAAGTGGCGCGACCGGGATTGATCATGGTGATGAAGACGATACAGTCGTTCGTTTCGACAGCGTCTGGGATGTCAGTCCTAACTGGTCGCTGCGCTTTGATGTCACCAATACCCGCAGAACTCCACAATATGCCCAGGCGGATATTCTCTTTAATGTGAATGAAACCCAGGGTATGGTGATAAATTACAATAATGCTGGACTGGTATTTACTGATGAGAGCGATGCCTTTGGCCTGTTAAAGGAATACCGAAATTCATCAACCTACAGTGGTCCCGGCTGGAGAAATGAGTCCACGTCCTGGAACCTGACATCGACGACTGATATCTCGGATACACTGACCTTTCGGGCAATTTTAGGTGGCCGGGAAATTGATAACTTCAATTATGCCGACCTGGATGGTTCTCGCTGGAACTTTTTTGAAATTAATACCATTACCGATACTTCAGAAAGCAGTATCGAGCTGCAGTTGCTTGGCAGTTACGATCGTTATAACTGGGTTGTCGGCTTTTACGACAGCAGCACTGAAAATTTGAGCAGACGTTATGACTGGCAGTTTTACGATTTTGCCCCAAGGAATACCAACTGGGTCAGCGAAAACAATCGTGATGACCGGGCGTTTTTCCTGGAAGGGTCTTATGATATTACCGAAAGGCTGAGTGTCACTGCCGGGGTGCGAAGGACTACCGAGGATTTTGATGGCGGTCAGTGGGATGCGGTAGAGCCAATACCTACCCCGCCCGTGCATATTTATACCTTCCGGAAAGGGGCGGTGAATTCACAAAGTGCTGCCTCATTCGATTCAACAACTCCACGTTTTTCTGTGCAGTATGACTGGTCCGATAACATCATGACCTATGCCACCTATTCTGAAGGCTTCAATGGTGGCGGGGTGAACACGACCAGTATTCCTGATGGTATGGGAGGCCAGGTATTTATTCCTTATACAGGAGAAACCCTTAAGCAATTTGAACTCGGATTCAGATCGCAGCTACTGGATAACACCCTGCGCCTGAACATGGCCTATTTTGATGGTACCTGGGAAGACATGCAGTTTGGTGAGGCCATCGTTCCGGGCCGGATTGTGACGCAGAATGTCGGTGAAGCTGATATTTACGGCTTTGAAGTTGATATTTTGTGGCAGCCGACGGCTAATCTAAGTATTAACTTTGCCGGCGGCATTCTGGACACAGAATATACTGATATCGGCCAGGCGCAATTTCTGGCTCTGGGTTCGAGTTTTGCTCTTGCACCGGAATCACAGTATTCCGTAGGTGGTCGATATGACTTTAACCTGGCAAATGGTTCGACTCTTTCAGCCAGAATGGATTATGGCTGGACCGAAGAGCATGTCACGATTCAGGACGTAAGGCTGCAATCCCTGCAGGAGTCTTATGGCCTGTTAAGCGGTCGATTAACCTACGATCCTAATGATAACTGGTCAATTGCACTGTGGGGACGCAACCTGACTGACGAGTGGTATCAGATCGGAGGATTTGGCGCCTGGCTAGGTGGTGTAGACCAGGGGATTATTGCCAGACCACGTGAATACGGACTGTCTTTAAATATGGAGTTCTAGGGAAGTCACTCTCCCCAGGTCTTTGTAATAGGACTGAAATTTGTTTCTCTGAGACCTGTTTTTCTGACCCGGCAATGTTGTTGCCGGGTCAGTTTTTTATTCAAGGCAGCAACCAGCTTATGTTCTTGCCTTAGAATGCTTGCCGTTGTATACCTGACTCTGAATGCTCATAGCGCTACCAGCTTATGCGTATCACTACTAAAAAATACTTAATCCTTGGCAGCCTTATTCTCTTTCTGCAAAACGGAGTTCAGGCCCAGTCTGTGACTGTGCTTGGTGGCAATGAATCAGCCCGAAACTGCTATCAGAATGCGCAATTTACTGATAGCCCGGGTATGCAGGTAACAAGCCGCATGCTTGAGCCCTGCAATTATGCGCTGGAGCAGGTCCAGCTCAACCGCAATGACAGGGCCGCCACTTTCACCAATCGGGGAATTCTGCTTTATCGCCTGCGTGAATATGATTCGGCCTTTAATGATTTCGAAAATGCCCTGTTACTGGCGCCCGATCAGGCTGAAGTTTTTGTCAATCGGGGTAATGCCTACTATATGACTGGAGAATACCAATCGGCACTGGAAGATTACGAAAGTGCTCTGCGACTTGGTATTTCACAGACGGATGCAGTCTTCCTTAATCTGGGCATGACCTATGAGCGTCTGGACAATGACAGGGAAGCAATCAGCTCCTACCAGCGGGCACTCGAAGCCAGACCAGAATGGAATCTGGCGCAACGACGACTCGACAGTCTGCTAGGCAATTCCGAGTAATTACAGGAAAATCCTGCTGTTTTATTCCATGCTTTCTTCAAGCGCGGAATCAAACTCCTCAAACTCACTGGGTACGCAGATAAATTCCTGCAGACGCTCGCCTGGCATGAGGGCAAAGGTTTTGCTGAGTCCATCCCAGGAAGCATCCGGCCCCCAGGCTTTCTCGTCATACATGGTCATTTCCAGTAACAAGCGGTCGTAGCTGATACGGGTATAGCGCTCGACCAGATGAAAGGCATCACTGGGCCGGTGTCCGACACCCTGCGTCAACTGAGTCATGCCGTTATAACCGATAGTATCGACCACCAGGGTATTGCCTTCCCAGTGGGCTACGGAATGCCCCATGTAGGTGGGGAAAACATCATCAGGATGCTCTTCATCCAGCCAGAAAGTACGCCATTCCCGATGATATTCCATCATCTGGATGATACGGCCACCGTCGCGGGTATAAATAAATTCAAAGGGACCGAAGTCGACATAATCCAGATTCCCTGGCATGCCCAGCGGCTCACAATCCTTGCCGGGGTATTGCCCGCCAAGGGCGTTGGTGGGGACACCATTAATGGTGAATTCAGCATTACGATCGCCAACGGCTGCGTGGGTAATACCCTCCATCATGCGCAGGTTATCCATGCCCCACTGCGTCAGCGGCGGCGGCGGAGTTTCCATTTGGTAGTTGAAACCAGGTCTGCCTGTAGGTAGTTCTCCCCAGACACCGGCAAGGTCCCGTGGGTCATAATCCTGAGCCAGAACGGAACTGAAAGTGGCACTCAATAAAAATGGCGTGAATGAAATTCTGAAAAAAGTGTTCTTGATCATTTAAGTTTCCTTGCTGATTCTAATTATTTTCTGGGGGTGGCAGGATGCGGCCGTCTTCGAATTCGATACTCTGGAAGACTGCAGTACGGTCGCCATTCAGAGCAGGACTGACAAGCAGATTCACTTCATCGCCGGCCTGCAGCAGGTTTGGCGTAAAGCCTCTGGCACGCATGCCGCGCAGCGTCCAGGTAGTTTCCACGGCCCAGACTTCCTCTTCACCGGCATCATTTATGACGCTGATGGTCATGTGTGTGTGCGGATTACCTAGACGATAGGTAATAACGGTTCCCTGCATGGGGACTCGCTGCCCCATGTTGTACTGCGGGTAGCCATGATGCGCCGATATTTGTGTACTGATAGCACCCCCGAACAGTACCAACAGAATTGTGAAATATTTCATTATTGCTCTCCTCAATATAAGACGCTGATCTTAGCGTAAATTTGCCCCCGGTGCTTAATGCGCCAGTGGATTCGGGCGTAACTGAAATTTTGCCGCTGTCGGGGTCATGCCCTGACCGCCTTCAATATGCCAAGGGTTGCGGACCTCATTTGCCGCCCAGATAGCACGGCCTTTCCAACCGCTATAGGGATTATCCACCCGGCCACCCATGGAACGGGCAAAGAAGCCCATCGGGTAGGGCACACGCATCACGAACCATTCTTCCGTTTCAGGGCGCAGGGCCATGATGGAATCTGAATTGGTGCCGGTAACATAGGGCAGGTTAGCGCCAAGTCCCAGGATATTGAACTGATCTACCCAGTTACTGTATGTGAAATCGGCACTGCCGCTGGCTTCGGCATTGCGCATATTGGGAGTTGGCAGGGGATACAGCGTCCAGCCCTCCGGGCAATGCTGCGGATCCAGTTTCCCCCGACCTTCCTGTATTTCACAAAGATTACGATCAAAACTGGCCAGATGGCCACTGCCCGCCAGATTGGTCCAGACGATACCGTTACGGTCAACGGCAGAACCACGTGGCAGCGTCCCGACCAGCTCAGGCGCAGCGGAATTGTAATAGGGTGGCTCATAGACTTCGGTGGTGCAGGTCAACGGTGGATTCTCACCTGGATGGATACGCACCATGGCCCCGGGGTCATTGCCGGTATAGGCGTACCAGACCGAACCGTCCAGCGGATTCCAGGAAATGAAGTAACCATTCATGCCGGTCAGTTCATCTTCGTTTTCGTCGTATGTGCCATTCTGGTTGATATCGTAATAAGCCGGACACCAGCCCTGCGCGGCGGTAATATCTCCGGTCTCATCCCAGACGCCGGGTTTGAACCAGCCGATGGCATTACGCAAGCCCAGTGCGGCCTGATAGACCGTGTCATCCGCATCTTCGGCAAAAGCCGCATGATGCGTGCCGAAGCAGGTATCAATTAATTCAAATTCGCCGGTGTTCACGTCATACAGTAATTGCTGGCGTCCGGCGCCCTGCAAGGGGAAAAAATCGGCATAGGTATTGCCGGAAGTGCAACGCTCTGGGTTGGCTGCAGGACGAAAGCTATGATTGATGACTGCACGTCCATCCGGCAGGATGCCCTGTATTTCTGATCGGCCCCATTCCTGGGCAACCAGGGTATCGCCCCAGTACAGGGAAGGGTATTCCATGCTCGGGGGCGAAAAAGTACTCATATCAGCGACTTCCACGCCGGGAGCCAGTGGTAGTTCGATGCGCTCCACGGTATGTTCATTCGGGTCCAGTTCCCACATCACACCCAGATTAAAATCGGTTGCGATCATCGTTCCGTTTGCATTAGCAGAGGGGTTGCGCGGGTCGGTGCCATACATGTCGTGCAGAAAGGAAATCGGACTGGCGATATCCCATTGTGTGATGACTACATTACGTTCTTCTCCCTGAGGGCGGGGTGGTGCTTGCGGGGTTTCCCCGGCGGCTATACGGTCAGTCCAGTCAGCATACATTTCCAGCGCCCGCTGATGCCCCATCTGCCCCATGATACCGGTCATGTGCAGGCCATTCTGGCCAAGGCGGATGCGGCGATCCCAGGCAGCGATACTGCTATCGAACTCACCCATGGTGGGGTTGATCTCGCGGGTGATTTTTGAACCCATCTGGTGGCAGATCATGCAACCCTGCATGATGGCTTTCCATTCACCCTGGGTATCCGCCACACTGGCTCCAGCCATCGGAAATTCACCAGCAGCCGGTAAGGCAAAAAGGGCATTCCAGTAACTGGCAGGATAATATTCAGCAGCGGCTTGTTCACTTGAAGCCACAGTCGCCTCCAGCGCTAGCTGCTGGCCCGGTCTGGCGCTCACCCGGGCAGAATCCACCAGACCATAACCACGTACAAATACCTGGTAAGTGGCATCAGGCAGATCCGGAATGACATAGCGGCCCTGCCCATCAGTCACTACGGTTTTGCTGTATCCGGTTGGCAGCTCATCTGTTTCAGCAATCACCCAGACCCCGGCTTCCGGGCCATTCATACTAGTGACGATCCCGCCGATATCGTCACTGTCTATTTCAACGGATGCAGGTTCTGCTGCTATTACAGCTTTTGCAATGAGGGCCAGCAAACACAGGCCAGGGATTATTCTTATTGTTCTCATGAAGCGCTCCAGAAATATTGAAAGGGTATACCTGAACCTGAAGATGCTATTTAAGTAAGCAGATAAAGTAAATTTACTTCAACAGAATGAACAGTCAGTTAAGTATTAGGGTATGAGCATTATTGCATGCCTGGCAAGAGCACAGATAGATAATGGTTCTTACCCGGCAAAGTTGTTAACCAGCACAAAATCCCTCAGCATGGATTCGGCAGTCTGTCTGACTGCTTCAAGGATGACGTCACGATCGTAATTGGATCCGGCACGGCCATAGGAGTGGTCCAGCAGAAAGTCTGATTTGGTGCCATTCTCATCGGCAAATACCTTGCCGAATTTTCCATCTATTTTAAATGCAAAGCCAAACTCGGGATCCTCACTTGTGGCGATGGTCATGCATGAGACTTCAAAATAAAGAAATACATCACCGGCTTCGATGTTCAGGTAATCTTCCAGTTGAATGGTTGGCTGAATCTGTCGGGCAAGTAATTCGTTGTTAATGACCGCGCTGATTTCATTACGGCTCAATTCACAGTCAAAGGGAATCTTCAGCCGGTAAAAAAGCGCGCCGGGGTCAAAAGCCACGATGTTTCGGGTCACATAACCCGGCAGTTCTTCTTCCTGGGCAGAGGTATTGCCGGAAACCAGAATCAGGATAAATAAAAATACTGAAGCAGCTTTAATCATGCCTGAAATCTTGAATAAATTATTGCTTGAACGGTTAAAGTGTTCATGATCTGTTCAGCCTGTATGCTGAATAATTCCTCTATCAAAACGCTAGCCTGTTTATGCTAGCAGATGCTGAATTCATGGTATATATTGCTTTGACGCTTAAAAAGATAATCATGGATGATCATAAAAAATGTTAAGAAAAAGCTTTTCATCTGGTTTCCTGCTGCTTTCTTCGGCCATATTAACTGCTTGCGGTGGTGGAGGTGGGAACAGTAGCCCACCTGCTGTAATGCAGGCAGTGACAAACCAGGACCCCACACTGAATGATGTACTGCCATTTATGATCTTCGAGGCCGGTGTCTTTGAAGATGCAGAGATTTTTGCCAACGCCTGTGAAAACCCGCGTAGTGGCAGTCAGTATGACGATTTTCAGGCTAATGAGCTGGCCGAGAAATACTGGCTACGCTCCTGGAGTAATGAAACCTATCTCTGGTATGACGAAATTACTGATCTTGATCCGGATAGCGCTTATGACAAATTTGCATATTTTGATTTACTGAAAACGCCGGCAGTTACTCCATCGGGAGCGCCGCGTGATCAATTCCATGGCACCATGGATACTGGGGAATACCAGCAGTTTTCCCAGTCCGGCGTTACCTTCGGTTATGGTGCTGAGCTGATTTATGCCAGAAACGATCCCCCCAGAGAATTGTATATAGCCTATGTAGAGCCTGTTTCTCCGGCGGCTGGTTCGGGCTTACAGCGTGGGATGCGTATCATGGAAATTGATGGTATCGACCTGGTAAACACCACCAGCCCGGCCGAGATTGCCATGCTGAATGCTGCCCTGTCACCTGAAACCAATGGAGAAACACATACCCTGGGTGTTCTGGCTTCAGGTGATCCGGATACCGGCACCTATCCACAACATGAAGTAAGTGCCGCCAGTATCACGACTTCACCGGTGCTGAGCTATGATATTAAAAATACAGCCAGCGGCAATGTTGGTTATCTTGTATTCAACAATCATGTGGCTACGGCTGAAGAAGAATTGGCCCTGGTTTTTGAAGCTTTGCTTGATGGCTCAGTGAACGATCTGGTGCTGGATTTACGCTATAACGGCGGCGGCCTGCTGGCCATTGCCTCGCAACTTGCCTACATGATTGCGGGAGATGCCAACACCAATGGGAGGGTTTTTGAAACCCTGGAATTTAATGACAAGCATCCGACAACCAATCCCGTTACCATGCAGGCAATAACGCCCGGTCCTTTTTACAAGCAGGCGCTTGGTTTTTCGCTGGCTGCCGGCATAGCCTTGCCTTCACTGGAACTTAATCGTGTCTTCATCATTAGCGGTTCGGGCACCTGTTCCGCCAGCGAGTCAATAATCAACTCCCTGAACGGCATAGGGGTTGAAGTGATACTGATTGGTGATACTACCTGTGGTAAACCTTTTGGTTTTTATCCGCAGGATAATTGCGGCACCACTTATTTTACTATTCAGTTTAAAGGCGTGAATGATATTGGTTTCGGTGATTATGAAGATGGTTTTACACCGCTTAATTCCGGAAAAACCGGGATTACGCTGCCTGGTTGCGCCGTACTTGATGATTTAAGTAAAGGTCTGGGAGATCCGGCGGAGGCCAGGTTGGCCGCGGCCCTGGCATATCGTGATGCACCTGGCACCTGTCCGGCGCCGCCTCCGGCGTCAAGTTTATCGACTATTACGATCAGTCCGCTGGACCAGTTGTCGTTGCAGCCAGTGACGCAGGACACTTTTGTGCGAAACAACCGCATTCTCGGTTTACCCCAATGAAGCCTTGTAAATTTCCGGTTCTGGTTTTGCTATTCATGCTGGGCAGTTGTGGCGCAACTGAATTATTACCCGCACAAAGACCGGCTTCCCAGGCCGGTGACAATGCAAGCAAAGCCCTGATTGAGCAGAGTATTGCAAGTATGCTGAATCAGAATTCTGTGTTGCTGGCCGATGATGTTTTTGTCGGCGCGTCAGAAATCGTGCTTGAAAGAAGTTCCGTGACTGACAGTGAAGGTTTAAGAATTCAGGGCCGTGAACTGCAGGCACCCATACATTTCAGATTATGGAAACAAGGCGATGCCTGTTTCCTGGAATATGTTGAAACCGAACAAATGCAGGAAATCCCAGGACTCAGTTGCGAAGTACTGTAAGCCAAAGAAGGTGCTAAGTAAGAGCTGACTGGCTTTACTGCAGATTCTCGGCGAAGACAGCCAGCTCAAGCAAACGCCGGTCCTCACCAAAGTTGGCTAAAAATTCGACACCAACAGGCAGCTCACTGGCAGCCTGAGGAACCGGCAAGGTAATAGCGGGCAGCCCAAGCGTACTGGCAAAGTCCGTGTGGCGGATACCGGTTGGGAAAGTTGGAAGTTCGCGACCGTTCAGTTCCAGCGTGATGGATTCGCTGGCAATTGAACGTGCCCTTATGGGCACAGTCGGGTAGGCGATTGCATCAAGATCATTGCCGGCAATAAATGCCGCGATATCATTCACCAGTTCATTACGCTGCAGCATGGCCTGTGCATAGCTTTCCCGGGAAACGGGATTCTCAATAGCAGCAGCGAAACCTTCGGCAACATCCTCGCTGGCAATATCAGCAATGAGCTCTTCAAGGCTTAACTGTGGGTAATAACTACCCAGATATTGCTGTAAAACCTCGGGGGCTTCAAACATTACGATTGGCAGGGAGATGGCATTGCTTCTTGTTATAAATTCACCGAGATCGATGCTGACCAGCTCGGCGCCAGCGGCTTCAAGTTTGAACAGATAATCCTCAACGGATTCTGCAATTCCAGCTTCAAGATCACTGAAAAAAACTGCAGGCACGCCGATGCGATAATTTCCTGCAGGGTTTGCTTCGCTTGCCTCGGATCCAGTAATCAGCGCATCAAGCTCAGCAAGCAAAGCTGCACTTTCTGTGATCAGACCAACGGTATCCCGGGTGGAAGAAAGCCTGGTTACATGATCTGAAGGGTATCGGCCCATGCTCGGGCGAAAGCCAACTACCCCATTCAAGGCAGCCGGAATGCGACAGGAACCTCCGGTATCCGTGCATAAGCCCCAGGTAACGGCGCCACTGGCGACAGCAACGGCAGTGCCGCCACTGCTGCCCCCGGCAAAACGTAGCGGGTCATGGTAATTTCCAACGGCGCCAAAAAATGCATTGTTACTGGTGATGCCAAAAGCCAGTTCATGCATATTGGTTTTGGCAACAGGAATGGCTCCAGCGTCCATTAATAGCTGTACCGTGCCATTGTTTTCAGTGGGAATGAAATTTCGCAGGGAGGGTGTTCCGGCCGAATTGGCGACGCCGGCAACATGGATATTATCTTTCACAACAAAGAAACGCTGTTCATCACGGGCCAGAACTTCAGCGCTGACTGCTGTGCTGCTGTTGACAGGAATTTCACTAATTACTGCATTTAACGCAGAAAGGTCTTCTGGCATAGCTGGAGTCATCCTGTTAGCTGTGCTGCTGCAAGCGCAGATACTTAACAGCACAGCAAGCAGTGTTGTAGTCTGAAAAGGTCTTGCCATTGTCCTGTTAGCGCACATGCAGCCGGAAAGCGATAATGCCGGCCAGCACAACCGGCACGGCAAAGATATAAAAATTGACCGACATACTCAGCCCAGCAGCAATCATAAAGCCTGCGACTCCCGGTCCGATGACCGCACCAATCCTGCCCAGGCCGATGGACCAGCCGACACCGGTACTGCGGATATCTGCCGGATAAACTTTTGCAGCAACAGCATAAAGCCCGGTAAAGCCACCCTGAAACAGCAAACCAATCAGGAACACCAGGGACAGCAATATCAGTTCTTCATTGGGGGAGGCGGCAAAAGCAATCAGCAGGAGCCCGGCAAAAAACAGGAAGCTGCAGACAATGTTGGATAGTTTGTAAGTAGTGGAAATGATGCCGAGCATATAAATGCCAATGACGCCGCCCAGATTAAACAGGAAGAAGGCAGTGCGTCCGGTCTCAGGGGTAAAGCCGGAAAACTCCATCAATGCCGGAATCCAGGTAAAGAGAAAATAAAGTGTACTGAAGCACAACAGAAAGGTCGTCCACAAGAGTACGGTTTTTCGCCAGTACTGCTCAGCAAACATGGTTTTAAAATTACCAAGGGCCGAACCCTGAGTATTTTCCTCCTGGAGTGGCGGTAAAGCTGCCAATAAAGGTTTACCCAGCTTCTGCAAAATTTTATTGATTTTCTGCAGGGCGTTGGCAGGCTGCCGTCTGGAAAGATAGTTCAGGGATTCCGGCAACACCAGAAATACCAGGATGCCCATCAGCAGGGTCAGGACACCGCCAAACCAGAACATGCCGCGCCAGCCATATTCAGGCATGATGAAATCACCGATAACTGCGGTAAACATTCCACCCAGGGGATAACCGGAAGTGACAAGTGTCACAGATAGAGCCTTGAAGCGCTCCGGACTGTACTCAATCGCCAGTGCAGCCTGGCTGGCAAGCATGGCCCCGACACCGAGGCCACTGATGATGCGCAGGACAAAGAATGAAGCATAGGAGGAGGTATTGGCCGTAAGAATAATAGAGATGCTTATCATTAAGACACTGGTGAGAATAACGCGTTTGCGTCCGAATATATCCGACAGTGGTGCCAGGAACATGGCGCCACAGGCCATGCCGAAAAGCGCTGCGCTGGAGAGCAGACCGAGGCGGTCCGGGGTAATCTGTAATTCACTGGCGACGGCCGTGTTGACGATCGACATGGCAGTGATATCAAAACCATCCAGCATATTAAGTATCATGCAAAGGATGATGATTGTGATCTGTAATGCCGAAACACTGCCTTTATCAATCAGGCTGGACAGGGAATCGTTAGCTGGCTGGGCAGTATTTACCATGGGGCTTCCTGATTATTGTTTTTAATTATTTGTTTGCCGTTTACAGGCGGCTATCCCCGTAGTTCGGGGAATTGCCTTTTGCTGCCTTGGGTGCCGGAACCCTGGCGCCACTTTGTGGTGAAACCGGAAATATGGCATTGATCTGTCCGGTGCCCGAGCTGCCGAAATAAGGGGTAATGATTTCCACTGGCTGATCGTAGTCCGACCAGCCCAGGGCGCCCATGAGCATGGCCGTATCGTGCATGAATCCTTCGCCCTGACCTTTGGCGGCATATTCCGGCAGCATTTCGCAGAAGGTCTCCCATTCGGCGTTTTTCCAGATTTCCACGATTTCTTTATCCAGTCTTTCCAGGAAGGGGCTCCAGATTTTATTCAGGTATTCCGGTGCGGTGCCGTTCTGGGCAAAACGGTGAGAGAGGGAGCCGCTGGCAAAAATCGCCACAGTGCCGTCATAGTGTTTTTCCACCGCTTCACGGATAGCCCAGCCGAGTCGTGCACTGTCATCCAGATAGTGCACCATGCACAGTGCGGAAACAGATATCGCCTTGAAATGCTGGTCTTCATTCATATAGCGCATCGGTACCAGGGTACCGTATTCCGGGTCCAGGGTGGTATCGGTGTGTACCAGGGTTTCGATACCCTGGGCGTTACATTCCTCTCCCAGAATTTTGCCCAGTTCCGGATTTCCCGGTACGGCGAACTTCATGTTGTTAATGAAATGCGGCAGTTCGTTACTGGTGTAAATGCCTTCGGCCATAGGCCGGCAATTGATGTGATAACCGGAATTAACCAGCCAGTGGGTATCAAACACAATGATGGTATCGACTCCCAGTTCCCGGCAACGGCGGCTGATTTCCTGGTGACCCTCGATAGCAGATCTACGAATGTCTTTTGTCGGTCCGTCCAGTTCCGACAGATACATGGAAGGGACGTGGGTAATTTTTGCTGCCAGTGCTACTTTTCCCATGGTGATACTCCGTTATAAATTCAGGATTGATCCCCGTTATCTGAAAGGTAACGTTCCAGCGCTGATTTTGCACCCTTTGCCAGTAACAGGGTATCCACGGCAAGGGCGAGAAACTGCACGCCGGCGTCTTCATATTTTCGGGCCAGAAGCGGATCGGCAACCAGGGTGCCGGCTGCCTTGCCACTGGCACGGATTTTGGCGATGGCTGCTGTCACTGCGCTAACCACCTCGGGGTGGGCCGAATTGCCAAGATGACCCATGGAGCCGGCCAGATCAGCCGGGCCAATGAATACCCCGTCAATACCTTCTACGGCAAGAATGTCATCAAGATTTTCCAGTGCCGTGACGGATTCAATCTGGATCAGCAGGCAGACTTCATCATCTGCGCGCTGCATATAATTTTCCACCTGGTTCCAGCGTGCTGCTCTTGCCAGTGCCGTGCCTACGCCCCGGGTTCCGGCAGGCGGGTAGTGAACGGCAGATACCAGGGCCCTGGCCTGTTCGGCAGTTTCCACCATGGGAATCAGCAGACTCTGTGCTCCCAGATCCAGCACCTGTTTGATCAGCGCCGGATTGTCATCGACCAGGCGAATCACGGCATGACTCGGGGTGTTTTCGATTGCCAGTAATTGTGTGTGAATACTATTGAGGTCATTGGGGGCATGCTCGGCATCAATCAGCAGCCAGTCGTAACCACAATGACCGCATAACTCGGCAGACAGGGCATTGCAGAGGCCCAGCCACAGGCCGTATTGCTGGGAATCACTTTGCAGGGCTTGTTTGAAAGAATTTTGTGGCATCTGCATGCGGGCTTACTCCGTGGACATTAACTGAAGCGGCAATTGATTTCACCCAATGGGCCGTAATCGGCACGAATCACATCGCCGGGCTCCAGAATAACGGGGGCAGTGAAGGAGCCAGACAACAATATCTGTCCGGGTTGCAGGGCAATGCCATGCGGGGCAAAACGTTTTGCCAGCCAGCAGATACCATTGGCCGGATGATCAAGCACCGCAGCAGCCAGACCGCTTTCTTCTATCACATCATTGCGGTACAGCAGGGCTCCACACCAGCGCAGGTCCAGATCCTGTGGCGAGAAATGTTCATCACTGACAATAATCCCGGCATTGGCAGCGTTATCGGAAATGGTATCCATGACCGTACGGGTATAGCCGGTCTCCGGATCCACCCGGTAACTGCGCGCGGCAATCAGTTCCAGTGCCGGGACGATGTAATCAGTGGCATCCAGCACGTCATCAATACCCAGTTTGTCACCGGAAAGTTCCTTTTTCAGGACAAAGGCCAGTTCGACTTCAATGCGCGGATCGGTGAAATCGGCATGGGTGATTGTACTGTTATCCGGGAAATACATTGATTTCAGCAGAACTCCGAAATCAGGCGTATCGATTTTCATGGCACGTTGCATGACACGCGACGTCAGCCCGACCTTGTAGCCAATCAGTTCATCCCCGGCGCTTATTTTCTGCTGTACCCAGTCTGACTGGATGGCATAGGCATCATCCATGTCCATGTCCGGAAAACCCTGGGTAATGGGGGAGATCTGCTGCTTTTGCTGTTCTGCCCTGTAAAGTGCAGCGGCAGCAGACTGTATTTGCTGTTTAGTTAGCGTGCTCACCGTTTATTCGTCCAGGTAATCCTGAATATTGTTTTTATTGAATTTATACACCGGTTCGAGCTCTTTTAATTCAAAAGACATGGCTACCCCGCGGGTCTCAAAGCAGTTGGAAAAATGATCTTCCAGAATGGCAAAGAAAGTTTTGGCGGCCTGTTCTTTTTCTGCTTCGGTTCTGCCGGCACCAATCAATACGCCCAGATGGATAAATATATGCTGTGGATTGCCATCGGCGATCCGGTAATCCTGACAGGCATAGGCACGACTTCTAACTCCTTTATAGGGGAAGATGCCGCTGTCTTTTGCCGCACTGTGCAGTTTTTCAAACAGGTGCTGCAGTTGCAGCCGGTCACGGGTAATGTTGTTGGAATATTCCAGAATAAAATGTGCCATGACTAATCCTCCACTCGCTAGTGGTTTTTCCCCAGTTGCGGCACTTTATGGGTGCCGTGAGCCATACAGATGTTTTTTGTTTCCATGTAAAAATCAAAACTGTAATCGCCACCGTCCCGGCCGATCCCGCTCATTTTAATACCGCCGAACGGGGAAGGAAGATTGCGGTTGTTTTCTGAATTGATCCACAGCATACCGGTTTCAACTTTATGGGCCATGCGCATGGCGGTGCCATGATCGCCGGTCCAGATATAGGCGGCCAGTCCGTATTCAGAGTCATTGGCAAGTTGTATAGCCTCTTCTTCAGTTGTAAAAGTAATGGCGGTTAACACCGGGCCGAAAATTTCTTCACGGGCAATTCGCATGGCATTATCAGCATTGGTAAACAGCGTTGGTTGCACATAATTACCAGCGGCATCTACATTGTCGCCTGCATATTTTCCACCGCCAACCGTGATATCGGCACCATCCTCTCTGGCGATATCCATGTAACTGAGGACTTTTTCCTTGTGGGAGGAGTGGATCAGGGGGCCGACTTCGGTATCCGGATCCAGTGGATGGCCAACCCTGAGGTTTTTCACCCGTTCAACCAGGGCTTGCATGAAACGCTCACGAATACCTGACTGAATAATCAGTCTGCTGCTGGAAGTGCAACGCTGACCGTTGAGACTGTAGATCATGAAAACCACTGCATCCAGTGCCCGTTCGAAGTCTGCATCATCAAACACGATCACCGGGTTTTTGCCGCCAAGTTCCAGGTGCATGCGTTTCAGGGTATCAGCTCCCTGCTTCATAATCATGGAGCCGGTCCGGCTTTCACCTACCAGTGCTACAGCCTTGATCGCCGGGTGTTCAGTCAAACGTTTACCGGCCGTCTCACCAAAACCATTGACCATGTTCCAGACCCCGGGTGGAATTCCTGCCTCTTCACTGACTTCAGCCAGGATGGAAGCGGTCAGCGGACTGAGTTCAGCCGGTTTATGTACCACCGTGCAGCCGGCTGCCAGGGCAGGAGCAATTTTCCAGGTGGATAACATAAACGGCGTATTCCAGGGAGTGATAATCCCGACCGGCCCAATCGGCGTACGCACGGTAAAATTGGTATGTTCGGCCTGATACAGCGACAGGCCATTTGCCGCTTCGGGCGCCTTATCGGCAAAGAAGCGGAAATTGGCGGCGCCGCGAACGGCAGCCTGGCGCATAAAACGGATTGCCTGACCGCAGTCAACACTTTCTACCAGGGCAATTTCTTCAGCCCGTTTCTCGATCAGGTCAGCGAAACGGATGAGGATTTTTTTACGTTCAGCACCGGAAGTATTGCGCCAGCCAGTAAAGGCTGCTTCGGCTGCATCACAGGCTGCGTCAATATCTTCCACACGTCCTGCCGCGATTTTGCCGATTGGGCTGTTATCAATTGGCGTCAGGTTGTCAAAGCTGTCGACCCCACTGGCGGAAGTCCATGCCCCATTAATATAGTGGGTAGTGATGTTGTCGCGAAAGCGCTGCAGATACTGTTCGGCAAGCTTGATATTGTTGTTCAGATCACTCATGTTCTTCTCCGTGCCCGGCTTTGCTAAAAATATAACGCGTTAAGTAAATTTAATCAATACGCTATTTTCAGAGGTAAATGCTGGCAGATTATGTCGCAAAAAGCTATAAAGAAGGCTGTCATACCATGATTATCCCGGGTTTACATATTAACGCGTTAAGTATATTCTGTGTTCAATAAAGCCGAAAAAGCCTTGCATCCGGTAGTACACGTGACTTTCACGCTGGGCGATGCGGCATTTCCGACGACATGCGACAAGATAACAAACAACATAAAAAGAAACACAACTCTGTTGGATCAGGATCACTATGAAAACATATACATTTACCATTGACGGGAAAGCCGTCAGCGCCACGGAATCCTTTGAAATCAGGAATCCTGCCACGGGTGAAGTACTCGGGCAGGCTCCTGTCAGCACCGAAGAACAGGTCAATGATGCTGTTGCATCAGCTAAAGCAGCCCAGAAAGCATGGGCAGCGCTTGCCGATGATGAGCGCAAGGCGACGCTGATGAAGATGGCTGAAGTACTGAAAGAAAATGCCGAATGCCTGGCCGAATTAATTACCCGTGAACAGGGCAAGCCCCTGGGTGGCCCGGGGTCCATGTTTGAAATGCAGGCCTGTGCTGCCTGGACGGAAGTCACAGCCTCGCTGGATCTGCCGGTAGAAGTGGTATTTGAAGACGAAACCCGGCGTGATGAACTGCATCACAAGCCGATTGGGGTGGTAGGCGCCATCAGCCCCTGGAACTGGCCGCTGATGATTGCCATCTGGCAGATTGCGCCGGCCCTTCGAGCTGGTAATACGGTTGTAATCAAGCCCTCGGAATATACGCCTATTGGCACGCTGGAAATGGTGCGCCTCCTGAATACCGTCCTGCCGCCGGGCGTACTCAATTCGGTATCGGGCCATGGTGATGTCGGTTCCCTGCTGGTCAGTCATGCGGATATCGACAAAATCATGTTTACCGGCAGTACCGCAACCGGTAAAAAAATCATCGCCGCCTCCGGTGGCAACATGGCCAGACTGACCCTTGAATGCGGAGGTAACGACCCTGCCATCATTCTGCCGGGCACGGAGATTGCTTCCAAAGCCGGAGATTTATTTTGGGGGGCCTTTATCAACATGGGGCAGACCTGCGCCTGTGCTAAACGCCTTTATGTACATGAAGATGATTATGACGCCGTGGTCAGTGCCCTGAATGAAGTGGCTGAACAGATGCCTATGGGTAATGGCATGGATGAAAACATTCTGTTGGGGCCGGTACAGAACAAGATGCAGTACGACAAGGTCAATGAACTGGTCGAGGACGCTAAACAACAGGGTGCGACGGTGCATCGCGGCGGCAGTCCGCTGGAAGGCGATGGCTATTTTTACCCGATTACCCTGATTGGTGGTCTTGATAACGGTAGCAGACTGGTCGATGAAGAACAGTTCGGTCCGGTATTGCCAATCATCAAATATAAAAACCTTGAAGATGCCATTGCCCGCGCCAACGACAATAAAAATGGTCTGGGCGCTTCAGTCTGGGGGGATGACCTGGAACAAGCCGCAAAAGTTGCCGCGCGTATTGAGGCTGGCACTGTCTGGGTAAACCAGCATGGTGCGGTGCATCCGATGGTGCCCTTTGGCGGCGTGAAGGAATCAGGCTACGGGGTTGAGTTCGGCATTGAGGGTCTCAAGGCCACCACCCAACCACAGGTTATCAGTATCAAAAAGGTTGCCGCAGCCTGAATCACTGCGACTTAAGACATTAAACTCAAATTAAGAAGTAAAGGCAGTTTTTTACATGAAACAAAGCATCAGCGGCGGTGAAGCGATGGCGCTTGCCGCCAAAGCAAACGGCATCAAGCGTGTGTTCGGTATTCCCGGCGCACAGATTTATCCAATATTTGATGCCTTTGGCAAACATGATTTTGAAGTCATTGCGCCACGGCATGAACAGGCAGCTGCCTACATGGCCATGGGAGCGGCCAAATCAACCGGCAAGCCGGAAGCTTTTTCCGTGGTCCCCGGTCCGGGTGTCCTCAATGCTACCGCAGCCATGTGTACTGCCATGGGAACCTGCGCCAAGGTGCTGTGTCTGACCGGACAGGTACCATCGTCATATCTGGGCAGTGGCCGTGGTCATCTGCATGAGCTTACCGACCAGCCCGGCACGCTGAAAAAAATCATCAAGGATGCCGTGCGCATTAATGATCCCCGGCGCACCTCCGTGATCATGAATCAGGCTTTTCAGACGCTGGAAAGTGGTCGTCCCGGCCCGGTTTCCGTGGAAATGTGCTGGGACACCATGGCCGAAGAACATGAAGTGGAAATCACCGAAGGCAACAAGACCGTTCTGCGACCGCAGGTTGACCCTGGTCAGTTAAAGGCCGCAGCTGACAAGATAGCCACCGCAAAAAATCCGATGATCATGGTCGGTGCCGGTGCCCAGCATGCTGACCAGGAAGTCCGTGAGCTGGCAGAATTACTTAATGCACCGGTAATGTCTTTTCGTAGTGGGCGTGGCATTGTTGCCGACGATCATCCACTGGGCGTGACACCGGTAGCAGCACGACTGCTGTGGGAAAAATGCGATCTGATTATTGGCATCGGTTCGCGTCTGGAAATGCCCTACATGCGCTGGGTCCCCGGTAACTCATATCAAGACCGGCCGCATGATGAGCGAACCGTGATTCGTATCGATGCCGATCCGGCAGAGATGAACCGTTTCATACCACACATTGCCCTGATTGCCGATGCTGCCGATGGCGCGCTGGCGCTATTCAATCAATTACAGGACAAGGTTAAACCGAATAAAAAGAGACTGGATGAAATTGCCGAGGCCAAAGCAAAAGTCGGGCAATTGATTGCCGGAGTCCAACCACAGGTGGATTATTTGCAGGCCATTCGTAATGTTCTGCCACGTGACGGCATCTATGTTCCGGAACTCTCACAAATGGGATTTGCTGCCTGGATTGGCGCTTTCCCGGTTTATGAACCGAGAACTTTCATATCAGAGGGTTTCCAGGGAACACTGGGCTTCGGCTTCTCGACTGCACTGGGTGCCAAGGTAGCCAACCCGGACAAGGTGGTCGTTTCAGTCAATGGTGACGGTGGTTTCATGTTCGGCATGCAGGAACTGGCAACGGCGGCGCAGTACGGCATCGGTCTGATCACCCTGGTCTTCAATAACCACGCATATGGGAATGTGCTGCGGGATCAGGACATGCATTTTGGTGGCCGGCATATTGCTTCGGAACTGTATAACCCGAATTTCAGCAAAATGGCGGAAAGTTTTGGCGTTAAGGGCATACGTGTCAAATCACCGGCCGAGCTGGAAAAAGCCATGCAGGAATGTGTGGATGCCAATGAGCCAGTACTGATCGAAGTCATGGCAGAACGTGGTTCGGAAAGTTCAGCCTGGGACTTCATCCATATGTATGACCCGCCACAAGGCTAAACTTTGAGCGCTGCTCAGAACCATCAGGCAGATGTCGTCATTGCCGGTGGCGGTATCGCCGGCATCGTTGCTGCGCTGGAGTTGCTGGATTCAGGGCAGCAGATTTTAATCCTGGACAGGGATGAAAAGAGTCGCTTTGGTGGCCTGGCCAGGGATTCTTTCGGCGCCATGTTCTTTGTCGATACCGCTATTCAGCGCTGCTCAGGATTTCGTGACTCTCCCGAACTGGCGCTAAAGGACTGGCATTCCTATGCACAATTTTCCGATACGGATTACTGGCCCAAACAGTGGGCCGAATATTATGTCAACTCCTGCACGACCGAAGGCTATCACTGGTTAAAACAACAGGGCGTGCGTTTCCTGCCAATTCCCAACTGGGTTGAACGCGGAACAGATCGTCATCCCGGTAACTCCGTACCACGTTTTCATATTGTCTGGGGCAGCGGCAAAGGCTTGATTGAGCCCCTGATCGCCAGACTTTATTCGCACAAAAACGCCGCAAAACTGAAAGTTCTTTTCCGTCACCAGGTCACTGACATTGAGACTCAAAACGGTGTTGTAACTGGCTTGCGTGGCGTAGATGAAAGTTCCGGCAGGGAATTTGTCGCACAGGCGGAAAATACCATTATTGCATCCGGGGGAATCTGCGGAAGCATCGAGCGTATCAAGGAAAACTGGTTTGCAGACTGGGGCGAGCCTCCGCAACTGATTCTGAACGGATCACATCGTTATGCGGAAGGGCGCCTGCATGATGCAGCGCAAAAGACCGGCGCGAATGTCACCCATCTGGACAGAAACTGGCTGTACCCGGCCGGGATCAGGCATCCTCAGCCCAGGCACCCGAATCACGGCCTGAGCATCATTCCCTGTAAATCAGCCTTGTGGCTGGATGCCCAGGGCAGACGCTTCGGCCCGGAGCCGCTGGTAGGTGGTTTTGATGCCCGGGAAATAGTAGAGACCATCTGTCGCCAGGAGCATAAATACTCCTGGCAGGTCCTGAACAAAAGAATCGCCGTGCGTGAACTTTCCATTTCCGGTTCAGAACACAATCCGGCTCTGCGCGATAAAAAGGCTCTGAAATTCATCAGGGGATTCCTGTTCGGCGCCGAAGGCCTGGTAGAAAAGATGCTGTCAGAGAGTGAGGATTTTATTGTCGCCACTTCTCTGGATGAACTGGCTGATAAAATGAAGATACATTCAGAAGAGGGTGCCGTATTTGATACCCGGGCCATGAAACAGGCAGTCCGTGACTATGATAAATCGGTCACCAATAGAAACATGCCGCAGGACCGCCAAAGCGAACTGATTGATAAACTCAGGGAATACTGGCCGGACAGGATTCGCAGTTGCAAGTTGCAGGCTATTGATGATGCTCGTGCTTATCCCTTGATTGCGATTCGGGAACATATTCTGTCACGGAAATCACTTGGTGGGATCCAGACCGATCTGCAGTCGCGGGTCCTGAGCAAACAGGGTGAGGTTCTGCCAAATTTATATGCTGTAGGTGAAGCAGCCGGTTATGGGGGAGGGGGTATCCACGGTCATCGCTCCCTGGAAGGAACCTTTCTGGGTGGTTGTGTATTGTCGGCCAGGCTGGCAGGTGCTGATATTCTGGATAGAAAGGTTAATTAAAGCCTGGCAAGAGCTTCATTAATGGTGGTGGTACCAATACAATCACCCGAGAAGAATAAAAAGGGCGTTTCATGAAGAATACTTTACTGAGCAAACTTGGCCCCGGCCTGATTTTTGCTGCCGTGGCAGTGGGCACTTCCCATGTCGTACAGTCCACCCGCGCCGGTGCCACTTTTGGGCTGAGCATGATTTTACTGGTAGTGCTGGTCTGCCTGGCGAAGTATCCGACCTACCTGTTTTGCTCACGTTATGCTGCGATTACCGGTCAGACGGTACTGGATGGTTATGCCAAGCGCGGTAAATGGTTCCTGTATATCTTCCAGATTGTTTTCACCATCGAGATGACGGTTGCTTCATCAGCTTCTGCGCTTGTCACCAGCGGTATTGTCATCAACCTGTTCAATCTGGATATTGCCATCAATACCCTGTCGATGATTCTGATGTTTTTTACCATCATCATTCTGGTGCTGGGAAAATACAACTTGCTGGAACTCTTATGTCGTGTACTGGTTATCGGTTTTGCCATCACTACCCTGATCGCCACTACACTGGCATTGACCGGCTTTGAGCTTGGCAGCATTCAGCCAGTTGCAGAGCTGACCCTGGACCGGCCGACTACGGCCTTTCTTGTCAGTCTGTCGGGCTGGATGCCAACCGGAATTATGGGAACGGTCATGTTGTCCATCTGGGTGCAGGCACGTAAAGCTTCCACTTCGCGGGCTGTGTTCACTAAAGAAGATGCCGATTTTGATTTTCATGTTGGCTATTTTTCATCGATGCTACTGGCAATCTGTTTTGTGATTCTTGGTTATGTCGTCATCCTGGGACAGGGTGACAATATTGCCAATGACAGTGTCGGTTTTTCCGTGCAAATAATCAGCCTGTTTACCGAAACCATCGGTAACTGGGTATTCATCCTGATTTCGGCAACCATTATTGCGGTGATGTATTCGACCCTGCTGGCTTTGGTGGATGCTTTTCCGCGTTTGACCGTTGATGTGCTGGACAACCTGTTGCCTGGAGAAAAACACTCAGAGCAAGCTCAACAAAAGAAAGATCAGCAAATTTACATTGCCTTATGCGCTTTGCTGTTTGTACTGGTTGGTGCAGTGTTTTATCTGTTTATGAGTTCGTTTACGCAATTCATTGATTTGATCACGGCAATCGGCTTTATCCTTACCCCGATTATTGCAGTTTTTAATCATATGATTATTTTTTCGAAAGACATTCCGCTGGCCGACCAGCCAGGGCCGGTACTGAAATACTGGAGCTACGGAATGATAGCGATATTTACCCTGATAACCTTTATCTGGATATATTTCCGGATCAGCGCTTAGGGGCCTTATAAAATCCGCTTTTTATTTTCCCTTGCTGGCTGCACCGGATTGGCTGCATTTTCCTCTTTGAGTTTGGCATTCCAGCGTAGCCTGAAATAGGTCAGTGCCTCGTCAGCCGAAAATGAGCGCGGCACAAAGTCCGGACTGTCCTGCAGCAGTTTCTGTTGTGCCTCGATAAAGACCTTGTCTTCCATGAAGCCTTCCATCAGTGAGTCTTTAAGTGACAGACTGATGTCATCATTTTCCAGTTGATCACAATGCAGGTAATTCCAGAAAAAGTGGGTCGTGTTGTAGGTCTCGGGTGTCATAAATTGACAGTTGCGATATTCCCTTACTGGTCTGCTGTCATCTTTCTTGCCTTCCCCATCTACCGGTTCAAAAATGGTATCCATTAAAAAGACACCGGGCAGGTACATGCCCATGCGGTTGCAGCGATCGAGCATCTGCTCCTGTTCGTTTTCGGGAATCACCTTGCTGTGAAAGGGTGGCGGCGGGCTGTTGCGGTGCCAGCGTTCCACACGATAGCCATTGTCCAGTTGCTCCAGATTTTCTATTTTGGTGTCATAGGCATATTCTTCCGAGCCGCCCAGTGTGGTGGTGTGAACAAATGCCACGTGGGAAAAATCGCTGAGATTGTCGACGATCAGTAACCAGTTGGCGTCGTAATGCAGATAGCTTTCCTTATCGAAACCACGCCATTGATCCGGCTGGCTGAGGGGCGCAAAATCGTGAATCAAATCCGGATTGGCCTGCTCGGGATCACCCATCCATATCCAGATCATGCCACCGCGGCACTCGACCGGATAGCTGCGGACTTTCATGCTGCTGGCGATATGATCCTGGCCGGGGATCTGTACGACCTTGCCTTCCGGGTTGAACAGCATGCCGTGATACATGCAGCGCAGACAGTCACCTTCGATACGTCCCAGTGACAATGGTGCGGAGCGGTGACAGCAGCGGTTATCCAGGGCTACATAGTCACCACCTTCGGTTTTGTAGAAAACCAGGGGCACTTCACAGATGGTTCTTGCCAGTTTGTTGTCCGCTTCGGCAACTTCCCATTCCCAGCCAGCGGCATACCAGATATTTTCTATAAATTTTCTTTCGCTGCTCATCTTAACTTCCCGTCATGTAATTTTGCTGTTTGGCTGGCACGCTTCCGGGACACGCCAAAAAGCGTACATCCCTGTACAGGCTCGGCTGGTGATTCTGACCGCCATGGATGGCGGGAATGCAGGAATTGCAGGAGCAAATTCCTGCCTGTCACCAGACGGTCCCGGAAGCGTGCCAGCCAAACTGATAGTGTGTTTTAGCCTGTAACAATATCGAATCTTTCCTTTATAGACAGTGCGACAATGAATTTATTGCTCCGTAATTTGATTCAGGGCAAAGTTTATAGTCAGAACGCTGCGCCCTGACTCAGTGCAAAACGATAACGTGTCAGCACATAATGCCTGATCGCTTCGGCATCCTCTGCCGTCAGTTCATCGCCGAATCCCACCATGCCGCGATCGGCAAACGCGCCGTCCAGGACTACATTGGCCCAGGCTTCCGGGCTGCCCTGCAGGGCACTGTAGCGCAGGTCAGGGATGACACCACTGCCTACGGCACCGGAACCATGACAGGCTCCGCAGTAACGGTCATAGACGGCAAAGCCCTGTTCAGCCACTGTATCATCGATCGCCAGGCCGGAAAAATCCGGTAATGGAGCAGCCGTAAAATCATTGTCAGGCAGTTCTGCATCGCCACCCAGTTTAAAGGTGAGAATACGGCTGACATTACGAACCGGGCCTGAACTCAGAGCAATCGGCCCGGTGATTATCGGGAAGATACCGCCCCAGCCGGCCATCACGGTAATGAACTGTTCACCGTTTACCTCATAAGTGACCGGTGGCGCAACGATGCCGGTCTGGGTCGGGAATTGCCAGAGTTCATTGCCGTTATCGACATCATAGGCTTTCAGAAAACCCGCTGCAGTGCCCTGAAATACCAGGCCACCGGCAGTGGATAACACACCACCATTCCAGGGGCCGGGGTACTGCACGCGCCAGACTTCTTCCTGACTTACCGGATCCCAGGCAGCCAGATGACCGCGCGTGGCTTCCTGGACAGCGGCGATTACTGCCGGATCATCCGGCAGGCGGGCAGCGCTGGTATCCACGCCGAGATTGGCTGCAAGACCTTTTACCTCAAAATCATCATCTGCCAGGTAGGGGAAATTTATCTCCTGTGCAGGCAGATAGACCAGGCCGGTTTCAGGGTTGAAGGACATCGGGTGCCAGTTGTGTCCACCGAGAAAACCCGGACTGAGCAGGGCGACTTCCTGGGTTTCCCAGTAGCGCGCTTCCGGACGGATGTTGGGGCGGCCGGTCTCTGGGTTTATACCATCGGCCCAGGTCACCGGCACGAAATTTTCCCCGGATATGAATTCACCGGTGGCGCGGTCCAGGACATAGAAAAAACCGTTTTTCGGCGCCTGCATGATGACCTGTCTGAGCTGTCCGTTAATTTCCAGATCGGCCAGAATCATGTGCTGGGTGGCAGTATAGTCCCAGCCTTCGCCGGGGCTGGTCTGATAATGCCAGACATAGTCACCGGTATCGGCATCCACGGCGACAATGGACGACAGGAAGAGGTTATCGCCTTCACCCTCACTGCGGACATTCGGATTCCAGGGTGAGCCATTACCGACGCCGATATAGAGCAGGCCAAGGTCCGGGTCATATGCCATGGAGTCCCAGGCAGTACCGCCACCACCCAGTGCCCACCACTCACCATTCCAGGTTTCGGCGGCCATGGCCATGGCATCGGATTCAAAACCCTCGGCCGGATTACCCGGTACGGTATAAAAACGCCAGCGCTGCTCGCCGGTATTCACATCATAGGCTGTGACATAGCCGCGCACGCCGAATTCGGCACCACCGTTACCAATAAACACCAGTCCTTCGGCGACACGTGGGGCGCCGGTGATGGTATAGGGCTGGGACAAATCAACAGTCAGGACGGACCAGAGTTCTTCTCCGCTTTCACCATCCAGGGCAATCAGGCGCCCATCCAGCGTGCCAACAAAGACATTGCCTTGCCACCAGGCAACTCCGCGGTTTACCACATCACAACAGCCATCCACTGCGCGCGAGCGGTCAACCTGGGGATCATAACGCCAGAGTTCTTCTCCGCTGGCCGCGTCCAGGGCATACACTACGCTCCAGGCAGCGGTGGTGTACATGGTTCCATCCACCACGATGGGAGAGGCTTCCTGCCCGCGTGGGTCCGGCAGGTCAATGGACCAGGCCAGGGATAAATCAGAAACGCTATCGCGGTTGATCTGCTGCAGTGGACTGAAGCGCTGTTCTGACCAGGTTCTGCCATGAGCCAGCCAGTCCCCGGGACGGGATTCAGCATCGGCAATAGAGGGGTAGTCCGGAATGACAGATTCCTGGTTTGAGGCAGCTGTCGGGTTTTGGGCTTCAGTCACCGCTGACTCATTATTGCAGGAAACCAGAAAAGCACCGGCAATAAGCAGCGGGTAGAGTTTCATGAAGTCGAGATTGAATTGCATGTACTTACCCCTTGTATGTCTGAACCAGTATTTGTGTCGTGACGACAGGCTTGTTGCCGGTCGGCTCGTTCAGGTCCAGCCATGAATTTTCGTCTTGTACCAAGGGTATAAAATATAACGCGTTAAATATATGCTGTCTAGAATTTCTCAGCAACATCATTTTTTCAGGTGCTTTAGGTTAAATTTTCAGACAGCCAGGCAAGCCTACATGCTTTACATATTAACGTGTTAAATATATTCTAGATCGCGTTATTTACTGTAATAGGGAAGAGAATATGCGCTTTGTGACTTATTCAGACGGCTCAGAAACATCCTGGGGTTATGTTACCGGTAAAGAGGGCGATGAAAAGATAATCGACCTGCAATCCCTGGCTCCGTCACTGCAAGCAGCCATTGAGCAGAACGTGCTTGCTCAGGCAGCTCAACACGAAGGAAAAAGCAAAGCACTAAGTGAAGTGATATTGCAGGCGCCAATCACGGCACCGGAAAAAATTCTCTGTATTGGTGTCAACTATGCCAACCGTAATGCCGAATACAAGGATGGCAGCGATGCGCCGACCAAGCCCAGTGTATTTGTGCGCTTTCCTGATTCCCTGTCGGCACATGAACAGCCGATTCTGCGCCCGCCCGAATCCGAACAACTGGATTACGAGGGTGAAATCGTAGTGATTATCGGCAAGGCCGGTCGTCGCATCAAACGTGAAAATGCTTTTGCGCATATTGCCGGGCTCAGCATCATGAATGAAGGAACCATTCGGGACTGGGTCCGGCATGCCAAATTCAATGTCACCCAGGGCAAGAACTTTGAACACTCCGGCGCCATCGGCCCCTGGATGGTCAGTGCTGATCAGTTTTCCGCCGAAAAACTGGAAGACTTGCGTGTCACCACAAGGGTTAATGATGAAGTCCGCCAGAATGACACCACGGCCAGCATGATGTTTCCCATTGCCTATCAAATTGAATACCTGTCGACTTTCTGCACACTGAAACCCGGTGATGTGATTGCAACTGGCACCCCAAACGGAGCAGGGGCACGCTTTGATCCACCGCGTTACCTGAAACCGGGTGATGTAGTGGAAGTTGAAGTGGAAGGTGTAGGGACTCTGCGCAATACCGTTGCCGATGAGGATAACTGAGCCATGAGAGAATTCAGACGTTCATTGCCCATGTCCTTGATGAAGGCACGTGAAGCGGTAATGAAGAGCTTTATTCCGAAACTGCGGGAACACGACCTGTCTTCGCAGCAGTGGCGGGTCTTGCGGGCCCTGCTGGATGCTTCAGAAATCGATAGCCCTGAAGTTGAAATGAGTCAGCTGGCAGACCGCTGTTTTCTGCTGATGCCCAGCCTGTCGAGAATCGTGCAGAATCTGGAACAACGCAAACTGATCAAGCGCCGAACCTCGGATTCCGATCAACGACGCTCAATGATAAAAATAAGCAAGGCCGGTATTGATCTGGTCAATATACTTGCCCCCAGTCTGGAGCAGCGTTATGCCCATATCACCAAGGAATTTGGTTACGGAAAGCTGGAATTGTTATATGAGCTTTTGGACGAACTGACGACTAAACTGCAATCATCCGATATGCAGGAACCGGGAAAAAAAACTGATGATATTGGGACAAAGATTTAACCTGCTTTCTGGTTCTGTTCTTTGGCTGAATTCAGATCCTTTGAATATTCTTCAAACCATTCTCCAAACTTCATCAATACCTGGCCGATACTGACCGCAGCCGGGGTCAGGCTGTATTCAACTTTCGGTGGAACTTCTGCATAGACTTCGCGATGGACCAGTCCGTCATGTTCCAGCTCACGTAGTTGCAGGGTAAGGATGCGCTGGGTGACGCCAGGAATGGATCGCTTCAATTCACCGAAACGCTGGGTGCCCAAGCTCAGGCGATAAAGTATACGTGGCTTCCACTTTCCACTGACCAGTCGCAGGGCATTGTCTACCGGACAGGCAGCGAAGGGCACGCTGTCTGGCTCTTGTGTATTAACTACAGTTACAGTTTTTTCAGATTTTGCGGGCACATGGGTTCCTGCTGAACATCTTTCTTTGATTTGTGTATCTCATTAGTAACATTTATGTAACTAACCTACATTAATGTCGGTTCTTGTTATTTTAATACTATTGCATAAAATAGCCAGCGGAAACTTTAAGCAACTCTTATTTTAATGCTCATACAGGAAAAGAAATTATGAAAATACTGGTAGTCGGTGGTTCGGGCATGATCGGATCAAGAATAGTTACAGAAGCTGCAAACCGGGGTCATCAGGTTGTAGCAGGCAGTCGGCATCCGGAAAAAATTTCCGCGGGCGATAATGTCAAAGCGGTGCAAATTGATGCCAATGATGCGCAATCGATTGCCGGCGCAGCAGCTGATGTTGATGCCATTGTCATGTCTGTCAGTCCCCGCAGCGGTGGCGATCCATTGCAGGAAGCTGAGCAGGTAAGTGAAGCCGCCATGAGTGCGGCAAAATCAACGGGTAAACGACTATTTTATGTGGGTGGTGCCGGCAGCCTGGTATTACCTGACGGAACTCCGGTTACGGATATTCTGCCTGATGAAATCAAACCTGAAGCATTGGCCATGCGTGCTGTGCGCGACAAACTTCAGCAAAGCGACCTGGACTGGACTGTATTGTGTCCACCCGGAGATATTCAGCCGGGTGAGAAAAAAGGTCAGTACCGGCTCGGCACAAGCGAATTGATGTCTGACCAGGACGGTAAAAGTGCGATCAGCGCCGAAGATTATGCTGATGCCGTGGTCAATGAACTGGAAAACCCAGCACATGCCAAAGCGCAGTTTACTTTAGCCTACTGATACAGGCTCCGACTGAAAAGGAGTGGTCTTATGGCTGCTCCTTTTTTTTTGTGTTTTGCCCTGCAATCAGCCTTCTATAATTACTGCCATGGGTGTAAGATGCACGCTCTGCAACAAAAGCGTTTAAAGAAGAATAAGAAAAAATGACAAACTTTTATCTACACAATCTCAATCAAACCTCGGCTCAGTCCTTTGGTCGCACCTATTTGCTGTGCAGCCAAAAGACAATTGGCGCTGTTTGTTCGTTGTTTAGATAATTTTATTTTGTCTGGGCCGCGAATCTTTAAGCGGTCTGGCAAAAGAACCCTCTTCTTACAAAAGATTTCTCTTTTTACTCACTCCCTTAAGGATTCCCGGTTGGACAGGGGAGACTGCGGTGAGGAAAACAATAAGAAAAATATGGATCCGTTTCAGAAACAGAAAAGCGCGGCGCGATGCCTGCTCTTTATCTGAACATATGAAGCGGGATATTGGCGTGGAAGATGGCCGGAAATAAACCAAAAAAAGAAAGCGTTAATTTTTATAAAAATGTTAATGAATTCCAGGTGCATTGCTTTCACATCGGATATAAGCTGTGTCTGACAATAAAAAGGCAGGAGGCTCCATGAAAAATTATCAAGGCAGTTGTCATTGCGGCTCGGTCACTTTTTCTTTTGAGCATGAAAAAATTAACAGTGGTCTGAAATGTAATTGTTCGATCTGTAAACGCAAGGCGGCGACCATGTCCGATTTTGTTATTGCGCCAGATGAACTTTCCAGGAGTGGAGAGACATTATCTTTTTATCAGTTCGGCACAAATGTAGCCAAACATTATTTCTGTAACAACTGCGGTATCTATGTATTTCATGAAACACTGCGGATGCCCGGGCACTTCAGGGTGAACCTGGGTTGTATAGATGAAATCGATACCTACGAGCTCTCAGTTAAAGTGTTTGACGGGGCTTCGTTATAGACTTCATTTTGTTCTGTAAAAGCCGGAGTTATTCAGCCTGTTCGCTACGCAGCGCATCCAGGCGGTCCAGATATTCCGGGTACATCATGTCCGCGCCATCCTGCATCAGCTCCATGGGAATATCGAAGGTATCGCTGAACTCCTCCAGCCCCGGGTTTTCACCGGGCAGATAGTGCGGAACAACGCCCAGGTCCCGGGGCGCTTCCTCGACTGTTTCACAGACGAAGGTCCCCATCCTGCCAGTAGGGTCAAGAATGTAATCACTGCTGCGCACCAGCGGTTCGGTCAGATAAACGGGATCATAGATGTGATCGACTATGTTGAGCAGGTTGCCAAGACGGGTGAAATACTGCACGACATAGGCCTTGTCACTACGGGGCACGCCATTACGGCGCAGCCAGGTATTCTTCAGGTGAGTGGTGGTGACCACCAGGGTCGGGCCTACCCATTCGCCGGTGGAGAAACCCAGCCAGGTGTGCGGCGCGCCTTCCGGGGGATGCGGCCGACCATCCATCCAGATGGTGCGTTGTCCTCCCATCCAGGAAAGGCGCAGGCGCCAGGCGATAGTTTCATTGGTGAAGGGGTCAACTTCCTTCCAGATAGCCTGATTACCAATACTGTGGGCAGCGTAATCGGCGGCATAATCATTACACTGACGTTCTTCCAGCGACAGGATGGTCGGATCCCAGGCTTCAGCAGCCTGGATGGCAGCCTCGTTCAGGGGCAGGCCCAGGTAATCGCCGATATAAGGGCCTTCACCCCGGTCCCGGTTGTCTTCATACAGTGGGTTGTACCAGTAACCCTGCAAATCGGCTTCATAGTTGCCACCGTCGGTTCCTGACTGGGCGTTCACAGTGCTGCTCATCAGCAGGTAGAGCCAGGTGAAAAGTAAGGGGGTGAGTTTTTTGACTGGGTTCATCCGGGCTTACCTCGCGCTACAGGGACGCGGCGACCACATGGAGTCGTCGGCCTCTTTTCTGAATTCAGAGCTTCTGATGTAAAGCCCCCTGAGATACTGCGGGTCATCAACGGCACTGACCAGTGAGAACCACTCATCGCCGGTCTCGGTATCCCGGCGCCAGACAATATATTCAGTCAAAACAGCATTCTCACTGAAAGGAACACCATTCTTTCTCAGGTAACCTTCCCGAAGACGGGTTGTAGTGATCTGTAATGGACCAGTTATGTCCCCAAGACCGCCTCCAACCCCGAAGAAGCCAATGCCCCTGGCGAAAGTTTCAGCCCGAACCCACTCGGCAATGGAGTGTCCCTGCCAGCTTCTTTCTGTGTCAGCAGCTGGGGTTTCATCAAAATGCAGCAGGCGGGTCTGCTCGCCATTATCGTATTCGATTTTCAGGCTTGAGTCGTTTTCCCAGCTAATCCGGGCACGCCCCGGCAGACGCATCAGGTTCGGTGCAGCATAACCCTTGCAAGCCAGACCGGCAGCCTCGTCAGCATCCGGATCCCAGGCATTCATGACGTCCTGGGCCAACTGATTCAGGGGCAGGCCATGCAATTCTCCGGCCGGTGGCGTCACCATTCGGTAACGCCAGTCTTCAGCAATGACCGAGACCCAGGTGCCGGTCAGATCTACCGGTGCCATTTCCATTGCACTTCGTAAATCTGGCTCATCCTGGGGTAGCTGGGCCATCAACATTGACGATGAAAAGGCAAACAGGCAGGCGCTGATTAACTGCAGTCGAACTGAAACGAGGTTTTTCATTGTGAACCTCCTGCCTGATCGAGGCTCAGATAAACTATTTCAACAAATGCTTCCGGGCTGAGCCCCTGATCATAACGTCCGTCGTATTCAAGCGTCGGGCGCTGTGCCTGGACTTCCTCAAGACTCATGCCTCTATCAATATAGGTTTGAATACGATCCCGGATTATTGTCGCCATATCCCGGTATTCTGAAACATCGGATTCGTCAGCGATCCGGCCATGACCGGGGACCACATAAGTGCCGCCCTCGTTTTTCAGGGCGGGAATGGTGACTTCCAGTAAGGCATTAAGCGCTGCCACCACACCATTTATCGAGCCCCCGTGTTCAAGGTCGATGGGCGGGTAGCGATCGGTATTGAAAATGTCGCCGGTACTGATTACATCCGAACTGCGGAAAAAAACAAATGAATCGCCATCGGTGATGGCATTCGGCATATGCATCACTCTGATACCTTCTCCATTGAAAGACTGGGTCAATCTCGGGTAAGCACCAAAAGTCCTGTTGGGCCAGCCGCAGTCTTCGGTTCCTTCTACAATCATATCAATCATCACTTCTTCCCGGGCGATGATTGCCGCTCCCCGTTCCTCGCCATTGTTATTACCCGCAGAGTTAGTGGCCAGTCTGGCACCAGACTGGCCAAGTACAATGTTGCCTCCGGTGTGATGCCTGTCAGCCGTGGTGTTGATAATCAGGCGAATGGGAGCAGAAGTAATCTGTTCAATGGCGCCCAGTACGGCAGTACTGGATTCAGGAGAACCGGCATCGACAAGCAATATGCCATCCTCAGTGCGCTCATTTCTGATCTGCAAAGTAATGTTGCTTCCTGCGCCCATCAGCACATAAACCTGGCCCTGGACGGGTAATAAGCGTAAGCCTCCTGAGAATTCGGTGACCCGGGTGGGCAGGTCAGGTTCTGTTCCAGTATTGAAAGCAGCCGGCTCCCTGTTGTCACGAGGAAACAGCTCAAGGCTGGGAAAATTTGCAAGATCCCGTCTTTCTCCCTCTTCAGAAAGTGATTCTGGATCAAGGCACTGAAGACCAGCATCATTCTGGGCGAAGGCTATATACGGAACGAAAATGCCGAGACTGAAAAGCAGTAATAAACAGAGGAAAAAAACAGAGTTTTTAAATGAGTGGGGCCAAACTATTTTCACAACTTCGGTATCCTTTTAATTATTATTTTTCAGGGGTGAAGCGCTTAAATTGACAGAGGCTGAATACGACTATTGTGTCTCAAGCGTTTCATCAGAAATACGCAGGACAGAGAAATTATCCTGAGCAATGTCCTTGAAGTCCGGATACGTCTTTGGATAAGCCCGGCATCACTTATGCTGAATAGAAATACAGACATCGAAGAACCTCCCCCTTTGCTGTCTTGTTTTAATTATTACCCCTGATTCTATACATTTATTCCTGTGTATACACCTCGGTAAATATGTAAACAATAATAATAAGGAAGTTCGCATCGCTGGACCTGGGAATCGTCACGCTGTGGCTGGCATCGTGCTTTTATAAATAGGGAATCCGGCGTAAGCACGTCGGTGATCTAAAGAATAGTTGGTACCGGAGGCCAGTACTGAATCGATGTTTTTAGCTGTCCATAGAAAGCTAATTAAACGAAGAAATACGCAGTAAATATAGTAATAATGTCTTTTAGTGTCCAGTAGGGTATTGCAACATACAGAATTTATTGCAACAATCATTGCAACACTATCTGTTCAGTACTCGCTATGGCACGGACTACCAAGCAGCTCACCAATACTGAAGTAAAGCAGGCCAAACCCAGGGGCAGGGAGTACAACCTTGCAGACGGGCACGGCCTGTATCTCAGAGTAAAGCCTAATGGTGCCAAGCTCTGGCTCTTCCAATACTTCAAACCTTTCATCAAGAAGCGTACCAATATCAGCATTGGGAAATACCCTGCTGTCTCTCTTGCCGATGCTAGGAAACAGGCTGAAGCCTATCGGGGGCTACTTGCAAAGAACGTTGATCCCAAAGAGGAGCGCTCCAGGGAAGCCTCAGAACACGCTACGGCTCACAGAAACACTTTAAAGGCAGTTGCCCTTGAGTGGTATGAAATCAAGCAGGACAGCGTTTCAGACACCTACGCATTTAAAGTTAAGCAGGGCTTAGATAATCACATATTCCCGATAATGGGTAATAAGCCCATCCACAAGATCACGGCTCCTGAAACTATCGCGCTCTTGAAGCCATTAGCTGAGGCAGGGCACTTCGAAACCATCCGCAAGGTATGCCGGTGGATCAATGAAATCATGGTGTATGCGGTCAATACGGGTGTTATACACTCTAATCCGCTATCTGGCATATCAAAAGCCTTCAAAGCCCCCAAATACACGAATATGCCCACTCTGAAGCCTGAGCAGTTACCTGATCTAGTTAAGGCGCTCAATGAGGCAAAATTAACCGTAATGACACGCTGCCTTGCCCTATGGCAATTACACACTATGGTAAGGCCAGGAGAGGCGGCAGGGACTCGCTGGGAGGAAATCGATCTGAAGGCCAAAGTCTGGAAGATACCGGCCTCAAGGATGAAAGCCAGTCAAGATCATACAGTCCCGCTATCTGGTCAAGCATTAGCCATTCTTAAAGAAATGAAGCCGATTAGTGGCAGGAGGGAGCATGTCTTCCCATCCTGTACTAACCCGCGAAAGCCTGCCAGCTCTCAAACTGTAAATATGGCTCTTAAGCGTATTGGCTTCAAAGGTAAGCTGGTATCTCACGGGATGAGGGCACTAGCTAGTACTACCTTGAATGAGCAGAGATTCGACCCTGAGTTAATCGAAGTAGCTTTAGCCCACACGGAAAAGAACAAGATCAGGGCGGCCTATAACCGTGCTGAGTACTTGGAGCAGAGGCGGGTAATGATGCAATGGTGGTCTGACCATATTGAGGAGGCCAATACAGACAAAGTACCCGCCAAGAGCAATAAGCAGTTAAGAGTAGTAAGCTAATTAATCAGGCTAGTCCAGCACTGATCATGCTGGATGAAAAGCGGCACCTCACCGCCTGCCTGGTTATTTATGAGGGGTGGCAGGAGGAAGTCATGGATGAAATCAATATTGAAGAAGTTAAAGACTTCTTATTAGATTATGGCGCATTCCGTCAATATAGAATAAATGCGTCGAGATTTATCGATGAAAACTTAGATGTTTTAAAGGAGGAGTCTAAAAAAAACCTCACTTCTCATGCTGAAAAAGCAGAAACTCTATTAAATGAAGTTAATTTCCAAAATTGGTTAAACGATAAGGCAGCTTTTACTGAATCCCTAGGAATTATCTTAAATAATAAAATTTCTATTTTTGACCATGGCAATGAAGAAAGAGTATTGATTAGCTCTAACTATAGTATAGAAGATGAGCTGAAATGGCGCCTTCAGTATATTTTTGCATGCGGTATTTATGCTTATAGATATCCAGAAAAAATGAATGAAAATCTTTCTGAATTTGGAATGTGTAGCCCCAAGTCTCCATCAAGTAGAACTATTTCAACTGCTAAAAAACTGGAAAGGTACCTCAACGAAGATGGGTTTTATGTGCCAGACGAGTTTAAAGAAGGACTTAAGTATTTTATAGAGCATGAATCTTTCGAGCCAACTTATTGGGATAACATAGTTAATGTAAATAGCACTCAAAGAAGAAAATACACAATTTTCCAAATTGCTGGGATAGGGCGTGAAGAATTCTTATCAAAAAACTCTAAGAAAGGGCGATTTTATCCAAAAGTTGTCGCAAATATTCTCAGTTTGCTTGGTGAAGAAGCAGACATAAGAACCATTGAATATATTATGCAGCCATTTGATAAAGAAGAATTTTTAAAGCTGGATATTCATTCACAATATGTTTTGGAGAATGGCCTATACAAATATGAGGATTGGTTCTCTTTAATCTCATACACATATATTGAATAGGATCATTAATTCTCACCATGACCATGACATGTAGATTTAGTCCTTATTTATATGTCCTATCTTCATAAATAAACACCACACAATTCATTAATATCCTGTCATATCTATTATCAACCTTGGAGATTATAGAATGACCGGAATCTACCAGACCAATAGAATCCTTCGTTTCCCAGAAGTAAGAGATCGTGTAGGACTTTGCCGTTCCCACATACACAACCTTGTAGCACAAGGTAAATTCCCTGCCCCTATCAAACTTGGAGCCAGAGCAAGTGGCTGGCTTGAGAGTGAGATAGATCAATTCATCCAATCCCGCATTGAAGAAAGCAGGAAGGAGGTAGCATGAGCCTCCGAAAAGCAATCAATGCTAAGTGCGCTGAATGTATTTATGACCCTATTGGAGGAAAAGGAGGCAAAAAACAGCAAATTGAGGCTTGTACTTCTTATGCCTGCCCTTTGTATCCAGTTAGGCCAAGATCGTCAAAATCAGCTCAAAAAAAACAGCTGTATTGGGTTAAAAAATGACTTACCCGACTGAAAGAGTCATTAATCAAACAACTGATGATTGGCTGGCTGAATATGAATCTGGCAAAAGAGTAGTTTCAATCTCAAAAAACATAGGTGATGTCCCCGACAAGCCAGTTTTTATATATAAATCTCATAGGACTACTAAGACAGGAGTTATTCTGTCATTTGAGAATACCAAGACCTTCCAAGAAGTAGTCGTTCACTTTAATGCAGATGTGAAGTATCAAAGAGGTTCTAATAAAGGGTCATATCGTAAGCTTGGGCAGAACGGAGTATTTCTCCCACTTCCTCGAAGTAAGTTTAGAAAATTCTGGATGGAGCTTATTGGGCAAGAGCCGTCGAGATGGTCTGCTGTACATAAAGAACTAAAAGCCAGGTTAAAGGGTAAGCAATTTACTGGAGAGACAGTAACTAAATATAAGTCAACTGGTGAGCCTTATATCGCTATAAATGGTTTGCCAAAACTGGAACAAGATAGGAACAAAATTGGAACAATACAGAAACAAAATTGGAACAGGTTTATGGAACAACGATTTCTTGAAGCATCTTGAAATATAAGGGATTCAGGGTATTTATAGTACACAGCAATTTTATTGCACTAATACACGTTAACACTATGACACTTATACACAGTAACTGGTTATCTTATGAAACGATCAGAGCAGCACAAACTAAACCAGCGAGTTATTGAGCGCATTAAAGCATTCAAGCAGCCACACACACGGAGAATTCCCAGCTATGAGAATGTGATCAATATCCTCAATACAGAGGGCTTAAGGACATCCAGAGGCAATGCCTGGACAAGGAGGAGTCTTTACAGGATGTTGCAGCGTGAGGGCTATCGCGGGCTTTGGGGACTATTTAAGCACCATTGAAGGGGCAGCTTTCGGCCAAAAGTGGACATTAGTTTAGCTTTCTTTAAGGTGAAACGGACAATCTCTTAACTCTTGATATTCATCTCAAAGATTCCATTGCTTCAATTCTTTTCTTATCAGCTCCGATCAAAGGCATGAAATAACTCTTACCTATTATTTCGCCGGAATCCCTTCTGACGTTTCAGTCTCTTCACAAATCCAAGCATATATTTCAGTAATTATTTTACCTGTCATATCCTTTGCCACTCTGCGAAGTAACCTCTAACAGAGTCACCAGTCTGCCCGTTTTCAAACCAGACTATTAGCTGATCATTAAAGCCAGTATTGTCTGTAAGTGTTGCATACCCTAGATAATTCCCGTCTAGAACAGGATCATCGCACCCATTGCGAGATCCGGTAACTCTATACAGGTTTTGAGAGCCATCAATTATTCGAAAAAAACCTTCGAAATCACAGCCATTAGTTGCAATTCCAGGAATCGTGAATGCACTGTCTGCACCGATAGTAACTGTACCTTCACTACTCGTGTAGTCTCCAGCTAATATTGCTTGTGATGATTCTCTGTCGTAAATGGAGTCATAAAAAACAGATATAGAGCCTGTTGCTCCAAAGTCAGATGTATATGTGAGTGATATTTGGCTGCGCTCTACAGCAATGCCTTGAAAGGTAACAATACCAAGTCTAACTGCTGGCTCTCCGGTTCCAAAAGCTCTAGCAATGGCTGAGCCGGAAACATTGTCTTGATTCACGGTATAGCTACCTACATAAAGAGTTTCGCCTTCATAACTTCGTGCAACAAGTTCCCCTCTGAAAAACAAGCCAAATAATTCAAATGAGCCAACGCCATCTTGCGAAAATGTTCCGCTCCACAAGCCCGATACATCTACGTCTGGAATAACTACCGGGGCGCTTGCTCCGCCGCCTCCGCCACCACATGCAGATAAAGAAAGGCTAAATAGGATTGCTAATAGTATTTTATTCATAACAAATGTCCTTTTTTTAGAATTATTATTTCCTTCAAATAAGCATACTCGTATTAATGGGTTAGAAACATTAAAATATTTCTAGCAATATCATACTTAGAACGTTCAGCTCTAAAACTTGTCAAGGGCTAACGTCCGTTTTGGATAGAAAGCGGACGTTAGATACATTTTTAGATTAACGTTGTTAAAAAGTCCTATTTTGGCATGAAAATAAGCCATTAGAGCTGTTTTTACTGAATGTCTGCTTTCTATACAAAGTGGACTAAATCCTAATATTGTTCCAATTTTCGCTTTGAGAAATCAATATTATTTGATATATCGATAAAATGATAACTGATTATAAAAAAAAAACACTATCCGACCTTTCCAAAACTAAGCTTTTCATGTCTAATGCAGTCGCTTAGTTCGTATAGCTAAGAATGTAGTTTCAAACTAATCGTTATTAAAGGAGATAGTAATGAGCAATAAAATCAAAGCTTTTTTAATTGGAATTGGATTTATTAGTATTTTTAGTACCCCTGCATTTGGCCAATATTATTTTGGTGGTGAAGTGGGGTTCCTGGAATATTCCGAAGATGGGTTTTCTCAAGAGCCTTCATTAACCGCATTGGCTGGTGTATTAGGAATGGATTTCAATGAGAATTTTTCTGGCGAAATTCGAGTTGGTTTCGGTATTGGCGATGACACGATTACCGCTGGGGGTATATCTGCTGATATTGAACTAGATAACTATTTTGGTGCATATTTAAAAGGGGGTATTCCTGTATCTGAACAATTTTTTCCTTATGTCACTATTGGATATACAAGAGGTGAGCTTAGTGCCTCAGCATTTGGATTGAGCATTTCTGAATCTGAAAGTGATGTTTCATTCGGTATTGGATTTGACTATGACTTTACATCTTCAATCTCTGGAAGTGTAGAGTATATGAATTATCTTGATAAGGATGGAGCAGAAATTAGCGGATTCTCCATAGGAATTACGAGGGCTTTTTAAAAAGCATTTGTAAGTAGTACGGAAGGCTAACTGGTTAGTTTGGTAGCCTTCCGTACAATTATGTTATACGAACATGATCAGAATGAAATATTGAAATTTATTATGTCCGCTATTGGCCGATAGCAGCCATTAGCCAAAACTCTTCAAAGGTGCATTATTCGACACGTTATTAGCCTAAAAAGGGCATTTTTGGTCACTATAAAAAGGGTAGGGGGAAGGGTATCAGGATTGGCAGGCACTTGGGAGCATCGGTAATGGGGCTTCCTTCCCATAAACGGCCTGAAAAAAAGTTTTTTCAGTCATTAGTCAATATGGTGATTCCACAATCTGAGTTGCTGACTGAAGCTGTTACAAGGCCAGTGGTAACCCCCCCGAAGCCATTTGTAGCTCGATACTCCATAAATAATAAATGCTCTCCATTTGAATCGACAGGTGTAATCCTAGTTTCTATGTGCTCAAAGCTATCAGGGTTTCTAAGAGACTCCTGAACAGCTCTAGCTAATAGCCTATGACTCCCATTTAAAGAGCTTAAACAATGAAAGCCTGCTTGCCTGTTTTCTTCTTCAATCCGTGATTCTTCAGCAATTCTGGCTTGCCGTTCTTCAGGAGTCTCTCTCATCCAGAAATAAACCCCTCCAATAATTAAAGCTAAAATTATAAAAGTTACTACTTGTTCAGATGTAGTAGGAGGTGGAGGAGGGTGCTTTCCTGGTTTATCTACTCCACAGTTTGGACAGGTTTTTGCACTTTTAGCCACAGAATGGCCGCATTCCTTGCAATCAATTAGATTCGACATGAGAAATCCCTTTGATCTTTTAGTTTGATGATAGCTTAAGCAGTAAAAGTAGAGCAATTAGGGCATTCCAATGAGGCTAGTGAGGGGGGGGGGTAGCAGTGGCTCCCCCTTAAACTGTCGAGCGCGCGCTTTCGCAATTTTTGATTTTTTTTAAATTCAAAATTAGATTAAGCAACCCTGTTTACCTCAGGGAATGGGGATGAATTTCTAATAACGACCTGTACTAGTATGCTTAGCATTAAAACGCCACCAGGAGTATAAGGATGAATAACAAACTACGCCCATTTGATTGGTATATGTTAGCCGCAATTTTCTTTATTTTTGGCGAATTGTTTTCTGATGATATGAATGAGCTAGGGCGAGGCGATAATTTTGATCCAGCTACTGATACCAATTATGGGGTTATTTGGATAATTGATAACGAATGGATAATTAACTATCCAGTTATTGCCTTTGGGATTACTCTCCTTTGTATAGTCATAGGTACCATCAAAGTAAAAAAATAAGGGCATTTTGAGACCAATACGCGCGCGCGAGGCAACTTGCACTCAGTATCGTGCGTAAGGTTTACTTAAGTAACTAGATTCCAACAGATTACAATAACAGAGGAAAACAGCTATGGATTTAGCTGAAGTTAAAAAGCGGCTCGAAGTAAGTGCTAAAAGTTCAAGGGAATTTTGGGAACAGGTAAAACAGCGGTTTACATCTGAAGAGGCTGAAATCCAATCAAATTTTAGAGTGCTTGATATCCAAAATATTTCGGATGATTGTATTGATTTAATTATGATCAGGAAATGGGAAGATGAAAATGAATCTATGGATCATTGGAGGTTTATCATAGAAAAGCCTTTTTTAAGAAAACCCAAGTTAAGGCTTTATATCACCAGTGGGCCGTCATTAGATGAGTTCATGGCCAAATAGTAATATCTCGCGCTTATATCTACCTAGTCAGCTATATTTTTCCTTTGTAAATCAATGCTATTAGATTGAGTTAATCAATATTTACTACTTTAAGATCAATAGCTTTGATTCGTGTCGAATGGTGTGTAACTACAGTTGAGTAGCATGTTCTGTAATTTGCTGTTTTATATATGAAAACAGGATAGCTGGCAGGTCACTAGATGCTCACATTGCCCGCATGGATGACACGGAGTCAGGCACCGTGGGGGGGCAAGGAATATACAAGCTAATACATAATGGTGATAATGCAAAAAACTTTAAGTAAGGATACTTTATGGAAAAGCCAATATTCCTAGGAATTCTTCTGTTTGTAACTGGTTGTGTTTCAGTAACCTCAGAAAGCGCTGCAAATATGACTGATCAAGGGTTATGTGATTTGGTAAATTCAGACAGATACATAACTACATTTGAAGAAAGGGAGATTATTTATCAGGAGCTCCAGAATCGAAGTATTTCCTGTGATTTTTTAAATGTAGTTGAGTAATCTAAATTTTGGCTGATCCTTGGCTATTGAAACACCTATAGCAACACTAATGACTTTATAATTATTAAAAGTATTTTAATATCAATAGGATATATTTAATTATTGGTACCGGAGGCCGGACTTGAACCGGCACGACCGCAAGGCCATCGGATTTTGAATCCGACGTGTCTACCAATTTCACCACTCCGGCACTCAGAGTCAGTCAGAATAGACAGGCGCGATTATACAGTCTCAAAGCGGTGCTAGCTATTATTTCCCGGGGGACTTGGGTAAGCTTGCACGCCCATGAAACGCAGTGATTTTTATTTTGAGCTTCCCGAAGAACTGATTGCGCATTATCCGCCGCTGAAACGCACGGATAGCCGATTGTTAAGTATTTCCCGTGACAGTGCTGAGCTAAGCCATAAAACATTCACAGACTTTCCTGACTTGCTCAAGCCGCAGGATCTACTGGTGTTCAATGATACCCGGGTGATTCCGGCACGTCTGTTTGGCCACAAGGAAAGCGGGGGCAAGGTTGAGGTGCTGATCGAGCGTCTGTTGCCAGATAACTGCCTGCTGGCGCAGGTCCGCGCCAGTAAATCACCAGGGTCGGGGTCAAAGCTGATTTTTACTGAAGAAACCAGTGCCCTGGTTGAAGGCCGGGAAGGTGAGTTCTTCCGCCTGCAATTTCCTGCGACTATCAATCTCAGTGATTTGCTGGACAAAATTGGCCACATGCCATTGCCACCCTATATCAAACGTGAGGATGAAAGTCTGGATCTTGAGCGTTATCAGACAGTTTACAGTCACAAAAAAGGTGCAGTAGCAGCACCGACGGCGGGTCTGCATTTTGATGAAAATATTCTGCAAGAGATAAAAAGCAAAGGCGTCGAATCAGCCTTTGTCACCCTGCACGTAGGTGCCGGAACTTTTCAGCCGGTGCGCAGTGAAAATATTACAGAGCATAAAATGCATGCAGAATACCTGGAGCTGAATCAGCAGGTCTGCGACCAGGTAAAGGCCTGCCGGGAAAGAGGCGGACGCGTCATTGCCGTGGGCACGACTTCGGTGCGCTGTCTGGAAACTGCCAGTCAATCTGGTGAAATCAGACCCTATAAGGGAGATACTGATATTTTTATTTATCCGGGTTATGAATTTAAATCCGTCGATGCCCTGCTGACCAATTTTCATCTGCCGGAATCGACCTTGATCATGCTGGTCAGTGCCTTTGCCGGAAGAGAACCTGTACTGCATGCCTATCATGAAGCCATAAAAGAAAAATATCGCTTCTTCAGTTACGGTGACGCGATGTTCATTTATTGAAAGCAATTTTACAGGGCAGCCTTTATACTCCCGCATCCCTGACTTTACGATGCAGATACTTATGTCCCGCCTTTATTTAAAAAAATCCCGTGAAGATGCGCTCAACAGACGCCACCCTTGGATATTTTCCGGCGCAGTAGAGCGTGTTGAGGGTCAGTTGCAAACTGGAGCTACAATCAGTGTCTGCAATACCTCGGGTACGGCTCTCGCTGTGGGTGCATATTCGCCAGAGTCCCAAATCCGCGTCCGGATCTGGGACTTTGATCCGCAGGCGGTGATTGATAAAGCCTTTTTCACAAGGCGGCTACAGGCTGCTATTGCCGCCAGAAACAAGCAGAAGCCAAACAGCAATGCCCGGCGCCTGGTTTACGCTGAAGCCGACGGGCTGCCGGGGCTGGTTGTTGACCGTTATGCTGATGTGCTGGTCTGCCAGTTTCTTGCGGCGGGCGCCGAATACCACAAAGCCCTTATTGTGGAAGTACTGCAGGAATTACTGGATTGTGAGTCTGTGTATGAACGTTCAGATGTGTCGGTCCGGGAAAAGGAAGGACTGAGCCCCAGCGCTGGACTGCTTGCAGGCAGGGAACCCGACGAACTGCTTCGTATTCACGAGAATGGTCTGCATTATCTGGTTGATATCCGTCAGGGGCATAAAACCGGTTTTTATCTGGATCAGCGCGACAACCGGGCATTTTTGAGCAGCTGCAGTCAGGGGGCAGAGGTTCTAAACTGTTTTGCCTACACCGGAGGTTTTGGACTGGCGGCTCTGGCAGGAGGGGCAAGCTCGGTCACCAATCTGGATACTTCGGCGCCGGCCCTGCAGCTGGCGGCACGCAACGCGCAGGAGAACGGTTTTGCAGCAGATCGCTTTGTTACCATCGAGGCGGATGTTTTTGCCAGCCTGCGACAAATGCAGTCTGAAAATCGCAGTTTCGATATTATCGTGCTGGATCCGCCAAAGTTTATTGATAATAAAAAACAGCTGGATCGTGGTGCCCGTGCCTACAAGGATATAAATTTACAGGCGCTTAAACTTTTACGTCCGGGTGGCCTGCTCTTCAGTTTTTCCTGTTCCGGCCTGATGCAGGTGCCCCTGTTCCAGAAAATCATTGCCGATGCGGCGCTGGATGCTAAATGTACCGGGCACATCGTCCGCCAGCTCGGGCAGGCCGAAGATCATCCAATCAGCCTGAACTTTCCCGAAGCCGCTTATCTGAAAGGTTTCTGTATACGTAAACGTGAGGCTGGACACGGATACTGAACAGCTGGTCCTGGCTTGAATCAGGGCAGGTAGCGAATCTGTATGCCGACACTGTCCTGATCTATCAGTAGATCGGAAATCACCACTACCTTGTCATTACTCTCAAAGCCGGCCTTGTCTTTCAATTCGTTAAAGGCGCGGCGCAGGGTTTCTTCCGGGTCACTGCTGAATTCAATTTTGAAGGGATATACATAACGGTTCAGCGTCATCAGGCGGCGGGTTACGCCGATATTGGTAAAGGCAAATATCGGCGAGGTTTCCGGGTGACAGTTGGTGACAAAGTTGGCCATGATGCCATGCCGGGTTACCACCACAATGCCCCTGGCGTTAAGACTGTCAGCCAGTTCCACGGCAGTGGCTGCAAGATGTTCCTTGTCGGTATTCTTGATCAGATCATCGGTAAAATTAAGTCCGGGCTGTTTTTCTGTGGCGCGGGCGATGGCATCCAGTTGTTTGACACAGCGCACCGGGTGTTTGCCTATCGTGGTTTCACCGGAGAGCATGATGGCATCAGCACCTTCATACACTGCATTGGCGACATCGGTCACCTCGGCACGGGTTGGGATGGGGTTCTCGATCATGGATTCCAGCAGGTGGGTAGCAACTATCACGCGTTTACCGTAACGGGCGCAAAGTTTGATGATATGACGCTGCACCGTGGGCAGTTCCGCCAGATCAATTTCCACCCCCAGGTCACCACGGGCAACCATGATACCGTCGGCAACCTGCACGATTTCTTCCAGGTTCTTGACGCCTTGCTGGTCTTCAATCTTGGCGATAATCTTGATGGTGGAAAGCTTTTCCGGAAAGTTTTCCTCAATCAGATTGCGCAGCTCCAGAATATCACTGGCTTCGCGGACAAAAGACAGGGCGATATAATCCAGTTCGTGTGACAGCCCATAAAGAATGTCTTCGCGGTCCTTGGCAGTGATAGCCGGCAGGTTGACACGGATGCCGGGCAGATTGACGTGTTTTTTACTGCCGAGCTTACCGCCGTCGAGAATTTTACAACGCAGCAGGGGGGGAGTTTTTTCCAGCACCTGCAGATTGATCAGACCGTTATCCACGGTAATCTTGTCACCCACGTTCACGGCTTCAATCAGTTCGTCATAGTTGATGCGGATGGAAGATTCTTCGACATCGACGTTATCGCGCACGGTGATGGTGATTTCATCACCGGTTTTCAGGTCCAGATCGTTTTCCAGTACTCCGGTGCGGATTTCCGGTCCCTGGGTATCGAGCAGGATGCCGACCGGAAAGGCCGTATGTTTGTTCAGTTCAATGATGTGGCCGATCATGCGGTCGACCCATTTGTGCGGGGCATGTGACATGTTGAGACGGATGATGTCCATCCCGGCCTCATGCATCTCCTGCAATTTTTCGTAGTTACTGGTGGCAGGGCCAAGCGTGCAGATAATTTTGGTTTTGCGCATTAAGGAGTCCGGTAATACAGGCGTTGCAGGGCAGAAACTACGGGCATTCTAGCAAATTAGCCTGCTTCAGGACAGTCACCTGCAGCAGTTTTTCGAGAGTGCCGACCAGCCGGAAAGTTTGCTATAATCGCGCGCTCACGCCGTCAGCCCCTGGTAAGCGGCAGCAAATATCACAAGTTTTTATTACAAACGCGAAAGGGATCAAATCAATGAAATCTCCTGTTAGGGTTGCAGTCACCGGTGCTGCGGGACAAATCAGCTATTCACTCTTATTCAGAATTGCCTCCGGCGCCATGTTGGGTCCGGATCAACCGGTTATTCTGCAGTTGCTGGAAATCACACCGGCACTGGAAGCATTAAAAGGCACGGCAATGGAAATTGATGACTGTGCTTTTCCATTAGTGCAGGGCATCGTACAGACTGACGATCCGAATGTAGCATTCAAGGATGCAGATTACTGTCTGCTGGTCGGCGCACGTCCGCGCGGGCCGGGCATGGAGCGTAAAGATCTGCTGGAAGCCAATGCGGCAATTTTTTCCGAGCAGGGTAAAGCCATTAATGACAATGCCAGCCGTGATGTGAAGGTTATTGTTGTCGGTAATCCGGCCAACACCAATGCGCTGATTGCCTACCGGAATGCCCCGGACCTGGATCCGGGCCAGTTTACAGCCATGATGCGCCTGGACCACAATCGTGCGATGGCACAACTGGCCCAGAAGACCGGCAAACACACCACAGATGTAGACGGCATCATCATCTGGGGTAACCACAGTGCAACGCAGTATCCGGATATTCATCACTGTAAGGTTGACGGCACTGCCGCCACAGAACTGGTTGACCAGAACTGGGTGGTCGATGACTTTATTCCAACCGTACAGCAGCGTGGCGCCGCGATCATTAAAGCCCGTGGATTATCCAGTGCGGCTTCAGCGGCCAATGCGGCAATTGAGCATATGCGTGACTGGGCAGCCGGCACAAACGGCAAGATTGTCAGCATGGGCATTCCCAGTGATGGCAGCTACGGTATTGAGAAAGGCCTGATATATTCCTTCCCGGTGACCTGTGAAAAAGGTGAGTACAAGATTGTTCAGGGATTGGATATTAATGAGTTTTCGCAAAACCTGATGGAAAAAACAGAAAACGAGTTGAAAGAAGAAAGAGATGGCGTCGCCCATCTGTTACCTTAAATAACCAGGGCGCTAGCGCTGGATAGTTCAGGTAAAAGAATAAAAAGGAAGTGTTAGAGGCAGGCAACTGCTTTCTCACTTCCTTTTTTTATAAGAGTAAATTTATCAGTGGAATTTACAGTCTCGACAACAGATGGTGAAGCGCGTCGCGGCCAGCTAAGCTTTGCTCGCGGTACGGTGCAGACTCCGGCCTTTATGCCGGTGGGGACCTACGGTTCCGTCAAGGGTCTGTTGCCGACCCAGATTGCCGAAACTGGTGCCGAGATTCTGCTGGGTAATACCTTCCACCTGATGCTGCGGCCCGGTACCGAAATTATCCAGAAACATGGCGACCTGCATGATTTCATGGGCTGGGACAAACCCATCCTCACCGATTCTGGCGGTTTCCAGGTTTTCAGCCTCGGGGATATGCGCAGGATTTCCGAGGAGGGCGTGGAATTTCGTTCACCGGTGAACGGTGACAAGGTCTTCCTGAGCCCGGAAAAAGCGATCGAGGTTCAGCATCAGTTGGGCTCGGATATCGTTATGGTGTTTGATGAATGTACCCCGTATCCGGCGACAGAAACTGAAGCCCGGGAATCAATGGAGCTGTCCATGCGCTGGGCGCTTCGCTGCAAGAAGGCACATGGGGATAACAGCTCAGCCCTGTTCGGAATTGTGCAGGGCGGTATGTATCCAGCCTTGCGGGAAACATCCCTGAACGCTCTGACTCAGATTAGTTTTGATGGCTATGCCATTGGCGGCCTGTCAGTGGGTGAGCCCAAGGACGACATGCTAAAAGTCCTGGATTCCATTGCAGCGCTTATGCCTGCCGATAAACCGCGTTACCTGATGGGGGTGGGCACGCCGGCTGATCTGGTGGAGGCCGTGAGCCGGGGCATCGACATGTTTGATTGCGTGATGCCGACACGCAATGCCCGCAATGCCCATATCTTCACTTCTGCAGGGGTACTGAAACTGCGTAACGCCCGTTTTCGTGATGATTTGGCGCCGCTGGATGAAAATTGTGACTGTTATACTTGTAAAAATTTTTCCCGGTCCTATTTACATCATATGGATAAGTGCAGGGAAATGCTGGGAGCACAGCTCAATACCATCCATAATCTGCACTACTACCAGCGTTTGATGGCGAATTTGCGCGAGGCTGTGGAACAAGGTACATTGGCCGCCTTCAGAAACAGCTTCTATGCCGCTCAGGCTGAGCAGCAGGAAGATGAAAAAGCCAATATCAGTAATCAAACTTAATTAATCAGTTGCAGGGCATTCTTACTATGAACTTTTTTATTAATTCTGCGCAGGCGCAGACAACCACAGGCGCAGCACAACAGAGCCCCTGGACTTCTTTTATCTTTCTGGGCGGTTTTATCCTGATTTTTTACTTTATGCTGATTCGTCCGCAGTCAAAACGGGCCAAAGAGCATAAGGCCCTGGTCCAGGCGCTGTCGAAGGGTGACGAAGTTATCACTGCTGGTGGCGTCCTGGGGAAAGTGACCCATGTTGACGAGCAGTATATTGCCCTGACTGTTGCTGAGAATGTGGAGATGAAAATGCAGAAATCCTCGGTTTCTGCAGTCTTGCCCAAGGGCACCATTAAATCGATTGCCCAGGAAAAATAACACAAATTAACTGAAATTGCCGGTTTGCCAAGATGCTGAATAAATATCCCTTGTGGAAGAATATACTGGTCGCTTTCATCGTCGTGGTGTCAGTGGTTTATGCCGCGCCCAATTTTTACCCGCCTGACCCGGCCATTCAGATATCACATGACAGTGGCCTGGTCGACCAAAGTGCCCTGGATACTGCCACTACGGCTTTGCTCTCTGACGGTATCGCTTTTACTGCTACCGAACTGGATGGCGGTACCGGACTGATACGTCTTGAGCAGCAGAATGATCAGGCCCGTGCCCAGGCAGTCGTGCAACTGGCGCTGCCCAATGAATATATCGTGGCGCAAAACATGGCTGCCAATACCCCGGAGTGGCTGCAGGCCTTTGCCGCCAGTCCCATGAGTTACGGGCTGGATCTCAGCGGCGGGGTACATTTCCTTATGGAAGTCGATATGGAGCAGGCTGTTGGTAACCAGCTGAATGATTCGGTTGCCGTGATGCGAGGCCTGCTGCGGGAAGAACGCCTGCGTTATCGTCCGCCGGTGGAAGTGGATGAACAGAATCGCATAGTCATCCGTTTTACTGATGAAGAAACCCGCAGCGCTGCTGATGACCTGATCGAGGATGAATTTCCTGATCTGGTTTCGCGCACCGCGCAGGACGGTGATGACTATATTCTTTATTACATGCCGACTGAGGCCAGCATGCTGTTGTTACAGGATTATGCCCTGCAGCAGAACCTGTCCACCCTGCGTACCCGGGTTGATGCACTCGGGGTAAAAGAACCCAAGGTGCAGCGTATGGGCCAGGATCGGATTGTCGTCGAGCTGCCCGGTATCCAGGATACAGCCCGCGCCAAGGATATTATTTCCACGGTTGCCACTCTGCGTTTTCATCTGGTTGCTGAAGCAGATGCGCCGATCGGAACAACCACTGACTATGAATATGAAGGCACATTATTGCCGCTGGAAAATGATGTAATTGTCGGTGGTGACAGTGTGACCCAGGCACAGGCTTCTTTTGATCCGCAAACTACCCTGCCACAGGTGAACATCACTCTGGATGCCACCGGCGCCAGACAGATGAATGAAGCCACGCGTGGCAATATCGGTCGCCGCATGGCCATTCTGCTGAGCGAAACCAAAGTTCGCACGGTGACGGAAATGCTGCCAGACGGGGAAATTGTATCCAGTTCCGAACCCTTTGAAGAAGTTCGCGTCATCAGTGCTCCGGTTATACAGGCAGCACTGGGTCGTCAGTTCCGGATTACCGGTCTGGTCGGCAATGAGGCCAATGACCTGGCCTTGCTGATTCGTTCCGGAGCACTGGCAGCACCCATGTATTTCCTTGAAGAAAGTACCATCGGCCCGAGCCTGGGTCAGGAAAATATCGATCGTGGCGTACTTTCAGTACAGATTGGCCTGGCGCTGGTTCTGGTTTTCATGCTGGTGTATTACCGCCTGTTTGGCCTGATTGCCAATATTGCACTGGCAGTAAACCTGCTTTTGCTGGTGGCAGTGATGTCGATTATCGGCGCCACGCTGACCTTGCCGGGAATTGCCGGTATCGTGCTGACCGTGGGCATGGCAGTGGATGCCAATGTGTTGATTTTTGCCCGTATACGGGAAGAGCTGCGTAACGGCTCCAGTGTGCAGAAGGCCATCGATTCCGGATATGGGCGGGCCTTTGTGACGATTCTGGATGCCAACGTCACCACCTTGCTGGTCGCCGTGATTCTCTATTCCATCGGTACCGGCCCCGTGAAAGGCTTCGCCGTCACGCTGTCCATCGGTATTCTGACTTCGATGTTTACGGCCATTGTCTTTACCCGAGCCATGGTGAACCTGATTTACGGAGGCCGTAAAGTAAACCGTCTGTCCATCGGCATCAAAATGCCGCAAGCCAAAGCGCAGCCGGAACAGGCAGGAGCAGCCTCATGATCGACTTTCAGCACACAATTGATTTCATGGGTAAGCGGATGATTGCCGTGATTTTTTCGGCCATCCTGATTGTCATATCGTTGGGCTCCTTTATTGTGAACGGCATGCAACTGGGCCTGGATTTTACCGGCGGTACCCAGGTCGAAGTGTTATATGAAGAATCTCCTGATCTTGAAGGTATTCGAACAGCTTTAGGGCAGGCCGGGTATAGCAATTATGAAGTTGTCTTTTTTGGCAGTGACCTGGATGTGGTGATTCGAATTCAGGATGCGCAGGAACAGGAATTATTGCTGGAGGAGTCTTCCGAGGCGGGCAACCGGGTGTTTCAGGTCCTGCAGGAAAATACCGACCAGAACATTCAGCTATTACGTTCCGAGTTCATTGGTTCACAGGTAGGCAGCGAGTTACGTGACCAGGGCGGACTTGGCATGATCGTCGCGCTGATCATGATCATGATTTATATATCCATGCGTTTTCAGTTCAAGTTTGCTGTCGGTGCAGTGGCTGCGCTGGCTCATGACGTAATCATCGTGCTTGGATTCTTCTCCCTGATGCAGTTTGATTTTGATCTTACGGTACTGGCAGCAGTGCTGGCGGTAATCGGTTATTCGCTGAATGACACTATCGTGGTGTCGGACCGAATTCGCGAAAACTTCCGTATCCTGAGAGGTGTTGATGCAACAGAAACCATTAACACTTCCATTACTCAGACCTTCAGCCGAACGCTGATCACCTCTTTGACCACCTTGCTGGTGTTGTTGGCCTTGTTGTTTGTTGGTGGGGAAATGATCCAGGGTTTTGCCATGGCCCTGACGGTCGGTGTGGTCATTGGTACATACTCGTCCATCTATGTAGCAGCCAACGTGCTGCTCTACATGCATATCAGCAAGGAAGATCTGATTCCGGCGCAGAAGGAAGATGCGGAGCTGGACGCCATTCCCTGACGCTCTCTTGCGAACGCCAGGGATTGCAGTCAGTTACTAGGAAATAGTCAATACGTCCTGTTTGACTTTCATCAGTACCCGTTCTGATGTGTTGCCACGCATCAAAGCTGCAGCACCGGTTCGATGCAGGGTGCCGATGATTACCATGTCGGCTTTGATTTCATCAGCATATCCGGAAATGACATCACCGGGTGTGCCTTCACGAAGGTGTACTTTTTCTGTGGGCAGGCCGACAAAGTCGAGAAGTTTTTCCCGGTTGGGATAATTCATACTGTCTTTATAGGCATTTACTACATAAAGCTCGGCACTGTAAAAACTTGATACCCGTTTGGCGAACTCGATGATCTTTTCATTCAACTCCAGGTAATCCTGCTTATCGGTGCGAATGTTTACTGCAGCCAGAATCACTTTGCGGTGACTGCTGGCGCCGGGGCGAACAATCATGACCGGGCAGAAAGATCTTCGCAGTAATTCCCATTTGGAGTTGGTAAACATGTTACGGCGAACAGTTGGATCATAATCGGGAATGAAAATGGTATCAGGCTGAATACGGTCAGCACAGTTGAGTACCGCGTAAGCCCACTCATTGGACCAGCAGAGCTCATAATCATATTCCACACCGGCTTTATCGGCATCAGCAGTCAGATTTTTCAGCCATGCACTGTCCCGGTACAGAGACTGGTTACGTGCTTTCAGATCGGTATTGTTTTCATCAACACAGATAAACAGATGTAATTTCGGTGGAGTATCGCGCAATTTGGCTGTAATCAGGGCACGCTCAAGGGCAATATGCGAGTCCTGGCTCGGTTCGATAATAACGAGAATATATTCTTGATCCTTGCTCACTGCATCCTCCAGTTGGAATTATGGTTATTTGCTGGAAATAATACTACAACAATCATTATGCAGAGATGACCAAGATCAATTCAAGATCTTTTTTGTCATCACACGAAAAGCTCGCTGTATTCAGCGTTTGTTTACGATCTGTAACAGGGATTTAAATGATTTGGCATTACCAAATACCAGGCGGTCACTTTCCAGGCAGTCGGGATTGCCCTGATGATCACTGATCAGTCCACCGGCTTCCTGTACCAGCAATATTCCGGCAGCAACATCCCATTGCTGAATGCCTGACATCCAGCCGGCATTCAGTCGGCCACAGGCAATATAGGCAAGGTCCAGCGCCGCAGAACCGGTAAAGCGAATACCTGCAACCTTGTCTTTAAGGGCAGCCTGTAGATTCAGGGCTGCATCATAGCGCTCACTGGAAAACGAAAAGCTGACGGTAGATTCCTGGAGTGAAGGGTTATTGTTGCAGCGGATTTTTTTTCCATTCAGCTGGGCGCCATCACCTTTACTGGCCGTGAATTCATCATTGCGTATCGGGTCAACGATGACCGCGTGTTGCAGTTTTCTGTTTTTCACGCAGGCAATCGAAATACAGTAATGCGGAAAACCGCGCATGAAATTTCGGGTGCCATCTATTGGATCAATTATCCACAGCGTGTCCTTATCTTCACCCTCCTGCAGGCCGGATTCTTCGGCAAGAATACAATGCTCCGGATAAGCCTTGCGGATGGCGCTGACGAGGATGCTTTCGGCTTCCTGATCGATGTCGGTAACAAAATCATTTTCGCCTTTTTCAAAAACCCTGATGCGGTCCAGACGGTCCGATGCCTGGACGATAAGGTCCGATGCATCGCGGGCAGCGCGAAGAGCAATATTGATCATTCCATGCATGAGGTTCAAACCCTGGGAGATAGCGGCAAAAGCGGTCGCTATGATATCAGAGCCCGCTGTATTCTGCTAAGATGCGCGCTTTTCATTATCGGCAACAAATTGCTTGAGTAAATCAATGAGCGAGCAACTCGATAATATCCGTATTGTCCTGGTCAATACCTCGCATCCCGGCAATATCGGGGCAGCTGCACGCGCCATGAAAAACATGGGTCTGTCCCGGTTATACCTGGTGCAGCCCAAAGATTACCCTTCAGGGGTCGCGCTTGGCCGGGCAGCGTCAGCACTGGAAATTCTGGATAATGCTGTGCTGTGTGACAATCTGCAGGAGGCCATCGGCGATTGTACCTTGGTGATCGGTACCAGTGCGCGCTCCCGACGAATTCCCTGGCCTGTCCTGGAACCCGATCAATGTGCCCGGAAAATAGTTCATGAAGCGCAGACTCAGCAAGTGGCACTGGTTTTTGGCCGGGAAGATCATGGTCTGAGTAATGAAGAACTGCAATTGTGTCACTTTCATGTGCAGATTCCCGCCAATCCTGACTACAGTTCCCTGAACCTGGCCGCTGCCGTGATGGTGCTGTGTTATGAGATCTATCAGCAAAAGCTGCAACTGGAGTCTTCCGGCGCAGAAGAGCAGGAGGAATGGGACAAGGAGCTGGCCTCAGTTGATGAGGTAGAGCGTTATCTTGAACATCTGGAAGAGCTGCTGATCCAGATTGATTTTCATGACCCGGATAATCCCCGACAGTTGATGCGTCGTTTAAGGCGTCTGTATAAGCGGGTGCGCCTGGATAAAATGGAAATCAATATCCTGCATGGCATCGTCACCGAATCCCGGCGTATGCTGGACAAGAAGTAGGGGAAGATACACCTGTAGGAGGGACTTCAGTCCCGAAATTATTCGCGGTTAAAACCGCTCCTACACCGGGTAGGTACGCCTGTAGGAGGGACTTTAGTCCCGAATATCTTCGCGGTTAAAACCGCTCCTACATCGCTGTGACGGGGCACAGCGAATACTTGACTAAAAAGCTTGGTTATTAGATAATACCCGAGTAAATTAATCAGGTTTAAAAAGCGATAGAAGAGAACTATGCGTCTGACAACCAAAGGCCGCTATGCCGTGACTGCCATGCTTGATTTGAGCATCAATGCCACTAAAGGGCCGGTCAGCCTACACGATATTTCGCAGCGTCAGGATATTTCCCTGTCGTATCTTGAGCAGCTTTTTTCCAAATTACGAAAAAGAGAGCTGGTCAGCAGCGTACGTGGCCCTGGCGGCGGTTATCAGCTTGGCCGCAAGGAAGATGAGATTGATGTGGCGGAGATTATTGATGCGGTCAGTGAATCGCTCGATACCACCAAGTGCCAGGGCAAGGGTGATTGCCAGAATGGCACGATCTGTCTGACACATCATCTCTGGCAGGACCTGAGTGAACAGATTCATGGCTTTCTCAGTAATATTACGCTGGCTGATCTGGTTGCTAATCGTGAAATCAGTGAAATAGCCCAGAACCAGCAAAGACGACATGTGCAGGGCCTGGAAAAAGAATTTCAGACGATTGCCAGCAGCTCGGGTTAAAACCCCCGGCAGTGCAGTCAAACAGACAAACGAAAATTTAGTCCGAAGGTAGAAGTAAAGTTTATGCAAGCACCAGTTTATCTAGATTATTCAGCAACAACTCCGGTTGACCCGAGGGTAGCCGAGGTCATGATGAAATGTCTGACCCAGGAAGGCAATTTTGGCAACCCGGCGTCACGTTCGCATATATTCGGCTGGAAAGCGGAAGAAGCAGTAGAGGAAGCGCGTCAGCATGTAGCGGACCTGCTTAACTGTGATCCGCGTGAAATTGTCTGGACTTCCGGTGCAACCGAGTCAGATAACCTGGCGTTGAAAGGGGTGGCCCATTTTTACAAAAACAAGGGCAAGCACATTATTACCTCGAAAATTGAACATAAAGCGGTGCTCGACTCCTGCCGTCAGCTGGAGCGTGAAGGTTTTGAAGTGACTTATCTGGATCCGGATGCCAAAGGCCTGATTCAGCCTGAAGATGTTGCCAATGCTATCCGCGAAGACACCATTCTGGTCTCACTGATGCATGTCAACAACGAGATTGGCGTGATTAATGACATTGAGGCCATCGGCGCAATTACCCGCGAGAAGAAAGTGCTGTTTCATGTGGATGCAGCCCAGAGTGTCGGCAAGATTGATATTGATCTGCAGAACATGCAGGTAGACCTGATGTCGCTGACAGCGCATAAGGTTTATGGACCGAAAGGCATCGGGGCATTGTTTGTAAGACGCAAACCTCGTGCCCGTCTGGAAGCACAGATGCATGGCGGTGGACATGAGCGCGGTATGCGCTCCGGCACCCTGGCGACCCATCAGATTGTCGGTATGGGCGAAGCCTATCGCATTGCCAAAGCAGAAATGCATGATGAAGCGAAACGGACACTGGCATTAAGGGATCGTTTCCTGAAAGGCCTGGATGAAATAGAAGAAATTTACATTAACGGTGATATCGACCAGCGTGTTCCGGGCAACCTGAACGTGAGTTTTAACTATGTGGAGGGTGAGTCGCTGATCATGGCTCTTAAAGAGCTGGCAGTTTCTTCCGGATCGGCCTGTACTTCCGCCAGTCTGGAGCCGTCTTATGTACTGCGTGCTCTGGGACTGAACGATGAGCTGGCACACAGCTCACTGCGCTTTACAATCGGACGCTTCACCACGGAAGCAGATGTTGATCTGGCCGTGGAAAAAGTCAAGGCAGCGGTGTTGAAGTTGCGTGAATTATCGCCACTTTGGGATATGTACAAAGATGGTATTGATATGAGCAAGATTGAATGGGCAGCCCATTGAAAAACTAATGCGCTCATATGGCTTTTTAGCAGTAGAACAGATTAGATCGAACAGAACGAAGTTAGTAAACGAGTTAAATTCATAAGCAAATCGAGAGGGTATTGAGATGGCTTATTCAGATAAAGTATTGGATCACTACGAAAATCCACGCAACGTAGGCAAGATGGATGACAATGACACAAGCGTCGGTACCGGCATGGTTGGTGCCCCTGCCTGTGGTGATGTGATGCGCCTGCAGATCAAGGTCAGTGAAGACGGTGTCATTGAAGATGCCAAATTCAAGACCTATGGCTGTGGTTCCGCCATTGCCTCCAGTTCATTACTGACCGAGTGGGTTAAAGGCCGTAGCCTGGAAGACGCCCAGAAAATCCGCAACAGTGAAATTGCCGAGGAACTTGGTTTGCCACCGGTAAAAATTCACTGCTCTGTCCTGGCCGAGGATGCAATTAAAGCAGCCATCGCCGATATCCAGAATAAACGCGGTGGTGCCCAGGCAAATCAGGCAAAAGATGAAGCAGCCGAACAGGCGCAACCGTAACAAACAGACTGGCAGTACAGAATATGGCAATTACCTTAACTGAATCAGCGGCAAGGCATGTCGCAACACAACTGGACCACCGGGGCAAAGGCCTGGGCATTCGTGTCGGGGTTACGACTACCGGTTGTTCAGGGATGGCCTATGTGCTCGAATTTGTCGATGAACTTGATGGCTCTGATGAAGTGTTTGAAGATCAGGGTATCAAGATTGTCGTAGACCCAAAGAGCCTGGTTTATATTGATGGCACGGAAATGGACTTTGTTAAAGCCGGAGTCAATGAAGGATTTCAATTTCACAACCCGAATGTGAAAGGCGAGTGTGGTTGTGGCGAGTCGTTCTCTGTCTGATATTTTTTTAATTTAAATTCCGCTATGACCCACTTTCCCCGATGCTGTGTAAACTCTCACGCTTCTGTTTCTTATTGGCCCTTATCTGTTTCGGGCAAATAAGTTCCGGGAATTAAGAATTAATCAGGCGGTAAACTGAAGTGAATATCAGCAATAACTTCTTTGAAATATTTTCCCTGCAACAAGATTTTGATCTGGATACTGAGGCGCTGACAGCGCAGTATAAAAAGCTGCAGTCACAGTCCCACCCGGACAGGTTCAGTGGGGCAGATGATGCGAGTCGCTTACAGGCGCTGCAGCAAAGCAGCATTATCAATGATGCTTTTGAAACCCTGAAGTCACCGGTCAAACGCGCCGCCTATTTGCTCAGCCTGAATGGCATCGATCCTGAAGAGCATAATCAGAGTCATTTAAGTGCAGCATTGTTGATGCAGCAGATGGAATGGCGTGATGAGCTGGAAAGTGCGACGGGTGATGAAGACATGGATACACTGGAACGCCTGAAGCAGGAAGTTGAAACAGAGAAAAAGGTCAGCATTGATGAATTCAGAAAAACAATAAAAGCGAATGACTTTACGGCAGGCAAAGCCGTGTACCACAAGTTACAGTTTGTGGAAAAAATGCTGTCAGAAATCAATCATGCAGAAGAAAAAATACTGGATTACTAGTTAACAGCCATGGCTTTACTGAATATCGCAGAACCCGGACAGAGTCCGATACGTACACAGCCGCATAAACATGCGCTGGGGATTGATCTGGGGACAACAAACTCACTGGTTGCCTCTGCCAATTCAGAAGGGCCTTTTATTATAGCTGACGAGAATGGCGAGGCACTGCTGCCTTCTGTAGTTGCCTATCAGAATCAGGAAGAGATACTGGTTGGGCAGGAAGCATACAAACTGAGTGATGCGATCAGTTCAGTGAAACGACTGATGGGACGCGGTCATGCTGATGTCGCACACAAACTGGCCTATAAACTGATTCCTGCCGATGATGGCGGTATGCCCCTGATTGAAACTTCAGCCGGTCCTAAAAGTCCGGTGGAAGTGTCTGCAGAAATTCTCGGCAAGCTGGCGAAACGCGGTCAGGCCAAACTGGATGCCGAAATTGACGGCGTCGTTATCACGGTTCCGGCTTATTTTGATGAAGCACAGCGACAGGCGACCAAGGATGCTGCGCGTATTGCCGGACTCAATGTCCTGCGTCTGTTAAGTGAACCGACGGCAGCAGCCGTTGCCTACGGGCTGGATAAAAAACTGCAGGGCAATGTCATTATTTATGACCTTGGTGGTGGTACTTTTGATGTGTCGCTTATGCGACTGGAAAAAGGCGTGTTCGAAGTGCTGGCCACTGGTGGTGATACTGCGTTGGGCGGTGATGATTTTGATCGTGCCATTGCACGCTGGATAGAAGAGCAATCAGGGCAGGAAACCAGTCAGCAAAATCTGTCCGGATTGAATGCCATTGCCCGTGAAACCAAACATGCCCTGTCAGAACACAGCGAAGCTGAAATTACTTTCAATGGCTGGAGTGGCAAACTCGACAGGCAAACATATTACAGCCTGATTGATTCCTTTATTGATCAGACACTGAAAGCCTGCCGCCGGGTTTTGCGTGATGCCGGGATGAAAAACGAAGAAATTACTGATGTGGTCATGGTTGGCGGGTCAACCCGTTCACCGCGAGTCCAGGAAAAAGTCTCTGACTTTTTCAAACAGGAATTGCTCAATGAACTGGATCCGGACCAGGTCGTAGCGCTGGGCGCTGCCATTCAGGCAGATATCCTGGTCGGCAACAAATACGATAACGAGCTTTTGCTGCTGGATGTTAATCCGCTTTCTCTGGGAATCGAAACCATGGGCGGCCTGGTGGAAAAAATTATTCCCCGTAATACCACGATTCCGGTCAGCCGGGCACAGGAATTTACAACTTTTAAAGATGGCCAGACGGTCATGAGTCTGCATGTCCTGCAGGGTGAACGTGAATTGGTAGAAGACTGTCGCTCCCTGGCCCGGTTTGAACTGCGCGATATCCCCCCCATGGTGGCAGGAGGAGCCCGGATTCGTGTGACATTCCAGGTTGATGCCGATGGTTTACTTTCTGTTGAAGCCGAAGAAATGTCATCCGGGGTGAAAAGCAGTGTTGTGGTGAAACCCTCATTTGGTCTCGAAGACCAGGCAATTGAGCAGATGATCAGGGATTCCCATTCGCAGGCAGAGCATGACCGGGATATGCGGGCCCTGAAAGAAAACCAGGTTGAAGCCCTGCGAATTATCGAGGCCACTGAGTCGGCACTCGCAAATGATGCTGATTTACTCGAGACAAAAGAATTGAAGGCCTTGCAGGAAAGCCTGCAGCTTCTGCGAGACTCTCTTGAATCCGCTGACACCGATCTGATCAAGCAGCGCTCGGAAAGCCTGAATGAACTCAGTACCGAATTTGCGGCAAGACGTATGGATACCGAAATCAGAAAAGCATTCAAAGGCAAAAAGATAGAAGAGGTTGACCGCTAATGCCAAAGCTCAAGTTTTTACCCCACCCGGAACGCTGTCCTGAAGGTGCAGAAATTGAAGCAGAGAGTGGTGAATCAATTCTGAATGCAGCCCTGCGTAACGGCATTGAAATTGAGCATGCCTGTGAAAAGGCCTGTGCCTGCACCACCTGTCATGTCATTGTGCGCGAAGGATTTGATTCACTGGAAGAGTCCGAAGAAGAAGAGGATGACATGCTCGATAAAGCCTGGGGACTGGAACCGGACTCTCGCCTGAGCTGCCAGGCCAAAGTGGCGGATGAAGACCTGGTAATTGAAATTCCCAAATACACTATCAACATGGTTTCCGAAGGACATTAAGTCAGAGGTTAACAAGATGAAATGGACAGATACTTTTGATATAGCCATTGAACTTGCTGAAAAACATCCGGATGTTGATCCGCAATATGTCAGGTTCACGGATTTGCACCGCTGGGTTTGTGAGCTGGACGGGTTTGACGATGATCCGGACCGTAGTGGTGAGAAAATATTGGAGGCCATACAAATGGCCTGGATCGAAGAGTCCTGACTGCTGTGCTAGCCAGTACTTTGTTAAAAGTGAAATTTGTTCAGTCACATACTGAAAAATGTATGCTCCTTAACTAATTTCACTTTTACCTCGCCCTTGCGGCGCTCATGAGGCTAAGACAAGAGAAATTACCTGATGCCTCGTCTTCCAGCGTCCCGTGAAGTCAGATTTAATGGTGCCTTTGCCAATATTGCTTTCGCTTAGCCCGGTATTCCCCATAAGACCGGGGTCTGCGAAAGGTTTGGCTTCACTTGTCATGGGCTGACAGGCGCTAAGCCTCTAAAATCCATACAAAAACCCTGTAAACAAGCGTATAATGCGCGCACTTTTACTAAAGACAGCTATTAAACTGGGAGTAAAGAATGGCGGTGGAACGTACATTATCAATTATTAAACCGGACGCAGTCGGCAAGAATGTGATCGGTGAAATCATAAGTCGCTTCGAGAAAGGCGGCCTCAAAGTGGTTGCTGCAAAAATGCTGCAGCTTGATGATGAGCTGGCGGGTGGTTTTTATGCAGAGCATCAGGGTAAACCATTTTATGGCGATCTGATTGAGTTCATGACTTCCGGCCCGGTTATTGTACAGGTGCTTGAAGGAGAAGGGGCAATTGCCCTTAATCGCGACCTGATGGGTGCAACCAATCCGGCTGAAGCAAAAGCGGGCACTATCCGTGCTGACTTTGCCAATTCTATTGATGCAAATGCCGTTCATGGTTCTGACTCACCAGCATCTGCAGAGAGAGAAATTGCATACTTTTTTAAAGCTGGGGAAATCTGTCCTCGAAAATTCTAATTTAACAGGCAACAAGATCCTGGTTTCCAGGAAATAATTATGCCAACACAACGCACCAACCTTCTGGGTTTGAGCAAATCGAAAATGGAGGCCTTTCTTCAGACACTCGGAGAAAGGCCTTTTCGCGCTATACAGCTGATGAAATGGATTCATCAACAGGGCGTGACTGACTTCGACCAGATGAGCAATATCAGCAAAGAACTGCGCGCCAAACTGAAAGAGTGTGCTGAAGTGCGTCCGCCACTCATCAAGGATTGCTTCGCTGCCAAAGACGGCTGCTTTAAATGGATCGTTGAAGTTGAAAGTGGCAGTTCAGTCGAAACTGTTTTTATTCCGGAAGCAGGCAGGGGTACCTTGTGTATTTCTTCCCAGGCAGGTTGCAGTCTGGATTGCAGTTTTTGTGCTACCGGTAAACAGGGATTCAACAGTGATCTGACATGCAGTGAAATTATTGGCCAGTTGTGGCTGGTTAACCAGGCATTTAATACCTTTGGTACCAAAACACCGCGCAAAGTGACCAATGTGGTGATGATGGGCATGGGCGAGCCTTTGATGAATTTTGAAAATGTCATGGATGCGGTCAGCCTGATGATGGAAGATAACTGTTATGGCCTGTCCAAACGTCGTGTCACGATCAGCACTTCCGGAGTGGTTCCAAAAATTTATGAAATGCAGAATTATACGGATGCCTCAATTGCGCTGTCCCTGCATGCACCAAATGACAAACTCAGAACGGAAATCGTTCCGATTAATAAAAAATATCCAATCAGTGAATTACTGGAAAGTGTAAATGCCTATCTTGAATCGCTGGGAGACAGCCGGGTAGCAATTATCGAATATATTCTGATTTCCGGTGTCAATGATCACCGGCAACATGCCAGAGAACTGGCTGAGCTTTTGCGCCACACACCCTGTAAAATCAACCTGATTCCTTTTAACCCCTTTGATGGGTCGGGTTACAAACGTTCAAGTGATTCAGCTATCAGTAATTTCCGAAAAATTCTGCAGAATGAAGGTTATGTGGTGACAGTAAGGACTACTCGCGGTGATGAGATTGGTGCTGCCTGTGGCCAGCTGGTCGGTCAGGTTGACGACATGACCCGGCGCAGCGCGCGTTATCTGGCCTTGCGTGAACAAAGCGCTTCTGTTCAGCCTCTAAAAGTAGAATAATATGTTAGGATTCAGCAAGTACATGACTGAAATGCGAACATTACCATCAAGTGCCTCAATCGCCCTTATCCTGTTACTGGGAAGTGTGCTTTCTGCCTGCGTCAGTGAAACCACTGGCGGCTTTGAACAGGCTCCCGATGAGGAAGCACTGGAAAACTATCTGGCTCTGGCACAGGGCTATCTGGAACAACAGGATCTGCAGGCAGCCCGACGACATCTAAACAACGCGGCAAATATCGACCCGAACAACAGCGATGCATATGGCCTGTGGGGTTTGATCTATACCCTGGAAGGGGATCTGGGTCTGGCAGATGAAAGTTTTAATCGTGCTATCCGGCTCAACAGGGGCAATTCAAGAGTGCGAAATAATTATGCTGCATTTCTGTTTGCCAATGAACGTTATGAAGAAGCCTACAATCACCTGGAAGTGGTGGTCAGCGATACAGCCTATCAGGGCAGGGCACAGGCTTTTGAAAATATGGGCCTGGCAGCACAGCGCCTGAATCGCCTGGAAGATGCTGAATATGCATTTACCCGCGCACTGCAACTTAACAGTAACCGAATCCGTTCAACGCTGGAGCTGGCAGATATCAGTTTACAGCGTGGTGATACAAGAGCTGCACAAAATTACTATTCGCGCTTTCAGACTCTACAGCAGTTTTTTAATATACAACCCAATGCCAGAAGCCTCTGGGTAGCAGTTCGTCTGGAGCAGTCCAGGGGAATGGAAAGTCGTATGCGGGAATACGGAGCAACACTCGCTGAACTATATCCTGATTCAAATGAGTATGAACTGTATCGGCAACTGATCAATGACTGAGCAAGATGTACACAGGGAACTTGACGACATTGACACAGATGAACGTGATCTGTGGCCCTCACCGGGGCAAAAATTAAAAAATTTACGTGAAGAGTTGGGTTACAGTCGGGAAAAAGTTTCAGAAGCCTTATTTATTACCGTGCATTATGTAACGGCCCTGGAGAATGATGAATTTCAGAAATTGCCCGGGCATACCTTTACCAAGGGATACTTTAAATCCTATGCCGAATTCCTCGGGGCGGATATCGATGAAGTGTTATCCTGCTACCAGAATTTAATCAATGCAGACAAGCCATCATCTGAAGAAGCTGAGAGAGAAAAAAACAGAAGCCGCAAGTCATTGCTCTTGTGGATAGTGGCAGCAGTCATTCTGATTGCAGTCCTGATTGCGCTGGTGTTGGGCATGACCAGTGAGGCCAGTGCAAAACAGATTATTATGGTAAAGCAACTGCCGGACATTGAGTTGCGACAGAGAAGCAACAGTTAAATTAACATGAATACTGAATCTCCAATTACACGCAGAAAATCGCGCCAGATCATGGTCGGCAATGTACCGGTCGGTGGTGATGCCCCGATTGCGGTCCAGAGCATGACCAATACTGATACCTGCGATGTGGATGCTACAGTGGAACAGATACGGACACTGGAAAAGGTCGGCGTCGATATCGTTCGGGTTTCAGTGCCGACCATGGCAGCAGCCGATGCTTTTAAAGCCATACGTGCAGAAGTTCAGGTGCCGGTGATTGCCGACATACACTTTGATTACAAGATTGCCCTTAAAGTACTTGAGTCGGGAGTAGACTGCCTGCGTATCAATCCCGGCAATATCGGTCGTGAAGAAAGAGTCCGCGCCGTCATTGAATCTGCAAAAGATAAAAATGTTCCATTGCGCATTGGAGTCAATGCCGGCTCGCTGGGAAAAGAATTGCTGCGCAAATACAAGGAACCCAATGCCGATGCCCTGGTAGAATCCGCGCTGCGGCAAATTGATATTCTGGACTCCTATGATTTTCAGGATTTCAAAGTCAGCATGAAGGCCTCTGAAATATTCATGACAGTAGAAGCGTACCGCAAGCTGGCACCGCAGATTGAACAGCCTCTGCATCTGGGGATTACCGAAGCCGGTGGACTGCGTTCTGGAACTGTTAAGTCATCTATTGGCCTGGGTTTGCTGTTGATGGACGGTATTGGCGATACCATCCGTATTTCCCTGGCTGCGGATCCGGTTGAAGAAGTCCGGGTAGGTTTCGATATTCTCAAGAGCCTGAATTTGCGCAAGAAAGGTGTCAATCTGGTTGCCTGTCCCAGTTGCTCCAGACAGAATTTTGATGTGATAGCCACGGTCAATGAACTTGAATCCCGTCTTGAGGACATCACTACCCCGGTACATGTTTCCGTAGTCGGTTGTATAGTCAACGGACCGGGTGAAGCGAAAATTGCAGATGTCGGCCTTACCGGGGCGACGCCTGTGAATATGTCCTATATCAACGGCAAGACCAGCCATAAAATTTCCAACGTAAATCTCGTAGATGAACTGGAAGCCATGGTGCGCGCAAAAGTCGCAGATATTGAAGCGGAAAGCGAAAGCGACAATCCGGCACAAAAGAAAACAGGAACCGACTAGTTTGTCCAAGCAGAAGAAGATACAGGCCATTCGCGGCATGAATGATGTATTGCCGCAGCAAAGTCCTCAGTGGCATTACCTTGAAGCCATCATCCGGGACCTGATGTCCGCCTATGCCTACCAGGAAATTCGATTTCCGGTGCTGGAGCACACACAGTTGTTCAAGCGCTCTATCGGGGATGCTACAGATATTGTGGAAAAGGAAATGTACACTTTTGCGGATCGCAACGGCGACAGTCTCAGCCTGCGACCCGAAGGGACCGCTTCCTGTGTTCGTGCTGCAGAACAGCATGGTCTGCTCTATAACCAGGTACAGAAACTCTGGTACATGGGGCCAATGTACCGCCATGAACGGCCGCAAAAGGGTCGCTACCGCCAGTTCTATCAACTTGGGGTCGAAGCTTTCGGTATGGACGGCATTGCCATTGAAGCTGAGGTAATTCTTTTAAGTGTCCGGCTTTGGCAGGCACTGGATTTAAGTGACTACCTCACGCTGGAAATCAATAACCTTGGCACCACGGAAGATCGCCAGTCCTATTGTGATGCACTGCGTGGCTATCTGCAGGACTATAAAGAGGAGCTGGATGAGGATTCCCGGCGCCGGCTTGATTCCAATGTCATGCGAATACTGGACAGTAAAAGCCCGAGTACACAGGAAATACTGCAAAATGCACCAAAACTCGGTGATTATGTCGACGCGGATTCTCTGCTACAGTTTAATGCCCTGCTGAATATGCTGGAACAGAGTGGCATCAGCTACAAAGTGAATCCTTCGCTGGTCAGGGGGCTGGATTACTATAACGGCATGGTTTTCGAATGGACCACGGACAAGCTGGGTGCACAGGCAACAGTATGCGCGGGGGGACGGTATGACGGGCTGGTCAAACAGCTCGGGGGCGCGGATACACCGGCGGTCGGTTTTGCCCTGGGCATGGAGCGTATTTTGCTGATGCTTGAAGAGCTCAACAAGTTGCCGAACAAGCTTGAGCAGCAGGTCGATGTGTTCATTGCTATTATCGGCAATGAAAATTTCAGCAGCGGATTGCTGCTGGCCGAGGAACTGCGACGGGAAATGCCCTTTTTAAGAGTTTTGACCCACTGTGGTGGCGGCAAATATAATAGCCAGCTCAAAAAAGCCTATGCCAGTAATGCGCGGTGTGCACTGGTTCTGGAAGAGGATGAAATCAAGCTGAAAATACTTGATGACGAAGGTCAGTCGAGTGAGCTTGAGGCTGAGGGTGTATGCCGCACAATTAAAACAATATTTACTGATGTAAATTCAGGAGCATGACTTGTCTTTCGATACTGATGAAGAAGTAGTTGAATCAATAAAACGCTGGTGGGAAGAAAATGGTACCAGTGTCATTGTTGGCATCGTGCTGGTGCTGGCAGTATTTTTTGGTTCCCGTTTCTGGGAATCTTCGCGTAATGCCTATGCTGAAGCAGCATCAGAGGTATATTTGCGTCTGGTTGATAATATTCGGGCTGATACTGACCTGGAAGTCAGTGACGAGGAGCTGGACGCTGCCAGAGTACTGCATAATCAGCTCAGAGAAGAATTTGATAACTCCGTTTACAGTCGTTTTTCAGCACTGATGATGGCGCGTTTGCATGTGCAGAGAAATGAACTTGATTCTGCGGCCGCTGAATTGCGCTGGGTGCTGGATAATCCCGGTCTCGGATTTTTACGCAGTATTAATGAAGAACTTGAACTGACTGCCCGCTCCAGGCTTGCCAGAGTAGTCCTGGCGCAGGGCGATGCCCAGGCAGCGCTGGATTTGCTCGGTGAAGTTGAGCCGGGTGCTTTTGCCGGCAATTTTGCGGAAATTGAAGGCGATGCCTATGTCACACTCGGTCGCATGGAAGAAGCACGAGAGGCTTATCAGTCTGCTCTGGACATGGGCGTCAACCCGGAGATTGTGGAGCTCAAGCTCGGCGATATCGGCTCCTGAATCTCTTTATGAAAATAATCAGGCTTACTAGTGTTTTATTCCTGTCTGCCCTCCTGGCGGGCTGCGGTGTTTTGGGCAGCATTTTTGGTGCCGAAGAGACTGAACAACCAGCCGAACTGGTTGATTTTGATCCTGAAGTCAATTTTGAACGGCTCTGGCGTGTCAATGTCGGTAACGGCCAGGGTGAGCAGTACAATCGGCTGACACCGGCAATAGAAGGTGACACGATTTATGTTGCCGCCAACAATGGTCGGGTCATGGCAATTGAGCGTGACAGTGGTAATCGGCTCTGGCGGGTTGACCTGGATTATGAAATTAGCGGGGGCGTTGGACTGGGCAGCGATCTCCTGTTTCTGGGAACGACAGATGCAACGCTTCTGGCTCTGGATAAAACAGATGGCGAGCTGGTATGGATGACTGAAACCAGCAGTGAAGTCTTATCCGTACCAGTCAGTTCCGGAGACATCGTGGTAGTGCAATCCATCGATTCCCGTCTGGCAGGCTATGATGTCAGCAATGGCGAACAAATCTGGATTTATGAAAATACCATGCCGGCACTTACAATCAGAGGGACCAGTTCTCCCATTATAGCCGGGGACTTTGTCCTGGCAGGTTTTGATAATGGTCTTGTTGTATCAGTTGCTCTGGATAACGGCACACTGAACTGGGATTCAAGAATTGCCATCCCCACCGGACGCTCGGAAATGCAACGTCTTATTGATGTTGATGCTGAACTTGTCATTAATAACGGTGCATTACTGGTACCCACCTATCAGGGATTTCTAACGGTGCTGGATATTACCTCCGGTCAGATTTTGTGGCGGGTTGAAGAGTCCAGCCTGGTCGGGGTAGGGACCGGATTCGGCAACATTTATATCAGTGATGATCGCGGACACGTTAAAGCCTATCGACGAGGCGCCCAGGATCCGGAAATATGGGTGAATGATCAGCTTGATTTGCGCCAGGTTTCCAGTCCCGTGGGCTTCAATAATTATATCGCAGTTGGTGACTTTGAAGGTTACCTGCATCTGTTGGCACAGGTTGATGGCCGCTTCGTCGGTCGCTATCGGGTTGGCAGAGAGGGTCTGCGTATTATTCAATTCAGAAATGGTATCCTCTACGCCTACGGTAATAACGGCGATCTGGTAGCATTACGCGTCGAAGCCGAATAATTCAATTTCAGGCAACTGGCATACTCTATGGTACCCGTACTGGCCCTGGTGGGCCGTCCCAATGTTGGCAAGTCAACCTTGTTCAACCGGCTGACGCATAGCCGGGATGCGTTGGTGGCCGACTTTCCCGGGCTGACCAGAGATCGTCAGTATGGTGAAGCCGTACATCAGGAACGTCCCTTTATTGTGATTGATACCGGCGGTATTGATGGCAGTGAAGAAGGTATTGATGCACCGATGGCCGGTCAGGTCATGCAGGCCATTGATGAAGCTGATATGACCCTCTTGCTGGTCGATGCCCGTGATGGTCTGGGGGGCGGCGATCAGCATCTGGTCGATTACTTACGCAAACAACAAAAACCCTTCATCCTGGTAGTAAATAAAATTGACGGACTTGATCCCGATATTGCCCTGAGTGAATTCTACCGGCTGGGTATTGAAAATGTTTATGCAATAGCAGCCAGCCAGGGACGGGGCGTCAAATCCATGCTGGATGCCGTGTTATCAGGATTTCCAGAGGCTGAGGAAAATGAGCTGGCAGATGAAGACGCCGGTATCAAGATTGCGGTGGTCGGTCGGCCCAACGTGGGAAAATCAACCCTCGTCAATCGCTTGTTGGGTGAAGAAAGGGTGGTGGTTTACGACCATCCGGGAACGACCCGCGACAGTGTTTATATTCCTTATGAGCGCCGTGGCCGGAAGTTTACACTGATTGATACTGCCGGGATCCGGCGGCGTGGGAAAACCCGGGAAAAAATTGAAAAGTTTTCGGTGATAAAGTCCCTGCAGGCAATTCAGGATGCGCATGTGGTTATTCTGTTAATCGATGCCCGTGAAGGAATTGTCGACCAGGATCTGCATCTGCTGGGCTATATTATGGAAACCGGCAGAGGCCTGGTTATCTCCCTGAATAAATGGGATGGCATGAATGAATATGACAAGGACATGATTAAAAAGGATATTCGTCGGCGCCTGGTATTCGCTGATTTTGCCAAAATTCATTTTATTTCTGCTTTACATGGTACCGGCGTCGGAGACCTGTATAAATCTGTTATCCAGGCTTATGATTCGGCCCTGCGAAAACTTTCCACACCAAAACTGACCTCGATTCTGGAAAGATGTGTTAGCGAACACGCTCCGCCCATGCACAATGGCCGGCGGATTAAATTACGCTATGCGCATGCCGGTGGCCAGAACCCGCCACGCATTGTTATCCATGGCAAGCAGACCGATAAGCTTCCAAGCAGTTATGTGCGCTACCTGGAAAAGACATTTCGAAAACTGCTGAAACTGGAAGGCACGCCAATCCGGATTGAATTGCGCAGTGATGATAACCCATATATTCGTGACGAAGAGGGCATGAGTAATCAACAGATTGCGCGCAAGCGTCGAATCCGGAAAAGCCGCGAATTGTCCCGTCAATCGAAAACATGAAGCCAATATTGATTATTAAAACCGGTGTCACTGTGAAAACTGCCTATGTGCAGGAAGGTGATTTCGAGCGCTGGATTATCGATACCATGCAGGGTGAAGACGAAAACTTTTCCGTCGTGGAAGTGTTTCGTGATGAAAAACTGCCGTTGCACGACAGCGTTGCAGGGGTGGTAGTCACCGGTTCACCGGCCATGGTGACGGATAAGCTGGACTGGAGTGAATATACAGCGGACTGGTTACGACATGCGCTTGTTACGCGTCTGCCAATTCTGGGTATTTGCTACGGGCACCAGTTACTGGCACATGCACTTGGCGGTGAGGTTGATTTTCATCCAAAGGGCCGTGAGATAGGTACGACCAGAGTCAGTTTGCTTGAAAACAGCAGTGAGGACAGTCTCTTTAGCGGATCCGAGAGCCCATTTCTGGTTCATGTCAGCCATATGCAGAGTGTCGTGCGTTTACCAGCAGGCGCTGAAGTGCTCGGAAGCAACGAGTTTGAAGCCTATCATGCGGTGCGTTTTGCCGAAAATGTCTGGGGCCTGCAGTTTCATCCTGAATTCAGTGAAACGGCTATGCGCGCTTACATCAGCGAACGGCAGGAGACACTGCAAGAAGAGGGGCTTGACGTGGAAGAGCTGTTAAAGCAGATCAGCCCGACGCCGGTTGCTGAAAAATTGATGCACCGATTCCACACGCTGATCAAAGATCAATCTGTGTAGGCCTTGAGTAAATACTGCTGGGCAGACCGGGCCTTGGCATTCCCTTTGGTGGCCTTTTTATAGCTGCCATCTGATTGCAGCAGCCAGGCCTGTTTATTGTCTGACAGATAATTCTGTAAACACTCCTTGTAGACTTTCTTCTTCAGGCGTTTTTCTTCAATCGGGAAACAGGTTTCGATACGACGAAAAAAGTTGCGATCCATCCAGTCGGCACTTGAACAGTAAAGTTGATAATCGCCGCCATTATGAAAATAGAAAACCCGTGAATGCTCCAGAAAACGACCAATAATTGATCGAACATTGATGTTGTCAGAAACCCCTTTGATACCCGGACGCAGACAGCAAACACCGCGTACGATCAGGTCAATTTTGACACCGGCCTGTGATGCCCGGTAAAGCGCCTTGATGATCTCCGGCTCAACCAGCGAGTTCATTTTGGCAATAATTCTGGCCTGCTCTCCTTTACTGGCAAAATCTGTTTCAATCTGTATCAATTCCAGCATGGTTTTGTGCAGGGTAAAAGGGGCCTGCAGTACTTTTTTCAATTTACCGGCTTTCCCCAGCGCGGTAAGTTGCTGAAACACTTTCTGCACATCATCAGTGATTGCCGTATCGCTGCTGAGTAATCCCATATCGGTGTACAGGCGGGCTGTTTTGGTGTGGTAATTCCCCGTGCCAAGATGCACATAACGTTTAAGCTGGCGCCCTTCACGACGAATCACAAGGATCATCTTGGCATGGGTTTTATGGCCGACGACCCCATAGGAAACGTGGACGCCGGCGTTTTGTAATTCAGTGGCCAGTTCAATATTTTCCTCTTCATCAAAGCGGGCCCGCAGCTCAATTACTACAGTGACTTCCTTGCCGGCCTGTGCCGCAGCAATCAGGGCTTCAACCAGGCTGGAGTCATCCCCGGTGCGATACAGGGTCTGTTTGATTGCCAATACATCCGGATCAGACGCTGCCTGACGCACGAAATCAACCACGGGGGTAAAAGACTGAAACGGATGGTGCAGCAGGATGTCGCCTTTTTTAATGGTTTCAAAAATATTATCTGAACGCAAAAGTCTGTTTTGTAGCGCTGGAGTAAAGGGTGGAAACTGCAGCTCCGGTCGATTAACCATGCTGGGGATTGCCATCATACGGTAGAGATTCACCGGACCGTCAACCGGATAGATATCACTGGGGCGCAGATTGAATTTATGCATCAGAAAATCAACCATTTCCTGCGAGCAACGGTTGGTGACTTCCAGCCGCACGGCTTCGGCAAAGCGACGCGAGGGGAGTTCACCTTCCAGCGCGCGCATCAGATCTTCGGCTTCCTCTTCACTGACAAACAGATCACTGTTGCGGGTCACCCGGAACTCGTAGCAGCCGGTTACAGTCATGCCCGGAAACAGGTCACCGGCATGCTTGTGAATAATTGAGGAAAGGAAAACAAAATCATATTCATGACTGGCACAGGAAGCGGGTAGTCTGACCAGTCGTGGCAGGGCGCGAGGAGCCTGCACGACGGCAATGCCGGAATTGCGTCCAAAGGCATCCTTGCCTTCCAGGGAAATAATAAAGTTCAGGCTTTTATTCAGAACTGTCGGGAACGGATGAGCAGGATCGAGCCCAACCGGGCTGAGAACCGGCATCAATTCGCGGTTGAAATAGCCTTTGATCCAGGTCGCCTGAGTCTGGTTCCAGCGAGTATGATGCAGAAAATGGATATCTTCACTGGCCAGCGCCGGCAATAAATCATCATTAAGAATTTTGTACTGGGAACTTTGCAGCTCATGCGCAACTTCTGCGATCCTATCCAGTTGTTCGGAAGCACTCAGGTTGTCCGGACCACGCTGAGTGGAGCCATAAGCAACCTGCTGCTTCAGACCTGCCACCCGGATTTCAAAAAACTCATCCATGTTGGAACTGGCAATACAAAGAAAAAACAGTCTTTCCAGCAGGGGGGTATTCTTGTCAGTTGCCTGGGCCAGTACCCGACGGTTAAATTCCAGCAGGCTAAGTTCCCGGTTAATAAAATAATCAGGATTATCCAGATTGATATTTTTATGTTCAGATGCTGCAGTGGTCATATTACTTGTCAATAATCAGTAAATAGCCGTCTTTATGGCTTGGCTCATGGATCTCGACTTCAAATAATTCGGCACCAAACTTCTTCTTACAACGTTTGGCCAGTTTTAAAAATGGGGAACGTCCCGGGTCAGCAATAATAATTCGGGAGACACCTTCTTCCAAAGATTTTTTAATCACTTTGTAGAGAGGGTCAATTAATTCTTTCCAGAAACAGATATCGGCACCGACAACAATATCCTGTTTTTTTAATGTCTTGCGTTTCAGGTTTTCAAATCGGGCCACCTTCTTTTCAACTTTCACTCCGTTGGCTTGGGCATGCAGATTGAGAAAAGGAAATACATGTTTATCGGCATCGACTCCGGTCACATTGGCAGCAAACTGTTTGGCACAATAAATCGATAAAAAGCCCCAGCCACAACCTATCTCCATGATATTGGCAGCCTTTTCTGGCGGATTGGCATCGAGATAGTCGATAACAAAAAAACTTGAGTACCAGATTTTTGTGCCATGGATTTCGGGTTCATCTTTTTCTTCAAGCAGTTTCTTTAAGGTCGGCGATGTTTTTTTATAAACAGTTAAACCATGGACTGTCTTGGTTTCCTTAGCAGCCACAACTTTCCTCTTTGGCAAACTAGTTGCTGAAGTGGTGATCCTTCAGGGTCAAGCAGGAACACACTAATACAACTTTATTAAGGGATGATTAATTCATGAAATCGTGAAGCAAGAAAATCAACTCACAACACATTGAAAATTCTACGCTTTATGCAGGTCTTAATCAATAAAACAGGAAAGGGTCACCCTGACATCATTGCGATTCACACTGCAGTGCAATTGTGCTCCGGTGATCCGAGCACTCTGTTCGACTTTGCCTGTTTGGTTACCTGCAACGACACTCCCGGGAAGCGGTGAATGTGCTGGCAGGGCTTGCGCAAAAAAGAAAGGACTTAAAAACAGGCAAATCAACAGCAGTTTTTCCAGTTCAGTTTCATTCAGGTTTATTGTTGACCTTCTCCACGATGCTGACAAGTTCACCCTGATGTAAGCGCGTGCGTATTTTCTCACCTTTTTTAATGATATCGCTGCGGGTAAGCAACTGGTCTTTTTCGTTATAGGTCATTGAATAACCTCTGGACAGAATATTTAAAGGGCTGAGATTATTCAAAGCATGCCCCATGTCTCCCAGCTGCAGTCGAAGATTATGCAGATGCTGCTGCATGGCTTTTTGCAGGCGGGAGTACAGATAGGAATTTTCCTGCCCCTGTTCACGAATCAGGCTGCGCGGTGAATGTTGCAGCAATTGCTGGGAGAGAGCCCGGACTTCATGGCGGTGCTGTGACAGTGAATAGTGAAATTCCCGTCGCAGTTTCAATTCCAGCCCATCGACTTTCTGTGCCTGTTCCTGCAATCGTCTGCCCGGGTGCTTTATCTGTTTACGTAACCATTGCAGGCTTTGTCTGCCCTGTTTCACTTTATCCGTGAGCAGGGATCTGAATTGTGTCTGGTAAGCATGAAACAGCGCAATAAACTCTTCCTGGTCCGGGCTCAGTAGTTCGGCTGCGGCCGAAGGGGTGGCTGCGCGCATATCAGCAACAAAATCAGCAATGGTGAAATCAACTTCATGTCCCACGGCACTGACAACAGGCAATTCCGAAGCGAAGATGGCTCGCGCCAGTTTTTCATCATTAAAAGCCCATAAATCTTCCAGTGAGCCGCCGCCGCGCCCGATAATCAATACATCGAGATCCTGTAATACTCCCTGTTTTTTATTGGCCAGCTTGATGGCCCTGACCATGGCCGGAGCAGACTCTGTGCCCTGAACCGGAACCGGCAATATGGTGACCTTTATTGCCGGAAAACGACGCTTCAGAACACTGACAATATCGCGAATTGCTGCGCCGGTTGGAGAAGTGATAACGCCGATATGTTTGGGCATACCGGGAACTTCCTGTTTGCAATCCTCATCAAACAGGCCTTCAGCATGTAATTTGTTTTTCAGGGCTTCGAAGGCGATACGCAGGGCGCCTTCACCCAGGGGGCTCATGCGGTCGACAATCAACTGATAATCGCCACGTCCCTCATAAAGGCTGAGCTTGGCCTTGAGCTGTATCTGCATGCCTTCACGGGGTTTGATTTTGACAAACTGGTTACGCCCGCGAAACATGGCACAGCGTACCTGGGCATTTTCATCTTTCAGCGTGAAATACCAGTGCCCGGAAGCCGGCATGGCGATATTGGAAAGCTCACCTTCGACCAGAATGGAAGGGAAATTATCTTCCAGCAGATAGCGGGCCTCGCGGTTCAGTTCACTGACGCTGTAGACTTGTTCCTTTTGCGCGGCAGGGCTGTCAAAGAGGTCGTTGCTCATCACCCTATCATAACTCAAAAACAGGTTCTGACTCAGAACCTGGAAAATCCCCCTATTTACTGGTTTCCGGTGGAAGTTTATAATAGCGCGCTTTCCCGATTTCCGGGTTCGCAGGTGGAAAGTGGTAATATGCTACGAATTGTAGAAGATGCTTTAACCTTTGATGATGTTCTCCTAGTCCCCGCACATTCCCTTGTGCTGCCCAATTCGGTCGAATTAAAGACCCGCCTGACCCGCGACATAAGCCTTAATATACCCCTTGTATCTTCTGCCATGGATACCGTGACTGAATCACGCCTGGCAATAGCCATGGCGCAGGAAGGCGGTCTGGGCATCATTCACAAGAGCATGAGTATTGAAGAGCAGGCCCGAGAAGTCCGCACGGTGAAGAAATATGAAAGTGGCGTGGTAGCCGACCCGATTTGTATTACCCCGGATACGACTGTCCGCAAATTGCTGGACATGATCAACGAGCACCATATTTCCGGCATGCCGGTAGTTGAAAATCTTGAGAGCAAACAGCTGGTGGGTATTGTGACCAGCCGTGACGTGCGTTTTGAAAATGACCTTAATGCCTGCGTCAACAAGATCATGACGCCCAAAGAGCGACTGGTCACCGTGCTTGAAGGTGCAGACCTGGATGATGTGAAAAAGCTGCTGCACAAGCACCGTATTGAAAAAGTTCTGGTAGTAAATGATGACTTTCAGCTCAGAGGGCTGGTTACCCTGAAAGATATCCGCAAAGCCGAAGATCATCCCAATGCCTGCAAGGATGCGATGGGACAGTTGCGTGTCGGTGCTGCGGTGGGGACAGGGCCTGATACGGAAGAGCGAGTAAAAGCGCTCGTCTCTGCCGGCGTGGATGTCGTGGTGGTGGATACTTCACATGGTCATTCCCAGGAAGTGATTAACCGGGTGAGTGATATCAAGTCCGCTTTTCCGAATATTTCCCTGATTGGTGGCAACGTGGCAACAGCAGCCGGTGCCCGGGCACTGGTAGAAGCCGGAGTGGATGCCGTGAAAGTTGGTATCGGTCCGGGTTCCATCTGTACCACAAGAATTGTTACCGGTGTTGGCGTGCCGCAAATCACGGCAGTCGCCAATGTGGCCGAAGAACTCAAGGATACAGATGTCACCATTATTTCCGACGGGGGCATACGCTTCTCAGGAGATATTGCCAAGGCCATTGCTGCCGGTGCCAATGTGGTCATGATTGGCTCGCTGCTGGCAGGCACTGAAGAGTCACCCGGTGAAGTCGAGCTTTTCCAGGGCAGGTCTTACAAGGCATACCGGGGCATGGGTTCTCTGGGAGCAATGTCGAAAAATCATGGTTCCAGCGACCGGTATTTTCAGGACATTGAAGAAGGTGCTGCGAAGCTGGTGCCAGAAGGTATTGAAGGCAGGGTCCCCTATAAAGGCCCGATGTCAGCGATTATTTTCCAGCTTATCGGCGGTATTCGCTCCAGCATGGGCCTGACCGGTTGCAAGGATATTGAAGAGATGCGAGTCAAGCCGCAGTTTGTGAAGATTACCTCGGCTGGCGTGTCGGAAAGTCATGTGCATGATGTAAGTATTACCAAGGAAGCCCCTAATTACCGGGTAAGTTAATGAGGGGAGCTATTGCGCTCGCTTTCTCGTCGTTAAAATAAATTTCTGTCGGATCGCTTACTAAACTGTAAGTTCACCTCCGGAAATTGTTTTGCCTTGATTAAGCTTCGCTCATAACGCTCCCTGAGGTGTCCCTCATCATTAAAGACGAACTGAACTCCTCTAGACTTTGTTAAGAGAAAACTTTTCATGACCCAGAACATTCACGAACAGAAAATCCTGATTATTGATTTCGGGTCGCAGTACACACAGTTGATTGCGCGCCGGGTTCGTGAAGCGGGCGTCTATTGCGAGATTCATCATTACGATATCGATGAGGCATCCTTTCAGGAGTTTGCCCCGCAGGGCGTGATACTGTCCGGTGGGCCTGAGTCCGTGCACATCGTTAATGCCCCGAAAGCGCCAGATTATTTATTTGAGTCCGGGGTGCCGGTACTGGGTATTTGCTACGGGATGCATACCATGGCGCAGCAACTGGGCGGGGTGGTCGAGGCATCTGACAAATCTGAATTCGGCCATGCAGCCATTGCTCTGGAAGAAGACAGCCTGCTGCTGGGCAACCTGGAAAGTCCCATCGAGAAAGACGGCAAGATCCTGCACAACGTCTGGATGAGCCATGGCGACAAGGTCACGAAGATTCCGCAAGGTTTCAAGGTTATTGCTTCGACAGAAAGCGCTCCGGTGGCAGCAATGGCCGATGAAAAGCGACGCTACTACAGTATCCAGTTTCATCCGGAGGTTACCCATACGCCGGCCGGACAGAGCATCCTCAATCGTTTTGTGCATGATATCTGTGATTGTGAAGCACTCTGGACACCCGCCAATATCATTGAAGATTCAATCAGGACCATCCGTGAGAAAGTCGGCAAAGACCATGTGTTGCTGGGGCTTTCCGGCGGTGTGGATTCCTCGGTAGTCGCCGCCTTGCTGCATGAGGCCATTGGCGACCAGCTAACCTGCGTGTTTGTCGATAATGGTCTGCTGCGCCTGCGTGAAGGCGATCAGGTCATGGAAATGTTCGGCCATCACATGGGTATCCGGGTTGTCCGGGCCGATGCTGAAGATCTTTTCCTGGATAGGCTGGCCGGCGAGAATGATCCGGAAAAGAAACGCAAGATTATCGGCAACACTTTTATCGAAGTCTTCGATGATGAAGCGGGAAAACTGGCGGACGAAGTCAGCTGGCTGGCCCAGGGTACAATTTACCCGGATGTGATCGAATCGGCCGGCTCCAAGCACGGCACGGCTCACGTGATTAAATCACATCACAATGTCGGCGGCCTGCCGGAAGACATGAAACTGGAACTGCTGGAACCGCTGCGCGAACTGTTCAAGGATGAGGTACGGAAAATCGGCCTCGCGCTGGGGCTGCCCTATGACATGGTTTACCGGCATCCTTTTCCCGGACCGGGCCTGGGTGTACGAATTCTTGGCGAAGTCAAAAAGGAATACTGTGACATCCTGCGTCAGGCCGATGCGATATTCATTGAAGAACTGCACAAGGCCGACTGGTATCACAAAGTCTCCCAGGCGTTTGTGGTATTCCTGCCGGTGAAATCGGTCGGCGTTGTCGGTGACGGCCGCCGTTATTCCTATGTCCTGGCGATCCGCGCCGTGGAAACCATCGATTTCATGACCGCACGCTGGGCACATCTGCCCTATGAGCTGCTGGAAACCGTCTCCAGCCGGATCATCAACGAAATCCGCGAAGTCTCGCGTGTGTCCTACGATATCTCCAGCAAACCGCCAGCGACGATTGAGTGGGAGTGACCGGCCTTCTAGCTGATTGATTTTTATGCATCAATAGCGAGATGGTACTTTCCGGGGGAGATGCTGGTTGAGAAGGAGTCCCTTCAGTCTTCACCGTTGAAAACCTGATCCTTCCAACCGGCTCCCAGTGCCTGTTCAATGTAATCACGCATGAACTGACGAATTTTCTGTGACGGCGTCACGTCTTCTTGTTCACACAATTCTTCAAATACAGCTTTTTTTTGCGGGTCAACAAGAACCGTTAATCGAGCGGTGCGTTTTTCCATAGGTTCACTCTTGGTCGGCCGGATACAATATTAACAACGAGGCATGCTAACCTGGTTACATAAAAGTGTACTTGACAACACCCTTTAGCCCAAGCTCTGGGAAAACCCGTCATTAGCTTTTGGTTCACAACACGGGGCCAGCGCTTACCAGTAATGCGCCGGCCGGAGTGTCAGTGAATTGCTCAAAGTTAGTGATGAATTTTTCCGCCAGTGATGTGGCTTTGTGCTGCCATTCGTCTGGTTGAGCGTAGGTCTTGCGCGGATCGAGCAAATCGCCTTCTACGTTTTCCAGTGCTCTGGGGATCTCCAGGTTGAAGATGGGTAAAAGGGAAAAGTCTGCTGACTCAATAGAGCCGTCAAGAATGGCATCGATTATCCTGCGGGTCGCTTTGATGGAGATACGATTGCCTGTTCCATTCCATCCGGTGTTAACCAGGTAGGCCTTGGCACCGGAGTGCTCCATCCTTTTTTTCAGCACTTCGGCATAGCGGGTGGGGTGCAGACTCAGAAAGGCCGCACCAAAACAGGCGGAAAACGTGGGGCTGGGTTCAGTGATGCCGCGCTCGGTGCCCGCCAGTTTGGACGTATACCCCGACAGAAAATAGTATTCCGCTTGCGCATCGGTCAGTCTGGCTACCGGAGGCAGTACACCGAAAGCATCGGCAGTGAGGAAGATAACTTTGGTCGCATGACCACCCACCGATACCGGTTTGACGATGTTGTCTATGTGGTAGATCGGGTATGAGACACGGGTATTTTCGGTTTTGGAGCTGTCGGTGAAGTCGATATTGCCTTCTGTATCAACGACCACATTTTCCAGCAACGCATCCCGCTTTATCGCAGCGTAAATTTCCGGTTCCTGTTCACGACTGAGATTGATGGTTTTGGCATAACAACCCCCTTCAAAATTGAACACGCCGTTATCGTCCCAGCCGTGCTCGTCGTCGCCAATCAATGCCCGCTTCGGATCCGTGGAGAGGGTGGTCTTGCCGGTGCCGGATAAGCCGAAAAAGATAGCGGTGTCCTGATTTTCGCCGACATTCGCGGAACAGTGCATGGATGCAATGCCTTTTTGTGGCAGCAGGTAATTCATTACCGAGAAAATTCCTTTTTTCATCTCACCACCATACCAGGTACCGCCAATAAGCTGCATACCTTCAGTCATATTGAAGGCGACGAAGTTCTCGGAATTCAGGCCTTGCTCTTGCCAGTGGGGATTGCAGGTTTTGGAGCCATTCAATACCACAAAGTCGGGTTCAAATTCGTCAAGTTCCGCGTCTGACGGGCGAATGAACATGTTTTTTACAAAATGGGACTGCCAGGCAACTTCGGTCACAAAGCGCACCTTCAAGCGTGTTTCGGGGTCCGCTCCGCAGAAAAGGTCGTTCACGAAAAGACGTTTGCCGCTGAGTTGTTCAGCCACTATAGACTTAAGGGACTGCCAAACTTCGGAGGTAATGGCCTTGTTGTCGTTGTTGCCATGATCGGACCACCAGAGCGTATCCCGGGTGGTATCGTCTTTGACGAAATACTTATCTTTGGGAGATCGCCCGGTAAAGATACCGGTGTCGACGGCCACCGCGCCACTGCTGGTTATGCGACCCGCTTCGTATCCATTTAGTTCGGTACGGGTTTCCTCATGTAACAGGGTGTCGTAATCCGGGTTGTAGAGGATCTCCTTTGGAGTACCTATACCGTATTTGGACAGTTGTTGGCTGAGATCGGGACTTTTCATCTGTGTATCCTGTGCTGGTAGTGCCGTCAGTCTGTGTGACTATACTGATCATTGAATGTTAATAATATTAACATATAATGGTATTAATTAAATACTGGAATATCTACCGTTACCCAGCCTTGTCCCACTACAGGAGTATATAGATGCCTCACCTCCAGCCCTGGATGACGCTGTCAACGAGGTATTAAGCAGGCCAAAAGCGCATGAAACTGAATGAAGCTATCGAATGGGGAAGGGCAGGCCGCTGGCAAGACGCCCAAGTCAGAGTCAGTCCGAGTAACCGTGAGCAATGGTTTGTGATGCTGCGAGACACGCTGCAAAAGTCATTCATTCTCGTCGATAATGACGATAGCCCCATCGTCACAGCGGATGCTAACGAGTTATTGAGCGTTATACGATCGCTAGGTTTGAAAGAAGTTACATTTTTTTTATAAATTTTAGGGAGACGATTGATGTCAGACTTACCTCCATGCCCCAACTGCCAGTCCCAGTTTGTCTATGCAGACAGAGAGTTCCTGGTGTGTTCTGAGTGCGCTCACGAATGGAAGCCAGGGGGCAGCGATGATCAAACTGAAGATCTGACTAAGGTTAAAGATGCCAATGGCAACGATCTTTACGCAGGTGATAACGCGACGCTGATTAAAGACCTGAAGGTAAAAGGCAGTTCGAGCGTGTTAAAAATTGGTACAAAAATCAAAATTAACCGTATCGTTGATGGCGATCATAATATTGATTGTCGCGTGGATAAAATAGGCGAGATGATGCTGAAGTCCGAGTTTGTCAAAAAGTCTAACGGGAAATAGAGCTCCACCACCTGGCAGTGGTGGCCTGCCGTTACAATTATGGTATGGCCAAATTTTAAATTTCTAACCTGTTGAAAAATAAAAGATAAACGTCCTGCTGATAATCGAGTGGAAGTGAGTCGGGGTATCGGCGTCAGGATTTTCTGCAGATTTTTTTGTCTGAAAACTCACTGTCCGGTATTTCAGATTTGCTGGTGTGTTTACAGGCTCTGGAATATCATCGGGCGTAATATTTACAGTTAAAAACAGAGGAAAGGACATGAAACGTATAACCAACTGGTGCACTGTTGCTACCGGTATGCTGATGGCAATACTGCCCCAAACCGGGCTGCTGGCAGCCGATGACCCCATCGAGTCCTTGATGCAGGAACCCCGTTATTACGATACCGCTGAAGCCGACATCCAGCTCCGGGTGATCGCCAGCGGGCTGGATCATCCCTGGAGTATCCGTTGGCTGCCTGACGGCACCACTCTGGTCACTGAAAAGAATGCTGGCGTTATTCGCCGCATCGTGGATGACGAACTGCTGGAAGAACCGGTACTGGGCGGCCCGCAGGATCTGGTGTTCGGTCGCTACAAGGGTGTGCTGGATGTTGCCCCGCACCCGGATTTTGAAAACCAGCCCTGGCTCTATGTCAGCTACAACAAGGACCTGGGGGATAACAGGGAAGCCGTCGCCGTTGCCCGCGGACGCTGGGATGGCACCAATATCCAGGGACTTGAAGATATCTTTGTCGCCCAGGAAGGCACTGTCAATGGCTTGCGCCTGTTGTTCGGGACGGACGGTATGCTCTATCTGGGCGTGTATGTCCCCGGAGGACCTTCACCGGATGATTTCGATACGCTCAGCCAGGAAGGCAAGATTCTGCGCCTGACACCGGAAGGTGAAATTCCTGCGGACAATCCCTTTGTCGGTCGTGATGACTTCCTGCCTGAAATCTACAGTTTCGGTCATCGGACTCCGACAGGTCTCACCATGAACCGACAGACCGGCGAAATCTGGAATACGGAAATGGGTCCGCTGGGCGGCGACGAAGTGAACCGTGTTGTGCGCGGCGGCAACTACGGCTGGCCCCTGGTAAGTCTGGGCCGCCGATACGATGGCCCCTGGCAAAGCGAACACTTCCAGATGGAAGGCGTCATTGACCCGGTGCATTTTTGGATGCCCGGCATTTCCCCGTCAAGTCTGGTGTTTTATGAAAGCGATGAGATTCCAGCCTGGGAGGGTGATCTGTTCGTCAGCGCCCAGCAGGAAGGGCGGATCCCGGGAACAGGGCAGTTACAGCGCATCAAGCTAAATGTCGATGGTAACGAAATTATGCGTGAGCGCCTGTTTGACGACCTCGGGCAACGCATCCGTGACGTGAAGTTGGGGCCGGATGGCAGACTGTGGCTGCTGACCGACGAAGACAACGGCCTGGTGATGCGTATCGAACCAGCGGGTAATTGAAATCAGGCAGGGCGGGTTGCGATGTGAAGGCAGTCTTCGCAACGAAATGGAATAGGTCCAGGCTATAGGCCGATCGATGAAGTTGTAGGTCGCACAGCTGGTTCACGAACAAGCAGATTATCGCGCCGGTCGCCGCTGTGAACGGCTTGACCCGGCGACTGCGCGCGATATTCTCAGCGCTGACCGCCCGGCCGAAAAATCCCTGACTCCCGTCCTTGCGGCTGCCATGCTGGTCTTTTCTATTTTATGTCTGGTCCATAATTACGCCTGATTGCCACAGGTCTGTTAATACATATACTACCGTACAGCATCGGTGGCGTATTGATGCCTGGTGCTACACAGCGATTAACCTTGTTCTTACAGTTCTGGAATCAAGATGGACTCAGTGACTCAAATAGCGCTTGGTGCAGCAGTAGGAGAGGCTGTACTGGGCAGAAAAATCGGTGCCAAAGCTGCTTTGGTGGGAGCAATCTGCGGCACATTGCCGGATCTGGATAGTTTTATTTCCTACGGCGATGCTGTGGCATCGGTAACCTACCATCGTTCTTTCAGTCACTCTTTGCTGGTATTGGCCCTGATAAGTCCGCTGATCGCTAAAGTCGTGACAAAAGTACTGAACCAGCCTCCAGACCTGTTTGGCAAATGGTTCTTGCTGGTCTTTCTGGTTCTGATCACTCACCCACTGCTGGATACCTTCACAGTTTACGGCACGCAGTTGTTCTGGCCCTTTATCGACCATCCTTTCAGCGGGTCGACAATATTTATAATCGATCCGGCTTATACCTTACCTTTAGCTCTGGGAGTTTTGACCGCACTATTTTTGTCAAGGCAAAGTGCGCTGCGCGTTTATATCAACTTTGCCGGATTGAGCCTGAGTTCCCTGTATCTGGTCTGGACTGTCGGAGCCAAATTTCATATGGAAGACCGGATCAAGGAAGCGCTGGCTGAGCAGCAGATAGAATACAGTCGATTGCTCAGTACCCCGGCGCCCTTGAACACTATTCTCTGGCGTTTTGTCATCATGGTCGAAGGGGGATATTACGAGGCCTATTATTCGATACTGGACCGCAGTCATGAAGTGGATTTTGTATTTTATCCCGACGACAAGGCATTACTGGCAAGTCTTTATGATCATTGGCCGGTAACCCGACTGCAATGGTTTACCCATGGCTTTTATTCCGTGCATGCAAGTGATGATAGTTTACTGATGACAGATTTGCGTATGGGGGTTGAACCCAACTATGCATTTGTATATGAAGTCGCAAAAATTGATGAACTGGAGCTCAGGCCTGTAAGCAGCCGCAGCTTGCCTGCTGATTTTGGTCTGGAGCAGGTCGCGGACTTGTGGCATCGTGCCATGAATCCGGTCAGGTAGGAGCTTGCCCGGATCGGGGCATATTCTTGTGTTTATCAACCTTGATATACAAGGATGGTAAGGCTATTATCCCTGAGCTTTGTACAAGTGTACTGCTTCGCTGCCATGATTGTTCAGCTGATTTGCAAGTTGCTGTACAGGTCTTCCTGCGGAATTCCTTATAAATATAAAAAAACATCATTAAAAGCAGCAATTTCAAATATCCTACTGGACAATGACAGATGATCGGATCATCAAAAGCAGATTAACGCTCAAGTTACTTAATAGGTATTTTATGAATAAATTTACAATAAAGGCTTTCGCCGCTTCGTTCCTGTTCCCTTTATTAACCGCTCCATTTCTTGCTCAGGCCAGCGTCGAAGGCTATTGGCAACCGATCTATCATGAAGACTTTGAAGAGCGGCTTCCCGGACCGGAAGCCGGCGATTATGCTGGACTGCCAATTAATGACGCAATGCGTTTACGGGGAGATACCTGGCAATCAGGCTTGTTGAATGTTCCCGAGCATCAGTGCAAGCCACACCCATCGACCTATGGGTTCCGTGGTATAGGAAACCTGCACTTTCAGGAAATTCTTGATCCCGAATCGCAGGAATTAATCGCATTAACCACCCATATTGAGTGGCAGGCGCAAAGACGCACCATCTACATGGATGGACGCGAACATCCGAATGAATTGTACCCGCATACCTGGGGCGGATTTTCTACCGGGCATTTTGAAGGCGATACCCTGGTTGTGCATACCACTCATCTAAAAGCCGGCTGGATCCGTCGGAACGGCATGGCTTTGAGTGATGAAGCCACTCTTGATGAATATTTTATGCTCAATGATGACCAGACCCTGATGACTCATGTTTCAATTGTTACTGACCCTAATTATTTAACAGAGCCATTTATTCGGACTAACGGTTGGTCAAGACTGCATGAAGTCAATATGGGGCCATACCCCTGTCGGCCGGCAATCGAAATTGATCGTGAAGTGGGTGAGATCCCGCACTGGATGATTGATACGGAACAATCCCATGCAGGGAGTATCGAATTTTCCGAGCGCTGGAATATTCCACTGGAAGCTGCCCGCGGCGGTGCCCATACAGCACTTCCTGAATTTATGGACACAGTGGCCGAGTAAAGGTCTGGAGAAAACAAATGATTAAGCTTATTAATACAGACGGCTCTCGAGCAAAAAACCTTCTACCAAAGGTACTGGGAGCAGCTGCACTTTCTGTTGCCCTTTCAACAGCGTTTATGGGAACTGCAAGTGCACAGGACCTGGCTGATGTTGAGGTCAATTCCTACCATGTACAGGGAAATGTCTGGGTGTTAACTGGAGCCGGTGGTCATGTCACTGTACAGATCGGTGACCAGGGTGTACTGGTTGTCGATACCCAATTTGCCGAAACTGCACCAAAAATCGTCGAAGAAATTGAACGGTTGGCACCGGGTAAAACTATCCGCTATGTCATCAATACCCATGCTCATGGAGATCACACTGGCGGCAACGCAATAGTCAGATCCGCAGGTGAAACGATTGTTGCCGGTAATGAGGCCGGAGATGTTGGAGCAACCTTTGAGCCGGGGGCCGAGGTAATCGCTCATGAAAATGTCATGCTTTCCATGGCGACCGCCAATCCACCTTTGCCCTTTGAAGCCTGGCCAACAGAGGTCTATATCGGCAATAAATATGACTTTTACTTCAATGGTGAACCGGTTGAGCTGTTATATCAGGGCAGGGCGCATACTAACGGAGACAGCATTATTTTCTTCCGAAAATCTGATGTGATTGCTGCCGGTGATATCTATGTCACTGAAGGTTTTCCGTTTATTGACCAGAACAATTTCGGTCATATTAACGGCATTATTGATGGCCTTAATCAGATTATCAGTATTACCGTTCCACTGGAGCAACAGGAGGGCGGGACGATGGTTATCTCCAGCCATGGCCGCCTGTCAGATGAAGCGGATGTGGTTGAATATCGCGATATGCTGACGATCATTCGTGACCGGGTGCAGTACCTGATTGACGAAGGCATGAGCCTGGAAGAGGTTCTCGAAGTTGGGCCGGCAAGAGATTATTCCAACCGTTATGGCAATGGCTTCATCTCCACGGATGATTTCATCACAGCTGTCTATAATAATTTGAGCGAGTAGGGGATTGAGAATGAAATTAACAAGCTTTGCAAAAATCGCGTGCTTTCTGGGCGCGTCAGTATTAACAGGTTCCCTTGTCGCACAACCGCCCGGGCCACCACAGAATCCTGCGGATCTTCCTCCCAGAGAGGGAATTCCCGGCAGTATGGAAAACATTGAAGGTCAGTGGGTTGCCATCGTTAATGAAGATTGGCTATGGCGCATGAGGGTTCCGGAAAAAGGTGATTTCACCAGCATTCCCTACAATGAACGTGCCCGTGAAGTAGGAGAGGCATGGGATGAGTCAATGACAGGTTCCTGCCTGCAGTATGGTGCTGCCGGCATCATGCGCCAGCCGATGCGTATCCGTATCAGCTGGGATTCGAATTCAGTGCTTGAACTGGAAACTGATTATGGTCAGCAGACCCGGCGTTTCATTTTCAATGAACCGGCACCCGAGAATACCCCTCGTAGCCTGCAGGGCTATTCCGAAGCAAGCTGGGAGTACGACTTTCTGCCAATTGGTAATTTTGGTGGTTTCGGCTCCGAGGCACCTGATCCGGAGCATGGTTCTCTGAAAGTTGAAACCAGCCATCTGACGGCAGCCTGGTTGCGTGCCAATGGTGCACCGGTAAGTGAAAATGCGACAGTCACCGAATATTTCAGCATGTTTCAGGATCCGACCGGAACCGATTGGCTGGTGGCGACCGTAATTGTGCATGACCCGATGTACCTGAATCAGGATTTTATTACCAGCTCGCATTTCCGCCGCGACAGTAACCGCGGTGACTGGGATCCACGCCCTTGTGGTATGTAATATTGACTTGAATTATCAAGATTGGAAATTGATAAAAAAAGGCCTCACTAGTGAGGCCTTTTTTTGTAGGAATCGACTTGTTAAACGTTTTCGAAACTCAAAAAGACAGCTCCCGAAAGTAACCATCCTCGACCACTCTCAGGCAGATATTGTCGCTATTCATGTTTATCACCGGGCTTGTGTCAATACGGATGCAGGCTCCGGCATAGAGCCCGGCAGATGTGAAGGTGCTGACCTGAAGGTGATAGCCAGTCTGTTGTGGTAGCTTGAACAACTGCTGGAATATTTGTTCGCGATTATCAAATTGTCCGAACGTTTCCGCCACCACATTTTCATCACTGTCGAGCAGGGTGATATTGGCCCCGCCGCGACCGACAATGGGCTTGATGACATAACCCTTTGATTTCAGTGAATCCGTCAGGCTGTATCCTGATTCCAGCAGGTAAGGATAGTCCTCGAACATGTCCCACATAATTGGCGAAATGGCTTTGTTGCTGGGGATCAGGGTCCATAAAGGTTCATAGACCATGATATCACTGCGCAGCAGCACATCGACCAGCCGTGGCAAGTCGTTATGTGTGGCACCCGGTACATAATTTTCCAGTTTCTGTGGGTCGTTGTCGCATTCTTCACGGATCTGGTCCAGGGCGGTTTCCCAGGCCCAGGTCTTCCAAACCCAGTTAATCTGCAAACCGTCGGCATCGAGTATTTCACCTTTATTTCCCCAGCGCAGCCCATCCACACCATGCTGGATTTTTGAACGGATACCCGCCTCTTCCATAATGTTTTGCATGAACAGGGAATGATAGGTTTCTTCGGGGTCATCATCCTGCATGATATGCAAAACGTTATTCACGTCACTGTGCTGCCAGGCTTCCTTGAGAAAACGTTGCAGATCACGCCCCGGGTTTTCACCGTCCAAACAGCCAAAATGTTTGGCCCACTTGCCCTGAACTGTTCCGGTTTCCATATAACAGGCGGCCGAATCGCAGTTGTATTCATATACTTTTAGACCACGCTCTGAGAGACTGAAATCAAAGCGTCCGGTGATCATCTGGTTGCGACGATTGTCCCAGGATTGCTGGATTTTTGGCCACAGAGCTGAGGGAATGTTGAAAGCTTCCTGTAACTCTTTATTTTTCAGCACATGGTTGGTGGCGTGCATATACAGCGCATGCAGTTCGTTGGTGGCACGGGACAATTCTTTAAGGGCTGATCTGGAGATTATACTGTAGAGGTATTCTTCAGGTTCTCGTGAGGACAGTTTGTGCCCGCCCATCATTTTGACATAGGCCGCTTCATCCGGATTGGCCATGTTGAGCCAGGACTTGTGTTTCTTCCCCTCGGCATTGAGACGGCAGGTTTTCAGATTGAACAGACTGCTGTCGGGTGACTCCAGTACCTCAGCATAGCTGTCGTCATCTGTCTGGATTACCCAGCCAAGAATAGTGGCATCACCGAATGAACACTCGATCCAGAATTCTCCCTCCTCGGTAATTTCGGCATTGAGCTGGCGTGCATAGTTATGTCCTTCAGGCCAGTGACGATGGCCGACATTTTGCTCGGCAATCCTTACATAGTCATCTGTGACTTCAGTGATGATGGCAACATGGCCGGTCATTTCAAATTCACCGCCTTCTTCCCAAATCAGCAGTGAGCCAGGTACCGGATGGCGCCGAGAGCCATTCAAAAAGGAATAAAGTGGCAACAGTCGGCCTGATTTGATATGCCTGACAGTCTTCAGACGAAAGATGTCATGCGCCATGGCAATGTCATCAAAGACATAGCCATAATTGAGGAAAAGCCAGCGTCGGGCAAACTCCACACACTGCCATTTATGGCCCATGTAGATGCCATTACAGTAACTACGATAGGACTGTCGTGTCGGTAGTTCTTCGTCGTCGGCAGTCTCATAATCACTAGAGTAGGCCGGTACATTACCGGGGGCGTAACCAAGAACGCCACCAAACTTTTCCTTAAACGAAGCGGAGTTGTTCAAGCCATGATTTCCAGATAAAAAGGGTGGCGCACATTAGCGCTGTTTAACGCGGCTGTCCATTAATTTTTCAGTGCCGCTATCATCCATCCGGCACCTACTCGCAACAACCGGAGAGTATTTTCCTGACCTTCAGGAGTCCCCGTTTGCTGTGTCGTCTTTGCCTTTATTCGTGCTGAAAAGCAGAACCAGGTATCCCAGGATGCCGGACAAGAGTGAGCCGACAATAATGCCCAGCCTGTCATCCACCATGCGATTCATGTCGCCGCTGTGAAAGGCCAGCGAGCTGATAAACAGGCTCATGGTAAAGCCGATGCCGCAGAGTAGTGCGACGCCATAAAGGTGTTTCCAGTTCATGCCCTTCGGTAATCTGGCAATGCCAATTTTTACTGACAGCCAGGCAAACAGAAAAATACCCAGCTGCTTTCCGAACAGTAGTCCGGCAATGATGCCGAGAGGGATGGGACGTAACAGACTGTCGAAGGACAGGCCGCCCAGATAGATACCGGAATTGGCAAAGGCAAAGATCGGCAGGATAACGAAGTAAACAGAAGTCTTCAGGTCTTCCTCAATTTCCACCAGCAGATTTCTCTTTCCTTCTCCTTTTTCATACGGAATGAAGAGAGCAAGAATGACGCCTGCCAGAGTGGCATGCAGGCCTGATTTTAGTACTGAAGCCCAGAGTATTAGACCGACAAATACATAGGGTACCAGTGAGGTAACTTTCATGCGGTTGAACATAAAGAGCAGGCATAACATGGCAGCAACGACAAGCAGGGAATTAACCCCCGGTGACTCGGTATAGAAGAAGGCAATGATCAGAATAGCTGCCAGGTCATCCATTACCGCCAGAGACAGCAAAAAGACTTTTAGTCCTGATGGTATCCGGTCGCCGAGCAAGGCCAGCACACCCAGGGTAAAGGCTATGTCGGTGGCCGTGGGAATGGCCCAGCCCTCCATGGCAGTCGGGCTGTCGTAATTGATCATGATGTAAATCAGTGCCGGCATGATGATGCCGCCAATCGCAGCACACACAGGAAAGACTGCAGTTGAAAGGTCTGACAGTTTGCCGGCCAGCATTTCCCGTTTGATTTCCAGGCCTACATGGAAAAAGAAGATTGCCATAAGCCCGTCGTTGATCCAGGGCAGCAGGGGCTTGGCAATTTCGAACTCGCCGATCCGGACTTCCACGAAAATTCCGAGCAGGGCGTTATAGTATGAGTTCAGGGGACTGTTGACTGCCACCATCGCTGCGATGGCCATCAGGAACAGCAGGATGCCACTGGCATATTCCTGCCTGAAGAATGATTTAATCGGGGTAAGTAATGTTTGCTTCATGCCCCAAGGTTAACGCACGGAGCCGTAGAGGTTAAATTGAATTCAACTTTTGACAGCAGATTGTCGGGAAAAGTGGTATTCCCGGCGCTTTGAAAAATCCGGTAACAAATCCAGCTTTCAATCGTTTACCCTGTAAACTCATGACATAAGGGACAAATATGGCTGGAATATTTACAATTATTCGTCACAAATTTTTCAAGGAGAATTCCATGCAGGCTGCTTCATCAGCAAAGCCAGGACAACAGCCGCAGGTCCCTGGCCTGACCCTCTATTATTCGCCTGGCTGCATATTCTGCATGCGTGTGTTCACTGCACTCAGGCTGCTTGGTCTTGAAATTGCTTCTAAGAATGTAATGACTGATTCGCAGGCCGATGCAGAACTTAGAAAGTCAGGTGGTTCCGGCATGGTTCCCTGCCTGCGTATAGAAGATGAAAAGGGAATTCGCTGGATGTATGAATCAGCAGATATTATTGACTATCTCCATCAGCGCTTTCAGGTGGCCTGAGGAGCAATTATTTCGCATTTTCTATAAGCTTTGACCAGTGGATACAATACAATCGTTATTTTTCAGGAGTTTTTCATGAAAGTTTTCATTCAGACCTTAATTGTACTTACCGGATTAATAACGCTGGCACTTGCACCCGCCACTTTTGCTCAGAATGGCCTGATTAGCCTGGAAAGTCCTTTCGAGCCAATGGAAACCATGAATCGGGCCGAACGCATCGTCAGTGAACGTGGCTTTAATGTTTTTGCCCTTGTTGATCATGCTGCAGGTGCCGAGAGTGTCGGGCAGAATCTGCGTCCCACCATGTTGCTGATCTTTGGCAATCCACAGGGGGGAACCCCTTTCATGCAGTGTGCCCAGACTATTGGCATCGATCTGCCGGTCAAGTTTCTGGTCTGGGAGGACGTATCCGGGCAGGTATATCTTTCCTATAACGATCCTGCCTATCTTGCCGGGCGTCATAATGCAGAGAACTGTCCCGTGGCACAGAACATGAGCGCAGCCCTGGCCGGTCTTGCTGAGGCCATCGTGACGCCATAAGCTGGCGTCTCTCCAAAACAGGGGTTTTGCCGGTGATTGAATTGCTGTTCCAGTTAGCTCCGGTGTTTTTCTATTTCGTTGTCGGGCTCTTGCTCAAACGGTTTGGCCTGGCAGACAAAAGCCATGGTGATTTTATTTTACGCCTGGTGTTTTTTGTCACACTGCCAATACTGATTCTCACGACGGTTCCAAGTAGCTCTTTAAGTCTGGACAAAATACTGTTGCCGCTGAGCAATATTCTGGTAAGTCTTCTGTGTTTTACCTTCATGTTCCTGCTGTTGAAAAACATTCGTGTTTCGAAAAAAACACAGGGGACCATGCTGATTGCCGGCATGACCCCGAATAACACCTATATGTTTCCCTTTATACTCACGGTGTATGGCAGTAATGGTTTTGCTGATGCCATTCTGTTTGATTTTGGTAATGCCCTGCTGGTCAGCACCTTTACCTATGTACTTGCTTTTCGCTATGGCGAAGCAGGCCAGGCCGGAAACAATGCCTTGAATCGAATTCTGCGGTCACCGCTATTCTGGGCATTGCTGATAGCGGTACTACTTTCAGTCACGAACAATCCTCTGCCTTTTTACCTGCAAAGTACCATTCGGCCGCTGGGTGACATGACATCTCCCTTGATTCTGATTGCGCTGGGTATTTTCTTTTCACTGCGCTGGCAACATCTGCAACTGGTTTCACTCCTGTTGGGCTTGCGTATGGTGCTGGGACTGTTTTTTGGCTGGCTGGTTGCAACTCTCATTGGACTGCAGGGCTTGAGTTTTACCATCGTTTTACTCTGCAGCGCCGCGCCGATAGGGTTTACGGTACTGACCTTCAGCTCCCTGGCCAGGCTGGATACGGAACTGGCAAGCAGTGCAGTTTCGCTGTCTATTTTGCTCGGTTTGCTCTGGGTTCCGCTATTAATGCTTTTGGTTTGAATTGGGCAGGAAGCAAAAGCCTGCTTGATTTGCCAACCAGAATAGCGACGGCAAATTCAGTTATTCATTTAACAAAAAGTAGGCTCCCGGCCCCAGTGGCAGGTTGAAAAGCATCCAAAGGCTTAGCAGGACACTCCAGACCAGCAGCAGGATCAGGGAATAAGGCAACATGGTGGCAATAATGGTGCCGATTCCCGAACGTTTGTCGTATTTGCTGACAAAGGCTACGACCAGGGCGAAATAGGGCATCAGTGGAGTAATGATATTGCTCACCGAGTCGCCAATACGGTAGGCCATTTGTGTGCCTTCGGGAGAGATGCCCAGCAGGTAAAGCATCGGTGCAAAGACCGGGGCCATCACTGCCCATTTGGCACTGGCACTGCCGATGAAAATATTGATTCCCGCTGTCACCAGTATAAACAGCAGGAGCAATACCACCGGATTGGGGTCCAGCGTTCTCAGTAATTCGGAGCCGCCAATGGCGGAAATCAGTCCGAGGTTGGTCCAGCCAAACCAGGCAACAAACTGGGCGGCAAAAAACATCAGCACCAGGTAGCCGGCCATGGTCGCCATGCTTTTTTCCATACTTTCAATAATTTCGCCGGAATCTTTGAAGGTGCCGGCAGCCTTGCCGTAGGCGACACCGGCTATGGCGGCCCAGAAGGCGATGACAACCACGATGCCGGAGATAAAGGGGGAGTTCAGGATACTGCCGGTTTCCGGGTTACGTAATATCCCGTTAGATGGTATCAGGCATACCAGCAGTAAAATGAACAGTATCAGGGTGGCGAGCCCGGCAGCCCGCAATCCTTTTCGTTCTGCAGTGCTGTCAGCAGTCGCACCCAATCCCGAATCATCATTCTGGGCAGGAACCAGGCGAGGTTCGGCGATCTTGTCGGAAATCACGGCAATGGTAATTGATAAAACGAAACTCGACGCGATAATAAACCACCAGTTACTGGCCGGGCTGACAGAATAGTTTGCATCAACCAGTTGTACGCCTTCAGTGGAAAGTCCAGCCAGCAATGCATCCAGTGGCCCAATCAGAAGGTTGGCCGAATAGCCTGCAGAAACTGCAGCAAAGGCTGTGGCAATCCCGGCAACCGGATGTCTTCCGGCGGCAATATAGACCATGGCAGCAAGCGGAATAAGCACGACATAGCCGGCGTCGGCCGCCAGTGACGATAAAATACCGGCAAAGGCTACAAAGAAAGACAACATACTGGCCGGTGCGCTGAGGACCAGGCGTCGCAGCAGAGCGGAAATCAGGCCGGCCTGTTCGGCGATCCCGATACCGAGCATGGTGACCAGGACAACCCCGACGGGCGCAAAGCCGGTAAAATTGCTGACCGTGCCGGTAAGAATCCGCTGCAAGCCTTCACCGGAAATCAGGTTGACGACATCAATTCGTTCGCCGGAAACAGGATGTACTGCGCTCAGGCCTGCCAGGGCCGTCAGTGCGGAAAGCAGCAGAATGATGAGCCCCAGATAGATGAACAGTAAAGCGGGGTGGGGCAGGCTGTTACCGGCCCTTTCAATTGAGTTGAGGCAACGGTTGAGCCAGCCTGTTTTTGTTATTGTTTCCGCGTTTTCCTCATGCGTCATTGGCGCTCCTGGTGGTTCCCTGTGAATCATGGAAAAGAATATTCAAGACACAATGCTAAATGCATATGCTGTTTTTGCAAAACTTAATAATACAGCAAGGGGGCATTGAATATGCCACTGCGGGGTGTAAATGCAGGCCGGATACCAAGACAGCTTCCACTGGTGTCTGGCATCGGGCTTTAAGCCTCCGAAATAAATAGTGATAACTGCTACCTGAAGCCGGCTGCCATAGTCAGGAGAATCAGTTCAGGAGTTTGCGGATTTAAATATTGGCAGGAAGATCTGTCCGATGCTTGCTAAGATAGCGGCTCAAGTAGCAGTTATAACATTTATCGGGATCCTGAAATGACCAGATTGCTGGATATTCTCGCGCTACCTTTTGTTTTTTTGGCAGCAATCGTCATGAAGTTTTACCGGCGCCGCGGTTCAGCCAGGATGAAACTGAATACTGGAATGCTGAAGCGCATGGGGGTCTTTCCGATTCGTAATCACTATTATGAACCCCTGTTCGACCATCGCCAGCTCAGGACACCACTGAGTGATTCCCGCAATCTGCCCGGACTGAATATGGACGTGCAGGTTCAGAAGCAGTTTCTGGAAAACTTGCGTTTTGATACCGATTTTCAGGACTTCCTTAAGGCACAAAGTAATCTATCGGCCGATATGCATTTTACGCTGGATAATGGCTCTTTCGCCTATGGAGATGCCGAATTTCTGTACAGCTTCATTCGTCATCTGAAGCCGGCACGGGTGCTGGAAATCGGCTGTGGTTTATCCACCAAGCTTATTTCAGGAGCGCTGCAACTAAACCAGGAAGAGGGTGCAGATCCGGCCCGCCATGTCTGTGTTGAACCTTACGAGCAGGCCTGGCTGGAAAAATTCCCCAATATCGAAGTGCTGCGCAGTCCGATAGAAGAAATGGACCTTGGCTTGGCCGCAGCCCTTGAGCCGGGAGATTTTCTGTTTATTGATTCCTCACACATGATTCGTCCCCAGGGGGATGTGTTGCATGAATACCTGACCATCATTCCGGGCCTGCAGGCAGGCGTTTATGTTCATGTCCATGATATTTTCACGCCAAGAGACTATCCGGCAATCTGGGTGAGGGATAATGTGTCCTTCTGGAATGAGCAATATATCCTCGAGGCGATGCTGGGTAATAGTTCCGGGTATCAGATCGTTGCTGCCCTGAATTACCTGTTTCATGATCACTTTGATGCTTTGCAACAAGCCTGTCCGGTCTTGACGACGGAAACCGAGCCCGGCTCTTTTTATTTCAGGACTACTTGAAGCAGGAGCCTGCCTGTCACAGGATGAAAGCAGATGTTCAGATGTTTTAAATAATGCTGGTGATGGATTAAAATATAATCCCGATATGCTTAAAAGCGATGAAGAATACATGCAGTATGCCCTCGAACTGGCTTCCCAGGCGCAGACTCAGGGAGAAGTTCCGGTCGGCGCAATTGTGGTCCATCATGGCATTATCATTGGTGAAGGGTATAACCAGGTGATTGGGCATCATGACCCCAGTGCCCATGCGGAAATCATGGCAATGCGCGATGCGGCATTACACCTGGGTAATTACCGGCTACCGGATACCAGCCTGTATGTCACGATAGAACCCTGCAGCATGTGTGCGGGTGCCATGGTCCATGCACGTATCGCCCGTCTTGTGTACGGAGCCAGTGAACCCAAAGCAGGTGTGGTGCACAGTCAGCAGCAATTCTTCGAGCAGGAATTTCTCAACCACCGGGTTGAATATCTGGGTGGGGTGCTGGAAGCGGCCTGCAGCAAGCAGATCAGCGATTTTTTTAAAGCCAGGCGTAAGACATAAACGTAAATGCCGGACACAAAAAAGGCTTCCGAGGAAGCCTTTTTCATCTCTGGTTAAGCAGGGGGTGCTTAAACGAGCACCCGCTAAAGCGTGCTTAGAAAGAGTATCCCAGTGTGAAGACAAGGGCTTCACCACTGATCGGGTTACCAGTGACTGAATCAGTCTGGTCAGACAGCAGGCTGTCATTGAAGATGGCAGCAATGCCCATATCAACGTCAGCAATAGTGGTGCCGTAACCAACTTCAAAATAATCACCGTCAAAGTCATCACCGAAAGTACCGTAAGTACCATAGAAACCGGCTTGCTCTAAAGTGATCGCAAAGAAGTCATAATCCTGCTCGGCGCCATAGTTGTCATATTCACCGAAAGAATATTCCAGGCCTACAAAGGCAAAGCTCAGGCCCAGGTTAACTTCCTGGTAAGTATCATCAAAAGTGTCATCAGTATAGAAATAACCGGTATAACCGATGCTGCCAGAGATATCGTCAGTAAAGTCATAGCCGAAACCGCCATAGATGTCATACTCAAGACCGGCACCTACGTCTGCAGTCCAGGCTCCGACATAAAAACCACTTTCTTCGTAGTCAATACCGGCACTGGCAGAAGAGGCTTTCTGAATGATGCCGCGATAATAGTACTCGGAAGCATATCCAACGTTATAGGAAACCTCAGCAAAAGCACTGGTAGAAACAGTGGCAGCAGTCGCCAGAGCTAATCCAGCAGCAATTTTAGTTAGTTTTTTCATGTGTCTTTCTCCTAAAGAAATATAGTCAACGCACTAAAGCGGAGCTAATTGTAGAACAGCAAAAGCATCTTTACAATATACTTTAAGTAAATAATTTAATTATATGATTATAAAGGTAATTTTACTAAAAAAATTGCCCCTTTTTAGGGCATAAAATTTCCATTTGCACCAATATGAAGCACAAATTTTGAAGGTAAAAATGCCGGGATTTAACAAAATTTTTAAGGAAAATAAGGGCTTGTTTGGATGTCTTTCAGCAGCTTCTTCGCGCTATAAACCCGGGGTGTTTTCCAGTATCATAGCGCCTGCTTTTTTCGACTTTTTTGTCCCCAACCAGGATTGTTTCAGAGAATGCTAAGTCATTATGGCGCGCCGGCCTATTCTTCACTGACCACGCAAAAGCTGCTTAGCAACATACAAACCGCCATTCCGGGGGTTTTGGGACTGCAAACTCACTTTATTCATTTCGTGGAACTGGATTCGGCGCTGAATGCTGAAGAACAGGCTCTGCTGGACCGCCTCCTGCAATATGGTCCAAAGGCTCACCCTGAGCAGAATATCAGTGAGAGTCTGAGCTATCTGGTGGTACCCCGTCCCGGCACCATTTCGCCCTGGTCATCCAAGGCCACTGATATCGCGCATAACTGCGGTCTGGCCAAGGTGAAACGCATTGAGCGGGGCATCCAGTTTCAGCTGCGCTGCAAAGGCGAGCTGGACGAAGCTAAACTGCTGCCCTTTATTCATGACCGGATGACCCAGGCAGTGCTGCGTTCCGAAGAGGAAGCGCAGGCCCTGTTTGCCTCTTCCGAGCCGCGCCCGATGCAGAATGTTGATCTGCTCAACGGTGGGCGTGAGGCGCTGCTGACAGCCAACAGGGAAATGGGGCTGGCCCTGGCCGAGGATGAAATTGATTATCTGGTGGACAGTTTTACCAGTCTGGATCGCAATCCCAATGATATTGAACTGATGATGTTCGCGCAGGCCAACTCCGAGCATTGCCGGCACAAGATATTCAATGCTTCCTGGACGCTGGATGGTGTAGCACAGGAAAAGTCCCTGTTTGCCATGATCCGCAATACCTATGAATGTCACAGTGAAGGCGTGCTGTCGGCCTACAAGGATAATGCCTCGGTCATGGCAGGCCATCAGGCCGGGCGCTTTTTTCCGGATCCGGAGACTCAGGCCTATCATTATCATCATGAAGCCATCCATATTCTCAGCAAGGTTGAAACCCACAATCATCCCACGGCAATTGCGCCCTATCCTGGTGCATCTACCGGCTCAGGCGGCGAAATACGTGATGAAGGCGCGACCGGTACCGGCTCCAAACCCAAGGCCGGATTAACCGGATTCACGGTTTCCAACCTGCTTATTCCCGGTCATGTACAGCCCTGGGAGCTGGATAACGGCAAACCCGGCCATATTGCTTCGGCGCTGGATATCATGATCGAGGGGCCAATCGGTGGTGCTGCTTTCAATAATGAATATGGCCGCCCGAATCTGTGCGGTTATTTCCGCACCTTTGAATTGCTGATGCCGCAATCGGTGCTGCCGGAAGAGCAGGTGGATATTCGCGGTTATCACAAGCCAATCATGCTGGCTGGCGGCCTGGGTAATATCCGTGAGCAGCATGTGCAGAAACAGGATATTCCGGTCGGGGCCCGACTGATCGTGCTTGGTGGACCGGCAATGCTGATTGGCCTGGGCGGTGGAGCGGCATCCTCCATGGCGGCTGGCACCAGTTCCGAGGACCTGGATTTTGCCTCCGTGCAGCGTGATAACGCTGAAATGGAGCGCCGCTGCCAGGAAGTCATTGACCAGTGCTGGGCGCAGGGCGATAACAACCCGATTTGTTTTATCCATGATGTGGGCGCCGGCGGTTTGTCGAATGCCTTGCCGGAACTGGTCAAGGATGGCGGGCGCGGCGGCAGTTTCAGGCTGCGCGATATTCCCAATGCCGAAGCGCAGATGTCGCCGATGGAAATCTGGTGTAATGAAGCCCAGGAGCGTTACGTCATGGCAGTCAGTGAGACTGACCTGGCACGTTTTGAAGCCATCTGCGAGCGTGAACGCTGCCCCTTTGCTGTGGTTGGTGAAGCCCGGGAGGACTTACATCTGTCTTTAGAAGATACCTGGTTTGCCAATCAGCCGATTGACCTGCCGATGTCGGTGCTGTTCGGCAAGCCGCCGAAAATGCATCGCGATGTCAGCAGTGTTAAACGGGAATTCAGTAAACTCGACCGCAGCGACATCACCCTGGAAGATGCGGCGGAACGCATCCTGCTTTTACCGACCGTCGGCAGTAAAAGCTTCCTGATTACCATCGGCGATCGCTCCATTACCGGTATGGTGGCACGCGAACAGATGGTTGGTCCCTGGCAGGTGCCGGTAGCCGATGCGGCAGTCACTACACAATCCTTTGTTGCCAATGTCGGCGAAGCCATGGCGATGGGGGAACGCACCCCGGCGGCCCTGATCAATGCTCCGGCATCCGGACGTATGGCAGTGGCTGAAGCCATCACCAATATTGCCTGTACCCGAATCAACAAACTTGGCGATATCAAGCTGTCCGCCAACTGGATGGCTGCCGCCGGATTTCCGGGTGAAGATGCCAAACTGTATGAAACCGTCAGGGCAGTCGGCATGGAATTATGCCCGGAACTGGGAATCACCATTCCGGTGGGCAAGGACTCCATGTCCATGCGCACAGTCTGGCATGATGAAGCCGACAAAAAGGACAAAAGCGTAACGGCACCACTGTCGCTGATCATTTCGGCTTTTGCCCCGGTACTGGATGTGCGCAAGACCCTGACTCCGCAATTACATACGGATAAGGAAGCACGGCTATTGCTGGTGGACCTGGGACTGGGTTCGTCCCGTCTGGGTGGCTCGGCCCTGGCGCAGGTCTATGGGCAGTTGGGTTACCGTGCGCCGGATCTGCACAGTGCACAGGATTTAAAGAATTTCTTTGCTTTCATGCAGGATGCCATCGAACAGAACCTGATTCTGGCCTATCACGACCGTTCTGACGGCGGCCTGTTTGTCACCCTGCTGGAAATGGCCTTTGCCGGACGCTGCGGCCTGTCGATTCACCTGGGCGGCATTACCAGCGAAAACTTCCTGCTGGATTGCCTGTTCAACGAAGAACTGGGGGCCGTGATTCAGGTGGAGAATGACAAGCTGGCCGAGTTACGCGAACTGGCGGATGGCTATGGGCTCAATGACATCTGTATTGAACTGGGGGAAGCCGTCCCCGGTGACAATGTTTATTTTTACTATGAAGGCAAGGATGTGCTCAGCGGTTCACGAGCGCGTTATCAGGGCCTGTGGGCGAAGACTTCCTATGAAATCCAGAAAATTCGCGACAACAGCGACTGTGCCGAGCAGGAGTATGAGCGCATCCAGGATCATGAGGATCCCGGTCTGCACGCTGAACTGAGCTTCGATATCAATGAGGACATTACCGCACCGTACCTGAATCACCGGCCGCAACCCAAAATTGCCATCCTGCGGGAGCAGGGCGTGAACGGCCAGATTGAAATGGCGGCCGCCTTCGACCGCGCCGGATTCGAATGTATCGATGTGCACATGAGTGACATCATTGCCGGACGCGTTAGCCTGGAGCAGTTCAATGCCCTGGTCGCCTGTGGTGGTTTTTCCTATGGTGACGTGCTCGGTGCCGGTGAAGGCTGGGCCAAATCCATTCTGTTCAATGAGCGCGCCAGAAAGGAATTTGAACTTTTCTTCCGGCGTGAAACGACATTGGCACTGGGCGTGTGTAACGGCTGCCAGATGATGTCCAACCTGCATGAACTGATTCCGGGTACCTCACACTGGCCGCATTTCGTGCGCAACAATTCCGAGCAGTTTGAAGGCCGCAATATCATGGTGAAAATTCCGCAGAGCCCCTCGGTCATTCTTGCCGGTATGGCAGGCTCACGCTTCCCGATTGCGGTTGCGCACGGCGAGGGCAGGGCAGAGTTCAATGATCCGGCAGCAGAAAAACGGGCCCTGCAAAGCGGCACTGTAGTCATGAACTATGTCGATAATTACGGTGACACCACCGTTACCTATCCCGCCAACCCCAACGGTTCCCCACACGGTATCGCCGGCCTCTGTAATGACGATGGCCGCTTTACCATCATGATGCCGCACCCCGAGCGCGTGTTCCGCGCCGTCACCAACGCCTGGAAACCCGACGACTGGCTCGAAGATGGTCCCACCATGCGCATGTTCCGCAATGCACGCCACTGGTTAAGCTGATACCCAACTGAGCCTCAACAGGCTGCCATTAAGAAAAAGTGTGCATGCACGCTTTTAGTCCGGTATATTTTACTGATAAGTAAAAAGGACTTTATTTACAGGCCGTTACAAAACCAATAAATTCCTTTCAAATAATTACAGTGCACGCACGTATAATAAATTATGTGAGCGTGCACCCTATACAAATGTTATATGCCTGTGCAGCATTCTAGTCTTGGGTTAAACTAAACAAATGAATAAATATACAGCAGTAGTAAAGCAAGATGGTGATTGGTGGATCGGCTGGATTGAAGAAGTCCCTGGAGTAAACTGCCAGGAATCTTCAAAAAAGGCGCTTCTCGAATCTTTAACCATTACTTTGCAAGAAGCACTAGAGCTGAATCGTGGTGATGCTATTAATGCCGCAGGCGATGATTTTGAGGAGCTGAATATCGCATTATGAAACGACGCGACCTGATTCGGCATCTCGAATCTCATGGTTGCGAACTGCTCAGGGAAGGCGGCAGTCATTCTTGGTGGCATAATCCCTCCCAAAAAAAGCGTTCTGCAGTTCCCCGCCATCGAGAAGTCAATGATCATCTAGCCCGTAAAATTTGTAATGATTTAGGGGTAAACAAGCCGTGAGGCATATAACAAAAAGTTTAATAGCATGGACAGCTACTGCGTAGCTGCCCATAAACAAAGGGCGTTTTGTTTCTCAGGGATGGTATGAAATCAAAATCAAATTATAACCTTAGCTCTCCTGAAGGGTTCACTTACTTCGTTTTCGTGCCACTTGTTACGTGGATACTTTGCTTAGTTTCTTGGGTTTGGGTTTCTAATGAAACTAACACAGTTCTTCAAAGTTCACTTTACTTTATTTGTCTCTTGGTTTTTAGCATCCACTACGGGCTTCTAAGAACCCCAAAAAATTATAGATATTCTCTATATTCATTACTTGTTTTTTTAGTACCAGTTATATTTAGTGCTATTAGTATTTTAACCATGGTTTATGTAAGGCTATGAAACATAACAAAGCAGTTAATAATGGACGTCAAAAAGCTACGCTTTTTTTCGCCCATTACTGCGGGCGTTAGCTGAATAATGGAAACACATGGAAACTATCCTCAATAACATAAATTCACTAGGAGGTTTTGAGTTAAACCTTCTAGCTTCAACAACATTTCTAATAGCCACGCTCGTAGCCAGATATTTATTTAAGAAGGTCTCGTCCAGCAGTAAGCTATTTATAAAGCTCTATGAAAATATGTATTTTTATAAATATGTAGCGCATAAAAATATATATGAATTAAGTGAGATACCCGAGCAAGTAAAATTCTTTTTTCAAACTTGCTTAATGTGTCTAAAGTGGCTCATTCTATCACTTATGGTTCTTTTGTTTTTCCATGGTGTCTCCGCGCTAACTTCAGGAAACTGGTTTCTTCTTGTTGGTTATTGGATTTCATTCAACTATATGCTAGAAGCATATATGTGGGCGAGAGATAGCCGAAACGATAAAACCGCAAAGGCTATACATCAAGAAAGGATTTCAAGTAATAGTTCTACAGAAAGCAGCTAACAAACTGCTCAAGGTTACCCCGCTAGCAAAGCTGGCTCCGCGGGACGGCTACTACGTAGTCGCCCCTTAGTAAGGGCGTTACACATAGTCGAATTATGTACATACCCGAACATTTTAGACAGCCTGATATGGATAAAACGATTTCCTTTATCAGAACAAACTCTTTTGGCCAATTAGTTTCACTGGTCGAAGGTCGGCTTTTTGCATCTCATCTCCCATTCATGATTGCTGATGACGGGTCGACTATGCTGTGTCACTTAGCTCGCCAAAATCCGCAATGGGAGCATATTGAGGCACAGGAGGTCCTTATTTCATTCCAAGGGCCACATGATTACATATCCCCCGGTTGGTATACTTCGCCCGGAGTACCTACATGGAATTACCAAGTGGTGCATGTCTACGGTAATTGCAGCCCTATACATTCCCCTGATGAGCTCAAAGCCATTGTTGAGCGTTTAACTCAAAACTATGAGAGTAAATTTCAAAATCCGTGGGTTCCAAAGTATAGTGAAGCATTACTCAAAAACATTGTCGGCTTAGAAGTCTCGGTAAATGAAATTCAGTGTAAGTTTAAACTTAACCAAAACAGGTCAGAGCAAGATCGCGCCAGGGTTACAGCTACGCTGGATGAGTATGGCTCAGGTAAACTAGCCACAGCAATGAGAGAAAATAAGAAATAACAAGGCGTTCAAGCGCAGGGTCGCCGCATAATGGCTCCACTTAGCGTGGCGTTATGTGCCTTTCAAAGTTCAGGTAAAGTAAATGAAATTAGCTATCGAATGGAGAAAGCCGATACCACTAAAAAGTGGGAAGAATAAAGGTCTAATTTACGATATTGATTTAGATCTAATTCCTAGTGAACCAGGGATTTACATTTTTGCGAGGAAATGGGGTAAGTCGTACGAAGCTCTGTATATTGGTAAATCAGGGAAGTTAAAGGTAAGAATGAAGCGGCATTTGAATAACTTGCGATTAATGAATCATATTGAAAACGCAAAATCCGGCCGTAGATATTTAATATATGGCACTCCTATTCCTAAACCAGGGCAGCAAAAAACTAAAGTATTAACTCTTTTAGAAAAAACATTTATTCGTCACTTTATGTCAGAAGGCCATGATCTTGTAAACCAGCAAGGGGTTAGAATTAGGCGGCATGAAATTGAAAATTCAGGAAGCTTACAGAAGGCATTCATGCCTGGATTAATGTATTTAGAGCGATCTAGAAATGAATAATTCACATAACAGGACATTTATGTCACCAGCGAGCTGACTGATACGGCTTCAAATGTGTTTCAGCCAACCCATAATGCGACGTAAGTATAAAAAAATGAAATTATGGAGAAGATAATGAAACTAGGCTGCTTTTCAATAAGTCTGGCAGTGAAGGATTTGCAAAAGTCGAAAGCCTTTTACGAAAAAATTGGCTTCGAAGTATTTGCTGGCGAAGAGTCTCATGGGTTTTTGATAATGAAGCATGGAGACACCAACATCGGCTTATTCCAGGGGATGTTTGAAAAAAATATACTGACCTTCAATCCTGGATGGAATCAGAATGCTGAAAATCTAGAGTCTTTTGATGATGTGCGTCAGTTGCTTGAGCAGTTCAAGTCTAAAGGCATAGAAATAGCTGAAGAATCTATTACCGGAGATCAAGGTCCATCTAGCTTTTCAATTATTGATCCGGACGGAAATCCTATTCTTATAGATCAGCATGTATAAGTATTCTGGATAAAAAGGGAGGGGGGATAAAAAGGGACAGTCCCCTGTTTTTCCGGAAAGGCATAGGATTAAACCAGACCTTGTCGTTTTTTTGATTCTGCCGTTTTGCTGTTTCGCGACAGGCCTTGGCACTTTATTTTTGTTCCGATCAGGACTATGTCCTAATAAAAAACAAATATCATGGAAACTTTAATCGAGAAAAATATCAGTTGCCCTTACTGTGGCGAATCCATAACCGTATTGATCGACCGGCAGGAATCCGGGCAGCAGTATATCGAGGATTGCCAGGTCTGCTGCAAGCCTATTGTTTTCGAGGTGATGGAGGATATAAGCGGGCAACTATCTGTTTCGGTACACGACGAAAATGAAACTTATTAGGTCGGCTTTTTACAAGATAATATAGAGGACGGATAATAGGGGAGATAATAAGGAACAGTCCCCTGTTTTTATCCAGCTTTTATCAAATGCTCAATGTGCTGTTCGTACCAGCCTAAGCGCGCTAGACTTCCCGGTAAAATTCCATGCTGGGAGCCAACCGGAGGGCCTCATGCAAGAAAAAGGAGCGCTGACGTCCTTTAGTAACGAATTCAGGGACCGGGCGATGGAATATCGCTATCGGGTCTCGTCGCGGTCGGAAACGGTACAGCAGCTACGCGTATCGTTGTTGGTCTCTGCGGTCATTTTTGCCCTGCTCATTGTGCTGGACTACAGACTGGTGGGCATGAACCTCAATTTTTATGCCCTAGTTGGGCTGCGCACGATTGCCATACTGGCCTGCCTGGCCTTGATCGTGGCGCTGTCCCGCTCACCGAAACTGGCCGATCGCTCAACCCTGCTGAATATCGTCTGCTTTATCATGGTGACAGCCATGATCCTGGTCATCCCGCTGCGTCCGGTCACGGAAAGCAGTCAGCTGACGGCAGCGGTGATTCTTTCCTTTGCCATTTACCTGTTTTTCCCCAACCGGATTGCCTGGGTAGTTGCCCTGAATGTCTATCTGGCGGTGGGCTTTCTGCTGGCGCTGATTTTCTGGTCGACGGTGTCTTCAAGCATGATTTTCGGGGCTGCAATGGTGCTTTTGTTCCAGAATGCTGTGGGACTGGTCATTTTACGGCGCCTGTCTGCCCTCCAGCGGCGTCAGTTTGCCTTGCTGGCGATGGAACGACAAACCAACAAACTCATGCAGCAGGAAATTGAAAGTCGCAAGGATCTTGAGGCACAACTACGCCAGCAGGCACAAAAAGATCACCTGACAGGGCTGAATAATCGCCGCTGGTTCCTGGAGCTGGCTGAACAGGAGCTGCGTCACTGCCGGCGTCGACAGGAACCGCTTTCCCTGTGCATGGTGGATCTCGACCACTTCAAGACCGTGAATGACCGCTTTGGCCATGCGGTTGGTGACAGGGTGCTGGTGCAGATTGCTGGCCTGTGCCAGGAAGTCTTGCGTGATTCAGACATTATCGGGCGCTATGGTGGCGAGGAATTCGTCCTGGCATTACCGGGGACTGATGCCAATGCTGCATTTGAAGTTGCCGAACGCTTACGACTTCGCATTCTGCACTTTACTTTCCTTGAGCTGCCCGAGCCCCTGCAGTTAAGCATCACTGCAGGAATCGCCGAAGTGACAGCGGAAGATGAGGATCCTGGCTCCGCGTTAGAGCGGGCTGACCTGGCCCTTTATGCCGGCAAGGCACGTGGGCGTAATACCGTCATCCTGGAAAATGAACTGCAAAATGAGCATGGGAACAGAAGGCAGGCCCAGAGCCGAAAAATCTGACAAGCCGCTCAAGGCATTCGAGCATGTCATAATGGGCGAATATTTATTCAGGAAAGTACAGGATTACAATGGACGAGATTAAACAGAAAATTGCGCTATTCATCGATGCGGATAATGCCCCGGCCAGTAAGTTTGAAGATGTGCTGAGCGAAGTCGCCAAGTATGGGGTGGTGACCATTCGCAAAGCCTACGGTAACTGGAAGTCTTCGACGCTCAAAAGCTGGGAAGAGCTTTTGCATGAGTATGCTATCCAGCCAGTTCAGCAATATGATCTGATCAAGGGTAAAAATGCTTCTGACATCGCCCTGGTAATCGATGCCATGGATGTAATGTACACCAAGGAAATCGATGTAATGTGTTTTATTACTTCCGATTGTGACTTTACACCCCTGGTAACAAGAGCCCTGGCAGAAGGCAAAGTGGTGCTTGGCTTTGGTGAACGCAAAACACCGATGCCCTTTGTTAATGCCTGCTCCAAGTTCCTGTACCTGGATCAGGGTGAGACCGTCGCAGAAAAAAGCAGCAGCAAGCCCAAAAACATCAAATCGGATACCAAGCTGATTGCGCTTTTACGTCAGGCCATCGAGGCCAATGAAGATGATGAAGGCTGGGCTGACCTCAGGGCGGTGGGTTCCAATATTTCCAACCGGACATCATTTGATTGCAGAAATTACGGCTTTAAAAACCTGAGCAGCCTGTTCAAGACCATTGACCTGTTTGAGTTAAAGCGCGGGCAGGGCTCGTCCTATCTGGTCCGGGATGCCAGGAAATCCAAGAAGAACTGATAAACAAAAAGTGTAGCTCCTGGAGGTATGGGGGTAATCATGAAAAAATTTAAGTTATTCGTTCAGGATAAAGGCCTTATCCGAATTCTTGTGCTTACACTCGGTCTGCTTTTAATTCCACTGATTGCAATGCAGGTGAGCGATTCCAGTGAAGTGAACTGGAGCCTGTTTGATTTTATCTTTATGTTTGTGTTGCTGTTCTTTACCCAGTTGGCTTTCCTGTTGATTTCCCGTCGGGTCAATAATCTGGCCTATAAGGCTGCTGTGGGTATTGCATTGCTGCTTGCATTTTTGCTGGTATGGATTAACGGTGCCGTTGGCATTATCGGTAACGAAGGCAATCCGGCCAATCTGATGTATTTTGCTGTGATTCTGGTAGGAGTCATCGGCGCTATTCTTTCACGGCTTCAAGCACCAGGCATGGCGATTACCTTATGTGCTGCTGCCTGCGCGCAAATTCTTGTGGCTCTGCTTGCCTGGATGGGTGACGGATTTGGCGCGCAATCACCGGACTGGTTCAGGGACGTGCTTGGCGTAAGCTGTTTCTTTGCTTTGCTGATGCTACTGTCTGCGTATCTGTTTTTAGTGGCAGCACGACGACAAGCCCAGGCGACCAGCACCTAAGTCTGGCAGTAAAGTTCAAGGGAGTGACTATGCCTTATTTCTTTTTATTTCTGTTATTGATGGCAGGGCAAGGTCTGGCTCAGTCTGGACTGTCTGATCAAAATAATAACCTGACTGTTGGCAGAATTATTTCCACCAGTGGTGAAGTTTCAATTACCAGAGCTGATGGCAGCCAGGAAATTGCCCAGCGACGTGCAGATATTCATGAAGGCGATTCGATTCAGACCGGAGCAGAAGGTTTTGTGCAAATGCGTATGATTGATTCCGCACAAATAACACTTCATTGTTCCTCAATAATGGAGATTCGAAGCTATCAGCCATTTGACTCTGCCAGTGGTATCCAGCTCTATCTGAATCAGGGACATTTGCGCACAATTACAGGTTCTCATCAGGGTACTTATAGACTGGTCACGCCGGTGGCTTTGGCAGGACCTCTGTCTTCTGGCAGTCAGACTGTCTATCTGGTATTGCAGGAATCCGATTCATCTTTTTTATACGGAGTATTTCAGGGAAATTTGAGTGTCATGGTAGGCAATAATTTATTTGACATGGGCGCTCAGCCCCCGTTAGGTTTCCTGCGTGTCAGAGATGACCAGACAGCTGAATTCGTCGATTCGGCTTTCGCGAATTCAGTAATAAGCAGGGCCTGTCCTGATTCACAATATCGACTGGCCTTACCCCAATAATCTCACTGAATTTCTGGTACCCGCCTTATTACTATTTTGATACCTTTCACTATCCAGTGTTAAAAGTGAATTGAAAATGCGATTTTTGCTGTTTTGTCTTATCCTGCTGCCTCTGCTGGTTAACGCCCAGCTCAGGCGGGCAGACTCCATCGGCAATGTCATCACCACCCGTAATGATGCGGTATTCAGTGGTGTGGACGGCATGCTGCGTATTGCCCAGCGGCGCGGGGAAGTGCATGTCGGTGATGTGATTGCGACCGGCCCGACGACCCCGATGCAAATGCGTATGGTGGATTCGGGAAATATTCGCCTGGCCTGCAGCTCGGAAATGGTGATTCATGAGTACAGTACAGGTGCCGACCAGCCAGTGAATATTGCGATGGAATATCGTCATGGCGGGCTTTTACTGGTCAGCGGCAGAAGTGAACGCGAAAGTTTTACCTTGAACACTCCATTTGCAGATGTAGATATTCGCAACGGGGTTTTTGAAATCGAGCAGGAAACCACGGCATCCTATCTGCTGGGGGTTTACCAGGGCAGCATCAGAATCTTCAATAATCCGGGTGGGTTGCAGGTCGGCGATATCAATGCCGAGAGCTTTGTGCGTATTACACTCAATGGCACGATTGAAACCATCGACCGCAATACTTTACAGGCCCAGCGTGACCGTAATTGCGCGCCTCTTGGAGTCAACCAGTAACGAAACCGGAAAGGAACTGCCATGCCACGCCTGATTACTTTTACAACAGATAAACAGGCAGACCTGGAAGCGTTTTTCCTTACTATTCGGGGTAATAGTGAATTTCCTTTTGAGCCGGAAGGTTTTCATGCCGACTTGCGGCATATCCCCAGAGTGTACCAGAGCAAAGGCGGAGAATTCTGGTTGCTGGTGGAAGAAGATAAAGTGATAGGGACCGTTGGATTGCGCTGTCTGGAGCCGGACGTCGTCGAGCTCAAACGCATGAACATTCTCGATGAATTTCAAGGGCTGGGCCTGGGTCATCTACTGATGGACAGAGCGCTCAAACATGCCAGGGAACAGGGTTTTGAGCGCATGCTGCTGGATTCAATCAGGACCAAGGAACCGGCCCTTCATCTGTATGACAAGTACGGTTTTACCGAAATCGAACGTTATAACGACAATCCCTACGCCGATATTTTTATGGAGCTGGACCTGAATACTGAGGGGAAGAAGATATGACAGCCGAAACCTTTGGTAGAGCTGCCCTGATCTGGTTAGTGATTGCGGTACTGGCGGTCCTTAACGGTTTTTTGCGCGAGTATGTACTGGTACCGTTTTTTGGCCAGGAGACAGCCTTACCTTTGAGCGGCTTGCTGCTGAGTCTTATTGTGCTGATTGTTACCTGGCTGAGTATGGGCTTTTTTGGCAGGCAAAATTCAGCGATGTATTTCCTCATTGGATTGCAATGGGTGCTGATGACACTGCTTTTTGAAATCGGGCTGGGTCGTTATGTGTCGGGAATATCCTGGGCCGAGTTGCTGCAGCTTTTTAATGTGCGCAGTGGAAACCTGTTTTCGCTGGTCCTTTTCATTTCTTTTATCGCTCCCTGGCGCATTGCCCGCTTTAAAGGCCTGATTCAGGCTGAAGGTAAATAATGAAGCGGGTGCTGATATTTGGTAATTCAGGCGCGGGTAAATCCACGCTGGCCGGCGCTATTGCCAGGCAGTATGAACTGGCGCATCTGGACCTCGATACCCTGGCCTGGGAAGCAGAAATGCCGCCAAGGCGTAAGGACTTAAAAGCATCAGCAAAACTGATTGAAGACTTTATCCAGGCCAATGAATGCTGGGTGATAGAAGGCTGTTATGCGGATTTACTGGAGCTGGTCGCAGAGCAGGCTGAGGAAATAATATTTATGAATCTGTCAGTCGAACAGTGTCAGACTAATGCCAGAGCACGCCCCTGGGAGCCGCATAAATATCCCAGCAGGGAAGCACAGGATGCCAATCTTGCCATGTTGCTGGACTGGATTGCCGAGTATCCGGAGCGGGATGATGTATTTTCACTGCAAGCCCATCAGGCATTTTATGATAGGTTTAAAGGGCAGAAGCAGATGATCCTCGATAACGAAAATAATAAAAATATTAAAACTGAACCCCTACCATAAAGAGGTGTGAGATGAATTCAGCTAAAGCAATTGTCGGTTTAAGCTTGTTACTGTGTTTTTCTTCGGCAGGATTTGCCCAGAATGAGCCATGTACTTCAGATGCACGTTTTTCCGCCTTCGATTTCTGGGTTGGCGACTGGGATGTCTATGCCAATGGCAATCCTGTCGGCAGCAATTCAATTGTCAAACACGAGGCCGGTTGTCTCTTGCTGGAAAGCTGGGAAGGGGCCGGTGGCTCGACTGGCATGAGCCTGAACTATTTTAATCCGGTAAGTGGCTTCTGGCAGCAGGTCTGGGTGTCTGCGGGCGAGTATGCCATTGATATCAGTGGCGGACTGGTCAATGAGTCCATGGTGCTGGTTGGAGAGCTTTATAATTATGGCAGTGGCGAGACTTTTGATTTCAGGGGCACCTGGACACCCAATGCCGATGGCAGTGTCAGGCAGTTCTTTGAACAGGTAAATCCGGAAACCAGTGCATGGGAGCCCTGGTTCGACGGGCGTTATGTGCGCAAAGATACCGACAGTACTTTATAAATGAATCAGCAGGCGATTTTTCAGCCCTTTATGGCAATGATGCTGCTCACGCTTGTGGTGTGGGTTTATATGTACAGTAAAAGAATTCCGTTTATCCGTAACAGTGATTTGACACCGGATCAACTGACAGCATTTGAATTTACCCGTTTGTCACCGCCAGCAGTGGCCAATCCTTCAGATAATTTCAAAAACCTGTTTGAGCTGCCGGTTGTTTTTTATGCCTTGTGTCTTTACCTGTATGTCACTGCGCAAGTGGATCAAGCGGTTCTAATCGGAGCCTGGATCTTTGTCGGCTTTCGGGTTTTACACAGCCTTGTTCACTGTACAGTCAATATCGTCATGTTACGATTCGTGCTTTATTGCCTTTCCTCTTTAGTGCTATGGCTGATGTTATTGCGTGAGGTCTTGCGGCTATTCTGATGTCCTGCCTGGTCTACCTGAAACAGAATCTGCTGATGAGTTTTACGGTCGCACCCTGGCGCGCGCCGCTCAAGGCCTGGCTGCCATTCCCTATCTTTGCCGTGCTTTCACTGGTGCTGGGTTTAAGTTCCGGGATTTATCAGCCGGGCTTACTTGAGTCAGACTTGTTCTGGATATTGCCGCTAAGCCTGTTTGTGTTTCCCTCCCTGCTGGAAGAAAGTTTTTTTCGCGGGGTGTTAATCCCGAAAAATACATATCAGCGTGGCAGTAAGAAAATCATTCAGGCCATGCTTATCAGCACGGCAATATTTGTTGCCTGGCATCCCTTTAATGCAATTTTATTTAATAACACGGCCATCAGTTTTTTCCTGGATCCAGTTTTTTTGCTGATGGTTGCTGCGCTGGGGCTGAGCTGCAGTTATGCCTATATAGTATCAGGCTCAATCTGGGTGCCGACCATCATGCATTGGCTGACGGTACTGGTCTGGGTGTTTTTTCTTGGCGGCAGAAACCTTATCCTTGAAGCCTGATGACTGAATCAAGTTTTACTTTCCCGGGAATCCCATGAAGAAAGCAATAGTACAGGCTGGGCATGCCGCTCTGGCATTTTTACTCTTATGGTCAGCATTTGTACAAATAAATGATCCGGACCCCTGGTACTGGATTGCGGTTTACGGTCTGGCTGCCTTACTGCCGCTCGGATCCATTTTCGAACATAATTTTCGTAGGGTTTGCCTGTTTCTGTTTGGTCTGATTACAGCAGGAGTATTAATGGCCCTTCCAGGGTTTCTTGATTTTTTACGAATTGGTGACTTTGCATCTCTGGCTGAAGAAATGACAGCGGCAAGTCTGGAAATTGAGTATGCCCGGGAGTTTCTGGGACTGTTAATCGCGCTGGCAGTTTGTTTGTGCTATTGGCTCCTGCTACCGGCCAGCAGTAATCCTGAAAATAGTTCATGAAAAATTCTGCCAGCTTTTCATCCTGCCGACACTACCGTTATGCCCTGTGGCGCACCTGGGATGACTCCCTGCCAAGGGTCATGTTTGTCGGGCTGAATCCGTCCACCGCTGATGAAAGCCTTGATGATCCGACCCTGGTGCGTTGCATGAACTTTGCCCGTAGCTGGGGTTATGGCGGGGTGACAATGGCCAACCTGTTTGCCTTGCGTTCAACTGATCCGCGGTATTTGCGAAGCTGTGCTGACCCCGTCGGCAAACAGAACAATCGCTGGCTGAAAAAACTGGCCAGTGAAGCCGGCCTGATTGTTGCTGCCTGGGGAAATGACGGCAAACTCTTTGAGCGTTCGACCCAGGTAAGAAAACTGCTGGCCGAGCTGCATTGTCTGGCTGTCAATAAATCCGGTGAGCCGGCTCACCCCCTGTATCAGAAAGCCAGTTGTAAACCGCTTCCCCTGACTGGGTGGTCCCGATAGACTAGCCGAATGGAAACAGACGAAGAAAAAAGTAAAAAGCTCTGGGAAAAACGCATGTTTCGCCTGGCTGTTTATGAGACACCCGGCACAATTCTGGTTTTGCTGGGCGCCTACGGAAAATTCTGGGCGGATGGAGATGCCTTCTGGTCTGCGCTGAATAACCCGACTGTGGTTAATGTCATGCTGGCAATAGGTATCACTATCTGGCTGGCAAGCTGGACCGAATTCATAAAAATGATTCGAAATAAACATTGACTTGTGCCAGACAAGGCTATATTGTCCGAGTCAGCTAGAAAGTGTAGCTTAATATTTACCAACCTCTGTTCGATTCTTTTTGAAGTTTTTCGTCCTGTCGTTTCTAAATTATTTCAGCTTATTTCCATGCTACAACCTTGTCTGTCGTTTAGGCAGGCATTTATATTATATTTTTGACAGGATACTACTATGTCTACGAAAGAAAATGGCACCGTAAAATGGTTTAACGAATCCAAAGGTTTTGGATTTATCGAACGTGAGTCAGGTGCAGATGTATTTGCTCATTACAGCGCGATCAACAGCACCGGTTTTAAAGTACTGGCTGAAGGTCAGCGTGTTGAGTTTAATGTGACTCAGGGCCAGAAAGGCCCACAAGCTGAAAATATTGTTGCCCTGTAAGCAGTAATAAGTTTCAAGAAAAAAGGCAGGCTCAGGCTTGCCTTTTTTTATGCCTGCAGTTTTATCCAGGCTAGGCGAAAGCATGCTTCAGCGGTTATATTAGAGGCATGCTTAAATTAAGCTTTTATGTTCCGGAATCTCACCTTGATGAGGTCAAGACAGCTGTTTTTGCTGCCGGCGGGGGCAGGATCGGCAATTATGACTCCTGTTGCTGGCAAACAGCCGGGCAGGGGCAGTTTCGTGCCCTGGAGGGATCTGATCCGTATCTGGGACAACAGGGGCAGGTCGAAGTGCTTGCTGAATTCAAGGTGGAACTGGTGTGCGAAGATAACCTGATCGGGGATGTCCTTGCAGCACTGAAAGCTGCCCATCCCTATGAAGAACCGGCCTTTGATGTGGTACAGCTGGTAGATATGTGATGAAAACAATCAGCCTCTGTTCACTTCTCTTAAGTACTTTTTTGATAATTCCGGTTTTTGCCCAGGAGCGGACCCAGGAAAGCCGACAGGAATTCAGGCCTGAGGCAGAATTTCACATGGCCCGTGTGGTGTATAACAACGGTTACGGCCCGATGGGGCGCAATTTCGCCCTATCCCGCCGGGGCAACGGCTGGTGGGCAATCGATTATCCCGAAGCGGAAGAACATTTCCTGGAAGGGCTGGCGCGTTTGTCGCGGATCAATGTCGCTCCTGACAGCCACCACCTGTCGATCATGGAAGATGAGATATTCGACCATCCCTGGCTGTTTATTCAGCAGATCGGGCAGGGCGGCTGGGATCCTGGTCCGCAGGAAGTGGCCCGCTGGCGGGAATACCTTTACCGCGGCGGTTTTCTGGTGGTGGATGACTTTCATGGCGCCTATCAGTGGCAGACGCTGCAGCGGGTTATGCAAAAAATCTTTCCGGAGCGCGCCATTGTTGACCTGAGCAGCAGTGATGAGGTTTTCAATGTGCTCTATGTGCTGGATCAGGTAACCCAGATTCCCGGGCGCAGACATCTGTATCGGTCCAGTGACGGCAGGATCAGTGCGCAGCTGGAAGGTCCACAGGCCTGGCGCGGTATTTATGATGACCAGGGGCGACTGATGGTGGCAATAAACTTCAATATGGACATGGGGGATGCCTGGGAGCATGCCGATGACCCGGTTTATCCCCAGCCGATGACAGCACTGGCCTACCGTTTTGGCCTGAATTACGTCATTTATGCTTTTACCCACTAGATTCCGGCTTTATTGCCTGATTTGATCCAGCGTAAGCGGGCATGCATGAATATCTTGTAAAGTTATTTTGTCTGGATTAATCTTTGGCCGTAGAAACAGGGGATTAGACCGCCTATATGCGTAAATACTTAAGCTTTCAATGGAGCCTGCTGCTTTTTATCGGCAGCCTCCTGGTTTCGGCAGCCAGCAGTGCCGCGGAAAGCGACTTCCCTGTCCCGGATAATATTCGCCCGGCCATTGCTTTCTGGATCAAGGTCTATACTGAGGCCGACACCCAGAGTGGCTTCCTGCATGATTCGGAAAACCTCTCCGTTATCTATACCAAGCTGCAACGTGACCGCAACACCATAAACGACACCCGTGAAGATATTGCCAATGACCTGCGCGTACTGGCGACTGGTAAACGCAGCGACCTGAGCTATTCGCAGCAGGAAATTCTGGCGCTGTGGGGTGAAAATACCCCGAATGAGCGTTTTGCGCGCGCTGCCAGTAATGTGCGCTGGCAGCTTGGCCAGTCTGATCGTTTTATGCAGGGACTGAAACGTGCCGGCGCCTACCGTGATCACATTGAAAATGTCGTCAACAGCAAAGGCATGCCGATTGAATTATCCATCCTGCCGCATGTTGAATCCTCCTTTCATCCCGGCGCTTATTCCAGCGCAGCGGCGACAGGCATGTGGCAGTTTGTGCGCTCCACTGCCCAGCGTTTTATGCGGGTTGATCATATTGTTGATGAGCGACTGGATCCGTATTCCGCCACTTATGGCGCCATGGAACTGCTGGAATTCAACTACAACGCCCTGGGCACCTGGCCTCTGGCGCTGACGGCCTACAATCATGGTGCCAACGGCATCGCCCGGGCTGTGCGCAATACCGGTACAGATGATATTGGCCGCATTATTGCCGAATACCGCGGCCCCCGTTTTGGATTTGCCTCGCGGAATTTCTATCCGCAGTTCCTGGCTGCGCTGGAAGTGGATCGTAACTTTGAACATTATTATGGACCGATAGAACTTGACTACCATCCGGGATTCCATGAAGAAGAGATGGATTCCTTTGTCTCTGCCACCGAGCTGGCAGACAGTCTGGGGGTCACCGTTGCCGTGTTGCAGCGTGATAATCCGGCCCTGCAGCCGGCAGTCTGGTCCGGAACCAAACTGGTACCGCGTGGCTACCGTATTAAAGTTCGACGCGACAGCCTGCCAAGTGGAAATTTACTGGCCAGCCTCAACGGCATTCCACTGACTGCCCTGCACAATGAACAGATACCCGACCTGAGTTATGTGGTGCGCAGCGGGGATTCCCTTTCGGTGATAGCCGAACGTTATCGCACCACCATCTCTGAACTGGTTGCCATCAACCAGTTACGTGATCGAAACCGTATCCGTGTCGGTCAGCAGCTCCTGCTGCCGCAGCCTGATGGTTCAGTTCCGACGCTGGTGGTTAGCAGTGATCAACCTAGTGCAATACCCGACGATGGCACTTACCAGGTTCGCCGGGGTGATACCGTGTCTATTATTGCCGAACGTTATGGGGTGCCGGTAGAAAACCTGATTGCCATGAATAACCTGAACAGTAATGGCCTGATTTATCCGGGCCAGAACCTGCGTCTGCAAGGATCGCAGCAGCCTGCGCAAGCGACGGTGCCAGTCAACACCATTGCTGCAAATGCAAGCTCCGAAGCTGAAGAGCCTGTGGCAGACAGCGTCATCGAGGAAGAATCCGAAGTCGAAATAGATGCCACACTTGTTGCCGTGGAAGCAGCATTTACCGCAGAAGAAGTAGAGGAACAACTTTTGGCTGACCTGTCGGATGATCCGGCGGATTACAGCGTTGCCGCTGATGGCACTATTGAAATCCAGGCACTGGAAACCCTGGGACATTATGCCGACTGGCTGGGAATTCGTACCCAGGTTCTGCGTAATGTTAACGGCCTGGCTTTTCGGGATCCGGTAATGATCGGTGACCGGCTGAGACTGAATTTTTCTGAAGTGGACCGGCAGACTTTTGAACGCCGTCGCCAGGAATTCCATCGCCGCGTACAGCAGCAGTTTTTTGCCAACTGGCGTATTCGTGAAACCGAGGAATACAGCATCCAGCGCCGAGACTTTCTCGACAGCCTGACCCGCGAGCGATCCATTCCCCTGTGGTTATTCCGCCAGTACAACCCGGAAGTGGACTTTGAGCGCTTGCAGGTTGGTCAGGTAGTGGTATTCCCGGTGGTACAACCGGTTACGCTTTAAACCGCAACTTCCTTCCAGTTAAAAACCCTGACGGCCAGGATCATGCCAATCATGATCCAGACTGCTGCGCCAATCAGGTCAGGCAGCAGACTCAGCAGTGTCGCACCGTCTATCGCCACACCCCGCAAACCGTTAACAATAAAGCTCAGGGGCAGAAGACTGGCCAGCGGCTGAATAATCTCCGGCATGGCCTCAATCGGGTAAAAAATTCCGGTCAGCAACATCTGCGGCCAGGTCAGCATCATGTTCATGGCCATAATGGATTGCTGGGTTTTGGCCAGGGAACCGAGCATAAAGCCCAGGCTCAGGAAAATAGTGGTTCCCAGAATGATAAAGACATACAGGTTGAACAGGTTGCCGACGAAGGTAATATCCAGCAGATACACGGCAATCCCCAGTAAAATACTCAGTTGTACCAGGACGATGACCAGTCGGGAAATAACCATGCCGCTGATAAAATCCCGCGGCTCGATTGGCGTGACGAACATGCGTTTGAGTATGCCCTTGCGGCGGAACTCGACCAGGTTGAATCCGCTGCCACCCATGGCAATCTGCATCAGCGCCAGGGCCAGCAGGCCGGGCACCACGAAATCCAGGTAGTTTTGCGAGCGGGCTTCAATATCCTCAATTGACAGTTCAAACAGGGGGTTCAGTTCGCGCAGGTCGCGTTCGACTTCCACCAGTGCCTGTTCCAGAAGGGGCATGACTGTATTCATCTGGGCGGTTTGTGAGGCATCAATCAGGACGCGCAACTCTATATTGGAGGGAGTGCCACGAAAATTCTCCGGTAACAGGACTGCCAGGCTCAGATCGCCGGTGACTACCTGAACCCGTAGTATCTCTTCTTGCTCAGTCGAGACATTAAACAGGGGATGCCTGTCCAGGCTGTCGATAAATGCCTGGCTCAGGTCTGAATTTGCGGCATCGGCTACCCCGATATTAACCGGGTCAATGTCATCTCCGTTCACCAGGGAGAAGGCCAGCATCATCAGCAGAGGAAACACCAGGGAAAAGAACATTGATTGCCGGTCCCGGGAGAATATCTTCAGAAAGGCCTGGGTCATGACCAGAGTTTTGTTCATTGTTATTTCCTTACTCGCGCAAAGCCGTGCCGGTCAGGGCCAGAAACACATCTTCAAGATTGCCATGGATGGGTATTTCCGGTGGCTCCGGGGCATGCTGCATGATCAGATCCTGCGGGCTGCCCTGGGCGATAATCTTGCCGTGATCCATGATCGCCAGGCGATCACAAAGGTATTCCGCTTCTTCCATATTGTGGGTGGTGAGGATAATGGTCATGCCGCCCTTATTGAGGTTTTTTACCAGTTGCCAGAGATTGCGTTTGGCCTGCGGATCCAGTCCGGTTGTCGGTTCATCGAGAAACAGAACCTTGGGCTCGTGAACCAGGGCAGAGGCAATCGAAAAACGCTGTAATTGACCGCCAGAAAGCTCCTTCGGTTTGGCTTTGGCTTTTTCAGTCAGATTGACGAGTTTGAGCAGCTCCATCGGATCAGTCTTGCTGCCATACAGCTCACTGAAGAGACTGATCAGTTCGGCGATATTCAGGTGATCGAAATATTCATTGGCCTGCAATTGCACGCCGATAAGGCGCTTGATGCGGTAGGGTTCCTGGCTGACGGAAATACCGTCTATCCAGGCCTCGCCTTCATCAATGTCGGTCAGGCCTTCAATCATTTCCAGCGTTGTGGTTTTGCCTGCACCATTGGGTCCGAGAATGCCGTAGATTTCTCCGGCTTCGATGGCCAGCGAGGTGCCTTCCACGGCATAGAAGTAACTGTTTTTCTTTCCCGGCTCGGGATAGCGCTTGTACAGATTTTCGGTGCGGACAATACTCATGGCTTGTTTGCTGTTTGCAAAAGAGCGCTAGCATAACAGGTAGCAGCTAAAAGGTTTATATTTCGAACAGACTAATGTGTTTACTTCACATTAGTGAAGAACTTTCCTAGAATGCAGGCTCATTTTGCCCAGGATGGCCCCCGCACGGAAAAATAATGTCAGCCATTATCTCAATCAAGAATCTCAGTAAAACCTACGACGGTGGGTTTCAGGCACTGAAAAACATCAACCTGGACATCATGAAAGGGGAAATCATCGCGCTGCTGGGCCCCAATGGTGCCGGGAAAACCACATTAATCAGCACCATTTGTGGCATTGTCACACCGACGGAAGGGCAGGTTACCGTTGATGGTTACGATATTCAGAAAGATTACCGGCAGACCCGGTCAAGAATCGGGCTGGTGCCACAGGAACTGACTATTGAAACCTTTGAGACTGTTAATAATGTTCTGGAATTCAGTCGCGGCCTGTTTGGTAAAAAGAAAGACCCGGCACATATCGAAAAAGTGCTGAAATCACTGTCTCTCTGGGAGAAACGCAACAACCGATTGATGACACTTTCAGGCGGCATGAAGCGTCGTGTCCTGATTGGCAAAGCGCTCGCCCATGAGCCCCAGATTCTGTTTCTGGACGAACCAACTGCCGGGGTCGACGTCGAGTTACGTAAAGACATGTGGAATACCATTCGTGAGTTACGCGAAGCAGGGGTAACCGTCATTCTGACCACGCACTATATTGAAGAAGCCGAAGAAATGGCTGATCGTATCGGCGTCATCAACAACGGAGAAATTATTCTGGTTGATGAAAAGAACGCCCTGATGCAAAAACTTGGCGAGAAAAACCTGAAACTGCATTTGACCGAAAAACTCTCTGCCATACCGGAAAGCCTGTCGAAGTATGAGTTACAGTTGAACGGAGAAGGGATGGAGCTGCTCTACACTTATGATGTGCAGCAGGAAGATACCGGGATTACTGCCATGCTGGATGATATTGAAGCGGCGGGGATTCATTACCGGGACCTGGAAACCAAACAGAGCTCGCTGGAAGAAATATTTGTTAACCTGGTGAAAAAGAAATGAATTTTTACGCTGTCCGCGCAATCTACAAATATGAAATGGCTCGCACCTGGCGCACCATTGCGCAGAGTATTGTTTCACCCGTGTTATCCACCTCGCTTTATTTTGTGGTGTTTGGTACGGCCATTGGATCGCGCATGACCGATATTGGCGGGGTCAGCTATGGCGCATTTCTGGTGCCTGGTCTGCTGATGCTGTCACTACTGATGCAAAGTGTGAGTAATGCTTCATTCGGGATATATTTTCCACGCTTTATCGGGACTATCTTTGAACTCCTGTCAGCGCCAGTCTCCACGCTTGAAATCGTACTGGGCTATGTCGGCGCTGCCGCCAGTAAATCGATTCTGGTGGGTATTATTATCCTGCTGACCTCAACATTTTTTGTCGATCTGGAAATCATGCATCCTTTCCTGATGCTGACCTTCCTGGTCCTGACGGCATTCACCTTTAGTATGCTCGGGTTTATTATCGGTATCTGGGCCGATAATTTTGAGAAGCTGCAGATCGTGCCCCTGCTGATTATCACACCACTGACTTTTCTTGGCGGCAGTTTTTATTCCATCAGCATGCTGCCGGAATTCTGGCAGACCGTCACCCTGTTTAATCCAGTGGTATACCTGGTCAGTGGTTTCCGCTGGAGCTTCTATGAAATCTCCGACGTCAATCTCTGGGTGTGTCTGGGCATGACCGGGCTGTTCCTGGTGATCTGCATGAGCGGGATTTTCTGGATATTCAAGACCGGCTATCGTTTAAAGAATTAATATTTAGCCCTTTGGTTCCTCTACTTCATATTGACCTTGCGACCCTCTAGTTCGCAGTGGCACCAGTGAGTTATTAAATCCTTATATTTCAATAACTTTCGGTCTTGGTTAATGTGCTAATTGAGTCAAAATTAGCGAATTTGAGGGTATTAATCATCGCTTTGGAACATTCCTATTGGGTCTGCTATCTATCCATAGCAGCCGTTAGATATTAATTTGAATTTCGATCTAATGTTATATGATAAGGCAATAAAAAATACTGCCGCTCATTGCCCCTAAGAGGAGTTGCCTGCCCTCTGGCAGTTGCAGTACCTTCCATCCCATTATCTGTTAATTTCAATTCAAGAAAAATATCATGAGGTCTTCTCTGTGCGTTTTCATCATTGAGCGAGACAGGTAAGGATGCTAAGAAATGCCCGGGTAGACGAGGAACGAAATCGGGAATAATTCGTAATGAAACAGGGTCAGGGCTTGGTGAATCTCCTATAAAAGCATACAAACCCATATCATCACTTTTCTCTATACTAATAGGAACTGTTTGCTCAGACATAGTAATCTCGCCTGAGTATCGCCCATTTTGCAATACGAATGATTCAGTGGAGTCAGGATAAATACTTCCAGGAATTAGATCAGAATCAGGAAGAGCTGTTGCTAAAATTTCATCAGTCAGTAGATTAATAAACTCACTATCGAAGACATTCATCGTAACAGCGACTGCTAAATCTTCCGAAGGGATAAGTTTTAGCATTGCACTTGCGCCAGTCCATCCTCCTTCATGCATTACTACTTGGACTCCTTCAGGCGTTTCTCCAAGGAACCATCCTAATCCATATCTTGTACTTACACTATCTGGATAAGAAATGCCGATAGGCGCTTGTTGCATTTCTTTAATAGTCGGGTTATCAATAATTTGTATTTGATTATCTACCTCTCCATTAAGATGAAACATGCCAAATTTAATTAGATCATGGACACTAGCATATGCACTGCCTGATCCAGGAGTATCTGTGCGCATAAAAGGGATGATGTTGCCATCATGATCATATTTTACAGCTATTCCAAGTTCTGAATCAGGATCGAAGACTGTTTTTTTCATATCCAGAGGAACAAAAACATCGTCTTTCATATAAGTCGAAAGTGACTTTGATGATACCGTCTCGATGACGCTACCCAATAAGCCATAGCCTAAATTAGAATAGACAAATTCATTCCCAGGGGACCATACAATGGTTCCAAAGTTTTGGAGGACCTCTTCAATTGCCTTTACCTCATCAGTTTCATCATCATAAAAATAATTAAAATACTGGGGAAGTCCGGATGTATGTTGCAAGACTTGTTTGATAGTGACATCTTGTGACGAACCTTCGTGAAAAGTGAGTAATTCAGGAGAAATAAAATTCTCAATCGGCGAGTCGAGTAGTACTGCTCCAGAGTTTTCTAGAGTCATTATAGCTGTTGCTGTCATTGGTTTAGTTAATGATGCAATCGAATAGACAGTATCGGGGCTTGCCTTGATTTCATTCTCGCGATCTGCCCAGCCAAATGATTCTTCCCAAATGATCAGACCTTTATGCGCAACTGAGACAGAAACGGAAGGAATATTTCGCTCTACAAGCGCTGTTTCTATCATTTCTCTTATGCTTAAAAATGAAATTTCACTAGTCGGCTCTTCTTGGAGAGAATTAGTAGACCAACAGCTAGTGGTAGCTAATGCTAAGAGAAGATAAAAACAACAATAAAAATAACTTTTACATTTGATTATCATATTTGAGCCTTAATATTTTTTTGCCTTTTTCTCCTTATTCTCAATAAGACGAAAAATATTGAGGTAAAGTTTGAATTGTGCTTTATTTATTTCAATTAGTTAACGAACAAACGACTGCTAATACCCTAAAGCGGACCTACCAAGATTTATAGCATGTTAATATCCTGATATATCTATAAAATCTTCTAACCAGGCAAATGTAAACACTGGTTGTTAGTAACAGTTTCAGTAGATTAGAATAAAAACACTAAATGAAATTATTTTCACAAGAGGCAAAGGTCATGACAGCTTATTTAATTGCAAACTATAAAATTACAAACCCCGAAGAATATGAGTCTTATGTGCCTGCAGTAATGCCTACTTTAGGAGCGCATGGAGCAGAGGTTTTAGTCGCTGATTATGAAACTGAAGTTCTAGAGGGAGCGCCAAGTAACGTATCAGTCGTATTACGATTCCCTTCGAAAGAAGCTGCTCGTTCTTGGTACAATTCTCCTGAGTACCAGGCAATCATTCATCATAGAACAGATAATACAGAAGGTTTTCTTGTATTTGCCGATCAATTCACCCTTCCAAATGATAATTAATTGTATGACCTAAATTCTATTTTCCTAATACTCGTTTATGGCCGAAAGCGGACGTAAGCCTAGTTTAATATTAGGTATTCAATAAAATTCAGTTATTGCATGACTTCGACCAATTATATTTTAGGTCTTATACAAGTTTATGCCTATTGCCAGAATACTAATATAATTAATAAAAGCGTTACGCCACATGCTATGGCCGTTCTAATCTTGTTTGATTTATTCCAGCGCAGCTCAAACTCAACACGTACTGCTTTAAGTTCTTCTGAATGGATTGCATTAACATCAATTTTTTGTAATTTGTTGTTTAACGGTAGATTGATGATGATTGTTAAAACCTGGACTCCAGCTAAATAAAGAATTAGAGCTATTAACAACAAAATAAATTCAACTCTTCCCAAAGCCCCATAACCAAAATAAACAGAAAGAATTAGCGCTATCGCTGAGCCAACCCAAACGAATAAAAATAAGGGATGATTATCCTGAATTACTCGATCTGTTACTTGAAAGGCCTTAATGAACTGTTTGTCATCCAAGTTCTTAATCCCGGGCATTACAACTACAGCATAAGCAAATAGAAATCCTGCAACGAGCGAGCAAAGAAAAACAGATACAATTAATAATATATTGAAAATTAACATCAGATCTCTTTATAAATTATAGAATGCCTTATTTAGTATTAGGTATTCGTTAATTAGTGAATTTCGCCATAATTGATATACTCTGATATTCACCATCAACCATTCTTGCATTGATCTTTTCGCCTTCAGTTTTAAAACCCATACTTTCATATAAACTGATGGCAATATGATTATCTGAAAATACTTCTAACTCCAATCTAGTCAAACCGCTTTCAAAAGCGTGATTAACTACAGCAGTAAGTAGCTTTCTACCTATTCCTTGGCCTCTGTATTCATTAAGTACACCCATACCTAACTGACCTACATGGGCCATTGTTGAGTAAGAATGAGGAACAATATCTGCCCACCCAATGACCTGGCCATCAAGTAATGCAACGTATTGAGCATAGTTATTATCAATATTCTTGTTTGCAAAGGCTTCCATTTTTTCAAATGGGTGTGGCTCAAGTGTAAGGATATATTTTTTCTCAGCAGCCACTGAATTTACAGCGTTACAGAACCCTTCAATATATTCCTTTTCTATTTCTTTAATCTTTACGTCCATATATTTCTTAATTAGCTACTCATAAATTGAGACTTTTATACATTACTACTACAGGATTCCCTCTGTAGTCACATTTTTCCAGGGTCTTCCATCCTAATTTCTCATACAATGCTGTAGCATGCTCTGTAAATAGATACCATTTCTTAATTCCTAGGGTTATTGCTTCTTGTTCGCATCTTTGTATAAGTGCCGAAGCTATTCCTTGGTGACGAAACTCTTCTTTAACGAAAACTGCAGCCAACCAGGGAGAAAGATCAGGTTTAATCTTCATGTCTTTTTGGACTATTGCAGCCGAACCTAATAATTGTTTATCTAATATAGCTATATAGATTGATGGTATACCAATTCTTCTAGCTTCTTTAGAAAGCAAATTTACTCTTTCTTCTAAAGTAAAAGTTGGGTTTAAGTGGCTCCATTCAGCATGATGAAGCTCAGCGAGTTCACATAATAAATCCTGCTTATCTGCTAATGGGATGATCTGCATTTATATTTCTATACTAGGTAGTCGGATACAGGTTCCAGGTTCTACCTTTAACAAGAGGCTTGAAGCCCATACTTTCAAGAATTGGCCTGCTGCTTTCTCTTGCCTCGGTAACAAGGTATTCCAGTCCCATCTGTTTTGCCAGTCTGGCTCTGCTGTTTACCAGGGCTTTATAGATTCCCTTACCTCTGCATGCAGGGATCACGCAGCCACCAAATAGAAGACCAAAGCGGGTTTCGTCAGGAATGATAAATCTTGCTGCCGCAACGGGCTTGTTGTCCTGATAAGCCACATAGAATTTAAAATTCGGGACGGGAAGCAGGCTGCATAAATAGGCAAAATCATTGGGGCTGGGTTCTCCAAATGCTGCTTCGGTTACGGTTAAAAAATCATGCAGCTCAGCCGGTTTAGCTAATTCCCGAACATCATACTTGTCAGATTCACATCCTGCCTCAGTATCAGTTTCAGCTAAAGATAAAGCGACCAGTGTTACTGAATCGCCATACTCAAAACCTTCTGCTTTCAAGACTGCTTCCAGGTTTTCCGGCTTGTCATGGTCAAAGACCCGCCAGATGACAGGCTTGTTATTTTGGTAATAGGCAACCTGTTCACGGACAATCCGGGAAGCGGATTTTTCAGGAATATCCCAGTAAGAGATAAAATCAAAAGGCCCTTCGATTTTAATAAAATTCCGGCTATGTGAGACTTTGACAATATCCGGATACTTCAGCTTAATCCGGATTTCCCTGTCATAAGCCTTTAATAAATCGTCCATAATAATATTCAAGGTATGGGCAAACTACCGGTTTGCAGGTAGCTGTTAACTGGTTTAATAAGCCAGGAAACAATAAGAAAATATAAAGCGCTAATTTACCTGCACTCAAAGTTGGTCGCTTCGCCCGGATTGCCATTACCAGTAAAGACAGCAACTTGCGGATAGGCGCAGAGGGGTCTGCTGGCATTTATTTCACCGTCAATCTGGCGCGTCGCGTCGATTCGTTCAGGAGCATCTCCCTCGGTCAGCCATGCATCCAGTTCCTGCAGTTTATTCCAGGTATCAAAGCCATTACCGCCACTACAATGATTCACTGCAGGCATCATAAACAGGCGCACGGAATCAGATGCAGCATTTCCTGTTGTTGCGAGCACTTCATTGTAGTAATTGATGCTGTTAAAGGGCGATATCAGCGGGTCATTCCAGCCATGATAGAGCAATAATTTGCCGCCATTTTCAATAAAGTCAGTGATATCCGGATCAATTGCCTGCATGCCGAGTGAGTTAATCCGTTGATCCAGTACGCTCAGGTCCCTGGAAAAATCCAGATTCATAAAGTCCCAGTCAGGGTCCTGGTTGACCACGTAAGCTTGCATGGCACTGGAATAGCCAAAAGGTTCGGCACGGACCATTGCCGTCCAGCCCAGCTCACTGCCTTTGGCAAAACCGGGAAAGATAACTTCACCCGTATCTGGATTCACCGCCCCCTGATAGATTTTCTGGATCGCTTCAATCTCAAGTTGATTGAGGACAAGCACATCAGCCGGTTCGGCAGGACAGGTGGCCGGATTTTCAATGATACCGTCACGCAGGCCGTCCAGGGCATCACAGGAAGCCATGACACTGGCATGCAGATTTTCAAAGTCTGTCGCATCAAGCTGTAATCCCGGGGTGTCATTGACGATACGGCTGTTCCATAACTGTTGCATGGTCATGCGTACTGTCGAGTTGGCCGGTGCCCCGGCAATAATGCCGTCAAAGTCCTGAGGATAGCGTTGTGCAGCAGTCAATGCCTGCCGGCCTCCGGTCGAGCAGCCATTAAAATAGGTAAAGCGGAGTGCGCTTTGGTAGTGACTGTTGACCAGTTGTTTTGCAGTCAATGTCATTTCATGCACGGCACGATGGGCAAAGTCACTTAGTCTTGCTTCACTTAAAAGAAATTCAGGCGTGCCCCCTACATGGCCGGTATTGGTGCTCACCGCTGCATAGCCTTGCAGCAAGGCTTCAGCTAAAGCACTGTAGCTGATTGAACCGGCCAGTCCGCCGTTGCCGACGGCTACCAGTCGGTTGTTCCAGTTTTCTGCTGGCAACCAGACTTCAATCTGGATTGCAGATTCTTCGATAGGGCTCAGGGTTGCACTGACACGACACAAGTCTGGGAGGTTTTCATAAATATCTCCACCGCGCGCAGCAGGAGGATCGAATGTCCCGGCTTCGATAAATTCGATACTGGTGATAAGGCCATTTGGCAGTGTCATTGAAGACAATTCCAGGCAGGACGAGTTGGGAGACTGTGCCAAGGCACTGCTGAAAAACATAAGCCCTGAAACCAGAAAGTGGATTTTTATCAAAGTCTTTAGCATGACTAAGCCTTTTTCTCGGTATGCGGTGCTTTAATATTTTGCATTTTAGTTAAATGCTGCCGTTGAAAATAAACAATACTTACTGCAATTGCTACAGCAAATGGCGTAGAAATGGCGAATGACATCGCAATCAGCTGATTGGGGTTGAGGTCGAGGGTAAAGACGATTTCCCTGACGAAATACTCTGTCGCACCGGCTGCCCAGAGTCCGTAAACGGCGCCATTCATGCCGATAATATGCCGGTTCAGTGCGTTGGGCTTTCTTTTGCCAAGCATGGGAATAAAACCAAAGCACAGAAAAAACAAGGACACCGGAATCAGCACATGAAAAACACTGGGAGTGCCGTCATTGAAATCATAAATAAACAGGGCGGAAAGATTGACCAGCACCAGTGATACCACAAACACATAGCCCATGATTTTGTGCAGGCGGGTGCCTTTCAATCTTGATAGTACAAATATGCCGGACAGCATGCCGATCACCGCAGCGGCAAAATGAATGCCACCGGCGAAGGAGTGGACCCAGTTGGAAAGTGTAATCATGCTTCTCTTTGCCTTTTCAGTCGGTATTAATCAACAGATTCAAGAATAAAGTTTATCTGTCTGTCATAAAAATCAGTCGGTCTGCCGGGCCATCTTGGTGATGTGCCATCAGGATTGATAAGGCGCATGGCATGATTCACATTATTATAGATATATATGCTGATATCATTGCCTGCCTGCGCCAGAGACTCAAGCAGGTCGGCAGTTCTGTCCCAGGGCTGCTCTTCATCCTGGTCACCCTGAATGGCCAGCATCGGCATGTCCAGATCAGCCAGATAGGGCATCGGGTCAAAATTCATGACTGGCTGATACCAGTTGATAAACCACTCGGGTAAATCGGTGCTGTAAATACGTTCCATGCTGGTCTGTGCAAACCAGTCTTCATTTCTGGCGGCGTTCAGCGCCTGGATATATTCACTGAAATCACCATCCTGCATAATGCCCAGATCCCAGAGGTCCATAATTGCATCAGCCCGGGAAACAACGGCTTCTGCAAAACCAGCCAGACGTAATTCCCTGACCACATTCCAGTGGCCTTCTTCTTTGGGGGTTGTGGCGGGGCCTGATATGGTGATAAGAAAACCCAGTTCATCAGTCATACTGGCAGCCAGCGGGGCAACCCAGCCGCCCTGGCTGGTCGCGATAAATCCAATCTGGTTCATGGACAAACCTGTCGTTGCGGCAAAAGTTTCAGTGACTGCCAAGACATCACTGGCCAGCTCATTGAAGTCGGCATCCTGCCAGTTGCCTGTGGATTCGCCGACTCCCCGTTTATCAAAAAATGCCGAGGCGATTCCCGATTCAGCCAGTCTGATTGCGGCATAACGACTTGCGTCTCTGGCTTCCGGACCGGAGCCGTGGACAAATACGACACCGGCAAGAGGGGGCGAGGTATTTTCAGGCATGATGACCGAGAGTCCCAGACTGCCAGCGTCACCTTGGCTAGTTAATCTTTGTTCAGAGGGTAGGGTAAATAAATCTGTAGACTGCAGGCGAAGACGTGCATCCACTTTACCAGTTTCACTCCAGGTGCCAGTGAGTAAATTCTCCGTCTGTCTTTCTAGTAAAACTGGCTGTAAGCCACTGTCCGAAGGGATAGCCAGCTCAAGAGTATTTTCTGTTATTACCGGGTCTCGAGTGGGTATTCCTATAACACCAAGATCCAGCAGATCAATATCAACAACGATCTCTGGAGCTACTTCACGCACATTAATTCGAATTGCTGTTTGTTCCTGCCCGGCACTGGCAGTTCCTGTCCAGCTGCCAATAGCCCAGTCGGCAGGCTCAAGCTGAGAACAGGAGAGATTGCTGATTAATAACAAAGTAACAAGCAAAAGCTGTATAAAAATTTTCATCCTGATTCACTTGCTCTCTGTTTGGAACTGGCCAATACCTGCTCCTGTCGTTTTATTCTTATCGAAGCTCTTCAGTTATCTTTATCCGGCGATTACTGTTGAATGTCCTTCAGGCCATAAACAGATCGTCAATAGACAGGTAACGCTCACCGGTATCGTAGTTGAATACCAGAATGCGTGAGCCTTCCGGGATTTCCTCCAGTTTCTGATTCACTGCGGCAAGTGTCCCGCCGGAAGAAATGCCGATAAAAATCCCTTCTTCCCTGGCACAGCGCCGGGCCATATCAAAAGCATCTTCTTCAGTAACCGCAATGGTGCCATCAAGGATATCCCTGTTGAGAATTTCCGGAATGAAACCGGCACCGATACCCTGAATGCGGTGCAGACCTTTTTCCATGCCGGCAATAACCTGGGATTTTTCCGGTTCGACTGTAAAGACTTTCATGTCCGGGAATTTTTCTTTCAATACTTCGGCGCAGGCTGTGATATGACCGCCGGTACCGACACCGGTTATCAGGTAATCAAAGCCTTCCGGAAAGTCATTAAGAATTTCCTGTGCCGTGGTTTCTTTGTGGACTGTAACATTGACTGGATTGGTGAACTGCGAAGGCATCCAGGCATTGTCATATTCTTCCAGTAATTCATGGGCTTTTTCGATGGTGCCTCCCATGCCCAGTTCTTTTGGTGTCAGCACCAGCTCGGCGCCAAGTGCTGCCATATAGCGACGACGTTCGAGAGACATGGATTCAGGCATGGTCAGAATCAGCCTGTACCCTTTAACGGCGGCAACCATGGCCAGGCCGATTCCGGTATTGCCGGAAGTTGGCTCAATAATTACGCTGTCTTTTTTCAGTTCACCGCTTTTCTCTGCCGCTTCAATCATTGCCAGGGCGATACGGTCCTTGATGCTGGCCCCGGGATTGGCGCGTTCCGATTTCATCCAGACTTCAAGCTTGTCACCGAAGAGACGATTGACTCGAATATGCGGGGTATTACCGATACTCTCCAGAACATTATTGAATTTCATGCTTGTTCTCCGGTTCTGTGACCTGCAATTGTCTGGCAATATAGCACAGGGTATTGGGCAATTCGATCAGGCTGTGTCCGACTAAATCCCTCTGCTTGGTATGATTAACAAACAGGGTTAAGGCTGTTATTTTCAGCCTGTTTCAAGTAGGCTTTAGCCTTTTTTTCTGTCAGCCAAATTAGCCATTCATGTATCTGACGCTTAAAACACTTCATATGACCTTCGCGCTGTTGAGTTTTACCGCTTTTTTGTGGCGCTCATACTTGATGTATATTGATTCCCGTCTGCTGAACAATAATAGTCTGACGCTATGCTGTCATGGCATCGATGGCATGTTTTTGACCTTCGGGCTATGGATGGCTTTCATGGTTAATTTTGGGTTGTTCAACCAGCCCTGGTTGAGCATGAAAGTACTATTGCTGATGTTTTATCTGTTTTTTGTCGGCCAGACCCTGAGCCGGGCTAAAACCAAGAAGTTCCGAATCTTTGCCTTTTTTTGCGGTGTCTTCACTTTCCTATATATTGTCGGTATCGCAATCAATAAAACGCCATTGAGCTGGTTTGGTTAGGGTTCCTTAATAGGCCCGGATCTAGCCCCGACCCAGGCCCGAACAAAGGAGCATGCCGTGAGTGCTTACCAGGTTTTACTTACGATTCATGTGAGCTGTGCTTTTATCAGCATCAGTGGCTTTATGCTGCGCTATTACTGGAAAATAAAGCATCCTGCACTATTGCGGCACAGGCTGGTGAAGGTTCTGCCGCATGTAATTGATACCCTGTTTCTGCTCAGTGCCATTGGGCTGCTATCTGTGCTGAGTTTTGGCCTGCTTAACCAGGGCTGGTTGATGCATAAAATCGGTTTGCTGGCAGTTTATATCGTGCTGGGTATGATCGCGCTGGGAAACAAATACACAAAACGCCGCCGCCTGATTGCCTTTATCGCAGCCGTGCTGGTGTTCATTTACATTCTCGGGATTGCTTTCACCAAAACAGCACTGAGCTGGCTGCTTTATCTATTCTAGGCCGGATGCTTTGTTGTAAACGCGGGTCAGCTCCACGCCTGTGGACATACCGTTAGGCTGAATATAAAGCTCAACAGTCAGTAAGGAGCCGTTTTCTCCCTGTGAGATGGTATAGCGCTCATCCGTAAAGCCCCCATCACGTGGCCGCGCTTCAACAATCAATGTGTCGTCCTGCCACAATCCCCAGGAAAAATCCTCGACTTCGTCAATGCCGCTGAGACTGACCCTGGCACCCCGATTATCCAGGTACACCGGGCGGGTATAGTCACCATAGACAAAGGTATATTCGTCCTCGGCTATATCGATATCCAGGGTGTCTTCGTAGGAAATATAGTCATACAGCTCCTGTTCAACCGGGCCGCCGCGATAGTATTCATCATCACTGTTGAACATGCCTTTGTTGACTTCAAAACCGGAAGCCTGCAGGGCAATTTCAACTTTTTCATCGGTGGTTTCGCTGAGTTCTTCATTGATTACCCAGTGACCCGCCAGCGGGTTTTCCTGGGCCTGAAGCAGTGGAGCAAGCAGCAGGAGGCCAAGAGGAAACAGCAGCTGTTGTATGGTGACAGATATTCGCATACGCAAAGTTTAGAATTTTTTTTAACAGAATGCTAAATTGTTCGCTTACGAGGAGTCAGATCATTGTCCAGCCTGAACGCCGCTCTAGCCGAATTTATTGAACAGGAACAATTGCCGGAAACCTATCGAGATACGGTGGAGCAGTGGTTTATTCCCCTGGCGGAAGACATCCTGCGCCGGGTTGCGGTCAATGAAGGTCCTTTTGTGCTGGGCATTAACGGGTGCCAGGGAAGTGGCAAATCGACGCTAGCTGCCCTGCTGGTGATCCTGTTTCAGGAAATGACTGGAATCAAAAGCATCAACCTTTCACTGGATGATTTTTACCTGACGCGGGCTGAGCGTAAAACGCTCGCCGAACAGGTACATCCCTTGCTGATGACTCGTGGTGTACCCGGCACGCATGATGTTCCCCTGGCCATGGATATAATTGCCGCGCTGAAGTCTGGTGAGCCAGTGGCTATTCCACGGTTTGACAAGGCCACGGATGAGCGCTTTGCAGCGAATCTCTGGCCACAGATCAAGGCTCCCGTGGATGTCATCATCATGGAAGGCTGGTGCCTTGGCGTCAGGGCACAAAAACCGCATGAACTGCAAAAGCCCCTGAACATTCTGGAAGCCGAGGAAGATGCTGAAGGTCTATGGAGAACTTATGTCAATGAAAAACTTGAGCATGAATACCGGGGCTTTTTTGGCCTTCTGGATATGCTGGTGATGCTCAGGGCTCCGGGATTTGAGCGGGTAATTGACTGGCGCCTGCAGCAGGAAGAAAAACTGGCAGCCAGGGTAGAAAATAAAAACACAAAACGAATCATGTCGCGGGACCAGCTGATTCGTTTTATTTCACATTATGAACGCCTGACCCGGCATGCTCTGAGCACTTTGCCGGATCAGGCCGATGTGGTTTTACAGCTCAGGCAGGACCAGAGCATTGAGGCAAAGCTTAAAGGCTAGTGCCAGTAACACCTCCATTGCCGTATCAGAACCTGCCTGCCAGTACAGTGCAAGACAGGTCGGCGAAGGTGTAGTGCTTCCGGGATTATTCGAAGGGCAAGGTGATCGTGTCGAGCTCGGCGAAGTCTTCACTCATTGCCGTATCACCGGATTCCAGACCATTGGCCTCAAGGATAAAGGCAATCAGGGCGATATATTCATCCATGTTGAGGTATTTGCCATTACCTTCCGGCATTTCTTCCCAGGTATAACGGGCCAGTTCCCCAAGGCTGCGGTCTTTCCAGCGATTGGCGAAAAAGAAGCCTTTCAGCGGGGTGCCAAATCGACCGTTTTCCAGGTTATCACCGTGGCACATCACACAAAATTCATCATACAGTGCCTCGCCACTTTCGACCTGAGCGTCGGTAAAGCTGAGTTCCTGGGCAGTACTGACCGAAGTCAAAAGGCTTAACATGAACAGGGAAGCTGAAAGAATAATGGTTTTCATAGTCATCTGTTACTTTTCTTTAGGTCGTTTAAGGGCTGCATGCAGCAGCCAGTTTTTACAAAGCTCGCGATTCTAACATACTCAATCGCGTATGCCTGCCAGTGAATAGATTATCAGGATTTTCTGAACAAAGGCTTAACCAGCCTGCGGTATGCCAGGGCAAAGCCAGTCCAGAGCATAAATAAACTGGTGAAGGAAACCAGGCCTGCAATGGTTTGTCCCCAAAAGCCGGGACTTTGCCGGTATGTAAAAAGCGAAATAGCGCTGATCAGGTGCATTCAGAAGACTGTGTTTCTTATCATTCCCAGAATTTATACAACAAATACAAATGATAATCATTCACTATATTTCAGGCAAGTGGACAGGAACACAGGGAGTGACTCAGTTTAAACTGTCCAGGGTTGTTCGGGGCTAAAGCCCCTCTTACCACGGACGTAGGAGGGGCTTTAGCCCCGAATATAGAGAGGGCACAACTACACAAACTGAGACACTACCGGAACACACTGACAAGCCCTGCGCTTCTGGGCTACAATTTCACTCCCTGTAATTATTGATTTCAGAAAACCCGATGCTAAAAAAAATATTGATCAGTCTTGGTGTGCTTGTAGTCCTGCTGGGCGGCGGTGTGTTTTATCTACTCAGCAATCTTGATGAAATCGTGCGTACGGCTATTGAAGATTATGGCAGCGAAGCGGTTGGCTCCCAGGTCAGTGTCGGGGCAGTCGAAATAAGCCTGCGGGAAGGCTCGGCATCCATTTTTAATTTCAGTATTGCCAACCCGCCGGGTTTCAGTGATGAAGACATGTTGCGTTTTGCTGAACTGAGTGTGGCTCTGGACCTGGGCAATCTCAGCTCCGAAAATGTCGGAATAGTCAGTATTGTGAGTACTGACCCCTTTGTCAGTTACGAGAGGGCGAACGGAACCACGAATATTGATATGGTCAGTGAAAGACTTGCCGGAGAAGCTCCTCAGGAACCTGAAGATGCCGGCGCGGAAAGTGAAATGAATTTACAGATTGATGATGTCAGGATCCGTAATATCCAGGCCTCCATCAGTGATGACAGGTTGCGTAATCCGGTACAGGTCAGTCTGGGGGATATCACTTTGCAAAATCTCTCCGGAACGCCTGCTGAAATTACGCAACAGATCCTGACGCCGGTCATGGCACAGCTTGCCAGATCAGCCAGTCAGGCTTTTTTAAACCTGGCCAATGAGCTGTTTACCGAGGGTGCCGAAGAGTTGCGCAACCGGGTTGATGAAGGACGCCAGCAACTGGAAGACAGGGTTGATGAAACCCGTCAGCAACTTGAAGATTCGGTTGGTGAAGATATTCGTGAGGGGCTTGGCAACCTGTTCGGAAACTAATTCTCTGTTGGAAAACACTGTGCAAGAAAACAAACGTATCTGGCTCGACTTGACAGTCGCATTTGTTCTGGTGGGCTTGCTGATTTTTGGCAGCCTGATGATCTATGAGCTTAATTTCGATGCCATGGAGGTGGAACTGGATGATGAACTGGCCCAGCGTGGACAGGAAATCTCCACCGAGCGGGGCTGTGTTGCCTGTCATACGGTTGATGGCAGCCTCGGCGTCGGACCAAGCTGGCGTAATATGTTTGGCCGGACCCAAACGCTGACAGACGGAAGTACTGTGGTGGTGGACGCAGAGTATTTTCGTGAATCGATTCGCTTTCCCCGTCGCAAGGTGGTTGAGGGCTATCCCAATGTCATGTCGCCCTATATGATGGAAGAAGAGGAATTCGAAGCCCTTATTGCCTTTGCGCGTCGTCTTTCCCAGTAAGTCCCGAATTCACCGCACCCTCGTATGCCAGAACCAGGCGTTTACGGGCTTTACCCCAGCGAAACTCTCCACTGTCCCCGATTTTTCTGATCACCCGATGGCAGGGAATCAGATAGGCAATCTTGTTTCTGGCAATAGCCGATGCCGTTGCCCTTGCTGCAGTCTTTTTACCGATGGCATCAGCCAGCTCCTGATAGTGTGTCACCTGGCCAAAGGGAATTTTCAGCAGGGCTTCCCAGACCTGTACCTGAAACGGCGTACCTCGTAACAGGAGCGGGATTTCAGTTTTACTGCTGCCGGCAAACAGTTGTTGATGATAGGGCAGGGTAATTGCGGAATCTTCCCGGATTGAGGCCAGAGCCCATTCTTCCCTGAACAGGTTTTCTGTGTCCTTATGCGCTTTTTCGACAAAAGCAAGGTGGCAGATACCGTGTTCCGAGACAGCCAGCAGATATTCGCCAAAAGGGGAATGGTGAAAAGCGAAGGAAAGTTTCAGCCTGTCTCCCAGGTTTTTATATTGTGCCGGGGTGATGGCCTGGGTACGGATAAATAATTCATGTGAGCGACCGCCACCGGATAGTCCTGCCTGGTAGGCCGCATCCAGGGTGGAATAGCCCTGATCCAGCAGTGTCTTCATGTACTCCCGGGTAAGAAACTGTAAAAAACGCTTGGGACTGATACCCACCCAGTTCACAAACAGGCGCTGGAAATAGTATTCGCTCAGGCCGACATGCCCGGCAACGTCGGCAAGCCGGGGTTGTTGCTGATGTTCCAGCAGCAGGTAGTCAATGGCTTTTTCAACCAGTTGATAATGCTCACTGTCCTGCAGATCTGTACTCATGAGCAGAAATCTACCTGTCCTGCCTGCAAAAAGAAATCCGTTTCTTGCTCCTGGCTGATGCTCCTGATGGTAATTTATCAGCAAGTAGTAATAGAATGCGCTGCCATGTGGAACAGTTTTAGTACCCGCCAGAAAATCGGGCTGGTCTTTGGACCGGTATTATTTATTACCATGCTTGTCATGCCATTGCCGGAAGGCATGAGCCCGGAAGCAGCCCGTGTGGCAGCAGTGGCTTTTTTAATGGCTGCATTCTGGATTTCTGAAGCCGTTCCGATTCCGGCCACAGCCATGCTGCCGATTTTTCTGTTTCCTGCACTGCAGGTCATGTCCACGGCTGCAACGACAATCAACTACGGCAACCAGATCAACTTCCTTTACATAGGCGGTTTCATGATCGCCATTGCCATGCAGCGCTGGGACTTACACCGGCGCATTGCCCTGACCATCATCGTCAGGGTCGGCAGTAACCCGCAGATGCTGCTGCTGGGTTTTATGCTGGCCACCGCCCTGCTATCCATGTGGATCAGTAATACGGCCACTGCAATGATGATGGTTCCAGTGGCGATGGCCATTATTGAACAGAACAAGCGTCATGAACATCTGGAAAATGCCCTGGTCGGCGATGATCCATTCGGCCTGTCCCTGATGCTGGGAATTGCCTTTGCCGCCTCGATAGGCGGGGTATCGACCCTGGTAGGGACACCGCCCAACGCCATTCTGGCCGGTATTGCGGCTACCGTTTATGACATTGAGATCATTTTTTTCGACTGGATGAAACTGGCCGTGCCTGCTTCGGCCACCATGCTGGCGCTTACCTGGTTTGTATTGCAGCTAAAGCTCAAGGATGTGCACAAGAGCGAGGAAGAAAACCGGCAGTTACGGGCAAGTGTCAGACATGAACTGCAGGACATGGGCTCCATTACCCAGGAAGAAAGGCATGTTGCCATCGTCTTCGGGATGGTGGCTGCTGCCTGGATATTGCGGGGTCTGGTGGACTTTCCGGCGCTGGTCATGGTGGCCGATTCAGCCATCGCCATGCTGGGGGCATTTATTCTATTCATTATACCGGCCCGGCGGGAAAACGGTGGTTTTCTGCTGGACTGGGAAACCGCCAAAAATATCCCCTGGGATGTCATTATTCTGATGGGTGGAGGTTTTGCGCTGGCTGCCGGTTTCTCCGAGAGTGGCCTGACGGAATGGCTGGCCAATCAGCTTTCCGTGCTGCAGGGAGTGCACTTTTTCATCATTATCGCTGCGGTCGTTCTCATGGTTATTTTCCTGACCGAAATGACCTCCAATGCTGCCACGGCTACCCTGTTTATTCCGGTGATGGGGGCGCTGGCAGTCAGTATGGACCTGCATCCCTTTGCCCTGATGGTGCCCGCGGCCCTGGCTGCTTCCATGGCTTTCATGCTGCCCGTGGCAACGCCGCCCAATGCCATTGTCTTTGCCAGCCGACAGATCAGGATTGCGCAAATGGCCAGTACCGGTATCAAACTGAACCTTATCGCCACCGTGGTCATCAGCGTAATCAGTTACTTCCTGCTGCCGCTGATTCTTTAATTTGGTGTCAGAGTAAATCCAGGATTTACTCTGACACCGTTTGCTGGATATCACACTATTTCTTTACTCGGCACCCCCTTTGTGGCAAGTTTTTGCTTGGGCAACAGGGGAGTCTTATTCCATTGGAAGATAAAGGCATGAAAATCGTGAATCTGGGTATCGTTGCCCTGATGGTCATGCTGACGTTTTATCTGTTGATTGCCGGCCAGGAAGTGATTCTGCCCTTTGTGATCGCTCTGGTATTCTGGTATCTGATCAACCTGTTGGCCAAATCCTATCAGCGACTGGAAATTTCCGGTCATAATATGCCCGGCTGGTTTTGTTTTGCGCTTTCCCTCCTGAGTTTTGTAGCCATGTTCTGGGGTACGGTCAAGGTAATTTCCATGAATGTTGATGGCGTACTGGAAGTGGCACCCACTTATCAGGCTAACCTCGAGAGTAAAATGAACAGCCTCCTGGCTTACTTTGGTATTGAGCAGGCACCAACAATTGAACAGCTGATTGAACAGATCAATTTGCGGCAGTTTATATCCTCTACCGCTTTATCACTGACCAGCATCGTTGCCAATAGTGGACTTACCCTGATTTATCTAGCGTTTTTGTTTATTGAGCAGAAAAACATGGATAAGAAATTATCCGCACTGATTGGCGAAAATGGCAAGCAAGAAGGCGTCCGAAAATTATTACGCCGCATCAGTGATGATGTGCGTAAATATGTCACGATCAAACTGATTGCCAGTCTCTGCACAGGTACGCTTAGTTTTATCTTCCTGCTGGTGATTGGCGTTGATTTCGCGGCTTTCTGGGCCTTGCTGATTTTTTTACTGAATTTTATTCCGACTATTGGTTCAATCATTGCGACGATTTTCCCTGCGCTGATTACGCTGGTGCAGTTCGATACGCTGGGACCTTTCTTTCTGGTTGCCGGTGGCCTGACCAGCATTCAGGTTTTAATCGGTAATATTCTGGAGCCGAAATTTACCGGTTCCACGCTGAATCTCAGTCCGACCATCATTCTGTTGAATCTGTCTCTGTGGGGCGTGATCTGGGGAATTCCGGGCATGTTTTTAAGCGTACCCTTTATGGTCATCAGCATGATTGTCTTTTCTCACCTGCCGCAGACCCGCACCATCGCTGTACTGCTATCCAGCGATGGGCGACTCAGCAATCTGGAAGAGGATGAATCAAAGCCTCTCTAGCAAACTCCAGACTTAATAGCGAAAGCCAATTTCGATTGCGTACTGACTGGGGCGATCGATAAAGGAATAGAAAGTGTTGGTGCCGAACACTGAAGCCGACAGCGGCACGTTGCCCGCGTAGGTCATGACTTCTTCATCGGTAATATTCTTGCCGACCAAGGCCAGAGACCAGTTGTCATTCCGAACCCCGACCCGCAGATTAACCTTGGTACGACTATCTATTTCGTACTGTGGATCCAGATTGTCGTGAATGTTTTGTGAGTCGGTGTAGTTCAGATTGAGGTTACTGAATAACTCAATTTCATTATTCAGCATGCGGGTGTAATCAAAAAAGACGCTCAGATTATTTTCCGGCGTGTACTGACCGCGCATGCCGGTAAAATCACAAAGCGGAATGCCGTTGACGACATCACCGTCAGGGGTCTGATAGTTATAGCAATTGCCGTTACGGAAATCCTGGAATTCAAAATCCAGATAGGCGTAGGCATAACCGATGGTAAAGTCTTCGGTTACCGCGATGCGACCATCGAGCTCCAGGCCCCGTACATCAGTTTCATTGGCGTTGCCGACATTGAAACCAAGCGCTCCGTCGAACTGGGATACCTGCAGGTCTTCATAATCGGTAAAGAACAGGGCGGCATTTACTTCCACACGACCCTCGGCAAGCAGGCCCTTGGCACCGAGCTCAAAAGAGCTGGTTTCTTCATCTTCAAACTCAAAGGAGAAGGGGTTGTTGGCCCGGGCATCAAAACCGCCGGCCTTGAAGCCACGGGAATAAGAGGCATAGAGCATGGTGTTGTTTGTTGCATTCCACTGCAGGTTCACCATGGGGGTAAATGAATTTTCTGAGCGTGATCCGGTGAGGCTGTGTCCAGGAGAAGTAATACCGGTGGAAACTGCGGTGTAACCGGCAGTCTGCACGCTGTGTAGGGCAAAGATCTCATTGTAGGTTATGGGCGCCAGTGGATTGGTAGTAATTGCGCCGGTGGCCAGATCGAGGATATCTATCTGCCGGAAAGCGTCCTTGTCTTCACTGGTATAACGGGCTCCCAGAGTCAGGCTCAGGCTGTCGCTCATGTACCACTTGCCCTGAGCAAACACGGCCCAGATATCACTGTCCTGGGTATTCAGGCGCCGGGCGCCGGTGCCGGGCAGGTTGGTCATCAGTGCCAGGGCCGGATTGAGTCCCGCCAGAGCGCCAAGGGCTGAAGTCGCGGGGATATCAATGGCCTCAGTCGAGTTCATTTCATTGCTCTGGTAATAGGCGCCGGCAATCCACTCCAGGGTGTTGCCCAGCGGCGAGCTGATACGGACTTCCTGGGAGAACTGCTCATATTCCTCCATCAGGCCGACTTCAAAGACATCGCTGGGGGTGTAATCACAGTCGCAGCGCTCATCAAAATCATAGTTAACAAAACCACTGAGCAGGGTCAGGGTGTTGTCGCCCAAATCGTAGTTGATGTCCAGGGTGACATTGTCGAGTTCGTTTTCACTGTATTCCCGGGCATTGGCCTGGCGAATATAGTTCAGGTTGCTTTCCATCGGCGGCTGCCCCAGTAACCCGGCGGTAATCTGGGCAAAGTTGAGTCCGGCCAGAGGTCCTGCCGGAGCGGCATCATCCTGAACGATTTCAATTTGCCGGCCGACCGTATCAAACTTGTTGGTTTCCAGTTTCAGGCCGATGTCCAGTTCCGGTGATACATCCCAGGCCAGGCTCAGACGGGCGGAATTGTCTTCACGGTCCGGTTCTCCCTGGTTCAGAAAGGAATTGTTCATATAGCCAGATTCGTAATTACCACGCAGGGCCAGACGGGCAGAGAAATTATCGGATAAAGGCCCGGATATGACGGCATTGATTTCGCTCTGGTCATGTTCGAATTCATACAGGGCGCTGACATCAACTTCGAGTTGATCAGTCGGCTGTGCCGTGCTCAGGTTCAGAGCCCCGGCAATGGTATTTTTTCCAAACAGTATGCCCTGCGGGCCACGCAGGACTTCTACCCGCTGCATGTCAAAAAAGGGTGCACGTATCAGTTGCTGGCGGCCATAGTAAATGCCATCCACATACTGCCCAACGGACTGCTCAAAGCCCTGGTTATTGCCGGAGCCGATGCCGCGCACATACATCTGGGTGCTGACACCGGTTTCTGTCATGCTCAGATTCGGGACATACTCGGTAATATCGGCAATTTTATTGACGTTACCGGCATCCAGAACATCCGCACTGATGACATTAACGGAAATCGGCACATCGGTAAGGTTCTCCTCACGTTTTTGAGCGGTAACGACAATTTCCTGCAAAGTGACGGGTTGTGCTGCCAGTGGAGTACTGAGCTGTATTGCTGTAATTCCTGTAATGGCTGCGAAAAGCGCTGTATAGCGAAAGTTGGAGTGATGCATAATGCCCCCTTATTTATCCCCAGAAACAGTTGGCTTTGCTTGTTCTGCTTCTCGTGAGAGTCCTTCCTGCAGAGCAATAAGCATTAAAAAATGGTAGCACTTAGCAAATCTTAATGTAAGCATTAATGGAGATGTAAACCCGCGGGCTGAGAGTATATAATGCGCGCCCTTTAAACATCTAAGTATTGGCAATGAAAAGCGCTGAAATCAGGCAGGCATTTCTGGATTATTTTGCTGAGCACGGGCATACCGTGATAGACAGCAGTTCGCTGGTGCCCGGTAATGATCCAAGCCTGCTGTTTACCAATGCCGGTATGGTGCAGTTCAAGGATGTTTTCCTGGGTCAGGACAAGCGCTCCTACAAGCGCGCTGCCAGTTCCCAGCGCTGCGTGCGTGCCGGGGGCAAGCACAATGACCTGGAAAATGTCGGCTACACGGCACGCCATCATACTTTCTTTGAAATGCTCGGTAACTTCAGTTTCGGCGACTACTTCAAAAAAGAAGCCATTCATTTTGCCTGGGAATTTCTCACGGTAAACCTGCAGTTGCCTGCGGAAAAACTCTGGGTCACGGTTTTTCATGAAGATGAAGAGGCGGAAAGAATCTGGCTGCAGGATGTCGGCATTGATGCAGAGCGTTTTTCCCGTATGGGAGAAAAAGACAACTTCTGGGCCATGGGGGATACCGGGCCCTGCGGCCCCTGCAGCGAAATCTTCTACGATCATGGTGAAGAGGTGCCAGGTGGCCCGCCGGGTTCAGCCGATGAGGATGGTGACCGTTATATTGAAATCTGGAACCTGGTGTTCATGCAGTACAACCGTGATGCACAGGGCAAACTGACTGAATTGCCCAGCCCTTCGGTGGATACCGGAATGGGCCTGGAAAGAATTGCGGCCGTGATGCGGGGCGTGCACAGTAATTATGATATTGACCTGTTTCAGGAACTGCTCAAGGCAGTTCGCAAGGTCACGGGGACAAATGATGACTCGGCTTCCCTGAACGTGATCGCGGACCATATTCGCTCCTGTGCCTTTCTGGTTAATGATGGGGTGCTGCCTGCCAATGAGGGCCGGGGATATGTGCTGCGCCGTATTATCCGTCGGGCCATTCGGCATGGTCATCAACTGGGTGCCCGTGAGTCTTTCTTTTACAAGCTGGTCGCGCCCCTGGCCTCGATTATGGGCGATGCCTACCCGGAACTGCGTGATAACCAAGGCAGGATAGAGTCTGCCCTGAAAGCGGAAGAAGAACAGTTCTCGCGGACACTGGATAACGGTATGCAGTTACTGGACAGCGCCATTGCTGAACTTGAGGGTGACACCCTGGCCGGAGAAACGGTATTCAGGCTTTATGACACTTATGGCTTCCCGGTTGATTTAACGGCCGATATTGCGCGTGAGAAAAATCTCAAACTGGATATGGCAGGTTTTGAAGCGGCCATGCAGGAACAGAAACAGCGTGCCCGCGCCGCCTCCCGGTTTGAATCCGCTGCGCAGCTTGAGCTTGATGAGGCAGGGGATACCGAGTTTACCGGTTATGACAATGTGGTTGAAAGTGACTGCGAAGTGCTGGGTGTTTATGTGGACGGTAAGCCAGTCGATACACTCAATGCCGGCGAGCAGGGTATTGTGGTGCTCGATCGCACGCCATTTTATGCCGAATCCGGCGGACAGGTTGGCGACAGCGGTTTGCTGCAGAACGCCCAGGCCAGTTTTACAGTGCAGGATACCCAGAAACAGGGTGAACAGTATCTGCATCAGGGTGAATTGACCCTGGGTTCATTGAGTCCGGGTGACAAACTCAGGGCGGCGATAGATACCGAACTGCGCCAGGCGATCATGCTTAATCACTCGGCAACCCATCTGTTGCATGCGGCGCTGCGCCAGATACTGGGTGAGCACGTTACGCAGAAAGGCTCACTGGTAAATGCAGAATATCTGCGTTTTGATTTCTCCCATCCAAAGCCAGTCAGTGATGAAGAATTACGGCAGATTGAGATGCTGGTCAATCAGCAGGTATTGCTGAATAAAGCCGTCAGTAAACAGAGCATGTCCATGGATGAAGCCAAAAACCATGGCGCGATGGCGCTGTTCGGTGAAAAGTATGGTGAAGTGGTTCGCGTGGTCAGTATGGGCGGCAGTGATGATGCGCAGTTCTCCGTGGAACTCTGCGGTGGAACCCACGTCGAACGCACCGGCGATATTGGCCTGTTCAAGATCGTTCAGGAGAGCGGCATTGCTGCGGGTGTCAGACGTATTGAAGCGGTCAGTGGCATACAGGCCCTGCGGCTGGTGAATACCCAGGAACAGCAGCTGGCTGCTCTTGCTACCTTGCTCAAATCGGACCAGAAAAGCCTGGAACAGAAAGTTTCCCAGCTGGTGAAGGGAAATCGTGAACTGGAAAAACAGCTAAGCCAGCTCAAGGCCAAGCTTGCCAGTTCTGCCGGGACTGACCTGAGTGCCCAGGCAATCGAGTTGAAAGGCACAAAATTACTGGTTGCGGAAATTGACGGAGTCGACAGCAAAGCGCTGCGAGAGACCTGTGATCAGCTAAAGAATAAACTCGGCAGTGCTATCATCGTGCTGGCGACCGTCTCGGAAGGCAAGGTTGCCCTGGTGGCAGGGGTAACAAAAGACCTGACTGCTAAAGTCAAAGCCGGAGACCTGGTGAATAATGTTGCTGCCCAGGTGGGCGGTAAAGGCGGCGGAAGACCGGATATGGCGATGGCAGGTGGCACAGAGGCGGAAAACCTCAAAACGGCCCTTGCCTCAGTTGAACACACTGTTTCAAGTCTTCTTTAGGCATTTTTTTGAACGCTGTTTAGTTAAAAGTGCCGTTTATGTTAGAATTTATAATTAAGTGATATCATAATGACATTACTTGTGCAGAAGTTTGGTGGCACCTCGGTAGGCTCGATTGAGCGTATCCAGGCTGTTGCAAGCAGGGTTGCTGAAAGTCGCAGGGCAGGCAATCAGGTTGTGGTCGTGGTCTCGGCAATGAGTGGCGTTACCAACAAGCTGGTTGAAATGGCCAATGCAATACAGGCTAGGCCGGATAACCGGGAAATGGATGTATTACTGTCAACCGGCGAGCAGACTACCATTGCCTTATTGAGTATGGCTTTACTGGCTCTGGGCTGTCCGGCACGCTCCTATACCGGGAGTCAGGTCAGGATTCTGACAGATGATGCGCATTCCAATGCGCGTATTCTTGATATTGATCAGGACAAAGTCCGTCAGGATCTGGATAGTGGGAAAGTGGTTGTGATAGCCGGATTTCAGGGCGTCACAGCTGACGGAGATATCTCCACGCTGGGTAGAGGAGGCTCCGATACAACTGCTGTGGCAATGGCTGCTGCCTTGCATGCAGATGAATGCCAGATATTTACCGATGTGGACGGTGTATACACAACCGATCCGCGTGTCGTGGAAAATGCCCGGCGTCTGGACAGTGTTACATTTGAAGAAATGCTTGAAATGTCCAGCCTGGGTGCAAAGGTTTTGCAGATACGATCAGTCGAATTTGCAAGTAAATACAATGTGCCATTACGGGTGCTTTCAAGTTTTGAAGACGGTCCGGGTACATTTATAGGTTCAGAGGACGAGACTATGATGGAAATGCCTTTAATTTCGGGAATCGCTTTTACAAGAGACGAGGCCAAATTAAGTATTTTAGGTGTTCCGGACATACCAGGGATGGCTCACCGTGTTTTTGGCCCGATCAGTGAGGCTGGTATTGAAGTCGACGTTATCCTTCAGAATATCGGCAACGATCAAACCAATGACATTACTTTTACCGTACAAAGGAAAGACACTGCAAAGGCTTCCGAAATTCTTGAAGTGCTGGCAAAGGAAATTAAGGCAGAAGCGGTCCAGGTTGACGATAAAGTTGCGAAAGTATCTCTGGTAGGTGTGGGAATGCGCTCACATGCCGGTATTGCTTCGCGCATGTTCGAAGCTCTGGCGAAAGAGTCAATTAACATTCAGTTGATTACCACTTCCGAAATCAAAATTTCAATTGTCATCGAAGAAAAGTATCTGGAACTGGCAGTGCGGGCTTTGCACGATGCGTTTGAACTGGGGAATGCTGATGCAAATGCAAAACAGTAGAACCCTCAGGGGCTTACATACTTACCGGCCAGATACTGGCCGGTTCGAGGAGTTGAAATAAATGTTAATACTGACTCGCCGCGTAGGCGAAACGCTCATGATAGGTGACGATGTGACTGTCACAGTCCTGGGAGTAAAGGGAAATCAAGTGCGTATAGGAGTCAATGCACCAAAAGATGTGGCCGTTCATAGAGAGGAAATCTATGACCGCATCAAGCAGGGAGGAGAGGACACCAAAACCAGCGAGGATACTGAAGAGTAAATTCGCCGTCGGAGCCTCTGCCAATCAGGTGCATTCGTATGATATGATTGCGCGCTCTTGGAGAGGTGGCCGAGTGGCTGAAGGCGCGCCCCTGCTAAGGGCGTATGGGTTAACACTCATCGAGGGTTCGAATCCCTCCCTCTCCGCCATACAGTCTTGTCTCTGTTGATTAGTTCTCTAGTCAGCAGAGAGATTCCCTAAAATTCATAAGCTTACAGGCTTATCTGCCTCAAACTGCTGACTCAGATTATTCATTCTCTCGGCAGTTTATTCATTTTTCTCTGATGGCCATTTCAGTAGTCCGCACTTTGCCATAAGTTGGGCCAATGCGTTCAAATTTACGTCATTAATCAACAGCAATATCGCCATTAAATACTCACAATTGCATGAGACATTTACAAGATTATCCTGTTGATAAATTAATTTTGGATTAGATCAGTCAGAGTTAAGTGCGGGTCTTGCTTTCCATCAAGGATGGATTCAATTATTTGTGCAGGCAGGGTTGCCAACGGTAAGATGCGACTGATATATCTGCATGCAATACCTTCTTTTTTAGCGAGTTCACGTACTGATTGCACCTCTTCATTGACGAGCATCTGATTCCAGACATAAGCGCGGGTTATTGCTTTAAGTAAGGTCGGGCTGGTGTTTTGAGTGCTTTCGTTGACTGAATCTCTGACAATAAATTTCTTTTCGCCTTGGCATCGCTTCAGTTGTGTTTTTACTTTAAACTCAATAACCGTGTCAATTTCTGGTGGGGCTAATTCCAGGGCTTTGTAAATTGCTGAGCTGGAAATTGAAATAACGATCTGTGTTTTCGATAACTTTATCCTGGTAATTAAGTCTCTTAATGCATCAGTCTTATCGGATAGTTTTTCAGCTAATTTAATGGCTGTCTTGAAATAAGATTCTGTCTCTGTTGTATTGCCCACGATGTTGTTTAATTCAATGCTATTAATAAGCAGGACTTTTATTCTTTCAATCACCACCGTTTCAATTTCTCCTGCTGGAATTCTGGAGAGAGAGCCTGCTTTGCCTACTTGCTGTTGAACATGTGCCTGACTAATGTAATAGCGATAACGTTTGCCATTTTTAACTGCATGGCTTGGGCTCATGGCATTACCTTTGTCATCAAAGAGAATGCCAGCCAATAAACTTGGGTGTTTGGCTCTTAAGCCATTAGCGGCTGCATGTGAGTTTTCTTTCAACAGGTTCTGTGTTTTCACCCAGAGTGTTTCTGAGATAATACCTTCATGAAGCCCAGGGTATACCTGATCACGATGTTTGATCATCCCTCGGTACACAGGATTGTTGAGCATCTTGTAGAGACTGCCGCGTGAAATTGGCTTGCCTCCTGATTTGATGCCTTTTTGACTGATCCTGACTTTGCTCACTATTCTGTTTTCGTCCAGAAAGTGTTTTAACGCACTGACGTTTCCCAGTGCAAGGTATTGGGAGAAGATCAACTTCACTTTTTCAGCTTCTTCTGGATTGATCTTGAGTTGCCGGTTATCAAGGTCGTAGCCGAGGGGGATGACTCCACCCATCCACATGCCTTTTTGCTTGGAGGCGGCAAGTTTGTCACGGATCCGCTCTCCTGTTATTTCACGCTCAAACTGGGCAAAAGAGAGAAGAACATTAAGCGTCAGTCTACCCATTGAACTGGTGGTATTAAATTGCTGGGTCACGGAGACAAACGAGACATCATGCTTATCAAATAGCTCAATGAGTTTGGCAAAGTCCGCTAGGGAGCGTGTCAGCCTGTCGACTTTGTAAACAACGATAACCTGAACCTTACCTTCTGCTATATCCGCTAATAGTTGCTTGAGGGCGGGGCGATCCAAGTCCCCTCCAGAGTACGCACCATCGTCATAACGCTGTTTCTTGTATTCCCAACCTTCATGTTTTTGGCTCTTTATAAAGGCTTCGCAGGATTCCCGCTGAGCATCCAGGGAGTTAAAGTCCTGATCTAGACCTTCAGCGTGGGACTTGCGGGTATAAATCGCACAGTGTTTTTTCATGGATTCTTCACAGGCTTATTAAGGCCAAAGAAGGCGGGACCAGACCAGCGTGTTCCGGTGATCAGTCGCGCAATGACGGATAGGGTTTTGAAGTGGGAGCTCTGGTAATCGAAGCCGTTTGTGCTGGCGGTAACGGTATGAACGACTCCTTGCCATTCTCTTACAAGCCGGGTGCCTGGTTTCAGGCTGGGTCTGCTGTCTGGCGGGCGATAGTCGGGGTTTTGCTTAAAGGCTTCGTATAACTGGTGCATTCGTTTTTGTGTTTTTTTGCTTAACCCTCCGTGTTGCTGCGTTTGTGCCTTATAAGCGAGATTTCTGGCCAAAAAGGCTTTTGTCAGATGGGTAGAAGGGGGCTTTCCAAAGTTGATTTCCCAGCGTTTTCTCAACGTATCAAAGGACGCTTCGTTCAATGTATTTGCAGCACTGCTCATGATGACCTCCTATCACCATGAACGCTCTCATTGCCTTGGAAGTCAACTCCATCCGAGATCTTTTTTTGCCTGCGCTATTTCGGCCTGATGTTCCTCATAGCGTTGCTCAAAATCAGGTTTTGAAATGTTGTATTTTTTCAAAAAATTATAAAATTCAGTCTCGAAGATGACGCCTTTACCGTATTCTTCCGTCACAGAGGGAATTCGATTATCCTGCAGTGCTTCAGGTATATAGCTTATCCACTTATCTAGTATTTTTTTAGCTCTAACATTACCTGCTGCGGCTTCTTTCTGAATGACGCGGATGATTATTTCAATTCGGGTCATTTTGCACCGCCGGTTCTCTTTTTTTACAGCTACTTTCTCAAATAAGAACTCTTTGAATGCTCGTTTTGGGCTTTTCTTGTTAGGAGGACGACCATCTGGGTTACCGGAGACACCCGGTGGGAATTGACCAGATTTGGGAGGCTTTTTGTATCCTGATGACCCTGGGTTGTCGGTGTCATTATCTTCTTCCATTGCTATCTGCTCTCTTCAATATCCAATTTTGAGGAAGCAATTAGGGCTTCTTGGTGTTTACTGGCAATCTTCTCCCAGACTTCTATTTCCATACCTAGATCAGGTAATAAAATGAAACCACCTTTTTCCCCTTTTGGTTTTTTTATTGGGGGCTCTTCAATCAAACCATAAGATTTTGCTTTTTTCATTACTTCGTCTGCTGCGGACAAATCACCCTTCATTGCTTTGTTGATCAAGGCTAAATTTGTTGCTTCCTCTACTGTTAATTCACGCGTCGTATTACCTTCTGAGACTGTAATGGTCTCATCCAGCGTGCTTGAAATTAGGCTAGTGATATCTGTGGCTTTTTTTGGGCGGCCATTAGGGTTTCCTGTCACACCTTTTTTAAATTGCGACTCTTTAGGAGGCTTTCCATGGCCTACTTTGTAATCATTACTTCCAGAGTTTAATTCGTCATTATTTTCAGTCATGACATTGCTCCCCAATAATAGTTTCTTTATTTGAGAAGTGTTCACCCGTTATACAGTGGATGGGCGTGAGCCCTTGCTGAATGAATCGCCGCAAAATCACATCACAATAGTGCGGATCGATCTCAATACCATAACCACGGCGTCCTGTATTTTCTGCAGCTAGAAGGGTTGTTCCACTTCCTGCAAAAGCATCAAGAATTAATCCACCGCGATCTGAGCAATCTAAAATCGCATCTTCAACTAGTTTTAACGGCTTGACGGTAGGATGTAGAGCTAATTCAGCGTCTCGATCATCGCTGAATGAACTCATTCCTGGGTAGGTCCAGACATTGGTTCTATATCTTCCGTATTGGCCTAAAGCGACATTGTTGATATGAGGAGCTCTACCATTTTTATAGACAAAGACGAGTTCATGTTGTGAGCGATACAAAGAACCCATACCGCCATTGGTTTTAGCCCAGACACAGAGGTTTTTAAGCTCATTGAAAGGCTCATCTGCTGCTTCCATCACTTCTTTCATATGTCGCCAATCCATACAAATAAACTGAAGCGCGCCGTCCATGCTGAAATTACTCAAATGGTCGAAAGTGCTCTTGAGAAAATCAATAAACTGGGCTTGAGTCATCTCGCCTGTTGCCATCGCAAACTCACGGTGCTTATGATGCCCAAGGCCCGAGACATGACCATTAATAGGGACATTGTAAGGTGGGTCCGTGAAAATCATTTGAGCTAGCTGATTTTCAAGTAATTGCTCATAAGTTTGTGCTTTAGTGGCATCTCCACAAATCAACCGATGGGGGCCAATTTGCCAAATATCATCGGGCTGTGTAATTGAGGGGCCAGCAGCTATTTCAGGGATTGAATCAGCTTCACCTTCAGGCGTGTCTAGGTCGCCAATTAAGACATCTATTTCAGCAGTCTCAAACCCAATGACGGAGATATCAAAGTCAATTTCAAGCTTTGAAAGATATTGTAATTCCAGACCCAGGAGCTCAGCGTCCCAGCCAGCGTTTTCAGCAAGTTTATTATCGGCAATTATATAAGCACGAATTTGATATTCAGAGAGCTCACCCAGACAGATTGTAGGTACATGGGTCATATTAAGGAGCTTCGCAGCCTCTAAGCGACCATGCCCAGCAATGACGATATTGTTCTTATCTACCAGAATTGGATTAGTAAACCCAAATTCCTGAATACTCTTAACAATTTGTAGGATTTGCTTCTTGGTATGGGTACGAGGGTTTCGAGAGGCAGGAGCTAGATCCTGGCAAGTTTGATAAACAATATTCAGCCCACGGATGGACTGAGGTGATGAGTTATCTGCAAAGAAATCATTTTCTAGAGGAGGAGGGGCGCTTTTCATTTAAACAATCCTATGTATTTAGGTGGATTGTTTATTAGTAAATAAGCAATCCCACATTAAAACCGTATGCATCACGCATATCAGTAGCTTGTGGGTTTTTAACGAGGCGCCTCTCTAGATGGTGACAATTAATAGTCTTTACAACAAATGTCATGACTTTCAATTTAAAACGCGATCAGTTTACAAAAATACAAAATAATAAGCAAGAAAAAATCAATATCCAATAGAATTTAAAAATAGAAATAATACTGTATACATAGCATATATCTTTACACCCTAGCACCATGGTTTACATCTTAAGACTAAAAATATTATTGATTTTATTCATGTAAATTAAAGGCAAAGCGTGCGCCATAAAGTGCTGAAATCTACTACCTCACTTTCAAGGAAAGTGAACTTATCAGAACCGGCTGAAATAAAACGTTGGAAGCCGATATAAGCGCCAAATCCATTTTTTGCATTGACCTCGCCACAAGCAACCGGAGTGCCTAACTCGCCCCGATTAAAATACTCATTACGAAACACTACTGAAGAGGGGGCTCTCATCCCAGCTCTTACTATATCTTTACCTTTATCAATCCATGCTAGTTTTTGCCATTCTTCGTCAAGAGTCGTATCAGGATTTTCTTCACTTTCAGTAGTGGATCTTACAGATGGTGTTTGTATACGTATTTCTGAGATTGGGGCATTTAAACTAGAGGAACTATCGTAGTAATTATTTATCCGATAAATACCCCAAATGCTAATTATGCTGAGCATCAATAAAGCAATAACAGGGATGGGTTTTTGGACCTTAATCCCACATTTTGGGCAAGTTCTTGCCGTGCTGCTTACTTTCTCCCTGCAATCACTACATTTGATGATAGCCATAGTCGCACCTCCTTATCTATCTACATTGTAGACTATAGTCCGTCGATCATAGTCTACAAGCCATATAGCTTCAACTTCTTTGAATTGAAGAGGTTGGAATGAAAACACCTGAAGAGGCATTTGGAGTTGTTTTGCGCAGATTACGAGAAGAGAAGGGTATATCTCAGGAAAATTTGGCACTTGAGGGGAATTTAGACCGGACTTTCATATCAATGCTCGAAAGAGGGAAGCGCCAGCCCTCTTTGACAACCATCTTGAATTTGGCAAAAGTCTTAGGGGTTGGGGAAGGGGAGTTAGTGGAATTTGTAGTTAAAGAGATTGGCTAATAATTAAGAATTGGAGATATTGATTTATTGGTGCCAATGAGAGGACTACACACTAAAAACTCATAACCTATTGATTCAATGACTTATTTTTAACGTAAAAATAATGTTACTGAGTAAACTAATGGGTGTACAGGCTTAATTTTAAAAACAACGTATTTTAACATCCTTGATTTTTCTACGATTCTGTAGAAGTTGATAATGGCAGTTTTCGAAGCTTTATGGAAAGATAAATGTACCTAAATATTTACTAAAGTTAATCAAGAGTTATGGAATATTGCTATTGAAATAGCAACAAAACAAGGTAAGAAGGGTTAAGCACAAGCTTATTCGGTTCAAAAGTGATGAGTTAGGCAAGAAGCTGGCTTTAAGCTATATGCTTATGTTGTGATACTATCTCTCAGTAGAGTTTTGAGATGTTACATGTTATACAAAAGATAAAGCTGATAAAATTAGAGATCGTGAATGCAAGGTATTGATCTGTTTTGTGGCGCTGGGGGGATGTCCATTGGCGCAGCAATGAGTGGAGTTCATGTTAAGTATGCTGTTGAAAATGATAAGTATGCTGCAGCAACATTTTCCGCTAACCACAAAAGCGTAAAGCTTTATGAATCAGATATTAGATTGATCACCGGTAGCGACTTTAAGCATCTAAATAAAAATGAGCCGAAAGTCATTTTTGGTGGCCCCCCCTGTCAAGGTTTCTCTACTTCTAACCAAACAACTCGGTCAAAGTACAACTCTAATAATTGGCTTTATTTGGAATATGTACGTTTGGTTTCAGAAGTTATGCCTGACTGGGTGGTTTTCGAAAATGTAAAAGGTCTTGTTGAAATGGAGCAGGGTTATTTTCTCGATGCTGTATTATCAGATTTCAAAAAAATGGGTTATACAACTTCCCATTTTATACTTAATTCAGCAGATTTTGGTGTACCGCAAAAAAGAAATCGTTTGTTCATTATTGGCTCTCTTCATGGTATTGAGGTCGAGACCCCAAAGCGAGTTATTAAGAAGCTTATAACAGTTAAAAAGGCTATATCTGATTTGCCAGAAATTGAGAACGGGAACTCACAGGATTCTATGCCTTATGGGTCTGCAGCTAGATTTAAATATGCCCAGCAAATGCGTAACGGAAATAAAGTTTGTACAAACAATCTCGTTACCAATAATACAAAACATATTCTTCAAAGATACAAATATATCCCTCAAGGTGGTAATTGGGAAGATATACCAAAAAAGTTAATGAAAAATTATACCGATGTTTCACGATGTCATACGGGAATATATCGTAGGTTATTAGAGGATGAGCCATCGGTAGTTATTGGTAACTATCGAAAGAATATGCTCATACATCCATGGTTTGATCGTGGCTTGTCTGTTCGTGAGGCTGCTCGCTTACAATCAATCCCTGATTCTTTTAGATTCTGTGGTTCAATTGGTTTTCAGCAACAACAGGTTGGTAATTTGGTTCCACCTCTTTTGGCAAAATCTGTTTTTGAAAGTATAAGAAATCATAGTTAGGGAAGCAGTGATAATAATGGCAGACTACTTACCATTAGAAGATTTGATGATAATTGCTCTACAAGAGCAATATCCTTCTGCGAAAGCTAAATCATTAGAAAGCCGATACTTTACTATAAAAGATAAGCTCTATAATGAGTTGCTAGAGTGGATAAGAGCTAGCGAACCTATGCTGTCTGATCATGGCCCGAAGCATGTTGATAATGTTCTCAATAATGCGCACAAGCTTTTAGAAGCAGAAATCGATGGCAGCAGAGTTTATAATTTTAGTGGATTTGATTTATATATTCTGTGTTTGACCATACTTTTTCATGATGTTGGAAATTTTTATCACCGAGAATTTCATAATCAAAATATCCAGAAAATTCTAGTTGATATGTTCAGCCCTTTATTTACTGGCGAACATAGCAGAGAAAAGAAACATATCATATCCGCAGGAAGGGCTCATACTGGCAAGGCTGAGGATGGAACAAAAGATACACTTAGTGATATTGCTGAAATCGAACACTGCGCAGGTGATAGAATCTATTTGCGGGAAATAGCGGCAATTGTTCGGCTTGCAGATGAATTGGCTGAAGGGCCGCAACGCACCAATAGTTATATGATCGCTACCGGAAAAATTTCTAAAGAAAGTTTGATCTTTCATCGTTATGCCGAGTGTACGCACATTATGATTGATGCGCTTAATGGCAGAATAAATATCTGCTATGAGATAGAGTTAGATGTAGAAGAAGGCCAGGCATTGTCCTCTGAGGATAAATCCGCGACTTCAGAATTGTTAACCTTTATACACGATAGAATTTTTAAGCTTGATCAAGAAAGAAAATATTGTGGGTATTACTGTAATGCCCTAAAACAAATTAAGGAAACGCAGGTTTCATTCAATTTTTCTAATAAGGCCCACGCTATTGATTTCAAGATAGAACCTTTAGTTTTGACAGATTTAACTATTCCGGGTGAAAAATCAAAGAGCGTAATCGAAGGTAGAAATGATTTGGAGATTGATACCGTTGTTGCTGAGTTATCTAATGCTCTAGTTGGTCATAGTACTACACCTATTGGAGTGGAATCAGCTACATCATCCGTTAAAAAGCGCAAAGCTGAGTGGTTAAGCTTCTTATGGAGGCAAGGATGAATCCATTTATTTTTAGTGGTGCTAGTAATTTAACTGATGAGCAAATTTTAAAGCTCTTTATCCACGATCATAATTACAGTCGCTTTATTCAATCCAAAAGAAATTTTTTCTTCTGGGGTGAAAGAGGTTCTGGAAAATCAATGAATTTTTTGTATAACAAGCTTGTTATGCAAACTAACATAGCTAAGTCAATATCAGAAAGTCAAGCAATTGAGTATCTTCCTGTATATGTATCATGCATTAATCCCCTAGTTTTTAAGCGTGAGTATTTGCTTCTCAATAGTGAATTCCATGCCTCTATTGTGTCTGAACATTATTTCGTTTTATCCATGGCCTTGTCACTTGTTGATGAATTACAAGAAGTGTTCGGTAATTCAAATATTATTGATGATGAGGAGTTACTTTTAGAAATTAGATATTTATTTGATATTGATATTCCAAGTGGAGATAGCGCATTGAAAAGTTTAAAGCTTTTTTTGCGTAAAGAAATTATACGCACACAAAAAGAAATTAACTCTCCCGATTCTGATAGTTTCTACGCCGACACATATACTTTTGCGTCCTTAATTGTGCCTTTGATTGAATTATTTAAAACAGTAGAGTTGATGAAATCTATGCACTTTGTGTTCATGATTGATGACGCTCATGATTTGAACTCTTCACAAAAGTCTGCGCTAAATGGGTGGATTGCATTTAGAGATAACTCCTCGTTCAGTTTTAAAGTGTCTGCAGCAAAAGTTTCTGAATATGAGTTAGCTACTGCTTCGGGTGGCGCTATTTTACAAGGGCATGATTATGTTTCTATCAATATGGAGCAGGCATTTCAGAATAGCGGATCTTCTTATGGTAAAATGGCAAAAAAAATTATTGCCAAACGCCTTGAGGTGGTCGGCTTTGATAATGATTTCGATGCCGGACTCTTTTTTCCTGAAAGTAAAGCTTTTACAGAAGGTATTAAAGCCGCTGAAAAAAAGGCTAGAGAGTTAGCAGTACTAAAGTATGGCGCCGATGAAACAAAAAAAATAACAGACTATGTCTATAAGTATGCTAGGGCAATTTATTTTCGTGAAAGATCTCCGAAGGCCAATAGAGTCCAATATTCGGGGCTAGATACAATAATCCATCTTTCTTCAGGTGTCATCAGGAATCTCTTAGAGCCTTGCTATTTGATGTATGATGATATGGTTTCTGATGTTGGATTTGGCAATGTTGAATATATAACGCCCAGCATTCAAGCCAGAGTTATAGAAAGGCTTAGTGACTCCTATTGGGAGCGCTTAAGACATGGAGTTGATAAAGAAATACCCGGCTGTTCAGAGCTCCAAGCTAAACAACTTTCAAATTTATTTCATGGGTTGGCTGAACATTTTAGAGACAGGATGCTCGATGAAAATTGCTCAGAGCCTCGTGCTATTGCATTCACAATCTCTGCTAAAAAGGATGATTTAATGTCAGTGCTGCAACCAGTATTAAATTTAGCTCGCAGTGCACAGATGATATATGTGCGGACTGGCACCGCTAAAGATAAAGGAGCTAAAGAAGATTACTTTGTTCCTAATCGTATGTTTTGGCCAGCTAGAGGTCTTGACCCAGTAGGGCAGCATGCAAGGGTTTCATTTCAGGCAAAAGTTCTCGTTGATGTACTTGAAACTGGGAAAATACCATATGCCCAAAAAGCTAGTATTGAGAATTATAATGATGGTCAAGAGGATTTTTTTAATGAGTGAATATAACTTATTACTGACATGCTCTGGGTGGGAAGACCGATTTATAGAAGGATTAAATAATAATATTTCAAATCATCAGGTTGATAGGATTGTTGTCTTCAATATCAATGAGTTTCTAGGTAGGACTGAAAAGAATCGAGCTGTTCTACACCAGAGATTTGTTGCTCATAATATTACAGAAATGGAAGTTTCATTACTGGATGATGTAAAGACATGGAGGGCGTTAGAGAATTTTTTTAAGGAGAATGAAATTGAAGAAAAGAAGCTGATGGTTGATATAACAACGATGCCTAGGTTTTTGATCTGGTTTCTTATGCACTTTATTAATCGACATAATAATAAGGCTAACTATATATACTACAAGCCAAATAAATATGAGCAATGCAGCTGGTTAACAAGTGAAGCAGAAAAGCCAAGACTTGTATTTAAGCACTCTGGGATTTCGCTATCTGATCGACCAACAATATTAATTATTCAGACAGGTTTTGATATTGAGCGGGTCTATCAAATGATCTATAGCTATGAACCAAAAAAAGTTTTCTTAGGTGCCCAAGTAGGTGATCAGTTTGATAATATGAGTAATAATTTAAAAAAGCATAAAGAACATCTGCAGTTTCAGGAAATTGAATATTTTGAGATGGATGCATTTAATTCACCATACGGAAATGATGAAATAAAAGAAATCATTGAAAAAAATCATGATTCCCACAATATTATTTTGTCCTCATTTGGCCCAAAACCATCTGCTGTCGCGATGTTTAATTTGAGTATGGAGTTTCCAAATGTTGGGCTCTCATATGTAATAGTAAAAAGCTACAATGATTCTTATTCTCATGGGATAAATATTGAGGATCAGATTTTTATTTAAAAATATATTTAATGTTTATCATTTATAACTTATTCATAATCAGGAATAAAGAAAATATAATTCTTAGTGTTAATTATTTACATACTTGTTACAAACTACCACTTTTAAGATAATTGAATATCCCTCTAAATTATGTGAAAAATAATGTCATATTACGTATTCTTATTAAATCTAGAGAATTTAAGAAAAAGCTTAATTCCGGTAAGGCGAAATACTGGAATGCCTGCTTTCTATTCTTAGCAGACATACCAAAACATGCGCTCTTAGCTGATTACGGGACGTCTAAAATTACATGTTTCAGAATATTCAGTATGTTACGATCTCGAGATATTAATAATTGTGCTGATAACGGGACCCAGTAGGCCCATTTATAAACTGTCAGATATACAGAGGAAGTTTCAGTGACAGATCCAAAAGATTTAGAAAAGCTACGGACAGAAGAGTTTATTGTCCACGACCTTGAGCTTGTTAAGAACCAAGCTAAATGGAAGAAATACACCAAGGTAATAGCTAATGCCATGAGCTCGATTTCATGGATAGGTATGTTTCTAAATGCTAAAGATGCTTTTCAAGGAGATAAAAAACAAGGCGATGTAAATGACCTTTACGAACAGTGGTTTAAGGTTCATAAAATAAAAATACAGCATTTGCTTGGCTCATTGGATGAAATGGCTGGAAGGCTGGAATCTATACCGGATGCTTTTGATTCAAGGATAGAGTCTGATGAGTATTTAACTTTAGTTCGTCGTGCTTTTAAATCCTGGGATGATGCCGAGACAATCGAAAAGAGGCAGTATGTAGTCAATTTAATATCAAATGCAGCAGCTACAAATATATGCCCAGATGATTTAATCAGGCTATATAACGATTGGCTCGATCAATACCATGAAATTCATTTCAAAATTATTCGAGCTATTTACCAAAACCCTGGAATTACCAGACTTGGTATTTGGCAATCTTTTAGCGATGAAATCCCCCGAGACGATAGTGCTGAAGCCGATCTTTTTAGGAAGCTAATTAGTGATTTGCAGCTTGGAAGAGTTATTAGGAATCACCGACCTACTAATTATCAAGGCCAATTCATAAAACAGAGTACTAGAGGAAAATCCAGAAATAGTTCTGGCACCATAGAGTCTGCTTTTGAAAACACAAAACAAATAGAGCTAACAGAATTGGGGTCTCAATTTGTTCATTACACTATGAATGAGGTTGTAAAACGCATTGAAAATACCTAACAAGTTCTTCAATGCAGAGTCGCTGCTGCATAGCCGCCACTTAAACAAACGTTATTTGTATTTAAGAGATGCGTGGAATGATCAAGCATGAATAGAAACGACTACTTGTTCGCCGAATATGATCTCGATGGAACTCTCCGGCAGAATCTGCAAAACAAGGTTGGCCCAGAAATCGATAAGATTTCGAGGAATCAACTCCTATCAACCCCCAAGGAAGATCTTATTGAGCACGTTTTCGCAGAGCTATCTGCTGATCCGATTGAATTGCATGAAGACCGCATGGAGTCGACTGAATCAGAAACAAAGATTGACGTTTCAGGTGATTCAAATCGTTTTTTTAGTCAAGATCGCGCTGGCCCTTTCTACGTCCCAGCTCACCAGATAGCAATAGATGTCCCTTTTTCGGGCGATCATCAACTTTGGAAGATGAAGCCAAGTTCATGGAAGAGCGTGTTCCCCCGGGGGCAGATTACGGCTGGCACAAGAGTCGAAGCATTGGGCAATCTAAGGCTTGTTTATACGGTGCCAGTCGACAACTTGAACGAAGAGAATCTCAAGAATGAGATTCAACGTGACCTAGAGTTGATTAGATTTTATGTCGGGAGTTCAACTTCGCAAGTCGAAGCCTACAACGCTCAGCTTAGACAGGCGATTGAATCTGCAATTAATTCTCGTAAAGAGCGGATTTCCAAAACAGAAGGTATTGCATCAAGGATCGGGCTGCCAATTAAAAGAAATCCAAACGCTCCAGACCCCGAGCCAATTAACTTGAAGCGGAAGATTGTCCGGCCTCTTCCAAAGGTCTCGACGGATAGCTTTGAGCCAGAGTATGGTATTGACGATGCAACTTACGAGCATATTCTGAAGGTAATCCGCCACGAAATTGCTACATTCGAAACAACTCCAGTCACATACCAGAATCTTGGTGAGGAGGATCTTAGAAACATCCTTATCGCACATCTTAATGGTCACTACGAAGGCGATGCGACCGGCGAGACTTTTCGCCACCAGGGGAAGACAGATATACGAATCGAGGCCGATAATCGTGCAGCCTTTGTAGGAGAGTGCAAGGTATGGACTGGCGGAGCTGGACTGTCTTCAGCGATTGATCAGTTGATTGGTTACCTCACGTGGCGTGATTGCAAGGCTTCTCTGATCGTCTTCAATAAGAAAGTAAAAGATTTCTCTTCGATTCTTGAGAAGTGTCCTGAGCAGCTCCGAACACACAAATCTTTCAAGAGAGAGGAAAAGGAAAACGTCAGCGCCAATGAATGGAGGGTCTGTTTGCGATCGCCTGTGGACCAAGGAAGGGAGATAACCGTCCACGTATTCTTGGCAAATTTGTTCGTGAATTGAGATGACGACACATAACAATCAAGTCAATAAAGGCGTTATGTCCGCTTCTGGCCGAAAGGAGACATAAGCTGATTTCCGATAAGTACATTTATCGGTAATAGTTAAGTTCTAGTTAGTTATATTAAATAATTATGTCATTTAGGCTAAGCATCGCCATCAACACAGATAAAATAACTAAAGCAATCATTACGCCTAACCCTAATATTAAAATAGGTTCTAAAAAAACCAACATTCGTTTTATGTTGCTGTCAGTTTCTTGCTCACAATTTTCAGCAATTTTTAACAACATTTCTGCTAATTTCCCACTTTCTTCACCAATTCTAATTAGATCAACTGTAATTGGTGAAAGAATTAAACTGTGTTGCAAAGAATCAGAAATTCTTTTCCCTGCTTTTAAGGCATTAATGGCTAATTTAATTTCCTGTTTGAAAATATCGTAACTAACGGAATCCAATGCTAGATTCATGGAGTCTATCAGGTTCAATCCATTTTTTAATAATGATGCGCTTGTTCTGGCAAATTTGGCTGTTTGGAAAGATTTTATAGTAGGGCCGAATAAAGGTAGATTTAATAAGGATTTATTCAGAGAACTCTTACTCAAAAGGTGTTGATAAGCATAGAAGCATAAATAAGATACAGCGAAAATCGCAATAATAACTATCCACCAATAGTTAGTGAAAGATGATGAAAGAGAAAATACTGCACGTGATAGAAGCGGTAACGTCTGTTCAGAACCAGCAAACATAGGAATAAAGCGTGGAATTACGAAGGTCATTAAAAAGAACAATGACAATAGTGAAATTACAACTAACAAAGCAGGGTAGGTCAGCGCCGAAACTACGGCTGATCTTAACTTTTCTTTCTTTTCAATATGTGCGGATAGATTCAGAAAAGCTTGTCCAAGACTGCCACTGGCTTCACCAGATTTAACCATTGCAATATACAAAGGATCAAATATTTGTGGAAAACGATATAGACTATTAGATAATGAGTTTCCGGCTTTTATTTCCTCATAAATTGACTGTATCACCTTCGCTGATTTCTTTTCCTGATGGTTTTTCAATAATAATTTAAGTGCGTGATCTAATGGTAATTCCGAATTTAACAGTGTTGATAAATTTTGAGTGAAACTTAAAAGGTCTTTTCTTGAGAAATCTTTGTCATTATTTTTAGAAATGTTGATATTTAGCTTTTCTATTAAGGATTTTTTTTCAAGGGTTGCTGTAATTGGATAAAACCCTTGTGATTGAAGATTCTTTATTACACTTTTCTCATCGCTTGCTTCTAGTGAGCCTTCTATTTGGTCACCGTTTGAAGTCAAAGCTTTATAATAATATCTATTCATTTATATAAAACTTACCCTGGCTACTTCTTCAATTGTTGTAATCCCTGCTAGTGCTTTGATTAAGCCATCTGTTTTTAAAGTATCCATGCCATCACTTATGGCAATTTTTTGAAGTTTTGAAGCATCATGTCCTTGTAAGATAGCTTGGCGCAATTTATCAGAAATATGTAATATCTCAGCAATAACTATTCGTCCTTTATAACCAGTTTTCTCGCATTTATCACACCCTTTGGCATGATATAAGGTAATCTTCTTATCTTCAGACAGCACATCCATCTTTAATTGTTTTACAAGCTCGGTTGTTGGATTAAATTCCTCTTTGCAAAATTGGCAAAGTCTCCTCACAAGTCTCTGAGCAATAACCGCATTTAGCGTGGAGTTGGTTAAATAATTTTCTATTCCCATGTCTAGTAAGCGTGTTATCGAACTGCCGGCATCATTTGTGTGTAGTGTTGATAGCACGAGATGGCCTGTCAACGCTGATTGAACGGCAGTTCTAGCAGTTGTTAAATCACGCATTTCCCCAATCATAATAATGTCTGGATCTTGCCTAACGATAGATCTTAGAGATTGTGAGAAATCCAGGCCTATCTCAGGTTTTACCTGAATTTGATTTATCCCTTCGAGCTGATATTCAACGGGGTCTTCGACCGTCATTATTTTTTGTTCATCTGTATTCAATACTTTCAGTGCTGCATATAACGTTGTCGTCTTTCCGCTACCTGTAGGCCCAGTAACCAGCACAATGCCATTTGGAGCTTTTAAAATAGTGCTTATAGCGCTTAGCTGCTTGTCAGAAAAACCCAGGTCTGATAATTCAAGTGCAATATTATTTTGATCCAGTATTCTTAAAACCAGGCTTTCACCATGCAGGGTTGGGGTGGTAGAAACACGAATATCGATTATTTTCCCCTGTATGCGTACTTGCATGGCGCCGTCCTGGGGAAGTCTTCTTTCTGCTACATTGAGTTTAGCCATCAACTTTATCCTTGAAACAACCGCAGCGGTTGAATGTGCAGGCGGGGATTCAGTTAGCTGCAAGATTCCATCGATGCGATACCTGACCTTTAGCTTATTTTCAAACGGTTCAAAATGTATATCAGAGGCACGCGTTTCAACAGCTTTCTGGATTATGAAATTGACTAGTTTGACAATCGGCGCATCGGCAGCCTGATCAAGCAAGTTGTCAATGAAACCAGTATTGGACTCATTCTCATTTTGAGAATCGAGATGCTCAACAATTCCGTCCATTTGGGATTGTGTGTTCCCAAACAGATTGTTCAAGCCTTTTGCTATTTGCTGTTTTGTCCCAATTTTAAGTTGTATCGTTTTTCCTGAAGCCAGGGCCATGGCTTCTATTGAAAAAGTGTCTTCCGGGTTTGCAGTAACAGTAGTAATGACTGACTCAGATTCGTATAACGGGAGTAATGAGGCAGACCGTAAATAGCTTTCTTTAAACGATTCAGCAGAAAATTCAATACTGTCTAACTCGTTGTCTTCCAGTAAAGGGAGTTCAAGGGTTTCACTGTATGCTTGTGCAATATCTGCATCTGACACAAGGCCTGTCTTTGTTAAAATTTCGCCCAAGCCACTAATGCCCGGTTCAGCAATCGTTAACGATTGTTTCAGGGTATTTTCAGAAAGCTTGCCTTTCTCAACCAGATAAGTTTGCAGCTTTGAGCGTACTGTCTCTTTTTGTATCCCTAGGACTGACATAGTTAGTCTATTGAGCTGGTTCTGTTGTAAGGGGTGGTAAGTTGGTTAGTCTGGCGCGATATTCATCAGTAATAGTGCGCGCATCACCCTGATTTCTAATCACTCTGGGGGTGATCAATACCAATAATTCTGTTCGGGCATCTTCATTGGTGTTTTGGCTGAATAGGTTACCCAGGATTGGAATTTTATTTAAAAAGGGTAGTCCACTTTCGCTAATAGCTTGCTGTTCTAGCATAAGTCCACCGAGCATAATTGTTTCACCTGAATTAATGGCTACGACACTTTCAATTCTTCTATTCTGAATGGTAGGCGCATCTAAACTGGATGTTGTTGTTGTCGCTGCAGTAGCCACTTCCTGAGTAATATCCATCGTTACCAATCCGCTTGCATTAACTCTGGGAGTGACAGTTAAGGTTATCCCTGTTTGTCTGAATGCAATCTCATTTACAGTCGGAGAAGAGGGGTCTATATTGCTAATAGATTGACGTGTTGGAACGGGGATTTCATCCCCTACATTAATAGTTGCTGTTTGATTGTCCAACACCATCAAGGAAGGGGAAGAGAGTACACTTACCTCTGATGCCGTTGCTAAAGCATTTAATGCAGCTCTTACTTGGGTGGCGCTATCAATAACCGTATAGGAAAAACCTGGTGCTAAAGCAGTTATGCCTGGCGCACCAAGATCAAGGGTGCCAAACCCATCAAATTCACCGCTGTTAATACCATTTTGGAAAAACCATTCGACGCCGTAACTCAACTCATCTCTTAATGTCACTTCGATAATGCTGGCTTCAATAAGCACCTGAAGTGGCACAAGATCAAGTTGCTGGATGGCGGTTTCAATCATGCTGTAATCTTGGGGACTGGCTAAAATAACAACAGCATTTCTTACATCGTCACCAATTATTTTTATATCACTGTTGTTTGAAAGTGATAAACCAGCGGTATTACCGGTAATAGTATTTTGCCCATCGGGTGAAACAGCAATATCGTCACCAATTTGAGCGGGAGTTAAACCGGGTGCTAACGCCGTGTTGGAATTTGAAGGTGATGTGCCAACAGGTGAATTACCCGCTTGACCAGAATCCTGGAATATACTCTGAAGGATACTCGCTAATTCAATCGCCTTTCCATTTTGAACGGTATAGACATAGATTCTTCTACCAGCGCTTTCACTGGGCAGATCCAGGCGATTAATCCAGGTTTCTACCTCTCTAAGTGCTGCTGGCGTGGAACTCACTACCAATATGGAGCTAAGTCGCTCAAGGGGGACAAGCCGTACTAGTCCTTGTAGAGTCGGGTCACTACCCGAACCACTGGAATTTAAAATAGTATTTAGTTCAGCCTCCAGCGTTAGAGGATCAACATTACTGAGAGGAAATAAAGCCAGTGATCGTCCTCTAAGCCAATCCACATCAAAAATTTCTATGGTTTCTGCAATGGTCTGTAACTCGGTGGAAGTCCCTGAAGCAATGATTAAGTTTCTCGGCTGATCGGTAGTGACCGCGCTAGTATCTGCAACTATCGGATCCAGTAACTCTTTCATTTCTTCAGCGGCGATAAATTGTAGTGGAAAGATACGAATACCATAGCCGGCAATAGTTGAATCATTGCTAACATTGGGGCTTATTGAACCAGCAGCAAAATTGGCAGATGGCATTATTCGATAAAAATTATTACTTTGAACAAGAATGGCATTATTAAGTTCGACTATTTCTTCTACCAGTATAAGCAATGAATTTTGATCAATTGGCGTCGAAGTGTGTAAAGTCACTGTGCCGATGACATTGGGGTCTATAATGTAGTTCAAGTTGAGCAGGTCGCCCATGACAAGCGCGAGAAATTCAGTTAATTCAGCCCCTTCAAAATCAAGATCTATCTCACCCGCTTGAGTGTTTGAAGGCCGAATAGTTGCCTGGGTGTTAATAAAGCTTCCAGTGGCTTCTTCAATGATAGGCTCTCTACTATTGCTAATGGCACTTGATGTAGCGGAAGAAGCATTAGAACTTGTGATTTCCGGCTGAGTATTACCAGAGACTGCATCTTGTGTCGCTGCGCCACTGGTCGCCTGAGAAGTAGCACAGGCATTTAAAAAGCCAGCACAGACTAAGAACAAGAAAGAACACGTTATTTTTTTGAACGAAACGGTTTTAGTCATTTTCGATAGCCTGAAGTTAGTTTGCATTGGCAGTATTTTCAACGAGTTGAATAATTCTTGTATCTGCATTTTTTCGAATTGAAATCTGGTTATTTTCAATGCCAGTTATTTCCCAGCCTTCAATGGTTTCACCGACTCGAACGCGTTGAACCTCGCTAGTAGAATTTAGTTTTAAAAGTGCTATTTGGGTTTGCGGAGAAAGAATAATCCCCTGTATGGAGAAGTTTATTGTTTCTTCTGGTTGGGGCTCTGCTATAGCAACGGGTGTAACTGCTTCTGCCTCCTGTTCTTGAACAGGAGGGCGATAAGGCTCTCGATTTACGGTAAATAGAGGGGCGTCTATGATAAAGGAATATGCATTGTCTGGGTTTACAATTCCTGCGAGATTGATCGGCATAGTTGATCTAAAGGAGTCGCTGGTATTCGTTTCAATAGTAGTTTCTAAGTTTAGCGGCCAGAAATATTCAGTTAGGGCTACTAACAACAGTAAAACTGAGATTATTAAAATTGCTCTGTTAGCAGAGATAGAAGAGAGTGAGCCCTTAACGTCCATTGTTAAGCACCTCTACATTCATATCCAAGAAAGCACTGACGTCCATTCTTACTTCAAGCTCTTCATTAATGTTAGATATTTGCCGCCCTTCGCGATGCCTGCTCTGGATGACCAGATTTTCTACAAACAATGCCAGTGAATGCGTTTCAGCCTTGAGGAGAAATGACTGTAAAGCATTGATTGAGCTTTGTAGTCTTAGGCTAACGGTTATTTGAGGGAAATTAGTCGTTTCATTTGAGCGTCTGAAAGCCGCACTGACTAAAACTGCGCCACTTTCTTCGATTAAAGTGCGCAGTAAAGATTGAAGTTGAGCTCCTGCTAGAGCTGAGGTCCCTGCAGTAATAAATTGGTCAAGATACTCTTCGTCATTTGTTGACTGAGTTGCTTCATCTGTATTATTCATTAGAAATTCTGAGTCATATATGGACTGCAAAAAACGTACATTCTGGTCGTGCAAGGTACTGATGGTTTCTAGTCTTTCTTGCCTTGCTGCTAAGGTTGGATTGATTAATAAGTTAAACAACAAAATCAAGCCGCTCAGCAAAATCAAATAGCTCAGTAAGGCCTGTAATTCTGGACGAATATTACTGGTCATAGACCGGCCTGGCTGTTGCGATAATGTGAAATTCTTCTTTGTCACTGCTTGCTACATTGCTTACTGGTGAAGAAAATTCTGCATTTTCTAAATAAGGGCTTCTTTCAATTAAGGCCAGAGTCTGCGCAGCTGAAGGCGATTCTCCCTGTATTTGTATGAACTGTGGTGAAGTAGAAAAAGTTCTTAACCAAGTATCTTGCGGTAAAGATTGACTAAGATTTTCCAGTAAATTCAGGGGTGAAAGATAATTGATTCTATAATTGTCGAGTACAGCGCCTCTGCTATTTTGGTTATTGAAAGACAGCATGCTTTCACGCAGAGAAAGTGCTTCGCTACGATTATTTGCAATTTCAGTTTCTAGTTCTTGAATTAGGCCATCGTATTTAAGTAGGGGAGCAAGCAGTAAAATGGATAAGCAAATTAGGAAAACAAAAGTATAGTTAAAACTAAAGGGAAGTAAATAATCAGATTGAACGTGATTTTTCTTTGAGGAAGTGATGTTTATGGGCAGAATGTTCATTTCATCGTCAATACAGCTGACCGCTATCTTGTTTTTTATACATAATTCAACCAGGTCTTGATATTTTTGAGAAGTAACCAGAAAGGCGGTAATGAAAATATTGGCTTTGTTGGCATTTTCATCGGCAACAAAAAAGTCATAGTAGATTTGCTCAAGATTGAAAGGCGTCACACGTTCCAATTCAAAGCGTACAATTGATTCAAGCTTATCATTTGCCCCTTTGGGAATGCTTAATGTTTTTACTAAAAAGTCACTATAGGGAATCGCTACGGTAGCCTTAACTTTATCTAGTGTAGCTAACTGCGCTAATAACTCAGGGAGGCTACTATGTTGTCCTTTTACAGAGAGACTAGAAACAAGTTTGTTATGCTGTAATGCTTCTGGAATAAATAATTCAAAGCCGGAATTAGTAACTTGAATAATAACCCTTGGGGCTTCGGGGAAAAGCAACTGCCGGATATTTTCAGGTAGCGGCCATCTCAAACCAGTGAGTAGCCAGTGTAAGCAATCCCTTGTAATTTGGCTTAAAATTCTCATATCTTTTAACTATTTTTCTTGATTAATTCAGAGGGTTGCCAGGCCAAAATTCGATATGAATCAGCTCGTCTGCCTGTTAATTCGATGATTACAGTTTGGCTGAAGTCGTTGCCATTTATGGTTGCTGTGCTGGTTACAATAAACGCGTTACTTGGCAATGTAGTTAAATAACGTTGGATGGAATTATTATCACTTGATTCATTATTGAGCAATTCTAATAACACAGGTTCAGCACTTTGACTGTTAATCTGGGTATGAGTGCCATAGATAGTAAGGAAGGGAGAGATATTGCGGAATAAGGCGTCAGTCATGCCAATGACTAGCCTAAGCTCATCAACTGAAGAAAACGGCTTATTCATCGGGCTATAGTCCAGATCAGCCAAGGAATAGAGCCGTTCTTCACTGGAATTGTTTTGTGAATCATTGTCACTATCAATCCAGTCCCGAATATTCTGGATTAGTGTTTCTGTTTCCTGTGAAGATTCTGTATAAGGCGTGATTAAAAGCTCGAGCAGTTCAGCGTTGGCATTGTTAAGGTTTATTAAGCTGGCCAAATCGCGAATTGAAACTGAAATATCGCTTTGATGGTATTGCAGATTGCCCGTGTAGTTAGTGTAACGGCCAAGATTGTTGGATGATGTTGATAATAGGGTATTTACAGATAGCCAGATGCCAGCTTCAGCGAGTGCTTCACCCTCCAGTTGGCTGTTGGCAAGGTAGGTTAATCGCATTTGAACACGGGCAGCGTTATAACTCATTGCTGTCACCAGACTTAACAGGGTTATTAGCCATAAGACCAACACCAGGGCATAGCCCTTATCTTGAGTTTTAACATTCACTTTCACATTCACCATACCCATTGCGCCTGACCTGCTACATTTTGGCGATGAAGCTCTATGGTTAATGGAGGCAATGTGCTGCTTTCTTCCATTTTTATATGAACTCTAATTAAGCTGGGTAATGAACTGTCATTATTCCAATCGTTTTGCCATTGAGGTCTATTGCCTCTTGGGCCTGACCCAAAATACTCGAATGAAAGATCCTCTATATGCAGGAGTATGTCGTTACGACGCCAAGTTCTTTGATAGGCAGCATCATTCATCGCCTGCCCTGGTCGTGCTTGTGTATCCCAAAGGGAGAGGTTTTGGAGATTTTCATCAAGGCCTAATTGCATAAAATGCAAGCCACCGCCACCTCGATGGGCCGGTAAGGTGCCTGTATAAAGTAGACGGTCAGGTCTGCCTTCAAAAAAGACAAACAAACCATCGTCTGTACGTTCACTTAAGGGCACAATTTGTGAGAGTTGATTGGTGATGAACTGTAAAGCGCTTTCTATTTCTGTAGACTTGTTGTTTCTCTCGGCTGATGATTGAGAGACTTGTGTCATATTGTAAAGTGCACCATAAAGCATAGTCAGTAGAAGCGATAACAAACTCAATGCAATGAGTACTTCAATGGGTTTTACCCCGGTTTTAC
>DHZH01000003.1:0-76461 GCA_002414385.1 Gammaproteobacteria bacterium UBA5109
TAGATAACTCTTGAACAGCTGGCAACGATGGGTACAGGCGCCCAAGACTCACCTGCTAAACAAGATCCTCTTTCAGGTACACCTGTGGGCCGGTATTGCCCTGGGCGGGTATATTCTGATGATGAGTGTCAGCGGTGTGGCCTTTTTGCTCGAAGATCATCTTGACCGCCTGTTTGTTCCTTCGACAGTGCAAGCCGATGGTCGGGAACCCATGTCGGATGATGAAATGGAAGCCCGAATTGAGGAGGTTTATGCCGATTTCGAAATCGTCATGATTTCCCCGCCTTTTAATCCCCAGCGTGCAGCAGCGGTTGTCGTACGTCAGGATGATGTTTCCACCATTCGCTATTTTGATCCCTACACGGGTGAAGACCGGGGCAGTGCCAATCCCTGGCAGACCAATATCTATCGCTGGTTGATTGATTTCCATGACGACCTGCTGATTCCCGGCATGGGCCGTGATATCAATGGCTGGGGGGCACTGGTATTTCTGGTCATGATGCTAAGTGGTTTTACAATCTGGTGGCGTGGCAAGCAGCAATGGCGCCAGAGTTTTACCATAAGCTCAAAAAGTCCGCGGGCAACATTGTGGCAACTGCATAGTGTGTTCGGTTTCTGGACCCTGTTTTTCATGCTGGCCTGGGGCCTGAGTGGCATGTTCCTGACCATTCCAGAAGTACTGCGTGTTGTCACGGAACCACTGGGCTTGAGTAATTTATTAGGCATGGGAATCGTTGGTATATCGCCCGTGGAAATCGATGCCATGCTTGAGGCCGGCACATTGGCGGATAACTACCAGCTACTTAACATCAATGATTTTCGTGCCGACCGCAGTAGTGGGTTCATGGATTTCATGGTTGATATTCATTTCGGACGCTACGAATCAGGTTGGATTATCGCTCTGTTGACAGTGATCGGTCTGGTGCCGGCAATGATGTTTATCACCGGTTTCATTTTATGGTGGCAGCGGGTGGTGATGCGCAGCTACCGTAAACTGATGAGCCGCAACTAATAAACTTTTCTTGCCTGATTTACGTCCTGGTCTATGCCAGGACAGCAAAAGATTGGTGAATTTCGCCAGACGCCAGGGTGCAAACTCCAGGAACCATCCATAAGCTACTGATATTCAGGCAAAAAATACTTGGCATCAAGTTTGCTCTTCTAAGCTTAGTCCTGTTAATAATGACAAAAGGGAGTTAAGCAATGAAAAAACTGACACTGTTCGTATTACTGTTCTCAGCTGGAATTTATTTCCAGCCCCTGCATGCGGAAAGTTTTGTTGTACGTGAACATGTCCTGGGTGTGGAGGGCATCGAAACACTGAATCTTGACGCCTCGGTTGGAACGGTACGCATTCGCAGTACAGAAAGTGATGAACTGCGCGTTGAGGTGGAGATTGAAGGAAAAAGAGATAACATTTTCCAGCGGCGTCGTGATGTCGATGAGATCGATGTGGAAATTGACCGACGCAATGATCGCCTGTTTCTGCGTCTGAATGACGAAGAAGATATTGAAGCCCACTGGTTTATAGAAATGCCCGTTCTCGACAGACTCGACATTGATATGGGGGTCGGTGAGCTTGATATTGAAATCGAAAACAGCGAACTTAATGTTGACATGGGAGTCGGGGAAATCGATATTCGCGCACCTCTGGCAAACAGCGGTTTTATCCAGGTAAGTAGCGGCGTGGGGGATGCCAGAATAAGCGGCGGCCGTAACAGGCAGGAGAGCCGCCGGATAGTGACAATGCAAAGTGAAGCCGAAGGTGATGGCGACAATCCGATCACCGCCGAAGTTGGTGTCGGCAGTGTTCAGGTTGAACTTTTTGATTAATCTGATTTTTCCAGCAAAGTAATCAGAGAGGAGGTATCCCAGCGTTTACCCCCCTGTTCCTGGACCTGGGCATAGAATGAATCGACCAGCTGTGTCACCGGCAGTGAAGCACCGTTTTTTTGTGCTTCCTGCATGGTGATTGCCAGGTCCTTACGCATCCAGTCCACCGCAAAACCAAAATCAAATTTGTTTTCCACCATGGTCTGGTAGCGGTTTTCCATCTGCCAGGACTGGGCAGCGCCTTTACTGATTACGCCGATCACTTTTTCAACATCCAGACCGGCCCGTTTGGCAAAATGGATACCTTCTGAAAGCCCCTGTACCACCCCGGCAATACAAATCTGGTTGACCATTTTGGTGAGCTGACCGTAGCCACTGGGGCCCATCAGTTGTACGTTTGCCGCGAAGCACTCTATGACCGGCCTGGCCTGTTCAAAGGCCGACTGATCACCACCGATCATTACCGTCAGCTTGCCATTCTCTGCACCGGCCTGACCACCTGAAACCGGCGCATCGAGAAATTCAAAGTCCCGATCTTTCGCCACGGCACTCAGTTCACGGGCAACAATAGCGGAGGTGGTTGTATTGTCGATAAAAACGGCGCCAGACTTGATCGTCGAGAACGCTCCCTCATCACCTATGGTGACAGCACGAAGGTCTTCATCATTGCCGACACAGCAAAATATAAAATCTGCACCATCGGCAGCTGCAGCGGGAGAGGGAGCGGCACTGCCTTGATACTGTTCGGTCCAGCGCAGGGCTTTTTCCTGGCTGCGGTTATAGACGACAAGCTGGTGTCCGGCTGCGGCAAGATGACCGGCCATTGGATAACCCATCACACCCAGGCCGATAAAGGCAATGCGTTTGCTCATGATTTCCCCTTGAAATAACGCTCTTGAGGTGGCAAATATAGAGGATGCAAGCGGTCTTTGCCAGCTAGGGATATAGTCTGGCATAAGGTACAATCGACGCAAATTCAATACTGGAGAACAAGATGCGAAGCCTGATCGTCGGCCTGATATTGCTCTCAGTGTCCGGGCCGGGACTGAGCCAGTTTGGAGAACTGGAAATTGAAATTGGTTGCCAGCGCGGCGACTGTATCAGTGGCTATGGTGTGCTGGTTGAAGAAACCGAGCGCGGTCTGACCCGTTACCGGGGAGAATTTCGTGAAGGCGAATATCACGGTAGTGGACGCCTGGAATATCTGGATGAAGACCGTGTATACAAAGGTGACTGGATGCTGGGCAACAAACATGGCCGTGGAACAATGTGGGAACGCAGTCTTAACTGGTCTGCCGTGAACAGAATTTATGATGTGTATATCGGCCAGTGGCGCAATGACATGCGTCATGGTGAGGGGACACAGGCCTTTAATGTCAGGGACTGGCGTGAAGACCGTAATACCGAAAGGTGGCTGATTGCCAATGAGGAGAACTACACTGGTGATTTTGTCCGCGGGGTATTCAGCGGGGAAGGAACTTATCGCTGGGCCGACGGCACGTCCTACACTGGCGGCTGGGCTGCCAATAAAAAGCACGGCCGGGGTTATTTTGATTTTGGCAGTGGCATACGTTCAGAAAGGATTTTTGAATTTGATGTGCAAGTTGATTTCTGATGGATCTTGAAAGCCTCAGGCGTGAGTATCTGCATGGCGGCCTGAAAGAGGAAGAATTACAGGCTGATCCGCTGCAACAGTTTGAAAGCTGGTTGCAGCAGGCAATCGAATTGCAGATTTATGATCCCACCGCCATGGTTGTGGCTACTGTCAATGCCCAGGGTCAGCCTTCCCAGCGCATGGTATTGCTGAAACACCTGGATGACTCGGGCTTTGTATTTTATACCAACTATGGCAGTCGCAAGGCTGCCGACATCGCTGAAAACGCCCATGTCAGCCTGCACTTTCCCTGGAACGATATTGACCGCCAGGTGAAAATTGAAGGCCAGGCCAGCAGGATTTCCAAAACCGAATCCCTTAAATATTTTGTCAGTCGTCCGCGCGAAAGCCAGATTGCCGCCTGGGCCTCTGAACAAAGTCGTCCACTGAGTTCCAAACAGATTCTGCTAACGCAGGTTGAACATATGCGGGAAAAGTTCGCCAGGGGAGAGATTCCGCTGCCGGACTTCTGGGGCGGAATACGCGTGACTCCGACTTTGATGGAATTCTGGCAGGGGGGTGAGCACCGCTTGCATGATCGCTTTGAATACCGTCTGCAGGATGACAAGAGCTGGTCGATACAGCGACTGGCTCCCTGAACAACCGGCAATTCTGGAAATGTGAATTGCGCCAGAATTTCACTATCCGGCTGCTGTAATGCCCGGTAAAAGCATTACACTTTCCATCAAGCCGCAGTAACTCAGTTGGTAGAGTAGCTGATTCGTAATCAGCAAGCCGGAGGTTCGACTCCTCTCTGCGGCACCAGACTCAGTGCAAGTGCCGGCTCAAGGTAAAACAAACAGCAGCAGTAGCGGCAGGCTGGCAAACGAGATGATGGTGGAAAATACCACAGTGGCAGCGACTTCTTCCGGCGAACGATTATTCTGCGAAGCAAACAGGTAGGAAAAAACCGCAACCGGCATGGCGCTTTGCAGAATCAGTACGCCTTTGGCTGCGCCTTCAAGCCCCAGTAATCCAGCAACACCCCACCCGACCAGAAAACCCAGTATCAATCGCAGCAGGGCGAGAAACAGGCTTCTGTTGATACTGATGATTCTGAACTGTGCCAGGGAAACTCCCAGGGCAATCAGCATTAGCGGGATGGCGATTCCAGCCAGTAAATCCGTGGTATTTACGATCCATGCCGGTACCGGGATATCAAAATAAACCAGTAAGAGAGTCAGAATAACGGCAAAGAACATCGGGTTTCGTGCCAGACTGCCAGCAGTCATGGAGCCCTTGGAGATTGCCGCGCCGACAGTAAAGTGGAAAAAGGAATTCACGGCGAAATAGGTAATGCCCAGGGCCAGCCCTTCTTCACCAAAAGCCAGCAGGCAAAGAGGCAGACCCATGTTGCCGGTATTGGGGAACATCTGGGAGGGCAGGAAGGCGTGCAGATCGAGTTTCAGGGCTTTCAGGATAGCCAGGGCAATCAGGCCGACAATACACAGGTTCAGAAAGGCACCCAGCATCATGGACAGGAAAGGTTGTATGCTGACGCTGACTTCCATGAAAGTGGCAAAGACCAGACAGGGAGCCGAAATATTGGTGATCAGCCGGGTAACAAATTCCCGATCATAAGGTTGCTGTAACCTGGACCAGCCATAACCGACGAAGGCGCAGATGAACACCGGCGCAATGATGGAAAATATTTGATACAGCATAAAGCGCCTGAATTATTAGTGAAGCCTGAATTATTCCTGCCAGGCCGGAAGTTTTTTTTCAGTCAGTATTTTTTTCAGGCGGGCATATTGCGGCAAACCGTTTGCATAGGGCGGATAATCTTCACCCTGGATCAATGGGGCAAAATATTCCCGTGCGGCTTCGGTGATACCAAAGCCGTCTTCAGTGATGAAAGATTCCGGCATCATTTTTTCCACATTGGCTACCGCTGATAATTCTGCTTCGCCTACACGCCAGCTATAAGGCTTGTTACTTACGCGCACAATGGTTGGCATCACGGCATTCTTTCCGGCCAGCGCATATTCCATGGCGGCCTTGCCCATGGCATAAGCCTGCTCCACATCAGTGGCCGAGGCAATATGTCGCGCCGCACGTTGCAGATAGTCTGCCACGGCCCAGTGATATTTATAACCCAGCTCATCTTTGATCATGTTGGCCAGGGTCGGCGCCACCCCGCCAAGCTGGGCATGCCCAAACGCATCCTTACCACCGGCTTCGGCGAGAAATGTTCCGTCAGCATAATGCGCGCCCTCGGATACAACAATGGCGCAATAACCAAACTGTTCCACGCAGCTTTTTACTTTCCGCATAAATGCAGCCTTGTCAAAGGCGACTTCGGGGAACACGATTACGTGTGGCGCATCTCCTTCTTCTTCTGCGGCCAGGCCGGCAGCTCCGGCGATCCACCCGGCATGCCGGCCCATGACTTCCAGCACAAAGACCTTGGTAGAACTTTCACACATTGATGCAACATCAAGCCCGGCTTCCCGAATTGATACAGCAACATATTTGGCCACAGAACCAAAACCGGGGCAGTTGTCAGTAATTGGCAGATCATTATCGACGGTTTTGGGAATACCGATGCAGGTCAGGGGGTAATCTATTTCCCTGCTGAGCTGGGCTACCTTGTTGGCGGTATCCTGTGAATCACCGCCACCGTTGTAAAAAAAATAGCCAATGTCATGTGCTTTAAAGACCTCAATAAGTCGTTCATATTCCGCACGATTTTCCTCAATACTTTTCAATTTGTAGCGACAGGAACCGAAGGCGCCGGCAGGCGTATGGCGCAATGCAGCAATAATCTCATCACTTTCCTGGCTGGTATCAATCAGCTCTTCGCGCAGGGCGCCCAGAATGCCGTTCCTGCCGGCGTAAACCTTTCCCAGTTCAGGATGCTTGCGCGCAGTTTCTATCAAGCCACAGGCAGAAGCGTTAATGACAGAGGTGACACCCCCTGATTGGGCATAAAAAATGTTGTTTGCAGCTTGATTGCTCATTATTGCTCCAATAAACAGTCAAATAAGGGAAAGATGAAATTCATATGGCTGGGTAAACTACCGGCATCGCTTCATTATAACAACGCATAAGAAACTTATTATATAGATAGCGTAGATGATAATATCCCTGCCAGAATAAATTTTGTCAGGTGACTGGATGAAGAAGCTGTGCAGGATATGTCATCAGAATACTGACGCTGCTGATTATGTGGTTCAGGAAATGATGTTCGGTACTGGTGAGTCATTTGACTATTTCCAGTGTCAACAGTGCCATTGCCTGCAAATTTCAAATATTCCTGACAATCTGGCTGACTATTATGCAAATGACTACTATTCGAAGGAAAACGATTTTGCCAGTGCAGACAGTTCAGGCAAACAACAACGGATCATCAATTCCCTCAGACATTATTTAATTTCCGGGGGGCAGGGCAGGGTCAACTTCAAAAACGAAGAATTCGATGTCGTTACCCGGGTAAAAATGCGCCAGGAAAGTAAAATTCTTGATGTTGGTTGCGGAAGCGGAAGACTGCCCTATGTATTGCGAGAAGCGGGATTTGAAAATGTAACAGGAGTGGATCCCTTCATCGAAAATGAGATTGAATACCCCAATGGACTTAAAATATACAACAGGCACCTGGAAGATTTGCCCGTCGAATGGCGCTGGGACTTTATAACTTTTCATCATTCATTCGAGCATATTGTGGATCAGCATAAAACCCTGTCGGAATGCGTGAAACGCCTGGAAGACGGTGGCAGGATAATCATCCGGATTCCGGTGTTGGGATTTGCATGGCGAAAGTACGGCGTCCACTGGTATCAGCTGGACGCTCCCCGACACTTATATTTACATTCTCGGCAAAGCATCTCGTCACTTGCCGGGGAGCATGGCCTGAGAATTGAGAAGCTTATATTTGATTCAAATGCTTCCCAGTTTCTGATTAGCGAAAAGTATAAGCAGGGGGTACCTCTTATCCATCAGAAAAAAGGCAATCGATTAAAACGTTTATTAAATAAATGGCAAAAATTCAAATACAAACGCTTGAGCAGGAAATTGAATAAAAACTCTGATGGCGACCAGGCGGTGTTCATCTTAACTCGCTCTGCTGCGAGCCAGGCATAAATTCCCGAGGAGCTGAATGGAAATTATGGAAGCAAAAAAACGTTATATTGACCTGATGAAAAAAGCCCTTTCGTTTACCTTGTGGACGGAACCGCCACTGCCGATTGAGGCCTACAACTACAAACGATCAGCACTGAAAAAAACCTGGTTCTCCCTGTTGACAGGTATTTTTGATCTCTTTCATATCAGGCTGATGAAGGACAACAGGTTCAGCCAGGAAGACATCACCGACGGCAAGGTCTGGCCAGGTTATGCCGATACCATGATAGGCCTGAAGCGTCTGGATAATCTGCAGTATTGTGTGGAAACGGCGTTGAACGACAAAGTCCCGGGTGACCTGATTGAAACAGGCGTGTGGCGAGGTGGTGCATGTATTTTTATGCGGGCCATACTGGCCGCCTATGAAGACAATGAGCGCAAGGTTTATGTGGCCGATTCCTTTGCCGGCTTGCCGGAGCCTGATGCAGAAAAATACCCGCAGGATTCCGGGGATAAGCATTTTATCGAAGATTATCTGGCAGTTTCGCAGGAAGAGGTGGCCAATAATTTCAAACGCTATGACCTGCTTGATGAGCAGGTGGTATTCCTCAAGGGCTGGTTCAAGGATACGCTGCCATCAGCATCATTTACTGAACTTGCAGTAATTCGCCTGGATGGTGACATGTATGAGTCAACCATGGATGCCCTGAAAGTCCTGTATCCAAAACTGTCTTCCGGAGGGTTTTGTATCATTGATGATTATGCCTTGAAAGGCTGCCGTCAGGCAGTTGAGGATTACCGGCAGGAACATGGAATAAACGAAGAAATCATGAAAATTGACTGGTCCGGATGTTACTGGCGCAAAGCATGAGGCAAGAAGTCAGATGTTTGATACGCTGACTTAACTTACTGATCAGAGGTTCCTCAACAAATGCATATTCATATTCTCGGAATTTGCGGCACCTTCATGGGCTCGCTGGCGATTCTGGCCAAGCAGCTCGGTTATCAGGTCAGTGGTTCCGACCAGCATGTTTATCCGCCAATGAGTACCCAGCTTGAACAGCAGGGTATTGATCTGCGCGAAGGCTATGATCCTGCCCACCTGCAGGACAAGCCTGACCTGATAGTCATTGGTAATACCTGTTCCCGTGGCAATCCTGCAGTCGAGTATATACTCAGCGAAGCCCTGCCATACTGTTCCGGCCCGCAATGGCTGGCCGAGCATGTTCTCAACAGACGCTGGGTGCTGGCCGTGGCCGGTACTCATGGCAAGACTACAACTACCAGCATGCTGAGCTGGATTCTTGAACATGCCGGTCTCAAGCCTGGCTTTCTGGTCGGCGGTGTGCCGAAGAATTTTGATTGCTCCGCACAGCTTGGCGACAGCGACTATTTTGTTATTGAAGCCGATGAATATGATTCGGCTTTTTTCGACAAGCGTTCCAAGTTCATTCATTACAAGCCCCGCACCCTTATCGCCGGCAATCTTGAATTTGATCACGCGGATATTTTTGCTGATCTGCAGGCAATCCAGACACAGTTCCATCATCTGGTAAAAATTATTCCGCAAAACGGGCTGATTATTTCACCCTTCGGCAATGCAAACCTGCAGGAGGTGTTTGACAGGGGAGTCTGGTCGCCACAGCAGACTTTTTCACTGGATAAGACGGATGATGCTGACTGGCATGCTGCCTTGCTGGATGAAGATGGCTCCAGTTTCAGGCTCACTTATGCCGGGGAATCCGCTCAGGTTGAGTGGTCGCTGCTGGGTCAGCATAATGTCCAGAATGCTCTGGCCGCAGTGGCTGCCGCTGCTCATGCCGGAGTGAGTCTGGCGCAGAGTTGTGCTGCATTAAATGAATTTGCCGGCGTCAAACGCCGCCTGGAAGATCTGGGTGAGTTTGGAGGAGTTCGGGTTTATGATGATTTTGCCCATCATCCGACTGCGATTAAAACCACGCTGGACGGTAAGCGGGCTGCAATGGGTGAATCAGGTGACAAGCAGCGATTGATAGCCGTTATCGAAGCACGTTCCAATACCATGAAAATGGGTTATCACCAGCAGACTCTTGCTGCTTCACTTGCTGCCGCCGATATAGTTTACTGGTATAAAAGTGCAGCGACACAACTGGATCTGGATGCAATAGCTGCCTCTGCCGAAACCGATTTTCACAGTGTCGGCTCAGTGGATGAGCTGATTTCAAGGCTGGTAAGTGATAAACATCAGGGAGACCATATTGTGATCATGAGTAACGGTGGCTTTGAAGGGCTGCATCAACGACTTTGCGAGGCCCTGTCAGGCTGATGTAGTTCACGATGGAAACTATTGCGCTATTTCCGCTGAATTCCGTAGTTTTCCCCAAGGGCAGATTATCGCTGCAGATTTTTGAATCGCGCTATGTCGACCTGGTGCGACAGTGTCTGAGAGAGCAGAGCGGTTTTGGGGTGGTACTGATCGAACAGGGCAGTGAGCTTGCGCATACCGGGCAGAAGCTCGATATACACCGGGTCGGAACCTACAGTGAAGTGGTTGACTGGAATGAGCTGTCGAATGGCTTGCTGGGGATTACTGTTGAAGGCAGGCGCACCTTCTCCATTCTGGAATCCTGGCGTGAGAGCAATAATCTATGCCGGGCCGAGGTCGAATTTCGAGCTGAGGACTCGGTTGATGCTGAGCCAGTCGAGGTCGGTGAGGAATTTCAGGAATATGTTGATTTGCTGCAGGGATTGGCCAAACATCCAATGGTAGATGACCTGAACCTGGATATCAGCTTTGAGAACCTGCGCGAAATTGCCTGGTGCCTGGCTGAATTACTGCCGGTCAGTAATCGTGAAAAGCAGGCGATACTTGAGATCAGAGACCCGGTCAGTCGCCTGGAGCAAATTGAACTTTATATAGCTGCCATGAATCAGCAGAGCTGAAGATTATCGTAGGAGCGGCTTTAGCCGCGAAGGGTTCGGGACTGAAGTCCCTCCTACAGACATACCTGATCCGGTGTAGGAGCGGCTTTAACCGCGAACCTCGCCGGAAACACTTCAAACAGCAGACTTAATCAGACCGGGGTTCATTGGAAAAGGGCATGTCATTGCTGCATAATCGGGTGTTTTTGACAGGGGATAAGAAGAATATGCAAGCGCTGTTGGACGCTATAAGTAATCCGGGATCAATGACGGGCTCACAATGGCTGGTGCTGGCCATCGGCTTGTTTATTGTGCTGGGATCATTGTATTTTGTGATCAAGCTGTTCAAGATTATCAAAGGAATAGGCAAGACCAGCTATACGCCGAATATAGGTCTGGACAAGCATCCATACAGGGGGCAAGCGGTGAACCAGGCTGCGCAGGATCAGGCAGAAGAGCAGCAGGACTCTGGTGAAGCAAGTTCCACAACCGAGTCTAAATCAGAATGAAATTTAACAATGCTGAAACTGCTGCCAGGAAAACGATAGTACCGCCTAACCAGGCCAGTAAGGCCCAGATTCGAAAAGGTTTATCGTTGTCCGGGTAAAAGCCGGATTTTTCGTATTCCCGTTCGGGTGGTGGTTTCTGAGCGCCCGTCATAGTCAGAGTCAGTCCAGGTAAGTAAAGAATCCATTTTAGCCCCAGATGAATACCAATACAGCCCGCCAGATAATAAATTCACTGTTTTCCCTAATCGTATTGCTGTTGTGCTTCAGCCAGGCGCAGGCGATTATTATTCGCCATGATAAGGCAGATTCAGGATATGTAGTCGATGATCGTGAGTTTCCACAGCTGTTTTTCCTGCATACCCGCTTTGGCAATAAAGTCTGCGTCGCTACCCTGATCAGTGAAGACTGGGCCATTACTGCCGGGCACTGTACTGAACAAACGCCGATTCAGGAAACCATTCGTCAGGGCAATGACTATCCGCTGACCATAGCCGGGCAGTCTTATACAGTCAGTGAACTGATAGTGCATCCGGCATTCAGGCATCCGCAACAACGCCAGGCTGTTGATCTGGCTCTGATTCGGCTGGATCGCGCCGTGGAAGGGGTGGTTCCGGTGGCATTAAACAGTGAATTGAATGAAAAAGACCAGATACTCTCGCTGATCGGCTGGGGCTATACCGGGGAAGGAACCCGTGGCCTTGCCTCCAATGACGGCAAATTGCGCCGTGCCCAGAACAGCGTCATGTTTGCCGGTAAATGGCTGGAATTTGTCTTTGATGACCCCCGCGCCCTGAACAGCCCTGCCTTGCCGCTGGAAGGTGTCCCCGGGCTGGGTGACTCTGGCGGACCGGCATTACTGGAAACCCCGGAAGGTCTGTTTTTGCTGGGGGTCGCGCTGGGTGAAATTGATAATCCGGCTGAAAACGATCAGGGTCGCTATGGCGCCGTTTCCCTTTATGAGCGAATCTCCACGCATTACAGCTGGATCATGCAGGTCATTGCAGCAGATTCCGGCATTTAATACTTTTTTGCTAATTATTTTTAAGTTAAATTAGTTAAAAGTTATCAATAATATGCAGGAAAAAAGGCTTGTCATGACTGCTGACGCAAAAGACAGGAATAAGCCCTCCATCCGCCAGCTGGAATATTTCGTCACGATTGCCCTGTCGTCGAATTTTCGTAAAGCTGCCCAGGTTCTGAATATCAGCCAGCCAACACTGACTTCCCAGATTGCCGTGCTGGAAGATGCGCTCAAGGTAAAACTGTTTGAACGTTCCCGTGCCGGAACCCTCCTGTCACCCGCAGGACGTGAGTTATTACCGCTGGTACGTCAGTTACTGGAACAGTACCAGCAGGTGCTGGATCATGCTGACAGCAGCCGCAAGGAATTGAGCGGCACCTTCAAAATCGGTGTGTCTCCAACCATCGGCCCCTATCTGTTTTCCAAGGTTCTGATAGAGTTGCACAAGCGCTATCCGCAATTGAAACTGCATGTCCGTGAAGGCGTCCCGCAGGAACTGGAGCAGGGCCTGGATCGCGGGGACTATGATTTTATCCTGACCATGTTGCCCATGCATTCCAGTGAAAACCGGGTCAGACCCCTGTTCATTGAGCCGATTTCACTGGTGATGTCCAGGGATCATCCACTGGCTCAGAAAGACGAACTGGTAGGCAAGGATCTTTATAACCAGGAAGTCCTTACCATGGATGAAAGGCATCACCTGCACCGGCAGATTGCCACGCTTTGTGAGCGCTATACCGCGCATGCCCAGCGCCGTTTTGCTTCCAACAGCCTCAATACCCTGAAACAGATGGTCATCATGAATATGGGCATTGCCTTTATGCCGGGCCTGTATATTCATGCACGGATCATGGAAGAGGATCAGCTGAAGGTGATGGATTTGCGCGATGAAAAAATCAGGCGAACGCATGTTGCTTCCTGGCGCAAGAATGCGCCATCACGCCACCTGTTCCAAAAGATATCCTACGATATTAAAACCATCGCCATGGAACTCTTTGACGATATTCTTGAAGAAGTAAATACTGAAGATAATCCGGATTTTAAATAAGGCAACTGGCCATATATTGATCTGCAGCAAAGGCCACACTGTGTTCTGGGGCTAGTATTTCCCGGCCTGTTGGATATAAAGTATTGATACGGTGTCGCCATAGCGCAGTCTACTATTGTTTACTGACTGCTTTTTTAAATAGAGTAGAAGAGACATGTTTGAGGTAATAAGCTGGAGCCTCTTCGGGGGTATTTTAATTGGACTGGCTGCAAGCCTGTTGTTGTTATTTAACGGCAGAATTGCCGGCATCAGCGGCATTTTGTCCGGGGTATTTTTCCCGGCAAGGGGAGATACATTCTGGCGCGTAGCTTTCATAGCTGGCCTGTTGGCGGGCGGTGTCCTGGCACCACTGATTTTTCAGCGGGAGTTTGTATTTGAGTTGAATGCCTCGCTGCCGGTATTGCTGGCAGGCGGATTTCTGGTTGGTTTTGGCACCAAGCTGGGTAGTGGTTGCACCAGTGGTCATTCAGTGTGCGGAATTGCCCGTTTTTCCTGGCGCTCGATTGTCGCGACAATAACCTTTATGGCCACGGCAATAATCACGGTCGCTATCATGCGACATGTCCTGTGAGTGGATCATGAGCAACGTTAAACAGAATAAAGTTATATCCTATGGCCTGGCAGCTTTTGTTACCGGGACACTTTTTGGTGGTGGGCTGACGCTGTCGCAGATGGTCAACCCGCAAAAGGTACTGGGGTTTCTGGATATACTGGGGGACTGGGATCCGGCACTGATTTTTGTCATGCTTGGGGCTCTGCTGGTGACAATACCCGGGTTTCACTGGGTGCAGAAGAAAGAGCAGCCATTTTTTGCCCTGAAATTTCTCACACCAAGCAGTAAGGTCATTGACAAGAAACTTCTCACAGGAGCTGCTCTTTTTGGCATTGGCTGGGGCCTGGTGGGCTTGTGTCCCGGCCCGGCACTGACAGCTTTGGTAACACTGAATACCGACCTGATGATATTTGTCGTGGCCCTTATTGCCGGCATGTATGCCCAGCGTCTTTTTATCAGGGCGTAATTCAATTCGTAAAGGATTTATAAAATTGCAACTCAGGACAAATTAAAGATGACGATACCTTTCAAGCCGGATACTTCAGTCAAACCTCAGGTCAAAGCATTTTTTGATGAGGACACCAGTACCTTTTCCTATGTGGTCAGGGATCCCGATTCCAATGTTTGCGCAGTTGTAGACTCAGTCATGAACATTGATTATCCCTCCGGCACCATCAGTTTTACCGGAGCCGATGCAATTATTGACTATATCAGCGAGCAGAAACTACAGGTGTCCTGGTTAATTGAAACACATGTACATGCTGATCATCTTTCTGCTGCGCCGTATATTCAGGAAAAGCTCGGCGGCAAACTGGCGATCGGCAGCAGGATCAAAGTGGTACAGAAACTGTTTGGCAAAATTTTTAATGCCGGGACTGAATTTCAACGCGACGGTTCACAATTTGATCGTTTACTGGAAGATGGCGACAGTTATGAAATTGGCGGCATGACTGCCTATGCCATGCACACGCCGGGTCACACGCCGGCCTGTATGACACATGTCATTGGTGATGCCGCTTTTGTTGGAGATACGATATTTATGCCTGACGGCGGCACGGCACGGGCTGACTTTCCGGGAGGAGATGCCGGCACTTTATACAAGTCTGTGCAGCGGCTGTTAAGTTTACCGCCGGAAACCCGCCTGTTTATGTGTCATGATTATCCGGAAGGTCGGGAAGTCGAATATCAGACAACTGTTGCTGCTGAAAAGGCAGACAACAAGCACGTTCATGACGGTATTTCCGAAGAAGAGTTTATCACTATGCGGGAAGCCCGCGACAAGACGCTGGGTATGCCACGACTTATCCTGCCGTCCTTACAGGTCAATATGCGCGCCGGGCATTTACCACCTGCTGAGGATAACGACATGGTTTATCTGAAAATACCGGTCAATGCATTCAAATAAAAAATGCAATAGCTGAAAACTGTTGCTGTCAGGGCTCAAAAATGGACATTAAAAACATCAATAGCGAACTTTCCGTTTCCGGTCAGATCAGCGCAGAGGATTTGCATATTCTGCATGAGCAACAGGTGCAGACTGTGATCTGTAATCGACCGGATAATGAAGCCCCTGATCAACCGGAGCGGCAAATTCTTGAAGAGGCAGCCAAAAAACAAGGCATAAAGCTGCTTTATCTGCCTGTCGTGCATGACAAGATCAGTGCCGATGATGTAAACAGCTTTGAACAGATCTTTTCCGGGGCAGACAAACCAGTTCATGCATTCTGCCGCAGCGGATTACGTTCCATGACACTCTGGAGCCTGATGCAGATAAAACAGGGAGAATCACTGACTGCAGTAATGGATGCTGCCCAGAAGGCAGGTTTTGATTTCAAAACATTTCCGCAAAAGTTTTCCGCAATCATAGAAGATTATTCAGCGCCGGATGAGACACAACAAACGCAATCACCTGAGCGGGTAAGTGAGCAAAATTTTCAGGTGCTGATTGTTGGCGCCGGCGCTGCGGGTATTTCAGTAGCATCCAGTTTGCTGAAGAGGGATTCCTCACTGGATATTGCCATTATTGATCCGGCGGAGAGTCACTTTTATCAGCCCGGATTCACCCTGGTGGGTGGAGGTGTCTTTACCCTCGGGCAGACCCGTCGCAGCATGAGTTCGGTGATGCCGAAGCAGGTCAAATGGATCAAGTCAGCCGTAGAGTCTTTTGCGCCGGAAAGTAATTACCTTTTGCTTGATTCCGGAAAACGTGTGGCTTATCAGCAACTGATAGTCTGTCCGGGGCTGGTTCTGAACTGGTCTGCTGTTGAGGGCCTGGAAGAAACGCTCGGTAAAAACGGGGTGACATCCAACTATTCACCGGATACGGCAACCTATACCTGGGATCTGGTGCAAAAACTTAAATCAGGAACGGCGATATTCACGCAACCGCCCATGCCGATCAAGTGCGCGGGAGCACCACAGAAAGCCCTGTATCTTTCCGCTGACTACTGGCTCAAGCAAGGCTTGCTCGGCAAGGACATCAAGCTTGAGTTCTGTAATGCCGGGGCCGTACTGTTCGGGGTCAAGGAATTTGTGCCAGCCTTGCAGGAATATATGGACAAGTATCAGGTCGCCCTGAATTACGGCTATAACCTGGTGAAAGTGGATGGCGAAGCACACAAAGCCTGGTTCTCCGTCAGCAGGGAAAATACCGAAGCGGAACTGGTGGAAAAGACCTTTGACATGCTGCACGTTACTCCGCCGCAGAAGGCTCCGGATTTTATTGAGAATTCTCCGCTGGCAGATGAGGCCGGCTGGGTTGAGGTGGATCAGCAGACCTTACAGCACAAGCGCTTTGCCAATGTCTGGGCACTTGGTGATGCAGCCAATACGCCGAATGCGAAGACTGCTGCCGCCGTTCGGGTCCAGGCACCCATCGTGGCTGCCAATCTCCTGCACAGTATGCAGGGAGATACGAAAATGTATGATTATAATGGCTATGGGGCCTGCCCGCTGACGGTGGAGCGCGGCAAAATCGTACTTGCTGAATTCGGCTATGGTGGCAAACTCTTGCCCACTTTTCCGCCGTTTTTACTAAAAGGTACAAAGGCGACAAGGAAGGCCTGGTTCCTGAAAGAGAAAGTGATGCCTAAAATTTACTGGGATGGCATGCTGAAAGGAAAAGAATGGATGGTGTCGCCAGGCAAGGATTAGACGCCTGATGCAAAAACAATATCTGGAAAGAATCTTTCCCTGTCTGCGCTGGCTGCAAGACTATAATCGTGGACAATTCAGCAGCGACCTGATTGCTGCAGTCATTGTTACCATGATGCTGATTCCGCAGTCACTGGCTTACGCCTTGCTGGCCGGAGTCTCGCCGCAGGTGGGGCTGTACGCCAGTATCCTGCCACTGATACTTTATGCCATTTTCGGCACCAGCCGTACTCTCTCGGTCGGGCCGGTTGCTGTTGCATCGCTGATGACGGCTGCTGCCATTGGCAACCTGGGTGTGGAAAATGATCTGGATTATCTGAACGCAGCCATCATGCTGGCTTTTCTGTCCGGTGTGTTTTTGATTCTCATGGGCTTGCTCAAGCTCGGCTTTCTTGCCAATTTTCTGTCCCATCCAGTGGTCTCGGGTTTTATCACGGCCTCAGGAATTATTATTGGCTTCAGCCAGCTTAAACATATCCTCGGAATCCAGGCCAGCGGTGATAACCTGATTGATCTTGGCGAAACCTTGCTGACCAATATTGCGGACGTTAATCTGGTAACCATGGCACTGGGTTTTTCGGTGCTGGCATTTTTGTACTGGTCGCGTCGTGGCCTGAAACGTCGCCTGACAGCCCTGGCAGGTCCGGTTCCGGCCCTGCAATTGATTCCCCGCATTGCCCCGGTGCTTGCCATTCTGCTCAGTTCGGTGGTGGCTTATGCCTTTACCCTGGGGGATTATGGTCTGGCACTGGTTGGTGAGATTCCTGCCGGATTACCTTCTCCGGTATTGCCGAATTTCAGCAATGGTACCTGGGTGGATCTGATTATGCCGGCAATTCTGATTTCCATCATTGGTTATGTGGAGTCGGTATCGGTTGGCCGTACGCTGGCGGCGAAAAGGCGCCAGAAAATCAATCCGAATCAGGAACTGATCGGTCTGGGTTCAGCCAATATCGGCTCGGCGGTTTCCGGTGGTTTCCCCGTGACCGGCGGTTTTTCGCGTTCCGTGGTGAATTTTGATGCCGGTGCCGAAACTCCCCTGGCCAGTTTCATGACTGCGATTGCTATTGCCATTGCAACCCTGACACTGACCGGGGCGCTGGCCTTTTTGCCAAATGCGACCCTGGCCGCCACTATTATTGTCGCCATTTCCGGTCTGATAGATTTTGGCGTCCTGAAAAGTACCTGGAAGTATGCAAAATCTGATTTCATGGCAGTCTTTGCCACCATTGTTATTACCCTGCTGGCCGGGGTGGAAATGGGCGTGCTGTCCGGTGTGCTGATTTCAATCTTTCTGCACTTATATAAAACTTCCCGTCCGCATATTGCCGAGGTTGGTCAGATTCCGGGGACCGAACACTTTCGTAATGTTGACCGGCATACGGTTATTACCCACCCTGGCATTCTCACGCTGCGTCTCGACGAAAGCCTGTATTTCCCCAATGCAACTTATCTGGAAGACCAGATTTTAAAACGAATCGCCGACAGTGAAGATCTAAAACATATTATCCTGATGTGTACGGCAATCAATGAAATAGATGTCAGTGCGCTGGAAATTCTTGAGGCTCTGAATCAATACCTGAAGGATCTGGGTATTGGCTTTCATCTGTCAGAAGTAAAGGGCCCGGTAATGGACAGCCTGAAAAATACTTCCTTTCTGGAACATCTGAACGGACAGGTTTTCCTGTCCCAGCATCAGGCAATACAGGGTCTGCTGCAGCGGCGTTATGAGCGGGCCCGACAGGATCCGGATTATATTGATTATCAGATATAGTGGATGGTTTTATATCCGTAGTCAGTCTATCCTGCCTGAATTGGAAATAGCCTGTTCCCAGTAAACAATATCGGTTCCAACTTTTGTTTTGAGCCCGCCAAGGGTGGTACTGACATCGACTTTATCAAGCATGACTTCCAGCTGAATCCGCTTGCGCCGACCAGTGACCTGCTCGGCAAGACTCATGTCCGGGAAAGCACCATGACCATGTACATGGTAAGACGTAAAGCCGGAAACCTTCGGCTGAGCCAGCAGGTAATCTACCAGTTCTTCTTCCAGCTCCGGATTGATATTCAACACCAGTAAAGTCTGCATCAGCTTGTCCTCATGTGTGGTGTGCGATGGAAACGCCGGTATATCACTGGCAACAGGAATAATGTCAGCAGGGTAGAGCTGATCAGTCCGCCGATTACTACGATGGCCAATGGTTTTTGAATTTCCGAACCGGGACCGGTTGCCAGCAGTAAGGGCACCAGTCCAAAGGCACAGATAGTGGCAGTCATCATGACCGGACGCAGCCTGCGCATAGCCCCTTCACGCACAACCTGGGAAATCTCCATGCCCTTGGCGAGCAGATGATTAAAATGGGACATCATTACCACTCCATTAAGTACGGCAATCCCCAACAGTGCAATAAACCCGACGGAAGCCGGCACCGACAGGAATTCACCGGTAAGCCACAGGGCAATCACACCACCAGTCAGGGCAAATGGGATATTCGAAAGTACGATGAGAGTCTGTTTGATTGAGCGGAAAGTCAGAAACAGAATGAATGCAATCAGGGCCAGCGCAACCGGAATTACCAGACCAAGCCGGGCAGCAGCACGTTGCTGGTTTTCAAATTCACCTCCCCATTCAACGGTATAGCCTTCGGGCAGATCTACCGAGTTGTTAACAGCATTTCTGGCTTCGTCGACAAAACCAACCAGGTCACGATCTTCCACATTGGTACGAATAACGGCAAAGCGCTGTCCGGATTCACGGTTTATACTGACCGGGCCTTCGACTCTTTCAATTTGCGCGATTTCCGAGAGGGGAATAACCGTGCCATCGGGCAGATTGATAAAATTGTTGCGCATCAATTCAAGGCCATCACCCTGTAAACGATTGTAGCGTATTACCAGCGGAACCCGGGCTCCGCCTTCAATAACATTGCCAACATTCAGACCTTCAACTTCCGAACGCAGGCGGGTCTGCAATTCCTCTGCATTGATACCCAGTTGTCCGGCACGATAGCGGTCAACATTGATCTGCAGGTACTGCGCACCTTCGTTGATGGTAGCCACGGTATCAATACTGCCGGGAATGGTTTCAATGGTCGCAGCAATTTCCTGGGCATAAGTATTAAGCTGCTCAAGATCATTGCCGAACAGCTTGATTGCCACATCGCCGCGGGAACCGGTAAGCATTTCCGAGACGCGCATATCAATTGGCTGGGTAAAACCGAAATTGATCCCGTAAAAACGGGCCAGCACATTGCGTAATTGATCTTCAAGTTCCTCTTTACTGCCAGCCAGCCACTGGTCTGTCGGTTTTAACTGCAAAAACATATCGGTTTCATTCAGGCCCATCGGGTCCATACCGATTTCATCCGAACCGCTGCGGGAGACTACCCGGGTAACATCAGGAACTTCCGCCATAATGGCACGTTCAACCTGTTGCACCATACGGGTTGTAGTTTCGAGGTTAATGGAAGGTACAGACTCAAGCTGAATAATGATGTCCCCTTCGTCCATGGTGGGCATAAAGGTCTTGCCGACGTAGGGAAACAGAGCGACTGTCAGAATCAGTAATGCGGTGGCAAAACCCAGCAGGTACTGCGGTCTCGCCAGGTTCCAGTCCAGTAACGGGCCATAAATTTTATGCAGGGTACGGCTCAGCCAGGGTTCTTTATGGGCATCCGCTTTTACTACAAAGGAAGCGATTACCGGAATCAGGGTCAGGGACAAGGCCAGTGAACCGATCAGGGCGAACACGATAGTCAAGGTCACCGGGCCGAACAGTTTGCCTTCCAGACCTTCCAGCGTCAGCAGGGGCAGGAATACAATGATGATAATCAGAATTCCGGAAGTCACCGGGACGGCAACATCCTTGACTGCCCTGAAGACGATATGCAACAGGGGCAGGGATTTCTGTCCTTCAGTTCGTTGGGCCAGGGATGACACGATGTTTTCAACAATCACAATCGAGGCATCAACCAGCATGCCGATGGCAATGACCAGTCCTCCCAGACTCATGAGGTTGGCGGACATGCCCATGCTGTTCATCATGATGAAAGTCACCAGTGCGGACATGGGTAATACGATTGCCACAGTGAGGGCAGCACGGATATTGCCGAGAAACAGTCCCAGCAGAATGATGACCAGGACAACGGCTTCAATCAGCGCTTTGCCTACCGTCCCCACAGCACCCTCGATCAGCACACTGCGGTTATAAAACACCTGTGTTGTGGTCCCTTCCGGCAATGTCGCCTGTAATTCTTCCAGCTTGCTTTCAACACCGGCGACAACTTCTCTGGCATTGGCGCCGCGAAGACCAATGACCAGCCCCTGAACGGCCTCGGCGGTACCATCGGCTGTTACACTGCCATAACGCTCGAGAGAACCGGTTGATATCCTCGCGACTTCTGACAGGGGAATATGCTCACCGGCAGCATTGATAACCTGGATATTACCAATATCACTGAAGGAACCGATGGCGCCAGCGACCCGAACCAGAATGGCTTCCTCGCCCTGGTCAATACGGCCGGCACCATCATTCTGGTTATTCATGCTGAGTGCTTCAATAATATCCTCATTACTGATTTGCAGACTCACCATCATTTCCCGACGCGGCATGACCTCATAGGTTTTTACAAATCCACCCAGCGAATTCACATCAGCAACTCCCGGCACGGTGCGCAGGGCAGGCCGGATTGTCCAGTCCAGCAGAAAGCGTTTTTCTTCCAGGCTCAACTCCTCACTTTCGATGGTGAACATGAACATATCCCCCAGTGGCGTACTCATCGGCGCCAGTCCGCCACTGATTCCAGCAGGCAGATCTTCCCAGACATTGTTCAGCCTTTCTGCAACCTGCTGTCGCGCCCAGTAAATATCGGTACCTTCTTCAAAATCCAGGGTAATGGAGCTTAAGGCATATTTGGTGATGGAGCGCAGAATATCCTGTTGCGGGATGCCCAGCAGTTCCACTTCCACTGGTTGGGTAATGAGAGTTTCCACTTCCTCCGGGGTCATGCCGGGTGCCTTGATAATGATTTTCACCTGGGTAGGAGAAATATCCGGAAAGGCATCAATCGGCAGATTCATCATGGCGCGCACGCCAAACCCGGTCAGTATGATTGCCAGCAGGCAGATCATCAGGCGCTGGCTCAGGGAAAACTGGATAAGTTGAGTGAACATTATTCGCCTCCGAGTCCCAGCTGAATGCCTTTGAGGATAGCGCCGCCGCGAATGACCACCTGCTCACCAGGAATAATACCGCTGGCTGCAACATAATCAGCACCGGCAGGGCGCAATTGCAGAGACCGCACTTCAAAGCCTTCAGCGTTGCGTACATAGACGACAGTGTCATTGCCATTGTGGATTACCGCATCACCCGGAATGTGTACGCCGTTTTCATCCGGCGGAATAATCAGTGTCACTACCTGGCCAACCATATAATCAGTTGTTGCATTGAAGCTGGCCAGTATGCCCACAGTCTGGGATTGCGTATCAATTTCACTGTCTTTCTGGCGCAGGGTCAGAGGCGTGTTGCCCCCCTGTAACCTGAGCACCTGCCCGGGAGATAGTCTTGTAGCGGCACGCGCCGGAATTTCCGCACTGATCCAGCGTTGCTGACTGCCGATACTGGCTATGGGCGTGTTACTTTCTGCATAGGAGCCGACTGAATACATCAAATGGTCGACAGTACCCTGTGCCGGGCTGCGCAAGGTATAGCTACCCGCTTGTGCATTATCTTGTTCCAGTGCCACCAGGGATTCTGTCGTGAATCCTGCCAGTGCCAGCCTGGATTCAAGAATCTGCAGGGCACTTTGTGCCTGCTGGAAATTACGTTGTGTCTGCCGCAGGCGTTGCATTGAAATTATGCCCTGATCCAGCAATATCCGGTCCTTTTCCATTTCAAACTGAAACTGTTCAAGCTCATAACGGGCTGCATTCCACTCGTTTTGCAAACCCAGTAATTCCTGGCTCTGGATGATGACCAGGGCATCACCCTGTTCAACACTTTGCCCAGGTTCGACCAGCCAGCTTTGTATAATTCCGGCATAGGGGATATTGAGCATGGAAGTCGTCATCGGTGAATTGACAACAGTTGCGGGGAAACTGTCACCGATGCTGTTGTCAATATTCCTGACCGGGCTGAGCATGATGCCGAGTGTTGCGATATCAGTGTCATTCAGGCGAATGATTTCCTGAGCCTGCGAAGGGATCAGCATAATGCTGCCCAGCAGGAAGAAGCTTACAGTTTTAAACAGTTTCATGGCATGACTCCAATGGTCTGGTTAAATTCGGTGATAAGTCGCTCGCGCTTTAAGACAAGAAGTTCGCTTTCTTTGCGAGCGGCAAGGACTTCCTGCAGAGCCAGAATGATCTGGGTCAGAGTGATTTCACCCTGGGTGAAAGCTGTGCGTGACATCTGCCAGCGTTGTTCACTGAGTTCAAGTTGCTGCTCAGCAAGAATGATGCTCTCTTCAGTAATGAATAATTCATGCTCAACTTCATGCAGTGCCTGATTCAGATTGCGCCAGGTATTCTGGTAGAGTACTTCTGCGTCTGTCTTGTCCCGCTGCACCGAACTGGCCTGGCTGTTAACAACATTACGGGCCCCAAAAGGAATACTGAGTGACAGGGCAATGCTGTCTTCATAGGGCATCAGGCCGTCACTGCGCTGTCGTCTGCTACCCAGACTGATAACGGGACTGCCTTTGGCAGAAGCCAAAGCTGATTGATACCGGGCTTCCGCCAGTTCTATGTCAGAAGCCAGATACAGAAGCTGAGGATGCATGACAGAAATATCTTCCTGGGCGCTCAGTGTTTCCGTGTACAGATAGTCGGGTCTGGTTTGCATCCCGGTCAGGACTTCATATTCCCGCTCTGCATCAACCAGCAGTGCTTCAGTTTCCAGCTCGGTACGGCGTTGCTGGAGCAGGAGGTTTTCAGCCTGTAACAGGTCAAGTCGTGCAAGTTCACCGGAATCAAGTAGCTGCCGGGTTATAGTGACGAGGTCTTCGGCATTCTGTGTTGCTTCACGCTCGAGGGCCAGCGCAGCTTCAGCCTCACTGATGTTGGCCAGAACATTTCTCACGCGACCGGCTATGTAGTGACGCAGTGAGTTTTCCCAGGTGCTGAACTGTTCGGAATAGGCGTCACTCAGTAATCTGCCATTGCCCCATTCAGATGGGCGCTTGAGTTGTAACTGGATCGCATACTCAATTTCACGATAACCACGATCATCAAAAGTACGGTCATCGTAGTAACTCAGTGATAACTGCGGGCGTCCGTTAAACCAGTTATCGGCAATGGCGTCATAGCTGCTAACCTGTTGCTGACGCACATCCCTTTCCAGTATTTCCGGTGCATTTTCCAGGGCACTGTTGAATATTTCACTAAAAAGGATAGTGGAGCTGGTTTGCAATGCTTCGTGGTCGCCCTGTGCAGCCTGCACAGCAGACACTGTCAAAAGCAGCATTAATATGCTGCCACAGGATAATGTCATTTTTCGTTTCATGCTCACCTTGCAGTCCTTTTCTTTGAATCGACAGGTGGCATTGTAGTGAGTGCTTGTCAAAAAAATGTCAAAGTTAGTTAAGTGTTTTGTCGAAAATCAAAAGAAATAGCATGAAATTGATCCTGGTCAATAATTCACGGGTTCCTGGCCGGTGAAAAAGGCATTTGACAAATTTTTGACATTTTTTCTACGGCATAAGCATATTTGTTATGCCAGAATTAAGGAATCTCTCATTAAGTTTTAAGCTGATGCGGATTGCATGAATATTTTAATTATTGAAGATAACCGGGATATTGCCGAAAACATCGCCGATTACCTTGAGCCGCTTGGTCATACCCTGGATTTTGCCGCAGATGGATTGGGAGGGCTGCACCTGGCCATTACCAAGACTTATGATGTGATTGTTCTGGATCTTATGTTGCCGGGTATGGATGGCATTACCCTTTGTCGGAAATTACGCCAGGGGGGCAAGATCAATACACCGGTGTTGATGTTGACTGCCAGGGATCAGCTTGAAGATAAACTTGAAGGCTTCAGTGCCGGAGCCGATGATTACCTGGTTAAACCTTTTTCAGTAAAGGAACTTGAAGTCCGCCTGCAGGCTCTGGTCAAACGGACTACGATCCAGCCGACAGGCAGAATATATAAAGTTGCATCATTGAGTTATAACCCTGAAACACTGAAAGCAGAGCGCGAAGATCAACAGCTTGAACTCAATCCGATCCAGCGACGACTGCTTGAAATCCTGATGCAGCACTCCAACCGGGTAGTCAGCCGGGAAGAACTGGAGCGGCATATATGGGGAGATATGCTGCCGGATAATGATGTATTGCGGACACATATCTATGGTTTGCGAAATATCATCGACAAACCCTTCTCCAGAAAGCTGCTCCATACTGTTCATGGCGCGGGATACCGGCTGTTTGATGAAGGGGAAGATGATGATCAGTAAGACCAGTTTACGGTCAAGACTCATATTGGCCCTTGTTGTTATCGTGACCCTGACCAGCACCCTGTTTGCCGGTGGCGTGATTCTTATCAAGCAACAACTGGAAGCCGTAATCTTTGGTGACATGGTCCGTGATCAGTTACAGGTATTGTCGCAGCAACTGGATAATGACGCTTTTTCCGAGGCAGCATTATTTGAAAACTGGACTTTCTACTTTGATTCAACTACCGCGAGCGTGCCAGCAGAATTTCGCAGCCTTGAAGAGGGGTCACATCACAGCATTACTGTCGGTGAAAATTATTATCAGGTTGAAGTCGCAAACCGCGATGGCGATAAGATATTTCTAAGCTATGATATTACCGAGTGGGAAAATCAGGAGCACCGTACTCTTGAACTGCTTGCCTACGGTATCGGATTTGTTGCTCTGGCAGCCATATTTTATGGGATGGCAGGCTTCCAGAGTAGTGCTTGCGCCGGTTACTTCACTGACCGAACGGGTTTCGGGTATTCAGCCAAAGCAACGCAACGTGAGATTGTCCGCCGAGTATCAGGGCAATGAGATCGGCTTGATTGCCTCTGCCTTCGACCGTTATCTGGAAAGACTGGACCAGTTCGTTGAACGGGAACGCTCATTTACGGCTGCAGCCAGCCACGAATTACGCACCCCACTGTCAGTAATGATGGGTGCGCTTGATGTACTGGATGCGCAGGAGCAGAACCCTGCATCAAAACGGGCTTTGGCGCGCATCAAACGTGCCTGTGGGGAGATGCATGCATTTATTGAAGCAACCATGTTTCTTTCACGCGAAGACAGCTCAACGATTGAACAGACTGAGAAAGCTGACCTGAAATACATCATTGAGTCACTGTGTGAAGATAATGAAGGGCTGTTGCAAGAAAAACACATCAGCTTGACTCAGGATATAAAGGAAAACCTGCAGCTTTCCCAGCCAGACAGCATTGTCAGAATCATGGTCAGCAATATACTCCGGAACGCCATTGAGCATACTGCAGAGGGAGAAATCTGTATTGTGCTGGAAAATGCTCAATTGCTTATCAGGGATACCGGCAGTGGGATTCCCAAAGCAGATTTGCCGCATGTATTTGATCGCAGCTATACCACCAAAAAAGACGGCACCGGACTGGGCTTGAATCTGGTGAAACGGATTTGTGATCGTTTTGGCTGGCAGATCGAAATTGACAGTGAGTCAGGGAAGGGGACACAGGTTAAAGTTCAATTCGCCTGAGGGAAATGGCTGGGGTGGTAGGATTCGAACCTACGCATGACGGAGTCAGAGTCCGTTGCCTTACCGCTTGGCTACACCCCAAACAAGTGAAACTGTGTTTATGTCGAATCCTTTGCGGATTCCCTCACAAGACACAAGCCAGAGTGTCTTGCATTGGCGCCTGCCTGCACCCAGGTAGAAGGCCGCATATTAGACCAATCCTGGCCCCTCAGGTCAATCTTGCAAACACTTGTCGCAGTCAGTACTACTATCTATTTTTCCTATTAATACCATAAAAATAATCAATTATACCGATTTCCGGAAAGGCGCTAGTATTAACAGTGAAAATTAATAGCAAAGGATGATTATTGAAATGAATATGCCAAACATTGATATAGGAATTAAAACCGGAGACCGGGAAAAGGTAGCCGAGGGCCTGAAACGACTGCTGGCAGATTCCTACACCCTGTATCTGCAGACTCATAATTTCCACTGGAATGTTACCGGTCCGCAATTCAGGGAACTGCATCTGATGTTTGAAGAACAATATACCGAGCTGGCGACCGCTGTGGATGAGATAGCCGAGCGTATTCGTGCGCTGGGTGTTCATGCCCCTGGCACCTACAAGGAATTTGCCAGGTTATCCCAGATACAGGAAGTGGATGGCGTGCCAGAGGCTGCAGAAATGCTGCTGACTCTCACGCGGGCTCATGAGCAGGTCGTAAAAACCTGCCGGGAAGTTTTGCCGCTGGCTCAGGAAGCAGAAGACGAATCAACCATTTCACTGGTGTCAGACCGAATGGTTCTGCACGAGAAGACCGCCTGGATGCTGCGATCCATGCAGTAAACCAAGGCAAAGGAGAGAAGAAAAAGGCTTGCTTCGGCAAGCCTTTTTCTTGAGTGGTGAATTTTTCAGGGATTGCTTGCGTCGCGGATTTCAGCAATCATCTCCGGACTGTCCCATTCATAGGCTCCAAGCCAGGACTGGACGATCTCACCGCTTTCATCGACCAGAATGGTGCTTGGAACTGCACTGATCCCGTAGGCTGCGAAAAAGGGGTTCAGCTTAATGAAATTGCCGTCGAAGCCTCGCTCATCCAGAAACAGGGAAATGGTGTCTATATCCTCATCGGAAGCAAACAGGAAAACATAATCTTCTGCCGCAAGCATGTCGGCAGCACGATTGATGGAAGGTATTTCCTCAATACAGGGGGCGCACCAGGTCGCCCAGAAATTGACGAAAATCTTCTTGCCGGCAAACACTTCCAGGTCCAGCGCCCGATTATCCAGTGAACGATAGGTGGTGGATTCCGGATCAACAGTGGGATCCAGACCGGCCAGGATTGCTTGCACATCGCCTGTAACGCTGGAGTTGTTGTCAGTGCCGCTCTCGCTACAGGCAATGAGCATGGCTGAAATAAAAGCAAATAACAGGACCTTATTCATGATTTTTCCTTTGGCTATGTGCTGCTGATGGTAATGACTATGCTTACAGGGAGTCAATAAGGTTGAATATCCTTATTAATTTTATGGTTTTATTTAAACGCTTTATTGGATTGCTCTGTTGTCCACAAGTCATTAGTATTGAGCTTGATCTACAAATTAAAAGCAATAATAAGCTTACTCTCAGATTTCTTTAAAAGAATTTATAAAAGGAGATTTCCATGAAAAAATCATTCCTGCTAGCCTCGCTAGTATCAGGCCTGATTGCGCTTCCGGGCTTTGCAGCACTGGAAGAAGGCAATTCTGCCCCTACATTTACGGCCCAGGCATCACTTGATGGTCAGGAGTTTACCTACTCTTTACAGGACTCCCTGAATAATGGTCCGACAGTAGTTTACTTTTATCCTTCAGCCTTTACCCGTGGCTGTAATATTCAGGCTAAAACTTTTGCTGATAACATGGATCGCTTCCGTGAAGCTGGTGCCTCGGTGGTTGGTGTATCACTGGACAGCATCGAACGCCTGAATGACTTCTCTGCCGATCCGGAATACTGTGCCGGTGAGTTGCCAGTTGTCTCTGATGAAAGCGGCAGCATTGCGCAATCCTATGATCTGGATGTCGCTGCCGGACGTGATGGCATGCTGGATACCCGTGGTGTGGAAATTGGTCACGGTTTTGCCGAGCGTACCACTTTTGTGGTGAACACTGATGGTTCTATAGCTGCAGTGGTTGGTGGCGTGTCTCCTGAAGAGAACGTCATGCAGTCTCTGGCAGTGATTCAGGGCATGTCAATGTAAGACAGTAAAAGTCATCCGACTGTTATTAAAAAGGCTTGCTTCGGCAAGCCTTTTTTTTGCAGAAAATTAAAAGAAAAACTAATCCTTCAGCAGACTCTTGACCCGGGCAATCAAATGAACCGGGGAAAAAGGTTTGAGAATGTAATCCGTCGCGCCAAGATCATAGCCCTGGATGATATCGTCTTCGCTACCCATGCCGGAGACAATAATCACCGGGGTAGACTGCAGTTTCTGATCCTTGCGAATCACTTTCAGGACGGTAAAACCATCCAGCACCGGCATCATGATGTCCAGAATTACAAGGGAATATCGATCCTGCTTTAATAATTCCAGCGCTTCCTTACCATCTTTGGCATGGACAACTGTCAGGCCCTGTTTGGTCAGGCGTATCTTGGTCAGATTGGCCTGCATGGGTTCGTCTTCGACCAGCAGGATTTTCTGACCATGGACACTGACCTGCTGCTGTTCATTTTTCTCAATCGGTGCGTACTCAATATCTTCTTCTGCAGCTGCTTCACTACCGATAGGCACCAGAGACAGTTCCTGTTTTTCAAATTTTTTCAGCAGCTTCTTAACCAGGCTGGCAAGTTCATTCACGTTAACCGGTTTGAGCAGAAACTTTTCAGCTCCCAGTCGCATACATTCAACCCTTACCTTGTCGTTATTGACAGGGGAAAGCACAATAACCGAGGCGGGCAGGGCATATTCGTACTTGATGTCATGCAGGAGTTCCCGACCGTCGCCGTCCGGCATGATCAGGCTAAGCAGGATAGTTGAGAAGGGCTGTTTCAGCAGCAGCTCTTGCGCTTCCTTGTTTGTGCTGGCAATACTGATCGGGTCATCTATGAACTGGCCCCTGATCGCATTGGCGAATTGCTCGGCAAGCTGGGCGTCTTCTTCAATAATCAGGATGCCAGGCTCCTGTTGCGGGGCAGTTGTATTATCACCGGCCGCCATCAGCTTGGTCAGGCCGGCCAGTCTCGTGATCAGCTCATTTTCTCCGGCCTTTTCAACCGCCTGCGCTGCCTGAACTATTTCATTGAGGGCTAATTGCTTTGCCTCTTCAGTTAATGCACCAGCCTGCAGGCGAATTTCCTGTTCGGCAGAAGCATTACCCAGGCGAAAATCCCGGGCCAGTGATTTGAAGCGGTTGATTTTTTCAGCCAGTGAATTGGTGAATTGCGTTTTGTCCTTGTCAGTCATTAATTGCGTCCAGAGTTTGCATTAAGTGTTGCAGACGATATCCGACCATTATAACGATTTCATTGCATTCAGGAGAGAGGGAATTACCCGGTTTTAAAAAAGAGGCTGCTTAAATCCTGCTTTAGTCGCCTGCAACCCAAATAAAATCCCAGTATGCTAAGAACCAGTCCGCCGGCCAGCAGAATAATCAACCCCAGATCCCAGAGCGGACGTTTGTGATACCAGAAAGCAAAATCCAGGCTGTGCAGGCCGTTATACAACCAGCGATTGAGACGGTTCGTGCGATCAAGCAGACTGAGTAACTCACTGCGTTGCGGATTAATGTATACCCAGCTATCCAGCGGGTCGTCAAATTTCACTCTCAGAACCGGCAAAGGTAGCTGATTGTTTCGAGAATAATAATAATCGTCATAGTCATTCAGCAGGGCAGATTCATAGATATCAGCATTGGGCGTAAAATTTTCCAGGCGCTCAATCAGGGTTGCGGTGTCAAACCCCGTTTTTTCCTGCAGGCTGTCGGCATGCACGAGTACTGAATCAGCACTGGATTGACTGTCGGCAAAGTAGGGCTGGCTCAAGCGCTCTCTCTTATTGCTGAGCGGGGCGATAACGGTGCTGCTGGTGATTTGATAGTAGGCTTGTTCCTGGATCATGCTGAAGCTGACTTCCTTAATCTCGCCTTCAGCAGGAGCCATCCGGCTTAGCTGCCGGATGCTGGAAAAGGCACCCAGCTCCATTGGTCGGGTGTTATAGACTGTTTCATCAATATTAATCTCATTACGGACGGTGCCCCATTCAAAAGGGTCCATCGACAGCAGACCACTGAAGATCCAGGTCAGTGTGCTGATGCCGAAAACCGCACCCAGAATATAGTGCCAGCGCATCATGCCGACAAAGGGAATAGCGCGTTGCAGCGAGAAAGGGCGAACATTTTTACGAAAGCGGGTGAATGCCAGGATCAGGCCCAGAATTGTCAGGATACAGCCGATTGCTGAAGTCCAGACGACGACATCAAACCACAGGGGAGGATTGCTGCGTAACGAAGTCAGGTAAAACCAGTGAGGGATGGCACCAAGCCAGGCCAGTACACGGCTTTGTGTGGTGGTATAAACAGCAAGATCAAATGTGCTGGGAGAAACATAGACCTGAGTTCCGGGTTCATCCTGTATATAAAACTTGTACAGCGGCATACGCAGGTTTTTTCCGACTGTCCACTGATCAATAGCTTCGACTATTTCGACATCGCTGAACAGTTCTGCTGGAATATCAAGAAACTCACTGGCGATTTGCCTGGCCTGTTGCGTAGATATTTCATCAAGCGTCTCGCCGTTATCAGCAAATACCACATTGGTCGGCAGACCCCTGCCAGCAAAGAAGTAGGCCGGCCTGCCCAGAAAAGTTCTGAGAATGGGAGTCTGATTGCTGCCCTCTTGTCTGGCTGCATCAACAGGGTCAAGCCTTATTCGTTCGAAGTCCAGAGCTTCGGCAGCATCAATGCGCATATTCTCGCTAACACCTGGCATGCCACCGGTATAGATTATGACGAAAGCTGAAAAAAACCAGATGATGCAAAGAATGCTGATTGGAATGCCGACGTAACGGTGTGTGAGGATTATTATTTTATGCAGAGTCGACATCAGTTAAGTCTTGTGAAAATTCAATATCGGCATGTGATGATCAAGGCTCCAAATTGAATTGCATTCTCTTACAGAATTCATTTCCAGGCATCATTAGAACCGTTTATGAACAGTTAAGAAAAGTTAAATTTTTTTATCTGACGCTTTCACATAGAATCCCTGCTTCTGTTATTGCTTATAAAACAGGAATCGAATTTTATTTGAAGGGGTTGAATTTGTCTGTATCAAGGAAACTGTGTATTTGTCTATTTCTCTGTCCGGGCTCAGCCCTGGTGCATGCCCAGCAAGCTGATTCACTGGGCGAAAGAACAGAAGAAATCATTATTACATCCAGCCGCATCCCGCAAGCTGAGCGGCAGCTGGGAACATCGGTGTCTGTCCTGACAGAACAGGATTTGTTTCGACATGGTAACAATTCACTGGTCGACATCTTACGTAAAACGCAGTCCGTTGCTGTATCCAGCTCCGGCGGCATGGGTAAAGTGACTGCCATGCGTATTCGTGGTGAAGAAAATTTCAGAACCCTCACCATACTTGACGGAATCCGGCTCTCTGACCCGAGCCTGCCACAAATCGGACCGCAAATTGAGCATTTACTGACTAACCAGATCGGGCGGGTAGAAATACTCCGTGGCCCCCAGGGCCTGGGATACGGTGCCGATGCCGGAGGGGTGGTGAATATTTCCTCCCGCAACGCTGGGCAGGAGACCCTGGCAGACCTTGATATCCAGCTGGGTGAATTCGATACCCGGCAATACAGTGGCAGCCTGCATGGAGGTAATGAAAAGTTTGAATTTGGAGTTTCAGCCAGTGATTTTAGCAGCGAAGGTTTTAATTCGCGTGTTTCTGACAATGTTCTGCAGGATGATGACGGTTATGACAATACGACTCTTCATGGACGGCTCGGGTTCAATTTGTCGGATGAACTGAGTCTGAACCTGGTGCATCGGAAAGTTGATGGAGCCAATGAGTTTGATGGCTGCTTTTCCGTAATGACTGTTCATGATTGCAGTAGTGAATATGAACTGAGTGCTTCCAGAGCAGAGCTCAGTTATGAAAGCACAGATTTCACGCATGAGCTGGCATATGCAGTCACCAGTACTGAGCGTCAGAGTTTTGCCATGGGTGCTTTCAGTTTTGGCTCAGAAGGGGAATTGAAGCGCCTGGAGTATATCGGCAGTGCCAGGGAATTACCCGGATTCGATCTGGTGTTTGGCGCTGATATGGAAGAAGCACGAAACAGTGATATTGGCAGAGACAATACCGGTGTGCATCTTGAGTACCTGAGTGACTTTTCCGAGCAGGTATTTTTCACTGCAGGTGTACGTCATGATGATAATGACGATTTCGGCACCAATATTTCTTACCGCCTGAGTGCTGCCTATCTGCTTGTAATGGGAGATGGCTCCAGCCTGAAATTCAGGGCAGCACACGGGACTGGTTTCAGAGCCCCCAGCCCTTATGAAATTACCTATAACAGTGGACTGTTTTCCTATCCGCCAGCTTCCCTGGTGACTTTGAAACAGGAAGAGAGTAAGGGCCATGAGTTTGGTGTCGAGTATCAAAGCATTCATGGCTGGCAGCTTGAAGCGGTGTATTTTGACCAGGATGTGGAAGATGCCATTGAATTTGATCTGGCTACCTTCAGTGGCTATCTGCAGGATATCGGTACCAGCTCTTCGAAAGGCCTGGAGTTGTCCGGCGAGTTCATGATATCCAGTGCAGTTAATTTTTCGGCAAACTATACCTACAATGACACTGAGCGGCCAAATGGCCTGCAGCGATTGCGTCGCCCGGAACAGCTAGCCAATCTGGGCCTGTCCTATTTCGGCATGGATGACGGACTGAACATCAATGCCTTTTACCGGATTTCCAGGGACTCAATTGATGAAGTCTTTGGTTCAGTCGTGGCGCTGGATAATTTTGCCGTGCTGGATATCAGCGCAAGCTATCGTGTTAACGACTATTTCCAGTTATACGGCAGAGTGGAAAATGCGCTTGATGAAGAATATCAGGAGATCAGTGATTATAATTCGGCTGAACGGGCAGCTTATATCGGCCTGAAACTCAATTTCTAGTTAAAACTTTGTCTGCTCATTAAAAGGTCTGCTGAAGCAGGCCTTTTTTTCAGCCAGTATTTCCTTGTCTTTCCCCACGCCCTCTCGAATTAAACTGATTTATGCTATCTTTTCCCTCCTTACCCAGGGAGATTTGACATGCTTAAAATAAAAACACGAAATCCAGTTCTTGTCCTCACTGCTGCTGCAGGACTGATGGCCTGTAGTGGTGAGCCTGAAAACACCACAGAAACAATGGCGCTGGCCCCTGTAGCCGAGCCTGTCTCTTGTGAACAGATATCTGAACTTGCGCCGGCTGGTATGGTGATCAGCCAGGCACAGGCCATGCCTGCCAGTGATGAAATCCCTGTTGCCCATTGCCAGGTACGGGGCCAGATTGATCAGCGTACCGGCAGCGATGGAAACCCCTATGCCATTTCCTTTGAGTTGAACCTGCCTGATGAGTGGTCAGGACGTTTCGTGCATCAGTTTAATGGTGGCAATGACGGCTCGGTAGTTCCTGCACTGGGCAGGATGGGTGTCATGCCTCCCAATGACAGCGCCCTGGCACGTGGTTTTGCCGTGGTATCCAGTGATGCAGGGCATGATGGCAGTGCCCACCCGGAAGCAGGCCTGGCCGGATCCAATCGTTTCGGTCTGGAATTCGAGTCCCGGCGCGATTATGGCTATGACGCGGTTGCCACTTTGCATCCGGTCGTCATGACACTTACCGAGTCCTATTATCAAAGCCCGATTGAATATACCTATGGCCTGGGATCTTCCAATGGCGGACGTCATGCCATGATTGCTGCTGAACGCATGCCGCAACAGTTTGACGGCCTGATTGCCGGATATCCGGGATTTAATCTGCCCAGGGCCGCTGTTCAGCATGCCTGGGATGTACAGAATTTCCGCAGTGTCAGCGATACCCTGCAGCAGGCATTTTCCCGTGAGGAACTGGCGCTGGTTGCAGACTATGTTACTGCCGCCTGTGACCGCCATGACAGCTTGCAGGACGGCATCATCTTTGATGTAAAAGCCTGTCAGGCAAGTTTCGATCCTGAGATAATGTCCTGTGACACCGGTATGTCGGATGACTGTCTGCCGGCTGAAAAAGTCACGGCGCTCAGTAATATTCTTGCGGGACCACAAAACAGTGCCGGTGAACAACTCTACAGTGAATGGGCCTGGGATACCGGGCTGGCATCCGGTGGCTGGCGAGCCTGGAAACTGCAAAGTGGTATTCCGCCCTGGGATGGCCAACCAATTATCGCCATCATGGGAGCTGGGTCACTGGCGCAGGTGTTCACCACTCCGCCGACTCCACTGGAAGGCAATTCGGAAAGTCTGGAGCAGTACCTGCTGGATTTTGATTTCGATGAAGACGCACCCAAAATTGATGCGACTTCACTGGAATACCCCGAATCTGCCATGGAATTAATGACTCCGCCAAATGCAGATAATCCAACGCTTAACGGTCTGGAAAATGCTGGGGGTAAATTACTGGTTTTCCATGGCGTTTCTGATCCGGTATTCTCCTTCCTCGATACGTCGAACTGGTATGAACAATTACTGGTAAATAATCCGGATGCAACTGAGTTTGTGAAATTATATGCTGTGCCAGGTATGCCACACGGCCCAGGAGGCGTTGCGCCAGATCAATTTGACCCTTTAACTGCTTTGGTAAACTGGGTCGAGAATGAACAAGCTCCCGGCACTATCACTGCCAGTGTTCGTGCTGAAAACCAGGAAGCTCCTGAAGCCCTGCACGGTGTCACCAGGAAGCTCTGTCAGTGGCCAGCCGTATCCCGTTATATTGGCCCTGATCCTGATTCAGCGGATTCATTCGCTTGCGTCACGACTGTTCAATAAGTATTGGTTAGTAAGGAATTAAGCATGAAAAAAATAAAGACCCAGGTCGCCATTATTGGTGCCGGACCTTCAGGTTTGCTGCTTGGTCAGTTACTGGCAAAGCAGGGAATCGACAACATCATTATTGAGCGCGTTTCCGGGGAATATGTGCTCGGTCGTATCCGTGCCGGCATTCTGGAACAGGGCTTCGCAGATCTGGTACGTGAAGCCGGTGTTGCCGGGCGAATGGACAGTGAAGGGCAGGTTCATGAAGGTGTCGCCATTGCCGTTGACAGAAAAAAATATCGTATCGACCTGAAGAATCTTACCGGTGGCGATGTGGTGATCTGTTATGGCCAGACAGAAATCACCAAGGATTTAATGGATGCCCGAGCAGCCTCGGGTCAGACGACCTATTACGAATCAGATGATACTGCCCTGCATGATGTGACGACAGACAGTCCGTATGTCACTTTTAAAAATGGCGGCGAAGAGTACCATCTTGATTGTGATTTTGTGGCTGGCTGTGATGGCTTCCATGGTGTTTCCCGCAAAACCATTCCGGAAGACAAGCGTACCGAGTTTGAACGGGTTTACCCTTTTGGCTGGCTGGGGCTGCTGAGTGATACCCCGCCGATAGATCATGAGCTGATTTACTGCAAGAGTGAACGTGGTTTTGCGCTGTGCAGTATGCGCTCCAATACGCGTTCACGTTACTACCTGCAGGTTCCGCTGAGCGATAAAGTCGAAAACTGGTCGGATGATGCTTTCTGGGAGGAACTGAAAAAACGCGTTCCGGACGAGGATGTCCCCAATCTGGTGACCGGCCCGAGTATCGAGAAAAGTATCGCGCCGCTGCGTTCATTTGTCTGCGAACCGATGCAGTACGGCAACATGTTCCTGGTCGGCGATGCCGCACATATTGTCCCGCCAACCGGTGCCAAGGGACTGAATCTGGCCGCTTCGGATGTGGCTACCCTGTACCGGATCATGTGCCGGGTTTATCAGGAAAATGATCGTGACTGCATAAGCCAGTATTCAGGCATTGCCCTGCGTCGTGTCTGGCATGGTGAACGATTTTCCTGGTGGATGACCAATATGCTGCATGATTTCGTTGATGCGGCTCTGGACAATGATCTGGACAGCAAAACCTTTGACCGCTTCATGAGTTCAGAACGCAATTTCTTTCTGGAGAATGAAGAAGGCCGGCGGGTTATTGCCATGCAGTATGTCGGCCTGCCTTATGAGCAGTTGAAGTAAGCAGCATCCATGCAAACCGCCATCCCCTACATGCAACTACGTGGCGGCAGTTCGAAAGGCCTTTATTTTAAAGCCAGCGATCTTCCGCAGGATCAGGCAGCTAAAGATGCAGTCCTGGTGGCTGCCATGTGTGGTGTCGGGGGTGAAGATAAACGCCAGATCGACGGACTGGGCGGCTCAGATCCGCTTACCAGCAAGGTTGGAATTGTCAGCCTTTCAGCGCGAGAGGATGCTGATCTCGATTATGAATTTGTACAGGTGGTTGTAGGCGGCAATACCACGGACCGCACGCAGAACTGCGGCAATATTCTCGCCGGGATTCTGCCCTTCGCGATTGAAAGTGGTTTATTGAAAGCGGACAGTCCGCAAACCAGGGCCCGAATTTTTATGACCAACAGCGGCTCCATCTGTGAAGTTGTTGTGCAGACTCCAGCTGGCAAAGTGGAATATGCCGGAGATGCCCGTATTGATGGTGTGCCCGGATCAGCGGCACCAGTCATGTGTAATTATATGGATCTGGCCGGTTCAGCTACCGGAGCCCTGTTGCCTACCGGTAACCTGGTGGATGAGGTAAATGGAATTAGTGTGACCTGTATTGATAACGGGATGCCGATCGTGCTGATCAAGGCCGGAGATCTTGGCGTCAGTGCTTATGAAAGTCGTGATGAGCTCAATGGTAATGAAGAGCTAAAGGCAAAACTGGAAAGTATCCGCCTGCAGTTGGGTCCCGTAATGAATCTGGGTGATGTCAGCGATAAAGTCGTGCCAAAAATGACGCTTATTGCAGCACCAAAAGCCGGTGGACTGATACATACCCGCAGTTTTATTCCACACGTCTGTCATGCAGCCATCGGGGTACTGGCTGCTGTGTCTGTAGCGACAGCCTGTATAATTCCGGGTTCCGTTGCCGATGGTGTGGCGAGTCTGCCAAAGCCGGGCAAGCCCTATTCAGTGGAACATCCCAGCGGAGAGTTTTCCGTTGTGCTGGAGCTGGATGACAGTGTTGATCCTCCACAGGTACATAAAGCGGGTTTGTTGAGAACGGCGCGATTGTTAAGCCGCGGTGAAGTATATATCCCAGCCTCCGTCTGGCAGGGATAAGCCCCAGTAATTTGCTAGTTGTTTAAGGCCTTATAATGAGCGAAAAGAAAACATGCATGCCTCCCGACCCGAATACCCGTACGCCGGGTTTCAAGGCGCCGCCGAAGTCCTGTGATGCCCATTGTCACGTTTTCGGACCAAAAGAAATATTTCCCTATCATCCGACCAGCACTTATGAGCCGCCGGATGCAGGAAAAGACAGGCTCAAGACCTTGCATGAAATTCTTGGCATTGAACGTGCGGTTATTGTTCAGGCCAGTTGCCATGGTCCGGATAACCGCGCCATGATAGATGCCATTGCATCCAGCAAGGGAGCCTGGCGGGGTGTCTGTATTGCCAATGACAGTTTCACGGATAATGACTTTCAGGATTTGCATGATGGCGGGGTACGTGGCGTGCGTTTTAATTTTGTTACGCATCTGGGCGGCACACCGAACCTGGAGATGATGAAAAACGTGCTGGACCGGGTCAAGCCCCTGGGCTGGCATCTGGTGATTCATGTCAATGCAGAAGACATCATCAAGTTCCAGGATTTCTTTGCCCAGTTTGATATGGAGATTGTGGTGGATCATATGGGGCGTGTTCCCTGTGACCAGGGCACTGAACAAGAGGCTTTCCAGATTCTCAAGGATTTCATGCAACGTGATAACTGGTGGGTAAAAGTCTGCGGTTCGGAACGAATCTCCGCCGAGGGTCCGCCTTTTCATGATGCCGTACCTTTTGCAAAGGAGTTGATTCAGATTGCCCCGGATCGCACGTTATGGGGAACTGATTTTCCGCATCCCAATATCCGGCGCTGGATGCCCAACGATGGCGACCTGCTGGACCTGGTGCCATTGTTTGCCGAAGACGAAACGCTGCAAAACAAAGTGCTGGTGGATAATCCGGCGCGTCTTTATGGCTTTGATGAATAAAAGCAATAACTGAAAAGTGTAAGGTAAAACTATGAAAACCGTTGCTGTACGCAATATCGAACGCGCGGATCCGGCCGTGATTGATGAACTGGCGAAACTGGGTGTCGCCACGGTACATGAAGCTCAGGGCCGTGTTGGATTGTTAAAACCCTATATGCGCCCGATTTATTCTGGCACCCGCATCGGTGGCAGTGCCGTCACGATTCTGGCGCAGCCGGGCGATAACTGGATGGTGCATGTGGCCATTGAACTGTGTCAACCCGGCGACATTCTGGTGGTCGGCCTGACGACTGAAAATGAAGACGGATTTTTTGGTGATTTGCTCGCTGAATCCTGCAAGGCACGGGGCGTCCGCGGTCTGGTCATTGATGCCGGCGTGCGCGATATTCGTGACCTGAAAGAGATGAACTTTCCGGTCTGGTCCAGAGCTGTCCATGCCAAGGGAACCGTGAAAGCGACTCTGGGCGCGGTGAACGTGCCGCTGGTTTGTGCCGGTCAGTATGTGGTGCCGGGCGATATCGTCCTGGCTGATGATGATGGCGTCTGTATTGTAGAACGTGCCAATGCTGAAAAAGCCCTGGAAGGCGGCAAGCAACGTGAAGCCAATGAAATTGCCAAACGTGAAAAGCTGGCCAGGGGTGAACTTGGCCTGGATATCTACAACATGCGTCCCCGCCTGGAAGAGGAAGGCCTGGTTTATCTGGATAACCTTGATGAATACTACAAACTGAAAAAATAAATTATTGGAATTTATACTTAATAAATAAAAAGGTAAGCAGTACACATGATTATCGATTGTCACGGTCATTACACAACGGCTCCCGAGGCGCTGGGGGAGTATCGTGAAGCACAAAAAGCTGCTCTGCAAAAAGACCCCCAGCATGTTGGTGAAAAAGGCGAGATCAATATCAGCGATGATGAAATTCGCGAGAGCCTTGAGAATTCGCAGTTAAAACTACAAAAAGAGCGTGGGGCAGACCGTACCATTTTTTCACCGCGGGCAAGCTGGATGGGTCCGCATATTGGTAATGCCTATACCAGCAAGTTCTGGACAGAGCACACCAATGAATTGATTTACCGTGTGACTCAGTTATATCCGGATAACTTTATCGGTGCCTGTGCCTTGCCACAGTCTCCCGGTACCTCCCTGGATAACAGCGTTGCCGAGCTGGAACGCTGCGTTACCGAGTTTGATTTTGTCGGCTGCAACCTGAACCTGGATCCCTCCGGAGGGCATTTTGACTCACCACCCCTGGGAGATAAATACTGGTATCCGATTTATGAAAAGATGGTCGAGCTTGATGTGCCGGCCATGATTCATGTCAGTGGTTCCTGTAATCCGGCTTTTCATGCTACCGGCTCCTATTACTTGAGTGCCGATACGGTGGCTTTCATGCAGCTGATGCAGTCCAGTGTCACTAAAGACTTTCCGGAAATTAAATTTATTATTCCGCATGGTGGTGGTGCCGTGCCCTATCACTGGGGACGGTTTCGTGGACTTGCGGATATGCTGAAACTGCCACCGCTGGATGAGCTGCTGATGAATAACGTATTTTTTGATACCTGTGTGTATCACCAGAAAGGTATCGACATGTTACTGAAAGTGATTCCCAACAAGAATATTTTATTTGCCTCGGAAATGGTGGGTGCGGTTCGTGGTATTGATCCTGAAACCGGGCATTATTTCGATGATACCAAGCGTTACATCGATAATGCGGCAATCAGTGATAAGGAAAAAGCCAATATTTTTGAACACAATATTCGTGCTGTTTATCCACGCATTAATAATATTTTATAAGAAAGAGCTGGGCTTGGTCTGAATCAAACAAACCGGATCAAACATTCATCAGCAGAATTTATGCATGTTATGATGAAACTGAATGTAGTCTGTTGCTGGTCCTGGCAACGGGCCAGTGATGGAGAATTACCATGAAATCCGAAACTGAAGAACAATATGAAGATATACCGGGCACTTACCTGTTTAATCGCAAGCGCTGCCAGAAAGGTTACCATCTGAACATGTTTTTCATGTCCCTGTTAAAAGAAGAAAACCGCAAGGAGTTTCTGGCTGACGAGGCTGGATATCTGGACAGCTTTCCACTGACGGATGATCAAAAACGGGTTGTCCTTGAAAGAGACTTCAACGGGATACTGGCAGAGGGAGGCAATATTTATTATGCCGCCAAGCTTGGCGCAACTCTGGGTCTTTCATTTCAGTACATGGCCGGTGCCATGTCCGGCATGAGTCAGGAAGAATATCGCAAAATGATGGTTGATGGCGGCCGTAGTGTTGAAGGCAACCGCAGTAAATCGGAGCATAAGTAATGGGAAAAATAGTTGCAGGTCTGGGGACCTCTCATGTCCCGGCCATCGGGGTTGCGCATGACCAGGGGCTGACTGAAGAGCCTTACTGGAAACCGCTGTTTGATGGATACGGACCGGCCCGGGAATGGTTAAAGAAAATTGATCCTGATGTCGTGATACTGGTGTATAACGATCATGGTACGGTGTTTTCACTGCAGAGCATTCCAACTTTTGCCATCGGTGTTGCCGAGCAGTATAAACCGGCCGATGAAGGCTGGGGACCACGACCGGTACCGGTGGTGGAGGGAGATGCGAATCTTTCCTGGCATCTGGCTGAGTCATTGATTCTGGATGAATTCGACATGACCATCATGAATGAGATGGATGTCGACCACGGATTGACCGTGCCTCTGTCCATCACCTGCGGCCATGTCGATAAATGGCCCTTCAAAGTCATTCCCCTGGCTGTTAATGTTGTCCTGTATCCTCCGCCGACGGGTAACCGTTGTTACAATCTTGGCAGGGCGATCCGTAAAGCCGTGGAAGCCTATGATGAAGATACCAGAGTGGTCATTATGGGTACCGGAGGCATGTCACATCAGTTGCATGGTGAACGTGCCGGATTGATCAACAGGGAATGGGATAATCGCTTCCTTGATGATCTGTCCAAAGACCCGGAACGCCTGCGCAAGATTCCGCATCTAGAATATGTGCGGGAAACCGGCGCCGAAGGTATCGAGATGGTCATGTGGCTGGTGATGCGTGGCGCGCTGGATGACAATGTCAAAGAAGTTTATCGGCATTATCATGTGCCTGCATCCAATACCGGCGCGGGTCTGATTGTTCTGGAAAATGATGCGTAATCAGACACTGAACAGAAATTTTTAAGCGAACAAAAGACTAAACAGGCAAGAGAGTTGTTATGAAGATTATTATGGTAGGCCAGGGGGCCTTTGGTAAAAAACATCTGAATGGAATCAAGAACATTGACGGAGTCGAAGTCGTCAGTCTTTGTGGCGGCAGTTCCGACAGCACCAGAGCAGTGGCAGAAGAGTTTGGCATTCCTCACCATACGTCAGACCTGGATGAAGCACTGGCGCAACCGGGTGTGGAAGCGGCAATCATTGCCTCACCGACACAGATTCATGCACAGCAGGCCATTCAGTGCATGAAAGCCGGCAAGCATGTCGAAATCGAAATTCCCATGGCGGACAACATTGAAGATGCCCGTGAAATTGTCAAGGTACAGAAGGAAACCGGACTGGTCGCCATGGCGGGACATACCCGACGTTTCAATCCCAGTCATCAGTGGATTCATAACAAGATCAAGGCCGGCGAGCTGAACGTGCAGCAGATGGATGTGCAGACTTACTTCTTTCGCCGCAAAAACCTTAATGCCCTCGGAGAACCCAGAAGCTGGACTGACCATCTGCTCTGGCATCATGCCTGCCATACAGTCGATCTGTTCCAGTACCAGACCGGGCAGGTTGTTTCTGAGCAGTATGCCCTGGAAGGGCCGCACCATCCTGAACTGGGGATTGCCATGGATATGTCCATTGGCATGAAAGTCCCCAATGGTGCTATCTGTACCCTGTCCCTGTCATTTAACAATGACGGGCCCCTGGGAACTTTCTTCCGTTATATCTGTGATAACGGCACCTATATTGCGCGCTATGACGATCTGTTTGATGGTAAGGAAGAGCAGATTGATGTCAGCAAGGTGGATGTGTCCATGAACGGAATTGAACTACAGGACCGTGAATTCTTTGCCGCCATCAAGGAAGGCCGGGAGCCTAACGCCAGTGTGGCGCAGGCTCTGGATGCCATGGAAACGCTGGAACGGCTGGAGCAATGCCTGGAAGGTAATAACTAGCTCCCAGTCAGGCTTCGCCCCAGACCGAACGCGCTGTATTGACTACCAGTTCCAGTTTGCGCCACTGATCGTCATGCGTCAGATCATTGCCGTGATGAGTGGATGAAAAGCCACACTGGGGGCTGACGCACATGTTTTCCAGTGACATATACTGCCCCGCTTCATTGATGCGTTTCTCCAGTTCGGCCTGATCTTCCAGTGCGGCAATCTTGGACGACACGATACCCAAAACGACTCTTTTATGTTCCGGCACAAAACGCAGCGGGGCAAAATCACCGGAACGTTCGTCATCGTATTCCAGGAAATAACCGTCGACATTGATTTCCTTGAACAGAATTTCTGCCACCGGTTCATAGCCACCTTCGGCAAACCAGGTGCTGCGGTAATTGCCGCGACACAGATGAATGCACACACTCAAATCATCCGGACGGTCGTCGATAACGGAATTGATGAGTTCGGCATAGGTGCGGGGTAATTCATCAGGATCTTCACCACGTTCCTTGGCCGCGGCCCGCATTTTCGGGTCACACAGATAGGCCAGGTTAGTATCATCCATCTGCAGGTAACGCAGTCCGGCCTGATACAGCTGATCAATTTCCTCACGGTAGGCTGCCGCCAGATCAGCAAAAAATTCATCCATGTCAGGGTAGGAAGTAATATCAATTGACTTCCGGCCGCCACGAAAATGCACCATGGTGGGTGAGGGAATGCTGACCTTCGGTGTTTTGCTGGCCACTGATTTCAGATACTTGTAATCATCCACCTGAATATCTTTCACATGTTTGAGTTTGCCTGTGACGCTGCAGGAAGGAGGCGTAAAACCATCTTCTGCGGCTTTGGCATTGGGGTTGGCTTCGATACCGCCGGTAACGCTTACTCCGTCCAGTTCCCTGAGAAAATCCAGGTGAAAATAATCACGCCGAAACTCACCGTCAGTAATGGCCTGCATACCAGTGGCTTCGAGTTTTTTGACCGTCTCGGCGATGCCTTCATTTTCTATTTCACGTAATTCTTTGGCTGACAGCTTGCCCTGCTTCCAGAGTTCGCGACTGGTTTTGACTTTCTCAGTGCGCAGCAGGCTACCGACATGGTCAGCCCGAAAGGGATATTTGCTCATTACTTCCATTCCAAATCAGATTTATTTTAGGGGGGTTTTTATCTTTTTTTATATTTTAAAAAACTGTCTGGTTTTAAACGATGCTAAGTTATCTGGACGGCTTATTCGACACAAGTGAAACTGTCAGCACTATCAGGATTACCACTGCCATTATAGCGGGGCCATTGCGGATAGTGGCAGACAGGGCGGGTCCGTCCGGCACTGTCCTGATTGATATCCACTGCCTCCAGCTCACCAGGGGCCTGGCCCAGTTCTACCCAGGCTTCTAGGGCGTCCAGGGTCGACAGGCGGGCATTGAAGGGGCCGGTAATATGACCCATGCCTGGAATAGTGTAAAAGCGCACAAATTCCTCCAGCGTGTCAGACCCATAGCGGTTTTGCAGGCGCTCCCAGTACTGGATGGAACTGGTATAGGGAATAAAATCATCTGCCAGCCCATGATAAAAAATCAGTTTGCCTCCCCGTTCATGAAAAGCATCCAGGTTGGTGCTGTTGGCGCTCATGATACTCGCCAATTCACTGATTCGACCGGCATAGGCAGCCGGGTCAAAATCGTTCATGGTGTCCAGGCTTAAATTCTGGGCAATGGCATATTGTGGCGTAGCATTGCCGGGTTGAAATTGCAGGGCATCCCCCGGGCCACTGCCTCCCAGATTGGGAAAGCCACCATCAAAAAATGTGGAGCCTTCAAATGGGGACCATCTGGGAAAGATCGAATTCCTCTCATCATCCGCATAAATGCTGAAGCTTAATTCGAAAGGGGTATCCATGGCATTCAGGGCCTGAATCTGTGCATCAGACAAGCAGTCATTGGCAGTATCCCTGCCTCCAGCACAACGTATGGGATTGGCATCACTGTAGAGTTTCAGTGAACTGTTGCTGTCCCTGCAGGCAGAAATATTACTGATAATGCCGTCTTCAATGCCGTCAAGACTGTCACAGGCCGTATAGACATGTGACACGAAAGTTCTGGCTTTTTCCGGGTTGATCCAGCTGGCTCCTTCGTTGGCATGCAATGCTTTGGCATAGTTATTGGCGGACAGGTGCAGCATGATCAGGTTATGTGCAGGATAAGCGGCAACAGCGCCATGGTAATCATCCGGATAACGCTGCACGGCATCGAAGGTTTCATGGCCGCCCTGGGATCCGCCGATAAAATAATTGAAATCCGGGACGTTGCCATAGCGTGATTCGATCAGCAGCATGGCGACGTCATGAGTCTTCTTGATCTGTTCGTGCCCGAAGTTGCGCAGGGCTTCTTCAAACAGGAAAAAATCGGCATTAAATCCCCCTGCAGACTGATGACCGGAGTCACTGCCCAGCGTGACATAACCCCGTGCCAGAGGCGTTTCTTCATCGGGACGCTGGCGATTGTAATGACCAAGACCGGTAACCAGAGTGCCGTTGAGTCCGCCACCGCCGAATTGCAGGGATTTACCATTCCAGTTGGCTGGCAGGTTCACCTGAAATTTAATATCAGGAGCGTTGTAGGTAACTGAATGGATACTGCCCAGAACCTGGCAGAATTCTCCGTGTTGTTCGTCATTGATCAGTTCTGCGCTCTGAACAGTCGCGCCATTGGTATTGAGACTGATGAAGCTGGCTGGGATCACAGCCCCGTTGAGTTGACTGCAGTCTTGTTGCCCTGACAGACCGGCAAGTTGCGGCAGGTCAGGCCGGGTTTGCGCGACAGTCTCTGTACTTGGCATGTAAACAAAGGCTAGCAGAGCACCTGTCTGAACGAGTAAAAAAATACGTGAAGACTTGATTAAAGATAATCCGGTAATTTTCATGCAGGACTCTTTTATAGTTAAATTTTGTATAAATTATATTCAATGAAGACTTAATGCTTCAGAAGCATAAACCGCGGGCCGGGGCTTGTCCATTTTGGGCATCGCAACTACTTGTTATTACTCATTAAACACAATTGTGCCGACCGGGTATTGCTTAGGTGGGCTGTGTTTATGAAAGCGGTGTCAAACAGAAGTAGGACAGCAAGTTGCGGTACAATGCCTGAGGTACCTGCAATCATGAGTTACATAGAGTTCCGGCAGACATTCCTGGTATGAAATCAAACAGTGAAAGAACAGCATCAGCGGCGACAGAAGCCCTGGCCGCAGCCGGCGACAAGGCCCAGGCAGAGGATGTCGCTGTACTTGAAGGTGCAGCTAAAGCCGCTGACAGGAAACTCAATACAGTAAAAAAACCGCTTTTGCAGCGCATGATCTATGGTCCGAAGCCGGAGCTTAGGGAATTATCTTCCGGTGCCGAGCGTTATCTGCTTTCCGCGCATGATAAATCGGCACATATTCTTGATCAGGCTCTGGCCTTGCTGCAGCAAGGCCAGGCTTTCACGCAGGAAAATACCCTTAGTAAATCGCTGCGCACCAGCCTGGCCAAGGAGCTCGCTTACGGTTTCACGGTCCCTCAGGCTTTCGGCGGTCTGGGGCTGGATTACAGCCAACTGGCCCACCTGGAAGAAGAACTCGCAGCCAATGGACTGGGAGCCATGGCAGTGGAGTTGTCCGGGCAGTTGACGATTGGCTCCAGTGCCTTGCTGGCTTATGGGTCGGAAGCGCAACAATCAAGGTTTTTACCACAAATAGCGCAAGGCAGGCTGATTGCTTTTGCCCTGACCGAAGTTGGTGTCGGGGTTAATGCCAAACGGGTACAGGCCTGGGTCGAGCTTGATGAGCAGGCACAGTGCTGGCGACTCAATGCCGAAGGTGCACAGAATAAACTGTATATTACCAGTGCCACCCATGGTGGCCTGGCTGCGATTGTCGCCAGAAAGGGGCAGCACAGTAAAGAACTGGGCCTGTTTATAGTCGAATTACCGGAAAAAAATATTGATGCGGACTACGGCTTTTCCTGTGTCAGTTCTGATACCAGCGCCTTTGCGGGGAATATTAATTCGCGTCTTGGCTTTCGAAACTTCCCCATACCCTTGGATCAGGAGATTCCCGGAAACGGCGTTGAGGTCCTGTTTTATTGCCTGCGCCTGGGGCGCTGTATGCTGGCAGCCATGAGTGCGGGGTTTCAGCGCATGCTGGCTGCTGATGCCATTGCCTATGCGAAACAGCGAGAGGGTGTTGGCGGTCTGGTGATCAAGCATGAATTGCCACGTCTCGGGATTGTTCGAATGCTGGGGGGTGCACTAGTAGCACAAGCACTGTCACACCTGGCACTGGCACAGGATGCTGATGGTGTGGATTTGGCTGGGCTGCGGGATATCACCAAATCAGCCAGCGCGAGCCGTGCCCTGGAATCCCTGATTGCCTGTGAGAGGGTGATTGGTGGACGCAGCCTGGATAAGCATTCCCGTATTACCGAAGCACGGCCAACCTTACATGCTTTTGGAATTGTCGAAGGTGAAGATGATTTGATTCGGCTCGGGATGGTAAAGGATCTTACTGCGCCGTTTACTGAAAAATATTTACAGGGCATGCTGAGTGTACTGCAGGGAATCAATCTGGATAAAAACGGGGAACTGCTGCCTCCACAAAAACGAATTTATACCCTGGGACTGAAATCCTTTTGGCGTCATCCGCTCAAGGTATTAAAAGCTGTACTGAAACTGACGATTAATAAAGGCACCTGGGTTTTATTGGGCTGGATATTGATAAATATTCTGAATGGTTTGCCTGGCTTGTTAGGCAGATTGGTCCCAACAGTTCTGCTTCCGCGATATCGTTCATTGCCCGGAAAACTGGGCCTTTATTTGCGTTTTAGTGAGCGCGAATTGCGAAAGAGTCGTTGGCATTACCTCTGCTTTAATGTACTTTATCAGCTTGAGCTGACCCGGGCGCAGTTACCGCTGCAACGCTTCGGGAAGCGTATTGAATTACTGATGAGCATGGCCGTAATTTGCTGTCACGCGTCAAAGCTTGATCAATCTGTTCAACACATAGCTGAAGCCCAGTGTGAACTTATCAAACTGGAACTCAAGGGCGTCGGTTTTTTTGGGTCATACAAGACGGTCAAAAATTTACGCCAATCTGTTGAACGGGTTATCAGGGATATTCAGTCAGATTCATGCACGCTTGTAAAAGGAGTTGAGCCACAGGCTCACTCTCATTCCTGGCACTAATATGGAAATAAAATAATAATCATATGGCAATAAAATAATAATCAAAAGAATTAATCTTTCAGGGAGCAATATATGTCGACATACAATGATCCGAGAGATCTGCTAAACCAGGCCCCCATGGGTGCCTTCCAGATAATGGCAGTCACCATCTGTATTTTTTTGAACGGGCTGGATGGTTTTGATATTCAGGCGATCAGTTTTGCAGCTCCCGGAATTACGGCAGACTGGGGTATCAATCGCGCGGCTCTGGGAGTGGTGCTGTCAATGGAGTTGTTCGGTATGGCTGTCGGTTCAGTATTCTTTGGTGGCATGGCCGACAAATCAGGTCGCCGACCGACAATTCTCATATGTCTGGTGCTGATGGCTGTCGGCATGTATGCAGCTTCCCTGACCAATTCGGTTTCACAGATGCTCGTCGCACGCTTTGTCACCGGTCTTGGAATCGGGGGCATGCTGGCCACGACCAACCCGATGGCAGCGGAATATTCCAACCTGAAGAACCGTTCTCTGGCAGTGATATTCATGGCTACCGGTTATCCACTTGGGGCCATTATCGGCGGCTCGGTTTCAACCGTGTTACTGCAGACTTCGGATTGGCGCGCAATCTTTGAATTTGGCGCAGCGGTCACAGCATTCTTTATCATCATTGTCTGGTTCTTCCTGCCGGAATCGGTCGACTATTTATCCAGCAAGCAACCGGAAAATGCGCTGGATAAAATTAACCGTATCCTGAAAAAAATGGGCCATGCCGCTGTCAGCCAGTTACCGGCAAAAATTGAGGAAACCCAGAAAGCCATTTCCTATCAGGTGCTGTTCAACGACAGGTTCCGTGCCCTGACATTGCTGCTGGTGATTGGTTATTTCACGCACATCATGACTTTCTACTATATTCTCAAGTGGATACCCACAATAGTGGTAGATATGGGCTATGAGCCATCTACAGCAGGCACGGTGCTGGTATGGGCCAATGTCGGTGGTGCTATCGGAGCACTCTTGCTGGGTATTATTTCGACCAAGTACAACCTCAGGAAAATGCTCATCGCTATACTGATTGTGGCCTTTTTCATGGTGTCGTTCTTTGGTTTTGAACGTGAAACGATCGGCGATCTGTCTCTTATTGCGGCCATGACAGGCTTTTTCACCAACGGTGGTGTGGTCGGTTTCTATGCCCTGATTGCCAACGCTTTCCCGGCAGATATTCGCGGCAGCGGCACGGGAGTGGTCATTGGCGTGGGCCGTGGTGGTGCAGCACTGGGGCCGGTTGTCGCAGGCCTGCTGTTTGTTGCCGGCTTTAATCTGCTGGCGGTATCCATTGTCATGGGAGCCGGTGCAGCAATCGCAGCAGTTGCAATCTACTTTCTGCGGCCGGCTGCCGAAAAACATAATGTAAAAGCCAATATTTAATAACTAAAATTACTTAAAAAGAAAATTACGAAAAGAAGAGGTGTTTATGAAATTCGAACGAAAAAATCCCCTTACCGGAGAAGTTGCAAGCACTACAGTGGCAATGCAGGCCAGTGATATTCCGGCGATTTGCGAAAAGGCGCAGGAAGGTTTTACTGAATGGTCAAAACAGGGACCAAATGCCAGACGTGCAGTGTTGAGCAAAGCAGCCGACGCCCTGGAAAGCAAAAAGGATGATTTTGTCGAGGCAATGATGAATGAAATTGGCGCGACTGCCGGCTGGGCCATGTTTAATCTGATGCTGGCGACTTCCATGTTGCGGGAAGCAGCCTCCATCACCACTCAGATTGGGGGTGAGGTAATTCCATCAGATAAGCCCGGCTGTCTGGCAATGGCGCTGCGTGAGCCGGTCGGTGTGATCCTCAGTATTGCACCCTGGAACGCACCGATTATTCTGGGTGTACGTTCTGTAGCTACTGCACTGGCCTGTGGTAATTCGGTAGTTTTCAAAGCGTCTGAAAATTGTCCGCGAACACATTCACTGATTATTGAAGCATTGGCAGAAGCCGGCTTTCCTGAAGGCACGGTTAATGTTGTGACCAATGCACCGGAAGATGCGGCTGATGTGGTCGGAGCGCTGATCGATCATCCTGCCGTCAAGCGCATCAATTTCACCGGGTCAACATCAGTCGGGCGCATTATTGCCGAGCGTGCCGCCAAACACCTGAAACCCTGCCTGCTGGAACTGGGTGGTAAAGCTCCCATGCTGGTCCTTGATGATGCCGACCTGGATGAAGCAGTTAAAGCAGCAGCATTCGGTGCCTATATGAACCAGGGACAGATATGTATGTCGACTGAACGACTGGTAGTGGTTGACGCCGTAGCAGACGAGTTCGCCAAAAAACTGACTGAAAAAGTCAGCAGTATGCCGACTGGTGATCCCCGTGAAGGCAATACCCCTTTGGGAGCCGTGGTCGATATGAATACTGTGGATAAAGTTAACGCCCTGATTGACGATGCTGTCAGTAAAGGCGCAGATATACTGACCGGGGGCAAGGCTGACTCGGTACTGATGGCAGCCACACTGGTGGATAATGTTACTGACAAGATGAATCTGTATCGCGATGAAAGTTTTGGTCCGATTGTGGCCATGATTCGCGCCAAAGACGAAGCCGATGCAATCCGCATTGCCAATGACAGTGAATATGGCCTGAGTGCATCCGTCTTTACCAGAGATCCGGCTCGCGGACTGAAAGTTGCCCGCCAAATTCATTCCGGTATCTGTCATGTCAATGGCCCGACTGTACATGATGAAGCACAGATGCCCTTCGGTGGTGTCGGGGCATCCGGCTATGGCAGGTTTGGTGGTAAAGCCGGTATCGACAGTTTTACCGAATTGCGCTGGATAACCGTTGAAACTGAAGCGGGTCATTACCCGATTTAGCGCAAGAGTGAATTGAAGAGGTGTCGGAGTAAAGTTTAATTTACTCCGACACCTTGTATTTGAAGTAATAAGGAAAATAAATGACAACTGAGCGATCTGAAGAAGAAACCGTTGCCTATAGTATTGAAAACGGTATTGCCTGGGTTAAATTCAATCGTCCTGAAAAACGTAATTGCATGAGTCCCAAACTGAACCGGCAAATGATGCGGGTTCTGGACGAACTGGAATTTGATGACAAGGTTGGTGTCCTGGTTCTCAGCGGTGAAGGCTCAGCCTGGTCTGCCGGCATGGATCTGAAGGAATATTTTCGTGAAAACGAAGCCAAGGGTCTGGGTGCCACCCGCAAGGCACAAAGTGAAGCCTATGGCTGGTGGCGGAAACTGCGCTGGTACCAGAAGCCGACCATCGCTATGGTCAATGGCTGGTGCTTCGGTGGAGGATATGGACCACTGCATTCCTGTGATCTGGCCTTTGCCGCCGAAGACGCACAGTTTGGCCTGAGTGAAATCAACTGGGGTATTCTGCCCGGGGGCGGGGCTACCAAGGTCGCGACCAACCTGCTGAATATGCGTAATGCCATGTATCACGCATTAATGGGTGAGAACATCGATGGTAAGACGGCAGCCGAGTGGGGGCTTATCAATGAAGCCGTACCGCTGGATAAACTCCAGGGCCGTGTCACGGAAGTGGCCAATACCCTGCTGGAGAAAAATCCAGTGGCATTGAAAGCAACCAAGGATGCGATTCGCCGGGTGACGGAAATGACCTATGATAATGCCGAAGATTATCTTATTCGCGCACAGGAAGCGGCCAACTCCTATGATAATGAAGGCCGTAAGGAAGGTATTAAACAGTTTATCGATGACAAGACCTATAAACCCGGTCTTGGTGCCTACGATAAATCCAAACAGAAAGGCTAGCAGCTCATGGATTACGTCCGCTTACATGCCAGCCTGCGGGCTGACAGTCCGGCCGTTACCGATCTGGCTTTTAATCGTCAATGGACTTACGGTGAACTGGATCACTTGATTGCCGGCTGCACGGCGCTGTTACAGGAAAAAGGAGTTTCCGAAGGTGACCGCGTTGCCTGTTTGTCCAAGAACCGTGCAGAATTCATCATGCTACACCTGGCATCTGCCCGGCTCGGCGCTATTTTTGTTCCCCTCAACTGGCGGCTGTCTGCTGCTGAACTTGAAGTGATTATCGCTGATTGTTCCCCATCGCTGATTTACGGCGATGATCTGGCGACAGAGCTGAAGGTCGAAGCGCAGGATATTGAGCAGCTTCTGCCACAGTGTGAGAAGCGCAATCCTGTCTGGCCACCACAGCCTTCGGTCGATTTACCTTCACTGATGCTCTACACCTCAGGAACAACCGGCAAGCCAAAGGGTGTGTTGCTGAGCGAGCGTAACCTGACTGAAACGGCAATTAATTTCTGTCTGCTGGGTGAAGTCGAGCCGGGCAGCCGCTTTCTGTGTGAATCCCCCATGTTTCACATTATCGGCATGGTCACTTCTGTGCGTCCGCCCCTGTTTCTGGGCGCACAAATAATTATTTCTGACCGCTTCCTGCCCGAGCGCACGCTGGAACGCCTGGCGGATAAAGATCTGCAGATTTCACATTATTTCTGTGTGCAGCAGATGGCCCTGGCCATGCGTGCGGTTGACGTTTTTGATGCGTCCAGTCTGTGCGGATTGAAAGCTATCTTCACCGGAGGCGCACCGCATCCGGAAGCGCAGATTCGTGAATGGCTTGATGACGGTATTCCCATTGTTGACGGCTTCGGCATGAGTGAAGCCGGCACGATTTTTGGCATGCCACTGAATCGTAACCTGATCGATCAGAAAGCCGGCAGTGTCGGGATTCCAACGCCGCGCCTGCAAAGTCGTATCGCCGATGAAAGTGGCAGAGCACTCCCCGATAATGAGGCAGGTGAGTTACAGCTCAAGGGTGATAATGTCACAGTAGGCTACTGGAATCGTGATTCTGTCTATGCTGATTCATTTACCCTGGATGGCTGGTTCAAGACCGGGGACATACTGCGTCGTGATGAAGACGGTTATTTCTGGGTAGTCGACCGCAAGAAAGATATGTTTATTTCCGGTGGCGAAAACGTTTACCCGGTAGAAGTTGAAGCACAGCTGGTTAAATTTCCGGGATTAAAAGACCTGGCCGTAATCGGAGTTCCTGACGAAAAGTGGGGTGAGGTTGGCTGTCTTTACTACGTACCCAAGGAAGCAGGCTGGGAAATTGACATGGCAGAGCTGGATTCTTTCCTGACCAGCAGACTGGCGCGCTATAAAATTCCCAAAAAAGCAGTTGCTGTCGAATCACTGCCACGTAATGGTGTCGGCAAACTGATGCGCCATGAATTGCGTAAGCTTACGGTGTCAGAGTAAAAAAGGGGATTTACTCTGACACCATTGGATGGTTTAAAGAAAATCCAGCACCAGGAAAACAGCAAGCAACACCGCTACCCACAACACCATGCTGCCGGTAGGCCAGGTACGTGCCAGTGTGCCCTGAGGGCCATGGGTTCTGTTAAGAGCAGCCATCAGGTTGCCTGACCAGGATTGCAGGTAAGAGCCAATGAAGTCGCCTATTATCTGCAGGGTTCTCACCACAATACGGTAAATGCCGGGTAAGAGACGACGGTATACCCATTCGAAGTCCAGATTCACCGAAGGCACTTCTGCCGGATAGCGGCCACTGCGATGCAGGAAGACCACACCCAGAGTAGCGAAAGCCAGTAACTGCATCTGCGTCAGTACGTGAGTCATATCATAGGGTGAATAGGGGGCATCGTAAGGCAGGATGTTATACAGCATTGCCGGGAATACACCGATTGCCACACAAAGTACCGCAGCGATACTCATCGCACCAAGCATGTTGCGCGGTGCTTCTTGTGCCTCAATACCCTGGTCATGGGCGAAAAAGGCGAAATAGGGGATCTTGATCCCGGCGTGTTCCAGTACACCGGCAGAAGCAAACAGCATGAACATCCAGATGATGCCATGGCCTTCCTCAATCAGGGCTGACATGATCATGGATTTACTGATAAAGGCGCTGACCAGCGGGAAGGCCGAGATGGTAACTGCCCCGACAATACAGAGTGCTGTGGTGATGGGCATCTTCTTGTATAGGCCGCCAAGATCAGAAGCCTTGGTGCGGCCGGTCACATACATCACTGCACCCATGGACATGAACAGCAGGCCTTTGAACAGCACATCATTGAAGGCGTGAGCGACAGCACCATTCAGTGCCAGTGCCGTGCCAAGTCCAACACCGACAACCATGAAGCCAAGCTGGTTGATCATGGAATAGGCGAGTACACGACGCAGATCATTTTCAATGACGGCAAAGAAGATCGGGTAACAGGCCATGAAGGCGCCAATATAAACCAGTAATTCTGTGCCGGGGAAACCACGGGCCATGGCATAAATGGCCACCTTGGTGGTAAAACAGCAGAGGAAAACCGTCCCGGTCGGAGTAGAGGCCGGATAACCGTCGGTGATCCAGTTGTGCAGAAAAGGAAAGCCGCACTTGATGCCAAAGGCAAAGAAGATTAGCCAGGCAGCGCCACCTTCAAGCCCGATGACATCAAAAGCCAGACTGCCGGTATCGACCCAGATCCAGAGTGCACCGGCCATCAGCAGGACACCGGACAGCACCTGGAAAATCAGATAGCGCACACCGGCAGACACGGACTGATCATCACGCGATGACCAGACCAGGAAGGCTGAACTCAGGCCAAGAATTTCCCAGAAAATAAACAGCGTGAACAGGTCACCGGCGAATACAGCACCGATTGCACTACCGGCATAAAGCATGCCGGCGACATGTTGCAGGGTATCCTTCAGGTGCAGTGAATACAGGACACAGATAAAGGCGCCGATATGAAAGATGTAGGCAAATGGCAGGCTCAGGGCATCGACACGATAAGGGCTCAGCGTCAGCTCCATTAACTGGTACTGTACGAGGGTGCCGGTTTCCACCCCGAGCAACATGAGTCCGCCGACTACCGGAGCCAGCAGCATAATGATTGAACGCAGCGTTCCGCGTGTTACAGCGGCGAGCAGGGCCGCAACAAGAAAAGGCAGAAAAGGATGATATTCAGGCATTGCCATCACTCTCCTTTTTATTCTTGCGGTAATAATCCTCACCACGGCCGACGAGCTGGCGCAGTATCTTGGCCAGCATGACTACACCGACCAGTGCGGCAAATCCATAGAAGGCATAGAAGGCGGGGATATCCTCGACGGGTAAATAGGTATAGCGCGACACAAGCAGATCCGCGATAACCAGCAGACCGCAAATAATGTAGAGGACGTAACGGATTCTTTGTTGAATCTCCGGGCGATCAGCCCAGCCTGCCTTGTTGTTATTCTGTGTTTGCATAATCTCTCTCGTCTCTCTTGCTCAAAGGACGGCCATCGCTGCCAGTTCATACCAGAATTGCGGGAAGAAAAACAACACCACACACATGAGCGAGGTAATACTAATCGCGATCAGGCAACATAGTGGTGCCTCTTTAATGCCTGCGGAGTCATCTTCACTGCCTTTGGCAAAAAAGGCCCGCAGGGGAATCGGCAGCAAGTAAGCGATATTGAGAAGTGAACTGATCAACAGGGTTGCCAGCAGGAACAGTTCACCGGTTTCCAGCGTTGCCTGAGCCAGGTACCACTTGCTCCACATGCCGCCCAGCGGGGGCAGGCCAATAATACTCAGCGCTCCAATTGTGAAAGCAGCGAAGGTCAGCGGCATGCGTCGGCCGAGGCCGTCAAGTTGGCTGATTTCAGTTTTGTGTGCTGCTACCAGAATCGCACCGGCGCCAAAGAACAGTGTGATCTTGCCGAAGGCGTGCATGACAATATGCAGTGTACCGCCCAGGATACCGGTCGCCCCAAGTAAGGCACCGAGGGTGATATAGCCGAGCTGGCTGACGGTGGAATAGGCGAGTCGTGCCTTGAGGTTGTCCTTGGTCATGGCAACCAGTGAGGCCAGCAGAATTGAAGCGGCAACGATATAAAGCAGTATATCGGTAGCCGGCAGTTCACGAACCGTATCGGCACCAAAGACATACAGGGATATTTTCAGCAGAGAAAATACGCCAGCCTTGACCACCGCTACTGCATGCAGCAGGGCACTGACCGGTGTTGGCGCTACCATCGCGGCAGGCAGCCAGCGATGGAAGGGCATCAGTGCTGCCTTGCCGACTCCGTAAAAAAACAGGAACAGCAGGATGCCCAGAATGGCAGTTGAGGCGGTACCGTCGAGAATACCTCCAGGCATGAATTCCAGTGTGCCGGCCAGATACCAGGTCCAGATAAGAGCCAGCAGAAGGAAGGCAATGGAAGTGCCGATCAGGATGCCGAGATAAACCCGCCCGGCCTTGCGTGCCTTGTCAGTTCCGGCATGCGTCACCAGCGGGAAGGTGGATAATGTCAGCATCTCGTAGAAAACAAACAGGGTCAGCAGGTTGCCGGAGAAAGCCACTCCCTGGGTAACGGCGATGGCGATGGCAAAGAACATGAAGAAGCGAGTCTGGTTTTCTTCATGGTGGCCGCGCATGTAGCCAATGGCATAAATTGAGGTAATTGGCCACAGGAAGCCAGCGACCAGGGCGAAAGTCATCCCCAGGGGTTCCAGTGCAAACTTGAGTGTCATGCCTGGCAGCAGTTCGGCCAGAACCAGTTCCGGGCGTCCACCAGCAAAGACTTCCCTGGCCAGCGGAATCAGTAACAGGAACACGATGACAGAAGTGATCAGGGTGACTGTTTCACGCAGGTTGGGATTGTTGCCGGTCAGTTTGATCAACACGGCCGCAAATAACGGCAATACAAAAATCAGGGGCATCAGCATTTCAACGGACATCTGTTAACCCCCGATTCCCAGCAAAGAAGCAGCTGCGGTTCTGGCTACGCCAGTGGTCAGGCTGGTATCAATGCCAAAGTAGATATTCGCGCCGATCAGAATCCAGGCGGGAACCAATAAACTCAATGGAGCCTCACGTACCGAGGCAGCATCTCCTTCCGCAGTCTGAAAATAGGCTGCTTCGACCAGTTTCCAGACATAGATGACCGCCAGCAGGGAGCCGGCCAGTACCAGCAGGGCAATCCACCAGTAACCCAGTTCCAGGGCGCCGAGCACCAGATACCATTTGCTGACAAAGCCCACGGTAAGTGGAACGCCGATCAGGCTCAGGCCGCCGATAACAACAGCAAACATGGTCCAGGGCATGGTTTTGCCGAGGCCGCGGAAATGCGCAACACTGACTCCGCCAGTGCGGTAAAACACGGCTGCCAGGGCGAGGAACAAACCGCCCTTCATCAGGGCATGGTTGAACAGATGTAAAATCGCTGCAGTAAGACCAGTGACAGTAGCGAAACTGATGCCGAGAATCATGTAGCCAATCTGGGCCACACTGGAATAAGCCAGCAGGCGCTTGACGTTGTCCTGGAATATCGCCACAGCGGAGCCGACGAAAATGGCTAATATAGCCAGGATCGCGAGAATGATACCCAGCGGCATGACCTCAAAGGAAAAATCCACGCCGAAGACAGTGAAGAAGAAACGCAGCATGACATAGACTGCAACCTTGGTAGCGGTAGCCGCGAGAAAGGCACTGGCAATAGAGGGTGCATAGGCGTAAGCATTGGGCAACCACAGATGCAGTGGAAACAGGGCCAGTTTCAGGCTGACTCCGACAGCGACAAAGGCAAAGCCGGCCTGAACGGTTCGCGAATCTGACAGCGGTTGCAGGCGTTCGGCCAGATCCAGGATGTTGAGGGTGCCGGTCGACATGTAGAGCATGCCGACACCGATGAGAATAAAGGTTGCACCGATAGTCCCCATGATCAGGTACTGAAAAGCCGCAGTTAGAGCACGACGGTCACGACCGAGGCTGATCAGGATATAGGTAGAAAGCGATGAAATTTCCAGGAACACAAAGATGTTAAATGCATCGCCGGTAATGGTGATGCCCAGCAGTCCGGTCAGACACAACAGGTAGGCCGTGTAAAACAGCGATTGCTTGTCGCCGGCGATTTCCTTTGCCACGCTGGTGCGCGCGGCGAGCATGACGATGGTGCCGATACCACTGACAATCAACAGCACAAAGGCATTCACGGCATCAACGTAATATTCAATACCCCAGGGTGGCGCCCAGCCACCCATTTCATAGGAGATGGGGCCGGTGGCCAGTACGGTCTGCAAGAGATTGATGCTTATCGCCAGGGCTGCGATACAGACCAGTTGTGCCAGCACCCAGGAATGTGTGCCGCGGCGTAACATCAGTGCCAGCGGCGCTGACAGGAGTGGTATAACGACCTGCAGGGCGGGAAGATTACTGGCTATCACAATGACTCATCCTGCGAGTGAATTTCATCTTCCTCAATCGTGCCGTATTCCTCCTTGATGCGAACGATCAGCGCAAGTGCCAGGGCAGTCGTAGCCACTCCAACGACAATTGCGGTAAGAATCAGGACATGAGGCAGTGGGTTGGAATAGCTGGTAACAGAGTCATCGAGAATCGGCGCAGCACCATCGGCAACCTTGCCCATGGTGATATATAAAATGAAAACTGAAGTCTGGAAAATGTTGAGACCGACAATTTTCTTGATCAGGTTCCCGTGGGCAATGACCACATAAAAACCGACCATCATCAGAAATATGACAATCCAGTAGTTATAAAGGCCCAGAGTTGTGCTCATCGTTCTTCTTCCTTCGGCTGATCACCGCGGCCGGTGAAGTTGAAAAAGATGGAAATAATGACAGCTGTCACTGTGACGCCGACGCCGAACTCAACGGCCAGGATGCCGTAATGCTGGCCGTGCAGCGGATCGTGCGCCAGATAATCGTAGTCAAGGAAATTGCCACCCAGCAGCAAGGCCAGCACTCCGGTACCGGCAAAAATCAGGACGCCGGCGCCCATCATGTAGCGCAGGAATAGCGGGGCAATTACCCGTTCGGCCTTGGTCAGACCGAATATCAGGGTGTAAAGTATGATTGCTGCACCAAAGATGACACCAGCCTGGAATCCACCTCCGGGACCGTAATCACCATGAAACTGGATATACAGGGCATAAATCAGAATCAGTGGAATCAGTGCCCGGGTGATAACACGTAATACCAGATGATGGGCCATGGCTGCCGGTCGAGCCCGGTGCGGACTATCGCCACTAAGCCCAAGCAGGGTGAGTACGCCAAGGCCGGCAGTGAAAATAACCACTACTTCACCCAGGGTATCAAAGCCACGATAGCTGGCCAGAACTGAAGTCACGATATTGGGCAGGCCGATTTCGTCATAGGACTGTTCGATATAACGCGGGGCAACATGCTGGTGAACCGGGGCTTCCGGATCGCCGAGATAGGGCATGTCCAGCGTGCCGTAGATGAGAACCAGACCGGTAATGGTCACCACAGCCAGAGGCAGCATGGAAGCGGGTTTGCGGTGCGCTTTCTCCTTGCGGCTGGTTAATGCCAGAGTACCCAGCATGAGCATGGTAGTAACGCCAGCGCCCACTGCGGCTTCGGTCAGGGCTACATCAACAGCATCCATATCGACAAAGAACCCTGCCGACAGCAGGCTGTATATACCAAACAGCATGACGATGGTGAACAGGTCACGCATAAACACGACGGACAGGGCCGTGGCTGCCAGCATACTCAGCAGAACAATGTCGATCAGTGTGTAAATGGCGGCTCTCCTTGTGATGATTCTTCGTGACCGCTGGGTGCTTCTGGCTCAGTTGATCCGCTCAGTGGCTTGAGTCCACCATGAATCGCGGATTTGGCCAGGGCATGGGCAGCCGTCGGGCTGGTGTAGGTCAGTATGAGCAGAATCAACAGCAATTTGATGACCATCATTACATCCGGTGCCTGCAGTATCAGCCCCAGCACAATCATGCCGGCACAGAGTGTATCGGTAATACTGGCAGCATGGAGACGGGTAAAGAAATCGGGAAAGCGGAACAGGCCGACGGCTCCAGTGATACCCAGGAAACCACCAATAAGCAGGAATATCCAACTGAGAATGTCCAGTATTTCGGCCATTATGACTCCTGCTCGCCTTTGGCCTGATCGCTGTACTCAAAGAAGCGCAGCACGGCGACGATACTGATGAAGTTGATCAGTGCGTAAACCAGGGCAATATCAATAAAGTCAAAACGACCGGCCACCATGCCCATCACGGAAATCAGCAAGACGGTTTTGGTGCCGAATGTGTTGATGGCGAGAATTCGGTCATAGATTGTCGGTCCAAGCATTGCTCGTGCCAGCGCCAGGATCATTACGACCAGGATTGCTGCAGTAATGGCGAGATACATTATTTCTCCAAGCTCCGTACCTTGCGGTCCATTTCACCGGACTCCAGCCCTTCACGGGAAGTCCTGGTCAATGCGTGTACGGTGAATTCATCACCTTCAATCTCCATGGTCACCGTACCGGGTGTCATGGTAATGGAATTGGCATACAGCACACGGAACAGGTCGGTTTCCTGGCTTGCTTTGACCTTGATTACGCGTGGCTCGATGGCTGGCTTGCGTTGCCAGACACAGCGAATGACATCAATATTGGATTTGACAATCTCCTTGCCCAGCCAGGAAATGTAAAAGGGCAGGCGTAGGGAGAGAATGACAGGAGGCTGATATTCCTCGTTAACACGAGTCATGATCTGGTTTATCACGATAACTATGATCACCGAGATAAGACCGAAGCTCAGGAGCAGGAAATCGAAGTGGCCCGAGTTGATAATCCAGAATACTGCGAGGAGAACGACAAGCCACAACAAATTCAGATTCTTCATTTCCCCCCTCGACAAAGCTTGTTCATTTCTTGCTTCTTTCTATCTGTACAGCGCTTTACTGCGATTAAAGTACGACCTGCCTGAAGGCCATATTCAGGAATACGAAAGGTATATCTATGGGAAATATTTGTCCAGTATTACCGGGCGAAATCGTCCCTGACTGGAGAGGAAGGTGCCAGAGCACTCGAATACTCCGGCACCTTATATAGACACTATATATACAAGCTTAATCAAATAATGCCTGGAACGCATCACCACTCATCGCAGCTCCATGTCCGCCGACGAAGATTGACGGTTCAATGCCCGCAGCTTCAATGGATTCCCGCACCATCCGGGCACCGTCATTGGCTTCAGTCATGTTGGGATTGGGGCTGAAGGTGTCACTGGTAAACAGGATGCCGGGTTCCTCGACATAGGCCATCAGCATGTCATTGGCATGACCGCCGCTATCCAGTGGATACACAGTCACCGGATTGCTGGCATCCTCAATCGTATAGGAGCCATCAGCCGGCATCGATTCAATAGTGAGCGATGTCAGCGCGCCGGCTCCATGGCCAAGCGTATGGGGATTGGGTAACACTTCGTTATAAAAATCCACTGCTGCTTCATGGGCCACGACAGTTGCACCAGCATCTATATAGGTACGCATACCTGCTGAATGATCAGTATGGTGATGCGTAGCAATCACATGCGAAACTGCTTTATCCGGTATGTTTTCTTCAATCCAGTTGATGACTACCTGGCTGCGCAGATAATGCAGCGGTGCTTCAATCACTACCAACCCGTTTTCCTGCTCCACGACCAGAGAATGATGCGAGGAACCGGTAATATAAAAGACACCTGGTGCTATTTCTTCAGACAGAACATCTGTGCTGAACCCAGATCTGGGAAAGCCGGCCGAGGCCATATTCATATACACTTCACTGCTGTTGGCGCCAAAGTCATGCAGCTCCTGGTTAAAACCGGTCAGCAGCTCAGTGGGGATATCAAAATCTTCAGCCTGCATGGGTACATTCAGGCTGATGGAGCGACGACGTTCTTCATGCAGTACAACGCCATCGCTGGTCAGGGTAACCGAGCCCGGGTAAAGCATGTCACTGCCGCCGACCCGCCAGTCATCAAAACTGGCTTCAAGCAGGATATCACCGCGCAGATAATCGAGTTCCATCGTCGTGGCCCTGTCTATCAGGCCTCTTGCTTCATCGACATACAATGAAATGGTTCCGACATCGGTAGACACAGCAAGTACGCCATAGTTCATGCCATTCACGATATCCTCGCTTATCTCCACCTGATCCGGATTTTCCTGGGCAATGGCCAGGACAGCCTGGGGCTGGAGTAAATACAACTCTTTCAGAATCGCCGCTCGTCTGTCCGAAGTCATCGGTGCAGGGTTTGGATTGAACTGGGAATCCAGGCCAGTGATCATCCCTTGGGTACCGTTAATGATCTGGGTAGAGGCGTGATTGCCCGCAGCCCGGTCACGCGAGATGTCGATTCTGACCAGGACGTCATTGCCGCCAATATTTTGCGCATTCACGGTCCACTCAAAGCCTTCCGGTCTTGGATCAATACCCCCAGGGACCGGACTTTCATCCAGTTCATAACGATTACCGGCTCCGGCGACAGCAAATGAATTCATGCTTCGCAACAGATCTGCGCCACCGATTCCCTCAATGGCCACGTCCAGTAAGGTGCTCTCTTCCATTGGCATATCGGGCGCCGTGGTCTGGGTTTCCTGCTGCTCTTCCTGGCTGCATGCTCCAAGCAAAAGTGCAGTACCTAAAAAAATACTTATTTTTTTAAAAATCATTCTTATACCCCTGTATTGTATTTTGCTTTATTGCTTCAGCTTGGTTCCTGTTAAAAGACTTGGTGATGAACTGGTTAAATTTCAATGAATTAGCATACGCTGATGAACTAAAGTTATCCAGAGTGTCTAGCTCTCTCTATACTCCAGGCAAGTAAAATTTCAAAAAACTGTCTATAGGTTTGTGGTCTATGATTGATTGCAGGCCTATACTTGCCGTCTATGACTTTGCAGGAAAAATCTGATAGTACTGTTATGTTTGCTGATATTTCCGGTAGCTCCCTATTATATAAGCAGCATGGCAATGTTAAGGCGAATAGCCTGATTAACACTATTATCAGTCACATGTCAGAAATTATTGCCAGTTATCATGGAAAGATTATTAAAACTATTGGCGATGAAATTATGGCAAGTTTTTCAAATCCTGACAGGGCAGTTAAAGCTGCCCTGGAATTACAACGAACTTGTCAGGATCATCCTGGTAGTGGAGAACTTCAGTTACGCATTGGGATTGATTATGGCGAAGTGATAGAGAAGAAAGATGATTTGTTTGGAGAGACTGTCAATAATGCGGCCTATCTTACTTCAATTGCCAACCGCGGCAAGGTTTTAATGACAAGTCATACATTTCAAATGCTTACTCATAAATCGCGTGAAAGTTGCTCAGAATATGACAAGGTCGTCATGAAGGGGCACACTCATAAAACAAGTATTTACCGCTTATTTTGGGAAGAAAGCCCCATTGAGGGGAATAGTGGAGTAACACAGCATGTTGGAAATTTTGAGTTCACACAAAGTAGTAACTTTCGAACACTGGAACTTATCTACAAAGACAGGAAACAGATAATTGATACTACCAACACGCCATTTCAGATAGGCAGAAATGAATATCAGTCATCTTTGTTTATCTCTAGCGAATTTGCATCACGCGATCATTGTCAAATTATTTACCGGCGAGGCAAGTTTATTCTTTCTGATCACAGCACGAATGGGACATATATCAGCCAGAATAACCAGCCTGAGATATATCTGCGACGTGAGGAGTTACCATTGCTGCAATTAGGGGAAATTGGAATCGGGCAGCCAGGTCATGATGCAGGTTCTGAAATAATTTTATTCAAAACCTTATAAGTAATACTGGTAAGTAAATTATTAAACTTCAAAAAGATGGTAGCTACGGGTGGACTTGAACCACCGACCCCAGCATTATGAATGCTGTGCTCTAACCAGCTGAGCTACGTAGCCCCGAATTCCTACTGCGGCCGCCTATTGTACTGAATCTTTGAACTTAATTTCGAATTTTATTCTCGACGTATGCCTATATACGCCTGCAAACAAAATTCGAAATTAAGTCCAAATCTCCAGCACCCTAGACAGCCTCGCTACGGAATTCAAAGCTATTGAATTCAGTAGCATCTTCGAAACTCTCACAACGAAATTTAAAACTTTCAGATTTCGTTGCAGGTTTCCAAATATACTGCACCTTGGAAGGATGCGCATTCTCAGTATTTATGCCGGTTTTGTCAAGGTTTCGGGGTGTATTGAGAAGGCAGTAATTCCGTGCTTATACGTTGAAACGGAAGTGGATAACATCTCCATCCTGGACAATATAATCCTTACCCTCCAAGCGCCATTTACCGGCATCCTTGGCGCCCTGTTCGCCCTTGTATTGAATGTAGTCCTCATAGCCGACCACTTCGGCGCGGATAAAGCCTTTTTCGAAGTCGGTGTGAATTACCGCGGCGGCCTGTGGAGCAGTTGCGCCGACCCTGACTGTCCAGGCGCGGGTTTCCTTGGGGCCGGCAGTGAAATAGGTTTGCAGGCCAAGCAGGTTGTAGCCGGCGCGAATGACACGATCGAGGCCAGGCTCTTCCATGCCCAGATCTGCCAGAAACAGGAGCTTTTCCTCATCATCCAGTTCGGCAATTTCGGCTTCCAGTTTGTTGCACACCACAACCAAAGCAGCGTTTTCATCAGTGGCGATCTGGCTGACTGTTTCCAGGTGTGGGTTGTTGTCAAAACCGCTTTCATCGACATTGGCGATATACATGGTGGGCTTGATGGTCAGCAGGTGCAGATCATAAATCCCTTTCAGTTCATCCTTGTTCAGCCCCAGACTTCTGACTGGTTTGCCGGTATCTAGGTGGGCATGCACTTTCTCCAGCAAGTCTTTCCTTTTCAGTAAATCCTTGTCACCACTTTTCGCCATCTTGGTGGTTTTATCCAGGGCCTTGCTGACACTTTCCAGATCGGCCAGGGCCAGTTCGGTATTGATGGTCTCAATGTCGTCTCTGGGGTCAATAGTGTCGGAGACATGGACCACATTGGTATCTTCAAAGCAGCGGACAACGTGCGCAATGGCATCACATTCACGGATATTGGCGAGAAACTTGTTGCCCAGCCCTTCACCTTTGGACGCCCCGGCAACCAGTCCGGCAATATCGACAAACTCCATCGTGGTGGGGATTGATTTTTCCGGCTTGACGATGTCAGTCAGCTTGTCCAGGCGGGAGTCGGGCACCGCTACGATTCCTGAATTGGGTTCAATGGTGCAGAAAGGAAAATTTTCCGCCGCAATGCCTGCGCTGGTCAGGGCATTGAAGAGCGTGGATTTCCCGACATTGGGGAGACCGACAATACCGCATTTGATTCCCATAAGGTTTAATTCTCCTGCGCTTTGGTATGCAGTTTTTTCATGGCTTCCTGAAACTCACCCCTGACCAGCATGGGAGTAATGGCCACGGCATTATCAATATTGTTTTGCAGTAATTCAGCATCAGCCCTGGATGGATCGCTGAGGACATAATCACTCACCTGGCTGGCATGGCCGGGGTGACCGATACCGATACGCAGCCGATTGAAATCCTGCGTGCCAAGCGCTTTGATGATGTCACGGATGCCATTATGACCGCCATGACCACCACCTTTTTTCAGTCGCGTGGTTCCTGGAGGCAGATCCAGCTCATCATAGGCCACCAGCATTTCCGCCGGATCAATTTTAAAATACTGCACAATGGCAGCGACGGACTGGCCGCTATGGTTCATGTAAGTAGTAGGAAATAACAGACGGATATCCCGGTTCTCGATGCCTGCTTTACCGCTCATGCCGAAAAATTTGCTTTCTGCTTTCAGTTCGGCACGGTAAGCATCACACAAGGTTTCCAGAAACATTGCCCCGGCATTATGACGGGTAAAACGATATTGTTGGCCCGGGTTACCCAGGCCAACAATCAGAGAGATTCCACTCATGGGATATCAGTAGGCCGGGCTTACTCGTCGGCTTTATCGTCGCCGTCATCGCCACCGGCATCATCATCGTCAGCAGCTTCTTCAGCATCGCCTTCTTCGCCTTCTGCTACTTCTTCGTCTTCCGGCTCTTCAATGACTTCTTCTTTCGGCATCACACAGGCTGCAACCGGGTGGTTTTCACCATGTGCCAGATCAACACTCTCAACACCTTCCGGCATTGCCAGGTCGGCAATGTGGATAGAGTCGCCGATACGCAGTTCCGCCATATAGACTTCGATGTATTCCGGCAGTTTACCCGGCAGACAGGTGACTTCCAGCTCATTCATCATATGGTTAATGATACCGCCTTCCTGTTTCACGCCAATTGCCTTCTCTTCGTTCACGAAATGCAGGGGCACCCGGACGGTAATTTCCTGGTCGGCACGAATACGCATGAAATCGGCATGCATGATTTTCGGCTTGGCAGGATGACGCTGCAGATCCTTGATAATGGCACTGACTTCCTGGCCATCTACCTTGAGGGTAATAATGTGCGAGAAGAAAGCCTCGTTTTCCGTAGCATGGGCAATATCTTTATGCTGCAGAGTGACAGGCATCGGATCTTCGCCACCGCCGTAGATGATGGCAGGGATTTCACCTGCGTTCCGACGCAGGCGGCGGCTCGCACCTTTCCCCACGTCTCCCCGGGGCTGCGCCTCGAGAATAAAATCGTTCTTGGACATAATAGTCTCCTGAGTTTTTAGCTTTCTGCAGGCTTGCGACCGGCTTACAGAAAGGGTTTAGGTTCCGTCAGTATTGTTCGCCTAGTTGTGCTCGAACATGGCACTGACGGATTCTTCATTGCTGACCCGCCGAATCGACTCACCAAGAAATTTGGCGAGTGAAAGCTGACGGATCTTTTTACAATTCTTTGCTTCATCTTTTAAGGGAATGGTATCGGTAACCACCAGGGTATCCAGCGAGGAGCCGTTGATGTTTTCGATAGCATTGCCTGACAGAACCGGATGTGTACAGTAAGAAACCACGCGCCGGGCACCCTGTTCTTTCAGGGCATCGGCGGCTTTACAGAGCGTACCGGCGGTATCGACCATATCATCTACAATCAGACAGGTACGGTCGGTGACGTCACCAATCAGGTGCATAACCTGGGATTCATTGGCTTTGGGGCGTCGTTTATCAATAATGGCCAGATCAACATTGAGTTGTTTGGCAAAAGCCCGGGCGCGTACCACACCACCGATATCGGGTGAAACCACTGCCAGATTGTCATAATTCTGTCGGACGACATCTTCAACCAGTAAGGGTGAACCGTAGACATTGTCTACCGGTATACTGAAAAAGCCCTGAATCTGCTCGGCATGCAGGTCAACAGTCAGCAGACGGTCAACCCCGGCGGCAGAAATCATATCGGCAACCACTTTGGCAGAGATCGGCACACGGGCTGAACGCACCCGGCGATCCTGACGGGCATAACCAAAATAAGGCACAACAGCAGTAACCCGGTCGGCCGAAGAGCGGTGCAGGGCATCTGCCATCAGCAGTAATTCCATCAGGTTGTCATTGGTAGGGTGGCAGGTCGGCTGGATGATGAAAACATCCTGACCGCGGACGTTTTCATTCAGTTCCACACTGGTTTCGCCATCGCTGAATTGCTGCACGTCGGCACGACCAAGCGGCACACCAAGCCACTTGGCGACATTCTGTGCCAGTTCCTGGTTAGCGTTGCCACTAAATACCATTAAACTTTTTGGCATCTTGTTACCTATGTTAAATCCCTGTGTTTTCAGTGTTCAGGTCTGTTCAAATTGTGAATGGCTGGGGTGGGAGGATTCGAACCTCCGCATGCAAGGATCAAAACCTTGTGCCTTACCGCTTGGCTACACCCCAATATCTGCCCGATATTACGTATTCACTTCTGTTTACAGGGCTTGCAGCACAGGAGAGGTATTGATTCCTTGAGCAACAAAACCGTTTAAATTATCAGGTAACTCTGAAAGTGCCAGCTCGGCTGACTCTTTATTATCAAAGCTGGCAAAAACACTTGAACCTGTCCCGGTCATTCTTGCCGGTGCATATTGCTTCAACCAGTCCAGAGTAGCTCCAATTTCAGGATAAAGCGCTACAGCGACTGCTTCGCAGTCATTTCTGGTGCCCGAAAATGGAAAGGCGGGTATTGTGATGGGCACTGTGTCCCTTGTCAATTGCCGGTGGGAAAAAATTTCCTTTGTGGAAACTTCACAGGACGGTGTGACAACCAGATACCACTGCGCAGGCAGGGTCATGGGTCTGAGCTTTTCACCAATCCCCTCAGCCCAGGCGGACTGACCATGGATAAAGACCGGGATGTCGGCACCGAGTTTAAGACCCAGCGCAGCCAGTTCAGCCTGTTGAAGCTTACAACCCCAGAGATGATTGAGGGCCAGCAGGGTAGTCGCTGCATCGGAACTGCCACCACCGAGACCGGCGCCAATCGGCAGTTTTTTATGCAGCCGGATATCTGCTCCCCTGGCGGCACCGGTATGTGACTGCAGCAGCCTGGCGGCGCGTATGATCAGGTTGTCATCGCTGGCGATATGGTCCAGATTTGAGCTGAGCCGGACCTTCCCCGAGTCATCCGTAGCGAAAGCCAGTTCATCACCATAATCCAGTAACTGAAAACAGGTCTGTAATTCATGGTAGCCGTCAGCTCTGCGCCCGGTGATGTGTAAAAACAGGTTGAGTTTGGCCGGCGCCGGTACTGTCAGCATGCTTACTGTACTCCGCTACCATGCTGCCAGTCCTGGATAATCAGGGTCAGGCGATAATCGGGGTGGGTCATTCGAATGCGGCCGGGCAGATTGACCCCGGAAACGTTGCTATAACGGTCATATTCCAGCTGCCAGCGAATGCCCTGACTGTCTGTCTGATTCAGTGTGGCCAGCAGTTGTGCTTCATTCAGGCTGATGTCTGCCTGGCTATCGGGCGTGGGGATACCACGTACCCAGTAATAAAGCGCCTGAGCGGGAAATTCATATCCCAGATAATCCCGGCTCAGTTCCCGCAGGCTGCCGGCAATGATCGGAACTTCATTGGCACGTTCCAGGCGGATTGCATTGGCATCACCGCTGATCAGTGTCGCACCGAGGCCGAGGGCACCACTGAGATTGATAGTGAAGCGGTCATCGGCCTGCTGCCAGTTGATGGAGACCGTATCCGAGCTGGCCTGCTGCCGGATATTAAGTCGGCCCTGCAGAATCCAGTCATTCAGTGTTTCTATCTGACTGCGATGGGCAGGCCAGTTGCTGTCAGCCAGAGGTGTTCCGGTCTGACAGGCTGTAACAAGCATACTCAGGCAGAGTAAGGAGGCTGCCCTGATCAAGGCTGATAGTTGCATGCTGGTCGGGCCTTAACTGGAAGAGTCGTTTCGCAGTCGTTCCATGGTATTGAGGATGAATTCGCTGTCCGGCTGGACTTCCAGGGCATCCTGCCAGATCTCCCGGGCGGCATCGCGGTTGCCCAGCACCCAGAGAACTTCACCTAGATGAGCAGCAACTTCATGGTCGGGATAGAGTTCAAAAGCACGTTCCAGGTTAATCCGGGCTTCTTCATACATCCCCAGTTTGTACTGAATCCAGCCGAGGCTGTCGATAATGGCAGGATCATTCGGCGACAGTTCTGCCGCCCGCAGAATCAGTTCATAGGCTTCTTCATAACGATCAGTACGGTCTGCCAGGTAATACCCCAGTGAATTGAAGGCAGTCGGATTGTTCGGTTCCAGGCGCATGATTTCGCGTAAATCCGCTTCCATCCGGGGAATATCATTGTTCTCCTGGGCCACAAGTGAACGCAGCTGCAGTAGTTGGGTGTCAGCCGGATAGTTACCGATGGCGCGGTTGAGGAAGCTCATGGCTTCATCGTAGTCCTGACTGTCCAGCAACAGACTGCCTTCTATTACCAGCAGGGTCGAGTTTAATTCCGGGCGCCGGAAACGTATGCCACGCAGTCGTTCGCTGGCTTCCGGATAGCGGCCCTGCTCGATCATCAGTTCAGCATAATTACGCAAAGCAACCAGGTAGTTATTACCGCCGTTGACCTGCAGATAATGTTCAATTGCCTGTCCGGGATTACTCTGTTCATCGTTGATCAGAGCCAGATAATAATGAACATCGTCGCTGCGCTGGCCATTAACCAGCAGGCGTTCCAGGTAGTTTTTTGCCGCGGTGAGCTGATTGGCTTCTATGGCAATCAGTGCCAGTGAATAGAGCATGTCGAAATCCCGTGGATTCTGCTCGACAATGATTTCAAACTGCTCCATGGCTTCCCGGTAATTGCCTTCTTCCACCAGCTTGCGGCCATAGGCAAAACGCAGCTGGGAATTATCAGGATAATTATCAATACTGTCCTGCAGGCGTCGTCGTGCCTGACGAATTTCACCCATTTCCTCCAGTACGCCGATTTCAGCGATGAGGATATCAATCGGATTGTTCAGTTCTTGCGTTAACTGGTTCAGCAGTTCATAGGCTTGCTGAAGCTGCCCGTTTTCCCGGTATAACTGTGCCAGTGCCAGACGCAGACTGACATCCTGCGGGTATTGCACCTGGATAGTTTCAAAATCGGCAATCAGTTCATCAAGCTGAGCCTGTATTTCTATATTGTTTTCACTGCGATTGCTGATCAGGCGGTAATCAACCTCATAGCCCAGGGCATGCATGCGGGCAAACAGGTCCAGTGCCTCACTCAGGCGGTTTGCGGTAATAAGCTGAAAGGCCTGGGTACGCAGGGCTTCTTCTGATTCAGGTTCCTGGGCCAGCCATAACTGGCTGAGTTCCAGTGAAGCTTCAGTATCTCGTAAAAAAGTGGCAATTCTGGAGGCCCGGCGTATGATGCCAAGGTCCTCAGTGTCACGGGCCAGTTTTACATATTCTTCCAGTGCGGTCTGGTTAAAACCACGCTGGCCGGCCAGCTCTGCAATAATCACTCGTGCCAGGATATCTTCCGGAAATGAGCCGTAGACTATTTCTTCACGGGGAGGGGGCAGGCTTTGTGATTCCTGTGCCGGGGGTTCGGTACTATCTTGCTCAGTGTCCTGCACAGTCCCCTGCACTGGCAATTGTTGCGGGGCAGGCGCCTCGGGAACAGGGTCAGTGGCACAGCCGGAGAGCAACAGGAATAGCCCGGAAAGCAGATAGGAACTGTATTTCTTTGCGTTCATTATGTGTCCAAGTATAGCCCTTATTAGGCAGTGACTACACTATTGAGTAAAATACCCGGTTTTAATGAGATCGGATCATCAGAAACACCACTTTCATGGCTACACTACTGCTGGGCATTAACCACAACACGGCGAGTATAGCCATTCGGGAAAAAGTCGCTTTTGCCCCGGAACTGATGCATGAGGCCCTGCAACAGGCCTGCAGCAGTGCCGAACTCGGGGAGCTGGCGATACTATCTACCTGTAACCGCACAGAACTTTATTGTGTGCCCAGCCATCTGGCCGATTCGGAAACACAACGGCAGCAGGTTATTGATGCCGTGCTTGAATGGCTGGCGACTTACCATAAGCTGGATACGGAAGAACTGCGCGCCTGTATTTATGCCTACTGGGATGATGATGCTATACGGCATGTCATGAAAGTTGCCAGTGGGCTGGATTCCATGGTGCTCGGCGAACCGCAAATACTGGGTCAGATTAAATCTGCCTATGCCGTGGCCAGGGAGGCCGGTAGTGTTGATAGCAATCTGCACCAGATGTTTGAGGAAACCTTCGCGATTGCCAAACGGGTCAGGACGGATACGGCCATCGGAGAAAATCCGGTTTCTGTTGCCTTTGCCGCCGTCACCCTCGCGCAGCAGATTTTTGCGGATATTTCCCAGGCCTCTGCCCTGATGATCGGTGCCGGTAAAACCATCGAACTGGTGGTTCAGCATCTTCGCGAAAGCGGAGTTAAAAATATTGTAGTAGCCAACCGCACCCTGACTCATGCGCTGGAACTCAAGGAAAAGTATGGGGTCAGCGAAGTATTGTTATCAGATATTCCCGAGCAGTTGCTACAGGCTGATATTGTGGTGTCTTCTACCGCCAGTCAGCTTCCCATTCTGGGTAAGGGCGCAGTGGAAAAGGCGCTGAAGGCACGCAAGCATCGGCCGATTTTCCTGGTCGACCTGGCGGTGCCCAGAGATATAGAACCGGAAGTCGGTGAACTGGCGGATGCGTATCTCTACAGTATCGATGACCTGAAAGAAGTGATTGATGCCAGTGTAAAAAGCAGGCAGGATGCAGCCGCGGAAGCCGAACAAATCATTGCTGCCGGCCTCGATGAATACCGAAAAAAACTGCGTTCCCGCAATGCGGTTTCCAGCCTTCGGGAATTTCGTGAAAAAGCCGAAAGTATTCGTGATGCCGAGCTGGAAAAAGCTCTGAAATCTCTGGAGAAAGGGGAAGACCCGCAGGAAGTCATGGCGCAACTGGCACGCTTGCTGACCAACAAGCTGATTCACTCACCGAGTGTGCAGATGAAAAAAGCCAGTGCAGAAGGCAAGGATGAACTGATTGATCTGGCTCAACAACTGTTTGAGCTTGACAGTAAAAACGGGCAGGGTGGGAATAAATAAGAATATTGTATGAAAGCATCCATAGTAGAAAAACTGCAGAATTTAAGTGAACGTTACGAAGAACTTGAAGCACTGATGAGTGATCCCGATGTCATTGCTGAACAGGATAAATTCCGGGCCTATTCGATGGAATATGCGGAACTGGAACCGGTAATCAAAAGTTTTCGTGAATACCGCCAGGCTTCATCTGATCTGCAAGAAGCCCAGCTCATGCAAAAAGACAGTGACCCGGAACTACGGCAGATGGGTGATGAAGAAGCAGAACTGGCCGCTGGGAAAATCGAAAATCTGGAAGCTTCCCTGCAGAAGCTCCTGTTGCCGAAAGATCCACGTGATGACTGTAATGTGTTTCTGGAAATCCGCGCCGGTACCGGCGGTGATGAAGCGGCAATTTTTTCCGGTGACCTGTATCGCATGTATTCCCGTTATGCCGAAACCCAGGGCTGGAAAACCGAGATTATTTCCGAGCGCCCCGGAGAACACGGGGGTTACAAGGAAATTATCGTGCGCATTCAGGGCAACAGGGTATATGCCCGGCTGAAATTTGAATCCGGTGCCCATCGGGTACAGCGTGTGCCGGAAACCGAAACCCAGGGCAGGGTGCATACATCTGCCTGCACAGTCGCAGTAATGGCCGAAGTAGAAGAACTGCAGGAAATCGAGATAAACAAGAATGACCTGCGGGTCGATACATTTCGTGCCAGTGGCGCTGGTGGACAGCATGTCAATAAAACCGATTCTGCGATTCGGCTGACTCACCTGCCGTCCGGAATCGTGGTGGAATGTCAGGATGAGCGTTCCCAGCATAAAAACAAGGCCAAGGCCATGGCACTGTTACAGGCGCGTTTACAGTCCGCTGCTGAAGCTGAACAACAACAGGAACAATCGGATGAACGCCGAAACCTGGTTGGCAGTGGTGACCGTTCCGAGAAAATCCGCACCTATAATTATCCTGATGGCCGGATAACGGATCATCGGATTAAACTGACACTGTATAAACTCAATGATGTCATGGCTGGTGACCTGGATGATGTGATTCAGCCGCTGATTAATGAACACCAGGCCGATCAGCTCGCCGAACTGGCTTCCTGATTTGCATTCCCATGCAGATTAAACAGGCGCTCAGGCAGGCAGAAACAACACTGACTGACAGTCCCTCCGCGCAACTTGATGCCCAGATCCTGCTGGCCAGGGTTCTGGATAAAGGTCGCGAGTTTTTACTGAGCTGGCCGGAAAAGGAAATCACTCATGAACAGCAGGAACATTTTCTGCAGTTGCTTGCCGAGCGTCAGCGTGGAATACCAATAGCCTACCTGACTGGGCGCAGGGCGTTCTGGGATTTCGACCTGGAAGTTAACACTGATGTACTGATTCCAAGGCCGGAAACTGAATTACTGGTAGAACTGGCACTGCAAAACCTGAAACAGGAGAACCAGCTGATCGCTGATCTGGGTACCGGCTCCGGTGCAATTGCGCTGGCGCTTGCCAGGGAAAGGCCGCAATGGAAGGTGATAGCCAGTGATACAAGTGCGGGCGCACTAAATGTGGCCAGGCGTAATGCCGAGACACTTGCTCTGGATAATCTTGATTTCAGGCCTGGCTCATGGTGCGAAGTAATAGCCACTGATGAAAAGCTTGATGCCCTGTTGGCCAATCCTCCTTATATAGATCCTGAGGATCACCACCTGCAGCAGGGAGATCTACGCTTTGAGCCAAAAAATGCACTGGTGGCCGGGGCAGGTGGAATGGCAGATCTGCAGACAATTGTGCAGCAGGCCAGGGAAAAACTCTTGCCCCGGGGGTTGTTGCTGCTGGAACACGGCTATCAGCAGGCTGCCGGGCTGCAAAAACTCCTGCAGGAATCCGGTTACAATGATATTGAAACCCACCAGGATCTGGCAGGGCTGGATCGCGTGACACTGGCAAGACGCTGATATGCACAAGTCCCTTGTTTTTATGTTTGTTCTGCTGAGCCCGCTGCTGCACGCACAGGATAGTGAGCTCAACGCCCTGGTGGTGCAGGCTGAAGCCGGGGATATTGAATCCCAATACCAACTTGGCCTGTATTATGACAGCGACAGTGAAACCGATCGTGACTACACCGCTGCAGCTCGCTGGTACCGGGAGGCAGCTCAACAGGGACACATAGCCGCGCAATATAATCTGGCACAGTTGTACCGGATCGGGCAGGGGCTGGAAGCTGATATGCAACAGGCCCTTTACTGGTTCATGCAGGCAGCAGAAGCAGGCAATGATCCTCTGGCCCAGTTTACCCTGGGTGACATTCACCGCTACGGTGAAGGTGTTGTTGCCAACCCCTTTGAAGCTTTTCGCTGGTATATTCTGGCGGCTGAGCAAACACTGCCTGAAGCGGAATTTATTGTCGGACTCTGGCTGGCTGACGGCATAGGTGCTCCGGAGAATGACTTTTTAGCCCTGAGCTGGCTGCGCAAGGCCGCGGCGCAGGGTATGACTGATGCCTTTTATGAACTGGGCAGCATGTATGCTGAAGGAGAAGGTATCAGCACTGATCTGCAACAGGCTTATGTCTGGTACAGTGTTGCTGTTGAACTGGGTCTTGTCCGGGCGCAGAACCAACGGGATACTGTCGCATCCATGCTCGAAGCGCAGCAACTTGAAACTGCACGTCAGGATGTCAGGCAATGCATTGCTTCCGAACTGAGTGAATGTGAATAAACATGCATGATGATCAACTGCTAAGATACAGCCGCCAGATAATGCTGCCGGAGATGGATATAGCCGGGCAGGAAAAACTGCTGGATGCCAGTGTGCTGGTAATCGGTGCCGGCGGACTTGGATGTCCGGCAGCGATGTACCTGGCCAGTGCGGGAGTCGGGCATCTGACGCTGGCCGATCATGATCGGGTTGAACTCAGTAACCTGCAACGACAGATTGGTCACCAGACAAGTTCAATTGGCCTCAGCAAGGTTGCTTCACTTAAAGAGACACTGCTGCAACTCAATCCCGAAGTGAAAATTACTGCGCTACTTGAAAAACTTGCGGGTGATACGCTGGGGATGGAAATTAAAAATGCCGATGTGGTTCTGGATTGTACAGATAATTTTGAATCACGGCTGGCGATAAACAGCTTGAGTCGACATTATAAAGTCCCATTGGTATCCGGTGCAGCAATTCGCATGGAAGCGCAGCTCAGTGTCTTTGATCAGCGGGATGCAAGCAGCCCCTGTTATCAATGTCTTTATGAGGTCGATAGTGATATGTCGCTCTCCTGTTCAGAAAGTGGAGTTATGGCGCCCCTGGTCGGCATTATCGGATCAATGCAGGCCATGGAGGCGATCAAACTGATTGCCGGTATTGGTCAAGTGGCAAGTGCTCGATTGCTATTACTTGATGCAGCAAGCATGCAATGGCGTGAAATGAAGCTTCAGCAGGACCCGGCATGTCCTGTCTGTAATCCGTCACGGCAAGCAAATCAATAGATAGTCGCTCAGTCTGAATTATATTTGGCGGTAATAATCAACCGGTTCACTGTCGAATAATAATAAACCAAACGGTATTGGCCGGACATGCTATATACTGTGTGTCCGCAAGGTTTATAACAAAAAAATACATTTAAAACTTAAAGGAGTACTTATGTTTACCCATGTTTGTGTTGGTTCCAATGATCTGGAAAAGTTAAAGAAATTCTATGATGCTGCCCTGACTCCTATGGGGATTCAGAGCGCTGGGATCATGCATGACCGGGCTTGTGTTTATGCGACAGATACGGGCAGCTTCCTGGTCATGAAGCCGGCTGATGGTAAAGATGCATGCCATGCCAATGGTGGCACTATTGGGTTTGCTGCTGCCGATGCTGCTACAGTCGATGCATTTCATGCGGCTGGCCTGGAAAATGGTGGCAGCGATGAAGGTGCGCCGGGTAAACGTCCGAATGCGCCGGGTAATGCCTATGGTGCTTATCTCCGAGACCCCTTTGGCAATAAAATCTGCGCCTATTGTCAGCTTCCCGAAGGCGAGTAGAAAAAGCTTTTGAAGCTCTGTTCATATTAACAGGCCTCACAGGGTTAAAAGAGGAAGCCAGGGGCTTCCTCTTTTTTTGGCATTTGGCATCAGGGCTTTTTC
>DHZH01000003.1:76529-235067 GCA_002414385.1 Gammaproteobacteria bacterium UBA5109
TTCAGCATTTGGCATCAGGGCTTCCTAAAGTATGCGATTGAAACCCCAGCTATGCTATGATGCCGCACCTGTTTATATGAAGTTAACTAATGCTGGAAGAATTTGTGAGTGAAGAACAAAAAGGTGCCGGGGAACAAGAAATCCCGGAGACGGCACCAGATAACACAAAATCGGAAGCAGAAAGTCAGGCAATACGATTTAGCGATCTGGACTTGCCCGAAGAATTACAGAAAGCTTATGTTGATCTAGGCTTCGAGTTTTGCACCCCGATTCAGGAAAGCAGCCTGCAGGTTACCCTGCAGGGTGATGACGTGACCGGCAAAGCCCAGACTGGTACCGGCAAAACGGCTGCCTTTCTTACCGCCATTATTACTGATCTCTTGCGCAATCCGATTAATGAAGAGCGTTTCGTTGGTGAACCCCGTGCCCTGATTATTGCTCCGACAAGAGAGCTGGTCATGCAGATTGCCAAGGATGCGGCCTTGCTGACCAAATACACCCAGTTGAATACCATTACCCTGGTTGGTGGCATTGACTACCAGAAACAACTGGATCAGCTTGAACAGGATATTATCGATATCGTGGTGGCCACACCGGGACGTCTGATAGATTTTCTTGGCAGCAGGAAAGTCGATCTCGGCATGATTGAAATTCTGGTCATTGATGAAGCCGACCGCATGCTGGATATGGGTTTTATTCCCCAGGTGCGACAGATAATTGCAGCCTGTCCGAAGAAAGATTATCGCCAGACCATGCTCTACAGTGCCACATTCAGCGAGGATATTCTTGAGCTGGCAGATCGCTGGGCGGTTAATCCGGTACGTATTGAAGTGACCCCGGAAAATGTGACGACCGATACGGTAGACCAGAAAGTCTTTCTGGTAACCACGGAAGAGAAATATAAGCTTTTATATAACCTGATTCAGCGTGATGGCAGTGAGCGGGTCATTGTTTTTACCAATCGTCGTGACCAGGCCAGAGACCTGGCGGATAATTTACACCGTAACGGTATTGAAGTAGGTCTGCTTTCCGGTGAAATTTCCCAACCGAAACGAGTGCGGACACTGGAAGAGTTCCGGTCGGCAAAAATTCAGGTGCTGGTGGCAACTGATGTGGCCGGCAGGGGGCTGCACATTGATGACATTACTCATGTTGTGAACTTTACGCTGCCGATTGAAGCTGAAGATTATGTACACCGTATTGGCCGAACTGGCCGTGCCGGGGCAGACGGAACTTCTGTGTCATTCGCCTGCGAGGATGATTCATTTCTGCTGCCGGATATTGAGGAGAAGATCGGGATGAAGCTGGACTGTGAACACCCTGATGCAAATTTACTGACAGAACCACCGGCCTTTTCCAGGCCGGGAATCTTCAAGTCCGGCAAGCAGCAGGGCAAACAGGGCAAGGGACGGCGCCACGGCTCCAACTCTGGTCCCAGGCAGGGTTCTAAAAGAGGGCGCTAAGCCTTATTTCTCAGCACCTGCCTGCTTCAGGATTTCAGCATATTCCCCGGAATTTTTATGTTCAGAGACTATCTTCAGGATGGTTTCACCATGATAGTTCTTTTCATTGATATTTCTGCCATCTGCGACAAAAAAATTGATAAAGCGGGCAAAGGCTTCAGGTACCATGCCCCGGTAGGCCTTGCTGAGGATATGAAAATCCGGTGCATCATGAGCACTGGATTCCAGTGATAAAAAAGTCCTGATGCGTTCATCGCTCCACCACTCATCAGTGACGGAAGGTTGTCGTCGTTCAGCGCCTTTTTTCTTTTCACTTTTCACTGTTTTGTTCATTAATTATTCCTGTGCTTTTTGTCCGCTTTGGTGTCAAGTGCGTGACCTGATACCTGATGATTCACTTGCCTATTTCGATAATTCATCTTTAAGAATTTCATTAACCTGTTGAGGATTCGCTTTTCCTTTTGTTTCTTTCATTACCTGCCCTACAAAAAAACTAATAACTTTTGTATTTCCTGATTTATATTGCTCTACTTGATCGGGATGGTTTTTCAAGACTGAAACCACGATATTTGTATTGGCTTCCATATCTGAATTTTGTGCTAAATCATTATTATTAATAACTGTATCTGCATCACCTTCACCTGCAAGCATAAGAGCAAATGCAGTTTTTGCAGTTTTTGAAGATAAGGTGCCGTCAATAATTTTCTTGATTAAGCCTCCTAGTTGCACGGGGCTAACCGGGGAGTCATCAATGTCGATTTCTTCCTGATTCAGATAGGCCTGTAAATCGACACTGACCCAGTTGGCAGATAGCTTGGCATCTCCGCACTCGGCCACGACTGCTTCATAGAAGTCAGCAGTTTCCCGTTCCGCAGCCAAGACCAGGGCATCATATTCACTGAGTTTGTATTCAGACATAAAGCGTTCGCGCTTGGCATCCGGAAGTTCCGGCAGGGTAGCACGGACCGCTTCGATATAAGCTTCATCAATGGTGATCGGCAAGAGGTCAGGTTCCGGAAAATAACGGTAATCATTGGCCACTTCCTTGCTACGCATGGAGCGGGTTTCATTTCGATCAGAGTCATACAGACGGGTTTCCTGCACAATGCGGCCGCCGTCTTCCAGAATGTCTATCTGGCGCTCAACTTCAACATGGATTGCCTTTTCAACAAAACGGAAGGAATTGATGTTCTTGATTTCAGTTCGGGTGCCGAATTCAGTGTCACCAGCCTGGCGTATCGAAACGTTGGCATCACAGCGCATGTTGCCTTTTGACATGTCAGCGTCAGAAATGCCCAGATAACGGACCAGGCTGTGCAGTTTTTTCAGATAGGCCACGGCTTCATCAGCACTGCGTATTTCCGGTTCGGAAACAATTTCCAGCAGGGGAGTCCCGGCACGGTTAAGGTCGATGCCAGTCTGCCCATGAAAATCTTCATGCAGTGATTTGCCGGCATCTTCTTCCATGTGCGCCCGGGTAATGCCAATTGTTTTGCTGCTGCCGTCTTCCAGCGTAACTGTCAGCGATCCTTTGCCAACGGTTGGGAAGTCTAGCTGACTGGTCTGATAGCCTTTGGGAAGATCCGGATAAAAGTAATTCTTGCGGTCGAAAACAGAAGTCATGGCAATTTCTGCATCGATAGCGAGGCCAAATTTAATTGCCATTCGCAGGGCTTCCCTGTTCAGCACCGGCAGGGTGCCGGGCATTGCCAGATCATAGATATTGGCCTGCGTATTGGGTTCGGCACCAAAGCGGGTACTGGAGCCGGAAAATAATTTGGATGCAGTGGCCAGTTGTACGTGAACTTCAAGGCCGATTACTGTTTCCCAAGTCATGCCTTAAATCCCCGGAGTATGCGTGTGCCAGTCGGTCTGTTGCTGAAACTTATGGGCAACATTTAACAACTGGGCTTCAGCGAATGACTTGCCGACAATATGCAGGCCAACCGGCAGGTTTTCCACCAGGCCTGCAGGAATTGAAATGCCTGGCAGTCCGGCGAGATTGACGGCAATGGTATAGATGTCTTCCAGATACATGGTAACCGGATCGTTATTCTGTGCGCCGATTTTAAACGCGGTATGTGGTGAAGTCGGGCCCATGATCAGATCAACTTCCTGAAAGGCTTTGTCAAAATCATTTTTAATCAGGCGGCGGATTTTCTGCGCCTTGATGTAATAGGCATCATAATAACCGGCCGATAATGCATAGGTGCCTACCATGATGCGACGCTTTACTTCAGCGCCGAAACCTTCACTGCGGCTGCGCTTGTACATGTCTTCAAGATCTTTCGGGTCATCACAACGGTAGCCATAGCGCACACCGTCATAGCGTGACAGATTGGCAGAAGCTTCTGCAGGAGCAATAACATAGTAGGCTGGCACTGACAGGCCGTTATTCGGCAAACTGATTTCCCTGATGGTGGCGCCGAGTTTTTCGAATTCAGTCAGTGCCTCACGAATTTTCTGTTCCACTTCCGGCTTCAGTCCCTCGGCAAAATGTTCTTTCGGGATGCCGATTCTTAGACCATCAAGCGGTTTGTCAAGGTTGGCCGTGTAATCTTCCGTGGCAATGTCAATCGACGTAGAATCTTTTGCATCGTGACCGGCCATGATATTTAACATGAGCGCGGAATCCTCAGCATTACGGGTCATGGTGCCGGCCTGGTCCAGGCTGGAAGCAAAAGCAATCATGCCCCAGCGGGAAACTCTGCCGTAAGTTGGTTTTAAACCGGTCAATCCACAAAATGCGGCCGGCTGGCGGATTGAACCGCCAGTATCGGTTGCCGTTGCGCCGGGAGCAAGATGAGCCGCGACTGCCGCTGCTGAGCCACCGGAAGATCCACCGGGAACACGCTCCAGATCCCAGGGATTATGCACGGCACCAAAATAACTGGTCTCATTGGACGAACCCATGGCGAACTCATCCATGTTGGTTTTCCCCAGTGTAACCATGCCGGCCTGATTAAATTTTTCCACCACGGTGGCATTGTATGGCGCAATAAATGTTTCCAGCATGCGTGAACCGCAGGTGGTACGAATGCCATCTGTGCAAAAAATATCTTTATGTGCAATTGGCACACCACTTAATCCTGTAGCTTTGCCGGAGGCTCGTGCTGCATCAGCAGCTTTGGCTTGCTGCAAGGCAGGCTCTTCACAGCAAGTGATATAGGAATTCAGGACTGAATCTTTTTCTTTGATACGGGCGAGATAGGCACTGGTAAGTTCCTCGCTGGAAAAATCACCCGCTTCGAGCCCGCGCGCTAAATCTGCTATGCCAAGTTCAAACATCTGTTAACAATTCCAGCCTTATTCGATCACTTTAGGAACCAGGTACAAGCCTGCTTCACTCTTCGGTGCCAGTTTCTGTAGGGTATCCCGTTGGTTGCTTTCCGTGACTTTGTCTTCCCGCAAAGGCTGGGAGGTCTCAATAGCATGAGATAGGGGCTGCAGTCCTTTGGTATCAGCTGCCTGCATCTGGTCAATCAAGGCCAGGATGTTGCGAAAATTGTCGGCAGCCTTCTCGCTTTCATCTTCGCTCAGGTGCAATCGTGCCAGATGCGCAATATAGGCAATATCCGAGCTTGAAACTGACATTATTTTCTCCTTTGGCTTGATTATGTCCAAAAAGGGCCAATATAGTGATTTAGTTCTGACAAATCAGATTTGATTCTTGCTCTAAGTTGTTGTCGTTGCTAGAGTTGCACACTTGGTGCTACAAAGACACTATGGACCGGTTCCTTTTAGGTAGTACGTTAATCGTATCTGGCTCATTGTTAATGTGGGGCGATTATACTGGAAGATTGCAGCCTTTTGCGTATTCCAGGCAGGAAAATTTTAGTATCTGGGTCTACAAGAGTTATAAACGACTATGCTGAAGAAATTACGTGGCATGTTCTCCAATGATTTATCCATCGATCTGGGAACTGCTAATACCCTTATATATGTCCGGGACAAGGGCATAGTCCTGAACGAACCTTCCGTTGTTTCAATCCGGATTCATAATGGTCAGAAGACCGTGACTGCTGTCGGATCAGACGCCAAACGCATGCTTGGCAGAACGCCGGGCAATATTATGGCGATCCGTCCGCTGAAGGATGGTGTGATTGCGGACTTTCAGGTGACGGAAAAAATGTTGCAGCACTTTATTCATAAAGTGCATGAAAACAGTTTCATCCGGCCCAGCCCCAGGGTGCTGGTTTGCGTACCATGCAAATCAACCCAGGTTGAACGACGCGCGATTCGCGAATCAGTGATGAGTGCCGGTGCCCGTGAAGTCCGTTTGATTGAAGAACCAATGGCAGCAGCCGTTGGTGCCGGTTTGCCGGTTGATCAGGCCAGTGGCTCCATGGTTGTCGATATCGGTGGTGGTACTACTGAGATTGCCATTATTTCTCTCAATGGCGTGGTCTATTCCGAGTCAGTCCGGGTAGGTGGCGACCGTTTTGATGAAGCCATTACCACTCATGTACGGCGTAATTACGGCAGCCTTATTGGTGATGCCACGGCAGAACGTATCAAAAAAGAAATCGGCTGTGCTTTCCCCGGTTCGGAGATCCGTGAAATTGATGTGCGTGGACGTAATCTGGCCGAAGGTGTGCCGAGAAGTTTCACGCTGAACAGTGACGAAATCCTTGAGGCTCTGCAGGAGCCCCTGTCGGCAATTGTCCAGGCAGTTAAAAGTGCTCTGGAGCAATCCCCGCCTGAACTTGCCTCTGATATCGCCGAAAGTGGCCTGGTATTGACTGGAGGCGGTGCATTATTACGAGATCTTGATAAACTACTCAGTGAAGAGACCGGTTTACCTGTCATCGTGGCAGACGATCCGCTTTCCTGTGTCGCCAGAGGTGGAGGGCGAGCCATGGAGCTGATGGATTCACACGATATAGACTTGCTAACTCTGGACTAGGGAGTTTCTGGCCTGATTCAGTCTGCTATCCGGTCAATTACTCCATAATAATAATTTCTGAACTGAATAGTTCAGCTCTCTGAACGGGTAGGTGACTATTAACAAGTCTCTATTTATTCAAAGCTCGACCCAGGGATACCGATTGCTGGCACTGGTGCTGGTTTCCCTGATACTTATGTTTGCTGACAGCCGTTTTGGTTATCTTCAGCAGGTCCGTTTTTATGCCTCCTACACTGTCACGCCAATTCACTGGCTGTCAGAAATTCCTCAATCCGTCAGTAATCAGCTTGCCGATGTTTTTCGCAGCCGTAATGAACTGCTGGAGGAAAATGAGCGCCTGCAGGAAGAGCTGTTGATGCAGCAGTACCAGTTACAGAAAATTGATCACCTCAGTGCTGAAAATCAACGCCTGAGTGAACTGCTGAATGCCTCCGCCATTGTTGATGACATTGTTGTCCGGGCCCAGCTGGTAAGTGAATCACCTGATCCCTTTAGAAAACAGGTGTTGATCAACAAGGGAACAGCGCACGGTGTTTATGAAGGACAACCGGTACTTGATGCTGATGGTCTGTTTGGCCAGGTGACTTCAGTCGAGCCTTACTACAGTTGGGTGCAATTGATTACTGATTCCCAGCATGCAACGCCGGTTCAGGTAAATCGTAATGGTGTCAGGGCTGTTGTATCAGGCACCCAGGGTAGCCAGCATGAAATGATCATGAATAACATGACAGATACAGCGGACATTGAAGTCGGTGATGTACTGGTAACTTCAGGACTGGGACAGCGATTTCCGGCAGGATACCGTGTGGGAGTCATTACCAGTATCGTGCGTGATCCCGGCCAGCCTTTTGCCCGGGTTACAGTAGTACCTACCGCAAAACTGGACAGCAGTCGAAACCTGCTACTGGTATTTTGAGATGGTTTCCGCAGTGCTGAGAAATACACAAAGCCTCTGGGTAATCCTGGCGACTTTTGTCGTAGCGGCACTGTTACTGGTTTTACCATTACCTGGCTGGCTGGATTACTACCGCCCGGAATGGATGGCTCTGGTACTCATCTACTGGGTTATGGCCTTGCCCCACCGTGTGGGGCTGATTTCTGCCTGGGTGCTGGGCTTTTTTGTCGATGTGCTGGAAGATTCCCTGCTGGGCCTGAATGGTCTGGTGCTGGCACTGGTCGCGTATATGGCATTAAGTCTTTACCGGCGCCTGCGGATGTTTACCATGTTGCAGCAATCCAGCACCGTGTTTATTCTGGTTGGCCTGCATCAGCTGGTTTCATTCTGGGTGCTGACCGTAAGCAACCAGAATACCTCGCCTAATCTGATGTTTCTGGTTTCTGCATTTTCCAGTGCCCTGGTCTGGCCCCTGGTTTTTTATCTGTTACGTTATTTACGTCGCAGTTTTAATGTCGTCTGATTATACTTCCACTGAATTTTGATAATTCTGAAAGTTTCTGCATGTAAACTTCCGCTATGCAACTAAAAACAGTAACAGCACTGTGTTGCCTGAGTCTGTATTTGTCGGCCTGCAGTATTTTTGTTCCGGGCGGTCCCTGGCCGTCAGACCTGCCTCCGCGTCAGTATTTTGTCGATTATTATCAGGCAAGCCCTGACAACCATGAATACCAGGAGCAGGATGAATACCTGAACTGGGTACGTGTTTTTTACCAGGGCAATGCCCTTTCTCCCGGGTGGCATCTTCTGACTGAAGAATTATTATTTGAATCTGAGGCAGCCAGGCATGAGGAATACAGCCTGAAGATGGCCAATCTTGGCAGACAGATCAGTGCTGAGTGGGCCAAGGGAAATGAAGTCCGCTTAATTGATACGCGCTGTGCCAGTATCTGGAGAGATGCGCTGATTGAAGCCATCGAACGTGATGACCTGGATAATTACATCGCACGTTTCGAAAATGATGTGAATGCCATTCTTGGCCGTGAGCTGGACAAGGAAGAAATTTCAAGAGAACGTTATTACGAAGTCGAGGAATTCGACTTCCTTTAAAGCATTCTACTCGGTAAAAAACTCGACATTTAGCAGATCAACAATCTGTGCATAATCGTTATTAAAGAATGCGGTCATGATCGGGGTCTGCAGTTGCTGTACAGATCCGGAAAAATCAGGCCGGACTGCCAGGTTAAATGTTCGGTTGCCTTCCAGAAAGGTACTGAGCTCGTTACCAAGGTCGATCGCCATATTCTGCAAATCTGTCGGCGCAAACAGAAACAGTGACTGAGTCATTTGCATCAGCTCATCCCGAATCACCTGAGCATTTCTGCCCTGTTCATCTGCCTGTCCCTGAATGTACGCATCCAGCAGCCCGAAGTCGGAGATGCTTAAACTTACCTCCGGGATCTCTGCAGAAAATAAGGCATTGGAAAAGGCAGCCTGCGCCTCGGCCTGATCGCTTATCTGGTTGAGCATTTCGTAAGGAATGTTGCGAGTGGTGGAGCTGAATGAAAAATTGAATGAGTCAGGCAGTCCTATATTCATGGTGCTTGTGAACAGATCATTGTCTGTTGGTTGATATTCATGGTTGTAGCGCATTTCTATCGGCAGGACCTGGGTACTGCTTATGTTGCCAAGCAATTCCTCAAGCTCGGGAGCGAAGACACCGTCAAGCTCGGGGGCGCCCTGGGGCAGGCCGAAACCACTGGCGGTTACCGAGATTGTGCGCGGGAAAGTATTGAGAAAATCCATATTGGCAATTTCGACATTATCAATCGTGTAATTGAAATCTGTCGCATCAGTAATGCTCAGATTACTGATATTAATTGTGCCATCCATGCCGAATTCTGCTGATTCATATTGAATGTCATTGTAGGCGCCACTTGCAATGGCACGTTCAATATAACGATCCAGTTGGTTTTCCGTTTCCCTGTTGGCATAAAAATACAGACCGCCAGCCGCAACTATAAGAAGCAAGGGGACAATAATCAGTAGTTTTTTCACGTTTTCACTCCGGGATCTTGAAGTGCGCAGAATGGCGCGTTTGTGCATATAATGCAAGTTGCGCAGGATAATTACCGCTTGCGATTCAAGCAGGAATTAATGAGATGCAGATAAAACTTGCGGCTATTGCCCGACGTCCTGAATCAGAAGCCAGCATGGAAGAAATATTCAGTGCCGAGATTAGTCAGGATGATGGATTACAGGGAGACGCCAAAGGCAAATCCCCGAAGCGACAGATAACTGTCATGAGCAAGGAATCATGGATCAAGGCCTGTCATGATCTGGACAAGGACTTACCATGGACAACCCGCAGAGCCAACTTGTTGATCAAGGGTTTTGAATTCCTGCCGACCGATGTTGGCCGCACCATTCACATAGGCGATGTGATACTGGAAATTACCCAGGAAACAGCGCCGTGCTGGAAAATGGAAGCAGCCTGTGAAGGCTTGAGGGAAGCACTTGCATCGGGTTGGCGTGGTGGTGTTTGTTGCAAAGTCCTGCAGCCTGGAACAGTCACAACCGGTGACAATGTGGAACTCGGTAAAAGTTTATTTTGAACGTTTGGTGGCCGCCGCTGCCACCGCCTCCAGCCCTTCACGATAAGCTGATTCAGGCACCACTTTCAGACAGTCCATGGCAATTTCAATACGCTGTTCGGCTTTTTCACGGGTGTAATCCAGTGCGCCGGATTCACGTACGATATTGATAATATCGTCCAGGTGCTCAAGTCCACCCTGCTTAATTACACTGCTAATCAGTTTTTTCTCGTTCGTATTACCATTTTGCATGATGAAAATCAGTGGCAGGGTGGGTTTGCCTTCAGCAAGATCATCGCCGACATTCTTGCCCAGCTCCTCACTGTCACCGCTGTAATCCAGCACATCATCAATCAGTTGAAATGCCATGCCGACTTCAAGACCGAAGATATGCAGTTTTTCCTGTGTTTCGGTATCGGTGGCGGCCAGTATCGCGGCAGACTGACAGGCGGCGGCAAAAAGTATCGCAGTCTTGTTATGAATGACGTTCATGTAATCTGCTTCAGTGGCAGCAATATTATGCTGATTTACCAGTTGCAGGACTTCACCTTCGGAAATTTTATTGGTGGTCGTGGCCATGACTTCCATGATGCGCATATCGGCAATGCGAACCAGAAGTTGAAAGGCGCGGGAATAAATAAAGTCGCCAACCAGCACACTGGAGGGATTACCCCAGCGGGTATTGGCGGTTGGCCTGCCACGACGCATTTCTGACATATCAACTACATCATCATGCAGCAGGGTGGCGGTATGCAGAAATTCAATCACCGTAGCGAGATTAACGTGTTCTGAGCCCTGATAACCAAAAGCGCGGGCGCAGAGCAAAGCCAGTAGCGGGCGAATCCGCTTGCCCCCGGCTTCAATCAGGTATTGCCCGATATTTTCAATGAGCGGCACTTCCGAGTGTAGTTGCTCAATGACATTTTTGTTTAGCGCGTCGAAGTCATCCTGGACATATCGCTGGAGTTTATTCGCCATAATACCGGGTCTGGAATTTACAATCTGATGCAGACTATGGATGGGGAGGCTGAAAGTCAAGGAATCCGGACAGCCTTTGCCCTACATACGTGGTCTGCAGGGGCGGGCGCCGACTCCGAAAAAACCGGCCTGCGGCCTTGCGCAAGCACGGCTCTTCCCTTACAATTGCCGCCCCTGTGGAAGTCGGGCTCAGGTCTGAAAAGAAAATCCGGAGTAAATTCAATGTATGCGGTAATAGAAAGTGGTGGCAAACAGCATCGCGTCGAGGAAGGCGAGGTCTTGCGACTGGAAAAACTGGAAGCCAGCACGGGTGACAGTATCAACTTTGACAAGGTCCTGATGATCGGCGAAGGCGCTGAGGTCAAGGTCGGCAAACCCTATGTCGAAGGCAATGTTACCGCCGAAGTACTGAATCACGGACGTGGCGATAAAGTTTCCATCGTCAAGTTCAAGCGTCGCAAGCATCATACCAAGCGTATGGGACACCGGCAGTGGTTTACTGAGGTGAAAATTACCGATATCAGCACCGGCAAAGCCAAAGCTGCGCCCAAGGCTGAAAAAGCTGAAGCAGCAGCTGCCAAGCCGAAAACCGAAGCCAAAGAAGCCAAAAAAGCTCCGGCTAAAAAAGCAGCACCGAAAAAAGCCGCTGCCAAGAAAAAGGCACCGGCAAAGAAGAAAGCAGCTAAGAAAGAGGATTAGTCATGGCACACAAGAAAGCAGGTGGTAGTACTAATAATGGCCGCGATTCAATATCGAAGCGCCTTGGTGTCAAACTGTTCGGCGGGGAACAGGTCAAAGCAGGCAATATCATTATTCGTCAGCGCGGAACCCGTTTTCACGCTGGTGAAAATGTGGGCATCGGCAAAGATCACACCCTCTTTGCCAAATCTGATGGCAAAGTGCTGTTCCAGACCAAAGGCCCACAAAAGCGTACTTTCGTCAGTATTGAGACGGCTGGCGCTTAAGTTAACTTACAATGATTTTTAGGAAAAACCCTGTCTCTGACGGGGTTTTTTTTTGATAGTGTAAAATCCGGAAAGCTGCAAGCATAAAGCCCTTATTATGAAATTTGTCGATGAAGCCGAAATATTTGTGGAAGCCGGAAAGGGGGGTAACGGCTGCATGAGTTTTCTGCGTGAAAAATTTATCGAAAAAGGCGGACCGGATGGCGGCGATGGTGGTCACGGTGGTTCACTCTATCTGGTGGCTGATTCAGCCCTCAATACCCTGGTTGATTTTCGCTATCAGCCGCGCTACCAGGCCAAATCGGGAGAGCCCGGCAGCGGGCGTAACTGCAGTGGTGCTGCCGGTGAGGACCTGGAAATCAGGGTGCCGGTAGGAACTTCGGTGCTGGTGGCAGATACCGACGAATTGATCGGGGATTTACTTGAGTCTGGTCAGCGTCTGCTGGTGGCCCGCGGCGGGAAAAAGGGCCTGGGCAATGCGCGCTTCAAATCCAGTATAAACCGGGCCCCACGTAAAACCACAAACGGCACGCCGGGAGAAAGCCGCCGACTGTTTTTACAGTTAAAGGTCCTGGCAGATGTCGGGCTGCTGGGCTTGCCCAATGCCGGTAAATCGACGCTGATCCGGGCGGTTTCCGCGGCCAAACCCAAAGTGGCGGATTATCCCTTTACTACCCTGATTCCAAACCTGGGAGTGGTAAGGGTAAGCTCTGAGCGCAGTTTTGTGATGGCGGATATACCCGGGTTGATTCCCGGGGCGGCTGATGGTGCCGGACTAGGGATTCGCTTTCTTAAACATCTGAGTCGTTCGCGAGTACTGCTGCATCTGGTGGATATAGCCCCTTATGACGGCAGTGATCCCGCTCAGTCAGTACGCGATATTATTGATGAACTGGAAAAATTCAGTGCGACCCTGGCAGGCAAGGAACGCTGGCTGGTGCTGAATAAAACTGACCTGCTGCCAGCTGAAGAAGCCGCTGAGAAATGCCAGGAAATAATCAGGGCACTGGACTGGAAGGGTCAGGTGTTCAGTATTTCCGCAACAAACAGGCAGGGGACGACTGAATTGTGTCAGGCCATCATGAATGAAATTGAAGCGCTGGAGGAACGGCGGGAAAGCGATGAAGATTTCCGTCAGCAGGAAAAACAGGCCCAGGAACAGATGGATTATGAAATCCGTCGCAGTATTGAACGTAGTCGGGCTATCTGGCGGGATAAGCGCAAAGGCGGGCAGGATGATGAAGACGATTATGATGTTGAAGTTGAGTATGTAAATGAGTAGTCGCGAATTACTCAAAGCAGCGCGTGTCTGGGTGATCAAACTCGGCAGTTCCCTGGTAACTGATAATGGCAAGGGCCTTAACCGGGATGCCATTGCGTCCTGGGTTGCCCAGATCGTCAAACTGCAGGAGCAGGGCATTGCTGTTGTACTGGTGTCATCCGGCGCGGTTGCCGAAGGTGTTGCCAGACTGGGACTTTCCGGCCGTCCCACGGCTATTCATGAACAGCAGGCAGCGGCCGCAGTGGGGCAGATGGGCCTGATTGAGGCTTATGAACAATGCTTCAGGGCCGATGGCAAGCATACTGCCCAGATATTATTGACTCATGATGACCTCTCCAACCGCACGCGTTACCTGAATGCCCGCAGTACCCTGAATACCTTGCTGAAGATGGGAGTAACACCGGTCATTAATGAGAATGACACCGTGGTGACAGAAGAAATCTGCTTTGGTGACAACGATACCCTGGGCGGACTGGTAGCCAACCTGATCAACGCCCAGGCGCTGATTATCATGACGGACCAGGATGGCCTGTATAACGCAGATCCGCGCACTAACAGGGATGCGGAACTGATTCATGAAGCCTCAAGCACTGATGACAGTCTGCTGCAATTTGCCGGTGGCAGTGGTGAACTGGGCAAGGGCGGTATGCTGACCAAACTCAGGGCCGCGCGCCTGGCAGCCCGTTCAGGCACACTGACAGTAATAGTTAATGGCAACACGCCGGATATTCTGCTGGAACTACAGGCAGGCAGGGAAGTCGGTACCCTGCTGCTGCCGGATAAACAACCCATTGCTGCACGCAAGCAGTGGCTGGCCAGTCATCTCAAGGCAAGTGGCAAGCTGGTTCTTGATGAGGGCGCGGTCAAGGTCTTGAAGGAATCCGGTCGCAGTCTTCTGCCGGTCGGGGTGAAGTCACTGTCCGGCAGTTTTCAGCGTGGCTCGCTGGTCGCCTGTGTCGATGAGTCAGGCAAGACCATCGCCAGGGGGCTGGTCAATTATGATGCCGATGAAGCGAGCAAGATCATCAGCAAATCCAGCGATCAGATTCTGCAGATTCTCGGGTATGAAGGTGAGCATGAAATGATTCACCGGGATAATCTGGTACTGGTGTGAGTTCATGCCTCAAACAGGCATAAAAAAACCGGCCAGATGCCGGTTTTTTTCTTCAGGCTTTCAGTGCCTTGATACTGCTGTTGAGTCGGCTTTTATGCCGGGCAGCTTTATTCTTGTTAATAATGCCTTTGTCTGCCAGGCGGTCTATGACCGGTACGGCATTGTTATAGGCGGCAGTGGCTGCATCATAATCCTTATTCACAATGGCTGCGTCTACTTTTTTGATGTAGGTGCGAACCATGGAACGAAAGCTGGCATTATGGTGGCGGCGTGATTCAGCCTGTCGTGCTCGTTTTCGTGCCTGAGCTGTATTAGCCAAAATGGGCTCCTGTATTCAATTCAATTGATCTTGTCAGATGAATTCCCGGTCTAATGTGCTTCCGGAAAAAGACGCGAACTATGCAGTTTTGCAGCGGATTTGTCAATAGTGATGCCTGCCTGTAGAGTCTCAGTTTGAATCTGCTATTAAATTTAGTGATTGGCTGGCTTCTATATTTCGTGACCGTCTGGCGACAGGGATGTCGCCAGCCGAGCCTGTACATGGATGTACGCTTTTTGGCGTGTCACGAAATATAGAAGCCAGCCAATCACGGATCCAACTTATCAATTCAAACTGAGACACTACCGAATTTTGTGCCGAGTCTACTGCTGGTAAGTTACCAGGCTAGCCGCTAAGATGCGGGCTTTTGCTGAGTAAACACATCGATGCCTGAAGAGCTGCCCTCCAAGCCAGAGGATGATCAACCGGAAGTCGCCCGCAGTGGTCTTGCCAGATCAAGCCTGGTGGTCTCTTCCCTGACCTTTTTTTCCAGAATCCTGGGCCTGGTTCGAGAAATAGTCTTTGCAGCCTTCTTTGGTGACAGTGCCCAGGCCGATGCTTTTTTTGTCGCTTTCCGGATTCCGAATTTTTTACGCCGTCTTTTCGCTGAAGGAGCATTTTCCCAGGCCTTTGTGCCGGTTCTTTCCGAATATCGCCAGCAGCGCAGCTTTGCTGAAGTAAAACATCTGGTTGATCATGTGGCCGGCCGGCTTAGCGCGATCCTTTTTGTAGTCAGCATTATCGGGGTAATTGCCGCGCCGCTGCTGTCGAGCTTGTTTGCGCCGGGCTACCTTGATGACAATGCCAAATTTGCGCTGCTGGTGGACATGCTGCGCATTACCTTTCCCTATATTCTGCTGATATCCCTGACCGGTTTTGCCGGTGGTATTCTGAACACCTACAACCATTTTGCCGTGCCGGCCGTGACACCGGTGTTTCTGAATCTTTCCCTGATTGCCTGTGCCATCTGGCTCAGCCCCCTGTTCAGCGAACCGGTGATTGCCATTGCCTGGGGCGTGATCATTGCCGGTATCATTCAGCTGATGTTTCAGCTGCCTTTTCTGGGACATCTGCATCTTATTCCCCGTCTTCGCCTGAAGCCGAAGCACGAGGGGGTCACGCGCATTATTACCCTGATGCTGCCGGTAATGTTCTCGGTGTCAGTCGGACAGATCAATCTTTTGCTGGATACCGTACTGGTGACCTTTCTGGAGGGTGATGGCCATGTCAGCTGGTTGTATTACGCTGATCGGATAATGTATCTGCCACTGGGAGTATTTGCTGTCGCTATCGCCACGGTGATTCTGCCCAATCTGTCCCGTGAACATGCCCAGGCTTCAGTTGAGCGCTTCAAGGAGATGCTTGACTGGGGTTTGCGCTGTATCTGGCTGATTGCCATGCCGGCAACTATTGCCCTGATAGCCCTGGCCCAGCCGCTGGTGATTACACTCTATCAGCGAGGTGAATTTACCCCGGAGTCAGTCCTGCCAACCGCGCAGGCTCTGCAGGCCTATGCTCTGGGGTTGCTGGCCTTCATGGCAGTGAAGGTGCTGGGCAGCGCCTATTTTTCCCGGCAGGACACCTCGACGCCGGTTCGCTACGGGATTATCGCCATGATCAGCAACATGCTGATGAACATCGTACTTATTTTTCCATTGGCTCATGTTGGCCTGGCACTGGCCACGGCTTTTTCTTCCTGGGTGAATGCCGGCCTGTTACTGTTTGGATTGATGAAACTGCAACTCTTCAGTTTTCAGCGGTCTTTCTGGATTTTATTGGCCCGGCTGCTGATCGCCAATGGGCTGATGCTTGGCTTTTTATGGTATTTTTCCAGCCCGGCAGCCCAGTGGCTGCAATGGGATTCACTGGAACGCACCCTGAATCTGGCCTTTCTCTGTGTCGGCGGTTTTCTCACTTATGTCCTCGCGTCATTCGCAGCGGGTATTCGCATCGCTGATTTTCGGCAATAAGTCTGCTTCCGGCTATAATGCAGCAGCTTTATTCATCTCCCGGGAAATTGTTTCAGTAGATGCAAGTATTCGATAATTTTAAATCCTTACGACAGCGTTTTCCGCATTGTGTTGCTACCATCGGAAAATATGATGGCATGCATCTGGGGCACCAGATGATACTGCAGCGGCTGAAAGAACTGGCGCAGGAACAAAGCTTGCCCTCACTGGTAATTCTTAGTGAACCACAACCGGAAGAGTATTTTCAGGGTGTGAATGCGCCCGCAAGACTGCTGGGTTTCAGTGACAAGGTGAACTTCCTCGACAGAATCGGCATTGATCTGGTTTACAGGTTGAACTTTAACCGGTCCCTGAGTGAACTAAGCGCTGAAGATTTTATAGCTGAAGTTTTACACCAGGGGCTGGGCGTCAAAGGCCTGGTTGTGGGGGATGATTTTCATTTTGGTAAAAACCGTTCCGGTAACTTTGCCCTCCTGCAGGCAAAAAGCGGCCAGTATGGCTACAGTGTTGAAGCGGCAAGTTCCTGCGTGCATGACAAGGAAAGAGTCAGCAGCACCCTGCTCAGACAAAAACTGGAGGACGGGGATTGTGCTGCTGCCGCTCGTTTGCTGGGCAGACCCTATCAATTACGCGGAGAAGTCGTACAGGGAGCACAACTGGGTCGGGAGCTGGGTTATCCGACTGCCAATATCAGGCTGGAAATGGACAAACTTGCCCTTGAAGGCGTTTTTGCCGTCACGGTAAATCTTCAGCGCCCTGATAATTGGGATCATAGTATTCAGGGTGTCGCTAGTGTAGGGTATAAACCGAGTATTGAAGGCGATCATGAGCTGGCGGTGGAAGTTTATTTGTTTGATTTTTCCGATGATATTTACGGGGCAACACTGGAAATAAACTTTCTGAAAAAAGTCCGTGATCAGGAAAAATATGCCAGCCTGGCACAGTTAAAAGAACAAATCCGGCATGATGTGCAATTCGTAAAAGATTTTTTTGAACAAGAGAATGACCTTGCCAAACTCACATAAACAACACTGGTTTTTTACAACACCGGTTTTACTGGCAACTTCCCTGCTGATCGTTTTACTTGACCGATTGACAAAATACCTTTGTGACACCTTTCTGACTTATGGTCAACCACGGACTGTATTTGAAGGCTTTGATCTCCTGCTGGCCTATAACAGCGGAGCAGCATTCAGTTTTCTCAGTGATGCCGGGGGCTGGCAGCGCTGGTTCCTTACCGGGCTTTCCATGATTGTCAGTATGTTGATTCTGTTCTGGCTGGTGCGCCTGTCCAAACGGGAAAGACTGCTGGCCCTGTCTTTGTGCCTGATACTTGGTGGTGCCCTGGGCAACCTGTATGACAGAATTTTTTATGGCTATGTCATCGACTTCATCAGCGTTTATTATCAGCAATACCGCTTTGCGACTTTTAATATTGCTGACTCGGCGGTTAGTGTCGGTGCCGGCCTGATGATTCTGGAAGTCATTCTGGGCAAGCCGGAGCAGGATGAGAAAATACCCCGGGACACCAGGGAGTCGGACAAGGTCTAGCCATGAACAATAAACGCCCGGAAGTGGAAGTCCTGAACCTTATAAACCTGGATGAACTGGAAGACGACAGACCAGAGTCCAGTTCCGACTATGCTCACGATGAAATCGGCCCGGGCAGGGAAGTCACCCTGCATTTTGCCCTGACACTGGCAGATGATCCGCAACAGCTGATCGACAGTAATTTTGACCGGGACCCGGTAAGCTTCGAAGTCGGCGACGGTAATTTGCTGGCCGGATTTGAGCGGGTCCTGTTTGGCCTGAAGGCAGGGGCAGAACAGGAGTTTTTGATTCCAGCCAGGAATGCTTTTGGCGAACGCAATTCTGACAATATCCAGCGTTACCCGCGTTACCAGTTTCCTGCTGACCTGCTTATGGAAAAAGGCCTGATGATCAATTTTGCTGATGCGGCCGGTAATGAGCAGGCGGGCATCATCCATGGTTTTGATGCAGACAATGTCGACGTGGACTTCAACCACCCGCTTGCCGGCCGTGATATCCTGTTTCGGGTAGCAATTAAGGAAGTCAGCCCGCTTTTTGAGTAAAATAGTCCTATGGATGCCCAGACCCAACGCGAAATAAAACTGGCAAACCCACGCGGTTTCTGTGCCGGCGTGGACCGTGCCATTGATATCGTAAACCGTGCACTGGATATTTTCGGCGCCCCGATCTATGTGCGGCATGAAGTGGTGCACAACAAATTTGTGGTTGAAAGACTGCGCCTGCGTGGTGCGATATTTGTGGATGAGTTATCAGATGTGCCACTGGCGCAAAACGGCGAACAGCCGATCGTAATTTTCTCGGCCCACGGGGTCTCCCGGGCAGTCAAGGATGAAGCGGAAACACTTGGCGTGCGAGTGTTTGATGCAACCTGTCCGCTGGTGACCAAGGTGCATATGGAAGTCATGCGCTACAGCCGCAAGGGGCAGGAGTGCATTCTCATCGGGCATGCCTTTCACCCGGAAGTGGAGGGGACCATGGGTCAGTATGATGACAGTGCCGGCGGGCGCATTTATCTGGTCGAGTCCCGGGAAGATGTATCCCGCTTGCAGGTAAAAAATCCTGATGAACTGGCCTATGTCACGCAGACCACCCTTTCCATGGATGATACTTCGCTGATCATTGATGCCCTGCAGGAGCGCTTTCCCAATATTCACGGACCACGCAAGAAAGATATCTGCTATGCCACACAGAACCGCCAGGATGCGGTGAAACAACTGGCACTGGAGTGTGATCTGGTACTGGTCGTGGGGTCACCCAACTCTTCCAATTCCAATCGCCTGAAAGAACTGGCCGAGCGCACAGGCAGCGAAGCCTACCTGATTGACAGTGCTGATGAAGTCCATGACAGCTGGATTCAGGGGAAATTCAGAATTGGCATTACAGCTGGAGCTTCTGCCCCGGAAGTCCTGGTGCAGGAAGTGGTACAGCGCATTCAGGAGCTGGGTGGCGGACAACTGAGGGAAATGGGTGGCGCCGCAGAAAACATCACTTTTTCCATGCCCAGAGACCTGCGTATCAACTAAGGTCACTCAGACGGGTGATTCTGCCTGCAGGCAAGCCAAAAAGCGTGAATTGATTCGCATTTTGTTCATCCTTGAAGCGTAGACACAGCGCTTTTCCAAATAAATCACATTATTTCGCTGCGAATAGGCTACTCTCAGGCTTCCAACAGGCCTAAAAACCTTTAGAATATTAAGGGTTTATACAGAAAAGGCGGCATAATACTCAATCTTGGCAGATCTTGCCGTCGGGCTTGAAGCAGCTGGTCTGTAATAATGCAGTTAGAGCAGAGTAAGAAATGAAGCTTATGAAGATGTCCGGTAATTCACAGCAGGGTTATACCATGATGGAAATCCTCATGGTGATTGCTGTGGCTGCGATTCTGGTAGCCGTTGCCGTTCCAAGCCTGGAAGATACAGTCAGCCGTAATGCACGTGACAGTATTCAACTGGATCTGATGTCTTCATTGGCCCTGGCCCGCAGCCAGGCTGTGACCCTGTCGGCCACTGTTTCAGTCTGCCACAGCAGTAATCAGGCAACCTGTTCCAATACCACGGGTTCGGACTGGAATCAGGGCTGGCTGGTATTTTCAGACTTCGATGCCGACGGCGTGGTTGACAGCGGCGATGGTGACGAAATATTACGCATCAATGTTCCCGGCAGCGACATTGTGACGATTGAACTGATGAACAGTTCCAACGGAACCATCAGCAATGAAATGGTGCAGTTTGATGATGATGGATTTCTTGCCAATTCTATCGGTGGTGCCTATTTCAAGTTTTGCGGTTCCGACAATATTGCAGCCAATGCCCGGGCCCTGTGGATAGCAAATACAGGCAGGGCCTCACAGTCGATCGTTGATGCTGACGGTGTGCATGATGACCTGGGTGGAGATGATCTGGTGTGTCCATGATGAAACGACAGATAAAAACCAAAGCCAAAGTACAGGGTTTTTCCCTGATAGAAGTATTGATTTCACTGAGCATTCTGGCTGCTGGCCTGTTGGGCATGACGGCTCTGCAGAATGAAGCTCTGCAGTTTAATCAGGCTGCCTTCACCGATTCCCAGGCCCAGTTTCTGATCAATGACATGGTCGAACGTATCCGTGCCAACAGCGGCAGTAATCTTTATGCCATAAACTATACTGAAGATACGCCGACAGCATCAGTGGATTGTGCTACTGAAACCTGCACCAGTGCCGAAATGGCTGTCTGGGACCTTGCCCAGTGGCGCGGCATGATTGAATCGACCTTTGCCGATGATGGCGTGACATACCTCCCGGGCGGAGAAAGCCAGATTCTGTTTAATAACACGAACCAGACCTACATTATTTCAGTCCGCTATGACTGGAGTCAGCTTGGCGAGGCAGAGTTGAATAATGACGGCAAGCGAACGATTTCTGTCACCACGAGGATTCAGTGATGCAAAACCCTGGCTTTGGAAAAATTCTGAAAAGTGCCGGTTTTACCTTACTGGAGCTTCTGATTGCCATGGCCATGGGCGTGGTGGTCATGAGCGGCGTGGTCTCCGTCCTGGTGGTCAGTAAAAGTAACTATATTACCGAACGGGAACTGGCGACCCTGCAGGAAAATGCCCGCTTTGCCCTGAAATACATGACCGAAGAAATTCAGATGGCTGGCTACAATGGCTGTAATTCGAATCCCCTGAATGTAGCCAATTCAATCGATATCGATGCCGGTGAAGAATGGTATCTCAGTGGCGTAGGACTGGAAGGCTATGAAGAATTTAGCAATGAAACGGATCGGGCCGGTTTCCCGGATACCTATGAAGATGCCGCTTCCTATTACAGTGATTCCATTGTAATTCGACGCGGAGAACAGTCAGGCTTGAGGATTGCTCCTGGGCCTCCCTATCACAACCCCAATTCAGCCAATATTCCCTTGAATGGCGCCCACGACATCAAGCCGGGAACCATCATGGTTATTTCCTCTGCGGACTGCCAGCAGGTAGGCATGTTTGTTATGAGCGGGCCAACCAACAACAGCAATAATGCTACCAACATGGTGCACAACACCGGTGGCGGCGCTGACCCTGGTAATTGTACGAAAAGCCTGGGGGGCAACTTTGACTGTTCAGATACCAGTGGCGCAGCAAACTCGACCTATGCACCGGGTTCTTCCCTGATGCGCATGACCAGCAAGGGTTTCTATATCGGCACCTCTGCAGTTGGCAATGACATTCCAGCCCTGTTTCAGGTTGCACTGGGCTTTGATGATGACGACGATGAAATTACCCTGACGGCGCAGGAACTGGTGCAAGGCATTGAACATATGCAGTTCAGCTATGGTGTAGACCTGGTCGGTGATGACGGTCTGGCTGACCAGTACATTGATGCTGATGATGCAGCAATGGACTGGGATGCAGTTGTCAGTGTCCGCCTGAACATGCGCATGCGCTCAGTCTACCCTGTCTACAATGTAGACACTCCCTATGATGAATTTATGGGAATAGATGATACAGACGGCTCGGACCGTTTTATGCGGCAACTGGTCGGCACAACAATACAGATTCGCAACCGGTAACACTATGTCTATGAAACATTTCAGACTGATTCGACAACAAAGCGGCGCCTTGCTGGTGATCACCCTGATCATGCTGGTGGTGATCAGCATGCTGGGCATGTCGACCATGGGCACAACCGGCATGGAAATGCAGATGGCCAATAACAGCCGAGATCAGCAGGCTTCATTTGAAGCGGCGGAATACACCCTGTCCTGGGTAGAGAATAATATCCAGCAGACAAGCTTCACCAATGCCAACCTGACCAATTCCAGCTGTGGGGCGATCTGTTTTGATGATACTTGCAGTGGAGGCTACTGTTTTCGCGGGGATGATGCCGATGCCTGGAACCAGTGCGAGGTCGATGATTCGGCTCCGGACCCCTATACCGACCCCGATATCTGGAATGACAGCGGATTTCACCGTACGGTGACCGTTCCCAATACCAGTATTACGGCAAAATACATCATCGAATTTCGCTGTTACACCGCACTGGATCCGACTCTTCAGATGGATGTGACTAACTTCACACGAGTCTACCGTATTACCGCCTATACTGTTGGCGAAGCTGGTAGAGCACGAACCATGCTGCGCTCAATGATGAAGGAACTTTAAGCCTCTTGTTTAAGAGGGTGGGAGCTATGTTTAAACATTCAGTTAAAAGATTGCCGCTTTATATCGCTTTAGGTCTCGGCCTGGGTGCCGGACAAGTGCTGGCGCAAAGTTCGACTGACTTTGCTGCGCAGCCGCCACTGATTTCTGAAAGTGCCTCGCCCAATGTCATGCTGGTGATGTCCAAGGATCACGAGCTGACCAAAAAAGCCTATTCTGATTACAGTGATCTTGATGGTGATGGCATCATCGATGACAGCTATAACGATAATTTCACCTACACCGGTTATTTCGATTCGAACTTCTGTTACAGCTATAACGGTGGCTCCAATCGTTACGAACCAGCTGCAGATATAAGTGGCAGTATTGCTACTGACGGCCATGACTGCAGTGCAGTCAGCGGTGACTGGAGTGGTAATTTCATGAACTGGGCCACCATGACCCGTATGGATATAGTCCGCAGCGTTCTGTTTGGTGGCTTTCGTGATATAGATACAGCAACCAGTGGTGCGACCGATGGTGTCACCGTACTGGAACGGGCTTTTATTCCCGAAGATGCCCACGCCTTTGTCAAAGTGTACACCGGCGATCCGGAAAAATTCACGCCCTATAATGGCACCAGCTCAGTCAGTTTTTGTAATATGACGCGGGACAGCTATGCCAATGACCCGCTGATCCGGGTGGCCTTTGAAGAATGGCCAATCTGGGCATCTTCGGAAAGGGTTCAGTGTCACTATCGGGATGAGCGGGACAGTGGTCTGGATAACCAGCCGACCACCAGCACGGGACATCGCCCGAGTACCTATGAATACAGCATCCGTGTGCAGGTCTGTGAAGCCGGGGTGGACAGTGATAGCAGACGCTGTAAAGCCTATACCGATGGTTCAAGCAGTGATGTTACCTACAAACCGGTAGGTCTGTTACAGCAGTATGGTGATAACGCCAGCATGAATTTTGGCCTGATTACCGGTTCCTATGAGGAAAAAATTTCCGGCGGTGTTTTGCGCAAGGATATCCTGCCACTGACTGGAAATGCAGACAGTAATGATGACGAAATTGACCTGGATAACGGCACTTTTATCAACCAGGGTGCCACTGATGGCGGCATAATCAATACCATCAGCCGGCTGGAGCTGATTGAATGGAACTATAGTTCAGAAACCTATGATGACTGCAGTACCTGGGGCATTACCAAGAATACCTTCCTGACTTCGACTTCCTCTAACCGCCAGTGTACCAACTGGGGTAATCCGCTATCTGAAATCTATCTGGAAGCCCTGCGTTACTTTACCGGGGATGAAGTCAGTGGCGGGGCGGCATCGCCAACGACAGATTTTAATGCCGATGATTCTTCCTACGTGCCTTCCCTGCCACAACTTGGTTGGAATGATCCCTTAAGTGCTGCCAATGCCTGTGCCACATGCTCCATCATTGTCCTGTCGACTGGCCTGAATTCATTCGATACCAATGAGCTGGGTGAAGTAACGGATATCTGGGATGATGCCGGCAGTTCTCGCCTGTCACTGGCTGCCCTTGATCAGCTGGTGGATGATGTCGGCGACCTGGAAGGGATCACCAATGGTAGCTACCTGATTGGTAACAACGGCAGTAATACAGACGAGAAGTGTACTGCCAAAACCATTACCTCTCTTTCTGATGTCGAGGGCATCTGTCCGGAAATTCCGGCACTGGAAGGCGGCTTTGATATTGCCGGCCTGGCTTTTCATGCCAGTATGAATGACCTGCGTGATGACTTTGAGGGAATCCAGAATGTAAACACCTATTCCGTTGCTCTGGCCGAAAACCTGCCCAGTTTTGAAATTGACGTTAACGGCAAAAATGTCCGCTTTGTGCCGACCTGCGAAGCCAATACCAACGGCAGCCAGAAACTGGACGAAGGCGGCTGGACCAACTGCAGCTTTTTGAATGTCACTGTGGAATATCAGGATGCATTCGGCGGCAGCGCCTATATTTCCTGGGAAGACTCCATGTGGGGTTCCGATTTTGATATGGACGGCATCTCCCGTATTGAATGGTGTATTGGTGACGATACGGGTCTGTGCCCCGGCGAGGTTGATAATGCCGCCTATGGTTCCGGTTATTCCTATTCCGATTTTGACTGGGAAACCAGTGGCATCACAGATGACACACTCCAGATTCGCACCTCCGGCGTACTGACTGCTGCCGGTTTTGCCCTGCGCTTTGGCTATACCCTGAGCGGTGTGCAGGATGGCAGCAATGTCAGCCTGATTACCAATACGCCAAATTCGGCAATGGATAGTGGTTCTACGACCAGTGGGGGAAAATATATTGCCCGTGGCACCCTGGGCAACGGAGCCCAGACTTTCCTGCTGGTACAGGGGGGCTACCAGATCAGACGTCTGGTCAGCGATTCAGGCAACCGGATTATCTACCATGAACCGGCTGTCTATACCGCAACTGACTCAGTCACTACCGGTGAATTGCTGGAAAATCCGCTCTGGTATACCGCCAAGTACGGCAGTTTTAATGATGTCGACGGCGATGGTACGCCTTTGTATAACGGTAGCAGCGCCGATACCCGCGAATGGGATACCCGTGACACACTGGGCAATGAAGGTGCTGACGGTATTCCGGATAACTTTTATCCGGTCAAGGACCCAAGTGAACTGATCAGTAGTCTGGGACGAATATTTGAAGATCTCTCCGAGCGGATTTCATCCGGTACAGCAGCGGCAGTTGTTACCAACTCCAGTTCCGGCCTCGGTGCGGTCTATCAGGCCTATTATCATCCGCAATATTCCGATGATGACAACAATACCATTACCTGGGGCGGGGTACTGCATTCGATCTTTATTGATGAGTCCGGTCGATTCCGGGAAGATAATGGCGTCAAAGGGCAGCTGGAAGATACGGATACCGATTATGTCGTGGATATCTTTTTTGATGAAACAGTGACACCCAACCGCACCCGTTTCCAGCGCTATTCCCAGACCATTGATGTTGATACCGGAGAGTCGGTTCTGGTCCCGGTCGGAGGTTCAACTGACCTGGAAAATTTCGGTTCAATCTGGAATGCGCGGAACCAGCTGGCAGATATTTCACAGGCAGATCTGGCTACCCAGCGTACCACCTTTGCTGGCACCTTTACCGAGGATGCCGGTGACAAGCGTTATATATTTACCTGGCTGGACAGCATTGTAAGTGGAACCAGCGGTGAAGTTGATTCCGGGGAAATTGTCGACTTTACCGCGGCAACTTTTAATCCGGGACTTTTCACTAATAACTACCGTTATCTGGGCATCAGTGACTCCTCAATTGCCGAAGATCTGGTGGATTATGTGCGTGGCGTTGACCAGCCCTCACGTGGCTGGCGCTCGCGGCAGACAGACATTCCCGGTGACGACAGCGACAGTCTGGACTACTGGATACTGGGTGATATCGTGCACTCCTCGCCGATTGTGGTGAACCCGCCCGGTGCCCGCTATAACATTGAATATGGCGATGATACCTATGATGTTTTCCAGCAACAGTATGACCGTCGCCGGCAAATGATCTATGTGGGTGGCAATGATGGCATGATCCACGCCTTTAATGGCGGCGTCTGGGATTCGGCAGTGAAAGCCTTTTATACCCAGCAATATGATGAAGATGCCGGTACCTACACAGTGGGCCAGAGTCATGAACTCGGGGCAGAAATGTGGGGCTATGTGCCAATGAACCTGCTGCCGCACCTGCAGTGGTTAAAAGAATCCGATTATCCGCATGTCTATTTTGTGGATGGCTCGATACAGGCGTATGACGTCAATATCTTTACCCCTGATGCTACCCATCCTGGCGGCTGGGGCACGATTCTGGTAGCCACCATGCGTCTTGGTGGCGGTGAATTTGGTGTCGATCTTGACGGGCTAGCGGGTAATGACAGAACCATGCGCTCGGCTGTCGTGATACTTGATATTACTGATCCGGAAGGTCCGCCGGAACTGATTGCTGAACTCACCGACCCCAATCTGGCTTACACTACCGGAGCGCCAGCCCTGGTCAAGGCCAGGGTCCCGGATTCTTCCGGTAGTTACGCAACGCCCTCAAGTAATGAGTGGATACTGGTATACGGGTCCGGTCCGACAGACCTGGGCACGGCGACCAGTAATCAGGATCCGACATTTTATGCTTATGACCTGGTGAACAGAGAACAAATCAATATTGTCAGTACTGCGCAGGTTCCTGCCAGTGATCCCAATGGTTTCTTTGGTGACTTTCTGGCTGTCGACCTGGACAATGATTTTGTCGATGATGTGATTTATGTGGGAACGGTTGAAGGTACCGAAGCAAATCCGGAAGGGCGTCTGAAACGCATTGAACTTGATATTTCTACAAATAATCTGGGTTTATCCAGCACTGGCGGTACGGCAAGCATGACCGACCTGATTGATATCAATAAACCGGTTACGGGACGGCCCAACACTCGCAGAGATGTGGAAAAGCAGGAACTCTGGATAATGTTTGGTACGGGGCGCCTGTTTACTTCTGCGGATAATCGTTCTACCGCCGAGCAGTATTTTGTCGGTGTCAAAGACAGCAGTACTGCAGTTAGTGCTAATGACCTGGTGGATACTTCTGATCTGATCGTGAAGACCAACGGCGCTGTTTACGACCGGAATTCCGGAGAAGGATCTCCCGCAGCCCTGGATTATGCAGACGGGGATTCTGTCGGTGTATCGGTGGAAACATTCGGTGAATTGTACGGTGCCATGGATAACGAGGATGGCTGGTTACATACCCTGAATTCCGGTAACGGCAATCCGGCAGAGCGGGTATTCAATACCTCGCTGGTACTGGGCAGCAGTATTATCTTCACGTCCTATCTGCCCTCCTTTGATCTGTGTACAGTTGAAGGTGACGGTTTTCTTTATGCCTATAATTTCCGTACCGGCACGGCCCAGTACTTTGGTCCCTTCGGTGAGGATGAAGATGGCATCTCCTATGCCGGGGTTGATCTCGGGCAGGGCGCACCATCCGCACCAACCGCTATTGTACGAACGGGTAATGAAGTAACGGTTGATGGTACAACCAATACTGCCGACCTCTCGGTGGTTACTGGTTCTACCACGGGTGTGACCACCAGTACCGGCTTCTCATCAGCTCCGGGTGCAGGTGGCAGAATGTCCTGGGAGATACTGGATATACCCTTCTAGTGTATAGTACGCTGCAACTGGCTGTCAGACGAAAGCATGAGTATATGAATACGAACAAAGAAATGAGAACACCTAGCTCCGGTTTCACCCTGATTGAACTGATGGTCGTGGTGGCAATCATTGGCATTCTTGCCGCCATTGCTATTCCGGCCTATCAGGATTCCACCATGCGCGCCAATCGCTCTGATGCCCAGATAACCCTCAGTCGTCTGGCAACCCTGCAGGAGCGCTATTATTTCCGCACCAATCAATACACCGGTGACTTTTCGGATCTGCTCAGTGGTTTAGCCAATAACACCACCAGTATCACCAGTGACGAAGGCTTTTACACAATAGCCCTCACAGCCACTGCCAGTTCATGGAGCATGACAGCGACCGCAACCGGGACGCAGGCTGATGATACCGAATGTGCGACCCTGACCCTGAATAATCTTGGTGGTAAAACATCTGCCGATGATGATGGTGCCGCTACCAGCGAATGCTGGTAGGCAGGCTGGTTTTCATCGCGTATTAACATGAAATGGGCTTGCCGCTGGCTCCTTCCTTGATACCATCTTCATTCCTGTCCCTGGCCAGATAAGTCCGCCCGGCACGATTGATAATCAGTTGCTGGGCCAGTTCTGTTTTTTGGCTGGCAGGGCAGAAAGTAAAATTTCCATTCTGGTAATTGGTAAATCCCTGTGCTGTCATTTGCAGGTACTGCTTATTCTGAAAGGCCCTGAATATCAGTGTACCTTTGGCTGCCAGTGCCGGGAATACTTCAACCAGACGGTCTTTACCATTGATCTTTCGGTCGCCATTCTGATCCGTGAATACAATAAAGCCTTCCTGCCACTTGCCACCACAATGTTTGCCATCTTTACTTCTGCACAGGGTTGTCATCCGGCCCTCATTGACAGCTGTTTGACGGGCCAGACTGATGGCGCGCTGTAATTGTTCTATCACAACCCGGGCCTGGTTGCGCTCGATAAAGTTTGCATAACCGGGAATCGCCAGATTAAGCAGCACAGAAGCTATTGCCAGTGCGATCAGCAGTTCAAACAGGCTGTAACCAGAAAATATTTTTGACTTTATTGACATGCCACCTCCCTGTGTATGTCTGAAGTTTCACTTCAGTAAAGTTGAGAGGCCAGGCCTTGTCAAAAAATCAGTTTTGCTTATCAAGACCAAGTTTTTTAATGCGATAACGAAAAGAGCGAAAGGACATGCCAAGTTTTTTCGCCGCCGCTGTCTTATTCCAGCGGGTTGCCTCCAGGGCATTTTTGATGGCGGATCGTTCGATATTTTCCAGGTGATCCTCCAGGGAGAAATCGCCAGAAGGAAGTTCTGTGGCAGTCTGTGTGGCAGGTAAATCTATATCTTCGATGACATCACCTTCACACAGGGCATATGCTCGCTGCAAGAGATTTTCCAGCTCGCGGATATTGCCTGGGAAGCTGTAATTCTCCAGTTTTTCCAGGGCCTGCTGGGAAATACTGATGCTGCCATTCTGATCGTCCCTGGCCAGCCGGTTAAGAATATTCTGTGCCAGGATGGGGATGTCCATTTTACGCTCACGCAGGCTGGGAACTTCCAGTTCGATAACATTGATGCGGTAAAACAGATCCTGCCTGAAATCACCTGATCTGACCGAGTCGGCCAGGTTCTTATGCGTCGCGCTGATGATTCTGACATCCACCGGAATTTCACTTTGCGAGCCGACCGGACGGATACTTTTTTCCTGGATGGCGCGTAAGAGTTTAACCTGCATGTGCAGCGGCAGGTCAGCTATTTCATCGAGAAACAGGCTGCCTCCGTCAGCGGCTTTGAATAAACCGATTTTGTTCTTGTCGGCACCGGTAAAGCTGCCTTTGGTATGACCGAAGAATTCACTCTCCATTAACTCAGAAGGGACTGCCCCGCAGTTAACCGCAACGAATTCCCGGTCCTTGCGTGGGCCGAGCGAATGAATTGCCCTTGCTGCCAGCTCTTTGCCGCTGCCCGATTCACCACTGATAAAGACCGGTGCCTGAGAGCGGGCCAGTTTGGAAATCTGCTTTTTCAGCAGGGTAATTTGTCTGGACTGACCATCGATGTTGATCGGCAGGGCTTCGTCCGGATTTTCAACTCTGGCAGGCTCATGACTGAGTTTCAAAGCAGAGCTGACCAGGGTGCGCAGTTTCATCAGGTCGACCGGCTTGGAGACAAAATCAAAAGCACCGGACTTTAAGGCGTCTATTGCTGTTTCTGTGCTGCCGTGAGCTGTAATCACAGCGACCGGTATGTGAGGGTAGTTGTCCTGAATTTCCCTGACCAGTTCCAGCCCGTTACCATCGGGCAAACGCATATCAGTAAGGCAGAGGTAAAAATCATCCTGCTTCAGTAAGCGCCGCGCCGATTCCAGGTCCGCAGCAGAACTGGTCTTGAGATCCATGCGGCCAAGCGTAATTTCCAGCAGTTCGCGGATATCAGGCTCGTCATCTACTATCAGAACTTTTTGCACGATCTGGGTTATCCTAAGTATTGGTGTTGCGGGTATTACATTATGCTTTGCTCTGGCGGAGCAAAGCGAATTCTGAAACAGGTCCTGTTGTCCTCAGTGCGATGATAGGATATTTGACTTTGGTACGCTTCACAAATCTCCTTGCAGATAAACAGCCCCAGTCCGGTTCCCGAGCTGGATGTCGTAAAAAAAGGCTCAAAAATACTGGACTGATCATCCGGAGAAATACCGGGACCATCATCGATGATTTCCAGTACCGGACTTTCCTTATCCTTGTCCAGGGAAACCTGAATTGAAATATGCGGCTTGCCGGTTTGTTTCAGGCTGTAGCGTATACCATTATCACATAAATTGGTCAGGATCTGTTCCAGCTGGCTGGCATTAAAGCGAATGAATATTTGCTGTTCAGCAAGTTCGAGATCAATCTGCAAGGGGTCTTTATGCGAGGCTTTATACTTCTCGATAAAACCCTGTAACCAGTCCTGCAGCGAAATCATTTCCGGTACCATGTCCTGATTGCGTGAAACCCCGAGGATATTATCAATAATGGAATTGACCCGTTTGCTATGAGCTTCAATAATTTCCAGCAAACGTTGATCAGATTCTGAAATATTCTCGGATTCTTCCAGTAACTGTCCAGCATGGCTGATTGCCCCCAGAGGATTGCGGATTTCATGAGCGATACTGGCAGTCAGTCGTCCCAGGGATATCAGTTTCAATTGCTGGGCACGGCTGCTTACCTTGGAATAATCCTCCAGAAATATCAGCACATCGGTTTTTTTATCTGGTTGCAGGTAGGAAAAACTGGCCTGTATTTCCTGGGCATTCTCGCTGAATTTAATCGGGCTGCTGCGGTAATTGTTATCTTCCTGCCACTGTTTCAGTTCATTTGCCAGCTGTTCCGGAAGGTTTAAAAATGCCCCGGATTTACTGTCTCTGTTAAGCAGTTTGTTGGCGGAACTGTTTGAGCTGAGTATGCCGCCAGCTGTATTTACCACAATGATACCGGTACGCATTCTCTGAATAATCTGGTAATTCATTTCTTCCAGTGACTTCAGGTCTTCTGCCTGTTGTTTGGTTAGCAGATCCTTTTGTGAAAGCTTGCTGCTGAGGTACTGCAGAATCAGTGAAATTGAGAACAGGGTCAGACCCAGCAAGCCTACCTGGACATAAAAGTCTTCGGGTCGTTCCAGCGTGAAAGACAGGTACACTTCGGAATAAAAGGCTGCCAGTGTGCCGACAGCTGCCAGAAAGGTTCCCATGCGATTCTGGAAAAGGATGTTGCCAGTTGCCACCGGCACGATGACCAGATGCGCCATACCTGTGGAAACACCTCCACAGGTATAACTGATAAGCACCAGAATGATGATGTCGATAATGGTGACAGCCAGGTATTGCAGATGTTCCGTCTTTTTTAATTTCGGTAAAAAGCTGCGAAAAAACAGCAAGGCATTAAAAAATATATAAAAAACGGTGGTGCGGTAATACAGTTCGGGATTGATAATACCAAGGAAATTCAGGTCTGCAGTCAACAGAAAAGAAATGAGAAGAATCAGGGAAAGCAGTAAGCGGTACAGACTGTATATGTTGAATACAGAATTATTCTGTTGACGACGTTCCTCATCAATACTGATGGCAGTTGGGTTAAGCATGATTTCAGGAATTGTTCTGGTAGAAAAGTTCTTTATGTTCCTGTTTGCAGAACCAGATTTCTCCATCTGCGATGGCTTCGTCTTCCGGGATATGAGTCGTGCAATACTCACATTTGACTATTTTCTCACGTACAGGAATTTTCTTTTGCGGCCTGTCAGCTTTAACTTTTGCCTGATAATTCTTTATCATGCGCCAGGCAACAAGTACGACGAGAATAAAAGTGAGTAGCCTGAATAATCCCATAGCCAGGGAACCTCTGATTAATTTTTTTAGCTGTCAGCAACTTTACTTATTGCTGGTGATTAACAGACAATACCCTACCTACTGGACAATATCCACAGAAGTAAGCCGGTAACTTATGCGCATTTTAATGGTTCAACTGAACCCTCTGGTAGGTGATATTCCCGGAAATACGGAAAAGCTTCTTGCTGCAGCCAGAAAGGGAATTACCGAGCATAAAGCGGATATTATTGTCTTTCCTGAACTGGTACTGACAGCTTACCCTCCAGAAGATTTATTACTCAGGCCCAGTATTGATCGTCGCATCGAAACTGCACTCAATAAAATTAAACAGGCAGCCCTGCCGGCCTGTCTGGTAATTGGTTACCCCTGTCGAGAGCAGGGGAAATTATATAACAGCCTGGCCGTCATTCATGCAGGCGAATGCCTCGCGACTTACCACAAACAATGCCTGCCGAATTATCAGGTCTTTGATGAAAAACGTTATTTTGAAGCTGGCAATAAAAGCTGTGTGCTCACGATAAAAGGGATTTCTGTTGCATTTACAATTTGTGAAGACCTCTGGGAAGCCGGGCCGATGCAACAGGCCGTGAAAGATGGGGCACAGTTGATGATAAACATAAACGGTTCGCCCTTTCACCAGAATAAATCCCAGGAACGCCAGAAGGTCATGCGCCAGCGCATTGCCGAAGGCAAGATTCCGGTTATTTATGTCAATCAGGTGGGTGCACAGGATGAGCTGGTTTTTGATGGTGGTTCCATGGCCCTGGATAGTAATGGCAAATTGTGTGCCATGGCACCTTTGTACGAAGAAGCCAGTATCCCTGTCGATTGCAGGCTTGATAAAGCAGGGCAGCTGGAGCTGCAGGAAAGCGAGATCGCTCCTCTACCAGACAGAATTGCCGGAACCTATCAGGCCCTGGTGCTGGGCTTGAGAGAATATATAGAAAAAAACGGTTTTCCAGGTGTGGTGCTTGGTCTGTCTGGTGGCATAGACTCCGCATTGACCCTGGCATTGGCGGTCGATGCACTTGGAGCTGAAAAGGTACATGCCGTGATGATGCCCTTTACCTACACCTCGGAAATGAGCATTGAGGATGCCAGGAAAGAAGCCTTGGCGCTGGGCGTCAACTATCGGCTTATTGCGATTGCTGACATATACGACAGTTTTATGCGCGCATTGCAGGATGAGTTTTCCGGAAGGGAGGCCGATATTAGCGAGCAGAATATCCAGGCTCGCAGCCGCGGTGTGCTCTTGATGGCAATATCCAACAAGCTGAACCTGCTGGTATTGACCACGGGTAACAAAAGCGAACTGGCAGTCGGTTATTCCACCCTCTATGGCGATATGGCCGGAGGATTTGATGTGCTCAAGGACGTGCCGAAGATGCTGGTTTATGAACTGGCCCGTTACCGAAATACAATTAAAGAAGTCATCCCGCCGCGCGTTATAGAAAGGCCGCCATCTGCGGAACTGGCGCCGGAGCAGGTCGATGAAGACAACCTGCCGCCCTACGAACTGCTGGATCAGATTCTGGAGTTATATATCGAAGAAGACATGAGTGCCGAAGCCATCATCAACAGGGGCTTCGACAAAGACACAGTGGAACATGTCATCCGTCTGGTGGACCGCAATGAGCACAAACGTCGCCAGGCGCCGATCGGTATCAGAATCTCCAAACGTGGCTTTGGCAGGGACCGGCGTTATCCGATTACTTCAGGCTGGAAGCTGGGGGATTAGTGCAATTGCGCTCTTTGTATAATTCAGCTTTCTAGAGTTTTAACCAGCGCTGTGAAAGCCCGGAGCTCAGGGCAAGTTCTTCAATAATGGTACTGAAGGCGTCCTGATCAATGCCACTCCAGCTCATTTTTTCCATGACCAGTTGCAGGTGGTCCTGCAGATGCATATCACAGACCACGGTGGTGAGTTTTTTGTTCAGGGGCAGCATTTCACGGTGGGCGTTAAGCAGTGCATGAATACGTGAGGCACCACGAAATTTCATTTCAGCAACTGCCTCGATGTTTTCCAGAATCAAATCAATACTGGGAAATTTTTTCAGAATTTTTGAGGCTGTGGTGTAGCCCACACCCGGTATGCCGGGAATGTTATCTATCTTGTCACCGGATAAAGCCAGCATGTCCGGAATTTGCTCCGGTTTGACACCAAACTGTTTTTCCACACCGCGACGGTTCAGCACTGTACCTCTGGCAAAGTCCCACCAGGCATCTTCTTCTCCGAGAATCAGCTGGGTAAGGTCCTTGTCGGCAGATACGACGGTGATGGCAAAGCCCTGTTCCCTGAAATAACTGGCCAGCGAGCCGATGATGTCATCGGCTTCATAACGATTACTGCCGAATGCGGGAATGCCGACTGCCTGACAGAAGGCCCGGCAGCGTTCAAACTGCTGTTTGAGTTCCGGTGGAGCAGGGGGGCGATTGGCTTTATAGTCCGGATACAGTTCGCGGCGATAGGATTCTGTCTGGCTGGAGTCAAAAGCGCAGGCAATATATTGCGGGCTTTTCTGCCTGATCAGCTGGTAAAGAAAATCACTGAAGCCAAAGACAGCATTACTCGGATTACCATTGCTGTCTGTGATTGCATCGTCATAAACATGCCAGGCGCGAAAAATGTAAATACTGGAATCGATCAGATAGGCGCGTGGCAAAGGCATGCATCGATTCTAACTTTTTATTCAATACCCCCTCAATCTTTTTGTTATGATTGAGGCTTATGCATGTAATTTATTGATGAGATTTTGATTTGGGGATCCTGAAGTGAAGGCACAGCATTGTGTAATAGTCGGAGCCAGTCATGCAGCAGCTGAGCTCTGTATCAAACTCAGAAAGGAAGGCTGGCAGGGACGTATAACACTGGTCGGTGAAGAAGATTATCTGCCCTATAACCGACCGCCCTTGTCAAAAACCTTTCTGGCCGGTGAAAAATCCGTACATGATCTGCTGATCCGGCATGCAACAGCCTATGAGAAAGCCGATGTTGACTGTTTGCCTGGTATACGTGCCGAGGCAATTGATCGTGAGAACCACATACTTGAACTCGGTAATGGTGAGCAACTGAATTATGACAAGCTGGTACTGACTACCGGTGCCAGAGTCAGAAAACTCAGTCTGCCGGGTGCGGATCTGGGGAATATATTTTACCTGCGCAGTATTTATGATGCTGATCAGATTCGTCCCCATATTAAACCGGGCAAGCATGCGGTAATTGTCGGCGGCGGCTATATCGGCCTGGAAACGGCAGCAATGCTGAAGTCTGCCGGTATGCGGGTGACAGTTCTGGAGAGGGATCAGCGCTTGCTGAACCGGGTCGCTGCTCCGGAAATATCAGATTTTTTTACCCGCATCCATAATGAGGAAGGCATCGAGATCATTACTGCTGCCGACGTTGAAGCTTTTAGCGGAGATGAAGCAGTGCAGGCCGTACAAACCAGCAATCTCGGTGAATTTACCGCCGACCTGGTGATTGTCGGTGTCGGCGTGATTCCCAATGTGGAGCTGGCCGAGCAGGCCGGGCTGGCAATAAAGAACGGCATTGAGGTTAATGCCTATACCGAAACCAGTGATGCGGATATCCTGGCTGCCGGGGACTGTACCTTTCATTTTAACAAGCATTACCAGCGCTGGATGCGCCTTGAATCGATTCAGAACGCTGTTGAACAGGCAGAAGTTTCGGCCCGGACCCTGTGCGGCCTTCGGGAAGAATACGATGTTATTCCCTGGTTCTGGTCAGATCAGTTCGATCTGAAATTACAGATAGCCGGACTGTCAGAGGGCTACGATAACCTGATCGTAAGGGGTGAGTTGAGCCAGGGACGCAAGTTATCCGTGTTTTATTTCAGCGGGGAAAAACTGCTGGCGGTGGATGCAGTCAACAGCCCGCAGGAATTCATGTTTGGTAAACGGGCGCTGGCGCAGTTCCAGGCACTGGACCGGGAACGCCTGGCTGATACTGATGTCTCCATGCGTGACCTGTTGCTCACCAGTTAAGCTGTCTGTCGCTGATTGATGCGGGCAATCTTGTCAGATATAAAACTGTCTTCACTGTGTTTTCTTTCCAGGTAATAGAGCAGTGGTGGATAAAGGATCAGTTCAAACAGAAATAACAGATAAAAATAGGCAGCACCAAAAGGAACAACCTGAGGTGTGTCTTTCCAGTTGGCAATGTTGCTGTCCAGATCAAAAGACAGTTGCAGTGAGACATATAGAAATAATCCCAGAGACCAGCGCAGCATGGTGAGATATGCCCGGCTCTGGGTTGTAAAGAGGTCAAAGACAAACAGCGTGCCTCCTCCGAAGGTGATGAATATCAGCAAGGCATAGAAAAGCATACCGGCCATGCCATCGATATCATAAGCAACCCAGGAAAACACCACAGCCAGAATGGCAAACAGTAAAAAGCGCAACAGGCGAATCAGTAAACTGCTGTTCTGGATAATCAGTGGCAGAATGATCAGCACCCCACTGGCAAGTGCCAGAAATTCTGCCTGAATGATGTAGCCCAGTGAGTCCAGGCTGGTCCAGAAAATATACTGGCCATTGAAGAGCAGGGAAAAATTGAAGATCAGTGCCATCAGGAGCAGGGGGGTCGCCGCAGCCAGGCAGTATGCCAGAATCCGGTTTCTCGAATGCGTCTTTTGCATATAATAGCCTGTTGCAGCCCCGGTGAGCGGTTCCAGTACTGCAGACGCTGAACTGAAACCTTAAACAACCTTATGCAATTATGCTGACGGATGCAATTATTTTGCCTGCCTGAAGTGCTCTGTATCTGCCCCGGCAAATGGGTATAATGCGCTGCGAGTTTCAAGTTGTTAAACGGAGTAATTAATGCCTTTAGTGAAATATATCAGCCACGACGGCAATATTAATGAAATCGATGTGCCGGTCGGGGATACGGTCATGCAGGGTGCTGTCGATAATATGCTGGACGGCATCATCGCCGAATGTGGTGGTTCCTGCAGTTGTGCAACCTGTCATTGTTATGTGGATCCTGACTGGCTGGATAAAATACCACCAGCAAGTGAAATGGAAAAAGACATGCTGGAGTGTGTGCTTGAACCGCAGGACAACAGCCGCCTGAGCTGCCAGATCAAGATAAATGAAGAGCTGGATGGGCTGGTTGTCCGGCTGCCGGAGTCACAGTTTTAAATTATTCAGCCATTACGGAACTTTACCCCCTGCCTGTTGACTAACTAAGTGTGCGAAGTATTCGGGCACTCCCCCTGAACTACTCCTGAACCCGTTAAGCCAGTTAATCAGTAAAGATAGATTTACAGGCTTAGCGGGTTTTTTGTGAGCTTCTTAACATACTCTTTTTACTGATTCCCTAAAATAGTGCCTTACATACTCAGTATTTGGTCAGTAATATGCACTACAGTCAGTCCAGCCCTAAATTCAATTCGACATTGAACCCGGCTAACAAGTCGCCTGCCGGAAAGGCAATGGAAATGTCAGATACGCTGCAGGATCTTATTGATATCTTGCAGCAGAACTACCTCAGTGATTGCTCCTATTGTGCCGGTTCCGGTAAAACCCTCAACAAACAAAGTTGCTCATACTGTGCCGGACGGGGCAAACGTCGCTAGGTACAGCTTAAACCGGCCCGGACGGCAAGGCTGAACGGGTATCTATATCCTGGGTTATACCCCAGTCAGAACAATCAAGCCGAAACAGGGATGCTGCATTTTGCTGCAGTATTTTTCGTGCTCCCGAATCGCCACTTAAGCCTTCCAGCTGGGTGAAATATTCTGCGCCAATACCCACCGGGTTACCGGGACGTCCCTGGCAATAGGGCCTGACCAGCGAATGATCAAGCAAGCTGCGCTGAATCAGCCGGTAGGTTTCTGTCTGGACATAGGGCATGTCAGCCAGGGCAATGACGGCAGCCTGCCAGTTTTCTGCCTGCTTGATTGCTGCCGCCAGTGAATGTCCCAGGCCTTGTTGGGCCGCTTCGGCAATACAGATTGACCACTGCGAAGAGTACTTTTCCGCCAGCTTTTCATCCCCGGGATGCAGGACCAGAATACGCCGGGAGTAAGTGTCCGGGATCCGCGACAGGCTTGTATCCAGAACCGATTGACCGGCATGTAAAACAGCCTGTCTTTTATCACCGGCAAAGCGCTTGCTGTAACCGGCAGCAAGCACAATGATACCGATGCGTTCTATGGAATCAGTCACGACTTTGCTTGCGCAGGCGGGCTCGTAGCTGAGTCAGTTCAGCGAGAATGGCTATCGCAATTTCCGGTGGTGTCTTGCTGCCGATATCCAGGCCAACCGGGGCATGCAGCTTATTAATCAATTCGGCATCAATATCCAGCTGGGCCAGTCTTTCCTTGCGCTTTTCTGTGGTTCGTGCGGAACCCATGGCGCCGATATAAAAAGCATCATGCTCCAGGGCTTCCATCAGGGCCATGTCATCAATCCGCGGGTCATGACACAGGGCAACGATAGCAGTTTGCCGGTCAATACTTTTGCTGCGTAACCAGTCATCGGGCATGGCGGTCGACAGTTCAATATCCTGTCTGGGGAAATTGTCAATTAATTCGGGGCGCGGGTCACAAATGGCGACCTGATAATCGAGGCCCTGGGCCATTTCACTGAGGTAATAGGCAACCTGGACTGCACCGATCAGCAGTAACTGGAAGGAGGGGCCATGAGTCTGGCTTAACTGTTTATCATTGACCTGCAGGGGCTGAAAATGATCAGCAGACTGGATTCTGGCTGCGCCTGATTTCAGGTCAACCACTCTGCTGATGAGCTTTCTTTGCCGGATGGCTGCAGCCAGATCCCGATACAGTTCCGCCTGATCCTGACCGAGGGGTTCAACAATGACCTCCAGCTGGCCACCGCAGGGCAGCCCCAGGCGCAGGACATCTTCCACCGCCACACCGTATTTGATGCGTTCAGGTTTGCTGCTGGCCAGTTCTCCCTTGTGGATGCTTTCGCGCAAATCGTCTTCTACACAGCCACCTGAGAGTGACCCGCAGTACTCTGCATCTTCATTGCAGGCCAGCAGCGAACCGACTGGACGTGGCGAGGAACCGAAGGTTGAGACGATGGTACACAGCCAGCATTGTTTACCAGCCTGCAGCCATTCACTTAACTGCACGATTACCTGCTGATCCATACTGTTCATTGCGTCTCCCGACTTATTCAAAGCGGTATAGTGTAGCGTAATTTGCTATGCTTTAGCGCCCATCAGTGGAATGTGATAACAAGCATGAAATTCAGACCTTGCATCGATCTGCACCATGGAAAAGTAGTCCAGATTGTCGGTGGTTCCTTGCAGGACAACGACACTGAGTCACTTCAGCTTAATTTCAGCAGTGAGCGTTCTCCCGCTGAATATGCCCGGCTGTATAAGCAGGACGGATTCACCGGAGGTCATGTTGTATCTCTGGGGGAAGGCAATACTGCTGCAGCAAAACAGGCCCTGTCCGCTTATCCTGGTGGTATGCAATATGGTGGTGGTATCAATCCTGACAATGCAGAAGAATTTATCAGCGCGGGCGCCAGTCATGTGATTGTGACTTCCTATGTTTTCAATGCCGGCAAAATTGACCTGCAGCGAATGGAAGCTCTGCTGGAAGTGACCGGCAGGGATCAGCTGGTACTGGATTTAAGCTGCCGCTGGCGGGATGATGCCTATTATGTCGTCACTGATCGCTGGCAAAACTTTACCGAAGAAAAAGTTTCACCGACACTGCTGGAAAAGCTGGCCGTTTACTGTGCTGAATTCCTGGTGCATGGAGTTGATGTTGAAGGCAGGCAGCAGGGAATTGAAGAAGACCTGATCAGCCTCCTGGGCATGTATTCACCATTGCCTGTAACTTATGCCGGCGGCGTCAGACATTTATCCGATCTGGATCTGGTACAGTCGCTCGGGCAGGACCGCGTTGATCTGACCATCGGCAGTGCGCTGGATATTTTCGGTGGCAAGGTCGCCTATGCTGATGTCCTGGCCTGGGTAAAAGCCAACTCCTAACCCTTATACAGCGCTTCCAGACTGATACTTTTATGGCTCTGTAAAATCACCCTGGCATGGCGGCGGGTAAAATGTCGCGGATTTTTTACGCCGCAGGAGTTGGCAATGGTATACAACTCCTTGATCATGTTCTGCTGATAATTGGCAACGCGCTGACTTTTATCCTTGACCACCAGGCCGCGTTGCAGATCCGTATCGTGGGTTGTGATGCCGGTCGGGCAGGTATTTTTGTCACACTGCATGGCCTGAATGCAGCCCAGGGAAAACATAAAGCCACGCGCGGTAACCACACAATCGGCACCAGCACATAATGCCCAGGCGACATCTGCAGGATTGACCAGCTTGCCTGAAGCAATGACTTTAATGCGTTCGCGCAGGCCATGTTCGATGAGTTTATCCACCAGCATTGGCAGGGTTTCCTGAATATCCAGGCCCATGTCGTCAATCAGGGTCATTGGTGCAGCCCCGGTACCTCCATCACCGCTGTCGACCGTAATAAAATCCGGCGCGGAAGCTTCCCCTCTTTGCTTGATTACCGTCAGCAACTGGTCCATCCAGGAACCATCACCAAGTACAGCCTTGATGCCAACCGGTTTGCCACTCACTTCCCGGAAATGCTTTATTTTATCCAGCAGTTGTTCATCATTACTGACATCGAGGTGGCGATTGGGACTGTTGGAAGTCTGGCCGGGCGGAATAAGCCGGATTTTTGCTATTTCCTCGGTTACTTTGGCGCCGGGCAGTATTCCACCCTTGCCGGGTTTGGCTCCCTGGCTCAGTTTGATTTCAATCATCTTGACGGCATCATGGGCTGCCACAATGCGCAGTCGATCATCACTGAAGTGGCCGTTACTGTCTCTTACACCATAGTTGGCTGTGCCGACCTGGAACACGATGTCACAACCTCCTTCAAGGTGCCATTCACTGAGCCCCCCTTCACCGGTATTGAGCCAGCAACCGGCTAATGCTGCGCCTTTGGACAGTGCTCTTACAGCAGGTTTGGAGATGGCTCCGTAACTCATGCCGGATATATTGAAGATGGAAGAAGTCTTATAGGGCTGTTCGCAATAAGGCCCGAAAGTTATCGGCTCTATATCGGTTTTTTCTTCAGTCAGGATCGGATAGGGTGAATTGATAAACAGAAGATTGCCCGGCTTGCCGATATCGTAAGTAGAGCCGAATGCCTGGGCATTCTCCAGGTTTTTCGCGGCCCGATAGATCCAGGAACGCTGCGCCCGGTTAAAGGGCATTTCTTCGCGGTCCATGGCGAAAAAATATTGCCGGAAAAACTCACCCAGGCGTTCGAACAGGTATCGGAAGCGGCCCAGCAGGGGATAATTGCGCCGGATGGTATGTTTGGTCTGAAAAACATCAATAAAATACAGGATGATCGCGGTAATCAGCAGTAAGCCGACCAAAAGTACGAAAACATTGGATAATGTCGCCAGAATGCTATCGACAAAAGCAGACAAATTACTCACCTTGATCCTCCGGGTTCAAAGGCTGCATGATACTCAGTGTGCCCCTTTGCGGCTAGTTTTGCTGCGCGCCATCTCTCTGCTCCCTGTTCAGCCCTCATTCAGTGCCCTGATGTTGTACTTGCAGCACGTAAATGTAGGCGAGTCATGTGCAATGGGCCATAATGCCGCTTTTGTGACAATTTACCTGATAGCATGATTGAACTGGTATTGGCTTCCGCATCCCCCAGACGGCGGACCTTGCTGCAGGAACTGGGGATTGAGGCTGATTGCCGACCACAGGCGATAGATGAATCGCCGCTGCCCGGAGAAAGTCCGCAACAACTGGTCAGCAGACTGGCACTGGTAAAGGCCAGGTCGGCCCTTGGCACATTAAGCGATACTGATCACAGACCGGTGCTGGGTTCCGATACTATAGTTGTCTGTGATGAAGAAATACTGGGCAAGCCGCTTGACCGGGAAGATGGCTGTCGCATGTTAAGATTACTGTCAGGAAGGGAACATCAGGTTCTTACAGCTGTTGCGGTAGTGAATCATGAACAGGAAGAACTGGATGTAGCGTCCAGCAAGGTCAGTTTTAAAACACTCAGTGACAGTGAAATATCTGCCTACTGGGAAAGTGGAGAGCCGCTGGATAAAGCCGGCGCTTATGCAATTCAGGGACTGGGGGCCATGTTTGTAAATAATATTCAGGGATCTTACAGCGGGGTTGTCGGATTACCGGTTTATGAAACGGTAGCACTACTCGGTAAATTTGGCCTGGATACGACAAGCCTTTTAATCAGAGGCTCCTAAAATAATCTGTGATGACAGAAGCCAAGCAACAAGACAAACATGAGCCAAGGAATGCCGGCCTAACTGGAGCCAGGGCTATTCCCGGTCTGCAATTATTCTGGAAATCCTGCAGCTTTAGCCGTCGCTATCTTAATCATCTGGTCTTCTGGTGTTTGATTCTGCTTACTGCCTACCTGTGTCTGGGGCGGATACTCATGCCGCTAATCGGGACCCAGAAAGACTGGCTGCAATCGAGTCTGATAGAGACCCTGGGTCTGGAAATCAGGGTCGGAGAACTTTCCGGTGACTGGTTTCGCTTCAGCCCGATTCTGCGGCTGAATGATATTGAAATTATCCAGCAGCAGGATTCCCAGGCAATACAAAGCCTGGGCGGACTGGATATAGCTCTGGATATTCCGCAAAGTCTCTGGCAGCGGGAACTGGTAATCAATCAAGTCAATGTAAATGACATGTCACTGGTGCTGCTAGAAAATGCAGCAGGAGACTGGAATCTTTCCGGATTCCAGCCCGGGGGTGACACAGATATGGAAGCCTTGCTGAATCTGCTGTTCAATACTTCCCGGCTGCAGCTTGCAGAGTCCAACCTCATCCTGCAACCCTTTAATGCCGAACAATTCAGCATTAACAATATCTATCTGGATATCCAGAACAGACTCTCGGACCATCAGGCCCAGCTCCAGTTTCGCCTCAATGATCAGGATTCACTGGTGCAGATGGCAGTGAGGCTGGATGGCAATCCCATGCAGGCGTATTCGGCAGAGGCTTATCTGGATTTTGATGAAACTAACCTGCTGCCTCTACTTGCTTCAGTTCTTCCCCGGTCCGGGTCTGTTGAAGTGGCCGGAGCTTCCGGGCAGTTATGGTTGCTCTTCAATGAAGAGGGCATTACACAGGCACAGGGCTCGCTCGATGAAGTCAGTCTTATTGGCGAAGATACTGCTGGTGAACATGAATATCAGATTAGTACCGGCAGCATAGACCTGGCTGTCAGGCAGAATAATGAAAATAACTGGGATATATGGGCAAGTAATCTGGAGTTTGATTTTTTTAATCGTCCCTGGGAGTCAGGTGACTTTTTTATCAATGTCAGTACGCCGGGAGAGGAACTTGCTCTGGACGTGAAAGCCGAAACAGTAGATCTGGCGATCCTCAACGATATGCTCGAACTCGTCAATTTACCGGAACAGGCTCAGCAGGCATTACGAGATTTGCGTCCACGGGGTCAGCTGCGCAATATGCATTTACAGACTGATTTTTCCGGTTCCTATCCCGGTGGGTTTTCACTGGCAGCCAATCTGGATCAGGTGGCCGTTGATGCCTGGACTTCGGCTCCTTCGGGGCAGGGGATTAATGCTTATGTTGAGGCTGACATGGATTCGGGCTTTGTCGAGCTGGATTCGGGAGATTTCAGCATTCATCTGCCACGGGTATTTGCCGATGGATGGACTTACAGCTCAATCAATGGCCGGGTTCACTGGGCTGTCACTGACGAGCGGGTGAGGGTGTACAGCGACACTATCGATGCACGGAATCCGGATATCCATGGTCGGGTAAAGTTTGATGTCCGTAACCAGAGAACTCCCGAAGGTGGCTGGGATTCAAACCTGACACTTTTGGTCGGAGCACTCGATTTTAATGTCAGGGAAAAGTCCCTTTATCTTCCGACGCTGAGTAATATACGTAACACCATGGACTGGCTTGATACGGCTTTATTGTCAGGCCAGGTTGAGAATAGCGGCTTTGTCTTTCGGGGCAAGACAACAAACCTGATTCACCCGAAGCAACGAACAGTCAAAACGTTTTATCAGGCCAGTAATGCCAGTTTACAGTTTCTGCAATCCTGGCCGCCGCTGGAAGAGGCCAGTGCCTTCGTCTATGTCAGGGACAATGTAGTTGATGTCACTGCCAGCTCAGCCCGTATCGGAGAGTTGACGCTTGGTGAAGCCACAGCAAGTATCAGGCCCCTGACAGATGAATCGGGTTCATGGCTGGCACTGAATACCGAGGCTGTCTCAGTTGATAATGCCGGGCTGAATTTCCTGCGTGAAACGCCGATCCGTGAGACGGTGGGGAACTACCTGGATGGCTGGGAACTGGATGGTGAGATCGGCCTGAGCCTTAGCCTGGGAATTCCCCTGAATAATAACCGGCTTGAAAATGAAATTTCTGTCGTTGCCAGAACTGCCGACAATACGCTTCGTATACCCGAGTATGACCTGAGCTTTACTAATATCCGTGGCAGCCTGCGTTTTTCAGAAAGCACAGGCCTGAATGCCCAGGGACTCAGTGCAAGCCTGTTTGATTTTCCGCTGGCTGTACGCATTGAAAACAGCGACAGTGGATTAAAGGTTTTTGGCAATGGCCGGGTGTCCAGAACTGCGTTGCAGGGCTGGTCGATGCAGCCTCAGTTTGTTGAGAACCTGCTGGATTTCACCTCCGGTGAAGTCGCTTTTAACAGTGAGCTGACAGTATTAAGTGCCGAGCAGTCAGATGCCATTCGCAGCCGCCTTGATATAAGTTCTGATTTACTGGGATTGAGCATTGAATTACCCCAGCCTTTTGATAAAAGCCGGGACGAAAATGCCGGACTGGCGCTGAATTTTAATTTTTCCGACAGACTTGAAAGTCTGTCTCTGAATTTCAGGGATCAGTTAAGTGCTGTATTGCATTTTGACCAGGATGAATTACAAAGTGGTGTGGTGAATCTGGGTCCGCAAAACGAGGATTTCAGCATTCGTACCCTGAATGATGAACCGGGGCTCCTGATTAATGGCAACATCAGTGATTTCAATTTGCAGGATTGGCAGGATCTTGCAGCAGGTTTTGCAGATGAAGGTCAGAGTCAGGCAAAGCAGATGATTCGTCTGGTTGATGTTGAAATCGGTAACCTGCATGCCCTGGGTATTGATTTACCTGCGGTGGTTACGGTCCTGGAACCGCTTGATTCAGGCTGGTCCCTGTATCTGGAAAATGAACAGATTCAGGGAGATATCATTATTCCGGATGAACAGACAGCCCCCTATGAGGTACAGCTGAGCTATTTACGCCTGCCGAGAGACGAGGAAGAGCCTGCAACAGAAACCGATACGACACCCGCAATTGCGCCGGAAGAAGAAAGGGACGTGCTGGCCGCTGTGAATCCGGCGGAATTACCGGCAATCAATTTCAGCACGGAAGAATTCAGCCTTGGCGACGGCAATCTGGGCGCCTGGTCATTTCAGTTACGCAGCAATGCGAATGGCGCCAATATTTCTGACCTGAGAATGCAGGCTGGAGATGCAGTGATCACTGACAGAAGCGGTGAGGGAGGTGCAAGTCTCGACTGGCAGCGAATCAATGGCGTCCATCAGAGCAGCTTTAACGGTTTATTTGCTGCAGGTGACCTGGCAGAAGTCTTGCCGAGCTTTGGCTACGGGGCCGTCATTCAAAGTGAGTCGGCCCGTTTTCAGAGTGATCTGGCCTGGGAGGGTTCACCGGCATTTTTTGCCATGAAGCGTGTCAGTGGTCAGGTAGACCTGCAAATGCAAAATGGCAGTTTTATCGATATTGATTCCGGATCTGCGCGACTCTTTGGTGCATTTAATTTTGATGCCCTGGTCAGACGCCTGCAGCTGGACTTCTCGGATTTGTATGAGCGCGGACTGGCCTATGACAATATTTCCGGGATGTTGAACTTCAATGAGGGAATCGTCAGAACCCGGAATAATTTTCTGATTCGTGGCCCGTCCAGCACAATCAATGTTACTGGTCAGCTGGACCTGGTGCAGGAAACCATAGATGCCGATGTACTGGTAAATCTGCCGCTGGGCCAGAATGTGTCGATGGTGGCCGGTATTCTAGGAGCCTGGCCGATTGCCATCACAACCTATGTCGCCAGCGTCCTGTTTCGCGATCAACTGGAAAACTTCACCACCGTGCTGTATCGGCTGGAAGGGCCCTGGGATGACCCCCAGGCCGGTTTCGAATCGGATAATGAAGCTGTGGAAGAAGCGATGGAAGAAGTCGGAGTTCTGGAACCGGATGCCGGATAAAGCAGTACTTACCAATCTGACAGCCTTGCTGATTGTTGGCATTGCCCTGCTCGTCGAGATTCCCTACCAGCCAGTGGTTCTGAATACCGGCCTGTTTGCCCTTTCCGGAGGAGTGACGAACTGGCTGGCTGTGCACATGCTGTTCGAGAAGGTGCCCGGTTTTTATGGTTCGGGGGTAATTCCTGCGCGTTTTGAAGAATTCAAATTCGGTATAAAAAAACTCATCATGGAACAGTTTTTTACCCCGGAAAATATTCAGCGCTTTATCAACCAGGCTGAACATGAGTCGGAACACCAGGATAAGAACATTGCCAGGAAAATGGCCGAGAAAGTGGATTTCAGTGGCGCCTATGATTCCCTGGTGGATGTGATCATGAATTCTTCCTTTGGCGGTATGCTCTCCATGGTGGGTGGTAGCGATGCCCTGAAACCATTGCGTGAACCCTTCATAAATAAAATGCAGGATTATGTTGGCAGGCTTGCGGAAGACAGGGAATTTCTCAGGCAGTTTCGTCAGTCCTCTGCTGAACGGGTTATCTCCCGCGTCGAAATTGTCGTTGATAAGCGGCTGGATGAGTTAACGCCACAGCTGGTCAAGGAAATAATTCAGCAAATGATTCGCCGGCATCTAGGCTGGCTGGTTGTCTGGGGTGGCGTTATTGGCGGCCTGATTGGCCTGCTGGTGAGTCTTCTGCTCTGACTCCGGGCCTGATGAAAATCAGCGGATTCTCTACCGGGTCCGTGAGACCGTCGGGACTGTTTTCATTATTCAGTTCTGTGGAAAAACCAGGATCAAAATTAATTGTAAATGGGTCCGTGATCTCCTCACTTTGGATGTCTACCGGAACATCCCGAGCATCTGTTTGTGCCGGGCTGGTTTCCAGTGAACCTTCCTGTATTGGCAACCAGAGTCGTGAAGGGTAGCGATCACTGTGATAAACACTGTCTTCCCGGTTCAGTGTGTTAAGTGCGTCGTCCTGGGCCTGGGTAATTGTCAGAATCAGGCGGCTGCCTGCCCGGAAACGGTGAGCGACAGGGTGCAGGGCTATATTGAAGCGGGTGACTTCAGTCGGAATAAGGGCCATGGCTTCATCAAAGCTGTATGCCGGCATACGGTTTTCAACGCTGACTCTCGTGGCAGAGCGCAGGGAGGCTTTCAGGGTGCCGTTTGTCACATCTATAACCTGGGTATTGCGGTTATCCCCAGTACCAGACTGGATAACATCACGCAATAAATCCGGCAAATCAAAACGTGAGCGCAGGTATGAAAGATTCAGTTGTTCCTCCAGGCTGACACTGAAAGCAGTATCTGTCTGGGAGCTTGCCGCGTAGAGTTCCAGCATCAGGGGTCCGGCAATTTCCAGTTCATTAACCAGCGGGTCACTGATAAAGGTCAGGCTGTCAGGATCATTGCCATAACGTGACAGAGCCAGGCTGTTAGGCTGAACTTCCAGATTCAGGCTTGCCGGGACGCTGGCATCCAGTGATTGCCGGTTTAATACAAGCGCAGTCTGTTCTGCCTGTGGCGGAGGCCAGCTTTCTACAGGTTGCCAGCGTGTCTGTCCCCTGGTCTGGTATCGGAGTTGGGGGCCGGCGCTGAAATCAGCAGCACCTTCTGTTTGCAGGCACCAGTGATAATAAGGTAGCAGTTCCTGCTCAAGAAAAGTCTGATTCTGTAGCAGGGCTTCTTCAGTGCCGAAGATGGCCATTTTGTTAATGTTGTTGAGCCGTTCAAGGATCAGGAGGTTGCCCATGAGTCCCTGCTGGTTTTGCCAGCTGTCGGCAATAAAAACCGGGGTATTGATGGCAGTGGCAGCAGGCAGAGTGCTGCGTATCTGCCAGAAATTATCATATAGCGGGTGTCTCAGTAGCTCCAGACGCATGTCGTAGTCAACCAGCCGGGCCCGACCGGAAGCAGGAAAGGCGTTTTGTTGCCTGACTGCTGTTTCATACCAGCCCTGTAAAAAATCCGGATTGCTCAGCCCTCCCGGAAATGCCCAGTCATGATAGGGACGCACAGTACCGTTCACCGGAGCAATACAACGCAGCGAAGGTGGGTTCTGAATAGCCATATGCCACTGCGCTGCGGCATAGTATTCCGCGCCGGCACCAAGGACCCGACCATCAGACCAGGCCTGTTCTGCTATCCATTCAATAATTTCATAATGATCCTGCTGTTCTTCGCGTGACAGGAATTCATATGTTCCTTCCGAGGCTCCGGTCCCTCGGGTACTGGCAATCACATAATTGAAGCCCTGACTGACAAACCAGGCTACCGGTCCGGTCATGGCATTATCCGGCGGTGTGTTATCACTGCCATGAGGGTAGGGAGCAGAAGCATACAGAGTCGGGTAGCTGCCACTTTGTGCCGGCCGGTATATGTCCAGAGCAACACTGACACCGTCACGCATGCTTACCATGCGATTACTTTCCGTAGTGATTAAAGGGCCGCCAGCCTGAATCTGCCCATATGCCAGGCCCGTACATAAGGCCAGAGCCGCAAAGCATAAAGGCCATAAGATCAATTTATTGGCTGCTGCTGACATGAAGGGTTCTGGAAATTCAATATAAGTATTTCGATCAATTATACTTAATCTGCGTTGACAAACCATTGTTACCCGATCTGGAAAACTGTTCCGTTTATTCCGGGGAAAGACAGGCATGCAGTATTTTTTTTGAACAGGCTGTTTTAATTTTAAATACGCACAGACTGATAGTTAATTTAATTTTTGAACAGTGTGTTTCATATCCCTTAATCTGTGGTTCGGCTGATTCAATTGTACTAGAATCTTTGCAGATTTTTGCAGTCAGATGACCATCTTTTTTGCCGCAGTTTTTCAAGCGGCAACATTAAGCGAATGGAATTTTCAGCAACTGACTCTCGTAAACCGGGTAGTCGAATCAGTTAATCCTGATTTATTCGGGATTATCAAATTTATTACGAAGCAACGAAACTATTCAGATAGAAACCATTCAGGTAGAGGAACCAGGAAATTATGGCCAGACCAATTGAATTCGAATATGACAAAGTACTGGAAAATGCCATGCAGCAGTTCTGGAAAGAGGGTTATGAAGCCAGCTCGGTCCAGAAGCTTCTGGATGCCACTGGTATAAACCGGGGTACTTTGTATAACTCTTTTGGTGACAAGGATGCTTTTTTCAAACTTTGTGTTGATCGCTACAATGATCAGGTCAAAAGTAATATTGATGCCACGCTGGCTAATGACTCTTTACGGGGTAGTGCTGCGATCGAGAGTTTTTTCCGCACTTCCATCAATTCAGCACCTGCCAAACAGCGTAGTATGGGTTGCCTGCTGGTCAATTCTGTTTGTGAAAGTATCAACTGGAACAAAGATCTGCAGAAGCTGATCCGTAATTCACTTAATACCATTCGCAAGGCCTTTCTGAGCCGAACCAGGGAACTGGAAAAATCCAGAAAACTCAAGCGCGGTTTGAAAGCTGATGATGCTGCTGAAGTTCTGATGAACCTCTTGCAGGGCATGTATGTGAGTGCCAGAAATGGCCGCTCCCCCAAGCACCTGGAAACCCTCCTGAACAGCGGTATGGCCTCAATTCTGAAATAATCCGGCTTCGTTCTGCTGCGCCCTGAGTGGCTTGCAGGGGGGCTTAAAGCTGGTATACTGACCATCCTCAGAATTATTAGAATATTGATGCACGTGGGGTAAGTATGAAAACTGCTGTCAGCGCAATGGTGAAGCGTAAAAAGGATGAATCCAACATTGATTTAACGCCAATGCTGGATGTTGTCTTTATCCTGTTGATTTTCTTCGTGGTTACTGCCTCTTTTGTGAAAGAATCCACGCTGAATTTCCAGGGTCAGGATCCGAATAACAATCCACCGCCGCCATCAGAAGACACACCACAGAATATACTGATTCAGCTCGATGCTCAGGATGCGATCTTTTTTAATCAGGAACGTATTGATGCTTCCGCTGTACGAGCTCGCGTCGCTTCACACCGGGCAGAAAACCCCCAGGCTTCTGTGGTCATTCAGCCTAACAATGACTCTACTGCCAACACCCTGGTAATTGTGATGAATGCTTCGCGTGAAGCAGGCGCTTCTGATATCTCGGTGATTCAGGCCAACAGATAGCAAAATGATGAGCTTTCAAGCTCTTGTTTTATTTAAAGAAAAGCCCGGCAATTGCCGGGCTTTTTTATTTTGCCTCAGGTGTGAATGTGGTAATCTCTTTGTACGCTCTGATATCCAGAGTCCTGGGAGGATGATATGGAATTACTGATAATTATTCTGGTGTTGATTCTGCTGCAATATAATTATTTTGGTATCAGGGTCGGTGCGGCAAGGATGAAATATAATATTGAAGCTCCGGCTATTTCCGGACATCCGGTCTTTGAACGTCATTACCGGGTACAGCAGAATACCCTCGAGCAGTTACTGGTCTTTGTGCCTGTCTATCTGGCTTTTGCCATCATGGCTGAACGGCTGGACTGGCCCGGTTATGAAATAGCCAGTGGCGTGGGCGTATTGTGGATGATCGGGCGCTTTGTCTATGCCAGCTCATATGTTGAAGATCCGGCTAAACGCTCAACCGGCTTTATGATTGGCTTTATTGCCACGCTTATTCTGCTCATCGGTACGCTGGTTGCGGCAGTAATGGGAATGCTCGCATAAATCAATGAAACTTAATCTTCTGACAAGGCAGTTTTGCAAGGCAGTCACTGTGCTGGGGATTGCACTTGTTCTGCTGCTGCCGGCAAAGCAGCTACTGGCAGAAGAGATCCCAAACTATGCGGCTGAAATTCTCAACATCTATCCGCATGACAGCGCTGCCTTTACCCAGGGATTGACTGTTTACGATGGTCAGCTCTATGAAGGCACCGGACAATATGGGGAATCAACATTGCGGCGTGTTGACCTGGAGTCCGGGGAATTGCTGCAACGTCATAACCTGGAAAGTAGCTATTTCGGTGAAGGCATCACTGTCATGGATGACAAAATCTACCAACTGACCTGGCGCTCCAATGTCGGTTTTGTTTATGAACTTGATACCTTTAATCAACTGGGCAGTTTTTATCTGCCGGGAGAAGGCTGGGGCATCACTCATGATGGCGAGCATCTGATTGTCAGCGACGGTTCAGCCTATTTACGTTTTCTGGATCCCGAGACCCTGCAGGAAGTCAGCCGGCTTGAGGTCAGGGATGCACAGGGAGCGGTGAATAACCTCAATGAACTCGAATATATCAATGGCGAAGTCTGGGCCAATATCTGGTACCGGGATTATCTGGTCAGAATTGATCCGCAAAGCGGAGTCGTAAACAGTCTGGTTGACCTGAGTAATCTGAATAGCAATCGTCGCCGCTTTGATGATGTCCTCAATGGTATCGCCTGGGATGCCGAGAATGAACGCCTTTTCGTGACCGGCAAGCTCTGGCCGCGGCTTTATGAAATTCGCGTGCTCGACTAAATTAACCGTTCTGTTACTGTGTTTTACCCTGAACGGCTGTGAAAGCATCAGCTATTACAGTCAGGCAATTCTCGGTCAGTTATCCATTCTCAGTAAACGTGAGGATATTGAAGCTCTGATAGTTGATGAGCGAACTCCTCCAGCGCTCAAACAGAAGCTCAATACCATTCTGGATATCCGGCAATTTGCCACAGACGAACTCCTGCTCCCGGTTGAAAACAATTACAGCTCCTATGTCGCACTGGAAAGACCATTTGTGGTCTGGAATGTTTTTGCCACGCCAGAGCTTTCCATGCAGGCGCTACGCTGGTGTTATCCGATTGCCGGATGCGTCAGTTACCGCGGTTATTTTGCGGAAGATAAAGCGCGTGACTATGCAGCGGGACTGGCCGAACAGGGACTTGATGTTTACGTCGGTGGCGTCAGCGCCTATTCAACACTTGGCTGGTTTTCCGATCCGATTCTGAGCACAGTGATAAATCGGGAGGATTATCGGCTGGCAGCTTTGCTGTTTCATGAACTTGCTCATCAACTGCTATATATTCCCGGTGATACAGAATTTAACGAAGGGTTTGCAACTGCAGTGGAAAGGGAAGGCCTGAGGCGTTGGCTGCTTGCCAATGAATATGACGAGGCCAGCAGCCGCGAAATAATTGCCGAAGCCAGACTCAATACGCAACGCCGCGAAGAATTCGTGAATCTTGTCGGACAGGCAGTTGATGAACTGCAAGAGCTTTATGCCAGCGATACAGATGATGCAAGTAAACGCCGGAGAAAAGCAGAGGTGCTGGCAACATTAAATGTAAATTACCGCGAGTTAAAGTCAGACTGGGGCGCTTACGATGCCTATGACGCATGGATGAATCAGGAACTGAATAATGCCCAGCTGAGTACAGTTGCCACCTATTTCAACTGGGTGCCGGCTTTTGAACAGATTCTGGCTGAACAGGAAAACCTGCAGGGTTTTTACCGTGCAGTCCAGGCACTGGCTGAGCTGAGCCAGGATGAACGAAGCAGGGTGCTGGAAACCAGGCTTGGCGCGGTAGCATCCCGGTGAGTTGCAGGCAACTATGGTAGACTTCCCTTCCTTGAAAAGCAGCAAGTCAAAAGCATCAGGGCATGAAGAGGTGAGTATATGATTATCAAACCCCGCGTTCGTGGTTTTATGTGTATTACTGCACATCCGGGCGGTTGTGCCGCTAATGTTCAACGTCAGATTGAATATGTGAAAAGTCACGGTCAGATAGCCGGAGGACCAAAAAAAGTACTGGTACTGGGGGCATCCACCGGATACGGACTGGCTTCACGCATCACTGCCGCTTTCGGCAGTGGTGCAGCAACACTGGGCGTGTTCATGGAAAAACCGGGCAATGAACGCAAACCCGGTTCGGCTGGCTGGTATAACACGGCGGCCTTTCATGAACAGGCTGAAGCTGAAGGGCTTTATGTGAAAAGCATTAACGGTGATGCTTTTTCCGATGAGATCAAACAGCAGACTATCGACACGATCAGGGCCGACCTGGGTCAGGTTGATCTGGTGGTTTATTCACTTGCCGCGCCACGCCGGACTGATCCTAAAACCGGTGAGGTTTATGTTTCCACCCTGAAACCAATCGGCAGGGATATCAGGGTACGTGGTATCAATACGGACAAGAAAGTTGTCGAGGAAGTTGATATTCCGGCAGCCTCCAAAGCAGAAATAGCCGGGACCGTCGGCGTAATGGGAGGGGAAGACTGGAAATTGTGGATTGATGCCCTGCAGGAGGCAGGAGTACTGGCCGAAGGCTGCAAGACCACCTCCTATACCTATCTGGGTGCCGAACCTACCTGGGATATATACTGGAACGGCACGATTGGAGAAGCCAAGAAAGATCTGGATGCCAAGGCGGGCAAGATTCGTGAGGCACTGAGCAGCATCAATGGAGATGCCAGGGTTGCGGTGCTCAAAGCGGTAGTGACCCAGGCCAGCTCAGCGATTCCGGTAATGCCGCTGTACCTGTCCCTCCTGTTCAAAATCATGAAAGCTGAAGGGACCCACGAAGGCTGCATTGAGCAGGTTGATTTACTGTTTCGTGAAAGTCTTTATGGTGACCAGCCCCGCCTTGATGAAGACGGCCGGCTGCGCGCAGACTACAAGGAGCTGGAGCCGCATGTACAGCAACAGGTCAGTGAACTCTGGAGTAAAATTGATACTGACAGTATCGATGAGCTGAGTGACTTCAAGGCATACCAGAGCGAGTTTTTGCAGTTATTCGGTTTTGCAATGCCGGGCGTGGATTATGACGCTGAAGTTGATCCGGAAGTACCGATAAAGAATCTGCTTTAAGGGGCTTTCTCTAGCCAGTAGCCGGAAACAGATTCCGGCTGCGATTCAGTAAATAGACCAGCGATAACATCACTGGCACTTCCACCAGTACTCCCACCACTGTTGCCAGCGCCGCTCCGGAATTCAGGCCAAACAGGGAAATCGCCACTGCCACGGCCAGTTCAAAGAAGTTGGATGTGCCAATCAGGCAGGCCGGAGCAGCAATATTATGTGGCAGTTTCAGTATCCGCGCGGCGAAAAAAGCAATTAAAAATATACCGTAAGTCTGAATCAACAGGGGAATCGCTATCAGCACTATGGTAAATGGTTGTGCCGTGATCGTCTGCGACTGAAAGCCAAACAGGAGTACAACCGTAGCCAGCAAACCAGTGATAGACCAGGGTTTGAGGCGCTCCAGGAAGTGATTCAGTCGGTCGTGGTCATTGGCACGATCGAGTTTGTGGCGGGTGTAGGCACCTGCAAGCAGAGGCAGCAGGACATAAAGTATGACTGACAGGAGCAGGGTCTCCCAGGGAACCTCAATGTCTGTTACGCCCAGCAGGAAAGCCGATATCGGTGCAAAGGCAAATACCATGATGACATCGTTGACCGAGACCTGAACCAGGGTGTAGTTAGGGTCACCCCGGGTCAGCTGACTCCAGACAAAAACCATTGCCGTACAGGGCGCAACACCCAGAAGTATCATGCCGGCGATGTATTCTGTGGCTGAGGCCGGATCCACAAGGTCGGCAAACAATACCCGGAAAAACAGCCAGCCCAGCAGGGCCATGGTAAAGGGCTTGATCAGCCAGTTAATGACACAGGTCAGTATCAGGCCTCTGGGTTTTTCCCCGACATTCCTGATCGAGGAAAAATCAATCTGGATCATCATCGGATAAATCATGATCCAGATTAATGCTGCGACCGGCAGATTGACACGAGCTATTTCAATAGCAGCAATTGCCGAAAAAATGTCCGGGCTGATTCCGCCCAGGAGGACACCTGCCAGAATAGCCAGTGCTACCCAGATTGTCAGATAACGTTCAAATAAACCCATGCCTACTCCGAATCAGCCAGGCGCTGAATATTGTCGAATAACTGGTCGCCAGCAATATCCTGCTGCAGGTAGCTTTTAATCTGTTTAATGCGCTGCTCCAGAATTTTTATGCTATGCCTGAATGCAGCGCTGACTTCTTCCGGCTCACCCTGAACGGCACTGGGATCTTTCAGGCCCCAGTGGACCTGGCGGGATTTGCCAAACCAGACCGGGCAGGATTCATTGGCGGCTTTGTCACAAACGGTAATAACATAATCAAATTCTTCACCTTCCATTTCATCCCAGGATTTACTGCGCAGGTCGTCAGTGGGAATTTCATTGTCTTGCAGGGCCCTGATGGTCAGCGCATGGACTTGTCCAGCCGGACTGCTACCGGCACTGGCAGCCTGCAGTTCCTGGCCGCCATAATGATTGCAAATGGCCTCAGCCAGAATGCTGCGGCAGCGATTATGGGTACAGATAAAGAGGATTTTCACAGGGCAATGTCGCTGAATGTCGTCTTGCCCTGGTCGAGGAAATCCCGGTTATTCAGTAAGGCCAGTTCCAGGCTTTCACGGCACCAGTCGGGCAGTTTGTCATGCAGCCGGTAATAGACCCAGTGTCCTTCACGGCGGTGCTGGATCAGGCCGCATTGTTTCAGCTGGGCCAGGTGGCGGGAAATTTTTGGCTGGATTTCATCCAGCACATCAACAAATTCACACACGCAGAGTTCAGCATCCCTGCTCAGCAGGAACATGATTTTCAGACGGGTATGATCTGAGAGGCATTTATAAAAATTCAGTGCCTGCATTTTGCCTGATCCTCCAATAAGACATATGAAATTTCATATATATGGAAAATTGTATGTTTAGTTCGATCACAAGTAAAGTTATATTGTTTCGAGGTAGTGTCTCAGTTTGAATTGATAAATTGGATCCGTGATTGGTTGGCTTCTATATTCCGTGACACGCCAAAAAGCGTACATCCTTGTACAGGCTCGGCTGGCGACATCCATGTCGCCAGACGGTCACAGAATATAGAAGCCAACCAATCACTGAATTTTCAAACTGAGACACTACAGGTTTCGGAGTAATGTTTTCAGGATGAGATGAGTTGAATCAAGATGCAGCAGAAAATTACCGGATATCATCGGGATGAAGAGGATGACTGGGTGGCCGAGCTGGAATGCGGACATAATCAGCATGTCAGAAACAGGCCTCCCTGGTTTAATCGTCCCTGGGTAGAAACGGCTGCCGGTCGTGAATCCATGCTGGGATTCAAGCTGGAATGCGTAAAATGCGATGCCGGAGCAGCCAGAGACAAACAATAATTAATGAGGGATGACTATGAGTATGGAAATACTGAGTGCCTTGCTGGGTTGGAGTGCGCTGATAAATTACATTGTATTACTGATCTGGGCCGGATTTATCCTGTTTGGCAGACAATTCGTCTACCGCCTGCATGGCAGTTTTTTCAAACTGAGCAATGAACAGTTTGACATGATTCATTACACAGCCATGGCAGCATATAAACTATTGATTCTGGTTTTTAATCTGGTGCCGTTCGTGGTTTTGCAGTTCATTGTTTGACGCTGCAGCGCCCTGTGATCAGCTTAAAACTAAAAGTGGTTCCAGGTGCGTCGCGGGCAGGAATCGACGGCTGGCTGGGGGACAGACTCAAAGTCAGGGTCACCTCTGCGCCGGATAAGGGCAAAGCCAACAAAGAGCTTATTGCCCTCTTGAGTACTGCATTGGCATTACCAAAGAAAAACCTGCATATAAGCAGTGGCTTGAGTTCCCGGTTTAAAGTCGTCGAGATAAGTGAGCTTGAACCTGATGAGCTGAACAAACGACTGCCAGATACCAGTCAAAGCTGAAGCTCTAGAGAATACACCAGGGGTCTTCCTGCATCACCGTCGTATCACACAAGGCATTCTGGGCCAGCCGAATGTCTGTGACATAGTAGAGTGTACGCAGGCCGATATCCCGCCGCCCCAGATTATGGAAAATGATGCCAACCAGGATATCTTCTGCACTGAAGCGGGCATGGTTGGCAGAGAAATAGCTTGCCGCCTGACCCAGAATTTCACCGTTTAGCAGTTCGGTAACACGGCCGATGCCGATTTGATAAGCCTGTGACAGGAGCAGGTTATACAGCCTTTCACGCTTTGTCTCCGGCAGATGAGCAAAAAGCTGATTAAAGGGGGGCTGCAGATTGCGATGATTCTGCTCCATCAGCCGCAGCGCGCAATCCACCTGGGCGATGCGATGCAGTCGAAAAGCATCGGGGATTTCACAGTCTTCAAGTACTTCCGGACTGAGTTGCATTATGCCCCTGGCATTCTGGCTGGAAAGCGCTTCAGGTACGGCACCGCTTTCAATAATGACTTTCCCCAGGAGGCCAGGTATAACCCGGTCAGAAAATGTAAAACGGTTTTGTTGCCTACGCTGCTGATAAACAGTGCGAATCAGGCTGATCAGCGAAACCTGTTCATCTTCGGAGCCAACGGTGATGTTATCCCAGGTTCCCCAGAGCAGATATTCCTCCCGGGATCCGATCACTCTGGCAATGCTTTCATCCAGATCAAAAAAAGGCTGGTCACAGGCCAGTGCGAGCGGGAAACCGGCTTCTGCAATGGCACCAGGACTCCAGAACGAAACCCGGTTTTCTGCATGCATACTTTCCCGGGTGTTATTGAGCAGGGAAATCGTGTCGGCCGGTGTCGCAGCATTCTCGATATAGCCCAGGAAGCGTCCCCGGTGATCAAAGAGGATATGTCGTTGCGGGTTTGCACAGTAACTCTCGCTGAACAGGACCCAGCTGCGGATAGTCGTGAGGTTGCTGGCGACACCCTGACTGTCCGCATAAGGGGTATCGCGCACAACAGCAATCCAGTCATCGCTGAACTCGGCAGCACTCAGCGGCAAGGCCCTGAGCAGCAGGAGGCAGATGAAAAGGATTATCCTTGTATGCTTGAGTCGCTTCACTGCAATGCAGTACAGTCTGTCTGGTGAGTTGATGTCTGCAAATCTACCTTTTCCCCGGCGCGGAGAAAAGTGAATTTGCCTTTCCCGGTAGCATTCACACTATAACAGGGGCATGAGTATGTATGCCGTTATTTTCAAGGCAAATATCAGAAAGCTTGATGAGGAATATGCGGCGCTGGTTGAGAAACTGCATGCTCTGGCGCTTGAACAGTATGCTTGCCTCAGAATTGATTCAGCCAGTCAGGACGGGCTTGAAATAACAGTCTCTTACTGGGAGTCTCTTGAGGCTATCAAGGCCTGGAAAAAAGATCCGCTGCATCAACAGGCTCAGCAACGGGCTTTGCAGGACTGGTATGCTGATTACCAGGTGGAAATTCTTGAGTTACTCAGGCAATACAGCAATGGCACCTGAAACAGTTAGAGATGGACAATGAAACTTGTCATCGGCAATAAAAATTACTCTTCCTGGTCGCTTAGACCCTGGTTATTTATGGCTTATCATCAGCTGGATTTTGAAGAAATCAGGCTGGCCATGTTCGAGCCAGCGTGGGAAGAACAGATACAGCAATACTCACCCTCAGGCTTTGTGCCAGTGCTGGATGATCAGGGCTTGATTATCTGGGATTCGATAGCGATCTGTGAATATCTGTCCGAGCAGTATCTGCAGGACAAAGGCTGGCCTCAGGATATCAAAACCAGGGCCAGAGCCCGTGCCTGTGCCGCTGAAATGCATGCCGGGTTCAGCCAGATCAGGACTGCCATGCCGATGAATGTACGAGCGGAAAACAGACGAATTGAAATTACGCCGGCAATCAGAAAGGAGATTGCCCGTATCGACACACAGTGGAATAGTTTACGGGCTGAATTCAGGGAGCAGGGTGAGTGGTTATTCGGGGAATTTACTATCCTGGACTGCATGTATGCACCGATGGTTTTTCGCTTTAATACCTATGGTATAAACCTGACTCAGGCAGCAGAGGAATACAGGCAGTTTGTGCTTGCTCATCCACTGATGCAGGACTGGATACAGGCATCCAGACTGGAAACCGAAACCTTCGAGCGCTCGGAAACAGGTTTGAAATGAACAATAAGACAAGACCAGGGCATACAACGGATGTGAAAAAATACCTGGCAAGCCTGGATAATGCCAAACGTCGCAGCGATGCAGAAGCAGTACTTGAACTGATGCAGGAAATTACCGGACAGGATGCCTGTATGTGGGGTGCATCGATGATAGGCTTCGGCTCTTATCACTATAAATATGACAGTGGTCGTGAAGGTGACTGGTTTGTTACTGGCCTGGCACCACGCAAGCAGCAACTTGTGGTCTATATCATGAGCGGTCTGGAAAAATATCCGCAGCTTTTGGAAAAACTCGGCAGGTTTAAAACTGGCAAAAGCTGTCTTTACATCAGCAAGCTTGAGGATATCAATGTTAGAGTACTGGGCCAGTTAATCAGAAAGTCTGTCGCTGATATGAGAAAAAATTATGCCTGTCAATGACCAGAAGAGTGAATATTATTTTCGTGAAGGCTGCTTTGTCACGGAACTGTCGAATACTGCAGACGATCCCGAATTATCGATTGCTCACATTCGGGTAGAGCCCGGAGAAACCACACGCTGGCATAAACTGCTGGGAATCACCGAACGTTATCTGATTCTTGCCGGACATGGCAGGGTGGAAATTGGAGATCAGCCGTCACGGGCAGTACATGAAGGTGATGTGGTGCATATTCAGGCGGAGCTCAGGCAACGTATCAGCAATACCGGTGAATCGGACCTGATATTTCTGGCATTGTGTACGCCGCGTTTTCAGGAGAGTGCCTATGTTGATCTGGAATAAATTCAGGAAGAGGATACAAGCATGATAATAGCCATGTCTGCCATGGTGTTTCTGACCGCGATTATCGGGTTAATGACATTGATGACACGAATAAACAGTGTGCGGAATCACGCCATTAATCCGGAATACTTCAAGGTGATGAACGGTGAAGCACCGGAAAATGTCGTACGGACCAGTCGGGCATTTAATAACCAGTTTGAGTTGCCGGTGTTATTTTACCTCGTTACGGTGCTGACACTTTTCCTGATGCCTGACAGTGCCCTGAATTTTTATCTGGCCTGGCTTTTTGTATTCTCCCGTTATGTGCATGCCTATATTCATTTAAGCTATAACCATGTAGTGCATCGCCTGCTAGCCTTTTTGACAGGCTTTATCAGTGTCATTCTTATGTGGATTAACCTCTTGATTCACAATTTTTTCTAGGAGTTATCCGATAAAATGAGTGCTTATCAGGAAGTCCTGCAGTTCTGGTTTGAAGAAATTGAGCCGAAACAGTACTGGGTAAAGGATACAGAATTTGACTCGATGATCATCGAGCGTTTTGCCGACACGCATCGACAGGCTGCCCAGTGTGAATTGTATGAGTGGCGCCAGACTGCTCAGGGAAGACTGGCGGAAATCATCGTGCTTGACCAGTTCTCACGTAACATGTTTCGTGACCAGCCGGAATCTTTTGCCAGCGATGCACAGGCTCTGGTACTGGCCCAGGAGGCAGTATCCCTGAAGGCAGACCAGGAGCTCAATAAGCAACAGAGAACTTTCCTTTACATGCCCTACATGCATAGTGAATCGCTGAAGGTGCATGAGCAAGCGGTGAAGCTGTTTACCGAAAATGCTATTCAGGAAAACCTGGATTTTGAAATCAGGCACAAAGTGATTATTGAACGTTTTGGACGCTATCCCCATCGCAATGCCATCCTTGGGCGCGAATCAACGCAGGCTGAACTGGAATTCCTGCAGCAACCCGGTTCAGGTTTCTGAATCGCCGTCGCAAAAAAAAGGCCTGCATCTGCAGGCCTTTTTGTGTAGCACTTTGAACAATCAATACTAGCGTTGTCTTTCGATAAATACCTGGACACTGACATCCGCTTCAATGCGGCGGTTTTCCTGTCTGCCCAGCGCAGTTCTGTTGCTGGCTACCGGATTGCTTTCACCGTAGCCGACTATTGGCAGCCGGGCAGGATCAACACCATAGCGTGTCACCAGTGCATTCATGACAGCCAGCGCCCGGCGCTCGGACAATGCCTGGTTATAGGCATCCGGACCGGTCGAATCGGTATGTCCTTCGATGACGGCACTGGTTTCACTGTAGCGTCGCAGGAACACAGCGAAATCCTCTATTTCAGCCTGATATTCGTCCTTGATGACAGACTGATCAAAATCAAAACGCACCTGTAATAACTGGCGGCGCTGGTCTGCATCCAGAATCACACAACCAAAGGCGTCAACGGCCAGACTCGGGCTGGTATTGGGGCAGTCGTCGTTGGCATCAATAACACCATCGCCATCACTATCCAGGTTGCGCTGATCCAGCATTACTTCCTGGGTAAAAGCGCTAGGTGTGGCACGACTGGCTCTTCTGCCAAGGGCATAGCCAATACTGGCGCTCAGGGCAAGATCGTTATCGACGGAGCCAGTAGGTTCAATCATCATGGCTTCCACCTTGCCCATCCAGTTACTGCCAAACAGATACTTTACACCAACATTCATATTGAAAGTGGTGCTGTTAAAGTCCTGCTGGCCGGAGCGGGTAATAGTCAGGTCGCCGATACCGGCGCCAGCATAAGGCTGAAAACCCAGAACCGGATTAAAATTATATCTTGGGCCGGCATGGACAAAATCCACATCACTTTCAGCGCTGCGGTTTTTCAGTTTGCTGTTAACGTCCAGATATTTCAGGTCAAGTGACCAGCGCTGGGATAACGGAACTTCCAGGCCAAATTGGTAGCCGAGCTCATGATTCTGCCCTTTATCGTCATTGAAATAATAATTAACAGCATCAGCGCTGACGATAACGCTGTTGTTGAACTCCTGTGCCATCCCGGCACTCGCAGAAAACAACATACTGCCTAGACCAAGAGGTATTAAAGTTTTCAGCGAAGAGCCAAAGACTTTCTGGGTTTTCATATTTTTTATCCTTGAAAAAATAACAATGACAATAGGGGGAAAGCGAGCGTATTAGACGCTTTTTGCAGAAAAACACAACAAATATAAATGCCATTAAAACAAGGGCTTGCGTTTTTTCAGGGAAGCAGAACAGGAACTTGTTACGCTGCCGGAGTTTATCCGGCAGCGCAGTAATGAAAATATTAAAAATACCGGCTAGGTAGACTGGCCGGCTTTTGCCTTTGGCGCCGCTTTGGCTTTCGGCGCTCCAGTTGCCGGGCCTGGCTTGTCCATGTGATACATGTGCACATCCCGTTGCGGGAATGGAATGCTGATACCTGCCTGATCCAGTGAGAGTTTGATGACTTCCAGCAGGTCAGCCCGTACTGCCCAGTAATCTTCAGATTTGACCCAGGGCCGGACGTTGATATTGATACTGCTGTCTGCCATTTCAGCCATTGCCACAACCGGTTCCGGCTCTTTCAGAATTCTCGGATCAGCATCAATCAGTCCCAGGATAATGTCGCGGGCCTGTCCGATATTGTCGTCATAACTGATACCAACCACCAGGTCGACGCGACGGGTACCCAGCGTATTCACATTGACGATCGTGTCATTGATGATGGAAGAGTTCGGGACAATGATGCGCTGATTATCCGGCGAATGCAGCAGGGTACAGAACAGCCCGATTTCATCGACGACACCGGCAGTTCCGGCAGCATTGATGAAGTCTCCGATCTTGAAAGGTTTAAAGATAATTATCATCACACCGGCGGCAAAATTGCTCAGTGAATCCTTCAGCGCCAGACCAATGGCAAGACCGGCAGCACCGACGATAGCAAGCAGGGAAGTAATGTTGATGCCAAGTTGATCAATGGCCGCCAGAGTGACCGCCACCAGCAGCAGGATATACACCAGTGTGCTGAGGAACTTGACCAGCATGCCATCCATGCCGGATTTGGTCATGGGTTTTTTCAGAAAGTCCGCAATCGCCCGGGCTATTTTCTTACCGATATAAAATATCGCCAGGGCAAGGACCAGACGCAGTCCCCAGGGAATGACATAATCATTGAGAATACTGACGCCTTCTTCCATTTACTGTCTCCGGGTTGAATGTAATTGAGCTGGATTGATTCTATAATTTCGCTGTTGTGATTACTATGCATGCCTGCACAGTGCTGCCGGATTGTGTGAACTGTGTGTTACAGCAGTGCCGATTCGACGCCTTGTAAATAAGCCTTGACGCTTGCCTGCAATGCAGCCGTGTTATAGCCGCCTTCCAGCACCGATAATAGCCGTGACTGGCTGTATTCTCTGGCCAGTCTGCCCAGCTCTTCTCCCAGCCAACGATAGGTATTTTCATTCAGATTAAACATGGCCAGTGGATCTGCATGGTGGGCATCAAAGCCGGCAGACACCAGCAGCAATTCCGGTTTAAAGTCCTCTAACACTGGCAATATTTTACTGCTGAAAATATCCCGGTACGCTTCATCACCGGTTCCGGCAGGCAGCGGGATATTGAGGATATTGCCAGGTATGTTTTCCGATTCGAGTCCGCTGCCGGGATAAAAAGGGCTCTGATGGGTGGAGATATAGAACAGACCGTTTTGTCCTTTGGCAATATCCTGCGTGCCGTTGCCGTGGTGCACATCAAAATCGACAATGACTATGTTCTTTAGCTGGTATTCCTGTTGCGCATAACAGGCAGCGATGGCGATGTGATTGAACAGACAGAAGCCCATGGCAGTATTACGTGTGGCATGGTGGCCGGGTGGCCGGGTAGCACAGAATACATGTTGTGAGGACTTTTGCATCAGGCGGTCTATGCCTGAACAGGCAGCACCACTGCCGCGAAACGCAGCTTCCAGTGATGCTGGTGACATCAGGGTATCGGTATCTATCTGCGCCAGGCCCTGGGCAGGAGCCAATTGTTTGATCTCCTGCAGAAGAACAGGACTGTGTGCCAGTAAAATCTGTGCTTCACTGGCAAGCGGCGCTGTTTCATAGGCAGGAAATAATTCAAGCAGAGTTTGCAGTCGCGCCGGACTTTCAGGGTGACCGCTACCCGGATCATGTTCCAGGCAAGCGGGATGTGAAAAAATCAGGGTTTCAGTCATCCTGAAATAGTTCTGTCAGTGCAGATAAATACAATTCCGGTTCACAGGCCTGCACCCGTGAGCGTAATGTCTCCAGGGTATCATCCGGCATGACGGGGACGATATGCTGTTTGATAATCGGACCCTCGTCAATTCCGTCCGTCACATAATGCACTGTGGCGCCGGATTCTGTTTCACCGGCCTGCAACACTGCCCGGTGCACATGATCTCCGTACATGCCCTTGCCGCCATGGGCAGGCAATAAAGCCGGATGGATATTGAGAATTCTGTAGGGATACAGGCGCAGGGTTTCCGGGCCTATTTTTTTCATATAACCGGAGCAGACGACCAGATCACTGCCTGCTTCACTCAGTGCTGCAGCAATTGCCCGGTCGGCAGCAGATTCGCTGCCACGGCTCAGGGAGCTGATATGCATGCTGGCAATGGAATTATCCTGGCACCAGTCAAGGATTGGTGCATCACGGTTATTACTGATCAGAATACCGGGTTCGGCATCCAGTCTGCCCGCACGTATGGCGGCAATAATGTGACGGGCTGAGGAACCACCATGCGAAGCAAGAAAACTGATTATCATGCGAAAAAGTTCTTTAGCAAAAGCAAAATTTTAACGTAAATTAAACTGGATTACTCCGCTATCTATAATCAGCGACTTCAAGTCATGTTAGAATGCGGAGCTTTTTAATCAAGGAAGTCACATGTCTGAACCAGTTACCTCGCTAGAAGACCGGGCAAGTTATGCCGTTGGGCGGCAATTAGGTGAAAACCTTGCCAGAGAGCCTTTTGCAGGAATGAAACCCGAAGCAGTGCTTGCCGGCATGGCAGATGCGCTGGCCGGCAGGCCCAGCCCTGTCAGTGCCGATAAACTGAACGAAGCGATTGACGACCTTAATCGCAGGACCCAGGAAAAACTTAACAGTACTGCGCAGGAAAATGCCGCGACAGGTGAAGCCTTTCTGGCTGAAAATGCCAAACGCGATGAAGTACAGCTAAGCGAATCGGGCCTGCAGTATGAAGTGCTGAATGAAGGAGAAGGTGATTCTCCGGAACTATCATCGCGGGTTAAAGTACATTATCACGGTACCCTGATTGATGGTTCGGTGTTTGATTCTTCTATCGACAGAGGTCAGCCGATTGATTTTCCTGTCAGCGGTGTAATCCCTGGCTGGACCGAAGCATTGCAGTTAATGAGCCCGGGAGCCAAATACAAACTCTATATTCCGCACCAGCTTGCCTACGGCGAAGCCGGAGCCGGGGACGTCATTAAACCGAATACCACCCTGATTTTTGAAGTTGAACTACTGGAGATTCTGTAAGACTTTATGGCAACACTTAAACCATTTCGGGGCCTGCGCCCCAGCCGGGAGCTGGCTGAAAAAGTCGCTGCTCCTCCCTATGATGTTCTCAGCAGCGATGAAGCGCGCCAGATGGCGCAGGGTAATCCCGTCAGCTTCCTGCATGTGAATAAACCCGAGATTGATCTGGACCCTGCCATTGATGTGCATGATGACCGTGTCTACGCCAAAGGCAGGGAAAACCTTGAGGCTTTCAAACGCGACGGGGTATTGAGCCAGGATGAAAAGCCGCATTACTATGTGTATCGCCAGGTGATGGGCGAGCATGTACAGACCGGTCTGGTGGCAGTGGCTTCTGTTGAAGAATACGAGCAGAACCTGATCAAGAAGCACGAATTTACCCGTCCGGAAAAGGAAGATGACCGCGTCAAACATATGGATGTCGTCAATGCCCAGGTAGGTCCGGTCTTTCTGACCTTTGAAGCGGAAGCCTCCATTGATGCCATGCTGACAGAGATCACCGAACAGGAAGCCGAATATGACTTTATCCTGAATGATGGTATCCGCCATGTATTGTGGCTGGTGGATGATGCAGAGAAAATCAGCGCGATTGAAAAGGCCTTTGACAGGATTCCCTGCCTGTATGTGGCAGACGGTCATCATCGTTCAGCGGCAGCGACACGCGTCAGGAATATGCGCCAGCAGGCCAACTCTGGGCATCAAGGTGACGAAGCCTATAATTTTTTTCTGGTGGTGGTATTCCCACATGACCAGATGCAGATACTTGACTACAACCGTGCCGTCACTGACCTGAATGGTCTCAGTGAAGAAGCCTTTCTGGAAGCGGTGGAAAGCAAATTCGAGATCAGCAAACAGGATGAGGCCTGCAAACCGCAAGCCCTGCATGAATTTGGCATGTACATGGACGGCCACTGGTATTCACTCAAAGTGCGCGACGGTCTTGTGGATGAAAATGATCCGGTAGCGCGACTCGATGTAGCAGTCCTGCAGGATAATATTCTCAAGCCTTTGCTGGGAATCGAAAATCCCCGTGTTGATAAGCGCATTGATTTTATCGGCGGTATTCGCGGGATGGCCGAGCTTGAAAGACGTGTCGACAAAGGTGATTTCAAGGTCGCCTTTTCCTGCTATCCGACGTCCATTGAGCATCTGATGGCGATTGCCGATGCCGGCGAAGTCATGCCGCCGAAATCAACCTGGTTTGAACCCAAGCTGCGCAGTGGACTGGTGATACATTCGCTCGAATAGCCCTGGCAAGCCTAATTACAGGGTCGAATGCCCGAGAGGGTAATCGGCGCCAGGGTCCTGACCAGTTCCAGGAAATTCTGCAGCCAGGGAGCTGAATCTTCCAGTGTGGCGGCATACAGCCGACACCACAGACCCTGTTTCCCCAGTGGCAATGTCCTGATATACCCCTGATCCGCCTGTGGCTGCACTGACCAGGTTGGCAACATGCTCAGTCCACGGCCACTGGCCGTCAGCTGGATTATTGCCAGGGTCAGTTCGGCTGTGCGACGGGCTCTGGGAGCGACACCCGCAGGCCGCAGGAAATGCCGGATACCATCGAGCATGTTGTCCTCAACCGGATAATGAATCAGGGTTTCTTCGGCGAAATCCTCTGGTTTGAGGAAGGCGCGGCCGGCAACAGGATGATTGGGAGAACAGCAGCCGACCATCTCAAAGTCAAACATCGGGTGGTAGATCACGCCTTCACGCTGATCGGGTTCGGTATGCACGGCCAGATCCGCCTCGTCAGTCAGCAGCAGGGCGACCGGATCCGGAGTCAGTCCGGAAACCAGGTCCTGTTCCACTTCTGGCCATTGATCGCGGAATTTATCCATGGTGGGCATGAGCCAGTCGAAACAGCTGTGACATTCAATGGCAATACGCAGACGACCCACGGAACCGGCAGCAATTCTTGATATATCGCGTTCAGCCGATTCGATCTGCGGCAGGGTTTGCCGGGCCAGATTGAGCAGGCGTTCACCTGCCGGGGTGAAGCGGATCGGGTTGCTTTTGCGTTCAAACAGGCTGGTGGCGTAATACTCTTCCAGATGTTTGATCTGCTGGGAGAGTGCGGACTGTGTGACATGAATGTATTCCGCTGTCTTGGACAGGGTGCCGGTATCGGCCAGGGTTTTAAGCAGACGCAGATGACGAAATTCCAGTGGTGATCGCATTATTTTAGTTTTCTTACAGTTATGATTAGAAAAATTAATATTATTTATAAATTTATATAATTTGACCTTATAATTAAATTTATGGATGATAGCAAGCGATTTTAACTTCAGGATGACTAATTATTTCATGAGCTTTACTGATAAAAACGAGAAAGTATCTGTTTCATTTGAATTTTTTCCACCTGCTGATTTAAGCAAAGCGGATAATTTCTGGGACTCTGTCGAGAATCTGGCAAAACTGCAGCCGGATTTTATTTCCCTGACTTACGGGGCAGGGGGATCTACCCGTGAACGCAGCCTGGAAATTCTCAAACGTCTGGTAGCAGACACCAGCCTGACCCCGGTTGCCCACCTGACCTGTGTCGCAGTAAGTAAAGACGAGGCCAATGAAATGGCGCGCCAGTTTCATGAGATTGGCATCAGGCGGCTGGTAGTGCTGCGGGGTGACCCTCCCGAAGGCGATAATCTGTCGACGGTACATCCTGATGGTTATGCCAATGCGACCGAATTCATGCATGGCCTGAACAAAATTGCCGATTTTGACATGAGCGTTGCCGCCTACCCGGAAATTCATCCTGAATCACCGAACATGGAGCATGAAATTGAAGTCCTCAAGCAGAAGGTTGATGCCGGTGCCAGGCGCTTTATTACACAGTTTTTCTTTGACTGCGATGTTTATCTGCGCTTTGTGGAAAAAGCCCGGGCAGCCGGTATCGATATTCCGATTATTCCGGGCATTCTGCCGATCGTGAATTTTAATCGGGTTCGTGGCTTTGCCGAGAGTTGTGGTGCGTCAATTCCCCCCTGGCTGGAGAAATTATTTGAAGGTGTCGAACCTTCCTCGACCATCAATAACATGCTGGCCGCATCGGTACTGATTGATCAGTGCAATACTTTATACGATGCCGGCGTACGCAATTTTCATTTCTATACGCTGAATAAATCAGAATTAACACGTGCTGTGTGTAAAACACTAGGCATACAAGAAAAGGATACAAAGTAGTAATGTCGCATCAGGAATTATTTACCGAAACTCTGCAACAACGCATTCTGTTTCTCGATGGTGCCATGGGCACCATGATTCAGGGGCATAAATTTGAAGAAGCTGATTTTCGCGGTGAGCGCTTCAGGGATGTCGATAATGAATTACGCGGCAATAACGATTTGCTGAGTATCACGGCCCCGGACACGATCAAGGATATTCATCGGCAATACCTGGAAGCCGGTGCGGATATTCTCAAAACCAATACATTCAATTCAACCGGGATTGCGCAGGCGGATTACAATCTCAGTGACCTGGCTTATGAGCTGAATGTTGCCGGTGCCCGACTGGCGCATGAAGCCATCAATGAGTACCAGAAAGAAAATAATCGTCCCTGCTGGGTTGCCGGCGTGCTTGGGCCAACCAATCGTACTGCGTCAATTTCACCCAATGTCGAGGATCCGGGTTACCGGGCAGTTTCCTTTGACGAGCTGTTTGAAGATTACAGCAAAGCCATAAAAGGGCTTTATGACGGTGGTGCCGACATTATTCTGATCGAGACTGTTTTCGATACCCTGAATGCCAAGGCGGCCATTGCGGCGGTGAAAAATTTTGAAGCCGAGCATGAGATCAATCTGCCGCTGATGATTTCCGGCACCATTACCGACCAGAGTGGTCGTACCCTGAGCGGGCAGGTGGTAGAAGCCTTTTATAATTCCGTGGCCCATGCCGGTGCTGTCAGCATCGGGCTTAACTGTGCGCTGGGTGCTGAACAGTTGCGCCAGTATGTCGATGATTTATCGCGGGTGGCGGAGATCAATGTCTCCTGTCACCCCAATGCCGGTTTGCCCAATGAGATGGGCGGTTATGATCAGAGTCCCGATCACATGGCCGGACTGATCAGTGAATTTGCCGAATCGGGGCTGGTCAATATTGTCGGTGGCTGTTGCGGCACGACGCCTGAACATATTGCCGCGATCCGAAAAAAAGTTGCAACAAAAGCGCCGCGTAAAATTCCTGAAGCCCAGCCGGTTTGCCGTCTGTCCGGCCTGGAACCGGTGACGCTGACCCGGGAAAGCAATTTCGTCAATGTCGGTGAACGTACCAACGTGACCGGCTCCAAGCGTTTTGAAACCCTGATTGTCAGCGAGGATTACGATACGGCTATTTCCGTGGCCAGAGATCAGGTCGAAGGCGGCGCACAGATCATTGACGTCAACATGGATGAAGGCATGCTGGATTCCGCCGCGGCCATGAAAAAGTTTCTCAACCTGATTGCTGCTGAGCCGGATGTTGCCCGGGTGCCGGTTATGGTCGATTCCTCCAAATGGACAGTAATCGAAGAAGGCCTGAAATGTATTCAGGGCAAGGGCATCGTCAATTCAATCTCCCTCAAGGAAGGCGAAGCACAGTTTCTGCAACAGGCACGCCTGGTCAAACGTTACGGTGCTGCCGTCGTGGTCATGGCTTTCGATGAACAGGGGCAGGCCGATACCTTTGAGCGTAAGACTGAAATCTGTGCGCGCGCCTACAAGCTGCTCACGGAAGAAGTCGGTATTCCGCCGCAGGATATTATTTTCGATCCGAACATTTTTGCCGTAGCGACCGGTATTGCCGAACATAATGGTTACGGTAAGGCTTTCATCGAGGCCACTGCCTGGATCAAAAAGAATTTACCTTACGCCAAAGTCTCCGGCGGAGTCTCCAACCTGTCGTTCTCATTTCGTGGCAATAATGCCCTGCGTGAAGCCATGCATTCGGTATTTCTGTATCACGCCATCAAGGCGGGCATGGATATGGCCATCGTCAATGCCGGGAAATTGCTGGTGTACGAGGACATTGATGAAAAACTGCGTGAAGCGATTGAAGATGTGATTTTTAATCGTCGCGAAGATGCCGGTGAGCGTCTGCTGGAGATGGCGACTACCGTTGTCAGTGAAGAAAAGGATGAAAAAGCTGCCGAACTCTGGCGTGAAGAAAGCGTGGAAAAACGCCTGGAATACTCCCTGGTGCACGGCATTGATAAATATGTTGTGGAGGACAGTCAGGAAGCCTATGAAAAGCTGGGAGAAGCCATCAAGGTCATTGAAGGACCGCTGATGGACGGCATGAATATTGTCGGCGACCTCTTTGGTTCCGGCAAAATGTTTTTGCCGCAGGTGGTGAAAAGTGCGCGGGTGATGAAGAAATCCGTGGCGCATCTGGAACCTTATATTCTAAACGCCAAAAAAGAAGCCCGGGAAAATGCGGGGACTATCGTGATTGCGACCGCCAAGGGCGATGTACATGATATCGGGAAAAATATTGTTGGGGTGGTCCTGAGCTGCAACGGTTACCGCGTTGTTGACCTGGGAGTCATGGTCCCGAGTCAGAAAATCCTGCAGGCTGTGCGTGATGAAAAAGCCGACATCGTCGGTATTTCCGGACTGATTACCCCGAGTCTGGATGAAATGGTGCACGTGGCCGCCGAGCTGGAACGGGAAGGCTTCAGTCTGCCGCTGCTGATTGGTGGTGCAACAACCTCGCGAATTCATACGGCGGTAAAAATTGAAGAGAAATACAGTGGTCCGACCATTCATGTGCTGGATGCCTCACGTTCTGTAGGTGTGGCCGGGAAATTACTGGGTGATAAGAAGGACGCCTACCTGCAGGAAATCCGCGAAGAATACGAGGGCTTGAGAGAGCGCCGCGCGCGCAAGGAAAGTTCGCGCAATATGCTGACGCTGGAACAGGCCCGCAGTAATAAGCCGGAAATAGACTGGAATGCCTACACACCCCCGCAGCCGGCATTTACCGGGCTCAAAGTCTTTGAAGATTATGATTTACAGACACTGATTGATCACTTCGACTGGTCACCGTTTTTCATGAGCTGGGAGCTGGCCGGCAAGTTTCCGAAAATTCTTGATGACGAAGTGGTTGGAGAGAGCGCCCGCAACCTTTATGAAGATGCCCAGGAAATGCTCAAAGAACTGGTCGAGAAGAAACTGATCACCCCGAAAGGCGTCATAGGTTTCTGGCCGGTTAACGCAGTCGGTGATGACATCGAGCTGTATGCCGATGATGAACGCAAGGAAGTACAAACGGTACTGCATAGTCTGCGTCAGCAACTCGAACAGCGCCGCGAAGGCAAAGCCAATTATGCCCTGGCCGATTTCATTGCGCCGAAAGACAGTGGCAAGCCAGACTGGATCGGCGGCTTTGCCGTCACGGCCGGTCAGGAAGTCGAAGCCATGGCAGAAAAATACAAGCAGGAAAACGATGATTACCGGGCCATCATGTTGCTGGCACTGGCTGACCGTTTTGCCGAAGCCTTTGCCGAATCCATGCATCAGCGGGTGCGTAAAGAATTCTGGGGCTATGCCAGTGATGAAACCTTCAGTAACGCGGAGCTGATCAAGGAGCAGTATCAGGGTATTCGACCGGCGGCTGGTTATCCGGCCTGTCCGGATCATACCGAGAAAGGCGCACTGTTTGATTTGCTGCAGGCAGAACAGAAAGCCGGCATCAAGCTCACCGAAAGTTACGCCATGATGCCTGCTGCTTCCGTCAGTGGTCTGTATTTTTCGCATCCGGACAGTCGCTACTTTGCCGTGCAGAAAATTGCCGATGACCAGCTGAAAGATTATGCTGAACGCAAAGGCTGGTCCGGGGATGAAGCCAGACGCTGGCTGAGCCCGGTACTGGCTGATTAAATCGCTCTGATCTGGAACTGCTTTAGCTGCTTATTGTTCCGGATTATAATTTGCAGTCGATAATACCCGGTGGGTGTAGAAAGCTTTCTCAACACCCAAGTATTAGTTTTTGCTTGAGGGTGCGCCTGCATGCCCTACAAAATCGATATTCAGAAACAGAGTGATCATCTGCGCGTAGAGGTGTCAGGCGAGCGTACTGAAGATTCAGCAGAACAGAATGCCCGTGAACTCTGGCGCAAGCTGATCGATTTGTGCTGGAAGTATGAATTACGAAAAATTCTTGCTATTAGCTCATTGAGTGGGCGTTTTCCGACCTCTGGTGTGTTTAATATAGCCAGTAATCCCCAGGAGTTGGGTGTGGATTTATCATTTCGGATTGCACTGGTTGAACTTAATGAAGAGTCTCTTGAAGATATGCGATTCGCTGAATCGGTTGCGTTGAATCGGGGAGCTCAATTCCAGGTATTTGATAATGAGGCTGAAGCAAAAACCTGGTTATTTGAGGGTTGATCGAATACTCGATTCTGTATTGATTAAAACCTGCCCCTGATTCTTTGATACTATGGCTGGCAGTTAGCAAAGAATCATCTGAATTTGAATGACATGCTGCCAATCCTGAAAAGACTAAGCCTTGTACTGCTGCTGGTCAGTCAAAGCCTGCTGGCCCAGACATCCGTCTGGCAGGCCAGTAATGGCGAGAATACCGTATATCTGGCCGGTACGGTGCATATGCTCAGAGCTGCTGATTACCCCTTACCAGCGGCTTTTGATCAGGCCTATGCCCAGGCTGATGCGCTTTATTTCGAAATCAATATCGATGACATGAATGCCGTTGGGGCACAGATGACCCTGATGGAGCAACTGATGTATACCGATGGCCGAAATATTGAGAGCGTGCTGAGCCCGGAAGCCTATGATGCCCTGACCACCTTTACTGCAGATCTGGGTGTGCCGATGATGATTCTGCAGAACATGAAACCCGGCATGCTGGTCAGTACTCTTGAAATTCTCAGTATGCAGCAGCTTGGTTTTACGCCGCAGGGTGTCGACATGTATTTTCATCAGCGAGCCAAAGCAGATGGCAAAGCCATTGCCGGCTTTGAAACGGTCGAACAACAGATTGATTTCCTGGCCGGAATGGGAGTAGGCGAGGAAAGCGAGTTCATCATGATGTCGCTGGAGGAACTGGAAAAAATCTCCACTGATATTGAAGTGCTGGTGGGTCCCTGGCGCAGTGGTAACACGCAGCAAATGAATGAACTGTTTGTTGAGTCGATGAAAAACTCGGCTCCGGATGCTTACGACCTGTTAATGGCAAGCCGGAACCTGGACTGGATGCCGGAAATCGAAGCCATGTTTGAGGATGCCGATACGGAGCTGGTACTGGTCGGCGTTGCTCACCTGATCGGTGAAGATGGTCTGATTCAGATGCTGGAAAACCGGGGATACCGGTTAAATCAGCTTTAGTCTCAACACCGGGTTGACATATAAACATCAGAGGAGCATGATGCGCTGCCTGTTCAGACAGGATTTTTTTATCAGGCTTTTATTTAAAAATTTGAAAATGAAACTAAATACACTTCATCAATACAGCACTTATTACGCCGGTATTGCAGCGCCGTCGGTACTTTCCATGAGTATCGCCATGGCCAAGCTATGGGTGCGTATGTGCACCTGTTGCGGAAGGAGTATTTGTCAGAACTGATTGATTTAATGAATTGAGTTTACAAAAGCCTTCCGGACCCGGTCCCGAAGGCTTTTTTATTGTCCATACTGTCACAAACCAGCAATAAGCAGAAACAATATTTAACCCTTCGTGACTCGGCACTCCGGAAGCCTTTTTAAAGCTTATAACAGGAGAGAGTCGTGCAAGATGCCCTGCAAAAAAATATAAAAACCATTTACTGGATGAGCTTTTTCCAGTGCGCGATGGTGGTCACTGCGGTGTTCGTCCCCTTACTGCAGCGTCATGGCTTGACGATGGCGCAGGTGCTGCAGACCCAGGCTTTGTTTGCGCTGATGATAGCTGCATTTGAAGTGCCGAGTGGCTATCTGGCTGACCTGTGGGGGCGTCGTAATGCCATTATACTCGGGCAGTTGAGTACAGCAGTGGCTTTTTTCCTGCTGATTTTCGCTGACAGCTTTGTCGATTTTCTGGTTTATGAAGCCCTGATGGGACTGGGACTGAGTCTGTGTTCAGGTGCCGACCTGGCATTGGTTTATGACAGCCAGATAGCCCTGAATGCTGAGGATGAAGTGCATGCGGAAAATCCGGGCAAGCACATTGCCCGGCTGGTCAGCCTGGAAGGCTGGGCAGGTGCCTTTGCTGCTGTTGTCACCAGTATTCTGACGCTGTGGTCGCTGGATGCAATTCTCTGGATGCAGGCATTTATTGCTTGCCTTGGTCTGTATTGCGCGCTGAATTTAAGTGAGGCTCCGCGTCAGACTTCAGTGAGCGGGCATCAGGAAAACTTTCGCAAAGTCGCTGCCACGATTCTGTATCAGCCGCTGGTCCTGTGGACTTCGCTGGCAATCATCGTATTCAGTCTGGCAGCGCTGTATGGCTTCTGGTTAATTCAGACCTACTGGGAATTGCAGGGCGTGCCACTGACATGGTTTGGCCTGATCTGGGCATTGCATTGTGTCGCCCGTGCGCTTATTGCCAATTATGCGCACGCACTCGAAGCACGCTTTGGCTGGCAGAAGATATTTATGTTCACGGCATTGCTGCCTTTTGCTGCCTACCTGATCATGGCACTGCTTGGTGGACCGGTCGGCGTACTGTTTGGGCTGGCATTCCCGCTTTGTCGTGGCCTGAACATGGTAATTTTTTACGATGCCCTGAATAAAAGACTGGATGCTGAATTCCGTGCCACGGTGAATTCCCTGGTCAGTCTGGGAATGCGCAGTATTTTTATTGTGACCGGACCGGTGTTGGGTTTCGTGGTAGACAGATACGGGGTCAACCTCAGTCTGATGGTGCTGGCTGCATGGTTTTTACCAACAGTGGCTTTTGTTCTGTTCGGCCTGGCCAGACAGATTAATAAAAGTACTGAACAGCTTGCAATTCAGCCCGGACAAATTGCCTGAACCCTTTCGGCGTATTATGCTGTGTTCACGGGGAGGGGACATTGTTGTCGTTAATGAAACGAAGGAGAACAGATGTCTATAGTCAAAATTGCAATAAACGGTTTCGGCAGAATCGGCCGAATGGTATTCAGGCATGCCCTGCACAGGGATGATGTCGAAGTTGTTGCCATCAATGACATGCTTGCCCCCGAGCAACTGCTTTATCTGCTACGCTATGATTCGGTGCATGGTTCGCTATCGGCAAGCGTTGAGCTTGCTGATGGCAAACTGAGTGTTGAAGGTCGGCAGATTCGCCTGAGTGCTGAAAAGCAGCCCTCAAAGCTGGACTGGTCGTCCGTAAATGCCGATGTTGTCATCGAATGTACCGGCCTGTTTACGGCTAAAGAAGATGCTTCCGGACACCTGCAGGCCGGAGCGAAAAAAGTCGTTATTTCCGCACCCTCTGCTGATGCACCTATGTTTGTTATGGGTGTCAATCATCGGCAATTGCGGGCAGATGAGCTGGTCATTTCCAACGCCTCCTGTACCACCAACTGTCTGGCACCGCTGGCAAAAGTCATCAACGACTGTTTTGGTATTGAGGAAGGGCTGATGACAACGGTCCATGCAGTGACCGCCTCTCAAACGACCGTCGATGGTGCCAGTGGCAAGGATTATCGTGGCGGCCGCAGTGCCTTGCTGAACATTATTCCGGCCAGTACCGGGGCCGCCAAAGCCGTTGGTAAAGTGATACCGGCATTGAATGGTAAATTAACCGGCATGGCTTTGCGGGTCCCCACAGCAGATGTTTCCGTGGTTGACCTGACTGTGCGCCTGCAGAAGGCAACAGACTATGAAGCAATAAAAAAGGCTGTCAGGGCCGCTGCTGACGGGGAGCTGAAAGGGATTCTTGCTTATACGGAAGATGCTGTGGTGTCCCAGGATTTTATTGGTGACAGACGCAGCAGTATTTTTGATGCCAGTGCCGGTATCGCCTTGAATGATAAATTTTTCAAGCTGATTGCCTGGTATGACAATGAGACGGCCTATGCTGACCGACTGCTGGATCTTGGTGTTTATGCCATGAAGTTAAAGGCAGTGTGATTTTCAGCAATTCTACACTGCGAGGCTCTGACCGGAGGGCTGCTCACTCTGGTCAGAGCTGGTGATATCTGCACTATATTTACGCAGAATAATTTACGCAGAATAATTTACGCAGTCTAATGAGGTCTATTGACTAGAGTTCTCTTGCAGCCTCCAGCACATAGCTGAGGTCGGGTCGCTCACGAAAGTTTTCTTCAGCAAATTTACGCAAAATCGTACCGTCCGGACTGAGTAGCATGATCCCGGGTTGTGGAATACCGTAGGCGAAACTGTCCGGTTCGGGGTCCGGGTTGCGGATACCTAAAGCATTGACATGCCTGATCGCCTCATCATGCAGCATGGTGAAACCGACATTGAAGTCCAGTTCAACAATTTTCAGCGTGGCAACCGGGTCATAAGTCATGGAAGCGATATTGAATCCCAGTGCTTCCATGTCAGCCTGAATGGCCGTGATATCTTCCAGCTGGGCTTTGCAGAACGGGCACCAGTCAAAAGAACGACTGAAAAACAGCATCAGTCCTTTTTCGCCACTGAGGGAGTCCAGAGTCTGGACATTGCTATTCTGGTCAGGGGCTTCAAGTAGCGGAATCATCGAGCCCTCAGGAAAGTCAGGTGCCCAGTTAAATTCCTGCGCCAGAACTGCCTGAGTGCAGAACAACAGAAACACTGAAATCATGCTTTTTTTTATGCTCCAATTCAGGAGCCTGGTAACTGACATAGCCTGCCTCATCTATAAAGTGACTGCTGTCTCTAGTGAGAAGTCAGCGTCGGGTTTGTTACAACTCAACATAAATGATGACAGAACAGTAACTGTTTTACCATTCGGCTCTCTATTCACTGCCGGCAAAACGGGCTCTGCTTGTTAATAACCGAGTACATCTCCCCGGGTGGATTCAGCGATTGCTGCAGCTTCGCTAATGAGTGTTTCAGGAACATTGAGCTCCTGCAAAGTAGCGCCCAGGTTTTCCATCACTGCGTCAAAATGACTGCCATCCAGGCCCTGTTTAACCAGACGGGAATGGGCATTGCGCATGCCTCTGCCGGAATAATTGTTGGGTCCACCAAAGGCAAAAGTCAGAAAAGCTTTTTGTTTTTTCGCCTGCTTGTCCATATCCAGGCCTGTAAAAAAGCTGTTAATACGATCATCAGCCAAAACTTTCTGATAAAAAATGTCTACGGCTGCATCAACGGCGGCTTCACCACCCAGTTTTTCATACAGGGATTCACTCATTGTCTGTATCCTGATTTGATTAAAGATGTGTGAATAATACATTTTTAAATTGATAGCTCCTTGAGTTGTGTCAAAAGGGCTTATATCTTTTTATAAATGATAATAGTTCTCATTTGTATTTACATTCTCATAAAACTATGCGTAAATACCAACCCTCTTCTGATACAGCAAACAATTTGAGGTAAGTATGAATATCAAACAATTTTCATTCGGGACCGGGAGTGTTTTACTCGCGCTCTCTTCAAGTCTGGGGTCCGTACCGGTTTTGGCACAGGAAGGCAGAATTGAAGAAATTTCCATTATCGGTACGCGCACATTGCGCGAGAGTCGTGGTGCCACCGGCCTGCAGCTTTCGGTATTTGACACCCCGCAGTCGGTCAGCCTGATTGATAACGATTTTATGGAAGGTTTCGGTCTGAATGAGGTAAATGATGTCCTGAAACTGACTACCGGAGTCAATGTCGAAGAAGTTGAGACTGACCGTACCTACTATAATTCCCGGGGTTTTGATATTAAAAGTATGCAGGTAGACGGTCATGGTCTGCCTTTTACCTGGAACGTTCACGGGGAGCTGGATACGGTAATCTATGAGCGGGTTGAAGTTATTCGTGGTGCCAACGGTTTACTGACTGGAACCGGTAATCCGTCCGGTACCATTAATTATGTGCGTAAACGTCCGACCAACGATTTCCAGGGCAGCATCAAACTGACCCAGGGTTCATGGTCCAATTCCCGTGCCGAACTGGATATCTCAATACCTTTTACTGACAGCGGATCCTGGGCGGGACGTGCCATCGTTGCCGGCGTAGATAAGGAATCATATCTGCGTGATAACGAACAGCAGCGACAGATTTTTTATGGCGTGATAGACGGCCAGCTTACCCGCAATTCAACCCTGGCACTTGGTTATACCCATCACCGGAATGATTCTGATGGTGTTATGTGGGGGGCATTGCAGCTGATTTATGATGATGGGACGCCCACTGATTTTGATGTTTCTTCTTCCACAACCATGGACTGGACCTACTGGACTTCCACTTCCCGGAATGCTTTTGCCGAGTTACAGGTAGATCTGGCCTGGGGCTGGGAATGGACAACGACGCTCAACTACAACGATGAAGAAAGTGATGATGAGCTCTTCTACACTTACGGAACGCTGAACCAGGCCAGCGGACTGGGCCTGTTTGGCTGGCCGGGCAAATATGTCAGCTCAGTGGAACAGAAACTGATTGATTCGACCCTGGCAGGCTCCTTCAGCCTGGGTGGCAGGGAACATGAACTGTTCATGGGTTTAAATATCAGTCAGTCCAAAAACGGCTATCTGGATCACAGTATTCCGGCAACTGATCCTGCCTGGGGTGCCTTGCCGGCCTTTCCGGGCTGGGACGGCTCTGAAATTGCCCGACCCGATTTTCAGTCGCCTTTTGTAGCACAGGACTTTGATATCGATGTAAACCGTTTCTATATTGCCAGTAACTGGAGCCTGAATGATGCAATGAATCTGATCGTTGGGGCCAATGTCATAGACACTGAAGCTTCCGGTGACAGTTTCGGTTCCCCGATGAACTGGTCCGAGACGGAAGCCAGCCCCTATATCGGTCTTGTTTATGCTCTGGGTGAATCAGTCAACCTGTATGCCAGTTACAGTGATATTTACGAACCACAGGCTGAATTGACAGCCAGCCTGAACAACATCGGGCCGGCAGAGGGCAAGAGCTTTGAGGGTGGTATCAAGGCGGAATTCTTCGCAGGTGGATTGCTGACTTCTGCTTCCGTGTTCAAGGCAGAACAGGATAATTATGCCGAGTATGCCGGTTTCGATGCCGGCAGCGGGCTTTCCTATTATGCCGGAACGGAAGTGAACTCACAGGGATTTGAACTGGAAGCCAGCGGGCGTATTCATGATGCAGTGATTTTACAGGCCGGATTTACCCAGCTTGATCTGGAAGGGCAAAACGGCAGCACAGTACGTAGCTATGTGCCTGAAAGAACCCTGAAAGCCGGTGCACGTTTCTTCCCGCTGGCCAATCTGGAACTTGGTGCAAGCTATCGCTGGCAGAGTGATATCTATACGGGTACGGCGCCAATGCGTATCAGCCAGGACAGTTACGGAATCCTTTCAGCCTATGCTGATTATGATTTTAATGATGCGCTGAACATTGCATTAAATATTAATAATCTGGGCGATGAAAAATACCTTAACAGTCTGTACTGGGATCAGAATTATTTTGGTGCCCCGAGACACTACAGCCTGTCACTGAAGTACAGTTTCTAGTCTGATGATTCTGCTTGCCCTGATCATTTCCTGCCTTGCCGCCGGCTGTCTTTTTGCCAGCTGGCGCAGCAGGCAGATTGAACTGCTTAACTGGATTGGCTGGCTGCTGACTTTTTCTTCAGCGTATTTCTGGAGTATTGCGCTGGGCCCGGAATTCGGGACTGTTTACGCCTTCCTGATTTTCACTTGTGTGATCTGGATACTGGTCTGGCGCAACCGGCAGGAAGCCGAAAGGGTCAATGATGCCAGACCCGTCCGGCATCAACTGACACGACCTTCCATTGTGCAAGTGGCAAGAAACTCTGCCCTGTTTGTGCTGGCGGTTCCGGTCACCGGGCTTGTATCACTGATGCTGAGTCTGGTGCTGGTCTGGTTTTTTCCCTTGACGATGCTGAATAAAGTCACCACGGCAATTTTTATAATGCCATTGATCTGGGGTGGATTCAGCACCTGGATTATCGCGGATAGCCGTTTGTGGCTCACAGCATTGTCCAGTCTGGGATTGTTAATCCTTTTATGTCTGCTGGTATTTATTCTGTTATGAAAATTTCTCTTCCTGCCAATCTGGTCAGGCGTTCCCTGGCAAGTCATTCATGGCTTGGTCTTTTGCTTGGCATGCTCATGTACCTGATTTGTCTGAGTGGAACAATTGTTATCTTTTATGAGGAAATTGAGCGCTGGGAGCAGCCGCTGGCTGAGGAGTATCAGGCCATGGATCCGGAATTGATTGAGCATGCCTTCAATGAATTCATGACAGACGGGCCGACGGATGTGACCGAACATATGTATGTGGTTTATCCGAGCGCGCAGATTCCGCGGGTAAAACTTTCCAGTGATGCCGAAGGCTGGTATCTGAATGCAGACGGGTCCCTGGGAGAAGCGGCTTATGATGATTATTCCGCCTTGCTCACCGGTCTGCATCTGAATCTGCATCTGCCGCTGAATATCGGCATTGTCCTGGTCAGTGCTATCGGTGCCTTGCTTTGCGGCCTGATCATCAGTGGGTTTTTAAGCCATCCCTCCATCATCAGGGATGCCTTCAAATTACGCCTGAATAAGAACAGCAGGGTGGGGCAGGTGGATATTCACAATCGTCTCAGTGTCTGGGGCTCGCCTTTTTATCTGATGATCGCAGTAACCGGGGCGTATTATGGCTTTATTCTGATTCTGGCCTCCCTGTTTGCCGAAGCCGCAGATACAAGCAGCCAGGAATTGATCGACACGGTGTTTCCGCCGGAACCGGTGCTGGAAAACCAGGAAGCTGTTACAAATCTGGCCGCTGCAATGGAGACAGTTGCAGAACTATCTCCTGAAGGCGAGTTATTGTTTCTGGTGGTACATGATGCCGATACGGAAAACCGTTTTATGGAATTTTACGTTCAGCAACCCGGGCGTCTGATCTATTCTGAGAACTATCGCTTTGACATGGCGGGTAATTACCTGGGTAGTGCTGGCTATTCCGATACCGAGACGGCCAAACAAATATTATATTCCGTGTATCGCATTCACTTTGGCCACTTTGGCGGCCTGCTTACCAAAATTCTATATACCATTTTCGGTTTTGCCCTCACCTGGGTATCGGTCAGCGGTATTAACATCTGGCTGGAAAAACGCAAAAAGCGCGACAGGCTCAATACCCTCTGGCCCGCGCTTGTTTGGGGAACCCCGCTGGCGCTGATTTTCGCTGCCTTTACCCAGGTTATTTTCCATCTGCCTTCTGTCCCGGTTTTCTGGCTGGTCCTGCTGGCCAGTCTGGTGCCGGGAATGCTGCAAGAGGATGAAGTACAACTCAAATCGCAAATGCAGATTTTGTGCGCTCTGGCCATACTGATTTTGCTTTGCAGCTATGCCATCAGGTTTGGCGGTTTTGCCCTGGCGCCGGCAGGTCTGGCAATAAACACGGTATTGCTGGGGCTGGCCTTGATATTTGTCAGCCTTGGCTTACGAAACTATCGTCGGTCGCAGCAAATACCGGTTTTTGCTGCAAGCTGAATCTTTTTGACTCACCTGTACATTTATACACTTTATTTCCCCGGGCGGAAGGTGGTTCCGGGGATATCCTGCCGTGAGGCTGGTAGAGGAATAAAAAAAAGGATAAAGTAAATGATAATGATTAACATTACGATTAAATTTTAATACAATGCTCTTTTATCCAAATCCATAGCAGGAGAGAACCGGTAAATGAAACGACTAACACCCGTCGCTATTGCAGTTGCGATCACAATGTCCCTGAGCACCAGTGCATCGGCGCAAGAAGCACTGGAAGCGCAAATTGAGGCTTTGCAGGCACAAATAGATGCTCTGCGAGCTCAGGTAGAAGAGACCTCAGCAGTGGCAGAAACCGCCATGGAAAGTGCTGAGGCCAACATGGTCAATAATATATCGGCTGGTGGACCGTCCGGCGTCAGTATCGGCGGCTACGGAGAGTTGCATTACAACAATCTGGACAGCGGTGAAGAAATTGATTTCCATCGCTTCGTGTTGTTTTTCGGCAACGAATTTACCGAGCGTCTACGTTTTTTCTCGGAAGTCGAGTTGGAGCATTCACTGGCTGGTGAAGGTGCACCCGGTGAAGTCGAGCTGGAGCAGGCCTATGTTGAATATGATTTCAATCCAAACCTTTCTGCGAAAGGTGGTTTGTTTCTGGTACCGGTGGGAATACTGAATGAAACCCATGAGCCTCCGACGTTTATGGGTGTGGAACGTAACCGGATAGAAAGTGAAATCATTCCTTCTACCTGGTGGGAAGCTGGTGCAGCAGTGAGTGGCCGTCATGAAAGCGGTTTTTCCTATGACCTGGCTTTGCATTCCGGCCTGGCAGTACCAACCACAGGTGGCAATGCCTACAGAATTCGCAGCGGCAGACAGAAAGTGGCTGAGGCCGATGCCAATGACCTGGCTTATACCGGCAGATTTCGTTATACCGGCATGCCGGGGCTGGAAGCAGCAGTGACCTTGCAGTACCAGGAAAATATTACCCAAAGTGCTGATCCCGATGCCAGTGCCACCCTTATTGAAGCCCATATCAATTACAACAGCGGTCCTTTTGGATTTCGTGCCATGGTCGCTGACTGGAGCATTGACGGGGCAACTGCTGAGGCGCTTGGCAAGGATTCCCAGAATGGTTTCTACCTTGAACCATCCTACAGTATTACTCCGGATTGGCGCATCTTCGCCCGTTATGGTGAATACAATACCTTTGACGGCATGCCGGGCTCCCAGGCAGTCGAGCAGACTGATTTCGGGGTTAACTGGTACCTGCATGAAGATGTCGTCATCAAAGCCGACATCATGAATATCAGTGGTGCCGCCGATGATGACGGTTTTAATCTTGGAGTGGGTTATCAGTTCTAGTTAAAATGAAACTTTTAACAGCTTCAGTTTTCCTTATCTCGTTAATGGTGACCCTGGGTGCCAGGGTTGCCATTGCCGCTGATGATCCGACTTTTGAATTATCCCATCAGGATTTTCTGCAGGAAGTTTTTGCCGGTGAGCCACCAGAATCCAAACCGGTATATATCCGCGGTGAACTTCGGCAGCAGGTTGAAACCATCCTGCAACACCGCACAACTTTCCTGCGTACACGCTACTGGATGAGAGATGATCTCTCTGTCTGGATTCTTGACGAAATTGGCAAAGACCAGCCGATCACCATTGCAGTAGTTGTCACTCATGAGCAACAGCAGTCGACAATTGAAGACGTGGAAGTGCTGGCTTTTCGCGAACCCAGAGGCTGGGAGGTTCGTCATGACTTTTTCACTGACCAGTTTCGTGGTGCCGGGCGTGATGCTTCAGGCAGAGGGCTGGATACCAGTATTGATGGCATCACCGGTGCCACCCTGTCGGTACGCGCCTTGCGTAAAGTAGCTGAAATAGCCTTGTTGCTGGATGAGCATGTCAGGCAGGAATGAATACCGGTACTCTGTAAGATAAATGCGGCCATTGAATGCTACATTGCAATAAGCCAATGAATCTGCTCGGCAAATCATTCCGTATCTCAATATCCAGGGAAGAATTGCCGGCATGAGAGTCATGGGTTTCTACTTCTGATGTCATGCCCAGCTTCTTTATCAAGTCATTGTTATCCAATAATATTTACTTATGAATTTAGTTAAAGCAAATACTGTCCTGGTAATCGGGACACTTTTGCTATTGCCAGAATATTCCCAGGCAAACGATATTATTCGTATCGGTACCGGTGCCAGAGCGGGGGGCATGGTGAATATCAGTGGCCTGTCCAGGGACGGCCTGAGTGCGCTGTCCGCCAACCCTGCTTATTTCACTCAGGTGGAAGAAGGCGTACAGCTGAATTTCACGGCGGTCTTTGTCGAATCAGGCTTTACTTCCTCACTGGGAGAAAAGGCAAAAGCGGACCGTGGCCCTGGATTCTTTCCCGATTTTGTCAAAGTCTGGAATGCAGCGGATTCCCCCTGGAGTTTTGCGGCAGGCGCTTTTACCCAGTCTGCCATGCGTGCCAGTTTTGAGTTTAATGATCCACCCGGCACCCTGGGGGTCACTTATGGCCGGCAAAGGCATGAATCGGAATATATTGTATTAAACGCCAGTGCGGCGGCTGCCTATCAGTTTAGTGAACGATTGTCGGTGGGGGTGCAGGCCGGTCTGGCCTATAACCGTAACCGCCTTGAGGCACCTTATATCTTTCAAAGTCATCCTGCACTGCAGGGACTGAAAGTGCTGGTGGATCTTGAAGCTGATGATTTTTCACCGGCCTTCCTCTTTGGTCTGGATTACCAGCTTGCCGAAAACCTCGGGATCAATCTGTCTTACAGTCCTGAAGTGGATTTTGCTGCGGAGGGGGACTTACAGGGTAATCTTTCAGCATTGGGGCTGGGTATCACGCCGGATTTTTTCTACCAGGCAGCGGTTGAAACCGGCTTGCCGGCTTTTTTCAGTGCTGGACTGAACTGGCAGCAAAGTGAACGGCTGGAACTGGGTTTTCAGCTTGACTGGATTAACTGGGCATCGCGTTTTGCCGAACTGCCAATAAGACTGAGCCAGGGTAACAACGCCGGTTTAAACGGAGTACTGGGCAGTTCCAGCCTGAATGACACCGCTCTGCTGGACTGGGATGATCAGTTTACGCTGCACCTTGGTGGCGAATATGACTATTCCGCTGCTCTTGAACTCAGGGCGGGCTATGAATACTCAAGCGTTGCGGTTCCGCAAAGTACCATGACTCCTTTAACCGCTTCAGTGCTGCAGCATGCCTTCAGCATCGGAGCCAGTCAGAATATGGGAGGCAACATGCTGGACTACTATTATCGGCTGAGTTTTTCAGCTGGCGATGAAAATATTTCCGCCACTTCGCTTCAGGGAAATGAGTACCGGGGCACACAAATTGATTTGCTTCTCCATAACATTGGTCTTACAGTTAATTTCTAACTTACTGAGATTCCGGCTTTGCCTTGAATAAAAAGCAGTCCGTCAGGACTACGAATAATAACGCGCCAGCCTATTTGAGTTCTGCTGAAGAAACCCGCGCTGTCGATGCAGCCTTTCGCAAGAATGATGCCCGTGCCGAACTGGTAACCTCCCTGGTATGGATGAGTGTGATAATTCTCACTTATGCCATTTTTCTCACCGGTTACCGCAATACGGTCGAGCCCTCACTGGTGCGTAACATCAGCCTGCTGGTTGCCATCATGCTGCCGGCTTTTGGCTTGCTGGTGGGTCTGATCAAGCTGGGCTATTACAGCCCGACCATGAAGTACATCAATATTTTTCTGCAGGTAACCCTGGTCTCTGGCGCCATATTTTTTGATTTTCTTTCCCAGGGTGCAAATTATGCGCTCAGCTCCATGCCGCCGATGGCCTATGCGCTGGTGCCCACAGTGACCGCATTTCGCATGCAGCCTTCGCTGGGTCTGTTTGCCGGCGCCATTGCCGCGCTGCAGTTTCTTTTGTTGTACTTTTTGATTATCCAGCCCGATGCCAGCCTGATTGCTGAAGTCCCCAGTCTCAGTGTTGAAGTCAGTATGATGAAGGTGGTGATTCTGTTTTCACTGGGAGTGGCCAGTGCTTTTGCGGCCAGAACCTTACGGGTTTACTTCATCGACTTCGGCAAGGCACAGGAAATACGTACCCGCCTGGAACGAAACTTCGGGCGCTTTGTTTCGCCGGAAATTGTTGAGCAGATCAATGAAAACCCGGACGGCATGATTCCCTCCGGGTATCAGGATGCTGCCATTATTTTCGGGGATATTCGTGGCTTTACTTCCTATGCTGCAGAGCATGACTCTGCAGAAGTAACACACCTGTTGAATGAATATTTTGAAATAGTCTGTGACATCATCGAGCAGGAAGGTGGCATGCTGAACAAATTCCTCGGGGATGGTTACCTGGCGCTCTTCGGTGTATACACTAATGATGAAAATCCCTGTCAGTCTGCAGCACGCGCAGTTTTGCGCATTGTCAGTGAAACCCAGGCCCTGCTTGAGCCACTGGGTCTGAGTAGCGGCAATGCTGGCAATTACGGCAAGGTCATTACCGGTGAGGTAGGTTCCAGCGGGCGCTGTGAATTTACGGCGATTGGTGAACCGGTAAACCTGGCAGCCAGACTTGAAGGTTTGAACAGTGAGCTGGGAACACGCTTTCTGGCATCAGCGAGTTTTATTGAACAACTGCCCGCAGAGGATTTCCATATCACTGGAAAAGGCTTGTATAAAATCAAGGGACTGACTCGTGAAGTGGAGGTCTACGTTGTAGAGAGCGTGGAAGATAGTCCTCAACACCTTAACAACTCTGCCTGAATCAAAGCCTGCGACGACTTGCCACAGCTTCTGACAGTGTCTCCAGTAATGGCTCGGTATCTTCCCAGCCCATGCAGGCATCAGTAATACTCTGCCCATAAACCAGATCTTCACCGGCAACGACTTTCTGATTGCCGGCGATCAGGTGGCTTTCCAGCATGATTCCGCGAATATGCTGTTCACCGTTGGCAATCTGTCCGGCTACATCCTGACAGACTATGATTTGTCGATCCGGGTCCTTGCCGGAATTGGCATGACTGCAGTCCACAACAAGTGCAGGATTAAGCCCGGCTTTTTCCAGTTTTACCGCTGCTTCCTGAATGCTGTCCGGGTCATAGTTTGTATGTTTTCCGCCGCGCAGAATCAGGTGGCAATCAACATTCCCGGCTGTTTGAAAAATCGCTGAATGGCCGCCCTTGGTCACGGAAAGAAAATGATGTGGATGCATGGCAGAGCCGATGGCGTCGACCGCAATCTGAATGTTGCCACTGGTGCCGTTTTTGAAACCAACCGGGCAGGAAAGACCGGATGCCAGTTCGCGATGACACTGGGATTCAGTGGTGCGGGCGCCAATAGCACCCCAGGAAATCAGGTCCGCCACATACTGCGGACTGATCAGATCAAGGTACTCAGTACCGGCCGGAATACCCATGTCGGCCAGGTCCAACAGTAATTTGCGTGCCTTACGCAGACCTTCATTGATCTGAAAACTGTTATCCAGATGCGGGTCATTAATCAGCCCTTTCCAGCCGACCGTGGTGCGCGGTTTTTCAAAATACACACGCATGATGACCAGCAGATTTTCCTGATACTTCTGCATGGGCACAATTAAACGCCTGGCGTAATCAAGGGCTGCTTCCGGGTCATGAATGGAACAGGGACCACTGATCACCAGCAGACGCTCATCACGGCCATGCAGAATATCCTGTATGGCCTTGCGGGTACGGGAAACAGTCTCTGAGGCTTTTTCAGATAATGGAAATTCATTGATGAGCTGCTCCGGTGAAAGGAGTTCCTTCATCGCGACAATGCGCAGGTCATCAGTTGTTTGCATATTCATTTCAGTTCAACTTTTCAATCGTAATGGAGAGTGAATGGCCATCTATATCAAAATTGTGCTGGCCACTGGCATCAACGTTGGCTAATTCTGTGGCCAGGGTTTCGCCGGCGATGTAATCATGGTGTTCACTGAGGACATTAGCCAGTTTCTCATCAGCAAGGTACTGCACTTTAATACGGTCAGAAACATTTAAATTCAAGTCTTTACGGGTTTTCTGGATGCGGTTGACCACTTCCCGGGCAAGGCCTTCGTTTATCAGTTCATCATTCAGTTCAATATCCATATCAATAGTGATAAAACGGTCAGATACAGCTTCGGTGCCCGCTTTGGCTTCCCGGAATATCAGCAGGTCATCACTGCTGAAGGATTCACCTTCCAGCTCCAGCGAACCACTGTCCTGAGCAGCTTTCAACTCTGTAGCACCCAGCCTCTCGATCAGGTCCTTGAATTTTTTGAATTCCCTGCCCAGGCGTTTGCCCAGTACCGGGGCGTTGGGTCTGGCATAAAGCTCGATATAGTTTTCCTCGGCGGTGGAATATTCAATGCTTTTTACATTCAGCTCAGCCTTGATATAACTTTCCAGCCGTGCAATTTCATCCAGCAGGGACTGGTCTTCATGAATAATAGTGAGACGTGCCAGCGGAATCTTGGTTTTGATTTTCACCTGTTCACGTTTTTGTCTGCCGAGCAGGATAATACTCTGCATGCGGGCTACTGCATCTTCCAGCCTGGGTTGCATGAACTGTTCGTCAGCTACCGGGTAGTCACATAAATGTACTGACTTCGGCAGGTCTTTTGTTTCCGCAGCAAAGCCCTGCAGTTCGCGGTAAATATGTTCCGACAGAAAAGGGGCAAAGGGAGCCAGGCTGATATTCAGTTCACCGAGTACCTGGTACAGCACACTGAAGGCAGCATTTTTGTCAGCGTTCATGTCTTCAGTCCAGAAACGAGAACGATTAAGGCGAATGTACCAGTTGGTCAGGTCTTCTATAAATTCGAACAGTGCCGGTACGACGTTATACAGTTTATATTCACTCATTTCCCTGGCGACACTGGCTTTGAGGGTCTGCAGTTTTGACAGAATCCACTGGTCAACGATGTTTTCATGTTGCACTGGTTGCTGACCGGACTGCCAGTTATCGGTCTCGGCATAGGTGCTGAGAAACCTGAATGAGTTATACCAGGGTAGCAGCACACGCCGGACCATGTCCTTGACGCCATCATCAGTGAAGCGCTGCTCTTCCGCTTTCACCAGACCGGAATTAATCAGATAAAGACGCAGGGCATCGGCACCGTATTTTTCCAGCAGAATATCCGGTGGCGTGTAATTCTGCAGCCGTTTGGACATCTTCTTGCCGTCTTCGGCCATGACAATGCCATTAACGATGACATTCTTGAATGAAGGTTTGTCATACAGCGCCGTACTCAGTACCAGCAGGGTATAGAACCAGCCCCGGGTCTGGTCCAGACCTTCGGCAATATATTCTGCCGGAAAACCTGCTTCAAAAAGTTCCTGATTTTCAAAAGGGTAATGCAGCTGGGCATAAGGCATGGATCCGGATTCAAACCAGCAGTCCAGCACTTCTTCGATGCGGCGATAGGTGCCTTCTTCGCCATCGATAGTGAAAGTGATTTCATCAACATATTCGCGATGTAAATCCTCCACTTTAATACCACTGTACTTTTGCAGTTCTTCAATGGAACCGATGCACAATCGCTTGTCACTGACATCATTGATCCAGATCGGAATTGGTGTGCCCCAGTAACGATTGCGGGAAATGCTCCAGTCGATGGCATTTTCCAGCCATTTGCCCATGCGCCCGTCCCTGATGTGCTCGGGCACCCAGTTGACCTGCTGGTTGCTGGCCATGATGCGCTCACGAATCTGCTCCACTTTGACATACCAGGATGGAATAGTGCGGTAAATAATTGGTGTATCCGATCGTGGGCAGAAAGGATAACTGTGTACGATGACATCCTGAATCAGCAACTTGCCTTCTTCCTTGAGTTGACGAATGATTGCCTTATCGGCTTCCTTGACATGGACTCCTGCATAATCACTGACTTCTTCAGTAAACCTGCCTTCGAAATCAACCGGGCAGACGAGGGCTTCCACGCCGTTATTTTTCATCACCCGGAAGTCATCCTCACCAAAAGCAGGGGCCTGATGCACGATGCCGGTACCACTATCCGCCGTTACATAATCATCGGAAAAAACCCTGAATGCTCCTTCTTTTTCCAGCTCACTGAAGTAAGGAAACATTGGTTCGTATTGTTTGCCGGCCAGTTCCCTGCCGGGAAGCTGTACAACAATGTCGAAGCTGTCGATGCCGGCTTTTTTCAACAGTTCTTCTGTCAGGGCTTCAGCAACATAAAAACTGATGCCGCGTTTTTCATCATGAATCTTGTTGTATATCACTTCATCGTTGACACACAAACCCAGATTGGAAGGCAGGGTCCAGGGGGTAGTGGTCCAGGCAGCAAGATAGGCATCTTCGTCTTTTAACCTGAAAAGAACGGTGACAGCAGGATCCTGCACATCCTGATAATTGGAACCGGCTTCAAAATTTGAAAGTACCGTACCCAGTGCAGTGGAGAAGGGCACTACCTTGACACCCTGATAGATCAGCTCTTTTTCCCAGAGTTGTTTGATTACCCACCAGACTGATTCCATGAACTCGGGATCCATGGTTTTGTAATCATGTTCAAAATCCACCCAGCGGCCGATGCGGGTAATGGTTTTTTCCCATTCAGCGGTATAGCGCTGAACGATACCGCGACATTCATCGTTATAGCCTTTGATGCCGAGTTTCTCGACAGCCTGCTGGGATGACATGCCCAGCGCTTTATCAATTTCATGCTCAATCGGCAGGCCATGACAGTCCCAGCCGAAACGGCGCTGCACATAAAAGCCTTTCATGGTGTAGTAGCGCGGAATAATGTCTTTCAGTGTTGAAGCCACCAGGTGACCATGATGTGGCAATCCGGTAGCGAAGGGCGGGCCGTCATAAAAAATATACGGTTTACCATTTTTGGTCTGCGTCAGAGATTCCTGGAAAATCTTTTCATCATTCCAGAAATTCAGCACCTGATGCTCGGCATCGACAAATGAGAAACTCTCACTTGAGGAGTTTGCCTGTTCTGTCACTTTCATTCTCCCAATAAAAAACCCGCCTGGGAGCGGGTTTTTCTAAATCTTTTTAACAAATAAGAAGCAATCCAACCCACTTTTCAGTGCTGAATAATAAATATAATTCCCGGATAGATTGTACTTGTTAACATGCTTGCAAAGGATAGCCGCTAATGGCCCCGAGAGCAAGGCCAAACAGCTCAGGGAATGTCAATCGGTAACAGAACGGCATCAATGGTTGAGCCGCTCGTTATAACGATATTGACCTCCCATTGACCAGGCTCATCGAAATAAATGTTATAGACCTCGTATTCTCCTCTACCAAGATGCGGGGTAATAATTGGCATATTGGGTAATATGGTCCGGGTTTCCGGGTGATAACCGTGAACTTCAATAATGGCATCACTGACCGGAGCGCGGGTTGCAGTGCGAATATAGAGTGTCCAGGGATCCGGGGTAGTGGAGGTCAAGGGAGAGACACTTACGCGATATTCGCCGTTTCTGGATAACCAGACGCCAGGAGCGACCTGTTCCTGGGCGAAGGTCGCAGAAGATAAAAATACGCTGAGAAGCGCGAAAATTGAAATAAACCTGCTTGGCATATGAGTAATCAGTGCTTAGTGTTGAAACAGGAGAATAAAGGCTTAAGGGCTAAAGTCAACTATATGTGTTGGGACATGTTTTGTCATCTATCAAGCTCAATTATGCTATCGAGGCTGGTGAGTAAAGCAAAAGGCTTTTATACTCTTTAGCCCTAGCTACCTGAAGTGCCAGCCTTTCGGATGATAAGGCTATAATAGACATAAGGAAGCGGAGTCAGGATGAGGCTGTAGTGGAAGCAAAGGTAAGTCATTGTAAAGCAATTGCCAAATCGACCGGCAAGCCATGTAAAAGAGCTCCGGTTAAGAATGGCCTGTGCAGATATCACCTTCCCAGGGATGAGCGACGTGATGATCCGCTACCGGACAAAGAGGCTGAAGCCAGAAAAAATCCGGCCCTGGGTGAAGCCTTTCGCGATCAGAATCATACCACCAGACAGAAAAACCGCTTTATTCGTGTCATTGTCGTCAGCACCAGACGTAAAAAAAAGAAGAAATAATAAACTCATGCCAGTAGCTCAGCAGGCCTATCCATGCTGATAGGTATTCCCAGAGAAATAAAAGATAACGAGTATCGTGCAGGTATGGTGCCGTCCAGTGTTGTGGAACTTGTGCATCATGGTCATCAGGTCCTGGTTGAATCTGGTTTGGGACTGGGAATCGGTGTTCACGATGATGAATACCGGCAGGCAGGAGCGACAGTCCTCGATGGACCGGAAGACATTTATGCCCAGGCTGAACTTCTGGTGAAGGTTAAAGAACCGCAAGCTGAGGAATGCAGGATGTTGCGGGAAGGGCAGGTGCTGTTTACTTATCTGCATCTTGCGCCAGACCGTGAGCTGACTCAGGGATTGCTGGATTCCGGGGTGACAGCAATCGCCTATGAAACGGTGCGCACTCCGGATGGTGCCCTGCCTTTACTGGCACCCATGAGTGAAGTGGCCGGGCGACTCAGTGTTCAGGCCGGAGCCAACTGTCTGGAAAAAGACAACGGTGGCAGCGGGATATTGCTTGGCGGAGTACCCGGTGTGGACTCCGCCCATGTGCTGGTAATTGGCGGAGGTATAGTCGGCGATAACGCAGCATATATTGCCAAAGGCATGGGAGCACATGTCACTATTCTGGATAATTCTGTTCCGCGTCTGCGGCAGCTTGATATCAGTTATGGCGGAAGGGTTAATTGCGTTTTCTCCAACAGGGCCAGTATTGAAAAATATGCCCTGCAAGCCGATCTGGTTATTGGCGCTGTTCTGCTTGCCGGTGCAGCCGCACCTAAATTGCTTACCCGGGAGATTATTGCAGCCATGAATCCGGGCTCGGTAGTGGTTGATGTGGCAATAGATCAGGGCGGCTGTTTTGAAACATCACACCCGACTACCCACTCGGACCCTACCTTCATAGTAGATGACGTAGTGCATTATTGTGTGGCCAATATGCCCGGCGTGGTTCCAAGGACATCTTCTTTTGGACTGAATAATGCGACCTTGCCCTATGTGCTCAGATTGGCCGATAGTGGCTGGCAGAAAGCCCTGGCAAATGATGAAGGATTTTTACGTGGGCTTAATATTCATGCCGGACATATTTGCTATGAAGCTGTTGCCAGTGCCCATCAGCTTCCCTATACACCGGCAGACAAGTTTATATCCGTGAGTTAACAACATTATCCCCAGGAAGATTATGCTAAGACTTCCTTGCTGCATATTGTTAAAGTAGTTACACATTAATAAATTAAAACTCTCCAGTGTCGTCATTCATAAACCGTAACCTTTCTTTGCTGGCAGTCAGTGTATGTCTGATGATGAGTTGTGCCTCATTGATCGTCGCAACTGCAGCCCTGGTCGGTTTTGCCCTGGCTACCGATAAAGCGCTTTCCACCTTGCCGATGGCGGTGCAATACATTGCGACCATGCTGACCAGTATTCCGGCTGCCTACCTGATGCATAAGTTGGGGCGCAAACTGACTTTCATGCTTGGATCCCTGTTTGCCATTACCGGTGCCGGGCTGGCATGTTTCGCGATTATTCAGCAGCATTTCTGGCTGTTTGTTCTGGCGACAGCACTGGTCGGGGCTTTTCAGGGCTTTGCCAACTACATACGTTATGCGGCTGCCGAGACAGTGGCAATTCCGGATAGAAGTAAAGCAATCTCATTCGTCATGCTTGGCGGGGTTGCTGCCGCGGTTATTGGACCGAATCTCGCAAAATATTCCAGGGAATGGGTAAGTGGTGCCGAATTTGCCGGTAGTTATGCTGCAGCCGTGCTTTTATACCTCATGATTCTGTTTGTTATGGCTTTTCTCAGACTGAAAAAAGATATACCTGAGCCTGTCAGTATTAACGAGGATAAGCCGCTTGGCAGGCCGCTATCGGTGATTGTCATGCAGCCACGATATCTCGTGGCAGTCCTGAGTGGCATGATCGGTTACGGGGTGATGAGTTTTATTATGACGGCAACGCCCCTGGCCATGAATCAGAGCAGTTTCCTGTTTGATGACACATCACTGGTGATTCAGTGGCATGTGCTGGCAATGTTTGCACCCTCATTTGTCACTGGCACCCTGATAGTACGTTTCGGACTCAGTAAAGTTATGCTTTGTGGAGTCTTTTTCGGTTTTGCCTGTGTATTGATCAACATGCTGGGTAGCAGCCTCTGGCATTATATGCTGGCACTGATTTGTCTCGGTATCAGCTGGAATTTCCTGTTTGTTGGCTCAACGACGATGATTACTGATACCTACAACGAAGCTGAGAAAAACAAGGCCCAGGCCGTCAACGACTTTCTTATGTTCTCCATGGTGGCTTTTGCCTCACTTTCAGCTGGTGCCCTGCAAAATGCCTTTGGCTGGCAAGTTGTCAACCTGGGGGTGTTGCCATTGCTGACTCTTGTTTTGATTGCCCTGCTTAGTCAACTGCGTAAGGATAAGCTCCTGGCAAAGCAGAATCTGCTACAGGAGACACCACTGGCAGGATAGCACTGTCTCCTGTCTCCGATCCCAGGTCTTTCCAGCCTGGTTCAAGATAACTGGCGCTGGGAAATGCGGCACATCCCCGTGATCACTCACTGAAAGTATCCAACAGTATTGTTCAAATGCCGGCTCGTGCCAGTGATCACCTGCATTACAGCGAGATTTTTGTGGAATAACAGTGAATATAGGAGCATCTGCTACCTGATTATCAAAAAATATAGTAGAGTCTGGCCTTGGTGATGATTGATAAAGTAGCAGTCCAGGTCAGTAAGCTGCCTGTCAGTTGTGCATTTGTAAAAATTTTATAAAAAAACAGCAATTACAATAATTTCAAGTCGTGGGGGATATCATGAACTTTCGTAACTTAATTCAATTCAGTACAGCCGGTCTCGGATTGTTAGCGACCGGTATGCTGCTGGCTCAGCCCAACCGGGATTACATGCCTGATCCGATGGAGTTTCCGATGGAGTTTGAAAACTCCCGGGCACATTATGATTATCTTCTGGACCACTATGAAGGCGGCGTGACACACGATTATCAGAGTGTCCCGAAATGGGAAGGCCTATGGTCAACCGGTCGCCATATGGGCAATAACGATTTATTCATGGATGATGATGGCAATATTTATGATGATGTGCTGACCCCGGAATATCGTGATGCTTTTCAGTATCGTCTGGACCTGGGTGACCAGGCTTATAACAATGGCGTTGATTTTGACCGTCTGACTACCTGTGAACCTGCCGGTTTGCCTCGCTGGTTTCGTGAGCCATATGTGCGTGAATGGCTGAATACTCCCACTTACTCTTTGTGGCATAACGACCTGGCCAACGATACCCGCCGTATTTATATTAATCAGGAGCATGTCAATATTGACGGCACTCACTTTGCTGTCGGTGACAGTATAGGGTTCTGGGCTGTTGATGATGAGCTTGGTGATGTGCTGGTTGTTCACACTGAAGATATCTATCCTGGTGACTTTTTCCGTGGTACACCACCGACCAGTAATCAGGCCGAAACAGTAGAAGTCTGGTATGAATACTGGGATGAGGAACTCAATGAGAAGCGTATTGCTGTTAATGTCTTTTTCTATGATGACCTGATGCTGCAGAAACCATTGAGCGTGGTTTATACCTATCGGCATCGTGCTGATATGGAAGATGCCGGTCTCAGGATCAGATATTGGGAATGTGCCCAGAATGACAATACCTACCTGACTTTTGACGACGAAGGCAGACCAATGACGCAGTACCGTTTACCCGGTGAAGATGGTTATGTTGACCCGCGTGGTGCGACATTGCAGCGTAACCCGGATTTACCTGCTGGTCTGGTTGGTCAGGAAAAAAGCCCGGTCTTTGATGATATGTTTGATTTTGAATTCTAAGAGGGGCAACACAGGAGGATAAGAAATGAAAATAACAATAAAAAGTTTATCTACTGTAGTCCTGGCTATCATAACTTTGAGTCTCGTGGGTGTTGCTTCGGCTCATCACAGCTTCGCAATGTTTGATCGCAACCAGGAGCATGTTTATTCAGGTGAAGTGGTGCGCTGGGCCTTTAACAGCCCGCACACCGCGCTCTATATTCGTGATGATGATGGCGCGCTCTGGGCCTTTGAAGGTTCAGCTCCGGCGCGTATGTTTGATCGTGACCCCTTAATTACCGGTTATACCTTCCAGCCTGGTGATCGTTTAACAGTCGTCGGCTGCCCTTTGCGGGATGGGCGTACCGGAGGAGCGGTTGGTTTGGTAATCAAGGATGACATCTGGTACAACCCTCAGGACGGCGGCTGTAATGCCAATGAGGAAAACTGGAGAAACTGGCTGCCAAAAGGGTATATGAGCAAGGCGGATGCTGTAAGCGCTGGTGAAGCTGTGGTGGATTAAACAATTAAAGGCAAATCAAAAAGGAGGGCTTAAGGATAAGTCCTCTTTTTTTTCACCTTTGATCTTTGAATTCGTATAAAATTTATTTGCCAGCAAGATAAGAGTCTGAACCTGATGCTTTTTCCGGGTTTATTCTTCACAGATGCTCAGGTGCTCAGGTGCTAAAGTATGCTTGCTACGCACCGCCAGTGCTGATAATAATTATATTTTCTCAATGGCGGCATAAAAAATATTTAAATAACAGCAAGTTATAATGCTGGCTAAATTCAAGTCGATTAGGGAAGGGGGATTCATGAAACTGACGACTTATTTACAATTGTTCACCGCCGGAAGCAGCCTGCTATTTTCAGGTATGGCCTTCTCACAACGCGGTGGCAACATTCCGGATTTGATTCCATTTCCAATGGAATTTGAAACTTCGACAGAACATTACGACTACCTTCTGGATTATTATGAAGGCGGTGTAGTACATGATTATATGAGTGTCCCGAAATGGGAAGGCCTCTGGTCGGCCGGAGGGGATTCCGGTATTCGTGGACAGACCATGTTTCTTGATGAAGATGGAGAGATCATTCCAGGAGTTCTGACACCGGAATATGAAGATGCTTTTCGTTATCGCCTTGATCTGGCTGATCAGGCCTATAATGCCGGAGTGGATTTTGACCGATTAACCACCTGTGAACCAGCCGGAATTCCGCGTTGGTTTATGGAGCCGTATGTACGTGAGTTTATAAACACACCAACTTATTCCTTATGGCACAACGATCTGGCAAACGATACTCGTCGCATCTATATTAACCAGGAACATGTCAATATAGACGGTACCCACTTTGCCGTGGGTGACAGTATCGGTTTCTGGGCTGAAGATGAAGAACTGGGAGATATCCTGGTTGTGCATACAGAAGATATTTATCCTGGCGACTTTTTCCGTGGTACCCCACCGACCAGTAACCAGGCTGAAACGGTAGAAATCTGGTATGAGTGGTGGGATGCAGAAAATGATCAGATGAAGGTAGCAGTTAATGTCTATTTTTATGATGACCTGATGCTGCAGGAACCCCTGAATCTGGTTTACACCTATCAATATCGTCAGGACATGCTTGATGCTGGCCTGCGTATTCGTTACTGGGAATGTGCCCAGAATGACAATACTTACCTCACTTTTGATGAGGAAGGACGTCCAATGACCCAGTATCGTCTGCCGGGTGAGCCTGGTTACGTTGATCCACGCGGAGCCAGCCAGACCCGAAATCCGGATTTACCTCCTGGCCTGGTTGGGCAGGAAAAAAATCCGGTGTTTGACGATGCATTTGATTTTGAATTTTAAGCAGCCATCTGGCAAAAATTAGAAAGAGGAGATTGCAATGAAAATATCAACAAGAAAACTTTTTGCAGTAGCGCTGGCTGTAGTCACATTTGGCGCCGCTGGTTTTGCTTCAGCACATCACAGCTTTGCCATGTTTGATCGTAGTCAGGAAGTGGTGATGAATGATATGGAAGTCGTACGCTGGGCATTTAACAGCCCGCACGTAGCGCTATATGCACGCGATTCCGATGGCCAGGTCTGGGCCTTTGAAGGTGCCGCACCGGCATCGCTGGTAACACGTGCTCCAGCCATGAATGGTTTTACTTTTCAGCCCGGTGATATGGTCGACATTATTCACTGCCCGCTGGTTGACGGACGTTCAGGCGGTGCTGTAGGTATCGTCATCAAGGATGGCGAATGGTACGGTCCGAATGATGGTGGATGTGGTGCTGGTGGTCATCGTGATGCATGGCGTGACTGGGTATCCAAAGGCTATATGTCTCTGGCCGAGGCGATGGAAGCTGGCGAAGAAATGCCGTAACTGTCAAAAAGCCGTTAATAGGCAAAAAAGCATACCAAAAAGGGCTTCTCAGGAAGCCCTTTTTTTATCTCTGTTCACTGGTAGATGGCGTATAACTTGTTAATATAGAAGTATTTTTACTGTTCCAGGAAGAGTAAACCAGTTACCCGTGCAGCTCCATTTTGGTTTATTATTCTGCCTCAATATAGTATCCTTCAGCCCCCTTGATACATATTGCAGTTCAGAATGCTCTGAAATGCATTAATTGGGGGCTATTATTTTCGTTCTGCAGAAGTTGCAGACCCAAAGCACTGCCGCACTATGGTTAATATTACTGTTAACCACCAGTCCAGCCTGTTTCGCCGATATTTCCCTGAATTCCAATACTGAAATTTCCAGTGAAGGATACTTTGTCCTGAACTGGGTATCTGATTCGGATTTGCCGCTGGTGCTTCAACAATCGCTCAGTGATAATTTTTCGATGGTCAAAGAAACTGAGCTGACAGATGCTGGCAGCATAACCATTACGGGCCTGGTCGACGGACTGTATTATTTTCGCGTTATAAACACATCGGAACAGAGTAATGTCGTTCCGGTGCAGGTTGAACATCACAGTCTCGGCAGAGCCCTGGGCTTTTTCTTCATGGGGCTGTTTTTATTTTGCGTGCTGGTGGCAATTATTTTTATCGGTAATAAAAGAGAACCGACACTATGATTGATGTGGCACTTTCTCCTGGTGTGGCATTCATCATTTTGTTCATATTTGGTGTGCTCTGGATATTCGCCGGTTACTACCTGGGTCGAAAAAATAAAACACTGGATGACCATATGCTTGCCGGCCGTAATGTCGGGCTGGCATTCGCTTCAGCGACAGCAATGGCAACCTGGGTTACCAGCAATACCACCATGACTGCTCCGCAGTTAACCTATCAGCTTGGCGTCTGGGGGATGATTGGCTATTCACTTGGAGCCATTGGCTTATTACTGTTTGCGCCTCTGGCCGGCAGAATCAAGGCTTTACTGCCGCATGGTTTCACTTCCGGGGATTTTATCCGTGAACGTTACGGTGTCATGGCCTGGCGTATCTTCTTAATTATTTCAATGTGCTATGCCATGGGTTGGCTGATCAGTCTGGGTATGGCAGGTGGTATACTGGTCAATGCGCTAAGCGGCCTGAATTACCACCTGGGCATGAGTGTGATCATGTTTGTCTGTGTATCCTATACTTTACTGGGTGGGCTGCGCGCGGTCATAGCCACAGACTTTGTACAGACAATCATTATTCTTCTGGGGGTTATCACGATAGCCTTTCTTGTCATTGATAATATTGGTTTTGAAACCCTGCATGAAAATCTGCAGCAGGAACATCCCATGTTACTGAGCCTGGTATTCCCGGCAGCAATCATGTTTTTGTTCAATAACCTGTTTTTTGGCGTTGGAGAAATTTTTCATTCCAATGTCTGGTGGTCAAGAGCCTTTGCCTTTCGGGTCAATACCGGAACAAAAGCTTACCTGATTGGTGGACTGTTATGGTTACCTATCCCGGTTGTGGCTGGCTTTATTGCGCTGGCAGCTCCGTCAATGGGATTGATTGTTCCTTCAGCAGACATGGTAGGGCCGATGGTTGCCGGTCAGATTCTTGGTACTACCGGCGCCGTCATTGTATTTATCGTGATTTTTTCTGCCCTGGCCTCCAGCCTGGATTCATTACTGGCAGCGACTTCAGATTTGATTACCCAGGATCTGTATCGGGGGCATATCAACAAGGGCGCTTCAGATGATCATTGTTATAAAGTCAGTAAATATATAATCCTGGGACTGGGTCTCCTGACCTGGTTGTTATGCCTGCCGCGGATTACAACGCTGGCTTCCCTGTTGTATTTCACCGGTGCATTTGTTGCCAGTGCTATCTGGCCTATTGTTTTTGGACTTTATTATCGTTGGACTTCTGGCATCGCCGCTTCTCTGGCCATGCTGGCAGGAACTGTTATCGGTCTGGTCGCTTATTTTCAGATTGGCTTTTATGTGGCGGCACTGGTTTCCAGCGCTGTATCACTGGTAGTAATTGTTGTTGTCAGTTATTTCAGTAAGACCAATTTCAGTTTTGAACGTTTGTCAGAGGATAAAGGAGTCTCATCATGATTTCTCTTTCGGCATTAACCGTACTGGTCTGGCTGGCACTGGGGATAACAGTGCTTGCGCCGATTTTACTGATCGGTCTTCTTATCAGGGATAATAAAAGAGGTGATTTATGGTAGACCAGCAGGAGCGTGCCAAGCTTGTTGCCGGTGAAAATGCAGTTAACCGGGAAAGACCCGAGGTTTACGGTGATTCGCACCCGAAAGAGTTGCTGCGAATTATTGTCGAAGACGGAGAACATCTTCTGCCACTGGAAAACCAGCATATTCTTTCTGCTGATCAGTTTGATCAGAAGACTTTGCTGCAGCTTTTCAGATTGGCAGCCAAGTATGAAAGTAACCCGGAACGTTTCAGTACGCCATTGCAGGGGAAAATCCTGATCAGCGCTTTTTATGAACCCAGTACCCGTACCCGACTGTCATTTGAAAGTGCCTGGCATCGACTGGGTGGTGACATTATGTCTATTACTGACCGCTCGACCACCGGGATTGCCAAGGGTGAATCGCTGTCGGATGTTGGTGAGATGTTTAATAACTATGCAGACTGTGTCGTGTTACGTGATACACAGGAGAAATCCCTGCCGGAAATGCGTAGTTCACTGAGAATTCCGATTATTAATGCGGGAAATGGTGTGGATGAACACCCGACTCAGGCGATGGCAGATTTATATACCATTTTTAAATGGCGCCCGGCACTGGTTAAAAAGAAAGTCCTGAAAAAAGACAAAATTAAAATGGGTCTCATCGGGGTACCCAACCGCATGAGAACAGTAAGGAGTCTGTTGAAGATATTTTCCATATTTCCGGAAATGTTTGATGAGATTCTGATATTTGATAACGGTGATGAATCCAGTGATGAAATCCTTGAGGAAATGCAGGAACGGGGTTTGAATGTTAAACGTGCCACAAATTCATTTGATGCCTGCCTTCCCGATCTTGATGTAATTTACATTAATGCGATTGCCTGGGTAGGGGACAGTTTTGAAACCTATGGTGGCGATGATTACAAACTGGATGCCAGTATGCCGTTCAAGGAAGGTGCGATTATTCTGCATCCCCTGGCGCGTGGGGAAGAACTGGCAACTGATCTTGATAGCACTCCTCACAACTGGTATTTCTCTCAGGCCAGAGGTGCCGTATTTGTCAGAATGGCACTGCTGACCTGTCTGGTACACAGGAAAGGCCGTGTGCTTGATGTTATTTAAAATGATATTCCCAATAATTCTCAAAAACGACAGGAAAACTATATAAAAGATGTGTGGTATTGCGGGTGTAATTCATACCCAGAAGAATGAAGAAATAAATCCCCAGACTTTAGTTAACATGGCAGCTATTCAGCATCATCGGGGACCCGATGGTTTTGGCTACCAGACCTTCAAGGATCATGGTGTTGGTTTTTCCCATGCCAGACTTTCCATTATTGACCTCGATGAAAATAGGGGTAAACAGCCTTTCGTCAGTGGTGACGGTAATTTGTTGCTGGCACATAACGGTGAGTTTTATGATTATCAGCGCATTCGTGCTCGACTGACTGCACAGGGTGATCGATTTGCCTCCAAGAGTGACTCGGAAATTATTCTGCATCTTTATCCGCGCATGGGCATCGAAGGGACACTGCCTTATCTGCGAGGGGAGTTTGCCTTCGCCCTCTATGATAAAAAAATTGAAACAAGCTTCCTGGTGCGCGACCGTTTCGGAATCAAGCCGCTGTACTGGACTCAGGTAAATGGCAAAGTAATATTCGGCTCCGAGCTGAAAGTTTTGTTTGCCCATCCTGAAGTCAAACCAAAATTTTCCAATGAAGGTCTTTATCACCAGTTGATCCAGACCATGGTGCCGGGTAGCACAGCTTTTGAAGGTATACACCAGGTTAAACCCGGTCATGTGGTCAGTATCAAACGCAAGGGTGAAGCGCTGGAAATCAATGAGCATAAATACTGGGATCTGGATTTTCCGCAGGAGCGGGATCGTCCGGAAATAGGTGAGGAAGAAGCGATCGAACAGGTTCGTGAAAGCCTGCTTAATGCTGTAGATCTGCGTATGGTAGCTGATGTACCGGTTGGTTCCTATCTTTCCGGTGGTATCGATTCCTGCGCCATTCTCGGTCTGGCTTCTGCCAGCAGTCAGGGGCCGGTGAAAGCCTTTACCATCGGCTTTGATGACAAAAATTATGATGAAAGTGCCATTGCCACTGAAATGGCTGAATCCTGTGGTGCCGATCAGGACATCATGCGCCTGTCCGGTAATGAGCTCTACGGGCACTTTGAAAAAACTCTCTGGCACACGGAAAGAACAATTTACAACACTCTGGGTGTGGCCAAGTATTTGATGAGCCAGCATGTCAACAACAGCAATTATAAAGTGGTCATGACCGGTGAAGGTTCGGATGAACTGTTTGGTGGCTATCCGGCTTTTCGTCGCGATATGTTTTTACATGGACTGGACAGCCTGAGTGCTGATGAAAAAGAGGAATGGCACTCCTTGCTTAACGAAAGTAATGCGCTTTTTACCGGTGCCATGCTCTCGCGTGATCAGGTTGATGACAAGGATTTACATTTTCGTGTCGGTTTCACACCGAGCTGTCTGCAACCCTGGCTGGCCTGCGCTGATTATGTGCCAAATTTACTGGAAAAATCCAAACGGGAAGAGCTCAGTGATTACAGTCCGGGAGCAGCCATTGCCGACACACTTGATGAGGATCAGCTCAAAGGCCGCCATGCCCTGGATAAAGCCCAGTATGTCTGGTGTAAAACCATGCTCGAAGGACAGATTCTTACCTGGGGTGGTGACCGTGTAGACATGGCTAATTCCATGGAAGCCAGGCCGGCTTTTCTGGACCATCATCTGGCCAAGATGGCTGTTAATTTACCGCCGGAATATCGCATCAAGGGCAGAACGGAAAAGTGGGTCTTGCGTGAGGCCATGAAGGGCATCCTGCCCGAAGTCCTCTATAAACGGGAAAAATTCGCTTTCATGGCGCCGCCGGCACACACCGATGAAACCAAATGGAAACAAATGAAACAGATCTCAGATAAATATCTGAGCCGGGAACGCATTGAGGATGCCGGCCTGCTGTCTTACGATGGGGTTTGTGATTTGTTTGATCGGCATGACAAGCCAGAAGTGAGCACCGCAGAAAAAGTGCAGATGGATGCAATTATCAATCACCTGATGGGAGTTCAGGTGCTGCACGAACATTTTATTAACACTAATGTCCCAGCTCTGGCAGAACAACGAGCCAAAGAACTGGGCTGGACAGTCTGATACACAGAAGGGATATGACAGAATACAGCGTCAATATTGAGCGAATCAAACAGGATTTATATACCGTTGGCCGTTATGGCTATAACCCGGAGGATCAGGGGATATACCGACAGGGTTTCAGTGATGAGGACATGCGGGCACGTTTCTGGCTTGAAGACCAGTTTGCAGAACTGGGTCTTGAGCACTACATGGATGGTGCAGGTAATGTGGTTGGCCGTTATGGTGTCAAAGATCACAAATCCCTGATCATCGCCTCTCATCTTGATTCGGTACCAGCTGGTGGCATGTTTGACGGGGTGCTCGGCGTCATGGCCGGGCTGGAATGCGTTCGCGTTATCAAGGAAAACAACATCCCCTTGAAGCATGCGATTGAAGTGATTGCTACCAGTGAAGAAGAAGGGCGCTTTGGTGGCATGCTCGGAGCACAGGCACTGACCGGCAACCTGAAACTGGACTGGCTGGAACGGGCCAAGGATCACAGTGGCGAGTTACTGCGGGATGCCATGGCAGCCTGCCAACTGCCTTACCATCTGGCACTGGATGCTGCTCGAGACCCGGAGGAACTGATTGGTTTTCTGGAACTGCATATCGAACAGGGTCCGGTGCTGGAACAGAGCAATATGACCATCGGTGTGGTCGAAGGCATCTCCGGAGTATTCAAATGGCTGATCAAGTTTATCGGCAAGGCAGATCATGCCGGTACGGCGCCAATGAATCTGCGCAGTGATGCCTTCATGGGTGTGGCCGATTTTGCTCACGAAATCAGTCGCATCATTGATGAGGAAGGCACCGATAAAAGCCGTTTAACCATTGGTTCAGTAGAGCTCAAACCGGGGTTTGCGCATACTGTGCCGGGGCAGGTTGAATTTACCCTGGTCGGCCGGGACATGTCTGAGGAAGTTATGGAAAATCTTGCCGAAGCCTGCCGTAAAGTCTGCTCCTCCATCGCCCGCAAACACAAGCTGATGTTTGAATATGAACAGATGAGCTGGCTGGAACCCAGGCCCTGCTCGAATGAAATGATTGATTTGCTGGAACGGCATTCCAAGGCATTGGGTTACAAAACCTTGCTAATGCCCAGTGGAGCTGGCCATGATGCTCAGTTCTTTACTGATATTACCCCCACCGGCTTATTGTTCATTCCCAGTGTCGGCGGTGTCAGCCATGCGCCGGATGAATGGAGTCACTGGCACGACGTTGAAAAGGGCTGTAATGTCCTGCTCAATGCCACCCTGGAACTAACTGCCGCCTGAAGTCCTAATCAGGCAGGCTCAGGGCAACAATTTCCGCTGAATCTCCCATTGTCACGGTTGTGACAATGTATTGTCTGCCTTCATGCATATAGGTGGTCGGCGGGGCGACATGATTTCCAGGTAAGGTAATTTCAGCCAGTATTTCACCGCTGGCCTTGTCATGTGCCCTGAAAATTGGACCACCACCCTGACCCTCACCACTGAAAAGCAGAGACTGCGTAACCAGCAGGCCGGTATGGGTGGAGACACCGGTTCTGGGGATATCCACGCCTTCCAACAGTGGGTGATTTTGCAGTTCCTCAGGAGTATCCGCATTGGCAATCATCCAGGCATGTTCACCGGTATTCAGATCAATGGCCGTGATACGACCATAGGGAGGCTTGAACAGTTCAATACCCTCAACGTTCATGGCCGGATTGTTACCGTTTCCGCCATTAACATAAATTGATTCAGAACCGGTTTCAGATCCTGGAATCAGGGCAAAGGTCATCAGGCAACTGCGGGAGGGAACATAAAGTATGCCGGTTTCCGGATCGTAGGCCCCGCCTTCCCAGTTGGCCCCGCCAGTGGAGCAGGGCATTGCCAGGGTGCCGCGTGTCCCATCTAGAGAATCGCGCAGGGATGGCGGGGTAAAAACTGATTCACTCAGGCGCAGCCCCTGAATTCGTTCGCGTGCCATGGCATTGATTTCAGGAGTGAAATCTACCAGGTCTGCTTCGGTAAAGCCCTGTTGATCATAGGGCAATGGTAATACCGGGAAAGGCTGGGTTGCAGCGGTCCATTCCCCGGGCACATCAGTTTGCGGGACGGCTCTTTCTTCAATACCGAAATAGGGCTCACCGGTTTCCCGGTCATAGATATAGGCCATGGACTGTTTGGTAAGTTGCACCAGTACTTTATCGCCATTGGGCAGGTCGGCCAGAATCGGCGCCTGTGGAATATCCCAGTCCCAGATATCATGATGTACCAGTTGTTGATACCAGACCATTTCACCGGTCCGATAATCCAGTGCCACCAGGGAGGAACTGAAAAGGTTGTTGCCAGGTCGGTGACCGCCATAGTAATCATTGGTAGGCGCCTCAACGGGCAGATACACCAGCCCTAATTCGGGGTCCGCCGACATGGGAGCCCAGACTCCGGCATTTCCAGTGATCAGGGCCGAACTTTCCAGCCAGGTGTCATAACCGAATTCGCCGGGCTCGGGAATGGTTTTGAAGGTCCAGAGTTCTTCACCGCTGCGGACATCATAGGCCTTGATATCGCCTTTCACATTCGAAGGATAGGGGGCCAGTCCTCCGGGAGACATGGCAGCGCCGACAATAATCACATCATTAACTACCAGTGGCGGCATGGATAAACCGATATCAATATCATCACGGCCGATTCCAAGCCGTAAACCCTGCTGCATATCCACCCAGCCACTGGCACCGAATGTTTCCAGGGGCAGACCGGTACGGGCATTAAGAGCCACCAGATAATAACCAGGAGTTACCGTCAGGATGACTTCCTGATTGCCGTCGGTCCAGTAGGCCAGGCCTTTGCCGGAGCCTTTGCGGGGCGCATCAACAAAACGCTGGCCTTCCTGTGGGCGCCAGATCCACAGGGTCTGGCCGGTAGCAGGATCTATGGCAACAACATTACGGGTAGCACCCGCAGTGGCATACATGGTGCCGTTAATCGTCAGTGGAGATGTTTGTGAAATAGGGGAGTTTCCCGGACCGATATTGCGGTTACTCCAACGCCAGACAACTTCCAGCTCTTGCACATTGTCCGCATTAATCTGCTCCAGTTCGGAATAACGGCGGGAAGCAATATCACCGTTCATATTCAGCCAAGGGTAGTTGGCATCAGGATCAATGTTGGATGGCGCAGAAATAGTCCAGGCAGAAAGTTCGGCGAGAGTTAGTGGTGATTCAGGAGTCTCCACCCGGCCCAGATCCAGAAACAGGTTGGTCAGATTCAGATACTGTTCTTGCGACAGGGAACCGGGATTATCAACCGGCATGGTTGCACGCATTCGACTGTAGAGTTCCTCGGCGCTTCTGCCATACCAGTCATTTCGCAGGCGCTGTTCAATTTCTATTGACAGATGGCAACGGGCACAGAGTAGCTGATAGGTGCTTTGATCTGTTGGTTGTGTATACACCTGAGATGCAGCGGCGAAGGACAGGATTAGGAGAAAGTTCTTGAACCATTGCATTATTATTGTTTTCCGTTCAGAGGAATATCAGCCTGATACTACTCCAGATAATACCTCGGTTGAAGAGCCTGATATTATTTGCTGAAGCTGACCAGCTGGCGCCTGGGCCCCCAGTTGCCAGCCTGAGAGGCAAAATGGCCGGGCAGACTCTGGCCGCATTCCTTACAGCAACCCTCTGTGTCCAGATGCCAGAAGCCCAGTTGATAACGATCCCGCTTTATCAGGAGTGCACGACAGTTCGGGCAATAGGTTGAAGCGCCCACAGCATCACTGACATTGCCGGTATAAACATGGTTCAGTCCGGTCTGCAGGGCGATTTTCCGTGAGCGGGTCAGGGAAAGTGCCGCCGTGCTGCTTTTATTGCGCATTTTATAATCGGGATGAAAAGCTGTGAAATGCAGCGGCACATCCGGCCCGAGATTGTCCAGTAGCCAGGTGGAGAGTGCTTCAATTTCCTTGCTGCTGTCATTTTCACCGGGGATTAACAGGGTGGTGAGTTCCAGCCAGACATCAGTTTCATGCTTTACATACAGGATAGTGTCGAGAACATCAGCCAGATGACCGCCACACAATTTGTAATAGAATTTTTCCGTGAAAGCTTTCAGGTCAATATTGGCAGCATCCATGTATTGGAAAAATTCGCGCCGAGGTTCCGGACAGATATAGCCGGCAGTCACGGCAACGGAATTTATACCTTCTTCACGACAGGCCTGCGCCACATCAATGGCATACTCATGAAATATCACCGGGTCGTTATAGGTATAGGCAATGCTCAGGCAGTCAAGATTTTTTGCCGCCTGCGCCAGTTGCTGAGGAGAAGCTTCGCCGGCGAGTGTATCCATTTCACGGGATTTGCTGATATCCCAGTTTTGGCAGAATTTGCAGGCCAGATTGCAACCGGCTGTACCGAAGGATAAAACCGGCGAGCCTGGATAAAAATGGTTCAGTGGTTTTTTTTCAATCGGGTCAATGCAAAAGCCACTCGAGCGTCCATAAGTGGTCAGGACAATTTCTCCATCCTGGCAGGCCCGCACAAAACACAGTCCGCGTTGGCCCTCGCGCAGCCTGCAGGCCCGGGGACATAAATCGCACTGAATCTTACCTTCTTCTGTCCGGTGCCAGTATTGTGTTTTTGTGGCTGTGTCCATCATGCTAGGATTATACAGACATGTGAAACACTGAGACTGGCATGACAGGTATAAGAAATCCAGCCGTTGCGGGTACTTTTTATCCGGGCAGGCATGATGAGCTGATGGCAATGGTGGATGCCATGCTGGCTGACGCCCCGGATAGCGAAAGCAGCCCGAAAGTCATCATTGCCCCCCATGCAGGTTATGTTTATTCAGGCAGCGTCGCAGCCCAGGCCTATCGTCGCCTGGCAAAGGTCAGAAAAAAAGTTAAGCGGGTGGTTTTACTTGGTCCGTCTCATCGAGTTGGCTTCAGGGGGATAGCTGCCAGTAGTGCAAATTCATTTAGTACCCCACTGGGTAAAATTCCCCTGGATGTGGAAACGATAAAATTACTTACTGCCGTTACCCAAACCACTTTTCTTGATAAGGCACATGCACAGGAGCACAGCCTGGAAGTTCAGCTGCCCTTTTTACAGCGCAGTCTGGATCAGTTTCAGCTGATTCCCCTGGTGGTTGGTGATGCCGATAAAAAGGCAGTGGCAGAAGTTCTGGAGTTTTTATGGGGTGGGGAAGAAACCCTGATTGTGATCTCTTCAGATCTCAGCCATTACCATCCCTATGATGAGGCAAAGTCACTGGATGCTGAAACTTCAGGAAAAATTCTGGCCTTGCAGGATGACCTGCAGGGCAGTGAAGCATGTGGTTGTCGTCCACTGAATGGTTTGCTGTACCTGGCTGGCAAGCAGGGCATGCGTGTGGAACAATTGGCAATGTTGAATTCCGGCGATACTGCCGGGCCAAGAGACAAAGTTGTCGGTTACGGGGCCTACGTTATCAATCACCAGCCAAGAGTTAAAGTCCAGGAGGACTATTCACTGGCCCAGCGCCAGATCATGTTACAGCTTGCCCGGGATGCCATTCAGCAAGCTTTGCTGGGCAATAAAAATTTCGATGTAAAACTGAAACTCTATCCCCAGGCCCTGCTGAAAAAGGCAGCCAGTTTTGTGACAATAAACCTGAACGGCGCACTGCGAGGCTGTATTGGCAGCCTGCAGGCTCATCGGCCGCTGCTTATCGATATAATTCAAAATGCCCAATCTGCTGCATTTCGTGACCCGCGATTTAAACCATTAAGCTTGCAAGAGTACCAGCAAATTGATATTCATATATCTGTGCTCACTGAAGCTGTACCCTTTCCGGTTAAAGATCGACAGGAATTGCTTGAAAAAATACGCCCAGGTAAAGACGGGCTGATTATTCGGGCACGGGGGAAAAGTGCCACGTATCTTCCGTCTGTGTGGGAAAAAATTCCTCAACCGGAAGACTTCATTACAGAGCTTCGGCGCAAGGCGGGGCTTGATCCGACAGGCTGGGATGCCGATACAGAAGTAATGCGTTATCAGACAGTTGAATTTTCCTGATCAAAAACGCATATTTTTAATGCAAGCTGAGTCAATCAGCAGAGCGACTGAATTTTATGGCAATTAACTGGAAAAATTATAATCCCGGCGAGTTTTATGACGAATTGATTTCTTCACCGGGTTATCCTCGAAAAGCAGCACGCAAGCTGACCAAGTATCTTGCTTCACTAAGTCATGAAGAGCTCAAGCAACGTAAGGCAACCATTGAACATGCCATCAAAACCATGGGTATTTCATTTACGGTTTACAGTGAGGCAGGCAATATAGATCGGCAGTGGCCCTTTGACCTGATTCCGCGCATTATCACCCAGAAAGAATGGGATCATACCAGCGATGGACTAAAACAACGCCTCAGGGCACTCAACTGTTTTGTTCATGATGTTTATAACGACGGTAAAATTCTCAAAGACAAAGTTGTTCCGGCCGACTTGATAAAAAAATCAAAAAACTTCCGCAAGGAATGTGTCGGCATGAAACCCCTGCATGAAGTCTGGGCACATATTTGTGGAACTGACCTGATTCGTGACAAGGACGGAGAATTTTATGTGCTGGAAGATAACCTGCGGGTTCCTTCCGGGGTTTCCTACATGCTGGAAAACCGCACTGTCACCAAGCGGGTTTTTCCGGAGCTGTTTGAGAACTATAACATTCAGCCAATTACTGATTATCCGACCCAGCTATTTGATACCCTGGCTGCAATTTCACCCAAACCCAAGGACTTCCCTGAAGTTGTAGTGCTGACACCCGGCATATTTAATTCAGCCTATTTTGAACATTCTTATCTGGCTCAGCAGATGGGTTGTGAACTGGTGCAGGGCAGCGATCTGTATGTTGAAGATGACCATGTTTTCATGAAAACCATTGAGGGCCTGGCACCGGTTGACGTGATTTATCGCCGTATTGATGATTTGTTTCTTGATCCTGAAGTTTTCAATCCTGATTCTGCTCTCGGAGTACCGGGTCTGATGAGAGCCTGGCTCAAAGGCAATGTCGGCCTGGCAAATGCACCGGGAGCAGGGGTAGCCGATGATAAAGTGATCTATACCTACGTGCCGAAGATGATCAAATATTACCTGGATGAAGAACCGATTCTGCCCAATGTGCCAAGTTTTCTCTGTACGGATAAGGCGCAGATGCAGCATGTGATTCAGAACCTGGATAAACTGGTGGTGAAGCCGGCTAATGAATCCGGTGGTTACGGTATGCTCATCGGACCGCAGGCCAGTAAAAAAGAACGTGCTGAGTTTGCCCGCAGAATCCGGGCCAATCCACGTGAATACATGGCACAACCGCTTATTTCCTTATCGACGTCTCCGGTGCTGGGCGAAAATACCATGGAGCCCCGGCATGTTGATTTACGTCCATTTATTTTGCAGGGTTCCAAGCCCTACGTGACCGCCGGTGGACTGACGCGTGTGGCAATGGTTAAAGGTTCCTATGTCGTAAATTCTTCCCAGGGTGGTGGCAGTAAAGATACCTGGATAGTGAGAGAATAAATTATGTTATCAAGTGTTGCTGAAAGAGTTTACTGGCTGGGTCGTTATCTTGAGCGTGTAGAAAGCAGTGCCCGCCTGCTTAAAGTCTATTCGGCCATGTTATTTGATCTGCCTCGCGGCACCAGCCTTGACTGGAGTACCCTGATTGATATTGTCGGCGGTAATGACATCTACGATAAGAAATATCAGAGTTATGATGAAAAGCAGGTAGTGAAGTTTTTACTTGTTGACACGGATTATCCAAATTCGATATTTAACAGTCTGATCATGGCACGTGAAAATGCCCGCACGACCCGGGAAGTGATCCCTTCGGAAACCTGGGAGCAGGTCAACGCAATTTATCATGTGCTCAAGGATAATCTGAACCCGAGAATGGGTCGCGCTGCCCGTTATCAATTGCTGGAAGAAATTATTACAGATTCCCAGCGTATCGAGGGCCTGTTTGTCAGCAGTATGAGTCATAACAAGGCCTACTCCTTTATAGAATTGGGGCGCAAACTGGAAAGAGCGGACATGACCAGTCGTCTGGTTGATGTCGGCTCCATTAACCTCTTGCCGGAATTTTCTTCAAAAAGCCAGGAGCGTGTATCCCTGGAACCATACGAGAATATTGTCTGGATGAATGTCCTGCGTTGTCTGGGTGCTTTTCAGGCTTATCGGCAACAGGTACAGAACCGGGTCAGCGGCAGGAAGGTGGTCAGGTTCCTGTTGCAGGATGAGGAATTCCCCCGCTCCATAGGGTTTTGCCTGTCAGAACTGGTGTTTCATCTGGAAAAATTACCCAATAACGATGATGTAATTCGTGCTGTGGCCCGGGTAAAACGCATTTCCATTGATGCGAAGGTTGATAGCCTGGTAGAAAAAGGACTGCTGGAGTTTATCGATGAATTACAGATTTCCATCGCTGATATTCACGAGGAGATCACCCGGATCTGGTTCAATTCGGAAATCAGACAGGAAGAAGCTGCCTGATCAGAACTGCCTCAATAAATCCCGCTGCTACTGTCGGATATCTTATCCCAGCTTGATGCCCAGGCAAGAGGAGGCATCTGATTAAAGGCATTGAGCAATTTGTCTGCCCATTCCCTACCAAGATTTTGCAGAAACTGACTGTCATGGTCAAAACAGTGATAATTCTCCAGCCTGAAACTCTCAGCCTGGTAAAGCAGGAGTTCTATGGGTGCACCGACACTCTCGGTACTGTTCATGGTCGAGCTCATGGAAACCAGCGCACAAAGAGTCGCTGTATCCAGCGTTGTGCCCCTGCTGATGATGCGGTCCAGAATTGGTGTGCCGTATTTGGTTTCACCGATTTGTAAAAAGGGCGTGTCTTTTGAACTGGTTATGTTATTACCTGCCGGATAAATTTTTACCACCCGATGATGACTTCCCTGAATCTGTCCGCCCAGTAAAAAGGTTGATTCAAGTTCCGGCGTAATCGGTTCAAACTGGTCAAGCTGGTTACGATAAACATTGCCAACATATTCTGCAGCTTCGGCAATGGTGTTGACCTTATTAAGGTTTATTTCAGCATTCTGTTCAATATCACTGTACAGCTGATTGATACTTGCCTGTGCAGTACTCAGATTACCTGCAGTCAGAATCACAAACTGCCTGTCTGCAGCCTGATCGAAGCGGAACATTTTACTCTGTGTAATTGTTTTGTCAGTCTGTAGGCTGTCGCGTGAATCTGAACAGAACACAATACCCTGGTTTACTGAAATGGCTATGCAATAGGTCATGAATAGGTCATGGAAAAATTTTAAAGGCTGTTTGTCGGATTGCTGCTAAAACAGCTAAGGATGATTCTAGCTGAACTCAGGTCAATTTGGCAGGCTTAATGTGGTCTTATTTATCGCCGCGCCAGTAGAAGCCGCTGTTTGGTGGTACCCATATCCGGTTTGTTTTGCAGAATTTCCTCATCACTGAGCCCGACCAGTTCATGGGGAAATACCAGCCAGTGATCGGTTTCATGTAGAAAAAAGTCAGGCCGACGCTTGGTTTGATTATTCAGTGGCTTGAAATAGGGAGTGGCAATTTTTATTTGTGGCAGATCATTCTGGTAGATGTCACTTAATTCACGAATCACTTGTTGTAGACTCAAGCCGGTATCGAATACATCATCAACCAGCAGTAATGACTCATTGGCGCTGAAATGACGGCGCAAATAATCCAGGCCATGCACCGTAACACGCGTGCGTTTGCCGATACTGGTATAGGAAGACGTACGTATTGCAATATGATCACTCTGGATGCCGGCAAACTCGAATGCTTCCTGAATTGCAATGCCAACAGGGGTGCCACCACGCCAGACTCCAATAATCAAATCAGGCTCGAACCCGCTTTCCAGAATTTGCAGGGCTAATTCAAATGCATCCTTGAGCAGGCTGCCGGCAGTGATGTATTGCTTTTGCATGGTTACAAGTAGTAATTGTTTAATGGCAGATGAAGTTATAACATGAGCAGGAATGGATGGCTTTAATTCCTTTCTCCTCTTGCTTGACAGTTACCTTGGCAGTTCTGCCTGGTTCCCTTTTGTGCTTCTTGGCGTTGGTTTGTTTTTTACCATATATCTGCGTTTTCCTCAGCTACGTTTTTTTACCCATTCCTGGGCTGTCCTCAGGGGCAAATATGAAAAATCCGACGACCCGGGTGATACGACTCACTTTCAGGCACTTTCCACGGCATTATCCGGCACAGTAGGGACGGGTAATATTGGTGGTGTCGGACTGGCAATCTTTATCGGTGGTCCTGCCGCTCTGTTCTGGATGTGGATGACCGCATTCCTGGGTATGGCAACCAAGATGGTGGAAGTCAGCCTTTCGCATAAATATCGTGTAAAAGCTGCAAATGGCACCATGGCGGGCGGCCCGATGTATTACATGGAGCATGGTCTGAAGATGCACTGGCTGGCGATGTTTTTTGCGGTTGCAACAGTGATCTGTTCGTTTGGCACCGGCAATCTGCCACAGATCAATAATATCGCCAGCAGTATCGAAACCAGCTTTGGAGTAACCCCGATTATTACCGGCGCTGTGCTCTCAGTTCTGCTGGGACTGGTCATCGTTGGCGGCATTAGAAGAATCGCCCATGTCGCCGCCGCGATTGTACCTACCATGGCAAGCTTTTACATGATTGGCGCTCTGGCTGTGATCATCGTGAATTATGACAACATCATTCCGTCTTTTCTGAGTATTTTTAGTGATGCTTTCAGTGGCTCAGCAGCAACAGGCGGCTTCCTGGGTGCGACATTCGCCTTTGCGTTTAATCGCGGTGTCGGACGAGGGCTGTTTTCCAATGAAGCTGGTCAGGGTTCGGCAGCAATTGCTCACGCCTCCGCAAAAGCGGATGAACATGTTTCCGAGGGTATGGTCTCATTACTTGAGCCTTTCATTGATACACTGATAATTTGCACGGTCACCGGCCTGGTTATTCTGTCTTCCGGTGCCTGGAGCCAGAAGTTCGAGCATGAATTTGAATCGGCGGATCTGCTGCTTCTGGATGGCCTTTATCAGGAAGAGGTGTTGGCCGACCGTGAGCAGATAGCCGCTTATCTGATGCGTGGTGATGACAATATCAGCCTCTACAGCGGCTCGGTCGATGTCCTTGCAGGTGAGATTCAGAATTCGCCATTAACCATCATACATGCGCGTTCCTTTGCCGAGGATGTTCGAGTACTGCGTAATGCAGAAGCTTTTAGCGGTGAGCTTGTGATAATCGACGGGCAGATTCAGGACCCGGAAATCACTTTGCAGGGTCGCTCCTTACTACATTCTGCCGCTTTAACCACAGCCGCGTTTGGCATGGGCCTGTTCGGGGAAAACGGGCAGTACATCGTTTCCATTTCACTGGCACTGTTTGCCTTTTCCACGGCCATTGCCTGGTCTTATTACGGTGACCGCGCAATTATTTATCTCATCGGTTTCAAGGCAGTGATGCCATACCGGATTATTTACTGTATGGCCTTTTTTATCGCCTCATTTGCAGATACCACTATCGTCTGGAACTTCGCGGCAGTGGCTGTGGTCCTGATGACCCTGCCCAATTTACTGGGAATCATGCTGATGCGGCGGGAGATGAAAAGCCTGGTGAGTGATTACTGGAAAGAATACGAGAAAAAGTAAGCAATTTTTTCGGTAGCATCCCAGTTTGAATTGATAAGTTGGACCTGTGAAAGGCTGGCTTCTATATTCCGTGACACGCCAAAAACCGTACATCCCTGTACAGGCTCGGCTGGCGACATCTGACCGCCATGGATGGTGGAAATGCCGAGAATTGCAGGAGCAATTCCGGCCATGTCGCCAGACGGTCACAGAATATAGAAGCCAGCCTTTCACTAAATTTAATAGCAGCATTCAAACTGAGGCACTACCATTTTTTCCGGTATCTGCTTGAATTAATTCTCTACTGCTTCGACTTCGTCTTCCAGTTCAGCTTCAATTTCATCCATGGGGTTGCGTGTACCGGGATCGCCGAGCATCCCCAGCGTCAGAATGTTCAGTAGCGAACGGTCACGCTGTTCCTGCGGAATTTCAAAACTGAAAGCGCCTTCATTGTTGTCCGGACGCCGGGTTGGCGCCAGTGGTGTATCACGCCGGTTGGAACCCAGCACACCAAATGTCATGGTATAGAGCACGGAAGGATCTGTGATTTGCGTGTTGACAATGAAATTACCATTTTCATCCAGCTGGCCGCTGTCAGGAAAATTGCTTTTGAGAATATCCAGGCTGTTATTTGCCAGATCATCCAGGCCCAGACGCAGGTACATCTCGGTCATTATTTCCAGTGCTCTGGGGACAGCAGGGGCTTCCTGATAATTTTCCACAACGTACCTGGCGCGATTCAGGGCGGAAAGATAAGCCTGCCGTTCAATATAAAATTCGGCAACATGGATTTCATAGCTGGCCAGCAGATTGCGCAGATAAATCATGCGTGCCCTGGCATCAGCTGCATAGGGGCTGTTGGGAAAGCGGGTAATCAGCTGCGAAAAATCTGCAAAAGATTCACGGGCATTACCCGGATCACGTTTGCTCGGGTCGGTCGGTAACCAGCGCCCCAGAAAGCTGGCATCTTCAGTATAGAAGGCCAGCCCTTTCATATAGTAGGCATAGTCAATATTGTCGTCATCAGGATAGAGGCGGATAAATCGGTCAGCGGCAGCACGTGCCAGTTCTGCTTCACCATCCTGATAATAGGCATATACCAGTTCAATCTGGGCCTGGGCTGCGTATTGTCCGAAAGGAAACTGTGCTTCAAGCTGTTGAAAAATACTTATAGCCAGCTGCCAGTCATTGTTTTCCATGGCTTCAACCGCTTCGTTATAGAAGTATTCTTCGGTGGAACCGATTACTTCATCATCCGAACTACAGGCGCTGAGGATCAGGCTTAGGGAAATGAGGCTTGTTGAGAGTAATTTTTTCACGCTGCTCTGTTTGCTTACTGCTTTGCTGTGCTTTTTATCAATAAATTAAGGACAATCAATGCCCTGGTTTTTTATCTGCTTCCCGCTATAAATACTCTGCGGTTAAAATCGACATTGTAACAGACCCGTGTACTATGTACCGCCTGTTAACTGCAATTATCACTATAGACAAAAAAGCATGCAAAAGGTTTCCCAGAAAGCTCAGGTAGACATCGCCCATGCCGGTTACAGGCTGGATCAGGCAGCAGCTGCGCTGTTTCCGGATTTTTCCCGGGCCAGGCTGCAACAGTGGATAAAAGATGGCAAATTGCTGGTTGACGGTGAACCCGGCCAGAACAAGCAAAAACTGCTTGGCGGTGAGGATCTTACCCTGAATGCCAAGCTTGAGACTCAGGAGCAATGGCAGGCAGAAGCACTGCCGCTGAATATAGTATATGAAGACGAGGGCATCCTGGTTATCAATAAAAAAGCCGGCATGGTGGTACATCCTGCTGCAGGTAACTACAGTGGTACCTTGCTTAATGCCTTGCTGCATCATTGTGCGGAGCTCGAACATGTTCCCCGGGCAGGCATAGTCCATCGGCTGGACAAGGACACCAGCGGCCTGATGGTAGTCGCCAAAACCCTGCAGACTCATCAGCGTCTGGTCGAGATGATTCAGGCAAGAAAGGTCAAGCGCCAGTACCAGGCAGTCGTCTGTGGGCTGGTTACCGCGGGCGGAGAAGTGAATGTCTCCCTGGGTCGACATCCGGTTCAACGGACCAAACGCGCTGTTGTAAATGGCTCCGGTGCAAAGGAAGCCATCACTCATTATCGGGTGGAACGGAAATTCCGGGCCCACACCTTGCTGAAACTGCAACTGGAAACCGGGCGTACGCATCAGATTCGTGTCCATATGGCACATCTGGGTTATCCCCTGGTGGGTGACCCGCTTTATGGTGGCCGGCTGAAGCTTCCGAAAGCTGCCAGTCCGGAGCTGATCAGCCAGCTGCAGCACTTCAAGCGCCAGGCCCTGCACGCCTGGAAACTTGGTTTCGAGCATCCCCTCACGCAGGAGAGTGTAAGCTGGGAAGCAGAATTGCCGGAGGATATGCAAGTCTTGCTACAGATACTGGAGCGGGATTGTGAACACTGAAGGCCTGATACTGCCTGACTGGCCGGCACCCGAAAATGTCATGGCTATGGTCAGTACCCGAGAAAATGCAGCGGAGGCTTTTCTGCAGCAGCAACCAGCGCAATTCCTGCAACAGGTACACGGCGCCAGAGTATTCCGGCTTGATAATGTCATAGAGGAACAGGTCGAGGCCGATGCCATTTATACCCAAAGTAGCGGGCTTACCTGTGTTGTGCGCACGGCGGATTGCCTGCCGGTATTTTTCAGCAGTGCGGATGGCAGGGAGCTGGCACTGGCCCATGCCGGCTGGCGTGGACTGGCTGCAGGCGTACTGGAAAATACACTGGCAAACTGCAAAACATCTCTGGCGGAGATACTGGTCTGGCTAGGCCCGGCGATTGCAGCCTGTCATTTTGAAGTGGGCCCTGAGGTCAGGGAGATTTTTCTGCAGCATTCCGATCCTGCCGACAGTGGGCAGACTGAGGCAGCATTTCTCAGGGGTAAGCGGGAAGGAAAATGGCAGGCGGATCTCTATGCGCTGGCCCGAATCAGGCTGCTAAGGGCCGGCATCAATGCTGCCAATATCCATGGCGGCGGCCTGTGTACCTATTGTGATGCACAACGGTTTTATTCCTACAGGCGAGATGGTGAAGGGCAGGGCCGTTTACTCAGCCTGCTCTGGCGCAGGGATTGATGAAAGCAGCGCTATAAATCCAGGTAGCGTAAATCCAGCGTGCAGGGGCGTCCCGCATAAGGTGCTTCGGAACGCAGCTTGAATTGTCCCTGCTTATGGCCGTGCGCCATAAAACGCGCTACCCGGCGGGCTTCTGCTTCATTGGCATTGATCGGAAAAGTCTCGTAATTACGGCCACCCGGATGCGAAACATGATACTGGCAGCCTCCCAGTGAGCGCTGGTTCATACTGTCAACCACATCAATGACCAGGGGCGTGTGGACTTTAATGGTCGGGTGCAGGGCAGAATAGGGCGCCCAGGCCTTGTAACGAATACCACCAACATATTCGCCTTCACGGTCAGTCGGCTGCAGCGGAATCTGTCGGCCATTACAGCACAGAACCAGCCTTTCCCCGCTCATGCCCTGGACCGTGACCTGCAGACGCTCGACGGAAGAATCAACATAGCGGGATGTGGTCTGGGCTCCGGATTCCTCACCAAGAACATGCCAGGGCTCAATTGCACCATGGACATCGATCTGCAGGCCGGCAACATGGACTCTGCCGTAATGCGGGAAGCGGAATTCCTGGAAGGGCAGCAGCCATTCCAGTTCGAATTTGAAACCGGCCTGGTTCAGGTCATCCACCACCCAGCGCATATCATCCCAGATATGATAGGGCAGCATGAAGCGGTCATGCAGTTGCTCACCCCAGGGGATGAGTTTTTGTTTATAGGGCTTGTTGGCAAACCAGGCCAGCAGGGAACGCAGCAGGAGTAACTGCACCAGACTCATCTGCCAGTGCGGGGGCATTTCAAAATTACGGAATTCGACCAGACCAAGCCTGCCTGTGGAACTGCCCGGGGCATAGAGTTTATCTATACAGAATTCGGCACGGTGAGTATTGCCGGTCAGGTCAATCAGGAAATTGCGCAGGATCCGGTCAATAATCCAGGGCTGATCAACTTCCCCGTCAGGTAATTGCTGCAGGGCAATTTCCAGTTCGTACAAATTGTCGTCACGGGCTTCATCCACTCTGGGAGCCTGACTGGTAGGGCCAATAAACTGGCCGGAAAACAGATAGGAAAGACTGGGATGGTTCTGCCAGTAGCGCAGCATGCTGGCCAGCAGGTGAGGACGTTTCAAAAAAGGGCTCTGGGATGGTTCAGCACCACCCAGGGTGACATGATTGCCGCCACCGGTACCGGTATGCTTGCCATCCAGCATGAATTTTTCCGTCCCCAGACGGCACTGACGGGCCTGCTCATAAAGAATACGGTTATTGTCTACCAGTTCCTGCCAGGAAGCAGCGGGATGGATATTGACTTCGATAACGCCAGGATCTGGTGTAATCATGAGTTTCTTCAGGCGGGTATCGCGTGGCGGTTCATAGCCTTCAATGATTACCGGTAAATTCAGGGATTTGGCGCATTGCTCTACCTGTTCCAGCAGGCTGAGGTAGTGCTCGAGCTGGGTCAGTGGCGGCATGAAGACATACAGTTTGCTGTCCCTGACCTCGGCACATAATGCTGTATGAATAATTTTTTCCGTGAAGGACTTTTTCTGCGCAGCTGTTTTGCTTTTTTTCTTCTGCCGACTGTTCAGGGGATAATTGAGCGCTTTTTTGTCATCAAAAGGGTCGCGGGTAAAGTCATATTCCCTTTCAACTTCCCAGGGCAGGCTTTCCAGCGGCATCCGGTATCCCATTGATGAATCGCCCGGGATCAGGAACATTTTGCCGCGCTTGAATTGCCAACGACTACTGATCCAGTGACCGTCATCTTCATCGCCTTGCCATGACAGGGGCAGGGAAAAACCGATTTTTGTTGTCAGTCCCTGATCAAAAACCTTGCGCAGACGCTGCCGTTCCTGAGCGTCCTTGAGTTTGCTGTCCGTTACTTTGACGTTTTTCGGCAGCTGCCCTTCTTTATGCAAATAAAATTCATGGTCTTCATAAGCCGGGACAATAAAACGTTTATCCAGCCCGAGATTCTCTGCCAGGGTCTGGATAAAACGCTGGGAAGCGTTTTTTGGCACGCTGGAATCATCCTCAGGACTGGCCAGAAAACCTTGTTCATGCCACAGGGGTTTTTCGTCAGTGCGCCAGAAAATACCCAATGCCCAGCGTGGCAATTGTTCGCCGGGATACCATTTCCCCTGGCCATGATGGATATAGCCCTGCGGAGCAAACTCCTGCTTCAGGGACTGTAGTAGTTTTTCCGACAGTTTGAGTTTGTTTTTGCCCAGGGCCTTGGTATTCCATTCCTCTCCTTCCATGTCGTCAATCGACACGAAAGTCGGCTCACCACCCATGGTGAGATGAATGTCCTGTTTGAGCAGTTGTTTGTCGACTGTTTCACCAAGCTTTTCAATCCGGCTCCACTGCAATTCTGAATAGGGTTTGGTAACACGCGGGTCTTCATGAATGCGGCTTACCTGATTACTGAATTCGAATTCGACTTTACAGGGAGCTGTAGAACCGGTGATCGGCGCTGCGCTGTTGGGGTCAGGAGTACAGGCCAGAGGAATATGGCCTTCTCCGGCAAACAGGCCGGAAGTTGGATCAAGTCCCACCCAGCCGGCGCCGGGAATAAACACCTCAGCCCAGGCATGCAGGTCAGTAAAATCCTTTTCCGGTCCGGAAGGGCCATCCAGTGCTTTCTGATCCGGAGCCAGCTGAACCAGGTAGCCGGAAACGAAACGGGCAGCGAGGCCGAGGTGTCGCAGAATCTGTACCAGCAGCCAGCCACTGTCCCGGCAGGAACCGGAATTCAGGTTCAGGGTTTCTTCACAGGTCTGGACACCGGGCTCCATGCGAACCAGGTAGCCAATTTCACCCTGCAACATCTGGTTGATTGCCACCAGAAAATCGATGGTCGGTTTTTTTGAGCGGTCAACTTTTTTAAGCCATTTCATCAGCAAGGGGCCTTTTTCCACAATCTGCAGATAAGGCGCCAGGTCTTTCTTTAACTGTTTCTCATAGCGAAAGGGGAAAGTCTCCACACCTTCTTCCAGGAAAAAATCAAAGGGGTTGATGACAGTCATGTCAACAATGACTTCAACATTAAAAGATAGCTTGCGTGACTTTTCCGGGAATACCAGCCGTGCCAGGTGATTGGCAAAGGGGTCCTGCTGCCAGTTAATGAAATGCGAATCGGGTTCCACTTTGAGGGAATAAGCCTGGATGGGCATACGGCAATGAGGAGCCGGTCGCAATCTCAGGACATGTGGCAGGATCTCAACAGGCTTATCAAACTGATAAGCGGTGTGGTGTTGTATAGCAACTTTGATAGTCATGGTGCTATGCAGAAATGTGGCAAACTAGTAGCTCACATTCGAATTGTCAGTGTTATTGTCCCAGTTGGAAGCCCAGGTCAGGGGAGGCAACTGATGAAAAGCTTCTTTCAGTCGTTTGTCCCAGGCCTTTTTCAGTTCGCGCAAAAATTCACTGTCTTCTTCGAAGCGGTGATAGGTCTGCAAAACATACGAATCTGTGTGGTAAATCATGACTTCAATCGGTGGGCCGACAGTGATGTTACTGCGCATGGTAGAGTCCATGGATACCAGAGCACACAGGGCCGCCGTTTCCAGTGAAGTATCCGGTTTAATGATGCGATCCAGAATTGGTTTACCATACTTGCTTTCACCGATCTGCAAATAGGGCGTGTCCCTGGAGTTGGTAATATGATTGCCTTCCGGGTAGACCAGCACAATGCGTGGTGGACTACCCATGATCTGACCGCCAAGCAGAAAGCTCGCCTCAAAGGTCGGCCCGGTGGTGCCATGCTTTTCCTGCTGGGAACGGCTCACGTCGCCCAGATAGTCAGCAGCCTCGCTGATGGAACTGACGGTATTGAGACTGACTGCGGCCTGGGTTTTGATATCTTTCTTAAGCTGGTGCATGGTCGCCTGGGTGGTAGCCAGATTACCCGAAGACAGCACCACAAATTGCCGTTCCGGTCCGAGTTCAAATCGAAACATCTTGCTGTAGGTGCTGGCCTGGTCAGCACCGGCATTGGTTCGGGAATCAGAACAGAACACCATGCCAGTGTTGACGGAAATGGCGACACAATAGGTCATAACGCAGGAAACCACTCGGATTGTTACTCAAAACTGGTCTGGGAGTATAAAAGTCTTCACCTGAATATGCTAATGCTATTTAAGGGGAAAGCCTTGAAATGCACTGCTGGCGCTGTTTGCAGACGAAATATTCCTGCCTGCTAAAAGCTGCGCCTTGTAACGGCTTGATGTCGATCAAATAGTCAAGCAATGGGCCAGCCCGGTAAGCATCAAAGACTTGAATAAGGGCATTACAGCCCCACTTAGTAGGGAGTATAGCTGTCCCTGGATTTGAGGAAGACACCATGAGAATGGATAAATTGACCAACAAGTTACAATTGGCATTGGCAGATGCACAGTCTCTGGCTGTGGGCAAGGATCATAATCAGATCATGCCGGTGCATTTACTCAGCTCCCTGCTTGACCAGAAGGGGGGCACCATTCGTCCGCTGTTAATGCAGACCGGTTTTGACATTCCCAAACTGAAAGAAGGGCTGCAGCGTATTATCGACGGGCTGCCAGTGGTCAGCGACAGTGGAGGCGATGTGAACCTGTCCCAGGAGCTGGCCCGCCTGCTAAATGTTGCTGACAAGCTTTCCCAGCAAAATGGTGATCAGTTTATTTCCAGCGAGAATGTATTGCTGGCCTGCATGCAGGATAAAGGAGAGCTGGGCAAGTTGCTGAATTCATTCTCGGTTTCTCCCCAGGCACTGGAAAATGCCATTAAAAACCTGCGTGGCGGGGCTGTCGTTGATGATCCGGAAGCTGAAGGCGCCTATCAGGCACTGGAAAAATTTACCGTTGATGTCACTGCCCGCGCTGAAGCAGGAAAACTGGATCCGGTCATCGGCCGGGATGATGAAATCCGCCGTACTATTCAGGTCCTGCAACGCCGTACCAAAAACAATCCTGTCCTGATTGGCGAGCCGGGGGTTGGAAAGACTGCAATCGTTGATGGGCTGGCACAACGTATCGTTAACGGTGAAGTCCCGGAAGGCCTGAAAGACAAACGCATTCTCTCGCTGGATATGGGCTCACTGATTGCCGGGGCCAAATTTCGTGGTGAATTTGAGGAGCGCCTGAAAGCCGTCCTGAATGAGTTGGCCAAGCAGGAAGGTTCGGTCATTCTGTTTATTGATGAAATTCATACCATGGTCGGGGCCGGCAAGGCGGAAGGCGCCATGGATGCCGGTAATATGCTTAAACCGGCACTGGCCAGAGGCGAACTACACTGTGTTGGGGCGACCACTCTGGATGAATACCGAAAATATATTGAAAAAGATGCAGCATTGGAACGACGTTTCCAGAAAGTCCTGGTCGAAGAGCCCAATGAAGAAGATACGATTGCCATATTGCGTGGCCTGAAGGAACGCTATGAAGTGCATCACGGCGTAAACATTACTGACTCTGCAATTATTGCAGCTGCCAAGTTATCCCAGCGTTATATCACTGACCGCCAGTTGCCGGACAAGGCAATTGACCTGATTGATGAAGCGGCCAGCCTGATTCGTATGGAAATAGATTCCAAACCGGAAGAGATGGATCGACTGGAACGACGCCTGATTCAGTTAAAGATAGAAAGGGAAGCCCTGAAAAAGGAAACGGATGAAGCCTCGAAAAAAGGCATGAAGAAAGTCGAAGAAGATATTCAGAAACTGGAAGCCGAATTTGCCGATCTTGATGAAATACTTAAAGCCGAAAAAGCGACAGTGCATGGCGCTCAGAAGATTAAAAGTGAACTGGAGCAGGCGCGAATAGACCTTGAGGCTGCCAGTCGTGCTTCTGACCTGACAAGAATGTCGGAGCTGCAGTATGGAAAGATTCCCGAGCTGGAGAAAAAACTGGAAGCCGCTTCAAGTTCAGAAAATATTGAGATGAAACTGCTGCGCGACAAAGTGACTGACGAGGAAATTGCCCAGGTAGTTGCACGCTGGACCGGTATTCCGGTGTCACGCATGCTTGAAGGCGAAAAGCAGAAGTTACTGCGAATGGAAGATGCCCTGCATCAGCGAGTCATTGGTCAGGATGAAGCAGTCAATGCGGTTTCCAATGCGGTACGGCGTTCGCGCTCGGGTCTGTCAGATTCACGTCGGCCGAATGGCTCCTTTCTGTTTCTTGGCCCTACCGGTGTGGGTAAAACTGAACTGTGCAAGGCACTGGCAGAATTTTTATTTGATACGGAAGATGCCATGGTGCGTATCGATATGTCCGAGTTTATGGAGCAGCATTCAGTTGCCCGACTGATCGGTGCGCCCCCCGGCTATGTCGGTTATGAAGAGGGCGGTTATCTGACCGAAGCGGTCCGCAGGCGGCCCTATGCCGTACTGTTGCTCGATGAGATTGAGAAGGCGCATCCGGATGTATTCAACATATTATTACAGGTGCTGGATGACGGTCGTCTGACGGACGGTCATGGACGAACCGTGGATTTCCGTAATACAGTGGTGGTCATGACCTCCAACCTGGGTTCAGACCGGATACAGGATATGATGAGCGAGGATTCAGCCTATGATAAGTCTTACTCCTCGGTTAAAAATGCTGTGCTGGATGTAGTAGGTAAACATTTCCGGCCGGAATTTATTAACCGCATCGATGAGCTGGTGGTATTCCATCCGCTGGCCCGTGAACAGGTTCGGGGGATTGCAGAAATACAGTTGGAGCTTCTGGAACAGAGGCTGGCAGACAATAACCTGAAGCTGGAAATGTCCGAAGATGTGCTGGATAAACTGGCCAGTCTGGGTTTTGATCCGGTTTATGGTGCCCGGCCATTGAAAAGGGCAATTCAGACCTGGATTGAAAATCCGCTGGCGCAGCAGGTACTGTCGGGAGGCTTTGTTCCCGGTGATACTATCCTGGCGAAACTTGATGGTGAACAGGTCAGTTTTTCCAAAAAGGCAGCTTGAGAAAAGCCTGCACAAAGGTAAATTTGTATAAAAATTGCTTAGAAGTGTCGGAGTGATGACTCAGACACTTTTATGCTGAACACCAAAGCTTCGCCTTACAGTCGCTTTTCATTTTGCAACATCTGATGAACGCGCATCAGGGCAATCACTGCCAGTGAGTCTTTGATTTCCTCATCGAGTACCATTTGCCAGGCTTTACTGAAAGAAATTTTTTTAATCTGCAATTCTTCCGTTGGGTCAGGTTGGGCGGCACCCTGTTTCAGGTTTTCTGCTACAAAGACATACGCACGTTCATTAGTGAAACAGTTACTGGTATAAATCTCACCCAGTGCAGTCCACTTTTCAGCTTCCAGGCCTGTTTCTTCACGCAGTTCGCGTCTTGCTGCATCCAGCAGGCTTTCATTTTTCTCGGCTCCTCCTTCAGGTATTTCCCAGGAGTAAGTTTCCAGCGGGTAACGGTACTGCCCGACCAGAAAAGTTTCCAAAGCATCATCCAGTGCTACGATACCGATTGCAGGTTTGGCTTCCACAACGCCGTAAATCCCCGGTTTACCCTGCGGGGTAAGCACCTGGTCTTCACGTACACGAATCCACGGGTTGCGGTAAACTTCGCGGCTTTGCAGGGTAATCCAGGGCTTAAGCATTTTTAGACTCCTTGGTTTTTCCTCATTTTCAATTTTACTTTTTTAAGGCTGATGGTTATGATTTCCGGCTTAATGGATCGGGTTTTCTACTATTTTTTCAGGGGTATTTTTACATTTTGAAACTTGCAGGAATTATAAAATTTACCCTGATTTTAATGCCTGTGTGCTCCTTGAGTATGGCACAGGGTATTCGTGTGGGAAACGAAAATGAAGCCGCGTTTAGATGTTTCGTTGAAGCGGACATAATCTCCACTGTCGAAAAGGTCGGAATCAGTACTGACAATATCGGGGAGTGCAATCGCGCTCTGGAAGATGACGGACTCAGTACGCATGACCGGGCTGCCACCCTGGCCAATCGCGGCATTCTACATGCTGCAAAAGGTGAGCTTGCAGAAGCTCTTTCTGATTATGACGAAGCACTTTCAATCAGCCCCGAGCTAGCTGAAGTTTATCTGAGTCGCGGAATTGTTTATCACTTTCTGCGCGATTTTGATAAAGCCATTGAAGATTACAGTCATGCAATCCAGCTTCGGGTTTCCAATCTTCATATTGCCTACCTGGATCGCGGAATGGCGCATGAAGAAAATGGTGACATGATGGCGGCTGCGGATGATTATCGTAAGGCGCTGGAACATCGGGTAGACTGGCCTCCAGCTTCGGTTCGCTTACGGTGGGTTAATGACAAGCTCGCCGAAGCAGGACTCCTCCAGTAAAACTTATTCCAGCGCTTCTTCAGCAAGTTGCTGCAGATTACCGGCAAAATTCATCACGTGGAAAATCACATTCTGTTCGATTGAGCCGCTTAACAGATGCGCACCCGGGCCACTGGCATAAATGGGAACATCTTCACCGGCATGGGTTTCACCGTCACGAAATGGAATAAAGGCTTCCTGGTGAAAGCCCGGTATTTCGGTATCCACATTACTCAGGTCAACACGTCCGGGTAAGGGCGGTGGCTCTTCGCCTTCTTCCAGTTCCAGCCTGGGATAATTGCCGTCTGTGCGTTCCTCCAGATCGGCAAAGCCAAGACCATTCATGTAGTTAAGCGTAGTATAGGGCAGGCCATTATTATCCAGTTCATATTCTGCCTGTGGATTTCCACTTGCGTCGTTGCTGATCACCTTACCCAGAATCGGGTTGCCCCGTGTCGGATAACCCGCCATGGTCATCACATGGCTGTGATCAGCTGTAACAATAATCAGGGTTTCATCACTATCCGTTGCATCCAGTGCAGCTGCCACCGCATTGGACAGCTCAAGTGTTTCATTGAGTGCGTTGTAGGCATTATTGTTGTGATGTGCGTGATCAATACGACCGGCTTCAATCACCAGGAAAAAACCATCGCTGTCTTCTTCCAGAATGTCGATGGCTTTGATTGTCATTTCTGTCAGAGAGGGTTCGCCGGCCTCATCATTGTGGCGATCTGCTTCAAAATGCATGTGTGAGGAGTCAAACAGTCCCAGAATATTGCGGTTTTCTTCATTGCTGAGCAAATCAAAGCTGCCCTGGTCCATGACATAAATACCACCCTGATTGATCCACTCACGTATCAGATTCCGCCCATCCTCCCGGGCACCTTCCTCCGTGGATTCGGCAAAGCCAACCAGGTTTTCCGGGTCCTCGGCATAGAACATGGCCCGGCCTCCGCCGAATGCCAGGTCAATGCCGTCTATTTCAGTGTTTGTTGTATTCAGTGAATTTCGCAGGCGGCCGGCAAAACCGATTAACTGGCTGGCGATATCCTGACAGTCATTGGGTGGATCTTCCTCACCAGGGCTTGTCGTGGCTTCCCAGTCACGTTCCGGGGATTTGGCATAAGCAGCTGCCGGAGTCGCATGTGTCAGACGGGCTGTACTGACAATACCGGTAGCCTTGCCGGCTATTTCAGCCAGTTCCAGGGCTGTCATCAAATCTGCATTGGCTGTACCCAGATAATTTTCACAAGAGGCCCGTTCCACTTCTTCACGGATATTCAGGACGCCTGCGCGGGTCTTGATCCCGGTCATCATGGCGGTCATGGTGCCGGAAGAATCCGGGGTTTGCTGATTGGTATTGTAAGTGCGGGACAGGCCGCTCCAGGGAAACTGCTCAAAGCTCAGGACATGTTCTTCTCCGTTCTGACCTGCCTGCTGTCCGGCAAAAATGCGCGCAGCCGTCACGGTGGTCATACTCATGCCATCACCAACAAACAGGATGATGTTTTTTGCTGCACCGGCAGAATTGTTGATTGGTCTATTGCGGGCATTTTCCAGTGACTCCAGACCGGCACGAAACCAGGGTGAAGTGGTATTCAGTCCAGGCAGGCGACTGTCCCTGCTTAGCAGGAGGATGCTGATTACGATAATCAGGATCAGCGGGATGGCAAACAACAGTGGATTGATTTTTAGTTTGAACATACCAATTTCCTCTAAATATGCCCGGATACAGTGGACCTATAGTGTAGCGTGTAAATACTACATTTCTATTAAGCCCCGGGCATAGTGTAGACTGCGGTTTTCGGGGATGAGTTTCGCCGTTCGGCTTTTACATCAGACAATATTGTGCAATTAAGTTCTGAATCACCATATTTTGCAGCCGTCGATCTGGGATCCAACAGCTTCCACATGCTGATAGCCCGTATCCAGAACGATCAACTTGAAATTATCGATCGTGAAAAGGAAATGGTGCAGATTGCCCGTGGCGTCAGGAAAAACGGCCAACTCAGTGCCGTTACACAAAAACGCGCACTTGATTGCCTGCATCGATTTGCTGAACGTCTGCAGGATATTCCAGCTACCCATATCCGTGCCGTTGGGACCAAGACCCTGCGCAGTACCAGCCGCTCGATCGACTTTATAAAAAAAGCCGAGATGATCATTGGTGTGCCGATTCAGATTATTTCCGGTTATGAGGAAGCCCGTCTGGTATATGTCGGACTTTCCAATTCTGTTGTCAATGATGACAAGCGCCGGCTGGTGATTGATATCGGCGGTGGCAGTACTGAATTCATTATTGGTGAAGGCCACCAGCCCATGCTGCTGGAAAGCCTTAATATGGGCTGTGTCAGTTTCACCAAACGCTTCGGGGGCAAAAAGAGCAAGGGTATCGGGTCGCAGTTTTTTGATGCCGCTTATCTGAATGCCTGTGCGGAAATTGAAGGTTTGCGTAAAAACTTTCGTAAAGCCGGCTGGGATATTGTTTATGGTACTTCCGGAACTGCCAGGGCAATTGCCGACCTGACCATGGATAAAGACGGCGGGGCAGTGATCAGCCGGGCCTCTCTGGACCAGGTAGTCAGGGATTTGTTGAGCAACAGGAAAATACTGCGCCAGGTGCCGGCATTACGCCGGACTGTATTGCCGGCCGGAATTGCGATTCTCAAGGCGGTTTTTGATCAGTTGCAGATTGAATCCATGCATGTCGGGGATTATGCCCTGAAAGAAGGGCTGCTGTTTGACACCATTGGCCGTCTGAGTGATCACGATTCGCGTGAAGTAACCATTCAAAAGCTCGTTCAGCAATATAATGTTGATATTGATCATGCCCGGCGGGTTGCCGACACAGCAGTGAAATTCTGGCGCCAGATCGACGGACCGTCCCTGCCAGGGGTTTCACGAACCAAAATACTGCGCTGGGCAGCCTTGATGCATGAAATAGGCCTGAGCATTTCACATTCCAGCTTTCATCATCATGGCTACTATATTCTGCGGCATACTGATATGGCCGGATTTGGCCGCTATGAGCAATACATTCTGGCAAACCTGGTCCGCTCTCACCGCAAAGGGCTTTATCAGCAGAAGTTCGAGGATATGGACGAAACAGCCATTGCTGCTTTCGTTCCGCTGCTATTATGCCTGCGCCTGGCAACCCTGCTGCATAGACGGCGTGAGGAACTTGATGCCATTCCTGGATTGCATGTCAGCCAGCAAGGCTATACGCTGAGCTTCAGTGGTGACTGGCTGGACAAGCACCCGCTGACCCTGGCCGGGCTGGAACAGGAAAGACAACAGCTGGAGAATATCGGCGTCAGGCTGAATATAGCTTAAGCAACTATTTTACCGGGAGTTTTCTTCTTTAGTCAGCTGGTTTATATTTGGCTGGTGAAGACAATAAATCAGGAGAAGGCTATCAAGTTTCAATTACGGCAGTGTCTGCTTACCATATTCGTCCTGTTTGCAGTCAATCTGCTACTGCTTGATTCAGCACAGGCGCAGATCAGGCCTTACACGCCCAGAAGTTTCTCAACAGTCCCCCCTGATCCGGACGGGGCAGAGTTTTACTTTGCCCGCCTGATCTACGGGACTGGCAACTTCAGGGGTCGCGGCGGCTGGACAGTTGATATGCCGGAAGCGGAACACTATTTCATGAATGGTATAACCCGGCTGACCGAGGTTGATGGTTCGCTGGTAAACATGAGTAATATGGAAGGCAGCCAGCTGATAAATCTGGAGGATCGAAATATTTTCGATTATCCCTTCCTGTATGCCGTGGAAGTCGGTGGCTGGAGTCTGAATACTGAAGAAATTGCCATATTGCGGGAATACCTGCTCAAGGGTGGCTTCCTGATCGTTGATGATTTTCATGGCTCTTATGAGTGGAGCGGTTTCATGGCTACCATGCAGCGTATTTTTCCTGACCGCCCTGTGGTCGATATTCCCCACGATGATGAAGTGTTTCAGGTTGTCTACCAACTGGATCCTACTATCCAGATACCCGGTATCAGCCCCCTAAGCCGTGGCGTCACCTGGGAGCGTGACGGCAGAGACCCGACCTATCGTGGTATATATGATGACAGGGGGCGACTGATGGTTGCCATTAATCACAACATGGACCTGGGTGATGCCTGGGAGCATGCTGATACGCCGGGCTATCCGCAGAGTTTGACGGCGATGGCATATAGGTTTGCCGTAAACTACGTCATTTATAGTTTGACGCATTAACGACTGAAGTTACAGCGCTCGTGACGCTTCCTGAAAATTCAGCTTTCTCTAACTTTTTACTATAAAAATACTAGCAGCTAGCAGTGCTGAGTTTAATTCTGCGCACAATTCCCACATTAGCTGTTTGAATTGTTTTTTTCTGTCGATAATCTTTATTTTGAATAGTATGCTTTTGCAAGGATTCAATATACAAAGGTAAACCATGAAAAAGTTTATTCTTGTCTTTTCGGTTCTGCTGCTAAGTCAGAACCTGTTTGCCGCCAGCGATGACGAGCTGGTGGAACGGGCGCGGGCGATTCACGAGCGGGTGATGACCCTGGATACGCATGTGGATATTCCTTTTAATTTTGCCAGTAGTGAACACGATCCGCTGGATGCTGAGGCTCAGGTGAATCTGCAGACCATGCGCAGTGGCGGGCTGGATAATGTATTTTTCATAGTCTATGTCGGGCAGGAATTACGTAATGATCGTACCTACCTGGGAGCCAGGGCTGATGCCCTGACCAAGTTTGATGCGATTCATCGGCTGGTGGACCTGTATCCGGATGAGATTGGTCTGGCGACAACGGCAGGTCAGGCAAGACAGCTTTATGCCGAGGGCAAGCTGGTGGCAATGATCGGGGTGGAAAACGGCTTTTCCATTGGTCAGGATCTGAGCGCTTTGGCCGAGTTTAAAGCGCGGGGAGCGGCTTATTTTGGCCTGGTACACAACGGCCATAATGACATTGCCGACTCGGCACAGGCACAGGAACGTTTTGCTGATGTGCCCAGCGAACATGAGGGCCTCAGTGATTTCGGATACCAGGTTGTCGATGAACTGAACCGTCTGGGAATACTGGTAGACATCTCACACGCTTCAAAGCAAAGCATGCTGGATGCGACACGCCATTCCGCTGCGCCGGTCATTGCGTCTCATTCCAGCGTTAACGGGGTCTACGTACATCCCAGAAATCTGGACGATGAACAATTACTGGCCATTCAGGAAAACGGCGGTGTGGTGCAGATTGTAGCCTTTGATACCTATCTCAATGAGGGTCGTGGCACGGCAAGTGTCAGCGAGCTGGTGGACCACATAGATTACACCGTGGAACTGATCGGCGTAGAACACGTGGGTATTTCCTCCGACTTTGGCGGTGGTGGGGGTATTGCCGGCTGGAACGGAGCGGATGAAACCTTTAACGTAACGCTGGAGCTGGTCAGGCGCGGATACAGTGAAGAAGAGATTGGCATGATCTGGAGCGGCAATGTCCTGCGAATTCTGGAACAGGCTGAAAACCTTGCTGCCCGCCTGAACTGATTAATACCCTTCTATATCCTCAAGCACCTTGCGGGCTTTTTTTCGGCCGATTTCTATAATTTCCCCGGCTCGGTGAAATTCATGGAACATGCAGATTGTGTGAGGGATATTGATCATGATATCCGCTTTATAAAGCGATAAATGATGCCGGGTCAGTGCATTCTGAGTGATTTCAAATGCCTTCGACATGATCTCGATCATGCTCTGGGTTTCCGCTTTACCGGTTTTGTTAAAAAGCCTGCCCAGGGATTTGATAATTGCCGGTCTTCCGTTCTCTGAAATCTCCAGATCCTTTTCCCGGTAATGGTTGGTTTCTTCGGCATTGACATCTACCATGACAGTCAAATCACTGATGGTTTTTAAAGAAGGGGCAAGCGGTACAGGATTCAGCAGGCCGCCATCGACCAGTGTCATGCCCCGGTATTGATGTGGTGTGAAAATACCGGGGATGGCAATGCTGGCCCGTATAGCATCAAACAGTTTGCCCTCACTGATCCAGACTTCCGTTGAACGATTCAGGTTAACTGCTACCGCTGTAAAGTCGATATCCAGTTCTTCAATATCCTTTTCACCAAGCAGATCACTGAGCTTTTTGATCAGGGCCTGTCCCTTGACCAGTCCGCCACCGGAAAAATTCCAGTCCAGCAGGGAGAAGATATCGGACTGGGACAGTCCTCTGACCCAGGACTCATATTCATCCAGCTTGCCCATGGCATAAATGCCGCCAACCAATGCGCCCATGGAGCTGCCGCAGATTGATTTGATTTTCAGCCCGGCGGCTTCCAGTTCCTGAATCACACCGATGTGGGCCAGTCCTCTTGCTCCGCCGGAGCCCAGTACCAGGGAAATCTCTTTGGCAGTTTTATTTTCTCTTTCTTGCGTCATGACACTTTATTCCGGAAAATGAAGTTTCATCACCCGGTAATGTTTATCCCAGGCGGAGTTCAATAATTGAAGATCAAGTATAGTGTGTTAGGCCTGCTGCTATCCATGCCCTTGTTGGCAGCAGATGCTGATTTGCCGGCTTTTGCCGACTTTCCGGTCAACACCGGTGAGCAGCGTTTACAGTCAATTGATTTTGACAGCCACCCTGAAGCCAGAAATTTTCGTACCCGGTTGGAATACAACCTGAATGAAACGGCTAACTTTGCCGGGCACTATATTCTCACTTCCTGGGGCTGCGGCACCATGTGCCAGATGATTGCCCTGATTGATGTGAACAATGGTGAAGTATTCATGCCACCTGAACTGGTCAGCAGCCTGGGATTTTGTTACCGCCGGGACAGTTCCATGCTGATATTAAACCCGGTGCAGGATCTGGAAGAGATGTTTGGTGATCAGGTTCCTGCCTGGTTCAATATGCTTTACTACCAGTGGGATGGTGAGCAGGTGCAGCAATTGCTCGAAACCCGGGAACCGGTGATTGAAGATTGCGATTTTTTTTAGGGGCTTTTCTTTTTTAATCAGCAAGAGGCAGCTGGTGTCCGGGCTGTATGGCCAATCAGCTTGAAAGAGTTGACTGAAAGAGTTGACTGAAGCGGAGATCAAAAAAAAGCCTGCATCAGCAGGCTTTTTAATCCGGTGAAGAGATTACTGTGCTTCGACTATCAGCCCATCAAGGCCGCGCTGCACATGCAGGTCCGCCCAGTTGTAATCATTTCTGAGCATCTGCTCTATGTCAGCGCGTGAGCTGCCGTTGGCCAGCATATCCCGAACCTGAATACGCAGAGTCAGGGTCTGATCACGAAACTCAGCCATTGCTGCTTTGTTGGTGACATCCCCATGACCGGGAACCACGGTATCAAAATCCAGCCGCAGGACTTCATCAAGAGTACGGGTCCAGGCCCGGGCTGAACCGCCACCGGCATAGTCAATCAATTGTGGCACACTGGCACCGTAAGTGAACATGTCACCGGCTGTCAGTACCCTGTGTTCAGGAAAATACACAACCACGTCGCCGTCAGTATGTGAGCGACCGAAGCGGAATACTTCTGCGACTTTGCCTCCCAGATGCACAAAGGCATGTTCATCCAGAGTGATATCGGGCAGGCCAGGCTGACTGGCTTCAATCATTTTAAGACGGGCATTCTCAGAGGCCACGACCACAGTACCATCGTTCTGGGCCTGCTCATTACCACCGGTATGATCGCCATGATAATGGGTATTGATGACATATTTCACCGGCTGATCTGTCAGGGTGCCAATCATGGCCATCATGTTGTCGTAATCCCAGGCAAATTTGTTGTCTACCATGATCACGCCTTCATCCGTCAGCAAAACGGTGACATTGCCGGGAACAAAAGGGTTGCTGATAACATAGAGGTCATCCTGGACTTCCACCAGTGTCAGTTCTGAGGGTTGTGGCTGGGCAGCAGCAAAGGAGCCAAGCAGAACAAGGGCAGCAGCCCATATTACAGATCTGTTTCTTGTACACTTCATGATCGACTGATTCCTGTCAGAATTGAAAACCGCAGCTTACGTAATCCTCTCGTCAAGCACAACGGCAGAGACCCTGAACAGTGTATTTTTCTTGACATTAAGCTGATTAGTACCATAATGGCGGCCTGGATTTGGTGGATAGACTGACTGATTACCCTTCGGTTCAGGCGAGTCCCAAGCGATTCTATAAGAATCTTGGTGATTACCCCATAAGACCCAACTGAAAGCAGTAGGCCTGACGCAAGGTCATATTCAGTTCCCTGATGCGTTATCTCGCATTGGTCCGAAAGGTCCTGATATAAACAGGTCCGCAGGAGTTTAACCAGAACTCTCCAATTTCAGAATTTCGCTCAGCAAAGTTCATTGTGAACCATGTTCATATGAATATTTTGCTGCGTTTGCTGTTGCGAAAATTGCAGGTTCGCAACATAAAGACAATATGAAAGAGGACTAAAACGGTGGAAATGTTATCTGGTGGAGACATGCTGATTCGTGCCCTGCATGATGAAGGCGTTGAGCTGATTTTTGGTTACCCCGGCGGGGCAGCCTTGCATATTTACGATGCAATTTTTAATCAGGATAAAGTCGAACACATTCTGGTACGCCATGAACAGGCAGCAACTCATGCGGCTGACGGTTATGCGCGTGCGACAGGCAAGCCCGGCGTAGTGCTGGTGACTTCAGGTCCTGGAGCAACCAATGCCATTACCGGTATTGCCACGGCCTATATGGATTCCATACCGATGGTGGTGATTTCCGGGCAGGTTACCCGCGATGCCATTGGATCGGATGCTTTTCAGGAAACCGACATGGTTGGTGTTTCCCGTCCCGTGGTGAAACACAGTTTCATGGCGCAGAAAGCCGAAGACATTCCGTCCATTGTTAAAAAGGCTTTCCATATCGCCACGACAGGCCGTCCGGGTCCGGTTGTTATCGATATTCCCAAAGATGTCACTGAGCCAAGTGAACAGTATCCCTATGAGTACCCGGAAACGCTGAAAATCCGCTCCTACATACCACCGCAAAAAGGCCATACCGGGCAGATCAAAAAAGCGGTTGAAGTATTGCTGTCGGCGAAAAAGCCGATTATTTATGCCGGTGGTGGTGTGATTCAGGGTGAGGGATCAGAGGAAGTAACCAGGCTGGCTCGTTCCCTGGGTTATCCGATCACCAATACCCTGATGGGACTGGGCTGCTACCCCGCGACTGATAAACAGTTCCTCGGCATGCTGGGTATGCACGGTACCTATGAAGCCAATATGGCCATGCATGAAGCGGATGTGATTCTGGCTGTGGGCGCACGATTTGATGACCGGGTGACCAATTCTGATGTCAGCAAATTCTGTCCGAATGCGACGATTCTGCACATTGATATTGATCCGGCGTCCATTTCCAAAACAGTCACAGCACACGTGCCGATTGTCGGACCGGTCAAAGCGGTACTGAAGGAAATGAATGAGCAAATCAAGGCTTCTTCCACCAAAGTGGACAAAGAAGCCCTGAAGACATGGTGGGAAAAGATAGACCACTGGCGTGAACGCAAGTGTCTGGAAGTTGCTGCTGAAGGTGAAACCATCAAACCGCAACATGTGATCCAGGCATTGTATGAAGTCACCAATGGTGATGCCTATATTACTTCTGACGTGGGTCAGCACCAGATGTTTGCCGCACAGCATTACCACTTTGACAAGCCGCGACGCTGGATCAATTCCGGTGGTCTGGGCACCATGGGTTTCGGTTTGCCGGCAGCAATGGGTGTGCAGCTGGCCTATCCGGATGCGACGGTTGCCTGTGTGACAGGTGAGGGCAGTATCCAGATGTGTATCCAGGAGCTGGCTACCTGCAAGCAATGCGCCTTGCCGGTAAAAATTGTCAACCTGAACAATGAAGCACTGGGCATGGTCAAGCAGTGGCAGGATATGCAGTATGGCGGTCGGCATTCACAGAGTACCTATGCCGATTCCCTGCCGGACTTTATCAGGCTGGCTGAAGCATACGGGCATGAAGGGGTACGTATTGAAAAGCTCAGTGAACTGAAAGACAAGCTGGCGGAAGCTTTTGCCAAAAAAGACAAACTGGTATTCATCGATGTAGCCGTTGACCAGAGTGAGCATGTGTATCCGATGGCGATCAAGGGCGGCGCGATGAGTGAAATGTTTTTGAGTAAAACGGAGAGAACCTGATGCGACGAATAGTATCCGTATTATTGGAGAATGAGCCGGGCGCCCTGTCCCGCGTCGTCGGATTGTTCTCCCAACGCAACTACAACATCAACTCTTTGACAGTAGCGCCGACTGACGATGAAACCTTGTCACGTCTGACTCTGACGACGGTTGGTGATGACCGCAAGATTGAACAGATCGTCAAACATCTGAACAAGATTGTCGATGTCGTGAAACTGGTTGACCTGACCGAAGGTTCTCACGTTGAGCGTGAACTGATGCTGATCAAGGTTAAAGTCAGTGGCGCCCAACGTGCCGAAGTCATGCGTCTGACAGAAATATTCCGGGGTGAAATTGTCGATGTTACACCGACGATTTACATCGTGCAGATGACCGGTACCAGTGACAAACTGGATGCCTTCATCGCTGCACTGGAAGGCACGACCATTCTGGAAGTTGCCCGTACCGGCGTGTCCGGTATTTCCCGTGCAGAAAAGACCCTGAGTCTTTAAGACTGTATTCAGTTGCCACAAGCGACTGTAGTCTTGAAAAGCCGGCTGATCGCCGGCTTTTTTTATGGACAGAAAAATCAAAGATTCTGGCCCCTTTGCTTGATAGTGTTAATATGGATTGCAGGACAAACTTTGCATCGTATTTATTTAACAAAGACTTGGCAGGTCAGACGATGAATAAAAATATAATAATCATGAGTTTCGTGTTGGGGCTGATATCCTTTCCGTCCTTGAGCCAGGAAAGATCCTCGGAAGAGAGACAAATCATTGCCATTCTGGATGACTTTCATGACGCAGCGGCGCAGGCAGATGCAGAACGCTACCTTGCCCATTTTACTGATAATGCCGTGTTTATTGGCACCGATGAACAAGAACGCTGGCCGCTGGTGCCTGATTTTGCTGACTATGTTGCCAGGGGCTTTGCAGCCGGCGGCTGGGACTATTCTTCGATTAATAAAAATATCAGTTTTTCCAGCGATGGATCAGTGGCCTGGTTCGATGAAATAAGTATCAGTAACAGTAATGGAGGTCATTTCCGTGGTTCCGGGGTGCTGGAAAATATTAACGGCGAGTGGAAAATCGCCCAGTACGTGCTCAGCTTCATCGTGTATAACGAGTTGTGGGAAGAGGTGCTGGAATTAAATTCCACCGAACGGGAAAATCAGCAGAGACTGAGATAACACTGCAAATAAAGTTCAAACGGGAAATGCCTCATGTCCAATAACGACAATCACTACTGGAAAGAAAATATCCGCATCCTGAGCATACTGCTCGGCATCTGGTTTGTAGTGTCTTTTCTTATGTCGGTTATTTTTGTCGATCAGCTTGATGTGATTCGCATTGGCGGTTTCGGTTTTGGTTTCTGGATGGCACAGCAGGGCTCTATTTATATTTATGTGATCCTTATTTTTGTTTATCTCAAGTTGATGGACAGGCTGGATAAAAAATACCATCACGAAGAAAAAGATATTCTCGAAGAAGAAAACCGCATCGACTGACAAGCGCTGGCAATGATAATTCTGATAAAAGAAGCTGACTGACGACGTGGAATTACAAACTCTGACATACCTGACTGTCGGCATAACATTCGCCATCTATATTGGTATTGCCATCTGGTCCCGGGCCAGTTCAACCAGTGAATTCTATATCGCCGGGGGGCATGTACCACCGCTGGCAAACGGCCTGGCAACAGCAGCGGACTGGATGTCGGCAGCATCCTTTATTTCCATGGCAGGCATCGTTTCCTACATGGGGCGTGATGGCTCGGTGTACCTGATGGGTTGGACCGGAGGTTACGTCCTGCTGGCCTTGCTGATAGCGCCGTATCTGCGTGATTTTGGCAAGTTCACCGTACCTGATTTTATTGGCGATCGCTACTACAGCCAGTTTGCCCGCATGGTAGCGGTGTTTTGCGCAATCTTTGTCTCCTTTACCTATGTTGCCGGTCAGATGCGCGGCGTCGGAGTGGTGTTCTCCCGTTTTCTTGAGGTGGATATCAATCTGGGAGTGATAATCGGCATGGGAATTGTTTTTTTCTATGCCGTGCTGGGGGGGATGAAAGGCATCACCTATACCCAGGTCGCCCAGTATTGCGTACTGATTTTTGCCTACATGGTGCCGGCGGTTTTTATTTCCATCCTCATGACCGGCAATATCATTCCCCAGCTTGGTTTCGGGTCCGAACTGACGGAAGCCAATGGTGGAGGCTATCTGCTTGACCGTCTGGATGGCCTGCATGAGGAGCTGGGTTTTACTGCTTATACGGATAGTGTGCGCAGTTCACTGGATGTGTTGTTTATTACCGGGGCCCTGATCATGGGTACCGCCGGTTTGCCCCATGTCATCATCCGTTTTTTTACCGTGCCCAGCGTCAGGGCAGCACGCAAGTCAGCAGGCTACGCACTGCTGTTTATCGCCATTCTCTATACCACCGCGCCAGCCATTGCGGCCTTTGCCCGTACTAACCTTATCAACACGGTCAGTAATGCCGAGTACAGTGAGATGCCGGGCTGGTTCTCCACCTGGGAGAACACCGGCCTGATCAGTTTTGAGGATAAAAACAATGACGGCAGAATTCAGTATCTTGCCGATCCGGAAGTAAACGAATTGACCGTCGATCGCGATATCATCGTGCTGGCCAATCCGGAAATTGCCCAGTTGCCGAACTGGGTTATCGCGCTGGTTGCTGCCGGTGGTCTGGCAGCGGCCCTGTCCACGGCTGCCGGTTTACTGTTGGTGATATCAACCGCGATTTCCCATGATTTGCTCAAGCGTAACCTGATGCCAGACATCAGCGAAAAGCAGGAACTGCTGTTTGCCCGTATCGCGATATTCTTTGCCGTTTGCGTGGCAGGTTATTTCGGCATCAATCCACCCGGCTTTGTCGCTCAGGTGGTGGCCTTTGCCTTTGGTCTGGCGGCATCGTCTTTCTTCCCGGCAATCGTGCTGGGCATTTTTTCCACGCGCATGAATCGGGAAGGGGCTGTTTCCGGCATGATTGCCGGGATACTGTTTACTGCCTGCTACATTATCTATTTCAAGTTTATCAATCCGGCTATCGATAACGCCGATAACTGGTGGCTGGGCATCTCACCGGAAGGCATAGGCACGGTTGGTATGCTGCTAAACTTTGCCGTGGCGCTGCTGGTTTGCCGCTTCACCGCCGAACCACCGGCGAATGTCAAAGCCATGGTGCTGGATATTCGCGTGCCCGGCAGGCCCGGTCAGGACTAACTATTTGGCATTCTGGTGTCAGAGTAAATTGTGGATTTACTCTGGCACCAAAGAAGATATTAAATCATCTATCCCGGTAAGTTCGGGTCGGCGGCAACTGGGAACCAGACAGATCAGCCGGAATACTCTGCTCAGCCCTGACTCTGTGTCTCAGCGTGCCAATACCCTCGATGCTTGCCTCAATGGTTTCTCCATCAACCAGGAAACCCGAGCCTGTAGCGCGTTCGACACGTCCCGCTCCGGTGCCACCTGAAGTACCACTCTGCAATACATCACCGGGGAAGACGGTAATCAGTGAAGATGCATATTCAATCAGCTCCGGAATATTGTGAATCATGTCACCGGCCTGAGCTTCCTGTACGGTTACGCCATCAATCACCGTAATCTGGTGCAGCCGTTCCATGGGATCACCATAGAATTCCTTGGGAACAATCCAGGGCCCATGAGGGGCAAAGGTGTCGTGACCCTTGCTGACAAACCAATCGGATTGCAGGCCATAGCCACCCGGGGGACGTCCGCCACGGTCGGAAATATCCATTGCCACCATGTAGCCGAAGACATGATCGTAGGCCCGGCTGGCAGAGATATACTTACCGCTTTTGCCGAATACGATCGCCATCTCGACTTCAAATTCGATCTCATTCCGGCCATAGGGCATGATGATGTCATCGCCATCACCGATCACCACGCCCCGGGTGGGTTTCAGGAACAGATAGGGAACGCCGCGGTTTTCCTGCCGTTCACGGGTACGTTCGGCCAGTTCCTGTGGCGTGCAACCCTCGCAGGCATGGGTGTAGAAGTTGACGGCGGCATTCATGATTTTACTGGGGTACTGAATCGGCGCCAGAATATCCACCTCGCTTACCGGATAGATATAGTCAGGGCGGTTATTCCCCAGCAGGTTTTCAGACACGAGCCAGTTCATGACTTCATAAACCCGGTATTTCAGGCCATATTCATACTGTTCGATGAATCCAAGCATGTCATCCGGAATACTTATTTCGCTATAACGCGGCATTAATTGCATGGCACGGTTGGCGGCTGCCACATCCACGATCAGGGAATCGTCACGCACAACCATTCCCACGAAGGGCAGGTTGTCGACAGCAAAGGTACCGACCTTGAATGGATCGACTGACTCTGAAGCCTGGGCCAGAACAGTTTGTGAAGAGCCAAGCAGTAGCAAGGCTGCTGCGAGGGTAAAGCTGGACAGGTATTTTCTTATCATTATTAGACTCCTGTGCTAAGCAGTAATCAGCATGTAATGTTATTGATAGGCTTGCCTGCAATATCCTGAAGCAATGACGACAGTAAAGCAATTTATGCGGATTGATGCTCCAGGACTTATCCTCGCCAGTTTTATCTCACAGTGGCACTGACTGAATACTGAATTCAGTCAAATGAGCATTTTCATCGTTTTCGGCTTTGCAATACACTAGGAGCCCCTGGGAGGGCAGGGAACCCCCGGCGAGTTGATTATCAAGGGATCAAATGTATGAAAGAAAGGGCTGAAGAAATGGTAATCAGCAGAGACGACCTGCAGTTCAATGTTGATACCTATGAAAAGTGCCTGAAGATTTTTGATGGTCTGGACGATCATCTGGGCATGAAGCTTTACCTGCATGCCGAGCAGGAAACACTCGAAAAAGGTCAGATTTTTTTATTCAACCATTTTGCCCGTTTTGAGACGGTAATTCCTGTCTATATTTTTTACAAACACCTGCGTGCCTTTACCCGTACCATCGCTGACGCCAACCTGTTTGCCGGTAAATCCAAGCTGGGCCGCTTTCTGTTGGGAGCCGGCGCTATTCCGAACAACATGGATGGTTTATTACCCTTTCTGGCTGCTGAAATTCTCAAGGGCCGCAAGGTGGTCATTTTCCCGGAAGGGCGCATGGTTAAAAGCAAACAGGTTGTTGATGAGGAAGGGCAGTTTGGAATTTTTTCCCAGTCCCTGCAGAGTTTTCGCAAGCATCATACCGGAGCGGCGGTGCTGGCACTGACCCTTGACCTGTTCAAACATCGTATCAAGGAACTGTTTAAAGCGGATGACCAGCGTCGTCTGGACCACTGGTGCCAGGCGCTTGAGTTCAGTGATCATGAGCAACTACGTAGCAGTGTCGATGAACCGACGCTGATTGTACCCGGCACGATTACTTTTTCGCCTATTCGTCTACGGCCAAATATTATTGCCAAGGCCGTAAAACTGTTTTCCCAGGAAATTTCTCCGCGTACGCTTGAAGAAATCATCATCGAAGGCAATATCCTGTTGCGCGATACCGATATGGACATTCGTCTCGGTGAACCGATTCGTGCCCATCACCAGTGGTCCTGGTGGGAAGACCGGTTGGTAAAAAGTTACTTTTTGTCCATTCATTCACTGGATGAGTTTTTCAGCCTGAAAAAGCGCTCGGAAACCTGGACTGAGCGTTTGCTTTCCCGGGTCGTATACCGGGAAACAAACAAGTTACGTGATGCCTACATTCAGGGAATATATCGGGGTGTAACCGTCAATATCGGGCATATTGTCTCGGTGCTGATATACCTGTATCTGGAACAGGATTACCGTAGTGTCAGTCATAAAGAATTTCATCAGGTTCTTTATACCAGTATCAAGGAACTGCAAAACCTGCCGGATATTCATCTGCACTATAATCTCAACAAGCCGGAGAAATACCGCAAGTTATTAAATGGTAAAGACCCGGATTTCGAACAGTTTATTAAAACTGCAGGCCAGGTCGGTTTGCTGATGAAAGATAAGGAACGTTATCACTTCAAGGATAAACTCCTGGAAGAATATGACAGCCATTCAATACGCCTGGAAAACCCTGTTCAGGTCTGTGCCAATGAAGTGGAGCCTTTGAGTGAAGTCAAATCGGCAATCAGTCTGAGTCTGAAAAAAGCCAGGGAGGAAACGCCGCAGCAGCTTGCTTACCGACTGTGGGACGATGAATTGCGGGACTATGCCTGGCTGAAAGAGCGCTTCAGCAGGCCGGAATACGATACCCTGAATCAACATGAAATAGCCGTGCAGTCACGGGAGCCATACCTGCTGCTACAGAAGGATAAGTCACCGGGTGTGCTGCTGGTTCATGGTCTGATCTCTTCGCCACCGGAATTGTCGGCTTATGGTGAACATTTACACAAGCAAGGTTATAACGTGCTCGGCATGAGGTTGTCCGGTCATGGGACTTCGCCCTATGACCTGAATGGGCGCCACTGGGAAGACTGGTATGAATCGGTGGAACGCAATTACAGGATTCTTGCCGCGCTTTCTGCTTATATTTATGTTGTCGGTTTCAGTACCGGCGGAACCCTGAGCCTCTTACTCAGCAGCAACAAACCAGAAAAATTAAAGGCAGTGGTTACTGTATGTGCCGCAATAAAATTGCGGGAAAAGAAACTGATCTTTGCTCCCATGCTGAACCTGGCCAACCGCGTTTCCAGCATATTCCCCCGGGTCGACGGCATACTGAATTATCGTAAATCCGGGACACTGTTTGGGGAGACCAATTACCAGCATATTCCGATCAGTGCGCTTTCCGAACTGGTGGCCCTGATTGATCAGGCGCGAAAAAACTTCAGCGCTGTTAGCCATCCACTTCTGCTCATTCAAAGTGACAATGACATCGTGGTAGAGCCGGAAAGTGCCACCATTATTTATGAAGCAGTGGCTGCCAAAAATAAAAAACTGCACTGGGTGAAATCAGATCAACATCAGATTTTACGTAACGGCGTAGAGGATACCTGGGAAGTTCTGGATGCTTTTTTATACCAGCAGGAGCATAATCAGATGGAGGAAGGAGAAGATAGTAAGCAAGGGGAAGAAAGGGAGATTTTGAGCGAAGAACCGGCTCAAAACAAGACAGGAGGAGATGAACAAGCAATCTGAACAGCCATGGAAGCAATCCTATCCTCCCGGACTTGAATGGGAACTGCAGGCCATTGATCAGCCGGCTCACAGTATTTTTGAAAAAAGTGCCCGTCAATACCCCGAACGTCCCTGCCTGGACTTCCTCGGGGCCAAGTATACGTATGCAGAAATTGCCAGACTGATTGATCGTTTTGCCCGTGGGTTACAGGATACAGGAGTTAAAAAAGGTGAACGTATCGGTCTGTGCCTGCCCAACTCTCCATATTATGTAATCGCTTATTTTGCCGCTCTGAAAATCGGCGCCATCGTTGTCAATTTCAATATCCTTTATACCGCCCGGGAGATTGCCCAGCAAATTGACGACAGCAGGGTAAAGCTGGTGATCACACTTGATCTGAAATTTATTTTTAACAAGATCAGGCCGGCCCTGGATGATAAATCAATTGAGGCAATTATCTATTGCCCGCTTGCCGAAGCCCTGCCGCCGGTAAAAAAATATTTACTGAAATATTTTCGTTTTTACCAGTTCGTGCATCCAGCTCCAGCCGGGAATCTCTTTTCCTATGCCCAGATGATCAGCTCAGATAAAGCGCCGGATAGGGTAAACATCAATCCATCTGAAGACATCGCACTGTTTCAATATACGGGTGGAACAACCGGTATGCCCAAAGCCGCCATGCTTACCCACAGCAATCTTGTCAGCAATACGGAGCAGGTCAATCTGTGGCTGCAGCAGGGAGACAAGCTTGAAGGGCAGGAAAGATTCCTGGCAGTGCTGCCATTTTTTCATGTGTTTTCCATGACTGTTGCCATGAATCTGGGCTTGCGTTTTGGCGCGGAAATTTATCTACTGCCGCGCTTTGAGATTAAACAATGCCTGCAAACCCTGTCTGAAAATGGTATTACAGTATTTCCCGGCGTACCGTCAATTTTCAATGCGATAAACCGTTATCCGAAACGTAAAAACTATGATTTGTCTGCCTTACGTTATGGCATCAGCGGCGGGGCGGCTTTGCCGGCTGAAGTAAAACAGGAGTTTGAAGCCTCTACACACTGCCTGCTGGTGGAAGGCTATGGCTTGAGTGAAGCCTCCCCCGTGATCACCTGTAATCCGGCGCATAATGCAGGTAAAACCGGCTCAATCGGCTTGCCATTGCCTGGTACCCGGGTTGAATTTCGAGCAATCGATGACATCAATAAGACAGAAGTGCCCGGAGAAATCGGTCAATTACTGGCCAAGGGGCCACAGGTCATGCAGGGTTACTGGAACCGGGCAGAAGATAATGCCAAAACCCTGCTTGATGACAAGTGGCTTAGTACCGGAGATGTGGGATACATGGATGCTGAGGGCTATATTTTCCTCACTGACAGGCTGAAAGATATTATTATTACCAATGGCTATAACGTTTATCCAAGACATATCGAGGAAGCTTTTTATCAGCATGCAGATGTTGAAGAAGTAATAGCTGTCGGTGTTCCGGATGAGGACAAAGGCGAAGTGCCAAAGGTTTTTGTTAAGTTGAAAAGCGGGCGCAATACCAGCGACAGGGAACTGCTCGAGTTTGTAGAGGATAAATTGAATCCGATTGAGATCCCGGACAGTATAGAAATCAGGGATGAGCTGCCGCTTACATTGATTGGTAAACCGTCCAAAAAAGCCTTGCTGGAAGAAGTCGCGAAACAGGAAGAAGCTACAAAGCAAACAAAGGAAGAGGATAAATCATGAGTAACAAAACCGTAGTCCTGGCAGGGTATGCACGCTCTCCCTTTACTCCCGCCTTCAAGGGGGAACTGGCGAAAGTTCGCCCGGATGAAATAGCTGCACAGGTCGTGAAGGGCTTGGTGCATCGCACAGGTGTGAATCCGGATGATATCGAAGACCTGATCATGGGCTGCGCTTTTCCGGAAGCCGAGCAAGGCTTCAATGTTGCCAGACTTGTCACCTTTCTTGCCGGGCTGCCGCGTTCAGTAGCGGGAACCACAGTGAACCGTTTTTGCGGGTCTTCCATGCAGGCCATTCATATGGCTGCCGGTGCCATTCAGATGAATGCCGGCGAAGTCTTTATCTGTGCCGGCATTGAAAGTATGAGTCGGGTACCGATGGTAGGCTACAACCCCATGCCGCATCCCCAGCTATATAAAGACTATCCCCAGGCCTACATGGGCATGGGCGAGACGGCCGAAAACCTGGTGGATAAATATCATATCAGCCGCGAAGAGCAGGAGCGCTTTGCCGTAGAGAGCCATAAAAAGGCCAGTGCTGCGCAAAAAGCCGGCAAGCTAAGTGAAGAAATAGTCCCTATAGAAACTGAAAACGGCACAGTGGAGCTGGACGGCTGTATCCGCCCGGATACCACAGCGGAAACACTGGCAGCGCTGAAACCTGCATTTTCTGAAAATGGCAGTGTCACAGCGGGAACATCATCGCCCCTGACTGATGGTGCATCAGCAGTGCTGGTGTGCACTGAAGAATACGCCGATAAACATCAACTGGAAAAACTGGCAAAAATTTCCTCCTTTGCCGTATCCGGATGTCAGCCGGAGATCATGGGAATCGGCCCGGTGGAATCGACACGTAAAGCACTGAAGCGGGCCAGGCTGAGCCTGGACCAGATGGATGTCATTGAACTGAATGAAGCCTTTTCTTCGCAGTCTCTTGCGGTCCTGCATGACCTGGACCCGCAAAGACAACTGATGGCGAAAATAAATATTGATGGTGGGGCACTGGCATTAGGTCATCCGCTGGGCGCGACCGGGGCACGCATTACCGGAAAAGCTGCTGCCATACTTAAACGTGAAGGGGGTCGTTATGCTCTGGCCACGCAATGTATCGGTGGCGGACAGGGGATAGCAACCATTCTGGAAGCCGTTTAGTCTCCGGGAGTTTTCATGCAAGGTATCATGCAAGGAATAATTTGATGGCTGGGATAGAAAAAATTGCCGTAATTGGTGCCGGGGTCATGGGCAGTGGTATTGCTGCACAGATAGCCAATGCGGGTTGCGAGGTACTGTTACTGGATATCGTGCCGAAAGGGGCGGATAACAGAAACCAGCTGGCAGAAAGTGCTTTGCAAAAACTGCGCAGGAATAAACCGGCAGCTTTCATGCAGGAAAAATTCAGCAGGCATATCCAGCCAGGCAATCTTGAAGATGATCTGGACAGACTGGCGGAGTGTGACTGGATTATTGAAGCGGTCATCGAACGTCTGGATATCAAACGCAAGATATATCAGACCCTGCAGACTCATCGGAAAAGTGGCTCAATCGTTTCTTCCAATACCTCGACCCTGCCACTGGAGCAACTGACCGAAGGCATGCCGGATGATTTCCGCCATGACTTTCTCATCACTCACTTTTTTAACCCACCACGCTATATGCGCCTGCTGGAGCTGGTTGTCAGTGAGCAGACTGGGAAAGACCAGGAAGCAAGGATTCGAGAATTTGCCGACTGGCGTCTGGGCAAGAGTGTTGTCGACTGCCATGACTCGCCCGGTTTTATTGCCAACCGTATCGGGACTTACTGGTTACACGCAGCAGTCACCGGAGCATTGCAGCACAATATTGATATCGAAGAAGCTGATGCTGCCCTGAGTCGACCGGCAGGCGTTCCAAAAACCGGGGTGTTCGGGCTGATTGACCTGGTCGGCCTGGACCTGATGCCGCATCTGTTTGAATCCCTGGAGCAAAGTCTTGCAGAGGATGACCCCTTCAGAGAGCTGGGTCCGATGCCGGATTTAATCCAGGATCTCATAGACAAGGGCTATACCGGCCGAAAAGGCAAAGGTGGCTTTTATCGTTTAAACCCTGATCCGGAAAAAGCAGAGGATAAAGAAAAACAGGTGCTTGATTTGCAGAGTCGGGACTGGGTGAAAGCCAGCAGGCCCAAACCAAAAGCTGTCAAGGCTGCCAGGAAAGGCGGCTTGCGTGCTTTACTCAGCCATGACAGTGCGCTGGGGCAATATGCCTGGCAGGTACTTTCGGGAACCTACAGTTACGCAGTATCTCTGGTCCCGGAAGTTGCCGATGATATTGAGTCCGTTGATCGTGCCATGCGACTTGGCTACAACTGGAAAAAGGGACCTTTTGAATTAATTGATGAACTGGGCACTGAATGGTTTATTGAGCGGCTTGAAAAGGAAGGCAGGGAAGTACCCCACTTGTTAAGGCTGGCAGACGGGCGCAGTTTTTATCGTACTAAAAAAGGCAGGCTGCAGTTTCTGAACGTCAAGGGCGATTATCAGGATGTTGAACGCGCAGAAGGCAGCTTGTTACTGGAAGATGTTAAACGGGCAGGCAAGCCGCTGGTGAAAAACTCCCAGGCCAGTCTCTGGGATATCGGAGACGGCGTTACCTGCCTGGAGTTTCACTCCAAAATGAATTCTCTAAATCCATTCATCATGCACCTGATTGGCAAAAGCCTGAAGCTGGTTTCCCGGCAGAAATTTACAGGCATGGTGATTTATAACGAAGGTACAAACTTCAGTGTCGGCGCCAACCTGTTAATGCTGCTGGTAGCGGCACGCCTGTACCTGGGCTTTGCCATTCGGGTGATTTTGAAACAGGGCCAGTTCACGCTGAATAAAATGAAGTACGCTGATTTCCCGGTGGTCGGTGCACCGTCCGGCATGGCACTGGGCGGTGGTTGTGAGGTGCTGTTGCACTGCGACGCTATCGTTGCCCATGCTGAATCCTATATCGGTCTGGTCGAGGTCGGCGTCGGTATCGTGCCGGGCTGGGGAGGCTGCAAGGAAATGTTATTGCGTGGCAAGAACTCCACTATGCTTAAAAATGGTCCAATGCCTGCCGTGAGCCAGAGCTTTGAAACCATTGCCATGGCAAAAGTGTCCACCTCTGCTTTTGAAGCAAAAGATCTGTTATTCCTCAGGGAAGATGATGCCATCATCATGAATCGGGACCGGGTCTTGCAGGCGGCCAAACAAAAAGTATTACAGATGGCGGAGAATTACCAGACGCCGGAAAAAGCAGTCATCAAACTGCCAGGACCTCCAGGAAAGGCAGCACTGGATCTGGCGGTGGTCTCGCTGAAAAAACGTGGCCTGGTCAGTGAGCATGATCATGTCATCGCTTCCGAACTGGCAAACGTACTAAGTGGGGGAGATGCTGATATGAATGATGAATTAAGTGAAGAAACTATTCTTCAGGCTGAACGCGATGCCCTGGTAAAACTGGCTGGTACCAAACTCAGCAAAGCCAGGATTTCGCATATGCTGTTCAAGGGCAAACCCTTGAGAAACTGATGCTGACTCGCGTTTTAACAATGGAAACCTGAAATGAGTGGATTACTGATATTGCTGGGAATAATTGCCTTTATCGTGCTGGCCTACCGGGGCAGGGCCTTCAGCGGCATTGTCACTGCGCTGGTACTGATTATGCTGGGCGCTTCCGGGCTCAATGAAGTCGGGATCCTGTTCAGTCTTGTTGCGCTGGTTTTTATCGCCATCACCATAGTTCTGCTGCTTCCTCCGAGTCGTCATGTGCTCAGTAAGAAAGTCATGCAACTCATGAGCAAGGCCATTCCACCGATCAGTGAAACCGAGGAGATTGCCTTACAGGCAGGAAACCTGTGGTTTGATGAGCAGCTGTTTTCCGGTAATCCGGACTGGCGTGAACTGCTGGATTTTCCCATGACCGGACTCAGCGAAGAAGAACAGGCCTTTCTCAAGGGACCGGTGCAGGAGCTCTGCTCAATGCTGGATGATGAAGCCATTGCCCAGTCACGGGAGTTACCCGATGCGGTCTGGCAGTTCATCAAGCAGGAGCGTTTTCTGGGCATGGTAATCGAAAAGAAATATGGCGGTCTGGGTTTCAGTGCCAGTGGTCATGCTGCCGTGATTTCACAGATAGCCACGGTCAGTATTCCGGTTGCCATTATAGTCATGGTGCCCAACTCGCTGGGCCCGGGTGAATTACTGCATTACTACGGCACGCCGGAACAGAAAGATCATTACCTGCCACGCCTGGCAGAAGGCAGGGAAATTCCCTGCTTTGCCCTGACTGAACCGCATGCCGGCAGTGATGCTGCCAACTCCCGCAGTGTCGGTATTGTCTGCAAGGGCATGCATGAAGGACAGGAAGTGCTGGGCATCCGGCTAAGTTTCAACAAGCGTTACATTACCCTGGCACCAGTCGCCTCCCTGGTAGGTCTGGCCTTTAATCTGCGGGATCCGGACGGTTTGCTGGGTGAAGCAAAAGATATTGGTATTACCTGTGCTTTATTACCTCGCCAAACGCCGGGAATGCAGATCGGCGAGCATCATGATCCGATGGGAATTCCTTTTCCCAACGGACCGGTTTATGGGGAAAATGTGTTTATCCCGATGGACTATGTCATCGGCGGTCAGGAGCAGGTGGGCAATGGCTGGCGCATGCTGATGGAATGCCTGTCAGTTGGGCGCAGTATTTCGCTGCCCTCACTGAGCATCGGCGGGGCGCAATTTGCCGCGCGCAGCATGAGCGCTTATACCGCCCTGCGAGAGCAGTTTGGTCTGGCCCTGGTCAACTTTGAAGGAGTGCGGGCACCGCTGGCGCGCATTTATGCCAATGCCTACTGGATGACGGCAACACGCAATGTTACCTGTGCGGCTGTCGATGCGGGCAACAAACCTTCGGTGCTTTCTGCCATCGTCAAATATTACTTAACCGAAGGCATGCGGGAGAGTATTAACGATGCCATGGATATTCAGGGCGGGGCGGCAATCTGTCGCGGACCGCGCAATATCCTGTCACGTACCTATACCGCATTGCCGATTGCCATAACCGTGGAAGGGGCAAATATCCTGACCCGTTCATTGATTATTTTCGGGCAGGGAGCAATGCGTTGCCATCCTTTTCTCTTAAAAGAACTCCGGGCAATTGCCGATAAAGATACAGAGGCATTTGACCAGGCTTTCTTTGCTCATCTCAATCATGTGATCAGCAATTATGTCCGGGCCTTTGTGCAGGCAGTGAGTTTTGAAAAGCTGGCGCCCAGTCCGGTCAGTGGCAAAGCGGCTGTTCACTATCGGCGGTTGTCAAGACTCAGCGCAGGCTTTGCCCTGCTGGCAGACATGGGGCTGCTGACACTGGCAGGTGCCCTCAAGCGCAAGGAATACCTCAGCGGGCGCTATGCCGATGCCCTGGCCTGGCTGTATATCGGTTCTGCTACGCTAAAACGTTACCAGGAAGAAGGTCAGAACGGCGACTGGCCGCTGGTGGATTACAGCCTGACGCATGCCGAGCAGCAAATCGAGCAGGCATTGTTTGGTATTTTGCAGAATTTTCCCAATCGCATCCTGGCCTGGAAGCTGCGGATTTTTCTCTTGCCCTGGGGGCATCGTTTCAAAGGTGTCAGTGACCGCCAGCGTGAAGCAGTGGTGAAACTGATGCAAAACTCAGAACGGGATTTCTGCGCACGCCTGTGCAGTGATGTCTATGTGCCCAGTGGCAATCTGCCCGGACTCGGCAAACTGGAAGCTGCTTTAGCCAAAGCGGCTGATGCTGCAAATGTCAGGGATAAACTAAAAAGCCTGATCAGGGCCGGGACTATGAAGAAAGGCATCTGGCTGCAGGTGGCTGAAGAGGCGCGCGATCAGGGGCATATTGATAATGCGGAGTTCAAACTGATCAGTGAGGCCGAACAGGCAGCTGACGATATTATTCAGGTAGATCGCTTCGGGCATGAAGAGTTCCTGAAGCGTAAATAGTTCAGGTAATTTTGTTTTCCTGAATTTTGGCTTCCCGAAAATAGTGCAGCAGTTTGCAGATATCATTGCTTTCTACATAAGCCACACCACGTTTAAATAATTCTCGGGCTACCTGCGGGTCACTTGTCTCATAAAGCACCCAGTCCCAGGCATCAGCACTGAAATCATGGCTCTGCTTTGTACAGGCCTTGTGCTTGATGAACATAAATTGCGGGTTAAGTTCGGCAGCCTGTTGCAATGTCGCGCGGTTCATTTTTCTGATGATCCAGCCACTACGGATTGTGCTTTTCTGTTTCAGATAAACCAGCGCATCATGGTTAAAGGAAATTACTATCACCTGGGTTGCCAGTGATTTAATGCAGGACAGTACTTGGTCCACGAAGACCTCAATACCAAAGTGATCAAAACTCTCCTGTTTCAGCTCGATAAACAGCTGCACCTCAGGATTCTCTTTCAGCAAACTGATCGCCTGCTGCAGACTGGGGATAAATACTGCAGGGAATTCTTCTCCCAATCGCTTCACTTCGCCGACCTGACAGCGCTGTAACTCTGTAAAGGGTAAAGATCGTACATCAGCTTTTTTACCGCCGGTACGCTCCAGAGTTGCATCATGACAGAGGATTGGAATGTGGTCGGCACTAAGTTGCACATCCACTTCCAGAAAACGTGCACCACAGGCAATAGCAGCAGTCAGAGACTCCAGGGTATTTTCCGGGTAATCGGCAATCTGTCCACGGTGGGCGACGAGCTGAGCTGCAAAATTATTCATGCATGCTGTTTATCAACAAAGCGAAGCAGAGTACAGATAAACCAGGCAAAAAAAGAGCCGCCGAAGCAGCTCTTTTTGCAGATTTTTTTCATCATTAAACGACTTTCTTCATCGCCGTCATGTAGCCACGCAGCCTGGCACCGACTTTTTCAATCGGGTGGTTACGGATAGCCGCGTTTACATTGATCAGTTCACGGTCATCAACACTGTTGTCCTTGACTTCCATGCCCTTGCCGATGACATCGCTATCCACGCTTTTCATGAAATCCTGCAGCAATGGAACTGCTGCATTGGAGAACAGATAGCAGCCGTACTCTGCAGTATCGGAAATCACCTTGTTCATCTCATAGAGTTTCTTGCGGCCGATCAGGTTGGCAATCAGCGGCGTTTCATGCAGGGATTCATAATAGGCAGATTCGTCAATTACACCGGCAGAGGTCAGGGTTTCAAAGCACAGCTCAACGCCGGCCTTGATCATGGCTACCATTAAAATGCCATGATCATAGTATTCCTGTTCGCCAATTTCCGGCGCGCCCTCGGGCCTGGACTGTTCAAAAGCGGTTTCGCCGGTTTCTTCACGCCATTTCAGGAGGTTGGCATCGTCATTGGCCCAGTCTGCCATCATGGTGCTGGAGAAAGTGCCGTCCATGATGTCGTCCATATGTTTCTGGAACAGCGGCGCCATGATTTCCTTAAGCTCTTCACTTAAGTGGAAGGCCTTGATCTTGGCGGGATTCGACAGGCGGTCCATCATGTTGGTAATACCACCCTGTTTGAGGCCTTCAGAGACGGTTTCCCAGCCGTACTGTACCAGTTTGGAAGCATAAGCAGCGTCAACTCCCTGTTCCAGCATGCGGTTGTAGCAAAGTACAGAACCGGTCTGCAGCATGCCACAAAGGATAGTCTGTTCGCCCATCAGGTCGGATTTCACTTCGGCAATAAAGGAAGACTCCAGAACACCGGCACGGTGACCGCCGGTGGCAGCGGCATAGGCTTTGGCGATCTCCAGACCATCACCGTTCGGGTCATTCTCCCGATGTACGGCAATCAGTGTCGGTACGCCGAAACCACGTTTGTATTCTTCACGTACCTCAGTACCTGGGCATTTCGGCGCAACCATGATGACGGTCAGGTCATCACGGACCTGCATGCCTTCTTCAACAATATTGAAACCATGGGAGTAGGCCAGACAGGCGCCTTTTTTCATCAGCGGCATGACCTGCTCAATCACCGGCGAGTGCTGCTTGTCCGGGGTCAGGTTCAGTACCAGATCGGCTTCGGGAATCAGTTCTTCAAAAGTACCGACAGTAAAGGCGTTATCAGTGGCATTGACCCAGGACTGGCGCTTTTCCTTGATGGCTGCTGCACGCAGGGCGTAGCTGATATCCAGACCACTGTCGCGCATGTTCAGTCCCTGATTGAGACCCTGGGCACCACAGCCAAGAATCACGACTTTTTTACCTTTCAGTTTGTCGACACCAGCTGAGAATTCAGACTTGTCCATGAAGCGGCACTGGCCTAACTGCTCCAGCTGTAAACGAAGAGGTAAGCTGTTGAAATAATTCATTGAAATCGGTTCCGTATTGTTGGTGAATCAGGCTTTGTCGGCCAGGGGGATAAATTCAGGGGGGCAATCATAATGAAAAATGCCGCAAGGGTAAAATGATATTGCCGAAAAGGCTGCTAATCACGGGGCAGAAGCATAGAATAGGCGCCATGAATGATCAAAATGATATGACCGAAGCAGAAGAAACGGAATATGAAGCCCTCACTCTGATTGATGATCATGAGGAAGAAGTCTCTGAAGGAGGCCAGCGCGTCCGGCGTAAGGGCATATTTCTGCTGCCCAATCTGCTGACCACCGGCGCCCTGTTTGCCGGCTTCTATGCCGTGATCTCGGCAATGAACAGCGAGTTTCACAATGCCTGCCTGGCCATACTGGCGGCCATGTTTCTTGATGGCTTTGATGGCCGGCTGGCACGCCTGACCAATACCCAGAGTGCCTTCGGTGCGGAATATGATTCACTGTCTGATCTGGTGGCCTTCGGTCTCGCACCGGCGCTGATATGTTTCAGCTGGGCGTTGTCGACACTGGGAACACTGGGCTGGACTGCAGCTTTTTTCTACGTGGCCTGTGCTGCCCTGCGCCTGGCGCGTTTCAATATGCAGCTGGGTACCGTCAATAAACGCATTTTCGTTGGGCTGGCCAGTCCTGCTGCTGCCGGTCTGGTGGTGTTCATGATCTGGGTTTGTGATGAGTACGCTATCCAGCCTACACTGCCAATCGCTGTGCTTGCAGCAATAGTGACCATGCTGGCAGGTCTGTTAATGGTGCTGAATATTCACTATTACAGTTTCAAGGATATGGATTTCAGAAACCGGGTGCCGTTTTTCGTCATTCTCATGGTGATTCTGCTGTTTGTGGTGATCTCCTGGGATCCCCCGGTGGTACTGTTTGTCATGGCAATTCTCTACGCCGCATCGGGGCCAATCATGACTTTTTATAATTTCCGCAAGAAGCGGCGTAAAATCAAAATTGCAGAAGGTGAATCTGCCCGGTGATACCGGGCGTACTAACAGTTAATACAGGTGAAACTTCATAAAATATAGTATGTCTTGTAACTTTTCAGACAGAATGGACTCAAAATGGTATTGGGGCGTATAGGCACGAAATATTTCGCCGGGTTTGAGAAGCAGCAGGAAACTTGTTAAAAGCATAACCATTAAAGAAAGCGCAGGGCAGGATCTGATCGATATGCTGATAAAAACCAGAAAGCCCATTCCGTCTTCGGAAATTACCCCGGAGTCGGTTTACCGAAGCCGTCGCGATTTTATCAAAGGCAGCATGAACCTTGCCGTCGGAGCAGGCATGGCCAGCAGTGGCTTGCTGTCTCCAGTCGCCATGGCTCAGGATGGCTCGCAACCGCGTACTGCCGAGCAACTGAACCTGGCCAGCAAGCCACAATGGCTGGCCAACAAGGTAGCAGAAAGCCGCCCGGCTCCTGATTCAGGCCCCTATACCACTAATGAAATGCTGACCCCTTACAATGACGTAACTACCTATAACAACTTTTATGAATTCGGTACCGGCAAGAGCGACCCGTCACGCAATGCAGAAGATTTCCAGTCCGATCCCTGGTCTGTAGAAATTACCGGTGAAGTAAACCGGCCCGGCACTTATACACTGGAAGACATATTGCGTCCGCACACTTTCGAAGAACGCATTTATCGTTTGCGCTGTGTTGAAGCCTGGTCCATGGTCATTCCCTGGATTGGTTTTCCACTGGGGGATTTGCTCAGCCGTTTTGAACCCACCGGGAATGCCAATTTTGTGGAGTTTGAAACCCTGGTGGATCCGCAACAGTTCTCCGAACAGCGTTCACGTTTTGCCCTGATCGACTGGCCCTACCGGGAAGGCTTGCGTATGGATGAAGCCATGCATCCCCTGACTATTATGGCAGTCGGACTTTATAACGATATTCTGCCGGCCCAGAACGGCGCACCACTGCGGCTGATTGTGCCCTGGAAGTACGGGATCAAAAGCATCAAGTCCATTGTGAAAATCAACTTCCGCCGTGATATGCCGCCAACGACCTGGAATGATATTCAGGCGAATGAGTACGGTTTTTATTCCAATGTAAATCCCAATGTATCGCATCCGCGCTGGTCACAGGCCACGGAGCGGCGTTTGCCTTCCGGTCTGTTTGACAGCCGTATTGAGACACAGATGTTCAACGGCTATGCTGATGAAGTGGCGCATCTCTATGCCGGGATGGATTTGAGAGTCAACTACTGAACGATTTTAAAGCTGAGGTGGACCGTGTTAATCAAAACGAAAAAACAGATTCCTTCATCAGAAATTACCCCGGAGTCGGTTTACCGGAACCGCCGGGAATTTCTTAAAGGCTCCGCCAATATTGCCATGGGTGTCGGGGCAATTGGCAGCGGGCTGCTATCTCCAGGAGCGCTGGCACAGGACGGCCTGATGGCCCGTGCACCGACTGATCTGAACCTGGCTTCCAAACCACAGTGGCTGGTGGATAAAGTCAGGAACAGAGCCGATGCACCCGCTTCCGGCCCCTTTACCACCGATGAGGCGCTGACGCCCTTCGAAGATGCCACCACCTATAATAATTTCTTTGAATTTGGTACCGGCAAAGGCGATCCGGCCAGCCGTTCCGGCGGTTTCAGTATTGACCCCTGGTCGGTAGAAATTGCCGGCGAGGTGAATCGGCCTGGCACCTATACCCTGGAGGATATTCTGGCTCCGCATGCTTTTGAAGAACGTATTTATCGCCTGCGCTGCGTGGAAGCTTTTTCGCTGGTCGTTCCCTGGATTGGATTTCCACTGGCCGACCTGATTAACCGTTTTGAGCCTAACAGTAATGCCCGTTTTGTGGAGTTTGAGACTCTATACGATCCGGAGCAGATGCCCGGGCACCGGCAACGCCTGTCCTCGCTTACCTGGCCTTACCGGGAAGGGCTGCGCATGGATGAGGCCATGCATCCGCTGACTATTATGGTCGTCGGTTTGTATGACGATATCCTGCCAACACAGAATGGCGCACCACTGCGCCTGATGGTGCCCTGGAAATATGGATTCAAAAGCATCAAATCCGTGGTGCGAATCAATTTTCGCCGTGACATGCCGCCGACTACCTGGAATGACTATGCCTCCAATGAATACGGCTTTTATTCCAATGTGAATCCGAATGTATCGCATCCGCGCTGGTCGCAGGCCATGGAAAGACGACTGCCTTCCGGCCTGTTTGATCGTCGTATCGAAACGCAGATGTTCAATGGCTATGCCGATGAAGTAGCTCACCTTTATCAGGGAATGGATTTACGCGAATACTTCTAGTATCCGTAGCTGCTTAACAGACAAACTGTTTGTTCGCATTCGGTTTCTGCTATAAGGAATTCAAATTGAAACCTGCTGTACTGATCAAGCCTGTTGTCTTTATCCTGTTTCTGCTGCCGGCACTGTATTATTTTTATGCAGTGTTTCTGGCCTTGCGGGGGGAAAACATCCTGGGGCCTGATCCGGCCTCGACCCTGGCGCTGGCGACAGGGGAATGGTCAATACGCATCCTGATTGCCTCCCTGGCGATTACCCCTTTACGTTATCTGTTCAAGGCCCCGAAACTGTGGAACTATCGGCGCATGATCGGCCTCTTTGCCCTGTTTTATGTGTGCCTGCATCTGCTGGTGTTTCTTATGTTCCTGCTGCAGTGGGACTGGTCAGCCATCGGGACGGAGATAGTCGAGCGGCCCTATATCACCATTGGCTTCAGTGCCTTTGTCCTGATGCTGCCGCTGGGCCTGACATCGACACACTGGGCGCAGCGCAAGCTGAAGCGTAACTGGAAGCGTCTGCACCGTCTGGTTTATGTCATCAACATACTGGCAGTTATCCATGTCATCTGGATTGTGCGTTCGAGCTATTTCGATGCTGTCCTCTACGGTTCACTAGTGTTTATACTTTTGCTATACAGGATTCTGCATAAAAATATCCCTGCTGTAAGGCGATTTGCATTGGTATAACCGTCGTGGGTGGCATATGTCCGGACAGGTTCAAATCAGGCTTGATTGGGGGTCCAAATATCGCCTCCAAAATGGGGCAAAAAAAGCTCTCAAAAACTTAATATAATTTCCTTGTAAACCCTTGCTAGTTGCGGATCTATCTGTATAATGCGCGTTCCCTGTTTAGGGGAAGCTCTTTAACAAGTAGATCAAGTAATAGATGTGGGTGTTTGCCTGATGTGTTTGCGTCACAAAACGTAGACTCAAAATGGTAGACAACTACGTTGATTCAAGCGTGATTGTTTCTTCGGAAATAATCATCTCGACAGTAGTTTTATATCTGATTGAGTCATAGTCCTCTTTCGAAAGGAAGGGACTTAAAAGATCAAGTCGTTGTTAATCAAGTTGTATAACAATGCAAAAACTCTTAACTGAAGAGTTTGATCATGG
>DHZH01000003.1:235131-235518 GCA_002414385.1 Gammaproteobacteria bacterium UBA5109
TGAAGAGTTTGATCATGGCTCAGATTGAACGCTGGCGGCAAGCCTAACACATGCAAGTCGAACGGTAACGGACCGCTGTGATCCCTTCGGGGTGAACTTGGTGCCGACGAGTGGCGGACGGGTGAGTAACGCGTAGGAATCTGCCCAGTAGCGGGGGATAGCTTGGGGAAACTCAAATTAATACCGCATACGCCCTACGGGGGAAAGCAGGGGATCTTCGGACCTTGCACTATTGGATGAGCCTGCGTTGGATTAGCTTGTTGGTGGGGTAAAAGCCTACCAAGGCAACGATCCATAGCTGGTCTGAGAGGATGATCAGCCACACTGGGACTGAGACACGGCCCAGACTCCTACGGGAGGCAGCAGTGGGGAATATTGGACAATGGG
>DHZH01000006.1:0-475822 GCA_002414385.1 Gammaproteobacteria bacterium UBA5109
TCGAGCCACAGAGGACTACCCAGGGCGCTGGAAAAGCGCGCCCGCTCTACCGGCCTCAAAGCTTCGCTTTGAAGGCGTCCGGTTCTGGGCACCACTACATTCCTTAGGTAAATAACAACTCTTAAGTATCCAAGTTTTTGTGGGTCGAGCCACAGAGGACTATTTACTTATCGGCTGGTATCGATGACTTCACCGGCTCGACTGCGGATTCTCGCCTGGGACTGAGCTGTTTCATTGATTACCTGCTGCATATCAACACCGACAAGCTCTCCGTTCAGTTTTCTGATTTGCCCATCAATGATGACTGTATCAACATTCCCTGGAAGTCCATGCTGAACGAGCTGCATGGGAATATTCACTTCTGTTAATGGCAGCATGTTGATCTTATTCATATTCAGCATGATGACATCGGCACGCTTGCCTGGTGTCAGTGAGCCAATCTGATCGGCAAGCCCAAGCACATTGGCGCCACCGTAAGTGCCGGTAAACAAGGCGTCACGATAGGAAAAAAGCCATTCAGTACCAGGTGCAGGAATTATGAGTGTTCCTGCTGTCATCCCAGTCTGGTTAGCTTCTACCTGTTGCATGCGTGCGGAATTCACCATGGTCCTCAATGAGGCAAAAGGATCAACAGGTGTCTGGGCACTGACATCGACTGAAAAACTGATATTTTCCAGCGGTATGCCGCCAGCCAGGAGCTGATAAACAGGCGGCAGGCCGCCGCCAATCATGGGATCAATCAGGGGCGATAATGACACCTTGATATTCCTTTCTGCCATGATCTCAATCGCTTCCGGTGTTAGCCCCGGACCATGGGTCACCATAAATTCTTCACCGCTGACTTCTGGAGTCCCTAGACCGCCGCTGTGATCGGTAATCGGTCGAAGGTTTAATGATCTTCCCAGTGCTGTGGCAGTTTGCATCTGTTGCGGATCTACACCATCAAGCAACAAACTCAGCCCCAGCCTTTGTTCGCCATTTTCATTAATCCAGTCAAGCGCCCTGTTGAGATCAGCCTCACCTATCATCTCCCCTTCGATTACTGCCAGATAGCCCATTTTCGCGCGCAAGCCGCTGTCCACCAGGGCCTGCATTTCTGCCTGGGCAATTTCAAAGTCAGTCACACCATGAGCCCAGTTATGTACTGTTGTGATGCCGGCATTAATCGCGTCCAGTGCGGCATATCTGACAGCAGTATGGAAATCTTCAGGAGTATAGTGGGGGGTCAAAACTTCCGAATAGCGAAAATATTCAGCAGCATCATTGGCCATACCACGCCAGGAGCTTTCCCACATATGCCAGTGTGTTTCTACAAAGCCTGGCATGATGACCATGTTCGTCGCATCAATGATTTGCGCCTGGGGTGCGTCTATGGAAGCGGCAACTTCAATGATCTGCCCGTCACGGATAAGTACATCGCCGCTTGCCAGATCACCTATTTCTGCATCCATCGACAGCACATAACCACCCTGCAACAGGATTTCATTATTGTCGGAGTCGTTTTGTGCACATCCTGTAGATGCCCCAAACAGGATAAAAATAAATACGCTTACTGTAGCTTTATTAATCATTTGCATAAGTTGAATATCCCTATCTGGTGAATGGAGGATCGTTTCAGTTAGCTAAAATAACAGCAAAATATTCACAGGAACAGAAAATGAATTATCTTTGGCTGCTTAGTTAATTTCATTCTCATTTAACCAGGACAAAATCAAATCAGCCAGATCGGCACTATTTAACTCTGACATTGGTAAATGGGAATTACCGTGAATGTCCATATCCGGTAATGCAAACATATCAGCATCAACCCCACGTCCTTTTAATTCATTGATAACCGATTGACACTCTTCCTGTCTCACAGGCATTTGTTCCCTGACTTCCATGTGGTCTGCGAACATCGACAAAACCGGAACGTCAGGAAACTCATCAACTGTAGCAGCAGGGCAACCCACTGGCTCTATGTTTATAACAGCTGCCACTCTTTCAGGGTTATTGGAAGCAAAAGTAAACCCAGGAACTCCACTGGCAGAATGAACTAAAAAGATAGCCCGGCCGATCTGTTCATTTAATTCATTTAACCCCAAGAGATTGTGCTGCAGGCCATACATTATGATTGCAGGACCCTCTACCGTTTCAACCTGGGTTGGTGTAAACATCTTAACAAGCTGGTCAAAACTGTCTCTTGGCATTCTAGCGTCTTCAAAAAACTCTCCTTCAACGGGGCCAAAACCAAATCTTGTCCAAGTGAGTTCCTGGGCCCAGGTAAAAAGTTGTGCCGGCTCACTTTCACGCCCTTTGATATTTGCATTTATTATTTCAGGGTTTATGCCAGCACGAGTGGAATTAGCAGGTTCAACCAGGTAGACAGGATATCCGGCTTGCACGAATTGCATTGCCCAGCCTTCGCGGCCATCTGGTGTTTCCAGGTAAATATCACTTGCCAGGCCATAGCCGGGCATCATCACAACTGGCGTTTTAGGGTTTTCAGTGGCTGGAATGAAATACCTGATCAGAAGCTGGTTTGCCCAGACTGTTCCCGACTCTGAAGCATCAACGTTTGCTTCATTTACCTCCACCAACTCTCCACCGACGTTAAATGCTCCGGCTCTTGAAATAAGAAAAGGCGGATCATTTTGAGGATTCCCAATGACTGGAGGTTGAGCTTCATTTATATTCGGGGATGTGTTGTTTTCACATCCAGCTAAAGCAGCAATGATTGTTGATATCAGGAAAAATTCAAACACTTTATTCATAACAGTTACCATTTTTATAGTGATAAATAACCCTGGGTACTTACAACTGTGAAGTTTGAAGAGATATTATGAGCCTGACGAATCGACTTAACAAGAAGTGCGTGCTTTGGTCGGATAGCTGACTTTAAAGGGTAGAGCATATATCTTATTTTTTCTGGAAAGCCTGCCCCTTTGATAAATAAAAAGTGAATTGACTAACAGAATCCATGACAAAAAAGATAGTTTATAAAATAACATCCCTAGTAGCCTGCTTCTTTCTCAATGCCTGTACAGGCATTCCCGAAGGGATTAAGCCTGTAGAAAACTTTGATTTGGATTCGTATCTGGGGACCTGGTATGAGATTGCCCGGCTTGATAACCGCTTTGAAGAAGGAATGTCGCAAGTTACCGCTAACTATAGTATGAATCCAGACGGCTCTGTGCAGGTAGTTAACCGAGGCTACCTGGATGAGTCACAATCCTGGGATGAGGTTACAGGAAAAGCAGTCTTTGTTAATAATACAGATACTGGACATCTTAAAGTTTCTTTCTTCGGGCCATTCTATGCATCTTATGTCGTATTCCAGCTCTCGGATGATTACAGTTATAGTTACGTTACAGGAAACAATAGAAGTTATTTATGGTTTCTTTCAAGGTCACCTGTTGTTGATGAATCATCCAAAATGTCTTTTATTGCACAGGCTAGAGAGCTGGGTTTTGCCTATCAAGATATTCTTTGGGTAGATCAAGAAATGAATATAGAGTGATACAGCCTTGAACAAGTTAAACCCTAAAAAGCTTCTGAACAGTAAATGGACAGCTGTTTCATCCGATAATAAGGAAAAGCACTTCATCATTACTGAAGTTGATTACAATGAAGATGGCCTGGTAGTAAGTTGCTGTATAGAAGCTGTGTTATCCAGGAGGCAGAGTTTTATTGACTGGCGGGAACTGAAAGATAATGAATGCTGGCTACAGGGTTGGGTTTAACGGTCTTCACAGGGAGTTGGGTTCCATTCACTGCTATCTGTCATTCTTTTAAAACTCGAGCTGGTGAAATATGGTTCAGTTAAATATTGTGGGTCATCGACAATAACCATTACCGTGATCCAGTCATCACCGTAGGTCGTGTGGCGACGAAAATATTCAGTAACTACTGCATTATCACTATAGGGGGCACCATTTCGTCGGATATATCCGGCACGCAGATTTCTGGTTACAACCTTGAGAGCTTCCCCTTCCCATTCAGCTGTTGAAAATCCCTGCCAGCTTGGCGCGTCATCCATTGACTCATCAGAATCAAAATGGAAGTAACGGGTCTGCATACCATGATCGCTCTCCAGTCGAAGGGTATTCTCATCCTCCCAGCTGATGTTGATTCTTACAGGCATCCTTAGCAGATTGGCTGCACCGTAGGGACGGCAAGTACCTTCATCGCTTTCAGCGTTCCACTGATTGCCGACCCGGATACCTTCTTCATTAAGAGGAAGGCTTGCAAAATCTCCCGCGGGTGGCGTCACCATACGCCAGCGCCAATCTTCTGTTATCACGGTTGTCCAGAAACCTTCCAGATCTATGGGAGCATCCTCGCGGGGAGTCTGCATGGCATCCTGTGCTGAGACAGATAGACTGACAGACAGGCTTAAGGAAGCTGTGAAGAATAATGATTTATAAAGTTTCATAATAGACTCTCTACCTGGCTTCATTGGATGCTTAGCTCGTTGTAGACTGTTTCGATAAACTGGTCTGTGGTCCAAAAACCGCTATCAGAGCCGTAGCGGGGGTCATAATCAGAGGTAGGTTGTGACGCCATGACCTCCTCAAGACTATCCCCCTGATCAATACGGTAAGCGATACGGTCACGAATAATGGTTAACATATCTCGATAATCAAGCACATCTGCTTCATCCGTTAAACGGCCATGACCAGGTATGATCATGGTGCCGCCTTCCTGCCTGTCAGCAGGAACAGCCATATCCAGCAGGTTATTCAAGCCATCCAGAATCCCCTGCAGGGTTCCACCATTGGCGACATCAATGTAAGGGTAACCGGTCGTATTGAAAATATCGCCGCTACTAATGACATCCGAGCGTCGAAAGAAGACAAAACTGTCTCCATCTGTATGGGCATTGGGTTGGTGGGATATGACAATGGCTTCACCATTGAAATAGATATCCTTGCGTTCTGTGAAATAAGTGTCAGTGGGCCAGCCTTCAATAGGTGGTTGCTCAGACATGGATAATATGGCGTTCAATACATTCTCATGTGAGACAACCTTGGCTTGATTACCAGTACCAGCAAAAAGGTCGATCGTATTGCCGCCAGCTATATTACTGCCACGTTGGGCCAGCTGCGCATTGCCGCCTATGTGGTCCGGATGACCATGTGTATTGATGATGTATGTTATCGGTCCGCTATCTATTTCACGTATCGCATTATAAATTTTATCGGCAAGTGGCTCATACATTGTATCGACCATAAGAATGCCCTGTTCTCCCACCTGCAGAGTGATATTGCCACCAGCACCCACCAGCATATAGACATTACCCTGCACATGAAGGATCTCTATCTCCACATCATCAAAATCAGCTTGTGCCATTGAATTCAATGACACAGTGATAAGATAAAGCAGCAAATAACTTCCTAATTTTTTTCCGGTATTATTCAAACTTAGCATTCAATACTCCTGCGCAGGCTGCTATTCCAGCCTTTCTTTGTAGTTCTACTGCCTTGATTAGTCTTCCAGATTTTCCATGAATGATGGGAACATGGTCTCAGCCCCTCCGAGCACGCCCTCCATTGGCAGCCCCCATCGTTCAGCATGCTCTGTCAGAAAAGGGTTCTGGCCTGGCAAATAATGCGGCACCTCACCCCTTTCCATTTCGATTTCGGTCACGACATCGCAAAGGTAAGGCGGAATCTGCTGGCGCAGGTCAAGTCTCCAGTTATTAGTGCGAATGAAAGGCTCAGTCATGTAGACAGGATCATTTACGATTACCACCTGGGTCATGTAATCGCCGTGGCGATAGAAGTATTCTGTATATTCAGCCTGATCAGAGCGCGGAATACCATTTCTCCGTGCCCAGCCCTGTTTAAGGTGTGTGGTTCTGACTACCAGCACGTTTCCTTCCCAGTGACCGGTCGAAAACCCCTGCCAGGTATGGGCTGCATACTCAGGAGGATGCTCCCGGCCATCCATCCAGATGGTGCGCTCAGGAGCCTGCCAGCGAATTCTATTGTGGTAGGCGATCAGCTGTTGGGATTCAGAATCTATCTCTTTCCACCAGCGTGTGTTACTGGGGCCACGACTGCCATAGTCAGATGGATGAGGCTTGCATTGGTGTTCAGGGAGGGTGAGTAAGGAAGGACTCCAGCTTAATGCACGCTGGCGGGCAGCATCATTAATAGGGATGCCCTGATACTCCACCATTTCCGGGCCAGGCCTGCGCTCTTCATTATCTTCATGAAAAACAGCTGCCCATTCGCCGCTGATATCAATCTGTGCGCTAGTTGATACTGGCAAAATCAAGAGAAAAAGGGCAGAAAATAAGCTGCCTGCCAAACGCGAATGAAAAATCATCTCCCCTCCATTTATTTTTATTGCTATTGATGTATTAAACAGGCCCCATACTCGAGGTGTCAATATTGTTATAACTTTTTCAACAACAACGCCATATCAGATTCATTGACTTCTGAATGGCACGCTAATTAGTTTTTAATCAAATATTAAACTTACTGTTATCACTGGAATGCTATAAATTAATGGCTGAATCACCTACAGTGCAACTGCTTAACGCTTGTTCTAATGTCAGCTATGAATGGCACCCGGTCACAAGCATTAAGGCTGAAAATTAACGAGATAGTGTTGTGGGAAATGCCCGCTTTCGGCCAAAAGCAGACGTTGTTGCTAGTCTTTATTTGGCAAGTAACTAACAACCTTGGTTAAGTCAGTTATTTATCTTTTGCTAATTAGTGAAAGAATCACCAAAATTTGGTTAATACTACTGAGTAGCTCTCTGGGTAGATTTAATTTCTACGTACATCACTGTTTTCTTTACAGTTATTTAATTGGCGCAATATCTGCTTGAAATGCTGATACTCAATTCTTCTTATTAGGATAATAAGTAAAGCACTTTGAGTAACTAATGTTGAAACAGGAGGTGCTCATGCTGAAATTCGCTTTAAGATCAATATATGTATTAGTCACATTAACTATATTTCTAATAGTAGCTATATATTTCTTAATTTTTGCTAGGTCACACCCATCTGACCCTGGAGATGCACTAATTTCATTTGATGACTTTGAAGCGTTTATAGAAACGATTCAAATCGCACAAACCCAAGATCATGCAGTAGAAATATATGAAGAAAATTACTTTACTAGGGATACTTCACCAATAAAAACCTACGTATCTTCCTTTGGGGCGTCTGCCGAGGTTACATCTAATGATATACATTGACGTCCAAACCTTTATGAGAAGATACTCATTAATTCAAACGAACTTTTTGAAACCGAGAATGAAATAAGAGATGCGTATAGTAGATTCGAGCAGCGTTATCCTCGAGCGGTGTATCCTCCTGTTTCTATTCTCTATGGAGCGTATCAATCGCGCGCATTAATTCGGCCATCTCAAGTTCTAATTTCTGGTGAATATTTTATAGGAGGTGATGATGTTAATGATTTAGGAAACTCTAATAACTTGAATGGACTTATGAAGCGCCCTTCAGATTTACCAGGCCAGGTCATTCACGAATTGGCACATATCCAGCAAGCCAGAAGGAATCCTCTTGCAGTCGTATCCACAAAAAGTCTTCTAAACTGGGCAATCTATGAAGGATCAGCAGACTTCATAGCCTTTACTATCAATGGGACGAGCAGCAACCAAGCGGCACATGACTACCTTGCAAGAAATGAAAGTGCTTTATGGTGTGAATTTTCTTCATCTACTGAATTAAACTCTAATTCCAACTGGATCAGCCAAGACTTATATGGTGAACCCCCACGCGGACTTGCAGGTATTTTTGGTTTCCAAATTGCCAAGGCGTTTTATAATCAGAGCCAAAATAAAGATGAAGCATTCTCAGATTTGATTGAACTTGATTATGAGCAAATATATTTAGAAAGTGGGATTAAAACCGACTTGTTGAATACCTGCCTCTAACGTCCGCTTTGGATGGTGGTCTCAACGGGCCGCTGCAACACATGCATTAAATCTACTTGCTGGTGTTTCAAATTCCAAGATTTCTCTTGGTCGTTCATTTAATTGCCGTGCAACTGCATTTAACTTTGCCTGGCTGTGAACCGATAAGTCCGTTTTCTTTGGAAAATACTGTCTCAACAAACCATTAGTGTTCTCATTTGAACCTCACTGCCAAGGACTTTGTGGATCACAGAAGTAGACTTTGATGTCGGTTGCCAGGGTAAATCGTTGATGATCTGACAGCTCTTTCCCCCTGTCCCAAGTTAATGATTTATACAACTCAGTCGGCAATTTCTTTGATTGTTTGATCAGGGCTGACACCACACTTTCAGTATCTTTGTTCTTTACTTTAGCCAACATCACATAGCGGGTCTGGCGTTCTACCAGTGTCGCTATATAACTGTTATTTGAACCCGCAATAAGATCGCCTTCCCAATGACCCGGTACTGCCCGATCTTCCACTGAAGCTGGTCGCTCACGGATGGTCGCCATATCCTTGATTTGGCCAAGCCCTTCTTCTTTCAAACTGGCGTGTTTAGAACGCCTTATCGCCCGCTGACTTCTCAGGTACTGCTGAAGCTCCTTCTTAAGCACCCCGCGGGCTTGAACAAATAAACTGCGATAAATAGTCTCGTGGGACACTTGATATCTCTCGTCTCCTGGATACTCACGTTTAAGCCAACCTGCAATCTGTCGAGGTGACCAAGCTAACTGGAGCTTGGCCGCAACCAATCGGCTCAATAATCGATTGCCTGCCAGTTTACATTGTTTTGGACGAAGCGCTCTATCCCAGGCCGCTCGATCTGCTTTGCTGGCACGATAACCACTGACACGGCCATTACGATTAACTTCACGACTAATCGTTGAAGGTGAACGACCTAATTGCAACGCTATTTTCCGCAGGGATAAATCGCAGGCAATACCTCTGGATATTTCCTCACGTTCTGCCAAGGTCAGTGCTAAACGGGAACGCTTTCGATCAGGCGGGCGAATACCACCGGTAGGTGATAACTGAGCAAAGATTGATGACGATGGTCGATCAAAGGCTCGGCCAATCGCATTAAGTGATTCGCCCCGTTGCCAGCGATCCCACATCTCTGCTTTTTGCTGAGGGCTATACTTTATTCGGGTTCTATAACTCATGGTCAACACTCCATCTTTTTGTTATAAAAATAAAGTGTTGCGTTGATCAGTTGAAATCAAGATAGTAAGCAGACATTCCAGCAATGGGACTATTTGTGTCAAAGCGGACTATTCTTCAATAACTTTGTTTCCAAGCCATTGCACCCGATATAAATCGCGGCGGCGGTCGAGGTAGTTTCTGACCGAACCTTCGTTTTGCAGGACTTTGAGTTTTTCGAAATCCAGATCAACAATTAAGGTCATCTCGGTATTGGGAGTGGTTTCGGAAACGATGGCGTCGTGAGGGAAGGCAAAATCGGATGGTGAAAACACGGCGGTCTGGGCATACTGGATATCGACATTATCCACTTTTGGCAGATTGCCGACGGAACCGGTAATGGCAACATAGCATTCGTTTTCGATGGCTCTGGCCTGGGCACAGCGTCGTACACGCAGATAGCCGTTCTTGGTGTCGGTCCAGAAGGGTACAAAAAGAATCTGGATTTCCTCTTCGGAAAGCAGCCGTGCCAGTTCCGGAAACTCGACATCGTAGCAGGTGAGTATGCCAATACGGCCAATATCGGTATCAAAGGCTTTCAGTTCATCTCCGCCACTTAAAATCAGCTCGCGCTTTTCCCAGGGGGTCGGGTGCAGTTTGTATTGTGAATCAACCGTACCATCACGCCGACACAGATAGGCAACGTTATACAGCTCGTCATTTTCAATAATCGGCAGGGTGCCGGCTATGATGTTGATATTGTAACTGACAGAAAGCGCAGAAATTGAGCGCAGGATTTCCGGGCTGAGATTTGCCAGATCCCATATGGCGTCAACGGTACTTTTTCCGGCAGACAGGGCGACCAGTGGAATACTGAACAGTTCAGGCAGTACAGCAATATCGCACTGGTAACTGGATAAACCGTCAACAAAATCCTCAACCTGCTGCAGTAACTCATCCACGGATTCAAAATAGCGCATCTGCCATTGTATGCAGCCAATTCGCGCGGAAGTTCTCTGGGCGCCGATTAAACGCTCGGCTTTCGGGTCATACTGGTAATTATGCCACTGCAGCAAGGTGGCATAACCTTTGGATTTTTTGTCTTCAGGCATATATGCCTGCAAGACCTGTTTTACTTCAAAGCCGTTGGCAATCTGGAAGCTGAGAGTAGGGTCTGACAGTTCTTTATTTTTGACCTTGTCAATATATTCATAGGGAGACATTTGTTCGGCATATTGCTGATATTTGGGGATACGTCCCCCGGCCATGATGGATTTAAGGTTCAGATTGACACAAAGCTCCTTGCGGGCCTCATAAAGACGTCGGCCAAGACGCAAGCCACGATAATCAGGAGAAACAAACACATCCACCCCATAAAGCACATCACCTTTGGGGTCATGCGTCGTCAGATAGGCATCACCGGTGATTTCTTCATAGGTATGTTTGTCACCAAACTTGTCATAGTCAACAATCACGGAAAAGGCTGCAGCGACAATATTATCGTGATCGACAATACAGATCTGGCCTTCCGGAAAGGCCGATAACTGTGCCTGGAACTGTTTCTTCTTCCAGGCACCACCGAACTCTTCGTAAACACGCTCCATCAGGGTCTTCAGTTTTGGATAGTCCTCGATCTGCAGATTACGCAGTTTCAGGTGATGAGTATCAAGATCATGGACCGGGGTATCGCTGGTATTTTTCATTGCTGGCCTGGTTGACGGTTTGAAAGTGGTGTCCAGCCCAGTATAAGGCTTTAGGGCTTTAACAGTCAGCTTTCAGGTATTTATTCTTTAAAGTTTTGTCACTTATCAGCATTTTTTGTCACAAACACCCCAGTCAGGGCACCAGCTTCTACTGAAAAACTGCAATGTCGATCACACATTGAAAAAATCCATGTGAACAAGATCGCAAATTTGGCGCAGCTCACGTTTTTCATATCCGGTCATCACTTATTGTAAATAGCAATCAATCTGACCGGGTCAATCAGCAAGACTGATAAGCCCGGAAACAGGCATAAATACCCAGGTAATAAGGCAGTAATCTTGCCGGGAGTTTTTGCCAGAAGGTAATCCAGTGTTAAACATAATGCGTGTACAGGATCTGGTTTTTATAACCTTATTCATAGGTGGGGCTGCCCTGTCCGCTGAGAAACAGCAACTGTATGACGGCAGGGAAGTAACACAATTGGGCCTGGGGCTGTATGAATACCTGGGAGAAGAAATATTCTACGGCGCGTTTTATGGCTCAGCTGAACACCTCTTTACAGCTTCATCACCATCTACAGAATCCGTACAAAAAATTCAGATCCGGGTCCTGGCGGACTTCCTTTCGGCGCGACGATTTAACCGCTTATGGCTTGATGCAATTGCCCTGAACAGTGACAGGGAGGAAAGAAACCTGGAGTCAGATGCATTGATGGCTTTTGGTGAATTGCTGGCGGTGGATCTGTTACGCGGTGATCGCATCGATTTTGATTACTTGCCACAACGAGATCTTGTTGTGTTTCAGCTTAATGATGTGGTTTACGGTGAAATCTCTGGCAGTGGTTTTTATCAGCTTTTATTGCAGGGCTGGACTGGCCCTACGCCCCCGAGTACGCAATTCAAAGCTGGACTGATGCTGCAACTGGACGAACAAGAGCAGCTTGAGAATAAAAGCAGTTTCACGGCGCTGACAGTAAGCCCTGGTAGAAAGAATTTTGTAAATAATCAGATTGATTTTGTTGATTTTAATGAGCGGGAAGAGCTAGCCAGGCAGGCTCGGCTGGAACAGGAACGTCTGGCCGAGCTGGCAGTATCAATCAGCGCCATGCGTCAGCAAAGGAGTGAGCGCCTCATGGTAGTAAGACAGAAACACAATGATTCCAGAGAGTTACTGGAGCAGATGCAGCAGGATTTTCTGGATGATCAGGTTCGTCTGAGCGAACAGTATGAGCAGGCAGTAAGCAGATGGATTTCCGCCTTTATGGAATATCCGGAGCAAGCCCGAAACCGGCAGATTGAAGGCAAGGTGGTTTTGGAAGTGGCTATTAACCGGCAGGGGCAGGTATTACAGATCGGACTACTTGAAAGCTCGGCGCACGACATTCTGGATGAAGCAGCAATGACGATTGTGAACAGCATAGAAGCCATGCCGCCAATACCAGAACGGCTTTCAGCACAGACATACACGGTCAATATTCCTTTCAACTTTGTACTGGATTGATGATGAACGGAAATGATCAAGAGGTGAGAAACACAATGGATCAGAGTCAGGAAATCAACTTGCTACTAGCAGATACCTCGGAAAACAATTCCGAAGCCGTGCTCAAACTGCTCGAAAAACAGAACTTCAGTATCAAAAGCCAGCGTATAAGCAAAAAAGCAGAGTTATCAGAAGCACTCAGCAAACAGCATTGGGATATTTTGTTGCTGAATAATGAGTTGGATGATTTCAGTACAAGAGAATGCATGGACTGGCTGAAAAGACTGCAGTCCCAAACCGCCCTGCTGGAACTGACGCAGAAAGAAATTGATCTGCAGACACTGACGAATAATTATCAGGCAGGAGCTGCCGGTTTGATCTCCCTGAAAGACCCGGACTATCTGCTGCAGGTATTCAGGCGCGAATTGAATTCGGTTAAAGCCCGATGCGAGCGGGCAAGACTGCTCAATGACAACCAGGAACTGCTTGAACGCTGCCGACTCCTGTTAAGCAGTTCACGTGAGGCAGTGTGCTATATCCATCAGGGTATGCATATCTACGCTAATGAATCCTACATTCAGAAATTCGGCTTTGAATCGATGGATGAAGTCTCAAGTACTCCCTTTATCGATCTTGTCGCAGAACAGAGCCGGGAAGATCTCAAAGAATGCTTCAAGCAGATCGAAAACCAGTGGGAAGACGGTCAGCAAAAACAGCAGCTTACCTTTGATGTTGTTGCCCGCAGGAATGACGGTAAGGATTTTAAGGCACAGTTGCTGTTGGAGCCGACCCTGTTTGATGGAGAGAAATGCCTGCAGGTTTTTGTCAGTACTGAAAAGGAAAACCAGAAAAAATTGCATCAGGCTGTCAGGCTGGACCTGGAAAGCGGCCTGTTTAACCGTCAGTTCTTCCTGCAGCAATTTGAACACCTGCTGGGCTCAATCAAGCAGGATAAAGTCACGGGGGGAGTGCTGCTTTATGTCCGGGTAAATATGAATGACCAGCTTCGATCCCGCCTTGGATACGAAACAGCGGATGCCGAATTACGTACATTCACCGCTTTATTGAAAAAGCGCATGAATAAAAACAATGTCATCGCCCGCTTCGGGGATAATGATTTTATCATCATGCTTGCCGGAGACAGGCAAAATGCTCAACTGAAGCAGGATATTTCAGACTGGCAACAATCGCTGAAAAAATATCGCTTTAAACGTATTGCAGGGGAAGACATTCCGGAACAGGCCGCCTGCAACCTGATTACGATTGATATTGATAAGAACACTGTATCGATCAAGGATATCCTGACCAGGGTTTATCAGAATCTTAACGAGCTTGAACAGCAGCAAAAACCCGAAAAAATAAAGCGGGACCGAATTACTGCATCCAAATCAAAATCCCTTTCTGAAATGGGCTCAATAAAAATTGAGCTGGAAGATAAAACAGAAACCCCGCCCAGAAAAGCTGTCACTGATGAAGGTGTAGCTGACAGCAAGTTAGATAATATTGCCGGTTTAACAGCTTCGGTTGAAGATAACCCAGCGCCAGGAGTTAAGCTCGAGTTGGATGAACTGAGCAAATTTATTAGTGGCAGGAAAATCAAGCTTCATTATGAGGCTGTCATTGCCGTTGCGGATATCGAGACAGAATTTAATGAAGTTGAAGTTGCAATTGATGACCAGCGTTTCACGCACCTCAACTCCGATGATATTTATGCCATGCTGGACAGGAATCCCCTGGCAGCAAAGTTTGACCGCCTGATACTGGAACTGACCCTGGAGGTCATGTCGGACCTCTACAAACAGGGGCAAACCCAGAACTTTGCGGTACGCCTCAATGCTTTCAGCCTGACAGATGAAAAACTTCTCGCCTGGCTGGGCCAGCAGCTTAAAACCAACAAGCTTGCTCCGGAATCCCTGATTGTCTGTATTCAGCAGCAGAGTGCCCTGAGTAATGTGGGTTCCTGTATCAGCTTTCTGAATGTACTGAAAGAAGCCGGAATGAGGTTTTATATCAGCAATTTTACTTATAGTGATGCGATTAACAATGTTGTCAGAAAACGTCGTCCGAACTATATCAAACTGGCCAACGGATTAAGCGAACAGATAAGCACTGACGAAGAACTGAAAAGTGAAATTGAAGAACTGACTGAAAACCTGCATGACGAAAATATCAAGGTTATTGCCGGCCAGGTTGATGATTCCAGCACGCTTTCGGCCTACTGGGTTTGCAATGTAGACCTGGTACAGGGCAAATACTTTCAAAAACAGGCTATGGCCCTTAATGCAGCCACATTCCAGCAGGAAGAATTTTCTGCCATGGGTAAAACAGCTTAATACAAAGAGGATCTGAAAATGGAACAGACACTACAGGACATGAAAATTCTGGTGATAGATGACAGCAATACCATCCGTCGAACTGCTGAATCCCTGTTGAACAAACTGGGATGCAAGGTGATTACTGCAGAAGATGGTTACGATGCCCTATCAAAAGTCGTCGCCAGTAAACCGGACATTATTTTTATGGATGTCATGATGCCCAAGCTTAATGGCTACGAAACCTGTTCGATTATTCGTAGCAATGAAGAGTTTAACGATATCCCGGTGGTCATGCTCTCCAGCAAATCAAGTTTCTGTGACAAGGCCAAAGGAGTGGTGGTAGGCGCAAACAGTTATCTGACCAAACCATTCAGCAAGGATGAAATCCTGGAGCAGATCAAAATCAACATGAATACCGTGAAGGATGAGTCCGCTCCCTTGCATTAAGCAAGCGGGCCAGAATCTGGAAGGAAAGACCATGAAAAATCTACGTGTACTGCTTATAGATGACAGCAAAGAAGAAGTTAAGGCCATTTCTGCAATGCTGGAGAAGGCAGGGTATGAAGTGCTGGTAGCTTATGACGGGAATGAAGGTATCAACCGTGCCAGGGAAGAGATGCCGGACCTGATTCTGATGGACATTGTGATGCCGGAATTGAATGGTTTCCAGGCAACCAGGCAACTCAGAGGTGACAGCCTGACTCAGGATATCCCGGTAATCGTTCTCAGTGCCAAGAATGAAGAAATCGATCGTATCTGGGCACTGCGACAGGGTGCGCGGGCATATGTCAGCAAAAACATGGAGCACAAAACCCTGTTTAAAACGATTGATCAGGTAATGGCTGGCTAGGATACCAACAATGATGGAAGCCAATATTAAAACGCAGCAGTCCAACAGGGCCTTCAAGGAACTGCGTTTGCTGGAAGAACGTGTGCGCCAGAGTGGAGCCAGTCTCCCGGAGCTGAATCCTCGTGCTTTCTGGAATGCGGTGAAGTGCAGGATTGATGGCCACAATCTGGTGTTTCCGCTGCTCAAGGTCAACGAAATTATCGAATATCAGAAGCTGACGCATCTGCCAGGTTGTGCTGACTGGATCAGGGGAGTCATCAACCTGCGAGGACGCCTACTGCCGGCTTATGATGCCACTGCCTTTTTCAGCCCGGATAAGCAAAAGACGCTGAAGCGGGGAACACAGATTATTGTCCTTGAGCAGGGAGCCATGTTGTGTGGCCTGATTCCGCAGGAATTATATGGCATGCAAAAGGTTTACCATGAGGAAGCAGAAGTCATCAGTACTGAAGGGCAGTCAGACGAAAACTCTGTGCTGTCCTACACCAACTCTGCACTCACCTTGAATAATGAGACCTGGCATCAGCTGGATATCCTGCAGCTGGCCAGAATGCTTTTCCACGCAAACCCAACGCTTTCACAATCTGGCAAAAGCCAGGGCTGAAAACCGGAGATTACTATGCGTAAAGATAAATCCATGGAAACTGATAATAAAAGCCATCGTACCCGCTATCTGATGGGACTGTCGGTGATATCACTGGTTCTGGTGGTGATAAATCTGGTACTGGTGAATATCCACACCGCTGAAGATCAGATTTATATACAACAGACATCTGACCTGCGGGTGCTCTCCCAGGAAATTGCCCGTAATGCGTCAGCAGCGCTTGGAGGGTCGGCGGAAGCCTTTGCTGAACTGGAAGAATCCACCGCTGATTTTGATCAGGCCTGGTCACTGATTAACAACGGTGCCGAAGCGCATATTGATTTCGGCATGGGCGTAGTTCGTGCCCTGCCGGCCAAAGCTGATGAGATCAACCGCGAGCAGGCGGATATAAATCCACTCTGGAACCGGGTGACAACTAACGTCGGACAGATAATCGCCAATCGGGACAATATTCTGGGAGTGCACGCTCTGGCGCTGGAAACAAGTCAGTTCATGCCCGAACTGCAGCGTTATTACGAGGAAGTAGTGAATGCCCTGCTGGATGACAATGCGTCTTTATCGACAATTGCAGTCGCGCAACGTCAGGCCTGGCTGGCTGAAAGAATTGCACTGAACCTGAACCGTATCGTTTCCGGTGATTTTGCTGCTGGTAATACGGTAGAACAGTTTCAGCGGGATATTGTCCTGTTCAGCAATAATCATGAAGCCCTGCTGGAAGGGGATCCGGCTCTTGGTATTACCCGGATAGCCGATGCCGAAGCACGCAACTACCTGATTCAGGTCAGTGAACTGTTTGCCGCACTAGACCAACAGGCGGGCAATATTGTCAGCGCCGCCGAAGAAATTTTTGCTTCGGGTCAGGCGGTGAGTGCCATTGTTGAAGATTCCGAACGCCTGTTGAGCAGCATGACGGCTCTGTCAGAGTATTTCATCCTGGCCAGTGACAATCATCTGGCTTCCCCGGCACTGGGCTATGTTCTGTTACTGATCATGTTTCTGTTGATTGCCATGTACGGGCTTGAAATGATTCGCCAGTCACGCAAAGCAGAAAAATATTCGGCAACAATCAATAAACGGAACAACAGTGCCGTCCTCAACCTGCTGGAAGAAATATCCGGACTGGCAGAAGGGGACCTGACGGTAAAAGCAACAGTCAGAAAGGATTTTACCGGGGCGATTGCTGACTCGATTAATTATGCTATTGAACAGCTTCGCGGTCTGGTGAAGGCCATCACAAATGTCACCATGCAGGTTTCCGAATCGACAAAATCCTCAGTCCGGACAGCTAAATATTTATCGGATGCTTCGCAGAAACAGATTGAAAATATTTCCTCGGTTTCGGAATCAGTGCGTGAAATGGAAAAAAATATTAACCGCGTTTCCAATAATGCAATGAAATCTCTCGATGTGGCGAAAAACTCTGTGAAGATTGCCTCGGGAGGGGCCTTGGCGGTGAAAAACACCATACATGGAATGGATACCATACGCGGTCAGATCCAGGAAACCTCAAAAAATATCAAACGCCTGGGTGAAAGCTCACAGGAAATCGGCGGATTCGTTTCCCTGATTAATGATATTGCCGATCACACCAATACTCTGTCATTAAATGCAGCGATTCAGGCAGCGATGGCTGGAGATGCCGGTAAGGGTTTTGCTGTCGTGGCCGATGAGGTACATGCCCTGGCGGAACGTTCCACTGATGCGACCCGAAAAATTGAAAGCCTGGTGAAAGTGATTCAGCGTGATATCAATGATGCGGTTTCCTCTATGGAGCAGACCACGGCAGAGGTGGTGCAGGGCACACAGCTTGCCCAGGGAGCCGGGGCTGCCCTGGACGATATTGAAAAGGTCTCCAAGGAACTGGCGGCTCTGGTTGAAGAAATCAGTCTGGCGGCACAGAACCAGTCAAAGAATGCTGCAGAAATTACCAGCAGTATGGAAACCATTGAAGGCATTACCACGGAAACGTCGAAAGTGACCGAAACCACCAGTGAATTCATCATGAATCTTGGTCTTCTGACTGAAAGGCTGCAAAAAGCGGTCGCAGGCTTCAGCCTCGATAAAACAGTTCCGCAACAGCCAGCTGCTACCAGTACTGATAACAGTGAAATGAATAATGAAATCGCTGCCAAACGCGAAGTACTGGAAAAGGAAAAAAGCAGGCAGGGGCCGCGACAGAAATTCAATATGGAAATCATTGATGTTGCCATGTAAATCAAATAACGAACGATAAGTTCGGTGTTAAACCAGGAGCGATAATCATGACAGAATTACGATTTCAGGCCTTGCACAAAGTACAACTGTGTGCCCAGGAACATATCGGTGAAGTAATAGCCGGGCTTGAAAGCGCACTGGAATTCAATACGGATGCTGCCGGGCAAAAGCAGCATATTGAAAGCTGTATTGAACGCTTGCAACCAAGTGCAGCAGTACTAAAGCTGTTGCAGTTCAGTGAAGCCTCAATTTTACTTGAGGAAACAGGAATCCTCCTGCGCCGTTGTATCAAGCTGGAAGAAAAGGAAAAGCAGGACGTCCTGCAATTACTCTACACTACCCTGATTGATTTGCCGGCATTGCTGGATAAGCAATTCAGCAAAGATGATTATCCGGTCTATGACTATCTGATTCTGATCAATCGGCTCCGAAAATTACGTGGAGCAAGCGTGATATTTTCACTGGTCCCGATTCAAAACAGTTCACAAATAAATTTTCGCCTGTTACAGAAAAGACAGGCGGCCAGTTTTAAAAAGCTGCTGACAAAGCAGCTGTCCCTGTATCGTGAAGCGCTGGAAAATCTCAGGGAGCAAAGTGATCTGTTAACGGGACTCGACAGCTTATACCGGATACTGAGTAATCTGGAAATGATGAACCGGGATTATCGGCTGGGGACATTATGGGGCTTGAGTCTTGCCGTAGTGGAATCCCTGGACAGGAAGTCATTACAGACTGATTCAACGGCACTGGTTTTACTGAGCTCATTTGAAGCATTACTGGAACGCATAATTCAGGATGCAAGAACACTGGAACAGAATATTGACGAAACAATACTGGAAAAACTCTTTGATGAACTCACCAAGGCCGAGGTAACAAGTGAACGTATCCGGGCCGTTAAATACTGGTATAACCTGGATATCACTTTATGTGGTGATTTTCGTCGTCACTATAACCGCCTGCAGGCAAAATATGCCCGCCAGGAAGCGGGTATCAATGCTGGCCGGCTTTTACTGGAAAGTGTCAGGCTCCTGTCAGATTCTGTAAACCAGTTTATTAAAGACGATAATTGTGAAGAGTCCGGATTCAGGGACATCATTGCGCAACTCGAAGTACAGGCAAACACTGCTACAAGTTTGACCCTGCGTCCGGCAAAAGACATGTTTGATGCTGCGATCACACTGTGCCTGAAACGGCTCGGAGATCTTGATGGCAAGTCGAGGAGCTCTTCCGACCCTGACTTTTTTACTGCTGTCCTCGAACGTTGTGTACAGTACCTTTATCGAAGTGAGCTATGGCTACGTTCATACATTAAGGGAAATATGCATGGGCAGAAAACCGGAGAAAGTTTTAACAGACTGGATATGTTTTCTGATGCCAGGCTGAAACTTGTTGAGGAAGTGCAAAAAGAACTGGAACTGATATTTATCGGCCTCAATGATTATGTTGATGCTGGCTGTAAGCCTGCTCATTTATCTGCAACGCTGGAAAAACTCGATGCTGTCAGCAATACCCTGAGTCTGCTGCCTGCGACTGAAGCGGCCATGCTGGCCAGTGGTGTAAAACACTATTTTGAACTGGTGGAAAACTCACAGACCTTGCCTGATGCGTCCATGGGCAGTGATTTTTTTACGCTGGCGGAAGCCCTTGTTTTACTTTCGGATTATCTGGAGAAATTCCGTACCGGCGATGCAGATGAGCAGTGTTTACTGGCTGAGCAGGAACGCCTGAATCAGCTGGAGGCATATTTCCTCAGTAATTTCACTGCAAAAGTCCTGCGCTTCCCCAATGAAACTGACGAGGCAGAAACAGTCGGGAAAGAAACTGATCCAGACAGGCACGAAAGTCGGCTAGTGGAGAAAATTTCTGATGAAGTGCAGATCCATTCAGGCAGTGATTATTCCGGTGATAATCAGATTCGTGCAACCTTTATCGAGGAATCTGTAGAAATCATTTCAGCACTCAGCGACGCGCTGGAACAGATGAAAACAGCAGCGGCAGACCATGAGACCCTGGAAGCATTGTGCCGGGGATTTCATACCCTGAAGGGTAGTGGCCGTATGGTAGGGGCAGAACCCATCGTCACATTGGCCAGCGGCTTTGAAGATATACTCAATAACCTGCTCAGCAGCGGAGAGATGCCAGGTATTCGCCAGTTGACGGCCATCGAAGAAAGTCTGGAAAAACTTCCCATCCTGATAGAGGATTTCCGTCAGGGCAGGGAATCATCAATTGATATCCAGACCCTGCTCATCGCCTGTCAGTTGAAATCCCCGGAAAACAGCAAAGCGGATAGCTCAGTGGAGCAGTTCATGCAAGACGAGCCGGAATCCGGGATGCTGCCCGTGAAAACAGGAAGCCCGGTAAAACTGGAAAAAACAACAGGCATCAATCCTACAGTATCAGGCTTTATTCAGGAGGCGGAGAAACAGCTTGTAACAATTCAGGGGCTTTTGCAGCAGGGCACTGCAGCCACAGCGGGTCAGCCTCAGGTGGTAGCCAATGATTTTATTATTGCCGTACATACACTTGCCGGCAGCAGCAGAGTCGCCGGCCTGGAGGATTATGCAGACATGCTCGGACCTCTGGAAAAAGTATTACAGACTCATCCAGCCAGGGAATTGACAGCCAACCTGTTCAGCGTGCTGGAGCATTTACTGGAATGTACACAGGCATACATGCAAAGTTTACAGCAAAAACAGCAGACATTAACGGAAGCCTTGCCGGAACAGCAGAAAAAATTTCAGCAGGCACTGCTTGCCCTTTCTCTGGAAAATTCAGGTACGGACTCGCTTCAGGATTCAGAAGCAGGGAAAACAAATACACACAATAGCAGTAATGCCGATGAAAAAGACCTGCAGTTACAGGGCTTTTTGCGCGAAGCGCGGCAAATTGAAACCAGTATTCGTAAAATACAGCAAAAATTGCCGGGATCCGGTGCAGATTATGCTCAATGTTGCGCAGAATTGATCAGACAGCTCGAGCTTTTTCAGTCTGCTGCCAGAGTCGCTGAACAGTACAGCCTGAAAGAACTGTGCCATAGTCTGGCAGAAGCCTACAACTCCCTGAAGAACCACCCTGATAATCTGTCAACCAGTGAAAATATACTGGCAGCTGCTCACCGTTATTTGCATGAATCTCTGGAGGCACTTGAAAAAAATAAGGCGCTTGCCTTGCCGGAAGATTTGCTGGACCGCCTTGAAGGGATTCAGTTTCAGGAAGAGACAGCAGCGGGTCAGGAATCTTCCGGACTTCAGGCAGAAGTTGTGGATGAAGCTTTGCTGATGACCTTTCTTGAAGAGGCGGAAGAACTGTTACAGGAACTTGAGAGTAATATCAGTGCCTGGCAGCAAAATTCCTCCGCTCGTGAGCAGCTTGATGAGATTCTCCGGGCATTGCATACCCTCAAAGGCAGTGCTGCATTGGTCGGTGAAAAAGAAATGAGTGAACAGGCGCACAGTTTTGAGAGCTTTGTGATCCAGGCGGATAAAAATGACCAGCCCCTGGACCAGGCATTCTTTACCGAGCTCGAAACCCGTACCAATGTTCTGCAGTTATTATTTGCTCTTTACCACCGTAATGATCAGGGGGAACTAATCCGTGACCATATGCAGGAAGCAGGGCTTTCGCATCTGGTAGATCAGCAAAACCGGCAAGTGCCCAGCGAAGAAGACGCTGTGGAGATGCGTCACGAAAATAGCAAGACAGAGCAGTCAGGCGTAATAAAAGCTGCTGGTGAAGAGACGCTGATCAGGAGTGATAAAAATCCCGGAGGTGCTGAGACAAAACCTGAAGCCAGCATGCTGGTCAGCAAACCGGCCTTGCCGGCTCAGGAATTGCAATCAGCTGATCATGATAAAAGTACTGCAGGACATCCTGTCACCTTGCAGGATGAAAATATTCGGGTGTCCGGTAACCTGATGAAGTCACTGTTGAATGATGCCTATGAGATCAATGTTTCCTATCACCGTATGGAATCCAGTATTGCTGAACTGGTTTCGCAGCTGCATGAAATAGAAGCTACCATGACCCGTTTGCAGAAATACATGCGCACCATTGAAGCACAGGCAGACACAGTCGAGCAGCAGATTGATAAAGTACAGCACAGTAAACAGAATGATTTCGATGCGCTGGAAATGGAATCGTTCAGCGAACTGCAACAGATATCACTGTCCCTGCGTGAAGACTATGAAGACCTGAATGAAATCAAGACCAGCCTGAGCAACAAGATTCGTGATGTTGATGAGATCCTTAACGAACAGCAGAATTCCACCAACAATTTACAGCAGGGCCTGATTTCATCGCAGATGTTGCCCTTTGCCAGTTTATTTCCACGCTTGCGGCGTCTGACTCATCAACTGGGGCAGACACTGGGGAAAGATGTAGCCATTGCATTTTCCAATACTGAAGACCGGCTTGACCGGACTGTCACCCAGGTTCTGATTGGCCCCCTGGAACATATGCTCAGAAACGCAATTGACCACGGGATTGAAAGCCCGGAAGACAGAATTGAACAGGGTAAAGCGGCACAGGCGAAAATTACTGTCAGCCTGTATCGCCAGGCCGGCAATATAGTTCTTGATGTGGCAGATGACGGTGCCGGGATCAATGTCGCCAAAGTCCGGCAAAAAGCGATTGATGCTGGCCTGCTTGATGCGCAGGCTAATGTCACGGAAAAGGAACTGCTGCAGTTTTTGCTCAGCGCCGGTTTCAGTACCTCTGATTCGCTGTCGAGTATTTCCGGCCGTGGAGTAGGGCTTGATGTCGTGGCCCGGGAAGTCAGCCAGATTGGCGGAGAAATTGAAATGCTTTCCCGTCAGGGCAGGGGCACAACTTTCCGCATTCATTTGCCTATGACCTCGACCCTGCAACGATCCCTGCAGTTCATGCTCAAAGGGCAGCAGTACGTGATACTGCTCAACAGTATTGAAGCCATCATGCAGGAGCCGGTCAACAGCCTGAAACAACGCTATGCCGGCAAGTTGGATCGCACAATTCGTTATGCCGACAAGGAATATGAACTGCAGTATATGGGCAGTCTGTTGGACAGAAATATTGAACCGGAACTTGATCCGCTGCAGGAATCTGCTCCGCTGCTACTGGTTGCCGGGGATGAGAAAAATATTGCCCTGCAGGTGGACTCCATCGTTAAAAGTAACGACCTGATTGTGAAATCTCTGGGTGCCCAGTTCAGCGTCATTCCAGGGCTCGGCGGGGGCGTCGTCCTGGGGGACGGCCAGATTGTGCTGGTGCTTGACCCGGTGTCTATCGTCAATACTTTTGTCAGCAAACAGCGCAGCCTGTTTGAGGATTTCTTTTTACAGGATGATAAAGGTCCTGCACAGAAAGCCTATAAAACAGTCCTGGTGGTTGACGATTCCCTGACGGTAAGAAAGGTGACTTCAATGATTCTTGAGCGTCACGGGATGCATGTACTGCTGGCCAAGAACGGGCTTGAGGCAGTGGAGATCCTGAAGAGCACCCGGCCGGATGTGGTGTTGCTGGATATTGAAATGCCCAAAATGGATGGTTTTGAGGTGGCGAGTTTTATCCGCACCCACAAAGGCAATCTGAAAGACCTTCCCATCATCATGATTACCTCAAGGGTCGGCGAAAAACACCGCAACCGTGCCAGAGAAATAGGTGTCAATGAATACATGTGTAAACCCTTTCAGGAACAGAACCTGCTTAAAGCCATTGCGGTTTATCACTGAGGTGTAAATTAATTCCGGATTTCAGGATCTCAATATGAAGCATACACCGCTTATCAAAAGCATTGACTACCTGCATGAAGCGGAGCCCACCCAGCAGTGCCTGCTGATCGAACTTGATTCCGGGGCAGAACCCAGGCAATTAGTCAGGCAGTTGATAGTGCCACGAGTCCTGGTTGTAGAGATTATTGATTATGAAGGTCTGGAGATTAACACCCAGAATAATTCGGAGCTTGCAGTTTTCAACTGGCGTGGAGTCGATGTCCCCCTGCTTACAGGTAATGTATTTGGAGCGGAAAGTTCAGGACAGCGCGGACCGAACCTGGAAACAGGTACAGGAGATAAAATTGTGATTTTCCATGGCCTGGCAAATCCGCAGGAACTGGCATTTTATGCGCTGCGAACGGGAAGAAATCCACGCCTGGTCAATATCAGTGAAAAGGATATCTGTCAGAACAGCAGCAGGGAATTACAGGAGACGGAACTGATGGATGTCGTTGTTAATGATGAGCCAGCCATTATTCCCAAAGTGGACTACCTTGAGCATCACATCCATGCACTTCATTTGCAAAGCCAAAGACAGGGTGACAGACAATGAACATGGATATCATGGAAATTGAAAAACGCATTGCGGCGGCAGCCTCCCGCTCTGAGGAATTTGCCAAAAAGCTGGGTGAAATACAGACGCAGTTGCAACAGGCCAAACGTAAAAAGAAATCCCTGCAAAATGCCATGAAGACGGTTGACGAGCAGCTGCTGAAATTGCTCGATACCAGTATTCTTTCGGTATACCAGACTGTCGATAATGGCAAGGAAATCACTTCCTGTTTCAAGGGCGGGAAGCATTCAGAAAAAGTAGCGGACCTGAAGATTGCCGTGCCGCTGGGAACCACGTCCATTTCCGGTTACGTGGCATTGAGTCAGCGGCCGGTGCTGATCAGAAATGTTTACAACAAAGAAGAACTGACTGATATCCATCCACGCCTGCAGTGGGAAAGCAGTTTTTCTGAAAGTCGCGGCCTCAGGTTCAAGTCCATGGTGGTGGTACCGATCAAGGATGAGATTCTGCTGGGTGTGGTGCAGCTTATTAATCTGGAAGGGGACCGTGAGTTTACCCGCGCAGATATCAAGCAGGCGACAATGCTGGCACAGATTCTGGCCAGGGAATTTAGGGAAGAGTTTCAGACCACACAGGGACCTTTTGATTATCTAGTCCAACAGGACAGGATCAGCAGCAAGGAACTCAAGGAAGTGCAGCATAAAGCGGAAACGCACAATATCAGCATTTCCAAACTGCTCATCGAAGAGTTCAAGATCGAAGATGATGAGATCGGGAAATCACTGGAACTGTATTACCGGGTTCCATACATGCGTTATAACCCGCAGCTCTCTTTGCCCAGCAAACTGGTGGAAAATATTTCCTTGAGTTATCTGAAAAATAATCTCTGGGTGCCTGTGTCCGGTGATGTTGATGAGGTAATTATTCTGATCAGTGATCCGAGTAACTATCAGCGCATCATGGAAATCCAGGGAATTCTCAATGTAAAAAATTATGTGTTCCGGGTCGGCCTGCCGGAACATATTCTGAAATATCTCGGTCAGGATGATACCGATGATGATACTGACTTTGATGAGGTTTTTAAAAACCTCGAAGAAGAGACCGGCATCGAAGTGCTGGATCAGGAAGAAGATGATGATGAACATATAGCTGCCAATTCAGCCATCATTCAACTTGCCAATAAAATCATCTATGAGGCTGACAAACTGGGTTCCTCGGATGTGCACATTGAACCGGCCAAGGACAGAAATCCGGGTATTGTCAGAGTGCGTGTAGACGGCGAATGCCGCGAATTGCTGACCGTTCCGGCTGAAAGCACCAAGGCTTTGATTGCCCGCATCAAGGTCATGTCACGCCTGGATATTTCCGAACGGCGTAAAGCCCAGGACGGCAAGTGCAAGGTGAAAATGAAAAACAAAACCCTGGAAATTCGTGTCGCCACAGTGCCGACGGTTAACGGGGAAAGTGCGGTGCTACGAATACTTGCAGCGGGCGGGGCCATGCCGGTTGAAAAACTGGCATTAAGTGATGCCAATCATGACAAGCTGATGAAACTGTCGGATCATCCTCATGGTTTGTTACTGGTTGTCGGGCCAACCGGTTCAGGTAAAACCACTACCCTGCATGCGGTACTGGGTCATATCAATAAGCCCAAGAAAAAAATCTGGACTGCTGAAGATCCGGTGGAAATTACCCAGCCGGGCCTGCAACAGGTTCAGGTACAGAAGAATGTCATGACTTTTGCCGATGCCATGCGTGCTTTTCTGCGTGCCGATCCGGATGTCATCCTGATCGGTGAGATGCGCGATGAAGAAACTGCCTCAATTGCGGTGGAAGCTTCACTGACCGGTCACCTTGTGCTTTCCACCCTGCATACCAATTCGGCGCCGGAAACCATTACCCGTTTACTGGACCTGGGACTTGATCCGGTAAACTTTTCCGATGCGCTGCTGGGTGTTCTGGCCCAGCGCCTGATGCGAACCCTGTGTTCCAAATGCAAGGAAGCTTATAAGCCAGAAGAGAAAGATGTAAAACATCTGATCAGCCTGTATGGGGAAGAGCAGTTTCCTGAACTTGGGGTTAACCTGGAAAGCCTGGAGCTTTTCCGGGCAACAGGCTGTGCCGAGTGTGGTGATACAGGCTATCGTGGGCGGGTCGGCGTGCATGAGGTTCTGGTTGGTACGACGGAGTTACAGTCTATGATCTACCGTAAGGCGCCGCTTGAGGATATCAAAAAGCAGGCCATGCAGGATGGCATGCGTACCCTGAAGCAGGATGGTATCGCCAAGATTTTTCAGGGCCTGAGTGATTATGAGCAGTTGTTGAGTATCACGTCAGTGTAGAAAGGACGTGTAGGAGGGACTTTAGTCCCGAACAATCTACCCCGCCCCCAAAAAATGTTTCACGCCAAATTAGCATTCTTCGCGGTTAAAACCGCTCCTACCAGCCTTGCCCTTCAACTTCCGTAATACAGCCCACCATTAACATGGATAATCTGGCCGTTAATGTAAGCCTGTTTCGGATCGGCCAGAAATAATGCAGCGGAAGCAATCTCTTCGGGGGTTCCCAAACGTGGAACCGGAGTGGCACCGGCGTCCGGCATGGCCCCGGCTGAAGCAGGACGCACGGTTTCAATCATGCCCGGCGAAATATTATTGGCGGTAATGCCACGGTCTCCGAACTCGGCGGCCAGTGCCCGCGTCAGTCCGACTACGCCGGCCTTGCCGGTGAGATTCGCTGCACGACGTTTATAACCCAGATGCCAGGCGAAACCTCCCAGGGTGATAATGCGTCCCCAGCCCGAATCTATCATGTCCGGCAGAGCACACTGGGTCAGATGGAAGGTGCCATCCAGGCTGATATCAATGGTATGGCGCCAGGTGGCATAGTCCATGTCCAGGTAGTCAACCTGACCCCGGGTTGAAGCATTGGAAACAACGATATCGATTTTGTCAAAAGTATCACGGGTGGCAGCACAGATATCTTCGACTGTTTCACGGTCAACCACATTACCCATCTGGACAATGGCTTCGCCTCCCAGCTCCCTGACCTCTTCGGCTACCGCTTCAGCAGCATCTTCATCCTGCAGGGCATTGATCACGACATTGGCACCGGCCCGGGCGAATTCCAGGGCGATGGCACGGCCGATATTACGCGCTGCGCCACTTACCAGTGCTGTTTTACCACTTAAAACCATGTCAGCCATCAGGGACTCCGCAAAATCAAAAGAGCTTAATGATTCAGACTGCTTACGAAGCTGTCCATGTCCGGAATTTTTGTGGCGATATCATCGCCGGAGCTTTCCGCCACCCAGCCATCACGGGTCGGGAAAAACCGTATCAGGGTAAAATCAGGATTTTTCCCCATATCAAACCAGTGGCGGGTCCTGGCAGGCACTGAAATCAGGTCACCCTGTTCACAAAGGACCAGATAGACCTTGTCGTCAATATGGAAATAGAACAGGCCGGCACCATCAACAAAGAAACGGACTTCATCATCGCTATGCCGGTGTTCGGAAGCAAATTGTGCGCGTAACTCGGACTTTTTCGGATGCTCCGGCCACAGGGCGGAAACATCAACAAATTCAAAACCGTATTCAGTATTCAGCTGGTCAATGTAGTCCTGATAGGCAGCCAGGATGGCTTCATGTTCGGCACCGGTTTCAAATTTCTGTGGTGTACTCCAGTGCTCCAGGCGAATACCGATAGCCTTTAATTGCGCACTGATTTTATTGTGATCGGATAAGGTCTCGCTTACTGCTTCACCGTTTTCACCGAATACCTGCATGACACTCATGACTGCATCCCTTTGCTGTTCCCTTATTGCTACACGTTGCTTCTTGTTATACGAAAAGCATAGCATAGACAGAGAGTTTGAATATATGGGATGAACTGTCGCCTGTGAATGAACTGATCGTCAACAATGAAGTCACCATCCGGCTGCTTGCCTTTTTTGGCATCCTCCTGCTGGTTGCCGGGCTGGAGGCCGTGTTTCCGAGGCGCCGCCTGAGACTGAGCAGATGGCTGCGGTGGCGTGGTAACCTGGGCCTGGTGCTACTTAACACGCTAGTAATTCGCCTGCTGTTTCCGGCTGCCCTGGTTGGCCTTGCCTTGTTTGTGAATGAGCAGGGCTGGGGGATTTTTAATTATTACCAGTTGCCATTCATCCTGGCAGTAATTGCTTCTGTCATCATCCTGGATTTTGTGATTTACCTGCAGCATGTCATGGTCCATGCCGTGCCATTATTCTGGCGTGTGCATCGGGTGCATCATGCCGATCTGGATTATGACGTGACCACCGGCAGCCGTTTCCATCCACTGGAAATTATTCTTTCCATGCTGATCAAGTTTGCGGCGGTGCTTGTGCTTGGTCCACCCGTTGTTGCCGTGATAATTTTTGAAGTCCTGCTCAATGGGCTTGCCATGTTCAATCACGGTAATCTGCGACTGCCACTCGGGCTCGACAAAGTCCTGCGACTGTTCATCGTTACCCCCGATATGCACCGAGTGCATCATTCCGTCCACGATAATGAAACCAATTCCAATTTTGGCTTTAACCTTTCCATCTGGGATCGATTGTTTGGCACCTATATTCCTCAGCCCAGAGACGGACATGAGCAGATGCAGATTGGTATTCACGGCTTTGAAGATCAGAAACAAGTCGCAGGATTAGGGGGGATGCTGCTGATTCCGTTTAAGGGAAAGGTAGGGGAGTATGCGATTAATCAGAGAAATTGGGATTAACCAGACTGACCACAAAGTATTGTTAAATGATTAACTCTGCAGCAAATTCGGGTGATAATCTTTAAACCACTGGCTGACAAACTTATAAAGTTTTTCGGCATGGCCAATGCAGTCTTGCATAGTGCCCGCGGAAACGAAGTCACCGGAGTAATCTGCAGCAATTCGCTGTTTTCGTAAGCCATCAAGAACAATCATTGTCTCATTATCAAGCCCCGTGGTTTTGGGTAATAGCTGAATCATGGTAATGTGGTGCCCAGGTTTGCTGGTCAGGGTGCGGTAGCCAGTGGCCTGCAGAGCTGCTTGCAAGTTGCAGTATGGCTTTGTATGCCGCATCAAAGCGATTTTCATTGCTTACCGCTTCAACCCTAGCATCTTTAATATTACGTGCCGCTGCAATCAGAAGTTTTGTAATGCTGGCGCTGTCCGGTTCTATTTTTTCCAGCGAAGTGCCAAGTAAATTATCCAAACTCATCCTGAGAACCTATGATAAACAGCTTTGGCTGCTTGCCGATTTCTTTAGCAAAGCCATCCTGAGCTTCAAGAAGTTTATTCCACTCAGTAGAGCTATATACCTTCGGGTTAATTTCTCGTTGCAGTACTTCCTGATAAGGATAGACCGCTTTTACAATTTCGGAAAATGTCGCCTCACCTATCACGAGTAAATCCACATCACTGCCAGATCGTGCTTTGCCACTTGCCATGGAGCCAAATATCAGAGCGGTATCAATTTTAGGCGCCAGGGGTGCAAGCGCATCTGCAAGCACTTCGGTCAAACCGGCCGTTTTCCGCAGAATGGAAGCAAGTTCATCATAGATGGGGCAGTATTTGTCAGCAGAATATTGCACCTGGTTGCCGATTTGTTCCTTGCTAAGAATGCCAGCTTCAGCCAGGCGCGCCAATTCCTTATGCAGGGTACCGGCAACTGTTCCAGTCAGGCGAGCGATCTCCCGTACGTGGTAGCGCTTGTCAGGATTCAGCAATAACAGTGCCAGTACCTTTTTGCGGTAATCCTTGAACAGTATTTCAGCCAGTTTTGATGACATAACTTTAATGTAGCTAATTTTGCTACGTTTGTAGCTTATTTTGCTACACCAGTCAATATTGCAGTTTAGTAAGCTAAATAAAACTCCGTTTTTTATATACAAAATAAATCTGCTGATTGGAAAAATTTATATTGCAAAGTGATATAAAACACTATATATAGGTAAATTTAAAAATAAATGCCTATATATAGTGGAATAAGAAAATGGACTGGCACGGAATACAAAAAGAAGTCAGGTATTTGCACCGGGAACTGTGGAGAAAACGCCATAGCCTGTGTCCCTATGCCGGGGATAACCCGCTTCGCCTGCTTGAACCGCAGACAATAGCCAGGGTACTGGATGTTCAGTATCAGGAATTGGGTAATCTGGGGGAACAGGTATTTTCTTTGAGAGGGAAAAAATTTGCGGTTGCCGGGCTGGTCGACAGGCAAGCCGGGAGAATTGCAGTATCAGATGGGTATTCGGACAAGGTAAAACGGTTTACTGCTGGTCATGAATTCGGGCACTGGGTTTTGCATCCTAATGAGGTTATCCATCGGGATAGACCAATTGATGGGTCATGGCTGAATATGCCAAAACCAGCGTTTGAAAAAGAAGCTGACTTTTTCTCAGCTTGTTTATTGCTGCCGGATAATCTTCTCAAGCAACATTTCAGAGTGCGATTTCAAACGGATAGCAGGCTGGTTTTTAATGAAACAGCGGCTTTTCATGTTTGTTCACAAAGAGCAAAAGAATTGGTAACTGCTCAAGCAGGATCTCTGGAAAGGGAGCTGGCGGTTGCACGATGCCGCTCATTCGGTGGAACCCATTTTGATTCACTTGCAGATACCTTCAGAGTATCTGATACCGCAATGGCCAGAAGAATCAAAGAGCTTGGTCTGATTGAATGGCCGTAGCCTGCCGGGGTTAATTGCCTTGCGAAGAATCTTCCTGATACAGATACTTCTGAAAGCCACGTCAATGACTTTGACGCCTGTGTGACAGGTTAAATTCCCTGTGTCAATTCAACGTAAGTGCCCCAGGGATCAGTAAAAAATACTATTTCCACGCCGTTGGGCAAGGCACGATAACCTTCAACTGCTATTCCGGCATTTTCCAGTCGCTCCATTACCACGGCGATATCTGCAACACCGAAACCGATATGATCCAGCACGCTGCCCTGGGTCGGGCCGAAATCACCCTGACCGTCCTGATAGGTCAGGTTGGCACCGGGTATATCACCGGCCTGGAATGGACCACGAGGACCGGGGATGGCACCGAACATTTCATTATACCAAGCCTGAATCGGGGCAATTTCCGGAATGTACCAGTGAACATGATGAAAGCGCAGAGGCACATCGAGGGATTCATCGGCAAGAATTTCAATGCGGCCTCCATCCGGTGTAGTTACCCAGAGTTGAGTAGCAAATCCGCCACGCTCAACATCCAGGCCGGCGGCCTGGAAACGGGCGAAAGCTTCATCGGCATTGGGGACATTAAAACCCACATGGTTGATGATGGTTTCCGTACTGGAAGCCTCCGGCTCGCCTTCGCGAATCAGGATATAGACTCCGGGAATACTGTACATTTCAATTCCACCATTATTGAAAAGCTCACCTCCAAAACGGCTCCAGAAATCATTCATGGCATCCATATCGGAAGTTAAATAGTGTAAATGGCCCATGTATATTCCCTTGTCATTGGGGCTGGCCAGTTGCGCCTGGGAAAGAGCAGGGAATGTCCCCAGAAGAGTAGAGAGAGTCAGCGCTATCAGAGTTGTTTTACATTTATTCATTATCATACCTTGCTTGTCATTGTCTGATGTACGAGCTTGATTGCCAGCTCTGTTATTCTTCATCCCAGAGGGAGGCCGGTGTATAGGGGCCGCCCCAGAATGAACCGTCTAAAAGTCGATAATGCCTGTCCAGCTTGCCAATTTCCTTCATATCGTCTTCAGTCAGAGTAATATCTGCAGCTTTAAGGTTGCTCTGAAGATGAGCAGGATTAACGGTTTTTGGAATAGCTGAAGTTCCGCGTTGCACTGCCCAGGCCAGCAGAATCTGTGCCGCTGTGGCTTCATGTAATTCCGCAATGGCCTGAATGGTTTCAATTTCCAGCAGGGAGGGTCTGCCACCACTGACATCCAGATGCTCCGGCGCCCTGCCTGAGCCCAGGGGAGAATAAGCGGTCAGATGAACACGGTTTTCATCACAGAAAGCCTTGAGTTCCGCCTGCTGCAGCAGGGGGTGCAGTTCAACCTGATTGACTTCCGGCTTGATACGATTACTGCTGCTGATGAGGCTGGCCAGTTTCCTGGCGCTGAAGTTGGCCACGCCAATATGTTTGACCAGACCGGAATCGACACAGTTTTCCATGGCCTGCCAGGTCTCACTGATGGGAACATCCTTCAGGGTCAGGTATTCATCGTCGCTTTGCGGGAACAGGACACCGGGCTTGAAAACCACCGGCCAGTGAATCAGATAAAGGTCCAGATAGTCCAGGCGCAGGTCACTGAGGGTTTTCTTCAATGCCGGGGCGACGTGCTCGGGTTTGTGGGCATTGTTCCAGAGTTTGGATGTTACCCACAGATCTTTGCGTTTGAGCGGACCCTTGTTAAAGCTGGCATCCAGCGCGCTGCCGATTTCCTGCTCATTACGGTATATCGCGGCACAGTCAATGTGCCGGTAACCACATTTGATGGCTTCCGGAATAATTGCCGTACATTCAGCCGGCTCCATTTGCCAGGTTCCCAGACCCAGGGCAGGCATGTGATCACCATTGCCAAAATAAATTGTTTTCATCGTGCTTTTTCTCCTTTTATTCCCAGACTCGCTTCATGCCTGGTGTCAGAACGTCCATCATGAGTATTTCCACATCACGAATGGCAATACCAAACAGTGTCTGTTTATCGTGACCGCCAAAGGCAACAGAAATCAGTCGGCGGGGAGACTGAATAAAGCCCAGAATTTCACCTTGCGGGCTGATGACCCAGATTCCGCCATCACCGGTGACAAAAATACGGCCTTCGGCGTCTATATCCATGCCATCTCCACCGGCCCAGGCAAACTGGCGCTCGTTGGTCAGTGAACCATCGGCCTGCACATCATAGCTAATCAGGCCCCGGCTGGGTTCCGGTGCTCCTGCAGGCAAGCGCAGGTTGGCAGGTGGTTCCATGCCCGGTAAACGACCGGTGACATACAGAGTCTGGCCGTCTTCACTCAAGGCAATGCCATTGCCCTGGTTGACACCATAGGGGCCACTGACTTCGCCTTCCGGGCTGATGTAATACTGGCCGCCCATGGTCATGTAAATACCGCCTTTGCTGTCGGCGATCATGTCATTGAGAACACTGGTAGTCAGACATTCCAGTGCTTCGCCGTTCATGGTATTGGCAAAAAGCTGACGTGGTTCAAGTTGCCAGACACCACGATTCAGGGCGCGCTCGCCGACATACAGGGAGCCATCCGGGGTCATGGCCAGCGCACCGCCGGTATAGGTATCGGTGGCCAGCAATTCAACCCTGCCATCGACGCGGATAAGCAGGACCTGGCTTTTGTCATTCTGGGCGACAATCACGCCTTCTGCGACACCAATCGGGCTGTCGGCATTGTTGCCGGTTTCAATCCATAAACTGCGCCAGCGAGCACCATCGGCCACGACGTTATCAATACCGTGAATTTCATAGGGTACAGATTCTTCCGGTGGCCGGGGAGGACGCTCGGTGATATTGCTCATGACAGCTGCCGGATCAGCGCAGTTTTCCAGAATAAAGGCATTACGCTTGGGATCATTTCCAGCCTGAACACCGGGGGTGCGCAGCGGGTCACGTTCCTGCTGCTGAGCCAGTAGTGCAGAACTCGCAGTAAGACAAATAAGAGCAATCAGGCGTGTGCTTTTAATCATGGAGACTTCCTTGGTACCGGGTATTTTTGTTAGTGATGATCAAGTATATGAATGATTGTGGACTGTAGCCATGCCTGGCTTGAATCTGCACAATTTTTTGCATGTTTATTGTCCGGGATCAAGCATACAGGGCTGGAATTTAGCTGGCAAAGCCTTCATATTAATAGCCTGATGTGCCTGGTCAAACAAAGCACTTAATAAGACATCTGCTACGGAGCCGCATAGCTGGATGACAGGCGTGATGAACGGTACTACAGCGTCGATATCCAGCGTGCCCGGACTTGACGGCTGCGATTTATTGCTGGCAGTAATTCCAGCAAAGGAGCCCGGTATATATGAACTCAGTGAGGAAATCTGGCGATGACATCTTCTGTAATTAATGTCACTTGTCCGCATTGCCTGAAGACCAATCGTATTCCGAATGAGCGATTGGAAGACAAGCCCTTTTGTGGGGCCTGTAAAAAACCACTGTTCAGCGGCAAGCCCTTTGAGCTGAATCAGGGCAATGCCAGCAAAATTCTGGGCAATACCGATCTGCCAGTTCTGGTGGATTGCTGGGCTTCCTGGTGTGGGCCATGTCGCAGTTTTGCGCCGATATTTGAAGCCGCTGCCTTACAGTTTGAACCGGCACTGTTATTTGCCAAACTGGATACTGAGGCCAATCAGCAGCTTGGTGCGCAATGGCGGATTCAGTCAATACCTACCCTGATTGCATTCAGGGGTGGCAGGGAACATACACGTATCAGCGGCGCCTTGCCATTGGCACAACTTGAGCAGTGGCTGGAACAGGAAGGGCTGCTATAGTTCTCTCTATTCAGGAATACATGCGGATTTCACATTTCCACGCTCTTACACCGTTTTTTCCTGTTTCTGCAGCTCGATGATTGCTGTGAAAGATTTTTCAAATTTATTTTGCGCTAAATCTGCCGGGTATATGAAACTGGCTATCATCGGCAAACGAATTAATCACCGCTTGAGATAAGCCTTGTGGAATCTGCAGTAGTATCGCAACAATCGTCAAGGGGCCTGAGTCAGCAGCAGGCTGATGAGTTGTTGGCAAAATACGGCCCCAATCTATTACCTGAACCTGCGCTGCCGGGGCCGAGCAGAATTTTCCTGAATCAGTTCCTCAGCCCCTTCATATATATCCTGCTAATTGCGGCAATTGCTTCATTTGCCCTGAATCAGTTGGCCAATGCTGTGTTCATTCTTGCAGTGCTCTTGCTTAATGCGGTCATTGGTACGGTTCAGGAATATTCGGCACAACGTGCCGCTGCAGCCTTACGCAATATGGTCAAAGGTGAAGCCAAAGTCATCAGGGACGGAAGCACTCAAACAGTAAACGTAGAAAACCTGGTGCCTGGCGACCTGGTACTGCTCAGTTCCGGCGATAAGATTCCTGCTGATATTCTCTTGCAGGAAAGCCGGGATCTGACTGTCGACGAATCCCTGCTCACCGGTGAGTCAATGGCTGTCGCCAAGGATGCAGAGACACAGGTGCCCGAAGATGCCGCTCTGGCGGAACGCAGCAATTACTGCTTTGCCGGCACCATTGTGACGCGGGGCAGGGCCCAGGGCCTGGTCATGCAGACCGCCATGGATACCCAGATTGGCCGTATAGCCCGGCATGTAACCCAGGGGGAGCTTGTCCGGCCACCCCTGATGATCAGAATCCAGCGTTTTACCTATCAGGTGGCTGCCGGCATCATGCTCGGTATTCTGTTGCTGATTGGCATCATGATCGTCCGGGGTTACGATTTGCAGGGCATGGTGATGATGGCTATCGGACTGGCCGTTTCCACCATTCCGGAAGGCCTGCCGGCGGCACTGACAGTCGCACTGGCAATCGGTATGCGGCGCATGGCCCAGCATAATGTAATTATCCGCAAGCTGGTTGCAGTAGAGGCTCTTGGCTCCTGTACATTTATATGTTCTGACAAGACTGGCACGCTTACCGTCAATGAACTGACTATCCGCAAGGTAATGCTGCCGGACGGCCAGAGTTATGATGTCAGTGGTGAGGGCGTCTCACCCGGAGGCAGTATCAGCGGGGGGGATACCGGGGCGCTGGAAAAACTCTGCACTACCGGCCTGCTTGCCAACGAAAGCCATCTGGATTATTCAGGTGGGGAATGGGCATCAGAAGGGGATATTGTCGATGTGGCTTTTCTGGTGCTGGCCAAAAAACTGGGCCTGTCACTGTCCGGTGTTCGCCAGAAACATTCTCAACTGGATGTGGTGCCCTATGAGTCCGAGCGTGCCTTCAGTTGCAGCCTGAACAGTACAGGTGACGACTCGGTACTGAATGTAAAGGGCAGTCCGGAAAAAATACTGGCCATGAGTGAAAGCATGCTCTGGCAGGGAGAAGAAGTCCCCATAGACCGGGCAATGCTGACCCGCCAGTTTGAGTCTCTGGCTCTCAGCGGGTATCGCATCATTGCTCTAGCCCGGCGACATAATCATCCGCATGATTCGATTGAATCACCCCAGGCAATGACTTTTCTGGGCATGGTTGCCATGATTGATCCGGTTCGCCCGGAGGCCAGGGAAGCTATTAGTCGGTGTCATGCCGGCGGAATTGAGGTTGCGATGATTACCGGGGATCACCCAGCAACGGCCAAGGCAATCTCACTGGAGCTGGGTCTGTGTCAGGAAAGTGATCCGGTGGTCACTGGCGATATGATTCGCCAGGCTGAGAGCCTGGGTGAAAAAGCGCTTGATGAACTGATACTTCCAGCCCGCGTATTCGCGCGTATTGAACCAACACAAAAGGAACAGATTGTTGACCGCTTGATGCGGGCAGGACATTTTGTCGCGGTAACCGGTGATGGAGTCAATGATGCTCCTGCCCTGAAGCATGCACATGCGGGCGTGGCAATGGGCAAGCGTGGCACAGATGTCGCCAGGGAAACTGCTGATCTCATTATCACTGATGATAATTTTGCTTCTATAGTTGACGGGATAGAACAGGGCCGGATTGTTTATAACAACATCCGTAAAGTCATTGCCCTGTTGATTGCGACCGGCTTTTCAGCACTCTTGCTGTTTTTCTGTACTGCCCTGGCAGGTTATCCCATGCCCATGGTGGCTGTTCAGTTATTGTGGCTGAACCTGATTGCCAACGGTTTACAGGATGTTGCGCTGGCTTTTGAACCGGGAGAAGGTGGAGAGCTGGACCGGCCGCCCCGCAGTCCACAGGAACCCATTTTTGAAAGCCATATCATTCAGCATGTCCTGATTACCGGGACGGTGATGGGTTTGCTGGCTTTTGGAGTTTATGCCTGGTTGATAGAAAGTGGCGAGGATATTTCCTACGCGCGCAATCTGACCTTGATGCTGATGGTGCTTTTTGGCAATCTGCATGCGCTCAGTAGCAGGTCGGAAACACGTTCACTGTTTACAATCAAATTTTTATCCAATCCTTTTCTGATACTGGCGGTTCCTGCTGCCCAACTGATCCATATTGCTGCCCTGTATACGCCAGGGCTGAGTAGCATACTTGAGCTAAGCCCGATCAGCTTTCTGGAATGGCTGGTTCTGGCGGCAATAGCCTTGCTCTTGCTATTGATCGAAGAGCTTCACAAGTGGTATCTACGATATAAAGAGTCGAATAAATAATTTAAAAGAGCCAGGACTAACATTAAAAAAAGAAACCTGAATTCTGACTGACTGCCCTGTTTAACGGGTGTTAGTTGAGGCTGGCAAGGTCTTCACGCTTGAAAGTGGTGACCTCCGCAACTTGTCCTGCGTGAATCTTCTTTGCCCAGGCAGGATCACTGATCAGTGCTCGCCCAACGGCCACCAGGTCAAATTCATCATGCTCCAGTCGTTCCAGCAGTTCATCGAGACCGCCGCCCTGGGCATCTTCGCCGGCGAAACTTGAAATAAAATCGATGTCGAGGCCGACACTGCCGACTGTAATACCTGGTTTACCGGTAATTTTTTTCGACCAGCCGGCAAGATTGAGGTCCGAGCCGGGAAATTCAGCTTCCCAGAAGCGGCGCTGGCTGGCATGAAAAATATCCACCCCAGCATCCACCAGTGGCATCAGTAATTGTTCCAGTTCCTGCGGACTTTCTGCTATGCGGGCATCGTAATTGCCAATCTTGAACTGGGAAAAGCGCATGATGATTGGAAAATCTTCGCCGACTTCTGCGCGGATTGCCTGCACCACTTCAACCGCAAACTGTGCCCGCTTACTGACTGAGCCGCCAAACCTGTCGCTGCGCTGATTGACTTTTTTCCAGAAAAACTGGTCAAGCAGGTAACCGTGCGCGCCATGAATTTCCAGGGCATCAAAGCCGAGCCTCCTGGCATCGGCTGCACCCTGGGCATAAGCTGCGATAACCTGTTCAATATCTTCCATGCTCATCGGCCTGATACTTTCCTCACCCATGGGGCTGATATCACCAGGCCCCATGGAAACCAGATCGGGATGTGGTGAATCCTCCGCTTTGCGCATGGCACCAAGGTGCCAGAGTTGTGGTGCTATTTTGCCGCCGGCTGCATGTACCTCGGAGACAACATTCTGCCAGCCACTCAGAGCCTCACCATGAAAGCAGGGGACGTTTTTATCGCCACTGGCAAGCGGATGGTTGATGGTGGTCCCTTCGGTAATGATCAGGCCAATTTCTCCCTCGGCGCGGCGCCGGTAATAGTCCACGACATTCTGCCCGGGAATGCCGCCGGGGGATTGCGAACGCGTCATCGGGGCCATTAGCAGACGGTTTTTCAGTTGCAGTTTTTCACTGACAAAGGGCTTGAACAGAAGAGAAGTATTCCGGGTCATCATAGCTTCCAAAAATAGTTGAGGGTGTCAGAGTCATGACTCCGACACCGGGATAGTTTGTATCAGAATCCTATTGCAGTATCGTCACCGAAATCACTGGCACCACCCATCATGACACCCTGTTCCTGATTCAGCAGAATGGCCGTGATCGGACCGGAAGTCTTTTCCCGGAATTCCAGGTCATAGCCCTTACGGATTAATTGCCGCAGTACCAGGGTATCCATATCCGAGCGCAGCACCAGGCGGCCGGGCTGGCTGTAGTGATTATCAAAAGAAGAGTTCAGCTGAAAACTTTCTATATTGGCCGCTTCGGTGGCCTGCTGTACGTCCATGCCGAATTCGACAATATTCAGGAAAAACTGCAGCAGCCACTGTTCCTGACCATCGCCACCCTGGACCGAAAAAGCCATCAGGGGTTCGCCATTTTCCATTACCAGGGTTGGAGTGAGCGTGGCTCTTGGCCGCTTGCCCGGTTCAATCAGGTTGTATGGATTACGGCTTTCATCAAGTTCAAAACTCTGCATACGCTGCGACAGGCTCATGCCGGTATTGCCGGCAATAAAGGCCGGCATCCAGGCACCACTGGGGGTCATTGAAACGACCCAGCCGTTTTCATCGGCCGCCTGAATGGAGGTAGTGCCGGCATGGAAGCCTTCATCATGGCTCATGATGCTGACAATGTTACCGTTGATTTCCTGTGGTTCGACCCGCGCAGATTTGCCGGCAGCCCAGTTCGGTTCGATATTAGGTTGCCAGTTTTCCAGCAGCTGGGTATAGGGGTTGCTTTCTCCCTGATAGGGGTAGGGGTCGCCGGGACCAATGTCCCACTGGTTCTGGTCCGGATCAATTAATTGTGCGCGGTCACGGGCATAGTCCTTGGACAACAGCCCCTCGATGGGTTCTTCCGGCGGGTAGTAGGGATCTCCGTAATAAAAGTCGCGATCGGCAAAAGTCAGATTGAAAACCTGATACAGGGTATGAATATATTCTGCACTGTTGTAACCCATGCCCCGCAGATCCATGTCTTCGATCATGTTGAGCATCTGCAGCATCACCGGCCCCTGCACCCAGCTGTTGAGTTTGTAGACTTCCTTGCCCTTATAGGTCGTGGATACCGGTTCTTCCAGATAGACCTGCCACTGATCGAGGTCAGCCATGGTGATCAGTCCACCGGCAGCCTGTGTGGCGCGAACGATTTCCTCGGCTATGTCGCCGCGGTAGAAGCGATCATAGGCAGCCATGATGGCTTCTTCACGGGTGGCGCCGTTGGCCAGTGCTTCAGCTTCGGTATCCACCAGTTTTTGCAGGGTATTGCGCAGATCTTCCTGCACAAACAGTTCTCCTGGCCGGGGTGCTGCCCATTCACGCGGATTGCGGGGATCAAGGTTGGGTAACATCACCCGTGCCGTGTCCGGCCAGATACGCAGGAAATTCTTTTCCTGTTCGATACGTTCAGCCTTGGTGCGCTCAATCGGGTAACCGGCGGCCATGTCAATTGCCGGGGCCAGGACTTCAGCCAGACTCAGTTCGCCGAACTCGGCCAGCATGACCATGAGGCCTCCGGGAGTTCCCGGCGTGACGGCTGCCAGCGGACCATAGTCCGGTGGATAGTTATAATTCAGGTTATTGAAATATTCCGCCGTGGCACCGCTTGGTGCGGCTCCCAGCGCGTTCAGGGCAATCACTTCACCGGTTTCCGGATTATGGATCAGGGCCTGGGTTTCGCCACCCCAGCCCAGGGTGTCCCACATCGTTGCAGAAGCTGCCAGCATGGCGGCAGCGGCGTCCACGGCATTGCCACCGCGATTGTACATTTGCGTTCCGGCTGCAGCGGCCATGGGTTTACCGGCCACCGCCATGTACTGGGTGCCGTAGACCACGGGTTTGTTGGAATAACGCAGTTCCTGCGCCTGCAGGCTATTGAAAAGAGTTGCAACCAATAATGAGCAGATCAGCAGACTCTGGCCGAGTCGCTTTATTGAAGGGATATGTTTAATCATGGAGCCTACAATAGTGCCTTAAACTGCAAAAGGCCAGAGTCATTTGTGGCGAAATAATGACTATTCGGTGAGACTCATTTCCACCGTGACCCGGAAGGCACCGACTTCACCAAAGCGGTCCTGTTCAATGACCTGGGTACCTTCTTCCATGCTGAACTCGATAGCACGGTGATTGTGACCGCCATGCTCACGCGAGGCTTCAACATTTAACAGATAGGTGCCGGGTGGCAGCAGATTGCCGCCATCATCACGGCCATCCCAGGTTACGGTATATTCACCGGGCGGTCTGGTCGGGCGGGTGACATTGGACTGTTCCAGGGTGGCACGGCGGCCGGCGCGACGCCACCAGCGCGAATTGGTTCCCATCCAGCGTTCCTCCACACCCAGTAACAGGAGATTTTTCAGGGCAATGCGCTCAGTATCACTGATCCAGACAGCCACATAGGGTCGCTCGTAAACAGCTTCACCTTCTTCACGTTCAGGGATGGTGTATTCCAGTGTCAGGTTGAAATTGGCATTGTTCAGTTGTTGCAGCTCTTCGCTGAGGTATTCATTCCAGCCGGAAGAAATTACCGGAGAGCCGCTGCTGTCGATTATCAGGGCTTCTATGTCAGGCAGGCTTTCGACAAAGCCCAGGGCCGCTTCGGAATCCATGACCGTCATGGCGGTGGCAATGGCATCGGCCGTCAAGGCTTCATCGGCGATGACCACCGCATACAGACCGTTAAATACCGGCCAGCCACTTTGCGGTGTGAGGATATGGCTGAATTCCCGCATCAGAATCTGGCGGGTGCGGGAATTGTGACCGCTGGTCGCGACTGCCTTGCTGGCCAGTGTCAGACTGCTGATAAAGTTGTCATTATCGGAACCGGATTCAGGGTCGGCAATCATGACTATCCAGCCGCTGGCGTTTGGGGGGCTGCCCCAGTATACGGCATCACCGCCGATATCCAGTTTGATTGCCGTCGCGCCTGGCAGTTCGCTGCGCAGCAAATCCATGCCGCGATCAATAATATAGCCCTTGGCCAGACCGGAAGTTTCCAGTGTGAGCCCTTCGCCCAGAGTAATGCTGCTGCCTTCTATCAACAGCTCCGCATCACGAGCCATGCGAGCGACACTATTTGCTGCGCGACGGTCCGGAACCAGCTGGGCTTCCTCGGCGTTATCCCAGAATGCAATGACTTCGCCCAGACGGCAGGAAAAAGATCCTTCACTGCGTTCCAGCCATTCTTCACAGGCGCTGATCACATCAATCAGGGCCTGTGGAGCATTATCAGTGCTGCGACTGGTGTTAAGTTGCATAAGGTCGCTGTCATCACGATAGGTAGAAAGTATCTGCTCCAGACGCGCAATTTCTTCAGCCACCTTATCCATTGCAGTTTCACTTGCAGCCTGCTCAGGCCCGTAGACTGTTATGTCCATGGAAGTGCCAAGGACATTTTCATAATGGCGGGAAACTTCCTGACCCTGAACGCTATTCAGGGCAAAAGATGCAGTCAGTATGAAAATACAGGATAATGCCCGCCGAGCAGTCTTACATCGGGGGGAAGGGAGAATGTTGGCGCGCCTGTGTGTGCTTGTCATACTTGCTCTTCTTATTTTTTAATCGTCTGGTAGTTATATAACAATAAACTCAAAAGATTATGGCAATAAATCGCAACTTAGTGAACTGGTCTCGCACAGTTCATGTCTACCTCTCAATCGCCTTGCTTATCGTTCTTGTATTCTTTTCCATTACCGGTATTACCCTTAACCATGCCGAACTGATGACAGGTGAGCCGCGAACCGAAACGCTGGTGCTGGAATCATTACCTGATCTTCCGCGTAATGATGAAGGCATGATCGCCGAGTCACCTGAACTTGCTGCCTGGTTACGTGAAGAGTTCGGCATTCGTCTGCAGTTTGCCACTGTCTTTTATGATGACCCTTTCTTAACGGTCAATTACAGTGGCCCTGGCTCACAGGCCCTGGTCGAATTTGATCACGATTTTAATGAGGTCTATGCCGAAAGCACGGATTTCGGGCTGGTTGCCGTGCTCAATGATCTGCATAAAGGCCGCTATACCCATATCGTCTGGAATGCCCTGATCGATATCAGTGCGGTCGTTCTGACCATTTTTTCCCTCGCCGGCTTTGTGCTTTTGTTGCCGAACAAGTTCCGTTTTCGCAAGGTGGTTAAATATACTGTGATCGGTACCGCGCTTTCCACCCTGGGATATTTTATCGCGACCCTGTAAGCCTGCTCCTGTCTAGTACCTGAAAGTATATTTGAATTTGATGCTGAAATCGGAGAACACCGAATGGAAGGTGTTGTCCTTGTCTTCATCTGCAATGTTGTAATTCAGCACAATAAAGCCTTCCTGCCCGGCTTCCGGTATCCACTGAATGCGCGTATTGATGCCCATGTTTTCAGACAGGTTGTCGTATTGCAGCAAGGAAATCCAGTACAGGTTCGGGGTAAAGGCGACCTGCGTGTTAAGGCTGGTCAGGCGGGCAATAAAGCTGCCCTGTGGCAACTCAACATCGGTCCAGTCGTAATTCAGGGACATGGCAAAATAGCGGGACTGGTTCCAGGAGAACTCTGTGCTGATTTCCTGTTGTTCACCATTGTAGAAGTCACCAGCTTCATAGGTGATTTCGCCGGAAAATTCACGCTGGCTACCGGTCGATAAAGTGAAATCGTATGTATCGAATTCATAATCCCCGGGGGTGACCACGACCGAGCGGCTTGGTTCGGAGTAAATGGTAAACGGGGCAAGTACGTTTTCGCGGTAGCGCGTATAGCCCAGATCAAAACCGTCACGGGCATTGGATTCCATTTCCAGCAGACGGAACTTCAGTTCCTGGCTCTGCAAACCACCGTCAATGACATTTACCCGATGGGCATCAATTCCCATAAAGGCTTCCTGCCAGTAGTCGCTCGCAGGGAAATGGGTGTAACCAATCTTGGCGTTGTAATCCCGCACATTGGAGCGGTTGATATAACCCAGCGCCGGGTTGAAGTTTCGCTGTATTTCTTTCATGCCGAGGCGGCCGCGCCAGCCGGAATTATTCGGGGAAGCAATACCCACACCCCAGGCGGCATCATCTCCGTCCAGCCCTGTCGTCTCGGATTGCTGGTACCAGATATCACCCTCGATCTGCTGACCGCTGGCCAGGCGGGTATTCAGATAGCGGAAATCGACGCCGTAGACAGAGTTGTCAATATTGGATTTTGGGTCACCATCGGTAATGATCACGCCCAGGCTGGACTCATCCAGCACATTGGCGGAAAAACGGCCAACAAACAGGTTGGAAGCATCGACGCTGCCGGAGGCATCCTGGCGTACAGCCAGAGTCCCGATATTCCAGCGCCCGACACGACCGGAGATGCGGCCGCCATATTCCAGATCGACCTGGGCACCATTCTGGTCAATGCCGATATTGCGTGAAAAGAAAGGCCGGGCATTTTGCCGGCTGCCCTGGGTGGTTGCCTGGTTGGCATTGCCACTGCCGATGCTGCCGAACTGAAACAGGTCAGCATCATTCAGAAAGAAGTCACGTTTTTCCGGGAAGAACAGATTAAAGCGGGTCAGGTTCACTTCGCGGTCATCCACTTCCGTGGCCGAGAAGTCAGTGTTGACCGTCAGGGCTGCATTCAATGAGGGCGTGAGCCGGTAAAACACATCCAGTGAAGGGTCGTAATTGGTTTCCTTGCTGTTCGGATTGAAAGTGCGCTGCTGGTTAATTGACATCGAGGGTACGATATCCAGGCCGACCCCCTGATTCATGCCTTCGAGTCCTGTTGCCAGGCCGACGATACTTGGATTGTAAGTACGGTTATAGCTTACCCAGGCCATTTCCTCACCCAGGCGACGGATACCCCGGCCAAAATTAAAGCCCCAGGTATCGATGTTCGGGTCAAAGGGCAGGGTCTTAAATGGAATTTCGATTTCGGCAATCCAGCCATCTTCAAAGGTATCGGTGGCTACATCCCAGATCACTGTCCAGTTGGCATCAAAAGACGAGACACTTTCATACAGGGCATCATGTCGTACACCATTGAGGTTGGTTTCAAAGCGATAACCGACACGGCGGGTATTAAAAGGGTCGAGAATCAGTACCAGACGGTCATCGCCTCCAAGCCCAAGGTTATGACGAATGGTTGGTGCAGCAATCAGTTCCGGATTACTGTCATACATGCGCGCCCCGATATACAGGGCATCTTCGGTATAGACCATGTACACCTGTGTCGGCTGTGAAGTCGCTGTTCCATCTCCCGGACTGATCTGGTGGAAATCATCAATCATGTCGGACTGCTGCCAGACATCATCATCCAGCCTGCCGTCCAGAACAGGAGGAGTCGCAACACGGGTGGCGCGAAATTCTTTAAGGTTTTCCGGGTTGTTGTTTTCTTGTGCCTGAGCGTTAACCGCCAGGGAGACTGATAAGGCGAGACCAAGCCGTAGGGGCAAATTCATTCAGTTTTCCTGTAGCAATCAGTTTTATGTTGTAAATAGCTGTCTGCAGCTAAAGCTGCAAACTTTACAGTCCGAATCTGTAAAAAGTGTGAATATTACAGAAAATCTAAATGAGAATCACTTCTATTCAATTATGCTAAACGGACTGCTTACGGGCTGCGAACCATTTCCAGATAGCCCCGGCCAAGCAGCTCCTGAGTGTCTGCATCCAGCACTTCAACAGCGCCTTCCCAGTAGGGAACGCTCAGGTTCATGAACTGGTCTTCAAGCAGGGCGGCAATGATTAAATCATGCTCCTGATACTGCATGCGCCAGCGGGTGGTGTATTCAACGCCATTGGGAGCTTCCCAGTTACTGAGTTCCTGCAGGCTGATATCTTCTGGCTGAATATATTGCTGCTGTGCATCGAGATCAGTCAGGTTGCCGGCACTGCTGGGGTGCGCATTGCCCTGCGTATCGCGTAACTGGTAATACATCAGTTCCTGACCGTCATTAAACTGCAGGGAAAACCAGTCCCAGCCGCTCTGGTTATCGGCGAGTACCGAGGTGCTCCATTCACGGTCCAGCCAGCTCAGGCCGCTGACATCATATGATTCGCCATTGAGCCTGATGCTGCCGCTGGTGTTCAGCCGGGTGAGACTGTAATAGTAGGAGGCATTGCCGGGATCAGGACTTTTCTGACTCAGCCCGTCGATACCCTGCAACACCGGTTCCTTGGCTGCTGAAACCTGCAGGTCCAGACTGAAACTGTCGTCGTTCAATTCAATCTGCCAGGGGAAGGCATTGTCATTATTCGAGGACAGCGACCAGTTTTCCAGCCACACCCTGAAGGGTGAAAGTCGGGCACCGGCCAGTCCGGGATTTTCCCGGGAGAAACGCTCCAGTGCAATATGCTGACCGCTGGTGATATCACTGAGGGCAGCATGGGCCATCCAGATGCGTGGGCTTTGCCAGCCGCTGCTGCTAGTGGATCCCGGTGCAATGGCTGTACTGAAAAAAGTAAGCTGATAACCAAAACGTCTGCCATTTTCATTCTGCAGATTGCCGGTCAGATACCACCACTCATTACGGTATCCGGGATGCAGGCCGTGGTCCTGCGGAAAAGAAAAGACACGTGGCTCTTCGGCACGAAGATAACCGGCAGTATTATCGCCGCCCAGAGCTTCTCCGACATCCAGGCTAAAGACTGCTTCATCACCTGCTTCCTCAAGTGCGGGGGTACAGGCGTTCAACAGAAGCAGTAAGCAGATAATTCGTTTCATTATTCCTCCCTCAATGCCCGGGAAGGATTAACGCGGGCACTTTTGAAGGCGGGATAGATTCCGGCCAGCAGGGCAGCAACAAGCGCCAGCACCATTGCTTCCAGCAGCACACCGCTCGGCAAAAAGTGCTGCATACTCCAGCCAAAGGAGCGTTTATTGATAACGTCTATCAACACATCCGACATCATCAGTCCCAGAGGCAAAGACAGCAGACCGGCAAACAGTCCCATGACAGCAGTCTGCATGAGGATCAGGCGCATGATCTGGGCCGGCGTCATGCCACAGGCGCGCAGGGTGGCAAACTCCCGGCCTCGTTCCAGCAGTAAGGCCATCAAGGCACTCAGCACGCCAATGAAAGCAATAATAATTGCCAGAATGCGCAATACACTGGTGATGGCGAAAGTCCGGTCAAAGATTGCCAGGGTCACATTGCGGATTTCAGCATTGGGGAACACGGCGATTTCTGGATTACCCTGCAAGAAGGAAGACACTTCAGCAAACAATTGCGGGTTGGAATCATCGGAAAACAGGGTCAGTCGGCCCGCTTCGCGTGCTCCCCACCACTGTGTGTACAATGTTTCATGGATGCCGATCAGGCCCTGGCTCGGCGTGTAGTCATAAAAAATTCCCAGTACCGGGAAATCCTGGTTGCCACGCCCGGTAGTCAGTGTGACTGTGTCGCCGAGTGTGACTTGGTTGAGCCAGGCCAGTGGTTCGGAAAGCATAATGCCTTCGCCCCGGTTAAAACGTGCCAGGTCACTTTCATTAAATTCCTTCAGGTAATAACTCTGTGCTGCGGGCAGGTCACCCACATGCAGGCGAGCCTGGCCCAGGGAAGTTTCCACTGAGCTGATCAGTGATGCAGAGACCAGACTGACACCTCCAAGCTCGGCAAGTTCGTTTGCCAGTTGCTGATCCAGCCCGACCCCGGTCAGTTCAATATCACCCTGAAAGGACTGGTCCAGCCAGATGATGACGGTATTGCGAAAGCTGTCCACCATCACTCCGACCCCGACGGTGACGGCCAGCGCCACAGCCAGCGCTGCTACCGCCAGACCTGTGCGATTGAGTGAATTCCGGATATTGCGCAGACTCATTCGCCCCGGTAAGCGGAGGCTGCGCTGCAGGACCTGTAGTAAAAGCTGCAGGCACACCAGCATGATGCCCGGCACCAGCAAACAGAATCCGGCTATCAGCAGAGTCAGGGCAATAAAGCCACCGACCAGTCCCCACCAGGCGCTCTGCAGCAGAACAAATCCGGCCAGCATGAGTAATAATCCGCCAGTACTGAGTAAGGGTAAAATTGCCTGCCAATGGGAATCATGTCCGGCCCGTTGCTGCAGGGTGATTGGTTTTGCCCGGGTAGCTCGCCACGCGGGGAGAGCGGCTGAAAGCAGGGTAACGCCTGTACCCAGCACAAAGCCGAGTATCAGCGATGAAGGAGTGAGCAGAAAACTGGTGACATTAAGCCGGTAGTTCAGATCAGGTATGGCAGCCGTAACCAGGTCCAGCAGGCTCTTACCCAGCAGGTAGCCAAGTCCGATACCGATAATGCTGGCAAAGATGCCATAAAGGGCTGCTTCACCCAGAACCAGTCGGTGTATTTCCTGTCGTGATACCCCGAGAGCACGGAATATCCCCAGGGTCTTTTCGCGGCGCAATACCGAAAGTGTGACAGTGTTGTAAATCAGTAAGGCGGCAACCAGCAGGGACAGTAAACTCATGGCCAGCAGATTGATGTGAAAAGCTTCGGTCATCTGTGTCAGTGAATCATTACGGGTTTCACTGTCTGTCAGCGTCAGGCCTGGTGGTAGCCAGTTTTGTACCTGAGCAACTTCCTGTTCATCCAGGATCAGGTCAATACTGTCGATATAACCGGAGCGACCCAGGACTCTTTGTGCCACAGCAATATCGGTATAGAGAATGCCTTCGGTCGCAACCGGATCCGAACTGGGCAAGGTGGCGACAAGTTCCAGTACCGATTCGATACTGCGGGTCATCGGAGTCTCCTGCCGGTATGCCCTGAAAGTGTCTCCGGTCGAAAAGCCGGCCAGCCGGGCAGCACTCTGTGACATGACAATAACATTTTGCCGGGTGCTGAAATCCAGCAGGGCAGGATCAAAAGCAGTACCGGTAGTTTCAAATCCGGCACGCTGGCGCCGCAGACTTAACTCACTGAGCAGATCCTGTCCCAGCAGTGTGAACCCGGTATCATCAATAATCACCGTGCCACTGATGGCAGGCGCCGAACGTCGAATACCCAGCTCAGTTCGCAAAGCGGTGTAATTTTCTTCCGGAACACCACGATCACCGCCAACAATCTGATGGGTGATGCTGCCATTCACGGAATCAACAGCCAGGGCAAAAGCACGATTGGCACTGTTGTTCGCCAGATCAATGGCAACCACCATCATCACGCCAAGTACAATACCCAGAAAACTCAGCCAGCTTTGCCAGGGATGCTGACGTGCGTATCGCCAGGCACTTAGGTTCAGTAAATTCTTACCAGGCAAAGTCACTTTCCTGCTCCAGCAGTTTGCCGTCTTCCAGGGTCAGGATCCGGTCAGCGCTTTTTGCCACTTCCAGGCTGTGGGTCACCAGCATGAGGGTACTTTGTTTTTCCTGTGACAGTGTTTGCAGGATCTGCAGAATACTTTGGCCAGTGCGGGCATCCAGGTTGCCGGTCGGTTCATCGGCCAGCACTATCAGGGGCTGGTGAATCAGGGCCCGGGCAATTGCTGCCCGTTGTTGCTCGCCTCCGGATAACTGTCCCGGATAACGACTGGCCTTGTCGGCAATCTCCAGGGTCTGCATGATCTCTTCTACCCGCTCACGGCTTTCAGTTTCACCGACTTCATTCAGTTCCAGAGTCAGGGCTATATTTTCGGCGGCTGTCAGGCTCGGGACCAGGTTAAAAAACTGGTAGATAAATCCAATATGCTGGCGGCGGAACAGGGTACGTTGCTTTTCACTCATAGCGGTGAGCTTCTTTCCATCCAGCGTGACAGAGCCAGTGTCAGGAGAATCGATACCACTGATAATATTCAGCAGGGTGGATTTGCCCGAGCCGCTGCGACCCAGCAGGGCAATACTTTCACCCTGAGCAATATCCACAGAGACTTCATGCAGCACTTCATGACGTTGACCTGCTTCGGCATAACTGTGGCTCAGCTGCGAAATCCTGATGAAATTATTGTTGCTTGCCTTGTTCATGCTTGCCTGCCTGGCGTAATACCTTAAATTGGTTAAAGCCTATCACAGCACAGCAGACAGGAGCTCATTAAAGGGCCAGGATGTTATGATTGGAGGACGATGAAAATTTGCCAGCAATGCCAGACACGTAATCCCCAGGCAGCGAGTTTCTGTATGGCCTGTGGTCAGGCACTGCCAGAAGCTGAAAGGCAGGAAGCAAGGCAATTCAATTTTGGCGGCCTGAACATGTTCATGCTTTCGCTAATCGGCAGCATTGCCCTGTCTCTGGTGTTAATCTTTGTTTTCCGGTTACCCGTGTTTTTTCTGGCCGCTTTTCTGCCGCTATTGTGGATGCGCAGGAAAGGCGATTAGCCGGTTTTACCCGGTGCCAGACCGAAAAATCTCGACTTTACGATAGCTGCTGTCTATGCTTTTCTGTTCACAAGAAAAAAAATTAATAACAAGTAATTCAGAGGAGTGCATATGTTTAAACCTAGAGGGCCTCTTAGTGTTTTATTCAGTCTGGCGCTGTTTCTCTCAGTGCCCATGTCAGCATCGCTGATGGCGCAACCTCCCGGGAACATGGACCTGACCCTGCCTGAAGGTGACGGCAAGCGACTGGTTGAATCTGCCTGTTTCAGCTGTCATACCATGGTCAATATAGCCCGTTCTGCCGGTTATGACAGCGCCGAGGAATGGCAGGAAGTTTTCGGTACCATGATAGACATTGCCGATGAGCAGGCCCATACCATTGGCGAATATCTAGCCGAACATTATCCGGCAGACCCTTCCCGAGCCCCGACCCTGGTAGATGGCGATTTTGAAATAGACATCATTGAATGGCAGGTGCCGACTCTGGGGCAGCGTTCCCGTGATCCGATAGAAGCCCCGGACGGTTCTATCTGGTGGACCGGGATGTGGGCTTCCCTGATCGGCCGACTGGACCCGGAAACCGGTGAAATGCAAGAATATCGTTTGCCACCGGCGGCACGTCCGCACAGCATTGTGCCCGATGAGGACGGGAATATCTGGTACACCGGTAACAGTAATAACACCATCGGTATGCTGGAACCTGAAACCGGGCTGATTACCGAATACCGGACCGAAGCGCGTGATCCTCACACCATGGCCTGGCATCCCAATGGTAACCTGTACTTTACTTCCCAGGGCGCCGGAATGCTGGGACGTCTGGATCCTGAAACCGGCGAGTTGGATGAAGTGGACACCGAACCCCGCCCCTACGGTATCAAGGTCGCGCAGAACGGCACAGTATATATCGCCTATAACGGCACCAATAAAATCGGCGCCATGGACCCGGAAACCATGGAAGTCCGCTATTTCAGTATTGCCGAGCCGCAGACCCGGATCCGCCGCCTGGATATCGCCAGTGACGGGACTATCTGGTATGTGAATTCAACCATGGGTCGTATTGGTCATCTTGATCCACGCAGCGGTGAATACCAGGAATGGGAATCTCCCAGCGGACCAGATTCACATCCCTATGCGCTTGCCGTGATAGACGGTGTGGTGTGGTACAACGAATCCGGCATGCGCCCTGATGCCCTGGTGCGATTTGAACCGGAATCGGAAACCTTTCAGAGTTGGGCGATCCCCTCTGGTGTCGGTATCGTTCGTAATATGTGGGTAACAGAAGACGACAACCTGCTGATTCATCAGAGCAGCACCAACAAGGTTGGCCTGGTGGTCATCCCGAAAGAGGAATAATCGCCTGCCAGAGTTACAGAAAAGGGGACAGACCCCATTTTCCAAGGGAAAATGGGGTCTGTCCCCTATTTAAAAACTGATGATTTTAATGTTTGTCGCCATCCGGATTCTCTTGTAGTCTCACCTGATTATGTTCAGGCGCCTTAGTTTCTCAGTCGTTATTCTGCTCTGGTTTTCTCATTCGGCAAGTGCTCAGGACTTTGTCGGCAGTGAAGCCTGTGCTGCCTGTCATCAGCAGGAATACAATAACTGGCAAGAGAGTCATCATCGTCAGGCTATGCAGCCGGCAAATGCCGATACAGTTTTAGGTGATTTCAATGGTGCCAGTTTCGATTATTTTGGTAGCACCTCGCGTTTTTATACCCGCAATGATGAATTCTTTGTAGAGACTGATAATGCTGAGGGTGAGCCGGAAGAGTTTAAAGTCGCTTACACCTTTGGTTTCACTCCCCTGCAGCAATACCTGCTGGAATTTCCTGACGGACGACTGCAGGCTCTGACAATTGTCTGGGATACCCGTTCGGCCGATGAGGGAGGCCAACGCTGGTATCATCTCTATCCTGATGAGGAAATCGCAGCCGGTGACATGTTGCACTGGAGCGGTGCATTCCAGAACTGGAATTCCCGCTGTGCCAGTTGTCACACAACAGACCTGCAGCGTAATTTCGACATGGAAACCAACACCTACAACACGCAATGGGCAGAGTCCCATGTTGGCTGTGAAGCCTGCCACGGGCCTGGCTCACAACATCTTGCCTGGGCAGAAAATGAAACCCTGACTGAAAATTTCGGATTACTGGTAAATATCGACAAGGTCTGGGAGCCGGTAAATGGAGACTTGCCGATACCGGATAGCAACAATAATGCAATGAGCGAACAGTTGCAGGTCTGTGCATCCTGTCATTCACGGCGCGGAGAATTGCAGCACCGCGATATGGCTGCCGCTTTTCTGGATAATTACAGCCTCAGCCCGGTGCTGCCCGAACTGTATTTTTCTGACGGACAGGTCCTGGATGAAGTCTATGTTGCCGGTTCCTTTCTGCAGAGCAGGATGCATCAGAATCAGGTAAGTTGCACCAACTGTCATGAGCCCCACAGCAATCAGTTACGCATAGAAGGTAATGGCCTGTGTCTGCAGTGTCATGAAGCGGGCACATTTCAGACACAGGAACATTTTTTCCATGAGCCTGGCAGTGAAGGAGCACAGTGCGTCAACTGCCATATGCCGGAAACCACTTTCATGGGCGTGGATGCCAGGCGTGATCATTCCTTTCGTGTTCCGGATCCGATTGCCAGTCTGCAACTGGGTGTTCCGAATGCCTGTAATGACTGCCACGAGGACCAGAGTGTGCAGTGGGCGGCTGATTTTATGCAGGCACGAAACGGACGCACGGAACCCTTCTATTCTCATGCCGCAATCATTGATGCTGCCCGCAATAATCAACAGGAAATTGTGCCTGACCTGCTGGCACTGGCTGCGGATGAAACACAGCCTTCCATGCTGCGAGCAGCAGCGCTGATCGCTACGGCAAACTTTCCCTCACAACGCAACCTGCGGACGGTCATAGAAGCACTGAACGCTGAAGATCCGATTCTGCGCATGAATGCAGTACATGGTCTTGGCTTTTTAAGTCCGCAGCAGCGTTTTCAGTATCTGCAGAATTTGCTGGATGATCCGGTAAAGGCTGTACGGATGAATGTGGCCCGGCAGTTAACCGGCATGCAAGTGAACCAGATTCCGCCCAATTCAAGAGCGGACTTTGCAGCATTGTTGACGGAATATGAAAATTCTCTGCTGTTTAATGCCGACATGCCGGAATCCCTGAATGAGCTGGGCCTGTTTTACGCCGGCTATGGTGATCTGCAGCGCGCCACCCAAACCCTGGAAGCAGCACTGGATTTATCGTCGGCTTATCTGCCGGTAATGCTTAACCTGTCAGATTTATACCGGGCTCAGGATCGGGACGACCTGGCGGAACCTTTACTGGATGAGGCGACAAGACTGTATCCGGAATCCGCAGATGCCAGCCATTCGCTGGGATTATTATATGTACGCACCTTTCGCTTGCCGGAGTCGCTTGAACTTTTTCAGCAGGCAGCCGAACTGGCGCCCGGTAATCCGCAGTATGTTTATGTCTATGCAGTGGCGCTGGCGGAGCTGGACAGAGTTGACGAAGCAATTACTGTACTGACTGATGCCCGGCAACGCTTTCCGGATGATGCGCAGATTCGTAATGCCCTGCAGGCCTATCGCAATCGTTAAATGGCGGTGTTATTGAAGTAACGTTGCAGGGCTTCGAGATTGGCAATCACGCCGGGCATATCGGGATGAATTTCCAGCGCCTGCTGCAAGGCATCATAGGCTGCGTTATAGCGGCCCAGCTCAACATAAACCATTCCCAGCCCGGACAGTGCACCAAAGTGATTGGGCTCAAGCTCCAGGGTTTTTATGATGTCATCAAGGGATTCCTGCGTGTTGCCGAGCATCCAGTGCAGGGTGGCACGTTTGTTCCAGGCTTCAGCGAAATCCGGTGCCCGTTCGATTATGAGGTTGAATGAGGACAACGCCAGGCCGAGTTGATTACCGTTCATTTCATCCATGGCCAGAATCATCATTTGATTGATTTCAGGATCGGGATGTTCAGCCCAGATATCCCAGATCTGAATTTCAACAGGTGCTCCGCGGGTTGCTTGCGCGTCAGGACTTTTGAGTTGCTCAAACAAGGCAGGCAGGCGTGGATCGTTCTGGTCAGCCAGTACCCAGGGTGAAAAAATAAGGCTCGATATCAGGATGAGATTTTTCATGCTAGTTTTCAGTTCTTTACAGCGGCAACATTAACAGATGGACGAGAAATTATTAACACAGGCTCGGGATATTTTAGGCAAGGCAGAACGGGTGGCAGTTTTTTCCGGTGCCGGGCTGAGCGCGGAATCCGGTATTGCAACTTTCAGGGGGCAGGAGCCTGATGCCTTGTGGTCACGCTTTGACCCTATGCAACTGGCCTCAGTGGAGGGTTTTGCCAGTGATCCCGCAACTGTAATTGACTGGTATAACTGGCGTCGTGGCAAGCTCGCCCAGGCACAGCCAAATGCTGCGCATCGGGCTATGGCAGGGCATCCTGGACTAATGCACCTGACGCAGAATGTCGATGATCTGCTGGAACGAGCAGGCGTTCCGGAAAGTAATGTTCTGCATCTACACGGCAGTATTGGCAAAGACCGGTGTCATGCTGCCTGCGGCATTGAAGAGGATATTTCCCTGGAGAAACCAGAGCCACTGAGGCAATGCAAAGGCTGTGGTGCCTATATGCGCCCGGCTGTCGTATGGTTCGGTGAAACCCTGCCGCAGGATATCTGGAGTCAGGCAGAGGTCGTGTGCATGGAAATTGACTGCCTGCTGGTGATCGGAACCAGCGCTACCGTGTATCCGGCATTCAGTCTGGTGGAACTCGCGGCGGGACAAGGCAGCCAGATTATTGTGGTTAATACCGAGGCCATTGATTCAAACCAAGGGGCTCTTATTGAGATCAGCGGTAAAGCCGGTGACATTCTTCCGAAGCTGCTGGATTGACTGGTGCTTTGATGTTGGTAACTCAAAAAAATTGGTAGGATACCTGAAAATAAAATAACCAGGGCAGGCTACCATGACACTTACACGACGGGAGCTGGCAAAATTAGCGGGAATAGCTGCAGCGATAGGCATAACAGATAAAACCATGGCTCAATCAGACAGTCGATCCGAAATAGATTCACCCGGCCCTGACAACACTGAAGTCAGACTTTTCGGTGACGGGATTGGGCTTGCGCCGACAGAATACACACAACTCTTGAACAGCCTGTGTCAGGAAGCAGATATTGAAGAGGATAATTATCTGCTGGGCGGTGAAGTCGAGAAATTCGAGCAATACTGCGCAAATTTGTTGGGCAAGGAAATGGCGGTATTTTTACCGTCCGGCACCCTGGCGAACCAGCTTGCTCTGCGCCAACTCGCAGGTTCCAGAAGACGCGTTATTGTTCCTGGCTTGAGTCATGTTTATAACGATACCGGCGACGCCTCGCAGAATCTTTCCAGTCTTAATCTTATTCCCCTGGCCGGGGATCGTGCAGATTTTACACTGGAAGAAGTTCAGGCGATACTGGACAGAACGGCCAGCGGCCGGGTTACTGCTGAAGTGGGCGCCATACTGGTCGAAAATCCGGTACGGAGATTAAGCGGGGAAATGGTCGACTGGAATGAAACCCGACGCATCACGGAATTTGCCCGTGAAAACGATATCGGTACGCATCTGGACGGCGCGCGTCTTTTTATTGCTTCCGCCTATACCGGTATTTCACCGGCGGAATATGCCGAACCTTTTGATACGGTCTATTTCTCTCTGTGGAAATATTTCAACAGCAATATTGGGGCAATTCTTGCTGGCCCCAGATCAAGACTGGAAAACATGTATCACACCCGCCGCATGTTTGGTGGGAATCTGTTCATGGGCTGGCCATCGGCGCTTGTTGCCCGCTTTTATATGGAAGGCTTCACCGAACGATTCCAGAATGCGATCAATGTTTCTGAAACATTTTATCGTGCAATTGAATCTGTTCCAGGGCTGGAAATTACACGTATTCCGAACGGTACGAATGTTGCGCGTCTCAGGATAAGCGGCACTGATATTTCAGCTTTCAGAAACCGACTGGCTGCTGAAAATATAAGAGTCGGTAATCCAAATGCTGAAGGCTTGATTAGCTTGGGAGTTAATGAAACCTGGAACCGAATAAGTGGAGAGCGACTTGCAGAAGCCTTTGTCCGAGCATTGGGGTAGGGATATCAAAACAGACTAAATTGTTAATTTTCCTAAATCTATAATTTCATTTTAGGGAAGCTTCAATGTCTATTAAATTTCCAAATGAGACATTGCTAGTTATTCCAAAACTTATCTGACTATACCTCATCACAATTTCAATATTTCTATCATTGCCAATTAGTAGCCAATAGGAAAATCTACAACAACCTCGCTACCCCTCGCATCCGTACAAAATAATTGCTACCTTCTATTTTTAAAGATGAAAAAAATAAAAAGGGTAGCCCAACCCGTTCCCTATGGAGGCATAATGACTCAGTTCAAAGATAACGATTCGGACCTTCAACAAGTTGCTGGCAATGGACTTTTACATCGCAGGCTCTTTTTAGGCCGAGGTGCTGCGATGCTTGGAGGGCTGGGTTTGTTTTCAGCTTCCGCTTCAGCCCAGCAAGGCCCTCTTCAAATCCCGCAGTGGATGCTGGAACCTGGTGCACACATGAGTGGTTACGGACAGCGATCTCAGTATGAAGAAGGGGTTCAGAGAATAGTAGGTGGGGCGCCCGGTGTGTCTGGAAGCGGCGTATCCTTTACTCCCCTTCAGAACTTGCATGGAACAATTACCCCAAACAGTCTTCATTTCGAAAGGCATCATAGTGGGGTTCCAAACATAAACCCTGAAGAGCATCGTCTTTTAATTCATGGCTTGGTGTCGCGCCCATTAGTATTTTCAATGGATGACCTGATGCGTTATCCAACAGTCACACGCATTCAATTCCTGGAGTGCTCAGGTAATAGTTTTAACAATATGTTGCCTGAGGCTCAACAGGCTCCAGTTGGCGTGTTGCATGGCCTGATGTCTTGCAGTGAATGGACAGGCGTTCCCTTATCAATACTGATGGATGAAGCCGGCGTTGAACCGGAAGGTGATTGGGTACTTGCTGAAGGGGCTGATGCTGCGGCAATGAGCCGCAGTATCCCGATGGAAAAAATTATGGATGATGCAATTATTGCACTTTACCAGAATGGAGAACGCCTGCGACCTGAGAATGGTTACCCGATGCGCCTGTTTCTTCCTGGCTGGGAAGGAAATATGGCAGTGAAGTGGCTACGTAGATTAAAAGTAAACCGGGACCCTACCATGACCCGTGATGAAACCTCCCATTACACGGATGTTTTGCTTGATGGTCGGGCTCGAATGTTTACCTATCCCATGGCTGTCAAATCAGTCATTACCAGCCCTTCAACAGGGTTAAATTTGAATTCAGGCCCGGGCATTTATGAAATCACAGGATTAGCCTGGTCTGGCGCCGGCAGAATACGTCGGGTCGAAGTATCTGCTGATGGAGGAGCAAGCTGGGCCGAGGCTGCTATTTCTGGCCCTGCTCTGGACAAATCCTTTACTCGTTTTCGTATGGCCTGGCGCTGGAATGGTGGACCGGCCACATTAAAAAGTCGTGCAATTGATGAAACTGGAGCAGTACAGCCCACTCGTGATGAACTTGTCAGTATTCATGGAGAGCGTTCGAATTATCACAACAACTCCATTCAGACCTGGCACGTTGCTGAAAACAGTGGGGAGGTCAGTAATGTTTATGCCTAAAAAATTAGTAATTGTCTTATTTGTATTTGCCACTATGCCATCAAATGCTCAGGAAGGAGCTGGTCTTGGCACGCCTATCAGCCAGCAAAACCTTGCTCCCTGGGATATCAGTATCCAACCAAATGGCGATGGTCTACCCCCTGGTTCAGGATCGGTAGAAGCCGGTGAAGCAGTGTATATGCAAAAATGTATTGCCTGCCATGGCGTTGAAGGAAGTGGAGGTCCTTACGACCAGCTTGTCGGGGGGCAGGGTACGCTTGAGCAATTACAGCAGGTTAGAACTGTAGGCAGTTTCTGGCCTTACGCCAGTACCATTTTCGATTACATCAGACGAGCTATGCCCTTCGAGAATCCGCAAAGCCTTACTAATGATGAAGTCTATGCGTTGACAGCATATCTGCTTTTTGAAAACGGCATTATCGACGAGGACGATGTCATGAATTCAGAGACTCTCCCTGAAGTAGAGATGCCAAATGAAGAGGGCTTTATTCTTGCTTATCCGACAGATAAAAGCATGGAAGAGATGAATGAGATTTAGCTTAGTGCCAATAAATAAAGGGGGGCTAATTAGCCCCTTTTTTAATGTCCACTTATGGCCGCAAGCAGACACTAGAATAAATTGATAAGACTGTTTACTGGAATTAGATCAATTTTTTTAATCAGGCAAAAGGATGCGTAAGGATAATCGTCTCTTCGCGATCCGGACCGGTGGAAATGATATCCACAGGGGCTTCGATTTTTTCTTCAATATAACTGATGTAGGCCCGGGCATTGTCGGGCAATTCATCCAGTGATTTCACGCCGAAGGTGGATTCCGACCAGCCTGGCAGTTCTTCATAAATCGGTTCCAGATGATCGTACTGGTCAAAACTGGTCAGGCAGGCCATGGAAGAGCCATTGATGCCTTTGTAACCGGTACAGACCTTGACCGTTTCCAGGCCATCCAGCACATCCAGTTTGGTCAGGCAGATGCCGGAGACCGAGTTGATGCGGATCGCCATTTTCAGCGCCGCGGCATCAAACCAGCCACAACGACGGTTGCGGCCGGTCGTGGCGCCACGTTCCTTGCCTTTGGTAAACAGTTGCTCCCCAACTTTGTCAAACAGTTCGGTTGGGAAAGGACCTGCACCAACGCGCGTGGTGTAAGCCTTGGTGATACCCAGCACATAATCCAGATACAGCGGGCCGTAGCCGCTGCCGGTAGCAGTGCCCCCGGCGGTGGTGTTGGATGAAGTCACAAAAGGGTAGGTGCCGTGGTCGATATCCAGCAATGAACCCTGCGCGCCTTCAAACAGTATATTTTCGCCGTCCTTGCGTGCGGTATGCAGGATATCAATAGTGTCACCGACCATGGGCCGTATGCGTTCACCCATCTCCAGGCTTTGGTCAAGGGTTTGCTGATAATCAATCGGATCAACACCGTAATAGGATTGCAGGGCGAAGTTATGGTACTCCAGCACTTCTTCCAGGCGACGGGCAAAGTGTTCGGCATTTAATAATTCACCCATGCGAATCCCGCGACGGGCAGCCTTGTCTTCATAAGCCGGACCGATTCCGCGGCCGGTGGTGCCAATTTTTTCATTGCCTTTTTTCAGTTCACGGGCCTGATCCAGTGCAACGTGGTAGGGAAGAATCAGGGGGCAGGCGGTACTGATATGCAGTTTTTCTTCGACTGAAATGCCCTTGTCATTGAGCTCATCGATTTCTTTTAACAGGGCATCCGGGGAGAGAACCACACCGTTGCCAATAATACAGCGGACATTATCACGCAGTATGCCGGAGGGCAGCAGGTGCAATACAGTCTTCTCGCCTTTTATGACCAGTGTGTGCCCGGCATTGTGGCCTCCCTGAAAACGCACGACGGTTGAGGCTTTTTCTGTCAGCAGGTCAACAATCTTGCCCTTACCTTCATCACCCCATTGTGTCCCGAGAATGACTACACTTTTACCCATGACTACGCCCTTCACTTACTGAAAAAATAAAAAAATTCATAGAGTTTGCTTTACTTACAGTGGGCTCAGCAGCCACTTACCATCAAGCTTTACGATTTCCTGAGTGCAACCAAGCTCCTGACCTGATTCTTGCTGACCGGGCAGCAGCATCAGAACCTGGTAGCCGTGTTCGCGCAGACCGCGAATAAATTCATACAATTCACTGTCATCATCAGCCGGGGCCAGGACTTTTTCCACGTCGTTGAACTGACGTGAACCCAGAGACAGTAACCTTTTAAGATCGCTGTCAAAACCCGTTGCCGGTCGCGAACGACCAAAGCATTTGCCGATATCATCATAGCGGCCGCCCTTGGCTACTGAGGTGCCGAAGCCTTCCAGATAGGCAGCGAAAACAACGCCGGTATGATATTCATAGCCACGTAATTCGCTTAAATCGAAATATAATGACTGTCCCGGGTAGCGGGATAGTATGGCTTTGTTAAGTTGTCTTAATTGCTCGATATCATCTTTAACCGTGCCAGGTGCATCTTTTAATACTTTTTCAGCTTCATCCAGAACTTTTTCATTGCCGCTGAGTTTGGGCAGCGCTTTAAGCATGGCCAGCAATCCGCCATTGGTGTTGTGACTGGAGAGTAAATCATCAATATCCTTTTCCGACTTGCTCTGAAGTGCACTGAACAGTTTTTTCTCGGTATCCTGGTCCAGTCCGGCATTTTCAATCAGTGAGCGGTAGATGCCAACATGCCCAAGGGCCAGCTGGACCTCATTTATTTCTGCCAGCTTCAGGGTTTCCAGCATCAGACTGATGACTTCAACATCACTGGCAAGTCCACGATGTCCGTAAAGTTCGCAGCCAATTCGATAGGGGCTGCGTGTACCCAGCATACTGGAGGGACGGGTTCGTAAAACGGAGTCGGCATAACACAGACGGTTGGGGCCGTCCTTTTGCAGGACGTGGGCATCAATACGCGCCGCCTGAGAGGTAATGTCAGCCCGAATACCCAGGCTGCGGCCGGAAACCTGGTCAACTACCTTGAAGGTTTCGAGCTGCAGGTCTTCACTGGGAATAATATTCAGGGAATCGAGAAACTCAATCAGCGGGGTGATAACCAGCTCGTAACCCCAGCTACGGTATAAATCAAGAATGTCGCGGCGCAGCGTTTCCAGGTTATGCGCGGCCGGCGGCAGAATTTCATCCACGCCATCGGGCAATAACCAGCGATTGGCCTCTGTCATCGGTATTACTTACTCGGGCAGATTACTGTTATTCAGGTATTTGAAAAAGTCGCTGTCGGGGCTTAACAATAATACGTCGCCGCTGTCATTGAAAGTAGAACGGTATGCATTGAGGCTGCGAACAAACTCATAGAATTCCGGATCGCCCTCAAAGGCTTCTGAATAAATGGCTGCGGCCTGGGCATCACCGTCACCGCGAATGATTTCTGCTTCACGATAGGCATTGGCTTCGATAACTGTCGCCTGACGATCGGCTTCGGCACGAATGATTTCTGCCAGTTCACGACCGGTGGAGCGGGCTTCCGAAGCTTCCTGCTGACGCTCGGTATTCATGCGATTATAAACAGACTCCTCGACATCGGACGGCAGGTCGATTTGTTTAACGCGGATATCAACCACCTCGATCCCCAGCTCGGTGAGCGTAATGTTATTCAGGTTACGCGTCAGGTCGGTCATCAGGAGATCACGCTCACCAGAGACCACTTCATACACGGTACGGTTGGCAAACTGGTTACGCAGGCCGGTGTTGATTCGCTGTGACAGCAGATTATTGGCGACATTGGCATCACCGGAAGTTCGTGTGTAGTAAGTTGAGACATCAGCGATTTTCCATTTCGCATAGGAATCGACTTCGAGAAATTCACGCTCGGCGGTCAGGTAGCTTTGGGTCTGGGCATCCAGGGTCTGGATACGGCCATCAAAAATTCTGGCTGTATGAACTCCAGGAATTTTGAAATGCAGACCTGGTGCAACATTGGCATTGGTCACTTCACCAAAGGTCAGCAATACAGCCCGGTCAATTTCACGCACTACGTATAGACAGTTGTAGGCAATGATCAGTACAACGGCGATGACACCGAGGGTTATGGCACTGGAATTTTTCATCAGCGACTGGTCCTCGTGGTGGTGGGCTGTCTGTTCATGTCCTGAATTACCTGATTGGAGAGATTGCGGATATCCTGGGTACTCAGGGCTTCCATGGTAACCCGGCCATTATTGCCGGAACGTTGCAGCATCTGATCCAGTGGCAGGTACATCATGTTATTGCCGCCTTCAACTGCGATCAGCACTTTGGAGCTGTTGCCGAGAACTTCCTGCATGGTTTCGATATACAGGCGTTCCCGGGTGACTTCCGGAGAACGTTCATATTCGGTCAGTAACTGGGTAAAGCGTTGTGCTTCACCGTCAGCACGGGCCACGACCTGGTCACGATAGGCCTGGGCTTCCTCGACTACCCGACGTGCCAGGCCACGCGCTTCCGGAATGACCTGATTGGCATAGGCATTGGCTTCGTTCTGAAAGGCTTCCCGGTCAACACCGGCTTTAATTACATCGTCATAGGCGGCGCGCACCGGACCGGGCTGCTGGGCCTGGTCCAGGTTGACCTCGGAAATGGTAATACCGGTCTGATACAGGTCCATGTAATTCTGTAAGCGGGTTCTGACGTCCTGGGCTATCTGCACACGGGCTGAGGTGGTGGCCGCTTCGAGTTCCGAACTGCCGATTTCATGGCGAATGGCGGATTCGGCAGCCAGGGTCAGGCTGACTTCTGGATCGCGCACATTCAGGTAATAAGCGCGGGCATCTGTAACCTGATATTGCACCGTCATGGAGACATCGACGATATTGTCATCCTCGGTCAGCATGGAGTTGCTGAAGGATTCATCATAAACGCGGGTAACATTGATTTGCGTGACTGAATCGACCAGTGGTGGGTTCCAGTGCAGTCCTGGCAGGACTACCCCTTCCAGTGCCCGACCGAAACGCAGCACTACACCACGTTCCTGTTCGTCGACGGTATAGAAACCGGCGCCGACCCAGATGATAGCCATGATAGTAAGGACACCGATCACCAGTCCGCCAGAGATGGGGTTGCCGCCGCCAGAATTACCGGAACTGCCACCGCCACTTTTTTTGCCGCCAAAAAAACCGGAAAAGCGTTTGCTCAGGGATGCAATAATTTCATCAAGATCAGGAGGGCCCTGATCCTTGCCGCCACCCGGGCGCTGCGTGCTCCAGGGGTCGTTTTCGTTAGAATTCTTGCCGTTATTGTCTTCGGGCTCGTTCCAAGCCATTGTTTCTCCGTCTTTTCTCTATAGTACGGTAATCGCACCGGAAACAGATTCTATCGAATATTCGGGGCTTTTTACACAGTTTCCGCTTGCTATCGTAAGGGTTGATCAGCGCACGCAGGATTTGGCATCCAGTCCTTCTTCCTTGAGCAGACGTTCAAAGTCCTGTTTGGGCAGGCGTAGCGACAGACACATCTGCCCCTGTTCATCCAGACTTTCATTTTTCACGGCCCCCTGATGATACAGTTTGGCGCGCAGGCGGCCATTTTGCTGGGGCAGATGCAGCTCCGGTTCTATAAAATCCTCTCCGAGCAGTTCGCTGATGGCTTGCAGTAAATTTTCCACGCCTTCGCCATTGAGAGCCGAAACCCACACGCGCCAGGGTTTGCCCTGGTCATCACGCTCAATCCCGGGAAGTTCCTGACCAAGCAGGTCTGCCTTGTTGTAAACCAGCAGTGTCGGAATTTCACTGGCGCCGATTTCCTGTAGTACCCGGTCTACTTCATCCTGCAGGATAAAGCGCTGTTCACTGTGACAATCGACTACATGTAATAACAGGCTGGCTTCAATGGTTTCTTCCAGTGTGGCACGAAAGGCATCAACCAGCTGATGGGGCAGGTCGCGAATGAATCCGACCGTGTCTGCCAGTATTGCCGTGCCCATATCCGGCAGCTGAATTTTGCGCAGTGTCGAATCCAGCGTGGCAAACAGCTGGTCAGCGGCATAAATATTTTCGTTAGTCAGATGGTTGAACAGCGAAGTCTTGCCGGCATTGGTATAACCGACCAGGGAAACCGTCGGTACTTCAGCACGCTTGCGTGCTTTGCGACCCTGATCACGCTGGCGTTTAACCTTGTCCAGACTTTTATTGATCGACTTGATCCGTTCACCAATCAAACGCTGGTCGATTTCCAGCTGGGTTTCACCCACCCCCCTGAGACCGATGCCGCCTTTTTGCCGGTCAAGGTGAGTCCAGCCACGGACCAGTCGCGTTCGGGTGTGCTGTAACTGGGCAAGTTCCACCTGTAACTTACCTTCATAGGAACGGGCACGCTGGGCAAATATATCCAGAATCAGTCCGGTCCGGTCCAGTACCCGGCAACCGAGGGCTTTTTCCAGGTTACGTTCCTGGCTGGGACTGAGGCTGTGATTAAACAGCACCAGTTCAGCCTGGTGCAGTTGCACTGCCTGGTGAATTTCTTCCAGCTTGCCGCTGCCGACAAAAGAACGTGGATTGATCTGATGAGGTGAGCCGGTAATCAGGTCCAGAGGACAGGCACCTGCCGAAATCGCTAGTTCTTCAAACTCTCTGGGATCACCAGACTCATCAGACTGGTAAAATTCCAGATGGACCAGAATACAAAGCTCGCCGCTGTCCGGTCGTTCAAAAAACATTCAGGATCTCTTGTTCCTCAAATGCTGTTACCTGGTTCAGCGCCGGAATCAGAACCATCCTGCAAGGGAATACGCACAGGCCGGTTGGGCACTACAGTTGAAATGGCGTGCTTGTAGACCATCTGGTTGACGGTGTTTTTCAGTACGATGACAAACTGGTCAAAAGACTCGATCTGACCTTGCAACTTGATTCCGCTGACGAGATAGATGGCCACCGGCACTTTTTCCTTACGGAGGGTGTTTAAAAAAGGGTCCTGTAAAGACTGCCCTTTGGACATGTGCGTCTCCTTGGGTTGACAACAAATTAAATTGGGGTGTTCGGCACTAGGACTATTATAGTGCTTTAGTCCCGACAGCTACCATACCTAGGTAAGGTCTGGAGCCATTAAATTCAAGCATAGTTGAGCATTTTGTTGATTTTCACTGTCCAGTACCTGTAAATCCGGCCAGCTTCGTAACCAGGTCAGTTGTCTTTTTGCCAGTTGCCGGGTGGCAACCAGAGCCCGGTGTTGCATCGTTGCATAGTCTGTATCACCGGCAAGGTACTGCCAGATTTGCCGGTATCCGACTGAACGCAGGGCGGGGAGAGCAGAATTCAGGTCCTCGCGGGCGAACAGGCTTTCCACTTCTGCGACGAAGCCATCAGCCAGCATCTGTTCCAGACGTCGGGCAATTTTTTCATGCAGCACTGCCCGTTGCTCAGGATAGATGGCAAAAAAATGCAGTTTGAAGGGCAGGTCATCCTGATTCTGCTGGTCACTGGCATGGAATTCACTCAGTGACTGCCCGGTGATTTCATAGACTTCCAGTGCCCGTTGCAGGCGTTGCGGGTCATTGACATGGATACGAGCGGCGGATTGCGGATCAACTTCCTGCAGACGTGCATGCACTGCCTGCCAACCCTCACGTTCAGCGATATCCAGAATACGCTTGCGCACCTGCTCATCGGCTGCAGGCATACTGGCCAGTCCGTCACGCAGGGTTTTGAAATAGAGCATTGTCCCGCCGACCAGCAGGGGAATTTTCCCCTGTGCCTGAATGTCGGCAATTTCCCGCAAGGCATCTTCGCGAAAATCAGCCGCTGAATAGGCTTCGGCCGGATCGCGGATATCAATCAGGCGGTGGGGAGCAATGGCAAGGGTTTCGCTATCAGGCTTGCCGGCGCCGATATCCATGCCCCGGTAGACCTGTGCGGAATCGACACTGATGATTTCAAAGGGAGCCTGCTGTACCAGTTCAACTGCAAGCTGGGTTTTGCCGGAAGCCGTTGGCCCCATCAGACAAAATACGGGTGGTCTTGTGTCCTTCAATTTTTTTAACTTTGATAATGATTGCACATAATTCGCGACTAACTATAGCAAGAAATACGTTACAATTATTTTCTTTTGCCTTGCGTGTAGTCCATGCCTTCAGAAGCTCCCATTGGAGTGATTGATTCAGGAGCCGGCGGCCTTTCGGTTCTGAAAAAAATTCGGGAACTCATGCCCAATGAGGAACTCATCTATGTCGCTGATTCCTGGTTTGCTCCCTATGGGGAGAAACCCGCCGAAGATATTCGTCGACGCTGTTTTGAAAACATGGGTTTTTTCGACCTGCAACACATTAAGGCGCTGGTGCTGGCCTGTAACACGGCAACGGCGGCTGCAGTCAAGGAGTTGAGGGCGCTCTACAGGATACCCATCATCGGCATGGAGCCGGCAATCAAACCAGCCTCGGAATTAACCCGTACCGGCGTGATTGGGGTGATGGCGACAGCCGGCACCCTGGACAGTGACAAATATCTCGATCTGCAGAGTATGTACACCGACAAGGTCGAGATCATCACGCGTGCCTGCCCGGGGCTGGTCGATGAAATAGAAAAGATCGAACCGGATGAAGGCGAAATCATCAAGCTGGTAACGGAATATACGGAAGAGTTTCTCGACAGGGGCGGTGATACGCTGGTGCTTGGCTGTACCCATTATGCGCTGATCAGTGACATCATTCGTGACATTGTTGGCTCCAATGTAGTACTGGTGGATACCGGTATGGCGGTGGCCAAGGAATTACGGCGGCGATTGCTGGAAAATGATCTGCTTTCCGATTCACTGAAAACCGGGCGGCTGAGCTTTTTCACCAGCGGCAATGTACAGGAGCAGAAGGCCTTGTTATCCCGCTACTGGGGAGAAGAAATTGAAGTGCTGCGTTACCTGAATTTTATTCTGACGATTTAGCTCAGATGTCAGAGTCATGACTCTGACAGCAATTTTACTGCCCGCGTAGAAATAATTTATCCAGCTCGGATAAATTTTGCTGCACCCAGGTCGGCCGACCGTGGTTACACTGGCCACTGCGTTCCGTACGTTCCATGTCGCGCAGGAGGGCATTCATTTCAGCAAGCGTTAATTGCCGGTTGGCGCGCACCGAACCATGGCAGGCCATGGTGCTGAGAATTTCGTCGCGGTGTGCTTCAAGACGGTCAGAGCTGCCATGTTCCAGTAAATCGGAAAGCACATCACGCAGTAACTGTTCAGCATTGGCCTTGGCCAGAATTGTGGGGATCTGTGACAGACGCAGGCTTTCCGGACCCTGGCGTTCGATTTCCATGCCCAGACTCATCAGATAAGTATTATGTTCCTCGGCCAGGTCGGCTTCGCGCTCAGAAACGGCAATACAGATCGGCACCAGCAATGGTTGTACCTTGATACCCTGATCGCTGCTCGCTGTTTTCATGTGCTCATAAGTGATGCGTTCATGTGCGGCGTGCATGTCGACGATCACCAGTCCCTGTGCATTCTGTGCCAGGATATAAATGCCGTGCAGTTGTGCGATGGCATACCCCAGTGGCGGAATATCATCATTGCTTTCCGGCAGGGGCTGCGGTCCGGAATCACTGCGAAAACTGTCGTAAGCAGCAAGCTGTGATCTGATCTGCTGCTGGGAAAAGCGGCCATGATCACCTCCACGTTCCAGGGCAGAAAAATTTAAATGGGATTGCAAACTGGTATTTTCGGCTGCCATTGCTGGTGCCGCTTCCCTTAAGGTGCCTGCTTCCTGTATGTGATCTTCCGGTCGAACCGAGGCCAGTGCCTTGTGCAGGACTGAAAATAAAAAATTATGCACTTCACGGCTTTCACGAAATCGTACCTCATGTTTGGTTGGATGCACATTGACATCAACATCGCCGGGGTCGAGTTCCAGGAACAGGGCAAAGGCCGGATGGCGGCCATGAAACAGGACATCCCGATAAGCTTGCTTGATAGCATGATTGACAACCTTGTCACGAATCGTGCGACCGTTCACATAAAAATACTGCATGTCTGCCTGCGAGCGAGAGAATGTCGGCAGGGATACCCAGCCCCAGAGTTTCATGCCGTTGGCATCCATGTCGATGTAAACGGAATTTTCAATAAAGCTCGGGCCACAAATCTGTGCCACCCGGCGCTGCTGTTCCTGCTCGGTGCCGGCTTTTTCAAATTTATGAATCTGACGCTGGTTATGCTGCACAGAAAAAGTCACATCAAAACGACTCAGGGCAAGCTGCTTGATGATGTCATCAATGCGTTTGTATTCGGTTTGCTCGGTGCGCAGAAATTTTCGTCGGGCCGGAGTGTTAAAAAATAAATCACGCACCTCAACATTGGTGCCCTGCGGATGCGCTGCCGGTGTCAGCCTGCTTTCCATGTCCACGCCTTCGGTTTCCACTTTCCAGGCTTCGCTGGCATCCACTGTCCGGGAAATCATCAGCAGGCGTGACACCGAGGCAATACTGGCCAGTGCTTCACCACGAAAGCCCAGGCTGGCTACTTTTTCCAGGTCCTCGAGTTCAATAATTTTGCTGGTGGCGTGGCGACTCAGGGCCAGCGGCAGGTCATCCTTCATGATGCCCTGGCCGTTATCGCGGATCCGAATCAGCTTGACACCACCCTGTTCCAGTTCGATATCGATGCGGTCGGCACCGGCGTCCAGGCTGTTTTCCAGCAGTTCCTTGACGACCGAAGCCGGTCGTTCAACGACTTCACCGGCAGCAATCTGGTTGGTCAGGCGCTGGCTGAGGAGTTGTATTCGTGCCATGAGGCGGAGGATTCTTATCTACAAACAATCAGGCAATGAGTTTGAGTGGCTTTGCCGCTGATTGCAAGTTGTAAGAAAAGGCTGCGGCTCAGTGTGACGTACTTGCTGGTTTATTCGGGACTAAGGCGCGTCCTGCTATCGCCCCTTATCTGCAACCTCGCCCTGTAGGAGGGACTTTAGTCCCGAAATTGTTCGCGGTTAAAACCGCTCCTACAGGGAAACCCGGTTTTGGTGAATCGGTTGGTGCAGGAATGGCTTTAGCCATGAACAGCTTCAGGCTCACAAACTGTATATTTAACGAAAAAGCATTTTTACTAGGACGAAGGAATACGCAGCACCTGACCAATGCGAATCACGTCGTTGCGCAGCTGATTGCTGTCACGAATGCGTTGCAGGGGAATGGCATAGTCTTCGGCAATCTGTGACAGGGATTCGCCACGGCTGACCACGTGTTCTCGGAAGGTAAGCTGTGCCAGCACCGGCGCCGTCAGGCCATTGGGAATAATCAGTTCCTGACCGACATGAATCACCGAGCCGCTGATATTGTTGGCAGCCTTGAGCGAAGCTAGCGAGACATTGAAACGTTCAGCGATATCGGACAGATTGTCACCGCGGCTGACAACATAGGAGGCTGGCCCGCCACCATTGATTTTATGCCAGGCTACCAGGGTGCCGCGTGGAGGGGTCTCATAAAAGTAGGAGGTAATGCCACGCACGACGGCAGCGGCGAACTGTTGCTGATAGGCTGGAGAACTCAGGTTTCGGGCATCGCTTGCATTTGTGACATAGCCGGACTCAATTAACAGTGACGGAATATCAGCCTGTTTCAGTACCATGAAAGCCGCCTGTTCGACATTGGTCCGGCGCATATGAGCTACTGAACTCAGGGAAGCAATAATCTTGTCGCCGGCTTCCAGGCTGGAGGCAATGCTGGCGGTCATGGAAAGATCCAGTAAAACCGAGGCCAGTACTTCATCCTTGTCCGACAGACTGACAGAGCCGACACCACCAATCAGGTCGGCGCCGTTTTCCTTTTCTGCCAGACGACGAGCCTGTTCACTGGTGGCGCCGCGTTGTGAAAGGGCATAAACGGTTGCCCCGCGGGCCCGGGAACTGGAAAAGGCATCGGCATGAATGGCAATAAAAAAGTCAGCATTATGCTGATGGGCTATAGTGGTCCGGCCGCGCAGGTCGACATAATAATCATCGTTGCGAATCATTACCGGTCGGTAACCGGGCATCTGATTCAGAATGCGCTCGATTTCACGGGAAATGGCCAGCACTATCTGTTTTTCCTGAATGCCACCGACACCGATTGCGCCGGGATCTTCACCGCCGTGCCCGGCAGAGATGGCAACCACAATATCGCGTTTGTTGTTGTCCACGTCAGCAGCTGAAGCGGTGACAATTCGCTCACTTTGAACACTGGCGCCGGTGTCATATAAATCAATGACCAGCCGCTCGCCGTATTGCTGGTTTTCCGAGAGTAAAAATGAGCGTGGACGTACCTGGGCATTCAGGTCCAGAACCACACGGGTATCATTTTGATTACGACTAGCGGAACGGATATTGGTGATCGGGGTTTCACTTAAATCCAGCACGGAAAGTTCCGTGGCCAGGCTGGCGTTACTCAGATCAATGACCAGGCGTCGCGGATTTTCCAGACTGAAAACCTGATGTTCAACTTGTTCGCTTAAATCAAAAACGATCCGGGTATAGTCCGGCGCACGGTAGGAGCGTACGCCTTCAATGACGGCAGCATGGGCCGTGGTGCTGACGAAGCAGCACAGCAATGCGACTATAAAACCCCAACGCTTGCCCATTTTTCAGTCTCAAACGATTCGCTGAAAATTAATAAAGTTAGAGATTACAGAAAGTTACAGCGATAATCTAGTATTATTCTAGATTAAGAGGAAATTTTTGCCTCAAGTGCGCTAATCAGCGCGAAACCGGCATCTGTATTGGCCTTCATACTGATAGTACGGCCCGGCGCGCTTACTTCCAGTCGCAGGGCCAGATCGGCCTGTGGCAAATATCCTTTGCCTTTTTCCGGCCATTCGATCAGGCACAGGGTAGAGCCGTCGAGGTAATCGCGGAAACCCAGGTATTCCAGCTCTTCCGGATCCCCCAGACGATACAGGTCAAAGTGCATGATGGGCCTGCCGTCCAGTTCATAGGGCTCAACCAGGGTATAGGTCGGGCTCTTCACGGCACCCTGATGCCCCAGCGCATGCAGGAATCCGCGAATCAGGGTGGTTTTGCCAGCTCCCAGCTGGCCACTCAAAGTGACAATACCGCCATTACCCAGAAGCTGGGCCAGGGTGGCTCCGAAAGCTTCGGTAGCAGCTTCATCAGACAGGTAGTGCGAATCCATCAGTTGTTAACCAGAGCCTGAATTTGTGGCAGCAGATCAGTCGCCAGCATTCCCCGCTGGCCGCTGTTTTCAGCCACCAGGTCGGCACTGTAGGAGTGAATGCAGACACCCAGGCGGGCACTTTCAATCAGGGAAAAGCCCTGTGCCAGCAGACCGCCAAGTACACCGCTGAGAATATCGCCCATTCCGCCGGAACCCATGCCGGGGTTGCCGTGTGTACACAGATCCAGTTGCTGACGCTGGTTTTGCTGGTAGGCGATCAGGGTGCCGGCCCCTTTCAGAATCGCGATGCCGCCAAATTTACTTTGCAGGTCCAGGCAGGCCTGTTCCCGGTCACGCTGGATAATATCAATATTGCGTCCCAGCAGGCGGGCTGCTTCACCGGGGTGCGGCGTGATAAGTGTCTGGCCACCGGCAGGCAATTCAATCAATTCCCGGCTCAAAAGATTCAGGGCATCGGCATCCAGCACGGTGGGGCGGTCCGGACTCAATGCCGCATCAATACACTTTTCCGACCAGGATGACTGACCAAGCCCCGGCCCGACCACCAGTACCGTGGCGTGCTTGAGCAAAAAAGGAATTTCACTGGCCTCATTGATACCCCTGACCATTAACTCCGGGCGACGCGCAAGAAAGGCTGGCAGATGTTCTGGGCGGGTGGCCACTGAAACAAGGCCGGCACCAGTGCGTGCCGCGGCTTCGGCAGACATCAGGGCAGCACCGCCAAAGCCATGATCACCACCAAGCACCAGGACGTGTCCATTATCGCCTTTATGTGAGTGCTCACTCCGCTTAAAGAGATTGTGCTTGATGGACTGGTAATTAAAAGGTCTGGCTATGCTCACACAATTATCCTGCCTGCAAACGAATATCCCGGCAGTGTAGACCATACACGGCCGGGATAAAAATTCTGTTTTGCTTAAAGTGCTGCTTACTTAGGGGGTATTAGTTGGTCTGGTGACGTTTGCCGAGAGTGATATGTCGTGGTCCGGAAGTCTGGACCTGGCCGCTGACGCCACTGGGGATTTCCTGAATTTTACCGCCAGATGCTAAAAAGTCTGCAGTCTGTTTTTCGATGCTGTTGGAATCGGTACCGGCAATTTCCTGATCTACTTTCTTGATTGTGGTTTTTTTACGTGTAGCAGCCATATCAGTCCTTATTTTTCAGTAATAATTCGACAAAGAGCTGGCCATTATAGCAAAAAAACCCTGCCTTTCCTATGGACATAGGCCTGAAAGCCCGAGCAAAAGCGACTCAGAGATAATCCTGCTAGTGAGTCTGCAGCTTTTTCGGTATGATTGCGGCACTTTCTGAATGGCTTTTTTATTAAGCCACCATTTCAGAAGTTCGTATAAAAGTAAATCCACGCGCCTTTAGCTCAGCGCAGGATAAAGAGTAGTAACTGGCTTAACGAAGCCATTAAAAAGTATTATTTAATACAGTTAGAAAACCAAATTCAGCGCCTGTAGCTCAGCTGGATAGAGTAACTGGCTTCGAACCAGTTGGTCGGGAGTTCGAATCTCTCCAGGCGCGCCATTTTCCCCGTACTTGAAAAATAGCCGTCATAGTTCTTGGTTACCATATATTATTTTTCTCATTGTGCTTGTCCCACAAGCACTGTTTAATCTGGCTAATCCAGTTTTTAATTTTTAACATGTTCAGCAATCAGTAATAAGGAAACAGCATGACCGTTTTAGTCGAAGGTATCTCTGTAATCATAAAATTAGAGGCAATTGAAAGAGTCATTCCTGATGGATGGGAGGGCTTTCGGCAGTATGTCCCGAATTTTGCCTGGTGCAAGGATGACAATATTGTTCGCCTGGCTTTTTTGAGTCCGGAAGAGGCAAAGCAATTCGCTGAAAAGCTGGAGTCGTTGAAACTGGAACACTGGGGAAAGGAAGGGGCACAGGACTTTGTCATGGTTGATCAAATGCATGGCATCCCTACCAGATGTACCTGGCTTGAATTCGGACACGTGGATTTGAATCACGACCCGGAAAAAAAGGTGGCCGCTTGTCGGCTGGCAGGAACCAAAGATGACAGCATAGTCACCCCGGAAAACTGGAAGTATGAAAATTCCCTAACCAAGGAATATGGGCTGACGCCACCAGAGCAGCAGAATAAAGCCTGAAATTATTCCGACCCCTGAATTCAGCACCAAAAAGGGCGTAGAGACCATCCCCCGATATACCTTTACTGCTAATCAAAGCATTCAGACTCTTGGATTCAATGTAAAGGGTGCTTGATATTTCTGCTAGTTAAAGAGAAGATTGTATGTAAAGCTTACTTTACATTATTGTCAGGGTGAAAATAATGAGCCACAAATACTTTTTTAAATTTGTACTGCATATGTTCGCCTTTAGCGTTTTGCTGGGTATATCAATGATCGTTGCAGATAATTCGGCTATCACTTTTCCAGTAAAACTGTTGATAAGCCTGTTACCGGTTATTCCGTTTCTTATCGCTATCCATACTCTGTTCCAGCATCTGAAAAGTCTTGATGAAATGCATCACAGGATAAATCAGGAATCAGTTATTTATTCCTTAGCATCCGTTGCCATTATCGCCGTGATTCTGGGTGTGCTGGAAATTAATGAGATTATTCCTCATATCCCTATTATTTTCTTTCCAGTTGCTTCATTAATATTCTGGGCTATCACCCAGATATTTGTAACCAGGCGATATAGCTAGGTGAAAAACAGGCTAAAAGAATTGCGCAGTGAAAAAAAACTGTCGCAGGAAAATCTGGCTTCTCTGGTTAATGTTTCACGCCAAACAATAATTTCAATTGAAAAAGGTAAATATTCCCCAAGCTTGCCTTTGGCTTTCCAATTGGCAGAAGTCTTGCAGGTTCAAATCGAGGATATCTTCATCCCAGAGTAATCAAAGAATCAAGAAGATCAGATTAATTTGATCCGGTTCAATAATGAAAATCAAAATACTCTGACACTTTGATTTTAATACTGGAATACATTTTACAGCTGGTGTTATCTTTACATGCGATGTCTTATTTCAAAGTAACCGGGAACAGGAAGATGCATAAACTTATTGCACGACTCATAGCAGCAAGCACTTTACTCATTGCAGCATTTGCGTTTGCCGGTGGCGAAGCCGGTCAGCTGGTACTCAGGGATATTGGTTACCGGTTTATCGGGCATACAACGGAGCAGAATGAGAACGGTTCACTCAACGTGCTGAATTCAATGTTCGTGCATTATGTGCTGCCTGCCAATCCGCAGCACAGATATCCAATCGTGATGATTCACGGTGGCGGCGGCCAGGGGACGGACTGGCTTGAAACACCGGATGGACGTGATGGCTGGGTTGACTATTTTGTCGCTGATGGCTGGGATGTTTATGTAATTGATCGTCCAAGTCATGGTCGTTCACAAAGCAACCCCGTGTGTGCCGAAAGTGTCATGACGCTGGGCGGCTTTGCCAATACTGAACTGGTATCATTACTTTCAACTGCTGATTCAGATTTGTGGCCTGGTGGTCAACCAACAATGACCAATGACGCAGTTGTTGGCTGGACTGCCAGTTCTTCCACCGCTCCCTATTGCGGTGATGCAGTCGCAGCCGAAACAATTTCCACGCTGCTTGATGAAATCGGCCCAGCTATTCTGATAGCACACTCTGCAGGCGGTGGCAGTACTTTCCGGGTGCCAGATCACAATGCCGAAAACGTGGTCGGCATCATTGCCTTTGAACCGGCCGGAGGAAATCCGCTTATACCACTGCTTGGCGGTCCGCCGGCAATAACAAACTGGCAAACAGAACCAGCGCTGCCGGATGATTTTTCGCCCGTGATTCAAAATGGCTGCCCGATGCAAGGGAATAACCCCGGTCAGCTGGTTAATTATGAGGGTATACCACTGGTACTTGCAGCGACCGAACACGGCTTGCAGGTGCTAAGCCAACTTGGCGTAGTTAATGAGACCAGTGCCAGCAGGGCAAACATTGATTGTGAGCTGGCAGCCTGGAGACAGGCAGGTGTCGATGTTACCGGAGTTTATTTTCCTGACAGGGGTTTATCCGGTGGCGGACATTTTGCCATGGCGCAGCTGGACAGTGCTGAATACGCTCAAGTTTTTATCGAACTCGCTGAAGAAATCGAAGCTGCGTCGGACAAGTAATTTTTTAATCGATAAACGATAGTAACTGAATGACAGGAATGTCTGGAATTATCCGGACTTTAATAAACTAAAGAAGTGCCTGCATCTGGTCGAGAGCAGACCTTTTCTCTTATAGGAAAGCATTATGAATTCAGCTATAGCTGGAGCAGTTATCGTCATTGTTATCATTGCTATTGTCGCCGCTGTATCTACAAAGCGACAAAAAGACAAGAAAAAGGACTAAATTACACATCGCTTTTGCTTAACAAGGTTTTTGATTTTTCTGAAATTTTGAATCAAAGAGGTCAGAGTAACTTGATTATTGCTGAAAACAAATCAAGGGCCTCAATTATCTGTGGTCAATCACACCAAGTTCCGGTAAAAAACTCAATATTCCTCGCCACTCTCTCCGTTTAAACCTTCCAAACCCCCTGAATAACAGGGGTTTATAAATCTGGCACAGCCATTGCAAATATCTGCATATCCCGGCTGGCAGCGGATGCTGTCGATAAATAAAACCGGGCGGGAAGTTTTTATTGATGACTAAAGGTCAAACTTTTTTCTGATCCCGGTCGTCCTAGTTTCCAAATAATCAAAAAATATTGTGGGTTTTCCATGGCTAGAAAATTTATAAGAACAAGAAAAACACAAATCCAAAGTTTATCCAGCGTTATTTTATTGTGCTTGTCTGCAGTAGCGTTTTCCCAGGAGGCAAGTCAACGCGTATTAACTCAACGCGCACTGGAGGAACAGGAGAGTACAGGGCGGATTTTTTTGGTGAATGATTTTGCTCAATATGCACCCAGAAATGCGCTGGATATGCTGGAACAGGTTCCCGGTTTTGTCGTCAGAGATGATGATCAGGGTCGCGGGCTTGGCCAGGCAAACACCAATGTGTTGATCAATGGTGTGAGATTGTCGAGCAAGTCACAGGATATTCGTGATCAGTTACGGCGAGTGAATGTCGACAATGTTGAACAGATTGCAATAATCGATGGCACAACACTCGAGATTCCTGGCCTGTCAGGACAGGTGGCTAATGTCACTACCAGAGGCGGGGAAACCAGTGGACGTTTTGAGTACCGAAACAATTATCGGCCTGATTACGAGCCAAGCTGGTTTGGAGGTGAAATTTCAATCAGCAGTTCGACAGGCAATCTGGAGTGGAATGCCGCGATTACGCACAATACAAATCGCGGAGGCGCCCTGGGGCCGAGCATCATCTCGGACGGATCCGGAACCATAACTGAGGTGCGTGATGTCTATTTACACTCAGAAGGAGAATATCCGGCACTTTCGGGGAACCTCAAGTGGAATGCTCCGGGAGGATCAATTGCCAATTTTAATGCCCGCTATGAAAAAACTTACCGGGATTTTTCCAATGATGAGCAACGGAATCTGGTCAATGGAGTAGACAGGTTCCGGGATTTTGATAATAAAGACAGGGATTATGAATACGAACTTGGCGCTGATCTTGATTTTGCCTTTGGTCCGGGAAGAATGAAAGTGATTGGACTTCAGCGCCTGGATGACAGCAATACCGGTTCGTACCGGGTTCTTGTTTTTGAAGATGCCAGTCCCAGTACCGGGAACAGGTTTTTAATTCAGGCTGAGACAACAGAACGAATCGCTCGTGGCGAATATCGCTGGAACGCACTCGGCGGAAACTGGCAACTGGATGCAGAGGCTGCCTTTAATGAGCTTGACCAGTCGTCACAGCTTTTTAATCTTGATAATACTGGTGCTTTTATTGAAGTTCCTTTTCCCGGAGGTACAGGAGGTGTCACTGAAGATCGTTATGAAATGATTCTCAACCATGGTCGAACTTTCGACAATGGAGTGACTTTCCAGCTGGGGCTGGGGGCAGAGAATTCTGAACTGGAGCAGACAGGCCCTGGAGGATTGACACGAACATTCTGGCGACCCAAAGGCTCATTTGCATTGGCCTGGGCACCTCAGGAAGGGCTGGATATTTCGCTAAATATTGCACGCAAGGTGGATCAGCTTTCCTTCGGCGACTTCCTTGCAGAAGTTTTTCTTGAAGACCAGAATGCCAATGCCGGGAATGCAGCACTAAAACCCACCTTAAGCTGGGAATCTGATCTGGAGCTTAATAAAAACCTCGGACGACTGGGCTCAACAACATTGAAGTTTTATGCCCAGTGGTTCGATGACTATATCGATATTATTCCGCTTCCCGGGGGTGGAGAGTCTCCGGGTAATATCGATAGTGCAGAGCTTTATGGGCTGGAATGGAACAGTACCTTTAACTTTGATTCGCTGGGCTGGCAAGGAGCCAAACTTGACCTGGAAATTACCCTGGAAGAGAGTGAAGTGAACGATCCGCTGACAGGAGAAGCCCGTGCCTTCAGCCGGCACTACGACAGAGAGCTGGATATTGATTTACGCCATGATATTGCGGGAACTGACTGGGCCTGGGGTGTGGGGCTTGAATACAATCATGTCCTGCCTTCCTATCGCCTGTCCGAGGTGAACCGTGAGTATGAAGGACCAATTTACAGCTTTGGATTTGTAGAGCATAAAGATGTTTTTGGTCTGACCGTCAATTTACGGGTTTTTAACCTGACCGACGGCAGGGCGGTCCTGGATCGGGTCGTTTATACCGGACCGCGTGACAGTTCTTCGGTGCTATTCAGGGAAAATCATGAACTGGAGGTAGGGCCAATCTATCGTTTACAGCTCACCGGCAGTTTTTAAACCAGTTTGTGCCGGTAACTAAAAGTAAAAACCTGATGCCGGGAAATTATCGAAATGATCTGCTTTGCTTTCAGGGGCGGCCGCGCCAGACAGGTTGAGCATAAAGTGAGGTGTCGTTCCCTTCTGCGCAAACAAATTCCAGCAGTTCCTGTCCTTCTATCAATCTGGCTTCATAATTACGCACATAAGGCCGCGTGTAGGCTTCCGGATCTTCTGCAGTAACTTCAAGCAACAAAATATCATTACTGGGCCTGGTATAGCGTTCGGTGATTTTTAAGGCTTCCGTATGTACACCAAACCCGGGTGTAATTTCATTATAGCCACTTGTTTCTACTACCAGGGTATCTCCTTCCCAGCGTCCAACGGAATGTCCGTACCAGGATGGATTCCAGATTTCCGGGATGTCTCTGCCGTCCAGAAAAATTTGTCTGTACCCGGGGGTAACAAACTCAGCCAACTGTACTATGAGTTCATCGGTATGAATAATTTTATAGGGAAAAATTAATGTCGTAGGCACCGCGCTTTGCGGGAGGCAATACGATGCAGGATTTTGTTGTCCCAGAGCATTTAATTGTTCCTGAATTTCGGCAGCCCAGGGTTGTAATGGAGGGGGATTGCTACCCATGGGTCTGGTATCCGGAATGTTATACCACATGCCGGTGAAATCAGGTTTACCATCCGGTCTTCTGGGGGTGGGTCCGGAAAGGTCGCCGGATAGATTGATCATATCTTCGGCCAGCATGCCGGGATCATCACCTATAGTTCCCAGATTAATATGCCAGCCAAGGTGAAGGTCAAATGTTAACGACTGTCCTGCAGAAATCTCGACACTATCCTGACTGAATGACTGGTACATGCAACAGGAACTTGGAAAATTAAGGTTGTACACGCCAGCGGGCAAATCTGAAAATTCGTATTGCCCCTGTAAAGTTACATTGGCCTGGAAGCTTTCACCTGTTTCCTGGTGAATCATAAAAACAGGCGAACTCAGGCCGGAAATAATGGAGCCGTTAGGATCAATAAGACTGCCTGAGATAGAGCCCTGGGAGAAGACGGAATGACTAAATATCAAACCAGCTAAAAGAGAAATTTGGAGAATAAGGCTTTTTGTCATTATTATTTTCCTTCAATCGATGGGTCTAATATATATATATTTTTCTGATAGTAGAAGCCAAACCCTGAAAAAATGAATTGAGTTAAACTCAACAAAAGCATATAAAAAACTATATTAAATCTGTGATAACTGCTAATTGTGATGGTCTTTGCATGTCAGTAGCTACAATATTCAAAAAAATCTGCCGAGAATAAAAACATGAAATTTCTGAGAATAATAATTTTAATAAGCATGCCTTTTACAACTTCGCTGGCATGGGCGCAACCAATGATGCCTGAAGATATTCTAGAGCAGTCTGCAGCAGCGATGGGTGGTCTGGAACATATCAGGAACCTGGATAGCCTGCTGATGACCGGATTCAGCCAGACACTGGGTCAGGATGGTGGTTCAGCAGCTTCCCCGCATCCTTCGGCTCCCGGCAAGTGGGCGGCGCAGAATTCAGTACGGCGTTATTTTGATCTTGATGAGTTAAGTGCTTTTCAGACCCATCGGCAGGGTTTTTTATATCCTTTTGCGCTTGCCTTTGGTCATGCCTGGTTACCGAGCGCTCAGGTCCAGAACGGCATTCAGGCACTGAACCATCCGCTTACTGCTTTAAAAGCTGCTCTGGGCAACCAGTCTGAACTTGGCGCTGTCAGTATTGAAGATGACAATATTGTCGTTGAGTTCACCATCAACAGCGGCACAAGGCTTTGGTTGGGGATTAATCAGCTCAATAAATTACCGGCCTGGGTCCGTTGGAGTGGGCCGCATAATAATCTTGGTGAAGTGACCTACACCACCTGGTTTACCGGCTATGTTCCCTTTGAAGGCATCCGTCTTCCTTCCGGTTTCACGACCAGTATCGACTGGCGTGACAATGTGATCACCGAGTTTCATGTCGATGGCTATGAATTCAATGTGGACTTGCCCGTATTTGAATCTGCCTCGAGAGGATTTGGCGCGGGAGAAATTCTTGACGTTGATGTCACCACTGTTGCTGAGGGCGTGTGGGATCTGCGTCTGGTGACTGAGTTTCAGGGAGTCGAAACCAATGGCACGGCAATTGTCGAATTTGAAGATCACCTGCTCATGTTTGAAGCCTATGGCAGTGAGGAAGATACTTTTGCCTTGATAGATACTGCGAACACGCTGGTGCCCGGCAAAGAAGTGACCAGAGTTGTGATGTCACATCATCACTTTGATCACTCAGGCGGTATCCGTGCAGCAGTATCCAGAGGACTTACTGTAATCAGTAAACGTGAAAACGAGAATATCCTCAGAGAGATGACATCACGCCCGGCACCAAATTTTCCGGATGCTTTGGCGCGTAATCCCCAGCCCCTTAAGTTTATTCCGGTAGATGAACACCTGGTGCTGGAGGATGACAGCAGGCGCGTTGATGTCTATGAAGTCATTGGGCATATGCACATGACCGATGCAGTGTTTTCCTATATCCCCCAGGAAAGAATTTTAATGCAGGGTGATATGTTTGTGATTGAATGGGACTGGCACTGGTGGGGCGATAATTATATGGACAGCATTGAGTATTTTGATCTGGATCCAGCCATCGACATTCCTGTGCATGGCAGAGTTGCTTCTTTTGCAGAAGTCATTGAAAACATTAACACCCAGGTGGCTGCTGCCAGAGAGTTTTGCGTACAGAATGAAACGGCCGGGATTTACATGGCTGGTTGCCCGGTAAAATATTCAAGGGATTAACGGGCAATTATCATGGGATAATTTTCGAAGCAGTTTTAAAAATTATCAAAAGTTTTTATTAAAGCTGCACGGATATCAACATTACTGGCAACATCATTAATACCAATGAGCACGCCCAGATTGAAATTAAAGCCATTACCAAAACGACCATTAAAGGCTGGCCCTATTCGATGTCGCTGGGTATTAAATGAGCCAAAGAATTGGTCATACAAAGTAACGGTTCTTGCTGGTAAAGGCAATTGAGATATTCTTTGCCAGCTCATTTATACTTGCGCCTTCTGGTTTTAGTCAGTTGACAGAGGAAGTATGAAACTAAGCGAATGGTTACAGGAAAATGAACTGCTTTTGCATATTCTGGTTACCCGGCATTTTGGGCAGTGGGGATTTGAGTGTCAGCTTATCAGTCATTCTGACGCAGAAGAATCCAAAGAAAGCTTCCTGCAGCTGGTTACCGGAGATTCGAATGCAGGTGGCAAATACCCGAGTAAAGCTTTCATGGGGTTTGGTGTACGTAAATTTGAGTCGATTGAAAACCTGATTGAAAAAGCCAGTGGTAAAACTTTTTGCTATGCGGATGGCAAGGCCAGGCAACAGATAATCGAATTTCCTGAGGGCTTGAGCGCCGGGGAAAAGGAAGACTACAAGGGCCTTGTTAAGGGTGATAATCCGGATTCCTGGGAATAGGTCAGTACTCTTCAGCAATCAAAGCCCTATACCACGCTGCGAGGGGTCCGCAAGTAAAACAGCAGATACAAAATAATCCACAACATTCACCCGTTTGGGTGAATATCGATTGCATTTAATCTCCTAGAATGGAGTTGGAAGGAAATCATAAATCAACGATGGAGATCTATTATGCGACTGATTCTGATATTTTTTACAGCACTGGCTTTTTCAAGCATGGCAAGCGCCGCGCCGAAAACACTTCCTTACACTACCAGTTATGAAAACTGTGACGACGGAGGGAATGGCCTTGCAGCTAACGGACAGAACAATAACCCCAATGCCCCTGGACAGAACGGCAGAACCAGACGGGGCAATAATGGACACGGTAACGGTGGAGAAGCGATTGACGTTTATATAAGCGCAGAATTTGGTGAAGTCGTGCATATCCACTATGTTTGTTACAGTACCGAAAGCGAAAGCTCTGAAGGCGGAAGCCGTTATATTAATGGTAATTATATTGGTCCGAGCTTTGGTAGTGAGTTTGAGCTGGACCCGGGTAAAATCTAAAAAAGAAAGTTAAAAAGTAAAAGTTTAGCAGTAATAAAAAGGGGCCTTCAGCCCCTTTTTATTTTATCCTTTTAACTCAAGCATAATTTCCGCCGCTGAGTCTGGAAATCATTTTTACTCTGACACGGTTTCTAGAAGCGGAAATTCTTCGTGTACTTCAAGACAAATTCTGACTCATTGGCATTGAGCTCACTGAAAGCCCCGGCCTGGGAATCAAAATTGTAATTTATCACGAAGTACAGGTTCTCACCGGCACTGGGGTTCCAGCGCAAGCGGCTGTTCAGTCCGACAGTACCTGAGCCGTTGTCATACTGCATCAGATTGACCCAGGACCAGCGCACGTTAAAGGCATAGCTGGCATTGAAGCTGATCAGGCGAGAGATGAAATCACCGGCCGGTAAACTGGCATCAGTGTAGTTATATGACAAATCGAAGGAGAGGTTACGATTGGGTTCCCAGGCAACACTGGTATTGACCTGGGTGCTGTGGCCATCATAGAACTCGCCATTTCGTAAGGTGAGAGTTGGTGAAATTGCACGGTTACGGCTGCCACGCATCATGATTTGTGTGTAATCAAAAGTATATTCTCCAACCGGAATGATTATGCCCGGACGAATTTCAAAGGGCTGCTGCAGGCCTTCTTTATTTCGCTGCAACATGAGAAAAGCCAGATCACCCCAGTGGGTATCAAAAGCTATCGGATTGAACTGTATAAAACTGCTTTCCAGTTCGCCGCTTGACAGGTCTTCGAAATAATCGCCCCGCAGTACAAAGGTAAAGTTGCGAACGATAGGATTGGAATCGGGGAAATAACGGTAGTTTGAGGAAAAGGCTAAGCGTTCCACGCCTCTGCGATTGGCAAAGCCAAGTGTCGGGTTGTAGTCATCCCCAAAGTAGGAATAATCCAGTTCCAGGCTGGCGCCCTGACCCAGGGTAGAGTAGTTAAGGTTGGCGTTATAGGCCTTTTCATCCCCGCCCAGGCCCTGGGTATCCGACTGCTGATACCAGAGATCACCAGTCAGCGTATGACTGTCGGAAAACTGGGTATTACGGTAGTTGAAATCCACACCGGCCAGTGAGTTATCTGTTTCACTGTTTGGGTTGCCGCTGGTAAAGATGGCGCCAATGCGTGATTCAGAAAGCACATTGGAAGTAATACGGCCAACAAATACATCCTGACCCGCCAGCCCCGGCCGATCACCCTGTTGAATTGCCAGTGCGCCAACACTTAGGTCACCAACGCGTCCGGCCAGCTTACCACCGACATCAATATCCACAGGCTGGCCGGTAGCAGGGTTCAGGCCGATACGCCGCGAATAAAATGGAATGGCATTGTTGAGTTTGGCGCCGGGCGGTGCGTTGCCGCCACCCCCTGCACCGCTTATATTGCCAAAACTGAAGATTTCAGAATCCTGTAAAAAGAAATCGCGCTTCTCAGGAAAGAACAGGGAGAAACGTGTCAGATTAACCTGACGGTCATCGACTTCAGTCGCTGAGAAATCGGTGTTGAGTGTCAGGACTCCGGTCAGGTTTGGAGTGAATTTGTAAAACACATCCAGCGAGGGATCGATACGGTCATCGGTGGTCCCGGCGACATAATCTTCATCCTGGGCTACTGTTACGGAGGGGACAATGTCCAGGCCAAGACCCTGCTGGATGCCGGATATTCCGTTAACCTGGCCGGCAGTTGCCGGATTGGTGCTACGGTTAAAGGAAGACCAGTAAATACGTTCATTGTTGCGGGCGATGGAACGACCGAGGTTCATCCCCCATTCGTCAGTATTCGGATCAAAATTCAGGGTGGTAAAAGGGATGATCATTTCCGTAGTCCAGCCCTGTTCATCAATCCGTGATTCAACCTGCCAGATGCCGCTCCAGTCACTGTTAAAGGAACTGGCACTTTCCCAGACACCTTCACTGCGTACCCCGTTGGGGTTGGTCTGGAAATAAAATGCTGTGCGGTCATTATTGAAAGTATCGAGCAAAATATCAGCGGTATCGTCACCATTGATATTCTGGCCCTGGATTAACTGCCGTGCGCGAATCTCGTCAGGGTTGGTGTCATACAAGCGAGCTGCCATATAAAAGTTATTGTCGTCGTAGGCAATATAGAATTCGGTGGACTGGGTAGGTTCGCCGTGATCCACGGGTTGTACCTGATGAAAATCAGTAATCACCGTGGCTTGCTGCCAGACTGGATCATTCAGTATGCCATCCAGTACCGGTGTCAGGTTGGTACGGGTGACCTGGGCACTTTTATTATTAGAATTGCCCTGCACAGCACCATTGTTGTCTGATTGGGCAAAAGCCAGTGGTGTTACTGCCAGCAAACAAAGGCTGATCGCGAAGTTGAAAGCACGCAAATTGTTATTCTCTTTATATGGAAAGGGAAGGAGTATAGCGTCTTGCTATCAGGATTAAAGGTTCTGGTAATTACCTGGTTCCAGATTCCTTAATTTGTCCTTATTTTTCAGTGGATAAGGCCTCAGAGAGCATTTTCCAATGTCACCCTGAAGCATTACTGGTGTATCTAGCCATTACCGGAGTCCGGCTTTTTATTAAAAATATTCATCAATTCCATGGGTAAGGGGAAGACAATCGTGTTTTTGCCTTCTCCGGTAATCTGGTTCATGGATTGCAGATAACGTAGTTGTATAGCCTGTGGCGCAGTCTGCAGTGCCTTTGCGGCTTCCACCAGCTTTTCTGAAGCTTCCAGTTCACCCTGGGCATGAATCACTTTTGCTCTTCGCTCACGTTCGGCTTCGGCCTGTCTGGCAATGGCCCGGATCATGTTTTCATTCAGGTCGACATGCTTGATTTCCACATTGCTGACCTTGATGCCCCAGGAATCTGTCTGTTTGTCGAGAATTTTCTGTATATCCATGTTCAGGGCTTCCCGGCTGGATAACATTTCATCCAGTTCATGCTGGCCAAGTACCGAGCGCAGGGTGGTCTGGGCAAGCTGGCTGGTAGCCTCGACATAGTTTTCCACCTGGACGATGGACTTTTCCGGATCGGTCACTTTGAAATAAAGCACTGCGTTAACCTGAACCGAAACATTATCCAGTGAGATGACATCCTGGGTCGGCACGTCGAAAACAAAAGTACGCAGATCGACACGGACAATCTGCTGGATGACCGGAATGATCAGAATCAGGCCGGGCCCCTTAACGCCCTGGAAGCGGCCAAGAAAGAAAACAACCGCTCGTTCATATTCGCGCATGATCTTGATCGCCGAATACAGGAACATGACGATGAGCATGACCAGGGCAATGATAAAGACTTCCATTTTTCCTCCCGGAGAATCTCTCTGGATTCTCTAAACTTGTTAAGTGTGTTTTATGCTTTGCTTACTTTCAGGTGCGCACCCTCGGTGCCCACGACTTTAACTCTTTCACCCTTGCCAATACTGCTGTCGGCTTCAGCATTCCAGATTTCACCATAGACCTCGACCATCCCGGCGGTATTCAGCTCTGTCAGGCTGAGACCTACTTCACCGATCATGTGCTGCATGCCGGTGACCGGCGCGCGCTGGCGGATTTTCAAAAAGGCCCGCATGGTCCAGACCAGAAGCAAGGCAAAGCCGAGGGCAATGGCGGCAATCAGTGGCAGGGAAACCTGGAATACGGCAACATCGGTATCAACCATGATCATGGCGCCCAGGGTTAAGGCCGCGATTCCCCCGAGCCCCATGATGCCGAAACTCGGCACAAAGGCTTCGGCAGCAATCAGAATGATGCCAAGAATAATCAGCCCGATGCCGGTGTAGTTCAGTGGCAACAGTTGCAGGCCATAACCGGCGAGTAAAATACAAATAGCTCCAAGTACTCCAGGCAGGCCAAAACCGGGGTTGTAAAACTCAATGATCAGTCCATAAACGCCAATCATGCCCAGAATCAGTATCAGGTTGGGATTGGTGATGACATTAAGAAAACTGATGCGCCAGTCCGGTTCAATATATTGCAGTTCAACATTGTCGGTATCCAGGATGACGCTCCGGTCCTTGATATTCACTTCCCGGCCGTCCAGCATCTCCAGCAGGGCATTGATATCAGAAGCGAGCAGGTCAATCACGTTTTCAGCCAGGGCTTCGCTGGCTGACAGTGAGGCAGCTTCGGTGACCGCGCGTTCCGCCCATTCGCTGTTGCGACCACGCAGTTCCGCGAGCCCGCGAATATAGGCACGGGCATCATTGATCATCTTGCGCTCCATTGCGCTGCCCATTGCTTCCGGCGAACCATCAGTGCCTTCTGTTTCTTCTTCAGAAAGCGTGTCTGTCGGGCTTGGCGCTGCAATCTGAACCGGAGTTGCAGCACCCAGATTGGTCGCCGGGGCCATGGCGGCAACATGACTGGCATAAAGAATATAGGTGCCGGCACTGGCAGCCCGTGAGCCCTGCGGGCTGACATAGGTAATGACCGGAATGTCAGAATCCAGAATGTCCTGAATGATGTCGCGCATGGCCAGGTCCAGCCCGCCGGGTGTATCCATGGTGATGATAATAGCCTGAGCCTGATCCTGGGCGGCGTCTATGCCATTACGGATAAATTCACTGGTGGCCGGCCCGATTGCGCCTTCGATATTCAGCACGTGGATGCTGTTACTGGCGTTATCCTGCGATTGCAATGGCATGGCAAAGCCAAGCAGCAAGAAACTGATGAGAATTAATTTATGCTGAATTTTTCCTGTCACTTGAGTCACCTCCCGGCTATTAACCGGTCAGACTGACTCATACCATACACCCGGCACTGCTTGCCTGCAATATACTCAAATTGATCTTGAGTCAGGACGAATCTACGTTTAACTCTGACAGAAGATCAGGGGATATTAAAATTCCGGAACCAGTCTGGGCTGGCCTTCCCTTGTGGGCTCCAGGCTGCCGTCTTCGGTGATGAAATACCATTCATCTCCCAGACGCAATTGCGAGTTGTTCTCTGCACAGGCGTATTCCTGCCAGATCACTTCTTCTTCCCGTCCATAATATTGCGTGACTTCCCAGGGGCCGGTCAGGGCACCATCAATGCTGGTGACGACATTCATCATGGTGTTTTCATCCACGCGGCTGATTTCTTCCAGTATCACGGTCTCGTTATTGTCGTGAAAGGGCACCCACTGGCCATCATAGAGTCGCGGGCCTTTGAGGAAGCGGGTTTCCACCGAGAGCATGTCATAGGTTCCGTCGCCGTCCTGATCATGCCATTCGCCGATGGAATAACCGTTAAATGATGGCAGGGTATAGCCCGGCCAGTCACGACCATCGGTATAAATGCGGCGGAACTGGCTGTTCCATTCGGCATAGATATAGGTGGTTTCCGGCGTAATGATAAATTCCATGGGATACACCGCTTTCATGATTCTCGGCATACCCTGTGGCAGGCAGCGCTGGGTCGGTTCATCGGGAGGAATACCGGCATCGGCACGGGCATGGGTTTCTTCCCAGCGTGCCATGTATTCTGCAGTCAGGGGCGGAGGACCGTCAACTTCATAGCCATTGGTTGGCCACTCCAGGCGCTGCATATGCTGGTTCCACTGGCCACGCCAGTCGGGGTACTGCATTTGTGTTTCTACGGCATCCCCGGCAGCTTGCATGTCGGCGGATTGCTCCGGTGCACAGGCGCCGAGTGATAAAACCACAATGCCAGTAAAGACTGTTTTGCTGGTAAAGGAAGGCTTGCTGTTCATCATGTCTACTCCGGACGCCCGTCTCTGGGATCATAGACAGTACCATCTGCCCAGCGTACATTGCTGTAACTGCCACCGGTACCGCCGGCGAAAAGTGGAGCAACATTGACGATGATGTTATCGCCTGGCTGCAGACTTTCCGGTGTCCAGCCCTGACGATAGACAGAATTTGCCCCGAAACCTTCCAGAGTCCACTGTGACTTGCTGCCGTCTGCTTCGGTGACCTCCAGAATAATAAATACATGCGGGTTGGTAAATTGCCACTGCACCACGGTCCCACTGAGATCCATTGCGCTGTCGAAATCAAACATGGCACGTGAGTGATGCGCCGAAGTGGCCATGGAAAATACGCCCAGAGAAATCAGGATTATGGTCTGGGGAAAAACACGTTTGAACATGCGTGACTCCTTAATTACTGCCGCTTGATATATTGTAAATTATTCCCTAATGGACTTTATTTCCTGTTTTATCGCGGGACGGCGTTGGCATATAGCTCCACATCAGAGATGTTGCTCCAGCCGGCATTACCGTGCCCGCCACCGGAGGCCAGATTGGCGAAGCCGACTTCATCTATAAGGCTCAGATCCGGTTCGGCAATTGCACTGCCCACCACGACTTCATTCGGGTCGAGCAAGAACCAGTCCTGATTGTCGTATGCCACTTCCACACTCATGAATGCACCATGGGTTTGTATGGCCTGGCTGCCAATAGCCAGGGTTCCATCAGCCAGTTTAATCACCGGATGCAGTTCATGCAGGTTGTTGGTGCGAACGATGGCGCGCAGGCGTGCCAGCCCGCTCAGATCCAGATAATTGTCAGTGGATTTGAGCATGATGGCCACCGGAGAGCCGGCCAGCCCGGTCCACAGATCGACTCTGCCTTCGTGTTCATAAACCGTAATGTCCTGAGCCTTGTAACCATACAGACGCAACTCAAGCCCGGGGTTGGTCAGTGCTTCCGGTCCTGCCAGGTAGTAAGAGTCAGAACGGGCATGTGGGCTGGTCGGATTCCCCAGCGCAGATTCAGCCTGTTGCCAGGTTTCCTGAAAAAGCAGAGTCGGGCGTTCCTGGGCAAAACTGAAGCTGCTCAGATACAAAAGCATGGCGATCAGGCAGGCCCCTGCAGTTTTTATATTCCGGCTTGTGATAAACATGAGAGGTCTCTTGTTATTGTTATTTTGAGTGCATGTTATGCTTTTGAGGCCTGATTCTAACCTACAATCAGGAAAAGAGGCTATGCCTTGCAGCCGGGCAACTTGCCCGAAATCCTGGATTATGGGACAGTTGAAATAAAATATTTACGGAGCAGTAATGGTAGTTAAATCCAGATTCACGTTGCCGGTCCTGATGCTCTGTCTGAGCCTGCCCTTGTTTGCCCAGGATAACGATAATTCCCTGCCCGACTGGAGTGGCGCCTGGGAAAGGCTCGGTCATTCCGTTTTTGATCCGTCTACGGTTGTGGGTGAGGGCTTGTCCGGCAGTCCCGGTGTTAGGGAGTTTCCGCCCTATAATGCAGAATGGGAGGCCAAATACGAACGCAATCTTGCTCTGCGCGATGCGGGCATGTTGCCTGATCCGATTTCAGTGTGTGGCACTCCGACCGGTTTCCCGCGCCTTCTGAATATGCCGGACCTTTATGAATTTGCAGTAACCCGGGATCAGGTCTGGATCATTCAGGAAAACGGCCCCAACCTGATGCGTATTTATACCGACGGGCGTGATCATCTGCCACCTGATATGCGCTGGGGAACCTATACCGGCGATTCTGTTGGACACTGGGAAGGCGATACCCTGGTGTTTGAAACAATCAGCCTGCTCAGCTCTGAAGAAGGCCGTACGATACTGGATCGTTCCGGTGCCATACTCAGTGACGCCGCCCGCATAGAAACCCGCATGGGCAAAATCGAGGAAGATATCATCGAAATCCGGATGACCATTCATGATGAAAAGGCCTTTACCGAACCCTGGGTGGTTACCCGGCAATACCAGCGCCTGCCGGAAGAGACACGGGTTTATGATTATGCCTGTGCGCAAAACCAGCGCAATCCGGTTGACCTGGAAACCGGCCGCACCCTGACGCTGGATTCCGACGGTGAAATTCTTGATCGCGATGTGGATTAATCAGGAGAGTAAAAAGCGATGAAATTCAACAATATACTTTTTGGCTATGTGCTACTGACTATGAGCCACTCGCTTGCTGCCCATCACTCAACGGCCATGTTTGACCAGACCCAGGTCAAGGAATTTACCGGCACGGTCAAGGAATTTCAGTTCACCAATCCGCATTCCTGGATTCAGATTTTTAACGATGAAAACGGCGAACAGGTGGAATGGTCCCTGGAATGGGATAGCCCCAACCGGCTGGCCCGCGAAGGCGTCAGGCCCGCGATGTTTTCACCGGGGGCCGAGGTCACCATCCGTATCTACCCCATGAAAGACGGCGCTCCGGCAGGCCTGTTTATCGGTGCACGCTTTGCTGATGGCAGCACTGTGGGCCGCTGGGAAGAATAGTCATTCCGGCCGCTGTTGGCACAGCAAAAATTTCTTAAAAAAAATATTTCTTTTTCCCTGTAATGGGTATATAAAGCCTCCCACGCACGTGTCTATGGCCCCTGAGATCGTTCAGATTTGTGGTTATGCAACGGCGTAAACGTTTTTAGACCGGGGCGGATCATCCCGATCCCAACCGCCGAGATTTGAAAGGGTTTGCGTATGAAACGTAATGTTGCTAAACGCTGGGGCCGAATTTGCCCCTTAAGTGTCCTTAGCGCCTCTTTTCAAACAAAACACTGTTTGAAATAGAGACGCAGAAATGACCAATAAATTAATGCAGCGCAATGCGCTGCCAGCTACTGCTTTTCCTCTAGGTAATCCAGACTGGGTTCTGGGTACGCTTGTTCGCGAGCGTCGCCCGGTGCTGCCACTTTACGTGGTCTATCCGGAACGTATTGCCGAGGCCGCTCGCCAGTTTATCTCCCTGTTTCCGGGCACGGCAGCTTTTGCCGTGAAAACCAATCCGGATATCACCGTGATGCAAAGTCTGCTGCAGGGCGGCATCAAGGCCTTTGATGTTGCTTCACTGGAAGAAATCAAACTGGTGAGATCGCATTCACCGACCGCCGAATTACATTTTATGCACCCGGTTAAAATGCCGGAGCATATTCGTGCGGCATATTTTGATTACGGTGTTCGGCATTTTGTACTGGATCATGAAGAAGAACTGTACAAGATCATGCGTGAAACCGATCTGGCTCAGGACCTCAACCTGACCGTACGTATCGCTTTACCGAAAAACGATAGCGCCCTGATTGATTTTTCTGCCAAGTTCGGCGCGAGCTATAAAGAAGCGCTTGAACTACTGGAGATGTGCCGTCCGGTTTCCAAAGTGCTGGGCATCAGTTTCCACGTAGGTACGCAAAGCACTGACCCGGAATCATGGCGCCGTGCCATTAGCTATGCTGCGAAACTGATTAAAACCAGTGATGTGCCGGTCGACAGTCTTAATGTAGGCGGTGGATTTCCAGTGCCTTATGTTGGTGATTCCCTGAGCAGTCTTGAAGAATACATGCAGACAATTACAGAGACCTTAAATGAAGAAAAGCTTTCTCACCTGGAGTTGATGGCGGAACCTGGTCGAGTGCTGGTCGCTAAAGGAGCACAACTGGTTACCCGTGTAGAGCTTTGCAAAGAAAAGCGACTGTATATTAATGACGGCGTCTATGGCGGATTGTTCGATGCGGCTTCCTGGGTTGGAACCCAGTATCCGGTTACGGCAATTTCCAGTGACCGGCCGTTTGACGGTGACATGGATGATTATACTCTGGCCGGACCGACCTGTGATTCACTGGACATGATGGCAGGACCCTTTAATTTGCCAGCAGATATCGGCATGGGTGACTGGATTGTATTTAACAATGTGGGAGCTTACAGCCAGACTTTGCGCAGTGACTTTAATGGCTTTGGTCATGCAGATAAAGTCTGCATTTATTCAGAGGAAGGAAAATAATGTTACATGTTATGACCTATGTAGCACCAAGCAGCATTCATGGACTGGGTGTGTTTACTGCAGCGCCTGTTGCAAAAGGCACACTGATCTGGACTTTTGAAGAATATTTTGACCGGCGTTATGATGAAGCGCAATTTCAGGCATTGCACCCGGTTATCCATGAGTACTTCAAAGTGTACGGTTATCGCGATAAACATGACGGATTTTATTACATGACAGTGGATAATGATCGCTTTACCAATCATTCAGAAACACCGAACACCTGTGTTGATTCCCTTGGGAACTGTTATGCTCTGAAAGATATCGCATGCAATGAAGAGTTGACGGCAGACTATCGTGAATTCTATACGGACCTGGAGCAGTTAGGGCCGTTCATGAGCAATGAATTAAATAATGAAATGATGAGCAAGATAAACACTGAGGTGAATTATGCAGCAAGCTAAAAAAGTTCAGGACTCGCGCAAGGCAGAGCTTTTATCAAAAGAAGTTCAGCATATTGACATCAAGTCTTTTGATGCGCGTCCTATCATTGATGGCATGCGTGGTATGTCATTCACCTCGCGTGATACTGCGCGTGCGGCTGAAATTTATAACATGATGCTGGCTGATAAAGAATGTGCTGTGGTGCTGACCCTGGCCGGTTCAACTTCGGCTGGTGGCTGTATGGATCTGTATGCGGAGCTGATCAGTAACAACATGGTTGACTGCATTGTCTCCACCGGCGCCTCTATTGTTGATATGGATTTCTTTGAAGGACTGGGCTTCAAGCATTATCAGGCGCAAAGTGAAGTCGATGATCGTGAATTGCGCGAGCTGTACATTGACCGCATTTATGACACCTATATTGATGAGGAAGACCTGCAGGCATGTGATCATACGATTCTGGAAATCGCCAATTCACTGGAGCCGCGTCCTTATTCCAGCCGCGAGTTTATCTGGCATATGGGTAAATACCTGAGTGAAAAAGGCAAAAAAGCCAATTCACTGGTGAAGCTGGCCTATGAGCATGATGTGCCGATTTTCTGCCCGGCATTTACGGATTCTTCAGCTGGATTTGGCCTGGTCAAACACCAGGTGGAAAATCCCGGCAATTATATGAGTATTGATTCGATTGCCGATTTTCGTGAACTGACCGAGCTGAAAATTCATGCCGGTACAACCGGTCTGTTAATGATCGGTGGTGGTGTGCCCAAGAATTTCGTGCAGGACACTGTGGTCTGTGCCGAGATTCTGGGCAAGGATGCAGACATGCACAAATACGCCATTCAGATTACCGTGGCTGATGTTCGTGACGGCGCCTGTTCGTCTTCGACATTGAAAGAAGCCTGTAGCTGGGGCAAAGTCGATGTGACTTATGAGCAGATGGTATTCGCCGAAGCCGGCAGTGTCATGCCGCTGATTGCCTCAGACGCCTATCACCGCGGCCAATGGAAAAACCGTAAACAGTGGCAGCTTGCCAGGGTTCTTCAGTCGTGAGACAGGTTGCTCTGAAAATGGGCAGCGAGCTGGAATTCATGGCTCCGGAAGACGGTTTTCTGGGGCTGTCCGGCGCGGACGCGTTTAATGCGGAGCAGGCCAAAGCCTGGATTCTGCCCTTTGGCCTGGAAGAATCTGTTTCCTATGGCGGCGGAACAGCACTGGGTCCGCAGGCTATTCTGGATGCCTCGCACCAGGTGGAACTTTTTGACGAAGTATTCTGGTCCGAACCATTTCGCAAATACGGCGTGGCAACACTGTGCCAGCCGCAAATCGCCGCTTCCCTGCCCCGGGTGATGGAAGATCTGGATCGGCATGTACAGACCATTCTGGATCACGGTAAGTTTCCGCTTGTTCTGGGGGGTGAGCATTCACTGACAGCAGGCACCATTCGTCCCTTTAGTCGCGCGTATGAGCAGATCACCATTCTGCAGTTTGATGCCCATGCCGATTTGCGTGATGGTTATGAAGACGAGCCATATTCTCACGCGGCGGCAATGTGCCGCTGTCTGGATCATGACAACGTGCGTCTGGTATCAGTCGGTATTCGCAACATTTCCGCTGGCGAAGTTCCCTTCCTGGAAGCCAACAGGGATCGTATCAGTATTTTCTGGGCCAAGGATAAAAACAGGTGGACGGCACAGCAGGTAGCAGAGGCGGTGGGCAAGGGCCCGGTTTATGTCAGCGTTGACCTCGACGGTTTTGATTCCTCACTGATGGCCGCTACCGGCACCCCGGAGCCTGGCGGGCTGTTCTGGCAGGACGTTATGGATGTGCTTGAGGCCGTTGCCGCACAGGCGCAGATTGTCGGGGCTGATGTGGTGGAACTGGCGCCGCGTCCGGAACTGCATGCCTGTGATTTTCTCAGTGCCAAGCTGGTCTACAAAATTCTCAATTATTCCCTGGCCCGCTAATTTTTTCTTGCTGACTGAATATCAGTTTCCCCTGTAAAGGCCGGTTCAATCCCGGCCTTTACTGTTTTACCCTGGCGTTAAAAACCTTGACTGCAATCTCTCTCCAGACCTTTGCTACTGTGCAGCAATTTCAGCTTTACTGGCGGCGTCAGCAATCTCCACCAGGTCTTTAAAAAACAGAAATGCCCGTTGCAGGCTTTGTGGTGAAATTGTCTCTGCCGTGGCTCCGGAACTGTGATACCAGTGAGAGGTTTCGGGATTCTGGATCACGATCGCGCCGGCAGCATCAATTGCTGCAGCTTCACCGGGGACCGACCGGCTTTCCGGTTCCCAGGCATTGGCTGGCTGAGCGTACATGTTCTTTTCTGCAGCTGCCTGCCAGGCATTGACCAGGAAGGGGGTTTTCTCGGACATGGCAACTCCATGCCAGGGGCTGTCCCAGTTGGTTGGCGACAGGGAGGATACAATATTGCCGTAATTGTCTGTGACGCCATCCATCAGATAGGCATCAATACGGGCGACGCCGGTTGAGGCAACATGTTCAAGATTGATGGCGAGCATATTGTTTGCCAGAACTTCGGGGTATGTTTCGACGAAGAAGGCAGTTCCGCCGGCTCCGTGATGATGGCCCGGGGAAGCCAGAAAATAAATGTCGTGTTCAGGCTGGTTTTCCGCCTCGCCAAAATAGCTGGCCAGCCCGAGCATCACTGCCAGGCCTGAAGCGTTATCATCGGCACCACCAAACCAGGTGTCGGTATGCGCCACCAGCAGAATATTTTCATCACTGTCACCACTACCGGGGATTTTGCCCAGTAAGTTACGTGCCTCACGGACTTCACGTTCGACATTGATGGCAAGAGAGATGCTCAGCTCATCCAGTTCATTGGCTTCAGTGGCTTTAACATAAACGGCTTCAAGAAACGCGCTGTCTTCCCCACCCAGATCAAAACAGGAAATGTCCGGACAATTTCCCAGTTGCACCTGCATGTTTCCAGGGGTGTCCCACAGGCGGATGACTCCAACAGCTCCGGCATCCGCCAGACGTGCCATGGAATTACGGGTGGAGGTGTCATAAAAATGCGGCGCGGCTTCGCCACGGATGATGGCAACCTTGCCGCTGACATCACGCCCGGCAAGATCGGCAGCCATACCACGCCCGACATAAATCAGGCTTGCCCTTAAGGGCATTACAGTGTTTCTGTTGCCCACCCCCATGGGTACGGCAGACTGCAGTTCGACTGCTTCGCCATTGGGACCATTCAGTGTCGCCTGCCAGCTGGTGGCTAGAGACCAGGGAGACTGATCAAAAATACGCAGATCCAGATCCTCAAGCCCTGCATTTAGCAGTTCTTCCTGCAGATAGGCGATGGCTTGTTGTTCTTCCGGAAATCCTGAAAAGATGCCCCAGCGTTGCGGGTTCGCGCTACGGCTTTCCAGGGCGATATCCACCAGTTTCTCGACATGCGCATGTAATTCATCAGCGGATGGCCCCTCAGCATCCGGTCTTGCCGGAAGCGGTGGGAAATCTACCGACGTGAAATCCAGGGTCTGCAGGGTGGCCGTACCCGGAAGCGCCAGTCCGTAAAAGGGCTGTTGCGCCAATGCCGGGATGCAGAGAAAGAAAAGGCTCAGGAATGCGCTTTGAGTCAGTTTGGATTTCATTGCTTTTACTCTTTTGACAGGTTTTTATTAGTGTCAGACCTGAGTCTGAACGGCTGCAGCTTTTGTGCATATAAAACCATTTAGTCAGCTCCGGTCAATCATTGTTCAGGATTAGCGGCCTGTTTTGGAATTATTTCGCTTCATTACCCGATATCAGTTTAAGATGAACACTGTGTTCGCTCAGGGTTTTGGTCTTTCGATATCTTTGGGTGGTGGTTTAATAACTTGCAGAACACAGAGTCAGCAACCATCAAATTTCTATACAGGCAGTGAGCAGACCATGAGAAGCAGAACGGCAAGCCTTGTAACACTACTATTAATGAGTTGTTTTATCCCGGTGGCAAGTGCCCAGAATGAAGCACTGGACTGGCTGATGGAATACCTTGCGATTGATACGGTGAATCCGCCAGGTAATGAAATCCGCGGCGTGGAATTCTTTGCCGATATTTTTGATGCCGAAGGTGTAGCTTATGAGACCGCTGAATCCGCTCCAGGTCGCGGCAATATCTGGGCCCGGCTGGAGGGTGGCGATGAGCCGGCACTTATCCTCCTGCATCATATTGATGTCGTCCCGGCAAGTGAGGAATTCTGGGACAGTGATCCACTGGTACCGGTAATCCGTGATGGCTTGATTATCGGACGCGGTGTCGCTGATACCAAAGGACTGGGAATATTACATCTGCAGGCGTTTTTAAACCTGCATCGCAACAACATCCGATTGAATCGTGACGTGATTTTCATGGCGACAGCCGATGAAGAAGCCGGTGGTTTTTTTGGCGCCGGCTGGCTGATCGAGAATCGTCCGGAGATTTTTGAAAATGTCGGTTTTGTCTTGAACGAACTGACCGAGCCGACGCTGATGGAAAACGGCACCATTCAGGTTGGTATTGAAGTGGCGCAGAAACGTCCTTTCTGGTTGCGACTGGTCTCAGAGGATATCCCTGGACATGGTTCCGCACCGCGCATCACCTCTGCCACGACCAGACTGGTTGCAGCTCTGGACAGAATTCGTGAACAGCCATTTGAACCTCAGGTATCTGATCCGGTGCGCAGCATGTTTGAACAACTGGCGCCCTTTGAAGACCCGAGATGGCAGACAGCGATGGCCAATATTGATGAGGCGGTTCAGGACCCCGGGTTTTTGCGCGATTTTCAGGAAGAGCGACCGGCCCTGCATGCATTGTTGCGTAATACCTGTTCCCTGACCATGTTAAGCGGTAGTGACAAGATTAATGTTGTTCCGCCCACCGCCAGCGCTGAAATGGACTGCCGTATACTACCCGAGCAGGATGCCAATGAGTTCCTGGATCAGCTGCGTGAGCGCATTGCTGATGAGCAGATTGAGATTGAACAGATCATGCTGTTTGGACCGGCATCTTCCAGTGCTGATACTGAGCTGTTTGCCAGCATGACCCGGGTTTTGCAGGAACGCATGCCGGGGGCCAATGTGTTTCCTTCAGTACTGCAGGCCTTTACCGACAGCCATTTTTTTCGCGACCTTGGCATTGTCGCCTACGGCTTCGGACCAGTGGTTATTCCTGATGGTTTCAGCAGCAACTTTCATGGCAATAATGAACGCATCCCGCTGGAAGGATTTATCCAGGGTGAGCAGATCATGAATGCCGTGGTCCGGGATTTTGTAGAAGAGTAGGTTAAACCCGGAATTTATAGGCCGATCTCAATACGGGCTGCGTTCTGGCTGGTTTGCGACATATTCAGCCTTAGCTCGAATTTTCCATTGCCCAGTGCTTTGATGCTCATTATCAGGCTGAAATCAAAATCTTCCTCTGCTGTTTTATTCCAGCCTGATAAAGCCATGGTGTCACCAATACTTGCCGTGTCCAGCGACCAGCCCTGATTCAGCATTTGCTCATCAAAATGTTGCTGTATTTCATCCAGGGGCCAGTCCACTTCAAAGGTCGGGCTGCTGTTTGCGTATTGAATGCTCCCAGTGACCGGATCAGGGGCTCTTGAAAAACTGCGTCTGTTATTAGTAGCTGTCCCCGGCATTTCAAGTTCCGGCAAGGGCATGTAGCTAAACACGTTGCCGTTAGGCATCTGGTCCTGTTGCCGCTGGCTTTGTTCGCTTGCGCGTCTGAGCATCTCGCAATTTACTTGTTGTGGTATCTGGCTCGCATCCCTGGCCTGAAGTTCTATGATGGTAAACTGACCGTTGTCTTTCAGGCTTGCACCCAGGACGCCGAAATTATCCAGGCAAAAAGCACCGCCCTGGTTATTCCTGTTAATCATGCCGACAAAAGGTATCGGGCTTGGTCGGTTGCGCGCGGCAATTTCCTGAAGGGTCAGCCAGCCATCGGTAAGCAGGGCATCCGTGAGGGTAAAGGCTGCGACATCACTTGCCAGATCAGTGCGAAGGAAAACACGCTTGTTACGTTCGGATTGAATGGTTCCCAATACTTCAAAGCTTTGAGGCAGTGTCACTGGCGGGAAATCTACCGGTATATCCACATAAAGCTGGATTTCGTCATTGAACTGACTGCTGAGAAAAATTTCTACCAGTTCTGGCGCTATGTTCTCTTCAAATTGTGTCTGTGCACTCAGCAGGCTGGAAGTAAAGAAAGCCAATACGAATGAACTTGCCCTGAGTGTTTTTCTTATTAAATATTTCATGTTTTAACTCCTTCTAAAATCATGAGCTTAATAATATTGACACTAAAATTTTACATTGGTTCAGATCAGAAATAATGCCAGTAATTGAAGTGTTATCAGCGCAGTGATACCCATCAACAAGCTGGCGATAGTATGGGTTTTCAACGCGGTGGCTGTATCCATGCCGGAAAATCTGGCGACTACCCAGAAATATGAATCATTGATATGGGAAATGGTCATGGCTCCGGCTCCTATAACCAGAACCACCAGCGCTCTGGCCAGCGTGTCATCCAGTCCCATCGGTGTCAGCAGTGGGGCCATCAGAGCTGAAGTCGTAATGATGGCGACAGTCGAAGAGCCCTGAGCCGTTTTCAGAAAGGCGGCAATCAGAAAGGGTAACAATAAACTGACTGAGCTTAAATCCGTAAAGCCGGCAGCAAAATCTGCCAGACTGGTTTGCCGCAGGATGGCACCGAATGCTCCGCCGGCACCGGTGATAAGAATAATCAGCCCGGCTTTTTGCAGGGCGGCTTCCAGCCACTGGTGACGAATCTTTTTGCCGCTGCGTACCAGAAGCAAAGACAAGGCTGCACCAATCAGCAGGGAAATAATCGGCTCACCAATAAAAGTGATGACAGAAAAAACGGCCGATTCGCCAAAAGGCGCAGCGGGTAACTCGGCAATGGATTTCAGGGCGATCAGTAATATGGGGGTCAGAATTGGCAGCAAGGCCAGGGCGAAAGCAGGTGCTTCCTGTTTGTTGCTTGTCTCATCCTGCGGAATTTCAACCTTGATCATATAGGCCTTACAGGCTTTGGTTGCCCAGAGCAGCGCGACACCAAGCACAGGAATGGAAACCAGCAAGCCCAACATCAGTACCCAGCCGACGTCGGCCCCAAGTGTTGCCGCTGCAGCCAGCGGTCCCGGAGTTGGCGGAACAAAAACATGCGTGACATAAAGTCCCGAACCCAATGCAACGGCCAGTACTGACAGGGATATACCCGTACGGCCGGCAATGGCCCGGTTCAGGGCGGAAAGCACAATGAAACCGGAATCACAAAAAACCGGAATCGATACAATGTAACCGGTTACTCCCATAGCCAGTGGTGCACGTTTTTCTCCGGCGACAGCTAGAATTTTACCGGCCAGTACGCTGGCGCCTCCGCTTTTTTCCAGATACTCGCCGATAATTGCACCGGCGGCAATGACGATGCCGATACTGCCGATAGTACTGCCAAAGCCGCCAGTCAGCGTCGTTATCAGTTCGCCGGGAGGAAGTCCGCCGATGAAACCCATGAACAGGGCAGCAAGTAATAAACCAATGAATGGGTGCAGGTGATACCTGACAGACAGCCAGACAAGAATGCTTACGCTAAGAATCAGCCAGAGAAAAATTCCCATGCCGCTAAACTACCTGAATTTGATGCTAATACCTACCGTTTGCAATAAGCGCAAAGCTGATATTTCAGCCATTATCAGCACAGAATAAATAATGGTAAAGGCTTGCAGGGGATTACTTCAGCCAGGACAGTGCCTCATCTTCAGAATGAAAGAATTTTACGTCACCGGAAATAAACCATGAGCCAATTTTTCCGGCAATCTCCTGCCATTTTTTATTACCGACAATGGCAATTTTTTCAAAATCCCTGCCATGCTTCAGTCCCAGCTTGAAATCATCCCAGGCAGCTCTGGCTTCCCAGCCTTCCAGTTCAGTGCCGTCAATGATGGCTTTAAGGACTGGTTTTTTAATTCCTTCCAGTGCCGAGTCAAGCATGGGAGTGATTATTTCGTAATCTTCATGACTGAGTTTGCCGATGGCCTTGAGGCGTAAAAAGAACTCATCATCATAGCGCTCTATGCCAACAGACAAGCCATGTCTTTTTATCCTGGTAGACATTTACTGCCCTTCCTCGGTTTGCTCTGAACCACGGGGAAATACTATTTCATCGGTCCATGCACTTCGGGGCGGCAGTCTGCCGGCCATAGCGGATTTGATTTCCTGATAGGCAGGATCATTGGCAAGATTATTCCATTCGTTTGGATCATTAGCGTGATCATACAATTCTTCCTCGCCGTCACTGTAAACTACATAGCGGTAACGATCTCCCCGGACGGCAAAGTTCCCGTAACCAAAGGTAGTGGTGGCAACATCATCCCACTCCATGTCTGGGTTGCGCAGTAATGGCAGCAGGCTGTTGCCATCGACATGTTCTGGAACCTCCAGTCCGCTCAGTTCAGCCAGGGTGGCATAAATACTTTGCAGGGAAACTACTTCATCAGTGCTTGAGCCTGGTGTAGTGATGCCGGGTGCAACAATAATGAAAGGCACGTGTGAGCTTTCTTCCCACAGGGTCATTTTGCCCCAGCGTTCTTTTTCGCCAAGATGGAAGCCGTGGTCACTCCATAACACGATAATTGTATTATCAGCCCGGCCACTGCGATCCAGGGCAGCAATCAGTTCACCAACCATGGCATCGGAATAGGACATGCTGGCCAGATAACCCTGTACAGCTTCCTGCCATTTCCCAGTGCCGCCATTTTGCCTGACCCAGTCCATGGTATCCGGCCCCATGCTGACCTCCTGACCAAACAGGGCAGAGTCGGGGATGTCACTGGTGTCATTTTCCAGATATTCGGGCAGAAGCACCTGCTCCAGGGGATGCATATCAAAATAACGTTGCGGCACATACCAGGGTAGATGCGGGCGATAAATACCGGCAGAGATAAACCGTGGTCCGGTGTAGGCTGCTTCCAGTTCCCGACTGATCCAGCTGACAGTCTGGCCGTCACCCATGGCTGAATCAGTGACTACGACCGGATAAAAATCAAAATCACCGCTTTGCCGACCGTTACCGACAGCCGGGCCGGGTGTCTGTCCTGGTGCCGGGCGTACTTCATCAACCAGCTGGCGTTCCAGTGAAGGGAAATAGGCATCCCAGGCGCTGGTGTCCTGCTGACCCTGGAAGCCGTCCAGGCTGTAAGTATGAGCGTGAAACAGTTTGCCGCCTCCGAGTGTTCGGTAATCATTGTCACGGAAATAACGTGGCAGGGTGGTAATGTTTTCCAGATCGATGCGCCAGTCGCCGGCCTGTTCATAAATACCGCTGTTAAAGGGGCTGACGCCGGTCAGGATTGCCGTGCGGGAGGGCAGGCAGGCGGCACCGGGAGCATGGGCATTGGTAAACAGCATGCCACGTTCTGCCAGCGCATTGATGTTGGGGGTCTTTGACTGGGGATGGCCACCCAGGGGTTCTACCCAGTCATTCATGTCATCGATAGCGATAAACAGTATGTCGGGCCTTTCCTGAGCCTGACTGAAAGTGCTTAACCCGAGTATGAATGCAAGAATCCAGCGAATTGAAGTCAATTTGTCAGTCACGTTTATTACCCTGTCCGGTTTTATTTTTATGGTAGAAAGCTTAGCGTATGTATACAAGCTTTGACTAGGCTAAACAGGCGCAAAAAAATCCGGCTCAGGGCTGAGCCGGATTCATCAGTTAGAACGGGTGAAGGCCTACTGGCCTGTTAACCGATAAATTCCCGAACCGGTTCGGAAACACCTTTGGACTCAGTGCCTTTAAGATAGGCCAGCATGGTATCAGCATCGGAAACTTCAAAGGGGTCAGTCGGGCAGTTATCACCAAAATCAGGTTCGACAAATATCTTGTCGATTTTCCCGTCATCAACCAGCATGGAATAACGCCATGAGCGCTGACCAAAGCCGAGATTGCTTTTATCGACCAGCATGCCCATTTTGCGGGTAAACTCACCATTGCCGTCCGGCAGCATTTTGATGTTTTTGGCGCCGATATGATTGGCCCACTGGAACATGACGAAGGCGTCATTTACTGAGATACAGTAGATTTCATCAATCCCTTCGGCTTTAAACTGTTCAAACAGTTCTTCATAACGTGGCAGATGATTGGATGAGCATGTTGGAGTAAAGGCTCCCGGCAGGGAGAAAACAACCACTTTCTTGCCTTTGAAAATGTCTTCACTTGAGGTGTCCTGCCAGCGGAAAGGGTTGGGACCTTCAACGCTTTCATCACGCACACGGGTTTTAAATACTACATTTGGCACACTGTCTAATACAGGCATTATTACTCCATCTAATTTCAGTTTATTTAAAAACAGGTAAGGCCCAGGCGAGCCTGGCCATTGTACATTCTAGGTGGAGGCAGGAAGCAGAATTTCAAGGGGGGAATTTTCAGCTTTGCCCGGCAATAACCCTGGCATTTGCCTGCAGGCGGAATTCTCCATCGGGAAAAGCAGCGTGGATTTTTTCAAACACCATGTCCCTGATCTGATTGCGGCTTGCTTCATCAGCTTTGCTCAGGGCAGCAACGATGGGAGCGCCAACTTCAGTAATCATTTCCCAGTATTTTTCGGGACTGAGGGTCAGTGCGGTAGCCACTTCCGTTTCACTAATATTCCTGAAACCTGCCTGCTCAAAGTGCTCTTGCATAAAGCCGGGGCTGGCACAGCGAAACATGCCGGGAGCATCTTTTGGCGGTGGATCAAGCTGCAATACCTCGTTGATAGTCCCCATGGTTACAGTTACCCAGAAATTCTTTTGCGGGATATCCCACACTGATGCAGCCAGCCAGCAATCCGGTTTCAACACCCGGCGCATTTCTTTCAGTGCAGCCGGAATATCCGGAAAAAACATAAATCCCATACGACAGGAAATTGCATCAACTGAGCGATCAGGGAAATCCAGCGAGCTGATATCGCCTGCTTGGGTCTGAAAATTGCTGATATTGCGCTCGGCTGCATGCTCTTTGGCAATTGCCAGCATCGCTTCAGACAGGTCCAGTGCGGTTACTTTGCCTCTTGGTACCAGTTCGGCAATTGTCAGACCCGGTTCTCCGGTGCCGCTGGCAATATCCAGTACCTTGCTGTCTTCTTTTAGCTGCAGGCGGGAAATAATTTCATTGCCGATAGGCTGCAAAAAGCGCATGTTAACGGCATCCCATTTTTTCCAGCCAGCTGCAAAATGATTCCAGGATTCATGTTGCTGTTGAATAATTTCACTCTGCAAGTTATTCATAATTTTTTTTGCCTGTTATTTTTTCTGCAGCATAAAGGCTCGAGGCAATATCTGCTGCCAGACGTTCATTAAAATAAATATCATCCTGGGTAAAAGCCGCTCGCCCTTGCCTGGAGCTGAAGTTGATTGTTCCCCATATTCTGCCTTGATACAAAATTGGTGAGGAAATATAGGCTTCCAGCGGCATGCCTGTATAAAGTGGGTGGTTCTTGATATCCCTGTCTTCGTTTTCTTTCGGAATGGCGACCGAAGCAGCCCGGTTTATTACCTCCCGGCAATAGGTATCTCCCAGAGGGAAGGTATCATTGGCACTAAAGGTATTGCTGGGATCCTGAACTGCCACCAGGTGGTAGGCATTATTTTCAATATGGCTGACTATGCCAAGTTCCAGATCAAACTTTTGAATTCCCTTTTCCAGTTTTAGCCGGCAAATATCAATAAATTCCTGTGTATACATGACAGTTCTTCTTTTTTTGACTGATTACATGCAATCTACCGCAGTGAGCAGCACAGCTCAACGCATAATTCCGTAACAGGGTGTCGAGAGATGACTGCTTTGATCAAGCGCAAATCAAGCTACATTAAAGCAGGCTGGAGAGAGCATCGTGCAGGTTTTCGTACTGAAATTTAAAACCTGCCTGCAGTAAACGTTCGGGATACACGTGCTGCCCGGACAGCAGTAAGGTTTCGCCCATTTCGCCGAACATGATTTTCACAACCAATGCGGGTAAGGGAAACAGGCTGGGGCGATGCATGACCTTGCCGACAGTTTTGCTGAAGGTGGCATTGTTGACCGCATTGGGACTTGAAAGGTTGTAAGCACCACTGCATTTATCGTTGTGTAGAAGGAACTCTATGGCGCTGACCTCATCCTGCAGATGAATCCAGCTCATGTATTGCTGGCCATTACCGATTTTGCCGCCAACAAAAAGCCGGAAAGGCAGAAGCATCTGGGGCAGGGCACCACGGTCTTTGTCCAGCACCACTGCTGTCCGGATACAGCATAAACGGGTGCCGAGCGTTTCAATCTGCTGTGCCGCCATCTCCCAGTCCCGGCATAGTTCATGAGTGAATTCCTGCTGCGGGGCCGCATCTTCGGTCAGCAAGGTTTCATCCTGGCTGCCGTAGTAACCAATGGCAGAACCGTTAATCATGACTTGCGGTGGCCGAGGCAACTCGCCCAGTTTGCTGACAAGTTTTTTGGTCAGGTCAATACGACTGTGATAAATCTTCAGCTTCTGTTTTTCTGACCAGCGTTTGTCGCCGATACCTTCACCGGCAAGATTCACCACGACATCAAAGTGGGCATCCGGCTTGATCTCATCAATATCTTCAAGCCAGTCGATCTGCTCCGGTAAGTCCTTGCGGTGTTTATCAGGATTTCTGCTAAGAATGGTAATCCGGTAGTCGTCTGCCTTCAGCAGTCGCCTGGCCAGGGTCGAACCAATCAATCCGGTGCCGCCGGTTATCAACAGCTTTTGCTTCATGGAATTCATGCGACCAGCTTATTGGCTGGGATTATCTTCTGCAACAAGGAATTCAGAAAAAGCTGGTGAATAACTTTCCAGCAACTGGCCACCTGAGTCCCGCAGAAAATAGGCCGCTATCATGTTTTCTTCTGCCAACAGCATTGCGGCGTTTTCACCCATGACACTGAATGCCGTCGCCAGGGCATCTGCTCTTGCGGCATTCTCAGTGATGACCGTGACCGAGACCAGGTCGTGGGAAACCGGCCAGCCAGTGCGCGGATCAATGGTATGCGAATAGCGTTCACCATTGAGGGTAAAGAAGTTGCGGTAATCACCCGAGCTGGCGATAGCGGCGTCACCTACGGCAATGATTCGCTGTACCTGGCGCGCAGACAGTTCAGACTCAGGGTTTTCGATCGCGATGCGCCAGGGATTCCCCTCAAGGTTCAAACCGCCTGTGCGCAGTTCGCCACCAATTTCCACCAGGTAATTGTCGATACCTGCTGTTTCCAGCAAGTCGGCAATGCGATCAACCGCATATCCTTTGGCAACAGCAGAAAGGTCGAGGGCGACATCACGGGTCTTCATGACAGCCTGCTGCTGTGGATCAAGACGTATATGCTGATATCCGATATTGGGTAGCAGGGTGTCAATCTCGGCAGCTTCAGGCAGCAAGTCATTGGCCGGAATTGGCGGGCCAAAGCCCCAGAGATTGACCAGCGGGCCAACGCTGATATCAAAAGCGCCATCGCTCAGCTGTGAAATTTCCTGGCTCAGGCTTATTACTTCAAAGAGGGCCGGTGAGACTTCAAGCCAGGTGTTCAGTTCCGCGCGGTTGAGCTGCATCAGTTCGGAGTCGTCCCGGTAGGTGGACATGCTGTTCTCTATACTTTCCAGCAGTGATGAAATTGCATCAGCAGAAACAGTGCTTTCAGACACAACACTGAGGGTATATGTGGTCCCCATGGTATTGCCGCTGAGTTGCAGCATTTGTTCTGCCGGGGCATCACCACAATTGACTAGCAGCAGACAGGCTGCAAGCAGGACTGTTTTGGCTATCAGTTTCATAAGTTGGGTGCCAAGCGCATGTTGGGCTTACAGGATATCAGGTGGCCTTTATTATGTAGCAAGCTAGTAAAAGCCCTGGTGAAATTCATGCTGAGTATTTTTTTATGGAGAGCAATTATTCATGGCTTGCTGTAACTCCAGGAAAAGCCTTTCCTGAAGATTGTCACGACTGACATCCAGGCGATGTATCTGTCCGGATTCAACGGTGAAACCAACCTGGTAGTCAAGGGCCTGCATGCTCTCAAATTGTGCATTCATGGCAGAGCGCCAGGTCGGGTCCTGATCACCGACATGCATGAAAATACAGATATCGGCAAGGGCTGCGAATTGCTCATTGTTATTGTTGCCAAGCAAGCCTGGGTAACCGGTCAGTGAACGTACATACTGCGGATACAGTGAGGCGATGTGAAATGCGCTGAGACCACCATTGGAGTGGCCGGTGATATGTAATTTATTCTCCGCGACCGGGTAAGTCTCTAGAATATATTCAATGAATTCAGGGAAAACCTGGTCTCCGCCCCGGAAGAACAGCATGCCATCAGGAGCAGAAGGACTGATAACAATATAACCGTCCCTTTCAGCGGGTTGACGCCAGTCTGATTCTGTACTGCTGACGACAATGCGCCAGCTTTGCGGACCACCGGGGAAATGCAGAATCGTCGGGTAGCGCTGCGCCGGGTCATAATTGTCCGGTAATATAACCCGGTAGCGCAATTCCAGTCCGTTAAAGTTACGGGTTTCTTCCAGAACTTCTGCCTGTGCCGGGATTGCCAGCAGGCCTGCCAGAATCAAACTGATAATACGCATGGCAGGCATCGGCAATTAACCCTGGGCGTCCAGAATGGCTTCAATGCGGTCCATCAGAGAAACCATGCGCCGAATTACCGGTTCATAAGCTTCTGCCTGGGTCATGTCCAGGCCTGCTTCGTTAAGCAGAATATTATGCGGGTAATCTGAACCACCGGCACGCAGCACATCAAGAAAGTCATCACGCACCTGCACATCTCCGGCGAGGAACTTTTCTGCAAACCAGGCAGCGCCAGTGATACTGGTGGCATACTGGAATACATAAAAGTCCAGGTAGAAATGAGGAATATATGCCCATTCCACGGCATAGGCGTCGTCGATGGTCAGTACGCCTTCATCATGGCCGTGATAGCGTTTTAGTAGATCTCCATATATTTCACTTAGCGATGACCCGGTCAACGGCTCACCGCTTTCAACAGTTTCATGAATCTCCAGCTCAAACTCGGCAAACATGGTCTGTCGGTAGAAAGTCCCGCGAATGCTTTCCAGTGCATTGCCCAGGTAATAGAGGCGTTCTTCATCCGTCTGGGCATTGGCAATCATGTATTCTTCCAGCAGGATTTCATTAATGGTGGATGCCATCTCTGCAGTGAAAGTTGAGTAATCAGCCGTTTCCCAGGGGTTATCCTGTTTCGCCAGCATGGTATGCACAGCATGTCCCCATTCATGGGCAAAGGTAGACAGCGAATTGTAATCATCATTGTGGTTAAGCAGGATATAGGGATGGACATCATAGGCTCCACCACTCATATAGGCTCCGGATCGTTTACCTGCCTGCGGATGACTGTGCATCCAGTCCTGTGCCAGACCTTCCTCCAACAAGCCCAGGTACTCATCGCCAAAGGGGCGTAATGCTTCAAAAGTTATTTCCTTGGAGCGTTCAATACCAAACTCACCGGTTTCTACTTCCACCAGTGGCGGATAAATATCGTAGTAACGCAAATCCTCCACGCCCAACATGCGACCCCGCAGTTCCAGATAACGATGGAAGATCGGCAGGGCATCGTTTACCTGGGCGACCAGTTGCGTATAGATTTCCGGTGGCAGACCATCAGCAAACAGGTTTTGCTGTAAAACCGAGTCGTAGTTTCGCGCCCGTGCAGAAAAAACATTGGCCTGAACTTCACCGGCCAATGTTGCGCCCATACCATCTGCATACTGTTGCCAGGTGTCCCAGAAAGTATCGAATACCAGCTTGCGGTCGTCGCGGTTTTCAACGCCACGGTAAAAGGTGTAACCGGCCTGGGTCAGTTCGGCTTCTTCACCGTCACTCAGTGTCACCGTTGGCCAGGGAATGTCGGCATTGGCATACATCTGATAAATCTGTTGTGGTGAGGACATCATCATGGAGGCCTGTGCCAGGATTTCTTCGGTACGCTCATCCAGGGTATAGGGAGCCATGCGCAGTATGTCCTGCAGCATGAATTCAAAGTCGGCCAGTGCCGGTTCTTCATCGATATAGCGATTTACGGTTTCGGTGCCAACTGACAGAATTTCAGGATTCAGCCAGGAAGTTGCTTCGCCCCAGTTGGTGTATAACTGCATGGCGCGACCGAAGCGGGTCTGTTCTTCGGCCACACGCTGGTCAGCATCACGGCGTAAATTGGTATATATATACATCCGTGTCAGTTCTTTATAGGAATCGGAAATAAAACCCAGCGCCTCACTCATGGATTGGGCGCTGTCACCGAGTGTGCCACGATAATCATCAACATCCTGCAGGCGGTTCTGCAGATCTGTGAAAGCTGCCTCCCAGTCATCAACGGAGGCATACAGATCTGTCAGGTCCCATTCATAGCGTTCAGGTTCGGATTCCTGGGCACAGGCAGTCAGTGCAGGTAAAACAAGTAAAAAGGAAAGTATAAAAGTTGCGATTCGCATCAAAGAGATCCTCATCTGATTGACTAAGATGGAGACATTAAAGCACAAGTTTAAAGTTGTGTTGAAGAGAAAGCCCTGCTAAAGCATACTCATTGCCTATGACAAGACAGCGCCTGATATTTGCTACCTTCCTGCTGGTCTGCCTGGCTGGGCTGTGGTTCCTGCGCGCCCAGTTGACCCAGGAAAGGCCGCAGGTCACACGACTGGAAGCCCGTCCGGAGCTGCTGGATGATGCCGAACCGGTCATAGAGCTGAGTGCTGCTGAAGATGATCAGCCAGAGGCGCTTGAACCAACTGAGCGGCCAGCCACCACACTGGAGCGCATGGAAATGGAAGTCGCGGCCATCAGCGAAGCCCCGCCAGCGGATTTTTCCTGTAACCAGGCACCAGTGCGGGAAGTCACCGAGAGTACGGGGCCGCGGATCTATCAATGGCGTGATGAAAACGGCCGGCTGCATTTTGGAGATTCGCCCCCGCCCGGGATCGTGACCACCGAGTTTGATGCCAGACAAGCGACAACACTTGATTATTTCCAGCTGCAGGTTGAATTTCGGGGTGGCAGCTCAGTACCCTATTTCCGTGGTCAGATTCAGGCACAGGCCAACAGCATGTATGAAATTCTGGCAGATCTGCTCGGCGAAGACCGTCTCAAACAGGTTGAACTGAATGTTATCGTGTTCAGTGATAATTCCAGCTATCGCGAATATGCCAACAGTGTGGGTGGTGCCGCACTTGCCAATGCCGGCGGCTTTTACAGCAATGCCAGCAACGAGGCAGTTACCTTTCTATATGACAGTGAAGAACAGACACTGGAAGTCAGTCGGCACGAGGCGGCTCATGTCATTCTCAATGGCCTGCTGGCAACCGGACCACTGTGGTTGCATGAAGGCATGGCAGAGTATTTCGAGCAGTTATCAATACAGCAGCAGCTGACCCGGATTGCGCCCAATGACGATTGGCTGATACTGGCAAGAAATGCTGTAGAAACAGGTTATATGAGCAACCTGCAGGATTTCCTCGACGCTACCCCGGAACAGTGGCGCAGTGGAGAAGAAGCCATGAATTATGCCCTGGGCTGGAGCCTGGTATATTTCATGTTAAGCAATAATGATGGTCGTCGAGCGCTGACGGCATTGTTACAACAGACTGCCGATGCCTATTGCACAGCGATCAGTTCGGTTCCACCTTTAAGCCAGGCCTATCCCGGCGGGCTGACGGAATTGCAGGAAGATTTTTTCGCCTGGCTGATGGATGATTCCCTGAAACGATCCCATAACTATTAAAGCGACTGCTCAAGGCAAGCCAGCAGGTCATTTTTAGAGGGGAACAACAATCTATTAGAGCAGGCTGGTGCCGGGATTAACCACTGATAGTAGTTCAGTTAAAGACCGGGACCTCCACTCAGGTAAACCTATTTACGGATTCTGCGTTAATAAAGGTAATACTTACTTTTGAATAACGCAGGAGAGAAAAATGAAGATACCTCACTTGTTACTGGGTGTTTCTGTATTGATTGCCAGCAGCGGATTAACTGTCATGAGCGTGCAGGCGCAGGATGAAACAGCACAGGAAGAACGCCGCGCAGCATTTGCAGAGCGCAGAGAGGAAAGACAGGCTGAATATGCTGAACGCTGGGCAGCACTGGTGGATGCCAACCCAATGGTGGCTGAAGAAATTGAAGCCCTTCGGGCTGAACGCCAGGCTGCCGAGGAACAGCGCCGTGCCGAATTCGCTGCCAAATACCCAAACCTGGCTCAGGCCCTGGAAGAAGAATCATTTGACCGGCGGCTTCTGGCCGGACCGGAAGGCCCATCCCGTTTTGAAGGCATGGAACGAAGAAGAAGCGAGGCGGCTCGAGGCTCGCGTCGAGGAAACGGACCGCGTCGCTAGGTTGAATTATGCTGATAACACTCCAGTCCTATGACAGGTATTTTTCCCTGAGCTATGATGACTCCCGCAGGCAGCCCGATACAGGGAGCAAAACAGGGAGTGAGCCACTGGAAAATTCACAGGCACTGGGTAAATTTCTGTCCGGCGTAGAGAGACGGGCTTTTCGCCGGGCACAAATTGCCACCGGTGACAGCGATGAAGCACTGGATATTGTCCAGGATGCCATGTTTTCTCTGGCAAAAAAATATGCCAGCAAGACGCCGGAAGACTGGAAACTGTTATTTCAGCGAATTTTAAGCCGTCGAATTATTGACTGGCATCGACACAACAAAGTACGTCGGCGACTGGGCATCTGGTTTGGAAATGATGATCCTGGTCATGACAATTCTGGCAATGAGAAAAATCGTTCAGTTATTGTTGATGTCGAAGACGAACAGGGAAGAAGCCCGGAGCAGGAAACCGAGACCGGGCAGGCAATTGATAAACTTGAGGGATTGCTGCAGCAACTGCCACCGAAGCAACAGCAGGTGTTTTTACTGCGAGCCTGGGAAGGATTGAATGAAAAAGAAACTGCAAAAGTCATGGCATGTTCGGTGGGGACGGTGAAAACCCATTACTCACGTGCCCGAACTTTTCTGAAAGCAAAATTGCAGGAAGTGTAAGATGACAAGCAACGAATCAGATCAGAAATTGCTCAGGGACATTAATCATGAGCTGGATCGCAGTTGCGATCGGCTTGATGCTGCGACCCTGTCACAACTGAACCGTATCCGTCATGAAGCAATGGCAGTTTCCGGCCAGACTTTTACGCCCTGGCGGGTTTTTGCTGCCTCGACCTTAACTGCCTGTGCACTGGTACTGGCGGTGAATTTTTACCTTAATCCTGCAGACACTGGCTCTACTGAAGAGCTGGCCCTGTCGGAACTTGAAGCAATGGAAGTACTCAGTGCCGATGAAAGTCTGGAATTTTATGAAGATATCGATTTTTACCAATGGCTGAGCATGAATAATGAACTGTAGAAATTTACTGCTCTCGCTGCTGCTTATACTGGTGACTTTACCGTCCCAGGCACAGCCTCCGCCTCAATCCGGTCCGGAACTGGAATCACTGGATCCGGAACAGCGTCGCATGCTTGAACATTTTGAACGTAGCTGGGAGGAAATGCCGCCGGAGCGCAAGCAACGGGTGCTGCGCAATATGCGTCGCTGGCAGGAAATGCCGCAGGAACAACGTGAACGAATCCGGCAGCGCGGACGGGAGTTCTCCCGTCACGATGAAGAACGTCGCCAGCGCATTCGCAACAACTTTGAAAATTTCAGCAATTTGCCGGAAGCGGAACGCCGGGATATCCGCCAGAGTTTCCGCCGCTTTCAGGAGTTACCCGAAGATCGCCGCCGGGCACTGTTTGAAGAATTTCAGCGTCGCCAGCAAGATGCTGAGCCACGCCGACCCTCTGTTCAGGATGAAAGTCCGGAAGTTAATGAGACCGGTACTGCTGAAGAATAAAACGCAGTATTTTCATTAATTGTATTTGCAGTTTATTTTTTTACGACTAGAATCAAGCTCATGTTACGTTTTTCGTCAAAACTGTTAGTAGTTTGGCTACTGTCACTCAGTCTCCTGGGTGTTCAGCTGGTGCAGCATTCAGCCTTGCACGATCACACACAGCATGTGGTCGATTGCGCGCTGTGTCATTTTGACAACCATGGCCATGCGCTTCCGCTTGCCAATATTGCGCCTGATTTTGGCAAAACTGATACTGAAAAAGTCAGCTATCAACAGAGCTTTACGCTTTCCCTTCAATACAACCCTTATCAGGGACGATCTCCCCCAACTTTCTTTATCTGACAAGTTAATCTCGACCGCTTTTTCTAAAAGCGTTTAGTTTTTGTTGTAGATAAAGGAATTCAAAATGCGATTGCCAATCTATCTGTCAGCTCTGGGGCTGGCTGTTGCTACTGCCAATGCGCAGGAAGCAGAATTTGAAATAGTTATTGACGGAGTTCATGTACGTAATGCTGAAACGGCCTTGCCGATAACTATCATGACTGAAGAAGAAATTCGCGATGAGGCTCGAATCAGTATCGGTGACAGCCTCTCTCGTCAGCCCGGAATAAATAACTCATCATTTGGACCGGCTGTCGGCCAGCCGGTGATTCGAGGTCAGCAGGGCAGACGAGTGATGAACCTGACCAATGGCATGCCCAATACCGATGCCTCGGGTAATTCGGCTGACCATGCCAATACGGTGGAACCGATGCTGGCGACCGGTATCGAGGTATTGCGTGGTCCTTCAACCCTGCTTTATGGCGGGGGCGCTATCGGTGGAATTATCAATGTCCTGGATGGTCGCTTCAGTGATGAACTACTGGTGCCCGGTTTCGCGGTCGAAGCCCGGCATGATACTGCCAGTGATATGGACACACTGGTCAGCAGAATGAATTTTTCAAGTGGCAATCTGGTCTGGCATCTCGACCTGACCCGTCGTGAATGGAACGATATGGAAATTCCCGGATTGGCCATAGCTCCGGATTATCTTGAAGATGAGCATGAGGATGAAGACGAGGATCACGAAGAAGATCATGAGGAAATGGAAAACACGGATGGTTATATCGCCAATACCGGAGGCGAAAGTGCCGCAACGACCATTGGCTGGTCCTATGTGATGGACAAGGGCTTTATCGGTTTTTCCGCCAACCGTCAGGAGAATCAATACGGACTTCCAGGTGGCGCTCATGCCGGACATGAGGAAGAAGGGGAGGCAGAGGAGGAACATGGCGAAGATGTGTTTATCGACATGAAACGTAACCGCTATGACCTCCTGGCCAGTTTTGACGACCTGGCTCTCTGGCTGGAATCCCTTAATTATCGTCTGAGCCGAACCGAATATGAACATGCAGAGATGGAAGGGCCGGGCATTGTCGGTACCCGATTCAGTAATGATTCCTGGCAACAGCGTTTGCAGCTGACGCATCCGGTGATCAATAACTGGCATGGAGTTGCTGGCATTCAGAACTCTCAGGAAACATTCGGAGCCGTAGGTGAAGAAAGTTTTATTCCAACAACAGATATAGATTCGACCGGAATTTTTCTGGTAGAAGCACTGCATGCTGATAACTTCACTTACGAGTTTGGTTTGCGTTTCAATCATGACAAGCTTGATCCGGAAAACCTACCTGGCGTGTCGCGCAGTTTCTCCACCCAGAGTTATTCCGGGTCCATGTTATGGGATGTTAATGCTGCTGCCAGTTTTGGTTTGGCGCTGTCGCATTCACAACGGGCACCTTCGGTCGAAGAGCTTTACTCCAATTACGGTCTTGCCGATGTGGGTGACTGTGTAGTTCACTTTGCCACTGGTGCCTGTGAAATTGGAGACATCAGCCTGCAGGAAGAAGCTTCAAATAATCTGGATGTGAACCTGTATCTGAGTCTGAATAATCTTGAGGCAACTATTACCGCCTTTTATAACCAGTTTGATGATTATATTTTTCAGGCCAATACCGGCGCCGAAGTGGATGAGCTTCCGGTACGTGCCTACCTGAATGAGGATGCCCGCTTTTATGGGGTGGAAGTGGATACTACATTTTTTCTGAGCCCCGATTGGGAATTACGGGTGTTTGCCGACAGCATCGACGCCAGCTTGGAAAATAATGGTCGGGTACCGCGCATTCCGCCTTATCGGCTCGGTTCAGAGTTAAGCTGGGATCTGGGTGACTTTTCAGCATCACTGTCTTTCCTGCATGCCTTTGATCAGGACAAGCCCGGACTGAATGAACTGGAGACTGAAGGCTATACCCGTTGGGATCTGGAGGCGGATTACCGGATTGAAAGTCCTGCCAACGGAAATCTTCAGTTATTTGCCAAGTTACGCAACCTGACAGATGATGAAATTCGTCTGTCGACTTCCTATCTGCGAGGTTTTGCCCCGGAATCCGGGCGTTCTCTTGAGTTGGGAGTTCGCTACAATTTCTAAAATCATAGCGCTATTAAAGTGCTATTAAACAGGGCGGGTAAACTGAACCAAGTTCAGTTTACCCGCAGTTTTTAGCTGTTTAAATTGACAAGCTGTCGCAAATCTGTCAAAAATTCCCTTCATACTCAGGTAGTTATTAATTTTATTGTGAGTTTGATGTTCAGGAATGATTAAAAAGTAATGCGTGACAGCAAAAATATAGGGAACTGGGAAGAGTTTCTGGCAAAGACAAATTTGCCGGAATGGGACTCAGGCCCTGTTGTCGTTGCCGATCAGAACATCGTTCCATATTTCCAGCCGATTATCAGTGTCACCAGTGGCCGTATAGCCGGATATGAGTGCCTGGCCAGATCACTAAACACAAGTGGCGGAGCACGCAGCTTCGGGCATTTCTTTAATAACCCGAAAATACAAAGTGGTTTTCAGCTTGAGGTAGACCGCTCATTAAGATATCAGGCTTTGCAGTATTTTGCTGAACATGAAGATGCCGGCTATATCACCCTGAATATTTCCCCACTCTGGATTGAAAGCAGTGTCGAATATCAGGCCATTCCAACACTTCAGATGATTGAGGCAACCGGTATTGATCCTGCCCGTGTGGTGATAGAAATAACCGAATCTAAAGGTGATATTCCACGGCTGAAAAAAATGGTTGATGTTTATCATGATGCCGGCCTCATGGTTGCAATTGATGACTTTGGTGCGGGAGCCTCGCAGATTGACCGGGTAGAAGCACTGAAGCCGGATATCGTCAAACTGGACATGCGGATGTTCAAGAAAGCGTCTCGCGGGGGCGAAAGTGCCGACGTGGCCCTGTCTATTGCCAGTATTGCCAATCGTCTGGGTTGCTTTCTGGTTTGTGAGGGCGTGGAGACGGAAGAAGAATTTCATTTTGGTATTGAATGTGGCAGTAATCATATTCAGGGTTTCCTGTTCCATGAAGCCATGCCTGAAACAATTCGTGCAGAATCAACGATAGAAAAAGTCAGGAGACTGCAGCGAAGCTACCTGAAAGAAAAATCAATTCGTCTGACTAATGCAACTGAACAGAAACAGTTAATTAAAAATATTGTCATGGAAATCAAGCAAAATTATCTTGATGGTAAACCGCTTGAAAAAACCGGGCCCATGAATGATTCCAATATTTTTCGCTATTACATCACTGATGAGGTGGGGAACCAGTTAACACCAAACTATGAAAGAGACACTACCGGTTTTTATGAAGATCTCGAGTGGATCGGCATGAACTGGTCTCATCGTCCATATTTTCCTTCCTTTCTGGTACTTAATAAACTGGCCGGGAAAAACTTTGTTGCTTCCGAGGTATACCGGGATGTAAAAACCCGGCACCTGTGCCGCACCTACGCAACCTATTTAAATGAAAGCCGTATACTGCTGGTGGATGCCCTGGTCGAAGATGAAATTCTGTTTGTAAAAGAATAGAATCCCTGCGAACTACTTCGCAACTGAATGTCCTTTATGCACTTTAAATTATTCTGGCTGATTGCCGCAGTCATATCTGTATCTACGTTTGCTGCAGAACCGCAGCCGGCTGTTGAGCCCTACCAGCGATTCAGCAGTAATGAACCGAATTATTTTGTCGGCGCCTGGGATAATGGTGACGACTGGCACATGGAGTTCAATCTGTCGATAAAATATGCCCTGTGGCCACCACAGGCAAGCCGGCATAAATTGCTTTTTGTTTATAACGGGACTTACGATTTTTATCTGCAATCACGTGACTCGGCTCCAATTATCTCCCGACGACAGAATATTGCCCCTGTATACCAGTATGCGCTGGGGGCTGATCCGAACAGGCCCGAATATGAGTTTCGTGCCGGCTGGTATCATGAATCCAATGGCCAGACGATTGAAACGGCTGAAGACTTTCAGGACGCTGGTGAATTCGCCCGTGATCAGGTCAGTCGTGGCTGGGACTATCTGGGGCTTGAGTACAAGTCTCCGTTCTTTGCTGGCATGCGCCAGCATTTTGATATGCGGATTTTTTGTGACTGCCAGGGCTGGGGCTCGGAAGACCGGGAAGACAATATCTTCTGGACCAGTGTTAACGAACAGCCAAAAATAAATGACTATGACGGCATTCGCTGGATCATGGGAGACTTTGAATTACCGGCTGATTTTGGCAATCTGCGTCTGGAGCTTAAAACGGGCAACCGGGATTTTGATGCCCTGGGGAATATCAGCGGCAAGTTTGTGTTCTCTGATTTTCTGGGATTTCCACTGAATATATTTTATTTCAATGGTTATGGTCGTGAACTCAGTTCCTATCATGAGCGCAACCAGTTTATCGGCATCGGGATTGAAATGGAGTCCTTTTAGGTAAATGGAGTCTTTAGGAAAGTAAAAACCATGAATGAAGTAATGAAGCTAATGCAGTCCCATAATTCAGTGCGTTCCTACACAGGTGAAAGCATTGACGAAACCATGCTCGAAGAAATTATCGCCTGTGGCCAGGCAGCAGCATCTTCAAGTTTTATTCAGGCGTATTCTATTATCCGGGTCACCGATCAGGACAAGCGACGGTTAATTGCTGAAGCATCTGGTGGACAAAGCTGGATTATCGATGCTGCAGAATTTCTGGTTCTGTGTGCCGACATGCAGCGTGTCAATTATGCCTCACAGAAATCCGGGCAGGGTGAATTGCAGGGTTACACTGAGCACTTTCTGGCGGCGACCGTCGATACTGCATTAATGGCGCAAAATATGATGCTGGCAGCTGAATCTTGTGGCCTGGGCTGTGTCTTTATCGGCGGCATTCGAAATGATCCCCAGGTGACTGTTGATGCCCTGCAGCTTCCCGAACATGTGTATCCCGCCTTTGGCTTCTGTCTTGGCTGGCCGGCCCAGAGAAATGCAGTCAAACCGCGCATGCCGGTTTCCAGTGTGCTACATCAGAACACATATGATCTGGAGGCTGTTTCGTCCCAGGTGGATGAATACGACAGCTTGATGGCTGAATATTATGGCTCCAGATACAGTAATGCCAAAAGCAGTGACTGGTCGGCACCAACTACACGGGCAATTCAGGGTAAACGCCGCGAGCATATGCTGGCGTTTTTACAGGCACGGGGGTTCCTGAAACGTTAGCCTGAGTAGGAAATTTCATATATGCGGCCATCATTGTCCTGATTCGATGGCCCGGTCTGGGAAGTAAAATACAGGCGTTGAAAACCCGGTGAAAAAGCCGGGCCACATATTTCAGATTCATCCTGCCCTGTCACCTGCAAAACCGGAATCGGGGTGCCGTTAAAGCTCAACAGCACCAGTTGCATATCCCCGCCATCTTCAGCCACCAGCACTTCACCCGAGGCGGTAATAGTGACATTATCGACTCCTGTAAGTTCAGGATTATCGGCGGTTTCTGCATCATAGAGGATGCTTATTTGTTGGCTGCCGGTGTCGTAAATCCAGACCCGGTTATCACCCTTGGTGGTGAAATATACTTTTCCTGCTGACCAGGCAATGCCTTCACCGCCATTAAATGAAGTACTCGACGGGATCTGATAGCGGGTGTGTTCAGTCTCAGCGAGAGGATCTGGTACCGGGTGCCACACTATTGTAGAACTACTTCCCTGTTCTACAACTTCAGCAATTTCCAGGCGCCCCTGATCCAGATCGGGTAAGGATCGTTCAGGAACAAAGCGGTAAAAACCACCATCCTCAACATCCTCGGTGAGATACAAATGCCCATTGATTGGATCCACCGCAACAGCTTCATGTTCAAAGCGGCCTAAAGCCGGTCTGGGTAAGGCCTGGGCATGACCAAAAGGATCGCACTCATAGACCAGGCCGAACTCAACTTCTTCACAGCTTAACCAGGTGTTCCAGGGCGTTTTACCCCCGGCACAGTTATTATTGGTATTACGAAGTATGGGGTAGGCATCAACCAGTTCACCCCGAGCATTAAAGCGTAGCGCACTGACTCCGCCTCTGCCTTCATCTACCTCACAGTTATTAACATAAATCCAGCCACTGTCTTCAGTGGCATAACAGGCGCCACCATCCGGGGCATGGTGCCAGCGAAAATCCGAGCCGGGCAAGACAATATGATCCGAGCGGGCAATTTCCCGGGACTGGAAACCGGCAGGTAGTCGAATGCCGTTTTGATCAGGTTCCTGGAGCGGCAGCAGAGTGGAAATATTTTCATAGAGCGGAGGATGGCTAAGTTGAGCCTGTCCTCGCAGGGAAGAACCGAGGAAAAACCCGGTAAATCCTTTGCTGCCAAATTCAAGGAAGCGACGACGGTTTAAAGTTAATTTCGAATGCATTGTAAAAACTTACCTACATTGCATAAAAGAAAGATAAAGAATGTATTAACAAAGTTATAAATTGAATCCCTCTTAACTGAAAATTAATCGAGGTTTTGCAATATATTTTTGAATATTTCTTATGATTCGCGCTGTTCATAACCCTTACCAAGAGATTCAAATCGGGAAATTCAGCGAATGAAACTATCAAAATTTTGCAAAGTTAATAAAAGTAAACTGGCTGTTGTGATTGGGCTGGCTCTTGCTAGTCAGGTGCAGGCTCAACAGGCACCACTGGAAGAAATTGAAGTCACCGGTTCACGTGCAGCATTACAGAATGCAATGAACAGGCAACGTAATTCAGATCAGGTCATTGGTGTCGTCGACTCTGATGCGCTGGGTAATTTTGCCGATATCAATGTTTCCGAATCCCTGCGAAGAATTTCCGGCATCATGGTTGAAAATGACCAGGGAGAAGGACGTTATGTCACTGTTCGCGGCATGAATACTGATCTCAATGCCATGACCATCAATGGTGTCAGTATGGCTTCCCCGGAAGATCGACGAGGCGTCATGCTTGATGGCGTACCAACCGATATGCTGGACTCCATGACTGTCTATAAAACACTGACTCCGGCCATGGACGCTGACACCATCGGCGGTGCCATAGATCTGGAAACTATTTCGGCGTTCAAATATGACGACATGCATATACGCCTTAAAGCTGAAACCTCTTATAACGAACTGACCGAAGACTCCAGTAATCCGGTTCTGTCTGCAACGTTCACCAATCGATTTGAAATGGATGATGGTGAGCTCGGTGTGGCGCTGGTTTTAAGTGATCAATCCAGACGCATTGTTGCGCATAATAATGAAACCGGTGGTTATGGTGCATCATTTCCGAATGATGATTATGAAATGCGCTTCTATGACCTGACGCGTGATCGCCAGGGCCTGGTACTGAATCTTGATTACATGACGGATGCGGGAAGCACCTTCTATGCACATTTTTTCTACAACACCTATGATGACACTGAATATCGTGGCAAATGGGAAGTCCGTGATATTTTTGAAGACTACGTTCCGATTGCCACCGCAGACGGCTTCACCTGGCCGGCAAACCGGGTTGATTCTGAAGGACGTTATCGCACAGAAAACCGTGAAGTGTCTGCCTTGCAACTGGGCACCACCTTTGCGCTAAACAATGGAATGGATGTGGAACTGGAACTGTTTGGTTCACTGGCGGAGCAGGATGACCGTGACCGCTTTGCAACCATTTACCGTTCGGATGAAGTGGCTACTCCGCTGACCTACAATAATGCCGATCCAGGAAAACCGGTTGTGGGTTTTGCGAGTGAATTTTATGATCCGGCCAATCTCGAAGCCAATGCCTGGGAAGTTGAGCCCAACCTGACTGAAGATGAAGATATCGGTTTGCGTTTTGACTTTACGCAGGATATGACAGAAGCCACGTCCATACAGTTTGGCGGTAAAATCAGGATGCGTGAGAAAAGTAATGACACTAACTTCTGTGGTTATGAGCCATTAACTGATTCAACACTAGCTGATTACACGCAAAAGCCGATTCCAGGTTATTTTAAAAATATCCACGGTCCGGCACCGTCCGAAGCGACTATTACCGGCATAAGAAACATGATTGGTTCTGGATTTGTAGCTCTGTCTGACGGCACCTCTCCCTGCCAGGCAACTGGCGCCAATTTTGAATTCAGCGGCGATGAAGAAGAAGAATCCATCCCCGCAGACTGGACGACTTCCGAAGATATTTATGCCGCTTATGTCATGGGAACGGCTCGACTTGATCGTACCACCATGGTCTATGGTCTGCGTTATGAGCTTACTGAAGCAAGCTACGAAGGCAAAAGCTGGGATGATACTTTCCTGAGCAACCTTGAATATGACAATAATTATGGCTTCTGGGCACCTTCGTTCAATTTACGTCATGAGTTTGATGATGAGCAGGTTGGCCGTTTTGGTGTGTTTCGTTCACTGGTTCGTCCAGGTTTTGGTGAATCCAGAGCCGGGGCCCTTATTGATGTTGATGATAACGAAATCGAAGGCGGCAATCCGGACCTGGATCCGACTATCGCCTGGAATGTAGACCTGGGTTACGAGCTTTACCTGAGTGATACCACCTTCATTGGTGGTGGCCTGTTCTATAAATACATTGAAGACGCTATTGTTGAGGTTGAAAGTGATGACCTGGTCATGCGTGGTCAAGTCTGGGATAGCGCCTCAACTTATATCAATGCCGACGAAAGCAGCATTACCGGTTTTGAATTGTCTTTCCAGACAGCTCTGGAAAATGGTTTTCTGCTGGTGCTGAACTACACCTACGCTGATGGTGAAACTGATCTGCCGGCGGACTCGGTTAGCGGTCAGCGGACCATTCCCTATTTCAAGCAGGCTGAAAGCACTGCCAATGTGGTATTGGGGTATGACAGAAATGCCTGGGATATTCGGCTGGCGGCTAATTTGCGAGGCGATTATCTGGACGAAGTCGGCGATGAAGTGGCCACTGATCGCTATACCAGTGAGCATGTGCAGCTTGATCTGACGGCACGTTATCAGATTAATGAACAGTTCCAGATAAATGCTGCAGCGATCAATCTGAATGATCGCTCGGAATATTATTATTTCGGCAACGACACCCGTCTGTCGCAGTATGATGAATATGGCACGACCTATACCTTGGGTTTGCGTTACATCTTCTAGTTAAAGCCATCTTCCCAACTTAACTCCCCGATAAGTTTGATGGCTATTCTAAAACTGTCTTCACTTCCCCTTGAGTGAAGACAGTTTTTTTTACAAGGAAAATACTGATGAGATTATTTTGCATTATTGTTTTATTTACACTGGCCGGTTGTGAGACCTATATCGTTAACATGAATGCGGCACCGGTCATGGCAGAGTTTGAAACAGTCGCAGTGGAAAGTGGAGATGATGCTGCCGATGACCCGGCTATCTGGGTGCATCCGCGAAACCCGTCTCAGAGTCTGATTCTGGGGACCGACAAGCAGCGTGGCCTGGGGGTTTATAATCTGCGGGGTGAACTGGTGCAGTTTCTGGAACTGGGTAATCTGAATAATGTGGATTTGCGCAGTGGTATAAATCTGAATGGCAATATCACGACTCTGGCAGTAGCGACGAACCGTACTGATATCACACTGGATATTTTCGCTATCGATAGCAACGGTAACCTTAGCCGGATTTATCAGCAAGCACTGGATATGCTTGACCCTTATGGTGTGTGCATGTATCGCAGTCCACAGGGAATGGCCCATGCCTTTGTCAACAGCAGTGATGGTTTGTATCAGCAGTTTCAGCTTAACAGCCTGATGAGCAGTGAAGTCAATCCGATACTGTTGGGTTCATTTATGGTCGACTCCCAACCGGAAGGTTGCGCCGTTGATGACCAGACAGGCACTTTTTATTTTGGTGAAGAAGAAGCAGGAATCTGGCAGATGCCGGCGGATATAAGTCGGGCGAATGAACGTCGCATGATTGCCCGGGTTGGGACTGGTGAACTGACTGCCGATGTGGAAGGCATGGATATCTATCGCAATGACAGTGACGCCTGGTATCTGGTGGCATCCAGTCAGGGTGATAATACTTATGCAATCTATGATTTGAATGCCGCTGCTGCTTACAGAGGTTCCGTAAGACTTGAACTTAACCCAGGTAACGGTGTGGATCCTGCTCAGGAAACAGACGGACTTGCAGTTTCATCGGTGGCCTTTGATGAACGTTTTCCGCGGGGCATGCTGGTAGTGCAGGATGGCTTCAATGAAAACCCAAGGGAAAACCAGAATTTCAAAGTGATTTCCTGGCAGCAAATAACCGAGGCTCTGTCACTTTAAAAAAAGGGCTCCTTCAAGAAGAGGGGGGTCAGGAGCCCAGAGAAGAAAGCATTTAAGTTACAAGCAATCAGTATTTATTGTTGAGAAAGACCATGTCTTCGCCAGGTGCATTGGAATGACATGTAACACAGCCCGTCGGGCTGCCCACCAGTGGCGTTGCACCATCAGGCGCCACATCATAGGTGGCATCGGCAAGATACTTGGCAAAAAACCAATCCTGATTGGCAGCACTGTATCCCTCACGTTTAAACATCACGGTAGTCGCTACCAGATAAGCTCCAGGATCATTGGATACCTGTTCCAGTGTGACATCTGGTCCGTAATTATGTTTGACCAGTACGGTTCCGCGCTGTCCATTCAGGGTTATTTCACTCTCCAGTGTGACAAGTTTGTCGCCATGAGGGGCATTGCCTTCATAAGGCCAGGCCATGATGTGATTCTCCCCGACAAGATTTGCACTTTGCAGTGCATTCCAGAGTGCTCTGCCGTACTCCTGCTCTGCCACGGAACCGAAGGGCATTTGAGCCCGTGCCAGTAAAGCAGTTAAAGCCAGTAGCATTACACCTGCCATTAGTATTTTTTTCATCATAAATCTCCTTATGGGTGAAGCATGGATTATTCTGACCTGTCACTACAGGCTAGAGTCAGTACTGCCTGCTTTGTTACAAATTTCTCAATACAGGCTGAGTTCTGTAGTATTCTGGCTTTCACAATAAGATAAGCGGCCTATTAATGGATCAGGAAAATTTCCTGTCAAAGCTGAAGCAGCAGGACCATCAGGCATTTCAGCAACTGGTTCAGAAATACCATAAGCTCATGCTGGCAGTAGTACGTCCTATAGTGGGAGATACCTGGGCAGAAGAAGTGGTGCAGGAAGCCTGGGTTTCTGCTTATAAGGCTCTGCCGGACTTTCAGGAACGCTCCACACTAAAAACCTGGTTGTTTACCATTGTTAAAAACGAAGCTTTCAGCCGTTACAGGAAAGAATCGCGCCAGGAATCACTTGAATCTCATTTGCCTGATGATCAACAGGATCAGAACCTGGATGAGTGGCTGCAACATTCATTCAAGCCAGGAGGCCGTTGGCAAAAGCCTTTGCAACAGTGGGACCTCAGCTCACCAGAGGCTTTATTGCAGGAGGAGCAGTTGCAGCAATGCATAGAACTTACCCTTGAATTATTAAAAGCCGACCAGAAAGCGATATTCCTGTTGCGTGATCAGGAGCAAATGGGCATGAAAGAAATCTGTAACATTCTGGAGATTTCCCACTCTAATGCCCGGGTATTATTACACCGCGCACGTATGAAGCTGTTTCAGGTTATCAACCATTATCAGGATACCGGAGAGTGCCAGTCAGCAAGAGGAAAGGCACTGACAGACAATGTTGAAATGTAAAGAAGTGGCTGCTAAAGCCAGTGATTATATCGATAGCGAACTGAGCAGGGGGCAGGCATTCAGCATGGCCCTGCACCTGCTGATGTGCGGCAATTGCCGGCGTTTCGTGAAATATTTCCGCTTGTCATTGCTGGGTATCCCATCAGGAAATGAACTAAGCGCTGATCAGGCTGAGTCACTTTCCACGCAGGTAATCAGCAAGGCATCTGAATAAATCCCGGCCTGAACCCTTATTGCCTGATCTGTTCTCATGGTAAGCTCGTATTCTGGTTATGAGATCTCGATACACGGATTCAGTTGTGCAAAAAATTCCTGTTGGCATCAGTTCCTGCCTGCTGGGTGAAGAAGTTCGCTACAACGGCGGGCATAAATTATCCCGGCTTTGCGTCAATAATCTTTCCGATTATTTTGAATACCGTTCGGTCTGTCCTGAAGTGGGCATCGGCCTGGGTGTTCCGCGCAAACCGATTCACCTGCTGGGTGATGCAGAAGATCCGCGTGCAGTCGACACCCAGGATGCCAGCATCGATGTTACCGATAGATTAAAAAACTTTGCCACAGAAACCATTCCGCAGCTGAATGATATTTGTGGCTATATTTTTATCAAGGGCTCACCCAGTTGCGGATTGTTCAAGGTCAAGGTTTATCGTGAAGACCAGGATACTCCCTTGCATGAAGGGCGGGGCATTTATGCCAAAGCTGTGACAGATGCCATGCCCCTTTTGCCGGTAGAAGAGGCCGGACGCCTGACTGACCCGGTGCTGAAGGAAAACTTTATCACCCGGGTGTTTGCCTATCGCCGCTGGCAACAACTGCAGGGCAAAGGCCTGACCGCCTCGGGTATTATTGAGTTCCATGTAGCCTATAAATACAGCCTGATGGCACATGCTCCACAGTCCTATAACGAGCTCGGGCGTATGCTGGCCGATGCCGGCAATCATGACCCTGATGAACTGGGGCAACGATATTTCAGCGCCCTGATGCAGGCACTGGAGAAAAAAGCCAACCGTAAATCCAATACCAATGTCCTGATGCACCTGCAGGGTTATCTGAAAAAGCAGCTGCAGGCAAAGGAAAAAGCCAAACTGGCAGAAGTCATTGAGCAGTATCGTAACGGTATCGTGCCGCTGGTTGTGCCGGTTACCCTGTTACAACACCATTTCAACAATCATCCCAATGAGTACATCAGCAAACAGGCCTTCTTCGATCCCTATCCCCAGGAAATGAGCCTGCGCAACGCCATATGAGCCGACAGCTTTGCTGGTTTCGTAATGACCTGCGCGTGCAGGACAACAGCGCATTGATCCAGGCGCTGAACGCTGGAGAGACTGTTGGGATATATATTGCCACACCACAACAATGGCAAATGCATGACGATGCACCCATCAAGATTGATTTCTGGCGACGCAACCTGGAAGTCCTGCAAAATGAACTGGCAAAACTGCAGGTTCCCCTGCTGTTTTTTCAGGTAAAGGATTACCAGGAGATCCCCGCGCTGATTGAAAAAATCATCGAGCAATATTCAATTGCCGGTGTTCACTACAATATCGAATATCCTCTCAATGAACGGCGTCGAGATGCCGCAGTCGAAAAAGTCTGTGATAAGCACAAGGTCAAGGCAGTTGCCTATGAAGATCAATGCCTGCTGCCACCTGATCTGGTTTTTACCAAACAGGGCCAGCCTTTCAAGGTTTTTACACCTTATGCCAGGGCCAGTCGTGAATTACTGGAGACTGCTGGTTCAGTCAGTGCCTATGGTCTGGAGCCCGACTCCCTATCGCAAGAGAAACCGGCATTAGCCACTCTGGATATTGCCTGTAAGCTGAATGACATTGACTGGCCTGAGGAACAGGGCAACTGGGCAAAACGCTGGCCAGCCGGCGAGCAGCACGCAAACCGTCAGCTCAGGCATTTTGTCGAGCATTCAATTGCCGACTACCAGGAGGATCGGGATAAGCCGGCACTTGAAGGCACCAGTTCACTTTCCCCTTATTTATGCAGCGGTATCATTTCAGTCAGAGCCTGCTGGGAAGCGGCTGTGTCTGCAGGCAGCAATGCTTCCATTCGTACCTGGTGCAATGAATTACTGTGGCGGGATTTTTACAAGTATGTCATGCATCATTTTCCACATGTCTGTATGCACCAGGCCTGGAATGACAAGTATGACAATGTTCCCTGGCGTCATGATGAACAGGAGTTTGAACGCTGGACACAGGGAGAAACCGGTTTCCCACTGATAGATGCCGCCATGCAGCAATTATTGCAGACCGGCTGGATGCATAACCGTTTGCGTATGCTGGTGGCCATGTTTCTCAGTAAAAATCTATTGATTGACTGGCGCTGGGGTGAGCGCTGGTTTATGCAGAATCTGATTGATGGAGATTTTGCTGCCAATAACGGCGGCTGGCAATGGAGTGCATCAACCGGTACTGATGCTGCGCCGTATTTCCGGATCTTCAATCCGGTGAGGCAGTCAGAGCGCTTCGACCCGGAAGGCGAGTTTATCAGGCAGTATGTCCCGATACTGGCAAATGAAAGTGCGAAAACTATTCATGACCCGGGAAAATTACAGGCAGAGTATTTTGAAGCCCTGGTGGATCTGAAGTTTTCCCGCGAGCGGGCGCTGGCAGCCTTTAAAAAACAATAATAGGCTGGTTAAACTCTGCTGCTTTGTGCTGAGGCTTTTATGAAGGGCATCAACAAGCGGTAGAACCAGTTGGTCATCTGGATCGGCGCGTCCAGCGTTGACAGGCACAGGCAATCTTCATCCTGTGCAGCAACCGGCGTATGCATTTCACCACGGGTACGGACAATAAAATCCCCGGCCTGGTAATGGTCGTCCTGGTCAGAAAAGCTGCCTTTAAGCACCACCGTGATTTCATCGCCTTTGTGACGATGGCGAGGCACGTTGCCGCCAGCCTTGATACTGAACAGGGAAGTTTCCCGTGCCTTGTCACCGATATCCAGATCGGAATAGCTGAAATATTTACCGATGCTGTGCCATTGCAGGGAGTCCAGGTCGCCCCGGGTCAGCTTATGCAGGGCAGATGGCAAGCGCTGGGTTCTGTTGTCATTGGCTGCCTGGCTTTTTGCCACAAAACGGGCTTCAGGCAAGTCATCAATTCGGGACATAAGCTCATTGAAGCTTTGCTCCATTGCATCAGCATCGTTCTGTTGTGCTTCGAGTTCATCAAACATGAATGAACCAAGAGAACTGAGCTGTTCAACTTTATGGCGGCAGTCATCACAGTAATGCAGATGTGCCGAAACACACAGGGCCTGCGAAAAGGGTAGACTGCCGGCGGCGTAATCAGTAATAAAGCGGGTGTCTGGATGATATTTAGTCATAAGCATTCAATTAAACATCAATAGTAAGTTTAAGTTTTTGCAGAGCCAGTCTTACTCTGGATTTAACCGTTCCCAGTGGCAAACCGAGTTGCTCGGAAGCTTCGGTATGCGACAGGCCTTCAAGAAAAATAGTTTTGACGATGGTGATCTGGTCTTCGGGTAGTTTATTGATCATTTCCAGTATTCTTTCCTGTTCATGTTCTTCACTGACTGATTCCAGCACATCATTGTCTTGTTGATCAGCCCAGATATCTTCCGCGCTGAGTGCATTTTCATCAAAATCCTCATTGTTGCTTTCCCACTGCTTGGCATTTTTACGTAACAGATCGATACGTGTATTTCTGGCAATGGTGAAAATCCAGGTGCTGGCAGCAGATTTTTGCGGATTGTAGGTATGCGCCTTGAGCCATACCTTGACCATGGTTTCCTGCATTAATTCTTCTGCCAGGGAATCTGCCTGTGCCAGGTCAGATACTTTGTAGGCATAGGCTTTTACCAGTGGCGCGAAGTGTGCAAAAAGGGCCTGAAAAGCCTGCCGGTCCCTTTTACGGGCGACAGCAAGAACCAGATCATTCCAGTGTTTGGGAGATGCCTGCTTGTCCTTGTCAGATATGGCCATAGCTCGTAGCATTTTCATCCGCTCTTGTGGCTGCTGGTACTTTTTCTTCTTATACGCAAGCAATCCCGGAACAGATCAAAGCTTCCTCAGTTAATCCAAAATTAAACCATACCCGTAATACATTCCACACCCAATGCAGGTCTGTCTTGTGAGCACAAAATATGACAAATAAAGTTGCCAAAATGCCGTCATCCATACTGTCCGACGACCTTGTCAGGAAAGTCATGGATTTCTATGCAAATTTCTCACGCGACACTATTCCACTGATCGATGAAATTTATACCCGGGATGTCGAATTTATTGACCCGGTACATCGACTGGAGGGCAGTCTGGCCCTTAAGTCCTATTTCAGGCGACTGGCAGAAAATATGCAGGACTATGAGATGCAGTATATCGATAAACTGGAAGGGGATGACAGTGCCTGCCTTAGCTGGGAGATGAGTTTTGTGCATTCCAGCCTGAACAGTGGCAGACCGGTCAGGGTAAGAGGCATCAGCCTGATCAAATACACCTCGAAAATCTACTACCACGAAGACCGTTATGACCTGGGGGCACTGATTTATGAGCATGTACCGGTGCTGGGTGCTGCCACCCGTTATCTGAAAAATCGCCTGAGTTGATGAGCATGACTACTACTGTCAAAACATACTGGATTACCGGAGCAAGCTCGGGCATTGGTAAAGCACTGACTTTTCAGCTGGCCAAACAGGGTCATCACCTGATTATCAGCAGCCGTAAACGTGAAGCCCTGGATGAAATTGCCGAAAACTATCCTGCGCAGATACAGGTACTGCCCTGTGATGTGGCCGACCAGAGCCTGATGCAGGGCCTGTTCGATAATTATGCCGAAAAGCTTGAATACCTTGATGGCATCTTTCTCTGCGCCGGGTATTGTGAATACATCGACCTGCCCGATTTCAACCTGCCGGCCATGGCCAAAGTCATGGCAGTCAATTATCAGGGTACGGTAAACGCTTGTGCGGCCGCATACCCCCTGCTTAAAAATGCTGCCGACCTGGGCAGGGATAAACCGTTTATTTCAGGGCTGTGTTCAATGAGCTCTTATCTGGGTTTCCCCCGGGCAGAAGCATACGGTGCATCAAAAGCTGCCATGGCCTATTTCCTGGAATCCCTGCGCGCAGACATTGGTGGTGACATCGATGTGATTCCGGTGTTCATGGGATTTGTGGATACCCCGATGACGGCCCAGAATGACTTCCCCATGCCATTTATGCTCAGTCCCGATGAGGCAGCTGCCGGAATTCTGAAGAAACTGAAAAAACGTCCGCTACGCATCAATCATCCCTGGCGTTTGCATGCAGTGCTGAAAATTTTTACTCATCTGCAGTGGCTCTGGTATCGCCGGTTTATGCCACGGCTGCGTCGTTCGGGAGAATCCGGCTAATGAAAATAGCAGTAATTGGCAGTGGAATTGCCGGTATGACAGCGGCCTATTATCTATCACGTCAGCATGAAGTGAGTCTGTTTGAAGCAGACCGTCGACTTGGCGGCCATACAGCCACGATAGATGTCGAAGAAGGTGACCGCCAGATTGCAGTGGATACCGGATTTATCGTGTTTAATGACTGGACCTATCCTGGCTTTATTGCCCTGATGGATGAACTGCAGGTTAGTTCCCGACCGACCGAAATGAGTTTCAGTGTCAGTGACCGTGTCTCCGGGCTGGAATATGCTGGCAGCAATCTCAATACACTCTTTGCCCAGCGCAGAAATCTTTTTTCACCGGCACATCTGCAAATGCTCAAAGACATCCTGCGTTTTAACCAGCAGGTGGAAAACCATCTTGCCGAATTTCTGCCAGGTGTGAATCCAACTCTGGGCGAATACCTTGAGCGTTTTAATTATTCACAACGATTCATTGATTACTATATTGTGCCGATGGGTGCGGCTATCTGGTCAGCCAGGCAAAGCGACATGCTGCAAATGCCTCTGCAGTTTTTCGTCAGGTTTTTCCGTAATCACGGTTTGCTGAATATCAAAAACAGGCCTCAGTGGCGGGTTATTGAGGGCGGTTCAAAAAACTATATCGATCCCCTGACCCGTCCCTACAGGGACAGAATCCGCCTGAATGCACCGGTACTGGCCGTGGACAGAAATATTACCGGCTCCTATGTCACGGTAACGACACCACAAGGCAGTGAAACTTTCGATCATCTTGTATTTGCCTGTCACAGCAATCAGGTCCTGGACTGTCTGCAGGATGCTTCCCCCCTGGAACAGGAAATTCTTGGTGCCATTCCCTACAGTCGCAATGAAGTGGTCCTGCATACTGATGCTTCTGTCTTGCCGAGCAGCCGGCGGTGCTGGTCCAGCTGGAACGTGGAACTGGGTGCTGATAACGAAATTCCACGACTGAGCTATAACATGAACATCCTGCAGGGTATTGAATCCAGCAAGACTTATTGTGTCACCCTGAATCATACTGACGCGATTAATCCAGATTCCATCCTCGGAATCTATCATTACGAGCATCCGATTTTTTCCACCGCTGGTGTTGCTGCACAGGAACGCTGGTCGCAGATAAACGGTAAACGCAACACCTGGTTTTGCGGTGCCTACTGGCGCAATGGATTTCATGAAGACGGCGTGTGGAGCGCTCAACGAGTCTGTGAAAATCTCAATTTTCTCAGCCGGGACGGAGCACAGAGGGCGGCCTGATATGAACAAGCAAATTCAACACAGTGCAATTTATAAAGGTCTGGTGACTCATTGCCGCCTGCAACCGGTTCGTCATGAGTTTTGTTACAAAGTCTTCATGATGTTTATCGATCTTGCTGAACTTGAAGCGCTGATGGACCGTTCCCCCTGGTGGTCACTGAACCGCTTTAACCTGGCAAGTTTCCGGCGCAGTGATTTTCATGGTGATGCTTCAGTGCCTCTGGATGAAGCAGTCAGGAACAGCGTCGAAGAACAGACCGGAGAACGACCTGCAGGCAGAATCTGTGTGCTGGCCAACTGCCGTTATTTCGCCTACATCAACAACCCCATCAGCTGTTATTACTGTTATGACCAAAATGATCACCTGCAATGGATCCTGGCCGAAGTAACCAATACCCCCTGGGGTGAACGGCATGCCTATGCGATACCTGTAGAGGATAAGCATTCCCGGCCTCATGAGTTCAGCAAGCAACATCACGTTTCACCTTTTATGCCCATGAACATGCAGTATTCGTGGCGCTGTACTGAACCCGGTGAGCAGCTGAAGGTTTTCATCACTTCACATATTGGCGAGGAAAAACAGTTTTTTGCCAGTCTCATGCTGCAGCGCCGGGAACCAACACCGGCTGCCATGAGAAAGGTTCTGCTGCGCTATCCACTGATGACCCTGAAAGTAGTCACGGCAATTTACTGGCAGGCTCTCAGGTTATGGCTGAAAAAAGTGCCATTTTATCGTCACCCGATTTCCTCGAAAAAACCGCTTAAAAACGTTAAAGGAGTAGAGTCTTGAGAGTTTCAGCTTTAGCGCCGGCCAAACAGTTCACTGCCAGCACCATGGTTTCTGCGATGGCTCGCAGGGCAATCTTTGCAGCCCTGGAAAATATTAAACACGGGCGTCTGATTATTGAAGAAGACAGCAATACAACAAGCTTTGGTGAGAGTCGTGCGAATACCCGTGTTGCCAGAATTATCGTAAAAGATGCCAGGGCCTATGCCATGGTGTTGAGGAACGGTGATCTTGGCGCCGGTGAAGCCTATATGCTGGGTTACTGGTATTCGCCACAGCTGCTTAATGTGGTTCAGGTTTTCGTCAGTAACATGCAGGCCCTGCAGAGCCTTAACGGTCAAAAAGGCTGGTGGAGACGCCTCTCAGGTTCAGTGTTTCACTGGCTACGTAACAATAATCTGCGTCAGGCACGCAAAAACATTTCCGCGCACTATGATCTGAGTAACGACTTTTTCCGCTTGTTTCTGGATGAAAGTATGGCTTATTCCTCGGCTATTTTTGTTGATGAAACGCAGGAGCTGGCGGATGCATCGCTACAAAAATTTCACCATATCTGCGAGCGGCTGCAATTAAATGAAGCAGATCATTTGCTGGAAATCGGTACAGGATGGGGTGGTCTGGCGGTGTATGCTGCCAAAAATTATGGCTGTCGGGTTACCACCACAACCCTGTCCCGTGAGCAGCATGATTTCGCCAGTGACTGGATAGCACGTGAAGGGCTGCAGGATAAAATTACGCTCTTGTTACGGGATTATCGTCAGCTTGAAGGAAAATTCGACAAACTGGTGTCGGTGGAGATGATCGAAGCGGTAGGCAGCAAATATTACAGTGATTATTTTTCCCGTTGCAATCGCCTAATAAAAGACGATGGCTTGATGCTGATCCAGGCAATCACCATCAGCGATCAGCGTTACCAGGCCTCGATAAACTCAATTGATTTTATCAAGCGTTATATTTTTCCTGGAGGCCAGTTACCAAGTAATGCTGTTATTGCGCAACACATCGCTGAAGATACCGACATGCAATTGATCGGACTGGAAGATATCACGCTGGATTATGCCAGAACCCTGGCACACTGGCGCAGGCGCTTCATGAGCAGACTGGAAGAAGTCCGGGCACTCGGCGCCGACGATGTATTCATTCGCATGTGGGAATACTATCTGTGTTTTTGTGAGGGAGGTTTTCGTGAGCGGGTTATCCACACCGGGCAATTCCTGCTTGCAAAACCGGCATTTCGTGATCTGCCCCTGATAAAGTCTTAAGGTGCTTTGGTAAGGGTTTTAGCGGTAATTTTTGCAGCTTTGCCTTTACCTTTACCTTTTGCAGGGAATTCCACAATATTGGCACCCAGGTGACCGATATCCGCCCAGTGAATGATTTCAATATTGCCCTGCTGATCTTCAGCCAGGGCAGTGCAGCTTTCTACCCAGTCGCCACAGTTAAAATACTTGATGCCGTCAATAATTTTTTTCTCGGCATGATGGATATGCCCACAAACCACACCATCGACACGACGCTTTTTGGCTTCCTTAACCACGGTCTGCTCAAATTCAAAAATAAAACTCAGTGCTGATTTCACTTTATGCTTTACAGCTTTTGATAAAGACCAGTAAGGCAGCCGCAGGTGTTTTCGAATGTCGTTAAACCAGCGATTGGACCAAAGTAAAAAGTTATAGCCAATATCACCAAGCAGTGCGACCCACTTATGATGACGGGTAATGCCGTCATAGGCGTCGCCGTGAATGATCTAGATCTTTTCGTTCTTGTTGGTGGTGTGCACGGCCTCATCAAGCACCTGAATATTACCCATGACAAAGTTGTGTTCCGAAATATAATCGCGCAGAAATTCATCGTGATTGCCCGGGATATAGATAACTTTGGTGTTTTCTTTTTCAGATTTACGTAATACCTGACGGATTACGCGGTTGTGTTCACCAGGCCAGTACCATTTGCTGGTAGAGATGCGCCAGCCGTCAATTATGTCGCCAACCAGATACAGAAACTCGCATTGATGGGCCTTGAGGAAAGAATTCAGAAGAGCGGCTTTGCAACCCCGGGTACCGAGGTGAACATCAGAGATCCAGATCGTGCGGTAGCGTTTACTCATGGCTGGACTTCCTGTTGTGTCTCTATATACACGGCAGGTATATTAATCAGCCAAAATTAAATCCCGGTAAAGATTGTTACCAGAAGAGATTAAAATTTCCCAAACCACATTGTGCTGGCGCTGATGGAGACACTGCACAAAAAGCTGAAGCTTTACTGAATCGGCAAATATAGATCGGTAATCATGTCACGATCACGCACATCCGGGCCGACATTGATGTAGTGAAAGAAGAAAGGGAAATCCCTTAATTCTTCCCCGCTTTGCGGCAACCATTCCCGGTACAGATAATCTGCTGCCGGAATGTATTCGCGGGAACCGTGATGTCTGATCAGCGCACAGCGTCCTGCCGGGATTACTTTATTGACAAGCCCCTGGGGATTTTCTGCGATAGGTGCTTCCACCGAGACAGCAATATCCTGACGGTAATCCTCCGGCAGGGTACTGGCCGGATCGCTGTAATGCAGGCCATAGGTAGCACCCTTGTCTGGACTGATAGCATTGGCTTTACGCCATTCAATAAAGCTGTTCGCAGTTTTATAAATCTGGTGTTCCGGCCCATGATGCTCCAGTGCAGCTATCATGGTTTCAGGGAAATTAACGATTTTGACATCCATACTCTTGCTCCTGGGCATAAACGGGAAATTAAAAAGCTCTTGCCAGCGCTGCCAGTCCGGGTTTTTTCTGAAGGCAGTCGGGGGCTGTAAAAATGCTTTACTGAAAGCACGACTGAATGATTCGCTGTTTTCAAATCCGCATTCCTGCGCGATTTGCGTGATGCTTATTTCATGGTGATAGGCCAGGCTTTTTGCTGCCTGTCTGAGCCTAAGCAATTGAATCAGCTTGTATAAAGGCATGCCGGTAAAGGCGCGAAATTGCCGGTGAAAGTGAAATGCCGAAAAACTGGCCTGCTGACTGAGCTGGTCCAGATTCAGGTTTTCACCCAGATGGTTTTCAATATATTCAAGTACACTTTGCATGCGCTGAATATAGCCAGTACGGGTATTTTTTTCTGTCGGTGCTTTTGACATAGAACATATGATAGGGCTCCAGCCACGGAAAATCCTGACCGATCTTGCTATCTTTATCGCCTCTGGCCGCAATAACCCGGAAAATCCGGTAGATTCGCCGGTAGATCCGATACTACAGAGAAAATGGAAATTTAAAGCAAAGTTCTTGAAGATGTATTTGAAATACATTTTTATGTTATGCTTCAGGGCCAGAAATACAAGGGGGGGCTTATGCTTAATAAACTCATAACACTGATTGTCATTGGCAGTATTTACAGTACTCAGGTCTTTGCCCAGCAAAATCTGTCAGCCCTGGACGTTGAGCAGCCGGAAGGCTGGGATGACGAACTCGCCCTGACGATTCCCGAGGATCTCAATCCGGATCCGGATATTCTGGAAATTGAACTGGAGGCCAGGGTTGCTGATATTGAAGTGATGGAAGGATTGACGACACCTGTCTGGACCTATGGTGGCAGTCTGCCGGGGCCTTTGCTGCGTGCCAAGGTGGGTGACACCGTAATCGTGCATTTCAGGAATTCATTACCGGAACCCACCACCATACACTGGCATGGTCTTCGTGTCCCCAATGATATGGATGGTGTCCCTGGCGTAACACAGCCCCCGATTCCCCCGGGTGGGGAATTCCGCTACGAGTTTGTCCTGCCTGATTCAGGAACTTACTGGTATCACCCGCATGTGAATTCTGCTGCACAGGTTGGTTGGGGCATGTATGGCCCGATTGTGGTGGAAGACCCGAGTGACCCGGAAGTATTTGGTGATGAACTGGTCATGGTGATATCAGACATGAGCCTTAATGATCTGGGAGAATTTCTGCCGCCGGATAACGGGGGAGATTTTGGTGACCTGTTTGGACGTGAAGGCACAACAGTTCTGGTTAACGGTAAAATCATGCCGACCCTGAAAGTACGCAAGGGTAAACAGCAACGCTGGCGTATCATAAATGCTTCACGTAGCCGCTATACACCAATTGGCTTGCGCGGCCATATGATGACGCGAATTGGCGGGGATAATGGTCTGGCAGGCCGATCCGAGAGTGCGGCACGCTTTGTGCTGACCCCGGCTGAACGAGGTGATTTTGTTTTTACTCCGGCCAATGATCCGGGAACCACTGCGCTCATGCGACTGGGTTCGGTAAACCGCGGCTTTGGTACGGAACGCCGTCCGGAAGACCTGATGTATATTGAGACGGTCGATTTACCGGAAGTTACTCCTGAAGAAATCCCGACAGAATTGCGCACCATTGAGCCTATCGATATCAGTAATGCCATTGAAAAAGAACTGGAGATGACCATCGCGCTTGGCGAAAATGGCACCAATAGTGTGGAGATGGGGTTTAACGGTATTCCCTACTGGAATATGCAAGCTCTTGTTGCGCGGGTGGGGGAAACACATGTCTGGACTCTGAGTAATAATTCCGGTTTTAACCACCCTTTTCATTTGCACGGTTATTTTTTTCAGGTACTCGACGATGAACGGGTACCGGAATGGAAAGATACGGTTGACGTTCCTGACGGAGAAACGCTAAGGATTGCTATCAACTTTGAAGGACGACCAGGCATGTGGATGTACCACTGCCATATTCTTGATCATGCCCGCGTTGGAATGATGGGGCAGTTATGGGTGGGGCCGGAAGGTTTTACCGGTCCGGTGCCGGATCTGTCGATACCCATGGGAATGGATTAAGCCGGTTCAGGCACCACAGACTTCTTTACCCTTTTTGAAGCCTGACCGTGCCGCGAGTCGGTTCTGCCAGTTAAGAACCCTTTCAAAATCGCTAATGTTCAACTGATCGGTAGCATGATAAAAATCAGTCAGCCGTAACACCCAGGGCTGAATGGCAATATCCACAATACTGAATTCATCCATGATGTATTGCCGTCCTTCTAACCTGTCCTCCAGTACCTGGAGCAGGCGCCGGGTTTCATTGCTGTAACGCTCCAGTGCATAAGCATCACTTGTCTTGTCTTTGGCATAGATATAAAAGTGGCCGAACTGGCCGAACATGGGGCCGATATGGGCAGCCTGGAAGGCCAGCCACTGTAGATGCTCAAAGCGCTGCACCGCTTCTGTTGGCAGCAGGGTGCCGGTTTTATCAGCCAGATAAATCAGGATCACAACGCTTTCCATCAGTGCGATGGCTTTATTTTCCGGGCCCTGCGGGTCAATCAGACTGGGAATTTTGCCGTTCGGATTGATGAGCAGATAATCCGCGTCATGTTGTTCGCCTTTCCAGAAATCCACCCGATGCGCTTCATAGTCCAGGCCCATTTCTTCCAGGCAGATGCTTACTTTCTGGCCATTAGCTGTGTTCATGGAGTAGAGCTGAATACGATCGGGATCTGAGGGCGGCCAGCGCGACGGAAACTTCAGGGTAGCCATTGGTTTCAGGCTGCCTTTTGCCGGCATGCTTCAGGGAGCACAGACATTCCTGCCGACCTGGTAGGCTTCTCTGGCCATGATCTTTTCCAGCCATTCCTGCACTCGTGGATACCTGTTCAGTTCCAGTTGCTCCCTGGCCTGGTAGAATCCGCCCAGCCCTTCTACCCAGGGCATGGTGGCAATATCGACAATACTGTATTCGCCCATCAGGTATTCCCGGCCGTTTAATCTGTCTTCCAGGACCTGCAGCAGGCGTTGTGTCTCTTTGGTGTAACGCTCAACAGCATAGCTATCGCTGGTCTTGTCTTTGGCATAGACATAAAAGTGACCGAACTGGCCGAACATGGGGCCGATATGGGCGGCCTGAAAAGTCAGCCACTGCAGATGCTCCAGACGCCCCCTCTGGTCCTGAGGTAACAATTTGCCGGTCTTGTCGGCCAGGTAAAGCAGAATGACGATACTTTCCATCAATACAATGGGTTTACCTTCCGGACCCTGCGGATCAATCAGACCCGGAATTTTGCCGTTCGGGCTGATTTTCAGATAGTCCGCATCAAACTGGTCATCTTTCATGATATTGATCAGATGGGCATCATACTCGAGCCCCATTTCTTCCAGACAGATGGATACTTTCTGTCCGTTGGGCGTGTTCAGTGAATAAAGCTGGATACGATCCGGGTGTTGCGGAGGCCAGCGGGATGGGAATAGAGACATATAGGTTCCTGATGTAATGAATGGTCTGAAAAGTGTTGCATGCACCTGTGCTCAATACAAACAATAAATATTCAGCTAACAGGAATAATAATCATTATTAACTGATAGTTAACGTTAATAAACCGTTCTCTAACAGGACAAAGCTGTCCTGAGATGATGAAGCTGCCTAGTATCCCTGCATCAGGCTTGAGTATGAGTGAAGGGCTCATCAAGCGGATAGATCAGAATCAAGGCAAATAAATTGTCGGTTCCAGGGAGAGCTTATGCACAAGAAACAAGTACTGAACAGAGTAATTATCACAGCCATGGGAAGTCTGCTGCTTGCCCAGACTGGCTTTGCTCAGGATTACAGTGAACCGGAAGAGATTATTATTTTTGGTACCCAGAGTGCACTGGACAATATTTCCGGCAGCCGCCTGAATCTTTCGGTGCTGGAAACGCCAGCCTCTGTGGATATTATTGACGGTGATGCGATTCGGGAGCGTATTGACACCTCCGTTCTTGAGGCAGTGACCCGCAGTGCCGGGTTTGTCAATGAGGCCAATCCGGGTAACGGGCATTTCAGTATTCAGTCTCGCGGCTTTTCCGGGCAGGGTGCAGTCACCAAGCTGTATGACGGGAGCAATTATTTCACTATCGCCGGTACGGTCACCTTCCCGTTTGATACCTGGGGGGTTGAGCGAATTGAAGTGCTCAAGGGACCTTCTTCGGTGTTATATGGAGAAGGCGGAATAGGAGGTGCGATCAATATCATTCCACGCCGCCCAGAATTTGAAAACAGTGGTGATGTGCGGGTCATGGTCGGTGAGAACAGTACGGCTTTTTTTGGCATTGACTACACTGGCCGCCTGACGGACAGCACGGCTTTTCGGGTGGACTACAGTCACAGCGAATCGGACAACTGGGTCAATAATGGTGAAAGTGAAGCAGACATGTTGTCACTGGCTTTACTCTGGGAAGTCAATGATGATCTGAGTATTACCGCCCGTTATGATTTTGGTGATCAGGAGCCAATGAAATATTTCGGCACCCCGATTGCCAATGGAGACTTTATCGATTCCCTGGTCGGGCTGAATTTCAATGTTGGTGATGCAGCCATTACTTACGAAGACAGTTCTTTTCGTATCAAGGCTGACTGGAATATCAGCGCCGCGGCCAATCTGCAGGCAGAAGTGTATCAGCTGGATTCCGATCGCTATTGGCGCAATGCCGAAGGCTATGTCTACGATGATACCAGCATGACCGTATCGCGCTGGGATCCGCTGATTATCGGACATGATGTTGATCACACAGGCTTTCGTACCAACCTGACCCTGTCTCCGGAAAACAGCCGCCTGAAAACTTCCGTCGGCGTTGAAGGCAATGATATTGGCTTTGTCCGTCCCAGTAATTTTGGCGCTGCCAATCCGAATCCGATCGACTGGGGGGCTGATACCGACACGGTTGATCCTTTTGCCTTTAATGCGGGCACGCTGGCAGACCTTACCGATGCTCCAGCGTTGCTGGACAACTGGGCAGATGTGAGCCAGTGGGCTGTATTTGGAGAAGCGCAATACAGCCTTACTGAAAATCTGGCTCTGGTCGGTGCTTTGCGCTATGACGATTTTGATACCCGCTATCAGCGACTTGGCAGTTTTGATCGCAGCCAGACGGTGGATGTGATGACCGGTCGTATTGGTGCTGTTTATGATTTAAATGACAACACAGCGCTTTATGCACAGTATGGCACCGGTGCCAGTCATCCCAGTTCCACGGTGGTCACGATCAGCGGTTCTCACCGGGAAGCGGATCTGGTGGAAAGTGAGCAGATTGAAATCGGTATCAAGAATGTCCTGCAAGGTACCGGCCTGCAATGGAGTGTGGCACTGTTTGATATCAGCAAGAACAATCTGATTGAAGATGATCCGGATTCAGCTGACCCCAACGACGTGATAGTAATTCCGCAACAGACGTCACGGGGCATTGAACTGGGAATGAATTATGCCTTAACCGATACCTTCCAGGTGCACGGCAATCTGGCTGCCTTGAATGCTGAAACAAGTACCGGTGAAACTCCTTCGGATATTGCGGAGACCACCTGGAACTTTGGATTTGTCTGGGATCCGATAAGTGATCTGAGTTTGATCGCCGATGCTCGTTATGTCGATGAACGTTATCACGCCAGTCGTCCTATGCATGATTACACAGTGGTCGATGCTTCCGCGCACTGGGCAGTGAATGATGATCTGCGGATCTCGCTTAAGGCAGACAATCTGTTTGATGAGCTTTACGCTTCCGGTTCCTACTGGTGGGGAACCTGGATAGTCGGCAAGCCCCGCACACTGAGTCTGGCACTGGATTACAGTTTTTAATCCGGGTTTCCTTTCTCCCCCGCGTTCCCCCTCTGTCTTGCCTTTGTCGTCATCCTCCTCAAGGCAAAGGCAAGATCATTTTTTGTATTGAATCATTTTGAAATTTCCGTTTGCGTTCAGGCGCACGGGGAGTTATCCCTTCGGCGACACGCCAAAAAACGCACGGTCCAGCCACCCATCACAGATGGGCGTCGTTCGGCTGCGCACAAAGCAATGCTTTGTATACACTTGCCTCACCCATGTACAGGCTCGGCTGACGACATCTGACCGCCATGGATGGTGGAAATGCCGAGAATTGCAGGAGCAATTCCGGCCCTGTCGTCAGACGGTCACCAAAGGAATAACTCCCCGTGCGCCTGTGCTTTTAAGATTGTTGGAAATTTAAGCTATCGCTGAGGAAGCCACCGTCCTTGCATTGCGAACTCATTGAGATGCCTTTTCCTGAGAATTTTTCCGATAAAGCGCGAGGACTGTCTGAACCGAAGGAGAGTCCCTCATTTCATAAAAGTGGCGGGAAAACAGGAAGGATTCGAAGGGTGAGCAAGGCAGAGACGGCGGCAGCATACTACAATAAATTTCAATATGATTCACTACCCATTTTTAATTTATGCAGAGTGTTGCAGTTACTTATCTGTATAATTAGTATCCTGCCAGCGGGGTAACTATGGAAAGCATCACCAACATCATCGACATCGCCACTACCATTCAAATCGCGGTGGCGCCGGTATTTTTGCTGGCTGGTATTGCCGGATTCCTGAATGTATTGTCTGCCCGTCTTGGCAGGATCGTGGATCGTGTAAGGGTCGTCGAGTCACAAATATCCCAGTCGCGTTATGATGCAATCCGTCCTCGTCTGGAAAGTGAGACGGCCAGTCTCTGGCGCCGGGTGCGACTGATTAACCGTTCAATCTGGTTGTGTGCCACTTCAGCCCTGACGGTTTGCCTGGTAATCATCGCGATATTTGTCGGTGAGTACATTGCCATTGATATCGCTTTGACCGTAGGCATTTTGTTTATCTGGGCGATGGTTTTACTGGCAGTTGGCCTGATCACTTTTCTGGCGGAAATCAGCATTTCCACCCAGCATCTGCAACAGGGTTTGTCGGTAACGATGGAAGAAAGTGAAACCGAACAGCTTAAAAATGATGAATAAGCTATCCGGGAAAAGACTTATTCGGTTTGAACCAGAGCCTCAAGCAGGCTTTGCAGATTATCCTGCATTAATTCAGTAAGAGGCTGATCGCTTACTTCCATTCGGTCGAGGACAACAAGCCTGGCTCCACCCTCAGCGATTGCTTCGCTGATTTCCGCTGTTGGCTCCCATTTGTGAATTACCACCGGGATATTGTTGTCCTGCAGATGCCGGGTCAAATTCTGTAAATCGGCATCAGTCCAGTCGATATCCTGTTTAACGAAATAAGCATCAACAAAAATTCCCAGGTCGTTGGTCAGGTAATTGAATTCATCACTGAGGGCATAGACGACCGGGTCAAGAACATCCAGCAGTGCCAGCTCAAAGCTGGTACGCATCTGTACGATGGCATTCACTTCACTGTTCAGATTGGCCTCAATGATTTCAGCCTGGTCCGGATAAAGTGACTGCAAATCATCGGCGATAATATTCAGGCTGCGAACCAGATTGGAAAGACTCAGCCAGTAATATGGATTCACCGTCTCACCATCACTCAGTGTCCTGATGCCGACACCGGATAATTCACGGGACCAGGGCTGACTGGCGTCAATCTGTACGATACGGATATTGTGTTCGCGGGCCGCAATATACAGCGGGTCCTGTGACCAGAGTTTGGCAATATTGATCACGGCGTCAGCCGTCTGGAACTGCTCACTGAAATTCTCATGCTGGCGTGCAAAAAACGTTGGCTGGGAAGCCATGCTTCTGGCCTGGGCAGGGATATTCAGAATTTCAATGTCGGTGCCGTTTAACAGTGAGCTGCTTAACTGATATACCGGCGCCAGCGATGTCAGCACCAGCCTTTGAGCTTCAGTTCCCTGCTCCGCTTCCCGGGCAGTATCGCCACTGCAGGCAAACAGCAGCATACTTAAAGTGATCAGAAATATACGCATCACATTCTTGCCTCCCGAAAGACCGGTAAGATGCCTTTCAATGACGTGGTCAGTATAAAAAAGATTGCCGCAACCAGCACGATGGCTCCGCCGGAAGGTAAGGGCAGGTCCCATTGCATGGGAATCAGGATGCCCCCGATACAACTCAGGGTGGAAATCAGCACTGTCATCCAGACAAAACTTTTCAGGTTTCGACTGATGTTTCTGGCAGCAGCGGCAGGGATCAGCAACAGGGCTTCAACCAGAATGGCACCAATAATCTTCACACAGGCTACCGTGATGATGGTCAGCAGGATAACAAAAATATATTCCAGGGCATCCACCTTGATGCCACGGACATGTGCCAGGCTCTGATTGAGGCTGGACACCATCATACGGTTATAGAGCGGAATCCCCAGTGCGAGAGTGATCACTGTCACTACCAGCAGGATGTTCATGTCCAGATCATTAACGGTAAGAATTGAACCAAACAACACAGATTCGAGAATGTGGGTATTGACCCGTGCCGAGACAAATAAAATCAGTGAGGCTCCGAGGGCCAGGGAAATTGATAAAAATACCCCGATCAGGGTATCGGAAGACATTTTTGTGCGGCCCTTGGTGTAATTAAGCAATATGCCGAAGGCAATACAGAAAGAGAACATGGAGATATAGGGTGAGGTATAGGATTCACCAATCAGCACGCCGATGGCTACCCCGGTGAGTGCCGCGTTGCCAACAGCCTGGGAAAAGAAAGCCATACGCTTGGCCACTACCATGGTGCCGACACAACCCAGCAGGGGGCCGATAACCAGTGCACAAAGCAGGGAGTTGATAACAAAAGCATACTGAAACGCTTCAGGCAGTGTGCCAGCCTCGGCCAGACCAATAAACAGATTACGCAGGCCTTCGTAAAAAGCGGACATTATTCTGCACCCGCCTGTCTGTAGATGCCCTGGCGCATTTTCTCATCAATAACCGAAGAAGTTGGTCCGTGTGCAAGCAGCCCCCTGTCAATGACGGTTACCTGGTCAGCCAGGCGGGAGACCTGTTCCAGGTCATGATTGACCCAGATGATGGTGCCGCCTGCGGCTTTGAAATCAAGAATCAGTTCCTCGAAATTATGCATGCCAGCCTCATCCAGACTGGTCATTGGCTCATCCAGAATCAGCAGGGCAGGATCAGGATACAGCGCCTGGGCAAAGAGCAGACGTTGTCGCTCGCCACCTGACAGTGAACCCAGCATCAGGTTCTGTTTGTCCGTGAACCGGGTTTTTTCCAGTATCACATCAATATGTTGTTGTGTGTCATTCGAGGTGCCGAGAAAAGCCGGCTTTTGCTGCATCAGCAGGGTCAAAAAATCCCTGACAGTCAGCGGCAGGGTCTTTTCAATTTCAATTAGCTGGGGAACATAACCGCAGTGCCGGTTCTCATACCAGTCAATTCTGATCCTGCCCTGGTGCGGCATCTGTCCGAGCAGGCAACGTAAGGTGGAAGTTTTTCCGCCGCCATTGGGGCCGATCAGGCAATGGATGTTGCCGGATTCAATCGTAAAGGACATCGGTGCCAGAATTGCAACAGCCCCCAGTGTCAGACTGAGTTGTTCGACATGAATGGCTGGCCCCTGCATGCTTGCCCTAGAGAGAAGGTGCCGTGCTTTCGACGGCAGCTTTCAAAGAGTCCAGGTTAAAGCGCATTTCAGATTCATAAAATTCCGGGGTGTAGTCACCTTCGGAAATATGGGAAAAAGAATAAACTTCAACGCCGGTTTCAGCCTGAATGGTTTCGGCAAGCTGTCCGGCAAAGAATTTTTCAGCAAACAGTACGTTGACGTTGGCAGCGCGAATCGCTTCGATGGTCTGCGCCAGTTGCCGGGCCGTTGGCTCCACACCATGACGTGGTTCAATGACGGCACTTATCTGTAAACCAAACTCCTGCAGGAGATAGCCGTAGGCGCCATGCATGGTCGCTGCGCGAAAGTTACTGGTATCCAGATCGGAAAATTGCTGGGAATATTCCGCTTTAAGGCGACGCAAGCTTGTCGCATAGGCACGACCATTTCGGGCATAAGCCTGGGCATTGTCCGGGTCATAGCGTCCAAGCTCACGGGCAATTTCATAAATCTGCTGAATCGCGGTGACGGTGGAGATAAAGGTATGGGCATTGACGGCTTCGTCATTTCCGGCGACCGGAATCAATGAAACTGAATTGTTGGCATAAATCAGTGGCGTGTCTCCAGCACCGGAAGCCTGCAGTATTTCGAAGGCCCATTCGTCATGGCCGATGCCATTGACCACTATCACATCCATGGAGCGCGCGCGTACCAGGTCTTCCGGCAGCGGATTGTAGTTATGCGGATTGTACCCGGCACCAATCAGCGGTTCGATGTCGGCGAGATCACCGACAATATTGGCGACAAAACTGTAATAGGGATGCAGGGTGACGCCGATTGTCATGCGCTCACCGTTTTTAAAGTCCTGAGCAATGCTCAGGCTACTGAAAGATAGCGCCAGGACTACCATTAACAATATGTGAATCTTTTTCATATTAATCACTTAAACGTTCGCGTTCATCAAGCCCCTGATAGGGGACCACTTCTTTCCAGCCTGCCAGAATCAGTGAGCTGTCTTCGGTACTATGGGGTAAGCCAGTCATCCGCTGTGGATGCCACCAGACTGACGCAACCAGCACTTCGCCGGTACCGACAAATTCATTATTCAGGATCAGCAGGTAAGCCCCCTGGGTTTCCAGCTGGCCTTGATTGCCAAAATAAACAGCCCGGTCTTCTCCACTGCTGAACTGCCAGTTTACCGAGCCGCGATTAATCCAGCTGCTGTCCTGATAGAAAGGCGGTAACCAGTTCTCCCGAAGATCATCAACAGATGGCCAGTCCAGGGAATCCTGCTGCATAAAGGTAATTTCGTTTACAGCGACCAGCAACTCATTATAAATAGCCTGGTCGGTATCCTGTAAATCCGAATAGGCGCTGAGCTGCCAGTCCAGAATCACCTGCTGCCGGTCTTCGCGACCGAACAGCATGGCATAGCTTCCTGTCAGCATGACCAGTAACAGCAGGGCAGCAATCAGCAGGAAGCTTTCCCAACGTTTATTCGCCGGGGAAACTGTCTGCGTTATGGCGACACTGATGTTCATCTCTTAGCTCTGACCCTTCCCGGAGCATTACTCCTTATTCCGGTAAATCGGTTGCCTGCACCCAGAGGATGGCATCCTGGGAGAGGAATTCACCATTGAGTTCCCGTTCAGGGCCAACCGTCAGTGCTGCGAAGCCCCACCAGCCGGCTTTGGGCATGGCGAAAGAAAACTCACCAAACTCATTGGTGGAAATTATGATGGCTTCCAGAGAGGGATGTGGCGCTTCAATCAGCGGTTCTTCCTGAAACATGTTTTCATCCAGGTTGGGGGGATGGTTCATGTATTCCACTTCAACCTGGGTGAAAGGCACCGGAAGTCCCTCGCTGAGGACTACGCCACGGAATACTCCGCCGGTCCAGTTGGCATAGGGCTTGTTCAGTGCCTGAATTTCTGCCGGTAATCCCAGCGACTGCAGCCAGTTGCCGCCAACACCGCCGACATTGACCATGACCTTGCTGAACTGCTGGATATACAGGCCTTCCTCTTCTTCCCAGTAGGGCTCAGGCTCGATAACAATCTGGTAGTCGCCCAGCGAACGCATGACATCGCGCGGTATATCTGCACGCCAGGCCTTCAGTGTTCGGTCTCCGTCATGCCATTCAATTTCTTCCAGGTAGGGTTTCAGGTCGACTTCTTCCGGAAAACTGAAGGCACCCTGCTGGTATGTATAGTAGAAGCGTTCCGGCATCTCCATGTCATAAGTCGGCCCGCCGGCAAATACATGCGTGAACACAATATGCATGGGCACGTCACTGGCCCGCAGCAATGCGGTTTGCGGTGTATACATCACCACGAAGTGGGCGCTGGCCGAGAGGCTCACGATACCCAGTAATATGCCGATACTCAGGGCCTTTATTTTCTTCAACATAACAGTCTCCTTATGGAATTCTTTAGCAGAACGGATCAATAGATGTCATCACCAAATATGGTGATGGTATGGGAATCACCCGCATCAAAGACCACGGAAAAGTTTACCGTCGGGCGGTCAAAATCAACGCTGTTACGTTCATCCAGTTCACCCTGGGCGAGAACCCTGCCCTGATCATCCAGCACTCTGACAGCTATTCCCTGGGCAGAACCACCATCGGTAAAACCACCTTCACAGGTAATCGTGCCGTCATTATTATCAAAGCAGTCAAACAATGGTGTATGTGCCTGTATAGAGCCACTAAAACCAGCCAGTAACAGGCAGGTAAAAACAAGGCTGCTTAGCTTGTCAGTTTTCATGTTCTCTCTCCCATCTTTCAAGGCTGAATTTCGCCTGATTTCATGCTTTCACACCCTCAGGCCATTAACAATCAATCCAGCGAATTTCCTTCACACTTGTGCAATTTCTGCACCTTATTCCTTCATTAAAACGCCTGCATGGCCCCGGTCGCAAGGGTTTAACAGTTTATTACTGTTAAACCCTGTTCAGTATTGTGGATTGGAGCTTAATCGGCCCTGAATTGTCCAGCTTGTAGCAAAATAAATCAAATTAAATCAATGGGTTATATATTATTAACAGTGCTGGGTATTGAGGAATAGGGCACCAGGCAGTTTTGCTGCAGTAAACGCCTTCTGAGCATATCCAGTGCCACGGCACAGCTCAGGACACGGATCAGATTGCGTGAACGATTATTCAGCTGAATTGTTTGTACCCAGCATTGATCACGGTCAGCCAGGGCAATACAGACAGTACCAACCGGCTTGTCTTCCGTACCACCATCCGGACCGGCAACCCCGGTGGTGGCCAGGCCGAAATCGCTGTCACCAAGTGCGCGAACATTCTCTGCCATGGCCCGGGCAGTCTGCGGTGAGACAGCACCGTGTGTGTCCAGCATGTCACTGGCTACACCCAGTATCTTCTGCTTGGCTGCATTGGAATAAGTCACCAGGCCCTGATGCAGGTAATTCGAACTGCCGGAAAATTCCACCAGCTGGCTGCATAGCATACCGCCGGTGCAGGATTCGGCAATGCTGAGTGTGTTCTGCTTTGCCAACAGCATCTCATGCACAGTCCAGGCAATGCCGGGACTGTTGTCCGCAACAACGGCGGTATCCAGTCTCGCTCTGATCGCTTCAACAACTTCTGGGAGCTGGCGGATGCCGTCATCACCACGGGCAAATACCTTGATCTCAACATGCGGTGCTGAGGGGCGATAGCCCAGTAATACATTGTCAGGCAGTGTTAATTCACTGAGTTTGTCTGCCAGCGTGGATTCACCGTGACCGAGAGTCAGCAACTTGTACAGGCGGGTTGCCTGCCCGGCTGCGAACTCCTTTTGCATAAAAGGGATAAACTGCTCAGTGACCATGGTTTTGAATTCAACCGGGACGCCAGGCGTAAAAAATAACCAGGCTTTATTGAGTTTTATTCTGAATCCCGGTGCGGTGCCCTCGGGATTATCGACACGGATGGCTGAAGCAGGAAGCAGGCACTGCTTCAGATTGCTTGGAGGAAATTCACGGCCAAGCGATTGATAGAATTTTTCCAGATATTCACGCCACTCAGTATCTTCGACAAGCTCTTCTTCAAGTACTTTTGCAGCGGCCAAAGCAGACAGGTCATCCGAAGTCGGTCCCAGCCCGCCGTTTACCAGAATCAGGTCTGCATGTTCACTGCGCTCCCGAAATATGCTGACCAGATCTTCCAGCCGGTCGCCAACGGTAAGTCTGAGTTGCAGTTCGATACCCAGATTCATCATGGTATCGGCAAACCAGGCGGCATTGGTGTCGACTATTTGTCCGGAAAGTACTTCTTCCCCGGTGCAGATCATTTCCAGCTTCATAAAAGGGATGATAGCGGGACGGGGAGAGGAAAGGAAAAGTTTTTGGAAATGAGTTTTAGTCTTCTTCTGACTCAGCGGCAATTGCCTTGAGTCGTTTCGCCGCTTCTTCAGAGGCTTCCTGTGGAATCTCAAGATCACCCAGCCAACTCAGCTGATCCTTTTGCTTACCTTTTTCAAGCAGTTCTTTGCTGAGTACGGCGACACCGGTTTTTAAATTAAGACACCTGATACGCTTGGCTGCATCGTCTGATTTGGGGCTTTTTTCATCCTTGAGGATCAGGCCACTTTCAAACAGGGCCCACTCGCCATCTTCTGATTGCCAGAAAGCGTTACTTTCAGCAAAGGACTGTTTTAACTGTTCTGCCAGGCTTTCTTTTTCCGCTGTCATCTCTTTTAACTCTTTACGAGTGCTGACCAGTGCATTATTGACGGCCTTGTTTTCCTTGCCCTGAGTCTGGTTTTTCTTTTTCAGGTCGACAACCTGGCGTTTCAGGCGTAGCGGATCCAGTTTTTTGAGTTCCTTGAGTTCCTGCTGCAGGCCTTTGACTTCCTCACGGACTTTTTTCAGTGCCGAGGCACCCTGGTTTTCAGTTTTTTCCTTCTCCAGCAGGTTTTCCAGGCGTTCGAGCTGCACTTCCTGTTGCAGGGCTTCGAAATCAGCTTCAATGCCGGCGAAATGATCGAACTGTTTTTCCAGGTGTTCAAAATCCTTTTTCTGACTGACCAGATCATCCTGCAGCTTCTTGACCAGTTTCTGTTCACGGTCCAGCTTGGCGAGAAGGTCTTTCTTCTCGGCTTCAAGCTTGCTGATTTCTGATTTTAGGGTGCTGGTGTCGCGCAGGCTTTTAAGGCTGAGGGTGCTAGTGCTACTGGCCATAGATATGTTCAATCGGGTAATTACGCTCTGGGTCAAACCGGGCGCGAATTATAGCATAAAGCAGGTAGTACTACTCAAGCGTTGCAGCCTGTGTACGTAATTCCTCGAACAGGGCATCAATCCCGGAGCGGCGAATGATGCTGCGGTAGGTAGAACGGTAAGAACTCAGCAGGCTGACATCCTCGACGATGATGTCATAGATATACCAGCCATCGGGCCGCTGCCGCAGGCTGTATTGCACAGCAATATCAGAGCTGGAGGTATTGACCACTGAGTCCACCGTGGCGCGGGGAGCGTCAACGCTTTCTCCCAGAATCTCTACGGTTTCATTGGTATAGGAATCGAGGCGCTCAATATAGGTTTGCTTGAGTACATCGAAAAACAGCTCTTCGAATTCACGGCGCTGTTCCGTGGTCAGATCACGATAACTGGCTGCCAGGGCACTCTGGGCTATGGTATTCGGGTCAAAGGCACCGGAAACTGCTTCATCAATGGCGGCCTTATCACGGTCCAGATCAAAATCAGGGGCTCTGAGGATGGCAAACACATTGTCCAGCATATTCTGTACAGTATCGGTCGGCGTATCGTACTGGGCCTGGGCTGAAGTGATCAGGCTCAGGAACAACAGTGAGCTAACAAAGGTGCTGCCGAGTAGCTTGGCAATTCTCATTATCAACATTCTCATCATTTGTGTATGCGTGAGCTTATAGTATTAAGCTGAATCTGACTACCGGCTTAACGGCCTAACGATTCACTGCACCGGCGCGATTCTGGACATAGGCGCTGCGGAAGAAAACATATGGGTCCAGCGCGCTATCGTACAGGGAAGTGTACGCATCCACATCAAAAGACAGATCATTGACGGCATCAAGTGCCTGCCAGCCGATGTATTCGTCTGTTTCCGGATCCCAGACATGATTGATGGGATTGAGCAGGGAGTCACCGGCACGCCCGCCCAGGTCGCGGAAGCTGGAAAAACCCAGTACCGGGAGAACCAGGTAAAAACCGTGATCAAGGCCGTAGCGTCCCAGGGTCTGGCCAAAATCCTCACGGTCTTCCATGATACCCATACCGGTTGCCGGGTCAAAAAATCCCAACAGGCCGATGGTGGAATTTATGCCAAAACGGGAAATTTCCGTGCCGGCATTCGGTACATCCAGTTGCAAGAGGGCATTGATGGCTGAAATTGGTGCAGTCAGATTGCTGTAGAAATTGGAAATTGAAATTCGAACCGGTTGCGGAACCAGACGATAGGTTCTTACTACCGGACTGAGCACAATTCGATAAAGCCGGTCATTGGCCGCAAATACCAACCGGTTCAGCGACTCAAACGGATCGGCTATTTCATCGTCGATCATTTCGTCGTCGCTGAAAAAGAAATCATCCTCTGCTTCCTGGGCCAATGCCAGGGCAGATGGGAAAACAAGGCAGCAAGCCAGTAAAAATCTGGATAATATGACCGACCGGAATTGCATTTCAAACTCCATGTATAAAGAGCTACAGGGTATCTCAAAGGCGAATTATAAAATCCCCTAGCATTTAAATCCATTTTTGAATGTGAAGCAGACCACAGCTTTTTTATCTGAACAAACTTTCCAGGGCATTATTGAAAAGTTCTTCAGCTGCGTTGTTATTATTTTCTTCGTTATTGTCAGTATTGTCCTGATTTTCTTCACTGCCGTCCTGGTTGTTTCGGTCTCCGCCCAGTACCCGGTTCAGTAAACCGCCGACTTCTTCCTGAATGACATTACCAACTGCCTGATTAAACAGGCTGTTGATATCAGGCAGGCATCTCGGTGAATTCATATTGCCAGTACAGGCGATGGGCAGGGAATAGCCGCCGATATCATATTCTTCACTTTCGACACTTGCCGTGGCATTGTTGACCGAAGCCAGTAAATTGAAATTGAGCGTGTTGTTCTGCAGGTTGGCGAGTGTGCCATTACCGCTAATATTAAAACCTGGTGATTCAATCAGCAGATCGTTGGTAGTGGCGATGCCGTTTTCAATACGGATAGCGGCACTGAGGTTTTCAAAACTGGTCTGTTCGCCACGGTTAACATTGAGCAGGCGCCGGCTTTGTAACATGGTTTCCAGTTGCGCCAGAACTGCACCGACATCGACTCCGTAAAAGACACCATCATTGATGGCGATATCGGCATTGCCATTCAGGTTCCGCGTGATTGTCTGCGCTTCACTGCCACTGCCAGTCAGAGCCAGACTGATATTGCCCTGGCCGGATACATAGGAGGCGCCGATAAAATCATTGGAAATTGCCTGCAGGTTGATGCCTTGCAGATTTGAATCCAGGCTGAAAAGTGGCGTCGCGGATCTGGCATCCAGGCTCAGGGTGCCATTAAAGCTGCCCTGGTAAAGATCAGCCCGCGCCGGATCAAGGCTGATCAGGCCGTCATTAGCCTGCATGTTCAGCACAACATTACTCAGGCTCATGCCTGAGGTCATGAATTCTGCAATGGCGATGCTGCCGTCAAGACGCAGGTCACGAAGGGTTTCCAGAGGTAATTCAGAGGGCTCGGTACTTGCCGCTTCCTGTGTCTGGTTGCTTTCCGGTGCCAGGTAGCGGTCAAGATCCAACTGGTCGATATCAAGTGCGAAAGCATAGTCATTTGCAGTAAAACTGTTGATACTGAAAGAACCGTCTATACGGGTCTGATCCAGTTGCAGGACTATCCCGCTAAGACTGGCGGTCTCCCCGCTGGCACGAAAGTCTGTCGAAAAAGCCAGCTCCTGCAGAACTGCAGAATCACGGGTCGCCGGCAGATCCACATTCAGTAATGCTGCCAGTGTCCGCGGATTAAAAGCTGACAGGTTAAGTTCGCCGCTGATTTGCGGGTCGCCAGAGAAGTCATCAATGCGCAGCTTGCCTTGTGTACTGAGCTCGAGTGCATTGAGGGTAAAGTTACTGACTTCGAGGTTTTCATCCTCAAGGTCAATTTGCGCCTGGGCCTGCAGATTGACACTGGAAGGTCTGCTCAGGGTGGCATCACTCAGCTCCAGTGAAAGTTGCAGCGGGTTCAGGTTTAGAGACTGTCCAGAGCCATCCAGATTCATGCTCAGTGAGATACTGCGTATCTGCTCTGAGAGGGCTGCCTGCCCCGCAAGTGCCAGAATGTCACTGCTGCGTTCGGTACTGAATTCAAGTGAGCCGCTGATAGTGCCATTGTCGCTGCTTAGTGATGCCAGCAACTGGCTGTCGAGAAAGTCCATTGTCAGGTTTTCCACAGCATAGCGATTATTATCCAGATCATAGGTAACGATACTGTTAATGCTCAGGGCACTTTCTACTTCAGGCTGATTGGCACGCAGCTGTAACTGTGCGGAAATCTCCAGAGGCTCGCCGTAAATCAGTTCAGGAACAAGGATGGAAATATCACTGGCGCTGATTTGCTGTCCGGTCTGGGCATTGTTGTAGGAAAGATTGACCCCTTCAACCTGGACTCCGCCAATAATCAGCTGATTAAAGGGCGCTCCGGGACCTGCTCCGGTATCGGGGTCAGTAATGTCAGTGTCCCCGTCATCATCGACAGTAAATCCCCAGTTGTTGTTGCCCTGGGCGTCGACTTCCAGATTGACCGAGGTGCCGCGCAGCTGCACCGTATCAATTTCATAATCACTGCTGAGCAAGGGCATGAGCCTGATACGCAGGGCGGCAAATTCACTTTGCAGGAAAGGGCTGTCAGAAAAGCCCGGAGGATTGCTGATTTCCAGGTCTTCGACCTGGATACCCAGCCAGGGATAAAAGCTGCTTTCAATGTTGCCGTTAATGCTCAGTTCGCGTCCAGTCTGGGCCAGGAAGCGCTCACTGATCCAGTCCTTGTGATTGTTCAGGTCCAGGTTGGCAATGAAGATCACGGCAATGACAATGAGGGCGAAACTCAGGGAAATCAGGCCGGTCAGGATGTAAATCAGTTTTTTCATATAAGTATTTGGACCCGCTTCAATGCCGCTTGTTGCATTGTGATATCAAATTTAAATTCTCTATAATGCCGAAGAATCTGACTTCAAGGGTAAACATGCAAAATATATTAAAACAACCGCTACTGCATTTTCTGTTCGCAGGCTTTCTGCTCTTCGTATTCTATACCTTTACCGGGTCGCAAGAAGCGCCGCAGGCCGATGACTCGGTTATCAGTGTCAGTCGCCAGGACCTGCTGACCTTCATGCAGTACCGGGCCAATGCCTTTAATGAAGAACTCTTTGCCAGGCAACTGGACGAGATGTCCGAAGAGCAGCGACAGCTACTGATTGAGGAATACTACCGTGAGGAAGCCCTCTACCGTGAAGCGCTGAGTATGGGCATGGATGAGGGTGATTACAATATCAAGTTGCGCATGATCGAGAAGCTGCGTTTTTTGTTGCAGGATTCCGTTGCTGCAGTTGCCATCCCTGACGATGAAGAGCTGCAGGCCTATTACGCGGCAAACGAGAATGTCTACACCCGACCTGCTTCCTATACCTTTACCCATGTTTTTATTGATGATCCTGAACACAGCGAAGCGGGCAGGGCCAGAGCAGAAACCCTGTTGAGTCAGCTACAGGAAAATGAAGTCGATTTTATGGGGGCTTCCGCTTATGGAGATACTTTCCCTTATCTGCAGAATTACGTGCGCCGTTCAAGGGATTTTATTCGCAACAATTTTAATGATGCTTTTGCTGACTGGCTGGATACACTGGAGCCTGACAACAGTGTCTGGGCCGGACCGGTCGAAACGGATTTTGGTTTTCACCTGGTGATGCTGACAGATTTGTTTCCTGCGCAGTTGCCGCCGCTGGAAGATGTGCGTAACCGGGTGACGGAAGATTATCAGATTGAGCAGCAGTTTCTTTCACGCCGGGCTGCGGAAGATAATCTTGTTGAAAATTACGAGCTGGTAGTTGAGGAAATCTGATGCGCTATTTCCTGCGTCTGCTTCTGGTCATTTCCAGTATCTGCGTTTCCCCCCTGGTGCTGGCTCATGATGCCCGCCCGGTGGTAATTAATGTCAGTGAACAGGCCCCGGAAGTTTTTTTTGCCACGATCCGCATACCACCGGTTCTGAGTAGCAACAATTTTCCCGAGCTGGTCTGGCCGGACAACTGCAGCAATAATCTCCAGGGTGGCAGCAATATCTGGTCCTGCACTGGCGGCCTGGAAGGAGAAACTTTTTCCCTGAGTTATCCGCTCAGCAATCCTTCACTGGCAAGTTATTTTACCGTGGAGTTTCTCGATGGATCGTCGCGCAACATGATGCTGACGCCCACCGAAACAAGCTGGGAAGTCGAGCCGGCGCCGACTGCACTGCAAGTCGCTGTTAATTACAGCATACTCGGTATAGAGCATATTCTGATTGGGCTGGATCATCTGCTCTTTGTACTGGGACTGCTGGTCATTTCCGGGACCTTTAAACGCATTATTCTGACGGTAACCGGTTTTACCGTGGCGCATTCCATTACGCTGTTCATGTCTACCCTGGGTATTATCAGTCTGCCGATATCGCCGGTGGAAGCGGTTATAGCCCTGTCAATTCTGTTTCTGGCCTATGAAATTACCCGCAAAAACATGCAGTCCTGGACTTACCAGGCACCGGTGGTTGTTTCCTTTGCCTTCGGCTTACTACACGGTCTGGGTTTCGCCAGTGTGCTTGGGGATGTCGGCCTGGTGCAGGATCAGTTCCTCCTGTCACTACTGTTTTTCAATATCGGGGTGGAACTGGGGCAGCTTGTTTTTATTGCCTTTGTCGTTTTGCTCTATCAGTTGTTCAAGGAAGTCTATCTGCGGACAAAAGCAAAAGAATTTGTACAGGGAACTTCGGCACTGAACATGGAGCTTATCGTTGCCTACTTTATCGGCATTCCTTCGGCTTACTGGGTAATTGAACGCAGCGCCGGATTCCTGTTCTAAACAGATTAACTACATGCCCGAATTAAAAAACTTTTCCTTGCTGGATCTGGCGCCGATTACTGAAGGCAGTGATGCCCGACAGGCACTGCTTAATTCCCTGGATCTGGCCCGGGCTGCCGAACAGGCAGGCTACAAACGGTTCTGGATGGCGGAGCACCATAATATGAGTGGGATAGCCAGTGCCGCTACCGCAGTGGCCCTGGGTCATGTTGCTGCAGGAACCTCATCGATAAGAATCGGCGCGGCAGGCGTCATGTTACCCAATCATTCCCCGCTGGTGATTGCCGAACAGTACGGTACGCTGGCCTCCCTTTATCCAGAGCGGGTAGATCTGGGACTTGGCAGGGCGCCGGGGACGGATGCCAAAACACTGCGGGCTTTGCGACGGCATGCACAAACGGCAGCAGATAATTTCCCGGAAGACGTCATGGAATTAATGGCTTTTTTTGAAGACGGTAATGCAATGGGGGTGCAGGCAGTTCCGGGCAGGGGACTGCGAGTGCCGATCTGGATTCTTGGGTCCAGTCTGTTTGGTGCACAGCTGGCAGCAGTCCTCGGGCTACCCTATATTTTCGCTGCGCATTTTGCCCCGGATTTACTCGATCAGGCCCTGCAGGTTTATCGCGATAAATTTCGCCCGTCTGCTTATCACAGCGAACCTTATGCTGCAGTGGCAGTCAATGTATTTGCTGCCGATTCCGATGCCGAAGGTGAAGCATTATTACAGGACATGCAGCTTCATTTTGCCGCCCTGCGGCGCGGCAATCCGGGAACCTTCAAGGCTCCCGGCTTTACCCTTGATCCGCCTCTCAGTGAGATTGAAGCCATGGAAACACGCAACACCCTGCGTGAATCGGCTGTCGGGACAAAAGCCAGTGTTGAGGCCTGGTTTGAAGATTTTTTACAGCGAACGCGGGCGGATGAACTGGTTTTAAGTTGCATGACCTACGAACATCCGGCCCGGCTCAAGTCATTGCGTATCGCTGCTGAAGCGCTACGGAATTTTAAAGCTGACTAGAAAAAGCGGCTAAAGGATCCGGTAAATGTCATAGACTACATTGCCGTCAACGAAAGCCCCTTTGCCGACTGCTACAATATGATTCATCCAGTCATACTCACCTGAAGCAGTATTGAATGAAATGGCCACAGTCCAGTAGCCATCAGCAGGATTTTCTGTCATCTGCAGGATGCCGGTATAAGTCATATAGATAATGTCACCGTCGCTGGTTTCCAGGGCAATACGTACATCCAGATTGTTATGGCCGTCAGACATGGTCATCCAGTCCGCACCACCGGGCAATACCTCACCCTGGATACCGGGTCCGGAAAATGAGCCGCCGGAAATCGGGCCAATCATGGTTTCACCGGCATTCATCTGCTGGCCGAGTTCCAGCGTCAGATCCATCATGAACTCGGATTCGAGTCCGCGATTCTGGGCATAGACTGTCTGTCCAGCCAGCAGGGTGAGCATTACAGCGATTAGTTTCAGGGAACCTGAGAGTTTTGCATATGCGTTCATAGTGACCTCTTTTATATGATAGAAAAGATTCTGGAAGGTGGAAGATTTAAACATATAAAATCTGTTTGAGCTAATGATGGCTATAGCTGAATTTAAATAGAGTTTTAATTTTGTTTATTACTTTCAAAAACTGCATTAAGAAAATAGTGCTTTTTTATGGTGCTCAATATGCTCACCAATAAAGCTGGCAATAAAGAAGTAGGAATGATCGTAGCCTTTTTGCATGCGCAGGGTCAGCGGGTGATTGTTTTCCCTGCAGGCCTCTTGCAGTAACTCCGGTTTGAGTTGTTCCTGCAGGAAATTATCCGCATCTCCCTGATCGACCAGGATCGGTAGTTTTTCTTTTACTGATTTGATCAGCTCACAGGCGTCATAATCACGCCAGGTACTTTTATCTTCGCCCAGATAGCCGCTCAGGGCTTTGTGTCCCCAGGGGCAGTTAAGCGGAGAACAGATCGGAGAAAAGGCGGAAACTGCTTTGTACTTGCCAGGGTTTTTCAGGGCGATGGTCAGAGCGCCGTGTCCGCCCATTGAGTGTCCCATGATTGAAGATTTCTCAGTTAGCAGGGGCAGTTCACTTTCAGCCAGAACTGTTGGCAATTCATTTACGATATAGGAGTACATGCGGTAATTGTCTGACCATGGTTGTTCAGTGGCATCGACGTAAAAACCTGCACCGAGACCAAAGTCATAGGCGCCATCCGGATCGTCCGGGATGTTTTCACCGCGCGGACTGGTGTCCGGGCAAATGATGGCAACCCCGGCTTCTGCAGCATAGCGCTGTGCCCCGGCTTTCTGTACAAAGTTATCATCGGTACAGGTCAGTCCGGATAGCCAGTAAATAAGCGGGACAGCTTTGCTTTGCGCCTGTGGCGGCAGATAAACGGAAAAGTTCATCTCACATTTCAGTTCATCGGATTGGTGGGAAAACTTCAGTTGTTTGCCACCAAAGCATAGATTGTTACTGACAGGCTGCATTAATAAATCACCACGGAGCGGATGCTTTCACCGGCATGCATCAGGTCAAAGGCCTTGTTGATATCTTTCAGTGGCATTGTGTGGGTAATCAGGTCATCAATGTTGATACGATTTTCCATATACCAGTCAACAATTTTCGGCACATCGGTTCGACCTCTTGCGCCACCGAAGGCAGTGCCATGCCAGGAGCGACCGGTGACCAACTGGAAGGGGCGGGTGGAAATTTCCTTGCCGGCGCCGGCCACACCGATAATATAGGATTCACCCCAGCCTTTGTGGGTACATTCCAGAGCCTGGCGCATGACATCAACATTACCGATGCATTCAAAGCTGTAATCAACGCCACCGGTCATCTGCACGATATGGTCGGTGACATTCTCGACATCTTTGGGATTGATGAAATCGGTCATGCCGAATTTCCTGCCCAGTGCTTCACGTTTTGGATTCAAATCAACACCGATGATGCGGCTGGCACCGGCCAGTTTCAGTCCCTGAAGCACATTCAGGCCGATCCCGCCCAGACCAAAGACAGCTGCTGTTGAACCGAATTCCACTTTGGCCTGAAAAATAACTGCACCGACTCCGGTGGTAACTCCGCAGCCGATATAACAGGCCTTGTCATAGGGCGCATCATCGCGGATTTTGGCAACGGAAATTTCCGGCAGGACGGTATAGTTTGAGAAAGTCGAACAACCCATGTAATGCAGAATGGGCTTGCCATCCAGCGAAAAGCGGCTGGTGCCGTCGGGCATTACCCCCTGACCCTGAGTGGCCCGCACCGCCTGGCACAGGTTGGTTTTCGGATGCAGGCAGAATTCACATTCCCGGCATTCGGCGGTGTAAAGCGGGATTACGGTATCACCGGCTTTGACCGATTTGACGCCGGCCCCAACCTCAACCACAACACCACAGCCTTCATGACCGAGAATGGCAGGGAAGGCGCCCTCGGGGTCGGCACCGCTGAGGGTAAATTCATCGGTGTGACAGATGCCGGTGGCCTTGAGTTCGACCAACACCTCGCCGGCTTTCGGACCTTCGAGATCAACTTCACAGATTTCCAGGGGTTTACCGGCTTCAAAAGCAACTGCTGCCTGCGTTTTCATTATTTACTCCTGATGATTCTTTCACGCTGTTATTAAACCTACGGGCAGTGTCTCGGTTTGGAAACGATCTGATGTTGTTCGTGGCTAAAGCCACTCCTACAAGACGCTCTTGGGTGTAGGAGGGACTTTAGTCCCGAATAAACTGCTGGCATATTTCAAACTGAGACACTACCAACCTGCGGACTATTCTGACAGCCCGACAAAGCGCGAACAAATAAAAAGATTGCATAAAGTGCAAAACAGTCATATATAGCGTTTTTAATTACCAGTGTCCTGAAAAAACGGGGCAGGGAACGGCCTTGAATTACAGCGATTTTTTCAATATTTCCCCCTATCAGTGGCACTCCATTATTACCGCTATTATTTGTGGTGGAGTGATCGGCTTTGAACGTCAGGTTCGTGGTAAGCCGGTGGGGATCCGTACAGCTTCGCTGATTACACTGGGAACCTACCTGTTTATGACAACCTCAGCGACTATGGGGCTGGAAAATACAGATCCTTCCCGGGTTCTTGGACAAATCATCACTGGCATCGGTTTTCTTGGAGCAGGCGTTATGCTCGCTCGTGATGGTGCGGTCGTGGGGGTAACATCGGCCGCGACCATCTGGGTACTGGCCGCCATCGGTGCGATGATCGGCACCAATAATCTCGTTGCCGGGGTAAAAGTTTCCATTCTGGTGGTTGGGATCCTGTATGGAGTAGACCTGCTGGAAAAACATATCAAGATGCTTTCACGTGGTGTGCACGCCAGTATCAGGAATCTGCATCGCAAGGACTTGCCCTTCAGGGAGGAGGTACAGAATGAGCGCAAGGATTAAGCGCGCGGATGATAGCGGAGCCGATGAGTGGCTGTTCGCCGGAATCGGGGAAGAAATTTACAGCAAAGGCTATAGCATTCAGCACAATGCAGTACCGGTGGACCTGTGTGAATCGCTTTTCATGCATTTACAACAGATGGATGACGAGCAGTTCGTCAATGCGGGTATCGGACGGCAGCGAGATTACAGTGTTAACGGCTTCGTTCGCCGGGATGAGATCTGCTGGATTAATGGCAACTCAGATTGTGGTGCGGCCTGGCTGGACTGGTGTCAGCAACTTCAGGCATACCTGAATCGTAAGTTGTTTCTCGGTCTGTTCAGTTTTGAAAGTCATTTTGCGCATTATGCTCCCGGTGCTTTTTACAAGACGCACTATGACAGCTTTCGTGGTGAATCCAACCGGCGATTGTCACTGGTGCTGTACCTGAATCCGGGTTGGCTTCCGGACGACGGGGGTGAGCTGCTTATCTACCTTGATGAAGATCGGAATTCGGTAAGAGTCACGCCGGGCTTTGGCACGCTGGTCACATTTCTCAGTGAGCAGTTTCCGCATGAGGTGCTGCCGGCGAAACGTGATCGTTATTCCATTGCCGGCTGGTACCGGGTTAACAGCAGTACGGAAGACAAAGTTGATCCGGCAAGCTGATGTTTCAGAAGTTTACTGGATATTTTTAAATTCGTTATCCAGTTTGTATTTGCTGGAAGTGACATAGGCTTCCATACGCGCCAGCCTTTCATGCAGCGAAGAGAATTTGCGGGCACAGCTTTTGAACGTGGAGCGTGACGAGTTGCCGGTTTCGCCCAGGGTTTCCCTGAACTTTGAATATTCCGCTGTCTTGCCGGTGATCGTCGGCTTTGGTTTATCGTTTAAAATAAAATAGGCAATAAAGTAGGCCAGCGGCACAAAAGAGCCGGGAATCAGTGAGGTAATCACAATTACTATTCGCACGACGGTAGCATCGACTTCCAGATAGTCTGCCAATCCCGCACAGACGCCAAGAAGCTTTCGGTCTCTGGAATTTCTATACAGTTTCTTGCGGTAATCGACATTACGGAAATGCTCGACACTTTTGGCAATTCTGCCTTTGCTTTTATTTTTCAGGGTTTCGAAGTTTTTTTCGTTCCATGATTCATCTGCTTCGTCCATGAAAAACCAGGCGAGGAAATAAGCAGGGATCATAAACCAGCCGGCAAAAATCACACTGGCCAGATATGCCAGGCGTACCATCCAGATTTCGATGCCGACAAAGTCAGCAAAGCCTGCACAGACGCCGAGAAACTTTCCTTCCCGGTCATTGATACAAAGCTTACTGTTCTTTCGCATGGTGCTCTCTCCATTCAGGACTTTCGCTGTCAAGAATGGTTTCCAGGGTCTTGATACGCTCGGCCAACTGCTCAGCCAGATTATTCAGCTCTTCCAGTTGCTGGGCTTCATCTGCATTGAGGCTGCCCAGCTCCCGACTCTTGGATTTGTAGTGTAAAACAATCCACACTATCCAAATAGGCAGTGTTATTGCTGTCAGTGGTATGAGTAAGCCGAGGAACTCCATAGTTTATCCCTTCTATAGTTCTGTTTTTCTACTGGTCTATTTGGTGTCGGTATTTTTATTATCAGTTTTTTTCTTTTCCAGTCTGGCTTTCAGGCTTTCCAGCTCTTCATCGATCTTGCCTTCCTTTTCCAGTTCGGCAAATTCAGCTTCGATGTGTTTGCCGGATAATTCGTAAGCTTCAATCTCGCTTTCCATGCGTTCGATCTTGCGTTCGTAATGTTCGAATTTATTGATGGCTTTTTCAACTGAGCCGTCATATAGCCTGGCACTGACATCACGACGTGAGGAAGTGGCATCATGTCGCATCAGCATGGCTTTCTGCCGGGCACGGGCTTCATTGAGCTTGCTTTGCAATTGCTCGATCTCATGACTGAGTTTGTCCAGTGCTTCATCCAGCTTGTGCATATCCTCATGGACAAGCGCAATCATCTCATTTATAGAGGCTTTTTCCAGTAGTGCAGCCTTGGCCAGATCCTCACGGCCTTTATTGATGGCCAGCTCGGCTTTGTTTTCCCAGTCTTCAGCCTGTTTTTCCAGCCGCTTGTTGCGACGGGCCAGTTCCTTTTTATCGGCAATGATTCGTGCCGTGGTACTGCGCACTTCAACCAGCGTTTCTTCCATTTCCTGAATGACCATACGGATCATTTTTTCCGGGTCTTCAGCTTTATCGAGCATGGCATTGATATTCGAATTCACGATATCAGACAACCTTGAAAATATACCCATTGTTACTCTCCTCTTGATACTTAACGGTTGAGAATACGTTCACGAATACGATCATATTCCTGCCGTGTTAGCAGACCGTCCTCGTATGCTTCGTTCAAGTCCTGTAATTCTTCGCCAATAGTCGTGCCTTCACGGTGGTTGCGGTCAGGGCCATCATCGTGGACCAGAACACAGCCTTGCAGAAGAGCCAGACTAAGCAGTATTGCGCCGAATTTGAGTGTTGAATGCTGCATGTGTTTTCCCTTGTTAAGTCTAGTTGTATACGAAAACTCATTCGTTTGTATTCTGGTATTGCAGAGGTCGTGCCAACTTTTTTTATGCCCATAAGTTACTGAATTACAAGAAGTAAAAAAATATTTAAAGCCTGACCTGAAAGGAATAATTGGGTAAAAAACCAATATGTGGTAATTTTCACCAAAACAATAAGGATCGGAAATGGATACAGAAACACTTGCGGCGCGGATGATTGGTGAGTCAGCCAGCTTTCTGCAAATGCAGGAACATTTATCGCGCCTGGCTCCCCTGAACAAGCCGGTGTTAATCATCGGTGAACGCGGTACCGGCAAGGAACTGGTGGCTTCCCGATTGCATTATCTCTCACAGCGCTGGGGTTATCCTTTTCTGAAGATCAATTGTGCCTCATTCAATGAAGCCTTGCTGGAATCCCAGTTATTTGGTCATGAAGCGGGAGCTTTTACCGGTGCCAGCAAGCAACAAAAAGGCTATTTTGAACGGGCCGATCAGGGCACATTGTTTCTGGATGAGCTGGCGACCACCTCCATGGCTGTGCAGGAGAGGATATTGCGCATCACTGAATACGGTGAACTGGAAAGGCTGGGTGGCAACAAGCCGATTGAAGTGGATGTCAGGCTGGTCGCGGCGACCAATATCGATCTGCCGGAACTGGCAGAGCAGGGTAAATTTCGTCAGGATCTGCTGGATCGCCTGGCATTTGACGTTATCACCCTGCCGCCTTTACGCGAGCGAATTGAGGATATCCCGGTCCTGGCCCAGCATTTTGCCATTCAGATGATCAAGGAGCTGGAGCGTGAATTTTTTCCCGGCTTCAGCAAAACAGCAGCGAAAGAATTACTGGATTATTCCTGGCCGGGAAATATTCGGGAATTAAAGAACGTTGTCGAGCGCGCCATTTACCAGAGTGAAGATCCCCAAGAGCCAATCAGGACCATCGTGTTTGACCCTTTTGAATCTCCCTACCGCCCGGTCAGTCAGGGGAAAAAGTCGTCAATGCCACGACCCGGTGAAAAGGAATTCAAGCAACAGGTACAGGATTTTGAAATTAGCCTATTGCAGGATGCGCTCAGGCAATCCCAGTTCAATCAGCGCAAGACAGCAAAACTGCTTGGTTTAAGCTACGACCAGCTCAGGGGTTACCTGCGAAAATACGAAAAAGAGATTAATTGAGTGTATAATTAATCAGCCTATCATTCCTATTCCTGAAGTTAATTTGTGATGCATAAAAATACTGTTAGCGGTGACCTTTTTGGAGGCATCACTGCAGCTGCTGTTGCCTTGCCTCTGGCTTTGGCCTTTGGGGTGGCCTCCGGACTCGGGGCACTGGCTGGAATATACGGGGCCATTCTGCTCGGATTCTTTGCCACTGTATTTGGCGGTACCAGTGTACAAATCTCCGGTCCCACCGGACCAATGACAGTTGTCGTTGCTTCCATCGTCGCTCTATACAGTAACAACCTGGCACTGGTTTTTACCATTATCATGCTCTCGGGACTCATCCAGCTGGGCTTTGGTCTTGCCGGTTTCGGGCGTTACATAAAGCTTGTACCACAAACGGTGGTATCGGGCTTTATGACGGGAATAGGCCTGATTGTCATCATCCTGCAAATCGGTCCTTTACTCGGGCATGCCACTGCTGAGGGCAGCAATCTTCTGAAACTGGTGGCTATTCCGGAAATGCTGCAAACGGCGAACTGGCATGCGCTTGTGTTGGGTGCAGGCAGTTTTGCACTGGTAAGCTTTTTCCCGAAAAGCCTAAGTCGGTATTTCCCCCCGACCTTATTGGCATTGATTGCCGGGACTTTGGCCGGGGTATTTTTTTTCCGGAACGCCCCCACTATCGGCGAAATACCAACCGGCTTGCCGACTTTTTATTTTCCTGCTCTGGATCTGCAGCTCTTGCCGGATATTATTCGTTATGCCTTGATACTGGCTTTCCTGGGCTCCATTGATTCCTTGCTGACCTCCCTGGCTGCTGACAGTAAAACCAGGACCCGGCATGATTCAAATCAGGAGCTGATAGGGCAGGGAATAGGTAATTTGCTTGCTGGTTGTTTTGGTAGTACTCCAGGGGCCGGAGCGACCATGCGGACATTCGTGAACATCCAGGCCGGCGGCAAAACCCGCCTGTCCGGGGCTGTTCATGCGGTCGTTTTACTGATACTCGCGCTTATCTTTTCTGTACAGGTCAGTTATATCCCGCTTGCAGTTCTTGGTGGCATCCTGCTGCGGGTGGGGCTGGATATCATCGACTGGCGCAACCTGAAGCGTATTACCCGTTTGCCGCGCCCCGGAGTCGTAGTGATGCTGACTACCATGCTACTGACTGTATTTGTGGATTTACTGACAGCAGTAGCCGCCGGCATCGTCATGACTTCAGTCCTGTTTATATCGAAGACTGCCAGAGCACAAATGGAAAGTATCAGATTTACTTTTGGAGATAGTGGTGAGCTCAAACTAAATCATGAAGAACAGCGCTTATTGAATGAGCTCGGAGAAAAGGTCTTTCTGCTTCAGGTAGAAGGGCCTTTAAGTTTCATCACAGCCCGGGATATTACCCGGATGATGCAACTTAGCCCCGAGAATGATGTGCTGATCTTTGATCTGAGCAAAGTCCCTTTCATTGACAGTAGTGCAGCTGCCAGTCTGGAAGAAGCGATGGAACAACTGACTGAAAATGGTGATCACATCATCATAATAGGCGCCCGTCCCCGCGTCCTTGAAACGCTGAAAAAAACCAGTGTCTATGAAGCGATAGGGGAAGCGAAGTTTGTAAGTCAGTATCAGGATGCCTTGAGTCTGGCTGGCAGGCTGATAACAAGAGCATGAGTCAGTTTGCCAAATCCCGGGGTAACTGATCTAAATCAAGGACAGGCAGATTAATTGGCGTAGAATTATTCAGGTAAATTTGGAATGTTCTCCTTTGCCTGGGCGTAAAGCCGTAGTCAGGTGCATTTGGCAGGTTCTTCAAGCAGTAGAATCTGCCAAATGCGTTTTAACAAGCTTTCCTCTTCCCTCTTTCCTCTTCCCACTCTCCACTCTCTTTGTTGTCACATTTAAGAGCTCTCTCGGCAGCATAATACTGAGCCTGAATAAATACTGATTTAAATCAAAACATCCAGCAGTCAAAAAATATATTCTTTCGGGAAAAACCAGAGGTTATCCCATGGCAGTTGAACATCATAATTTGATTCATGAATTTCCAGAGTTTCGTGAGCTGATTCATAGGCTCAAGACCGAGAACCATCACTTCCGGCGACTGTTTGATGAGTATCACAAATTGACCGACGAAATTGAGAACATGGAGAACGAAGTAAAGCCAGCCTCGACGCTGGCTGAAGAGAAAGCCAAACTCAGACGCGTTGTGCTCAAGGATGAGTTATATGCCATCCTCAAGGGCAAAGCGGAAAAGTTATAGGCAAAATCTTCTATTAACAGCTTTATTGCCAGTTAATTGGATTCACCCGGTAAACTTTTTGCAGTTCGGCAAAAAGTTCCGGGTGCTTTTTTTGCAGCTGTGCGGGCTTTTCAAAAAAGGTTTCTGTAGCGACTGCAAAAAATTCTGCAGGATTGGTGGCGCCGTAATAGTCCATCACTGAACGGTGATGATTGTGCATATCATCCTGTAATTCCTGGTATTCATGGCTTAACACCTTTGCCCAGCTCTGATATGCGTTTTTTGGCAGAATCGGAGTGCCGTCACTGATGCCGTCTTCACTATCAAGCTGGTGGGAAAATTCATGCAGGGTGACATTGTGACCATCATGAATATTGGCAGCACCATGCCTGACATCATCCCAGGACAGAATAATCTTGCCATGATGCCAGGATTCACCCAGCAAACCCTGGCTTCCCTGCACCACTGTACCATCCGGATTGTAGCTGGGGTGGTTTGCCTGAAAAGCATCCGGATAAACCAGAATATGCTTCAGGCGTGGATAGATGCCGGTATTCCGGTTTAACAGCAAGAGGCAGGCTTCGGCGGCAATGGTGACCCGAATGTCATCATTCAGTTGCAGGCCATTACAGCCATAGAATTTTTTTCCGGCCAGAAAAAGCCGGATCATTTCCTGCAACTGGCTTTGTTCATCCGTACTGAGTTTTTCGTAAAAACTGATGCGGTTTTTTACGATAGCAAGCCATTCGGCAGGAAATGGCTTGCGCAGGATGAATTGACGGCGCCAGGCAGGAAAATAAATGGCGACCACAATAACACTGGCGATAATCAGCAGTGTAAGAATCGCGGTCATGACTCTTGCTTAACTGCTCTGTCAGGCACGTTTTTCGTAATAAGCTTTGACTCCCGGTTCGTCAGCAATGCGCTGCATGTGCTCGTTGATGGCCGGTGCCACCTGCTGGACCAGATCAGTGGGAACATGATCAAGGAAACCTGCTCCCAGCATTCTTGCCCATTCAAATACCTTGAGGTCGGCAATGGACAGCTGCTTATCGGCGAAATATTCTCCGCCGGCAGCCTGCAGGCGTTTATCCAGTAAGCTGAGGGCTTTGCTGAACATGCCGGCAGCGACAGCTTCGCGCCCCTGCTTCAGGGCTTCGCCTTCAAGGCCGAAGGTTTTACCGATGGCATCGGACACATCTTCCATGATATCCAGGATTTCATCACATAAATAAGCCTGCCAGGGGTCTTCGGGATAGAGTCCGGCTTTTTTACCGAAGTAACGAAGCAGGGCATTACATTGCGTCCAGGTTTCACCATCCATTTCCAGAATCGGGATACAGCCCAGAGGAAAGGTACTGAGCAGTGAAGGAAAGTCCTTAAAAGTGATGCGACGATCTTCAAACTCAATGCCCGCAATGGAGAGAGCCAGGCGAATGGGTTCACCCCGGCCACCGTCAAAATCAAAATAGGTAAGTCGGATATTGCTCATGATCACTCCCTGGTTCCTTGTTGGTGTTTGTTTTTGCGCGTGTATTTGGTTTTATCCTGATGCACGGTCGCTTTATTGAACTTGCCCGCATGTTTGGCGACTGGGTTATGTTTTGGTTTTTTGTCCGGGTGCCGGGTTGTCTTTTTTATCATTGATAGCCCCTGGCCTGAAGCCGGAAAAGGGTAGCATATTGCCCCCCTTCCTGTAGCAGGTTTTCATGGCTTCCCTGTTCGGTGATTTTTCCTTTTTCCAGCACAATAATATGGTCAGCCATGCGTACGGTGGAAAAGCGATGTGAAATAATAATGGAAATTCTATCACTGGTCAGTTCACGGAAATGAGAGAAAATTTCCGCTTCGGCTCGGGCATCAATTGCTGCTGTGGGTTCATCAAGAATCAGGATATCTGCCTTGCTGCGCATGAAAGCGCGGGACAGCGCAATTTTCTGCCACTGGCCGCCGGATAACTCTTTGCCCTGATGGAACCAGGTGCCCAGTTGTGTCTGATAACCTTGCGGCAGGTCATTGATAAAACTGTCGGCCATGCCTTTAATGGCAGCTTGATTGACCTGATCCTCGGTATCAATATTGGGCACGTCACCGATCCCGATATTCTCACCGACCAGTAACTGGTAGCGGGCAAAGTCCTGGAAAATAACACCGATTTTTGCGCGCAAACTGGCAATATCCCATTCCTGCAGATCCAGGCCTTGCAGAAAAATTTTACCTTCAGAAGGGGTATACAGCCGGGTCAGTAATTTGATCAGTGTTGTTTTACCGCTGCCATTTTCTCCAACCAGTGCCAGACTCTGTCCCGGTTTAATATGCAGGCTGACATTATCCAGGGCCGGCTTCTGTGCTCCGGGATAATAAAAGCTGACATTTTCAAAACGTATGCCGTCAGCTGGTTGAGGACCGGCAGTCTGCTTGCCGGAACTTTCAGGAACCTTGTGTTCAAGATATTCAGTCAGGGTTGAAAGATAAAGATTGTCTTCATACATGCCATTGACCGAATTCAGGCTGTCACTGACGGCATTTTGACCCAGACGAAACTGGGCAATATACATGGTCATCTGACCGATAGTGATCGTCGCAGCAATTGCGGCAAAGGCCACCCAGCCGTAGGCAAAATAAAAGGCAGCGCTGGCCAGCAAGCCCAGCACAAACGCCCAGAATCCTCGGCGCAAAACAAGGTTACGGTCCTCTTTATAGATCTTGCGGAATATGCCGGTATAACGGTCCAGGAACAGTTTGCCCAGATCCAGCAGCTTGACTTCCTTGACGCCGTCCTCGCGGGTCAGCACCATTTCCAGGTAAAGCTGTTTACGCCGTTCAGCAGAACGACGCCGGTAGATACGAAAGGCTTCGCCGGAGAATTTTGCTTCTGCCACAAAGGCCGGGATTCCTCCAACTAGCAGCAGCAACACAGCGTAAGGCGAAAATTGCAAAAGGAATGCCCCGATGGTGACCAGAGCAATCATGTTGCGTATCAGGTCAAAGTTTTTAATCACCAGGCTCAGGGGACGACTGGAAGCTTCACGCCGGGCCCGGGTCAGTTTGTCGTAGTATTCGGAATCTTCAAAATGAGCCAGCTCCAGGGTCAGTGCTTTTTCCAGAATCATGACATTGATCTTGTTGCCCAGCAGTACCCTGAGTATGGACTGACAGACGGTGTTGAGCTGGCCGGCAGCGGAGAACAGTATCACCAGAAATGCTTCCAGCAGGACCAGATAAAGCACACGCATGCGGGCAGCATCCTGCCCGGCATCGGCTGTGTCCAGCGCATTAACAACTGCGTCGACAAGCAGGCCGCCAACAGAAGCAATGGCAGCCGGCAGCACGCCGGAAACAAGAGTTGTCGCTGCCATGACAAGCGTCAGTAAAGCACTGGTACTCCAGACCAGTTGCAGGGCAATTTTGCTGTAGCGGAATACCGAAAGAAAATTCCCCATACGGCCTGTGGCTGAATCTGTCGTCAAAGAGAGTGACCTGGTAAACGTTTACGTGATGAGCGGCTGTCAAGCATAGCAAATTGCTGGTATTTTGTTGGGCATGAAAACGATCCTGATTGTTATTTTGTTTATTGCACTGGTTTATGTCTTTAGCGAATTTGATCTGTCGCTGAAAGATAACAGTTTTACCCTGCGTTATCTTCAGCCTATGTTTTATGAAACTCTGGAAACTGGCAGTGATTTGCTGCCTGCTGATAGTGATTCCCCGGGTTCTGGTGAACAGCCCGCTGAAGCCAGGGAAGCAGCCGAGCTGCGTCGTGTGATTGATGGCGATACTATCGATGTGCTGGTTAACGGTGAAATTGAACGGGTGCGTTACATTGCCGCCAATTCTCCGGAGTTTGGCGAGCCCTGTTATCAGCAGGCCAGTCTTGCTAATCGCGGCCTGGTTGAAGGCCAGGCTCTGACATTGGGACGCGATGAAACTGACCGGGATGATAACGGACGTTTGTTACGTTATGTCTATGCCAATGGCGTGCTGGTAGAAAGGCAGCTAATCAGTCTGGGCTTTGCCGAAGTGGTGCGCTATCGCTCGGATGATAATTTTTACGATGAATTTCGTGAACTGGAACAGCAGGCTGCAGAGCAGGGGTTGGGTTGTCATCCGACTGGTATTTTCGATGACGGGTCCTTTGTTCGATAGCGGACGGTTTTTATCAGCTTGGGTGAAGCCTATTAAGATCAAGGCCCTGAGAGTTCCTGCAGTTTTTCTTCAATCATCCGGTAGGTGGAGCTGTAAGCAGGATTTTCATCGCCTCCGATCTGTATGGCTGTTTCGGCATAGCTGAACGCTGCCTGGTAATCTTCCATTTCGAACAGAACATGCGCCAGATTGTTGTAGGCGGGGGCGTAGCTGTTGTCCTGCTGAATCAGGGCTTGTAAAACCTCTGCAGCGGCCTGTAATTCATCCTGGGCATAGAGGAAATTGCCATAAGCCATGGACAGATTGGCATACTCAGGCCAGCGCCGGATACCTGCCCGGTAAGCCTCTTTGATAGCCTCCTGGTCGTTACTGCTTTGCTGGAAATCAGTAAGGCTTAAAAAATAACGGGATGGGTTGGCGGTGACCGGTACTTGTCCGGGAGTCAGTGCAGTAAAGGCCCAGTAATCAGCACGGCGCCAGGTTCTTTCAAAGGTAGTCAGGGCCAGTTCATAGTCTTCAATGGTCCCTGAGTTAAGAATCACGGTTTCCCGGTTCAGGTCAAAACCTTTTACCACAGCAAAATGCCATTGCGGGAAAACGGACAGAGCAAGATTCTGTAAAACCAGTACCGGATTACCGGCATTTACTTCGGCTAATAAATCGCCAAGAGTTTCATCCAGGGGGTAGGCGAGCTTGCCAAAAGATCGTGTAGCAGCCAGTAATTCAAGTTGATAGCTGCCCTGTTGTCCGGGGATATAAACCAGAGGCTGAAGTGCTTCCGGTGAAGTATTGAGCCCCTGATAATTTAACAGGGTGGCCAGTGCAGCCGGGCCACACTGATATAACTCCTGCGGGAAAAATGGCACAGCCTGTATTGTGTGAGACCTGGCAAGGTCATCCGGGGGTTGTGACAGCAGATCATGCGTCTGCAGACCTGTGGCACAGCCGCCCAGATGGAGAAAAAACAAGACAAAAATGCATTGCCTTAGTTTTAGCATGTGGCATTTTGCCGGATAAGTTGCCTAGACTCCCGGAAAAATATCCGTGACACCGGCTACATCGAGCAGGATCAATATTACCAGCACGATGGCAATCGTCCCCAGCGCTCCCTGACCGACATTAAGATCATCCAGTTGCGCATGCATACTCAGTATTTCTGCATCGGTCATGTTGGCCAGACGCTGATCTGCATCTGCCTGGCTGATTCCGTTATCCGTCATAAACTGCCGGACTTCATCCTGTTGCATAATCTGGCGGATTTCACCCCGTTTCTGGTCAATATCGACTGCAGTAACCAGTTCTTCGGTAGAAATCATATCGGCCAGGGCCGGCGCCTGGATACCAACACTGAGAAAGCTGGCAAGAACGGTAAAGAAGAAAGCTTTTTTGAATAATTTATGCAGATTAATCATTGGTTTTCCTTATGGTTAATTGTAGATAATCATTAATTACTCGAGGGATAGATACAGTGAAAAGGCATGCTCCTTTATTAGATACTCACCTGAATGCTATCACAGCTTTTGTAAATTTTTGTGAATAGGCTCAAGCTTGCGGAATAAGGGCTTTACAGACGGTTTTGCAATTTGAGCATAAAAAAAGGCCGGAGGGATGAAGTCCGGCCCAAGAGCTGTGTTACCGTCAGCTTAAAGCTGGTAGCTCAATGCACTTTGCAAGAGATTCTCCCCGGAACTGCAGGCAGCAACATCCGCAAAATCAAAGACATAAAGCTGATCCAGGTTGTCATTAAAGTTTTCCAGGATGATGGTTACATGTTCGTCGTCATCCAGTGATCGCAGGGTGGCTCCGTAATCACAGAGGGTGTTCATGATCTCATTGACGGCCACCTGGTTTCTGGCCGTAAGCTCTTCCTGCCGGGCCTGCCTGAATTCATCCATGAACAGACGGTATTGATCCGATTGCGTTTCAAGCTGTTCGCGTTCGGCATCAAGCTGTGCTTCCAGTGCAGCTATCTCCGCTTCCAGCTGTTCATTATCATCATTGTTTCTTGCCTCGCGTTGCATGTCACGAAGGTCGCGTTGCATGTCACGAAGGTCGCGTTGCAGGTCACGAATATTATCCTGTCGTTCTTCCATTTCTTCCGACATGATTTCCATTTCCTCAAGTTGCTCTTCAGAGAATCCGGCAAAATTCCTGTCCCCAATAAAGAACATCTCGCGCTGCAAGTCTCCAAACTCTTCGTTGATATCCCGACTGATTTCGACAATGGCTTCTATGGGCATGCCACCGAAAGAAAAATTCATTCCCGGGAAAAAACCCGGACCGGAACGCATGCGAAAGGTAAACAGCATGCCCTGATCAGCCAGATAAAGTGCTTCGTCAAAATCATAGCGACTATCTTCCCGGTTCTCGTCCCGGTTATTACGGCGTTGATCGGAAGCGGCTTCAAAGATATTGCTCATGATATCCAGTTCCCGCAAGGCCTGCTCGTAGGCAGTATTGTTCTGTGACACTGCGCTGTAGGAACCAAGGCCCAGAGTTGTCACCATGCTCAAAACAGCAAGTCTTAGCATTTTGGTTTTCATAGGTTTCCTCTCTCGTTTAATCCGACATTGCGGATAAGCTGATTCAGATAGGTATTATTGTCGATCTGGTTTTCAGTCAGGATATCCAGTTGCTGATTCACGCGCCGGGAATCCTGCAGCCGCTGTGACTGCCAACCGGTCAAAAGAAAATTCAGGTCGGCTTCACGCTCCTGCCGGTTTAATTCAAGCCAGTCATTCAGCACCACCTGGTTATTGAGGTCCTGAAATTCCATGTATTCCTCAAGGCGTTCGTCCAGTGTTTCATTCTGCTGTGCTGCAAAGCTCTGTAATTCCTGGGCCAGTAAGGTCTGCAATTGCTCCTGCTGCTGATTGCCGCCAAAGCTGATGGTAAGGCCGTCATCAAGCCTGACCTCAAAACGAAAAACCACCAGTAAAACCGCCAGCAGGGAACAGGCCATTGCTGCCCAGTTCGGCCAGCTTACATACCTGACCGGCGGCCTGACGGCATGGGCAACACGTGACCATTCCGGAACCTGCTGGTCGTTCCAGCCTTCAGCCAGACGGGTGATCTGGTAAATACCTGCCACACTCTGCTGGCAGTACTGGCAATGTTGCAGCACTTCATCGCATTGTTTCTTCAGGTAGTCAGGCAGTCTGCCTTCGACATAGTCGCTGGCATGTTCGGTAATTAGCTTGTGATCACAGGACATGTTGCTTCTCCGTTTGATCCTTGAGTTTGTTCAGTGCGGCATAAAGTCGGCTTTTAATGGTATTTACCGGGATATTGAGTTGAGCACTGATGTCTTCGAAGGTGTAATCCTGAAAAAATTTCAGTTCCACCACCAGACGCTGCTCAGACGGCAGGCTTTGCATCATGGCTGTGACCTGCTCCCGGTTGTCTGCCTGGGCATAGTGATAATCCGGACCGCCCTGCATGGAGACTGAATAGTTGTTGCTGTCGTTTTCTTCATACTCTTCGCCAAAATGCTGGGGGTTACGTTTTTTGTGCCGCAGGAAATCAATGGTCTTGTTGGTCGTAATTCGCATCATCCAGCCCTTGAACTGATTGCTGCCCTGGTAGGATGGCAGATTCCGGTAAATTGTCAGAAATACCTCCTGCATCAGGTCCATTGCTTCTGCAGGGGAGCCAGTCACCCGCAGGCAATAGTTGTAAATCAGCCCCTCGTAGCGTTTCACCAGGCTGACCCAGCTGCGCTGCGAGCCATTCAGGGCCTGGGAGATCAGTTTTTCGTCACTTTTAGCCAGTGTCAGCATTGGCCATCAGCCTTTTTTGTTGTTCTTGTCTGTTTAGACGACATTAGCAGGTAAAAAGTTTGAAATATTTAAAAAATAACTGAATTGTGGAAATCCTCAGGAAACGCTCTGTTAGCAATAAAAGAGATATCAATGCTTGAAATGCCTATAGTAGGATTGTCGGGTTTATTTTTTGACTGGAAAGCAAGATGATAAAAATTAGAAATATTTCCCTGTTCTTCATTCTGTTCATAGTTGCGGCACCACCAGCATACAGCCAGGTTGATATAGCTGGCCCATGGGGCTCCCGCAGGCATGAAGATGATCACGAGCGTGGTGAAGGCCCAGATATAGGTGACTATTCCGGATTACCAATAAATGAAGCCGCACGTTTCAAAGCAGATACCTGGACAGCTACAAAATGGTCTGTTCTGGAGCACCAGTGTGAGCCACATCCTTCTGATTACAGCCCAAGTTTTAGCAGCATGCTGATTTATAAAGAAATTAATGAAGTTACCTGGGAAACCGAAGCTTATAAACTTGTCATAGGGTGGATGACCCCGGTCAGGACTATCTGGATGGATGGCCGCCCGCATCCATCAGAAAATGCTCCGCATACCTGGGAGGGTTTTTCCACTGGAGAGTGGCATGGAGACATGCTGGTAGTGACGACTACCCATCTTAAGGAAGGCTGGATTCGTCGTAACGGTATCCCACGCAGCGATAGTGCGACCTTAACTGAATATTTTATGCGCAACGGTAATTATCTGACTCAGGTCAGCATTATTGAAGATCCGGCATATCTCACAGAGCCTTTCATTCGAAGTCGTGACTGGGAGCTGGAGCTTGGGTATCAAATGACTCCGTATATCTGCTCCTATCGTGATGAGGTTGGCCTGGAGCCTGACTTTGTTCCTCACATATTGCCAGGTCAGAACACCTTTTTACGCGAATATTCAGAAACTTATGATATCCCTTTCGAGGCTGCCAGGGGTGGAGTCGAAACGACTTATCCGGAATATATGGATGATATCAATACATTAATGCGAGATTGATAAATCGCCATAGTATTTTCTCTGGAGGAAAGTTTGAAAAACCTTATTCATTTTATAAAAGCAAAAAAAATAAAAATCTGTTTATTTGCCTCGTTAATGTCTGTCGGCCTGGGCAGTTATGAACTGCAGGCGCAGGATGTTGAGCTTGAGCTGCTGCATGTACAGGGCCAGGTTTATATGGTTGCCGGCGGAGGTGGTAACACCACGATTATGGCGGGGGATGAAGGAGTTGTTGTAGTAGATACCAAGCTCGAGCAGGCCAGTGATGAGCTGATAGCCTTGCTGGATGAACACTTTGATGTGCCCATCCGCTGGATCATAAATACCCATGTGCATGGCGATCATATTGGAGGCAATGCCAGAGTCTCCCAGGCTGGAGAGTTCTTGACCGGAGGACCAGCAGCAATTTATTCGCACATTGGCGTGATGGTATCACTGGTGACTGCTGAGATATCTGTTGAACCGGATGCATTACCAGGCAATACCTACTCATTACCCAGCATGGAATTTTATGCCAATGGTGAAGCCGTGCAATTGATTCATCAGCCAGCAGCACATACAGATGGCGACAGCATCGTTTTCTTTCGCGGATCCAATGTCTTGGTGGCGGGAGACATTTTCACTTTAAACAACTATCCCATCATTGATGTGAATAACGGCGGAACAGTTAGTGGGTATCTTGATGCACTCAATAATATGCTGGCGATTGCCATACCTAATCGTATCCAACAGGGAGGAACCTATATTATCCCGGGTCATGGCAGAATCACGGATGAATACGAGCTGGTCAATTACCGGGATATGCTCACCATCATTTATGAGCGTATTGAAGATGCAATAGACAGGGGCTTGAGTCTGGATGAAGTAAAAGCAGCCAGACTTACCCGGGATTATGATCCTGTTTATGGATCAGATACGGGCTTCTGGACAACAGAACAGTTCATTGAAGTCATCTATAACGAATTAAGTGAATAAACAGTAAACCACTAGGGTTTACTGGAGACCAGATTATGAATAAAACAATTAAAAATTTATGTATGTTGGTTCTTCTGACGGGATCAGCGAATCTTTTTGCACAGCCTCCGGGTGCTCAGAATGGACCCCCGCCGAGTGCTCAGGAATCCGCTCCTTTTGATATGGAGGGATACTGGGTATCAGTTGTCACAGAAGACTGGCGCTGGAGAATGATGGTGCCTCCGGCAGGAGACTTTGGCAGTATTCCTCTGAATGATGCCGGTGAGGAGCTGGCTCTGGCCTGGGCACCGAACGACAGCGACATTGAATCCTGTCTGGCCTTTGGTGGAGCGGGAATAATCCGTTATCCGGGGCGACTTCACATTAGCTGGCAGGATGAAGAAACCTTACGTATAGATTTCAGTGCCGGCAGCCAGACACGACTGTTACATTTTGATGATGAAAGCAATCCTGAATCTGTTGACCCGAGTCTGCAGGGGCATACTGTTGCACACTGGTATAAAGAACCCCAAACCCGGGGCCTGGGATTTGGTGGGCGTCCCAGAAGTTTTGAAGGCGGGAACCTGAGGGCAGTAACCAGCAGGCTGAGTCCGGCTTTTCTACAACGTAATGGCATCCCTTATAGTGCTGAGACGGAAATTAATGATTTTTATCGTGTTGTAGATGCGCCGAACGGAGACCGTTGGCTAATTGTTACCAGCATTATCACTGATCCTGTATATTTGAGTGAGGAAATTATCTGGAGTACTCATTTTAAATACGAGGAAAATGGCAGTAACTGGGAAGCATCCGAATGTAACTGATGCGTATTTCTTCTGAATATAATAATAAATACATGGAGTCTGAAGAATGAAAATAAAAACCAAGAATAAATTTACTGCGACTGGAATTTTAGTAGCAACTTTTCTACTGGCTGCCTGCTCACCACAGGAAGAATCAATGTCCCCTGCCGAAGTAGGCATTATTGAGAATACTGTTCAGGAAGTTCAGGTGACTCCTGAAGCTGGGGATACAGCAGCCAGCGGCAGCGTGCCAGGAACAACTGCTGAGGATGCCATCGCCGCAGTGGCTGAAGCCATGGGCGGAGAAGAGCGCATCATGCAGGTGCGCAATGTCACCTTGATGGGCTATGCACATTACGCCTATCAGGATGGCGGGGGCAATATCACGGCCTTGCCGAATGCACCGCAGAAATATATACAGGCCAATGATCTGCGCCGTATCTATGACCTGGAAAACAACCGTTACTATCAGCAGGAACGCAATAATGACCTGTTCCCCTTTGCCATATACCGGGGCCATGATTTTGCCCTGCAACGACAGATTCTTGATGGCAGTCTCGATGGAGATATTGCCTATTCCCTGAATGAAGCTGGCCTTGCCAGTCGCCGCAGTGCCGCCGATGTGCGTAATCTGCGCATGTGGATGCACACCAATCCGCTGGTTGCCGTGCGTGCCGCGCTGGAATCTGATGACCGGGTAGGTAATCGCCGGGAGGAAGGCGGCCTGACTCTGGTGGATATCACCCTCGACTCAGATGATGAGCTGACCCTGGCGATTCGTCCGCCGATGAATCTGCCGGCCTGGATTCGCTGGGTGACTCCGCAGCAGAATCTGGGGGAAGTCACCTACACCACGCATTACACCGGATTCATTCCATATGACGGTGTTTACCTGCCGCTGGGTTATAACACCAAACAGGACTGGCGTGATGTCGAGTACTTTAAAATGTGGGTTGACGGTTATTACCTGGATACAGAAATCGAAGATCTGTCGGCACCACAGGAAGTCCTGGCACAGGAAATACCGGGCGGTTTTGATCCCGACTCTCTGGAAGTCGAAGCCGTGGCCCGTGGCATCTGGCGCATTACCGGGGGCACCATGGTGATTGAATTTGCTGATCACATGACACTGTATGAAGTCGGCGGTGGAATCGACAGGGTCAAGGCTGTCGTGGCGCTGGCACGAACCATCGTGCCGGAAAAACCTGTGACCGAAGTCATCGTCTCACATCATCATTTTGATCATACCCGTGGCCTGCGTCAGGCGATTGCGGAAGGATTAACCGTGATTTCGCGGCGCAATAATGGCGTGATTTTTGAGGAAATGGCATCACACCCGGCACCGAATTTTCCGGATGACCTGGAGCGCAATGGTGAAACCCTGGAGTTTATTCCGGTGGATGACTCCATGGTGCTGGAGGATGACAGCATGCGCGTCGAGCTGTATCACACCATCAACAACAACCACACGGCAGATAATCTGTTTGCCTATGTCCCCGAACACAACATGATTATCGAGGCAGACGTAGCTACTGCCGCAGAGGATCTACAGTGGTGGGGAGACAGCTGGCTGGATAATATCGAGTACCGTAATCTTGAAGTTGATATCAATGTTCCCGTCCACATGGAAGTCATGAGCTATCAGGAAGTCATCGATATGGTGAACCCCGGTATTCAGCGGGTGAAAGACTGGTGTGCCGAACATGAAGCCGAGGAAAACTATTTCCCCGGTTGCCCGGCTTTCCTCAGATAGTACTTCGCTGATTAATAGCGCAGGGTATAGCGGATCTTGAAAGTGGCGGTGGATTCGAGGTCGGTGAAGTCGCCGTCCTCATCCTCGTCACGCATGCCATGTCCCAGTACAAACCAGATGTCCTGTCCGGATTGCAGATTCCAGCGCAGGCGGGAATTAAAACCAATCGTATCGGATACGTTCTCATACTGAATCAGATTGACGATGGACAGTGAAGGGCTGAAGGTGATGACGTTCTCGAATTCCACAACGCGGGTATCAACGGTCTGCCCCGGCATGTCGTACTGGGTGTACTCGTAGGAAAAATCGAAGGACAGATTGGCATTGGGTTTCCAGTTCACACCGGCTTCAGATTCCCAGCTGCGTCCGGAATAATAATCACCAACTGTGCCGTCAAGCGAGACTGAGAAAGGTCGTGATTCACTGGAAGAGAGGTTTAGCTGGTAGCGTGTATATTCATATTCACCTGGCGGAATAATCACACCCAGTCCCGCCAATGGAGCTCGCTCACCGGGCCGCAGAACCTGGACCTGATCACTGATGTTAAATTGAAATTCATCGCCTCCCGGGCTCTCCAGAGTTAACGCATTCAGGTAAAAGTTTCTGTTTTGCAGATCACCATTGTCCAGGTAGTTATACTGAATGCCGCTGAGACTGTAGCTGATTTTCTGCAACAGAGGATTATTAATCAGGATATGGTTGTCACCGATGGTGGCAAAATATTGACGGGCTCCACTGCGATTGGAAAAGCCCAGACGCGGGTCAAAGTTTTCCTCAACTTCTTCGACTCGGGCACTGATATACCAGGAATCACTGGAAGGGTAATCAAAGTCCAGATACCAGGCGCTGTCATTCCCATCCACGCCGGGGTTGTCGGACTGTTGTATCCAGAAGTTTGAGACAAAACTGCGGTTATTTGCCAGCTGCGTATTGCGGTAAGTGAAATCAACACCGATGGTGGAGCTGCTGTCATTGGAAGCAGGGTCGCCTTCGGTAAAGATCGCACCCAGTTCTGACTGGGACAATATGCTGCGTTTGACCCTGCCGATGTAAATATTGGTGGGATCAATATTGTTGATTTCTTCCTGGCGGATAATCAGTGAACCAACATCAAAGCCGGCAACCCGTCCACTCAGTTTGGCACCACCGGTCAGGTCTACGGGTGTACCATTATTCAGGCCAATATTTCTTGAATTGAACGGATCCTGGGTACTGTTGTTGAATCGGCCGACACTGCTGCCGAATTCGAAAATATCCATGTCGGTCAGGAAAAATGAACGTTTTTCTGCCAACCGTGTACTGAAGCGATCCAGATCAAGCTGGATATCATCAATTTCCGTGGCGGCAAAGTCTGTGTTCCAGGTCATGGTCAGGTTCAGGGAAGAGGAGAGCTTATAGGTCAGGTCAAATGAAGGATTCAGTTCAGTATCTGATGAACCTGCCACATGGTTCTCGCGAAAATCAGTACTGAAAGAAGGAATCAGGTCCAGGCCGACACCCTGATTTAAATTTCTCAGTCCGCTCATCTCGCCTGAGTTGGCCGGATTGGTCTGGGCATTATAGGAATACCAGGCCATGGCAGACTGGCTGGACATCTGGTCGCGGGTAAAATTGACGCCCCAGGTATCATTTTGCGGATCAAAGGTCAGGCTCTTGAAAGGAATTTCCATTTCGGCGGTCCAGCCGTCCTCGACCACTTCGGCATCGGCTTCCCAGATGGTCGCCCAGTCAAATGACTGTGAGGTTGCACTGGTATAGATGGCTTCATGGCGGACGCCATTGGGATTGGTCAGAAATTGGTAGCCGCTGCGTTTGTTATTAAAAGGATCGATGATGATGCCGACACGGTCTTCCCAGCGCAGGGATGTTTCGTTGCGCAGGACAGCCGCAGTTAGCTGATTCGGATCATCATAAACATAGGCAGAAACATACAGGGCATCTTCGGTATACATGACCCTGAAGACCGTGCGTTCCTCCGTTGCGGAAAATTCTATCGGTGTGGTTTCATGCAGGTCTTCAATAATGGTAGCCCGGTCCCACTCCCCGGGAGAAATCCGGCCGTCAATCACAGGCGCTTCCTGTACCAGAGGAATATCAAAGCGCTTGTTATTTAAATCGACAGTCTGTGACAGTACCCCGGGCGACAGGAAAACCGGCAAAATCGCCAGAATCCAGGTGATTGAATGCCTGATCATGTTGCGCCCGATTATTATTTTCATCGATTGTCTTGTCCGGGAAATTAAGCACTCGGCAGTATTTACGGGCACATTATAAAGACAGATGTATGATTTATCAGGTTTTTCGACCTGGTACTGCCGTTATCAGTATCTCAGGGTATAACGGATTTTGAAGGTGGCTGTTGACTCGGTATCAGTGAAATGTCCATCTTCATCCTCGTCGCGCATGCCATGACCGAGTACAAACCAGATATCCTGGCCGCTTTGCAGATTCCAGCGCAGACGTGAATTGAAGCCGATGGAGTCACTGACATTTTCATACTGGATCAGGTTGACGATGGACAGCGAAGGACTGAAGGTCAGCACATTTTCGAATTCTATGACCCGGGTATCAACTGTCTGTCCGGGCATATCATAAGTGTTGTAGTTGTAAGACAGATTGAAGGACAGTCTGGAGCTGGGACGCCAGTCAATTCTGTTCTGCAGTTCTCTGGCACGTCCGCTATAGTAATCACCAAGCTGCACCCGGAAGCCATATGAAAAAGGCCGGGACTGGCTCGTACTGTAAAAAGCCTGATAACGCGTAAAATCGTACTCACCGGGAGGAATAATCACGCCCAGTCTTGCCAGTGGCGCACGTTCTCCTGGCAGCAGCACCTGTCTTTCATTGCTGATTTCAATATTCAGCTGGTCGCCACGCAGGTTCTCAAAGTTGGCTGGATTCCATTCCAGGGTGCGGCTTTGCAAGTCACCGCTGTCGAGATAATCATACTGGGTGGCAGAGAATTCAGTAGTGATTTCCCGCAGGAAAGGGTGATCGCGGAAAATCCAGTTATTACCGATTTCACCATCATACTGACGTACACCCGTCCGGTTGGCAAAACCCAGACGCGGATCAAAATTTTCCTGGACTTCTTCTATCGTGGCACTGGCATACCAGGAATCATTGGAGGGGAAATCAATATCAGCATGCCAGGCCATATCCTCTGTTTCAATACCAGGGTTGTCGGTCTGCTGTACCCAGAATGTTGAAACCACATTTCGATTATTGCTAAGTCTGGTATTACGGTAAGTAAAGTCGACGCCCAGAGTGGAGCTGCTGTCATTGGAAGTTGGGTCCCCGTTGGTAATGATGGCGCCAAGTTCTGATTGCGACAGCACGGTACGCTTGACCCGGCCGATATAAATATTGGTCGGATCAACATTGTTGAACTCTTCCTGACGAATCACTAGCGTACCGACATCAAAACCGGCTATGCGTCCACTGAGTTTGGCGCCACCGGTCAGGTCGACCGGCGTACCATCATCGCTCAGGCCGATATTCCGGGAATTAAAGGCTTGTGGTGTGTTGTTGCCACCAAAAAAGAAACCGCCACTGTTGCCGAACTGGAAAATATCCATGTCAGTCAGAAAGAAAGACCGCTTTTCCGGCAGGCGGGTACTGAAGCGATCCAGGTCCAGCTGTATATCATCGACTTCTGTCGCGGCAAAATCCGTATTCCAGGTCATTGTCAGGTTCATTGAGCTGGTGAGTTTATAAGTCAGATCAAAGGAAGGATTGAAATCGGAAGACGATGAATCAGTGACATAATTTTCACGGTAGTCGGTACTGAAGGACGGAATCAGGTCCAGCCCGACACCCTGATTCAAATTGCGAAATCCCGTCATTTCACCGGAATTTGCCGGGTTGGTCTGGCCATTGTATGAATACCAGGCCATATTTGACTGACTGGTCATATTCTGACGGGTGAAGTTAACACCCCAGGTTTCATTTTCCGGATTAAAGGTCAGGCTTTTAAAGGGGATTTCCATTTCTGCAGTCCAGCCATCCTCAACAAGCTCGGCATTGGCATTCCAGATAGTAGCCCAGTCAAAGGAAAAGCTGGTGGCACTGGTGTAAATCGCTTCGTGACGGACACCGTTCGGGTTGGTCTGGAACAGGTAGCCACTGCGCTTATTGTTAAAGGGGTCAATAATGAGCCCAACCTGGTCCTCAAAGCGCAGCGAGGTTTCGTTGCGCATTACGGTTGCTGTTAACTGTTCAGGGTCATCATAGACGTAGGCTGAAAAATACAGGGCATCATCCGTGTACATCATCCTGAACACAGTGGGGTATTCAGGGTCAGAGAATTCCACCGGCTGAGACTCGTGCAGGTCGGTAATGACGACAGCGTTATCCCACTCCCCCGGAGACAGGCGGCCATCAATCTGTGGTGCCTGCTCAACGCGGGGAATATTGAAGTTTTTCTGATTGAGACTGGCAGTCTGGGCCTGCAGGCTGGATGCCGGCAGAACTAATAACACTAGTGAGAATAAAAATGTGTTATTAGCTGATCCTGCTGTTTTTGAAAATAAGTTCATCTATTATAGAAGCTGCTGATTTTTAAATATTTTTTTGATTTTTAACAAGCCGGCTATTATAGGTAGCCCGGGACTGAAATGCATGTATTTTGCAGAAAATAACCGCTTATCAAGGCTCAATTTGCCTGTTTATCAAGCGGTTCTGGTGTACTGGATTGGACAGGGAGCATTGGAACGATATCATGGAGCCTGATTTTCCTTTTTTCATAGCAGGTAAGCATAATGACAATAAAGCAACGTTTTTCCGCCAGTTTGGTTTACATCTTTTTCACATTCTTTTGCATTAATTTCGCGGCTGCACAGGAAGTACCTCATATGCCCGAGTTTGACTTTGAAACGCGCCATGCCTGGACAGCAAAAGTGACCATTGCCCCGGTCCTGATTCTGGGTGAAAGCAAACGGGGACTCAGGCGGGTGATACCGATTACCGGTGGCAGTTTTGAAGGCCCGGATATTCATGGTGAGGTGGTGCCCGGTGGTGAAGACTGGCAACTGGTGCGACCCGATGGTGTCACTGAACTCTATGCCCGCTATCTGCTGCGCACTCATGACGGCTACCTGATTCAGGTAATCAACCAGGTTACGTCGGTCACCAGGGAAAATGGTGAGAGCTATCGTCGTTCTGTTATTGATCTGGAAGCACCCCTGGACAGCCCCTACGATTATCTGAATGAATCCATGTTTCTCGGTACCCTGGATGTTCCGGAAAGTCTTGAGGAAGGTGAAGAGCCTTACGTGATTATTGGTTTTTACGAATTGCTCTAGGGAACTGCCCCAGGAAAACTCTTACTAACCAGCAAGCATTCCGGGAGATATCAGTAATGCTGTTTTCAGCTAATAAAATAACAGGCTTTCCAGCTTTTTGTCTGGCAGCTTTATTGAGTCTGTCTACCCATGCGCAGGTTGACGACGAAATTTTCGGCCCCGATAAGGGCACGGATTATTTATTGCGCCGCGCGCTTGCTGTTACCCCGGAGATGGAAGTACAGCGTATTGATATTGAAATTAATCCATCCATGGAAATTGCGCGCATTTCTGCCATGGCCGGTGATGCTCAGGGCAATGTTTACCTGTTTCAGCGCAATACTGATTATGATCCGGTGATAGTGCTGGATCCTGACGGTAATGTGCTGCGTTCATTTGGTGCCGGTCTGTTTTCCTATCCGCACGGTATTCGCCTGGATCCACAGGGGAATGTCTGGACTGTCGATGCCATGACTTCCCGCATTGTGAAATTTTCTTCCCGGGGTGAAATGCTGCTGGATATTGACCTGGGAGACGTGCCGGACATCAGCCGGATTCAGCGGGGAGCAGCCGATGTTGCATTTGCTCCCGACGGACGGATTTATGTTGCGGACGGTTATGCTAACGGGCGCATCGTGGTACTCAATGCCGAGGGTGAACAATTGTTTGAGTGGGGCAGCCGTGGCACCAGGCCGGGTGAATTCAATCTGCCACACAGTCTGGCTATTTCTCCTGACGGAACAGTTTATGTTGCCGATCGTGAGAACGGCCGTATCCAGTTATTCACAGCGGAAGGAGAATACCTGCGCGAGTGGCAGACCCATGGTCGACCGGTAAGTATCGATTTTGCGCCAAATGGAGATTTATATCTGAGTGCAGAACCGCGATCGGTGTCGATGCGCGAATCCGTGCTGGTAAAAATTGATCCGCAGGATGGCAGGTTTCTTGGTAAAGTTGCTGGCTTTGGTCATCAGCTGAGCGTAGGCGTCGATGGCGTGCTACTGCCGGCTTCTTTGTCAGATCAGGTTTCAATTTACCGCATTCGTCAGGAATGAAACCGCGATAATAGATAAAAATACTCTCATTGCATCTGGTAGCCGGGCAGCCTTTTCTTGCAAGGCATTTTTCAACAATAAATTGGACGCTCTGTAATAGACTTAAAAGGGTGCTTGTGAATTGTTGTTATTTAAAATAAACGCTGGCAGGGGGCGCAGCTTTCGCTTCCTGTTTTCATGGATTCATTTATGTTCGTCATAATTACGGTCTGTCTGGCAGTACTGGGGACGAGTTTTATCTCCGGAGTTTTCGGCATGGCTGGCGGTATCATCCTGATGGGTGTGCTCAGCATATTGCTGCCGGTACGCGATGCCTTTGTCATTCATGGTGCAGCGCAATTACTGTCCAATATCTCCCGGGCCTGGATGACTCGCCAGCATATTATCTGGTCGATTGTGGCCTGGTTTCTGATTGGCTGGGCGCTGGCTTTGCTGGGCTTTTACCTCATCAGCTATTTCCCGGAAAAGGCTGTGGTCTTGATTGCCCTGGGCCTGATGCCCTGGATCGGTTTCGCCTTGCCCGACTCTTTTCAACCGAATATACGTAGCCCGGTCATGGCCGCACTCTGTGGTTTTCTGGTGACTACTTTCCAGATGTTTGCCGGGGCATCCGGTCCCCTGCTGGATTATTTTTACCTGACCAGTAACATGACCAGGCATGAGATAGTCAGTACCAAGGCTTTTACCCAGGGTGTCGGACATTTTGCCAAACTGATTTATTATGGAATTATTGTTTCGACACTGGTAGAAACTGAACTGACTTTCCCCTTTTGGTGGTTTTTGCTGCTTTTGCCACTGGTTTTGCTGGGGACCAGCACCGGTAAGGTGCTGCTGGATCGCATGAGTGATCAGCATTTTATGAATATTGCCCGCTGGTTGACACGCTCAGTCGGAGTCTTGCTGGCAATGAATGGGATTTATCTCCTGTTCGCCTGATTAAATTTCGCACAGGTTTATAAGGGAACGCTGATTAAGTCGCTATAATATTGCTATTGTACTGTCCGGGGACAGGATGTTTGTTGCAGGCAGATTAACAATGGTATAACTCCTGTTCTCGGCATTAGAGGTTCACCAGATTTCCATGACTGCCAACCTGAAACTCAGCCCCCTGCAGGAACGCCTGCAAAAGGAATTACAGGGCGATGTCCTGTTCGATAATTTTTCCCGTGGCCGCTACAGTACTGATGCCTCCATTTATCAGCTAATGCCGATTGGCGTGGTGGTGCCACGTACTGAGAAGGATGTCGAAATCGCCGTGCAGATTGCCGCCGAGGAGGGCGTGCCGGTATTACCAAGAGGCGGAGGGACATCCCAGAACGGTCAGGCCATTGGCAAAGCCCTGCTGATAGATACTACGAAATATCTCAATCAATTGCTGGAGTTCAATGAACAGGAGCGCACGGCCTGTGTACATCCCGGCATGGTCCTTGACCAGCTTAACCGGCAACTGAAACAGCATGGTCTCTGGTATCCGGTCGATGTATCCACGGCCAATCGTGCCACCATCGGCGGCATGACGGGTAACAACTCCTGCGGTGCACGTTCAATCCGTTACGGCAACATGGTGCATAACGTCCGCTCGGTTGAAGCCTTGCTGGCAGATGGCAGTCGTGCACATTTCAGAAAATTGGATGCAAGTGAAAACCCGTTGGCACCGAATATAACTCTGGTCGAACAACTGCTGGCACTCGGACAACGGGAAGCCGAAGAAATCAAAGCCCGCTTTCCGGATCTCCTGCGTCGGGTCGGTGGCTACAACATCGATGAGCTACTCAAGGAGCAGCCGAATCTGGCCAGTCTGCTGGTGGGTTCGGAAGGCACACTGGGATTTTTTCAGCGCATACACCTGAATCTGCAGCCCATTCCGCCCAACAAGGTGCTTGGAGTCTGCCATTTCCCGACTTTTTACGAGGCCATGGATTCCACCCAGCATATCGTCAGGCTGGATCCTTCCGCCGTGGAACTGGTGGACCGGACCATGATCGACCTGGCGCGGGAAATTCCGATTTTTGCCGATACCGTCAATCAGTTTGTCAGAGGCGAACCTCAGGCACTCTTGCTGGTGGAATTTGCCGGAGAAGACCGGGATGAGCAGTTAAAAAGTCTGGCTCGGCTGGTGGAGCTGATGGCGGACCTGGGTTTCCCTGATGCAGTGGTCGAGGCCACTGACAATGAATTTCAGAATGCCATCTGGGAAGTACGTAAATCCGGCCTGAATATCATGATGTCGATGAAAGGCGACGGTAAACCGGTTTCCTTTATTGAAGACTGTGCCGTGCGACTGGAAGACCTTGCCGAGTATACCCGGCGCCTGACGGATATTTTTCATAAACATGGGACAACAGGTACTTTCTATGCGCATGCCTCTGTCGGCACCCTGCACGTCAGGCCGGTGCTGAACATGAAACAGGAAGAAGGCGCCAGTAAAATGCGCGCCATTGCCGAAGAAACCATGGAGATGGTGCGTGAGTACAAAGGGTCTCATTCCGGGGAACACGGCGATGGTATTTCCCGATCTGAATTTCATGAGCCAATGTTTGGCTCGCGTATGGTGAAGAATTTTGAGGAAGTAAAACAGTTTTTTGATCCGACCGGCCTGTTTAATCCCGGCAAGATTGTCAATCCTCACTGTATGGATGATCGCAGGATCATGCGTTTTCCGCCTGATTACCAGCCCATTCAGATCAGTGAAAGTTTTGACTGGCAAAGCTGGGGCGGCTTTGATCGCGCGGTGGAGATGTGTAACAACAATGGAGCCTGTCGCAAAGCCAATGTCGGCACCATGTGTCCCTCATACCGGGTGACAAAGGAAGAACAGCATCTGACACGCGGGCGAGCCAATACCCTGCGACTGGCCCTGACCGGACAGCTTGGCGAAGGTGCTTACACTTCAGATGAGATGTACCAGACCATGGAACTGTGTGTCGGCTGCAAGGGCTGCAAACGCGAATGCCCGACCGGTATCGATATGGCAAAAATGAAAAGCGAGTTTCTGCATCATTATCATCAGAAGCATGGCATTTCCCTGCGGGATCGTCTCTTCGCCTATCTGCCGCGTCATACCGGAAAATTCAAGGCGCTGAGCTTTTTAATGAACCTGCGCGATCAGGTTCCAGGCCTGGCAACACTGTCCGAGTGGGCACTGGGGATTAGTGCCAAACGTAAACTGCCGCGCTGGCAGGCAGGTAAATTTAACCCGCAGTCGCCAGCAGAAAAAACTGAGGGCAGCCCAGAGGTTGTGCTGCTGGTTGATACCTTTAACAGCTGCTTTGAGACTGAAAACGCCCAAGCTGCTTTTAATGTACTAGAGGCGGCCGGTTACAAAGTCATTCTGCCGCAGGCCGGAGACAGTTCACGTTCACTGTGCTGTGGACGTACCTTTTTCAGTAACGGTCTGCTTGATGAAGCCCGCATTGAAGCGCAGCGCATGATTGATGCGCTACATCCATATGCAAAAAGGGGAATACCGATTGTCGGACTGGAACCGTCCTGCTTGCTGACCCTGCGCGATGAATACCTGGCTCTTCTGCCAGGGGAGGCGACACAAAAACTGGCTGATTCTGCCTTGCTGTTTGAAGAATTCCTGGCGCAGGAACTGGATGAAGGACGTCTTAAGCTAGCCCTGAAAGCACTGCCACACAAAAATGCCCTGCTGCATGGTCACTGTCATCAGAAAGCATTCTCGGTGATGTCACCAGTGACAAAAGTTCTTGGACTGATTCCTGAACTTGAAGTGGAAACCATCGACTCATCCTGCTGCGGCATGGCCGGTTCCTTCGGCTATGAAGCTGAACACTATGAGACCTCCCTGCAGATGGCCGAGCTGTCGCTGTTTCCGGCAATCAGGGCCGATGAGCAGGCTCTGCTGGTGGCGGACGGTACTTCCTGCCGGGCCCAGATTGAACACGGCACCAGTCGCAAGGCTTTGCATGTAGCCCGTGTACTGGAGATGGCGCTTGAAAATTAGGGACAGACCCCACTTTTTTAAATAGGGTCTGTCCCCGATTTGATCAGATCAGGCCGATAGTCCACATTACACAGACACTCAGGAAAGACACCAGGCCGCCAACCAGGGTTGCGCCACCGTAGCTGAAAATGGCATCGGGGACGCTCAGTCTGGACAGGGAAGTACAGACCCAGAAGTAGGAACTGTTCACGTATTTGATAATCACCGAACCACTGGCACCGGCCAGCATGGCTGCTTCCGGAGACAGATTCAGAATCCCCAGCATCGGCGCCACCAGCGAACCGGCAGTAATGACTCCTACGGTTGTAGAGCCGGTAATCATATTGCCGATAATACCAATCACAAAGGGCAGCATGATGGCCGGCAAGCCATAATCGGCAAACAGGCTGGCAATAAAATCGACTGCGGGAGTCCCTCTGAGAATGGCACTGAGTGATCCACCCAGACCGGTCACCACCAGAATCATGGCTGAGGTTTTCAGGCCGTTTTCGACCCACTGGTCCTTGGCTTTCTGCCGGTCATCCTCGCTGGTGATATTGCGATAGGCCAGCCACACACCAATGGACAGTGCCACGACCGGCCAGCCCAGGTATAAAAAGATGGTGCGCAGTATATGGCCTTCCGGGAAAGCCAGGGTGACAATACTTTGCGTGCCGATTAATACAATGGGAATCACAATCGGCGTATAGGAGCTCAGGGTACTGGGCAATTCCGTGGCGCTGTCATTGTCCAGATCTTCCACGGAAATGCCTTCAAATTCATCACTGGCCATGGTTTTGACGCGCGGCCCTGCAACATAAACACCCCAGGCCCAGCTGGCCAGCGAACCGAACAGGCAGGCGAGACTGCCGAACATAATGGTCTTGCCGATATCGGCCCCGACCAGTGCGGCCGCAGCCAGCGGACCCGGAGTCGGGGGCACAATGGCGTGGGTTAGCTGCAGGGCGCCGACCAGGCCGGTGGACATCGCGGCAATACTCATGCCCATGGTTTTGGCAGCTGAGTGCACCAGCGGATTCAGAATCACGTAGGCGACATCGGAAAAAATTGCCACGCCGACAATAAAGCCGGTCAGGGTCAATGCCAGCGGCATGCGCTGAGAGCCGACCAGGTTCACCATGGAACGGGTAATCACCTGAATGGCGCCGGTATGCTTGAGCGCTTCGGCAATGATTGAGCCCAGCACGATAACCACACCGATCGAACCAAGCGTATTGCCAAAGCCGTTTTCAAAGGCGTCGATAAAATTGTTTTGCTGAACGCCCGGTAAAATACCGAAAAGCATAATTGGCACTAGCAAGGCAAAGAAGACATGCCATTTCCATTTGGCAATCAAAAACAGTAAGAGAAAAATAACGGCAGCGAAGCCAAGTAATGAAATCGCGGCGCTGTCGATCACCGCATTGGATGCATCCATGGTGTATCCTTTTTGTTATTGTTTTTTAAAAGGTGTCAGAGTAAAACGTTTTTACTCGGACACCCTATACCGTTAGTAGATCAATTTGAGGTAAACCTGATGTTGTTCGTGGCTGAAGCCACTCCTACGAAAGCTATCCTGAACGCAGGAGGGACTGTAGTCCCGAATAAGCCCGAATAAAACAACACCATATTTCAGACTAAGCCACTATCCATACCTTTTCATTTATTGTTTAGCCAAATAATCCAGGGCGGCGTTGATGCCCCCTGCTTTATAGGGGATGCCTGATAATTGCAGCCCCATTTCCACGCCACCCAGGGTGCCGGCAAGCATCAGCTCATTGAAATCCCCGATATGTCCGATACGGAATATTTTGCCTTTCATTTTGCCCAGCCCGGTGCCCAGTGACATATTGAATTTTTCCAGAATCAGGGTACGCAGGGCGTCGGCATCATGGCCTTCCGGCACGAGAACTGCCGTGGTGGAATTACAGAATTCTTCCGCATCCAGACAAAGGTTTTCCAGACCCCAGGCAGCAACGGCTTCCCGGGTTGCAGCCGCCAGCCGACGGTGTCTGGCAAAGACATTCTCCAGCCCTTCCAGTTCCAAGAGGGTCAGTGCTTCACGCAAGCCATAGAGCAGATTGGTACTGGGTGTGTAGGGGAAATAGCCTTTTTCGTTGAAACTCTGCATGGCATCCCAGCGCCAGTATGAATGACAGGATCTTGATTTTTCAGCCTGCTGCATGGCCTTGTCGCTTACAGCATTGAAACTCAGGCCGGGTGGCAACATCATGCCTTTCTGCGAAGCCGAGATGGTGACATCCACTCTCCATTCATCATGAAAGAATTCAGTACAGGCAATGGAGGAAACCGCATCCACCAGCAACAATGCCGGATGATTTGCCGCGTCGATGGCCTGGCGAACTTTATCAATACGGCTGGTCACGCCAGTGGAGGTTTCTGTATGCACGGCCATGACGGCCTTGATCTCGTGCTTTGTGTCTTCTCGCAAGGCTTCTTCTATGCGCGCAGCATCAATGCCGTGACGCCAGTCGCCGGTCAGCCACAGGACATCCAGCCCCAGCTTGTCAGCGACTTCTTTCCAGAGGGTGGCAAAGTGGCCAGTCTCATAGGCGATGACCCTGTCTCCCGGCGACAGGCAGTTGAGCAGAGCGCATTCCCAGCCGCCGGTGCCTGATGTCGGGTAGATGAAAACCGGGCCTTCGGTATTGAATACCGGCTTGATACCATCCAGAACAGCATGTGTCAGTTCCGGAAACTCCGGACCGCGATGGTCGATTACCGCTTGGGCCATGGCTCGCAATACCCGTTCCGGAACATTGGAAGGTCCGGGAATCTGCAGGAAATGGGTACCTGGCTGGTAGGAAGTTTTACTCATCTCTCGTCTTTCCCCAATACAGTTTGAACGACTCTGCGTGAAACAGGGGCCAAAGATAGTACATTCTTGTTGTTAAACGAAGCCCTGAGTCTGATTCGGGACTAAGGCTACCGCGTTCTGCTATCGCCCCCAACCTACATCCTTGTAGCTAAAGCCACCCTTACGCTTAGAAGAATTATCGTAGGAGCGGCTTTAGCCGCGAACAATCCTGGATTCATCCCAGGCCCGGAAATATTGCGCCCTTATCCGGGGGCGTGCTAGCCTTTCGGGCTGTTTGAATGAGCAGTTCAAAGTCAGCATGCCCGGCAAATTATGAGTAAAGGTATGACCCAGTCAGCAAGAACACAGGGGCTTTCAGTTTCCATTTCACGCCGCAGCCTGCTCAAGGCAGTGCGTCGCAGTGTCCCGGGAATTGCCCTGGGTTCGCTTACCCTGCAGACAGCCTGTTCGGCTGATGCACCATTAACAGTCAATCCGCTGTCAGATTCACTGTCCCTGATCAGCGGTGCTGGCTCTAATGTCCTGGTTAAGCGTGCCCCTGGCGGAGAATTGCTGGTGGTGGATGGCGGGCTTGAAGCAAATGCCGAAGCCTTGCTCGACAGCATTGAGCAAAGCAGCGGTTCGGGCAATATCACCACCCTGATGAATACTCACTGGCATCGCGAACAGACCGGACTCAACCGTATTCTGGGTGAGACCGGTAGCAGAATTTTCGCCCATGAAAATACCCGGCTCTGGCTGGGTGTGGAGATAGAACGACCCTGGGAAGATTTTACTTTTGCTCCCTTGCCCGAGTCAGCACGCCCCGGTGAAACCTTTTATTTTTATGGCAACATGGACCACTTCGGGTCGACGGTCTGGTACGGTAATCTCGTGCAGGCACATACGGACGGTGATATGTATGTCTTTTTTCCGGAAGAAAATATTCTGCATGCTGGCGGTGTCATTGCCAATGACGCTTATCCGTTGATCGACTGGTGGACAGGTGGCTGGATCGGCGGCCTGGTCAACGGACTGGAAACCCTGATAGGTCTGGCCAATGCCGATACTGTCATTGTCCCGGCCAACGGCCCGGTCATGACTTACGCTGAACTGCTGGCCATGCGTGAGATGTACAACACCATATTCAGACGTGTCCGTGATCTGTTCATGAACGCTAACAGCCCCCAGGAAACCCTGGATGCAGCACCAACAGCAGAATTTGATGCCCGCTGGGGGGACCCTGATGCTTTCGTATTACTGGCACACCAGAGCCTGATTCCGCATCTGGCTCCGGATGCCTGACAACACTGGAAATACTGAAAAATACAGGGTTTTCCTTTTATAATGAGCAGAAGAAAAAAGAATAAGAATAAAAAAACAAGAGCAGCTTTATGAATTACAGAGCTAAATTCAGCTTTGGTGCACCGGCATTATTCGTGATGGCGGGTAGCATGTTTGCTGTCGACACTCAGGCGCAGGATATCGACGAATTTACCGCACTGGAGTCTCCCGGGCAGTGGGAATTTCTGAACGAATACTGCACGGAGTGCCATAACACCATCGATTATTCCGGCGGTGTGGATTTTACCCTGATGAGTATTGACGGTGTGCCGGACAATGCCGATGTCTGGGAATCGGCGATTCGTAAACTGCGCAGCCGCATGATGCCACCGGCGGGGCAGCCAAAACCTGAAGCTGCCCGCAATGATGAATTTGTTGCCTGGCTGGAAAATTATCTGGATGAAGCTGCCGGGCAACGGGACAATGTTCATCCGATTACCATTCACCGCCTGAACCGTAAAGAGTACGCCAATTCAATCCGCGACCTGTTCGGCCTGCATATCGATCCGGCCAGTTTGCTGCCGGAAGATGATACCAGTGAAGGTTTCGACAATATCGCCGAAGCCTTGCAGGTATCGCCAGCCTTTATCGACCAGTATGTTTCCGCCGCCAGACAGATTGTTGAACAGTCGGTTGGTGACAAAACTCCTTCACTGGCCAGCACGACCTATCGTACCGAGCTGCCTCTGGCCACCAGAGCAGAAGGCGGCGGTGTGCAGCAGGGACATATTGAAGGCCTGCCACTGGGAACCCGGGGCGGCATGCTGGTGGAGCACTGGTTTCCGGCCGATGGTGAATATTCCATCTCAGTGGCTAACTTCGATGTCTCGTTGTGGAAGTACAACGTTGAATTTGAAAACACCATGATCTTCACCATTGACGGGGAGAAAATCCATGAAGTGACGCTTGGTGGCCCCGAAGACATGGCTGCGCTGGCCAGGGACCAGACCGGTCCGCAGCAGGAATTTGATGCACGCACCAAGGATATCCGTTTCACCACCACTGCCGGTCCCCACAGCATCGGCATTACTTTCCTGCGCCGCAGTTTTGCTGAATCTGATGATCGTCTACAGCCACACTTGCCGGGAACCACGCAGGATCGCATTCTTTCGTTTTCTTCCTTTGAAGTCCGTGGCCCTTTCAACCCGACCGGCATCAGTGAAACCCCGAGTCGGGAGCGTATCTTCCGCTGTTACCCTACGGAAGTCTCGGAAGAGACTGCCTGTGCTGAAGAAATCATTAATTATTTTGCCTACCGTGCCTACCGGCGGCCACTGAGTGAAGACGATAAGCGACCCCTGTTTGAGTTTTATGATGCCGGCTATGCCAATGGTGGTTTTGAGGAAGGTATCCGGCTGGCGCTGACACGGATTCTTGCCAGTCCGAATTTTCTTTATCGTGCCGAGCTGGCTCCACCGGATCTTGAAACCGGTAGCATCTACGAGATCAGCGACCTGGATCTGGCCTCCAGACTCTCATACTTCCTCTGGAGTAGTCTGCCGGATGAGGAATTACTGAATCTGGCTGTTGCAGGGGAACTTAGTGAGCCGTCTACTCTGGAAGCCCAGGTCAGTCGCATGCTGGCCGACCCAAAGTCCCACTCACTGGCCTCCAATTTTGCTTATCAGTGGCTGGAATTATCGGCACTGGAAGAGATCTCCCCTGATGAAAATATTTTCCCCTATGCATCCATTGCCGGTGATTTGCGTCCCGACTTTGTGCGTGAAATTGAACTCTTTGTCGATTCCATCTTCCGCGAAGACCAGAGTGTTCTGCGCCTGATGGATGCCGATTATTCCTATCTGAATGAAAGACTGGCGCTGCATTACGGCATCCGCACAGTAAGAGGCAATCGATTCAGGCGCGTGGAGCTTGAAGATTCTGTACGTCATGGCTTGCTTGGGAAAGGCGGTGTGTTGATGGCAACGGCCTATCCCAACCGAACCAGCCCGGTTCTGCGCGGTGCCTGGATTCTGGAAACCCTGATGGGTACACCACCACCGGAACCACCACCGGATGTTGAAAACCTGGCTGAAAATGAGCTTGGTGAACAAGTTCAGACAGTCCGGGAGAGACTGGAGCAGCATCGACAAAACCCTGCCTGCTATGCCTGTCATGCAGTTATGGATCCGCTGGGTTTTGCCCTGGAGAATTTCGATGCGGTGGGCCACTGGCGTGAACGAGACCGTTTTACAACTACCCTGGTGGACAGTTCCGGTATCCTGCCCAGTGGTGAAGAGATTAGTGGTCCAGACGAGTTACGTCAGGCCTTGCTGGAGCGTCCGGAAATGTTTGTGCAGTCTTTCACCGAGAAGCTGATAATCTATGCCCTGGGGCGTGGTCTGGAAGCAGAGGATATGCCCTTGGTGCGCTCCATCGTGGACGCTGCAAAAGCAGACGATTATCGTTTTTCGTCCCTCTTGCTGAATATTGTCAACAGCGATGCATTTCGGTTGAACAGGGCACCGGAGCAGGTCAGTATGAATCAGGGTGAATCTGCCGCCAGTCAGACGGCTGGCCTGTAACAGGGTCCGCTTGGACAGTCGTCTATTTATAAACTGGAGTGAAAGGCTCAAGCTGTCGAAATCCTGTAAACTTGTTGATATAAAAGAATAAATAATTAAAACAAAGCATAGCCCAGAGGCCTTAGCTCATGTTTATCAGTAAGAAGCACCTGTCCAGAAGAACCATGCTACGCGGTCTGGGCGCCAGTGTGGCACTGCCTTTGCTGGATGCCATGATTCCGGCAAGCACTGCCTGGGCGCAGACAGCGGCCAATACCCAGCCACGTCTGGGCTTTATTTTCTTTCCCCATGGTGCGGTGATGGACAGCTGGTTACCCTCTGCAACCGGCAGTAATTTTGATATTTCACCGATTCTGTCGCCGGTTGCGCATTTCAAGGACAAAATGACGGTGGTTTCCGGTTTGCGTAACAGACCGGCGGAAAGCTCCAACCCGCATGGCATTGTGGCCGGCACCTGGCTGCGTTGTGTGGCGCCGAATGATACCAGTGATCCGGGCAAAGGCGTGACTGCAGACCAGATAGCCGCCAGATATATCGGCCAGGATACGACCTTTCCGTCAATCGAGGCTGGTACGCCCAATGGCGGCCCCTGTGCCCCCGGAACTTCCTGTTCATTCGGTAGCTCGCTGTCGTTCAGTACGCCCCAGCAGTCACTGCCGATTGAGAATGATCCGCGCAAACTATTCTTCCAGCTGTTCGGTCAGGGTGATACGGCACAGGAGCGAAACTTCATTGTCAATGAAACCGGCAGCATTCTGGATTCCATTATGGAAGATGCCAATTCGCTGCACCGCAAACTGGGTGCGCAGGATCAGGCCATGGTTTCCAACTATCTGGATTCCGTGCGTGAAGTTGAGCGTCGTGTACAGATGATGAAGGAACAGGATTTGAGCAATGTCGAGATTCCGGAAGCGCCGGTCGGTGTGCCGGCAGATTTCGAAGTGCATCTGAAAATCATGTTTGACCTGATTGCCCTGGCATACCAGATCAATCTGACCAATGTAGCGAGCTTCATGATGGAAAAAGAAGTCAGTGTGCGAACCTACAACAATATCGGCGTATCGGAAGCCTTCCATCCGCTGTCCCATCACGGCGATGATCCGGAGAAAATGGCCAGACTGGCACTGATACAGCAATATCACACCCAGGTGTTTGCCTATTTTCTGGATAAACTGGATGCCATGCCTGAAGCCAACGGATCAGTGCTGGATAACTCGATTATTCTGTATGGCTCGAACATGAGCAATTCCAACAAACACAATAACGATCCCTTGCCGAGTGCAGTTTTCGGTCATGGTGCCGGTGCTATCAGAGGCGGACAGCATCTGGCTTATCCGCAGGATACGCCGCATGCCAACCTGCTTTTGACCCTGCTGAACCGGGCCGGTATTCCGGAGGAATCCTTTGGTGACAGCACCGGCACTTTTGCCGAAGTCTAGCCTGACAGCCTTCTCAAAGCGGGTAAGCCTGATGTCTCGAGACAGTCTGAAACTTTCACTCCTAACTTTGCTGCTGGGTTTTTACTCGACTCTGGCCTTCGCACAAAACTCCCTGCCTGATCTGGTCGCTGCAGCAGAAACTGATGAAGCTCTGGCCATGATTGAAGCCGGGGCTGACGTTAATGAAGAACAATCCGATGGCACGACCGCGCTGCTCTATGCCATTCACTATGGGCACAAGGACCTGGTCATGGCCTTGCTGGAAGCGGGTGCCGATGCCACCCATGCCAATGACTATGGCGCAGGGACCATGTCGGAAGCGGCCCAACTTGGGGATGTTGAAATCCTGCAGGCATTGCTGGATCACGGTGCCGATGCCAACTGGCAAAATCCGGAAGGTGAAACGGCATTAATGATTGCAGCCCGCTCCGGCAATGTGCCCTATGCTGAAATACTCATCGAGCACGGGGCTGATATCAATGCCCGGGAAAACTGGGGCTCACAATCGGCGCTTATGTGGGCTGCTGCCCAGGAACAACCGGAAATGCTGCGTCTGCTGATTCAACATGGTGCTGAGCTGAATCAGCAAAGTGCAGTCAGGCTCTGGGAACGCCGAATCCTGTCTGAGCCCAGACCCAAGGACATGAACAAGGGCGGTTTTTATCCACTGCATTATGCTGCCAGGCAGGGTTGTAGCGAATGTATCGAGATTCTTGCTGAAGCCGGGGCTGATCTGGATGTGGTTGATCCGGACCGTGTCTCGCCGCTGAATCTGGCCCTGATCAACATGAATTTTGAAGCGGCGGCAGCGCTTATTGAAGCCGGAGCCGATGTGAACAGCTGGGACCTCTTCGGTCGTTCTCCTCTTTATAACGCGATTGATATGAATACCATTCCGGTTGGCTCACATCGGGATATTCCTTCCGGGGAAGCTATCGATGGCTATGATGTGGCAGTGCTGTTGCTGGAGCGCGGCGCCAATCCGAACATGCAGTTGAAGTTACGCCCGCCATATCGCAATGCCATTTATGACCGCGGCGTGGACAACCCGCTGTCCTACGGCGCGACTCCCTTGCTACGTGCTGCCCGGGCGGCCGATATCGAAGCCGTCAGGCTTCTGTTGGAGCATGGCGCGCTGGCGAATTTACCCAACGGGAAAGGACAAACACCGTTGTTGGTCGTTTCCGGCATCGACTGGTCACCCGCACCCACCCGCGGGCGTTATAAAACCGAAGCAGACAGTATTGAAACCATCAGGCTGCTGCTGGAAGCCGGTGCCGATATCAACGCCATCACCGGCGACCCAACACTGCCCCCGATTGCCGAAGAATATGAACTGTCGGTTACAGACATCATTGATCCCAACCTGATTCGCTACCGCCCCGAAGAAGACCAGGGTAATTTCACCCGAGCTTCCGGATTACATCCTGCGCAGCGTGGCGGGGTGGAAGTGGACGGTCAGACGGCATTGCATGCTGCTGCCAGAATGGGCTGGAACCAGATCATTCAATTCCTGATCGATAACGGAATCAGGCAACAGGTCATGGATGACAATGGCAATACACCGCTGGATCTGGCCATGGGTCGCTATGCACCGGACTACAACGCCGCACCTGCCTCTCCTTTATGGGACACGGTTCAACTCCTGCAGGAAAGCTGCCTGGCAGATGATAACTGCGTGCTGGCGGAGTCAGAGGAAATTCCTGGCCGGTAAATCTTTGTCTATCTCGTAATCCCGGGTATTTCAGGTGTAGATAAAAGCAGTCAAACGGACTCGGTGTAATTCTTTAAAGATTATTATCTTCTCAATCTTCTTTAGTATTTTCCTGGTTTCAGTCACTTGTGAAAATATTTTCATTTCATCCAGAGGATACGATTGTTTTGCAAAAAGGAGTTTTCCTCAGCACTTTGTATAGAAATCAGGTCGAATGGAAAAATTTGAATAGTCGATAAACTTGCAACTGGTGGAGGTGTCGGACAGCTAGCCGGTGATTCACGCCATGCAAGCGCTGCTGCCAGCCTTTCTTCTGTAATATCTCCCAATTCTTTACCTAGATCATCGGCAACAGAACAGCCCTGGATTGTCACCCCGATATCTCCGGAGTTTGCAGGAGTAAACCCGTCCGGGTAATCACCAAACCCGATATCGTTTACACCCTGAAACTGGATAGTAAAGTAGGTAGTGCCGCAATTATCCTGAGGATAGAAACCATATGGCTTGCCACAGGAAGTACTGCCAATCAGCACAACTTCAAGCCCTATCCCGGTTAGTGAATTTATAATTGATTCACTTGCTGAACAGGTTTCATTACCGGTAATTATAAAAACCCGGTTTAAATCAAGAGTCGGCAGGCTTTGGCCTGCAGGTTCTGAAAAGCCTATAGATTCATCGATAAACGGAATGGGGGTAATTGCCTGTTGGCTTACCGGATTAATTACCGGATGTTTATCATTGAATTGAGTAGTTTCGAATATACGTCCGCTTGTATTTGCATCCCCTGCAATCATATAGGCCAGTTGTGAGGCTATTGCCAGTAAACCCCCACCGTTATAACGTAAATCCAGTACCAGATCGGTTACTGAATCATCTGCTAAATCATTTACTGCATCAATCAAGGCACTTTCAGCAGTAGCGATATGTTCATTAAATACCAAATAGCCTACATTCCCGCCAGCTGTAGCAATTGTGTTTGTAGTTAGCACCGGTGAGGAGGCAGTGTTTTCAGAAGTTAAATCAATCTGCGGGTATGTCCCGGTATCCGCTTCTCCTGAAGCAAGCACACCGAAAGTGTGAGTCTGCCCGCTTGAGTCTGGAAACAAGGCAGCATTTATATTGTTGACTAACTCCTGTGTATTACCGTTAACCAAATCCTCTCCGTTGATTTCCATAATTCGCATGCCGCGCGTGATTCCGGCCAAGTGTGCTGAGGAGCCCGGTTCAACATAGGCAACATGAAGTTCCCGGGGAGGCGTAGGGCTTCCAAATATCCAATGAATGCCATATCCAAGACCGATGCCTGACTGAGAAAATTGTTCAAATTCCTGGGTCGGGACTGTGTAATGAAACTGGTCTTTAGGTGCCCCTGATGGAGTCACCGCATTGGTTTTTAGCGCATCAAAATAATCTGAGACTGTGACATCACTTGCTGGATTTATATCGGGAATTTCGCTATACCAGAGGTATGTTTCATTACTCCAGGATCGTAGCCAGTGTTTTTCAGTCAGAGTTGAGCCCTTGAAGTCATCATAGGTGATACTGTCACGAGGTGCTTCACAGGCATCTTTGAACTCACTCGATGGGCGAAATACTCCAGCTTGATAGCTGGTATTGATCGTAGCATCAACCACTGTGATGCGAAGGTTCAATAAGCTGTAGGCACCGCTGTTGGTATTGTAAGGTGCGACAAATATTTCCACTTCGTAGACGTTATCACCATTTGCGTCCTGTGGTTGATCAAAACTTGTATTAAAATCCTGAAGCTGCAAACTTCCGGTTAATGCATCCAGACTAAATAAGTCCGCATCCGCTCCTCCATTGATAAAATAAATCATTGCATTTTCATAGGTATTCTCCGCCTCGACCAAATAAATTGAGTCATCAATAAAATTATCGGGAAGAATCAGGTTCGAGGGAGATGTAATCACCGGCACCGCTGCTTCATCGATATCCGATACGTCTACACTGAAATTCAGTAAATTAAACCCTCCCTTACTGTCACTGGCCCGAAGAGTCAATTCATAAACATTATCCATATTCTGATCAACTGGGTTCTCATAATCCAGGGGGATGCGGGTGCTTAACTCGCCGGAAGCAGCATCGATACTGAAATATTCCAGATCGCCCTCAACAAGACTGTACGTGATTTGATCACCATCCGGGTCAATCGCTTTGGCAGTGTAAAAAACCTTGATTTTGTCATCGTCTGTAGAAGTCTCAGAACTTGATATAAATATTGGAGACCTGTTTGATAGCGGGGAACTTCCCTGAGTTAAACCTACTTTATTTAATATAAAAAATTCAGTTCCATTACTTGCAACAAGGTGCTCATCATGTTTTTTTAAATAAAAAGCCAGGGGAGAAATTCTGGTGCTGATTAATTTCAGGTTTCCTGGACTCGTTATCTGGTAGGTCAATAAGAGATTGTTAACATGATCCCGATAAACAATTAAATGTAGAAAGTTGTCATTTAGAATTATTTCACTGGGAAAATTTATATCTGAAATTAATGAAGTGGAACCAAAATTCTCTGACCCAACATTGACTATTCTGAGCCCATTTGAGTCCCCATCGTTATAAGCCGAATAGATAAATCCATTATCCACAGCAAAAGACTCGCCACTGCCAGAGGATAGGCTGGTGCGGTTATGCACAAGCATATTTTCCGGGGAAGTTATGTCTAAAACTGCAAGATCTCCATAGACATATAGCAGGTCATTTTGCACTTCCATATTAAAAGCCAGCAAATCATTGATAGTATCAAGAAGTAGTGGATTAAAAGGGTCTGAGACATCATAGGAAGAAACTGATTCATTATTTATTCCAAAACCAAAAAAACTCAGAAATAAATGATTATTTCCATCAGTCGCTATGGCATGTATGTCAGCATCATTAATTACCAGAGAGGCCGATAGATTAGATGAATCATCTAATTCTGCTACAAACAAGCCAACCTCATCTGTGGCGATATAAAGGTGTTCGTTCTCATAGGCCAACTGACTCTGGCCCGGTTCGGTCCCCAGATTCCTGAATACGACTTCATCCACAAGGGTGATTGTCAACGGATCACTGATATCCAGAGCCATAATCACAAGATTGTTGTCACTGGCACCAGTATCACTTCCAACGACATAAAGAATATCGTCATCAATCAATAAATCGTTCATTACCAAATGAACAAATGAATGCCTGTTTAACAGAAAATTACGAAAGTAGTAACTTTTTGACACCCCACGTAGAAATTGTCCAGACATGATTCTGAGCTCTTCCTGATTGTTCGTTAAAATGGCATTCAGGATTTCGTTTCGAGCAGCCGCTGAATCTTGCTGTAAGGAGCCAGCATTTAATCTGGGAGAGAAACTGAGCAAGTCTGAATTATCAATAATGTTATCTCCATTCAGATCTTCTCTTACAAGTTGTGCTGCAAATAAATTCAGTGAACTCAATATTTCATTTGCAGAGCTGCCGCCCGTCACCAAATCGGAGACATTCTGGTAAGCAACTTCGGTAAGGATATTTATCCTGAACTCACCAGCCAGAATATCCTCGCCGCTTATAAGTCCTCTGATTACACCTTGATTTGAAGTGGGCGTAGTATCGATATTTCCATCATCATTAACATCAATATCAAAACCGTTGCGAATAACAATTAGATACAGAAGGTTAGGGTTTACATTACAGTTTCTAAAATCCAGCACTCCGGGGCCAAGGTTTGAATTGGCTGAGCTTGTGGTTGTTGTACAAACCGGTGAAGAATTAAAACGACCCTCTTCATAAAGACCTGCATTTGCATCAACAATTGGGCCTAGAAGAGCCTGCCCGATTCCAGGAGCAAAAGTTGGCTCTGAAACCCGATTGGATGAACCACCATTATTTTGCGACCCGCTGCCAGTTGGCGTATTACCGGTTGACGAGGCGCCACCTCCTCCTCCACCACCGCAGGCAGTGAGCATTAGCAGTAAACTGATTAGAAGCAGGCGGAGGAAGAGGAGGGGTGGGTTGAGCATAAAATCCCTTTTTTATATTTATTATTCCAAATGTTGTCCCAAGAAGTCGAAAATAGATTATTTTCACCTTTGTGGCAAACATTTCTTTATGTTTTAGCGTTGCTCAGGCTTGTCGGTATGACTGGCTTCCCATACTCACTCGGGCACGGTATTTACGGCAGAATAAAAAACCCGGGGATTCACAGGAAAAGTAGGAAAAGTATAGAGGACACCCACTCTTTAAATTGCTGCCTTTGGAGCCATGTTTGATAATCCGCAGGACGCTCAATCTGTGATGTTTCCAGTTATGATGCTTATTATTGTGCCATTTTTACTGGCTTTTACAGTTGTCAATAATCCTGGCAGTACCTTGGGTCTGGTAGGATCCATGTTACCTTTTGCGGCTATTCTGGTTATACCGGCACGCATGCTGCTGATTGATGTGCCTGTCTGGCAATTTGCAGTAGCATTCCTGGTGAATTTTGTAACGCTTTATCTGGTTATTCTTTTGTGCGGAAAAATTTATCGTTTCACGACTCTGATGACGGGAAAAAGCGCTTCCTGGAAAGAAATCTATAAATGGCTTTAATATGAAGGCTAAGGGAAACGCTGATGAAAAGGCAAGCAGTGCTTAAGGTTTAAGCAGTTTGCGTAAGTGCTGTTGCATCTGCTTTTGGTTTATTTTTGAAGAGCAGCACCAAGGGTGTTGCGGCCATCACCACCCACATCATCAGCTTAAAATCATTGATATAGGCGATAGTCAGCGCTTGACGTGTTATTTCAGCGTCAAGCATCGCTAATACTCCTGCAGCATCAGCCATAATACTGGCAGGAACCTGTTGCCAGGAAATACCCAAGGAGGTAGCTGTAATATTCTCTGACAAATAAGCATGATTAATTTGCAGATTTCTCGTTAACATGACCGTCACAATAGAAACTCCTACGCTGCTACCCAGGTTTCTTACCAGGCTAAACAGACTGGCTGCTTCAGCACGAAGTCGAGGTGCCAGTGTGCTGTAGGCAATAGTGTTTAAAGGGACGAAAATAAAACCCAAGCCAAAGCCTTGTAAGGCGCCGGTCCATACCAAGGTGCCAGGTGGCACATAGATGGAAAAGAAGGTCATCGCGTAGAGTGATCCCATCGTACAAAGCATACCGAAAAAGATCAGGATTCTGGAGTCCATTCGATCAGTTAGTTTACCGACTATCATCATAGATACCATGATGCCCATGCCGCGCGGTGCCATCAAAAGTCCAACATCGATAACGGGGTAACCCATTAAATTTTGCATATAAGGTGGTAATAAAGCCATTGATGCCAACAATATGATGCCAACAAAAAAGATAAAGAAAAGACTGGTTAACATATTTCTATCTAGAAATATCTCCGGGCTTAAAAAGGGGTGTTTGGTTTTCCAGGTATGGATGCTGTACATCCATAAGGAAGAGCCGATCATGGCGGCATAAAACAGAATTTCTTTGGAAGAAAACCAGTCGACCTGTTCCCCCCGGTCGAGAATAAGCTGAATGCAGGCAATCATCACGCTAAGAGTAATAAAGCCAAAGCCATCGAAAGGGCGTTCCTGTCTCTCAGAATCTGGCATAAAGGCGATAACGCCAATTAAGGCCAACAGACCAATAGGAATGTTGATTAAAAACACCCAGCGCCAGTTATAGAATTCGGTCAGATAACCACCTAGCGTCGGACCAAGAATGGGTCCGATCATAATACCCATTCCCCATAAAGCCATGGCACTACCATGTTTTTCTTTTGGATTGATGTCGAGCATGATTGATTGTGAAAGGGGAATCATTGCGGCACCGCTGCAACCCTGAATAATTCTGAATATCACCATTTGTGATATTGAGGTGGCCATGCCGCATAAGATAGATGCAACAACAAAACCAATGATGGAAATTACCAGTACCTTTTTACGACCATAACGGCCACTCAGCCAACCTGTGGGCAAGGTCAGCAGAGCCGAGGCCAGAATATAAGAGGTAAGAACCCAGGAAATCTGATCCTGGGTGGCAGATAAACTGCCTTGCATATGGGGTAGGGCGACATTGGCAATCGTGGTATCCAGCACCTGCATGATGGTTGCGAGCATGATAGATACTGTTATCAGCCCGCGAAAAGGAACATTAATTGAATTTTGTGCAGTCACTTTTTAAGTTTCAGTCAGCACTGATCCATGGCAGGCTGCGGGTATGCTGAGTTTCAATTTTAACTTCAGCGCTCATTCCGCTTGAGAGCAGGGGTGAAGAATTCAATTCATCGAACTCAATATTAACGGTTATACGCTGTACAACTTTTACCCAGTTGCCGGAACTATTCTGTGCCGGTAATAAGGAAAATTCGGAGCCGGTTGCTGGAGTAATACTGGCGACTCTTCCGTGCCATATTTGATTAGGATAGGTATCAATGGTGATCTCTACGGGTTGCCCAATTTCAACATAGGTTAAATCGGTTTCCTTAAAATTGGCCTCTATCCAAAGATGCTGGTCATCAACCAGCCTGGCCAGGCTTGAGCCCATAATGATATTTTCACCTATATGGGGAGACACGTTAACTACTACTCCATCGGCAGGTGCTTTTATAGTGGTATAGCTTAAATTCAGTTCGGCTTGATCCAGTGCTGCCTTGGCTTTTCTGTATTGTGGATGCTCCACAGTAGGTAGTTCAGGATCAATGAGTTTCGCTGCAGCAACCAATAATTCCTGGTTAATTTTATCAAGGTCGTTTTTGCTTCTTTGCCATGCAAATTGAGCCTGGTCATATTGCACTGTAGAAATAGCATTTGTATTAAGCAGCTGAGTCATTCTTTGAAGTTCGTTCTGGTAGAAATTCATTTCTATTTCTGCACGGGCAATTTCAATCTGCTTGGTCTGATATTCAATTTTCTGACTTTCAATGTCTCGATAAATATTTTCCAATTCTGCCTCGGCTCTGGCTTTTTCAATAAAGTAGGGATATTCAGCCAAACGGAATAGCACCTCACCTGTGTTGACGGATTGATTATCCTGAACTTTGACATCGATTATTTTGCCGGAAATTTCGCTGCTGATCGTACTGATATTAGCTCTTATATAGGCGTTGTCTGTGGTCACAATGCGCCCTCCGTGCAGGTAAAGCCAAGCGCTGACCCCTGCAATAACGAGGGGACCTAGTAAGAGAACGGTGAATTTTTTGAGTAATTTAAAAAAATTCACTTGCTGCTTGCTCCTTTAGTTGCGCTCATTTTCATTTAGATTTCCTCTGATTTTATTCAGCATTTGCATGAGTTGGGTCTGCTCGTCAGTACTTAGCCCTCGTAAGGCATGAGTACGTATTTTTTTCCCAATCCCGGTGAGAGAAATGATCATGGGTTTGGCCTTGGTGCTGAGGAAGATTCTTTTAGCCCGACGATCATCGGGGTCATCACGTCGTTCAACCCATTCCCGGCGTTCCAGATTATCGAGATGTCTGGTCAGGGTGATGGGTTTAATATCCATAAAGTTAGCCAGCTCTTTTTGTTGCACGCCCTCATAGTGTCTCAGGTGTGCAAGCACAGACCACTGCGCTCTGGTCAGCCCGAGGTGTTGAGCCTGGCGATCAAACTCCCAGCGCAGCAAACGTGCAATATCATTTAGGATAAAGCCAAAGGTTTCAGATGGTTTATTTTTCATAGTTTGCATATTATAAGCTTGCTTACTAATTTTAAGCAATTCTTAGAGCTTAAGAAATTTACTTCTTTTGGAAAATTGCAGCGGGAAACGGTTAAATTCTTGAAAATCGGTGATGTGTTGCAGGGTGAAGTTAGCTTGGCTTAGTTGGAAAAGGGTTTTTATACTTCCTATACTTCTATTCCATCCGACAACCCTTATAGCGGTGATGCGAATGCACTCCCTGAGATCTGGAGTTACGGTCATCGCAGTCCACAAGGACTAGCCTTTCATCCTGAAACAGGTGACTTGTGGGAAACCGAGCATGGTCCTCAAGACGGAGATGAACTGAATATCATCGAAGCCGGCAACAACTATAGCTGGCCTGTTATCGGTCGTGGGGTTAATTATGGTCCTGGAACCCCTATTCACTCAGCAATAATGCGAGATGGGATGGAACAAGCGAAATTTTTCTGGGTACTATAGGTTCGCTCTATAGGTTCGCTGAGTGGGTGTCCTATAGGTTCTGAGTGGGCGTCCTATAGGTTCATAGGTTCGTAAGAATTTTGCTCTGTACTGCCTGTCTTTCCATGTCAGAACAGGCAGGGTAGTATTCATTAACTATAAAAAACGGGACCGACAGAATCCCGATCTATGCCTGTTCAATGAGCGGGTCAGAAAATAACAAGAACTGCTTTAGCCGAAGAACAATCAGGCAACTCAAGGGGAAAAATCCATGCGCTTATCTCGAGACCACCACGGTTTTCAATCGCTTTCATTGCTCTGCCTTGCAACATTAGTGCTGACACTGCTGATGAACCCGCAGACAGTCAATGCCCAGGCGACCCTGGAAGCTTTGGACTGGGCCTACGCCATCTCGCCGCCTTTCCCGCCTGAGGAAGATGATGGCACGCTGCATTCACTGCCCGGCACCGATTTACAGTTCACCCTTGATGAAGCACGTAACCGTTTTGGTCCGGCTGACTGGTATCCGCAGGATCATCCGGAGATGCCGGAAATCGTGGCTGTGGGTCGGGAAGAAGCCGGCATCATGGCCTGCGCTTTGTGCCATTATCCCAACGGGCAGGGCAAACCGGAAAATGCCAGTGTGGTGGGCCTGGAGCCGGAATATTTTATTCAGCAGCTGGAAGACATGAAAAATGGCCTGCGCCGCAGTGCCAATCCTGAGAAAGCCAATACCAACCTGATGATTGCCTTTGCCGCTTCCATGACCGAAGAAGAAATTCAGCAGTCTGCTGAATACTTTGCTTCCATGGAATGGCGCCAGTGGATAGAAGTCGTGGAAACCGATACGGTGCCGCTGACCTTCCGGCGTGGCGGTCTGCATATTCCCCTGGAAGGGGATGAAGCCGGCACTGAGCCGATCGGACAACGTATCATTGAAATGCCGGTGGATCCGGAAGGCACTGAATTATGGCGTAATCCGCGCGCCGGTTTTCGCGCTCTGGTGCCGCCTGGTGCAGTAGCCGCCGGGGAAGAACTGGCGACCACCGGTGGCAATGGCATAACAGTTGAGTGCAGTATCTGCCATGGTGAGAATCTGGATGGGCTTGGACTGGTCCCGCCTTTGCGTAATCGTTCACCCAGTTACCTGGCCCGGCAGTTGTTCGATTTTCAGCAGGGTACCCGGCAGGGTGCCTGGGCACCTTTAATGGATGCGGTAGTTGAAAACCTTAGCGGGGAGGACATCATCAACCTGACCGCGTATCTGGGTTCACTGCCTGCGGAGCCGGAAGATTAATTTCCGGTGTCGGAGTAAATCGCAGTTTTACTCCGACACCTGCTGACTACTCCGTCCATTCCCAGACAAAATTATCCCGGTTCGGCATTTCCACCTGGGGTAGTGAGCTGGCATTCATCACGGCATCTTCATCAACGATCTCATTCAGATACAGCAGGAAGGCCGTGAGGGCGTAGACCTCGTCATTATTCAGGGAGCCCGGAAGCTGGTAGGGCATGGCCCGACGAATATAGTCGAACAGGGTTGTTGCGTAGGGCCAGTAAGATCCCACTGTTTTAACCGCTGAGCCGGATGCCAGACTGTCATGCCCCCCAACCAGGCGGTCATTGGTCGTGCCTTCCCCTTCAGCGCCATGGCAGGCAATGCAATGGGTCATATATACAGAACTTCCCTGTTCGACGCTGCCGGAACCTGCTGGCAGATTTTCGCCCTCCGGTGAGATGCTGATATCCCAGCCGGCAATTTGTTCTGCAGTGGCTGGAATACCCAGCCCCGGGCTTTCCTGTGCGTTTGCTAGTTGACTGGCTGCAAGCAATAACAGGGCAAGGGAAAACCTGATCTGAGCTTTCTTAAGCATAAACATTGTAGACCTCCCCGGAATCACTGACCTGCCAGGATTGAATCGCGTGATAATGATAGATGGCTTGTGGGCCGCGTTCATTCATCAGCGTGTCACGGCTGGGCTGAACTGCCCCTGTTTCATCAATGGCTCGACTTTGCAGCACTGCCGGTCCGCCATTCCAGCGCCACGGCATGCGAAAGCGGGTCAGGGCTTTTGGCAATACCGGATCACTCAGTTCGGCTTCCGCCCAGGTATTGCCGCCATCGGCTGATACTTCCACTCGACGGATACGGCCGGCTCCGGTCCAGGCAATGCCGGAAATCTGGTACAGGCCCGGTCCCTGCATCGTTTGTTCACCGGAGGGAGAAGTAATTACCGACTTCACTTCCATCGGAAAGGTAAACAGACGTGAACTACCGTCAGCCTGCAGGTCGGAATATTTCGAAGTTTCATCGCGGGTCATGGTCGGCGCATCAGTGACTTTGATACGACGCAGCCATTTCACACTCATGTTGCCTTCCCAGCCTGGCAGGAACAGTCGCATGGGATAGCCGTTGCCCGGACGCAGCCGTTCACCGTTCTGGTAAATGGCGACAATGGCATCATCCATGATTTTGCTTAAAGGCACACTGCGGCTCATCATGGCGGCGTCGGCGCCTTCGGCCAGAATCCAGGAAGCCTCGGGCTGTATCCCTGCTTCATCCAGCAGGATGGAAAGCGGCACGCCGGTCCATTCACTGCAGGATACCAGGCCGTGGATGCCCTGGGCCGTTGCCCGGGCAGGCTGGGGCGCATTGAGCGCAGCACTGTTGCCGGAACATTCCAGAAACTGGATGCGGGAAACCAGCGGATAACGGCTGAGCGCTTCCAGATCAAATATCAGGGGCCGGTCAACCAGGCCATGAATCAGCAAACGGTGTTCAGCCGGATCAATGGCGGGAATGCCGTTGTGGTGTCTTTCGAAATGCAGGGCGCTGGGCGTAATGATGCCTTCCAGGCTGGACAGTGGAGTTCTGGAAGAACCGGCGCCAAGGGCCGGAGGACGACTGCCAGTGGTTCGCAACACATCGGCTTCAAATTCAGATCGGTTGCCATATGTTTGTAAAGGCGCGCCGGGTACCTGACTCCAGGGATCAATTTCCGGGGGCGCTGCCTTGGCAGTCAGGAAGGCTCCGCCTGCCAGTAAGGTACCGGACCTTAAAAAGGCGCGGCGGTGTAAAAGACCATTGCCAGCGACTTCCTGTATTTCGTTTTGGGACGAGTCTTTTTGCTTCATGGGGTGAACCCTTGTTATTTTTTTCGGGAAGGATTAATAGTGCCATTGTATTGGCTCCCGTGCAGCATGCAATTGCAAAACGCACAGTTTTCAGCAGTCAATCACAGGAAATTATTTTATAAGAGGGTTTGCCTGAACGGCCTGATAACGGTATCGTTTCACGCTGGTCGTAACAAGAAGTCTCTATGAGCGAAATCAATAGTTCTGCACCAGACGCTGCATCTTCTCCACAGGCTGCTCCGCAGGAGCGTGAACGCTGGGGTTCCCGGATCGGCGTGATCCTGGCGGTGATGGGTAGTGCCGTTGGCCTGGGTAATTTTCTGCGTTTCCCCGGACAGGCCGCCCAGTACGAAGGCGGAATGTTCATGATTCCCTATTTTATTGGCCTGCTGGTACTGGGGATTCCCCTGGCCTGGGCCGAGTGGAGCATGGGCCGTTTTGGTGGAGGCCGTGGGTTTAATTCTTCCCCTGGCATATACCGGACCATCTGGCGTAATCCTGCTGCGCCCTACGGGGGCATTGTCAGCATGACCGTGCCGGTTATCATTTATATGTATTATGTTTTCCTGGAAGCCTGGTGTCTGGCCTATGCCTGGTTCATGATTACCGGAGACCTATCGCTTGGGACAGAACAGGGAGCCTACGTTGATTTCTTCACAACCTTCACCGGCGCCGGTCAGGACGGCTTCCTGATGGGTGGTGGGGTCAGTCCCGCTGTGATTGCGCTGGCTATCTGTTTTCTGCTGAACTTTTTCCTTATTTACCGTGGACTGCAACGGGGTATTGAACGTTTCTGTCTATATGCCATGCCCCTGCTGATCGTCTGTGCCCTGCTGGTACTGGCGCGTGTACTGACGCTGGGAACACCCAACCCTGACACGCCGGAATTGAACGTGGTCAATGGTCTGGGATATATGTGGAATCCGCAGACCCAGGATGGCTCGATATTTTCGAGCCTGTTTAACGGTCAGATGTGGTTGCAGGCAACCGGGCAGATATTTTTCTCGCTGTCTGTTGGTTTCGGCATCATCATTACCTATGCCAGCTATCTGCGACGGGATGACGATATTGCGCTTTCGTCCCTTTCCTCCAATGCCGGCAACGAATTTTGCGAGGTCGCTCTGGGTGGCATGATTGTTATCCCGGCCGCGTTTGTTTTTCTGGGTTCCGCCGGGGTTGACGGGCAGGGGACATTCGGACTTGGCTTCATGGTCCTGCCTCAGGTCTTTACCATGATGCCGGCCGGTCAGATTATCGGCACGCTGTTTTTCTTTTTATTATTTCTGGCGGCAGTGGCCAGTTCATTGTCGATGTTGCAGCCGGCCATTTCCTTTATGGAGGAAGGCCTGCAGATCGGACGCAGGGTTTCGGTGAGTATTCTCGGTCTGATTACCCTGATCGGCAGTTTTTTCGTGGTGTATTTTTCACAGAACCTGATGGCCCTGGATACCATGGATTTCTGGGTCGGTACTTTCGGTATTTATATTCTGGCAACTTTCCAGGTGATTCTGTTTGGCTGGGTGCTGGGAATCAATCGGGGTATGGGTGAACTGCAACGCGGTGCCAGTATCAGAGTCCCGGCTTTTGTTGGCGTCATGCTCAAATATGTCTGCCCGACTTACCTGATAATCATCTTCATGATCTGGATCTATCAGCAGACCACCGCGGAAACCGGCAACTATTTCCGCACTCTGGCTGAAAACAATGTTGCCCAGATGACAGTCGGATTTATTATTGTGATTGCAATTTTCTTTACCCTGCTGATCCGTCAGTCAGTGATTAACTGGCAGCGTCGTGAACGTGGCGAAGGCAGTAGCTGCGCCTCCTGTCAGCTGGATGTGTCGGGAACACTTTCCTATGAGTGCCCGCAATGCGGAGAGCCTTTGCCTGCACTTGCCTCGCACAGTACAGGAGGATCGGCATGACCTTCAGTGGCTGGATCATCATGCTGTTTTCAGTGAGCTTTGTGACCTGTCTGCTCAGCTGGTGTATCTATAAGGTAATAACGACACCGGATTCCAATGAGCATATACACAGCCCTTCCGACATTGATACGCATGATGACGATACCTGAGCAAGATCGCAGGATGTCCGATTAAAGTCTGCCCCAATTAACCCTACCCCCGGACAGGTGGGGGAAATTATTTCATGGCGGCGGGTAAGCGAGTCGGTGCCAGCAGTTCATCCTGATCAGGCAAATTGAGTGATGAGTTCTGGTCTGTTTCATCTTGTGGAACCCTGTGTGCATTCAGGGTCATGGCCAGCAAGGTGTAATAACCGATGATTCCGGTCAGCTCGACCAAGGCCTTGGCATCCATGACCGTCATGGCATTGCGGTAAACCCTGTCGCTGACGTTTCCATATTCGAGTATTTCCCGGGTAAATTCATATACAGCTATTTGCATCGGGTCTTCAAAAGCAGGGACCTCCGCCTTGCGTATGGCTTCAACAATGTAAGCGTTCAGGCCGGTCTCCCGGGCAATGCCGGCATGAATTGACCACTCTTGCTGACAGTTCCAGTAACGTCCGACACAAAGAATCACCAGTTCACTGACAGTGTCAGGAAGATCGGTATCGTAACGGACGAACTCACCGAGTAACTGGGTCCGGTCAGCCAGTTCAGGTGAATGCAAAAGTGCCCGCATGGGCGCGACGATTTTTCCACGTTTACCACTGACAATCCTGTCACACACTTTTTGCTGAGCCTCGCTCATCCCATTTTCATCGACCATTGGGATGCGTAGCGTATTGTGTTTTTCTTGTTCAGATGACATAACTTTCCTTCTGTCCCTTGCAAACCACACCTGGAATGAACAGGGTGAAAATGGATTAAGGCTTTTAATAGCATCAGCCGTATCCTTGAGGCTTCAGGTTTATAGAACATCAGTATTTGGATTACAAGCAGTGAGGCAGGAATATGCCTGAAGCAGTCTGTATCACTTCTATAAGGCCAATAAAGCTGCTATTTTTCTTTTTTGTTCGAGTTTCCGGGTTCAAATTCGGAACCGTCGGATCTATTTGATAATGCAAGTCTGAGAACAATACAGTAATTTCAATACAAGCCAGGGCTGATTGATGGTCTTCCTCATTCAATTCAAAAAATCCAGTTCCCCTTTAATTTTGAATTGGCAGATTAGTCAGAATTCATATCAAATTACTATGACACCCTTTGATTTACGGATGAGCTCATGAATACCACTGCTGCCGTAGAACCAGATCAAGGCCTTTCGCAGGAAAACCTCAATCCTGCCCAGCAAGTGGACATTGAGTATCTCGGGCTCGACACGCAAACCATAAAAGATCTGGAAATATTTGAATCCAGTACCGGCGGACAAAGCCTCTTTGATCTTTGCAACTATACGCGCAACAAAAAAGGCGAAGCAGTTTTACGCAGGAGAATGCAGCATCCCTGGACAGATAAAACGCATATAGAACAAACCCAGGCAGCCATTGCCTTTATTATCGCCAAACGCCAGGCCTTCAATCACCTGCCTTCTTTTGTCACCACTGAAACCGTTGAAGATTATTTTTACGGCATCCTGCCGCTGACCAGCGACAATGTCATCGAGTTCAGTATCGGCGTGCTGGAAATGCGCTTTGGTGACCCGCGAAGTTACGGCAGGATTCTGCGCGGTGTGCATATTACCTGCGAACTGGTGAATGCCCTGCAGAAGATCATCAAAAATCCGGAGCTGGAATCTGCCCAGGGAGAACTGGCACCTTTAGTGAATGAGATGAAAGCCCTGCTTGCGCACAAAAAACTTCTCAGCCTGCCGGATAAAGAAACCTGGAACATGAATTTCTGGACCGTAATGCGCATCGATCAGATTTTCCGGGTCTATGCAAAATCTGCAGTTCATCGGCTACTGCAGATTATCTATGAAATTGATGCCCTGGTTGCCCTGGCGGATGTGACCCGTAAACATGGTTTTAATCTGCCACAGGTGGAAGACAGGCCATTGTTTATGCAAGGTGAAGATCTTGTGCATCCCTTTATCAAGAATCCCGTACCAAATCCGCTGAAACTTGACCAGGAAAAGAGAATGCTCTTTTTGACCGGGCCTAATATGGCGGGCAAGACCACCTACATGCGGGCCTGCGCTGTTTCATATTATTTTGCCCATCTGGGTATGGGTGTTCCGGCCAAATCGTTTCGTTTTTCCCCGGCGCAGAAACTCTTCAGTTCGATCTCACTCAGTGACAACCTGAATGACGGAATAAGTTTTTTCCGCGCCGAAGCCCTGAGGATGAAAGATATTGCTCAGGCGATAGCTGATGGTTATCGGGTCATTGGATTGATGGATGAGCCATTTAAGGGAACCAATATAAAAGATGCACTGGATGCCTCCCAGCAAATCCTCAATCGTTTCGCGGAAAAGCAGGATTGCCTGTTTATTTTCTCCTCACACCTGATTGAGCTCAGTGAAAACATCATCAATAGTGAACAGATTGACTGCCGCTATTTCGAAGCCGGGGAACAGGAAGGTGAATTGCAGTTTGAATATATCCTGGCAAAAGGCGTCTCTACACAGCGACTGGGCATGCGGGTGTTGGAAGAAGAGGGGGTTTTTAAACTGCTGGATAAAAACCGGGAATAAATTACTACCCCTCTTGCACTGCTTAAAACTTGCATATCTATTGCCATTGTTCTGTGCTAGAGTGCGCGCACGGTTGAATCAGAAGAGCATTAGTACTCCCCGTTTCAACCAGTGCATGATCTTTAGCGTTAAGGTCTTTTTCAGGAAAACTTCAGAAACAACTGCAGCTTCCCTGGTACTTGTTCCTTCTCTACTCTTGTCGCTGTAGTCCCAGTTCAACCCTGGATGCAGCTCACATCAGTTCCTATCGAATGCACACTCGTGCAGCCTGACAATAGTCCGGCCGTTAATTTAACTCAATCATATTTGCTGTCTGACAGCTGCGATAGAGTATGGCAATTCGTTTTGCCATTTCGATTACTTATATTTGGAAAACCATGAATTTTACTACAATTGGATTAAAACAAAGCCTCGTCAATACTGTTGAACGAACAGGCTATACCATCCCAACTCCAATACAGGCGGCATCCGTGCCGGCTATATTAAGCGGCAAGGATGTGCTGGCTGCCGCCCAGACGGGCACCGGAAAAACCGCCGGTTTTACCCTGCCCATGCTGCAATTACTTTCAGCGAGCAAAACACAGCTCGCCAACAAACAGGTGCGTGCGCTGGTGCTGACTCCGACCCGTGAACTTGCTGCGCAGGTTCATGAAAGTGTCCTAACCTATGGTAAAGGCGAGTCACTGAAAAGCGCTGTTGTCTTTGGCGGCGTAAACATCAGTCCGCAACGCCGGGCATTGGCTGAAGGCGTCGATATTCTGGTGGCAACACCGGGAAGACTGCTGGACCTTTATCAGCAAAAGAACGTCAAACTTGATGCCGTTGAAATCCTGGTGCTGGATGAAGCAGACCGTATGCTTGACATGGGTTTTATCCATGACATCAAACGGATACTGAATCTGCTGCCCAAAGTGCGACAGAACCTGATGTTTTCGGCGACCTTTTCCAATCCGATACGGGAACTGGCAAAGAAAATCTGCCATCAGCCGGTAGAAATAGACGTGGCGCCAAGAAACTCAACACTGGAAGCAATATCCCAGCAGCTTTACCATGTTGGCAAAGAAAAGAAGATCGCTTTCCTGTCACAGTACCTGAGTGGACATGCTGACCAGGCGCTGGTATTCAGCCGTACCAAACACGGCGCAGATAAACTCACTAAAAAGCTCAAGCAGGCCAATATCCAGGCTTCCGCCATTCACGGAAACAAGAGCCAGAACCAGCGTACCAAAGCCCTGCAGGATTTTAAGGAAAATCGTGTTCAGGTGCTGGTGGCGACTGATATAGCTGCTCGCGGAATCGATATCGACCAGTTGGCACTGGTGGTCAATTTTGATCTGCCCCAGGTTGCGGAAGATTATGTACACCGAATTGGCCGTACCGGCCGGGCCGGTGCAACAGGTCTGGCGGTATCACTGGTCAGTCCGGATGAGCGTAAACAGCTGCGTGCGATTGAAACTCTACTGAAACAGCAAATTCCGGTGATGGAAATTGAGTTTGATCTGGGGGAGCAGCTTACGCAGGCTCCGGTATCAGAAGCCGAACATAAGCCGGCAAACAAACCGCGCTCCAGACATCAAAGAAGAAACCCCCATGCCAGGCAGGCCCAGGGTAACCCGGAGCAAAAACGCCCTGGAAAACGTCGCCGCCGACCTGCGGAAAATTCGCAAAAGCCGGGCGGATCAGGAAATGCAAAAGCAAAGCAGCAGGCTGCAAGCGGCCAGCGTGACAATACCAAACGCAGTGGAGTCGGGCAGGCATTTCAAAGTCTGTTTCGATTTAACTGAAATTACTGAATAATACTGGCCCATGATTGAGCCCATATTACTGACGGCAACCCAGATCCTGACTTACGAACAGGGTAAGCTGCTGACCAATGCCAGCGGGTTTTTCTTTGAGCGTGATGGCCGATTGTTCCTGGTGACCAGTCGGCATGTGGTACAGGACGAACCAAGCCAGCATAATCCGGACCGGATTGAGATACAGTTTCATGTGGATCTCGATAATGCTGCTGACATTATTAACTTTTCAATTCCCCTGTTTCAGAACGGCCAGGCTGTCTGGCGACAGGGGATTGATAATGCCGGTGAAATCGATGTCGCGGTAATTGAGATTGACAAGGTCGCCATGCCGGTAACGGCAGTTTATCTTGCCTTTACTCCGCAGCACATGCCCGGAAGTTTTGAGGAAGTGGCTATTGGCACTTCCATGCTCATTATTGGTTTTCCCCTGGGATTTCACGATACCCTGCATTACTTTCCGATTGCCCGACATGCATCCAGTGCCTCCAGTTTCAGGCTGCGTTTTCAGGGACAGGGCTATTTTCTCACCGATGCCAGAACCCATCGTGGCATGAGTGGCGCACCGGTAGTGATGCGTGACAAGAGCAAATCTTCAGCCTCTGCGCCTCTGCCCTGGAAATTGCTGGGAATTCATTCAGCGCGCCTGGATGTCGGAACCCGGGATGTTGAGGTTGATGAAGCCCTGGGACTGAACTGCGCCTGGTTTGCTGACATTCTGCTGACACTGACTAAAAATTAAGCCCTTTGATTCCTGCCCCGTTGATTCCCTCACGCTGACAGAAAATTAAGCACAAACAGGTCCTGAGGCCTATCGACAAACCTCAGCTTTGCGTATCATCGCAGCTCAGGATTTATCTGCTATAAATAAATTTATTCATGATTTCATTACAGGGCATTTCACTGCGTCTTGGCAGTCAACTTTTACTTGAGGAAGTTGATCTGACTGTCTATAGCGGACAGAAAGTCGGCATCATCGGTCGCAATGGTACCGGCAAGACCAGCCTGTTCAAATTATTGATGGGCGAGCTGAGCGCAGATGCCGGCCAGCTGGATATGCCCAAAGATCTGCGTAAATCCCAGATGTTGCAGGAAACCAGAGGCTCAAGTCGCAGTGCTGTGGATTATGTAATCGATGGCGATAGCAAATTCCGCCAGATAGAAAAACAGATTGCTGCGGCAGAACAGGCCAAAGATGATCACCGGCTGGCTCATCTGCACGCCGAGCTGGATCTGCATGACGGCTGGACAATTCAGAACCGGGCCGAGCAGTTACTTTCCGGTCTGGGCTTTCCACCGGAAGATTTTGATCGAACTGTCAAAGAGTTTTCTGGTGGCTGGCGTATTCGCCTGAATCTTGCCCAGGCGTTGATGACTCCCTCGGATTTATTGTTACTCGACGAGCCCACCAACCACCTGGACCTGGAAGCGACTTTGTGGCTGCAGCAATGGTTATTGCGTTATCCGGGTACACTGCTGCTGGTTTCCCATGACCGCAGTTTTCTTGATGTGGTGGTCGGGCACATTGTCAGTTTTGAAGGCAGAAAGCTGTACCTGTATCGCGGTAATTATTCCGATTATGAAAAACAGAAAGCCGAGCGTCTGGCCCAGCAACAGGCCGAGTATGAAAAACAGCAGGCCAGAAAAAAGGAAATTGAAAACTTCGTGCGGCGTTTCAGGGCCAAGGCGTCCAAAGCACGGCAGGCACAAAGCCGCCTGAAAGAACTTGACCGTATGGTGGACATTGCCCCGGCTCATATCGATTCGCCTTTCCATTTCCACTTTCTGGAACCGGCCAAACTGCCGCCCAGCCTCCTGGCCTGTGACAAAATTGCTTTTGGTTATGACGAGCCGCTGATTGAAAATTTCTCCATCAACGTACGCAGTGATTCACGTATTGGTCTGCTGGGAGCCAACGGCCAGGGCAAGTCGACCCTGCTGAAAGTCCTCAATGGTCACTTGCCTCTGCTGGCCGGTGAAATAAACCGTAATGATCATCTGCGTATCGGTTACTGTGCTCAGCACCAGGTTGATGAACTGGATATTTTCGCCACGCCCATGCAATTGATTCAGCGACTTGATGAAAAAGCCCGTGAACAGGAAATCCGTAATTTTCTTGGCGGTTTTGACTTCCGTAATGACCGGGTCACAGAAACCATCGAGCATTTTTCCGGCGGTGAAAAATCACGCCTGGCCCTGGCACTGGTAGTCTGGCAAAAACCGAATCTCCTGCTGATGGATGAACCCACCAACCACCTGGACCTGGAAATGTGTCATAGCCTGACAGTTGGCCTGCAGGAGTTTTCCGGTGCCATGATCGTGGTGTCGCATGACCGTCATCTGTTAAGCAATACCGTTGATCAGTTCCTGCTGGTCAAAGACGGCAAACTGGATTACTTTGACGGGGACCTGAATGATTATGAAAAACTGTTATTGAAGGAAAGTAAAACGGACAACAAAACTTCAGCGCAGGGTGCTGATAAATCAAACAGGCTCAGCAAAAAGGAACTTCGCCAGCAGGCTGCGGAACAGCGTAATCAGCAAAAATCATTACGCGCCCAGGCGGCCAGGCTGGAAAAAGCCATGGAACAGAACCAGAAGCAACTCGCAGATATTGAAGCAAAGCTGGGCGACACTTCCCTGTATGAAGATACACAGAAGGATCAGCTCAATGAGCTGTTACAGCAGCGCGCACATTTGCTGAATGAAAAAGATAAGCTGGAAGAAGACTGGTTAATGACCAGTGAAGCACTGGAAACGCAATAAGCTGATCATGCGTGACCTTCAGTTAAATGCAATGCTGATCAGGTAGCTTGTATAAAGAGCATAAGAACCCAGCAGCAGCAGACCCTCGAAACGATTAATCCGTCCCGCACCTTTGAACCCGTAACCGATAACAAACAATGACAGGGTCAATATGCCCATCACCAGTATGTCACGATTTAACACTTCGGGACCGAAGGCCAGTGGCTGAATCATGCCGGCAAGGCCTACCACTGCGAGTGTGTTGAAAAGGTTAGAACCGAGCACATTTCCCAGCGCAAGGTCATGTTCTCCTTTTCGGATGGCGATCAGTGAGGAGGCCAGTTCCGGCAGGGAGGTGCCAACGGCTGCAATGGTCAGACCGACAAGCAGATCACTGACACCAAAGAGATTTGCGATTTCCACTATACCCCAGACCAGAATCCGGGAACTGATAATCAGCATTATCAATCCTATCACCAGCCACAACAGTGAACGGCGGATCGGCATACTTGATGTGGCCAGCTCCTGTTCCATTTCCACACCCAGGGCATCCGGTTCTTTGCGAAAGCCCTGTTGTATGGTCCAGGCGATAACGCCGGCGAATACCAGCAACAAAATTGCAGCGTCCATCCTGCTGAGCATTCCATCCCAGAGCAACCAGGCTGTTAGCAGTGTCACTGCAGTAAGGATAGGCAGTTCCTTGCGCAAGACCTGTGAATGAACGGCGATGGGACTGATGAGTGCCGTGAGACCGAGGATCAGGGCAATATTGGTAATATTGGAACCATAGGCATTACCCAGCGCAATGCCTGCATTTCCCTGGTAAGCGGCCATTGCCGAGACCACCAGTTCCGGCGCCGAAGTGCCAAAACCAATCACCACCATGCCGATCAGCAAGGGTGGCATACCATAATATCGGGCGCTGGAAGCCGAACCTTCGACAAAGCGACCGGCGCTCCAGACCAGTAATGCAAGACCAAAAATAATTGCAATAATGGGAGCGATCATAAATTTCAGGACTCCTTAAATAACAGGTAACTGCGCCAGGTACACTACAAAAATATAACGCAGGCACTTGCCGATTCCAGTCAGTAACACAAAAATTCCAAAGCGTACACGCATGATTCCTGCTACCAGAGTCAGGGCATCCCCGCCCACCGGTGCCCAGGCCATCAACAGTGTCCACTTGCCATAGCGTTGAAACCACTTTTGTGCAGAAGCGATCTGCTCACGGCTGAAATAAAACCAGCGCCTATCCTGAAAGTGCAGCAGATAAAGGCCCAGTAACCAGTTCACCACAGCGCCAAGAGTATTGCCGACGGTAGCAACCATGACCAGTAACAGCGGGTCTCCACCCTGTTGCAGCAGGGCATACAGCATGAACTCGGAATAAAACGGCAGGATGGTGGCTGCCAGGAATGCGCTGGCAAACAGTAAGGTAATGCCAATCATCTCTGTTGCTCTTTTGCCTTGCCAACCAGCCAGCGAAACAATGCGAGCTGGGAGGGAAGGTAGCATAAATATTCAGGGTGCCACTGCACGCCAATGAGCGAGCTGCGGTCCTGATGTTCAATCGCCTGTACGATCTGGTCCAGATCCCTGGCTGTGACCTGTAAATTGTCTCCCAGACGGTCGATGGCCTGATGATGCAGACTATTGACCCGCATCCTTTTTCTGGAAGTGCATGCAGCCAGTAATGAATCACTGTTTATACTGATACGTTTGGTAGGCAGTATTCCGCGTCGGTTATAGGTGAGTTTGCGCATCGGTCGAATATCCTGATGCAGGTTGCCGCCCAGGGCGATATTGATCAATTGTGCGCCGCGGCAAATGCCCAGCACCGGAATTTTTTTACCGATAGCCCGTTTAATCCATTGCAATTCCAACTGGTCACGCTCGGCATCAATTTTTACATCCCTGGTGATATCACCGTCGTAGTGCTCGGCGCTGATATCATCACCGCCGCCAATAATTAATGCCTGCAGATGCTCTGTGAAACCTGGTTGCCGGGTACTGATACGCACAGCCTCAGCTCCTGTCAAAGCCAGGGCCAGGCGGGTACACCACCAGGATGGCGACCAGTGTTTGGCATTTCCTGTTACACCCACTCGCGGTCTTGTAGCCATTGCTGTAAATATTTCACCCATTTTGTACGCTTGACGCCCAGTATGAGACGGTGTCGATCCAGATAGTTTTCCGTCAGTTCATTCAGGGCCTGTGTATCACTGGCCAGATTTTCCAGCACTGTCCAGATATTCCATGGTTCCGACAGATACCAATCGGGCCGGTCAATTTCACAATTCGGCAGGCGGTAATGAAAGGTTTCCCTGGCACCGATACGTTCATCATCGATTACTGCTTTAACCCGTTCGGTATCAATTGCAGAAAACAGGGGTAACATATCCAGCGCCCGGTTTCGCGTTGCATTGTGCTCCAGGTAATCATCTATCAGCTTGTCCATCGACTGCGGTGGTTTACTGAGCAGGTTGCGGACATATTTTTCCGGATAAAGATCAACATAGGGAGAAATTCGCCGGGTCATGTCTACGCTGTGGGCTTTGACCAGCCACCACTGCAAGAGGCAAAAGGCCCGCAGATAATTGAGCACTGTGGATAAATCCAGGACCGCTAATTCGGTATTGATATGCACGCCATACGCGGCAATGGGTGAGCCTTCCGTCCCCTGGGCGCCAGCCTTTCTGAGATTTCCAACAATCGTGTCGCAGTAAGACAGTTGATCAAAACGCAGCGGAGGGAAGACTACTTCCAGCGGCACAACCAGGGCGGCAGAGTCCCGCAGAAAAGTAATCCACTGTTGCTCGTCTTTGCCATTGTCAGCGGTGTTTTTTAACGCGGTCCAGTCCAGCTCGATTTTGAATTTGCCGAATTCAGGCGCATTGAAGGTCCACTCAACTTCAGATTGTTTTGTCAATTCACCCGTGAGGGACTGCTGCAGGGCCCGAGCGGCAGAATCGAAATCCATGCCGGTAAATTCCAGTTCAAAGCCTACACGGCGTGCTTCTCCATTCGCACGATGTTCAAGGGGTAGGGAGCGATAACTCATGGGCTGATTCTACACTATCGCCCTGCGGATCATGAATTCATGCAGCAGGCATTCTTCCTAAATTGTCACAATTGCGTGTAAGATTGGGGGAAAACCAGAACAAGTCAGAGGGCATTATGTGCATTTGCGGAGATCATCCTGATCAAACCAGAACCTTCATCAATGCAGGTTTATCCAGGCGTCAATTATTAAGAGGCAGTGCAGCTGCGGTTTTATCAGGCGGGGCTGCAGCCATGCTGGGGCAGCAGGCGCTTGCGCAGCAGGCAGGTTCAGCTGCAGGACAAAGCAGTTATACCCCGCCCGCGGGAGCGCAAACCTTTCAGGAGCATGAAGTTATTTTCTGGGGTCGCGGCGAGGATGTCTCTGAGCAGGCTGCAGCCGAAATTGCTGCAGAAAGACAAACAAGCAGTCGTACCGCCGGCATGCAGTTTCGCGCCCAGGTCAGCTACCAGGATTCACTCAGTATGGAAACACTGACCCTGAAACCGATTCATCCCCTGCAGGTGGTGATCCAGAATGAGGCGGTGCAGGTCTGTTACTCGGCCGCTTACCAACTTAATCGCTCACGCTTTCAGGACAATGCCGTGGTCGCAGGCCATGGTGGTGTCGGTCGTGTCATAGAGGTCGGTTCTGCCGTGAAACGGGTGCAGGTCGGGGATCGCGTGATTCTTTCGGCCACTCCCAATTGTGGTTTATGCGGGCAATGCCTGCGTGGTAATGGGGATAACTGTGTGGTGCGCCTGCCGGCACTTTCCTCGGCGACCATGTCTGACGGCACGCCAGTGTATTTGACTGCGCCAGTGATGGGGCCGGCCGGACATTCTGAAATTCTGATCGCCGATGAAGAATGGGTGGTGCCGGTCTTTACCGATCTGCCCGCCGATGAACTGTCGATGTTAATCTGTGCACCGGCTGTTGGTCTGGGTATCACCACTGTCAAACACCCGATTGAAGTAGGCTCTGATGCGGTGATTTACGGCCTCGGGCCGCTGGGTATGGGTGCCGTGCAAGGCGCCAGAATCCAGGGTGCAGAAAAGATTATCGGCATTGATCCGATTTCCTATCGCCGGGAACTGGCTATGCAAATGGGCGCTACACACGTACTGGATCCCAATGATTATAGTGAGAGTGGGCTGGTTGATGCGGTCATGGCACTTACCCCCGATGAGGTCGCCGATAACGGGAGTTATAAGCGGCACTACCTGGGTGAGCGGCAACACGGTGCGCTGTATGCCATCGAAGCAACAGCCACATCCCAGTATCCCCATGCTCCGGGCGTTGAGATGGCCCCGGAAGATGTGAATATCTTCGAGCAGGTCTATGCTTCGGTGCGTCCCGGCGGTTATGTAACCAGTGCGGGTTTTCCGCGCGGCGATGTCAATTCCCGCCTGGTAGCCTGGAGCAACAAAACCATTTCCGGTGGTAATTTCCCCGGTCTGAACGTGCTTAGTGATCTGCCGAAGTTTATCAATCTGGTTGAGCGCGGCATGTTTGATGCGCGAGCGATGATTGGCCGGGTTTACGGGCCGGACCAGATGCGTGAAGCCATGGAAGGGGCGATGAGCCGTGAATATCTGACGACCGTGATTGATTTCACTTAGTCAGGGCTTCCCTAATCAGCAAAAGGCGTACTTTTAATTTTATTGTTGAGGCCAAGCTTGATATGCGTGGCAATAAAGCTTTCGGGTTTAATGTCGGCCTGCTTTTGCAATATTGCCGTGAATAATTCCTTGAAGCCCAGACGCGGGTAGTCTTGCAGAATTTCCTGCAGGGCATGCGCCGGAATTTCATCAAAGCGAATGCCGATCACATCAACACCAGCCCCGAAATGCACCAGTGCGGCTTCCGGTTCCCGCTTGTGGGCAATACCGATTGAGGTATGCAGGGCAATGGCTTCATGGACCAGGTCAGCTTTATGCTCATCATAGTGATTGGCAAGGCAGAATCCATGCGCCGCTTTTGCGCCAACATATTCAAATGAACCGGGATCAGCAGCGTGTTTTTCCGTTAGGCCAATATCGTGCATGATGCTTGCCAGATAAAACACTTCCTTATCAAATTTAAGCCCATCCTGATGTGCCAGGATGCAGCCAAAAAGATAAGTCCGGTAACAATGGTTCAGGAGCATGTCACCGGAGATTTCCCGAACCAGTCGGGTAGCTTTTTGGGCAATTTCCGAATCAGGAAGTTTATACGCTTCCGGCACCAGGGGAATGAGTTCGCGTAAACCCAGCCGCCGACTCAGTTTCATTCTGGCCATACGCAAATCCAGGCCGATAAAACGCGGGAGCATTTTGCAGACATGCTGCCGTCCTGGATCTTCTGAGAGATTTCTGTCTTCCATATCAGCCTTAACCTTTAACCTGTTGCTGCTCACGCAGCAAGTAAGTGTTTCAGGGCCGGGTCCAGTCCCAGCCCCAGCATGCGTTCAACGGCCGCCTTGCTGCGCCAGACCCAGTTTAATAAACGGTTCCTGAGCATGACTTCCTGTTGAAAAGCCGGACGCCGGTATATGCGTTCGTACCAGGCAAACAGCAATGGATGATGCTCAGAGACGAGATAGCCGGTCTCAATCAGGCGCAATAATTTCATGGCCCAGAACACATCTGCCATGGTGAGGATGTCGCCGGTGAGATAGTTGCGGCCATCGCCCAGTTTCTGATTGAGAACGCTCAAAGCCTTGTGAAGTTCCAGCAGGTGCTCATCAAAAACCTGCTGGGGGATGCCCTTGTTGCTGAAGGCCTCGTAAAAGGCGACCAGGTTTTCCCGGTCATTTCCACCTTGCGCAAGTTGTTTCAGGTTTGCCTGTTCTTTAGCAGAGAGCATGGCAAGCCGCCCAAGACTCCAGCGAAAACTGACATAGCGCAGTGACAGGTGCAGCTCCTTTGCCTGCTCAACCAGGGCCAGTGTCTCCTGGCGTTTCCCGGGATCAGACGGAATAAAAGATGGACCGCCAAATGCCTGATCCAGGTACTCGATGATATCCATGGACTCAAGATAAAGCCTGCCGTCATGGGCCAGTGCCGGTACCACCATATCAGGATGAATCCGGGCATATTCTGCGGACATGTTCTGTTTTTTGATCAGGGAGACACTGCGGCTGATCCAGGTACCGGTAGCGGCTGCCAGGGTACCAGGCGAGACACTGTCGAATTTCACATCCCGGCCACGCTGCAGGTTTTTCTCGCCCAGCACAAAGCGAACCCGCTGGGCACAGGGTGCACCGTCAAAATGAAACAGGTGCAGCCCCTGCAGTCGGGGAACAATTTCACTCTTGCTGTCATTTATCTGAGGCATCATTGCTCCTGTATCTATATTTATGTACTATCTCGAATATAAATAAATAAATCAAGCATTATTATTCGAAACGGTATAAATATGGAAGAAAGGCAAACACGGGCAGGTGCAGGGACCAGGCAGACAAAGCGGACAAGGGGACGACCCAGGCTTTATGATACTGAACAGGCAATCAGGGCAGCCGGGGAGGTGTTCTGGGAAAAGGGTTTTAGCGGGACTTCACTTGATGATTTATCTGCTGCCATGGAGATGAACCGACCCAGTATCTATCGCGCCTTTGGCGACAAGGAAGAGATTTACCGACGGGCACTGAACCAATTCGGGACTATAATGGACGAGGCATTCAGGGACAGTTTCAATTCTGGTAAAGACATCCGTGAAAACCTGAAACGTTTTTATCGAAAAGCACTGGAAGTTTATTCCAGTGATGAGTCAGCGCTTGGTTGCATGCTATGGTCGACGGCACCGGCGAGCACATTAATTCACCCGGAAGTTAAGGCGGACTTGTTAGCGGCAATAAAACATGTTGATAAAGGAATACTGAAATCCCTGGAGCAGGCTTGGGATCGGAGTCAGTTACCTGGTGATACCGACATGAAAACCCTGGGAAAATTGTTGCAGGCATTATTGCATAGCATTTCTATCCGGGTACGTGCCGGAGAGTCCATAACCTCCATACGAAAATTTGCTGACAGTGCTGTCGATTTATTGCTGGGTCCAGCATGAGCGATATGTAAAAAAAATAAAATATAAATTCACTATCCGGGAGCATAATAAAATGGGACAGGAAGAAAAAATAAAACAGATACTGGATCTTTATACCGAAGGAACCTATGAAGGGGATGCAGATAAATTACAGGCCAGTTTTCATGAAAAGGCGGTGATGAACGGTTATCTCGGTGAGCATTTATTGCTGGCTACGCCTGAGCCTTTTATTGCAGAAGTCTGCAAGCAGCCCATGAAAGACAGCGGCTTTGCCTACAATCCGGTTATCAGCGCGCTGAATATAGATGAAAAAGTTGCAACTGCCACGCTGGAGGAGACTTACCCGGATGGCATGCGTTTTACCAATTTCTTCCATCTGATTGATGACGGTTCCGGGTGGAAAATTATCAGCAAGGCCTTTATCGGACATGCTACAGATACTTGAGCTTACGCTGTATTATTAAGATACAAGCCAGCCTCCTGATGTTATATTGAGACTGGAATATAAAAATAAAACAGTGAAGCTGTTTTGCTCAATACCAGACAGTTAAGCTACTGTGCTTGCCAGCAGTAATTTTCAATTATGAAGATCATTATTATCGGCTCCGGCTTGATGGGAATTGCATCAGCTTTCTATTTATCAGAACAGGGCCATGAAATCACTGTCATTGACCGGCAGTCCGGGCCGGCCCGGGAAACCAGCTTTGCCAATGCCGGTGTCCTGCATCCCAGCCAGGCCAGCCCCTGGAATCATCCGGGTATTGCCCGCCAGATTTTAGGCTGGATGGGCAAAGAAGATTCTCCTTTTTTATTACGGGCTTCTGCACTTCCATCCCTGTTCGGCTGGGGCCTGTCCTTTCTGCGGCATGCCAGTCCTGAGCGCTTTCGCGCGAACCTTCAGTCCAATACGGTACTGGCAAACTACAACATGCAATGCCTGCAGGAGTTATTGAGCCGACATCCAATTTCATACAGCGCCTCCAGTCTGGGTAGTCTTAAAGTACTGGATAATGAACAGGACATGGAAAAACAGAGTGAAGCGGTTTCTTTATTTACGGACCTGGGCGTGAATTGCAAAATACTCAACCAGGCTGAGATTTTTGCCCTGGAACCAGCCCTGGTTGAAAACGGTAAAAAGCTGGTTGGCGGTATTCATTATGTGGATGACCAGGCCGGGGATGCCCATGAATTTTGTCTGCAGCTGGCTGCACTGGCACAGCAAAACCAGGTGCGTTTTGAATATGATACGCGGGTCTCGGGGTTTGAGAAATCCGGTCAGACAGTCACTGCAGTTAAAACCGACAGGGGGGATTACCAGGCCGATGCTTTTGTCCTGGCTGCAGGAAGTTACAGTCCCATTCTTGCCAGATCAGTCAAACTGAATTTACCCATCCGTCCGGTCAAAGGCTATTCCATCACTGTGGATATGAGTGACTGGGAAAATCCACCACGAATGCCGGTAATAGATGAAACTGCGCATGTGGCTATTGTGCCGCTGGGTAATCAATTGCGTGCTGCAGGCACTGCTGAATTAACCGGCTACAATACCGAACTCAATCAACGTCGGGTGCAGATGGTTATTGATCAGGTCACTGCCAGATATCCGGCTGCCAGCGAATCTGTCAAAGCCGGAAGATTCAGTTCCTGGGCCGGCCTGCGACCCAGCACCAGCGATGGCGTGCCCATCATCGGTGCCAGCCCTTTTAATAATCTCTACCTGAATACCGGGCAGGGTCATCTGGGCTGGACATTTGCCCTGGGTTCCGGAAAGCTGCTTGCTGACCTGCTTGGTTCAAAGCCGGTCGATATAAAACACGAGCCATACAGCTATGCACGGTTTTAAGCTGCAAACGGAAACTCCGACATGAAGCTTCCTTCTCTCCAAAAACTGCAGGCCATCATTCTTCCGGGATTGATCTTTCAGTCAGTGGTCATTGCCGGTGGTTATGCAACAGGCCGGGAGCTGGTTGAATTTTTTCTTTCCAATGGTCCGCAGGCGGGTTTATACGGCATGCTGGTGGCGACTATCGTCTGGTCGCTGGTGCTGGCCACGAGTCTTGAATTCGCCAGGCTTACGCAAAGTTACGATTACAAAACATTTTTCAGAAAGCTGCTGGGGCCGGCCTGGGTGCTTTATGAAATTGTCTATATCATTACCATTGTCCTGATTCTGTCGGTAATCGGTTCCGCTGCCGGCATTCTGCTTGCGGATATGATTGGCACTCCGCCCCTGATCGGTACCATCATCCTGATTGTCACCATCGGCGTTCTGACTTTTTTTGGCACCAGCCTGATTGAACGGGTACTCGCCAGCTGGTCGCTGCTACTTTACCTGGTCTATATCAGTTTTCTGATCATTGGCTTCAGTAAATTCGGCGATAACATCGGCTTCAATTTCAGGGAGTCGCCGGAAAATAATGCCTGGGTGGGTGACGGTATCAAATATGCCAGTTACAACCTGGCTATTATTCCGACCATCCTGTTTTGCATGCGTCATATAAAAACACGGGGTGAAGCGATTACCGGTGGTCTGCTCGGCGGTGTTATCGCGATTGTGCCCGGAATACTGTTTTATTTTGTGCTGGTCGGCTTTTATCCGCAAATTATTGAAGAAGCCGTACCGGTCAACCAGATTCTAGGCATGATGAATCTGCCAGTGTTTCAATTGCTGTTCCAGATAGTCATATTCGGAACTTTTATTGAAACCGGTACGGCGCTCCTGCATGCCCTGAATGAACGTGTCGCAGTGACATACCGGGCAAAGTCATTGCAGATGCCGGTTTATCTGCGCCCAGCCATTGCCGTCATCACCATGGTCATAGCCGTATTCATCAGTGACCGGATCGGGCTGATTGCCCTGATTGCCAATGGCTATGTCCTGCTGACCTACCTGTTTCTGCTGGTTTTTGTATTACCCCTGTTTACAATAGGGGTATACAAAATTCTCGGTTATTACCGCAGCACTGAAAATAACACCTCCGATTAATAATAAATAATAGTGAGATTTTTATGAGCATCCAACGACTAAAAACCAATGACCGTATGAGCCAGGCAGTAATTCATGGGGATACCGTGTATCTGGCAGGACAGGTAGCACTGACAGCTCGCGGTGAAAGTGTTACCGCGCAGACCACAGCGATTCTCGCGCAGATTGATGCCTTGCTGGCTGAAGCCGGTACCGATAAATCCAAAGCCCTGAGTGCGACAATCTGGCTTGCCAGCATGGATGATTTTGCTGAAATGAATGCGGTCTGGGATGAATGGAGTAAAGGCGGTAATGCGCCCTGCCGCGCCTGTGTGGAGTCACGTCTGGCGTCGCCGGATTTTACCGTCGAGATAGGGGTGATAGCCGCTCTTTAATGCCAGATTACATACATCAGACACCCTGGAAATACTCATGAAAAATTCAGTTCGCAATCGACAATTGAAACCCAGACTGATCATTACGGCTATGCTGATATTGGCTATCAGCGCCTGTTCCGAAGCGCCGCCGGCCTATGAGCTGATACTGCGTGGCGGAACAATTATTGATGGCAGTTCACAGCCTGGTTTTACGGGTGATGTGGCCATCAATGGCGATATGATTGTGGCCATCGGCGATCTTGGTGAGGCAAGTGGGCAGATGGAGATCGACGTCAGTGGTCAGGTAGTGGCGCCGGGTTTTATCAATATTCACAGTCATTCGGTTGGCGATGCGCTGGCCACGGCAGTGAACATGATCAGCCAGGGCGTGACGACTGAAATCATGAATTCCGATGGCAGAAGCCCGCTGGATATCGAAACGCAGTTTACAGGTTTTGCGCAAAATGGCCTTGCCCTGAACGTGGGCGGATATGTCGGCTTTAACAGTGTCTGGGAAGAAGTCGTCGGACTGGAAGATACCCGGCCGACGCAGGCCCAGATTACCGAAATGCAGAATTTGATCCGCTCGGCACTGGAAGATGGTGTCTGGGGTGTATCGGCGGGGCTTGATTATGTACCCGGCTACTATGCAGAAACACAGGAAGTCATCGCCGTACTGGATCCCTTCGATGACTGGAACGTGGTGTTTACCAATCATGATCGCCTGACTCCGGAAACGGATTACAGTTCCATCATCGGCATGACTGAAACCATCACCATTGGGGAAGCAGCCGGGCTGGTACCGCTGGTGACCCACATGAAAGTTCAGGGCTGGGAACAGGGCAAAGCCGGTGAAATTCTTGAAGCAATGCGTGTGGCTGAAACTACCAATTCCGAAGGCGCCGTGGCAGACGTCTATCCCTATCTGGCCGGTGCCACCGGACTGTCGGCATTGATTATTCCAGGCTGGGCCCAGGCTGGCGGCCGGGCGGCCATGCTGGAACGTTTTCAGGATCCCGAACTGCGTGCGCAAATTATTGCAGAAGCCGAACAGGCAATGGAGTTACGCTGGGGCGGCGCTTCTGGTGTTTTTGTCATGAGTAACCAGCAGGAGCTGACTGACATCATGGCAGATTTTGGCACAGACTCGGCTGGTGAAGCAGTAATCCGCGTACTACAGGAGGCAGACAGTGGTGTGATTCTGCGCTTTGGCAGTGAGGAAGACCTGATAGAAATCATGCAGCATCCCACGGTTTCCATTGCCTGTGACTGTGATGCGGTGCCGGAAGGTGCACGGGTGCATCCACGTTACTGGGGAACTTTTCCCAAAGTGCTGGGTGAATATGTTCGGGAAAAACAGGCTTTAAGTCTGGAGCAGGCCATTTACAAAATGACCTGGCTGCCGGCAAAGACCATTGGCATTACTGACAGGGGACTGCTGAAGCCGGGCATGGCAGCAGATATCACCGTGTTCGATCCGCAAACGGTCATTGATCATGCCACCTATGAAAACCCGACAGCCAGACCGGTTGGCATCAATTACGTCATCGTTAACGGAGAATTTGCTCTCAGCGAAGGCGTGGTAAGCGGTGCCAATTCAGGTGAAGTGCTGGCAAGACCCAGACCATTTTAAAGGGGCCTGCTATTGCCTGAGCACTTTCTTTAATGCACTCAGGCAATAAAGTACATTGCCGGCATTGGCGGAATAGCCCATCAGGCCGATGCGCCATAATTTGCCGGCACTGTCACCAAGACCAGCACCAATTTCAAGATTGTAATCATTCAGTAATTGCGCGCGTACACTCGCATCATCCACCCCTTCAGGAATACGTACTGCGTTCAGCTGTGGCAGGCGTTCTGCTTCCGGCACACTGAGCTCAAGACCCAGTTCCTGCAGACCGGCTTTGAGCGATTCATGTTGCTGACGGTGACGCTGCCAGGAATTTTCCAGACCTTCTTCATGCAGGATACACAGTGCTTCGTGCAGGGCATACAGGGGATTGATCGGCGCCGTATGATGATAGGCACGTTTACCCTCACCCTCCCAGTAACCGAGAATAAGACTCAGATCCAGGAACCAGGATTGGCACTTGGATTGACGCTTACTGACTTTTTCCATCGCCGCCTCATTAAAAGTGACGGGCGATAGACCCGGAATGCAGGACAGACACTTTTGTGTGCCGGAATAAACTGCATCCAGTTTCCATTCATCCACTTTCAGGGGCACACCGCCCAGCGAGGTGACGGTATCGACTATGGTCAGGCAATCATGTTCATGCGCGAGTTTGGCCAGTGTCTGGGCATCCGATAATGCGCCGGTTGAGGTTTCCGCGTGGACAAAAGCCAGAAGACTGGCATCCGGGTTTGCCTTCAGGGCCTGCTCCACTTTTTCGGGATCAACTGCACGTCCCCAGGGATCATCGACGATAACTGCTTCACCGCCACAACGAATGACGTTTTCCAGCATCCGGCCGCCAAACGCGCCGTTTCGACAGACAATGACTTTATCACCGGGTTCAAGCATATTGACGAAGCAGCACTCCATGCCGGCGGAGCCCGGGGCAGAAATGGGCATGGTCACTTCGTTGCCGGTTTGAAAGGCATCCCGTAATAACTGTTTCAGTTCATCCATCATGCCGATAAACAGGGGATCCAGATGGCCGATCGTGGGACGGGAAAGCGCCTCCAGTACCCGCGGATGAACATCGGAAGGACCGGGACCCATCAGGGTGCGTTCAAGGGGGTGAAAGGAAGTGATGGTATTTTTCTGCATTGTCATCCTGGAAAATATGTCTGTCTGTTTTTATTGTGATGGGAACCAGATGTCGCCTGTGTTCACCGTGTATCGGGCAAAGCATTGCAATACACGGCCAGGCTATGCACTATAAACGCCTTCTTGTGATACTTGCAATAAGGGATAGGGAGTAAGCACAGATGTTCATGCGCCTGAAAGATGTTCGTAATGTTGCCGATTTTCGCAAGATGGCCAGGCAACGCCTGCCTGGACCCATCTTCCATTACATCGATGGCGCCGCTGACGATGAAGTTACCTATCGCCGCAATACTTCCGCCTACGATGAGGTAGACCTGGTACCCAATGTGTTGGCCGGGGTCGAAGACATCGATTTATCAACCACAGTGTTGGGACAAAAGATCGGCATGCCACTGTTCCTGGCACCGACAGCCCTGCAACGGCTTTTTCATCATGATGGCGAGCTGGCCGTTGGCAGGGCAGCTGAAAAATACAATACGATTTTCGGCGTGTCTTCACTTGGGACCGTCAGTGTGGAAAAAATTGGCGAGACCATCAGCACGCCCAAACTGTTTCAGCTTTATTATCACAAGGACAAAGAGCTCACCCGCAGCATGATAGATCGCTGCAGGGAAGCCGGATTTGATAGCCTGGCCCTGACCGTGGATACCATCGTCGGCGGCAACCGGGAAAGGGATTTATATACCGGCTTCACCACACCGCCACGCTTAAGTCTGAAAAGTCTGCTGAGTTTCATGACGCACCCGGCATGGGCATTCAATTATTTCACCCATGAAAAATTTGAACTGTCCCAGCTCAAGGATTATGTAAAAGAAGGTTCCAATCTGTCGATTACCGTCGCGGATTATTTTAATGTCATGATGGATCAGAGCATGGACTGGAAGGCTGCCGAGGAAATTGCCAGCTACTGGGGAAAAACTTTTGTGCTCAAGGGCATCATGTCCGTCGAGGATGCCAGGCGCGCGGTGGATATCGGGGCCAGCGCCATCATGGTCTCCAATCATGGTGGCAGACAACTCGATGGTTCACGCGCACCTTTTGACCAGCTGGCCGAGATCGTTGATGCAGTGGGGGATCAAATCGATGTGATCTGTGATGGCGGCATACGGCGCGGCACGCATATCCTCAAGGCATTGTCAGTCGGGGCCAAAGCCTGCTCGGGTGGCAGGCTCTATCTATACGCTCTGGCAGCAGCCGGACAGCCAGGCGTGGAAAAAGCCCTCTCACTCCTGCACAGCGAACTGCTCAGGGATATGAAACTGATGGGCTGTAAATCGGTAAAGGATTTGCATCGCGGCAACCTGCGTTTCCGCTAGGCCTGTTTACCTGGGGGAAACCAGATCGGGCGGGCTGTACCCGGCAAAAAACGCTTTCAGGTTTTTCAGGACACGCAATCCCATGGCAGTCCGGGTTTCCAGTGTGGCGCTACCCAGGTGGGGCAGGAGCACGACATTTTTCATTGCCAGCAGGCTCGCCGGAATTTCCGGCTCGCGGGCATAGACATCAAGCCCGGCGCCGGCAATTGCCCCATTCTGCAGGGCCGCAATCAGGGCATCTTCATCAATGACATCGCCACGCGAAGTATTAATCACAAAAGCATGTTTCGGTAGCAGGGAAAGCGTGTCTGCATTGAGCAGATGCCTTGTCGCATCACCGCCGGGGCAGTGCAGGGAAAGATAATCACATCGCGGCAACATGGCCTCCAGACTGCCACAATACTCGGCTTGCAGATCACCCTGGACCTCCGCATGCAGAGGCTTGCGGTTATGGTAAAGCACCTTCATGCCAAAACCCTTGCTGGCCCGTTGTGCCGTGGCCAGTCCGATTCGGCCCATGCCGATGATGCCCAGTGTTTTTCCACTGACCATGGTGCCCAGTAACTGGGTAGGGTACCAGCCGGACCACTGCTTGCTGCGAACCAATCTTTCTCCTTCTCCGGCTCGCCTGGCCAGCATGAGCAGGATTGTCATGGCCAGGTCGGCTGTCGCGTCGGTCAGTACATCGGGCGTATTGGTGATGCTGATACCAAGCTTCCCGGCTGCAGACAGGGCGATATGATTGAAGCCGACACCGAAATTCGCAAGTATGCGGGTTCTGGGGGAACTGATGCCCTGGAAAAGATCTGCGTGTATATTGTCGGTGACAGTGGGGCAGATGGCATCGAAATTCTGCAGGGCATCCCGCCATTGATCATCCGCAAGCGGGGTGTCAGAGGGGTTCAGGCTTACATCAAAATGTTCCTGAAAAGCTGCCTCCACTTCATCGGGCAAATGTCGTGTCAGTAATACCTTGATGTCTGACAATTGCAACTTCCTCCTTTTTTATTTCTGATTGATACCAATGTAGCTTTATCTGCCGGGCATGGGAAGAGCCCAGGCCCGGTTAGCACCGGGCTAGACATTACCGGAAAGAGCTTATACCCTCATTTTTGCCTGTCTGTTCTGTGGGAAGTTGGACAATTCACCTGAAGGGAATATTAAATGAACGATGATAAGACGGATGATAAGACGGATGAGGTACTAGACCACCTGAAAGCAATCAGGAAATCATTAAATTCGCTGGTGAGTTATGGGGCCTTTGCCACATTGATTTTGATACTGGCGTTATTGGGTGGATTCTTTTTTTATTAGAACTCTGCCCGGACAGACAAAAGCTATCGATACTCCTAAAACAAAAATTAAATTATAAGAATAATAAGGGGGCTTTATGTGGCAGCAGGAATACCTTCCGCTTGGTAACAGTCTTGCCCTGTCTTCACTCGCTGCAGCCTTCCCGATATTCGTTCTGCTGATCCTGATTGGCGTGTTACGTAAACCGGCCTGGGTGGCAGGATTGTCCGGTTTGCTGGCTGCGGTGCTGGTGGCGCTGTTGATATACGGTATGCCACTGCCGCAGATGGTCAGTTCAGTCAGCATGGGGGCAGCCTTCGGACTTTTTCCCATCGGCTGGATCGTGTTCTGGGCAGTGGTGCTGTACCGGCTCACTGCCGATACCGGGCATTTCGAAGTCATCAAGGATTCCATCGGCGGCCTGACCACTGACCGCCGCATTCAGGCAATACTGATTGCCTTTGCGCTGGGTGCTTTTATCGAAGGCGCGGCAGGATTTGGTACTCCGGTTGCCGTTGCTGCAGCCATGCTGACCGGCCTGGGTTTTTCGCCGTTTTTTGCCGCCGGGATCTGCCTGCTTGCCAATACCGCACCCGTTGCTTTCGGATCGATTGGCATCCCCGTCATTACCCTGGCCGGTATCACCGGACTGCCGGAAAATGAACTGAGTGCCTGGGTTGGACGATTGTGTGCTCCGGTTGCCCTGTTTATCCCGGCTTACCTGGTGATGGTGATGGGAGGCTGGAAGGGGCTGAAAGGAGTGTTGCCGGCAGCTGCTGTGTGCGGTATCTGTTTCGCTTCCATGCAGTATTTCATGTCCAACTATGTGGGGCCTGAACTGGTGGATATCGTGGCGTCCCTATCCGCCATTATCGGTTTAGTGGTTCTGCTCAAACTCTGGCAGCCTTCGGATGATTTCGTCTGGGAAGGCGAAACACAGGCAAGTATGACAATAAATTCACATGGTTTCGGACGCACTGTACTGGCCTGGTCGCCTTACCTGTTTCTGGTGTTTTTTGTTTTGCTCTGGGGCAGTGGTGTCATTGGCGAACTGTTAAACAGTGCCACAGTTGTTTTTCAGTGGCCCGGTCTGCATAACCAGATCATTCAGGGGACACCGGTTGTTGATACCCCCACACCCTATGCTGCCACTTATTCACTCAACTGGATTTCCGCGGCTGGCTCTGCCTGCGGCCTGGCAACAGTGGTATCGGCCATTGTATTCAGAATGTCAGTTGCTGATTACTTTAAATTGCTGGCATCTGTCCTGCACCAGTTATCCTACAGCCTGTTGACCATCGCGTCTGTTCTCGGACTGGCGTTTCTGATGAATTATTCCGGGGCAACCGTTACGCTGGGCCTGGCCTTTGCCGCTACCGGCACACTGTTCCCCTTCTTCAGTGCCATGCTCGGTTGGCTCGGGGTTTTTCTGACCGGCAGTGATACTTCAGCCAATGCCCTGTTCGGTAATTTACAGGTAGTCACCGCAAATACACTGGGTCTGGATCCTACACTGATGGCCTCAGCCAATTCAGCCGGCGGGGTCATGGGCAAGATGATCAGCCTGCAATCACTGGCAGTCGCAGTGGCCGCAACCGGCATGTCACGGTCCGAGGAAGGAAAACTGTTCCGTTTTACTTTCAGGCACAGTGTCTTTCTGGCGGTGGTGCTTGGTTTGTTAACCTCGGTTTATGCCTACCTTATATAAGGAAATTTCCAGTAAAAAAGGTTTAAACTATTTTTAACTGAAGTAATGTACTGGCTTTTCTGCGGTTTACTCAAGCAAGTGCCTGCAGGTTTTTAAATGCCTCCAGACTGTCAGGGTTCGCCAGCGCCGAAAGATTGCTGATACTTTTACCATGAATGGTATCGCGTACTGCTGTTTCTGAAATTTTTCCTGAACGGGTTCGTGGGATATCCGGCACCTGGATAATCAGGGCAGGGACATGCCGTGGCGATGCATCGTGACGAATCTTCTGCCTGATGCGGTCGCTCAGTTCCTCATCCAGTTTGACTTCATCCTGTAAAACCACAAACAGAATAATGCGCTGGTCACCATTCTGATTCTGGCCGACTACGATGCTTTCCTTTACTTCATCAATACTTTCCACCTGGCGATAAATTTCCGCCGTGCCGATACGAACGCCTCCAGGATTCAATGTCGTATCGGATCGGCCATGAATCACAAAACCATGATGTGCGGTCTTCTCGATAAAATCGCCGTGCGCCCAGACATTATCAAAGCGGGAAAAATAAGCCTCGTGATAAATTGAGCCGCTTTTATCGCCCCAAAAATAAAGCGGCATACTCAAATGTGCATTGCGACACACCAGTTCTCCGGCGCCGGACTCCATTGAGTTGCCGGTCTCATCGAACACATCGACATCGAGGCCCAGCATGGCGCATTGCAATTCGCCGCGGTAAACCGGAAGCAGGGGATTGCCGCCGACAAAGCAGGCACAGATATCCGTACCGCCGGAAATCGAAGCCAGGTGGAAGTCCGCCTTCCAGTGCTGATACAGATAATCGAAACTGCCCGGGATCAGCGGTGAGCCGGTGGATAAAATCAGTCTCAGGCTATCGAGCTTGTGTGTCCGGTTCGGCTTGAGCCTGAAGTTCTGGCAGGCATCAATGTATTTCGCCGAGGTTCCAAAGACACTGATACCTTCGGCATCAATTAAATCCTGCAGGCGTTCAGGCCCGGGATAAAAGGGATTGCCGTCATAGGTGACCAGGGTGGCACCCGTGGCCAGTCCACTAAGCTGCCAGTTCCACATCATCCAGCCGCAGGTGGTGAAATAAAAAAAGCGATCATTTTTATCCAGGTCGCAATGCAACACCTGCTCCTTCTTGTGCTGAATCAGCAGCCCCATGGCCGAATGGACGATACATTTTGGCTGTCCGGTGGTGCCGGACGAAAACATGATGACTAGCGGGGCGGAAGCGGGCAGGCGTTTGAAAGTGATGGGCGCGGGCCTGAAGGGAGCCAGCCACTCATCCCAGGAGATACAGGGCAGGCTGTCTATTGTTTTTTGCGCACCATCACCAGTCAGAACAATCCGCTTTAAATTACAGGCCCTGGCAACTGTCCTGATACTCTCATGCAGCTCAAAGTGTTTGCCAGCATAGCTATAACTTGCCACCGATAACAAAAGTGTCGGATCAATCTGCCCCAGCCGGTCACTGGCAGCCGCCGGGCCGAAATCCGGTGAGCAGGAAGCCCAGACCGCCCCGATTGATGCGCATGCCAGATAGCCGATGACTGCTTCGAGATCGTTGCATACAATCGCGGCGATACGATCCCCTTGCTTTATCCCCTCGGCCTCCAGTGCCTGGACCATGCGTGAGACTTCGTCGTATAACTGTGCACGGGTCAGTTCACGTCGGGTGCCGTCATCACGATGGGCAATCAGCGCCAGCGATGCATCCGGGTTTTGCAGCAGGTTTTCGGCGTAATTCACTTGTGCATCGGGATAAATCTTTACCTGACGAATATCATCATCAGCGCTATAAAACCGCTTTCCGGGATCACCGACTATCCCGAGGAAGTTCCACATGCTGGCATGGAAGTCCTGCGGTGAATTCACCGACCAGGCATGCAATGCTGCATAATCATTCGGCCCGGCGTGATGAAACCTGTCTGTGGCTTCAGCGAACTTCCACATGGCAGTTTGCTGTCGTTTATTATCAGGCAGCCGCCAAAGCGGCTTTAGGTCGTTTGTTCCTTGAGGCATAAGCAAATTCTAAAGGATTGCGCAAACAAAGTGGCAAATGAAAGTTTTTTGTGCCTGCCTGTCCCCGGGCTTAAGAATCCGTCAGGGCAGTGACAGTTGAATAAGGGCTCCTTCCGGAGACATTCAAGTGGCAAACCGAATACCTGGTGTGCCATGTGTCAGGCTAAACAGGAAAGCGCAATGTCCGAAATAAAAATTTCTGCCCTCCTGCGAGCCGGCCGGCAAAATGCTATAGTCGGTAACCCACACTCCTAATTCAAGGAATACAGCTCACCATGAAGCTTGCCATTTTATCCCGCGGCCCGAAGTCGTACAGTACCAGACGTCTGAAAGAGGCCGCACTGCAGCGTGATCATAAAGTTAAAATTCTGGATACGCTCAAATTCAGCATTGATCTGCGCCAGGGAATTCCTGATCTGTATTATCAACAGAAGCCTTTATCGGATTATGATGCGATCCTGCCAAGAATCGGTGCTTCCATTACCTATTACGGCACGGCAGTGGTCAGGCAGTTTCAGCAAATGGATGTGTTCTGTGCCAATACTGCGCACGGGATTATCAATTCCAGGGATAAATTAAGAAGCCTGCAGATTCTGAGCAGGCATCACATTGGTATTCCGGCAACGGCATTTGTGCGTGATAAAAAAGATGTTATCCCTGCGATTGACAGGGTGGGCGGAGCGCCTGTTGTGATCAAACTGATTGAGGGAACACAGGGGATAGGCGTCCTGCTGGCTGATACGAAAAAACAGGCGGAGTCGATTATCGAGCTGCTGCAAAGCCAGAAACAGAACGTATTAATCCAGAAGTTTGTTGCCGAGAGCAAGGGCAAGGATATTCGCGCCCTGGTGGTTGGTGACCGGGTCGTTGCGGCGATGAGAAGAGTGGCTCAGGGTCAGGAATTCCGCAGCAATGTTCATCGCGGCGGCCTGGCTGAACCGGTAGAGCTGGATGAACAGTATACGGAAACAGCCGTGCGCTCTGCTCAAATTCTGGGCCTGCAGGTTGCCGGTGTGGACATGTTGGAGGGCGCGAAAGGACCCCAGGTGATGGAGGTGAATTCCTCTCCCGGTCTTGAAGGAATTGAAACCTGTACGGATCTGGATATCGCCGGCGCCATCATTGACTATATTGCAGCCCAGGTGGATTTTCCTGAAATTGATCTGCGCCAGCGCCTGACCGTAAGCAAAGGCTATGGTGTCAGTGAAATATATGTGCCGGAAGGGTCCAAGTTTATCGGCAACTCTATTGCCGATCTCGAACTTTTTGAAAAGGACGTCAATGTGCTGACCCTGTACCGCGGGAAAAAAGTCATTCCCAATCCGCGCTCTGCCCGTATCATTGAAGCGAATGACAAGCTGCTCTGTTTTGGCAAGATGGAGTCAATGAGGGAAATGATTCCCAGCAAGACCCGTCGCAGACGCAGACCTGAAATCCTGGATCTGGTGTCAAACGAGCTTTCATGAGAATAATTGTCCGGTCATTCATAAATAAGAAATTTTGAAATGACCAGATTGTTTATCCATTAATACGGAACAATTTTTATGGCCAGGGAAAGTTTTACTATTTGCGGTGAGGAAGTTCTGCCCGGTCAACGCAAAACGCTGGAGCTTCCAGTTCCCAGCCTGTATACCCATACCCAGTTGAAAATGCCGATTCAGGTGATGCATGGGCGGTCTCCCGGCCCCTGCCTGTTTCTTTCCGCTGCCATTCATGGCGATGAAATCAACGGTGTTGAAATCATCCGCCGTGTGATCAACCTGAAGAATCTTAAACGCCTGAGTGGAACCCTGATCGCGGTCCCGGTAGTGAATATTTTCGGCTTTATCAATCAGTCGCGCTATCTGCCCGACAGGCGTGACCTGAACCGATCCTTTCCCGGATCAGAGTCCGGCTCCCTGGCCGCCAGAATTGCTTACCTCTTCCTTAATGATGTCATCGACAAATGTACGCATGGTATCGACATTCATACCGCCGCCATTCATCGTGAAAATTTCCCGCATATCCGCGCAGTACTGGATGATCCGGAAACGGAACGTATGGCCAATGCTTTTGGCTCACCCCTTATTCTCGGCACCAGTATCATCGAAGGCTCGCTGAGGGAATCTGTCAAAGAAAAAGGCATCAGTATCATTGTCTATGAGGCCGGGGAAGCACTGCGCTTTAACGAAGTTTCGATAAGGGCAGGGGTGCGCGGAATCATCTCGGTGATGCGTGAGCTGGACATGCTGCCGAAACTGAAAAAGCCCAGAAAAGCTCCTGTCACTTTTGTGGCTAAAGACAGTAGATGGATACGGGCCCCGCAAAGCGGCATTGTCCGCCTGATCAAGCCACTGGGTTCAATGGTGTTAAAGGACGACGTCCTGGGTGTCGTTGCAGACCCCTTCGGGGAAAAAGAGCAGCAGGCCCTTTCGCCCTTTAATGGAATCATCATCGGTAAAACCAACCTGCCACTGGTCAATGAAGGCGAGGCACTGTTTCACATTGCCAAAGTGGATCGCCTCAGGTCTGCGCAGGAACAGATTGAAAAGTTTCAGACCAGGCTCGACCCCAACACTGACGAAATAGAAGCAAGGGAACCGCCGCTCAATTGAGTGAAATTAACTGCTGTCAGTCAATGATGAACTTCAGGACGAAGCTTCGGGGCTGTTACTGAGATTTCTGGTATAGCGAAGAATCCACCAGGTGATCAGCAGCCCGGCAAGCAGATTGCCGATGGCAGCACCTGTAAACAGGCCACCTATCCCGCCAAGCCAGGCACCCAGCAGTGCCAGCGGCACATAAAATATAAAAAAGCGAACAAAGCTGGTAATAAGTGCATTGCGCGGTGCATGCAGGGCATTAAAACTCGAGGCGCTGAGTACCATCATGCCCTGGAAAGCATAACTGATGGGCAGAATTCTCAACACCAGAATGATGACGTCCCTGACGGCCTGTTCGGGTGAAAAAATTGCTGCAATAAAGGGTGCAGTCAGGGCAATCAGGGCATACAGCACAAACTGCAGAAGCAGCACGAATTTAAGGGACAATTTCAGGCCATGCCGTAAACGACTGTACTGCTGGGCGCCGAAATTCTGACTGATAAAGGGTGGCAGACTCATGGACATGCCCAGCACGATGATCAAGACCAGCGCTTCGATTCTGACCACCACACCAAAGGCGGCAACCGCTGCAGAGCCATAAACAGCCAGGGTCGCGGTGATCACACCGGTTGCCAGTGGGGTAATCATGTTGGCCAGGGCAGCGGGCAGGGCAATTTTCAGTAGCTGGCACCAGTCCTGAACCAGTTTGCCCAGGCCTGGCCAGAATATTTTCAGCATCTTTTCCCTGCCGGCCAGACAATACCAGATAAAAATATTGGTCAGCACCCAGGTGATGACGGTGGCAATAGCAGCCCCCTTGATGCCAAAAGCGGGCAGGGGACCGGGGCCAAAAATCAACAGCGGATCAAGGCAGGCATTGATGCCGGCAGCTGACATCATCAGGCGTCCCTGGGTTTTGGAGTTGCCGGTGGCGCGCATCACAGCCGTACCCGCAAACTGCACCAGAAAAAGCGGAATGCCCAGTAACCAGAAACTCAAAAAGTCATGGATAAATACCAGGGTGTCGGGGTCTGCACCCATGCGCGTGAAAATCCAGGGGATGGAAGCGATGGCCGGATAGATCACCAGCAGACCAAAGAGATAGGCGAAGGCAACGGCCGCATAGGTGAATTCTTCTGCCTTTTCCCGCTTGTTGGCGCCGATAAATTTGGCCACCTGGGCCGAAGTCCCAATTGCCAGACCAACGCCGAGATAGGTGACCATGATCATGGCAGGAAAGGTAAAGCCAAAAGCCGCCAGTTCCTGGGTCCCCAGCAGACTGATAAACCAGGTATCGGCCAGGTAGAACAGTATCATGGCCACTGCACCGATGGTCACGGGCACGGATGTCCGGTAGATAACCTGGCCAACCGGGTCATGAACCAGGTCGGGTTTGGCAGAGGTATAGGACTGGCCTGTCAGCAGACGATAGAACAAATCAGGAATTCATTATTGTTTGTAGAATAGTTGTCGGATTCTACATTATCTGTTGCTGAATTGTTCAGCCTTAGTAAGATACTGACATGAATGAGCTGATACAGGCAGGAAAGAGGAGAGCAAGGTGAAAAAAAGCACGGTTACTGCTGTTTTGAAGGGCTTCAAGGCAATTCTGGTTTTTGTTTTCTGTCTTGGTAATACTGTTGCGGCTTTTGCGCAGTCACATTCATCACAGCAGGTGGTTGAACTGATCAACGACTATCGCAGTGAACGTGAACAGCTGATCCTGCAGGATTTCGTCGAGCTGTTGTCCCTGCCCAATTCGGCAGTCAATCTCGACGATATGGAGAGAAATGTTGATCACATTCTTGGTCTGCTTGATTCAAGAGGATTCACTACCCGGCGCTTGCAGGCCGGCGGTGCGCCTTATGTCTATGCGGAACTGCTGAACCCGCAAGCCAGTGAAACGGTGCTGATCTATGCGCACTTTGATGGCCAGCCGGTGTTACCGGAAGACTGGGCCTATCCTCCCTTTACACCGACCCTGCTGGATGCTCCTTTGCAGGACAATGGTCAGCCGGTCGAGATCAGCGAAGTCACTGGCAGCTTTGATCCGGAATGGCGGCTCTACGCCCGTTCTGCCGGTGACGACAAAATGCCGGTCATTGCCTTGATTCACGTGCTTGATGCGCTCAGGGAAAATGACATTCCCCTGTCCGTGAACCTTAAGGTATTGCTGGATGGCGAAGAGGAAATCGGCTCTCCGACCATCGGCAACATTATCGATAATAATCCGGGCCTGCTGGATGCAGATTTATTCCTGTTCTGTGACGGACCCATGCATCAGTCACGCCAGGCGCAACTGGTATTTGGCGTGCGCGGCAGCAAAACCCTCGACATGACCACTTACGGGGCCAACCGACCGTTGCATTCCGGGCATTACGGCAACTGGGGGCCCAACCCCATCATGCAGATGGCCTATCTGCTGACCAGTATGCGAGATGAAAGCGGAAGAATTCTGATTGACGGTTATTACGATCAGGTGGCGGCACTGACCGACCAGGAACTCACTGCCCTGGAAAACATGCCCGACATGACCGCCAGTTTGCAGAATGAACTGGCAGTAAATACACCGGAAGGCGATGGCATGCGCCTGGCCGAACTGGTGACCCTGCCGGCCATTAATGCCCGGGGCTTTTCAGCCGGCGGCGTTGGTAACCTGGGCAGCAATATTATTCTGACCTCCGCTACTGCATCACTCAATCTGCGCCTGGTGCCAGATCAGCAACCCGGTGACATCGAAACACTGATTGAAAGACATATTACCCAGCAGGGCTTTCATATTATTTATGAAGATCCGACTGACGAGGTATTACGCAACAATGCTAAAGTCATCAAACTGGACTGGCGGGGCGAGGGCGCGCCGGGACTCAGAACTTCCATGGATGGCCCCATGGCCAGACGCATGATTGCGCTGATGCAATCCATTACCCCGAACCTGATACTGACCCCTAACATGGGTGGTACGCTGCCTTTGGATGCTGTGGCTGAACGCATGGACACGCCGATTATCATCCTGCCACTGGCTAATCACGACAATAACCAGCACGGTGAAAACGAAAACCTGCGAATACAGAATTTCTGGGATGCCATGGCCGTGTATGGCGCCGTACTGGCAACCTTTGGCAATAATTCAGAGTAAGCTAAAATGATCACGCTTCACCCTTATCATGCTTTAGGCAAGGCCAGTCATGGCTGGCTCAAATCCAGCCACCATTTCAGTTTTGCCGATTACTACAATCCCCGGCGCATGGGCTTTGGTTCGCTGCTGGTGATCAATGATGACTGGATCAAGGCCGGCACCGGCTTTCCGCCGCATCCGCACCGCAACATGGAAATAATCACCTATGTGCGTTCGGGCGCAGTGACGCATGAAGACAACCGGGGCCACAAAGGTGTCACAAAAAATGGCGAAGTGCAGGTCATGAGCGCCGGTACCGGCATCGTTCATTCAGAATACAACATGGGTAACTCTCCACTAGTGTTGTATCAAATCTGGATCAAACCCAACAAAGCCAACATCAAACCACGCTGGGAAGCCAAAAAATTTCCAACTGCAAGCAGCAAAGATGCACTGACCCTGCTGGTCTCCGGCTACCCGGAAGATAAAGGCAAGGCCTTGTTCATTCAGCAGGAAGCCAGACTCTTTGGCGGGAAACTCAAGGCAGGCACAAGGCTAGAACACCCTGTCAGGCACCAGGCTTATGTGCTGGCCTCGGAAGGCAGGTTTGAAATCCGCGATGGCGAGGGCAAGACCACACTGAATAAAGGCGATGGGGCTGAAGTCACAAAAAGTAAATCTATGACGATCACGGCACTCACAGACTGCGAAGTAGTCGTGATTGATGCGCCGGCTAAATAATCAATCAGTTTTCATAGGCAGGGTAATTTCTGCATTCCGGAGCAGAATTTAAGGCTGTTTAAAACTTATTATTTGCAGCTTAGTAGCTGATTTCAGCTTGTCATCGACAGCGGTGAGGACTAGTATCTGAAAGCATGAGGTGGTTGAACTCAAAAATTTTAAGCGTTGTTGTCCTGCTGGTCTTTGCCGGGCAGGTAGTGGCTATGCCATTTATGGCCTGCTGTGAGGATATGCTTCAGTTAAGTGATATGAATACCATGCAACCAGCCATGGAACAAACTGCGCAATCCCATGATTTAAATATGCATGTGCAGGCAGAGCCTTCCATGCACGATCATAAACATATGCCGGGTCAGGATCAGGAAAGTCATTCCGGAATGGATTGTGATTTTTGCGGCGTCATATCCATAGCCTTGCAATCAGAAATTGCCGCATCTCAGAAATACCCAACAAAATTATCGGTTTTTTTTAATTCTGTAACACATCCCCCCTTCAACAATAGCTATTATCGACCACCCATTACTGCCTGATACAGGGTTAGTGTGTCTGCACAAATCGTGCATAAGGTGCAAAGATAGCCTCAGTTGTCTGTAGTTAGTCGTTGCGTAGTAACCCTGTAAAGAACAGTAAAGCTGTATCACTTGCTTTAATTGGCAATACAACATCAAGCTTGCAAATACAGGACAAAGTGTGACTAAGCAACCAATCAAAAATATCTGTCTATTACTGATGTTATGTGGATTCTTACTGGGTTTGGCAGCATGTACAGATAGTACGGAGTATGCAGAAGTTAACAACGAAACCGGACGTTGGTATAGCACAGCCCAGATTAATGAGGGCAATATTTTATTTCAGCAGTTTTGTGCAGTTTGTCACGGAGACCAGGCGCAGGGCCTGGCGGAAGATTGGCGGGTACGGGACAGCGAGGGAAATTTACCCCCTCCGCCGCTGAATGGGACAGCGCATGCCTGGCATCATCCGCTTGCTGTCCTGGATCAGGTTATTGCTGAAGGAGGTGCTTTATATGAAGGGAATATGCCCGGTTTTTCAGGGCAACTTGACAAAGAGGAACGACACGCAGTTATCGCCTATTTTCAGAGTCTTTGGAATGATGAAATTTATCAGAACTGGCTGCGGATTAATGATCAACAGAATTAACAATAAAACCTGAATTTATTTCGTTTTATTTATTAAGGAGTAAAACCATGAGAATCATTCAATATAGTTTAAAAGTTTTCATTTTAGGGGCCTGGTTTATATTGTCGCCAGGCAGTTTTGCCCATACAGGTTTATCTGCATCCACGCCTGCTGACGGCGCCATTCTGCATCAGGGGCCGGATAACATTCATTTAAACTTCACAGAGGCAGTGCGGTTGGTACGGGTAACTCTGCACAATGATTCCGGGAGTGAGATTGATCTGGAGTTCAATCCGGTGGCGGCTGCTCAAAGTGATTTTTCTGTCGAATTTCCTGCGCTCCAGGCGGATTCCTATATTCTGCAATGGACAATACTGGGCGCAGACAGCCACAGAGTCGAAGGCGAAATAAGTTTTACTGTTGATCCTGACGCCTGAATGAGATTGAAAAAACGCGTGTCAGTGACATAGGCGATAGCGTTATAAGGGACATAAACATATCTGAAGACTTGCCCATTTCTGAATGAAAGTCAGTGAAAGGATAGGGTGAAAGTAAAGTAAGGAGGCGTCAATGAGTGGTCACGATAACCGTCATACAAATTATGCCAAAAACAGTCTTTCCCTGTGGGGGGCTGTTTCCATGGGCACCGGGGTAATGATTGGTGCCGGCATCTTTGCCCTGACTGGCCAGATAGCGGGACTTGCCCGCGAATGGTTCCCCCTGGCATTCCTGGTAGCTGCAGTTATTGCCGGATTCTCAGCCTATTCCTATGTCAGGATGGCAAACACCTGGCCATCTGCCGGCGGTATTGCCATGTTTCTGGAAAAGTCCTATGGCAAAGGCACGATGACTGCAGCATGTGCACTGCTAATGTATTTTTCCATGGTGATCAATGAAAGTCTGGTCGCCAGGACCTTTGGTACTTATACCCTGCAATTGTTTGGCGAGAGCGCTGATGAGCGTTTAATACCGGTGCTCGCGGTGGGGCTGCTTGTATTTGCTTTCCTGATTAACATTCTGAGTAATAAATTTATTCAGACTTTTTCATTTTTCATGGCGTTTATAAAAATTGGCGGACTGGCGTTATTGGCCGGAGGTGGCCTCTGGGCTTCAGGTCTGAGTTTTGAAAGTACCTCTGTGGCCCCCGAAGAAACCAGTCTGTCAGGATTCCTGGGCGCCGTGGCACTGGGCATCCTGGCCTATAAAGGTTTTACTACCATTACCAACAGCGGTTCAGAAATAGTTGAACCACATAAAAATGTGGGCAGAGCCATTATTATTTCATTGCTGATCTGTACAGTTATTTACCTGATGGTTGCTTTTGCCGTTGGCGGCAATCTTTCCATTAATGAAATAGTTACTGCCAGGGATTACTCTCTGGCACAAGCCGCAAGGCCAGCCTTTGGAGAGGCCGGGCTGCAGATTACAGTCATCTTCGCTATTGTGGCGACAGTTTCAGGGGTGATTGCCAGTGTCTTTGCAGTCTCCAGAATGCTGGCCATGTTGACAGACATGAAGCTGGTCCCGCATAGCCACTTCGGAATGCCCGGAACGATACAACGTCATACACTGGTTTACACGATTGTGCTGGCTATTCTGTTAGCGGTTTTCTTCGATCTGAGCCGCATCGCTTCATTAGGCGCCATTTTTTATATCCTGATGGATATCGCCATTCATTGGGGAGTTTTTCGCTATGTTCGAGAAGAAGCCAAAGCTAATGCTTTTATTTTACTGACGGCCATCTTGCTGGATGTGGTCGTCCTCGGCGCATTTATCTGGATAAAGATCCAGTCCGACATGCTGGTCATCTGGGCGGCCCTGATTGGATTGGTCCTTATTTTTGCAGGTGAAAAGTGGTTTCTGGGTAATCATTCCCAAAAAGGTAATGAGCATGAAGCCGGCAATTAATCCAGGCAGCATGACTTGCTGCCGCTGAAGCAAAGGGAGATGCAGTACTGATGTGGGATTTCACTATCGTGCTTTTTAAATTCCTGAGCCTGGTAGCGACAGCAATGTTGCTGGGTGGAATCTTCTGCTTTTATCTGTTCGGACAAACAAGCCTGAATACCAGGCTTCATATTCGAAATTATATCGGCGTAGCGGTACTTATCGGGCTGCCGGCTTCCATGCTGTTTTTTTTCTCGCAAATTGGCGCCATTAATCAAACTGGAATCAGCGGTATGTTCGATTTTCAGCTTGCCGGGATTCTGGCCCAGTCCGGTCTTGGTGACACCACAGGCTTGAGGGTATTGGGTTTTATTCTTGGTGCAGGACTTGCCCTGTTGCTATTCAGGTTAAACAGTATTCTCCTGGCAGTTGGCACTGCACTGGTGATTGTATCCCTGACTACCTCTTTTGGATTTATCGGGCATGTCAGCACTTTAGCCATACCGGCCAGGTTCAGTCTTTCTGTGCATGTAATGGCGATGGCCCTGTGGGCAGGATCCTTTTATCCGCTTTGGTTTATTTGTGGCAGAGAAAATAGGCTCCAGGTCGAGCGAATCATGAAAAAATTCGGCGAAATTGCAGTCGCTATCGTCGCAGTACTGATTATTAGCGGAATCTATCTATTAAGTCAGTTGCTGGGCAGTGTTGAAGAACTGTTTACCACGGCCTATGGCATAAGTCTCACCGCGAAACTTGTCGGGGTGGCAGCTCTTTTATTACTGGCAGCTGCCAACAAGTTCAGGCTTGTTCCCGGATTGCAGAAGAGTTCAGGTGAGACAAAACTCAAACGTTCGATAATGCTTGAAATGCTAGTGGCGCTATCCGTGTTAGTACTGACAGCATTTTTCACGACCCTGGTTGGCCCGCAGCAAGCATGAAAATGCAGTAAAAAATTTATTAAAACGAAAAACTATCAGGAGATAGAAAATGAAACTGAATGCCAGTGCTTTAGCGCTCTCTTTCGCCATCGTGACAGCTATTTTATGGCTCGTCTGCAGTTTGATTGTTGTATTGCTGCCACAGATGGCAATGAATATGAGCGGCAATATGATGCACGCGGATTTTTCCGGGATGCAATGGACTATGAACTTTATCGGTTTTCTATTTGGTTTGATTGTCTGGGTTGTTATAGCCGGCGTTACAGGATGGCTGATAGCAACGGTTTATAACAGGCTGGTTTAATAGCCTATACAGGAATTTTGCAGGCCGCCATTGGCGGACTCAGGTTTCCAGCAGCGAACGCTTATTGGGCTTGTCTTTCCAGTCATCGGCATCAGGAAGCGGAGCTTTTGTTTCACTGATGTTGGGCCAGGTTTCGCACAGTCTGCTGTTAAGTTCAAGGAACTCCATTTGATCTTCAGGGAGGTCATCGTCGGCATATATTGCATCTGCAGGACATTCCGGTTCACAGAGGGCGCAATCAATGCATTCATCAGGATTGATAGCCAGCATATTCGGCCCTTCGTAAAAGCAGTCTACCGGGCAGACATCAACGCAATCGGTATATTTACACTTGATACAGTTTTCACTGACAACGAAAGTCATGACGAGCTCACTCATGTAAATTGTTTTTGCAAGATAACACAGAATCGCGTTAAAACAGGAGTACACTGGCTTTGGAAAGAAAATGCCACAATGTCATCAGATAAGGTGATGCATGATGGTCGCGATGAATTGGAGCCATAGAGTATGGATGCTGAAATTTTAATAACTTGACTGATCATAATCAGGAGGCACAAATGAAAAATTTATATCTTAGCGCTATAACCGTTCTACTTTCCGCTTTACTCAGTATGTCTGTGAGTGCACAGGGAGGTCGTATGCCCCAGGGTGGCGGCATGGAGGAAGGCATGATGGGTGGAGGAATGAATCAGGAGCAAATGATGCAACTGCATGAACAGATGCAGGAAATGCAGCAAATGATGCTACAGATGCAACAGGAGCAGGACCCTGAAGCCCGACAGGAACTCATGCAGAATCTAATGACGAAAATGCAGCAAGGGATGGGCATGATGCAACAAGGGATGGGTATGATGGGTGGCGGTATGCGGCAGATGCCGGAAGATCGGGAAGGCTCATCAAACATGCAGGAAGGCATGGGCATGATGCAGATGATGAACAGGATGCAAAATCAAATGAGCATGATGCAGATGATGAACATGATGCAAATGATGATGGGGCAGATGAGTCAGATGGAACAAATGGGTGAAATGGGTGAAATGGATAATTCGATGGATGAAGAATAACTGATCCTGAAAAATACGCTTTAACAGCTATTCTTGAATATAATTCGGGATGGCGGGGTTTATTTAATTATTCATAATGACTAGAAGTATAGAATTTTATCTGGTTCTTTTGGGTTTTCCGATTAACTTCCTTTGGGAAATGCTGCAAATGCCCTTGTTTGTCTTTCCGGAGAACATGCCTCTGTTGGTCAGCAGTTTAATTTGTCTGCAGGCAACAGCAGGAGATGCCATCATTCTGCTTTTGATGTACTGGATGCTGGTGTTGAGTACAAAATCCAGACGCTGGATATATGATCTGAATCCTTTGCGGGTGACCGGGTTTCTGGCACTCGGGATTATATTAACAATTATTATCGAGGCGGCTTCCACAAGTTTTTTGGACCGCTGGACCTACGGCGAGTTGATGCCGACACTTCCAGTACTGGGTACAGGGCTTGCACCAGTTTTGCAATGGCTGATAATCCCCTTACTTGTGTTAGTCCTGCTTCGACGACGAAAAGATTTGCTTTAAAAAAATAAAATCACAAACGCTTACAAAAACAGGTGAGAACAACTGAGTCATTTTATTAATCTCTGATAAATCCTGGTCGTCGTCAGTTCCTTTTATATTTTTACTTTTACTCAACTTAACAATGAAAAATAAGCATAAACCCGACCAGGGAGGTAAAAGTCCTTACAGAATTCTTTCTCCTACAGCGATATTGGGTTACGGCTTCCCCGAAGCTTCGTTCAGGAAAGCCATGGATCTGGATATTGATCTTATCGCAGTCGATGCAGGTTCAATGGATGCGGGTCCCCACTATCTTGGATCCGGTAGCCAGTATGCAGGCAGTGCCGCCCTGGCAAGGGATTTATCCTACCTGGTAAATGGAGCCTTGCAGCAGGGCTGTCCGCTGGTAGTAGGAAGTGCAGGATTTTCCGGTGCAACGCCCGCCATGGATGAAGTCGTAGAGATAATCAAGGCGCTGCTGCAAAGTGCAGGAGCAGATGCCGCAAAGTTGGCAGTGATCAAAAGCGATATTGAGCCAGCGGAAACAGGCCTGACGGTTGATAAACTTGAGGCTTTGGGAAGCATGCCTGAATTGAGCCAGGAAGTGCTGGAAAGCAGCACCCTGGTGGGGCAGATGGGTATGGAGCCTATTATTGCAGCACTGCAGGCAGGAGCCCAATTTGTTGTGTGTGGGCGCGCCTATGACCCGGCCGTGTTTGCGGCTGATCCGGTAAGCAAGGGTTTTCCTGTCGGACCGACACTGCATGCGGCGAAAATTCTGGAGTGCGGAGCAATTGCCTGTGAACCGGGGTCGGGGAGCGATTGTCTGATTGCAGAACTTTATCAGGATGGAAGAGCAGAGTTCTTTTCACCCAACGAGCGCAGAAAGGCCACGGTTAAATCGCTTGCTGCACATACCCTGTACGAAAAATCCAGGCCGGACCTCTTCCTGCTCCCCGGCGGCTTGCTGGATATAAGGGAAACCAGGTTCTATGAGTCAGGGGAACACAGGGCCGGGTTTTCAGGCAGTCGTTTCATACCGATGCCTTACAGTATCAAACTGGAAGGTTGTGTCCCGGCAGGGGTCAGGTGTATTTCGCTGGCATTCGCCAGGCATGGCGACATCGCAGAAGTCAGCGTGCTGGAGTATGGACGCAATGGAGTGGAGAAGAATCCCGCACCGGACGGACTTGAGGAAAGCGGTATTCTGTGCGAGGTAAAAGGCAGCAACCGGCAACAAACCAAAGAGACCCTGGCATTTGTACGTTCTACCTTGCTGCATGTAGCTTATCCAGGACGCATTGCCACAGCAGGTAATCTGGCTTTGCCTTTCTCGCCCAGTGATTTTGTCTTTGCCGATGGTGAAAAGGGCTTTACCGGAATCTTTATAGCCGGCACCAGAGATCCTGTATTCCGGAAAAACCTGCAACAAGCTTTTCAAATGGTGCGCGAAGCACTGCAGGACCAACACCCTGATCTGGCGTCAAACTGTCGCGTGCAGTTTCATCTGGGTGAAAAAAACAGCCCGCTCCTGGTCGTGGAAACCATCGACGATACTCCGGCTGCAGCTGTTGCGGCCAATATACAAATCATGGCAGGAATGGAAAACATCGTGGATAACGAAAGGCCCGTTTACCAAGCGATAGAAGGCGGACTCTGCTATCAGTGGTCAGTTCATCACCTGTTAAAGGACAAAGACATCATCGAAAAGCTTTTCCCTGTTGAAATTTTTCAACGGCAGGAACAAGGCTGGGTTTGTCTGGAAAAGGTAAATGCCGCTTATAACCATGATGTGACACTGACAGAAACCAGGCCAGCAACTGAAACAGAAATCGGTGAGCATGTGCCTGAAGCTTTCCCATCTACTGCCACGTACAGCTGTTCGTTACAGGACCTGGCTTTAGTCGTGCGCAGCAAGAATGCGGGTATAAATGAGCTGACCTTCGATGTGCTCTTCAAAACCGAAGAAGGCTTCAGGAGCGCTCTCGACTCTGGTGTTTTTTCCAGACAGTCCATTGCTGATCTGTTTCAGATAAAAAATGCAGAGGTGCTTGGCAGTTATGGTTACAGCCCGGCAAATGCCATTAAATTCACGCTGCTAAGACCACAGGTTTCGGGGACACAAGGCGAACGGGATGTCTTCGGTGCCCAGCAGCATACAAGATTGTTAGGCTTGCAAATACCCATGGATGGCAAGGCGTCGCCTGAATAATTTTCTCGCGGTAATTTCTGGTTACTGTTTTTCGTTACTGCTTCTCACTAAACGGTCATCGCATAAATAGCTTTACAAAAGTCGGGGCGCTCATTATGGTTCTGGTCTTCTCGAATAATTAGGAAAAGGATATGTCTCACTTAGCCAAGCATTTTAATCGCTGTATTTTTATGATGAGCCTGCTTTTATCCATGGTGTCTAGCCAGGTGGTTCAGGCACAGAACAGCATGACGCAATCCGAATCTGCCAGTATCCTGCATCTCAATGTTGCCAACCTTGAGCGCTCACTGGAATTCTACCGCGGCGTGCTGGGGATGGAGTTTGTTGATCCGCCGGCCGAGCCGCGTTCGGGCAGGGGGCTGGTCGATGATGCCAATGCCATGCTGCAGACCACGATTCTGAAAACCCCGAACGGCTCTTTCAGCCTGGAGCTGGTGGAATGGCTGAATACACCGCTACGGGCCATGTACCCCAACATCCAGGATCCGGGTGAAATTATGCTGGCCATGACAGTTCGCGATCTGGATGCCTTGCTGGCACGTGCCAGGGAAATCGGTCTGCAGGTGTTGAGCGAGAATGGCGCAGCCTATGATGCTCCCACCAACCGTGCAGTAATGATCCGTGATTCTGATGGTTTTATTGTCGAACTGGTAGAACGAAAAGACCGGGATTTTACCGGACCGGGTGAAGTCAGCGATGTCTCCGTCTGGCTCAGTGTGGCCGATCTTAATCAGACAGTCACTTTCTATAACAATGTCTTTGGTTTTGATCTGGCTGAGCCGGGCCCTGCCGGGGCAGCCAATGACCGTATCCAGGCATTGTTTGGCGACCGCTCAATTGCCACCATGCGGGCTAGCCGAGGGACTTTTCCGGGTTCTGATTTTGAGATCAATTTTCAGGAATTCACCGGGCCGACACGAAGGCCCGTTGCGCATCGGGTGCAGGATCCGGGCGGTCCGATCATGCTCATCGGCGTCAATGATTTCAGCGCGGCCATCGACAAGATAAAACAGTATGATGGACTGGTCGGTACCGATCAGAAATCGGTCATGCTGGATCCGGGCACAAGCTCAAGCTGGACGCGGGACCCCAACGGCCTGTTGATCAGGCTGTCCCAGGAGCAGTAAAACGCTGACATTCCCCGCAGGGATGCGGAGAGTGGATGCGCCTGCTGGTCAGTTCATCAGGGCCTCATCAGCGCGTTAAGAAACGGCGCCGTATGCGCTATTTGCCCCAATAGTAAGATCAGCCAGAGACCTGCAGTCTTCTGTTTTTATGAGACCTGAAGTATGCCATGGAAAGCAGGCAGACAAAGAGGCTGAAAATAATGAAAATTTTAATAGGGGCAGAAAGGTCAGGCCTTGCTTCCTCGCTTATTGCACCGTTTGTGATAGTAATATTATTTATTGATTCAGCGGTTTGACTCCGAAAGTTTTGCAAGCCCGCTTGAAGGATTAATTCCTGTCCATCAGGAAGTAAAACATGTGTGCCCTGCAGAAAATTTTCATTTTGTCTTGATGTAAACCCGACAATTTTAATTGTTTGCCCGATTTCAAAAGTGCTCGCGGTAATGCTGTTTTCCGTCAGGGAGCGTATGGTTTCAGGAATCTGGACAGTCCACATTGCACCAGTATCCGATAACTGGATATTCAAACCGGGATGGGGGTTGCGCCAGCTAACTTGAAGCAGCGTGCCTTCCAGTTCAATTCTTGTGTTGGTAAATTCCGCTGGTGCGTGATGAGCCAGGGCAAAAGAAGGAAAAATTGCTGACAAATATATTATCAGGATCTTTATTAATGCTTTTTTTATTTTGAGTTTTTGCATTTTTTTATCTCTAGGTGACAGGGATTAAGTTAATTTCTTTTCCAATAGGCTTTCCAGTGAAACTAGCCAGCTTTCAAAATAACCTCTGCTTGGATTGTGCGGGTCGTCACCTTCCGCTTCCTTTATTGCAGTAATCAGTTCGTTTTGGAACTCATGCCATTCAAAAAGTCCCTGTTCTGAAAGACAAACAGCCAGCGCAAAGGATTTACGTTCCCAGTCATTATGAAAAACCATTTCACCGCTTTTTCGGGGCAGGGCAGCCGGACCTGGCATTTCGGCTATTTCCGGCTTGGCAACGCGATCCTTGCTCATGGCACAGTTACCGTGGTTACACCGATCATATCGTCTCTTTTCACGATGGCAGCCAGTTCTTCTTCACTGAAATTCCCGGTCCCTTCGGGACGCTCAGGAAGCACCAGATAGCGAATCTCGGCGCTGCTATCCCAGACCCGTACTTCCACATCATCTGCCAGACTGGTACCGAATTCAGCCAGCACTTCTCTTGGCTCGATGACGACTTTTGAACGATAGGCGAAACTTTTATACCAGTTCGGCGGCAGGCCGAGGATTGGCCAGGGGTAACAGGAGCACAAGGTGCAAACGACAACATTATGTACCTCTGGGGTATTTTCTTTGACAACAACATGCTCGCCCTGCAGTCCACCATAACCCAGCTCGGCTATTGCAGAAGTGGCATCATCCAATAATCGTTTTTTAAATTCATCATCAACCCAGGCCCGGGCGACAACTTTGGCTCCATTCATTGGGCCAAGATCGTTTTCATAAATATCAGCTAATTTTTCCAGCGCGTCCTGTGAGACCAGGCCCTTTTCCAGCAAGAGCGACTCAATTTTATCGACTCTTTCTTCTATCGCCTTGTTGGCGGCATCGTCTCGATCACTTTTATGATAAGGGTTCGGTGTATCGTGATTATGTGTTGTCATTTTTCACTGCCTTCTTATGCTGATTCCAGATAGTCTTCCCACAGATCAATATAAACACAATCTTTGCGGGTAACATTTTCGCCCCATAAGGTCTTTGCTTCAAACCTGACTGTGTAAAGTGGCTGAGCGTTCTCACCTTTATCGTGGGCATGAGTGTCCGGGAAAACATGAGAGCCATTGAAGTGAGTGATAAGACCTGATTTGCCTTTAACATAGTTGGGCGCCCGGTTATGACCCTTGGTCTCCATAATCCGGACACGGACCTTATCGCCAGTTTTATAGGCTGGCTGCCTGTCATCATCCCGGGTACTGGGAACACCGTGCCGGCTTAAACCTTCTACCGCCGCGGCATCCGGCGGCGGATGCGGCATTTCCTTGGTACTGGTGGCTTTTCCGCTGGCGATTTCTTCATCAGTGAAATAGCCAAGGTCCTTGGCCATAATCTCAACGCCCCGTAGCCAGCGCTGATAATAGGAACTGTTTAAATACTCAACTGTATTCAGGCGTTCAACGGCATGTCTGGCTCTGTCGACAGGACCCAGAAAAGCCAGGGAGGCAATATTCAAGGCAAACACCCGTTTTTCCCACTCAGCGTGAAAAACGGGTTCATCAGTTTCCTGGGGGATCGGACCGAACTGAGTGATTCCGCCCATGTCATGGATATTATTCATTATTATTATGACCGTTAAGGTAAACAGACACATACTCTGTCGCATCAAAAATTAAAAATCAAGAAGAACCCACTCGCTGAGTCAATGGCCTGATTTTTTCAAATAAAAGCAGAAGTAATTTTTCAAATTTTTAAGGCTGATTGACTGGTTGACTGATTTTCCGGTTTGAGCTTAAAACTTAAGGTAAAGCCAGACGCATAATAAAAAAACAAAGTGTTCGTGAATGACTCAGTAATTCGGGAAGTTCAAGATGGTTTGTGCAGGCAAAGACTTCTATACTTTTATACTTTCCATCAAGCCATACCATGCCATGCCAGGCTCCTAGAAAAGGGAAAGAACAAAATGACAAGGCTCAACGCTAAACCCGAAGCTATCGATATAGACCTGAAACGCTCGGCTGTTATCGTCGTCGATATGCAAAATGCTTTCGCCAAAAAAGGCGGTATGCTGGATTTATTCGGTGCTGATATTTCCGGTGCTGATGCTGTAATACAGACCAACCAGCTTTTATTGCAGGCAGCACGTAAAGCCGGACTGGAGATTATTTATCTGGCCATGACCTATAACCCGGACCTGAGCAATGCCGGCAGCCCGGCATCACCTAATTACCAGAAGGAACTGGGCTTGAGGCTGATGCGCGAAAAGCCAGAGCTTGATGGAAAACTGCTTATCGATGGCACCTGGGATTGGCAGATAGTGGACGAGTTACGTCCGCAGGATGATGAGGTCATTATTCGTAAGCCGCGTTACAGCGGCTTTGTTGGCACTGATCTGGATAACTATCTCAGAAATAGAGATATCCGGTATTTATTTCTGACAGGCATTACCACCAATGTTTGTGTGGAAAGTACTGGCCGTGATGCCTTTTTTGCTGAATACTGGCCGGTTCTGATTGAAGATGCCATGAATCATACCGGCCCGGATTTCTGCAGCCAGGCAACACTCTGGAATTTCGAGAATATCTTTGGCTGGGTCACCGATTCAAAAAGTGTTCTGCAGGCTCTTGAACAAAAGTAATCAAAGGGATCAGAATCATTTGATTTTAAGCAAGGGGGTCAGAGTCATTTGAATTCAGAGTAAGGGAAAAGTTGTAAGCCAGCGTAATTCTGACATAGTTACTGTCCCCCGGCGTGAAGATGTTTTGTACCTGTTGCCACAAGAGACTGCGCGCAGCTTTGAAAATAGAATCAGGTGTTACCTGCGATACAATTTAATAATCCAAAATAAGGAACCTTCAAGCATGAATAAAAAATTCTCAGCCACACGAAATTTGTGTTTTCTTTTCCTGTTGGGTGTTTCCAGTTTATCTCTGGCCCAGACTGATTCCGTGATGCCGATTCCCGGGGCAGGTGCTGCCAGAGATGTTCCCGGCGCAGTGTTATATCCGAATCAGGAGATCGTTCACCGGGTTGTCTTTGATGCCGCCAGAGGCGCAGCAAACAGCGATGAGATCAACCCCATGTTGCAGGCTGTCGCCCGCTATGTGAATACCCTGGCAACGTATGGAGTGCCAGAGGAAAACCGTGAAATTGCAATTGTCATTCATCAAGGAGCGACATCCATCATTTTGCAGAATGAAGAATACCAGGCCCGGAATAACGGCGCCGATAACCCGAATATTGCCCTGATTCGTGCCTTGGATGAGGCTGGCGTCAAACTGCATGTCTGCGGTCAGGCGGTGCTCGGTAATAATATTGATACAGACACAATTTTGTCCGAAATTCAGGTCGATTTATGGGCGCTGACAACTATTATTGATTATCAGCAGAGAGGCTTCGTGCTTATCGGAGGCTGAGGCATGCAGGTATCAGTCGACTGCCACAGCACTGTGGAGAATTGATATCTGAGGATAGATTAAGGAACAGGGAAGTTCCCGATTCAGCGATCGATTATCGACAAGGTGCTTCTAGCGTAATCTCTGGCTCCGGGCGTAATGTCATCTTCGTTTATCATTTGCTGTAGCAGACTACGCGCTGATTCGTACTGGTTTCCTGCGAGCAATTCCTCCACCTCTGCAATGCGCTGATTGGCCAGCATGTTGCGGCGTTGTGCATTAAGAAAGCCACGAATATTACCCGGCACGGCCTGCTGGCCATTCAACAGACCATCGATATAGCGCACGGCATCGGCATAGCGGCCATCCATATTCAGTAATTGCAGGCTGTTGGCGATACCGGTCACCCAGACGAATTCAGACACCATACGGGTAAAGGGTCGGTTGTTTGCAGCAATCCGGTAATCGCCGGCATTGGCTTCTTCGATCAGTGCCATCGCCAGGTCATAGTTACCGGCCAGGGCACTGAGCATAGCCTCACCAACCAGGATAATGCCTTCGTCCGGGAACAGGGCCTTGCCCAGTTCAATGGCATCAAAGTCGACATCCGTGGCGCTCATGATATTCGGTAGCACCCTGACAAAAGCCAGATAGGTTTCCAGCCGGAAAGGCTGCAGCAGAATCGAACGCGTCAGCAGGTCAGCAATTTCCCGCGCGATGTCGGGGGCGAGGGTGCCAGTGTTCGGGTTCTCATTCTCCTCCCACAGGTAGGCCGCCTGCAGTTCATAGGTTTTGGCATTGCCTGAATTCAGGAAGATCGCATTGCTCAACGCTGTCTCCAGCAGCTCGCGTTCGTTCAGGCGGTTGGTGACCTCGGCAATAATATCGTAGGTGATGGCCTGCCTCGGAGCCAGATCCAGCAGAACTTCAGCATGATCAAAAGCCAGCTCAATGTTGTTGCCGGCAATCGCCAGTTTCGCAAGGGCAGCTTCAACGTCTGCTTCTGTAGCACTGCTAATCTCTAAGTCCTGCTCACTGGCAGACACATTAAACTGTTCAGTACGAAAATTCCCGGCAGCCAGATAATCGCCAAGCAAGGCATCCAGCTCGGCAAAAACCAGCCCCAGTTCCTGTGACAATGCCGTCGGCATATCCGACTCGATGGAACCTTCTACCAGGCTGATCAGTTCAGCAGGGCTCAGATCCAGCTCACCGAACAGCAGATAATGCACAAACAGCCAGGCCTGTGGGTAGAAAGTGTCGACCTCATGCAGTGCCGCATCACGCGACACCGCAAAGAAATCCGCCATCGGCTGCAGTCCGGCTTCCCGCAGATAATCAACATTATCCGCAATTGCTGCACCCCAGCTTACCTCATCACCATTGATTTCCAGCGTTGAAAACAACTCGGCAATGCCTTCATTAAACCAGTAAGGGTAGCGCCCGAGCAGCATGCTCGAATACCAGTGTACCGCCTCGTGATAGGTGAGCTGATGTGAACTGGCATTGCCACTACCGGCCGGCATGCCGATCACGCTCCAGCTGCCCTGGTTGGAGAAAAATCCCACCAGGTTATTCACTGTTCCGGACTGGGTGCGTGCACGATACGGCGCAAAGTCAGCGCGACCGTCGAACAGTACAATGTCCAGTGGCGGCAGGGCGCGCTCGTCGACCTCTATCACCTGACCCAGGGCAGCGATAAACAACTGGAAGTCCTCAGTCCAGTTTAGGGTCGCTTGTTCATCAAGCTGGGAAACCACAGTGAACTGGGGGGTGGTGAGTCTGGCCCAGGAGCTATCGCCGGTCTGGACCTGCCCGAAGGCCAGCAGGCTGGGAAATACCAGCAGAGTTAGCAGATATCTTCTATACATGGGTAAATCATCCCGTAAAAAGAGGCCGGTGACAATTGAGTCCCGTCTCGGGTCGGCAAAATTAAAGTTGCCCCACCCTTTCTAATACGCGTTTTACCCGCGACAGACAATTATTCTGGTGCCCAGCTGACAAAGCGCAGCCAGTTCTGCCAGCGCTGGGTCAGGGCCTGATCAACTTCGGGCTCAAAGACTGTTGGCTCGCTTTGCCATCCAGAGCCGCCACCCGACAAGAGGAAGCCCAGTCCGCGCGCACTGCCCTCGCTTTCCTGGTCACGTTGGACCGGCAGGGAGCTCAATGCCGCCAGTTTCCGGCACAGTCCATCAAGGTGACTCAAGCCGCCGCTGACCCTGATACTGCGGGGTGCCGGCAGCACTTCTGCCATCTGTTGCATATTCAGCCACAACAGAAATACCACGCTTTCCAGCACGGCAACGGCCTGCTCGGGCAGAGTTGCCTGGCGGTCAAAACGGGATTGGGCATGCGCCTGCCAGAAGGGCGAGCCGATGCCGGACACTGCATTCAGAAACAGTGGGGTTTGGTGGATAGGAGCTTGCTGGACGTCCTCCAGCCACTGCGGCAGGTTTTCAAAGAGCGTATTTTCATCAACTTTATGAGTGTCGGCCAGCCAGCTGAAGGCACTGCCGGCACCGTTGACCGTGCCTTCCAGGGTAAGCATGCGCTGTCCCTTTGACTGCCAGAGAATGCTGTCGAGCAGGCGTGGATGGGCACCGGGATGCTCAACCAGGCGCTGTACGAAGGCGCCGGTGCCCAGCACGATATAGGCCGTTTCCGGCTGCGGTTGACCGCTTGCGAACAGCGCTGCGGCGGCATCACCGGTAAGGATATTCAGCGGTATCCGGTGTGTTCCGAGAATCAGACTGCCAAAACCGTGATCGGAATCCACACAGAGGGGCAGGTGTTTTTCAGAGATGCCGAACATCTGGCACAGGGCAGGGTCCCAGTCACCGTCATGAATATTCCACAGCAGGGTCCGCGAGGCTGACACCGGATCGCTAAGGATATCGGATCCGCTCAGGCGGCCGGCCAGGTAGCCGGCCATGGGTCCCATCCTCAGATCTTCTTGCTCGTTAGCCTGCTGCACTTCCGGAAGATTTTCCAGGCACCAGGCCATCTTGCTGGCACCGTAATGGGGATTGGGCACCAGCCCGGTTTTTTCCCGGATTGCCTGATGATCCAGACCGGCCAGCCATTTTTCCGCACGCCGGTCCTGCCAGCTGAGCACCGGTGACAGCGGCTTGCCATCGCTGTGTCGCCAGCACAGGATATTGGAACGCTGCGTTGCAAGCCCGGCACCCTGCAGGTGCCGGGACTCATCACCGAGCTGGGCACAGGCAGCTTCGGCCACCGTTTGCAGACTGCGTACAAGTTCATCGGCATCCAGTTCGACACGATCCCCCTTGCGACAGGTCTGGACTGCCTCGGCGGCCTCTGCCCGCTTGCGCCCGGCTGCATCGAATACCAGCGCGCGGCTGCCATGGCCGCCCTGATCCAGCGCCAGCCACAGGGAATTATCCGCCGCTTTCATGCCCGAAATACCCCTGCTGCAGAAAAAGTTGGAACTGTTCGTGCAGCCCTGCGGGTTCACTCACACAGCGCTGGATCAGGTCATACAGCGGGTAGTCTGCCTGCCTGAAGAGCTGAAATTTTTTGACCATGGCCAGGGTGTTCACGCCTTCCCCCTTGATGTCATCCAGTTGCCCGTTTGCCAGTTTGCGGCCGGTGTTGTGATGGTGGGAGGTCGCGCTGGTGGCAGTAGTGATCAGGTCACCAAGCCCGGCCAGATGCCAGGCGCTGCCGCTTTGCCCGCCCAGAAGACAGACGATCCGCTCCAGTTCCTGCATGGCGGTGACGGCCAGCAGGCCGCGGACATTGTCGCCGAGCTGCAGACCATCGGCCATGCCGAAGCCCAGCGCGTAAACATTCTTGAGAATCGCGGCCCAGCTGATACCGGTGATGTCTGTAGTATTTTCGATATGGAGATTGCTGCCCTGAAACAGGCTGGTAGCGACTTCTGCGTATTGCGCTTTGTTGTAGCCCAGCTGGGCAAAACCGCTACGGCCACCAAGCACTTCGGCAGAAATCATCGGCCCGTAAAGCACACCAAAAGGCTGGGCCTCGCCAAACACCTCGGCAAAGACCTGTGCGGCCGGCTTGCCCTTTTCATCCAGCCCCTTGGCGATGCTCAGGCACAGGCAGTCAGGTTGCAGCAGCGGAGCAATCAATTGCGCGGTTTCACGGTGTGGCATGACCGGCATGCAGAACAGCACTATATCGGCAGCCGGCGCAGCCTCTTCCAGAGGTGCCGGCGTGAGACCAGACGGCGGAAACTTGTCCCAGAATGCGAGCTGGTGACGCTCATGCAACAGACTTTCCATCACATGGCCCATCTTGCCATAGCCCAGCACCAGAACCTGGTAGCGTTTATTCAGCATTAATTTTTACCTCGTACACGTTTCATCTTGTGATGGTAATCAGTTGCGGCTGGTCTTGTTGGTATCTTTTATGACCAGGTTCTGCCCAGTGGCAACCAGCTCATGCTCACATGAGCCATGATAACCTGCGGGTGAGGTGAGCTGTATTTTTTCCTGCGAGCGTTGATTATGTCCGGTTCTCTCAGGCCAGGTAATAAAAATAAGAAGAATCAGCAGCAAAAAGGAAAATAAACAACAAGACTTTCTTCCGGCAACCTTAGCAGGGTGCGAAGGAGTTAGTAATTTTGATGCAGCGGATTTTGGAAACGGTACTTCCGGCGGTAGAAAGCCTGTGTCATTTCATATTTTCAGTTAACATCCTATCTTTAGCCAAACAGTAAGGTTGATAATCAGCCGAATAAATCATTGCAATCAGCCGATATATAAATTTACAATCAGCCGGTATATAAATTGACAATTAGCCGAATAATAACCTGACAATCAGCCGATGCCTGAAACGCACTTTTACCAACGCTGTGCCGAACCTGCTCTTGCCGAGGCATTGGCTGATTCTCCGGTGGTGCTTATTCACGGTCCGCGTCAATGTGGCAAAAGTACATTGGCCAAAATGCTGGGTAAAAAGCAGGGCTATACCTACACCAGCTTCGATGATGAGGTGGTGCGGGCAGCGGCAGAATCCGACCCGGTTGGCTTTGTGGATGGTCTCTCCGAGCGCGCTATTCTCGATGAAGTGCAACGGGTTCCTGAGCTTTTCACGAGCCTCAAGGCAGCGGTAGATCGTGACCGGCAAGCTGGCCGCTTCCTGCTGACGGGCTCTGCCAATGTGTTGTTACTGCCCAGGTTATCTGATTCCCTGGCCGGGCGCATGGCCATTCAGCGTTTACACCCCTTTGCGCAATGTGAACTGCTGGGAAAACCATCGAAATTCCTTGACCAGCTTTTTGCGGCAGACTTCCCTAGCCGCAGGGTGGCGCGTTTGAAAGACGAACTGCCAACCCGCATAGCAGCAGGGGGTTACCCGCCAGCATTGGAACGGCCCGAAGGGCGCCGGCGAACAAGCTGGTATCGTGATTACATTAATACCCTGGTGCAAAGAGACGTGCGCGAGCTGGCCAGAATCAGTGCGCTGGATGCCTTGCCGCGGCTGCTGAGCATGGCGGCAGGGCAAAGCGCACAATTATTTAATTTGAGTGAGCTGGCCGCGTCTTTTCAGCTTAGCCGTAATACGATCGGCGATTACGTGACCTTGCTGGAAAATGTCTTTTTGCTCGAAAGGTTGCCGCCCTGGCACAGTAACCGAGGCAAGCGCCTGATCAAAACCCCTAAATTGCATTTGGGTGATAGCGGGCTGGCTTGTGGATTGCTGGGGCTGAATGCTAAAACACTGGCTGAAGACCGAACTCAACTTGGTGTACTGCTGGAAACTTTTGTCTATCAGGAGTTACGGCGGCTGGCCAGTTGGCATGAACAGCATCATGATTTTTTTCACTTCCGAGATAAAGACATGGTGGAAGTAGATATCGTGATAGAGCGTGGCTCACGCCAGCTTGCCGGTGTCGAGGTAAAAGCGGCGGCGACAGTCACAAAAGCTGATTTTCGAGGTTTGCATAAACTTAAAAAGACTGCCGGTAAACGCTTTGCTGGCGGTGTAGTGCTATATGACGGCGAAACCTGTGCCAGCTTCGGTGATGGCATGTTCGCCGTGCCGCTACGACTGCTGTGGGAGAGTTAAGTACGAAAGATCAGGAAAGTAAGGGAAATAGGAATAATAAGCAGACTAGTCAGGGATGCACCCTCCAAACATAGCAAGGTAATATACAGACTTGCCGACTAATCAGGCCCAGTTACAGGGAGCACCAGGAAGCAAAATGAAAGATATAAATGACATCAAGCAGCTTCTGCGCGACTTTGCCAATGAACGTGACTGGGACCAATTCCACTCACCCAAGAATCTCTCGATGGCACTGATGGCCGAAGCGGGGGAACTGCTGGAGCACTTTCAGTGGCTGAGCGAAGAACAATCCAGGCAACTTGACCCGGACACCAGAGAACAGGTTGCCCAGGAAATCGCCGATGTGCAGATTTACCTGGTCCGTCTAGCCGATAAACTGGATATAGATATCCTTGATGCCGTCAGTCATAAGTTGACCATCAACTCACAAAAATACCCGGCTCAGCAGGTGCGGGGTAGTGCAGACAAGTACACAGCCTATCAAAAGCAGAAGAAAACCTCTGAAGAATGATTGTCTACTCTGCCAGCAAGCAGCAGTTTGTCAGCGATGTCCAGAAGAACGTCATCCACCGCAGAATTCTCTCGGAAATGAAACGGCGCCTTTCTCACGGTGCTGGTGAAAGTGAAATCAGTTCTTGGCGCAATTCTCTGCAGTACATGTCGAACCTGTTGTCAGATGATGACATACCGGTCGATGCCGGCGTTTCCATTGAATACTCCATTCCGCTGACCAGTAAGCGCATCGACTTCATTCTTAGTGGTCAGGATGAGAACCGGCGCGATACAGCCGTCATCATCGAACTCAAACAATGGAGCAGCGCCGACAGCACCACCAAGGACGGCATTGTCAGCACCTTCCTTGGCGGCAGCAAGCGGGAAACCGCTCATCCCTCCTACCAGGCCTGGTCCTATGCTGCGCTGATCGAGGATTACAACGAAACGGTGAGGCATGACAACATCCACCTGGCCCCTTGCGCCTATCTGCACAACATGGAGTCCAGGGATATAATCAATGATCCGTTTTATGCCGAGCACACCCAAAAAGCACCGGCGTTCATTGCCACCGATGTGCTTAAGCTGCAGGCTTTCATCAAGCAATTCGTGCGCCATGGTGACAGCAACAATGTTATGTACCGGATCGAGCATGGCAAGATCAAACCATCCCGAAACCTGGCGGACTCACTGTTATCCATGCTAAAGGGCAATCAGGAATTCCTGATGATCGACGAGCAGAAACTGGTGTATGAAACTGCCTTGGACCTGCTCTATCTTAGCGGGAAGCAGAAACAGGTGCTGATTGTGGAAGGTGGCCCTGGGACCGGTAAATCGGTGGTGGCGATCAACCTCCTGGTCGAAATGACCAATCGCGAAAAGGTGGCCCAGTATGTGTCCAAGAATGCTGCGCCCAGATCCGTATATGAAGCAAAGCTGAAAGGCACAATCAGCAAGACCAGAATTTCCAACCTCTTCCGTGGTTCCGGTGCTTTCGTCAACACCGACAACGACACTTTCGATGCCCTGATTATCGATGAAGCTCATCGCCTGAATGAAAAAAGCGGCCTGTTCAGTAACCTGGGTGAAAATCAGATCAAGGAGATTATCGCTGCCGCCAGGTTAAGTATCTTCTTTATCGACGAAGCCCAGCGCGTGACCATGAAGGATATCGGCCGCAAGGAAGAAATCGAGCGCTGGGCGTCGCAGGCTGGCGCCAGAGTCCAGACTATGGAACTGGCCTCGCAATTCCGCTGCAACGGCTCCGATGGCTATCTGGCCTTTGTCGACCATGCCTTGCAGATCCGCGAAACCGCCAACCAGAGTGCCGAAGACACCGACTATGAAGTGCGCGTGTTTGATTCCCCCGCAGCACTCAGGGATGCCATTTACGAAAAGAACCTTAAGGCCAATAAGGCACGCACGGTGGCCGGTTACTGCTGGGACTGGGCCAGCAAGAAAGATCCGCAGGCCATGGACATCGTCTTTCCTGAATTCAATTTCGCAGCACAATGGAACCTCTCCACCGACGGCAGCCTGTGGATCATGGCCCCCAATTCTGTGAACGAGATCGGCTGCATTCACACCTGTCAGGGTCTGGAACTTGACTACATCGGTGTCATCATCGGCCCCGACCTGATCGTGCGTGATGGAAAGATCATCACCGATGCCAGCAAACGCTCGCGCATGGACTCCTCAGTAAAGGGTTACAAAACCTTGCTGAAAAAGGATCCGGAACAAGCCCGATTCCTGGGCGATGAAATCATCAAGAACACCTACCGTACCCTGATGACCCGTGGCCAGAAAGCCTGCTACCTGTACTGCACAGATCCTGAAACCAACGACTATTTCAAAAGCCTGCTCGCACAAGCTACAAAGGCGCCAGAGGCACCCGAAGAGCTGTATCCGGGTCTGACACTGAAAATCGTGCATGCAGAAGAGATAGAGAATCATGATAACGCCGTCCCCATCTACGACCTGCGTATCGCTGCAGGTGATTTCAGCGACTACCAGCAGGCCAACGAAGCAGATTGGGTAGAGCTGCCAGAAGATTACCGGGCTCTGCCCGGACACTTCGTCGCCCGTGTGGTGGGCGAATCCATGAACAGACGCATCCCCAATGGCGCCTGGTGCCTGTTCCGATCAGAGCAGGGTGGCACACGCCAGAACAGGATCGTGCTGGTCCAGCACCGCGACATCCAGGACATTGATAACGGTGGCCACTACACCGTCAAGCGCTATCACAGCGAAAAGAAAAGTAACGCGGATGGTACCTGGCAGCACGAAAGCATCATCCTGAAGCCGGAAACCAATATGCCGGGATACCAGGAAATTAAACTGAGTGAAGATGAGGCAGCGGACCTGAAAGTGCTGGGGGAGTTTGTGGCGGTGATTGGGTAAGGGTATGTCACAGAACTACTACAATGACAATGCAAGCGCATTATTCGACCGCTACCAGCAACTTGATCCGGCCGCGATTCATGCTGGCTGGCTTAAGCATTTACCTGCCACCCCTGGACTGGCCTGTGATATAGGTGCAGGTTCCGGGCGTGATGCCAACTGGCTGGCTGCACAAGGCTGGGATGTCATTGCAGTGGAACCGGCTCGTGCACTTCGTGAAATGGGCCAGCAGCACAGCCACCCTAATGTCACCTGGCTGGATGACGCCTTACCGGAGCTGAGCAGGCTGCGAACTGCCGGTCATCGTTTTAATCTTATTCTTATCAGTGCAGTGTGGATGCATTTGCCACAAAGCAAAAGAGAACGTGCTTTTCGTATCCTTTCCGAACTACTGGCACCAGGTGGAATTCTGGTTATCACGCTGCGGCATGGGAGCGATAAAAGAGAGAGTCGTGAGAGAGGATTTCATCCGGTATCAACGGAAGAGTTAAACCACTTTGCAAGACAACGTGCAATTGCCGTACTGGACGTCAGCCGGAACAACCTGGATCAAATGAACAGAGCTAGTGTCAAATGGGAAACCATCACCTTCCAGCTTCCGGATGATGGTACCGGGAATCTGCCGCTACTTCGTCATATCATCGTAAATGACGACAAGGCAGCAAGTTATAAATTGGGTTTGCTGCGCACTCTGATCAGAATTGCAGAAAGTGCATCGGGCATGGTCATCAAGCGTACCGATGACACTGTTACTATTCCATTTGGACTGGTTGGTCTCTATTGGCTAAAACTCTACAAACCGCTGGTGCTGCAGCACAACCTTCTACAGACCCCAACAGCCAGCCATCAGGAAAGAAAAGGTTACGGCTGGGCAGGTGAAGATTTCTGGAAACTTGATAGCTTCTCAAATTATGATCTCCGTGTTGGCAGTATATTTGCGGCCGAACAGGCCAGCATTCTTATCGGAGCGATAAGAGATGCCTGTGCCAACATCCAGAAGATGCCTGCCCACTTCATCACCTACCCGGGGCAAAACAGGCAGGTCTTTACTTGTGAACGTAAAAGTATACGAAGGCAACAGAACCAACACTGGCGAATTGACAAGGAAACACTCAGCCTTTTCGGTGAATTCACAATCCCTGCCAGCCTGTGGCAGAGCATGGGACAATTTGCCTGTTGGCTTGAACCGGCCATTATTCGGGAATGGGCAGCCCTCATGAACCGTTATGATTTACAGTACGACAGCAGCATTTTCGAAAAAGCCTTCGAATGGGAAGAAGGGCGTCGCGATACCAGTATTGCCAGAAAGCAGGCAAGCAGGCTACAGCAGGAACTGAGGCAGGAAAGCCAGTACCTTCATTGTACCTGGTCAGCAAAGCGGCTACAGGATAAACGTTTTGCCATCGACCATTGCTTTCCCTGGACACGCTGGTTGAATAATGATCTTTGGAATCTGATGCCGGCCACGGAGCAGGCGAACAACCAGAAACGGGATCGTCTGCCATCTGCGCCGCTGATGCATGAATCTGAAAATAGAATCAAAACGTGGTGGCAGCGGGCATATCTGGATAGTGAGTTTGGAGAGAGGTTCATGCTGGAAGCGGAGACGGCACTGCCACTAGTCCAGGGTGACAAACAGGATGTAGAAGGTATCTTTGAGGCAATGTTACATCAGCGGGCGAGGTTGAAGGCTAATCAGCAGATTGCGGAGTGGAACCTTAATGCTGAAAGGTAATTACAAAATACATAATTTCAGTAAGTGAGCAATAATGAAAAGTTTAAAAGCAAGTTATTTTGGGAATAATCGTGAACGCTGCACGTAGCAACTGGCAGCGAAATGAGTCTTTACTAGTACTGCATCTCTATTGCCGTACCCCTTTCGGGAAGCTTCACCGAAATAATCCGGAAATTATTCAATTAGCTGATGTTATTGGACGAACGCCATCTGCTGTTGCTATGAAAGCAGTCAATTTTGCTCATCTTGATCCAAATCTGAACAGACAGGGACTTTCATCAGTGAGTAAGTCAGATAGAGCCTTATGGGAAGAATTTCTGGAGGATTCAAATTCAATAGCGCTGGTTGCTGAAAAACTTTATGAAGATAGATTCCCATCCGATGAAATGGTCAGTGAAATTAATGAGGTAGCATTACCGGATGGTCCAAGTGAAGCCAGACGGGAAGTATCAGTACGTCGGGTACAGGGTTTTTTCCGCAGAGCCGTATTAACCAGTTATGAGCAGCGCTGTGCCATTTCAGGTTTGAAATTACCACAGTTGCTCGTTGCCAGTCATATAATTCCCTGGAGAAAGTCCGTGGAGCGCAGAGCTGATCCCCGTAATGGTATTGCGCTGAATAATCTTTATGACAGAGCCTTTGATGAAGGCTTACTTACTTTTGATGAAAACTGGAAAGTCTGTTTAGCGAATGATTTAAGGGATCATATTGTTGATAGTGAGTTAAGTAAGCGTATTCTGGATATTGAAGGAAGAGAGCTGCAAATGCCGAGGCGCTTTTACCCTGATCCTGCTGCAATGGATTATCATCGACAGCGTGTGTTTAAGGGGTAGGGGTAAACCACACTGGTTCCTATTTGATCTTGACCAATTAGAAACTCATCTAACTATCCTCATGCTCCCATTTATATCGGCGTTTAAGATCATTGCATTGGTTAAATCCGATCAGTTTACTGTGTTGTAACTGCCCCACCACAATACCAGGCGCAATGCCGATATCCTGAGCAAAAAAGATAATAGCATCTCTTGAGAAGTTGGCTTCATTGGTAAAACGACGAAACGCTTTTCTGGGGATTAATTCCTTTTGCGCAAAGCTATTTGCTTCGGCTTCTTTTTCTTCATCCATGCCATTGATGCCTTCCAGAAACAGCTCCTTTTTACCATGTAGAAGAATATGGCCAGCTTCATGATAGAAAGTGAACCATAAATGATCATCGGACTTATATCGGGCACTTAATTGAATTAGTGCCTTTTCAGAATTCAGCCAGCGTGTAGCGCCGCTTACGCCGGTTTTTGGTAAAGAAGGCACAAAGACAACGGCAACACCTGCTTCAGCACAGAGCGCCTGCATGTGGGGAATAAAGTCTTGTGGCGGAAGTTCGGTTAATCCCCTGATGTGATCCAGGGCTTCTCTGAAGGCGTCTTTATCAAAAGACTCACATGCAATTTTTGCGGCTGCCAATTCTCCCTGACGAAGCCATACAGAAACAGCCTCTGGACGGACTTCGTGGGTATTATGTTGTCGAAAGGCGACGGCTAAATTCGGCCACATTTTTTTCCATTGCCTGACGCTGGCAATGCCGAAGAATCGCAGTACTTCTTCGAGTTGCTCATGCTTATCGTTAAATTTTTTAATCCAGCCTAATTTGACCATGTCTCTTAAGGGGATGCGGTCCAACCAGCTCAAGTCATTGTCGAGACGCCTTTCTTCGTCCAGTCGGGCTTGTATTTCCTGATAGTGCGCTTCGAGATTCAGCCAGTAATCCACCGGCATCCCCAGAGCTCGTTCCAGTTTGATTGCGGTTTCCGGGGTGATGCCCGAATGCCCTTTAACCAGAGAAACAATATGTTTAGGGGTTAAGCCTGTGCGTTTGGCTAACTCGTTCTGGTTCATCCCTCTGAGTGATAACTCATAAGTTAATACTTCACCGGGATGAACCGCATAGTCAGGCTGAAATTCATTCCTTGTTTGTTCAACCATGGGTGTCCTCCACTCCTGTAATTTTAATTTGGGTTACCTTTTCCCAATCTAAACCTCCTTCTTGACGCGTTGGAACGGGATCATTTGCTACCTGAAAAATTAGTCGATATGGATGGTCCAGATCCATACTGATCTGGCCTTTACGATTACTTGTTAATTCATGACATCGGTGTGGCGGGCTGTATGGTGGATTAAATATGCCCAGGTTTGGCGCTGCATGTAAGCTTGTGAGTACAATCTTTAACAGCTTGATTCTCCGTGGACCATAGGCCTTTACCATGGCCCGCTCTTCCGTCATTTGCTTTTTGAGCTTTTTGCTCGCGAAAATGATTTCCATTCATTTTCTCCGAATTTATTAACCTATAAGGTTAACATAAATAAAAATTACCAACAAGCTGTGCGCTCCATCCTTTGAATCAACGGGGTCAGAGTAATCTGATTTCCTCGTGAAGAATCTAAACATTCCAGACGCAAAGTTAGAGTTTTACTTATTATTAAAAGTAATAATAGAACACCCACTTCTTACTGTTTGACTAGATGCAGACCAGTGACCCCTAGCTCACGCGCACATGAGACATAATAACCTGCGGGAAGGGGTGGCTGTACTTTTCTGTGTACGTTTACTGATGCATTAACCCAACAATACTATGCCTGCCGGGTGACTTATGCGTGGTAGGATGTGTGATACAAAAAAATGCATTAGACTCAGCTTTCAACGCTGATTCGATGCCCTGTCCAGCTCGGGAGCAAGCCGTGCGATTACTGATCAAACTACTCAAAGCCATCAATTCCGAAGCCCGTCCCTGGCAGATTGCCGTCGCGGTCACGCTGGGCATGATCATGGGTCTTACGCCGCTTTATCGTCTGCATAATCTGCTGATCCTGTTCATCGCGCTGTTCGTCAGAGTTAATTTCGCCAGTTTTCTGGCCAGTTTCCTGTTGTTCTCCGGCATCGCCTGGATGCTTGATCCGGTCATGGACAGCATGGGTGAAAGCATGTTGATGGCTTCCGGCTGGCAGGGGGTATGGACCAGTCTTTTTAATACGACCCTGGGGCAACTGAGTCAGTTCAATCATACGCTAACCATAGGCGGGCTGGCTCTGAGTCTGCTGCTGGTTCCGGTGGTTCTGCCAGGAAGCTGGCTGCTGGTGGTTCAGTATCGGGCGCGTTTCATGAGGTGGGTCAACAAGCTGCGTGTCATGCAAGTGATAAAGGCCAGCAAATTTATGCGCTTGTATGCAAGCTGGGGGAACTGAGGATGGGTAAAATTATTCGTTGGCAGGGGCTGGTGGCCTTCGGCATAGTCCTTGGCTTGCTGATGGCCATCTCCCTGCTATTTCTGGATACCTGGATCAGAATCGGCATTGAACAGGGCGCGGGACGTCTGGTTGGCGCAGAGGTCAATGTTGAACGGGTGGAGCATCGTTTTTCGCCCTTCGGCCTCAGCCTCTATGGGGTACAGGTGACGGATGCGGCAAAACCTAGCCATAACCGTATTCAGCTTGAATCAATCAGTGCGGACATCGAGTTACTGCCGCTATTGAGGGACAAGATCATTATTGATGAATTGAGCGCCACCAACCTGGCGTTTGATCAACCCAGGGCACAGGAGGGGAGGGTATACGATTCTGTCACAGAGACCGTCCGGGCACGCGTCGATGCATCGGGTGCCAGCCTGCCCAGTGTTGATGAAGTGTTGACCCGTTCACCTTTGCAGACGACCAGAGCCATTGAAAATGCCCAGGCCGTGTATCAGGAGCACAGCACCGCGCTTGAAAATGCTTACCAGAACCTGCCGACCAGAGAGTCCCTTGACAGTTATCGGCAGCGTCTGGAAGCCCTGCAGGAAACAGACTACGAAAACCCTGCTGAACTGCTTGCCGCCAGAGAGGAGTTTGAAGCCATTCTGGATGAACTGCGCGAAGAACAGCAAAGGCTGCAGAATTTCCGGGCAACGGTTTCCACAGCCAGGAGCGAGCTGGGTGAAGAGGTGGCCACGCTGCGTGCAGCACCGGGTCGGGACTTTGACCTGCTGAAAGGGCTGGTGGCAGGTGATGCCGGCGCCTTCAGCGAAATGACGGAAGCGGTGTTTGGCCCCCAGGCCCGCGCCTGGAGCGACAGGCTGTTTGTGGCCTACGAACTGCTGGCACCGATGCTGGCCAATAAAAAAGAACAGGAGGCCAGACCTGCACGTGGCGCAGGGCGCTGGATCGATTTTGCCGAAACCCGGGGGCTGCCGGCACTGCTGATCCGCAATGCTGATGTCTCTGTCAGTTGGGGAGAACAAAGCTTTGCCTCGCTGTGGCAGGATATTACTACCGATCATCAAACGCTGGGTCGGCCCACCACCTTTTCTGTCGATGCTGATAACACACCGCAATGGCAGTCACTGGCAATAGATGGCAGTTTCCGGCTGCTGGAAGCTGGTCTGCAAGCCAGTCAGCAGTGGGATATTGCGGGGGTACGCCTGAATAATCTGGCCTTGTCGGATGCCGGGAATCTCTCAAGCAGTCTGCAGTCGGCCCTGTTATCCAGCACCGGTTCGCTGAATATCAGTGACAATGCGCTGGATGGCAACGGTCAGATCAATCTGGCCTCACTTGCCATCGAGGCCGCAGGTTCCAATAACCTGACCACTCTGATAGCGGACAGCCTGGAGGCTCTATCCGAGTTGAGCATTTCTGCCGATATCGCCGGTATGCTCAATGCCCCGGAATTTTCGTTGCGTTCGGATCTTGATCGTCAGATGGCCCGTGCGCTGGCCGATAATGTCAGTGGCGCCGATCAGGCCAGACTGGATGAATTGCAGCAAAAACTGGATGCAATGAGTGCCGATGCGCTGGCACAAAACACCGACCAGCTCAGCCAGTGGCAGAACTGGGAAGAAGTCGGTGACGACAGGCTGGGTTCAGTTCAGGAGCTGCTGGGAATGCAACTGAACAATATTATCGATGACCCGGTTGAGGGCTTGTGGGACCGCTTGCCGGGCGGACTGTTTGGGAATTGATACTCAGTACCGGCTGTCACAAATTTATTATTACGTTTTTATGGTAAACCGGCCTTTGGTCAGTTGAGTCTGTCCTTTTTGGCTGGTCTGGTTTTGGCACAAAAAAGTAAGCTGGAGAGCCATCAAGGACACCCACTTTTCAGCAATCAACAGCAATCAACAGCAATCAAGGACACCCACTTTTTTCGGTTGGCCTGCCACTAATGGGCGCCCTGGCTTGCCCCTGTTTCTCCTAATTAAGGTTATCTCACCAGTTTCATTCTTGAGCTGAATAATATATTTAAACTGCTTTACATAATACCTTTTATAGGTATTATAGTACCTTAAATAGGTATTATAGTTTAAATGAATATTTCCTCTATAGCAGACACTCTTTTCACTAAAACCCAGCAACGGGTTTTAGCCCTTTTCTTTGGTAAGCCAGATCGGAGCTACTATACCAATGAAATTTTTCGCCTGACGGCTATGGGGCGTGGAACCGTTCAAAAGGAACTGGAACGGCTGATATCTGCTGACCTGGTGACAGTCACCAAAATCGGTAACCAGAAGCATTATCAGGTAAACCCTGGTAGCCCGGTCTATACTGAGCTATTGAGTATTGTGCGAAAGACATTCGGGGTAGCGGATGTGATCCGTGAGGCTCTGACGCCAATTTCAGACAAAATCAGTTTTGCTTTCATTTACGGCTCAGTAGCAAAAAATACTGATACTAAAACAAGTGATCTCGATCTCATGCTGGTTGGTGAAGAGTTGAATTATGGTGATGTAATGAGTTTATTGGTAGCAACAGAAGAAGAAATACAAAGGGTCATCAACCCAAACATTTTAACAACTGAGGAATTTAGCAAACGTTTGAAATCTGGTCGCAGCTTTATCAATAGAATAATTGAACAACCCAAAATAATGGTACAAGGAAGTATCGATGAGTTTGGAAAATTTAGAAAGGATTAATAAACTCCATGTGGAAGCCCCTGATCAGGAAGAGATAAAAAACTTAATACTGGCTGCGTCGGAAAGATTGTCAGATTCTCAAAAAACCGGTTTATCCTACTCCAGCCGTTTTGATCTGGCTTATAACGCCTCTCATGGATTGGCCCTGGCAGCACTTCGAGCAGCGGGATACCGATCCGATCAACGTTATATTGTGTTTCAATGTCTTCAGCATACCTCCGGTTTAGCGAAGGGCAGGATCAGAATATTTTCAACTTGTCATGAAAGGCGTAATTTGGCGGAGTATGAAGGTCATTATGAGAAGGATGAGCAGTTATTGGCAGAATTGATAGATGCCGGCAATGCGCTACTGACTGAATTTCAGGTTTAATTTACGAACTGCTTAAACTCACGGGGCAGCTCAAAGGGTCAGAGTACTTTGATATTTATTTCCCGATTTTTGACAAATAATATTTCCAGAACCATTCGGGTAACGCCCCGGGATCCAAAGCTTTCAACTCTTCATCCCAGACTTTCTTTTCTTTTACTGCTTTGAAATGGGCAAAAGGTTCATGCCCGCTATCATCGTGAGAGTTGTCGAAAAAATAAGCCTGATAGGCTAACTGGGCAGCATCATAAAGTAGCCCCAATGAGCGCGTATAGCGAGCTTTGATTTTTTCTCCGGCACGTCATGCCCGCCTTGCGGGGTGCGGACTTCTTTGATTCTGGATATATTGATGAGAGGGCTTTCAGTCGCGATGAAATACAGATAGATTTTGTAACCCTGACTGGCAGCTTTTTTCATAAAGTCGAGTTTCGAAGGATGGGAGAAAACCGTCTCGAATGAAATCTTCTTTTCCCGTTGTAAAAGCCGATTACGCAGAAAATCAGCCATTAATTGGGCCATGTGTTCATCCCAGGCTTTATCAACTAATTTAAATTCACCGGCATTATTCAGCGTAAAACATTTTTTAAAACTGGCTTCCGGAAAGTTTTTATTAATCAAGCCTGAAAGCAGTGCATGTTCAGTAAAATCAGTTCGTGTGATTTTCCCGGATTCATACTGCTTGAAAGAGAAGGAGCCTTGTCTGAGGTCATTGGCGATATCATCGGCATTAATATAGATGCCGAAATCAATGGGGCGGCCATTCGCTTTGATATTTCGCAGGGCTTTGATAATGGTGCTTTTACCTGAACCATTGGGTCCGGCAAATACACGGAGCCTTTTATTGAATCTAGCTGAAGGCAAGTTTGCTTACGGCGGCTTTGACCTTGGCTTTCGGCGGCTTGTTTATCCTGGCAAGTTCTTCCGTTCTGCCATCCTGATATTTTCTTACGACTTTGTGGTCTTCCACTACAACGACTGAGCCGGCCGTTTCCATTGCCTGTTTCGAGGCTTGTTCAAAGCCGTTACGGGAAGCAGATTTAATGTGCCTTTTGGTAAGGTAATTGTCTGAATTACGTTTGCTAGCCATATGACTTCAAAATCAGGTGTTAAAAATACTACTTGATTGAGAATAGCACAAAATTTCCAAAATTGGTGGAGGCGGGGGGAGTTGATTTAGGAATATATCCTGTTGATTATAAATAATAAATATTGGTTCAGATAATATTGATGTAGCTACTGATGTAGCATTAAATTCCTGCTTGAAATGCAACTGAACCCCCGTCCAACAATTATTTATGAATATGCCATTTTTCATTTGCAAGTTTAGCTAATTTTTCGGATCTTCTAAATATCTGAGTTCTACCCCAGGAATTCTCAGTGGGAATCTCAGATGTGAGTTTCAAAACTGATCTCCTATAAATATCTTTCTTTTCCCCGTACTTTTTATTACTGACTGAGGAATTATCTTGGCCAGACAAAAGAGCTAAGTTGCCTAGATGATTAACTAAGGGTGAGAGTCTTTCTATTTGAGAAATTGTCCATTTTGGAGATTTTGCATTTTGTGGAAAGATGTGTTCTAAGGTTGCTCGAGATATTAGACTTCCATCTGGGTGAGAATAGTAATCTTCTAGTTGTCTTAGGATATATGTTGCTTGACGGCTTTTTATTTTAGTTGATCCTTTAATGCCGTTAATCATTTGAGGTAAATCTGGAGAAACAGATAAAAAGATTTTTTTAACATCTTTGATGGCATTTTCTTTTGATGAGGCGTTATTGATAGAAATAATTGCCTTGCTAAATGCTTCAGATAAATCCTTTATCTCAAAGCGGGAAAAAACATTATGTCTAATTATTAATGATTCAATATCTTTGATAATTTCAGTAAATTGCTTGGTCTTTTCAAAGCGTCTATAAACTGACATTAATAAAGGCAGAGCCTGTGTAATTCCAAATATATTGTGTATCGCCCAAACCGAGTCTCTACTATCAAAATGTAATTCTCTACTTTCTTTTAATAAGATATAGGAATATATATAACAATCATTCACGCAGTTTTGTGCAAACTCTAAAGCTGATATCTCGCTAGTATCAAGGTAATCGCAGACTAAATCATAAAGTTTTGAGCTTTTTGTATTTCCAAACCTAGATTGCCACATATGATGTAAATAGAGATCCGTACTTGATTTAGTCCTACCTAATAGGCTCTCAATTTCATCCCAGCATTGCCTTACCCGGCTTCGGTCATTTGCCTTACTGCTACTTATTAAAAGGTGACGAACTAAATCAGATTCAGTTAACGGCTTTCCTCGAACATTTATCCTCTCAAACACATTCATAGCATCACGTTCGCCTTTTACTGTGATACTTACCATCACTGTTTTTCTCGTTAAACATTTATTGATTTGGTCTAAGTACTCAAAACCATAATTATCCGTACTAATTATATTACGCAAATTTGAATCAATAATATTTCTTGCTTGTTTGATTAACCCATTGGATTTATTTCTTGGAACTTGACCTTCTACTCTATCTCTTTTTTGAATGTATGCTTGAAAGAATGCTTGATCTAAATCGCCTAATAAAATCGACCATCTATGACCGCCTTGTGGACCAGTAGAGTCAATGTAATTTTTTTGGATTTCATTTGCTAGTTCATTACCAATAATGCCGTAGAATTCTAGTGACAAATCACGAATTACTGATAGTAGGATTATGAATGTCGCCAGTCTTTGTTGTCCGTCTACAATGTAATTTAAGTTTTTATCGATATTTGGCATCAGCACAATTGGGCCAAGAAAGTACATTTCGCCTATATGTCGTCTATTTGTAGGGTGTGCATATGAAACAATATCATTGTAAAAATCAATTACGTTCCGGTTTTCCCAGCTATATCCTCTTTGATAATCAGGTACTCTTATCTGTTTATCATTACCAGAAAAAAGATCAAAAAAGGTAACTTCATTTGCTTCTATCATTATGAATCACCAAATTTCCTTATAGTTCAGCATTCAGTTGGGAGGTGTATCAACACATACAACTTTCAAGTGAATTTTTTTAGATATATTTACTAGTTAAATCAAATAGCTACTAGAGAATGGTCAAATGCTTTCTTCTTCACCTAACTGCTTCTCTAGTGCTTGTCGAACTAATCCAATAATGTAAGTAAGGTCTTCCTTTTTCTCCATTCGTGCTTCAACATTTCCATTTCCCCACCTTCCGAGATTAGTAGTGTCTCTGCATAATCCTTTGGGATCATCTATCTCAGGAAAATTTAAGTTCAAACTCAATCTCAAGCCTTTGGCCTGGGGGACGACATCGACGAAATTCGTCTCAGCTTTATATGCAACGTAGAGTTTGAGAAATTCCTCGGATACGCACTCATCCAATGACAGGGCTGCAGTCCTGAATGTTTCAAACAATTCTCTGGTTAGCCCTCCTTGGAGATGAGGGTGATCGGAGATGGAATAAGTGGCTCCTTGTGGAGGCAATGGTTTGTAAGCTAATAATATATCTTCTGGTAGATTTGGTGCTTGCCATATTTCAGTAGCAGCTATAGCGAGTCTGTTTGCGCGCTCCTTAATTGCAGACTCATTCCATACTTCACAGCTTCCAAGACCTTTATTCAAACGAAGAGGGCTTTCTTTAAATCCTCCTGAAATGTCACGTTTGTCTGTAAATGAATGGTCACTGTATTCAGAGTTATAACCTGTAAGAGTCAGATTGCCCAAGGTATGAAGATATTGCTCATGAATTCGTTTCCAATCCTCGCCGAGATCTGATTGCCATTGAGTGTTTAAATTATCGTTCTGAGGCATGATGTGCTCAATAGTATAATCCTGCACGGGCACTCGTTCTTTTCTACCATGATTCTCAAATCGGCGTAACCAATAGGACCGACGGTTGAACTTATAGAGATTCCTAATCTGAATCTGGCGTATAAATTCATCGTCACCTGGAAATCGCCTGTAAGAAGGCAACATTAAAAATCTAGCTTTTACACTTTCTATATATCGATCTTTTTTTAACTGACGTATAAACGTGGCAAATGTCTGGCGAAGTGAATTGGTAGGGATATCACATATAGCTCTACGAAAAACGTAGCTTTCTACCATACGTAGGACGGTCAGGAATTCATCTTTTGAAATTTGGTCCTGGTGGAAATCATGATATACCTCCATCAGCATCGGGTAACAAACATCCGCTCTAAGTTCCCTTATATCGTGGAAAGCCTCAGCCAACGACTGATCTGTTTCTGTACCAAGTGCAATCCGGCAGTAGTAAGATGCAAATTCTTGGAGCGTTCCAAGCAGGGTTTCAATTTCAAGCGTCCGAGAATAGACTTTAAATTCATCATATACATCCCCCTTACGGATACGAATATTCCCAGTGTGAATGACTAAGAAGAATCGTATGAATTCGTCGAATTCGTTTATATAGTTTTCGGCGCCAAATTCGACTTCCATGGGCCGCCAATAGTCATTATAGAGTCTTGTTTGGAGATCATGATCTAATCCAATTAGTATGAAGTTTCGGATTAAGTCAGCTTGAGTTAGTGCTTTACCAGTTGAATTCATACTCTCGAAGATCATTTGGGGATTATCGAGTCCTTGTTGTAAACAGACATCGACTATCATCAACTTTTTTATACCTTTCCAGACGACGTCTATGTGTGATTTAGCTATTTGTTCTACAAAGAAGTTGTAGTTCTCGATGATTCTGTAAGAGCTGTCATCACCTGGTTTCTTGTCATCAACTAAAAGCATTAGGGTTTCTTTGTCAGTTTGAGTCAGCAACATGCGATATGCTGCTTCACCTTTGCCATAGCGATTACGTAGATAGAGATCGTCGACTTGTGCCGCAGAGACAGGTTCAACCAGATTCTCTGCTTCTAGGCGTTTCTTCAGAGCGATTAGGAGCAACGTCATAGTAGTGATGCGTTGCTGGCCATCAATTACCATCCAGCGAGGGATTGCGGCATCAACATTGGTTTCAGGAATATAAACAGCGGACCCGATGAAATGGCTTTTTAACTCAGGGTTCGAGCCGACCCGAATGATATCATCCCAGAGTTGCTGGCAATGATTTTGTTCCCAGCTGTAGGTGCGTTGAAAAATCGGTATGATGAACTGCTTTGAACCTTCAAGAAGTTGTGTAAATTGTAGATCTTGAGCCTTCATATACTTCCCTGTCTTTGCGTTAAAATTTGGCTTGTTAGCATGGGAGCCAATATCACTAATTGCAGAATATCAATTAACCACCATATGTTGAATACACATTTATAAACCTCGTCAGATGAAATTCAAGCAAAAATAGTAGCTAAAAGATACTAAACTTAAAAAATGGCCATTTGAACTGAATTTCTTATTTACTCTCCTTTTGTTTTCTTCATTTCTTTTATCACTGCTCTGGCAATTTCTTCAACATCAGAATCTGAAGGGTTTTCACTTGAATTTAAATTCTGAATAATCTCTTTTTGTCTCTCATGTGAAATATCACCATAGTTCGTCAATGTTGTAAGTACATCCTCATGCCCAAGGTTTTTGCTCCAGGCTTTGAATTGCTCAGGGGATTTACAACGCTTAAACCCAAGTGAAGTAAGTGTGTCCCTAAAGCTGTGTGGGTTAAAAGTTGGTAAGCCGGCAGCTTGAAATGATTCTCGGAATATCCGTCTTATAGGCCCAGCGTTTTTCCAGTGTTCTCGCTTTAATCCAGTAGCCTGGAAGCCGCTATTTTGGATTACTTCTATCTTGGTGGAAGGGAACAAAGGATCACAATCTGCCCATAACAATTCATTTTTCAGATGATCAACCCAATCCTGCAATATCTGTTTAATATCATCACCTACCTCGAAAAATACTGTATCAAATGTCTTGCTGAACTTGGTTTTCACATCACGGGCATCCTGGTGTACAAGTCCAGCCTCCATATCAAGATGTTTCAGTTTGAATGATGCAATGGCGCTGTCTCTAGCCCCTGTGAGGGCTGAAAAGGCAATTAGTGCCTTATCTCGCTTCTGAATATCCGTCTGAAAGGGCATGTGGGATAATACTTCCTTTATCTGCTCTAGGCTGGGATACCTTTTCTGTCGTTTAGCAGTAGCCACCCGCACATCCTTCTCAGACATATTGAAGTATTCAGCATCCGAATAGTTAATGGCTGATTTGTATCCCGGTTCTCTGGCGAGCCATTGGAGAAATGCTTTAAGGCAGTTCATGGTTCTGTTCATTGTGGATTTGCTTAACGGCTTTCCAGTTTTAGGATTGGTCTGCTTTCCCAGATATTTTTTAAATGCAACGGCTTGCTGGTGATGAAATCGCTTGAAATCTTTGTAAGCGTTAAAACCTTCAAATTGGGCCAATGCCCTCTCGACAGCATCTACCGAAGCCTCGGATTGTTGACGAGCTTCTTTTAAAAAGCGTCTATACTTGTGCTTGATACGCTCGTTTACAGGGTTGTGGTTTTTCATGCTATTTCCTCATCTAATAAATACACAAATTACGAAGGGCTAAGCCAACTTGCTTAATCGTTTTTGGCTTTGCGTATTTATAAGCTCCAAATCACCTCGCCAGTTCTCGATATTGGAAAGTGAAACCTTCCTGAATATCTTGTTTAAACAACAGGGGCACTGCCCTGAAATAGATGCTCTTCCGGATTCTGAAACGTCCAAATAAATCTTGTTATTTAATGGAGAGACCGGCATCCTGCAACAAACACAGTAGATTTCACCAGGCTTACAAGGGCGCTTATTCTTGCGACGGCGATTTTCCAGAAATTCACGCAGTTCCTGCCCTAGAATAAGTCTTGGGAACCCTGCTCCGCAGTCTTTCAAGCCCTCTTTAAGCCAGTTATTCACTGTATTCTTATGTACTTCATACAGTTCTGCTATCTCTTCTACTAGATAGCTTCGATTGATTTTGGCTAGCCTTGGGTTGTAATTAGCCATTAGAGCGTTGGTTTCCTGGTCTCAGCTATTCTGCTATCCAGCCATTTTTCAATATCGCTTTGGATCCATCCTACTGCCCTGGCTCCTAAGGATATAGGTTTTGGAAATGAACCTTCAGCCATTTGTGAATATATAGTTGAGCGAGAAAGCCCTGTTACAGATTTAACTTCGGGTAAACGTAAGATTGTGGTTTGCATTAAACACTCCTGGTGACTTTGGCCATTAAAGGAATGTTCTGAATTAAAATCCTGAAGGAGGCCCTGCGGTCAATCCTGCATTTTAATTATTTTTAACTTGTTGATTCTATTAACTTAAAGTAGCCAGTTTGATCAAATGGCAGGAGCAGTAAGTAATTTTGGCAGGGGCAAATCTTTATCGTTTCAGGATTTCACTAAGTGTTTGACGTTTAATTCCTTCTCGTTCAGCGGTTCTTTTCAAGGCTCCGGATGCTTTTTTTGCTAACTCTTCTTGATGCCATGATAAAAGTCTTTCTTTGCGTTCTTCTGGGGTTTCATCCTTTTTAGGGGTTCTCTGGGGTTGGAGGGGGGTGCTAGTCATACCGTACTCTACTAATATTTTCTCAATTTCATCAATAGAGAATAACCCTGTATCTATCGCTGGAAGGCTAGGGTCATCTGGTAAACTTGCCCTTGTTGCACCGGTTATTGGATGTAGTTCATTAATTCTTCCAGCTTTAATCATTTCCGTGATAAACAGTTCTGGGTCATTTTGATCACTATCTTTTAATATCTTTAAAAATATCTTTCCTGAGATGAATCTCTCTTTTGGCTCAAAGTGTTCAATTTCAGATTCATCAAACCAACAATTAAAAATTAAGGTCAAATAGTCACGATTCATTTCAGGTTCAAAATAAAATCGTTGAAATTCTTCAGGATGATTCTGAGGTTTATATGTTCTCAAGCCTCCTTCTAACTCAGTCATGAAAATCCAAGCTGCTAGTTCCTCCTGTGTTGCTCCGAGACGATTTTTAAGTGAATTTAATGCCAGCGGCATCCCAATTAGCTTTTCTGGATTTTTTAAAATTATATTTTCAGGGTCTGTCTTTATGTAGCGAGGAAAATCACGTTTCATTAATAACTTTTCTAGCCGGTCTCTATGTGCAATTTCTTCTTTTATCTGAGCGATTCGTTGTTCTTTTTGCTGTAAGTCTAAGGCCGTTGGTGTTGACGTTTGCTCCCATTGTTGGAGCTGTTTTTCCAACTCTTGTAACTCAGCATGGAAATTGAACCAGTATGCTTGGTGATTTTCAGTTGCTGGATCATGCTGGTAATCAAGTTGATTAGCATATGATCTACGCTGTTCTGGCGATAAGTTATCCCAAGTGAATAATCTAAATTCTGCAATAACTAACCTTTTTAATGCAGATGGCAGCTCATGGAATGACTTGCTGAACCATTTATCCAGCTTTTTTTCGATAAATCTAAAGTCTGACATAGGGTAACTATAACCTTGGCACGTAAAACATCGATTACCGTTAACGTCTAGGGAAGTCTGTTGTAGTATACCGCTACATCTAAAGGATCGCAGTCCTGACAAGGAACAAAGGTATTCATGGCCAAGAAATCAACTGCAGCTAAAGCGAAACCCCAAAAAGGCTTCGAGGAATCACTCTGGGACACAGCAAACAAGCTGCGCGGCACGGTAGAATCCTCCGAATACAAGCATGTGGTGCTCAGTCTTATCTTTCTGAAGTTCGCCAGTGATAAATTCGAGGCCCGCAAAGCTGAGTTGGAAGAAGAGGGCAAGGGCAAATACCTCGACATGGCTGAGTTCTACACCATGAAGAACGTGTTCTACCTGCCCGAGGAAGCCCGCTGGTCCCATGTGCTGAAACACGCCAAGCAGGATGATTTGCCCATTCGGGTGGATACCGCGCTCAGCACGGTGGAAAAGCACAACAAGGCCCTGAAGGGCGCGTTGCCGGATAACTACTTCTCCCGCCTGGGGCTGGATGCCAGCAAGCTGGCGGCGTTGATCGACACTATCAACAACATCGACACCGTGGGTGATCCCGCCAATGACGTGGTGGGCCGGGTCTATGAATACTTCCTGGGCCGCTTTGCCGCCGCCGAAGGCAAGGGTGGTGGCGAGTTTTATACCCCCAAGTGCGTGGTCAACCTGATTGCCGAGATGATCGAACCCTACCAGGGCAAAATTTACGATCCTTGCTGCGGTTCAGGAGGCATGTTCGTGCAGTCGGTCAAGTTTGTGCAAAGCCACCACGGCAACCAGCGCGACATTTCCATCTACGGTCAGGAATACACCAGCACCACATACAAGCTGGCCAAGATGAACCTAGCCATACGCGGCATTGCCGGGAACTTGGGCGAAGTGCCTGCCGACACCTTCTTCAAGGACCAGCACCCGGACTTGAAAGCCGACTTTATCATGGCTAACCCGCCTTTCAACCAGAAGCAGTGGCGTGCGGACAATGAACTGACTGGTGATCCAAGATGGTCCGGCTATGACACGCCGCCCACCGGCAACGCCAACTATGCCTGGATACTGCACATGGTCAGCAAACTCAGCGAGAACGGCATTGCCGGTTTCATCCTGGCTAACGGTTCCATGAGTTCCAACACCGGCGGTGAAGGGCTGATCCGCCAGAAGATGCTGGAGAATGATCTGGTGGACTGCATGATAGCGTTGCCAGGCCAGCTCTTTTTCACCACAACGATACCAGTATGTTTATGGTTCCTCACCAGGAACAAGAAGGCACAAACTTTCAGTGACGAACGCAAGGGCTTCCGTGATCGCCGCGGTGAAACATTATTCATCGATGCCCGCAACATCGGCTCCATGGTGGACCGCACCCACAAGGAATTGACAGTGGAGGATATTTTCAAGATTGCCAGCACCTACCATGCCTGGCGTGGCGAAGTGAAAGACGGCGCCTATGAGGACGTACCGGGCTTCTGCAAGGCGGCCATGCTGGATGAGATCAAGGCCAACGACTATGTGTTAACACCGGGGCGTTATGTTGGGGTAGAGGAGCTGGAAGATGATGGGGAGTTGTTTGAGGAGAAGATGCAGGGGTTGACTCAAACATTGTTCAAGCAGATGGATGCAGCGCAGGAATTGGACGTTACTATTAAAAGAAATTTAGCGAGTCTCGGATATGAATGAGGGTTGGCTCAATGTTGAACTCAAAGATGTTTTGTCTGAAAAAGGATATGTTCGTGGCCCGTTTGGTTCTGCATTAAAGCGAGCCGAAATGAAAAATAAAGGGATTCCTGTGTATGAACAGCAAAATGCAATCTATAACCATAGGAAATTCCGCTATTTTATCGATGACAATAAGTATCAAAAGTTAAAAAGGTTTACTGTCCGCCCAAATGACTTGATCATTAGTTGTTCAGGTACTGTTGGGAAAGTTTCAATAATAAAAGATGCAGATCCACCAGGAATAATAAGCCAAGCGCTTTTAATTCTTAGGCCAGATGTGACGAAAATATTGCCTGAGTTTCTATTTTATTTTTTTTCATCTAATGCTGGACATGATTCGTTAGTCTCGGTGTCAAGTGGAAGTGTGCAAGTCAATCTTGCGAAAAGGAGAGTAATTGAGTCAATAAGGTTCATACTACCTCCATTAGATGAGCAGCATAAAATTGTTTCACAATTAGCTGGAATTGATCAGAAAATCCAGCTCAACACACAACTCAACCAAACCCTCGAAGTAATGGCCCATGTCCTTTTCAAGAGCTGGTTCATAGACTTCGACCCCGTCATCGACAACGCTATTTCCGCCAACAATCCTATACCTAAACCCTTTCAGGCCAAAGCGCAGCGACGAAAAGCCCTGTTAAATCAAACCATGAATACCAATGCCAATAGTCTGCACAGCTTGCCTGCTGAATTAAAGCAGTTATTTCCTGACACTTTCAAACAAGCCGAAGGGCTGGGGTGGATTCCAGATGGTTTTATTTCAGGAAGTTTAGGTACTATCACGACTCAAAAAAGGAAAAAAGTTAAAGACAGAGATGTGGAAGCTATTGTTCTTTCTGCAGTTGCAAAAGGAGAACTTGTAAGGTCTGAGGATCACTTCACAAAGCAGGTTTATAGTAAAAATATTGATAATTACTTGGTGGTTGAAAAATGGGATGTTGCATATAATCCCTCTAGAATAAACATTGGATCAATAGGCTTACAAAAAGAACAAATTTTAGGAGCGGTAAGCCCAGTATATGTGGTTGCTAAAGTTGATGAGGATTATAAATGGTTTATTGAACAATTTTTTAAATTGAATACATTTAAAAATTGGGTTGATACATTAGCAAGTGGTAGTGTAAGGCAATCGCTAACATATAAAGATTTCTCATCTATTCCATGCGTAGTACCAATGCGTGAAATAGTGCTTGTTTTCAATAAATATTTTGAAAATATAAGAGCAAAATTATTACATAATGATTTAGAAAATTTATCTCTAGCGGAAATTCGAGATTCTCTTCTCCCCAAACTTCTCTCCGGTCAACTCCTTATTCCCGATGTTGAAGCCCAGTTAGCCGAGACTGACGCATGAGTTTTACCGAGGCCAGACTGGAGCAAGCCATCATTGCCCTGCTGGGAGAGGAAGGCTATCCTCATGTAGCTGGCCCCAGCCTCACCCGTACCCCTGATGACGTGTTGTTGATCGATGACCTCGCCGCTTTTCTGAAAAAGCAGTATGCCGCCGACGGCATTACCGATAGCGAAATCGCCAGCATCGTGCGCCAACTACAAAGCTATTCCTCGCTTGATTTGTATGACAGCAACCGTGCCATCATGAAGCTGGTCAGTGACGGCTTTACCTTTAAGCGCGAAGACCACACCCAGAAAGACCTATATATCCAGCTGCTGGATTATGACCGTGGGCAGTCAATGCCAAAGACTCAGCCTGCACTGGAGATACACTCAGAAGACCCGGCACCTTATGTGGTAGACAGGAATATATACAAGCTGGTCAACCAATTGGAAATCTTAGGCAGTGAGAAGCGCATTCCCGATGCCATTTTGTATATCAATGGTCTTCCGCTAGTGGTGTTTGAGTTCAAGAGCACGGTGCGTGAAGAGTCGACTATTCATGACGCCTTTGTACAGCTCACCACCCGCTATCGGCGCGATATTCCGGAGTTGTTCAAATACAACGCGCTGTGCGTGATCAGTGATGGCAGTAATAGTCGTATGGGTTCGTTCTTTGCACCTTATGACTTCTGGTATGCCTGGCGCAAAGTCACCGGCATGGAGGCGATGGACCCGGACGGCATCGCCTCGCTGCAGACCATGATCAGCGGCTTGTTTCATACGCCGCGCCTGCTCGAAGTAATCCAGCATTTTGTCTATTTTCCCGACAAGAGTCATCGCGAGGAAAAGATTGTTTGCCGCTATCCACAGTACTACGCCGCCACCAAATTGTTCCAGCATATCCTTACACACCGTAAACCCAATGGCGATGGCAAGGGTGGTACTTATTTTGGCGCGACCGGTTGTGGCAAGAGCTACACAATGCTGTTTCTGACGCGCCTGCTGATGCGTAGTATGGTGCTGGAAAGCCCGACGATTGTGCTGATCACGGATCGCACCGATCTGGATGATCAACTGTCTCGCCAGTTTGAGAATGCCAAGACCTATATTGGGGATCAATTGGTCGTCAGTGTAGACAGCCGTCAGCAATTGCGCGAGTTGCTGCAAAACCGCAAAAGCGGGGGTGTCTTCTTGACCACCATCCACAAGTTTACCGAAGACCTACAACTGCTCACCGAGCGCACCAACGTGATCTGCATCAGCGATGAGGCCCATCGCAGCCAGGTGAACCTGGACCAAAAGGTGCGCATCGACACCAAGAAGGGCGAAGTAGTGACCACCTACGGCTTTGCTAAATACCTGCACGACTCCCTGCCTAATGCCACCTATGTGGGCTTCACCGGCACGCCCATTGACGCCACCCTGGATGTGTTCGGGCCGGTGGTGGATGCCTACACCATGACCGAATCGGTAAAAGATGAGATCACTGTGCGCATCGTGTATGAGGGTAGGGCAGCCAAAGTGGTGCTGGACAACAGCAAACTGGTAGAAATTGAACAGTACTACCAGCAATGCGCTGATTCCGGCACCACTGAATACCAGATAGAGCAAAGCAAAAAGGCCAATGCCAACATGGGCGCCATATTGGGTGATCCTGACCGCCTCCGGGTGCTGGCGGCGGATTTTGTCGACCACTATGAGAAACGTGTGGGCGAAGGCTCTACCGTGTGCGGTAAAGCCATGTTCGTGTGCGCCAACCGCCAAATCGCCTGGGATCTGTATCAGGAAATCCTGCTCCTACGGCCTGCCTGGGGTGAGGAACTGGCCTGTGAGGCTGGCGCGGAGCTGACCGAACAAGAACAGAAAGACATCAAGCCTATAGCCCGGCTAAAGATCATTGCCACCCGCGGTCAGGATGACCCTAAGGAAATGTATGAGGCCTTAGGCACAAAGGACTACCGGAAAGAACTGGATCGTCAGTTTAAGAGCGCCAAAAGCAATTTCAAGATCGCCATTGTGGTGGACATGTGGCTCACCGGTTTTGATGTGCCGTTTCTGGACACCATGTACATCGACAAACCCCTACAGCGCCATACCCTGATTCAGACTATCAGCCGGGTAAATCGCAAATATGCCGGCAAGGAAAAGGGCTTGGTGGTGGATTACATAGGCATCAAGAAGCAGATGAACCTGGCGCTGGCGCACTACAACAAAACCGACACCCTCAACTTTGAGGAAATCGAGCAATCAGTGACCGTGGTGAGAGACCATCTGGAATTGCTGGGTACGATGTTTCATAAATTCGACAGCACACCTTATTTCAAGGGAAGCCCGGTGGAACAGCTGCATTGCTTGAATATGGCTGTTGAATTCGTCCAACTGACGCAGGATCTTGAAAAGCGCTTCATGCAGCTCTGCAAACGCCTGAAGGCGGCCTACGATATTTGCAGCGGTAGCGAATACCTCACTCAGGGCGAGCGCGACCAGGTGCATTTCTATCTGGCCATTCGCGCCATCCTGTTCAAACTCACTAAAAGCGATGCCCCAGATGTGGCACAGATGAATGCTAGGGTGCGGGAGATGATCAGCGAAGCCCTGCGTGCCGACGGCGTCGAGGAAATCTTCAAACTGGGCGAAGACAAAGCCGGCGAGCAGGACCTGTTTGGGGATGATTACCTGGCCAAGCTGGAAAAGATCAAACTGCCCAATACCAAGATCAAACTCTTACAGCAATTGTTGGCTAAGGCGTTATCAGACTTCAAGAAGGTGAACCGCGCTAAAGCCATCGACTTCGCCAAGATGTTCCAGGCACTGGTTGAGAAGTACAACGAACGTGACGAAGATAGTCTGCTGGTAGGCAGTGTGCTGGAAGATTTCACCGACAACATCATTGACGGCTACATGGATCTGATTAATCAGCTGCAGGGTGAGATTAACTCCTACAAAGATATGGATATCTCGTTGGAAGAAAAAGCCTTCTACGACATCCTGTTGATGCTCATGAAGAAGTACGACTTTACTTACCCGGAAGACAAGCTGATTGAACTGGCGAAGGTGGTAAAGCAGGTGGTAGATGACAAAACCCGATATACCGACTGGAGTAAGCGGGATGATATTAAGGCCGAATTAAAAGTAGATTTAATAATGCTGCTGGCAGAGTGGGGTTATCCGCCTGTGGATAGAGATGAAGTGTATAAAGAAATATTTGAGCAGGCTGAGAATTTTAAAAAGTATTCATCAAATATTTAACAAGGAGTGAGTGTGTAATGGGAAGTAAGGGAGAGCAAACGCTTTGGGTTTCATCAGTAAATCCTGAAAAAATCGATGGGAATTCATATGTCCCTACATGCTTGTTATATCAAGATAATGGAGAATATTTAACAGGCAGAAAAGCTCTTTTGAATAAAAGGAATGGGATTCTTAATAATAATTTTAAAGTTGAGTTGGGAGAGGTTGTCCCAGGAGGATCATTTACCAATAGAAAGAAATTTAATACTAATGACGGCAAAGAGAGAACTGCATTCGAGTTATCAAATGATTATTTTTCAAGCATATTGAAAAATTTTGAAGAGAGCATGGCTAAAAATGAATCAGGTAAGTTACCTGCAAGAATAATTGTGGCAGAGCCTTTGTCTTTTCAAGTTGAAGGATCATCCAATAATTGGTTAGGTAACTACAGAGATAATATAAGGCGAATCTTATCAAATTATGAAGAAGTTGAATTTCTACCTGAGCCGTTTGCTGTCTATCAGTACTATAGATATGGACAAAAAATTCCTCACTTACAAGATAAAACTAAGAATGTTGCGTTTGTGATAGATTTTGGGGGCGGCACCTTTGACGCTTGCGTTATAGAGTCGACTCATCTAGGGGATATAAGTCAAAGTGGAAAAAACTCAAAACCTCTATCAGCTGACTCAGTGCCCGTTGGTGGATACGTTATTAATAATGAAATTGCAAAATATTTGATTATAAGAGATTTAGATGTTGTCCAGAAAAAGAAGATTGGTAAATATATTGATCAGTATGAACGAGTTAAAAAAGGCGATTTAGATCCAGAAGTACTAAGAGATGAAGCTCAAATATTTATAAAAAATCTAGATAGGCTATCAGACGAAATCGAGAATATTAAGATTGAGTTGGTGTCAAAAATTGTGAATTGGAGTTTAGATGGAGATCATTATGAAAAAGTGATAGTTGAGAAACCAATAAACCCATTAGAACTAGACAATCTTCACAAGTCGGAATTTTATGCTCATCAACTAAAAACAATTTATGAAAAAAATATTTGGGATGCTAAATTAAAAAGAGTAATCAAAAATGTTTTAGATAGATGTGAAGAGGCATTAGATGGTAAAAAAATTAATATAACTTTGATTTCTGGGGGATCTGCAAACATAAAGTGGTTAGAAAAGCTATTAATAAGGGACTTTGAAGATCAGCTTTCTGGAGCTGAACCTGTGCCGATTTCTCATTCATTTCAGGAAATAGTAGCTAATGGATTGGCAATAGAGTGCGCTAGACGATTCTATTCTCCTAATAGTGAATTTGTTGCCGTCACATATAATCCAGTTAAATTATACTTAGATCCTGATGGGGCGGGTGTTGGATCTAGTAAAAGATACAAGTCTATTGGCGACAAAATCGACATGTCAGCTGCAAATGATTATGACCTGATCCCAGTAGCTCAATCTTTAAAGCACTTTTTTAACGAATCATTACAATGGCGAGTAAATCTATCAAAGTTCCCAAGAAATTATTTGGATTATTATTTCTCTCGACCTGATAAAGAGGATTACAAAGACTGTTATAATGTTGAATCTACAAGAGTAAATACTTCGGATAACTCCCGCACAGATAAACATACTAAAGTTGAATTAGTTGTGAGGGAGGACGGCACAGCAATTCCTAAGTTTATATATCAATCTCCAAATGCTGAACACGGGATACCAGAGAACTCAGAAATTGGGAGACCATTTTATCTTGATATGACAACTAATTCTCAAAGCGTAGGTGATTCTTCAAATTATATTGGCTTTGATTTTGGGACAAGCAATTCATCAATTTGTGTATTGTCGAATGAAAAAATCCAACTAACTACTCATCGTCAAAATGACAAATCGTGGATTAATCTAAGTTCTGCATTGAATGATCTGCCATATCCTGTTGCGATTAGTTTAAGAGCTTACCTACAGAGTCGTGCAGAACCAGTCGATAGTTGTTCTAAAGCGAGAGAGTGCTTTGAAGCATGTATGGCTTTTATGGCGTACTTGGCTATCGCAGAGTTAAGTATACATAAAGATATATCTGGAATATTCAAGCATTATCAACATCGCTCAATGGGGCCATTAAAAACCCTATTGGTCGAGTCATTAAAAAAACTCGGTGCTCAATCTAAATTCACAACTGGGTTCAAATCTATTATTTCAGATAAGCAATTAACAAAATTAAATAAAGCCATTAATGACTTTACTGAGCATAAGCATGACAAAAAGGAAATAAATTTTGATTATCATGGGCATCTGGATTTTATTATATCTATTTTGTATACATCTATGCAGGATCTCTATTTTGGCTCGGTTGCAAGTATAGAACCTCAAGATTTTAGTCAATATGGGTTTAAAGGCCAATTTATCATTGCCCATGATGTTGCCCCATTTTCAGAAAATTTTGGATTTCAATCAAATGAACCTATTAGCTCAAATGAAGCAATTCTGCTTATAAAGGAAACAGGTGAATATTTAGGACTGTTACCGCTGATATTTTGGTGGAATTCAGAAAATACAGCATCGGGTAAAAGCTGCTTTTTTTTCGATAGGCCAAAATCATCAAAAAGTGAAGCATTAGTAAAATTGTGTGGAGCACAAAAAGCAATCGAAGCTATAAGTTTGCATGAAGGATTGGGTGTTTTAATTGAAAAAATTGCTAGTGGAGATTTAAAGTCATTTAAAAGTGGTCATATTTTGATGACTAAAAGTTAGTAGTCGAAGATTACTATCTTAAAAAATCAAATGTTTTGGTAGGTAGATGTAATGCTTCTTCTAAATACTGCGTAATTGCTTTTTCCCACTAGAAAGACTTAAATTTCCTACTCCAGCTTCCACAATTCTAGCTGACCACCAAGTCATCATTACTTTTCTTCGCTCCAAATATTCAGCTCTGTTATATGTGGCCCGTACTTCATTTTTGTCTACGTGAGCCAGGGCTGATTCAATAACATCAGGGTCAAACCCTTTCTCATTTAATGTGGTGCTAGCCAAGGCCCTCAAGCCATGAGCTACTAGTTGTCCCGAATAACCCATTCTTTTAAGAGCCATGTTTACAGTCTGTTGGTGAGCATGCTCTCTAGGGTTTCTGTCCGCCGGGAAGAGGTGCTCCCTGTGTCCACTGACAGGTTTCATGATTTCAAGTAATTCCCTCGTCTGGAGTGTTAAAGGCACTGTGTGTGCTCGTTTCTTTTTCATGCGTTCAGCAGAGATATGCCAAAGGCCATTCTCAAGGTCGATTTCCTCCCATCTTGTTCCTGCAGCTTCACTGGGTCGTGTCATGGTATGAAGTTGCCACTCTAACAGGCACCTAGTAGTTTTTTTGATGTTGGCATTAGCAACTCTATGCATAAGTTCAGGAAGCTGATCGGGACTAATGGTTGGCATATGCCTTTTGGGTGGAGTGTTAAAGGCGCTTCTGATGCCCGCTAGGCGGTTAACTTCAATTATTCCTGTATTTACCGCATAGACCATAATTTCATTCAGGCGCTGGCAGAGTCGTTTGATGGTTTCAAGGGAGCCTTTTGCGGCAATTGGTTTTAAAACATCAATGACAGTTGGAGCCTTGATCTTATGTAGCGGCATATTGCCTAGATCAGGAAAAACGTGAAGCTCTAAAGACCGCCAGATATCTTCCGCATATGAATGGGTAACTTTAGACCTTTTTACTTGAAACCAGTCTTTTGCTATTGATTTCAAGGTATTGCTGTGTGCCTCAGCACCTATACGCTCTTGTTCTAAGCGATGTTCGCGGGGGTCTATATTCTCAGCCAGTAATTTTTGGTTTGCTACTCTTTGTTTACGAGCCTTCTCTAAAGAAAGGTCAGGATATTGCCCTAGACTGATGTTTGCTCTTTTTTTTGAAAACGGCTTAGAGTAATTGAAAATCCAGAGTTTGCTGCCGTTTGGTTTAACACGTAGGTAGAGACCTTTTCCGTCAGCCAGGTTGAATTCACGGTCTTTTGGTCTGGCTTTTCTGATTTCCGTATCGGTTAGAGGTTTAGTTATTTTAGGCATAATTAAGGATCGATGTTACAACGGTATAAATGTTACAACCGATGTTACAATAATATCCGGATACCACAAAATCAAACTGGACTTAAATGCACCTTAATTAAGGTATTTATTCAGTGTTTATATGGGGTTAAGGACTTCTTTAGATGTGCTTGGAAGTAAAATTGGTGGAGGCGGGGGGAGTTGAACCCCCGTCCGTCAGTCCTCTGCCTTCGGCTCTACATGCATAGCATCGTTTATTAAGTTAACTTCTCACGACCCAACGTGCAGGGTGTTCGAAGCGAGTCTGAAGATTCTTTAACGCTCTGGAGTCAGACTCTCAGCGGCGCGATCCTGTTCTATATGACGATTGCTAAACACTGGTTTACAGGCATCCCTGTGGCAATCGCTAGCGGCTATATTAAGCTGCTAGAGCGTAGTTTTCGTCGTTGGCAACTATAAAGTTGCATAGATTGATTTACGAGAGCCTATACTCTCTCGGCATGCACCTCAGGGTTTGTAACCGGCGTCGAATCCAAAGCGCCCCCAGTCGTGCAGAGTGGTTATTTTACCACATATCTCCTATATATAGCTTAACGCCAGCTTATCAAGGGCTGCGGACCCTGCAGCGATTTCACTCCTGGCTTTTTGTTGCGTATGGTAAAAGACAGGTTCCCTGATTAACTGGAGTGATACATGACAAATCTCACGCTTGAAGGCCTGGTACTGGATATGGACGGCGTCTTTTATGTGGGAGACAAACTGCTTGATGGCGCCACCGAGACCCTGCAGGCCTGAGGGAAAAGGATCTGCCTTTTCGTTTTATTACCAATACTACTACCCGCAGCCCGGACGAGCTGGTGGAAAAGCTGGAACGCCTGGGGCTGGATGCCCATCGGGATGAAATCTTTACCGCCGTTTCCGCCACCGTGGAATACCTGCAGCAGCGCGGCAAGCCGAGCGTTTATCTGCTGGTGCGGGATTCGGTCAGGGCTTGCTTCAGTGATTTCAAGCACAACGATGAGAATCCGGACTTTGTCGTGATCGGCGATATCGGGGCGAGCTGGGATTATGAAACCCTGAACCGGGTATTCAACATGCTGATGAACGGCTCGAAGCTGATCTGCATGCATCGCAATAAATATTTCCAGGCCGAGGAGGGGCTGCGCATGGATATCGGCGCTTTTGTCGCGGCGCTGGAATATGTCTCGGACAAAAAAGCCATTGTGATTGGCAAGCCGGCACCGGCCTTTTTCCAGATGGTGCTTTCTTCGCTGGGCTTGCCCGCCCAGAAAGTCGCCATTGTCGGGGATGATATCGAGTCGGATGTCGGTGGCGGCCAGGCGGTTGGCATGCAGGGCATCCTGGTGAAAACCGGCAAATACCGGGAAGAGATTGCACGCAAGTCCTCGGTGCAGCCGGACCAGCTGATTGAGTCGATTGCGGCCCTGGCGGATATCCTTTAAATTGGGGTCAGACCCTGTTACCGAGGGAGTAAGTCATGAAACGCACGTCGACGATATTTCTTCAGTGTGTCATTGTGCTTGTTGCCGTGCTAACGCTGGTGATTCTGCTGCGCTTTCCCCTGTCTGAGGGGCGGAACGTTGAGGCTACGCTGAGTGAGGTGTATTTGCAGGATCCCTTTCTGGCCTATATTTATTTGGCTTCCCTGGCAGTGTTCGTGGGCTTTTATCAGGCCTTTGTACTGCTCAAACTTATTCGGCGGGATAATGCGTTTACTGCTAAAGCGGTCAAGGCAGCACGCATACTGAAATATTGCGCGCTGGTTTTTATCGGCTTTATGCTGGGGGCAGAGGCTTATCTGTTTATCGTCATGCGCGGCCAGGATGATATTGCCGGTGCCGCGATGTTTGGCCTGATTCTTATCTTAGTCTCATTGATAATTGCCGCTGCGGCTAACCTGTTGCAGCATGTCCTGCAAAGCGCTGCGGCTATAGAGCCAGAGAACAAACCGGGGACAGACCCCAATTAATTTAATGCGGAAAATAGGGACAGGCCCCTATTTATACAATTTACTCAGTCCGTCAGATTTCGACAGCTACTTTGTAGGTCGGGTCTTCGATAATATTGATAGCAATAATCTTCTCGGCATTTTTAAGCAGCTTCAGGCAGTCCGGGCTGAGATGACGTAACTGCAGGCGCTTGCCGGCGCGATGATATCTTTCTGTGATTTTATTCAGTGCTTCTATGCCGGACATATCAGCGACCCGGCTTTCCCTGAAATCGATAATGACGCTGTCCGGGTCATTGTGCACATCAAATTTTTCCGCGAAGGCCTGGGTCGAACCAAAAAACAGCGGGCCATAGATTTCGTAATGTTTGGTACCGTCTTCATCGATGTGTTTACGCGCGCGAATGCGCTTGGCATTTTCCCAGGCATACATAAGGGCTGAGATAATAACCCCGACCACGACCGCCAGCGCGAGGTTGTGGAAGAACACGGTAATTGCCGCCACCAGAATGCCGACAATGTTATCGCGGGCGGGCATTCTGCCCAGCGCTCTGATACTGGCCCACTCAAAGGTGCCGATGGCGACCATAATCATCAAACCTGCCAGGGCGGCAATCGGCATTTGTTCAATGTAGCTGGCCCCAAACATGATAAAGACCAGCAGCATGACTGCGGCCACGATGCCGGATATCCGGGTGCGGGCACCGGAAGAAATATTGATCAGGCTTTGCCCGATCATGGCGCAACCGCCCATCCCGGAAAAGAATCCGCTGACACAATTTGCCATGCCCTGAGCTACTGCCTCTTTATTGCTCTTGCCACGCGTTTCAGTAATTTCATCAATCAGGTTCAGGGTTAACAAACTTTCGATAAGACCCACGCCGGCAACTATAAAGGCGTAGGGCAGAATGATCAGCAGGGTTTCCAGCGTGAAGGGAATCGCCGGAATATGAAAAGGCGGAAAGCCACCCTGGATGGAGCTGATGTCGCCAACACTTTTTGTGTCTAAACCAAGCGCGAAAACAATAGCAGTAATGACCAGAATTGCCGCCAGAGGAGCGGGAATTGCTTTGGTAAATTTAGGCAGTTTCCAGATAATCAGCATGGTGATTACTACCAGAACAAGCATTGTCGTTAACTCGTTCCCGCTCATCCAGGCATCATTGTTTTTAAAAGAATCCAGTTGCGACATGAAAATCACAATGGCCAGACCATTCACAAAGCCGAACATCACCGGGTGCGGCACCAGACGAATAAACTTGCCCAGTTTCAGGAAGCCGGCACTCATCTGAATCAAGCCGGCCAGCACCACGGTGGCAAAAATATATTCCACGCCATGGCTTTGCGCGAGGCTGACGATGACGACGGCAATGGCACCCGTGGCACCGGAGATCATGCCCGGCCTGCCACCGAATACAGCGGTGATCAGGCCGACACTGAATGCGGCATAGAGCCCGGTAAGCGGAGAGAGCCCCGCGATCAGGGCAAAGGCGATGGCTTCGGGTATCAATGCAAGTGCGACAGTTAATCCTGACAGGACTTCATTGCTGAGATTGACCCCTTTGTTTAAATCAAAGAGGTTAAAGATTTGTTTCATAGAAAGTTTCCGGCAAAACAATACAGCGGCTGAAGCAATTAACTTGCTTCAATCAAAGTTGAGCTCAAATGAGTGTTAGTACAATCGCGTTGAAGGGAAACTTAAAATGACTATCAAGCTGACTCTTACAGGCGTACTACAGGTTCACTAAATTAAACGCGCGGCATTGTAGCACAGTCAATGAAGAAATTGGGGTCTGTCCCCATTTTTATCCCCATTTTTAACTGCGGTTGCCGTAGTTCATGGCGCGTTGTTTATCGATGTTCCATTCGCGCTCCTTGATGGTGGCGCGCTTGTCGAATTCCTGTTTACCTTTGGCCAGGGCCAGCAGGCATTTCACCAGATGGCCTTTCCAGTACATTTTGGTACACACACAGGTATGGCCTTTCTGGTTGATGCCGGAAAAAATCTGCGCCAGTTCCTTTTTATGCAGCAGCAGTTTACGGGTGCGGGTCGGGTCGGCGACGTTGTGGGTATTGACCGTGGGCAGCGGATTGATCTGCGCGCCGATCAGGTAAGCCTCGCCGTTTTTGATGATGACGTGTGAATCGACCAGTTGGATTTTTTTCTCGCGCAGGGCTTTGACTTCCCAGCCGGCGAGCGCAATGCCCGCCTCGAAAGTGTCGCCGAGATGGTAGTCGTGTCGTGCCTTTTTGTTGACGACAATGCTTGTGTCATCATGTTTCTTCTTTTTTGCCATGGCGCGCATTATAAAGGCAGGGCAGGGTAAAACCTATGTGTGTAAAACATTTCTGCTAAAATCACTGCATGCCGGACAACAGCCAAGCAAATAAAACCAGGACAAGGTTCTGATTACAGTCAGTTTTTATCCGTGACCGATATCCAGCAAAGCGCATTGCTTCCCTATTCCGCTCAGGCCATGTTTGACCTGATTAATGACATTGAGTCCTACCCGCAGTTTATGGAAGGCTGCAAAGGGGCAGAAGTGTTACACCGGGATGAACAGGAGATTATTGCCCGTCTGGATCTCGGCAAGGTGGGACTGCATTATTCTTTTACCACGAAAAATATTCTCAAGGCGCCGGCGTCGATGGACATGCAACTGGTGGAAGGGCCCTTCAGGGATTTTTCAGCCCGCTGGACTTTTACCCCCTTGCAGGCTGATGCCTGCAAGGTCAATCTGGATATGCACTTTGAATTTGAGTCCGGGCTGCTGGATATCGTGCTGAAAAAGCTGTTTGAATCGACCAGCCGCAATCTGGTCAGCGCCGTGTGTAAACGCGCCGATGAACTATACGGGGCGGCGAAATAAACAGCATGGATAAGGAATCAGAACAGGTTCTGGCGCAGATGGGCAAGGTTCCGGATATCAATGTGGAAGTAGCCTATGCCCTGCCGGACAAACAGTACCTGATTCCGCTGACTGTCAAACAGGGCTCAAGCGCGCTGGCGGCCGTGCTGGCATCCGGCATCACAACTCAATGCCCGGAGCTGGATATCAAGCAGGCAAAGATGGGTATTTTTTCCAAAGCCCTGGATGGCAAGCTGATGCCGACCCCGGATAAGTATGAATTGCAGGATAAAGACCGCGTGGAAATTTACCGGCCGCTGTTAATCGATCCGAAACAGGCCAGAAAGCAACGGGCCGAAAAAGCCCGGCAGGAACAACAAAAGAAAAAGGCCTTGAAAAAAGGCTAGGCTAATTGGCGGCCGTCTGGCCAAACTGGTCGTTTTCCGGCGTTTGCTCGAAGTCACCCTCGAAGTGAGTCATCAGGCCGGCATCATCAAAGAAAATCGTGATGCGCTCCTGAACGCGCTCGCCACCACCGGGCTGAAAACTGTAGACATAATCCCAGCGGTTCTGGTCAAAAGTGTCCTGTATCAGGGGGGTGCCCATGATGAAGTTGACCTGGCGTTTGGTCAGTCCCGGGCGTAACTGGTCCACCTGTTCCTGTGAGATAATGTTGCCCTGCGGGATATCCAGGCGGTAGACGCCGGGAAAACGCAAGGGGCCGGAGCAGGCTGTCAGTGACAGAATCAGTATTGCGGTGATCAGTTGTTTCAAGTGTATGGCTCTGAGCATTAATCTTTACTTGCGTGCGTGGGAAGGCATAATACCCGAATCCCTTATTATGTTACAGATATGGGTTAGAATCACAAAAACAAGCGATTGAGGAAGAAGTCTAATGTCTGGAGAAAATCAGGAGCTGCGTGCAGCCGGACTCAAAGTCACCCTGCCACGCGTGAAAATCATGCAAATCCTGGAGGCAGCCGAATCCCGCCATATGAGTGCGGAGGATGTCTACAAGGCTCTGCGTGATGCCGATGAGGATGTCGGACTGGCCACTGTCTATCGCGTTCTGACCCAGTTTGAATCAGCCGGCCTGGTGATGCGTCACCATTTTGAAGGCGGCCACTCCGTCTTCGAGATGATGACTGAAGATCACCATGACCATATCGTCTGCACCAAGTGCGGCAAAGTGGAAGAGTTTTACGATGCCGTGATTGAGGAACAGCAGAAGAAGCAGGCGAAGGCGAAAGGCTTCACCATCAGTGACCACTCACTTTATATATATGGCCTCTGTAAGGATTGCCAATAAGGCCTGTTACGCTCGGTTATTCTTCGTTGCGAGTATTTTTGAAAATGCTCATTTACTGGATTTTTAAATTCCGCTTTTCAAAGATACTCACGCCTTAACTAACCATCGCTCACGATGGCCTTATGAAGTAAATGCTATCAGGCTGCAATGCCTGAGACAGTCAGGTTTTGAAGGTCAGTTCGTTTGCTCCATGGTGATAGCAGCAATATTGCCTTCGATATCCAGGTCCAAAATCGTGTTTTCATCCAGATCTTTTGATTCTGTAATGTCTGTATTTTTAACTCAATATACAGAGTATCTGTGTCTTCGAAGTAACATAACTTCATTGTCTTAACTCAGGTAAATAAGGACTTTAAGCAGCGATCTCGACGTACGAGGATTTGGTGGAGGGTTTGGGAATTTCAAGTCCTTCGGCTTTCATGCCTGATATGTGAAACTCAATTGCTTCGCGCATACTGGCCTCAGTTTCTTCAGAAGTGTTTCCAGTGGCCACACAGCCAGGCAGGTCAGGAGAATACGCCGAAAAACCAGACTCCGTTTTTTCAATGATTATCAGGTACTTGGTCATCTTTTAATCCTGCTTGATGATGCTGTTGATGGTTCCTTTTGCCAGATCCTTGTTCAACTTTCCGGCGATTGTGACCAGCCCTTTCTTGTTCGGATGCCTGAACTGGCGGTGACTTCCATTTGTCCGTCTGAGAAACCAGCCATCAGCCTCAATCAATTTAATAGCTTCTTTTACCTTCATTAAACATACATCCCTGTACGTTTTTTATAGCAGAACTTCGTTTATGACGCCATCATCTGCCGGGCGTGAGCCATGGAGCTTTCATTGTCGGCATTGCCGCCGAGCATGCGGGCAATTTCGGTGACTTTGTCTTCGCCGGTAAGTGCTTCGACCCTGGTGCTGATTGCTGATTTGCCAGCCGCTTTGCTGACATATAAATGCTGATGCCCCTGGCTGGCAACCTGGGCCTGGTGGGTGACGCACAGTACCTGGCCCTTATCCCCGAGCTGGCGCAGCAATTCGCCGACTGACAGAGCGACGGTGCCGCCGATGCCGACATCGACTTCATCAAAGATTAGTGAGGGGATTGCGGAGGTCTGGGCGGTGACGACCTGGATCGCCAGCGAGATGCGCGACAGCTCACCGCCGGAAGCGATCTTGATCAGCGCTTTGGGAGACTGGCCGGGGTTGGTGCTGACCAGGAATTCAATGCTTTCATTGCCCTTGCCGGATAGTCTGGGGCCGCTGTTTTCCTGCAGGGCCACGGAAAAGCTGGCGGTATTCATATCCAGTTTGTGCAGCTGCCTGTTGACGGCCTCACTGAGGGCTTTGGCGCCTTTTTTACGCTTGTCACTGAGGCTGTCAGCCAGCTTTTGGTATTCCTGCGCCAGCGCATCCAGTTGCTGTTGCAGTTTCTCAAGCTGTTCATCGGCGGATGACACTGAGCCAAGCTGCTCCTTAAGTTCCTGATGAAAGCCTGCCAGTTCATCGGGTTTGACCCGGTGTTTGCGCGCCAATTGATGCACAGCAGACAGACGCTCATCGACTTCCTGCAGCCGGCCCGGATTGATTTCCATGGCGTCGGCGGCATGGTTCAGTTCGCTGCCGGCTTCCTCCAGCTGAATCATGGCGGTATTGAGCAGTTCATAGGCGCTTTCGACCTGCTTGCTGCGATAGGGTAAGTCATCCAGCAGACCTATTACCTGGGCAATGGCGGACTGAAGGTTCTGGCTGTCATTGTCCCGGCAGATATCCAGGGCGCTTTGCAGGGTGTTGAGAATGGTCTCGGCATGCGAGAGTTGCTGGTGTTCGGCTTCCAGTTCGGGATATTCAGCGTCGCCCAGATTCAGTTCATCCAGTTCCCGGAGCTGATATTGCTGTAACTCGAAGCGGGCATTGTGTTCTTCAGCCTGGCTCTGCAGTTCCTCCAGTTCATCGTTCAGTGCGCGCCAGGCCTGGGCCTTTTCCGCGACCTGTGCCGCCAGTTTGCGGGTTTCGCAGTAATCATCCAGCAGGCGCTGGTGGGTAGCGGTTTTCAGCAGCGATTGATGTTCATGCTGACTGTGGATATCGACCAGCATGTCGCCAAGCTGCTTGAGTTCATTCAGGGTGACCGGATGCCCGTTGATATAGGCTTTGGAACGTCCCTCGGCGGTGACGATACGGCGCAGAATACAGCTATCATCGGCCTCGTAGTCCTGTTCCCTGAGCCAGTCCTGTGCGTCGGGATTGTCGCTGATGATAAAGCTGGCGGATATTTCCGCCTTGTCCTGGCCGGGCTGAATGACCTCTTTATCGGCCCGGTCGCCCAGGGTCAGGGACAGGGCATCAAGCATGATGGACTTACCGGCGCCGGTTTCTCCGGTAATTACCGTCATGCCGTTTTGCAGCTCGAGATCGAGCTGTTCAACGATGGCATAGTGCTTGATGGTCAGTTGGCTGAGCATGCGGCTGAGAACTTGGTAAAGATGTCCTGATTGTAGTACAGAATCCGAATCGCTTTCGATGACTATTTTACTGCGCACATTTTTGTGGAAAAAAACGCTTGAAAGCTCAGATGCTGACCCCATATTGCGTCTATCTGATTGACCTCACCTGAAAACCCGTATTTGGAGGAAAGCATGGCGGACGAGGAAGCTTCAAATAAAACAAAAGACGAGGCACAGGATTCTCAGCCTGAGGATAAAGCAAGCAAAGCGCAGCAGAACTCCGAACACGAGGAACAGAATGTGCCAGAACATGATGAGGAAGTTGATTCCGAACTGCAGGAAGCTATTGATGAAGCAGTAGCAGCGGCCCTGGCCGAGCAGCGTGATACGGTGATGCGCGCACAGGCCGAAGTGCAGAACATGCGCCGTCGCTGTGAAGTCGATGTCGAAAAGGCGCATAAATTCGCGCTGGAAAAATTCAGTGCCGAGCTGGTCTCGGTGATGGATAACATGGAGCGTGCCATGCAGGCAGTTGGTGACCCGCAGGATGAAAAGGTCAAAGGGCTGTTTGAAGGCCTGGAGCTCACCATGAAAGAGTTCCTCAACATTCTCAGGAAATATGATATCGAACAGCTTGACCCGCAGGGTGAACCATTTGACCCGCAGATTCATGAAGCCATGTCGATGGTGGAAAATCCGGACGTAGAACCGAATACGGTGATCAACGTTTTTCAGAAAGGCTACACATTGAATGGCAGGGTTATCCGGCCTGCGATGGTAGTGGTTTCAAAATAACCTTAAAAAATATCAGGTAATTGGGTCCCGGTCCTTGAAATATAAGACACAGGGCCAATATATAAAGCAGAACAGGTGTGGCAGGCGAGAGCCTGGATTTTCTCAAGGCACACCAAGTAAACGAAGTGGAGATATAAAGTTATGGGAAAAATAATTGGTATTGACCTGGGTACTACCAATTCCTGCGTCGCCGTAATGGAAGGTGGCAAGGCCAAGGTTATTGAAAATGCTGAAGGTGATCGCACCACACCGTCGATTATTGCTTACACGGAAGATGGCGAGACTCTGGTCGGACAACCGGCAAAACGCCAGTCGGTGACCAACCCCGACAACACTCTGTATGCAATCAAGCGTCTGATCGGCCGTCAGTTCAAAGACGATGTCGTACAGAAAGACGTCAAAATGGTGCCCTACAAGATAGTTGAGGCGGACAATGGCGACGCCTGGGTGGAAGTGCGCGGTAAAAAAATGGCACCGCCTGAGGTTTCCGCACAGGTACTGAAGAAAATGAAGAAAACGGCTGAGGATTACCTGGGTGAAAAGGTGACCGAAGCGGTTATTACGGTGCCTGCCTATTTTAATGATTCGCAGCGTCAGGCAACCAAGGACGCCGGTAAAATTGCCGGCCTGGAAGTAAAACGTATTATCAACGAACCAACAGCTGCCGCGCTGGCCTATGGCATGGACAAGAAAAGTGGCGATTCCACAATTGCTGTCTATGACCTGGGTGGCGGTACTTTTGATATTTCAATTATCGAGATTGCCGAGACCGATGGTGAACATTCCTTTGAAGTGCTCTCTACCAATGGTGATACCTTCCTTGGTGGTGAGGATTTCGACCTGCGCCTGATTGACTATCTGGCCGATGAATTCAAGAAAAGCAGCGGTATGGACCTGCACAATGATCCGCTGGCCCTGCAGCGTCTGAAAGAGGCTGCCGAGAAAGCCAAGATTGAACTGTCTTCCTCACAGCAGACTGAGGTCAACCTGCCGTATATCACGGCCGATGCCAGTGGTCCGAAACACCTGGTCGTTAAACTGACCCGCTCCAAGCTGGAGTCTCTGGTGGAAGATCTGGTTGATCGCACGATTGGCCCGGTTGAAACAGCGCTGAAAGATGCCGGCCTGAATGTTTCAGAGATTAATGATGTGATTCTGGTCGGTGGCCAGACCCGTATGCCGCTGGTAGGGAAAAAAGTTGCCGACTTCTTCAAGAAAGAAGCCCGTCGTGATGTGAATCCGGATGAAGCCGTGGCCATGGGTGCGTCCATCCAGGCTGCCGTCCTGGCCGGAGACGTGACCGATGTACTGTTGCTGGATGTTACGCCGCTGACACTGGGTATTGAAACCCTGGGTGGCGTGGCAACACCGCTGATTGAAAAGAACACCACGATTCCGGTGAGCAAGAAACAGACTTTTTCAACCGCTGAAGACAATCAGACTGCCGTGACGATTCATGTCGTGCAGGGTGAGCGCAAGCAGGCTGCACAGAATAAATCCCTGGGTCGTTTTGACCTCACGGATCTGCCGCCTTCACCACGAGGCATGCCACAGATCGAGGTAAGCTTTGATCTGAATGCAGACGGTATCCTCAATGTGTCTGCCAAAGACCAGGCGACCGGCAAGGAGCAGTCCATTGTGATCAAGGCCTCCAGTGGTCTGTCCGATGACGAGATCGACAAAATGGTCGCCGATGCTGAATCGCATGCCGAGGAAGACAAGAAATTCGAAGCGCTGATTACCGCGCGTAATACAGCCGATGGCCTGGTGCATGCCACCAGGAAAACCCTGACCGAAGCCGAAGACAAGGTTGAGGCCGAGGAGAAAGAGAAAATCGAAGCGGCGATTACCGCTCTGGAAGAGTCGCTAAAAGGCGATGACCTGGAAGCTATCGAAGCCAGAACCAAGGAACTTACCGAAGCGTCCAGCGGCCTGGCGGAACGCATGTATGCTGAAGCCCAGCAGGCAGCCGGTGGCGCGGAAGGTGCAGCCGAAGCCGGAGCTCAGGCTGAAGGCGACGGCGCATCTGATGATGCGGTAGATGCCGAGTTTGAAGAAGTAAAAGAAGACGACAAATAAAGATGTAAGGTGTAAAGGTGTCAGAGTAAATCCACATTTTACGCTGACACCGGCCAATAAAAACTAACGCGGGTTGGCCTGCGTTAGTTTTTTTCTGTTTAAGGCAGTTATGAGTAAAAGAGATTACTACGAAGTTCTCGGACTGGAGCGCAATGCAAGCCCGGAGGAAGTAAAAAAAGCCTACCGCCGCATTGCCATGAAAAACCATCCCGACCGTAATCCCGACGATGCGGAGGCCGAAAAGCGCTTCAAGGAAGCCAATGAGGCTTATGAAGTTCTCACCGATAAGGAAAAACGCGCTGCCTATGATCAGTTTGGTCATGACGGTGTCGACCCGCAGGGATTCGGTGGTGCCGGTGCGCAGGGTTTCGGGGATATTTTCGGCGATATATTCGGCGATATATTTGGCGGCGGCGGGGGTCGCGGCCGCTCTCATGTGCAGCGTGGTGCGGATCTAAGCTATACCCTTGAAGTCAGTCTCGAAGATGCCGTCAAAGGCACCAATGTCAAAATCCGTATACCCACCAGTGTAAGCTGCAGTACCTGTGACGGCAGCGGCGCCAAGCCGGGCACGACTCCTGAAGACTGTTCCACCTGTGGCGGCATGGGGCAGGTCAGAATGCGCCAGGGACCTTTCTCGGTACAGCAAACCTGCCCGCGTTGTCAGGGTGCCGGCAAAACCATCACCGATCCCTGCCATGTGTGTCATGGCCGAGGAGCCGTGCAGGAAAACAAGACTCTTTCAGTGAAAGTCCCCGCCGGTGTCGATAACGGTGATCGCATCCGTCTGACCGGAGAAGGTGAAGCCGGTGTTCACGGAGGTCCTCCCGGTGATCTTTATGTGCAGATGGCCGTCAAACCGCATCCGATTTTCGAGCGTGAGGGACGCAATCTGTATTGCGAAATTCCCATCAGTTTTACTGATGCTGCAATCGGGGGTGAACTTGAAGTTCCGACGCTGGAAGGCAAGGTAAAACTGAAAATCCCCTCAGAAACACAGACTGGCAAACTCTTTCGCCTGCGTGGCAAAGGCGTGACCCCGGTTCGCGGTGGCGGGCAGGGAGATCTGCTGTGTCGTGTCGTGGTTGAAACCCCGATTCACCTGACCAAGCGGCAGAAAGAACTGCTCGAAGAGTTTGAGCAGATTCACCAGAGTCAGGGGAATCGGCAGTCGCCGAAGAAATCTGGCTGGTTTGATGGGGTTAAGTCTTTCGTGGAAAGTCTAAAGTCTTAGCTTATTGCTGATACACCCAGTTAAGCAGGGCGTCCATCAGTTCAACGCCGGGCCCGCGGTCAGCCAGCTCATGATTGATGATTCCTGTGACGGCATAGGTTTTGTTGCTGCGGGAATAGACATATCCGGCAATTGCAGAGACTTCATTCAGTGTGCCGGTTTTTATCCGCATTCGTCCCGCCAGCTCACGTCCGCGCAGTCGCTCCCGCATGGTGCCGTCCATGCCGTTAATAGGCAGGGATGCTACAAATTCAGGCATGTAAGGACTCGCCCAGGCTTCACGCAGGACTGTATTGAGCAGGTCGGTCGTGATGCGGGTATCCCTGGATAAGCCGGCACCATTACTCATGTGCAGCTGGGTAGAGTCCAGGTTGTTATCTTCCAGATAGAAATTTACCGCATTGATTCCTTTTGCGACGGTTGCCGGTGGCCCCAGCGTTTCAGCGCCGAGGGTCAGCAACAAGTGACGGGTCATGAGGTTATTGCTGAACTTGTTGATGGATTTGATGACATCGGACATCGGCGATGAGTTCCAGACCAGCACCGGATCCAGGGCTTCCGGCATGGTGTCGATGATCATGCCGCCATTCAGCGTACCGCCAAGTTCCTGCCAGAGTTGCATAAACAGTCCGAAGGTATAGCCAGCCGGGTCCAGCACTTCGCGGGTCATCCGGTATTGACTGCAACGGGCAGGAAACTGGCCTTCAAAAATTATTTCAGAAATATCCTCGCTGCTGATATTGAAACTGACACCGCGCTGATAGCCATTGCAGGCGCGATCAACCTGGCGCAGGCGGTTGGTAATTCTGAGATTGGGCAGTGGCGGATCTGCATTGATGATGACATTTCTGCCATCCGGATGGGGATAGAAATAGAATGTTACCGCCTGGAAATTCGAGATTACCGCGTTAGGTTCTGTGTTATAGGTGCGACCATTCTGGTTGTCGATACTTTCATCTTCCTCGACAGTGGGATCAAAATAACTGCCATCCAGTATCAGGTTCCCGGTGATATGTTCAATGCCTGTGAGTCGCAAAGCCTTGAGCATGTTTCGGAGCTGTTCCTCTACCAGGAAGGGGTCACCACCGCCCTTCATTAGCAGATCACCCTGCAGCACTCCGTTGCTGACAGGCCCCAGTGCATATAATTCGGTGCGCCAGGTGAAGGCCGGGCCGAGTTCTTCCAGCGCTGCCAGTGTCGTCAGGGTTTTGATGGTAGAAGCAGGATTGAAAGGGATGCCGGTATTACGCGCGAGTATGGGACTGTCTGCACCCACCTCCTGTACCAGAAAGCTGAAACTGGAGTCCGGCAGGCCATGACCGTCTATCACGACCTGAACCGCTTCCGGAATCTCTCCAATATCCGGATCTGCGATAGCGTTCTGCAGTTGTGCCAGCGCCGGCTGCATGAACAGGAACACCAGCACTGCAATGCAGGACGATGAAATTTTCAAGGTGTTTGGCAAATAAGTCATCTTGGGCCTGTTAATTGATTTCAGCTTCCGGGCTATATCATCGACCTTAATTCATACCAGCGTAGTTTATCAGTAAGTACACAGACTGACAGACTGCTTTGGGCAGAGAGCATTAAATAATCTTTCAGGCAGGAAAGGAATACTGCAATTGGGCATTTCAGGGCGGTAAGCAGATAAAACCTGTCAGCAGGCCTGTCTTGAGGACATGTAATAGAGACATGTAATAGAATAATCGGCAAATGTAGCAAGCAGGTAAGAATTATGCTGAATGTAGCAATCGGCGGCGCCGGTGGCAGGATGGGCAAAGCCCTGATCCAGGCGGCGATTGAGAACAGGCAGATCAATATCGGTGCAGCGTCGGTGCTGGAAGACAGTCATGACCTGGGCAAGGATGTCGGCCTGATAGGCGGCATGGATCCCCTGCATGTCGTCACAGTGGATGACCTGGAGCAGGTGGTGGATGACTTTCAGGTGCTGATAGATTTTACCGGCACGGAAGCGACACTCATGCATCTCGACCTTTGCAGGAAATACGGCAAACCTATCGTCATTGGTACGACCGGTTTCAGCGAAACAGAAAAACAGCATATCCAGGAAGTCGCGGAATCGATTCCCCTGGTCTTTGCGCCCAACATGAGCGTCGGCGTTAATGTACTTTTCAAGCTGGTTGAACAGGCAACGCGGGTACTCGGCGAATCAAGCGATATTGAAATTATCGAAGCACATCACCGGCATAAAATAGATGCGCCTTCAGGTACGGCATTGCGTATGGGTGAAATTGCTGCCGGAGTACTGGGGCGAAAGCTGGATGATGTGGCAGTTTATGGACGTGAAGGAATGACTGGCGAGCGCGACGACAAGACTATCGGTTTTGAGACTATCCGTGCCGGTGATATTGTCGGGGACCATACCATTATGTTTGCCGGTGCCGGGGAGCGAATTGAAATCACGCACAAATCCAGCTCCAGAACGACCTATGCCAACGGTGCACTGCGAGCGGCACTCTGGCTAGAGGGAAAAGAAAAAGGCCTGTACAGCATGCACGATGTTCTGGGTTTATAGACAGCATCGGAAACGAAGGCACAAAAAAAATCCGCCGACATTTGCATGCCGGCGGATTTAAGAGGTCTTGCTTCTACGTAAGAATAATACAAAGCAAGAAGGACAAAATTCCGTTCCAGGAACACAATGTGTCTATTAGAACGGTTGGTATACCGAATTACCGGTATACGATGAAATCAGCGCTTGTCCTAGAGTCAACTCCAATTAAGCCAGTGAACCTTGCATAAAAAATGCAAAAAAAGTGAAGCAGGCTTCATAAACAGGAAAATTCGCTACAGAAATAAAATTGCATGTCGGAATTGCTGGTCAAACATATTGAGTCACTGGTCAATTGTGAGCGTTGTCCGCAAATGTACAAGCCTGTGGTTACCTGTGGCCCGGTAGTCAGCAAGGTAATGCTGGTGGGGCAGGCGCCCGGTGTAAAAGAGCCGGAGTTGCAAAGACCCTTTGCCTGGACTGCCGGTAGAACCCTGTTTGGCTGGTTTGAGGAAACTACCGGCCTGGATGAAGCAGCCTTTCGCCAGTCTGTGTATATGACTGCGGTCTGTCGCTGTTATCCCGGCAAAAACCCCAAAGGCGGAGACCGGGTCCCGGACCAGACTGAAATAGCTAACTGCAGTTACTGGCTGGAAGGTGATTTCAGGATACTGCAGCCGGAGCTGGTGATCGCTGTCGGCAAGCTGGCAATACAGCAGTTTGTCAGCTTTGATAGACTGGTCGAAGTGGTCGGGCAGGTATTTACAGGAGAACGGGACGGTCAGCACTTTGATGTGATTCCCTTGCCACACCCTTCCGGGCTTTCCACCTGGCCGCGCATGGAGCCAGGCAAAAGCCTGCTAAAGGAAGCATTAAAACTGATTGGTGAACACCCGGCGATGAAGGCGCTTAAGACATGATTTTCTTACTACTGAACCTGCTGGTATTTGCCGGACTGATTGCCATGCTGGTTTACCTGCAGCGCAGGGGCTTCAGCCTTTCGGCACGGGTTTTTACCGCCCTGTTCAGCGGATTTGCACTGGGTGTAATTCTGCAAGTGCTGTATCAGTCCAGCCCTGATATTGTCCCGGCCACCCTGGCCTGGACCAATGTGCTTGGCAGTGCCTATGTCAGTCTGCTGCGCATGATCGTCATGCCCCTGATTCTGGTGTCGATACTGGCGGCGGTTATCAAACTGAATGACCTGGCCGGATTGGGCAAAATCTCCGTCTCCGTCATCGGGATTTTGTTGTTTACCACCATGATTGCCGCTCTGGTGGGCATTGTTGTCAGTCTGTTATTTGGTCTGAGTGCCGAAGGACTGACACAGGGTGCCCGTGAACTGGCCAGGGAGCAGGTCTTGCTGGAGCGTCAGTCGGCGCTAGGCCAGCTGAGTTTTCCCGATCTCCTCAGCTCCTTTCTGCCGCAGAATATTTTCTTTGACCTGGCTGGCATGCGGGATACTTCAATCATTGCGGTATTGATCTTTGCCGTGTTGCTGGGAATTGCCGGATTGCAGCTGACCCGTGATGATGAAAGCAAAGGGCAGGCCTTCAGACATTTTATTGAAGTGACCCAGGGCATCGTGCTCAAGCTGGTACGCCTGGTTATAGCTTTTACTCCCTATGGCGTGCTGGCCCTGATGTTTAATGTCGCTGCCGCTTCCGATGCCGGGGATATTCTGGACTTGCTGAGTTTTGTGCTGGCATCCTATCTGGCCATCCTGATCATGTTCGCGATTCATGCCATCTTGCTGATGCTCTTCAGGGTGAGGCCACTGGACTATTTCAAGCAGGTGCTGCCGGTGCTGGCTTTTGCCTTTACATCCCGAAGTTCAGCCGCGACTATTCCGCTGAATGTGGAAACCCAGGTGAATCGCCTGCACAATTCCCCGGCGGTGGCGAATTTCTCCGCCAGTTTCGGGGCGACCATTGGCCAGAATGGCTGTGCCGGTATTTATCCGGCCATGCTGGCAGTGATGATTGCCCCCGGCATGGGCATCGATCCGAGTAGTATTAGCTTTATAATCACCCTGCTGGCAGTGGTTACGATATCTTCACTGGGCGTGGCCGGGGTCGGCGGAGGTGCAACCTTTGCTGCCCTGATGGTATTGCCGGCGCTGGGCTTTCCCGTGGTACTGGTGGCGCTTTTGATATCGATTGAACCATTGATTGATATGGCGCGTACGGCGCTGAATGTGAACGGCTCGATGACAGCAGGCACGATTACTTCCAGGCTCCTGCATCCGGCCGATGAGCAAAAGCAGAGTCAAACTCTTTAGAGGATGGTGACCGTAACATGAATGAGCTTATTTCAGTCAACTCCCTGGCCAGCAAGCTTGAGCAGACGAACTGCCGGGTTTTCGATTGCCGCTTTAACCTGATGGACCCCGAGGCAGGACGCAAGGCCTATCAGGAAGCACATATTCCCGGGGCTTATTATGCCGACCTGAATCAGCATCTGAGTGCTCCGCATGTTCCCGGCAAAACCGGCAGACACCCCCTGCCTGATAAACAAGGCTGGATAGAACAGGTGCAGAACTGGGGTATTACGCCGGAGATAAACGTCGTTGCCTATGATGATGCCGGTGGAGCATTTGCCGCACGCTTATGGTGGTTGTTGCGCTGGATCGGTCACGAAAAGGTTTCGGTGCTGGATGGCGGCTGGCAGGCCTGGCTGGCCAATCCTGATGCCCCAAGCAGTAGCGATGAGCCGGATTGCGTGCCCTCGGATTATAACTACGCTGCACAAAAATCCCTGACCCGCGAAATCGATGTGGATGCGATCGATGTCAGGCAGCAGGAACTGCTTGATGCCCGGGAGTTGCCGCGTTATCTGGGTGAACAGGAACCGATTGACCCGGTCGCCGGACATATTCCCGGCGCAATATGCATGCCCATGAGTGCCAATCTTGATGACAATGGCAAGTTTAAAAATCCCGGTGAACTTAAGGCCAAATTCTCGGCGCTGAAAAATGAAAAAAAGGATGTGGTGTGTTACTGCGGCTCAGGGGTGAGTGCTACCCATAATATTCTGGCCATGAAAATAGCCGGTTATGCTGAACCGATACTTTACGCAGGATCGTGGAGCGAATGGATTACCGATCCTTCCAGGCCGGTTGCAACGGGGGTGGAATAAAGTGACAAGAACTGGGCTGGTGTTGCTCATGGCTATGTTGGCGGGCCTGGCTCAGGCACAGCCTCAGTCTGACACTGATTATCACCAGCTGGTGCTGGACTACGTGAATAAAATTGAAAATATTTATAACGGAAACTGGGCGTACAGCTACACTGTTGATGACAAACTGGAAGGGGAAACCCGAACCATCCGTCGGGATAACAGCCTGCCATTTCTGGAGCGGGAACAACTGGTCTCGGTCAACGGCATGCCGCCATCGGAAGAACGCCTGCAGGAACACCGTGAACGACGGGAACGCAGATTACGCCGTCGACAAAACGACAACGATGATGATGACGATGATGACGAGGAAGAAGATGAAAAGCAGCGCTTTCTCGACATGCTTGTTCCCGAGAGCATCCATTTTCAGAAACGCGAAGATGAACTGCTGTATCTGGGTTTTCGTGCCATGGAGGAGCGCCGCAGAAAGGTATTTGAAAATATCGAGGGGACGCTGATCATCGATACCGAACGGGAATTCATTAAAGAGCTGCAGGTAAATGTCATTGAGCCTTTCTCGCCCTTCTTTTTTGGCAGCATTGAAGACGGCCATTTCTCCCTGCGATTTGAACTGAATGATGGTGTACCCATGCAGTCGGGGATTACCTGGCAGCTGGATGGCAGTGCATTCATTTTCAGGGACCTGGATGCCGACCAGCAAGTTGAATGGAAAGATATTGAAAGAATTTAAAACTGAATCATTAGTGGAGAGTTAACAATGAGCTATAGCAGAACGCAGAAAATCCTGCACTGGGTACTGGCAGTACTGATCCTGCTCTGGCTTTTTGTCAGTGGCGAAGGGGTTGAAGGAGCGGAAGGTCCGGACAAGCTAATGGCTATTTCAATTCACTCGGGTGGCGCCTTGTTAATCCTGGCACTGATGACCTGGCGCTGGTTTGTGCGTCGGAATAACCCGGTGCAAGCCCTGCCTGAATTAAAATCCTGGGAAAAGACCTGGAGTGCCCGGATCCATGTGGCGTTTTATGTGCTGGTGCTTGTAATGGTTTTCAGCGGCATTATGCAGGGAGTTTTCTATGATCAGTCAGTGAGGCTGGCAGGCTTGGTGCCGATAACAATCAGCAGCAATGAAACCATGTATGGAATTTTCCATGGCCTGCATGGACTTACTGCCACTATATTCAAGGTGTTGATTGTGCTGCATATCCTGGCTGCCCTGAAACATCAGTTTATTGACCGCAAGCCGTTTATCCAGAGGATGCTGTAAGCCTTACGCTGAACCGGGAGGGATACGATATCAGGGGCATCTATTTTATTGAACTGATTAGTCTGGCTGCCATCTGGGGCGCTTCCTTTTTATTCATGCGTATAGCCAGCCCGGAGTTCGGGCCAATCAGCCTGATCGCCATCCGCGCCTGGGTGGCGGCACTTGTACTCCTGCCCTTGATCTTTATTCGCCGTGAGTGGTCGCTGGTTTTCAAACTCTGGCATCACCTGTCTTTTGTCGGCGTCATAACGACTGCTGTGCCATTTATCCTGATCGCTTATGCCACGCTTTATATCACTGCAGGGGGCACTTCACTGCTGAATGCCACTGTGCCGATGTTCAGCGCCATGGTTGCCTGGTTGTGGTTGAGGGAGTCACTTAATCTGGTCGGCATTGCAGGTCTCTTGCTGGGCTTTGCCGGTGTCGCCATTTTAACGACGCCGGAAGGCGGGGATTACCGGACAGTGTTGTTACCGAGTCTGGCAGTATTGCTGGCAACCGCGCTGTATGCTTTGGGTTCGTGTTATACCAAACTGTATCTGCAGTCTTATCCGGCTCCGGCAGTGACTGCAGGCTGCCAGTTCTTCGCAGCCCTGTTCATGTTGGTGCCGGGTGTCTTCCTGTGGCCGGATGCTGTGCCCTCGTTTGTCTCCTGGGTCAGTGCGCTGGCACTTGGAGTCTTTTGTACGGCAATGGCCTGGATGATATTTTTTCACCTGCTGAAAAGTGCCGGGGTTAACAATACCGTGGTTGTGACCTATCTGATTCCGGTTTTCAGCATATTATGGGGCGGTCTGTTTCTGGATGAGATAGTCACTGCCAACATGTTACTTGGCGGCGTGCTGATTCTGTGTAGCGTGGCTCTGACCACCAGTTCCTATGCAAAAAAAAGAGTGGTTATTGTTCACTCCTGAGGCAGGTGTAAATACTTGTACTGGACATTTTAGGCGAAATTTTTATAGAATATGCGCTCAAGATGAGCGGTTCTGAATTGAGATGAATTCATAAAAAGCGGAAAGAGTACTTACTCCTTCCGCTTTTTTTTAGACTTTTAAAAGCGCATTTTTTGCAAGATATACAAAAATGCCTGATGAATTCAGACGGGAACCACTCTCCCCGAACGTGTTGATTGTAGAAATAAGCTAAGGACATATAACTTGTTGCCAAGCACCCATAAACCCGCCATTCTGGTTCTTGAAGATGGATCAATCTTCCAGGGAATTGGCATTGGCGCGGATGGCATGTCAGTCGGTGAGGTGGTGTTCAATACCGCCATGACCGGTTATCAGGAAATCCTGACAGACCCGTCCTATGCGCGCCAGATTGTTACCCTGACCTATCCACATATTGGTAATACCGGTACCACCCCTGAAGATGATGAATCTGAACGAGTCTGGGCCGCCGGCCTGGTGATCCGGAATTTACCCATGCTGGCCAGTAATTTCCGTAACCAGCAAAATCTCGATGAGTACCTTAAACTGCGTAATGTTGTTGCTATCGCAGAAATTGATACCCGCCGCCTGACACGGCTTTTACGTGACCGCGGCGTAACTAACGGTTGTCTGCTGGCCGGCGATCTGGTCAGTGATGATTTCGAAACAGCCAAAGCCAAAGCCCTGGAGGCTGCCAGGGAATTCCCCGGCCTGGTGGGCATGGATCTGGCCAAAGAGGTGTCCTGCTCTGATCAGTATGTCTGGCGTGAAGGAACCTGGGATCTGAATGATGGATATGATCGGGAACTCCCGGATGAGCGTTTCCATGTCGTTGCCTATGACTTTGGCGTGAAGCGCAATATTCTGCGCATGTTACGCGACCGTGGCTGCAAAGTGACGGTAGTCCCGGCCATGACTCCGGCTGCAGACGTACTGGGCATGAAGCCGGATGGGGTGTTTCTGTCCAATGGGCCGGGAGACCCGGAGCCCTGTGATTACGCTATCACGGCGATCAGGGAATTTTTGGAATCCAGTATTCCGGTCTTTGGTATCTGCCTTGGGCATCAGTTACTTGCCCTTGCCAGTGGCGCCGAAACTGCCCAGATGAAACTTGGCCATCATGGAGCCAATCATCCGGTGCAGGATCTTGAACAGGGCCGGGTTTACATTACTTCCCAGAACCATGGCTTTGCCGTAAATGAAGAAAGCCTGCCGGATCACCTGAAGGCAACGCACAAATCCCTGTTTGACGGTTCCCTGCAGGGAATCCATCACCGGGAAAAACCTGCCTTCGGCTTTCAGGGACATCCTGAAGCCAGCCCCGGACCGCATGACATCGCGCCGGTTTTCGATCATTTCATTGAACTAATGAGCAAGAGTTAAATAACAGTAAAGATGCCTAAACGCACTGACATCAACAGTATTCTGATTATAGGAGCCGGCCCGATTGTTATCGGCCAGGCTTGTGAATTCGATTATTCCGGCGCCCAGGCCTGTCAGGCGCTGCGTGAAGAGGGTTACCGGGTCATTCTGGTGAACTCCAATCCGGCCACCATCATGACCGATCCTGGCATGGCCGATGCCACCTATATTGAACCGGTGGAGTGGCAGGTGCTGGAAAAAATTATAGCCAAGGAGCGGCCGGATGCCATCCTGCCGACCATGGGCGGCCAGACCGGTCTCAACTGTGCACTGGACCTGGACAAGCACGGCGTACTGGAAAAATACAATGTTGAACTGATCGGCGCCAAGAAGCAGGCAATTGATAAAGCCGAGGACCGTGAACTGTTTGATAATGCCATGGTCGCCATCGGCCTGGAAACACCGAAGCATGTCATGGCGCACAGCATGGAAGATGCTTTCAAAGCCCAGGAAGAACTGGGGTTCCCCTGTATTATTCGCCCGTCCTTCACCATGGGCGGCAGCGGTGGGGGTATTGCCTACAACAAGGAAGAGTTTGAGGAAATCTGCAAGCGCGGTCTTGACCTCAGCCCCACCAATGAACTGCTGATTGATGAATCCCTGATTGGCTGGAAAGAATATGAACTCGAGGTGGTGCGTGACAAAAACGATAACTGCATCATCGTCTGCTCAATTGAAAACCTTGATCCGATGGGTATACATACCGGTGATTCCATTACGGTGGCGCCGGCCCAGACCCTGACTGACAAGGAATATCAGATCCTGCGTGATGCAGCGATCGCAGTCCTGCGTGAGATTGGCGTGGAAACCGGTGGTTCCAATGTGCAGTTTGCCATCAATCCTGACACCGGTCGTCTGGTAGTGATTGAGATGAACCCGCGGGTTTCCCGTTCCTCGGCACTGGCATCAAAAGCAACCGGTTTTCCGATTGCCCGGGTCGCTGCCAAGCTGGCTGTTGGCTTTACCCTGGATGAATTACGTAATGAAATTACCGGTGGAGTGACACCTGCCTCCTTTGAGCCAAGCATCGACTACGTTGTTACCAAGATTCCCCGCTTTACCTTTGAAAAATTCCCTCTGGCGCCTGATCGCCTGACCACACAAATGAAATCGGTGGGCGAGGTCATGGCCATCGGCAGAACCTTCCAGGAGTCGATGCAAAAAGCATTGCGCGGGCTGGAAATAGGTATCAGCGGTTTCGATCCGATTCATGATATTGAGTCCAGCGATGCCGACAAGATTCTCCTGCGTGAACTGAAAGAGGCTGGTTGTGACCGGATTCGTTACGTCGCGGATGCCTTCCGCAGCGGCATGTCAGTCGAGGATTTATTCCAGCATACCTTTATCGACCGCTGGTTCCTGGTGCAGATTGAAGACATCATCCAGGAAGAGCTGGCACTGGAAAACAAATCCCTGGATGCGCTCGACAAAGCCACCATGTTCCGCCTGAAGCGCAAGGGTTTTTCTGATGAGCGTCTGGCAGCAGTGCTGGGTGTCAAGGAAGAAGCTGTTCGCAACAAACGCTACGAGCTGGAAATACGACCGGTCTATAAACGTGTCGATACCTGTGCAGCTGAATTCCGTTCCACCACGGCCTATATGTATTCTTCCTATGAAGAAGAATGCGAAGCCGATGTCAGCGACCGGGAAAAAATCATTGTACTTGGTGGTGGTCCGAACCGTATCGGGCAGGGCATCGAATTTGATTACTGTTGTGTGCATGCGGCACTGGCCATGCGTGAGATGGGATTTGAAGCCATCATGGTTAACTGTAATCCTGAAACCGTATCAACCGATTACAACATCAGCGACCGTCTGTATTTTGAACCGATTACCCTGGAAGATGTGCTGGAAATTGTCCACATCGAGAAACCCAAAGGCGTGATCGTTCAGTTTGGTGGTCAGACACCACTGAAACTGGTGACCAGTCTGGAAAAACTCGGTGTTCCGATTATCGGCACCCCGGCAGATGCCATTGACCGGGCCGAAGACCGCGAACGCTTCCAGCATATGATCCAGAAGCTGGATCTGAAACAGCCACCGAATGCCACAGTGCGTTCACTGGAAGAAGCCATTGATCAGGCGCAGCGTATCGGTTATCCCCTGGTCGTCCGACCCTCATATGTACTGGGTGGACGCGCCATGGAGATTGTTTATAACGAAGCCGAACTGAAGCGCTACATCAAGGATGCAGTACAGGTAAGTAATGAAAGTCCGGTGCTGCTGGATTATTTCCTCAACTCGGCCATCGAGATGGATGTGGATGTCGTCAGTGACGGCAAGCAGGTCGTGGTTGGCTCCATCATGCAGCATATTGAACAGGCCGGCGTACACTCCGGTGACTCAGCCTGCTCGCTGCCGCCATACAGCCTGCCGGCTGATATCCAGGATCAGATCCGCGAGCAATGCATCAATATGGCTATTGAGCTGGGTGTTGTGGGTCTGATGAATGCCCAGCTTGCCTACCAGGATGGCGAGATCTATATCATTGAAGTCAATCCGCGTGCATCCAGAACCGTGCCCTTTGTCTCCAAATGTATCGGTGTGTCGCTGGCGAAAATTGCGGCCAAATGTATGGCTGGAGCTACTCTGGATGAACTGGAGTTCACCAGGGAAATCGTACCGGATTTCTATTCCGTGAAAGAGGCGATATTCCCATTCAACAAATTCCCGGGCGTCGACCCGATTCTGGGGCCGGAAATGAAATCCACCGGCGAAGTCATGGGTACCGGCTCAAGTTTTGCCGAAGCCTATTACAAATCCCAGGGCCTCGGAGAGCTTGACCTGGAGAAAGGCGGTACGGCATTTATTTCCGTGCGTGATCCAGACAAGGCAGAATTGCCCGAAGTCGCCAGGAAATTCCATGAGCTGGGATTCAAACTGGTGGCAACCAAGGGAACTGCAAAAATCATCGCCGATGCCGGTCTGCCGGTAGAAAAAGTGAACAAGGTCATGGAAGGTCGTCCGCATATCGTTGATATGTTGAAAAATGATGAAATAGACCTTATCGTAAATACCACTGAAGGCAGGCAGGCGATAGCCGATTCCGCGACCATCCGCAGTACAGCCCTTAGACAAGGTGTTTACAGTACAACAACTTTGGCCAGTGCCAAGGCAGTTTGTGATGCGCTTATGTTTGGCGGAGACATTTCAGTTAACAGCCTGCAGGATCTGACTGCTTCGAAGTAGTTTTTACTACTTGTAAAAACAGTCTTCACCTATTACACCGGAACGAATATGAGAAAAGTACCGATGACCCTCGGTGGTGCCGAGTCGTTGAAAGCTGAGCTTAATGAGCTGAAAACCATCAAGCGGCCAAAAATAGTCCAGGCAATTGCCGAGGCGAGAGAACATGGCGACCTGAAGGAAAATGCCGAATATCATGCTGCCCGGGAACAGCAAAGTTTTTGCGAGGGACGCATCAAGGAAATTGAAGGCAAGCTGGCTGATGCAGAAGTGATTGATATCAAAAAATTTCCGCATACCGGAAAGGTCATCTTTGGTACCACAGTAACTTTGTATAACCTGGAAACAGAAGCCAGTGTGACCTATCAGATCGTTGGGGAAGATGAAGCAGACGTCAAGCACAACAAGATTTCAGTAAGCTCGCCTATTGCCCGCGCCATGATGGGGAAAAGTGAAGGGGATGAAATTGTCGTCAAGGCACCAGGCGGCGATAAAGAATACGAAATCGAAACTGTCGAGCACCTTTAAGGTGAAACTGACCAGGAGGCGCGCGTTTATTCCTTGAAGCGCTGGATGTTTGAAAGTTTCGGGTTTGCACTGGCAGCTTCTTTATAGAGTAAGGCCATATGCCCGATCTGCTGGACCAGTTCAGCTTTTTGCTCTTCACAAACTTGCTGAATCAAGGCTTTTTTCGCTTCACGATCTTCGCTTGGCACTTTGATTTTAATTAATTCATGATCATTCAGCGCACGACTGATTTCAGCACTGACATTGTCGTTCAGGCCATTGGCTATGATGACAATGGGTGACAGGTGGTGACCGATGCTACGAAACTTCTTAAGCTGGCTGTTACTCAGCGGCATATTGACTGTATCCTCAAATAATCCATTTTAGCGAATCAGCCGTAACATTCCATGAATAAAAGCGGAAAAAGCAAAAGCAGCAAGGCCTGGTTGAAGGAACATGAAGATGATCTGTATGTGCGCCAGTCACGGGCAGAAGGTTATCGTTCACGTGCGGCCTACAAACTGCTGGAGCTGCATGAAAAAGACAGGCTGTTCAAACCCGGAATGGCAGTTGTTGATCTGGGCGCGGCGCCGGGGGGCTGGTCTCAGGTAGCAGCCAAACTGGTGCAGCCGGGTGGCATGGTACTGGCGACGGATATATTGCCGATGGATACCCTGGAAGGAGTGGAGTTTATCCAGGGTGATTTCACCGAGCAAAGTTGCTATGACGCACTGCTGGAGCGGCTGGGGGAACGCCGTCTCGACCTTGTTATTTCCGATATGGCCCCCAATATTAGTGGTATGGCGGAAATTGATCAGCCACGTGTTATGCACCTCGTTGAATTAGCAGTGGATTTTGCAGAAAGCACGCTGTCTCCCGGTGGTTCACTCCTGATGAAGGTCTTTCAGGGCGAAGGTTTCGAGGACTTGTTGCAAAAACTCAGAACTGATTACAGCAAGGTCCTGAGTCGCAAGCCGGACGCTTCCAGATCGCGTTCCCGTGAAGTTTACCTGCTGGCCAGGGCTTACAAGGGCTGATACAAAGGCTGAAAAGGTACTGGAAATGCTGTGTTGTAGCTTAACAGCCCATGCTAAAAGGTAGGAAAAATCGGCATTTCATGCCAGAATGAATACAGAATTGTAAATCAGATTAACAGGCAAGATTATCCTTAAATTGCCGCAAATTACATAAGGTAAGCGAAGGAAGGGAGTATAAGCCCTTGAATGATATGGCAAAAAATTTATTACTTTGGATGATTATTGCAGCGGTTTTACTGACCGTCTTCAATAATTTCAGCCAGCCTACAGCAACAGAGCAGCTGATCTATTCGGATTTCATTGAAGAAGTGCAGTCCGGCCAGGTTGCCGAGGTCAATATCAGCAACCTGAATATTGTCGGCGTGCGCAATAATGGCACACGTTTTACGACTATATTGCCGTATTTTGGCGATGACAGATTACTGGATGACCTGTTGGCCAATGATGTGGATGTCAGAATTTCCGAACCGGAACAACAGAGTATCTGGACCCAGCTGCTGGTGGCCAGCTTCCCGATCCTGATCATCATTGCGGTATTTATTTTCTTCATGCGTCAAATGCAGGGCGGCGGTGTTGGCGGCAAAGGCGGTCCCATGGCCTTTGGTAAAAGCAAAGCCAAAATGCTCAGTGAAGATCAGGTTAAAGTGACCTTCGCCGATGTGGCCGGGGTTGATGAAGCCAAGGAAGACGTCAAGGAACTGGTGGATTTCCTCAGGGAGCCGGACAAGTTTCAGCGCCTGGGGGGACGTATTCCGCGTGGCGTATTGATGGTGGGTCAGCCAGGTACCGGTAAAACCCTGTTGGCAAAAGCCATAGCAGGCGAAGCCAAGGTGCCATTCTTTTCCATTTCCGGTTCCGACTTCGTGGAAATGTTTGTCGGTGTCGGTGCTTCGCGTGTCCGTGACATGTTCGAGCAGGCCAAGAAACAATCCCCCTGTATTATCTTCATTGACGAGATTGATGCTGTCGGACGCCATCGTGGTGCCGGACTGGGTGGTGGGCATGATGAGCGCGAACAGACCCTGAACCAGTTACTGGTAGAGATGGATGGTTTTGAAGGCAATGATGGTGTGATAGTCATTGCCGCGACCAACCGTCCTGATGTTCTTGACCCGGCGCTTTTGCGTCCTGGACGTTTTGACCGTCAGGTAGTTGTCGGTCTGCCGGATATTCGTGGCCGTGAACAGATCCTTAAAGTTCATATGCGCAAGGTGCCGATTTCCGATGGTGTCAATGCTTCTGTGCTGGCTCGCGCGACTCCGGGATTTTCCGGTGCCGATCTGGCAAACCTGGTCAACGAGGCAGCCTTGTTTGCCGCCCGTGGCAAGAAACAGAAAGTCACCATGGAAGAATTCGAGAAAGCCAAGGACAAAATCATGATGGGTGCCGAGCGCAAATCCATGGTCATGTCCGAGAAAGAAAAGAAAAACACGGCTTATCATGAAGCCGGCCACGCCATTGTCGGGCGACTGGTACCGGAACATGATCCGGTCTACAAGGTCAGTATTATTCCGCGCGGTCGGGCGCTTGGTGTGACCATGTTCCTGCCGGAAGAAGACCGTTACTCGCACAGCAAGCAGAGCATTCTGAGTCAGATTTGTTCACTTTATGGTGGCCGTATTGCCGAAGAGATGACGCTTGGCAAGGAAGGGGTCACCACCGGTGCTGCCAATGATATCCAGCGTGCTACCCAGATGGCCCATAACATGGTCAAGAAGTGGGGGCTGTCGGAAAAACTCGGACCGCTGCAATATGATGATGAGCATGATGAGGTTTTCCTGGGTCGTTCTGCCGGTCAAAGCGGTAAAGTACTGTCCCCGGAAACAACGCGTGCTATTGATGAAGAAGTACGTGCCATTATTGATGACTGTTACCAGCGGGCAAAAACAATTCTTGAAGAGAATCGGGATATTCTTGAAGCCATGAAAGACGCACTGATGGAATATGAAACCATTGATGCTCTTCAGATTGATGATCTTATGGCCCGTAAAAAGCCACGTGATCCAACTGACTGGCATGATGATGATTATCGCTCTGGTCCGGATACACAGGAAAAATCTGATGAAAAAAATAAAAAATCATCAGATAAACCAATCGGTGGCCCGGCCAGTGAACATTAAAACTGCTTTGATAGCTTAACCAGAAAGGAGCTCTAATAGAGCTCCTTTTTTCATTCAGAAGCCTCATCTGAAAATGAATTTCGCCGGCAAAGAACTCGACCCAGCTACTCCCCATGTCATGGGAATTCTCAATATAACACCTGATTCTTTTTCAGACGGAGGAGAGCTGTTCAGTGAGAATGGCAAGCTTCTTCTCGATAAAATAATGCAGCGTGCGGAAGCAATGCAACAAGCCGGCGCTGCCATTCTTGATGTAGGTGGCGAGTCCACACGACCAGGTGCTAAACCGGTTTCCCCGCAGGAAGAAATGGACCGTGTACTTCCTGTAGTCGAATTATTAAGCAGCAATCTTGATGTGATTATTTCTGTGGATACCAGTTCAGCGGAGCTAATGCGGGCAAGTGCCGGACTCGGTGCCGGATTGATCAATGATGTCAGGGCCCTGCAAAAACCTGGTGCGCTGGAAGCAGTAGCAGAAACCCAGGCTGCAGTTTGTCTGATGCACATGCAGGGGCAGCCATCGACCATGCAAAATGAACCTGAATATCATGATGTGGTCGTTGAGGTAAAAGAATTTTTGAATCAACGAATTGCTGGCTGTGAACAGGCCGGCATCAATCGAGAACGAATTATAATTGATCCTGGTTTTGGCTTTGGAAAAACCCTTGCCCACAATCTTGAACTGCTTGGCAGACTTTCCGAATTCAAGCAGTTAAAATTGCCAGTGCTTGTCGGACTTTCACGTAAGCGTATGCTGGGCACTATCACCGGAAGGCCGGAAAAAGACCGTGTCGCAGCTGGTGTCGCAGCAGCAAGCATAGCGCTGATGCAGGAAGTGAGCATTATCAGGACCCACGATGTTGCAGAAACTGCCGATGCAGTGAAACTTTATCGGGCTTTAGAGAACAAATAAGGAAGGCCGATAGAAAGACCTAAATAGAAGCAGGCAGTAATTACAAACAAGTGTCAGAAATAGTAGCGGCAGGGTCTTGCTGAATAAGACACAAAAAAGATACGACAGGGCAGGTTTAGTGACAAAAAAATATTTTGGAACAGATGGCATAAGGGGGCGCGTCGGGGAGTTTCCGATAACTCCGGATTTCTTTTTAAAGTTGGGCTGGGCAACCGGCAAAGTTCTGGCAAATGGCTCCAATAGTTCTGTCTTGATAGGTAAGGACACTCGCGTATCCGGATATATGTTTGAGTCGGCACTGGAAGCTGGCCTGACTTCAGCCGGAGTTGATATTAAATTACTGGGTCCCATGCCTACACCGGCAGTAGCCTACCTGACCCGAACGTTTCAGGCGCAGGCTGGAATTGTGATCAGCGCTTCACACAATGGCTATCAGGATAATGGTATTAAATTCTTTTCTACTGAAGGCCGAAAGCTGGGTGATGATGTTGAATATGCAATTGAAGCCGCAATTGATTCTGATTCTCTGGATGTCAGTCCTGACCGCATCGGCAAAGCGTCCAGAATCAATGATGCCAGTGGCCGCTATGTGGAGTTCTGTAAAGGCACCATTCACAGCAATATCAAATTCAATGGCCTGAAAATTGTACTGGACTGCGCCAATGGCGCTACCTATCACATTGCACCCAATGTCTTTAAGGAGCTGGGAGCTGAAGTCAGTGTGATTGGCAATACTCCTGATGGCATCAATATTAATCAAGATTGCGGTTCAACCAAACCGGAAAAGCTGGCTCGTCAGGTACTCGATTTGCAGGCAGATCTTGGTATTGCATTTGATGGTGACGGTGACCGGGTACAGATGGTTGATCATACCGGTGCAATTGTTGATGGTGATGAACTGCTTTACATCATCGCCCTCTACAAACTGGGTAAAGCTCCCAGGAACCAGGGTGTTATAGGTACGGTAATGAGTAACCTTGGCCTGGAACTGGCCTTGGCTGATTTGCAGATTCCGTTTCGCCGAACGCCGGTCGGTGACCGCTATGTAATGCAGGAACTGCATACCAGGCAGTGGTCGATTGGTGGTGAATCATCCGGGCACCTGATTTGTCTGGATAAAACCACGACTGGCGACGGCATTATTTCTGCCCTGCAGGTTCTGGCTGCCATGCAGGTCCTGGACAAAAGCCTGCATGAGATCAAGCAAGGCATGACGAAATTCCCCCAGAGCATGATTAATGTTCGACTACAGAAAAGCAAAGACCTCAATGGCAATAAAAATATTGCCTCGGCAGTCAAGGATGCTGAAACCACACTGGGCAAGGAGGGCCGGGTATTGTTGAGGCCATCGGGTACCGAGCCTGTTGTGCGGGTAATGGTCGAGGGCTCCGATGAAGTGCTGGTCGCCAAACTGGCGAAAGACATATCCGATGTCGTGTCGCTGGAACTCGCTTCATAGCTGTATTAGCAGCTTAATTCTGTCTTCTTCAAGTTGCATGTTTACCCCATCTTAAGTAGTATTGGCGGCCTTTTTCAGCACTCCTTCCGGGAAGGGCTGGTAGCTCAGAAGGCCGGTTGATATGCGAAAGAATCTGGTAGCTGCAAACTGGAAAATGCATGGCAGTAAAGCGGGGATCAACCGTTTACTGACTGCAATTAAAGCAGAATTACCGTCTGCTGGATGTGAAGTATTGCTTTGTCCCCCGGCGGTTTATCTGGAGCAGGTACAAAAAGAGCTGCAGGGTACACAGATAGCCTTGGGTGCTCAGAATGCTTATCCCGGCGATGAAGGTGCATTTACCGGTGAAGTTGCTTTTGCCATGCTGCCCGAATTTGACTGCAGCCATGTCATCATCGGGCATTCGGAGCGGCGTGAAATATTTGCGGAATCCGATGAGTTTATTGCCCAAAAGTTTGCCGCGGCACAGGAACATGGCTTGACCCCGATACTTTGTATTGGTGAGAGTCAGACTGAGCGGGAAAATGCTGAAACAGAAAAAGTTGTCCTTGGACAATTGCAGGCAGTATTGGATAAAGTTGGTATAGCCGCATTTGCCGATGCAGTGATTGCCTATGAACCAATCTGGGCAATTGGGACGGGGCTGACAGCAAGCCCGCAACAGGCTCAGGAAGTGCATGCAGTGATCCGTGATTTTCTGAGTGGACAGGATCAAAATATTGCTGAAGGTATCACTATCCTTTACGGAGGTAGTGTCAAAGGAGCAAATGCGAGCGAGTTGTTTCAACAGCCGGATATTGACGGTGGACTGGTTGGTGGTGCTTCACTGAAAGCTGAAGAATTTATTACAATTTGTAAGTCATTTAATTAATGACGCAGAGAACTAAACAGGAAACGTTATGGAATCCTTGATAATTACCGTGCATGTTCTGGCAGCTATTGCTTTGACTGTACTGGTTTTGTTGCAGCGTGGTAAAGGTGCTGAAATGGGCGCTTCTTTTGGTAGCGGCGCTTCGCAAACCATGTTTGGGTCGTCAGGCAGTGGTAATGTGCTGAGCAAGACTACAACCGTTCTGGCAATTATCTTCTTTGTGACCAGCCTTAGTCTGGCAGTAATCGCCAGGCAGGCTGCTGATATGGATAATTTGGGCGGTGGTCTGATCGAGGATATTGATCAGGTTCAGACTCAGACTCCCGAACCGATAACGAATGACCAGGATGTTCCGGCTCTGCAAGAGCAGGATGTCCCGGATACAGGCGATGATGCCGAAGATATACCTGTAGCACCTGAATAAATCTGTTTATAGCCGAAGTGGTGGAATTGGTAGACACGCTATCTTGAGGGGGTAGTGGCCCACGGCCGTGCCGGTTCAAGTCCGGCCTTCGGCACCAAATTTTTTGTATGCTTTGCTTGGGTTCAGGGCTCAGGACAGCCCTGATTTATGCCAAAGCAGCCCTGGAACTGAATCATCCGGGATAGGTCCTGGCAAAGTCTGTCCTTGACCAACAGCGGGTAGATTCTTATAATCACTGCCCTCTTTGAAGCCGGGTTTTTTCTGGGGTTCAATAGATAAGGATTGTTAGTTTAAGGTTTGTTGCGGGGTGGAGCAGTCTGGCAGCTCGTCGGGCTCATAACCCGAAGGTCGTAGGTTCAAATCCTGCCCCCGCTACCAATTCTATCTATGTGGGCTTCGGCCCCATTGATAGCCTTATTATCATTCGATGCGTTCAAGCATAGTTTGTCCAAGATTTTCATATCTTTCGTCTCCAAAGACATATTCAAGATTCCAGCTAAATCACCGTACAGATCAATACGCAGGCCTTTCTCGCCTTCTTCTGGCGTTAGCACCACTCTGTCGATAAGCCCCCTCAAATGCTGTGATGCCTCAGCGCGCGCGCCATCCGCATTCAATGATGCCTTTAAGTCTTTAATAGCTTGGTGGTAACGTGAAGCCATGGCCGGATGAATCAGAGGTTTGAGTGCAGGTTGCACCGTCAGAGCTTGTTCCGTTTTCTCAATGCGCTCTGAAACGTTTTCCAGATCGTCTTTGACCATACTGGCGGGAATACCATCTTTGATGGCCTGTATCAGGCGCTCACGCTCTTTAAGAAGGCTGTCACGTTGAGATTCAAGTGATTTGCGCTGTGCATTGGCTTGCGCATGCAAGGTGCTCAGATGCTTGGTGTATTCCTTACAGAACACATTGACCAGCTCTTCACGCATGAGGTGGCCTTGTAAGCCATCCAAAACATAGCCCTCAAGCGCTTCTCGCTTGATGGTGCGGCGGTTGTTGCAGACACTATCCCCTTTGTTCTTGGCCGCAGAGCAGCCATATTGGGTAGAGTTGATCTTGGAATACCCGCCACCACAAACGCCACACTTGGTCAGCCCTGATAGCAGATATTGGGGGCGGTTGGTTTGCCAAAGCGCGGAAGATTTACGATCCAGTGTTTTCTGGCGCGCCTTAACCGCTTCCCATAGCTCAGAATCAACGATGCGTTGCTCTGGCACATCCTGAATAATCCATTCAGACGGATCATTCAGGCGCGTTACACGCTTTCCTGTGGCAGGGTCTTTGATAAAGCGCTGCCTGTTCCAGATCAGGCGACCGATATAAAGCTCGTTATTCAGAATGCCCGTACCGCGCTTGCGGTTGCCGTTAATGGTGGACTGCCCCCAGCTTTTGCCAGATGGGCAAGGTATGCCTTCCTCGTTTAGCTGCGCGGCTATAGCTTTGGGCGATTTGTTCTCAAGGCCATATTCTCGGAAGATGCGGCGGATGATATCGGCCTGCACTTCATCAATCTCACGATCCCCTTTGATGGCTTCACCATTGGCGTCGAACTGCTTCACCACCTGATAGCCATAGGCCAGACCGCCACCTGATTTGCCTTTCTCTACGCGACCACGAAGACCACGGCGGGTCTTATCGGCTAAGTCTTTGAGGAACATGGCGTTCATAGTGCCTTTCAGGCCTATGTGAAGCGTGGATATTTCGCCTTCTGAAAGGGTGATGATTTTAACGCCAGCAAACTCCATGCGTTTAAAAATGCCTGCGATATCCTCCTGATCACGCGAGAGGCGATCCAAGGCTTCTGCAATGAGTATGTCAAACTCGCCATTCATTGCGGCGCTGAGTAGAGATTGAATGCCAGGGCGCATGAGTGATGCCCCAGAAATTCCTGCATCCGTATAACAATTGCCAAGCTTCCAGCCTTCAGCGCTTGCTTTGTCACTGCATAGGCGAATTTGATCTTCAATAGATGCGTCACTTTGAAGGTCAGAGCTATATCGGGCATATATGCAAGCACGTTGCGTCATATTCCTATCCACCATCTTCTATATCGGGATTGCTAAGCGCGCTACGGTAAAATTCGTAATCTTCTTCGGCGGCGCGTCTTGCGAGAAACTTCACGAGAGCGATTATCGCTTCATCGTCGGAACCCCGATTATGACTCGCTTTCAGCGGAGTCTTCAAACAAATCTGAGCCTCATTTGACTCATTTTTATTCTGTTTTATGAGAGGGTTATCCATATATCCCCCCATAAAAAAGCAGTGAAAGCGAATTACTGCTCTCACTGCCGTATTCTTTGCGCCAGCCGCGTATATCTGAGAGATGGCACGTTCTGGGTGCGGAACATGCACATACACCCACCTGACCACAAAAAAAGAGAGTTGCATGGAACGCTCTGGCGTCCCGACAATCTCTCATACTTATAATGATACGCCTGAAATCGTTAATAAATCGTAAATAAGCACTCTGTAAACCGCATGTTTCTGCCGTTTTTTTACTTTCTGTTTTTGCGGAGAATAAATTAATCATACTTATCACCCCGTCTTTGATGATTTTTTAAGAAGATAAAAACAGGCAACGATTGATGCGATCCACCATTCGATGTGATTAATTGAGAACTGATTTAACACACCAGCTAAGGCGAAAATAAATAGCGCCTGTAAAGTCAGTTTCAATAAAACTGTATTTGTTTGCTTATGCGCCTGTGTTGAGAGACCTCGACTAAGAATTGGCGGTGTTTGCTTCGCCTGAAGCATGCGTTCCCAAATAAAAACGCGATACCACGACTTTGCCGACAAAATTAGTAACAGCCATGGTGTTACGCGATGAAAGACAAAACTAAAAGGCGCGTAATCATAAGAGGGGATTTTTCCATCAAGCCCAACCCACACGCTCCATGCACATACGCCTATTACAATAATTGAAACCCATGCTCTAAATATCATGTGCTCACCCTCCATCAAATATCGAAGATAGAGGCGCAGCAATGTTGAGCCCCTGTTTGGTGAAATTAACAGGCCTGCTTATTGGGTCGTCGGCAAAGTTTGGATGAATGTCATAAATGGGTGAACCATTTTTATTTCTATATCTCTGATCCAAAAAATAGGCGGTTTTAAAACACGCGACTGGATTGGCATGAGACAAGATAAGAATTTGAGCAACTGGGCTCATCGTCATTACCTCGTCGGGGGTGATAAGCGAACGCGATGTGAGCGCATCCTCTCGGCTTAAAAAATTGGGATCACTAAAAAGGCGAGCCCGCATCTCAGCGCTATACTCACTCAACGATTCAATCGTTGTGATGCCGCACAGCCTTGATGTGTATTCAGAGGTCATCAAATCACGGGTGCCGAAGATTTGTATAACGCCGCTATTGGCAATGAAGGTTTGCCACCTCTCGCCGTAAAGCGAGACGAGCTGATTTAAGTCCTGCACGATCATATGAAGCTGCATGCCATACCCCGCCATAAGCCCAAAGGCGGTTTCAATGACCTCCATACGTCCCAAGGCAGCGGCTTCTTCCATAAGAAAGTACACGGGAGGGTTTGGTTTTGTCTTAAAGCGAGTTACTGAAGTGATTGCAGAACTCAGCAGCATGCGCAAAAAGCGGTTATAGGTAAACAATCTCCCCGCAGGTAAAACAACAAAAATATCCGTTTTGCCATTTTCCAGCTCTTCAAAGGTGAAATCTGATTCCGATAAGGTGCGCTGTATTTTCGGGCTTTCTAAGAAATGCGTATTTTGTTGCGCCGTTGATAAAATGCTAGAAAATTCCTTCGACGCTTTATTGAGAATACGTGCGGCTGAAGCGCGAACATATTCGTTGGAGCTTTGCATCATGCCGGGCTTTATTAACACGGCATTGCCTTCTTCGTCTTCAGCATACTCTCCACCAACGATTTTTTTAAAATCATCGGAAGATAGGCTTAATAATCTTCTCACTTGCGGAATGTCTCGTGAGCGTTTGGCGGTCGGCATTAACACCAAAGGCGTGGCCGCAACATAGAGAATTAGCCCCATAACGAGCGCGCGAGCCTCATCCGTCCAAAACGGGTCTTTGCCTCCTCGGTCAGTGACAAGGCTATCGGCAATGGTCATGGCATCCTCAACAAAGTCATCATTGTCAGGATCAAGCCAATCCATAATGTTAAACCTTGATTGAGGCATGCCTAGCTTTGAGCACGCTAAATCCCATGGGTCGATAATGATGACTTTATGGCCAAGCACATCCCGCCGATATCGCGCAGCAATTAAAGACAGCTCACCATCTTTCACATCAAGCGCAACCAGCGAGCCACGATGCTCCAAGCATCGCGGCATACTAGCGGTTAGAAGCTTTCCGCTTCGTGTGGGTGCTACAGTTAGCAGGTGCTTTTGAGTATTTGTGGTAATGCAATAAGCACGGCCTTTGTTCGCTTCGGCCATGCCGTAGCCAAGGAATATGCGCCCACCTTCGCCATAACCTTTTTGGTGAAGGTGGTTTTTCGTCGCCCATTTACTTGAGCCATGCAAGTCGGGGTCGCGGCTATATATCCGCGACGGATGCTGCGTGCCTTGGCTACGGAGTTGCATGCGCACCTCCAGAGCAAGGCTTAACGCTCAGAACCTTCTGGCTTTTATAAGCAAGTCCGATAGCACTGAAGTAATGCGATAGCGACTGCTTTACATTGCCGCCTTGTGAAATAAAGTGATCGGTAATTCCTTCAAGGTCGTCTTTATGGTTTCCGCCAATGAAATATACAAAGGTCAGAATGCCATTTTTATTGGCGAGTAATTCAGCTTTTACTTTTGCATCATTCACGGTGTAACCGTCAGTGATGACAATGGCCGCCTTCTGATACCCATTGAAGTAACTGCCAGAAAGGCCTGAATAGGCACTGCTCAGCGCTTTAAATATATCTGTGCCGCCACTGGCTTCAATATTTTCAAAGCCAAATCCACCGCCATTACATTGCTGGTAGTTTTTATGGCCGTAAGTTAAATCGGAGTTAAAGCTACCAACGGCACATAGCGCATGCGACGGCAATGAATTAAGGAAGTTATTCGCCGTGCTTTTCACCGCGTCTATGTTGCCAGCCATAGAGCCAGAACGATCAAGCAGCAATGCAATGCCGATGTTGGGTGGTGCTTGCTGAACGGTTTTGTAGTCAAAGCATAACTTTTCACCACTCATAGAATAAACCGCGACGCTATCAGGAGGTGGTGAAACAAACTGACCACTGGCATCTCGAAAGCTGGCAACGATATTGAGCTGTGAAGGGTTTCCCGATGTTTGAATAATCTCGGAGGTTCCACCGCTAAAGGCGACAATAATATTGTTCGACTGATCGATATCGAACCCTGATACGATCTTAATGCCATTGGCATCGACCATTCCGAACTTGGAAATTGTTCTTATGAGAATGTCCGATACATCTAGCGACGGGTCAGTTTTTAACTTCAAAGAAATGGATTTCTCAAAATCATATTTTGACCGAATAACAATGATTGGCGGTGAATACTCACTTTTTGATTTAACGGTGATAACAGGCTCATTTGCCAGCAAGTCGGTGTTGCAGAAGGCCGATAGGCCAACTGCAACTGCTAGGTTTCTAATGAAAGTTTTCATTGTTTACCCTCCACCTAAAGCAACGTATTAAGTCGAGACTTCGTTTGCGCCTCACCAAGCAACTCAAAATCAATGTCGCCACTGCGCGCACGTTTCAAAATCCCGAGTGAGCCAAGATAGGCTTGTAGCACCTTGTCTTGATCGGGGTGAACGCGCATGATTTTGAGAGTGGTGAGTTTGCTGGCGAGATTTGCCAGCGCTAACTCGCTTGGTACTTCTTGAGGCACTACAACGTCAATCGGGTCATTACCTTGCTGAAACGGCACATGAACCGTAGAGCCAATCCAGTACAAGCGGATGGAATCAGGCTGCGTTAGATTCACGGTTGTTTCAATCTGATCAAACGCCATAACCAAATCCGAAAAGGTCGGTTTAAACACAATCAGATTCGTAACTTCTTTCGCTTGTGAGAGAAGCTGCCCAGCCGTTCCCGACCACGCAATACGGTTAGGTAATGCGCTCAGAATAATGTGAATCTGAGTGTCACTCGTGGCTTTCCTTCGGGAGAGTGAGGTTAATTGCTGAAGTAAGTGAAGCGCGGTATTCAGCGCTTCCCCTTGATCTTCGCTGGCAATGGTTCCGCCATTCTCGATGAGCACAAAAATATCTTCATGAGTTTTAGTTTTGGGAGCCTGCGCTTGTTCGCCGCAAGCGGTAATGCAAAGAGTAAGGATAAGAGCGGTTAAATATTTCATGACTATTTCTCCTCTGACTTAAGGCTTTGAAAGGCGCGTGTAGTGAACAGCGCGAGGATGATGTTGATGACGGCAATCACGGCGCTCACGCCAATCGCCAGCCCTTTGTTTTGTGCAAGAAATGCCATCACGCCGCTTTCTTGCTGCACCACAAAACCACCTTGAGTGCTTTCTCGTGCAACGAGGGTGTATAAATTTACGACCTCAAGGCCAATGACCATGATTAAGACCAAGCCAGCGATGCTCGCCAAAATCTGATTTTGCGGGTGAGAAAACCATTCTTGAGGATCATCCAAGATATTTTGACGATGCACTTCCGCCCAGATGAAGAGCGGCGTTGCCACCGAAAACGTGGCCAGCAGTATTGAGATGATGTGAGAGGCATTGGCATTGGGATCAAGCATGCCAAACATCCCGCCGAGCACAGGAAGCTCTGAAAGGTACGTTTCGTTCATCAAGCCTATCGTTTCGGTGTAGACCGCATAGAACATAACGAACATGGCCGCTTCAAGTGAAACGGCAAAGAGGACTTTGACGACTCCTGAAGGGCTAACGGCTTTCACACCGTCAAACGGGGATGGTTTGTCGAAGTTCATTAGTGCACCTCCGAATTCTTACGGCTAAGCGCGTTCACACAGCCAAAAGAGTGACAATAGGCACATTCGCACCTTGCCCACATCTCACAGCGCAGCAGATCGTCTTGGCTCGGGGGTACAGATAAATCGGATTGGACGGGGTGATCCGCCTCAATTGTGATCTCAATGGATATTTGGATATCATCAGACATGTAAAGCCTCCAGCCCCTTTAAGAAGGGGTAATCAATGAACATGGGTTCTAAGAGGCTTTGCGCAAAGCTTGTGAAAACCTTATGTGATCCAGTTAATTTGAGCAAAAGGAGGACGAAAGAATAATAACTGCGGTGAAGTCCGTAACCCGTTGAATGATATGGAATTATTATCCGTATAATGGAAATTCAAAAGCTGGGAGTTCGAGGCGTATAAATGGCAAATACCAAAAAACGTTCGGCAAAATCTGAGTTCTGGGAAGCTCATGTTCTTGCTTGGAAGCGTGGCAAGCTAACTCAATCTGAGTACTGTATACAAAACAAGTTATCAGAATCTTCTTTCTCCAAATGGAAAGCCAAACTACTCCCCAGCCTGCGTGGCGCAAGGAAAACTCGTAAGCCTAAAAATAAATACTACAAGCATTCCAAACTATCAAATGCCCAAGTCGAGACACTTTTCGCCGCTTTTTTGTGTGATATACCTGTAAAAGATATTGCTAAGAAATTAGCCATCAGTGAAGCCTCCGCCTATAAGTACTACGATTTAATACGGCTTGATCTTATCGATGGAGCCCTGAATTATCCGCAATTGTTCTTTGGGGCTGGAATGCTTTTAACTTTGGGTGCACCTCCCGATGTAGACAAGCTAGCCAAAAGGTTTAAGCATACAAACCCAAGCATTAAAGGTAGAGAAAATCTAATTTATCACGCGATTGGTAATGTGCTTATTTGTCACTCGCTTCGAAAATGGTCAATTGCAGAGACCTATTACTTTTGGTTTCAAGGTTTAAGAATGTACTTTCTCAAGCACTATTCTGAGAACCACGGCTTGGTTGAGGAAGACTGGAACTTTGAACTCGCCATTCAAATGCAAAATGAAGTCCCGATCATGAAGCTGACCGTGACGGCATGGTTAGACTGGATAAGAGGCGGAGATAAAGCAGCACAATTTTCAAGTGATGTGTGGGAAGCCATCAGAGATCAGCATGATTATCACACGGATGCTAAATTTTGGTTTTCGACCATGCTTCAGAACTTAAAGTGGGTGGTGGAGCGAAAGCAGAGTTCAAAGAGAAACACCTATTGGGATTTTTTCAAGCCCAACAAGGCTGACTTTCTTGAGGTAAATGAGCGCATTCACAAATATCTACAAAACAAAGAAAATACTACCTGAGCCTATATATCAAGATCAGGTAAGTCATTTAACCAGCTTGGTGGTACGTCATCACTGGTCGGTGTATCGTTATCAAACAACGCTTTCCGAATATCTTTTTCTGGTATGTCTGTTTGAGAGAGTTGTTCTTTCAAAACCTTATCAAAAGGCTCCTGAGGGGGCGCTATATCATCAGAGGCGTTTATTTGCTCTTCTAATTCATCAGCAGTAACATTTTGAAATGTCATGCCCACTTCTGGGGTGTTGTTTTTATTGTCGGTCATCCATAGCCTGCCTTCCTAAACTATGGATATCAGAAAAACTTTAAAATTTTCAATAAAAATCGTAATTAGACGCTAAAAGCGATTTTCCTAAGCCATTCATGCTTTTTCTCAAGCATATGGCCACGGCCATATTTCGGCCCCGACTTCTTGTGCCCCATAAGTTCGTCGATGACTTCCTCTGGCGCGCCTGCGTCGCGGAGGCGGTCTTTAAAGGTATGGCGCAGCGAATAGAGTGAATGTGTTGGCGTTGGCTTTAAATCGTTTTCACGCAAATATTTGTTGATGGTCGTGGAGGCGGTATCGGCAGTGCGATAATGGTTAAATCCACTCGGTAGTTGCTGGAAAGCATGAAGTGCCGCGCCTACGAGTGGGATTTTTCGCTCAGAGGTAAGCGTTTTGAGTGCTTTATTTTCACGCGCGCGAATCCAGATATAAGGAATAGGCTCGTCAAGAACGATATCCTCTTCAGTAAGGCCGATTAACTCAGATTCCCGCGCACCAGTATCGGCCATGGCAAATACCAAAAGCCTCGCTTCGTCATTGAGGCTATTCAGGCCGTGTTTGGAAAGTAAGACATCTTGAACATAGCTGGCTTCAAAAGGTGGTCGTGATTGCTCCAGCTCTTTAAGGCGTATTTTTGAAAACAGCACATCAAAGTCAGTAGCCACCTCATATTGAAGCCCGACCACCTGAAGCATGTCTTTCACATACATCATGTTCTTATTGGCGGTTGCAGCTACAACCTCACCTTTTTCAATGCGATCCATCCACCATTGCCGGAACTGTAAAATATCAGATCGGGCAATGGTCTTAAGGGGCTTATCGCCTATAGCGCTAATAAAGTAATTGATGGCAGCAAGGCGCGGATTTTTCCATTTACGAATTTGATGCTCGGACTTATTAGTGAGCCTATCACGGCATAGCGGCCAGTATTTATCCGCGCAAGTGCTTAGTGGAAGTTCCGGTACGTCAGTGCCGCCAAGCACGGAAGAGACCGTTTCGGGTTGTTCTATGGCCTTGCTGGCCGTCTTCAGTCGCTCAACAATTTCTTCTAACGGTTCTTTGGCAATTTCAACGGCATTCTTATAGGCAAAGCCATGGGCTTTTGCGAGCTTGATAGCGGTGCGATATTCGGCTTCAGGATCAGCTTTGCCATTGCCTTTAATCAGGCTGCGCCAATAATCTTCAATATAGTCGTTATAAATGGCAGCTTTTCGGATGGCTTCTTTTTCATCTTTGGTGCTCAAAGATATTTTAATGATGGCGCGCTTATCATAGTCAGACACGTATTCAGGAACGCGTCTGCGATAATAAAAATTCTTTCCTCTGCAAAATACATAGTTCGCCATCCATGTGTCCCAATTTGTAGCCCACTTTGTGTACCATTTTTAGGTAAAGCAAAAATGTGCCTTGGTCAATTGAAAAGTAAATTTCAATCAATACAACATGTTAGCGGGAAAATAGTTAAGATTATGTAAATGAAAATGGTGGAGGGGGCAGGATTCGATTTGAAAATTTTGATCTCTAATTATTATTCTATTTCAGTGCTTTAGATATCTATTAGAAATTACTACTATAAAAATTTGTGTCCCAGTATGTGTACCATTTTGTGTCCCAGTTTTTAGCGGTCTGTAGGTTCGAATCCCGTGTGCTTTTCTGCAATTTTTATAGCACGGTTTAAGGTTTTAACTTTATCTTTTCTGCTCTGGTATTCTTTTTCAAGGCGCTCGAATATCGGCAGGTATTTATCGCCATATCGTGCCACAATTTTTGCAGCCTGATGATACGCCCTTTTAATTTGTGCCAAGCTTAATTGATCACTCATGCAGCCCCCTCTGATGATAGAGGTGTGGGCACTTAATCCATTCATGCAAATCTTTCAGGTAAAACGCCTCGCGAATACGCTTACCTGTTGAGGACAATGTTCTAGGTTTGGGGAATGTGCCGCAATCAATGCGCCTTAGTATTTCGTGCTTGGGGATGCCGCATAAACGAGCGGCAAGCTTGAGCGGGATAAGCGCATTGCTCTGGATCATAAGCGCCGCTGTTACCTGCGCTTCAAAATCCGCTTTAATGCTTTTGCCGTTTAATAGCTCATCCATGGGGCTTTCCTTTTTATAGGAAGCGGTAACAGCAAATGCTGTATCGCTTCCTTGCACCCATGTTTGAAAATTAGCTACGCGCCTGTTGGTAACAGGTAATAGCTTTCTCAGAATTAAGCCACGTATCTATTAATATCATACGTGGTGTATCTTAATTATTCGTTAATCGCTCGGAATTGACGGCTCTGCTTTACCGTCCAGTGCGCCTTGAACAAGTGAACCCAAGAATTTCGTAAATGGCTCTATGTTTTGATTTGTACTCGCTTCTTCCAAAGCAGCCATGTAATCATTACGCTTTTCCAGCGGCACAATCGTCCAAGGGTAGCCGCCACTTGCCAACATGGCATTCATCAAAAAACGCCCTGTGCGGCCATTGCCATCCATATAGGGATGAATATAAACAAAGATAAAATGCCCCAGCACAACGCGCACTGCGGCATTTTCTTCGGCTTGCAGCAACTCAAAAAACGCTGGCATAGCATCGCGCACAGCCTCTCGGCTTGGCGGCGTGTGCATGGAACGTCGGATAAACACGGGCGCATTCCGATAACCCGCCAGATCAGCAGGCTTGTGAATGCCAGCCGTCACTCCGGGCGCAAACATTTCGCGATACCATACGCGATGATCGTTATCGACGACTTCCCCCGCATTATGCCCATCGAGTATTTGCTCTATGCTCTTGCGCACGGCTTGGTAAGCCTGCCAATAGCCCCTAGCCGCTAGAGCATTCAGCCGTTCTTTATCATCGGCATTTTGTTCTGGGTTCCAGTCTCCAGTGCGAACGCGATTGATCAACTCAGGCGTTACACGATATCCCTCAATGGAAAGGGAGTGATAGGCATCTGTCACATACACATCTTCTACATGTTGCATGTATGCAGTTTTATCGACTGTTTGCGAGGGCGATGCGGGAAAGTGCGCTATCACTGTTTCCCGCATATCCTGCCACATAAGCCGAATACGATTGACGTATGGGGATTGCTCGCGCCGTGAGAAGCTTAGGCTGGATTGTTGCTCAAACGGGTCAGTTTCGCGCAAGTCATACCCAGCCGCGCGCATTGTGCCCATAATATCGTCAGCAATTTGAGCTCGGCCAATATTCCTGAATGCCCCCGCTAAACGGCCAGCAATAGAGCTATGCCCACCCTCTAGCAATTGCTCCAAGACTTCAGAGGCATCACTGACCATGGATAATGCCGCGCGCATATCGGTTGGGTTTTGAGTAAAGCTTTGCTTGCTACAGGCAATCAACGCAGCAGGAAGGCTATATATGCGCAGACCGTTTTTGGTCGTCACCTGAGCAGGTTCAGGGAGCGCAGCGCGAATATCTAGTAATGACGTGCCGTGAGGTAATTCTGTTACATTGTTCCGTGCCTTGGTGGCTCGAACTAATAACTGTTTCGGCACAGTCATATTTTCGGTATGAAGTGCGATAGATTGCTCAGGTGATAAACACCAGTCGTCGCCTTTTAAGTGATTAAGGTAGGCTGCACAAAATTGCCAGAAGGACGCATACCAAGCCGTGCTTTCCCCGCGCGTTTCATCGGGGCGTGCTGGTACATACCAGCCCTTGATAACTTCCTCAAGGAAGCCATTTTGAACGAGGCGTTCACGATGAGTGCGCGAGAGATCGGCAGAGCGTATGGCAACTGAGCCATTTGTCTGAAGGTCGTGAAGTGCTTCTAATGCATCAGCCAGTTTTTCGGAAGGGGTCGCCATGGTGGTTCTTCTCGCTTATCGTGCGTATCTTTTATTCGCTTATTATGTTGTAGCATTATTCGCTTATTATGTTGTAGCATTATTCGCTTATTGTGTCGAGCCATAATTCGCTTATTGTGCGAAAATGGTGTAAGTAGTTGAGGTTTTAGAGGCTGCATTTGCCCATTATTCGGTGTCCCCTAGTAAGCCTTGCCACGGGTCTTCATCCAGAGGCTTCTTGTTTTGAGTAACGGCGGAGGTCGTTGTGTTGTCGTCTAATACTGCCAATACGGTGGCCAGCTTCTCTTTTGGAATGAACAGTAATTCGCTCTTGAGCCCCTTTGCGATCAACTCAAGGGTATCTAGTCGTGGATTGCCCTTGGATTCCAGTCGCTGATATTGCTGGCGCGACATTCCAACGCGCATCATCATATCGTGCTGTTTGAGTGCTAACTCTAATCGGCGTTTTTTGATTTGTTTGAGTAGTGAATCCATATTGAAACTCATATGTTGCTATTTCTTGATTAAGAAACATATTGGTTTCTTTTTTAAACTTAGGCAATATATGAGTTGCTATTCTGGCGATAGCATGACTATCAATTGCCTGATTTTCTCTTCATAAAAGTTCTTTACAAGAACGCTTTTCTTGCTACTGATAGATGAGAAAGTGAGGAAGAATGAAGCTCAGCTATAAGAAAATAGGTTTGTTCGTTTTGATCGGCATCGTCTCTTGGGGCATATACGAATACTTTAGGCTCGGCTTGCATACTCGCCCAGATATGCCAGAGGGAGCATGGAGTATTGTTTCCAAATCAGGAACCCGCGCAATCGTTGTTGATATTCCAGACGAAAGACTTGAGCGGAAATACTTCCTAATGCCGACCGCAGAAACTCCAGAGTGGTTTAAAGATGCATGGTCATTTTGCGAGCAGGCAACAGATGAGCAAAAAGAGCTTAACCCACCTGATCGTGGAATGAGGCTGGAAGGGTTTTGCTCAATCAATGCGGATGGTGAAATAATCTACACGGCTGTTTTGCAATCCGCTCCAAGGTTATAAGCCCCCAGCCAGTTTTCTCAATTTGCATAGCAAGTAGCGCAAAGCGCTACGGAAAACTGACTGGCCGCCAAGCCCACCCTATATGACCTGATGGCAATGCCATCGATCATCCGACTGCCTCGATGATGATTCAACATCGCGCTTGATAAAGATATCGGCAGTCGGTAAACAGGTAGTGGGCGCGGAGCATTAAGGAGTAAACTTCTGCCCTTGGAGCAGGCCTCAGAACCACCGTCATCGTGAAGATGAGACAAGAGTGACTAGGAATAAATTGCTGCAATTCAGCATAGTTCCGCTATTGGCGCGGCTTTACGATGACCGCAAGATGTGTGCGTGTAGTACAAAATCGGAGATTTTTCCCTCCCCGCACCTATCTTGAGAAGGACGTTGCCCCGTCCGTTCTATCCTCAGGCGGCGCTCTAAGCATCGAATTATCATTCTCTGACAAGAGCTTATCTGGTGCGCAATCCATAGTGATTGGTATGCTGCACCAGCGAACGATTGGCCGTTCGATCACCACTTATGGGAGCCTCCGAGCTACCCCTAAGAACCCCATGGGCAAGGCTGAGATTTTGCTCTCCCCTTGCATCCCCATCAACCAAAAAGGAGAAGTTGGCTCTCCCTTCATGGACTTCCCATCAATCAAAGGGGCATGTCATAGCCCCTCATGAACTCCCTCGACCAACCCTGCGCGGATTGGATGCCGTAAGCGTTTCGACGCTTAACCTCGACCACTGTTTCGCCAGTGGAGGACGACCAAGGTACGACCTTGGATGCGCTGATTACATAAATTTAGCTCGTAGCCATTCTTCCAGCCGTCGCGTTGCAATCACATCATCGCGGTTATAGCCCAGTATTTCGGCCTTTAACTGAGCTTTCATATCTGGATTGTTTTCTGCCAAAAAACGATTGAATTGAACCACCGACCATTGCGAGCCTGAGCTATCATCTTCCCACTGAAAATTCACCAAATCCTTGTGCTTACAAATGTCTTTCAGACCATAGCCTTGTAATGGCAAAACAAGGCTATCGAGCACAGGCTTTTGCATATCAAATAGTGGGCTTTCGTCACCAAGCAAATACAGAACGGTTTCATTGCTTTCCATGTCATATCGCTTGGCGTAGCTTCGTATCGTTGTGCGTTCGTGCTGCGAATAGTGAGCAAGTACCAAATCAGCATAGCGCTCACGGTATTCTTCGATTTTGGCAAGGAACTCAATCCAGCCTTGTCTATCCTGCTCAGCAGTATCCGTCCAAACATATTCGAAATCCGCATTGCTAAAGTCAGGCACTAAAAAGCCCCAAAGATACACATGCTTTTCGCCGCTTCCCGTGAGCGGATTATCTTCGATATCAAAATGTACCCAGTGACCATCGGGAAGGCTGACGGGTGCAATTTGATGCACTTCGCCACTGAAATACGATTGTGCCTGCAATATGGCGCGTTGCTTCTTTTCATAGCCTTTGAGGTAAGGCACATCGGGTAAGCTTGCAGGTGAGCTTGCGGCCAATTCCGATATCGTATTAATACCGTGTTTTTCCAGCCCATCGGCTGCGCGGCCTTGCACACCGTAAAGCAGTGAAATTTCTTCCTTCGCCTCAAAGGCAGGTTTGCAATGCGTGTAATAAGGGCATGCGCGGCATTTGCTATGGCTATAGCGAACCAGTGGCTCTGTATCACTTGCCAGTAGCTCCCGCATTTCGGTGACAAACTGGTTGGTGAGAGGGTTCGTTTCGTCGTCAATTTCAGCGGTATCACCATCACCCAAGAATACGATGGCAGGCAAACTTGCATTGAGCATTCGACGGTAAAAGCCAAGCTGCACCTGTATTTCCTTTTTATCTTCGCTGAGGGATAGCTTGGCATCGGCTGGCTGATACTCGCCACTGGCATGACGAATTAAGAAATCAGGGTAGCCCACAAGTAGATTTTCTTTGTCGAGCAATTGGGCTTGGTAAATAACGTCAACACCCTCGGCCATAAGCCTTTGCGTATCTTCTGGTGAAGTGGCCGTATGCACCGACTTTTCTTTCATTAGCTGGGTTAGTACCGCATGCTCATGAGCAAGGCCAAGCTCAATGATCAAAGCCTCAAAGGCATCCTCTGCTTCTTCAACTTCCAGTTCGCCTTTGTTATCAAGCCATACACGGCGCGCGCACAATGCCCAAGCGCTGGCATCGCTTGGCTTGATATAGGCTTGGGTTGGCGCGTTGTTCATCTAAAGTCCGTCTATTCGGTTGGCTGCAAACAATTTAGTGCAGAAACTCCAACAATCATAGGTGTTTTTGGTTGTTCCTTCCTCTATTTTCCCATATTCTCCCCTAAGCTATGAGGGCGATACATGCTATGACTGATCAAATATTGACCTTAAAAGAGGTCGCGGCGTACTTAAAACTCGCTGAGAAAACCGCCTACAAACTGGCAGCAGCAGATAAACTGCCCGGTTTTAAGGTTGGCGGGAGCTGGCGCTTCAAAAAAGAAGATATCGACCAGTGGATTGAAGAGCAGAAAAAGAGCAATAAAAACTGAGGAAGCTTTGGGGTGTTACTAGATAATAAAAACAGTGGATATGTGGGCAATGAGCTAAAAAAGCGCTCATTCGAGGAAAGTAAGCTATCCGTGCTTTCTAGCCTTTTTACGCTGTATGGGTTCGCTTCACTCAAAAAGGAATTGTCCAAACTCCAAGAAACGCGACTATTCCTAACGGATTGGCAAGGTGAACTTGGCCTTCAATCTATCATAGGAAATGAGCAAGAACTAAGGCTCATAAATCAACTAGACCAAAAACGAATAGCGGCTGAATGTGCTAAGTGGCTCAAAGGCAAGGTGGACGTAAAAGCCAGCAAGCACCCACAAGCTGGTCAAAACCTAATACACCTTCAGTCCACCGACGACAGTTTTGCGGTTCATGGCAGCGCGTCTCTCTCACCCACTGGTCTTGGTGATGTTCGCTCTGACAGCCTCCAAATGAATACAGGCATCTCAGATATCGAAACTACTAAGCAGTTAATGACGTGGTTCGATGGCATATGGGCGGATGAAACAAGTGCTAGAGATATAAAAGCCGAGCTAATTGAAAAGCTCGATTTTATAGCAGCGGATCAGCCTGCAAATTTTATTTACTTCCTTACGCTCTACAATATTTTCAAAGACTTCCTAGAAGATATCGATGAAGAAAATATCATCAAAAGTAAAACAGGTTTCAAAGACACCATAGTTTGGAACAAACTCTACAAGTTCCAAAAGGATGGTGTGTTAGGTGCAATTGATAAGCTGGAAAAACACAACGGTTGCATCATTGCCGATAGCGTGGGTTTGGGTAAAACCTTCGAAGCGTTAGCGGTTATCAAATACTACGAGCTACGCAATGACCGTGTGTTGGTTCTGTGCCCCAAAAAGCTTAGAGATAATTGGACGGTTTACACAATAAACGATAAGCGCAACCTGCTTGCGACTGATCGCTTTAATTACGACGTTCTTAATCATACCGACCTGAGCCGCACCAAGGGTTTGTCAGGCGAGATTAATCTCGAAACACTCAATTGGGGTAACTACGATCTTATTGTTATTGATGAGTCCCACAACTTCAGAAACAATCCCAATAAAGCCGATGGCAAAACCCGATACGAACGACTGCTTGACGATATCATTCGTTCAGGCGTTAAAACCAAAGTATTAATGCTATCTGCCACGCCGGTTAATAACCGCATGAACGATTTGAAAAATCAGGTCGCGTTTATCACTGAAGGGCGAGATGATGCGTTTGTAGATTCTGGCATCAAGAATATCGATAGCACTTTGCGGCTGGCACAGAAGCAATTTAATCAATGGGCGAAAGAACCCGCTGAAAGTCGCACGACAGCGACCTTGCTAGACAGCATGAGCTTCGACTATTTCAAACTTCTGGATATAGTCACCATAGCCCGCTCACGTAAGCACATTGAGAAATACTATGGCACCGCCGATATCGGTAAATTTCCCAAGCGCTTACCTCCGAAAAACGTTTATGCAGATATCGACCTATCCGATGAATTCCCACCACTAAAAGACGTTAACAAGACTATCAGGCGCTTATCCTTAGCTGGTTACTCACCCTTAAAGTTTGTTCGCAACGATCTCAAGGCAGAATATGCAAGACGATACGATAAAGCCGTTGGTGATGGTAAAGGGGTATTCAAACAAGTAGACCGAGAAGAAAGTCTAATTCACCTCATGCGCGTTAACTTACTAAAGCGTATGGAAAGCTCAATCCACTCTTTCACGCTAACGGCAACCAAGCTGGCTAATCAGGTGGAAAGCTTGCTCGCCAAGATCGACGCCCATGAAAGCGATGAGCTATTTGAATTAAACATTGAAGAAATTGAAGATGTAGAACTCAATGCTCCAGAATTTGAGCCGTATATGCTTGGCAACAAAACCAAAGTGCTCATTCAAGATATGGACTTAATTCGCTTCAGGCAGGAGTTGGAAGCAGATCGTGTGTTGCTCGAAAGCATTGTCGAAGAAGCAAAAAAAGTCACTGCCGCGCGGGATGCAAAACTTGAACTACTCAAGCAAGAGATTAAGTCAAAGGTTCACACCCCTTTAAACCCCGATAATAAAAAAGTGATTATCTTTACCGCGTTTGCCGATACAGCGCAGTATCTATATGCCCATCTTGTCGAATGGGCACAGGAAGAGCTAGGTATTCACAGCGCACTCATAACAGGCGGCGGAACAAATAAAACCACGCTGGCTGGTGTTGGTTCTGATTTGAACAATCTGCTTACTGCCTTTTCGCCAGTATCAAAAGAGCGCAACAAGGTTGCACCCGATGCCATGGGTGAAATCGATTTGCTCATAGCAACCGACTGTATCAGCGAAGGCCAAAACCTTCAGGATTGCGACACACTGATCAACTACGACATCCACTGGAACCCAGTACGTATCATCCAGCGCTTTGGACGTGTGGATAGGCTTGGCTCTAAAAATACCCAGATTCAACTTATTAACTTCTGGCCGAACATGGAGCTGGATGAATATATCAACCTAGAGGCCAGAGTCTCTGGCCGCATGGTATTGCTCGATATCTCCGCCACGGGCGAAGAAAATGTTATAGACGAAAACTCGACGGAGATGAACGACCTTGAATATCGTCGTAAGCAATTACAGCAGCTCAAAGATACCGTAGTTGATCTGGAAGACATGGCTGGTGGTGTATCAATTACAGACCTCACTCTGAATGACTTCCGCATGGATTTGTCGGATTACATGAATAAAGAGAGCCTTCAGCCCAGTGGAGAAAGCCGCAAGAACATGGCAAAGCTGGAGCAAGCGCCATACGGTCTATATTCAGTTGTGCCGCTGGATGAAGATTTAAAAAACGATGGCATTACGCAAGGTGTCGTTTTCTGCTTAAAGAATATTCGACAAGGCAAAGAAGCCGTACAAGTCGATGATAACTACCCATTAGCGCCATATTTCCTAGTCTATGTTTCCGATGACGCCGTGGTAGAGCTGAACTTCACACAGAGCAAAAAAGTGCTCGATCTACTCAAGCGACAAGCGTTCATTCATAGTGAAGTGGAAGAAGATTGTGTTGAGTTAATAAACACCAAGACAAAAAATGGGCGGAACCTTGAATATTACCAACACCTGCTCGCTGTAGCGGTGGATAGCATCGCAGGAAAAAGCGAAGAAAAAGGCGTTGAAAGCTTGTTCACTAAAGGTGGCACTGTGCTCACCGCCACCAGCAGCCAAGGCATAGAAGACTTTGCTGTTGTTTCCTATCTTATATTGGTGGAAAGCGCTGCGGCTGGTTCTGGTAAGAGGGAGGCATCGCAAGTATGACGACTAATACCACAACAGCCGCCTTATCCAGCCGCTCTATTAGCTTTGACGAGTTTCTTGAAAATTTAGACGTTCCAAGCTCATGCGAGCTGAACAAGCCGATTTTTAAGAAGATGTTTTCAGAAGCTACGGATGGCAAAAAATCCATTCTGGATGCTGCCGATAAAAAAGCATTAAAAGACGATGTTGAAAAAATACGCTGGCTCTACACCCTAAAGCCAAACACGATCAATATAGCGCCGTACAAAGACAGCGAACGTGAATACCCCGAAATAGCTATTTTGCACGTCGAACTATCAAGCGCAGTTAACAGTAAGAACATATACAGGCGAGTAGCGCATTTTATCAATCGTGCAATTCCATACCCGCTCGTCATTCTTTTTACCTGCGAAAAAGATGGCGCGCAAAATCTAGCGATAGTGCTGGCCGAAAAGCGCATTAATCAGGCCGACAAAGAGAAATGGGTTATAGAAGACAGCATACAGTCGTATTGGATCAATTTGGCCTCAGTAAGCGCAGCGGAGATGAAGTTCTTTGAAAGCCTCAAAATAAACAATCTACCGTTCTCTAATTTCTTCGCGTTTTATCAGGCTTTGATAGAGAGGTTGGTAGCCATTAAGTGTGCTGAGCATAGTGGTGATTTTTCCCTTGAGAGGACTGGTCGCTCAAATGAAAAATCGTCCAGCACCGCGCGGTTAGATAGTTTGCGTGAGTTGGAAAGGCTCGAAGCTCAACGGTCGGAAATATCGAACAAGCTAAAAAAAATAAAACAGATGGGTAAGCAGGTTGAACTGAATACTCAAATCAAAAAGATCAATGATGAGATTGCCAATATCAAAGGCAGGCTTTAGAAAGAATATTGAGGGTTTAAGATGGCCACGAATTTAGAAGAGAGCAAAATGAAGAGCGTAGAACTAGAAGACGGTCAAAGTGACGATATCGTATCTGATAATATTTCAAAACTGAAAGAGCTGTTTCCTGAAGCCTTTTCAGAGGGTGGCGTGAACTTTGATACCCTTCGTCAGTTACTTGGCGATGCGTCCGTTTTGGATGAAGGTGAAGAAAAATACGGCCTAAACTGGCACGGAAAAAAGAAAGCGCGTCAGATCGCGCTAACGCCTTCTACTGGCACATTATTGCCATGTCCTGAAGAAAGTGTGGATTGGGGAAATACCCAAAATCTCTTCATTGAAGGGGACAACCTTGAAGTTCTTAAGCTCCTGCAAAAGAGCTACGCGAATAAGGTCAAGATGATCTATATCGATCCACCCTATAACACGGGGAAGGAGTTTGTTTACCCTGATAATTATCAGGATAATCTGGATACTTATCTTAAGTATACGGGGCAAAAGGGTGAGGAAGGACTCAAGTTAACATCGAATACCGAGACTGGCGGTCGTAAGCATACCAACTGGCTTAATATGATGTATCCACGCTTAAAGAACGCAAAAAATCTGCTTAAAAAAGATGGCGCAATCTTTGTTTCATGTGATGAAAATGAGCATGTTCGACTTCGGGCAATTATGGATGAAGTTTTTGGCAATGAGAATTTCATTGCGGACTTGGTTTGGGCGGCAGGTAAGAAAAATGACTCTCGATTAGTCTCGGTTTCGCATGAATATATAATTGTTTACGCTAAAAATTCCGAATACCTGAAGGAGGCCAAAATAGTTTGGAGGACGAGAAAGAAAGGGCTCGATGATATATATGCTGCTTTCTCAAAAATTAGTGCTGAATTTGAAACCGATTATGGTGCTGCATCCAAAGCAATGAAGGAATGGTTTAAATCCTTGCCTGATAGCCATCCTGCAAAGTCACACAAGCATTACGCCTCCGTTGATGAGCGCGGCCTATATTTTCCAGATAATATTTCTTGGCCGGGCGGTGGTGGGCCGAAATACGAAGTTCTACACCCAACAACTAATAAACCTGTAAAAGTACCTTCTCGTGGTTGGATGACTAGTGATCCCAACAAGATGCGGTCTTGGATAGAAGATAATAGAGTGCATTTTGGTATTGATGAGAACACAGTGCCGTGTATCAAAAGTTATTTGATAGATCGTGAAAATGATACGCCATACAGTGTTTTTTATCGGGATGGTCGTGCTGCTAGTAAGCGGCTTAGAGAGTTGATGGGGGATGACGTCTTTGATTTTCCAAAAGACGAGACAGTCTTACAAGAATTGATTGAAATGCTGACGGCAGATGGTGACATAATTATCGACTTTTTTGCTGGTTCTGGAACAACAGCCCACTCAATATTTTTACAGTCTGCCAAAGATTCTCAGAATAGACGGTTCATTTTGGTTCAGTTGCCAGAAACTGTTGATCCTGATGTTAAGTCACAATCCAAAGCCGCGATATTCTGTGAGGAAAACAACATTCCTCTCAATATAGCTTCGATGGCTCAAGAGCGATTGCGTCGCTCTGCTGCGAAGGTGAAAGAAGAATTCCCACAGTACGAAGGAGATACAGGTTTTCGCGTTTTTAAGCTTGCAGAATCCAATATTCAGGCTTGGAGCCCTGATAGGACAGATTTGGAAGAAAGCCTGCTTTCTCATGAAGAGCATTTGGTTGAAGGCCGCAGTGAGCAGGATGTACTTTATGAGTTACTGTTAAAGCGCGGCGTTGACTTAGCCGTTCCTATCGAAAGCCGTGAAGTATCTGGTAAGAATATCTATAGCATTGGATATGGAGTCCTTTTCGCCTGCTTGGATGAATCGATTGCCAAAGAGCAAGTTGAAGATATCGCACAAGCGATTATCGCTTGGTATGGCGAGCTTGCGCCAAGCTCTGACACGCATGTGTTCTTCCGCGATAGCGCTTTCCGAGACGATGTTTCAAAAACCAACATGGCCGCCATTTTAGAACAAAATGGCATTACCCATGTTCGCAGCTTGTAAGGGAGTATAAGTATGAGCAGAAAAATCAGTGGTGCAGAATACCCCTTGGCAAAAATATTTAGCTCGGACTTTGAATATGTCATTCCGTCCTATCAGCGTCCTTACGCTTGGACGGTAGATCAGGCTTCAGAGCTATTCGACGATCTCTTTGATTTTTACTCTTCAGAGCCTGATGAAGGATATTTTCTGGGCAGCATTGTGCTGATTAAGCAAGAAGGCCTGCCTTATTCTGAGGTCATCGACGGCCAGCAAAGACTTACTACGCTAACAATATTGCTGTCTGTACTAGCGTTCAATATGCAAGGAAGCCAGCGCGACACGCTTTGCAAGTATATTTTAGAGCCGGGTAACGAATTTGAGGGGCTGGAGCCAAAGCCGAGGCTCACTTTACGTGAACGAGACAAATCCTTTTTCCTCAAGTACGTGCAAGAACTCAAGTTTGATGAGCTGTTTGCACTAGACGAAAAAGGCGTTGATAACGAATCCCGCCTGAATATAAAAAAGAACGCACTTTTGTTCAAAAATCGTGTGACTAAATCATTAAAAGATGATGCTGAAAAGATTAAAGGCTTTGTCGCTTTTTTGCTGCAAAGATGCTTTTTGGTGGCAGTCTCTACCCCAAGCCAGCAATCAGCGTTTAGAGTGTTCTCGGTAATGAATAGCCGAGGCTTAGACCTTCAGCCTACCGATATTATAAAAGCCGATATCATCGGAAAGTTGCAATCCGATCAGGAGCGTGAGAGCTACAATGAGCGCTGGGAAGATATGGAAGTAGAGTTAGGGCGCGGTGGATTTAACGATCTTTTCACCTATGTCCGAATGATACATGCTAAGGAGAAAGCCAAGCGATCTTTGCTGGATGAGTTTCGTGAGCATGTGCTTAAAGAAAACCCTGAGCCCGACAAGTTAATATCTGAAATATTGGAGCCCTATGCGAATGCACTAGCGATCGTGCGACAAAGCTCTTACGAGGCAACCTCCCATGCAGAAGAGGTGAATAAATATCTTCGATGGTTAAATAGGATCGATAATTCGGATTGGGTTCCTACAGCGATAAAGTTCTTATCAGACAAGAAAAATGAACCTGAATATGTTGCTTGGTTCTTTGAGCGTCTTGAGCGCTTGGGTGCTTTTATGCACGTATGTGCGCTGAACATTAATGAACGAATTGAGCGTTATAATAAAGTGGTTTCAGAATTGGAGTCACCACATTCACTCACTTCACCTCTGGCCACTATTGAGCTTTCTGATACAGAGAAAGAGAAAATGCGCGAAGCGTTGGCTAGTAATATTTATGAGCTCACACCAAGGCGTCGCAACTACCTAATACTGAGGCTAGATGCATTTATGTCAGATGGCGCTGCATCTTACGATCCAACAGTGCTAACAATCGAGCATGTTTTACCACAAACCGTAGACCCTGCTAGTGAATGGGCTTCATTATGGGTAGACCCAACTGAAAGAAAGCAATGGGTGCATAAAATCGCCAACCTTGTTCCTTTAAATAGAAGACGAAACTCCCAAGCACAAAACTATGATTTCGCTAGAAAGAAAGAAGCTTACTTTTCTGGTAAAAAAGGCGTGTCATCATATGTTCTAACCACGCAAGTACTGAATAGCCCTGCATGGACTCCAGAATATCTTGCTAAAAGGCAACAAGAATTGCTGGATGTTCTTGAAGACAATTGGAGGCTAAGAGCTTGATATGATGAAGCTGCATTTTGAAGATGATCTCGATTACCAGAAGGCCGCGATTGATTCAGTCGTTAACCTGTTTAAGGGGCAGGAAATATCACGCTCTGAGTTCACAGTAACTTTTCAGCCAGACTCAAGCCCAAACTTTTCATTGGGTATGGAAGAGAGCCAGCTTGGTATTGGTAACAGGCTTTTACTGGTGGATGAAGAGATTGAAGAAAACCTTCGTAAGACTCAGTTAACGAATGGCCTACGCCCCTCAGAAAAGCTCGCTAGTGGTGACTTTACCGTTGAGATGGAAACAGGAACGGGCAAAACCTATGTCTACTTGCGCACGATTTTTGAGCTAAACAAAAATTACGGTTTTACCAAGTTCGTGATTGTTGTGCCATCTGTTGCTATTAAAGAAGGCACCTATAAAACATTGCAAATCACTCAAGAGCACTTTGAAGGCTTGTACCCCAAAGCCAAGGGGTATGAGTACTTCCTCTATGACTCTAAGAAGCTTGGGCAGGTGCGTAACTTTGCTACAAGTTCTAACATCCAAATTATGGTCACGACGGTTGGTGCCATTAACAAAAAGGATGTAAACAACCTTTATAAAGAGAACGAGAATACAGGTGGCGAGAAGCCCATTGATCTGGTTCGCGCTACCAATCCAATTATTATCGTCGATGAGCCTCAGAGCGTCGATGGTGGTTTGACGGGTAAAGGGAAGGAAGCCCTAACGGCAATGAACCCGCTTTGTACTTTGCGTTACTCTGCCACCCACGTCGATAAACACCATATGGCCTTTCGCCTTGATGCAGTGGATGCGTATGAGCGTGGCTTGGTAAAGCAAATCGAGGTCGCGTCATTGCAAATCGATAGCGGTAATAACAAGCCTTATATCCGCTTGGATTCGACTAGCAATAAGAAAGGCTCAATCACCGCTAAAGTCGAAATAGACGTGCAGCGTGGCAAAAATATCAAACGTGAATTCTTAACCGTTGAAGATGGCGATGACCTTGAGCAGGTTACCAATCGTGCAATCTACGAAAATATGCAAATCGGCACAATTACGTGCGGCAAAGGCAACGAGTCTATTGAGGTCAAAGGTGAGGGCTTTGATCAAACCCTCAAAGTGGGTGAAGCCATAGGTGGCGTAGACCCCGATGAAATAAAACGCCTCATGATCCGCCGCACGATCAAAGAGCATTTTGATAAAGAGTTAACCTTTGCCGCAAATAAACAGCCTATAAAAGTATTGAGCCTTTTCTTCATCGATAGTGTTGAGCATTACCGTCAATATGATGAACACGGCAATGTTGTCTTGGGTAAGTATGCCAAGATGTTCGAGGAAGAATATCGCAAACTGGCCAAGTCGGCGGATTATCAAAGCCTTTTTAAAGAGATTGACCTGGAGTCAGACGCCTCCGAGGTTCACAACGGTTATTTCTCTATCGACAAAAAAGGGAATTCAGTAGAAACAGCAGAAAACAATCAAGCAGGCCGTGATAACGCAGAACGTGCATACAGCTTGATTATGAAAGAAAAAGAGAAGTTGCTTAGCTTTGACACTAAACTGAAATTCATCTTTTCTCATTCTGCTCTGAAAGAAGGCTGGGACAACCCTAATGTATTCCAGATATGCACCCTGCGTGATATGGGCAGCGAGCGCGAAAGACGCCAGACACTAGGACGTGGATTGCGGCTATGTGTAGACCAAAATGGTATGCGCTTGCGTGGTAATGAGATTAACACGCTGACCGTTATCGCTACGGAAAATTACGAGAAGTTTGCTGAAAATCTGCAAAAAGAAATCGAGCAAGATACAGGAATACGGTTCGGCATTGTTGAAGAGCACCAATTTGCCGATATTAAAGTCGTCTCCGATACAGGCGAGCCGCAAGCGCTTGGCTTTGACCAATCTAAAAAGGTATGGCAGTTCTTAAAAGACGAGAGCTTCGTTGATGCTAAAGGTAAGGTTCAGGATACACTCAGAGCAGCATTGAAAGATGGTACTTTTGAACTATCAGAAGACATTAAGCAAGAACTGGTTGAAGCGCATGGTGAGGCACAGGCAGGGATAGTCGCGTCTGATATTCAAGGTGTATTGCGCAAGCTGGCTGGCAAGCTCGACATTAAAAATGCCGATGATCGTAAGATTATTCGCACTCGGGAAGCTGTGCTGGAGTCTGATGAATTCAAGGCGCTTTGGGATCGCATTAAGTACAAAACCACCTATCGCGTAGATTTTGATAACCTCAAACTGATCAACGATTGTGCGGAAGCTATTCGTGCATGCCCGCCAATTACCAAGACCCGCGCACAATTCCGAAAGGCTGATATTGCTATTGGTAAAGGTGGTGTTACAGTAGGTGAAACGTCGGCATCTGGATTCACTACGATTCATGAAAATGATATCGAGTTGCCGGACATTATCACTGACCTACAGGATAAAACCCAGCTAACACGCAAAAGTATCGTGCAGATACTTCGCGATAGCCGAAGGCTTCAAGACTTCACTCGCAACCCTCAGCAATTTATGGACTATTGCTCTGAAGCGATAAACCGCACTAAACGCTTGGCTTTGGTAGACGGCATTCGATATACCAAAATCGGTGAAGATCACTTCTATGCTCAAGAGCTTTTCAAGCAAGAAGAGCTGAAAGGCTATCTAAAGAACACCTTGGAAACGCAAAAGTCGGTTTACACCCATGTAGTCTATGACTCGGCGGGTGTAGAAAAAACCTTCGCCGAAGATTTAGAAAAGAACGAAAAAGTGAAGGTTTACGCCAAGCTACCTGCATGGTTCAAAGTTCCCACGCCTCTAGGCACCTACAACCCAGACTGGGCAGTAGTTGTTGAAGATAATGGCGAAGAGAAACTCTACTTCGTTGTGGAGACAAAAGGCAGCACATGGTGGGATGATCTTCGCCACCTTGAAGGCGCGAAAATCAAATGCGGCGAAAAACACTTTGATGAAGTAGCCAAAGATATCAAAAACCCAGCCCAGTACATCAAGTCTACCGATGTCGATGGCATGATGGGATATGTGGAATAGAGGGAATTAACATTATGAGCGCTGAGCAAACTCAAGAGTTAACTTTAGAAACGTCATTTGACCAGAGATTTATACAAGACTATCTCGGAAAAGGGATGTCTTCAGACGTGATAACCGCAATTGTCGAATTGATCGCTAATGCTTGGGATGCTGGTGCCAGAAGGGTAAAAATTGAATGGCCTACGGAAGATAATGAGAAGTTTTCTATTACCGATGATGGCCATGGATTGACGACTGATGAATTTTCACAACGCTGGACGCGACTTTCATACAACCGTCAGCAAGGACAGGGTAGTCAAGTTGAAATACCTAGCGATAATGAAATAACGCGCCTGCGTACTGCATATGGTAGAAATGGTAAAGGACGATTTTCAGCATTTTGTTTTGCAGATGGTGCTTATTATGTGGAGACACGCAGAGGTAGTGAGCACAATTGTTTTGAGGTTAAAATTTCCGCTGGTCATCAGCCATTCAAATATCAATCAGACAACCTTCCTGACCCGAGTTATTTGTTCCATGAGAATCATGGGACTGCGGTGTTTGCAAAGAATATCAAGCACGTTGGTATTCCAGAAGACAAAATCAGATCTGAAATAGGCTTGAGGTTCTTAACTGACCCTGATTTTTCAGTTGAGCTAAATGGTGCAAAGATTCAGTTTGGCGATATCGATGCTGAAAAAGTGAGCATATTGAGCTTCACGTATAAAGGTGAAACCGTACACATTCGCGCAATTCAAACTGATAAATCCGATAAAAATACTCATCAGCACGGCGTGGCTTGGCACGCAAATAACCGATTGGTGGGTAAATGTTGCTGGGATGGTCTGCGGAATGACAATATTCTTGATGGTCGTACTTCATACGCTAAGAAGTACACCTTTATTGTTGATGCGAGCCAGCTTGCTAATTTTATAGAGGCAGATTGGTCTGCGTTCAAAAAGACTGAAGAGGTCTTCGAGTTCTATGATTCTGCAAAAACTGTAATCGGTGACTATCTTCGTGAACTTACGAAGGAGAGTCGCGCAGAAACCACTCAGCGTTTAAGAGAAAATAATCGTCAAAGTTTAAGTAAAACCGATATGGTGGGAGTTGGACGCTGGAATGAGTTTATTGAGCAAGTTCAGGTGGACTGCCCGAAATTGACAGATCAAGAACTTGATAGTGTCGCTGGAATTCTGGCCAATTTAGAAGCTTCAACATCACAATATTCTCTAATTCATAAGTTTAAGGATTACACTCCCCAGGATTTTGATGATTTGAACTCTTTGCTTGATGACTGGAATGTTCAGTCTGCAAAAGCAGTGTTAGATGAGGTCAAGTACCGTTTAACACTGGTCGAAAGCATTCGCGAAAAAGTCCACAAAAAGGATACTCTTGAAGTGCAAGAGCTACAGCCTCTGTTTAAAAAGGGGTTGTGGATATTTGGCCCTGAGTTTGAATCAATTGAATATACCTCCAATGAAGGTATGACTAATGTCCTCAAAAAACTTTTCAAAATTGATGAAAAAGGCTCATTAAATCGACCTGATTTTGTTGTTTTGCCAGAAGGTTCAATTGGAGCCTATGGACAGTATGGCTACGATGACGATGGATTGGAAACAGGTATTACGAAGGTCGTTATTGTTGAGCTGAAGAAACCCGGCGTTTCTCTTGGTGACGAAGAAAAAGGACAGTGTTGGAAGTATGTCAAAGAACTGTATGAAAAAGGGGCAATTCTTCCTGATGCAAGGGTTGATTGTTATCTATTAGGCGAAACCATTGCTAAGCAGGAAAGCGGAATGAATACACACAAAGATGGAATGGTTTGTGTGAAGCCCTTAGTTTTCGACACAGTGCTCAAACGTGCAGAGACGAGATTACTTAACTTACATAAAAAGATAGAGAATTCCCCGTTCTTGGATCATGAAAAAATTCAAGACTTTCTTCAGAAGAATACTGTCCAGCCTAATGAACAGAAGAATTTGATATGAATATACTTTTTCGTCTGCTACTTGCATTTAATGCAACGTCATTGCTTGTAATTATTTTTGTTGTGCAAAAAGGCTATTCGTTGGGATATTTTTTTCCAATTTTGTGCCCCTATTTGGACGGGGTTGCGAATTACATTTCTTATCTGGTGTATTTGCTTGTTCCTGTTTTATTGACATGGTTAAGCGTCATTCTTTGTCCATACTTGGGTAAAGATGAGTTTAAGTCTGGAAGTATCGTTTCGATTGAGCATGCCAACAATAGCTTTCTGCCAAGTTATTTAGGCTACTTTTTTGTCGCTCTGAGCATTGGAGGCTGGGAAGCTCTTTTCTTTGTCTACGGGGTTTTGTTTGTCTTTACATTTCTATCGCAAGCTCTTTATTTTAACCCGTTGTTTTTACTCTTCAGATTTGAGTTCTATAACATAGTGACGAAAGATGGCGCAGCAGTTTTTTTGATAAGCCGTAATCGCTATAAACTACCAAGCGACGTTGCCATAGATAAGGCATATCGCATTAATGATTATACTTTCATAGAGAAGGACTGATATGGATTTTTTGATAGCAAAAATAAAGAGGATGACTAATCCTTCTCACTATAAGGTAATTTCGGATCATACTATATATGATTTCGACTTGTCTCAGTATTCACTGATAGAATATTCTCCTGATCATAATCTTGATGAAGACGGGTTGTTTAAGGTTTCCAATTTCAGTGAGAAAGGCTTCTGTTTGGACTTTTTAAAAACAGACGTCATGTCGGCAAACTATGATCAGATACCTTCAAATAAATACCAGAAAATATCTTATTTGTGCTCCGTTCAGGATGATGCTTTTTGTTTTCAAAAAGTAACCCCGACCACGTATTTAAATCGCAGTATATTGAAGTTGGGTGAGAATGTATCAATTGAAAGCAATGCAAATAAGATATTTCTAAACCCCTTTCCTGACGCGATTTATGTTCCGAGCCAAAATATTTTGGTCTTTCGAAATCTGGGAACTATATCCAGCATCTTCAAAGGAATTGATACTCTGTATAAAGAGGCAACCCAAGAAGAGGTGGAGACCTTCTTGGATGAACCCTTTATTAATATTTCTGGCGAGTACGATGCTTCAAAAGTTAGTAAACCAAATAGAAAGCGAATAGCGCTAGCAATGGAGTCGTTTGCTCATTTGGATGGTGATGAAAAAGGCCAAATTCTGGACTACATTCATGACTATTGTGAAAATATTGAATATGACGATGGTGAAAAAGCCTTTTCTATTTCTACGGATGAAGAGCTAAAATTTTTACTTTATGGTATCGAGCAACGGTTCTATACAACAATGCTCGGGCAAGAAAAGAGGCTGGCCAATTCCATTCAAACCTTGGGCTAAAAATCAAGGGCATGGAGCCCTTGATGCAAGTTCGTTTTCGATATTTTCCAGTGAAGCCAATGCGTTCACGCGTTCCAGTGTTTGCGGCTTACTTTTTGCCAGCTCGTTAAAAACCTTTCTATGTAGTCCATAAAGCTCGTTCGTGTTTTTGGCTGCCAGTTCAAATCTTGTAATCAATCTCATTGTTACCTCCTGTTTTTGGAGGCCGTGACTGCCACGGCCTTTGTATGGCCGCGTGTTTGTGCAAAGTGACTGATCTGCACCTTGGGTCGCAATAATGTGAAGAAGCTTTACGCTTGTTGATCCATTGTCACGTTGCGCTAGTGGTAATGCTAAAAGGCAGTGCTGGTTAAGGGCTGAATCAGGTGGTCGCTGATTGATTGAAAAATGCTGGGTAGTGCTAAAGCACGACTGCTTTGAAAGGCGTTGAAAGTTTTCGCTGAGCTTGGCTGAAAGTTCAATAAGGTGTGAACACTGATCGTGTTCGCTTGATTCAATAATTACGTGCCCCTTTTGGGTAAACGTCAAAATATCACACAACTTGTCTCCATCAAGACATCCCCCTTCCTTCCGCGCCCGAAAAGACTGGGCTTGTGCAGGACGGGCGGTTCCCCCTGTCTGGATTGCGCCAAAACATGTGATCTTACGCTCGCTTCTCTCGCTCCTTTGTCTGGGGTTTTCAACCCCAAAAGGGGATGTGTTTTTAAGATTAAGGAGAAAAGCAATGAGCGAAGAAATCAGAATTTATGTGGCATGTTTGGCAGCGTATAACAGTGGCTATTTGCACGGTGTTTGGATTGATGCAACGGCGGACATTGACGACATTCAAGACCAAATAAACAGCATGTTGGAATCCAGCCCTGTAGAGGATGCAGAAGAATACGCCATTCACGACTTTGAAGGTTACGGCAGTTATCGCCTGTCAGAGTATGAAGGCATAGAAAGTGCGCACGAAGTAGCTTGTTTTATTGAAGAGCATGGCGAGATAGCCGCCGAGTTGATTAGCCATTTTTCAACGCTTGAAGAAGCACAGAAAGCCATGGAAGAGGATTATCAAGGCGAGTATGCAAGCCTCTCGGATTACGCGCAGGAAATCACGGAAGAAACCAGCGAAGTGCCAAGCCATTTAGAGTTTTATATCGACTATGACCGCATGGGGCGCGACATGGAAATGAGCGGCGATATTTTCACAATCGAAACTGGCTATCAGGAAGTGCATGTATTTTGGAACCGCTAAGGCGGTTCTCTTCATGCGGAAAGGGAATTTTAAAATGCGAGATTTAACAAACGAAGAAAAACAGCAATCACTAAAACGGGCTTTAACCTGCACAGGTGGTGCGCTCGATAGATGGAGCGCCAGAGCTGCTACAGGTCTGAATGATGCCGACATGGCAAAAGCGGTACGTTATGAACTGGGTATTTGCGGCGGTTCTGGTTGCAGCAATAGTATACGCCTTCATTACGAAGGCGCTGGCTTAAAAGTATGGGCGGCATGGGAAATATTTATCCCTTCCTCTGAAGAGCCTATATTTCAGGGAGACGCCACCATTAAAGCCGCGCGGTGTTTGTTTGGCGTTAAGAACCCCAATGACGTGCAGCTCGATTTATTTTGACCTATGGATTGAGCGCCAAAAATTCGCGCCGCCAAGCTTGGGGCTTGGCGGTAATGCTCGCTCTCAAATTGAGGCTGCGCTAATAAGGAAAAACGCCAAAAAACGGCATTTTGCTGTTTAATATCGCCTGAATATCTTCAGGCAAATAAATCGTCGGATCGTCATAGCCGATCCGAATTTCAGAATTATTGCGCGGCATGAATTCCATGCCGTCTTTTTTGATAGAAAAAATGAGCGTGTTGTGCGCAAGCCAGCGCCCGTAACACACATCATAACCTTCGCTTTCAAGTAGTTCGGCGATTTCAGGCGTTTCAATTTTTCCGTCGCCGTCATCGTAGCCGAATTTTGAAAAGGCATGGCTCCAGTGGTAGCGGTTTCCGCAATGTTCGCATTTATCACAGGCCATGCCATTGTCCTTTCTTATATCTCAGGCTCAAAATCCATGCCTTTGTCATCATCACGTCTGTTTTGACGGTTTGGTGCGTTGGCATTTTGAGTGTTTTTGCTTTGTGTATTGGTTTTCGAGCGATGAGCGTGTTTTGATTTTTCGTTATGTTTGGCAACATGAGAAAGATCACGCACAAGCGCTTGGCGCTCTTTTTCTTGAGTGTCGTGCAGCAATTGGATTTGCGTTTGCAAGTTCTGGCGCTCGGTTAACTGTTTTTGAATCAGTTCTTCTTGCTGTTTACGATCCCGCAAATGTGCCTGCCACGCTTCTTGCTCATTGCGTTTTCGGGTTTTCCAGTAGCGGCCATTGAGCTTGTCCCAAATGCCCTTGAATCCTTTGCGGATTCTGGCGGATCGCTTCAATTCTTCAGCTTGCCAGCGTTTTTGCTGGTATTCCTTTAGACTGGCGCGTACTGAGCGGTGTTCATTGGTCAGTTTGGCTTTATCCGCCAGCAGAGGCTTGAGCTTTTCATTGTGCACGCTGCGCAATTCATCCTTGTAAGAATCAAACAGCTTTGAAAGCTGGCCTTGTATGCCGTTTTTCACTTCCTGTACTGACGGCAAGTCCTTGGCGCTGCCAAGGCGCGCTTCTAGGGCTTTGGCTTTTTGCCCAAGCTGGCGCGTGAGTGAGTACACTTCACCATATACATCTAAAGCCACAAAACCGCGTTTATCGCCTTTGGCTAAAAAGTACCCTTTTTCACGAAGCGCATGCTCGAAACTGGTTTTGGTGTCGGATATTGCCCAGCATTCCTGAAGCTCACTTTTTATAACCGAGGCTTTACGCCCAACGCGTTGCGCTTGCTGCCATTCGGCGCGGGTGAAGTTCAGTGGGTTTTTCTTGGTTTTGTCTTTGAAGCCTTCAGGCAGCTTCCAGCCATGTTCCAGATATAGGGATTTTGAAATATCATTGAGCTTAAGTTTTGGGTGCGAGATATTGACCGCCTTCATTTCGTCCGTATTGATGCGGCTCCAAACGCAGTGCGCATGGCGGCGGCCTTCCTTTTCATGGAAGACCACCACACGGGGCTGACCTTCAAGCCCCAGCTTTTGCTCCACGCGCTCCAGCGTTTTTTCAAAGGTCTCAATATCGACCTTTTCATCTTGAGGCGGGTTCAGGCTCAGGGAATACATGAATTGCTTACACTTGGTTCCCTTGGATAGCGCATAGGCTTCATTCAATGCGCCAAGAACATCCTGTGCCATAAAGCCGCTCACCTCATGCACATTGACGTGCTCATTTTGCTCCCCGTTGAGCAGGTGAAGCGCCATTTGGCGACCACCAGCGCGTTGATTACCCTTGAGGATCATCTTCATCCTCCTTATCTGGCTGGCTTTGGGGTTTTAGCCCTAGAGCTTTGATTAATGTGTCGCGCATCCACTGAATCGCCGTAACAGACTCATTGAGTGATTCCACAACGTCATGATTGACGGGGAGAGAGCCAGAATTAGCCGCCTTGGCGAGCTGGTTAATATTGGCGCTAATGCGGGATTGGCCGAGCGCCCCAATGAGCTTGGCGATGGCCTTTTGATCAATATCAGCAGTTTCGCCACGAGTGCGCTTTTTGGGCATTTCGGGCATATCTTCTTTGAAGATCAGCCAGCGAATGTAAGCCGCCAGTGGTCTGCCTGCCGCTGCCGTCTCCAGCGCCTTGCGCTCTTCCTCGGTAAAACGCATGGAAAATGGAGGGGGATACTTGGTTTTAGGCGTTTTATCGACCATTTCAAGCCCCTCCACTTGTCAAAATGGGGCTTTCGCCGTTATACTCCGCGCCCTGTGAAGCGTGGGCTCCCTCTAAGCTAGATAGTAACGCGCTGATATGTGGTGGCTTAGAGGTGATATCAAGGGCATTTACCAGCAGCTTAGACAGTGTTGGCAACCAGCCCCCGCTACCAATATTAATAGGTAGTAAAACTGGTGGTAATGGTAAGTAAAGAGGGGCAGCTCGTCGGGCTCGACTCTTTATAAACCCGGGAAGGTCGTAGGTTCAAATCCTGCCCCCGCTACCAATATTAAGTAGTAAAACTGGTGGTAATGGTTAATAAGGGTAATGAGCCCATCGGGCTCGACTCTTTATAAACCCGGGAAGGTAGTAGGCTCCTTCCCTGCCCCCGCTACCAATTTAGCAAAAGCCCCTGATGGGGCTTTTTGTTAGGTGGTTTAGATAGAATGCTGGAAGTGGGCCTTGTGCCCATTTTTTGTTTCCGTTGCGGGTAAAGGTGATGATCAATAGAGAAGCGCGATTAACGGCTTTGCTGACACCGCTTATTGACGCGATGGGATACCGCCTGTGGGGTATCGAATACATGGCTCAGGGCAAACACAGTTTACTGCGTGTTTACCTGGATAAGGATGGCGGAATAGACATAGAAGATTGTGCCCAGGCAAGCAGGCAGATTAGCAGCCTGCTGGATGTAGAGGATCCGATTAATGGTGAATATACTCTGGAAGTTTCTTCACCTGGTCTGGACAGAATTTTGTTTAATCTGGATCAGTTCAAAGAATATGCGGGATACCATGCTAAAGTCCGCCTGACCAGGAGCTTTGAAGGAAGACGCAACTTTAGTGGTCAGATAAAAGCAGTTGAAGACAATGAAGTAGTATTAATTATAGGGGAAGAGGAATTAACTCTGCCTTATGAATTAATCGAAAAAGCTAATTTAGTTTCGCAAATGTGAAGGTAGCAAGATCATGGGAAACAAAGACATTTTAATGGTAGCTGATGCCGTCTCTAATGAAAAAGGTGTTTCAAGAGACGTTATTTTTTCCGCTATTGAAGCAGCTCTGGCAACCGCGACGAAGAAACGCTATGTTGATGAGGAAGCTGAGTGTGAAGTGAACATTGACCGGGAAACCGGAGACTATGAAACCTATCGCGTATGGACCGTTGTGTCAGATGATGAGTTGGCCATCCTTGGCTCAGAATTCACACTGGAAGAAGCTCATGAAAAAGATCCGAAATTGCAGGCAGGTGATGTCTGGAAGGAGAAAGTCGACAACGTAGAGTTTGGGCGCATAGCTGCACAAACTGCCAAACAGGTTATCGTACAGAAAGTACGAGAAGCCGAGCGTGAAATTGTTGTTAATGATTACGCTGATAAAGTTGGTGAACTGGTTACCGGCACTGTAAAAAAAGTTACCCGTGACAACATCATTGTTGATCTGGGCAATAATGCAGAAGGGCTGCTGCCACGTGAAAATCTTATTCCCCGGGAAACTTTTCGAATCAATGATCGATTACGTGCATTGTTACTAGAAGTCCGCGAAGAATCCCGTGGGCCACAGCTCCTTTTGAGCCGTACAGCTCCGGAGATGCTGACTGAATTATTCAAGATTGAAGTTCCGGAGATATCCGAGGAAATTATTGAAATCAAGGCAGCTGCCCGGGATCCTGGTTCACGTGCCAAGCTTTCCGTGAAAACCAATGATGGTCGTATTGACCCGGTTGGTGCCTGCGTCGGTATGCGTGGTTCGCGCGTCCAGGTTGTTTCCAATGAACTGGCCAATGAACGCATTGATATTATTCTGTGGGATGATAATCCGGCGCAGATGGTTATTAATGCCATGGCGCCTGCCCAGGTTGAATCAATCGTGGTTGATGAAGAATCACATACCATGGATGTCGCCGTGGCAGAAGATAACCTGGCCCAGGCAATCGGACGTAATGGCCAGAATGTCAGGCTCTGCAGTGAGCTGACTGGCTGGACCATCAATGTAATGAGTGAAGAACAGGCTGCTGAGAAGTTGCAGGAAGAATCAGCCAGTACTGTATCCAGCTTCATGGAAGCGCTTGATGTTGATGAAGATGTCGCAGAAATTCTGGTACAGGAAGGCTTTGCCAGCCTGGAAGAAATTGCTTATGTCCCGCTGGAAGAAATTGCAGAAATTCAGGACTTTGATGAAGAGATTGCCGGTGAATTAAGAGCCAGGGCAAAAGATGCATTGCTGACCAAGGCAATTGCCAATGAAGAAGAATTAAGTAATGCCGGTATCAAGGAAGACCTGCTTAACATGGATGGCATGGATAATGAGCTGGCCATGAGTCTGTCCAAGATTGGTGTCAAATCGATGGAAGATCTGGCAGAACTTGCCATTGATGAGTTAATGGAAATTAATGGCATGACTGAAGAGCGGGCTGGTGAATTGATCATGACTGCTCGTGCTCCCTGGTTTGAAGAAGAACAAGAAGAACAAGAAGAAAAGCAGGAAGAAAAGTAAAAAGCATACTGAACATTCCGTTAGAAAAACTGTTCGAAAAGAATACATAGAGGAACTAAATGGCTGATTTAACCATAGCACAACTTGCTAAACTGGTTGGAGTTGAGGAGAAGCGTTTACTTGATCAGATCAAGGAAGCCGGTCTGCCTCAAACCAAAGCCAGTGACTCTATTTCTAATGATGAAAAAACCAAGTTGCTGATGTCTCTGAAAGGCAAGCATGGAGACGAAAGTTCTGAAAGCCCGAAACGCATTACCCTGAAAAGAAAAACAATAGGCACCCTGAAAAGTGCCGATAACCAGGGTCGTAGCAAATCGGTCAATGTGGAAGTCAGGAAAAAGCGCACCTACGTCAAGCGTAGTGTTGAAGAAGCAAAGCTGGAGGCGGAAAAAGCCCGGCTTGAAGAAGAAGCCCGATTAAAAGCTGAAGAAGAAGCCAGGGCAAAAGAAGAAAAGAAAAAAGCCGAGAGCGAAGCCAAGGCCAAGCCAGCCAGTAAATCAGAAAAAGCTCCAGACCTTGCTCCTCCAATTGATGCAGTGCCACCTGATGCTGCAGTTGAACCAAAACGAGACCTGAAAAAAGGCACCATCAAAAAAGAAAGCTTCCGTCAGGCTGAAGAAGAGGAACGTAAAAAAGCCAGCCCCAGACGCCGTGCCGGTGCCGCTGAGGGTCGCAAGTACAACAAAATCCGTACTACCGATGATTTCATTCTGGATGGTGATGATGATTTTGCCGGTGGCGGACGTCGCCGTGGACCGCGCAAATTAAGTCATGGCCAGAAAGAACACAAGTTTGAAAAACCGACTGAGTTCATATCCCGCGAAATACAGGTGCCGGAAGCCATTACCGTTTCCGATCTGGCGCAGCGTATGTCTGTTAAAGGCGCTGATCTGGTCAAGGCGCTGATGAACATGGGGGTCATGGCAACGGTTAACCAGGTACTGGATCAGGATACCTCCATTTTGCTGGTTGAGGAAGTCGGACATAAAGCCAAACCAATTTCTGACGATGCAATCGAGGAAGATCTGGTTGAATCTGTCAAATACGAAGGCGATGAAACACCACGGGCACCGGTTATTACTGTTATGGGGCACGTCGACCACGGTAAAACATCCCTGCTGGATTACATCCGGAAATCTTCCGTAACTGCAGGGGAAGCCGGGGGTATTACACAGCATATTGGCGCTTACCACGTGGAAACAGACCACGGCATGATTACTTTCCTTGATACGCCGGGTCATGCTGCGTTCAGTTCCATGCGATCCCGTGGTGCGCAGGCAACGGATATTGTGATCCTGGTTGTCGCTGCCGATGATGGAGCCAAACCGCAGACTGAGGAGGCTATTCAGCACGCCAAGGCCGCCGATGTGCCAATCGTGGTTGCCGTTAACAAAATCGATAAAGAAGGTGCGGACCCTGACCGGGTGAAAAACGAGCTCTCTGCCAAAGGTCTGGTACCGGATGACTGGGGTGGTGATAACCAGTTTGTAGAAGTATCCGCCCTGACCGGTGAAGGTATCCCCGAATTGCTTGAGGCTGTCTTGTTACAGGCAGAAATCCTGGAACTCAAAGCGGTCAGTGATGGTCCGGCCAAAGGTGTGGTTATTGAATCTAGCCTGGATAAAGGACGCGGAGCAGTTGCGACCGTGCTGGTACAGAACGGCACACTGAATGTAGGTGATACACTGCTGGTGGGCCATGAATACGGCCGCATCCGTGCCATGGTGGATGAAACCGGCAAGCAGGTGAAAAAGGCTGGACCATCCATTCCGGTTGAAATACTGGGACTTAACGGCACCCCTGATGCCGGTGATGAATTTGTTGTGGTGCAGGATGAGAAACGCGCCAAGGAAGTTGCCGAATTCCGCCGTAACAAGCAGCGCGATAACCAGATCGCCAAACAGCAAATGGCCAAAATGGAAGGCATGTTTGCCTCCATGGGTGATGAACTCAGTGTGCTGAATATTGTCCTGAAAACAGATGTCCGTGGCTCACTGGAAGCAATCACTTCTGCGCTGGAAGCCCTGGCAACGGAAGAGGTTACCGTTAACATTGTTGCATCCGGTGTCGGTGGTATTTCCGAAACGGACGCGCAACTGGCGCAGACATCCAATGCCAGCATCATTGGTTTCAATGTGCGTGCTGACAAAGCAGCCAAATCCCTGGTTGAGAATGAAGGCCTGGAGCTGCGCTACTACAGTGTCATCTATAACCTGATAGATGATGTGAAAGCGGTAATGAGCGGTCTGCTGGCACCGGACCTGCAGGAAGAAATTCTCGGAGTTGCCGAAGTGCGGGAAATTTTCACCTCACCCAAATTTGGTGACATTGCCGGTAGTATGGTTGTCGAGGGAACGGTTTATCGTAATAAACCAATCCGGGTGCTGCGAGACGATGTGGTGATTTACGAAGGTGAACTGGAATCCCTGCGACGTTTCAAGGATGAAGCCAATGAAGTTCGTAATGGCATGGAATGTGGTATCGGGGTGAAGAATTACACGGATGTGAAAGTTGGCGACAAGATTGAAGTATACGAAACCAAAGAAGTCGCGAGGTCTTTGTAAAGAAGCTACTGCGCTTCGCCTCATTCTGCCTGCGCTCTTAACGCTTCTCGCTATTTAAGGTTTTCTGGCGACGCTTCAATTAGTGATGTCGTTTGTATGGCTTCTCGACATTAAAGATAAGCTTATGACATTTCACCGAGTTTGGTGTTGCTTAGCATACGACGTTATTCCAATAAAGTGTTAGGCTCACAGAGCAAAGGTTTTATTTCAGAAAATATCATGCCCCGAACCTCCAACCGCAAAGATAAAATCGTCGATCTTCTGAAGAAGGAGCTGGCCCTGCTGATTCAGACGGAAATTCGTGATCCGCGTGTTGGCATGGTTTCCGTAACGGCTGCGAAAGTGAGCCGGGACCTGGCTTATGCGGATATTTTTGTTACCTTCCTGGGGAAAAATACAGATGAGGAAATTGCCGAAAGCCTGCATGCACTGAACAGTGCCTCAGGGTATTTACGTTCCCTGCTGGCAAAAAGTGTCAATCTTCGTAACACGCCGAAGCTGACTTTTAACTATGATGACAGTGCGGTCCGTGGTATGCATCTGTCACAGTTAATTGACAAAGCTGTCGCCAGCGATAAAAAAGATTAGTATGGCAAAGCGCAAGGGCAGGCAGATTTCCGGCATTCTGGTGCTGGATAAAGCTGAAGGGCTGACTTCCAATCGCGCTCTGCAACAGGCCAAAAGACTGTTTGATGCCGCCAAGGCAGGTCACACAGGCAGCCTTGATCCGCTTGCCACCGGTGTATTGCCTCTGTGCTTTGGTGAGGCGACCAAAATTTCCCAGTTCCTGCTTGATTCTGACAAGGCCTACCAGACTGTAATCAAACTCGGGGTGCGAACCGATACCGGAGACTCCCAGGGAGAGATTATTGCCAGCGCTACGGTGGGTGAACTGCAACGAGAGCAACTGGAGCAAGCGCTGGAGGGTTTTCGCGGCGAAATTGAGCAGCTTCCTTCCATGTATTCAGCGCTCAAACATCAGGGAACTCCACTTTATAAACTTGCCAGACAGGGTAAAACAGTCGAGCGCAAACGTCGCAAGGTGATGATTCATCATCTGGACTTACTCGATTTTCAGTCAGATGAAATTACACTCCATGTATCCTGCAGCAAAGGCACTTATATTCGCACACTGGCCGATGATCTGGGTGAACGGCTCGGAACTGGCGCGCACGTCATTGCCTTGCGCCGTACTCAGGCCGGCCCATTTGGCCTGGCCAATGCCCTGACACTGGAAGCCTTGCAGAAAGCCCTGGATGAAGGGGGCAATGCAGCAATTGATGCTTTGCTGATCCCGGCAGATCAGGCTATCGGGCATTTACCTGAAGTCAGGCTGACGGCGGATACCGCTGAATTTGTTATGCAGGGGCAGGCAGTCATCACCCGACATGCCCCGACACAGGGTGAAGTCCGTCTTTACAGTGAAAATGATTTTATCGGCATCGGTGAAATCCTGGATGATGGCAGGGTAGCCCCACGCCGACTGTTCCTTCCCTGAATCCTGCTGTTTGTCTGATGTGTTCTTTCTGGAGATTGGTTTCCGGGTAGTGTAATTTATTGTCCCCGGAAACAGTGCCGGTACTGTCCGGGCCAAATTTACTATTCTAGAGCAAAAAAAGAGAGACAATTATGTGTGATCTAAAAACCGTAAAAGATACTGAAGAGTTTCTGCAACTGAACCGACGTGATTTTGGCAAGGCATCTGCTGCTGCCGGATTAAGCATGATGCTGCCAGCGGTGGCCAATGCCCAGGAGTTAACTGAATCCTATCACGACATTGAAACTGACGACGGTGTAGCCGATTGCTTCTTTGTCCGCCCGGCTACCGGAGAGCATCCTGCTGTGCTGATCTGGCCGGATATTCTGGGATTGCGCCCGGCTTTTGAAATGATGGCCAGGCGTCTGGCCCAGTCAGGATATTCCGTGCTGGTGCCGAATCCTTTTTATCGTGGTGCAAGAGCGCCGGTGGTGCCGGAAGGCGCCAGTTTCCAGGATCCGGCTGTCAGAGAAACCGTTTTTCCGCTGGCCGGTATGCTTAATGCTGACACGCACTTCACTGATGCCAGGGCATTTATCCAGTTTCTGGATGACCAGGATGCAGTAGACAGTTCTCGCGGAATGGGAACAACCGGTTATTGCATGGGTGGACCGATGGTAATGCGCACCATGGCTACCAGTGATCGTATGCGCGCCGGTGGAACATTCCATGGCGGCGGCCTTGCGACTGATGCGGAAAACAGCCCGCATCTGCTGATTCCTGAAATGGAAGGCGCCAGCATGTTGATTGCGATTGCCGAAAATGATGACCAGGAAGAACCGGAAGTGAAGAACATTCTGCGTGATGCCTTTGCTGCCAATAATATCCCGGCCGAGATTGAAGTCTATCCGGCCCAGCATGGCTGGTGTCCTCCGGATATGCCGGTTTACGACGAAACGCAGGCTGAACGGGCCTGGGCGCGATTACTGAACCTGTTTGATAACGCGCTGGCTTAAACTAAAAGCAATTCGCGCCTATTCAGGAAGGATCAGGAAAAGCAAAAGGTGTCGGTGCAATTCCGACACCTTTTTTTACGCCGGTGTTTTTTGCTATTGATCCGTCGAGTGGTCAAGCATCAGCAAAAAGGTCATGCCTAGAATCGCGATGCTGCCTGGAATCAGGACCAGCTCCCAGTTGATGCTTATAGTCTGAAAGGAAAGCCAGTTGTAAGAGTCTGAAAGAATGTTGATTACAGGCACTAACTGAAAAGCTAATATCAGGCTGCTAAGTCCAGCCATTACTGAAAGCACAGCCGTGCGCAGCCATAACTGGCGTCTGAGCGGTTTCATCACCGTATCCACAAAAGCCTCACTATTTTCATGACTGAAGGTCTGCTGCTCTGCATTTTGCTGAAACAGCTGTTGTATGAAGGCTTCATTACTTAAGTTGTTGTCAGTCATGGGGTTCCCGTTATGTTGAATTTGTCACGGATTCGGACCGTGCCGCGGCGAATATTTGATTTAACTGTTCCCAGAGGCAATTCAGTCAGGATGCTGATTTCCCTGTGACTGTAGCCATAAGCATAATTGAGAATCAGGCAGGCTCTTTCTTCCGTATTCAGCACTGCCAGATATTTCTGCAAATCAAGTCCGGCGCTTTCTTCCCCAGAGCTGTCTTTGTCAGCTTCCATTTGAGATGCTTCCTGTAAGACCCTGTACTGCTGAAATTGCTGTCTCTTTGCCTGCAGAAAATTAGTATAGGCAATTTTCATCAACCAGCTTCTGAAATTACCTTCACCGCGAAAAGTATGCAATTTGCTCCAGGCTTTGATGAAGGTTTCCTGGGCCAGGTCATCAGCCATGCCTATATCACCACTAAGTTGCCGGAGCCAGTTCCTGACCAGGTGTTGGTTTCGCCAGACCAGTGCTTCGAAAGCCTGGGTATCCTGAGTGGCGATAACCCTGGCGATAAGCTCCTTATCGTCCGGTTTTTTCATTCAGTCATGGGCGATTTACCAGCTTTATCCCCTGAGTCCTTTTCCCTATCCGGCATGAACTTCCAGAATCCGATATAAGTCAGGCCCATGATACCGAATGCAGCGGCAATACCGACGATAATAAATGACAGCTCATTGCGTGTTGCTTCACCGATAAAAAAGCCCAGCACAACGATACTGATACCGATGCTGATCATTCTTACCCCGCGTCTGAGATCCTTTTCAGGGGTATTTTGTTTGGGGAAGCTCAGGGTTTCCAGTAGCTCCGGGGACAACTGGTGACCCTTTTCGATCATGGTGCGTAATGTGAGCTGAACTTCCTCATTACTGCGCTGACGGAAATAAAAATAAAGCCAGGCAATCAGGGGTATTGATAAGACAATCAAAATGGGAATCATCAATTCCAGGTTACTTTCATTCATGCGGGCTCTCCTTTTTAGTAAAGAATAAGTTAGTACAGCATAGGATGCTGTCCATGGGCATTTTGGATGCAAAAAGGATGAGATTTTTTAGCAGGGATTAAGCGCTAAGAGGCAGGCTGCCGACAGATCATACAGGAGAGCAGGCTAGAAGCTGTCCAGCTCCACACTGCGAATTTCCGACAGGGGCAGGCTGAACACCAGGTCCCTGTCGGAAGCCAGTAGATCACTGGAAATACTCAAGTCATAGGACTTACCGAATTTCCAGGCCGGGGAGTCATAAAAACGTACTTCCACCAGCTGGACTTCCCCTGGTTGTAAATCCAGGCTTGCCGGTTCAACGGACAGCAGGTCATAGCGACGCTCGGCGCTGTCCACCAGGGCAAACTCATCACCGCTAAAACTGAGTGCGATGGCCTCTGTTTCATTGGCCGGCACCGCGACCTGCAGATAAAACACACTATGGCTGACCAGTCGGGTGTTTTTGCTCAGGCCCGGGGCCTCTCCCCGGACATTCTGAATCACTGCCCGGTCCAGATTGAACTGCAGCGGTTCATATACCATTGGTGCCTGGTAAATGGCTGTATGCTGGGTGTTTTCTGAATACTCCTCCAGCACTTCCCAGCTGCCATCGGGACGCAGGCGAATCCGCTGTCCCTCGCTGTTGGTAGCGAAAATGTCTTCTGACGCAAATTGCCAGCTACCGTCGTCCAGTAATTCCACTTCACGCCCGGAATCAGTAATGATGCGCTCGGCAGCCGTCACAAGGGCAGGAATGGCAAGCAAAAAGACACTGAGGAAAATACTGGCGGGTTTTGACATGAAATTCTCTATTGTGGGTGGTTTAAAAGCCGAGGCGCATATTATAGCCTTAAATGCCTGCAAGGATAATTGCCGGCACTGAAACAGCCATACTCAATAGCTGATTGAAAATATTGAAAAATATGGCGCTAGCACCCTAAATTAGTGTATCGGGGTGCAATTTATGCTATCGTGCGCACCCCCATGTATGATGGGGTTGAAGGAGTATTCCAGCGGACTATCAATATGCATGGTTTGTCTGGTTAACACGGATGTTTGGCTTATTTTGCATATTCACAGGAGAAACTTATGGCTTTATCAGCTAATGAAAAGGCGGATATTATCCGCGACTATGCCCTGGCGGAAGGTGACACCGGGTCCCCGGAAGTTCAGGTTGCATTATTAACCAATAATATCAATCACTTGCAAGAGCATTTCAAAGAGCACAAGCAGGACCATCATTCCCGCCGTGGACTGATTCGTATGGTCAATACCCGTCGCAAGTTGCTGGATTACCTCAAAAAGAAAGATCTTGAGCGCTACAGCAGCCTGATTAACCGACTGGGTCTGCGTCGCTAGACTACTCTTCTCACCTGGCTGGCATGGGGCCAGCCAGGTTTCGTACGTTAGGAAAATAAAATATGTTTAATCCGATAAGGAAAGAATTCAAGTATGGCAACAATACGGTTGTCATGGAAACAGGCAGAATCGCGCGACAAGCCACCGGCGCTGTTCTGGTCACTATAGGTGGTACTTCAGTATTAACCACGGTTGTTGCCAGAAAAACAGCCAACCCTGGTCAGGATTTCTTCCCGCTGACCGTCAACTATCAGGAAAAGACCTACGCAGCCGGCAAAATTCCCGGCGGTTTCTTCAAGCGAGAAGGTCGACCCACTGAAAAAGAAACCCTGACTTCACGTCTGATCGACAGACCCATTCGTCCTTTGTTTCCCAAAGGCTTTCTCAATGAGGTGCAGGTCGTCTGTACTGTGGTTTCTGCTGAAAAGGATGTTGATCCGGATATTGCAGCAATGATTGGCGCTTCAGCAGCCCTGGCTATTTCCGGCGTACCATTTGCCGGTCCCCTGGGCGCGGCGCGAGTGGGATTTACGGAAAGTGAGGGTTATATCCTTAACCCCGGCTACGCCAAACTGGAAGAATCCGCACTGGACATGGTGGTTGCAGGAACTGAATCCGCTGTCCTGATGGTGGAATCAGAAGCCAAGGAGCTTAGCGAGGACCAGATGCTTGGTGGTGTGTTATTCGCCCACCAGGAAATGCAGACAGTAGTTCAGGCCGTCAAGGAACTGAAAAGCGAAGCGGGCAAACCGGACTGGGAATGGGTGCCGGAAGAGAAAAATACCACACTGACCGAGGCAGTATCTGCAGCCTTCAGTGAAGGTATTACTGAAGCCTATAAAATTTCCGACAAAATGCAGCGCCAGGATGCACTGGGTGCACTGCAGGAAAAAGCAGTTGAGCAGTTTGCCGATGAGGAAGCGGAGACCGGTGTCAGTGCCGGGGAAATCCAGGATGTTTTTGCAGCGCTGGAAAAGAAAATTGTTCGCAGCAATATTATTGCCGGGCAGCCGCGAATTGACGGGCGCGACAATACCACGGTCCGACCGATTGCGGTTGAGACAGGAGTTCTTCCTAAAACTCACGGTTCCGCACTGTTCACGCGTGGTGAAACACAGGCACTGGTTGTGGCTACTTTGGGTGCCATCCGTGATGCCCAGTTGATTGAGGGGCTGTCCGGAACCATGAAAGATGCCTTCATGCTGCACTATAACTTCCCGCCCTTCAGTGTCGGGGAAACCGGATTTATGAGCGGCCCGAAGCGTCGTGAGATTGGCCATGGCCGACTTGCCCGTCGTGGTGTGGCTGCTGTATTACCCAAGGAAGAAGATTTCCCCTATACCATTCGCGTGGTGTCTGAAATTACTGAATCCAATGGCTCTTCATCAATGGCTTCTGTCTGTGGTACATCCCTGGCCCTGATGGATGCCGGTGTGCCCCTGAAAGCCCCGGTTGCGGGTATCGCAATGGGTCTGATCAAGGAAGACAACGGCGTTGCAGTATTGACTGATATCCTTGGTGACGAGGATCATCTTGGCGATATGGATTTCAAGGTGGCGGGCTCTGCCAACGGTGTCACGGCTCTGCAGATGGATATTAAAATCCAGGGCATCACCGAAGAAATTATGGAAACTGCACTGCAGCAGGCTTATACAGCCAGAATGCATATTCTCGGCGAGATGAACAAGGTGATTTCCGAATCACGCGCCAATGTATCGGAAAATGCTCCGAGCATGGCTGTCCTCAAGATTCATCCGGACAAAATCCGTGACGTTATCGGTAAGGGCGGCGCGACGATTCGTTCCATCACCGATGAAACCGGCGCCTCCATCGATATTGATGATGACGGCAATGTGCGCATTTATGGGGAAGATTCTGATTCCCGTGATGCAGCAGTGGCCATGGTTGAGGAAATTACCGCTGAGGCTGAAATTGGCAAAATCTACAAAGGCCTGGTATCCAAGATTGTGGATTTCGGTGCTTTTGTGACCATTTTGCCTGGCAAGGATGGACTGGTGCATATTTCCCAGATTGCCCAGGAACGCGTTGAGAAGGTTACTGACCATCTCACCGAAGGTGAAGAAATCCTCGTCAAGGTGCTCAAGGTGGATGATCGCGGTAAGATCAGCCTGAGCATGAAAGACATTACCGAGGAAGAAAAAGCCGAGTTCTGAACTGGCTGAGAAACACCGAAGAAGCCCGATATTCTGTCAGAAATCGGGCTTTTTTGTGTCTGAAAAACTATTTTTGCAGAATCTTGACAGATTGACGGCAGCAGGATTTACACTACCAGTACTGGAATCAAGCGGGCTGGTTGTGGCCTGAAACATCGGAAATACTTTTATGAATGACAACAAGTTGGTTTTTTCACTGGTCATCGGGGTCATCGTACTGTTCGGCCTGTTTATGGCGCTCAGTGGAGATGACTCCGAACGTGTTGATGTGATGGTCACTGAAGAACCGGAACCAGTTCAGTTGCCAGCGCCGGTCCCTGAACCCCCGTCACCGGAAACGACAGTACCGCCGCCTGCTCCTGAAGTCGTTGAAGAACCCGAAGCGCTGCCACCTGAAACAGAACCTGAAGTGGTAGAAGAAGTAGCCGAAGTCGAAGAAGCTCCTGTACCGGCACCCGAGCCCTTGCCGAACCTGAATAACAGTGATGATTTTGTGCTGGCAGAATTGATGGAAACAGATGGTGGTTCGGCAATCCTGATGCATCTGGTTTCCGAACAACTGATCCGTAAGTTTGTGGTCATGGTGGAAAACATGAGCCGGGGAGAATTTCCTGATCGCAACCTGCCCCTTGAGCGCCCCATGGAGCCAATGCAGGTGACGGAACTGGGCAGTGAGTTTTATCTGATGGATGAAGCTTCATACCGTCGTTTTGACAGCCTGGTCAATGCCTTTAGCAATGTCAGTACGGAAACAGCAGTACGCCTCTATGATGACTTTACGCCCCTGTTTCGTCAGGCTTATGCAGAGCTGGGAATTCCAGACAGCAATTTCCATACGGTGATGCTGACAGCCATTGATAATGTGCTCAATGCTCGCAGCGCTCCACAACCACAGCAGCTTGTCAGACCGAGCCTGGCCTATGAGTATGCCGACCCGGAAATTGAAAGCTACAGTGATGTGGAAAAATTACTGATGCGACTGGGCCCCCGTAACACCGAGAACCTGCAGCAACGCCTGGAATTTTTCAAACGCCGTCTGGAACTGGAAGCGCGCTGATTTTCAGCTTACTTTATTCAGCAGTTCCTGATGTTGTTCCGCTGGCAGACGTGGTCCAAACTGGCTGACAACCGCTGCGGCACTCATACTGGCCAGACGACCGGCCGTGGCGAAATCCTGACCGCTGGATATCCCGTAAAGAAAGGCACCGGCAAACATGTCACCGGCTCCGTTGCTGTCCACAGCCTTGACCGGATATGAATCAATTTTAGTCGTAGTCTCCCCGTCAAACACCAGCGCACCCTCAGAGCCGAGTGTGATAACCAGCGTTTTGGTAATTTTCTTCAGGGCTTCAACAACTGCATCAATATCGTCTTCTCCTGTCCAGGTCTGGGCTTCGACCTTGTTGGCAAACAGTAAATCCACTCCGTCGCCAATCATGTCTTCCAGGCCGCCGCGATAAAACTGCACCATGGCCGGGTCCGACAATGTCAGGGCGGTTTTCACCCCGTTTTTTTCTGCTATTTCCCGGGCCTTTACACAGGCTACCCGGGCGCTGTCTGAAGAAACCAGATAACCTTCCAGATAGAGGTATTTGGAGTTTGCCAGGGCGTCTTCATGAATATCCGTAGCAGTGAGGTTTTCAGAAACCCCCAGATAGGTCAGCATGGTGCGTTCTGCATCCGGGCTTACCATGACCAGACATTTTCCGGTAACCCCCTCTTCACCACGGATACTGTCGAGATTGGTATCAATATTGTGGTTGCCAAGTTCCTGCAGGTAAAAATCACCAAACTCATCGTTGGCCACCTTGCAGGAATAAAAAGTGTTGGCGCCAAATTGTGAGGCTGCATAAAGGGTATTGGCAGCCGAACCACCGCCGGCACGTTTTTTCAGACCGTATTTTTTCATCAGGCGTTCGAAGATGGTTTCATGAGAATCCTCATCAACCAGCGTCATGATGCCTTTCTGTAAACTCTCATGGGTGAAAAAGCTGTCATCGACTTCAAACTCTTTATCGACCAGTGCGTTACCGAGAGCATAAATATGGTATTTCTTCATTGTCATCCTTATTACTTGAGTTGAGAAAATGCTGCTTCTGCTGCATCCAGTGTTAGTTGTATTTCTCTTTCACCATGCGCAGAAGAGATGAAGCCTGCTTCAAAGGCTGAAGGGGCGAGATAGATTCCATGTTGAAGCATGACATGGAAATATTTTTTAAAGCGTTCGACATCACAGTTCATCACCTGGGTGAAACTGCTGATGGTCTTTTCCTCGGAAAAGAAGCAGCCAAACATGGCGCCGACCTGGTTTGTGGAAAATGCAATTCCGGCCTGGTCAGCGCGTTCCTGCAAGCCACTGAGAAGTGAAGCAGCGTTTTGTTGCAGCTTGTCATAAAAGCCGGCCTGTGAAATTTCTTCCAGCATGACCAGTCCGGCTGTTACCGCAAGTGGATTGCCGGACAGGGTCCCCGCCTGGTAAACAGGTCCGGAAGGTGCCAGCTGGTTCATGAATTCCTTCTTGCCGCCGAAGGCTCCAACGGGCATACCGCCGCCGATTACTTTGCCCAGAGTGGTCAGATCAGGCTGTACCTGGTAAACACTTTGTGCACCGCCAAGGGCAACACGAAAACCGGTCATGACTTCATCGAAAATCAGCAGGCTGTCATGCTCGGTACAAAGCTCGCGTAATGTTTGCAGAAAACCGGGAAGTGGTGGAACGCAGTTCATATTACCGGCTACGGGTTCAACGATGAGGCAAGCAATTTCATGACCATGTTTCTGAAATAGTTCACTGATAATTCCGGTATCGTTATAGGGAACGATAAAGGTTTGTTCAGCAGTCGATTTCGGAATACCGGCAGAATCCGGTGAGCCAAGAGTCAGTGCACCGGAACCGGCCTTGACCAGAAGCGAATCGACATGGCCGTGATAACAGCCTTCAAATTTTACGACCTTGTCCTTGCCGGTAACACCACGTGCCAGTCGAATGGCACTCATGGTAGCTTCGGTACCGGAATTGACCAGACGCACACTTTCAATAGATGGCATCAGTTCACAGATGCGGTCAGCCATCTGGACTTCATGCTGGGTCGGTGCGCCAAAGGCCAGGCCCTGATCCAGTTGGGCTTTAAGAGCAGCTATAACTTTTGGATGGCAATGGCCAAGTATCAGAGGGCCCCAGGCACCGATGTAATCAATATAGGCATTATCATCTTCATCATAAACCCAGGCACCTTCCCCGCGTTTGAAGAATACCGGACTGCCGCCTACGCCCTTGAATGCCCTCACCGGAGAGTTAACACCACCGGGAATATGTTCTTTTGCCTGGGCGAACAGGGTCTCGGAACGTTTGTTCGTAAGTGCTTCTGACATTGCTTTTCCTAAAAAGGTTTTATGACGACAAGAATGATGATGAGTAATAACAGCAGCACGGGTGCTTCATTGAACCAGCGATAAAAACGGTGTGAATGGGTATTGCGATCTTCCCTGAACGCCAGCATATAGCGCCAGCACATGATGTGGAAAATGATTAACAGGAGCACCAGAGTGAGTTTGGCATGCATCCATCCGGACTGCATGTAAAAAGCCACATTGGTGAAGATCAGCCATAGGCCAAAGATAACGGTTAATACAGCAGATGGGGTCATGATGCCCCAGAACAGTTTGCGCTCCATGATCTTGAAACGGTCCCGGGAGATTTCATCGTCTGCCATGGCGTGATACACAAACAGGCGCGGCAGATAAAAAATTCCTGCAAACCAGCAGACCATGGAAAACAGATGCAGAGCTTTTAACCAGAGATATAACATGTATGCGTTTTAGTCACGATAAAAGGCAATAATATCATCTATGGAGATGATACCGGTAATAGGGCTGGCAGACCTGTTATGAGTGTAGATATAGCCATATTTGAGTTCAGCTTCCTGTAGTAGTTGCAGGGCTTCATTTAGAGTAGCCTTGTCAGGGATGGCAAGCAGATCCTCCTGCCGGGATTCATTCTGCAAGAGGTCCGGGCTGATGTCGCCAAGATTTTCCAGTTCTGATTTACGGATCAATGATTTTGTATTATCAGCATGCTCCAGGATGAGCCAGTAAGGATCAGCCTGCATAATCGCATCTAGCTCCATGATGTTGATGTCCGGGTTGATCACAGCGAAATTCTGCTTGACCAGCGAACTGACGCCATACCGATTAAGGAAACGTGAAAAATCCCTGCTGCCAGTTCCAGACTCATCCTGCTGCAAAAATACCGATTTGCTTTTCAGGACTTCGGAATAAGTCAGAGTGGCGATTACAATTATTATCATGGCCGGTAGAATGATATTGGGATTGTTACTGAGTTCCAGCAAGGCCATCAGTGCTGCCAGCGGTGCCTGCAGTGTTGCTCCCATCATGGCACCCATACCCAGTAATACATAAAAAGCCGGGTCACTGCCCGGGAAAAACTGTCCGACCAGGGCGCCGAGAATGGCTCCGGCGATGCCTCCGAGCATAAGTACAGGACCAATGATTCCACCGGGTAATCCAAGTCCCAGGCTGACAGCTGTCAATAATAATTTCGTGATCAAGAGGAGACCCAGAAAGTTAAGGGCCAGACTGCTTTGCAGTGCCAGATTCAAGGTGTCATACCCCATACCCATGACTTGCGGAATAAACCAGCCTGTACAGGCTGTTAACAGGCCAATTCCCAGTAGCCGAATGCGCTGGTCGATACGATTAAAGCCACTGGCAAACCTGTAAACCCGGACAAAAACAAATGCCAGTAGACCAATGACAATACCCATCAGGGCGATGTAGGGGATTTCCCAGAGGCTGCTGGTTTGGGTGACGCTGATATCGAACACCGGATCGTTGCCAAAAAGTATTTGAGTCACCACAGCGGCACTGACTGAGGATATGATGACAGGAACAAAACTGCTGATGGCGTATTCCATCATGATGACTTCCATGGCAAAAATTACGCCTGCTATCGGTGTATTGAATGAAGCAGAAATGGCCGCAGCTGCACCACAGGCGATTAATGTTCTTATACTGTTATGCGGCAGGTTTAACCAGTATCCCAGCACCGAGCCGGAAGTCGCTCCCAGATGAATTGCCGGCCCTTCACGACCACAGGAACCGCCACTGAGCAGGGCGAGGCTTGCACCGATAAACTGGGATACTGCATGCCTGACTGGAAGGTGACCACGAAAATTCTGCACCTTGTTGATAACATAAGTGACACCCAGTTCCTCGCGTTTGGGTTTTAACCATTGAAAAAGCAGGGCAATCAGCAGGCAGCCTGTTATGGGCAGGATAAATCTTACGCCCGGGTGCAGTGCTTCAAAGTTTTCCGCACTGATTCCGTCAGCAAAAAACGGCAGGCTGGATTCAAGAATAAAACGAAACAGCGTGACGATCAGGCCGGCAAAAATTCCGACGAAGATCCCCAGTCCGGCCAGGCGCAATTTTGCATCGCCTCTGGAGAGTAAGTGGTGAAAGCTGCTTTTTACGGCCAAGCGCAACACTCTTGAAATGTGGGTCGAGTCACGAGTTATGCTAAGATTCGTCGCTTTTTCCCGGTGAGACTTTTATTATAGCGGCTCAAAACGCCAATTGAGAGCCATAAAGAGGTTCAGAGTGATAGATGTAGCAGTGGTCGGTGCAACCGGCTATACGGGTGTGGAGTTACTGAGAATTCTGATTCAGCACCCGGAAGTGGAGATTAAGGTCGTAACTTCCAGAGCGGAAGCCGGCGAGGCTGTGTCTGCGGTTTTCCCGAATCTGCGCCAGCATCTGCAGCTGGATTTTTCTGAACCGGACATTGCGAGTTTGAGTGCCTGTGACCTGGTATTCTTTGCCACCCCAAACGGTACGGCAATGACCATGGCGCCGGAGCTGATGGCAAAGGGCGTAAAAGTAATCGACCTTTCGGCTGATTTCCGAATTCGTGATGCCGAACTCTGGTCTCACTGGTATGGTATGGAACATGCCTGCAAAGAGTTATTGAGCGATGCGGTCTATGGCTTACCTGAAGTAAATCGTGAAAAAATCAAAAAGGCTCAACTTGTAGCCAATCCGGGCTGCTATCCGACAGCAGTTCAGCTGGGTTTTATTCCTCTGCTGAAAAACCAGCTTGTTGACCCTGGGTCATTGATTGCAGATGTGAAATCAGGTGTCAGTGGTGCCGGTCGTAAAGCTGCGCTTGGGACGCTGTTGTGTGAAGTCAGCGAGAATTTCAAGGCATATGCCATCAAAGGACACCGTCATCATCCGGAAATTGTTCAGGGTTTAAATGAACACAGCAGCGAGACGGTAAATCTGACATTTATGCCACACCTGGTGCCAATGATTCGCGGTATACAGGCCAGCCTTTATGCAAGCCTGCTAAAAAGTGATGTTGATATTCAGGCCCTGTATGAAGATTTTTACCGCAACGAACCCTTCGTCGATGTGCTGGAAACGGGATTGAGTCCGGAAACCAGAGCAGTCAATGGCAGCAACATGTGTCATCTGGCTGTGATGCAGCCTGCTGACAGTAATAAAATAGTGATTCTTGCTGCAGAAGATAATCTGGTGAAGGGTGCTGCGGGACAGGCAGTACAGAATATGAACCTGATGTTTGATTTTGAAGAAACAAGTGGTCTTAATATTGTTTCGATATTGCCATAATACTTAACCTTAAAAGAGCAACAAGATGGCGGTCGTTAAAGGCAGTAAACAGGTAAAAATGGTGGTGGTGCCGCACCGGCCCAGGCGCTATGTGCTGTTCTGGTTCAGTACTGTTATTTTGACAGTAGTTGTCGGGAGCGGTACCTACTTCTATGGTTATAACGCTGGCATGAATGAAAATCTGAATGTTCGCCAGGAACGTGATCAGCTTCGCATCCAGATGGAAAGCAATCAGGAACAATTGCAAAGTCTGGAACAGCAGGTAGTAAATATCGAGCAGGCCAGTGCCGTTGATCGGCAGTCCATACTTGAATTACAGAACATGCTGGTTGATTTGCGTGAAGTGAATGCCCAGCTTGAAGAGGATGTACTTTTTTACCGGCAGATCATGTCACCGGAAAATACCGAGAATGGCCTGGTGATCGGGCAACTTGACCTGACTGGAACAGAAGAGGAGAATCGAGTTCGTTATCGTATTGAGCTCAAGCAATTGATCAATAACGAAAACGTGGTCAGCGGACATGTCAATGTGAATGTCGTTGGCATTCAGAATGGTCAGGAAGTTTCAATGCCGCTGCGGGAAATGGCGGTGAATGAGGACCGCTTAGACATTCGTCTGCAGTTTCGTTACTTTCAGAATATCGAAGGTGAGTTAATAGTTCCTGAAAATTTCGAGCCGGAATCGGTGCAGATTGTTGCCGAATCAGAAGGGCAGAATGCCAAAACAGTGCGAAAAAGTTTCGTCTGGCTTGTTGAAAGATGAAAAAGACAATGCAGTGATTTTATCAAGAGACTTATTGTGAAAAATAAATTCAGTGAGAATGTTACCACCCTGATCTCCAAATCGACTGAGATTATCGGGGATCTTAATTTTTCCGGAACCCTGGAAGTTGAAGGAAAAATTAAAGGCAATATTTACGCTAACCCGGATGCGCCGGCAGAAATTCGCATTCGCGAAAACGGTTTTGTGCAGGGTGAAATTAAAGTTCCTTCCATCATTATTAATGGTATGGTGGAAGGGGATGTATATTCAAGCGACCATATTGAACTGGCAGCCAAAGCCAGAGTGGTTGGTAACGTCTACTACAACCTGATTGAGATGGTTATGGGCTCAGAAGTTAATGGCAGCCTGCTGCATCGCAGTCCTGAAGAACTCAAGCCGAAAAAACTCGAAAAACCAACTGTCGTCAGCAGCGAACGTGACTCAGTTGTCGTTGAGGCAGCCGCCAAGGCATCCAGCTAATACTTGACTAAATTACTTGGTTATTTGATAATATGTCAGGTAACAATTCTTAGTACGTAACAAATTATGTCTGTCGTTGAAACTCATGATGCCGTGCCAATGGTGCTCACCGAAGGTGCTGCCCAAAAAGTGATGAACCTGATATCCGAAGAAGGCAATCCGGAGCTGAAGTTGCGTGTATTCGTCACCGGCGGTGGCTGCTCAGGTTTCCAGTATGGCTTTTCATTTGATGAAGCAGTTAACGATGATGACACTGTTATCGATCATAAAGGCGCAAAACTGCTGGTAGATCCCCTGAGCTTTCAGTATCTGGCCGGTTCGGAAATTGATTATACCGAAGGACTGGAGGGGTCGAGGTTTGTGGTAAGGAACCCACTTGCGACTACAACCTGTGGCTGCGGCATGTCCTTTTCCATCTGATTTAGCTACTGCGCTCGCCAGGGCGTCGTTAAAAACCTTCTCAGTCAGTCATTTATTGATTTATAAGTTCCTTCCTTGCGAGGGTTTTTGCCTGGCCCTGACTTCGCTTGTCACGCTAAATCCAATCTTTCCAGGTAATAAGTAGTAGCTAGTCAGGAATTTCTATGTCTGAACTGTATTCATAATACTGAAGTTTATAGACTGAAAGATCTTATTAACTGTAGGAATTAATTTAATTACTCAGCGTAGTAAACGCCGCCGAGGATGGCGGGCTGTGTTGATCCGGTGATATTGCTGAGGTCGATGGCTTTGTGCTCAAGGGTTTGTTTGGCGAACCAGGCGAAAGCAATTGCTTCGAGTGCGTCACTATTGATTCCGAGCTCATTGGTATCAGTGACAGTAAATGACTGCAGATGACTTTTGAGACTTTGCATGAGCCGGGTATTACGGGCTCCGCCTCCGCAAACAAGTACTTCACCCTTGCTGATTAACTGCTGTATTGCCTTGCTTATACTGCTCGCAGTCAGATCGATCAGGCTCGCCTGTACATCTTCCGGAGCCAGTTCATGGCCATAATTTTCCAGCTGTTTTTCCAGCCACTGAAGGTTGAAATATTCACGGCCGGTACTTTTCGGTGGCGGGCTGGCAAAGTAGGAATCCTCGATTAAAAAATCCAGAAAAGCAGTATCGCTGGAACCAGTGGCGGCCCATTGACCCTGCTGATCATAATCCTGGCCTTTATGTTTTTGTATCCAGCAATCGAGCAGGATATTGCCCGGTCCGGTATCGAAACCAACAATATTCGGGTCGTCTTTACGCAGCAGGGTAATGTTTGCCATGCCGCCAATGTTCAGAATAATACGGTCGCATGCAGTACTCTTAAACAGGTGCTGATGATAGGCAGGCAGCAACGGCGCTCCCTGGCCACCATAGGCCATATCTTTGCGCCTGAAGTCGGCAACAGTGGTAATTCCGGTTAAGGCAGCGATTGTATTCGGGTCAGCAATTTGCAGTGAGAAAGCCAGATCTGCTTTACCGGGAGGTTGGTGGTAAACCGTCTGCCCGTGTGAACCGATTGCCGAAACCTGGCCAGGCTGTAACTGGTTTTTTTCAATAATTGATTGCGCAGCGCTGGCAAAAAGCCTGCCCATGGCAACGTCACACTCACCCAGCAAGGTCAGTGGAACGCTTGCTTCATGACACAGGATGACCAGTTTCTGTTTCAGTTTCGGATCAATCTCAACATTAATGAAATCCAGCAGCCCGGGTGTGCGGTTTGAACTCAGGTCCACCAGTGCGCAGTCCACTGCATCCATACTGGTGCCGGACATGAGCCCTATAAAAAGGTTTGAACTCATTCAGTAGGGTGGGGAGAGGATTCGGTAGAGTTATTCTGTGCCAGTGTCGGATTGCCACCGGTTAAGCCGTTTAACTGGGCCAGCAGGATTTGTGAATGTTGCAGGAAGCGGTCCAGTTCTTCTGCCGGAACCGACTCGGCTTTCGGCAGCATATCGTGAACAGTACGGGGGTTACGGTGGACGCCATCAATCAGGAATTCATAATGCAGGTGGGGGCCGGTTGCGCCACCGGTCATCCCGACATAACCGATAATATCTCCCTGCTGGACGCGGTTGCCAACCCGGACTCCCCGGGCATAGGAAGACAGGTGGGCGTACTTGGTTTCGAAGCGGTCGCCATGCTTGATGACCACCAGGTTACCAAAAGAACCGTTGCGCGAGGCCCAGGTTACCCGTCCATCAGCGGAGGCGACAACCGGGGTGCCGGTCGGAGCAGCATAGTCAGTTCCCTTATGGGCGCGAATGGTATTCAGAATCGGATGTCGGCGCGATAAAGTGAAGTTGGAACTGATTCGGGTAAAGTCCACCGGGTTTCGCAGAAAAGCCTTGCGCATGCTTTCACCCTGCGGATTGTAATAGTCCACCTCGCCAGCCAGGTTTTCATAGCGAATTGCGGTAAAGGTTTGCCCCTGATTGGTATATTGAGCCGCCCGGATCGTGCCATTACCGACAAATTCTCCGTCAATAAACTGCTCTTCATAGAGTACATTAAAATTATCGCCCACACGGGTATCCAGCAAAAAGTCGATCACCCCGCCAAAGATACCGGCGACTTCCATGGTAATACCGGCTGAGATACCGCCGCGCTGGGCAGCAAGGAAGAGGGAGTCATTGATGGTAGCTTCCTTGAATACCGGGACAACTTGTGGCTCGCGAATACGATGTTCGACATTGAAGTTGTTTGTGTCATTGCGCTGGAAAAAATAGCTTTCCTTGCGATCCACGATAACTTCAAGTTCCTCTAGAATGCCTGATTCGCTGATATTAAAAGCCAGCTGATAACCCGGATACAGGCGAGTCAGAATATTGGTATTACCGGTACTGCTGGAAACGCGATACACATCCTGGGGACTCAGGCCAACCCGGTCAAAAATCAGTGAGAGGTTATCACCATTACGCACTTCAGCAAGAACCCGCGGTATGTTCTGCTCTGCTGGTACTGAGCTTGTGACTTCAGCTGTGTTTTCAGAGTCAAGTTCCCGATTGACAGTGCCAGAGATATTCCGGGGATCGAATTCAGAGGTGGAAAATTCCGACGCTCCCACAAAGTCGGCGGTCACCGGCTCAGACAGTGTCTGAATTGATTCGTCAGAGTCAGGCAGAGCCAGCAGAATCAACAGCGCAGCGAGCATGCCCAGACAGGCCAGCTGATGGCTGTGGGGGATGCGTTCAGCTATCAATCTTCTGAATAGCTGTTTAAGGAAATCAATAAGATTCATATTCAACTTATAGTATCTTATCGGAATTATGCTCTAACATGCTAAAAATGCTTGTGATTTTAGCCTGCCAACAGGGTGCTGCCAAGCTTTAATTTCGCCAATTTTGATTCGGTAAGAAGTCTTTCTCAGGGCGGGATTCTGCTATTCTGCGGTTCAATTCTTACAATTTCCGGAATATTAACAGATTTAGGCCTTGTATTTACCAACTTATCTTGTAAAGTTGCCGCTTTTGTTCGGGCAGGGGTGTCATGTCAGCAAGTTCCACCAATATAGTCAATGAGTTGCGCGAGCGCGGTTTGCTATATCAAACCGCCGGGGAAGAGGCGCTGGATGAGCACCTGCAGGAAGCCAGCCGCACCGTTTACTGTGGTTTTGACCCGACTGCAGATAGTCTGCATATTGGTAGCCTGGTTCCCTTACTGGCGCTGAGGCGCTTTCAGCTGGCCGGACACAAACCGATTGCCGTGGCCGGGGGAGCTACCGGCATGATCGGTGATCCCAGCTTCAAATCAAAAGAACGCCAGCTTAATACTGCCGAAATCACCCAATCCTGGACTGAAAGCATCCGACAGCAACTGATGCAGTTCATTGATTTTGACTGTGGAGCGAATTCTGCGGTGGTAGTGAACAATCTGGACTGGACACAAAACCTTGATGTCATCAGCTTTCTGCGAGATATCGGCAAGCATTTTTCCGTCAATGCCATGATTCAGAAAGAAAGCGTCAAGCAGCGGATTGAACGCGAAGGGGAGGGAATCTCCTACACTGAATTTACCTATATGATTCTGCAATCCTATGACTTTGCAGTATTGAACCGTGAGCATGAGTGTACTGTGCAGATAGGCGGCAGTGATCAGTGGGGCAATATTACCGGGGGGATTGATCTGACCCGGCGGATGAACCAGCAACAGGTTTATGGCCTGACCCTGCCCTTAATCACCAAGGCTGATGGTGGCAAATTCGGCAAGACTGAAGAAGGCACAATCTGGCTCGATTCCAGCAGAACCTCCTGCTACGCCTTTTACCAGTTCTGGATTAATACTGCTGATGCTGATGTATACCGGTTTCTGAAATACTTCACTTTTCTAGATGTCAGTGAAATTGAGGCCATCGAAGAAGCTGATAAACAGGCGCAGGGGCGCCCGGAAGCCCAGGGAATCCTGGCAAAAGAAGCCACTCGCCTGGTGCATGGTGAGGAAGGATTGCAGGCAGCAGAACGAATATCCCTGGCCCTGTTCAGTGGAGAGTTGAATAATCTGACAGAAAGTGATTTCGAGCAGCTCAAGCTGGATGGTATGCCAGCATTAGGGATTTCAGACGCTGAACCAGGATTGGTAGATGCGCTTGTATCCAGCGAGGTATTGGCGAGTTCCAATAAAATGGCTCGTGAATTCATAGGAAATAATGCTGTAAGCGTTAATGGTGAGAAAGTTACTGATCCGAACGCTGAATTGAACTGGAAGTCAGCTTTTTATAATAAGTATTTCGTCCTGAAGCGCGGTAAAAAACTATTCTGTCTGGTTTACAGGGTATAGGAAGCATCTAAGCTTGTCTGAAAGTCGAGTATCTGTATAATTCGCGTTCCCGTGATTTTTATGACTCGGGTCTGTAGCTCAGTTGGTTAGAGCGCACCCCTGATAAGGGTGAGGTCGGTGGTTCAAATCCACCCAGACCCACCAGTTATACTGGTACTCCCAAGTAGTAAAACTCAATCAATACAAAAGAGCGCACCCCTAAATGACAATCAAGAGAGGGTGAGGTCGGTCAGTTTTTCAAATCCACCCAATGCCCACCAGTTTAACTGGTACTCCCAGGCTAATAAGATTCAGTTCAACTTATAGAGCGCAGCCCGGTATAACAATAAAGAGCGGTGAGGTCGGTCAGTTTTTCAAATTCACCCGAAACCGCAAGTTCCGAAGTTTTCTGAATTAATTCCCCAAATCCTGTCTGAGTTTTGCTGCGTCCTGATGGATATAGCGAAATGTCAGGTTGATTCTGGGCTCATCAATTTTCAGTTGTTTGGGAACCTGATGCTGCCAGTAGTGCTGAAAGGGACCACGCATGATCAGGAGCGTACCTGAATGCAGCTCTATCCGGTGTTTTTGTTTGTGATCACTGATCCGGCGAAAATCAAAAAAACGGGAAGTGCCAAGGGACAGGGAATAGATTACCGGTTCAGCGCCGAGTTCAGGTTCTGAATCTGCGTGCCAGCTGACTGAATCTTTTCCATTGCGATACAGGTTGGCCAGTACGCTGTTAAGCGGAGTTTCAAAATCCTGTATAAGACGCTGCCTTAGCTCTGATAATAAAGGGTGCCAGGGCAGGGCTGTATAGGTAAGACCGGAATAACGATAGCGTGCGCCGGGATCACCGTACCACGCTACCAGACGCGGGGACTGCACGGCCTTGCCGGCCATCATCAGGGTTTCAGTTTTCCAGTCCAGTTCCTGGCTGAATGATGAAAAATACCTGCCCTGTTCTTCTCTGCTCAGCCAGTTCGGCAGACACAAGAGTTCACCCTGATTTTGAATCAGGGGTAATATTTCATTTTGTGCTGAGCTGAAGAGGTCAGTCATAAGGTCAATTTAAGCACAGGAACTGAGTCTGTCGCAGGGGTAGTTTATACTTGCCCGGATGATTTGCCCCAAATGCCAGCATGAACCGCAGGAACATGACAGGGATACCATGGCCGGTGTCTGTCCTGCATGTGGTATTGCCTATGCAAAATGGCAGCCGGAAGATTTCCAGGATGGCATCCCGCCTGAAGCTGAACTGCCGGAGAGCAAGGAAACACTCAGCCGACGTATTTACTATTATGTGTTTTTCATGCCCAGTGACCGGGATGAAAGTGCCTTCTGGGGGCATCTGGTCATTTATGTCTGGTTTTTTATCTGGGGCTGGCGTTTTATCCTGGCTGGAATTGACTGGACAGTTATCGGTGATTCCTTTCTGCATTACGTCAATCTGCCATTTCATGAATACGGGCATATATTTTTCCGTCCTTTTGGTGATGTATGGATGCTGATGGGTGGTAGTCTGTTTCAGATAATGGTGCCCCTGGCTCCTCTGGCTTATTTCATGATCTGGCAACGTGATAATTTTGCAGCCTCGCTGATGCTCTGGTGGTGTGGGCAGAATTTTATTGATGTAGCACCTTATGTGGCTGACGCGCCTACACGATATCTACCGCTTATTTCCGGCATCGATGAATCCCATGACTGGTGGAATGTACTCAACATGACAGGCACCATGGAGCATGCGCAAACATTTGCCAGCATATTTTTCTTTAGTGGTGTACTGGTCATGATTCTCAGCCAATGCTGGGGTGCCTTGCTGCTGTATATAGAAGCAAAAGGCAGGATCGCCAACCCTGAGTTATAAATAAAAATGAAACTATCTGAAGTTGTTCCTTTTGGCCGTTCACTTGATGAGTACCGGCATATGTTTGCGTTGTCCCGGCAGGATCTGGATAAAACCATTCTTGGAGTTGCTGACGGTCCAGCCAGTTTTAATGCTGAACTTTTTGCGCAGGGAAAGCGTGTGGTATCGCTTGACCCCTTGTATCAATTTGAGGGTGAAGAAATCAAAAAGCAATTCGACAGGGTGGCCGATGATGTGTTCGGGCAAGTGGCAAGCAGACCGCAAGACTATGTCTGGGCTTATCATAAAAATTTGCAGGTTCTGCGGGAAACACGCACCCGGGTAATCGATTTATTTGTCACTGATTTCGCCAGGGGTAAAGCCGAAGGGCGCTATATTTACGCCCAGCTACCTGTGCTGGAATTCAGGAACCAGCAGTTTGGACTGGCCCTGTGTTCGCATTTTCTGTTTCTGTATTCCTCGCTGTTTTCCTATGAATTTCATTTGCAGTCAGTGCTTGAAATGCTGAGGGTTGGCAATGAACTGAGAATTTTTCCCCTGTTAAGACTGGATGGTCAAGAATCTCCCTATTTAACCCCCTTGATCAAGGAACTTGATAGCAGGGGCTTTCATTGCAGGCTGGAAAAAGTTGCATACGAAATGCAAAAAGGCGGTAATACCATGCTCAAAATAACAAAGACCTGATAATCAGGACAGAATCATGCACAGAATATGCCCAATCTTGTTATTAATGTTGCTTCCGGGTCTGACGCTTCAGGCACAGGAAAGGCCCTTGGTCGATCAGGCCTTTGCCCGTTTCTTTGCAGCAGAAAATACTCAGCAGGCAGAAGCGGCAATCGATGCAATTCTTGATTCTGGTGTCAGCTTTGCCGAGGCTTACGAACGTTTGCAGGCCGGGAAGGATTATGCGGAAGCCGACACTGGCGTGGTGCTACGGTCCTATACCGCTGAGAACGGTACAGAATACTATTATCACCTCAATGTTCCGGAAAATTATGATCCGGCTCAGGAATACCAGCTTCGCTTTGAGTTACATGGCGGGATCGGTGCGCGACAGAACAATCAGCCAGGCGGGCGCGGGCGAGGTAGGGTAAGACTGGACAGCACAGAAAGTACCGAGCAGATTTATGTCATGCCCTATGCCTGGACAGGCTCTCCCTGGTGGGATGATTCACAGGTAGAGAATATCCGTCAGATCCTTGATCGCAGCAAGCGTGAATACAATATTGATGAAAACCGTGTAGTACTCGGTGGCATTTCCGATGGAGCCACCGGTAGCTGGTATATCGCCATGCGGGAAAATACCCGCTTTGCCTCCTTTTATTCCTTTATCGGGTACACCATGGTGCTGGCCAATGGATCCATTGCAGATGGTCGCTCCTATTTACATAATCTGCTGGGTAAACCCTGGTATGTAATAAACGGTGGGCGGGATCGCTTATATCCGACATCGCGGGTCACTCCTTTTATTACCTATCTGCAAAGCAATGGTGTCAATATTGAATATCACCCATTGCCGGATGGTGAACACAACACCAACTGGTGGCCGCAATGGCGTGATGACTTTGAGGACTTTGTCAGTGAGCATGCCCGCGAGGCAAATCCGGCACTGATAAGCTGGAAAGCAACTGCAAATGGCAATCGGCGTTCTCACTGGTTACTCATTGAGGAATTCGATGCGGGGCAGAACAGCCCCATTCCCCTTTATGAAGTTGGTGTGGATCCGGCCAATGGCTCAAATGTCATTGCAAGCGTGGATGGCGGTCGCGTGGATGTGGTTCGTGAAGGTAATAATATTCAGGCACTGGCAGACGGAGTCGGCTCTTTCAGATTATTGCTGTCTCCTGAGGTTTTCGATTTTGCTCTGCCGATTACTGTTACGGTCAATAATGAAGTGAAGTTTCGCGGCACACTTTCACCCAGTCTGGAAACTCTGCTTGACTGGGCTGCCAGGGATAATGACCGGAAAATGCTCTATGCAGCCGAGCTGCTCATATCACCCTAGCTGGCAAAGCCTTGCTTATTCTGGCAGGGGCATGGCTTCATCCCTGTCACCCGGGATTTCAGGAAACTGTCCCTGGCGCCAGTCTGTTTTGGCCTGCTCAATCTGCTCTTTACTGAAGGAAACGAAATTCCAGTCGATATAGGGCTGCTCAGGCCAGGCCTCTCCACCCAGTAACAGATAGCGACTGCCTGAAGCTGCCAGCAACTCATCGCCTGTTTCTAGCAGGGCAACTTCACCTTGATGAAAGATTTCATCGCCGACTTCGACCGAACCTTCCACAAGATAGAGCATGGCTTCCTGGCCCTTTTGCGGATGCTCCAGTTGAGTCTGTTCGTGACTCATCACATCAATAAAAAACATTGGCGCCGGGCCACTAATGCTTGCCTGCAAACCATAGGCTGAACCCGCAATCACCCGGATCGATCGTTGCTCATTACGGTCAAGAGCCAGGTCGCTTTGCTGCTGATGGAAAAATGCCGGAGCTTCTGTTGCCTGTTTTGCGTGGCTGGCTACCCAGCATTGCATGCCGAATAAACAGTGGCGCTCAGCTTTCATTTCGGCAGTCTGGCGTTCTGAATGGACGATACCTTTTCCTGCTGTCATCCAGTTTACCTCGCCAGGCCTGATTTCAACGACATTGCCCAGGCTGTCCCGATGCAGTAATTCCCCGGAAAACAGATAAGTCAGGGTTGAAAGTCCGATATGAGGGTGAGGAGGGACATCCAGACCCTCACCGGCAGCAAAATTCAGGGGTCCCATGATATCGATAAAAATGAAGGGTCCGACCATCCTCCTGTGTGCACGGGGTAACACCCGGGTGATCGCATGGCCATTGAGCCGGGCGACTCTTGTCTCGAAGCGTTTTGCCATAACTAATTGATATTAAACATTATTTAAAGGGTGTTCGAGCGCTGTTTCGGGCCCTGTCCAAGTGCCGCAGTTTAGTACTTCTAAGTCTTAATAAAAAGCTTATATTTAGCAACTTAAATTGCTTCTTTAAGAAAGCACCTAAAAAAACTTAAAAAAATTATTGATTTATATCATTATTTTAAATTAAGGTTGCCGCCATGGCATTAAAGAACGATTTATACATCAACGTCGAACCCTATACCGAGATTCTGGGCGGGCTGAGTTTTATCCTTTCCATCTCCAACGGTGTGGTCAAGCTGAGTGGTCAAACCGGCACCGGCAAGACGGCCCTGTGTATTGAATTACTGCAGGAATTACGCACGGAAAAAATTGAATTCGTGCATTTTCCCGATGCCCCGGAAGATTTTGCTGCCGTCGAAAAGGCAATCAAGGAAAAACTCAAGCTGCAGCCAAAAACCGAAGGGGACCGTGAATCTTTTATTCAGGCCCTGACAGCCCACATCATCAAAAAGTCTTTTGATGAGCAGAAACTGGTACTGATTTTTGATGACGCGGAAAAACTGAATCCCGACCTGATTTCTGAACTGACAACCTTCCGCCACATCCATCTGAATGATCAGGGGTTGGTCAGTATTGTGATCAGCGGCACTGAGGAAATGGAGAAGAAGCTGAATGAAAATGCTTCTTCCATGGTTTCGGACCTGCTGGTCAGCTATACACTGGAACCGATGAACCGGGAACAGCTGGCTGAATTCTGCCGTGCCTATCTGGAAGAGATTAAAATGGACTCTTCCCTGACGGAAGAAAATCTTGAGCAGTTACTGGAAATCACCCAGGGCCTGCCCGGGGATATTCCGGAGAGAATTCCGGAAATTCTCGACCAGGATACGCAGAAGGTCTATACCCGTAAAAAACGCCAGAAAGAGCTGGTTACCAAAACCACCAAGACCCTGACCCATGAGTTTGTCGATCCCTTTACCGATGAAGAAACCCAGAAGCAGGTATTAAAGCGTTTGCGCTGGCCGGTAGGCCCGAGCATTATCATCGCAGGCATCGCTGTGGGTCTGTTCCTGGGCTACGCTGCTTATGTCTTCCTGCCGGAAGATATCATTCCACCGACAGTTTCATATTTCGGTGATGAAATAGAAGATGCCGTAGAGGCAGTAGAAGATTTCATTGCCGATGCCCCTGAACCAGAAGTCCCGGAACCTCCGGCTACAGAAGTTACTGAAGAAGTTTCTGAGCCTGAAGCACCAGTTGAACTGGCAACAGAAGCTCAGCAGGAGCCAGTCCCGGAGCCTGAGCCCGCACCACAAGTAGAGCCGGAACCGGAAGTTGCGGAGGCGCCCCAGGAAGTCACAGGCGAACCGGCAGAAAGTGTTCAGGAAATCCCAGAAGCAGAAATACCACCTGTGCAGGAGATTGCCCAGGATGATGAAGTTCCGGAACAGACAGCACCCCAGGTAACAGCCAGTGATGAGGTCGAAGCGCTTATTCAGGGCTGGTTGCAGGCCTGGGAAAACCAGGATGTGAATGGATACTTTGACAGTTACCACGAAGAATATGAGCCGGAAAATTTTGCCTCACTGGCAGCCTGGCGTAATCAGCGGGAGCGCAATATTACCCGTCCTGCTTCGATTATGATCGACTACCAGGATTACATGGTACTGAGTCGTAATGCTGACAGCACCATGGTAACACTGCGAATGGAGTATCAGTCACCGACCTATGCGGACCGTACTCTCAAACAACTGGGCCTGATTCGTGATGCCCAGGGGGAGTGGAAAATAATTTATGAGGGCAATGTGCAGGTTGAAAGAATTCCGGTCAACCGGGTTGCCGGCAGCAGCACCAACCGTTTACCAGTGTACCTGATCCCGCAATATTCTGACTCCCCTGAAGTACCTGCTACACCGGCGGAACCAGGGGCAACGGTCAGCAATCTGAATGACGATCAGGAGCAGCTATTTGATTTTGTTAATAACTGGCTGGTGGCCTGGCAGAACCAGGATGTAAATGAGTATTTCAATCATTACCGCAGTAATTTCCGAGGCTTTAATTTCACCAGTCCGCAGGCCTGGGAACAGGACCGTATGGTGAAAATCACCCGGCCTTCCTATATTGATTTGCGGCTTTCAGATTTCGAAGTAGTCATGGAAACAGCAAACGATGCAGTGGTGCAGTTCAGTCTTGAATACCGATCCCCGTATTACGCAGACCGAACTCGTAAAGAAATACTCCTGACCCGTGATGCCAGAGGTAATCTGCAGATCGCCAACGAACTTAACCGCCAGGTTGAGCTCTTGCCGATCTATCGTCGGGTAAATAATGCTTTGGCACTTTTCTAAACAGGCACTGTTAGTCTGGATTTTATCTTGCTCTCGGATTATGCTTCTAAACTGAATGGCAGGCCTTTTCAGGTCAGCAGAAATAATTTAGTAAGCGCAGCTGAATCTATGCAAAGCAAGTTTCTGAAAAAATTCCTGAAAAAGATATTCCCCTGCTGTCTGACCCTGTTATTCAGCTCATCATTGATCCCCGTTTCATACTCACAGCAGCTGACAGTATATGAGCGCCTGCCTTCCGAGATGCTGGCTGTGAGCCCTCCTTCAAATCGAATCAGCGGTGATCCAGGCGATATGCAAATTATTGATCGCAGCTGTAGCTCGCTGCCACGGGCTGATGTGCGGCGTCGACTGGTGGATATCGCCGTTCAGGAGTGGGCTTATTTTGGCATGAGCGAAATGGACCTTACCGGAATTACTGAAAACCAGCTGGCACCCAGAGATTCAAGTGGAAGACGCCGTTATCACCGGCCCGGTTTTGAAGAAGCCTCGAGAGTTGCCGATTCGATTGCCGGATACTGGTCCGCAGCACCGGACAGCAGCTGGATACTGAACCGCCAAAACCAGAACTGGGAACGCAATGGCCTCGGGGCCCGCTGGAGGGATTTCTGGTCTGCCGCATTTATTTCCTGGGTGGCCTGTGAGAGCGGGCTTGGAGATATGAATGAATTTTCCCGCGCTATTGCACACCATACCTATATAGATCAGGCAATTCGTGCCAGAGATGGTATGGAAACCGACGCTGCCTATATTGCCTATGATGTGGGTGAAGCTGAAGTCAATCCCGGTGATATGCTCTGTCGCGCTTCCAGACCGGAATACCTGAACCTGGATCAGCGCCGTCCACATATGGGGCAGGGAGCCAGGACTCATTGCGATATCGTAGTGGGAGTTGATCCCGAAGCGGGTGAGATAAAGGCAATTGGCGGAAATGTCCGGGCTTCAGTCAGAATGAAAGTATTCCCTGCTGCCGTGAATGATAATGCCTACCTTGCACCCTTACCCTATGCCGGGCGGCAAATTTTTGCTCATCTCAAACTACAGGCTCGTGCGATTGAAGAAGATGCAATAAATAATTCACCGACCATGCTGCATCTGGAGTCTCTGACCAGCACCACGATTATTAACCGCTCTCTGGCCAGTAACGAACGGGATTAGGAATCAGGCCCACTAAGTTCCTGATCATTGTAGTGAAGCCTGGTCTTTACTTGAGATGAAAGCCGGCATCCGTAATCAAGCTTTAGTGCCACAATAAGCCAGGGTTTTTAATGCCAGCGAATACCTTCTGTTTGGGTGAGCATGATTTTTATGGCCTGATTCGCATTGTTATTGGTGTAAATCAGTTATGGTGGCTCTTCAGAGCAGGTATATACGGGGTTTTATCAGGCGGAAATGAGCAGCCCTAACAATTTCAATACCGATGAACCATTCTGGGCCCTTCCGTCCAGTGTTTCTGAACGCCTGCAATCCCGTCAACGCAATACCGCATTTAATGCTTTTGTCCTCTGCGGAGTGTATTGCGCAGTAGCCATTTTTTTCCTGCTTATCTTCGGTATTGCGGCCTTCCAGCGTGAAGAGCCGGGTTTTGCTACTGTCATATTCAGTTTCGCTGGAGTGACAGCCCTGTGCTACGGCGTAATCTGGCTCAGCAAACAATATCATCTCGCCAGTCATCTTGTGGCGCTGATCATGGCCAGCCTGTGCCTGTACCTGTTCCATACCGGCGGAACCGGGGGGACCGGTCCGGTTTTCTTCATGGCTTTCCCCATGGTTGCCGTATTTCTCCAGGGCTTTTTTACCGGCTTCATTTATATCGTTCTGATGTCAGTGATAACTTTGTTTATTTATATGACCGGGTTCTGGGGTTTTGACCGGGAGCAGTATGAATTTGTTTTTCTGAGCAGAATCGCCACCGTATTTGTTATCACTTCTTTTCTGGCCCTGCTTTACTCGTATTTTAAATATCTTTCGGAACGGGATCTGCTGCTCATTTACGACGACCTGGAACAGTTGACCTTTGCTGACCAGAAAACCGGAATTGCCAACAGGAATCTGATGCAAAAGCTGATCATGAATGAATACAAGCGATTTCAGCGTTATGGACTGAAATTCAGTCTGATGCTGGTGACCCTTGATTCTTTTAATAAATTCAAAAGTCAGTACGGCCAGGATGCCGGGGACAGTGTATACCGGACCGTAGCCGATGTTTTCCAGCGTGTGCTCAGGAAACCGGATATTCCCAGCCTCTGGGATCGTGAGGATTTTTTAATTCTTTTACCCCATACCGGTAAGGAAAGCGCCCGAATTGTGGGAGAGCGACTTTGCGAACAGATTTCCAAACACCAGTTTTATATCAACAATAAGGCTGAAACGGCGACAGCCAGCATCGGAATTGTAGAGGTGAGTGATGAGGATATTGCAGATACCCTGCAAAAGCTGGAAATGAATCTTTACAAAGCCATTAAACAGGAGGGCAATCAGGTCGTTAGTGAATAGCTGCAACCTGGTTACTACGCACGCCCATGGCCCTGGACTGCTCAATAGTCATTCCCAATTATAATGGTGAGTACTTACTACAGAAATACCTCCCGTCAGTACTTGAAGAAAGCCTGAGATATAAGGCTGAGTGTGAAGTTATTGTGGTCGACGACGCCTCTTCTGACGCCAGTACTGCCATTCTTGAGGAAAAGTTTCCGACTGTCAGGATAGTCCGCCATGAAGTCAATCAGGGTTTTGCTGAAGCCATTTACAGTGGTGTTTCTGCGGCACGCCATGAGCTTGTGTTTTTACTAAATTCCGATGTGGAACTGCATCCTGGCTGCCTTAACCTTCTGGAGTCCAGATTTGAGCGTGACAATACCTTTGCTGTGAATCCGCTGATACTTAACCAGGACGGAGTTGTAAATCAGAGTTCCTGGACTCGCTCCACTCTGGTCAGGGGGCACCTGAAATTATTGCCCTGGGACATCCGCCAGCTGCCTGCGATGAAACAATCAGGAGATGATTTTCCGACACTGTACTGCTCGGGTGGCTCGGTCATGATGCGCAAGTCCATGTTTGAAACGCTGGGCGGTTTCAGTCCACTGTATAAACCGTTCTACTACGAAGATTTCGATCTGGGCCTGCGTGCCTGGTATCGCGGCTGGTATTCATACTTTGAACCTGCTGCGGAAGTCAGTCATGCTGACAAAGGCACGATTGAGGACAATTTTAAATCCGAGTTGATCAAGAGCACACAACGGCGCAACCGCTACAAACTCGAGTGGACGCATTTCTCCCCTGGCACTTTATGCTTCAAGACACTGCCTTTCAGTCTACTGCAGTTACTGGGAGAGATTATTTTGTTTGACCGTAAAAATGTGCGGGCGTTTTTTGCCGCACTGGCTGATCTGAAAGCAATACGGGCCCAGCGTAAATCCCTTAAGCAAGCTGAGATGACGCTGGCTGAAGTGCTTCAGCTGAATACTCAGGAGCCACAAAATACCCGCAAATAAAAAAGCCCCGATCAACGGGGCTTTATTTGGCATTTGCTTTTGCCTACATGGCAGGTTTTCTGAGAACAAACAAAAAGCGATCTGAATTTCTGCCCAGAACCGGCTCAAAGCCTCCTGAAGGACGGGTATGGTCATCGGCGTAGTTACGCATCAGGTTGGACTCCTCAAGGATCTCAAAGTCTGAGTCTTCCAGCCAGCCTCTGACAACTGAAGGGGGGATGCGGTGCAACTCACTGTTATCAATAGCTTCTTCGCCAATATGGTCGATAACGGCGACAAGCCCGCCAGGCTTCATCATGGCATAAATTTCCTGAAAATAGACGGCGGCGCGCTCGGCGTTGCTGTGATGTATATTAAGCGCCGTCAAGGCTACATCAACGCTATTGGCATCGATATCGCTTAACTGCCCGACAATGTCGACATTACTCATCGCAGCAATATCCGCAGGAGCGTCACCGCTTCTGCCTCTTTGCGAAATAACCTGCCCGTTTGGCCCGACTGCAGCCGCAAAAACCCGGGTCCACCAGCCACCGCCGGCTCCGATATCGACAACGGTCATTCCTGCTTCAACATTCAGCAGTTCCATTGTCTGTACCGGGTGCCTGGCTCCATCCCGAATTCTGTCATCCATGGGGGCGGGATTCATCAGCAAGTTTTTCGATAAAGTCCGGAGCCACGGCAAAAGCGCTGGAAACCGCGAGCACCAGGGCCAGGAGGGTACTCATTAATTTTGGGAAAAGCGTCATATTGTTCCTCTTATTCTGCTTATAGGATTGCTTGAGTATCGCAGTGTACCGTAGCGTAGAACTGTGCAAAGAAAATAAAATCTTGCCGATCAAAGGCTGAAGAGCCGGGCAGCTTTTGTACATAGCCTTCAGGGGCAGTATATACTGTCGCGCGCAGACCGGGACAAGAAACAGTTTGCAAGGCCAATAAATCTACACAGAGGTAAGCATGGGATTATTAGTAAAAGGGGAGTGGAGCACGGATTGGTATGACACGGATTCTTCAGGGGGCGAATTTATTCGCACCGATGCCCAGTTCAGAAACAGCATAGGTGATGAAAACTATCCGGCAGAAGCAGGGCGCTACCATCTGTTTGTGTCTCTGGCCTGTCCCTGGGCGCATCGTACGCTCATTTTCCGCAAGCTGAAAAAGCTTGAGGATATTATCGGTGTCACCACAGTTGTGCCGGAAATGCTGGAGCATGGCTGGGTGCTCTCCGACGAAGAAAGCCTGGCGCATGGCTATGAGGCCTGCCCGATTGAAGGCATCAAGTATATGTATGAGGTCTATACGACCTGCCAGTCAGATTATTCCGGACGCGTGACTGTGCCGACACTCTGGGATAAGAAGACCAATACCATTGTCAGTAATGAGTCGTCGGAAATCATTCGTATGCTGAATACGGCTTTCAATGAGCTGACCGGGGATGACAAGGATTATTATCCGCAGGACTTGCGCCAGGAAATTGATGAAGTAAACGAGCTTGTTTATCACAACATCAATAACGGCGTGTATAAATGCGGATTCGCCACCAAGCAGGATGTTTATGAAAAACACTATCACAACCTGTTTGAGGCGATGGACAAGGTTGAAGAGATTCTGGGCCGTCAACGCTATCTGGCCGGTTCGCAGCTGACCGAAGCTGACTGGCGTTTATTTACAACCCTGATACGTTTTGATCCGGTCTACTATGGACACTTCAAAACCAACAAGCGTCGTATTGAAGACTACCCCAATATTTCCAATTACGTCCGGGAACTCTATCAGGTGCCGGGGGTCAGTGACACGGTGAGCTTCAGACACATCAAGGTTCACTATTATTACAGTCACGACATGATCAATCCGACCCAGGTAGTGCCGGCGGGACCGGATATAGACTACAATCGCCCCCATAACCGGGAGGAGCTCGGAAAACAGGGCTGAATGCCGCCAGGTCAGTATTTATGCGGCATGTGGCTGAATGAAGAAAAGTCACAAGCCATAAATATCTGATTTTAAAGGAATTTCTAAAAATAACGCAATTATGAATTAATTGTGTATTTAAGCAATAAAGACCGATAGATGTTGCAGTTTGGTCTTTGATTGATAATAATCAATCTAGGTTTAAAAGAAGTATTAGAAAAATAGCTTAAATTTAAAAGACTAGGTAAAGGGGGCTTTTGATAATGTTTATCACCAAGAAACACCTACCAAGACGTACAGTGCTGAAAGGCGCCGGCGCGACCATGGCTTTGCCAATGCTGGACGCCATGATCCCGGCTGCAAGCGCGCAGAACTCAGCTGATCCTCAGCTGCGAGCTGCATTTGTTTATACACCACATGGTGTGATTCTTGATGAATGGGTACCTGAAACTCAGGGTGCCGATTATGAGATGAGCCCCATCCTGAGACCTATGGAGCCTTTCCGTGACTCCATGCAGGTTTTCAGCAACATGAAATTGAACACCAACAACTCCACTGGCTCCGGTCATGCGACTTCAAGCTGCACATGGTTAAGTGGCGCCATTGCCAAAGATACTTCCGGCGCTGACGTTTCCGCTGGTAAAACCATTGACCAGTACATGGTGGATCAGATTGCCGGGGATACTCCGCTGCCTTCAATGGAGCTGGGTATTGAAGATGTAAGCTTCATGGTTGGTGCCTGTGACGGTACCAGTAGCTGTGGTTACATCAATGCCATTTCCTGGAGAGAAGATGATCAGCCTCTGCCGGCAGAAATTAACCCGCGTACTACTTTCGAGCGTATGTTTGGTTATGGTTCTACCACTGAACAGCGACTGATGCGCGCCCAGACTGACAAGAGCATTCTGGACTCCATCATGACTGCGGCTGCTTCCATGGAAAACCGTCTGGGTATACAGGACCAGGCACGCATCAATGACTTCCTGGAAAATGTCCGTGAAGTTGAGCGTCGAATTGGTAACCTGGAAAATCGTATGCGCGAGCAGGGTTCTAACCTGGCTGCAGCGCCAATTGAGATTCCCGAGCTGTATGATGATCACGTTCGTGCCCAGTTTGATCTGATGGTTCTGGCTTTCCAGACAGACACCAGCCGAATTGCATCCCTGATGATGTCTCGTGAGCTGAACCAGCGTACATACCCGCAGATCGGTGTACCTGAGCAGCACCATGGTATTTCCCATCACGGTTACAACGAGGAAAGAATGGCTCTGCACGCACTGATCAACACCTATCATGTGAAACTGTTCAGTGACTATTTTGTAGCCAAACTGGCAGACATTCAGGATGTTAACGGTAGCCTGCTGGATAACAGCATGATCCTTTACGGTTCAGGCATGGGCGACGGTAACGTTCACAGTAAAGAACCCCTGTCCAACATTCTGGTTGGTGGTGGTGCTGGCCAGCTGCGCAGCGGTCATCATACAGATGTGATGACTGAAAGCGGTGATGCTACACCGAATGCCAACCTGCTGTTAAGCATGCTGGATGTTGCAGGTATCCATATGGATAACCTGGGCTTTAGTACTGGTCGAATCCAGATCGCTAAAGCATAGCCAGAAAGCTATACCTTTACCGAAAAAGCCCGTTGAGTGCATACTCAGCGGGCTTTTTTTATGTCCTGGTAAATAATGCTCTGCCTTGCTGGTGCAGGCTTTTAATCTTATTGTAATATTTGTTGTATTAAATACTGCAGCTTTAACGGAAGGAATCCAGGTCTTGTCGAGTCAGCTTATCCTTGTTGTTGATGATGAAATGCCGATTAGGGACATGCTGACCATGGCCCTTGAGGCTGGCGGCTATGATGTTCTGCAGGCAGAAAATGCCCAGGATGCTCATGCCCTTATCATCGACCAGAAACCGGATCTGGTGCTTCTGGACTGGATGATGCCGGGTACTTCAGGGCTGGAATTGCTACGACGCCTGAAACGCAATGAGCTGACGGAAATGATACCGGTTGTCATGTTAACGGCCAAAACCGAAGAGGATGACACCATTGCCGGTCTTGAATCCGGTGCCGATGATTACATCATCAAGCCTTTCTCTCCCCGGGAACTGGTTTCCCGCGTCAAGGCAGTTTTACGTCGCAGTGAGCGCGGTGACTCAAATGAGCCGATTGAACTTGAAGGGCTGGTATTCGATCCGGTTGGGCACCGTGTCAGCATTGATGGCAAGTTAATCAATCTGGGTCCCACTGAATATCGCTTGCTGCAGTTTTTCCTGACCCACCAGGAACGGGTGTATACGCGCGACCAGATTCTGAACTATGTCTGGGGTGGCAATGTGTACATTGACGAAAGAACCGTGGATGTTCATATCAGGCGCCTCAGAAAGGCGATTTCCACAAGAGGTCACGACAAGTATGTACAAACCGTCAGGGGGGCAGGATACCGCTTTTCTACCCAGGTGGCTGAACAATTTTAATTCTGCCTGCTTATCTCACCCGGGATTTTATGAGCGGCAAGAATATTTTCTATACAGGACTGCTTCGTGTTACCCGGTTTCAGGTTTGAACTCAAGATAATTTCTCTTGGTCTGGTGCTGGTCTTACTGGCAGGCTGGTTTACGGATCAACTTGCACTTTGCCTGCTGGTCTTCCTGCTGGCTTATTTTACCTGGCATCTTCGTAGTGCCTGGCTTTACGTCGGCTGGGTCAGGAAAAACATGAAAACGATACCCGCTGAGTTACGGGGTATCTGGAAAGACCTTGCGCTAATACTCAGAAAGCAGCGCAAGAAACAGAAAAAATCGATTAAACGAATGCGTCAGGCCGTCAAGCGTACTTCGCAGCTCACTCATGCGATAGATCAGGGTATTATTGTCCTGCAGCATGACCGTAAACTAAGTTGGTGGAATTCAGCCGCCAGTCAGCAACTGGGGCTGCAGGATTCTGACCGGGGACATCTGCTTACCAGCCTGATCCGTGAACCGGAATTTGCCCGATACCTGGAACAGAAGAAAATCAAGGGTCGGCTGGAGCTGCCCTCCCGCATCAATCCGGAGAAATGGCTGATGTTTACCGCCTCCCACTTCGGGGATGACGATATAGTCCTGGTTATTTCTGATATTACGCCATTGAAGAACACGGAACGCTTGCGCAAGGAGTTTGTCGGGAATGTATCTCATGAGCTGCGTACCCCGATTACGGTATTGCGGGGTTATCTGGAAACCATGTCTGACAGCATGATTGGTGATAATCCCATGATGCAGAAAGCCTGTAAGCAAATGTCTGAGCAGGTCATGCGCATGCAGACACTTGCCGATGACCTGATCGTCCTGTCCAGACTCGAATCACAGCCAGGCAAAATCAAGAAGAAAAAAATTGAGTTGTTGCCGCTGATGGAAAGCATTATTGATGAAGCAAAGATCGTCAGTAATAACAAACATGAATTTTCCTTGCAGTGCCCGCCGGATCTGATCATGAATGCCCAGGAATCCGATATTCACAGTGCCATCGGCAACCTGGTCATTAATGCAGTACATCATAATCCCCAGGGGGCCAGCATAGAGATAGTTGCCTGTGAGGAAAATGACAAGCTGATTATTAAGGTAAAGGATGACGGTGTTGGTATCTCTGCTGAGGCACTACCGAGACTGACTGAAAGGTTTTACCGAACAGACAGCAGCCGCAGTTCGAAGATCGGTGGCAGTGGCCTGGGACTGGCCATTGTCAAACATGTCGTAAATCGCTATGAGGGCAGTCTGGAAATTCACAGTAAACCGAAGCAGGGTGCGGAGTTTGTCTGTATTTTTCCGATTAAATAAGTCTTGGATAATAGATAGTATATGTATATACTTCCGGCTCTTTTAACCAAAAAATTGAGTTAAAACATTGGGTAAAGAGAAGAAAAAGAAGAATAGTCAGCTGATTATTCGATTGAACAAAGAAGAGAAAGAAGCCTTTATCGATCTTTGTGATGATCTTGATACCAGTGCTGCGCGCGAAGTTCGTCATTTTATCCGTAAATTTCTGAAACAGCATAAAGACGAGTGATTCCAGTTCGTACTCTCCAGATTAATATTTTCTAATAGTGAATTGAGCAAAAAAAAGCCGGAAATCAAAGATTTCCGGCTTTTTTGTATGAGTCGAGCTTTGCTTTAGTTAGCTACGATCTGGGTGTTTTCCTGTGGTGGTGTGAAGCGATATACGCGCTCAATATTTGCTGCTTCTGTTGCATCACCTTCTACTTCGAAAGTAGAGCGGATCAGGGCAGTATGCACAGCGCTGTCAAACAGGCGTGCTGGCTCAGCTTCTACTATCGAGATGTTATGAGCTTTGCCGTCGCGGACATCAAAGCGGACAACAACATAACCTGCAGCTTCACGGCGCAGCGCTGACTCCGGATATTCCGGGGAGACGTCCACGACCGGCGTTACATTTTCCGCCTGGACCATGTTAACTGCAAAAACTGATGAACAGGCTAATAAAAACAGTCCTATTTTTTTCATTTTCTTGCCCTCCTTATAAATCAAGTGTGACATTCAGCTAATTTGTGAGCATCAGTTAGTATTAACATAATCTCATCAAATATCATTTGTAGTTATTATGTATATACAAATAGCACATTGTCAACAAACTTTTATGTAACTGTCATAAATCTGCAATATTAATGTGATCCTCATCTTAAATCATTGTCATTTTGCTGTCATATAAACTTACGTTAACTGTCACAGAAGATTAACTTTAGTGACATCTACTCCCGTTACTGTACGCCATCGTAACTATTCACTTTCTTTTAGATCGGGAGAAAAGCATGTCCTTAAAGAAAATTCTCACCCTGAATGTCCTTGCTGCTGGCCTGGTGGCTTGTGGTGGTGGTGACATCAATATTTCACCTTCTACCACCAGTAATACAACCGGGGGTGATACATCCGGTGGCGGTTCAGCCAGCTCTGTTTGTGCTGCTTACACACTGGATGGCACAACCTATCGAGGAACCCTGAGCGGCAATAACTGTAACTATGACAGTACTTTTGTCGATGCTGATAACCCTTTGATGGTTGATGTGATTTTTTCTGATCTGCCTAGTAATGGTGTGCACGTTTTCGATGGCAGCCTGATTGTTGGTGAGAATTATTCTACTGATGCTGAACTAAGTGCTGCTGGTATCACTGAGGGCGGTGATGGTCCGACAGTCAGTATCGGTGCCGGCGCAACCCTGGCTTTTGCTTCTTCCGATGACCTGATGGTGATTAACCGTGGTTCACAGATTGTGGCCAACGGCACAGCAGCAGCCCCGATTACGATTACTTCCCAGACTGATGCCGTTTTCGGTGTTGTCGGACCGGAAGATGTTCAGCAATGGGGTGGTCTGGTTATCAACGGCTTCGGTGTGACCAACAAATGCTCCTATAGTGGGACCCGTGGTACCGACCTGGCGCTCACTGGCGAATGTCACATTCTTTCAGAAGGTAAAGTCGGTGGTGGTGAAAGCAACTATGGAGGTAATAATGATGCAGACAGTTCAGGAACCCTGCGATATGTTGTCGTCAAACATACCGGTGCCGAGGTCGCTCCCGGTAATGAGCTGAATGGTATCGCCATGAATGCCGTAGGCTCCGGGACTACTGTAGAGAATATCCAGGTTTACAGTGTGTATGACGATGGTATCGAGTTTTTCGGTGGTTCAGTGAATGTTACCAACTATGTTGGCCTTTATGTGAATGATGACTCGCTGGATATCGACGAAGGATATAACGGAACCATTCAGAACGCTCTGATCATCCAGTCTGAAAGCAACGGTAACCGCTGTGTTGAATCTGATGGTGTGGGTAGCTATGACGATGTTTCTGCAACTCCAGGCGCTATTGATGACCTGATTGCTCGTGGCCTGAATTCTGCTGCCACTATTCTCAATATGACCTGTATTTTTTCTGCCAACGAGACTGGTACCCATGATCCGGGTCAGGGACTGCGTATTCGTGAAGCGCATATTCCAATCATTCGTGATTCTATCGTGACCAGCGCCTACACAGGTGATGAACTGCTTGGTGATGATGATTTCAACTATTGCATCAGGATTGATAATGAAGGCGGTCCTGCTGCAACCGCCGGTGATCTGGAAGTTACCAACTCCATATTTGCCTGTCAGGACCTGGTTGATGGGGATCTCGGTCCCGGCGATACACTGGCATGGCTTGATACCGGTGCTTTCGACAATGCAACCTACCAATCTGCTGAAGCTGGTGAAAACCCAAGCCCTGCAGCCGCGCCTACCTTTGTCATTCTCGGTGACGATTCAGCCGCACCAACTGCTGCAGGTTTTTATTCAGTCCTGAGTGCTGGCCAGCTGATCCCCGGAGAAACTGTCCCGACTTCTTCCACAGCAGATACCTATATTGGTGCGGTTATCTCTTCAGATGACTGGACTGCTGGCTGGACTTACGGTCTGCATGCCGGAAACCGTGCTCAGGCTCTTTACTTCGAATAAGTTTCGAGTCGGGTGTTAGCAGTGAATAGTTTGGGAGTCTCTGCCAGTCACATGACAGAGGCTCCCTACAAGTTAAAAAAGACAGCATATAGGTTTCCATAATGGCAATGAAAAGAAAATTTTTGAGCGTAGCTGTGTCAGCGGTCATGCTGAACCTCATCGCTCCTTCCCAGATATTGGCACAGGGACAGGCAGCCCGGACCGAGATTGAAGAAGTCGTAATTGTTGGTCGCATACAGTCCTCTGCTGCTGAAGTGATGATGGAGCGTGAGGAAAGTTCAGTCGTTGCTGATTTTGTCGACATAACCGCAATTTCCCGTGTCGGAGATTCCAATGTTGCGACAGCATTACGAAGGCTTCCCGGTGTCACCCTGGTAGAAGACAAATATGTTTTTGTCAGGGGACTTGGTGAACGTTATTCATCCTCATTGCTTAATGGGGCGCAGATTCCTTCACCTGATTTGACTCGCAATGTCATACCGCTGGATATCTTTCCGACCTCTATCATTCGTTCAATTGCGGTACAGAAAGGTTATTCGGCCGACATGCCAGCAGCATTTAGTGGTGGTCTGATTGATATCCGTACCACCAGTATTCCCGATGATCTGCAGTATTCCTTTGAAATTGGGACGTCCTACAATACAGAATCCGGTGGTAATTCCCTGAGCTATAATGGTGGCGGTGATGACTGGCTGGGAACTGACGATGGTACCCGTGGTCTGTCGCCGACTCTGGCCAGTGCCGTGGATCTCTACAACGGCTCACTGACGCCATCCAATATCCTGTCAGTTGTCAATGCCAGTGAACCCGCTTCCGCCTTTACTCCATTCAGTGGTGCACAGGCGATCAACCGTGAGCTGGCAACACTGATCAACCGTGATATTGACGTGGTGGATAGCTCGCGGGATCCGAATCTCAATCTGGATGCCAATGTTGGTAACCGCTTCTTTTTCGATAACGGCATGGAGCTGGGATTTCTGGCTGCAGGTTCCTATGGTCGTACGACCAATAGTCGTGAAAGTACAGACCGTTCAGTTGGTGATCCTGACAATATTTTTTCTGAAACTGATGAAACCACGCAGACTGTCAATCTTACCGGCAACCTGAATCTGGGTTGGGCATGGTTTGACGAACACAACATAGAAAGCACTTCCCTGTTGCTGAGAAATACAGATGACGAGGCTTATATCAGAAACTTCTATACTTCGAGCCGGCCTTTCAGTGGCGGTACCGGTTTCCGAAACTATGGAACCCGTTATGAACAACGTGAATTACGCCTTAACCAGATTTATGGTAGTCACACTTTAGGGTTCACGACCCGGGATATCCTGAATTTTGATAGCCTCAACTGGCTGACCGATCTGGAATTGAACTGGTATGTGTCAGATGCCACTTCGGATACGGATATCCCCAATGAATCAACCGTTAGCTACCAGACCACTATCGATGCAGCCGGTAATGTGACTGCACAGAATATCCGCGCAGGTTCAAACTCAGCCCGTTTCCGTTTTACCGATCTTGAAGATGAAGTGGAAAGCTCAGGATTTGACCTGATGTTGCCGATTTTTCTGGATCGTGCCGAAATTGAGTTAAGCGGCGGCTATGAATATGCCCGTAAGGCCAGAACCTACCGGCAGTATGAATTTGGCATGGGGCCGACAGATGCTGCAATTGCAGCCGGGTTTTCCGGTTTGCCTTCTACGATACTGAGTGACAGCAATCTTGAAGATCCGGCTAACGGATTTATTTTTGGCATTTCCGGCACCAATGTGGATTCTTATCTGGCGGCAATTGATAACAGCTCGGCCTATGGTGAAATCGACATGACTCTGGATGAAACCTGGCGAGTGACTGCCGGTGTTCGCTGGGAAGATTACAAACAGTTGGGTATTCCCTGGAACCCCCTGGCCTATAATGGCTGTCAGATTAGCTGCGATCCGAACGATATTCTCGACTCGCTGTTTGTTGATGATGATTATTATCCAAGCCTGGCCTTCACTTACATGCGGCCAAATTTCTGGGCTGAAACCTTCCAGTTCCGTCTGGGGTACAGTGAGACACTGGTCAGACCCGACCTGCGTGAAATCACCCCGTCCAGCTTTTTTGACCCGCTGACCGGCGCGATTATCACCGGTAACTCAGATGTACAACCGGCCACGGTGAAAAACTATGATTTACGTGCCGAATGGTTCTTTGATAAAGGGGATAACTTCACCGTTTCCCTGTTCTATAAAGACCTGGACGACCCGATTGACCTCTTTGAAGCCGGGGCTTTCGAGGAAGCTACACGTGCTGAAATCCAGAATGGTGAAAGCGCCGAGGTTACCGGAATTGAATTTGAATTCCTCAAGGATCTCTACGATTTCGGTGCGATCTTTGACGGGTTCTTCCTGCAGGGTAACCTGGCACTGGTCGATACTGAACTGGTTGCCGGTCCCAATGCCGACTCGCCAACCAATCCTGTCCGCGAACTTGCCGGTGCTTCAGATGCCTTGAATCTGCAGCTTGGCTGGGATGATTCTGTCGGCAGGCATTCAGCAACCATGACCTATAACGTTCATGGTGAACGCCTGTTCTTCGCTGGTCGAAATGGTGCACCGGATGCTTTTGAGCAACCGTTTAACTCTCTGGACCTGACTTATTTCTTCTACCCGTCTGATAACTGGATTATTCGTTTACGTGCACAGAACCTGCTCGACGAAGAAGTCACGGTTGAGCGGCTGGGTGTTGAAGTGTTCAATGAGAAACCCGGTACCAGCGTGAGTCTGAACATCAAATGGCAGTATTAGGGTAAAAAGGCAGCAAATCCTGTTGGGGCCTCGCAATTGCGGGGCCTTTGTTCGTCTGAATACCCCGTTAACAGGGCATCATGAAGCAGCTAACATTTATTGATGTTTCCTTAATACGCAGTAAACTGTCAGTTCATTTTCATAAAACCAGCGAAATTATTCCGTGATGCTCAACAGCCACAATCCACCGGCACTTCTTCCCTATGAATTTGCCCGCCAGAACCGGGTCTTGATTCGCCCCGAGCGTGCGGAACTGTTGCTGACGGAAAAAACCCAGGCCTGGGTTCTGGCCGAGTTAACACGCTGTAATTACAGGGATTTATCGCCTGTTGAGGTGGACGAGGATGAGTTTAACAAGCTGCTGAGCTCACAATACCAGAATCAGCAGAGCTCTTCGGAAGCAGTCATGGCCGGCATGCAGGACTTTGTAGACCTGGAGGAAGCTGCTGCCAGTCTGGAAGAATCAGTGGATCTGCTGGATTCCGAGAATGATGCGCCGATTATCCGTCTGCTCAATGCCATTTTGTCGGAAGCCCTGAAAGAACAGGCTTCTGACATCCATATCGAGCCCTATGAAAAGCAGGCTGTCGTGCGTTTCCGTCTGGATGGCGTGCTGCACACGGTGCTGACGCCTTCAGTGCAGATTGCGCCTTTATTGATTTCCCGCATCAAAGTCATGTCGCGTCTGGATATCGCCGAAAAACGCCTGCCACAGGATGGCCGTATGGCCGTCAAACTTGGCGGGCGTAGTATCGATCTACGTATTTCCACCATGCCCTCGACCTACGGTGAGCGGGTGGTTATGCGCTTGCTGGACAAGGATGCCGGCAAGATGCAGACCGATGAACTGGGGATGCCCTCGGCGACCAGGGAAAAACTGGAAGAATTAATCCGGCGCCCGCATGGCATTATCCTGGTTACAGGTCCCACCGGTTCGGGCAAGACCACCACACTTTACGCAGCCCTGCAGCAAATGAACCGCCAGGAGCGTAACATCATGACTGTGGAAGATCCGGTGGAATATGATCTGCCGGGTATCAGCCAGACACAGATCAATATCCGTGCCGGCATGACTTTCGCCAAGGGCTTGCGGGCCATCCTGCGCCAGGATCCGGATGTCGTTCTGATAGGCGAAATCCGCGACAGTGAAACCGCAGAGATTGCTACCCAGGCAAGTCTGACCGGCCACTTGGTTCTGTCGACTTTGCATACCAATACAGCTTCAGGTGCTATCACCCGTTTGCAGGATATCGGTATCGACAGTTTCCTGTTAGCTTCCACAGTGCGTGGAATCATTGCCCAGCGTCTGCTGCGAAAACTCTGCCTGCAATGTCGTCAGGCGATTCCGGCGGATGACTATCAAGGCAAATTAGTGGGGATCGACAGTGGTACAAGCATCTATCAGGCTGTTGGCTGTGAGCACTGTAACGGTACCGGTTTTCAGGGGCGTCAGGCCCTGTTTGAGCTGGTGACCATTGATGCTGAATTACAGAACCTGATTCATGAAGATGCCGGTGAACTGGCACTGGAAGAAGCAGTCAGACGTAAAACGCCCAGTATCAGGGAAGCCGGTTTTGAACAGGTGCGTCTGGGTAATACCACCATAGAAGAAGTTTTGCGGGTTACCTCACTCTAGGGTCATGCCATGCCTGCCTTTGATTATTCAGCATATAACACCGCCGGGAAACAGATCAGTGGCATCATTGAAGCCGATACTGATCGCCAGGCGCGTCGTTTGCTGAAAGACCGGCATTTGCTGCCTCTGAGCATTTCGGAGATCAGAAAGAGCAGCAATTCCGCCAGACAGGCACTGGGCAAATCAGCTAACCGCCTGAGTCCTTTTGACCTTTCCCTTATCCTGCGTCAGCTGGCTATTCTGATTCAGTCCGGGCTGCCTGTTGAAGAAGCCATGAAAATGACTATTGAGCAGGCGGAAAATGCCAAACAGGCGCGTGTGGTACAAAGCTGGCGCAGTGAAATTGTTGAGGGAAGAAGTTTTTCAGATGCCCTGAGCCGCTGCCCCTATCGCATACCCGATAGTGTTATTGCCGGTGTGGGGGTTGGCGAGGAAAGCGGACACCTGCATGACATACTCCTGCGACTGGCAGATGAGCAGGAAAACAATGCGGAAAACAGGAAAACCGTCAGTCGCGCGCTGATTTATCCTTTGACCCTGATTATTACTTCCATCGCCGTGATCAGCATCATGATGTTATGGGTGGTGCCGAAGATTACGGTAATTTTTGCTTCTTCGGATCGTGAATTACCACTGATTACCCGTATTATTGTAGGCCTGAGTGAGTTCACCCAAAGCTACGGTCTGTATTTATTTCTATTTGCCATCCTTGCATTCATTCTCTGGCATCAGGCTCTGAAGGACCCGCAGCGCAAACGCCGCTGGCATGCTTTTTTACTGAGACTACCCGGGCTGGGAGCATGGATACGCATGGCCAATATTGCCGACTGGTCACGCAGCCTGGGAATTCTGTTGGGCAGTGGCGTTCCAGCCTTGTCGGCACTGAAAATTTCCTCAGCGACAGTCAATAATCTGTATTTACGCAAAAAAATGGAAGCTGTAACTGAAAACATGCGTCAGGGCAGCACACTGCAAAAAGCCCTGACAGAAAACGATCTTGGCAGTGGTTTTCTTAACCATATGGTTGGCAGCGGGGAAGCGTCCAGTCAGTTGGACCAGATGCTGTTACGCGTGGCCGATTATTACGGGCTGCGACTGAAAAATGCAGTGGAAGTGTTTTTAAAAATATTCAATCCCATTCTAATTATATTGATGGGACTGGTTATTCTGTCCATTGTTGCAGCAGTGATGCTGCCGATTATGGACATGAATAATATGATTTAGGGCCTGTTAACAGGCTCCAGGAGAAAATGATGATGACAAAGACAAAATGTATGCGCGGTTTTACCCTGATTGAGATTATGGTTGTAGTGGCGGTTATCGCTCTGCTGGGGGCAATGATTGGTCCGACCCTGTTCAACAAGGTGCAACAGGCAGAAGAAGCCCGGGTAGCCAGTGATTTACGGGCAATTGAAAGCGCCCTGAAATTTTACCGCCTGGATAATTACCGCTATCCCACCCAAAGCCAGGGACTGGAAGCCTTGATGAGATCGCCGGACGGTAACAGCAGCAACTGGAACGGCCCATACCTGGATTCCATGCCAATGGATCCCTGGGGGCAGGAATACGTCTATGCCTATCCCAGTACCCATGAGCGAGATTTCGATATCTATACCCTGGGTGCCGACCAGCAGGAAGGCGGTGATGGCGCTGATACCGACTGGGGGAACTGGAACATCCAGTAAACAAAAGTGTCACCTGCAATAAAACAAAAAGGTTTCACCCTGCTGGAAGTCCTGGTGGTGGTATTTATTATCGCTATCATGACCGGGCTGAGTTTTTTTGCATTGAACCAGGCAACGGACCGGCGTTATACCAGTCAGGCTGAAGATTTCCGTGTCTGGCTACAACAGCTTTCCGACATGGCCATGCTGGAGGGTGCGGCCTACGGTGTCAGTTATGCGCAGGAAGGTCTGCAGCCTGTCGTGTATTACGATTATGCCTGGTATCGTGTCAGCACCCCCGGCGTATTCCGCTTTAATGATGCAGCAAGTCTGTCCCTGGTGGCAGAAGGCAGCGGCGATTTACAGCCGGTCCGGCAATCGGCAAACGGGCAACAAAGACTGCCCGAACTGATCATGTCACCAGACGGTTACCTGGAACCGGACCTCGACCTGGCCCTGCGCTTTGAGAGTTTTGCTCCGGTATTCAAGTTTCGTCAGGATAACGACGGCATAAACCTGATTCTTGAGCGGGACCTGTAATGCAAAACCGCAATACTCAGCAAGGTTTTACCCTGATTGAAGTGGTCGTGGCACTGACGATTCTGTCCTGGGTGCTGGGTTCAGTGTTGTTTCTGGTATCCCAGTATGCAGATGAGCGCATCATGATGCGCGAACGCTTTTACGGCAATCAGGTTGCCTGGAATCAAATGATGGAAAATTACCAGCTTTCCAGAGGCTGGTCGCCATTGGGTGAAAGTAACCGTATTGAACTGTCAGGTGAAGAAGAACAGGATGGACAGACCTGGTTCTGGCAAATGAACATTACTAGAGCCATGGGCAGAAACCTGTTTCGTTATGAGACCCGTGTAGCTGCCGAGTCTGAACAATCCAGTGCAAGCACGCTGGTGATGTATCTGCTGGGCGCAGAAGGGGAGCAGCCATGAACAAAGCTGCGATGCAGGGATTTACCCTGCTGGAAACGCTGGTATCCCTGATGTTGCTGGCGGTCATGTCGGTAATGGCCTATCAGGCTATTGAAGCCGTGCTGGGAGCCAATCAGCGCAGTAAGGAAGAGTTGGCAGGCGAGCTTGAAATTCAGCATGCCTGGCAGATTCTGAGCAATGATTTTCTGCATTTACGTGCCCGGCCCTATGCTGATGGATTCGGTGGCATTGAAGCTGCGTATCAGACCGGTACCAGCGACATTCTGCTGAGTTTTACTCGTGGAGGAGGGGCTGTGCTGGGGTCCAACCCGACCGGCCTGAGCCGGATCCAGTACAGTCTTGATGATGATGGCAGGCTGCTGCGAACTGTCTGGCCTGCCTATGTTTCGTTGCGTGATTCTGACGGTCAGGAGCGGGTCTTGCTGAACAATGTTGCCAACATAGAGTTCAGTCAGCTGAGTGAGCTGGGTTACTACAGCCTGGACTGGCCGCCAATTGATGCAGAGCTTGAAGATAACCGGCGCAGCCTGCCCCAGATGGTGGAAGTGACTATTGAAATGGAAGATGGCAGTAGTACGCGGCGCTTGTTCCCGGGGGTAGAGAACAATGGCTAGGGACATGAGGCTGCAGCGACATAAGGGCATTGCTTTACTGGCAGCACTGATTTTTATGCTGGCCATTGTGCTGACCATGGGCAATATCTTTTATTCACACCAGCTTGATGTCTCCCGCCTGAGCAAAAACCTGCACGGTGACCAGGCCCTGCTTCTGGCCCTGAGTGCGGAAAACTGGGCCAGACAATTGTTATCTGCCGAACAGGATGACCCGGAAGTGGATAACCTGCAGGAAAACTGGGCTATTGCAGTTCCGGTATTACCGATTGAAGGTGGTTTTTTGCGCGGCTGTCTGCAGGATTTGCAGGGGCGGGTTAATCTTAGCTCTTTTGGTGTTTATGACAGTGAGCGTCTCAATGCGGAAATGCAAAATGAAGCCAACGGGCTGGCTCGTATGTGGCTGAGCCTGTTACGCATGCACGAGCTGTCTTTTAATGAAGCCTCAGTGGCGACCATTATTGACTGGGTGGATGTTGACGATACCCGGATCAGCGAATGGGGTGCGGAACAGCAGAGCTATGATGCGAACCGGACTCTGGTGATGGTGGCCAACTCTGTGCTGACAGATATAGAAGAACTGGCCGTGATGCGCGGCTATGGTCCCAACTCGCTTGCATTACTCCGCCCCTGGCTTTCAGCCCTGCCGCGACCGACAACAATCAATATCAATACAGCACCGCAGCAGATTCTTCAGGCAATGGGTGGTACATTGCCTCAGGCATTTAGTGATTACGTGCTTTCAGAACGGCCTTTCTACAGCCTAGAGTCTTTTCATGAGGGGTTGGCGGCAGCAATGGATATGGAAATTCAGGAAGTGGAAACAATGTGGCCGGACAATCTGGTTGGTATAAACAGTGATTATTTCAGCTTACAGTTACAGGTCAGTCTGGGAGAATCCCAGTTACAGATCGAAAGCATTCTGGGACGCTTTGACCGAAATGAACCGGCAGTTATATCGCGGACAGTGACAGTGGTTCCTGCCATGGCAGGGCGTCTGGACGGGAGTGAGAATTTAAATCGTGCTCAGACGGGTATCTGTGAGCACCTGGAGTCCAGTTAATGCAATTGCATTTTAATGAACTAGCACAGAGTCAGAAACGGCTGGATGCAGATCAGGCACATCTGATCTGGGTGCCTTCCTCTGCCATCGTTGTCCATGAAGTGCAGGCGCCGAAAGCACCGAAAAGAAAATGGCCGGAGCTCCTGCCATGGATGCTGGAAGAAAAGTTATTACAGGCGCCACAGGATTCACATTTTATTATCGCCTCGAAACAGGGTGAGCAACTGACAGTTCTGGTTACGGCAAAAAGCCAGATACGCGAATGGCAGCAAAGCATTAGCTCGGCAGGGGCCAGTAACTACTCTTTACTGCCGGATTTCCTGGCACTTCCCTGGCATTCTGGACTGATCAGTATCGCCAGGCAGGAAGAGCAGATACTGGTGCGTTACGGAGAACTACAGGGTTTTGCAGCGCCGGCAGAGCTGGCCTGGCTGATGTTGCGTAAACTGGATGCAGATAGTGTATCTCCCCGGGGTCTTGCCGTCTGTCTCCCGGAAACAGATTTGCTAGTGGACCTGCAGGCCAGGGTTGAAGTCAGGCATGGCGAACCGGACTGGCAACAGGCTGCTGTGCTTCCCTCGGCAAATTTATTGCAGGGCGAGTTCAGTCTGCAACAGTCAGCTGGCATGGCCAGAGCCTGGCTGGCAACGGCAGCATTACTTGTTCTGAGTATTGGACTGGGTTTCCTGAGTCTGCATCTGGAAAACCGCCAGCTGGCTGCAGAAGTGGAGCAACTGGCTGATAGCAACCGCAGCGAATTTTATCGTCAGTTTCCCGGGCTGAGCATACAATCAGGCAATATCCGGCAGACACTTGAAAGTTTTATTTCAGACCGTTTTCGCCAACGGGCCAGTCTTGAACAGGTCGGCATGCGGGTACTGCAGGATATCGACAGTGTGCTTTCTGCCTGTAACTGCAGCCTGCAGGGATTACAATGGACAGCTGAAGGCCTGGAATTGAGTCTGCCATTGTCTGCTGCAGAACGGGTAGAGGACTGGCAGTTTGCTGCCTATACCAAGCAGAGCATGGCCCAGGCTGAAGAAGGTCTGACAGTCATGTTACGACCGGAGTATGACTGATGGCGGATAAATTGACGCAATTCTGGTCCGCTCTGCAACAGCGTGAACGCCACACGATTCTTGCTGGGGCCTTGCTGATTTTGCTGGCGGCACTTTACCTGATTTTCGACAGCATCTGGGTGACCCGCACTGCATTAATCGATGAGCGTGCTGACTTGCTGGCCGAGCAAGCCTGGATGCAGGATCAGGCCGAATTGGCAGTGCAGCTGCAGAATAATTGCCGGGACCTGCGGATTATGTCGCTGGCCGCCCGGGAACGCCTGAATCTGCTGGTTAATCGCAACGGACTTGCCATGCAAAACCTGAGGGTTGATGATGACGCCTATTCTTTTGAGCTGCGAACTGAAGACGGCAATAACATTCTGCAATTCATTCATCATAGTGCCTGCCAGGGATTTTCACTGAGCGCCCTGACTATAAGCCGTGAAGCAGCGAATGCCTATCTGGGCCGGGTGGAGTTTCAACATGAAGGCTGAAATTCTGCGCAAGCGATTAAATATATTCCTCATACTGTGCTCCCTGGCACTGCTGCTTGTGATTATCTGGCAGCAGTTCTTTATGGTCGGCACTGCAATTCAGCCGGGTATTCAGCTGGTGCAACCAGCTCCGGCGGTTTCTGCCAATTTAAGCTGGCGCTGGTTTGGCGAGGCCGGACCTGGCGCCCAGGCACGACAACTTGAAGATGATGAACAGGAGCAACTGGCCGAGGCCAGCATTAATGCCGAACTGCTGGGTGTAGTCAGAACAGAGGACAGGGCAACCGCAACCATCAGTATTAACGGGCAAGCGGAAAAAGTATTCAGCATTGGTGATGAATTACAAAGCGGAATTGAATTAATCAGTGTCACGACCTCGCGCATTATCCTGAACGAGCGTGGCAGACGTGTTCAGATAACCATGCGCCGGCCTGATAACATGCTGGTCAGAGCAAGTAATGTTCAAGCAGGTAATGCCACTGCTGTGCAGTTGCAGAATAATTTTTCCCTGCCCAACATGTTCAATGCAGTACCGGTACAACTGGAAAATAATACAACCGGATTTCAACTCGACAGTTTATCCGAGGAAATACGGACGCTGACAGAGATAGAAGAAGGTGATGTAATCGTTCAGGTCGGCAACAATTCAATCGATGACCTGATGGCCAATCCGGGACAATGGATGAATTTCAGTACTGAAACCACCCTGCCGGTGACGCTTATGCGCGACGGACAGGAAACCACGATTTATGTGAATGCCTTCAGCTTATCAGCAAGAATATTACCCAATATCAATATCGAGTCGATGCAATAAATGAAACGAATCCTTGTAAAATCCCTTGTCTTAGCAAGCTGCCTGTCGTTTTCAGCGGCAGTCCTGTCACAGAATCAGGCCAGCATCAATTTTCGCGATGCCGACATCAATACCCTGGTGGAAAGTGTTGCAGAAATAACCGGCCGCTCATTCGTGATGGACCCGCGTGTACGGGGTAACGTGACCATCATTGCGCCCAACACCATTAATGCCGACATGCTGTACCAGGCCTTTTTATCGGCTCTGCAGGTGCACGGGTTTCAGGCAGTGGAGGACGGAGCTGTCGTGCGCATCGTGCCATTTAACCAGGCCTTTGGCGTTCTGGGTGGCGGGGATAATGAAATTGAAACGCGACTGATCAAGGTCGATTATGTTGATGCCCAGAGTCTGGCCCCGGTGATCAGACAGGTAATCAGCACCAATGCCAGGGTGCAGGCCTTTGCCGAAAGCAATTATCTGGTGGTCTCGGATATTCGCTCCAATGTGCAGGAAGTCATCGCGATGATTGAGGAAATGGACCAGCCTTCGGAAGCTGAAATTGAAGTCATCACGCTGGAATACATTTCTGCCGGTGAAGCGGTGCATATTGTTTCTGAACTGCAGCAGATCCAGGAACAGGGTCTGCAGATTGTTGAAGATACCCTCAATAACCGGGTCATTATTTCCGGTCCTGCGCCTTTGCGAAATTCATTCCGGAATATGTTGCGTACGCTGGACGTGCCAACCGAGCGGGAGTCAGGTGTTGATGTTATTCACCTGAATTATGCCAAGGCAGTTAATCTGAAACCGATTCTAGATAGCATGATGCAGTCCAGTACATTTCTGTTGTCAGCCGGAGAAACCGACGAAGAAGGCAATGCGCAGTCTTCCTACCGGGTTGAAGTGGATGAATCCAACAACTCGCTGATCATCGCTGCTTCGCCGAGTGTGGTGAGGGAATTGCGGCGCATTATTGATCAGCTGGATATTCTCAAACCACAGGTGTTGATAGAAGCAGTCATCGCAGAAGTTTCCCGGGATCAGGCGGAACGTCTGAGTGCCCAGGTCATTTATGCCGATCAACAGGCTGGCGGATACCTGACCCGTTTTGATAATTTGCTGGCCACCATTATTGGTGTTGGCAGTGGCGATATAGATATTAATTCCGATGTTGCCAACGCGGCCATTGGTAATTTCCAGGGAGCTGCAATCGGAGGCGGTGATTTTGATGCTGCCGAGGGCAGAGGATTTGGACTGCTTATACAGGCACTGGAAACTGATACCAGTACCCGCGTGCTTTCCACCCCTTCCATTGTCACTCTGGATAATGAGGAAGGGTATATCTCGGTGGGCACCGAAGTGCCGTTTCTGACCGGCAGTTTCACCTCCACCAACAACAGTGCCACCAACCCTTTTCAGACCATTGAACGTAATACAGTAGGTATCGAACTTACGGTAACGCCCCAGGTCAGTGATAACAACCTGGTGCGTTTAACGATAGAGCAAAGCTCTTCCAGCCTGCTGGCCAGCCCGGCAGATCTTGGTACTGCCGATGTCGTAACCGCGGAGCGTCAGATTACTACCAACGTAATGGTCGAAGACCGGCAGTTTCTGATTCTGGGAGGCCTGCGTGACGATCAGTACGATAATTCCGAATCCAGAGTCCCGATTCTGGGCAGTATGCCTTTGCTTGGGCCACTGTTTCGTTCCACCAATAACGGAGATGACCAGGGAGTATTAATGGTTTTTATTCGCCCGACTATTATCAGGGACAGTGCCAGTGCCACCGAGATTTCCAATAGCCGTTTTGATTACCTGATTCGTCGTGATCTGAGTGTTGATGAAGAGGAAAGCACGCAATTCAGTGAAAGTATTGAAGAGATAAGAATGGATAGTCAAACTGGTCAGGAAGAGCAGGAAGACCAGGAAAACCAGAACGATTAGTTTCAGGCAGTTTTTTTCGGGCATAAAAAAACGCCACTCAATGAGTGGCGTTTTTATTTTACAGCGTAAAGAGTGTTTAGCTCTGGCTACCGTAGTTAACAAACTCCGGATAAGCTTCAACACCACATTCTGACTGATCGACACCTTCGTCTTCCTCTTCAGCGGAGACTCGGATACCCATGATCATTTTCAGAATCACCCAGACAATCAGGCTGGTCACGAAGACCCAGACAAAGATGGTCAGCAGGCCAACTATCTGGCCGCTGACGCTTGCGCCACCGGTGAAACTGACAGCCATGACACCGAAGATACCGACCGTACCGTGCACAGAAATGGCACCGACAGGGTCGTCGATTTTCACTTTATCCATGAATACGATGCTGAGTACGACCAGCAAACCGCCGATGAAACCGACGATGGTAGATAGCAGCGGGCTTGGCGAAGCGGGGTCAGCTGTAATAGCAACCAGACCGGCCAGCGCACCGTTAAGTACCATGGTCAGGTCGGCTTTGCCGAACATGATGCGCGAAAGCAGCAGCGCACCAATCAGGCCACCAGCCGCGGCAGCGTTAGTATTAAGGAACACGTTGGCAACTTCGTTAGCCACGTCAATGCCACCCAGTTTCAGGGTAGAACCGCCATTGAAACCGAACCAGCCCATCCACAGGATGAAAGTTCCCAAAGTTGCCAGCGGCATGTTGGCACCCGGTATCGGATGAACAGAACCATCGGCTTTGTATTTACCTTTACGTGGGCCAAGCAGCATTACACCAGCCAGGGCTGCAGCAGCACCTGCCATGTGTACGATGCCAGAACCGGCATAGTCACTGTAGTTCAGAGAGTAGAGACCGAAAACAGAGTCACCATTCCAGGTCCAGCTGCCTTCCATTGGGTAGATCAAGCCAGTCATGACAACTGCAAAAGCCAGGAAGGCCCACAGTTTCATGCGCTCAGCAACGGCACCGGAAACGATAGACATTGCAGTGGCGACGAATACTACCTGGAAGAAAAAGTCGGATGCGCCAGAATATTCTCCCATATCGGCGAAGCCGGCTTCATTGGAAGCAGCCAGAATTGCAGCGCTGTCTACAGCGCCGGCGGTGCCTGCTAGGAAGATGCCGCCATCATACATAATCTGATAACCGCAGATCATGTACATGGTACAGGCAATGGCAAACAGTGCGACGTTCTTGGTTAGGATTTCGGTGGTGTTTTTGGAGCGCACCAGGCCTGCTTCCAGCATTGCAAAGCCGGCGGCCATCCACATCACCAGGGCTCCAGTAACCAGGAAATAAAACGTATCCATGGCATACTGAAGTTCGAAGATATAATTAAGATTACTTTCCATACTAAGCCCTCCTGAAAGCTTGGTATTACAGTTGGTTCAAATGCTTAAATGGCTTCGTCGCCGGATTCACCGGTGCGAATTCGAATGGCCTGGGCAATATCAGAAACAAAGATTTTTCCATCGCCAATTTTGCCGGTATTGGCAGCCTTGGAAATGGTTTCAATGGTTTGATCCAGCGTACTGTCAGTAACTGCTACCTCAATTTTCAATTTCGGCAGAAAGTCCACAACATACTCTGCACCACGATATAGCTCGGTGTGCCCTTTTTGACGACCAAAGCCCTTTACTTCAGTGACTGTGATCCCCTGAACTCCTATTTCAGAGAGGGCTTCCCTGACGTCATCAAGCTTGAAAGGCTTGATAATCGCATTGATCATTTTCATTAGATTCTCCTACTCGTAGTTTTAGCAGCTGTGTCATCATCGATATCAAGGCTGCTGCGAAACAAAGTTTTATTAAAAAGCTCCTGGAAGCTGCGCCTATGAAGCAGCAATCCCCATGCCAACATTAAAAATCTATTTAAATTCAGATGGATAGGATTATTTATGCTAAGGAGAAAGGCAAAGCGGAACATATTTGCACGCTTTTGGTGCAATATTGATTAAGTCGCTGCCTGCTGCGGGAGATATTCAGTATTTATGAAGGCAGCTTGCTGGTAGTTGCCACTGAAGCCAATGCTCATCAGCACAGAGTTGGAGGAGTATTCAAGGCTTGTTTTTGCCTCTGGCAATACTTATGCTCTATTTTGGTACGGGGCCATGTCCCGGCCCGTGGGATGTTAAAGAACATTAATAAAAATTACGCTCTTTTGGTGCATGGCAACCGCTATTCTGGTGACTGCAATTAAAAAGCGCTTCTGTCTAAATCAGGAAGTCATTAAGGGGATACAGATGAGAAGGTTCATGAAAACGGGCTTATGGGCACTGGCTATTGGATTGCTGCCGGCTACCGGACTGGCTCAGGAACTGGATGGAGCAGATACCGCCTGGATTATGACCTCCACGGCTCTGGTATTGTTTATGACCATACCGGGCCTGTCCCTGTTTTACGGAGGACTGGTCAGGGTGCGCAATGTACTCTCGGTTCTCATGCAATGTTTTGCCATTACCTGTGTGGCTTCCATCGTCTGGCTGGTTTGTGGTTACAGCCTGGCCTTTGGCGAGGGCAACGCCTTTATTGGTGATCTGAGTAATGTCATGTTTGCCGGAATCCAGGAAGACACAGTATCCGGTTCAATTCCTGAATCGGTGTTTGCCCTGTTTCAGATGACTTTTGCCATTATTACCCCGGCGCTGATCTTTGGTGGTTTTGCCGAGCGGGTAAAATTCGGCGCAGTGATGCTGTTCAGTATCCTCTGGTTATTACTGGTTTATGTGCCAATTACTCACTGGGTCTGGGGCGGAGGCTGGCTAGGTTCCATGGGACTGCTGGATTTTGCCGGTGGTACGGTTGTGCATATCACCGCCGGCGTGGCAGCCCTGGTCTGTGCCATGCAGATCGGCAGTCGTAGCGGTTTTAACAAAACACCAATGCCACCACATAACATGACCATGACAGTTACCGGGGCCGGAATGCTCTGGGTTGGCTGGTTTGGATTCAATGGCGGCAGTGCCCTGGCCGCCAATGGTGACGCCGGCATGGCCATGCTGGTGACGCATATCTCGGCGGCAGCCGGTTCCATCTCCTGGATGATGATGGAAAAACTGAAATTCGGCAAACCCTCAGTTCTGGGTATTGTCACCGGGATGGTTGCCGGTCTGGGGACGATTACACCGGCATCCGGATTTGTCGGTCCCGGTGGTGCTCTGGTAATTGGCCTGGTGGCGGGGGCGGTCTGCTTCCTGGCGACTCAGTACATCAAACGCGTGCTGGAAATTGATGATTCACTGGATGTATTTCCGGTGCATGGCGTCGGCGGTATGCTGGGAACTTTCTTTGCCGGAATATTCGCTTCGGCCGGTCTTGGTGTTTTCAGCGGGCAGGGTTACAACGCCGGCATGACCATGGGATCCCAGATTGGGGTGCAGTTGATCGGGATTATCAGCACGGTGGTTTATACCGCCATACTGACTTTCATTATTGTTAAAGTTGTCACTGCCTTGACCGGATTCCGGGTTACTGAAGAGGATGAAACCTCCGGCCTTGATCTGGTGCTGCACGATGAGCGCGGTTACGACATCTAGCTGACAGTTTCCCTGTATTTGGTGCCTGGTCGGTGAGCAATAGCTCACCGGCCGCTTGCGTCTCTTTGTGACCGAAGTTTATAGACTTCGGTTTATAAAAGTATAAAGAAGTTTCGGTCTGGAGAACTTTTTCTCTACAATCCCCTGCATGCATTTCGAATTATTAAAGCTTCTCGCTGACGGTAAGTTTCACTCCGGCGAAGCACTGGCCAGTTCCCTGTCCGTGAGTCGCACAGCTATCTGGAAGCTGATTCCCCGAATCAGGGCGCTGGGGCTGGAACTGCACTCAGTCAAAGGCAAGGGCTATCGGCTGCAGGAAAAACTGAATCTGTTGGATGGCGCAGTGATTATGGCAAAAATGCCGGACAGGCAAAGGCGGCGTATTGCGGAAATCCAGGTGTTTCCCGAAATAGATTCCACCTCATCATACACCTATGAACTGGCGCAAAAGGGCAAGCTGAATCTGAAAGACAGCAAGGTGTTCGTGTGTTTTGCAGAACAGCAGAGCGCCGGTCGTGGTCGCCGGGGCAGAAGCTGGTCAAGCCCATTCGGTCATAACCTGTACTTAACGCTTGCCCGGGAATTTGCCACTGGAATCAGTGAACTTGAAGGGCTCAGCCTGGTCGTAGGACTGGCACTTGTACGCGCCTTGCAGGGGTTCGGTTTTACCGGGCTGGGGGTCAAATGGCCAAATGATATTCTCTGGCAGGGCAGAAAGCTGGCTGGCATTCTGATGGAAATATCCGGTGACCCGACTGGACTGACCCGGGTGATGATAGGCATGGGACTGAACGTCAAAACCAGACCGGCGGAAATGACAGCTGTTGATCAGCCCTGGGTGGACTTAAGTTCGATCAGGGCTGAACTGCCTGAGCGCAATCAGCTGGCGGCCGGGGTGCTGAATGAAATGCTGCTGGCGCTGGAAGTTTTTGAACAGGAAGGTTTTGCTGCGTTCAAGACAGAGTGGGATAATCACGACGCCTTGCGACACCAGGCAGTTGATTTGCGTTCCGGATCTGACAGATCCGCAGCGGAGCAGGGGATAGTACTTGGTGTTGATGATCATGGGGCCCTGTTACTGGAAACAGCGGCTGGTGTAAAAAGTTTTCATGGCGGCGAACTTTCACCCAGAGTAATCGAGACTGAGCACTAGATAATGCTGATACTAGAGATAGATGCCGGCAATTCCCGTATCAAGTGGCGCATACTCGATACTGAAAGCAAGTCTGTAAAAGTGCTCGACAGGGGTTTTGCTCCGGCAACTCAGCAGGATGATCTGCCACAGGAGTTCATGGATGCCCTGCTGAACTTCCAGCCGCTGAAGCTGGACCAGATCAGAGTTTCCAATGTCAGGGGCAATGCATTTGCCGATGCCCTGCAGACCTTTTGCCGGCAGGCCTTGGGACTGGATGTCGGTTTTGCCCGGGTAGTTGACAAGCTCAATGGTATTAACAGCTCCTATGCTGAACCCGGCGCGATGGGGGTGGACCGATGGCTGGCCATGCAGGGGGCATATGCCCGAAATCCGTCAGCATCCTGCATTGTTGATTGCGGCAGCGCCATTACTGTTGATCTGCTGGATGCCAAGGGCAGGCATGAGGGTGGCTTTATCGTCCCGGGTCTGCAACTGATGCAGCAAAGTCTGCAAAGCGGAACAGCCAGCCTGCCCTATGAAAGTGTCGCTTCCTACAGGGATGAACCGGGAGTGAATACCCTAGAAGCAATTCAGCACGGAGCACTGAATATGGCACTTGGGCTGCTGGAACGGGTCAGACAGCGCTGGGCTGAAGACAAAACCTGGTATTTTTGTGGCGGGGATGCCGAACTGCTGGTTCCCCTGATACGCTGGGAATATATCCTGGAACCGGACCTGGTGTTTGATGGTCTGGCAGTTGTCTGCGGAAACTGAGACCATAAAGCTGAATTTATGAGAAATTTTGCCATCTGTCTGCTCGTGCTGAACCTGGCTTACCTGGCCTGGAATCTGGAATTGATCCCCGGATCGCAGAGTCAGGAACAGGTGCTTATCCGCAATCCCAGTCAACAGGCTCCGCAAAGCCTGGTCTTGCTCAGCGAGCTGGATGAATTGCCAGCACCCAGGCAGGCACAGGATGCAGCCCCTGCCGAGTCCGGCGCTACAGAGCCTGCCACGGACAACAATACGGCACAGCTGAATTTGCAGACTGATATAAGTGGTGAAAATATTGCCTGTATGGCAGTTGGCAGCTTTGCCGACCTGAATGAGGGTAATGAGCTGCTTGCCGCCCTGCTGGAACAGGGCTTTCAGGCCAATCTGCAGATGACTGAACAGACCGAGTCGGAATACCGTGTCTATATGCCACCGTTTAACTCGGATGCCGCTGCCAGACAGACGCTGGTCAGCCTCCTGGAAAGTGGAATAGACAGTTTCATCATCAATGATGGGGACCTGGCACGGGGGATATCACTCGGGGTATTTACCCAGGAAAATTCAGCCTACGGTTTGCAGGAAGAACTGGCCTCCCAGGGCTATGCCACCAGCATTCAGCAAATTATCCGCAGCAATACCGAATTCTGGGTCGTGATCAGGTCCTCCTCTGCTGAGGAACTGCAAGCCTTGTGGCTGACTTTACTGGAAGTTCGTAATAGCCTAAATCAATCAGAAAATCTCTGTGAAATCATTGCACCTGAAGTCTAATTCCCATAGAATGCCGCCTCTGTGCAAAAGAGAGCCAGAAAAACTCGTCTGATTTTCTTTGTGGAGGGGTTCCCGAGTGGTCAAAGGGATCAGACTGTAAATCTGACGCGTAAGCTTCGGTGGTTCAAATCCACCCCCCTCCACCAGTCAGACCGGAGGAATCGGCGGGATTAGGACGCAGGTGGCAGGGCAGAAAACAGTGGACCAGGGATATAAGCCCTGAGGATTTAGTTCCTGGTCCTCTGTTTTTTGTTTAAAGAACCAAATGCCAGGCGATGCGAGGGTTGATTTGCGGGAAAGATTGCGGTTTTCGCGGGTATAGTTCAATGGTAGAACTCCAGCCTTCCAAGCTGATCATGCGGGTTCGATTCCCGCTACCCGCTCCAGAGTCGAGGGCAGGATTAAAGCAGTACAGGATGATGTGAGTAGCTCTTGAGAAGCTCGCATAGCTCAGGTGGTAGAGCGCATCATTGGTAATGATGAGGTCCCCAGTTCGACTCTGGGTGTGAGCACCATCTCTTTAATGCATAGAAACAATGATTACATAAAAAGTTATTTATAAATAAGTTTTAAGAGTTAAGTCGGAGGCATTTCGATGGCGAAGGAAAAGTTTGAAAGAAATAAACCCCATGTGAATGTGGGTACAATTGGTCACGTTGACCATGGTAAAACAACATTGACAGCTGCACTGACGAAAGTCTGTGCGGAAGCTTGGGGTAGTGGTACTGCGATAGCCTTTGATGGTATTGATAATGCCCCGGAAGAGAAGGAGCGTGGTATTACTATTGCGACTTCTCATGTTGAATATGATTCACCGAAGCGTCACTACGCGCACGTTGACTGTCCAGGCCATGCTGACTATGTGAAAAACATGATCACTGGTGCTGCCCAGATGGACGGTGCGATTCTAGTGGTATCCGCTGCTGACGGCCCCATGCCGCAGACTCGTGAACACATTCTGCTGTCACGCCAGGTAGGCGTTCCATATATTGTAGTCTTCATGAATAAAGCCGACATGGTTGATGATGAAGAGCTGCTGGAACTGGTAGAAATGGAAATTCGTGAACTGCTGGACCAGTATGAATTCCCGGGTGATGACACTCCGATCATTATTGGCTCTGCACTGAAAGCGCTGGAAGGCGACGAATCTGATATCGGCGCACCGGCTGTACAGAAGCTGGTAGAGACTCTGGACGAATATATTCCTGAGCCAGAGCGTGATATCGACAAGCCTTTCCTGATGCCGATTGAGGACGTATTCTCGATTTCAGGTCGTGGAACAGTAGTAACCGGTCGTGTTGAACGCGGTATTGTTAAAGTCGGCGATGAAATGCAGATCGTCGGTATCAAGGATACAACTACAACTACCTGTACTGGTGTTGAGATGTTCCGAAAACTGCTTGACGAAGGTCGTGCAGGTGAAAACGTAGGTGTTCTGTTGCGTGGTACCAAGCGTGAAGAAGTTGAGCGTGGCCAGGTTCTGGCTGCACCGGGCTCAATTACACCGCATACCAAGTTTGAAGCAGAAGTCTATATCCTGAGCAAGGATGAGGGTGGTCGTCATACCCCGTTCTTTAAAGGATATCGTCCGCAGTTTTACTTCCGTACAACCGACGTAACAGGTGCTGTTGAACTGCCTGCTGATGTTGAGATGGTAATGCCGGGTGATAACGTGCAAATGAAAGTTGAACTTATTGCACCTATCGCAATGGATGAAGGTCTGCGATTCGCGATCCGTGAGGGTGGCCGAACTGTAGGCGCTGGTGTTGTCGCCAAGATCATCGAATAACAGTTAAGTAAGTTCACTACATAAGCCGAGACAGCTGCTTGCAGTCGTCTCGGCTTAGTCGTCTTATGAAATAAAGTGAAAGTTGTTGATTCGAAATTTTAGGCCAGTAGCTCAATTGGCAGAGCAGCGGTCTCCAAAACCGCAGGTTGGGGGTTCGATTCCCTCCTGGCCTGCCATAAAAAAGTAAGTAAGTCAGCGAGATGAATGACAAGGTTGGAAAAGCAGCAAAGCTGAAGAACTCTGGCAATCAGGGTAACAACATTGATGTTGTGCTATGGATTATCGTTTTACTGCTGGTAGGTGCCGGCGTATACGGAAACAGCTATTTTGCTGCAGAGTCTGTACTTTACAGAACGGTTGGTCTGCTGGTTCTGGCGGCGGTGGCTGCTTATACAGCTTCACGTACAGCCAAGGGCAAAGCGTTTATGACTCTTTGTATGGAAGCCAGAACAGAAATCAGGAAAGTTGTGTGGCCGACTCGCACAGAAACCACTCAAACAACCTTGATCGTTGTTGTGGTAGTGATCATCGTGGCCCTTATTCTATGGGCACTGGATTCACTGCTTAGCTGGGTAATTTCGCTGTTTATCGGATAGGGGCTGGAAAAACTGAGTATGTCATCTTCGGAAAATGAAAAGCGCTGGTATGTAGTACATGCTTACTCTGGTTACGAGCGCAAGGTAAAGCAGGCGCTGGAAGAAAGAATTGCCCTGTCGGACGCACCGGAATATTTTGGAGATGTGCTGGTCCCGACTGAAGAAGTGCTGGAAATGCGCAGTGGTCAGAAACGTAAAAGTGAACGGAAATTTTTCCCAGGCTACGTGCTGATTAACATGGTACTGAATGATGCAACCTGGCACCTGGTGAAAGATACGCCGCGGGTAATGGGTTTTATCGGTGGTAAGGCTGACAAACCGGCACCAATTACTGAACGTGAAGTGAATGAAATCCTGAATCGTCTTGAAGAGTCTGTAGATAAGCCGACCCACAAGACTGTTTATGAGCCGGGTGAAATGGTTCGTGTCATTGACGGACCCTTTAATGATTTCACCGGTACAGTAGAAGAAGTAAATTATGAAAAGAGCAGGGTGCGGGTTGCCGTACTTATCTTTGGCCGTTCAACGCCTGTCGAACTGGAATTTTCACAGGTAGAGAAGGGTTAACAGGAATTTTGGTGGAAACTTTTTCACAGAAAAGGTTTCTTAAGTAAAAAGTCGCTGTAAGCTTTTTTAAATCAGCGCCAGGGGAGTTTACTGCTGAAGCAGTAAACGCTATTACCCAAAGGAGAGTAAACATGGCTAAAAAAGTCCTAGCTTATATCAAGCTACAGGTTGGTGCCGGTAAGGCCAACCCCAGTCCGCCTGTTGGTCCGGCTCTCGGACAGCACGGCGTTAATATCATGGAATTCTGTAAGGCCTTTAACGCGGAAACACAAAGTGTTGAACCGGGGCTGCCAATTCCAGTGGTGATAACTGTCTATGCAGACAGAAGTTTTACCTTTATTACCAAAACCCCGCCAGCGGCAATTCTGCTGCAAAAGGCAGCAGGTCTGAAAAAAGGCAGTGGTCGTCCGAATACGGAAAAGGTGGGTAAAGTTACCCGTGCCCAGCTGGAAGAAATTGCCACATTGAAAATGCCTGATCTGACCGCTGCAGATATGGATGCTGCAGTTCGTACTCTGGCCGGTAGCGCCAGGAGTGCCGGTATTGAAACTGAGGGGGTTGAATAATGGCCAGATTAAGCAAAAAGGCAAAATTGATTGCCGAAAAAATAGAGCCGGGCAAAACTTATCCGATTGATGAAGCTGTCGCGCTGATTGGTGAATTTGCCACCTCCAAATTTAAAGAATCAGTTGATGTCAGTATCAAGCTGGGTATCGATGCACGTAAATCCGACCAGGCTGTGCGTGGCGCAACCACATTGCCACACGGCACTGGCAAAGAGATCCGTGTTGCTGTCTTTGCTCAGGGTGATAATGCTGAAAAAGCCAAGGCAGCTGGTGCGGATATAGTAGGTTTTGAAGACCTGGCCGAAAGCATTAAGGGCGGCAATCTGGATTTTGATGTGGTTATCGCCTCTCCGGATGCCATGCGCGTGGTTGGTCAGCTGGGTACGATTCTTGGGCCCAAGGGCCTGATGCCTAATCCTAAAGTAGGAACAGTCACTCCTGATGTTGAAGAAGCAGTAAAGAATGCCAAATCCGGCCAGGTTCGTTATCGAACTGATAAAAACGGCATTATTCACGGCGGTATCGGCAAAGTGGACTTTGATGTGAATGCACTCAAGGGCAACCTTGAGGCCCTGCTGGGTGACCTGAAGAAAGCCAAGCCGGCTTCCTCCAAGGGTGTCTACGTGAAAAAGATCGTATTGTCCTCGACGATGGGTCCTGGGTTTCAGATCGACCAGTCGTCACTGGAGTTTTAAAGAATTTAACTGGTATCAGAGTAAATTGATCAATTTACTCTGATACCAGTAGCAAGACTTTGGGGTGCTGTCTGATTTTTATTGGGCAGGGCCGTCAAAGACCGCAGGTGAAGGCAGATGTCGTTGTAAAAGTCTGCTCTCTTAATTTCCTGCGCAGATGGTGAGACCCGGTTCAGTCAGCTTGGCTGAACTTATCACCGAACATGAACGTTGTGGTGACCTTTATGGCTACTGCAGCAAACATTAAGGAGTAACTAAAGGTGGCTATTCGTATAGAAGACAAAAAGCAAATTGTTGCTGAAGTCAACGAAGCTGCTAAAAGTGCTTTATCCGCAGTGCTTGCCGATTATCGGGGAGTCACTGTAGAAGAGCTTACCGCCTTACGTAAAACAGCACGTGAAAACAATGTATATCTGCGAGTAGTCAGAAATACCTTATTGAAACGTGCTATTGCAGACACCTCTTATGAGTGTCTGAACGAGGCACTGGTAGGCCCGACTATTCTGGCATTTTCTCAGGATCATCCCGGCGCCGCAGCACGCGTGTTGAAGGAATTTTCCAAGAATAATGAAGAATTTGATGTTAAAGCACTCGCTGTTGATGGGAGCCTCCTGTCCGCTGATCAGATTGATGTGTTGGCGAAACTGCCAACATATGATGAAGCGATCGCCACTCTGATGAGTGTAATGCTGGCACCGGTGACCAAACTGACACAAACAGTCAACGAAGTGCCTTCCAAGGTAACCCGTGCTGTAGCGGCTGTCCGTGATCAGAAACAGGAAGCAGCGTAAGTCATTGGTATTTGTTGTAGGAGGGGCTTTAGCCCCGAATTTGTTCGCGGTTGAAGCCGTTCCTGCAAACAAAATATTTTAAAAATTTGTAAACAGGAGAGTCATTATGTCTCTATCAAAAGAAGAAATCCTCGACGGTATTGCTGAACTGTCGGTTATGGATGTTGTTGAACTTGTTTCAGCCATGGAAGAAAAATTTGGCGTTTCTGCAGCTGCTGCTGTAGCCGTTGCTGCACCGGCCGCTGGTGCTGGTGACGCTGGTGCTGCTGAGGAAAAAGATGAGTTCGATGTTGTTCTTACCGCTGCCGGTGACAAGAAAGTCAATGTCATTAAAGCAGTCCGTGCAATCACTGGTCTGGGCCTGAAAGAAGCCAAAGACCTGGTTGACGGTGCTCCTTCTCCGATTAAAGAAGGTGCAAGCAAGAGCGAAGCAGAAGACTTCAAAAAGCAGCTTGAAGAAGCTGGTGCAACTGTCGAGCTCAAATAGAGCGAATACAGTTGAATGGGCGGAGGCTATTGAGCTTGACCAGCATCAATAGCTTCCGCTTTTGCACCTCCTTAAGGTGCAGGAAAAAGAAAATGCTGGGAGCTGTCAGGACAGGCAGCAATATTCAGAAAAAACGCTGATTAGGTACCATTAATGGCATATTCATATACTGAGAAAAAACGTATCCGTAAGGACTTTAGCAAACTGCAAAGTGTTATGGATATTCCTTATCTTCTGGCCATCCAGATTGATTCATACAAACAGTTTACTCAAGCAGACATTGATTCCGAGGAGCGCCTTGATCAGGGTCTGCATGCCGCCTTCAAGTCAGTATTCCCAATTGTTTCATACTCCGGTAAAGCTCTGCTGGAGTATGTTTCCTATCGACTTGGCAAACCGGAATTTGATGTCAGTGAATGTATATTGCGCGGCACAACTTATGCTGTGTCACTGAAAGTTAAAGTCAGACTGATTATTTACGAGAAAGAGTCGACTGCTAAAGTCATCAAGGACATCAAGGAACAGGAAGTTTACATGGGTGAAATTCCCCTGATGACAGACAGTGGTACTTTTGTCATCAACGGCACCGAGCGGGTGGTGGTTTCTCAGTTGCACCGTTCGCCAGGCGTATTTTTTGACCATGACAAAGGTAAAACCCACAGTTCAGGAAAACTGCTCTACTCAGCGCGGATTATTCCCTATCGCGGTTCCTGGCTGGATATCGAGTTTGATCCCAAGGATATGGTGTATGTGCGTATTGACCGTCGGCGTAAATTACCGGCGTCTATTCTGTTAAAAGCACTGGATTACAGTACCCAGGAAATCCTGGAGATGTTCTATGACAATAATAAATATTTTATTGGCAAGGACGGCTCTTTTTCGATGGAACTTGTGCCTTCCAGATTGCGCGGTGTGGTGCTGAATTTCGATGTTAAAAACAAGCGTAGCGTCATCGTAAATGCCGGATCAAGAATTACAGCCCGTCATATCCGCGAAATGGAAGAAGCCAAACTGACCAAGCTGGATATACCGAATGAATTTTTGCTGGGGAATGCGTTGGCAGCCGACATCATTGACCAGGAAACTGGTGAGATTCTGTTGCCGTGTAACACGGAAATCACAGAAGAAGTTCTGGAAACCCTGCAGAACTCCAAGATCAAGGAATTTGAAACGATTTACACCAATGACCTGGATTGCGGACCGTTTATTTCGGATACCCTGCGTACCGACTCTACGGAAAACAGGCTGGAAGCTTTGGTGGAAATCTATCGCATGATGCGTCCGGGTGAACCACCGACAAAAGAATCAGCAGAAAACCTGTTTGCCAATCTGTTCTTCTCGGAAGAACGCTATGACCTGTCTGTGGTCGGTCGCATGAAATTTAATCGACGGCTTGGTCGGGAAGAATCAGAAGGCTCCGGTGTTCTGAGTCGCGAGGATATCGTGGATGTAATCAAAACCCTGGTCGGAATCCGGAACGGTTTTGGTTCCGTTGATGATATTGACCACTTGGGTAACCGACGTATCCGTTCTGTTGGTGAAATGGCAGAGAACCAGTTCCGTGTAGGTCTGGTACGTGTTGAGCGAGCGGTAAAAGAACGTCTGTCGATGGCTGACAGTGAAGGCCTGATGCCGCAGGATATGATCAATGCCAAACCGGTAGCGGCTGCGATTAAAGAATTTTTCGGTTCCAGCCAGTTGTCACAGTTTATGGATCAGAATAATCCGCTTTCGGAAGTGACACACAAACGTCGTATTTCAGCTCTGGGACCAGGCGGCCTTACACGTGAGCGAGCCGGATTTGAGGTTCGTGACGTACACCCGACCCATTATGGTCGTGTGTGCCCGATTGAGACACCAGAGGGACCGAATATCGGTCTGATTAACTCACTGGCAACCTATGCCCAGACCAATAAATATGGTTTTCTGGAAAGTCCGGTGCGTAAAGTAATCAATGGCGTTGTCAGTGATGAAATTGTGTACCTGTCTGCTATTGAAGAAAGTAATTATGTGATTGCCCAGGCCAGTTCTCCCCTGGATGCCAAAGGCCGCTTTGTCGATGACATGATTTCAGTACGTCACCAGAATGAATTTACTCTGGTGGGCAAAGAACAGATTGATTTTATGGATGTCAGTCCGCAACAGGTTGTATCAGTTGCCGCTTCACTGATTCCTTTCCTGGAACACGATGATGCCAACCGGGCCTTGATGGGTTCCAACATGCAGCGTCAGGCTGTGCCGACCCTGATCGCGGAAAAACCGCTGGTAGGTACCGGCATGGAAAGACACGTTGCCCGTGATTCCGGTGTATGTGTTATTTCCAAACGTGGTGGTGTAATCGACAGTGTTGATGCCGCACGTATCATTGTTCGCGTAAACGATGAAGAAACAGTAGCCGGTGAAGCCGGGGTGGATATCTATAATCTGATTAAATATACCCGCTCCAATCAGAACACCTGTATCAACCAGCGTCCGCTGGTGAAGGTGGGTGACCAGGTGGCTTCCGGTGACATTCTGGCTGACGGTCCTTCCATTGATATGGGAGAGCTGGCACTGGGCCAGAATATGCGTATCGCCTTTATGCCCTGGAACGGTTATAACTTTGAGGATTCAATTCTTATTTCCGAGCGTGTGGTTAAAGAAGATCGATTTACTTCAATCCACATTCAGGAGCTGACCTGTATTGCCCGTGATACCAAGCTTGGGTCGGAAGAAATCACTGCTGATATTCCCAATGTCGGTGAAAATGCACTGGGTCGCCTGGATGAATCCGGTGTGGTTTATATCGGCGCAGAAGTTAATGCCGGTGATATTCTGGTCGGTAAGGTAACTCCAAAGGGTGAAACCCAGCTTACTCCTGAAGAAAAACTTTTACGTGCAATCTTTGGTGAAAAAGCATCTGACGTAAAAGATACTTCTCTGCGAGTTCCCAGCTCGGTAAAAGGTACTGTGATTGATGTGCAGATCTTTACCCGTGATGGTCTGGAAAAAGACAAGCGTGCACTGGAAATTGAAGAGCTGCAGCTGGAAAAAGTCAGAAAGGATATTGAAGACGAGTATCGTATTGTTGAAGCTGCGACTTTCCAGCGATTGCGTAAAGCCCTGCTGGGTAAAAAAGTTTCAGGCGGTCCGCGACTGAAAAAAGGCGATACCCTGACCGCAGAATATCTTGATGGTCTGAAAGCGGATGAGTGGTTCAAACTGCGTCTGGTCAATGACGAAATGAGCGAGCAGCTTGAAAAAGCCGGCGCTCAGCTGAAAGAACGTCGTGAGGAGCTGGATGCACGTTTTGAAGACAAGAAACGCAAACTGACTCAGGGCGACAATCTGGCACCGGGTGTGCTGAAAATCGTCAAGGTTTACCTGGCTATTAAACGTCGTATTCAACCCGGTGACAAGATGGCTGGACGTCATGGTAACAAGGGCGTTATCTCAGTCGTGATGCCTGAGGAAGACATGCCTTATGATGAAAAAGGCAATCCGGTTGATATCGTACTGAATCCGCTGGGTGTACCTTCGCGAATGAACGTCGGTCAGATCCTGGAAACTCATCTTGGCGCCAGCGCCAAGGGTCTGGGTGAAAAGATTAATGCCATGGTTCAGCAGGAACAAAAACTTACTGATGTACGTAAACTCCTGGAACAGATTTATAACGGTATTGGAAATGCCAGACGTCAGGAAGATCTCAACAGCCTGAGTGACGATGAAATACTGGAGCTGTGCAGCAACCTGAAAGACGGTGTGCCGATGGCAACTACTGTCTTTGACGGGGCCAATGAGCGTGAAATCAAGGAATTACTGAAACTGGCTGACATGAGCGAAGATGGCCAGATCACTTTGTATGACGGTCGAACTGGTGAATCTTTCGATCGTAAAGTGACAGTAGGCATCATGTACATGCTGAAGCTTAACCATCTGGTTGATGACAAGATGCATGCCCGATCCACCGGTTCCTATTCCCTTGTTACGCAGCAGCCGCTGGGTGGTAAAGCCCAGTTTGGTGGTCAGCGCTTCGGAGAGATGGAGGTCTGGGCGTTGGAAGCCTATGGTGCAGCATACACCCTGCAGGAGATGCTGACTGTGAAATCGGATGATGTAAGTGGTCGTACGAAGATGTACAAAAACATTGTTGATGGTGATCACCGCATGGAAGCAGGAATGCCGGAATCCTTTAACGTACTGGTTAAAGAGATTCGTTCTCTGGGCATTGACATGGAACTTGAAAGCGACAACTAAAGTAATTTTTCCTGACTGTTCGACAACAGCAGGCGGAGGAATAACATGAAAGACCTGTTAGGTTTACTTAAGTCACAATCACAAGCGAAGGATTTCGACTCTATTCGAATTGGGCTGGCATCACCCCAGTTAATTCGCTCCTGGTCCTTCGGTGAAGTTAAAAAACCTGAAACCATCAACTATCGTACATTCAAACCGGAACGTGAAGGTCTGTTCTGTGCCAAAATTTTTGGTCCGGTTAAAGACTATGAATGTCTGTGCGGCAAATACAAGCGCCTCAAGCATCGCGGTGTCATCTGTGAAAAATGCGGTGTTGAAGTGGCACTTTCCAAAGTGCGCCGGGAGCGCATGGGACATATCGAACTGGCCAGTCCGGTTGCGCATATCTGGTTTCTGAAATCACTGCCTTCACGTATTGGTCTGCTGCTGGACATGACCCTGCGTGATATCGAACGAATTCTTTATTTCGAATCTTTTGTTGTGACCGATCCGGGAATGACGACGCTGGAACGCGGTCAGTTGCTCAATGACGAACAGTATTATGAAGCGCTGGAAGAATTCGGCGATGATTTCCAGGCCAAGATGGGTGCTGAAGCGATTCAGGATCTGATGTCCGACATGGAAATTGTAGAAGAAGCCAATGAATTGCGTGAGGAAATACCAAATACCAACAGTGAAACCAAACTGAAAAAACTGACCAAGCGACTGAAACTGCTGGACGGTTTTATCAATTCCGGCAACAAGCCCGAGTGGATGGTTCTGTCTGTATTACCGGTTCTGCCACCTGATTTACGTCCGCTGGTGCCGCTTGATGGAGGCCGTTTCGCAACGTCTGATCTTAACGATCTGTATCGCCGGGTGATCAACCGTAACAACCGTCTGAAACGTCTGCTGGATCTGAACGCACCTGACATTATTGTGCGTAATGAAAAACGTATGCTGCAGGAAGCCGTAGATGCCTTGCTGGATAATGGTCGTCGTGGTCGTGCAATTACCGGTTCCAACAAGCGTCCGCTGAAATCACTGGCTGACATGATCAAGGGTAAACAGGGACGCTTCCGTCAGAACCTGCTGGGTAAACGTGTGGATTACTCCGGCCGTTCCGTTATTGTGGTGGGCCCGACCCTGAGACTGCATCAGGCCGGTCTGCCGAAGAAAATGGCGCTGGAATTATTCAAACCTTTTATTCTCGGAAAACTGATTCGTCGCGGTACCGCAACCACAATTAAAGCCGCCAAGAAAATGGTGGAAAAAGAGACAGCTGAAGTCTGGGATATTCTCGCTGAAGTTATTCGTGAGCACCCGATCCTGCTGAACCGGGCCCCAACGCTGCACCGTCTTGGTATTCAGGCATTTGAGCCGGTACTGATTGAAGGTAAAGCAATTCAGTTGCACCCGCTGGTGTGTGCTGCCTATAACGCCGACTTTGACGGTGACCAGATGGCGGTACATATTCCGTTGACCCTGGAAGCGCAGCTTGAGGCGCGTTCATTGATGATGTCCACCAACAATATTCTGTCACCGGCTTCCGGTGAACCGATTATTGTGCCTTCACAGGACGTGGTGCTGGGTCTTTATTACATGACCCGTGAGCGTATTAATGCCAAAGGTGAGGGCATGGTCTTTGCCAGCCCCAGTGAAGTCCTGAAAGCATTTGATTCCGGTAACGTCCACCTGCAGGCGCGTATCAAGGTCCGTCTGAAAGAAGTGGTCTTCAGCGAAGAAGGTGAACGCCAGGAATCAACTTCCATCGTTGAAAGTACCGTTGGTCGGGTAATACTGTTTGATATTGTGCCTGATGGTATGCCTTTTTCCGTGGTCAACCAGAAGATGGCCAAGAAACAGATTTCCTCAGTCATCAACCGCTGCTATCGCGATGTCGGTTTGAAAGAAACCGTTATCTTTGCTGACCAGTTGATGTACATGGGTTATAAATACTCAACCTGGTCAGGTTCTTCAATCGGCGTGAATGATTTTGAGATCCCGGATGGTAAAGCCAAACTGATTGGTAATGCCGAAGCGGAAGTGGCTGAAATTGAATCGCAGTTTGCCTCCGGCCTGGTAACCCAGGGTGAGAAATACAACAAGGTTATCGATATCTGGTCGCGTGCCAATGATCAGGTTGCCAAGTCCATGATGGACGGTCTGTCCAAGGAAAAAGTCACTAACCGTGACGGTGAGGAAGAAGAGCAGGAATCCTTCAACTCGGTATATATATATGCTGATTCCGGTGCCAGGGGTTCCCCCGCACAGATTCGTCAGCTAGCTGGTATGCGAGGTCTGATGGCGAAGCCTGATGGCTCCATTATCGAAACGCCGATTACCGCAAACTTCCGTGAAGGTTTGAATATTCTGCAGTACTTCATTTCCACACACGGTGCCCGTAAGGGTCTGGCGGATACGGCGCTGAAAACTGCCAACTCCGGTTACCTGACCCGCCGTCTGGTAGATATCTCCCAGGACCTGGTCATCAAGGAACAGGACTGCGGTACTGAAAACGGACTGACCATGACACCGATTATCGAAGGCGGCGATATTATTGCTCCGCTGGGTGAGCGGGTTCTCGGTCGTGTTGTTGCAAAAGATATTGTCAATGATGACGGCGAGCTGGTCCTCGAATCAGGCACCCTGATTACGGAAAAAATGCTTGAGGTGCTGGAGAAAAACAGCATCGATGAGGTGATTGTCCGTTCTGCCATCACCTGTGATGCTGAACAGGGCATTTGCCGACTGTGTTACGGTCGCGACCTTGGTCGTGGTCATCTGGCGAATATCGGCGAGTCTGTCGGCGTTGTTGCCGCTCAGTCAATCGGTGAGCCGGGTACCCAGCTGACCATGCGTACTTTCCATATTGGTGGTGCAGCATCACGTGCTACTGCAGCTGACAGTATCCAGGTGAAAACCAACGGTACGATTCACCTGCACAACATGAAAACAGTAAAACGGACCAGTGGTGAACTGGTCGTGGTAAGCCGATCAGGCGAACTGTTTGTCAATGATACGCAGGGCCGTGAGCGTGAACGATATAAACTGCCTTATGGTGCCGTAATCAACGGTGAAGATAATACTGAAGTGGAAATTGGTCAGGTTATTGCGACCTGGGATCCGCATACTCACCCGATCATCGTGGAAATTGCCGGTAAGGTGAAATTCAATGATATGGAAGAAGGCCTGAGTGTGACGCATCAGACGGATGAAATTACCGGACTGTCGAGCATTTCCGTCATGGAAACAGCTGAACGTCCTTCGGCCGGTAAGGATTTACGTCCTGCGATCTCTCTGGTTGACGGTCGTGGCAAGGCTCTGGAGCTGCCTGGAACCAATGTTCCTGCGCATTACTTCATGCCTGCCAAAGCTATTGTCGGAACGGAAGACGGCGCTAAAGTGGAAATCGGTGATGTTATTGCCCGTATTCCGCAGGAAGGTTCAAAAACCCGTGATATCACCGGTGGTCTGCCACGAGTGGCTGACCTCTTCGAAGCGCGTAAGCCGAAAGAACCAGCAATTCTGGCAGAGATTTCCGGTACCGTCAGTTTCGGTAAGGAAACCAAGGGTAAACGGCGACTGGTGATTACACCGACCGATGGCAGTGATCATTATGAAGTGCTGATTCCAAAATGGCGTCAGATGACTGTCTTTGAGGGCGAGTCCATTGAAAAGGGTGAAGTTGTTTCCGATGGACCGCCGAGCCCGCATGATATTCTGCGTCTGAAAGGTGTGGAAGCACTGGCTCAGTATATTGTCAATGAGGTTCAGGATGTCTACCGTCTGCAGGGTGTGCGCATTAACGACAAACACATCGAGGTGATTGTCCGGCAGATGCTGCGAAAAGCCGAAATTCTTGAAATGGGCGATTCGTCCTTCATCAAGGGTGAGCAGGTTGAGTACATTCGCGTCAGAATGGAAAACGAAAAACTCGTCGCGGATGGCAAGCAGCCGGCCAAGATTGACCGTGTGCTGCTGGGTATTACCAAAGCGTCTCTGGCAACAGAATCCTTTATTTCAGCAGCTTCCTTCCAGGAAACCACGCGGGTGCTTACCGAAGCAGCAGTTACCGGCAAGCGCGATTACCTGCAGGGCCTGAAAGAAAACGTGGTGGTTGGTCGCCTGATTCCTTCAGGAACCGGTCTGGCCTATCACGAAACCCGTCGCTTGCAGGCTGAAGCACGTCGTCTTGCAGAAGAAGATAGCGACAGTGTTTCTGCCAGTGATGTGGAAGCAGCACTGAGTGAGGCACTGAAATCTGAAGTAGAATCCTCAGCCAGCCAAAAAAGCGAGGATTAAACTCCGGAAAGCCACTATGACAGGGCGAGAAAGTTGACTATAAAGAGGCAGCTCTTTAAAATCGCGCCTCTTTTGTCTTTTCGGACAAAACAAAAATTTATGCAGGAGTAATGCATGGCAACTGTTAACCAACTGGTTCGCAAGCCAAGAAGAAGTAAAGTAGAGAAAAGTGACGTTCCGGCACTGCAGGGTTGTCCCCAGCGTCGTGGTGTCTGTACGCGTGTATATACAACTACACCTAAGAAACCGAACTCCGCTTTACGCAAAGTGTGTCGTGTGCGCCTGACCAATGCCTATGAAGTGACTTCCTATATTGGTGGTGAAGGCCACAATCTGCAGGAACACTCAGTAGTACTGATTCGCGGTGGCAGGGTCAAGGATTTACCTGGTGTTCGCTATCACACAGTTCGAGGCAGCCTGGACACTTCCGGCGTATCGGACCGTAAACAGGGTCGTTCAAAATACGGAACCAAGCGACCAAAATAATTTAATTTTAAAAGTAAGGCCGGGTGGCAATTCTGCTAAATCCCGGATTGACCTGAAGAGAGGAAAGCATGCCAAGAAGAAGAGTAATCGCCAAGCGCGAAGTTCTGCCTGATCCCAAGTTCGGAAACAAAACCCTTGCCAAGTTTATGAACCATGTCATGGTTGATGGCAAGAAATCCGTTGCTGAAAAAATTGTCTATGGTGCCCTGGATGTTGTTGCTGAAAAAGGCGACAAGGAAGCACTGGAGACTTTCGAAACTGCTCTGGAAAATATTGCTCCGCTGGTGGAAGTGAAATCCCGCCGCGTCGGTGGTGCAACCTATCAGGTCCCGGTTGAAGTACGACCGGAACGTCGAAATGCTCTGGCCATGCGCTGGCTGGTGGAACATTCCCGCAGTCGTGGTGAGAAATCCATGGTGCTGCGTCTGGCCGGAGAAATCATGGATGCGGCCGAAGGACGTGGTTCTGCCGTGAAGAAACGGGAAGATGTCCATCGTATGGCAGAGGCAAACAAAGCCTTCTCGCATTACCGTTTCTAAGCATCGAAAAGAAATTAACCAACGAACTTATTTATTGAGGTCTGGACTGTGGCTAGAAAAACTCCTATAGATCGTTATCGTAATATTGGCATTGTTGCACACGTAGATGCCGGTAAAACAACAACGACCGAACGTGTTCTGTTTTATACCGGTATTTCGCACAAAATTGGTGAAGTACATGATGGAGCAGCAGTCATGGACTGGATGGAACAGGAGCAGGAGCGTGGAATTACCATTACCTCGGCTGCGACCACCTGTTTCTGGGATGGTATGGACAAGCAGTTTGATCAGTACCGCATCAATATTATTGATACCCCGGGACACGTTGACTTTACCATTGAGGTAGAACGTTCCCTGCGCGTACTGGATGGTGCTGTAGTTGTGCTTTGCGCCAGCTCCGGTGTGCAGCCGCAGACTGAAACAGTCTGGCGTCAGGCCAACCGCTATCAGGTGCCGCGTCTGGTATTCGTCAATAAAATGGACCGTGCCGGTGCCGACTTTCTGAAAGTCGTGCAGCAGATGAAAGATCGCCTGGGTGCAAAGCCGGTGCCGATTCAGCTGGCAATCGGTGCCGAAGATGAGTTCAGGGGCGTAATCGACCTGGTCAAGATGAAACAGATTATCTGGAATGAGGAAGACCAGGGCACAACTTTTGAATATGCCGAGATTCCTGAAAACCTGAAAGCCGAAGCGCAGAAGTGGCATGAACTGGTGGTGGAATCTGCCGCAGAAGCAACAGAAGAGTTGATGGATAAATACCTTGAAGGTGGTGAGTTAACTGAAGCTGAAATTAAGCAAGGTCTGCGTATTCAGACTCTTTCAACAGAAATTGTACCGACGCTTTGCGGTTCCGCATTCAAGAACAAGGGCGTACAGGCGATGCTGGATGCCGTGGTGGAATACCTGCCCTCACCGACTGAAGTAAAAGCCATTCAGGGTGTACTGGAAGACGGTGAAACACCGGCAATACGTGAATCCGACGATAACGCGCCGTTTGCAGCCCTGGCATTCAAGATCGCCACTGATCCTTTTGTTGGCACGCTGACCTTTTTCCGGGTCTATTCCGGTAAGTTGAATTCAGGGGATTCGGTGTATAACCCCTTGAAAGACAAGAAAGAGCGGGTTGGACGTATGGTGCAAATGCATGCCAACTCGCGTGAAGAGATCAAGGAAGTGCTGGCTGGCGACATTGCTGCTGCCATTGGTCTGAAAGACGTCACAACAGGTGAGACACTGTGTGCTGAGGACCATATTATTACTCTGGAAAAAATGGATTTCCCGGAGCCGGTAATTTCCGTGGCCGTGGAGCCGAAAACCAAGGCCGACCAGGAAAAAATGGGTATTGCGCTGGGCAAGCTGGCCCAGGAAGACCCGTCTTTTCGTGTCGAAACCGATGAGGAATCAGGCCAGACCATTATCTCAGGAATGGGTGAGCTGCATCTGGATGTTCTGGTTGACCGTATGCGTCGTGAATTCAATGTCGAGGCGAATATCGGTAAGCCGCAGGTAGCCTATCGTGAAACGATTCGCAAGCCGATAGAAATCGAAGGCAAGCACGTCAAGCAGTCGGGTGGTCGTGGTCAGTATGGTCACGTCTGGTTGCGTCTTGAGCCGCTGCCGGCTGATTCTGAATACGAGTTCGTCAATGAAATCGTTGGTGGTGCGGTACCCAAGGAATACATTCCTGCGGTTGACAAAGGTGTGCAGGAACAGATGAAGAATGGTTGTATAGCCGGTTATCCACTACTGGCCATGAAAGTGACCCTTTATGATGGCTCTTTCCATGATGTCGACTCATCTGAAATGGCCTTTAAAATTGCCGGTTCCATGGCCCTGAAGGCTGGTGCCAAACAGGCAGACCCGGCACTGTTGGAGCCCATCATGAAAGTTGAGGTGGTTACTCCGGAAGAATACATGGGAGACGTCATGGGTGACCTGAACCGTCGTCGCGGAATTGTTCAGGGCATGGAAGATTCAGCAGCAGGTAAAATCATCAATGCTGAAGTCCCGCTGGCGGAAATGTTTGGTTACTCAACCGATCTGCGTTCAGCTACCCAGGGTCGCGCAACTTACACCATGGAATTTGATAAATATGGTGAAGTTCCGAACAATGTGGCGGAAGGGATTATTGACGGTAAGGGTTAAACAGCCAAAGTTGATAAAAAAGCCCTCTCGAGAGGGCTTTTTTGTGCCCGTTCTGTTATTCAATCCGGCTTACAGGCAGATTCTTGTGATTTTTTCCGGCATCGCGCACCATTAGCGGCATGACGATAATCAGAGTCTTAATTTTCCTGGCTGGTCTGCTACTGTTAAGCACGGCAAATGCAGTTAATTTTACCTATGACGGCATCAATCGCCGTGACCCGCTGACGGAAACAGAAAACCTCACTATTCAGGCTACCGGGGAAGTATTCTGCATTGCGGCAAATTCAGGTGAACAACGCGGAGCCAGCGGGTTCTTCATTGATGCCGGTCAACCCAATGAGTTTACGCTCTTGCTGAGCTCCGGGCACAGTTTTCGTGATAATACTGACAATCAGTACCATCATGACTGCCTGTTCCGGCCTGTAGCTGAGGAAGCATTGCTGCCGCTGGATAATATCCGAGCTGGTAACCTTTTGCAGGCTGATCCGGCTGATTTTATCAGGAATGACTGGGGGCTGAGTGTCATGACCGGGCTGCGGGTTCCGCATGCTATTCCGATGACGCAGCGCAGTTTTGAACAGTTAATGAACATACTGGAAAGCGGTGAAGGTGAAATCAAGCTTTATGCGGGTAACCGTAGTCCTGCACAGGGTGCGCCACGCATTCAGATATCTGATCAGTGCTCGGTCTGGAAACCGGTACCAGGAGCCATCCTGGGTGCCGGGCATTCGCTGTATACCAACTGTGATGCCACTGAATCCAGCTCTGGCGGAGCGCTGGTGCTGGAGTTCAGCGATGGCCGCGTGGAGGCCATCGGCATCATGTTCGGGGCTATCCACACTACCGCCACAGTGAACCGCCTGCTGGCACAGCATGAGGGCGCCAGCAGCATAGCCGATATCGAGACAGCGATCGATATGATCCCCAGTCCGACAACTATTATCAATGTCGCCGTACCCCTCTTGAGTGATATGCAGCCGGATGGGCTCCGCGTGTTGCTGGATAGCTATACAGGCCAGTAAGCCTCCCGCTTCAGGCCACAAGGAGTTTGGTAAAAGTTAAGCCAAAGCTGCATTAACAGCTTGACACTGGGAGGCCGCATCCTTACAATTTGCGCTCTTTTTTCGCGGGGGAAAGGGTAAGTCCTGTGCCTCGCCTGAAAATGTTCTTTAAAAATAGACAGGAGATGTTGGTCGCATGCAGAACCAGCGAATTAGAATACGACTTAAAGCCTTTGATCACGGGCTTATCGACAAGTCTACACTGGAAATAGTAGACACGGTGAAACGTACAGGTGCACAGGTAAAGGGGCCTATTCCTCTGCCAACGCGCAAAGAACGTTTTACAGTGCTGATTTCGCCGCATGTAAATAAAGATGCTCGCGACCAGTATGAAATCAGAACACACAAACGTCTCCTGGATATTGTGGAGCCAACGGAAAAGACCGTTGATGCTCTTATGAAGCTCGACCTGGCCGCTGGTGTGGAAGTCCAGATCAGCCTGGGTTAAGAATTACGGGGTATCGGAGTCAAGACTCCGATACCTTACTAAAGCAGTAAGTGTCTGCCCATCTCAAAGCTGGCACTCTAAATACAACAAGTAGTCGTCCCTGTGTTTCAGGGATACAAACAAAACATGGTGGAATGCGAAAGCAGCCATAGTGGGTTTCAGCCCCATACACGATGAGGTTATAACAATGTCGATTGGCTTAGTCGGTCGAAAAAGCGGGATGACCCGCATTTTCACCGAAGAAGGGTCCTCTATACCCGTAACAGTTGTGGAAGTAATTCCCAACCGCGTCACGCAGATTAAAACAGTTGAAGCTGATGGCTACAGTGCCATTCAGGTCACTGCAGGTTCTGTGAAGGCTTCACATGTCTCCAAATCCAGGGCAGGCCATTTTGCCAAAGCAGGAGTCGATGCAGGCCGTGGTCTGTGGGAATTTCGACTGGAAGAAGCTGAACTCAGCGAGCAGGAACTTGCTGCGGGTTCGGAAATTTCCGTTGAAAAATTCGAAACTGGTCAGATGGTCGATGTAACCGGAACCTCAAAAGGTAAGGGTTTTCAGGGTACTATCAAGCGCCACAATTTCCACATGCAGGATGCGACTCACGGTAACTCGCTGTCACATCGTGCCCCGGGTTCAATCGGACAGTGTCAAACTCCTGGCCGGGTCTGGAAAGGCAAGAAAATGTCAGGCCAGATGGGTAACGTGACGGTGACCACACAGGGTCTTGAAGTCGTCAAAGTTGATGTCGAAAACAACCTCATCATGATCAAAGGTGCAATACCTGGTGCTACAGGAGCAGACGTGATCATTTCTCCAGCAATCAAAGTCAAGTCTTCAAGGGGGTAAGCAATGGATATTAATGTTGCAGCGCCTGGTAAGAAGACCAGCAAAACAGTAAGCGTTTCCGACGAGAGTTTCGCTAAAGAATTTAATGAAAGCCTGGTGCACCAGGTTGTCGTAACCTATATGGCCGGTGCCCGTCAGGGTTCAGTCAAGCAAAAGACCCGTGCCGAAGTCAGCGGTGGTGGACGCAAGCCATGGCGCCAGAAAGGCACAGGCCGTGCCCGTGCCGGTAGCACCCGAGGCCCGATTTGGCGTTCAGGTGGCGTTACTTTTGCTGCAAGACCTCAGGATCATTCCAAGAAAATTAACAAAAAAATGTATCGCGGCGCCCTTCGCTGCATCCTTTCCGAATTAATCCGTCAGGAACGACTCCTCGTCGTTGATGAGTTCACCGTTGACAACCACAAGACCAAAGGCCTGGTTCAGAAGCTTTCCGAATTTGATCTTAAAGATGTGCTGATCATAAGCGATGAAGTGGACAAGAATCTGTATCTGGCTGCGCGCAATCTGTACAAGGTAGATGTGCGGGATGCTTCTGCGGTGGATCCGGTCAGCCTGATTGGATTCGATAAGGTGCTGATGACTGTGCCGGCCTTGAAGAAAGTAGAGGGGATGCTGGCATGAAACAGGAACGACTGTTAACAATTATTCGTGGTCCGCACATCTCGGAAAAATCCTCAATTATTTCTGAGGATAACAACCAGGTGACTTTCAAGGTTGCGATTGATGCTACCAAACCCGAAATCAAGGAAGCTGTTGAAAGCCTTTTTGATGTCGAGGTTAAAGATGTGCAGGTACTTAATGTAAAAGGTAAAACCAAACGCACCGCACGTGGCAAAATTCGCCGTCGGTCCAATTGGAAAAAAGCCTATGTCCGCTTGGAGCAGGGTCAGGAAATTGACTTTGCCGAGTTGGCTTAAAGGTGCAGAAGGAAGGTAGGAGAAGATTATGCCAGTTGTAAAAAGTAAGCCTACTTCAGCAGGCCGCCGCTTTGTAGTCAAGGTTGTAAACCCTGATCTGCATAAAGGCCAGCCGTATGCGCCTTTATTGGAGAAGAAAACAAAAAACGGCGGGCGTAACAATGCCGGTCGTATTACACGACGTCATGCTGGTGGGGGACATAAACAGAAGTACCGCATCATCGATTTCCGTCGTGACAAGGATAATATCCCTGCTGTTGTAGAGCGGCTTGAATATGATCCGAATCGCAGCGCCAATATTGCCCTGCTGAAATATGCTGATGGTGAGCGCCGTTACATAATTGCACCGGCAAAAGTATCCGCTGGTGATGAACTGTATTCCGGTACTGCGGTACCGATGAAACCGGGTAATTGTCTGCCTTTGAACAATATTCCTGTAGGCAGCACCGTGCATTGTGTGGAATTGAAGCCTGGACGTGGTGCTCAGATGGCCCGCAGTGCCGGCGCAGCAGTACAGCTGGTTGCCCGTGAAGGCCGTTACGCTACCCTGCGGCTGCGTTCCGGTGAGATGCGTAAAGTACTGGCTGATTGCCGTGCAACGCTGGGACAGGTGTCTAACAGCGAACACAGCCTGCGATCACTGGGCAAAGCTGGTGCCAAACGCTGGCGCGGTGTACGTCCGACAGTTCGTGGTGTAGCCATGAACCCGGTCGATCATCCCCATGGTGGTGGTGAAGGCAGAACTTCAGGAGGCCGTCATCCGGTATCACCCTGGGGTACACCGACCAAAGGTTACAAGACAAGAAGTAATAAACGTACGGATGGCATGATTGTGCGCCGTCGTAATTCGAGCAGATAAGAGAACAGGAGCTTAAAGACAGTGCCAAGATCTCTAAAAAAAGGCCCGTTTATAGATCTTCATTTATTGAAGAAAGTGCAGGTCGCAGCTGAGAACAATGATCGTAAGCCGATAAAAACCTGGTCCAGACGGTCCATGGTTTCTCCGGAAATGCTCGGTCTGACGATTGCAGTCCATAACGGTCGCCAGCACGTGCCGATTCTTATCAGTGAAGATATGGTGGGGCACAAGCTTGGTGAATTTGTTGTGACCCGAACTTACCGTGGCCATGCTGCAGATAAAAAGGCTCGTTAAGGCATTATTACTAGCTTATACAGGTATTTGAGGAAAGAAGAAGATGGAAGTGACAGCGAAACTCAGAGGTGCAAACCTAAGCGCTCAGAAAGCACGACTGGTTGCTGACCAGATTCGTGGTCTGGGTGTAGAAGAAGCGCTGGAAATACTGACCTTCAGCCCGAAAAAGGCTGCAGAACTGATCAGAAAAGTTCTGAATTCGGCAATTGCCAATGCCGAACACAATGAAGGTCTGGATATTGACGAGCTTCGTGTCAGCACTATCTATGTGGATGAAGGCACAACCCTGAAACGCATTCGCCCGCGTTCCAAAGGGCGGGCCGACAGAATTTTAAAACGCTATTGTCATATTACCGTGAAGGTCAATGACGAAAGCCCTAACAAATAAAGACAAGGGGTAAACATGGGGCAGAAAGTAAACCCGACAGGCATAAGACTCGGTATTGTTAAAAAACATACTTCGGTCTGGTATGCCAGTGGCGAGGAATATGCTGCACATTTACTGCAGGATATGGAAATTCGCGACATGATTAAAAAGAAACTGGCTGCGGCTTCGGTTTCCCGTGTCGAAATTGAACGCCCGGCACAGACTGCCCGAATCACCATTTATACTGCTCGCCCCGGCATTGTAATTGGTAAGAAAGGTGAAGATGTTGAAAAACTGCGTGGTCTGCTGAGTGCAAAAATGGGTGTGCCCGTGCACATCAATATTGAAGAAATTCGTAAACCGGATCTGGATGCCCAACTGGTTGCCGACAGTATTGCCCAGCAGCTGGAGCGTCGTGTGATGTTCCGTCGCGCCATGAAACGCGCTATGCAGAATGCCATGCGCCAGGGTGCAGAAGGTATCAAGGTCCAGGTAAGTGGTCGTCTGGGCGGTGCGGAAATTGCCCGTTCCGAACGTTATCACGAAGGACGCGTACCTTTGCATACACTGCGCGCTGATATTGATTACGCTACCAGTGAAGCATTGACTACTTACGGCATCATCGGTGTCAAAGTATGGATATTCAAGGGCGAAATACTGAATTTTGATGAAGACACTGCTGCTTCAGAAAGCAAGTAAGCGCAGGCAAGAGGACGAACTAAGATGTTACAACCGAAGCGAACAAAATTCCGCAAACAGATGAAGGGCCGTAATCGTGGTCTGGCACATCGCGGTAGTGCAGTGAGTTTTGGCGAATACGGTCTGAAAGCTATGGATCGGGGTCGTCTGACGGCGCGTCAGATTGAAGCGGCACGACGGGCTTTAACACGTCACGTGAAACGTGGCGGTAAAATCTGGATTCGGGTATTCCCGGACAAACCAATTACCAAAAAACCACTGGAAGTTCGCCAGGGTAAAGGTAAAGGTAGTGTTGAGTACTGGGTTGCCCAGATTCAGCCGGGCAGAGTCCTGTTTGAAATTGAAGGCGTAAGTGAAGAGATGGCAGAAGAGGCATTTCGTCTTGCTGCTGCCAAACTGCCATTTACGACCAAGTTTGCGAAAAGGGTGGTGATGTAATGGCCGGACTTGATACTACAGAACTAAGAGAAAAATCTGTCGAAGAACTCGATGAGGTTTTACAGGGCTTATTGCGTGATCAGTTTAGTCACAGAATGCAGAAAACAACTGGCCAGCTTAACCAGACTCACTTGCTGTCCGTGGTGAGAAAAGATATTGCCAGAGTTAAAACTCTGATTAGTGAAAAAGCAGGTTCATAAGAATGTCAGAAGCTCAAACACAAGAAAAACGTGCACGTATTGCTACTGGTAAAGTTGTCAGTAACAAAATGGAAAAAACAGTCACTGTTTTGGTGGAAAGACGCGTGAAGCATCCGGTTTACGGAAAGTACGTCACCAAGTCTTCCAAGTTACATGCACACGATGAAAAAAATGAATGTAATCCTGGTGATAAGGTAACCATCAAGGAAGTCCGTCCAATTTCAAAAATGAAAACCTGGGCGCTGGTATCCATTGATGAGAAGGCCGTACAGGTTTAAGAGTTTAGGTAGCAGGGTCGAGAGGCGCGGAGAAGTTAGATGATTCAAACTCAGTCATATTTAGACGTGGCGGATAACAGTGGTGCAAGACGTGTCATGTGCATCAAGGTACTGGGCGGCTCTCACAGACGTTATGCCAGAATAGGTGACGTCATTAAAGTAACGGTGAAAGAAGCAATTCCCCGTGGCAAGGTTAAAAAAGGCCAGGTACTTAATGCCCTGGTTGTTAGAACCAAAAGTGGTGTTCGACGTCAGGATGGGTCACTGATCCGCTTTGATGATAATGCAGCTATATTGCTGAACACTCAGGAAGCCCCGATCGGCACACGTGTATTCGGGCCGGTAACGCGTGAACTGCGTACCGCGAAATTTATGAAAATTATTTCTCTGGCGCCGGAAGTGCTCTAGTAGATTGTAGAAGGTTAGGTAGAAGGCTAATGCAAAAGCTTAAAAGAGATGATGAAGTAATTGTTATCGCCGGTCGCGACAAAGGCAAACGCGGAAAGATCACTCGCGTGCTGAAAAATGGCCGCCTGGTTGTTTCCGGCATCAATATGGTTAAGCGCCATACGCGTCCGAATCCGAATATCGGTCAGCAGGGCGGCATCATCGAGAAAGAAGCCGGTATTCAGGTTTCCAATGTGGCGATTTTTAACCCGAAAACTGAAAAGGCCGATCGTGTCGGTTTTAAAGTTGAGGAAGACGGTAACAAAGTCCGTATTTTTAAATCAGACAGTTCGCTGGTTGATTAAGAGCTGAATAAGCTTAACAACAGAAACAGAACAGGTTAGAACGATGGCTCGATTAAGAGATTTATACAAAAACGAAGTGATTCCGGAATTGACCAAAAAGTTCAATTACCGTAACCCGATGGAAGTGCCCAAAATCACTAAAGTGGTTTTGAATATGGGTAATGGTGAATTCAGCGACAAGAAAGTGCTCGAAAGTGCACTGAATGATCTGTCGCAAATCAGTGGCCAGAAACCGCTTGTAACAAAAGCGCGTAAATCCATTGCCGGATTTAAAGTTCGTGAAGACTGGCCTGTGGGGGCAAAAGTGACCCTGCGTGGCGTGCGTATGTATGAATTCCTGGATCGTCTGATCAATATAGCGATTCCGCGAATCCGTGACTTTCGGGGACTTAATCCGAAGTCATTTGACGGACGTGGCAATTACGCCCTCGGTGTCAGCGAGCAGATTATTTTTCCGGAAATCGATTATGACAAGATCGATGCTCTGCGCGGAATGGATATAACGATCACAACTACTGCACAGAGTGATGAAGAAGGAAGAGCCTTGTTAAGAGCATTGCGATTCCCGCTTAAAGGTGGCGAAGCCCCGGCTCAGCAAGCCCAGGCACAGGCTTAACGAGCAGCGTAAAAGCAAATTTTAGAGGAAAGAACAGATGGCCAAAACATCAATGATTGCAAGAGAACACAAACGCAGCAAAACTGTTGCCAAGTACGCCAGCAAGCGTGCTGAGCTGAAAGCAATTATCAGCAGCCCCACTGCAAGCGATGATGAGAAGTGGGATGCACAGATTAAGCTGCAGAAACTGCCACGTGATGCGAGCCCGGTTCGTCAGACCCGTCGTTGCCAGATTACCGGTCGTCCTCACGGTGTGTTCCGCAAGTTCAAGCTTTGCAGAAACAAACTCAGAGAAGCGGCCATGCGTGGTGATGTTCCAGGCCTGACCAAGGCAAGCTGGTAAGCGTTTAGGAGATATAAAAGCATGAGTATGTCAGACCCAATTGCAGATCTTCTGACTCGTATCAGAAATGCCCAGATGGTGCACAAGAATACGGTGGAATGTCCTGCATCTAAAACCAAGCTGGCGATCCTGGATGTATTGAAGGATGAAGGTTATATAAGTGGTTATCAGGTCAGCGATGATCTGGTTAAGCCGGTAGTTTCGGTTGAGCTGAAGTACCACAAAGGCCAGGGCGTCATTGAAGAAATTCATCGCGGCAGCCGTCCCGGACTGCGTCATTATGTTTCCAGGGAAGATTTACCGGAAGTCCGTGCCGGACTGGGCGTAGCGATTATCTCCACTAACAAGGGAGTCATGACCGATAAAGCTGCACGTCAGGCTGGTGTTGGTGGCGAGATACTCTGCACCGTCTTCTAATAGTTATTTAATAGTTGTTAACGAAATTATAGAGCAAAGATATGTCCAGAATAGCAAATGCTCCAGTTGATTTACCCAGTGGTGTGGAAGCCGTTATCGCTAATGGCCTGATCACCTTGAAAGGCAGCCAGGGTTCGCTTGAGATGCCTGTGCACGAAGAAATTGAAATCGTTACTGAGGAAAATCAGCTCAAATTTTCACCCAAGGGCAAGGGCAAAAATGCTGTTGCACTGACAGGCACCTATCGCTCACTGGTCAACAATATGGTCGAGGGTGTGGCCAAGGGTTTTGAGAAAAAGCTGACCTTGATTGGCGTCGGTTATCGTGCCAAGGCACAGGGCAAAACACTGAATCTGGTTGTCGGTTACTCGCATCCGATTGACTATGAACTGCCGGAAGGCATTAGCGCAGAAACTCCGAGCCAGACAGAAATTGTGATCAAGGGTGCTGATAAGCAGCAGGTTGGTCAGGTGGCAGCTGAAATTCGAAAATTCAGACCACCGGAGCCCTATAAAGGCAAAGGCATTCGCTACACTGACGAATACGTCTATCGTAAAGAAGCCAAGAAAAAATAAACAAGTAATACCATTTGAGGCAATTAGAGCAATGAATGAGAAGAAGGAATCGCGTCTGCGCAGAGCCAGAAGAGCGAGAGCGAAAATCAGTGAGTTGCGCGTTAACCGTCTGACGGTTTATCGCAGCCCGCGGCATATTTATGCCCAGATTATTTCACCTGACAACAAGATTCTGGTGACGGCTTCTTCTCTGGGTGAAAAGAAAACCGGGAATGTGGATTCAGCTGCCGAGATCGGTAAAAAAATTGCTGAAAAAGCAAAGTCGGCAGGTATCACCAAAGTCGCCTTTGATCGTAGCGGTTATCGGTACCACGGGCGCGTTAAAGCCCTGGCTGAAGCGGCACGTGAAGGCGGACTTGAATTCTAGGAATGTGGATTAAGTTATGGCATTGAAAAACGAGCAAAACAGAAACGAAGAAGGCCTGCAGGAAAAACTGATCCAGGTCAATCGTGTTGCAAAGGTTGTTAAAGGCGGACGAATTTTTGGTTTTACCGCTCTGACAGCTGTCGGTGACGGCAATGGCCGGGTCGGGTTTGGCCGCGGCAAAGCGCGTGAAGTTCCACTGGCAATTCAGAAGGCCATGGAAGCAGCGCGTCGCAATATGATTTCAGTGAAACTGGATGGTGGTACTCTGCAGTATCCGGTTAAAGCTCGTCATGGTGCGTCGAATATTTATATGCAGCCGGCTTCGGAAGGTACGGGCGTCATTGCCGGAGGTGCAATGCGTGCGATTCTTGAACTGGCGGGTGTACATAACGTGCTGGCGAAATGCTACGGTTCTACCAATCCGGTTAACGTGGTGCACGCAACATTCAAAGGACTGCAGCATATGCGCTCTCCGGATGAAGTAGCTGAAAAACGCGGCAAGAAAATTGAAGAGATTGTTGGTTAGAAGTTGTTGATTGGAAATAGTTGGCTAACAGCCAGAAGAAACGAACAGGTAAACAGTCATGGCAGATAAAACGGTAAAAGTGACCCTGATTAAAAGCCCGATTGGCGCTTTGAAGAAACACAAGGCCTGTCTAACCGGACTGGGTCTGCGTCGTGTGCGTCATGAAGTTGAACTTCAGGATACTGCCGCTGTACGTGGCATGATCAATAAAGTCCGTCATCTGGTTCAGGTGGAGGGAGAGTAGTAATGAGATTAAATGATATTCAAAGTGCTCCTGGTGCTATTCACTCGAAAAAACGAGTAGGCCGCGGAGTAGGTAGTGGTTGGGGAAAAACCTGTGGCCGTGGTCACAAGGGTCAGCTTTCACGTTCCGGCGGTACAGTTAAGCCTGGATTTGAAGGTGGCCAGATGCCCCTGCAGAAACGTCTGCCGAAATTTGGTTTTACTTCACGTGTGGGCATGAGCAAAGCAGAAGTCCGTACAGCTGAATTAAACAAGGTTGAAGCGGAAGTGGTTGATCTGGTTGCGCTGGAAAAAGCCAACATAATTGACCGCAATACCAAACGGGTAAAAATCATGCTGTCCGGTGACCTGACAAAAGCAGTTACTGTAAAAGGTCTTGAAGTCAGTAAAGGCGCCAGGGCGGCAATTGAAGCTGCCGGCGGTAAAGTCGAAGAGTAAAAAAGCGATAAAATAATGGCAAAGAAAGGCGTAGCCCAGGCGGGCATGCAAGCAGGAAAAGGAGACGGTTTGGCTGAACTGAAAGCCCGACTGCTTTTCGTGCTGTTCGCTATTTTTGTTTATCGTATCGGCACTCATATTCCGGTCCCGGGGATTAACCCGGATCAACTACAGGCACTGTTTAACCAGAATCAGGGAACTTTCCTGGGGCTGTTCAACATGTTTTCCGGTGGTGCGATTGAGCGTATGAGTATTGTCGCTCTGGGAATCATGCCCTACATTACTTCTTCAATTATCATGCAGTTACTGACAGCCACCACGCCGCAGCTCGAACAGCTGAAGAAGGAAGGCGAGTCAGGACGTCGCAAGATTACCCAGTATACGCGTTACGGGGCCTTGCTGTTCGCCAGTGTTCAGGCAGTCGCCATGACCACAGGCCTGCTGGCGCCGATTTCTTTTGAGCCCAATTTCAGTTTTTATTTTACTGCCATCGTGTCATTGATCTGTGGTGCCATGTTCCTGATGTGGCTGGGCGAGCAGATTACTGAGCGCGGTGTTGGCAACGGAATATCCTTACTTATTTTTGCCGGCATTGTTGCCAGCTTGCCGACAGCCATCGGCCAGGCACTGGAGCAGGCAGCAGAAGGGCAGATTCAACCGCTGGCGCTGTTTGTTGTAGCAGTGCTAGCTGCGGTGGTGGTTGCCTGTGTGGTTTTTGTTGAGCGTGCCCAGCGCCGCATTACGGTTAACTATGCACCCCGTCAGCAGGGTCGCAAGATGTATCAGGGTCAGTCCAGTCATTTGCCGCTGAAGGTAAATATGGCTGGCGTGATTCCGGCAATTTTTGCCAGTTCTTTCCTGTTGTTCCCGCAATCTCTGGGAACCTGGTTTGGCAATAATGACGGCTATGAATTTCTCGCTGATCTGGCTCTTTTACTGGGTCCCGGACAGCCTCTGAATATTCTGGTGTTTTCGGTGTTGATTGTGACTTTCTGCTTTTTCTATACCTCACTGGTATTCAATCCCAAGGAAATTGCAGAAAACCTGAAACGTTCAGGCGCATTTATTCCGGGAATTCGGCCGGGTGAACAAACAGCAAATTATGTGGACAATGTCATGACGCGTCTTACCATGTTTGGTGCGGCCTACATCACCCTTATTTGTCTGTTGCCCCAGTTTTTACAAACGTCTGCCAACGTCCCCTTTCAGCTGGGTGGAACTTCACTGCTGATTGTTGTCGTGGTGAGTATGGATTTTATGGCACAGATTCAGTCGCATCTGATGTCGCATCAATATGAGTCATTGATGAAGAAATCCAATATTGGCTCGTTCAAACGCTGAACAGAGAGAATGAGAGAGAAAGGTTTAGGAGCAGGATCATGAAAGTCAGAGCATCAGTTAAAAAAATGTGTAGAAACTGCAAGATCATCAGACGTAATGGTGCAGTCAGGGTTATCTGCAGAGAGCCACGGCACAAGCAGCGCCAGGGCTAGGATTCGGCTTGATTTTGCAGGGTTCAGGGTATAAGCTATCGCGCCCTTTCAGACCTGAAATCGCTGATAATTTTATAAGTAAGTGTTTGATTAAATTAGAGAAAAAGATTTAATTTTTGGAGTAAGCATATGGCCCGTATTGCCGGAGTCAACATACCGGATAACAAGCATGTAGTGATTTCACTAAGCTATTTGTATGGCGTAGGACCGACTACTGCGAAAAAGCTTTGTGACAGCACTGGCATTGCGCCCAGTACGAAAGTCAGTGATCTGAGTGAAGAGGATCTGGACTCTCTGCGTACGGAAGTCGGCAAGCTCAACATTGAAGGTGACCTGCGTCGTGAAGTCTCCATGAACATCAAGCGTCTGATGGATCTGGGGACTTACCGTGGTATCCGTCATCGACGTAATTTACCGGTTAACGGCCAACGTACCAAAACCAATGCCCGTACCCGTAAAGGTCCGCGCAAACCAATTCGTAATTAACGAAATACAGTTAAGCAGAATCAAGTAAGGTAACAAGTAAATGGCAAAACCTGCAGCACAGTCGCGAAAGAAAACAAGAACATCGGTTTCCGATGGGATTGCGCATATACATGCTTCCTTCAATAACACGATTATTACCATTACAGACCGTCAGGGTAATGCACTGAGCTGGGCAACATCAGGTGGCTCAGGATTCCGCGGTTCACGTAAAAGCACGCCATTTGCTGCACAGGTAGCTGCCGAGCGTGCTGGTAAAAGTGCTATTGAGCAGTACAGCCTGAAAAATGTTGATGTCCGGGTTAACGGACCGGGACCAGGGCGCGAATCAGCAGTGCGTGCACTGAATGCCTGTGGTCTGAAAGTTAGCAATATTACTGATGTCACACCGATTCCGCATAACGGTTGTCGGCCACCCAAAAAACGTCGCGTGTAGCAGCAGGAATAGACAGGAGATAAATATGGCCCGTTATATAGGCCCAAAATGTAAATTAGCCAGAAGAGAAGGCACAGACCTGTTTCTGAAAAGCGGTGTGCGTTCACTGGAAGACAAATGTAAGGCGGAAGCCGCCCCAGGTCAGCATGGCCAGCGTCGTACGCGCCTGTCAGATTATGGTGTGCAGTTGCGTGAAAAGCAGAAAGTACGTCGAATGTATGGCGTGCTGGAAAAGCAGTTCCGTTCCTATTACAAAGAAGCTGCCCGTCAGAAAGGTGCGACCGGTGAAGTATTGTTGCAACTTCTGGAAAGCCGCCTGGATAACGTCGTGTATCGCATTGGCTTTGGCTCAACGCGTTCGGAAGCCCGACAACTGGTTTCGCACAAAGCAATTCTGGTGAATGGCGAAGTGGTCAATATTGCTTCCTATCAGGTACAGGAAGGTGATGTCATCTCCGTGCGTGAAAAGGCCAAGGAACAATTACGAATTAAATCCGCACTGGATCTGGCTGCTGGCAGAGCCCCGGTGGAATGGATTGATGTTAATGTCAGCAAACTTGAAGGACAGTTCAAGCAGAAACCTGACCGCAGTGAGCTCCCTGCAGAAATTAATGAGAGCTTGATTGTTGAGCTGTACTCGAAATAAACCTGATACCCGTCAGTAGCAGTAACGTAGCAGTAAAAAGTATCAGGAAATTTAAATAATTTAATTTAGCCGAGCAAAGAGGAACTACATGCAGATTACGCTAGCAAACTTTCTGACCCCTCAAGTCATCCAGGTAGAGGAATTAGATAAGTACCGCTCCAAGGTAGTTCTGGAACCACTGGAGCGAGGCTTCGGTCATACTCTGGGGAATGCCCTGAGAAGAATTCTACTGTCTTCAATGCCGGGTTGTGCAATTGAAGAAGTTGAGATCGATGGCGTTGTTCATGAATACAGCACTATTGAAGGAGTTCAGGAAGATGTCATTGAAATCATCCTGAACCTGAAAAGCCTGGCCATTGATTTGAATGCCCAGAGCGAGGTTGTACTGGAACTTAGTAAATCAGGTAAAGGCCCGGTAACAGCTGCCGATATCACTCTGGATCATGATGTTGAAATTATCGATCCGGATCACCTGATCTGTACACTGAATGAAAATGGTTCCATCAATATGCGCATTAAAGTAGGTACTGGTCGTGGTTACGTTCCAGCCGATGCGCGTGCTGATGATGAAGACGAAACACGTTCAGTCGGTAAATTATTGCTGGATGCCTCATATTCTCCGGTAAATCGCGTTACCTATTCGGTGGAAAATGCCAGGGTTGAGCAGCGTACTGATCTGGACAAACTGATCCTTGAGCTGGAAACCAATGGCACGATGGAAGCTGAAGAGGCTATCCGCCAGGCAGCCACTATCCTTCAGCACCAGTTAAGTGTTTTCGTTGATCTGCAGAAAGATGCGGTTAATGAGCCGGAAGAGCAGGAAGATAAAATTGATCCGATCCTGTTACGCCCGGTTGATGATCTGGAGCTTACCGTGCGTTCGGCAAACTGCCTGAAAGCGGAAAATATTTATTACATCGGCGACCTGATTCAGCGTACCGAAGTGGAACTGCTGAAAACCCCGAACCTGGGTAAAAAATCACTGACCGAAATCAAAGACGTACTTGCTTCAAGAGGTTTGTCTCTTGGTCTGCGTCTGGAAAACTGGCCACCGTCATCATTAAAAGGCGACGACAGAGCCGCTTAGGATTGTATAGGAGCTATTGCGCTTGCTGATACTTCGTTAAAAGTAAATTTTAATCGGTCACTTACTGTAAATGTAAGTTCCCTCATAAAATTGACTTTAGCCTTGTCTTAGCGTCGCTCGTAATGCTCTCCAGACTCCTAGGTTAAGAAATTTTACAGTTAAATAATTTAGAGTTTAGTTAAATAGGAAAGTAGTCATGCGTCATCGTCATAGTGGACGTCAGCTCAACAGAAACAGTAGCCATCGGCAGGCCATGTTCCGCAACATGACCAGTTCACTGGTTGAGCATGAAATTATTAAAACAACTCTGGCCAAGGCCAAAGAGCTGCGCTCCTATGCCGAGCCCCTTATCACACTGGCTAAAGAAGACAGCGTGGCTAATCGTCGCCTGGCCTTTAATCGTGTGCGTGACAAAGCGACTGTCGGCAAGCTGTTTACCGAGCTGGGGCCGCGTTATGCTGAACGACCGGGTGGATATTTGCGTGTAATTAAATGTGGTCTACGTACCGGAGATAAGGCACCAATGGCCTTTGTCGAACTGGTTGACCGCCCAATGCCTGATTTCAATGACTATGATGATGAAGATGATATCGAGGAAGTCACTGAAGAAGCTGAAGTAGAAGACAACAAATAGCTTTCAGATAAATTAAAAAAGCCGCTTCTCAGCGGCTTTTTTATGTCTGCTTTTTGTCAGGACTTAACGGGTACCGAAAATTATGATGGTTTTCCCCTGTACCGAAATCAGCCCCTGTTTTTCCATATCCTTGAGGACCCTACCGACCATTTCACGTGAACAGTTGGTCAGTTTTCCCAACTCCTGACGGGTAATTTTAATTTGCATGCCGTCCGGATGTGTAATTGCTTCAGAAGATTTGCTCAATTCCAGCAGTGCGCTGGCAACCCGGCCGGTAACGTCCAGGAATGAAAGGTCGGCCACTCTCTGGGTCGTTGTCCGTAAGCGGTGAGCCATCTGCTTGCCCAGAGTGTAAAATATTTCCGGGTGAGATTTGGCATATTCCTTGAAGTTTTCATAAGAGATTTCTGCCAGTTCTGTGAATTTGCGGGTGCGGATACTGGCACTGCGGTTTTTGTCAGCATCAAACAGGCTGACCTCACCGAAGAAGTCTCCGGCATTCAGGTATGCCAGTACTATTTCGCGGTTATTTTCATCTTCCAGAATTACTGAAACGGAGCCACTCAGTACGTAATAAAGGGTCTCGGAATTATCGCCTTCATTGAATATAACTTTTTCAGCCGGATACAGCTTTCTATCGGTAAAGCTCAGGAAATGCTCAAGGTCTGCAATTTGTGGCTTGCTCACCAGTAAGGACATAGATGCTACCGTAGGTATCAGACCGTTCCATGGCAATTACTTGCTTGTTCCGGAGTCATTATATAGGTAATCCCGGGTAATCGGCACGATGCCGTGCTTTTTCGTCAGTTGTAACTGGTAAACAACCAGATCCGAATGTTCAAAAGTGACGGCACAGGCCAAAAGATAAAACTCCCACATCCGGCAAAATCTTTCATCAAGAATGGCAGCAATTTCTTCCCGGTGATTCTGGAAGCGGGTATTCCAGTGTTTCAGTGTTTTGGCATAGTGCAATCGCAGGACTTCAATATCACACAACCTCAAGCCACTTGGTTCCAGTGCTTTGCAAATCTGTGAAAGTGAAGGGTTAACGCCTCCGGGAAAAATATATTTGTGAATCCATGGGTTGGTAGGGCGTGCTGTACCGGTCTTGCCAATTGTATGCAGCAGGGCGACACCATCTTCCTTGAGCAAAGCAGCCATTTTTTTAAAAAAGGCTTTATAGAAAGGAACCCCGACATGTTCAAACATGCCAATACTCACAATACGGTCATAGAGCCCCTCATGTTCACGATAATCTTCCAGGTAGAACCGTGTATTTTTTAATTGCCGTTTCTCGGCTTCCTGCCGGGCTACAGCCAGTTGCTCTTTGGACAGGGTGATGCCACTGACCTCCACCTGATGATTTTGAGCCAGGTAAAACATCATGCTGCCCCAGCCACAGCCGATATCCAGAACATTATTGCCCGGCTCCAGGCAAAGTTTTCCGGCGATATGACGGGCTTTGTTTTGCTGGGCCTGTTCCAGATTGTCGTTTTCAGATTCAAAATAGGCACAGGAGTAGAACATTTCCCTGTCCAGAAAGCGCCGGAACACGCCTTCTTCAATGTCATAATGGTGCGCGACATTAGAGTAGGAGCGGGTAATTTTATTCCATTGCTGTAGCAGGCCGGTTATCGGCTTGAACCAGCTGGTCTTTAAATTGGTATTGAAATTCCTGCGGAGCACGCTGAGTAACTGGTAAAGGGAGCTTTCACCCGGATGCCAGAGACCATCCATATAGGTCTGGCCGAGTTGAAATTCTGGATCCATCGCGATACGGCGCATGGCTTTTTCGGATGCGACATGCCAGTGCACTTCCTCACCATGTTCACCGAAAGTATAATTTTTCCCTTCTGGCAAATGTAGGTGCAGAATTCCGTGTTTAATGTGCTTATCGAGAAGTTTCTGATACATCACGCACTTCTTAAACTGTTAACAGCCGGTGAAAATATAATTATTCACGCCTTTGTTGTAAATACCGCGTAATTTCATTTGCATGGCGAAAATAGCCAGTTTGATTGATTTTGCGCCCCTGCGTCATTATTCTGCATTGACGTAAATCATACAAAGGCTTGGCGAATGACAGATGTGTCCGGGACTATTGATGCGGAAACGGCTTCCGATAAAACCATTCTCGGGCACCCTCGGGGTCTGTTCATCCTCTTTATGACGGAAATGTGGGAACGCTTTTCCTACTATGGAATGCGGGGTCTGCTGATTTTCTATCTGACTGAGCATTTTCTGTTCAGTCAGGAACGTTCGTCTATTATTTATGGGGCCTATACGGCTCTGGTTTATGTCATGACCATTATTGGCGGCTCCCTGGCTGATCGCTATCTGGGATCCCGCAAGGCTGTGACATTTGGCGCTATATTGCTGGTGCTTGGCCATTTTGGTATGGCTTTTGAAGGTAATGGTTCCAGGGAAATTCTCAGCTACAACGGCGCGGAATATGAAATTACGCTGGATGCCAGAGGTGGCTCCGGAAACCAGATCATTGTCTCTGATCAGGGGGCTTCACTGATTACCTTCAGCGAAGGGGCCACCCAGATGCTGGTTGATGACCCCGATGCTGTCGGTTTGCCTGCAGCCATTGCGGTGACCGATTATTCGCGTCGTACAGAAACTGAAGCTCTTTACGTTAATATTCTGTATCTGTCCCTGGCATTGATTATTGCCGGTGTCGGCTATCTGAAGGCCAATATCTCCACGATTGTCGGTTCACTCTATGGGTTTGGCGATATCCGGCGTGATTCAGGGTTTACCATCTTTTATATGGGGATCAATCTGGGTGCCTGGTCTGCTTCAATTCTTTGCGGCATTCTGGGTATCACCTATGGCTGGAAATATGGCTTTGGCCTGGCCGGTATCGGCATGCTTTTCGGTCTGATGATTTTCCTGCGCTACCAGAGCTGGCTGGAAGGCAAGGCGGAACCGCCGAACCCGGCAAAGCTCAGGGAAAAAGTAGTCGGGAATATCAATATCGAGCAGATGTGTTATCTGACCGGTATCGGCATCATTGCCATATCAATGCTGATGGTGATGAATGCTCACCTGATTCAGCCGGCATACGTCGGCATACTGGGCATTTTTGTCTTCGCCTTCATGATTTATTATGCCATTGCCAACTGTGAAGGCGCTGAACGAAAACGCATGCTCGCTGCAGTCTATTTTATTCTGGCACAGATTCCATTCTGGGCCCTGTTTGAGCAGGCCGGCTCCTCACTGAATCTGTTTACCGGTAGCTTCGTCGATCGCAGCATGTTCGGACTGAATGTCCCAGCACCGGTATTTCAGTCACTTAATGCCATGTTTATCGTATTTTTTGCGCCGCTGATGGCCATGCTGTGGATTGCCCTGGCCAAGCGCAAGCTCAACCCCTCGACGCCGGTTAAATTTGCCCTTGGAGTTTTCATGGCAGGGCTGGGGTTTATGGTGCTGGTAGCCGGCATGAAGCTGTCTGGCAGCAACGGCCTGACAGCTGTGTATTTCATTTTTCTGATTTACTGGATTCATACCATCGGCGAATTGATGGTCTCACCGGTGGGTTTGTCGGCAGTGACCAAACTGGCACCGGGGCGGGCAGTCGGCATGACCATGGGGGCCTGGTTTCTGTATAGCGGCTTATCCAATTATCTGGCCGGGGTTATTGCCTCAGCCACAGGAGCGGAAACCATCGGCGGCCAGTTAACCGATGTAGCGGCAGCCAAGGCCAATTACATCTCTGTCTATACCCAGGTAGGCTATATCGCCATGGCAATAGCTGTGATAATGTTAATTATCTCCCCGGTCATCAAGAAAATGATGCATGGGGCTGATTAAAACTGAAAGTAGTTGTCTGTCTTTTGCTTTGAGTGTTGAAACATGCAAACGGAGGCTAACAATGTACATTAAACATCTTCGAAACATTCTTATTATCCTGACAATGGGCTTTCTAACGTCTCAGGCTGCAGCTCATCATGGCTGGTCCTGGTATGGTAATGAAGACTTTTCACTGACCGCTACCGTGGTTGAAATTGATTTTGGTAATCCGCATGACCGCATGACGGTTGAAGCTGAAGGGCAGCAGTGGAATCTCCTGCTTAGCCCGCCCAGCCGTACACGACGAGCCGGTCTTTCAGGCGATATGATCCAGGTTGGGGATACCATCACTGCCTATGGTCACAGGGACAGAAACATGGACAATTTTGAAATGAAAACTGAACGACTGCAGGTGGGTGAGAACTTATACAACCTGTATCCGCGGCGTGACTGAATCTGTTCCCGCTTATCTAAAATTACCGGTGAGGACAGCATCCATTGACTGCTGAGGTATTTCCTCCCGGTATTCCCTGAACATCCACCAAACTTTATTGTGTACTGAGCAGGAATCTGGCGATCATTGGAATTTGCCCACAGGCGTCTTGTATAGGCACAGGTGATCAAGTCAGGCTGGGATTCCGTAGAATACAATTATCACGATATAAAGTATTTTGGAAAGGATATGCAGGGACTGGTCCTGATGCAGACTGATCTTCTTGTCACATTTCAGGAGGTCGATAAGCCAGTGACTGATAAACTCCAGCAGCATAAAAATAATACTGCCGGTCACCAGATAGACGATCAGCCCATGGGTGGATGCGTGAGCAGATAACCAGTAATACCATTGTGGAAAGCCATCATCGAAACGCTCACGACTGTTATTTCGGTTCTTCCCCGAACTCATGGGGGCCGGCTGCAGAACAAAATCACCGACAAAATGACCTGCCAGCATCAGCAGTAGAATAGACAGTACTTCCATTCCTTACTCACTTTTTAGAACGCTGCGTATTACATGCAGCTAATACGAATCATTATCGTCATATTTCCCTGTCAGTACAATGGCTTATCTTTGCCTTGACTCACACTTCTCCGGCATCCGGATGTCCTTAATTTGCCTCAGATCACATTTCAACTCATTAAGGCCTGATTCATTATAGCTTTGCTAAGGTTTGTGTCAGGTAAAAAATAGTCTGAATAATTGCCTGAAGATGGAGCAAGCTATGAAAACGAATAAGTTTGGCAAAAGCCTGAATACTGTCCTGTTGACTGCCGGCGTGGGTCTTGGCCTGGCAGCGATAAGTTCCGGCGTTACAGCAAGTGTCAGCTACTATGAAGCAGATGTCCTCAGTAGCACACCGATCTACCGTATGGTGGAAACCTCTGTGCCCCGAGAAGAATGCTGGCTGGAAGAGGTCGTTCGCGAAAGTCGTCCCCGGTACCGCTCCAACACACCTGACATTCTCGGGGCGGTAATCGGGGGCGCAATTGGTAATGCTGTCGGGCATAACAAGAGTAATCAGCGCGTGGGTGCCGTTGTCGGGGCCGTGCTGGGCGCTTCTGTTGCCCGTGACATATCCCGTGCCAATCGATCCCGGGAGGTCAGATACGAGACTGTAGAGCGCTGTGAACGTGTCTACGACACCTATCTGGAGGATAAATTGGTTGGTTATGACGTAGTCTACCGCTACAATAGTGAGGAACATACAGTGCGCACTCAGCGCGATCCCGGTCCCAGCATTCGTATCAGAGTCAATGTTGAGCCGGTAATCTGAGTAGGATTACGTGATCCATAAGTTATTGATAAAACTGGTGATGCTCGCTTTGTTTTTATCACCCCTGGCAACTGCCCAGTCCTCTCGCGGCGGGGCAGGAGCTTCGGACGGCGGCAGAACTGCGCCTGAAACTCCTGAGCAGCCTCCCTTCAGACAGCCTGGCCAGGCTGTTCCCGGTAATAATCTGGCACCTCCCCAGCTAGACGCCGATCCTGCTGTAAGCAGACGACAGGCGCTGAATCTTGCTCAGGACCGTTTTCAGGGCAGGGTCCTCAGTGTCCGGATGATCGGCAGTGACTGGCGAATTCGGGTGGATCAGAATGGTACCGTCTTCAACGTGTTTGTCGATGGCAGTACCGGTGAAGTAAGCAGATCAGCTGATTAAGCTCATCCGGCCTGACAGGGGGTAGTATGCGTCTTTTACTTGTTGAAGATGAAGATTTGCTCAGAGCGCAGCTTGTCAAAGCACTGGAGGATGGAGGCTATATTGTCGATAGTTCCCAGGATGGCGAGCTCGGCCTGTTTCAGGCTTCCGAATTTTCCTATGATGCCGCCATTATTGATCTGGGCTTACCCAAGCTCAGTGGCATTGATTTAATCAAGGCTATTCGGGAGGCCGGCAAGGTATTTCCGATACTGATTCTTACCGCCCGTGATAAATGGACCGACAAGGTTGAAGGTCTTGAAGCAGGGGCCGATGATTATGTCGTCAAACCCTTCCAGATTGAAGAGATCAAAGCCAGGTTAAATGCATTGCTAAGACGGGCAGCAGGTTTTGCCAAACCGGTGCTTGAATTTGCCGAAATAAGCCTGGACACCTCTGCAAAAACCCTGTCCGTGGCCGGTGAGGAAATTGAACTGACTGCCTATGAATATAAGGTGCTTGAATACCTGATGCTGCATCCCGGTCAGGTGGTTTCCAAAATGGAGCTCACTGAGCATCTCTATGATCAGGATTATGATCGTGACAGCAATGTCCTGGAAGTATTCATCCGTCGTTTACGGCAAAAACTGGACCCTGATGAAACTTTAAAACCGATTGATACTGTCCGGGGCCAAGGTTATCGATTTAATGTCCCTCCCAAAAACCAAGCATAAATACTCCCTGCAACAACGCCTGGTCCTCGCTTTTGGCATCCTGTTAATCCTGTTTCTGAGTCTGACCGGGCTGGTTCTGGATCAGGCATATAAACAAAGTGTTGAAGCTGCTGTTGAGGAACGCCTGCAGCTGCAGATTTACGCTTTGCTTGGCGTCGCTGAGCCAGACTTTGACGGTAGTTTTTTTGTCCCGGACCTGGAAGAAGCCCGTTTTAACCAGCTCGATTCCGGCCTGTATGCTTTTATACTCGATGAAAATGGCCATGAAGTCTGGCGAAGCTCGTCATCCCTGAATATCAACCTGGCACAATTGAATCTGCTTCTGCTGGATATTGAACCGGGACTAACTGTCTTTGGCAATGCTGAAAACGAACTTCAGGGCCCGATGTCCTATGCCGCTTATGGCACTTATTGGGCAAACCTGGACCGCATATTTAATTTTGTGGTGATGGAATCCGTGGCACCCACCGAGGCAGAGATCAGAGAGTTTCAATCCAGTCTCTGGTTATGGCTGGGCGGGCTGGCAGTATTTCTATCCCTGGCCCAGTTTATGCTGTTGCGCTGGGGCATGACTCCACTGAAACAGCTGGCCGGAGAACTTACCGATATTGAGACCGGTAAAAAGGAACAACTCGGAGAGGATTATCCAAGTGAATTGCAGGCTCTGAGTCAGAACATGAATATGCTGATTAAAAGCGAGCGCCAGAGACAAAGCCGTTATCGTTCCACACTGGGCGATCTGGCGCACAGCCTGAAGACCCCCCTGGCAGTAATTTCCGGGATTGTGCAGCAGAAAAAGCGGGTCAATAAGAATGACCTGGCAGATGTTGCAGAACAGGTCGAGCGTATGAACCAGATCGTTTCCTATCAGCTTGGTCGTGCTGTCCAGTCAGATCAAAAGCGTGTGCTGGCCAGTCCGGTAGCCGTAGAGCCAGTCATTAAAAAACTGGGCGATGCGCTACATAAAGTTTATCTTGATAAGCAGGTAAACCTGGTAATTCAGCTTGAAACAGAGTCGTTTTTTTACGGTGAAGAAAGTGATCTAACTGAATTACTGGGTAATCTGATGGATAATGCTTTCAAGTACTGTAACGAGACAGTACATGTCAGTGCACGGGAAGAAGACCGGAAGCTGATGATAAATATTGAAGATGACGGGTCAGGTGTCCCGGAAAAACAACGTCACTGGGTGCTGGAAAGAGGAGCCAGAGCCGATACCCATCATAGTGGACAGGGTATCGGGCTTGCAGTTGCGCTTGAAATTATCGGCTCATACGGAGGTGAGCTGAAAATAGCCAGCAGCGCACTCGGGGGGGCCTCCATGCAGGTGATCATTAGCCGAAACTAGCAGGAAATACTGCGACGTACCCTGTTGCCATGATGGTCGTAGTATATTGCGTAACAGTTACTGTTTACCTGACGCTGGTTGTAGAAATACCTGCCACTACTCAGTCGGCCATCGCGGTAACCGTTTCTGTAACCACGTTGATAAGAACGCCGGTTGGAAATGCCGTTGTCGAAGCGATTATTAAGGTGACGGTTCTGTAATCTCCGGAAACTCTGGGAATTACGATAGGAGATTGCGCCAATCAGGCTGTTCGAGGGATAAGGAGAATACCAGTTATCAGAATACCCGAACTGGATATAACTTCCTCCACGATTTTGCTGCCAGTTGTGAGCATTGGCACTCAGGCAAAATACTGACAGCATTAAGGTACTAAAGATCAGGACAGACTTTTTCATGGGTATGATCCCTCAAAATTAGAGTTTCATTCAGTATGCTGCTGTAAATATTAATCATGGCTGAATGGGCTCTGCTTCGCATACTGATGCTGACTGATATATTAAATTAAGCGTAAGGGTAAAAAGGATTTTCATATGGAAAAACTGAGTATGGCCATCTACCGGCGACGGCTTGCCGAAACAGCTGCTCGCTTGTTAATCGCCTTTATCGTTCTGGCGCTCATTACCTGTCCATTTCTGGTTCCGCAAAACATACTGATCATTATTATTGGTGTTATTGCCCTGATTGGATCCATCATAGTCTGGTTTCTGATTCGAAATAAATTTGTCGCAGAACATGCCCCCCACCTGGTAATACTTGCGAGTTTTCTGAGTATCATGCCACTGGTTGTTCTCAGTGGAGGTGTGCACAGTCATTTTATTTTTTTATTCCCGGTATCTCCGATGATGACAGGCTTGCTAATTAATGCCCGGGCAGCACATATTGTTGCAGGCGTGCTGGTCATCGCAATTATTCTGTTAGCCTTGTTTAACGGCCTGCTGCCAAATCTGGAGATATTTGTTGATAATACTGATCAGACTCTCATCAGAGCATACTGGCTGATACTGGCAACTGTGATTACCAGTATTTTTGTTTATTACTATGACCACCTGAGTAATCACTTCAATACCTATTTACGTGATCTGGCCTTTCATGATTCTTTAACTCAGATTCCAAATCGTCGCAGTATTCAGGAGGCACTTGAGCTGGCACAAACGGCTTCCTGGAGAAACAGATCCTGGCTGGCGGTCATGATGATAGATATTGATCATTTCAAACACGTGAATGATAAATATGGGCATGCGCTGGGAGATAAATGCCTGGTAGAAGTTGCAAGCTGTTTGAAAAACAATGTCAGGCGTAATGAGGATATTGTGGCACGTTACGGCGGTGAAGAATTTGTTGCCATGTTCCCGGGGGTCAAGCCCGAACGAATGGAGCAAATTGCTGAACATCTGCGCAGGGAAATAGAACAACTGGAAATTAAAAGCGATGAAGGGGAGTCAGTCAGGCTGACTGTGACAATCGGCTGTTCCTGTCGTCAAGGCAGTTCACGCATCCCGGCCATTGAAATACTGACCGAGGCTGACGAAGCCATGTATTTGGGTAAAGAGCAGGGTCGCAACAGGGTTGTGGTGGCAGATAATGGGGATGCAGGGAACGATACCTGACAATGCTCAGGTCAGACAGTTCGGGTCGAAGGCATAGTTACCATCCAGCCAGTCAATGATTTCTTTTGCCATTGGATGATTGGCATATACCTTGTAGCGATCTTTTAGTTTGGCTTTTGTCTCTGAGGTGATCCCACTAAGCCCCTGAGTCTGAAACAATCCTGCATCCTGCACTATGCATTCAGCCAATCCCGGCGGACAGAGAGCCTGGCAGGCCTGTGAAAGAAGATTATCGTTGGCAATTCCCTGGTATTGAGAACTCAAGGTAAACAGGGGTAGCTGGGACAGGTAAGCCTGATTCATCGGGTTTGCCAGATGCCCGGCACTATATTTCTGCAGCACTTCATTTTGATCTGGAAAGGGTGCCAGATGCAGGAAATCAGTCATTCGCTCGGCATCATTTACCGGATAATTGTCCCAGATCAGGGGTAGGCGCTTCAGTTTTTCAGCAACTGACTGCAGATGCTCAACTGAATATAATGCTGAAAAAACCTCAGGGCCAGTCCAGAAAATATCAATGGCAGGGTCCAGATATTTGCCGATATCCTCTAGATAGTTCTCAGGTTTGTCACCAAAATGTTCGACCAGTTTCGGATCGTCAGAATAATAAGTCGGACAGAAAATAAAATTATCAGCCGTGCATTTTTCGGTGATGAATTCGGTAATTTCGACTTGCTGTCGTGCCAGTTCCGGGAAATTTCCCTGCATGTCATCGAACAGAATACACAGGACCGAAGGATTGAAGGAATTGATCTGTTCAAGTTTACCTGCAAGCAAGTCACGACTGGATGTATCAAAGTTCCGGTAAACTTCGAAGGGGCTGAGGCCGACGCCAAAATCAAGCTGCCGGGCATGATAATATTCAGCAAGCGAATTCAGTTTATCCAGCTTTTCCTGAGGAAAGGGCTCATGCCATGCTTTGCGCAACAAAGCTTCTGCTTTCGGAGCATAGAGGTAGGTATTAAACCCATGTTGCACAAGGAAATCGGCATAATCATGCCTGGCCTGCCAGGACCATTCGGTACCAAAGAAACCTTCTACGACTCCCAATCTGAATGGAGCCTCGTTACGTAATGACATATTGCAAGCTAGTTGTGATACGAACCAGTGCCTAGTATACCTTTTTCGTTTTCACCGGGCTTGCAACGAAATGAAATTTGTCTTTATAAAAGTTAAAATCAAGCATTAATATTTAAACCGGAGAAATTATGCGCCCACTATTACCAGCCCTTTATTCATTGACCCTGATGACTGTATGCATGCCCCTGATGGCTCAGGAACCTGAAGAAGAGAGGCCCTATGAAGGCAGTGTCGCGCTGGGTTATGTCGGCACAACCGGTAATACTGAAGTCACCACGCTAAATACGGAGCTGCTCCTTACTTATCATACAGACGACTGGACTCATAATTTTGAACTTGAGACCCTGACATCCCGTGAAGATGGAGTGGGAAAGGCAGAGCGATATTATATTGCTGATAAATCGGATTACCGTTTGCTGGTACAAGACAGATATTTGTATGTACAGGGTAGTTACACGGATGACCGTTTCAGTGGTTTTAACTATCAGGCAATTGTATCCGGTGGATTGGGTCAGTATTTTATTGACAATGAAGCGCACAATCTTGAGGGCTTTGTTGGTCTGGGTTATCGACAGAATGATACCGATATAGATGGGGTACAGGGTGAAGTAGTTATTACCCTCGGTGAAGATTACAACTGGCAGATCAGTGATACTTCACAGCTTAGCCAGGGTGTTACCTTTGAGATTGGTGATAAACGAACGATCACCACCTTCAATATAGCTCTGGAATCAGAAATTCTGGGTCAACTTTCCACCCGAATTGCATTCAGACTAAGGAATAATTCAGATGTCCCGGTGGGTAATGACAAAACAGATACCCTGACCAGTGTCAGTCTGGCGTATTCCTTCTAGCTGAACTGTTTACAGAAATTAATCAGGCCATTGGTTGAAGCGTCAAAGTCCCCGCACTTGCCGCTTTTGCTGATGGCCTTGAACAGATCAAGGCTCAATACCTTACCCAATTCGACACCCCACTGATCAAAGGCATTGATGTCCAGCACAATACTTTGGGCAAATACCTTGTGTTCGTAGGCGGCAATCAGGGATCCCAGTGCTTTGGGCTTGAGTTCCTGTAGCAGAATTGTGCTGCTGGGCTTGTTACCTGAAATCACTTTATGCGGTGCCAGGGCAGCAGCCTCTTCCTTACTCATGCCCTGGGATAGCAGTTCCTGTTTGGCTTCATCAAATGATTTACCCTGCATCAGAGACTGACTCTGGGCAAAGCAGTTTGCCAGCAGGTGTTGATGCTGCCCGGTCTCACCGGCCAGACTGCGCGCGCAGGCAATGAAATCTGCCGGAACCAGGTGTGTACCCTGATGCAGCAGCTGATGAAACGAATGCTGGCCATTGGTTCCCGCGCTACCCCAGACCAGAGAACCACTATCAAGTTCCAGCTTTGTTCCGTCGCGGTGGACGGACTTGCCGAGACTCTCCATTTCCAGCTGTTGCAAAAAAGCCGGCAAAAGCTGCAGGTTCTGCGCATAGGGCAGGATCACCTGGGTCTCGGCATGAAAAAAGTTGGCATACCAGATGCTCAGTAAAGCCATCAGGACCGGGATATTTTCTTTCAGCTCTGCATGCCTGAAATGTTCATCCATGCTGTGGGCGCCTGCCAGCAGCTCCCTGAAAGTCTCCATGCTGGTGCCCAATGCAATGGGAAGTCCGATAGCGGACCATAGGGAATACCGGCCACCGACCCAGTCCCACATGGGAAAGATATTGTCCGGACTGATTCCAAACTCTGCAGCTTTTTCAATATTGGAAGATACCGCCACGAAGTGCCTGGGCAAATCAGTTTCACTGGCTCTGGATAATACCCAGCGTCTGGCAGCCTGGGCATTCTGGAGAGTCTCCAGAGTCGTAAAAGTTTTTGATGCCACAATAAACAGGGTGCTGGCCGGATCAAGATCTGCCAGGGTTTGTTGCAGATGGGCGGGATCAACATTGGAAACAAAGTGACAGCGAATAGCGCTGGCATGAAAAGGACTCAGGGCGGTATAAACCATGGCAGGTCCCAGGTCGGAACCGCCGATGCCAATATTGACCACATCAGTGATTGCCTTGCCGGTGAAGCCAGTCCAATTGCCATTTTGAACCTGCTCAGTGAAAGTCTGCATTTTATCCAGCGTGGACTGTACTGCCTGTTCGGCATCACTGCTGTTGCCGGGGCTGCGTAAAGCAGTATGCAGGACCGGGCGCTGTTCAGTGTTATTAATCTTCTCACCGCTGAACATGGCTGCAATACTGCTCTGAATGTCACTTGCTTCGGCCAGGTCCAGCAACAAATCAAGCGTTTCGGTATTGATCAAATGTTTTGAATAATCAAAATACAGTTCTGCAGCCTGCAGACTGAAACGTTCAAAGCGCTGTGGATCTGAGACAAAAAAGTCGGCGATCTTTTGCTGGCTGATTTCTTTATGGTGGGCTTCAAGTGCCCGCCATGGAGGGCTTTGCTGGATTGGCCTGGAGTCCTGAGCGGGCATGGTGAATCCTGAGAGAAAATACGATTGTCTTGGCTTTCCAATTCTACCCTAAAATATTGAACAATAGAGTGGAGCTTGCTAGTATTCGCCGCCTTCTGTCATTTAAAATACAGTTTCAGCCGCTATAGCTCAGCCGCTTGTGTAAAGAGCAGAGCAACTGAGTTATAAACAGCAGGTCCCCCAGGGTTAAGAGGCGACTCTTGGTGGCGGAAAGGAAGGTCTCACAGTTTTAGCCGCTATAGCTCAGCCGTGGTAGAGCAACTGACTTGTAATCAGTAGGTCCCGAGTTCGACTCTTGGTGGCGGCACCATACATAAAGCCCGTTACGAAAGTGACGGGCTTTTTTATTAGCCACTCCAGCACAGCCGCACTACGTTAGGGGCAGAGCAACTGACTTGTAATCAGTAGGTCCCCCTCTCGCCAAAAAGCGGGGACTCTTGGTGGCGGCACCATACATAAAGCCCGTTACGAAAGTGACGGGCTTTTTTATTAGCCACTCCAGCTCAGCAGCACTACGTTAGGGGTAGAGCAACTGACTTGTAATCAGCAGGTCCCCCTCTCGCCAAAAAGCGGGGACTCTTGGTGGCGGCACCATCTTAAAAACCCCGATTAGCGCAAGCGTCGGGGTTTTTTTACCACTTCAGCTCAGCCGTACTTACTCAGCCTTCGGTTATGCTGCATTGAGCCACTAATGGTATGATTATCCAGATAACAATAAGAATTGAGGCTCCCATGCAGAAAAGCATTCTTTCAGTATTCTCCCTTCTGGCACTATTTAATTTCCCCTTGGCGCAGGCTCAGGAAGTACCGACGCCGCCGGGACTGGTTTTTGCTTTCGAGGTGTTGGTTGAAGTTGCCGATCCTACCGTTGTCGGTGAATTGCCCAACGGTACCCGGCGTATCGTCGATATTCTCGGCGGTACCTTTGAGGGACCTGGCATTAGCGGACGAGTGGTTCCTGGAGGCGCCGACTGGCAAATTATTCGCGAGGATGGATTTACCGACATTGATGCGAGATATACCCTGGAAACTGATGACGGTGATCTTATCTATGTCTCGAATATTGGTATCAGGCATGCTCCACCGGAAGTCATCACGCGCCTGAATGCCGGTGAAGTGGTCGATCAATCACAAATTTATTTTCGGGCTGTGCCCAAATTCGAGACTGCGGCACCAGAACTGGAATGGCTGATGCGCTCTATTTTTGTTGCCAGCGGAGAACGATACCCGAATGGGGTGGTAATCCGATTCTGGCGTTTGCTCTGAAATAATAAGCCAGTTTTCTGCTTCATATTACTATCCCATGTGACGATTCCAGGTTCATTTACTGGGTGAATATGGCTGATAGTAGATCACCATCATTGCTGACACATTTGCATATACAAAGTATATAAAATCCAATAAGTATAATGATTTTATGCACATAGCGAAATTTCGTAATAATAGTGTTTAAGAAGCTTAGTTAACTTGTAATATTTTAGCGGGCATTCCCTAAGCTTATGATTATTAATGATATTTTTATGGATGCTTGCCTTTGTCGATAATATTTTTTACTTAACTGACACTTGACAAAAAAACAATCGGCAAGTTTTGCACACTTTTATCCACAGCAAGCCATATTCAACTACAGCTTGTGGATAAGCCGTGAATAAGTGAGCTTTGAGGGTAAATCATATTCAAACAGGGAAAATACCGATATTCTCATGCCTGAATCAGGGAGGTAGGTGTGGAACAAAACCAGCATCAGCTTGAATTATGCGTTAGAGACTATGAATGTGACCTCCAGGGCGTGGTGAATAACGCCGTTTACCTGAATTATCTGGAACACGCTCGCCATGAATATCTCAGGCAAAAAGGGCTGGATTTTGCGGCACTGGCTTCTGAGGGGATCAACCTGATGGTAATCCGGGCCGAAATTGATTACCGGGGATCGTTGCGCAGTGGGGACAGCTTCATCGTTCAAAGCCGTTACGAGCAAAAATCCCGACTGAAATTCCTCTTCAAACAGGAAATTGTCAGGGAGGGTGAAAGCAAAGCCCTTTTGCGTGCCGAGATAACTGGTACCGCCGTGAATAAAGCCGGAAAGCCATTCCTGCCGCCGGAATTAGCCCTTTTACTGGACGAAAAAGAATAATACCCGCTTAACCCTTTTTACAAATCTTCACGTTTATAGCCCTGAGAACCAATTCATCAGAGCTATAGGAGCGTGATATGAAAAATCCAAGAGTAAAAGCCATATTGTCAGCAATGATTGCCGGGATTGTATTGACGGCCTGTACAGGCGCCCGCAATGATACGAATCCTGATATTGCCACCACAGAAAATTCTCCGGTGACACCTGCGACGGACAGCACAGCAGTCCGGCAAAATTCGCAAAACCGGGTAGAAGAATTTGTCCTTGCCAGTGCTTTGGATATGGCCAATGAATCCATCGCAATGGGCTCATCTGCATCCATGCAGGTGATGCGTGCTGAAGTGCGCCCGGGGATGCCGGCTCCACCAACATTCTGGCCAGAACAGGGGGCTGAAAATTACGCTGAATTCGATGACAGTGGCATCAAGCGGGTCATCGAAAATGCCATATCGACATTCAGTATTGATGTGGATACCGGGTCCTACAGCAATGTCAGGCGCTTCCTCAATCAGGGCAGCTTACCTCCGGTTGATGCTGTCAGAGCCGAAGAAATGATCAATTATTTTGCCTATGACTATCCGCTTGTTGAGAGCTCAGTCCCTTTCAGTATCAATACTGAAATCTCGCTCAGCCCCTGGAACACTAACCGTCATCTGTTGCATGTCGGCATCAGAGCGAATGAAGCGCTGGAATCGGAGGAACTGAACAGCAACCTGGTCTTTCTGGTTGATGTAAGCGGTTCGATGGCCAGCCCGGACAAGCTGGAACTGCTGAAAACCTCACTGAGAATGCTGACCCAGCAGTTAAGCGAGGAAGACAGTGTGTCACTGGTAGTTTATGCCGGTGCATCGGGAGTGGTTCTGGAGCCGACTGCTGGAAATGAGTCCCGGATCATCAGTGCCGCCCTTGATCGACTGCAGGCGGGCGGCAGCACCAATGGCGAAGCCGGTATTGAGCTTGCCTATGCCATGGCTGAACAGGCTTTTATCGAGGGAGGAATCAATCGCGTGATTCTGGCAACTGACGGAGACTTCAATGTCGGGATGTCGAGCGTAGAAGCCATGCAGGAGCTGATTGAAGATAAACGTGAATCCGGCATCAGTCTGACAACCCTGGGTTTCGGCACCGGCAACTACAATGACCATATGATGGAGCAGCTGGCAGACAGAGGTAATGGCAACTATGCCTACATAGATAATCTTAATGAGGCAAGAAAGGTGCTGGTTGATGAGCTGCATGCCACCCTGCAGACGGTTGCCAAAGACGTAAAAATTCAGATTGAGTTCAATCCGGCGACCGTTGCCGAGTATCGTCTGATTGGCTATGAAAACCGAGAGCTGGCCAGAGAGGATTTTAATAATGACCAGGTTGACGCCGGTGAAATTGGTGCCGGACATACAGTTACGGCGATTTATGAAATAGCCCTGGTAGGCAGTGATGGTTTGAGCATGGACGCCCTGCGTTATACTCAGGAAACAGGCAATGCTTCAGTAAATACTGAAGAGCTGGCTTTTTTGAAATTACGTTATAAAGAGCCGAATGCCGAACAGAGTATTTTACTGGAACAGCCCCTGATGCTGGCGGATATACAAAGTGATATCGCTGAAACATCGGATAATTACCGCTTCTCAGCCGCCGTTGCCGGACTGGCACAACTGTTGCGGGATAGTAACCAGGCTGGTAATTATGATTATGATACAGTGCTGGGTCTGGCGCAGAGCGCCAGGGGCGATGATGAGTTTGGTTATCGTAGCGAGTTCATTCAGCTGGTCAGGAATGCCCAGGCGCTTTCATTAAATTAACATAACTGTTGCGCCTGGCTATGATTGGTCTCTGCTCATGACGCTTTCTGGTTTTGTTAACAAGAGTTAAAACAAGAAATAGGAACAAGAAATTGCCCCTGGTTAGTAAGCTGGAAAAAGCCGACAAAGATGCCCGGTTGATGCTGGCCTATACCAGGGGCGATACCGGTGCTTTTGAAACGCTGTATGGCAAGCACAAGGATGCGCTATACCGTTACTTCCTCAGGCAATGTGGCAATCAGGCTCTGGCTGAGGAACTGTACCAGGAAGTCTGGATAAGGGTGATCAAGGCCAGGGAGACATACAAACACAAGGCAAAGTTTACCACCTGGCTTTATCGTATCGCCCATAACATCCTGATTGATTATTTCCGCAAGCCGGCCGGGCAGAATGATGAGGATATTGATACACAAGGCATACCGGCTAATGCCAGTAATGATCCGGATGTTATCCTTGGTAGTCAGGAAAAGATTCAACGCTTTCGGGTACAGTTGGAAACCCTGCCAAAGGAACAGCGTGAAGTTTTTTTGCTGAAAGAGGAAGCGGGGCTCAGTCTTGAAGATATTGCACTAACGACAGGGGACAGTTTTGAAACAGTCAAAAGCCGCTTACGATATGCAATCAGTAAATTAAAGCAGTCACTACAGTGTGATGAAGACGATGAACAATAAATGAGTATGAAAGAACCTGACGATAAAAATTTGGGAAAATATCTACAGGGTAAAGACAAGGTTTCTTCTACCTATGCACAACTGCATTCGGAAAAACCCTCGGCAGAAATTGACGATAGAATTCTGCAGGCTGCCCGTAAAGCGGTTGAAGGTCAGACTCAAGGTAAGAAAACCATCCCGTATCAGGCCTATTCAATTGCAGCAAGTGTTTGCCTGATGGTACTGGCGGCGGCTTTGTTTCTGGATAATGAAGTACAACTGAGGCCGCAGACATTTGAAACACGGGCCATTCCGCAAAGTGACATGCCTCTGGATGAAAATGCGGCGGCTGAAGCTGAAACTTTTCAGGCAGATGCAATCCAGGCGACCCAGAGACTGGAAGAAGCCCGCGGGGCAGCAGAAGCGCTGAATGCCCCAGCTGCCAGCAGGGTTGCCACCCAGACTGCGCCAGAGAGTGTTGAGGAAGTGGTAATTGCTGCCGAACAAGGCCTGATTACAGAGGATGCGATTGTCACTCAAACGCTGGAAGCGGCCCCGGTAGCAACAGCTTACCGTGAGAATATGGATAGCTGGCTGATTGAAATTCAGCGTTTACAGGCAATTGAGCCGGCCCAGGCTGCAGAAGAAATCCGGCTCTTCTCTGAAGCCTATCCGGACATCAGTGTTGAGGACAGGCTTGATGAATTAAATGAAAATAGTGAAATAAATTAATGAACTTATAACCCTTCAAGGAGTATTTAATGGCTTTACCAAAAGTAGGCAATTTGGCACCGGCTTTCACACTGGAAGACCAGGATGGCAGGAAACACAGCCTGAAAGATTACAAAGGCAAAATTATAGTGCTGTATTTTTATCCGAAGGCCATGACACCTGGTTGTACAGTGCAGGCGCATGGCATTCGGGACAGCGCCAAAGAACTTAAAAAACTCGGCGTTGAAGTACTGGGTGTCAGTATAGATCCGGTCAAGCGACTGGCGAAATTTGCCGAACGTGATGGCTTGAATTTCACGCTGCTGTCAGATGAGGATCACGCAGTAGCGGACAAGTATAATGCCTGGGGTCTGAAAAAGTTCATGGGCAAAGAATACATGGGCCTCAAGCGTATGACCTTTATTATCGGCAAGGACGGAAAACTCAAACACATCATGGAAAAAGTAAAAACCAAAACCCATCATGATGATGTGATTGACTATATCAAGGAAAACCTGCAGTAAAACTTCCGATGCTTCTATTTTACAAGCAGTATTCCGACAGCGGAGCGCCGCTGTTAATTTTACATGGCCTGTTCGGTCATCAGGGAAACTGGGCCGGGCCGGCTCGGGAACTCGCTGACGAATTTTCCGTCTATGGTCTCGATGCCCGTAATCATGGCTCGTCTGAACATACAAAGCTCATGACTTATTCAGACATGGCGGAGGATGTTCGGGAAACCATGGATGAGCTGGGCATTGAGCAGGCAGACTTTATTGGTCATTCCATGGGTGGCAAAACAGCCATGCAGTTTGCCCTGAATTGGCCGGATCGGGTCAAGCGTCTGTTGGTTGTTGATATTGCACCGGTTGCTTACAAGGGTGGTCCGGACCCTGTCCTGAATGCTTTACTCAAGCTGGATTTAGCTGCAATCAGTTCACGGCAGGAAGCCGATATTTTGCTCGAAGCCGATATTCCTGAAAAGGCAATCCGCGATTTTTTACTGACAAATTTACGGCGTGACAGGAATGGTTTTCGCTGGCGAATGAATCTCATGGCAATAAATAAGTGCTACTCTGATTTGCGCGGGGCTCTGAATGGAGATTCACCATTTCCAGGTCCCACACTTTTTATCAAAGGTGAGCTCTCTGGTTATTTGCAGCCAGCTTACAAGGAACAGACTATCAGATTATTTCCCGAGGCACAGATAAAAACGGTTTCTGGTGCCGGGCACTGGGTACACAGCGAAAAACCGCAACAATTTATAAAACTGGCGCGCCGCTTTCTGCTGGACTAGCGAACAGTTTCTGCTGTTATTGCAGGCGGCAGTTTTTTGAGAATTGGGTCTTGAGGAATTCCATCTGATCAGCACGAATACGACGGCTGTTCATCAGCGCCAGGTACTCAGCGGGATTAGGCTCAAAGGGAAGCGCCAGGAGTTCCATATGCGCTTCTTCGGGGGTGCGGTCCTGTTTGAAGTGATTGCAACGACGGCAGGCGGCAACGACATTGGTCCAGATATTTTGCCCGCCCCTGGAAGTAGGCAGAATGTGATCACAGCTTAGATCTTTATCCAGGTATTCTTTACCGCAATACATGCACAGATTCTGGTCACGGCGAAACAGAATTTTGTTGGTCAGTGCTGGTTTTTTATTGTGGTGATGATGAACATCCCCGGCGCAGGCGATGATACTGTGCAGTTTAATAAAACTGCGTTCACCATTTAAACGTGAAGTTCCACCCCACACTGTTCTTACTGTATCACCCAGTGTCCAGGTAACGAGTTCTCGAGCGTAAAGGGTAGTGGCGTCCTGCCAGGTAAGCCATTCGATTGGGCTACCAGCAACGTTCAAACGAAGGATTTGAGCGTAACTGTCATCAAATTGCATAGAGTATCAGTCATCAATATGACGCGCTTACACTACCCACAATTTGAGTAGGGGTCAATAGTCT
>DHZH01000006.1:475992-477530 GCA_002414385.1 Gammaproteobacteria bacterium UBA5109
AAAATAATGAAAATCAGAACATCACTTTTCCGCGGCTTTGTGTTTCTTATCCTTGGCGCCGGAATCCAATTTCAGGCATTGTCCCAGAACAGCGCGATCGAACAGGCGGTAATGCCAGGCCAGTCCGGTGAGAATCCTGAAGTCGAATATCCGCCACAGGACTTTGCAACAGCTGAGGCGCATTACAATTATCTGCTTGAACAGGCTAATGGCGGTACACAGCACACTATGGCGACCATTCCGGTCTGGGACGGACTATGGAGCGCCGGGTACAACAGCATGCCTTCGATTTTCCTGGAAGAGGGATCAATGGCTATTGCCATGCGACCGGGAGGTTCTGTCAAGGAAGGTGTATTAACGCCTGAATATGAGGAACACTTCAGGGCACGCCGGGCCGAAATTGATGAAAATGGATCCCAGCTTTATGATCGCCTGACGAATTGCGAGTATCCGGGTATGCCACGCTGGCTGTGGGAGCCTTATGTCAAGGAATTCGTCAACATGCCACACCAGAGCTGGATGATGAATGATTTCATGAATGAAACGCGTCGTGTTTACATCAATGGCGAACATGTCAATATTGATGGCAAACATTCAGCCACAGGCGACAGTATCGGTTTCTGGGATGATGACAAGTTAATCATCTGGACCAAGTGGATAAACCCGGCAGACTATTTACGGGGTATGCCCCTGACCAGCAATCAGATCGAAATTGTCGAGACCTGGCAGCAACTTACTGATGCCAACGGTCAGCGGCAGCTGCTTACCCAGGTCACGTTTTACGATCCGATTGGCCTGCAATCTCCCCAGTCGGCAGTATATACCCACACGGCCAGCCCGGACCTTGAAGAATTCGGCGCACGCATCCGTAACTGGGAATGTACAACCAGCAGTAATTCTTTTCAGGATGAAGAGGGCAGAACATTTTTCCGTTTGCCGGGAGATCCGGAATTCATTGATCCACGTGGTTTTACGGATTTCCCGGAAATACCGGGCCAGTCCCTCAACCCGATGGAACAGTAATAAATAGGCTTAATTGAGGAATAAAATAATGAAAAAAATCGCTTTAAGCACGGCATTGATAATCAGCAGTTTTTTCGCACTGGTACAGGTTTCCTCGGCACATCATTCCTTTGCAATGTTCGACAGTTCAAAAGAGCGAATTGTGGAAGGAACTGTTGTTCGCTGGGCTTTTAACAACCCGCATACCTGGCTTTACATCGAAGCGGAGAATGAAAATGGTGAAATGATCACCTGGGGATTCGAAGGAGCTGCGCAGGTCCACGCCATGCGTCAGGGGGTGAACGGTACAACTTTTCGACCCGGAGAAAGAGTCAAGGTGATCATGTTGCCGCTGGTCTCCGGTGAACCTGCCGGAGCCATGTGCTTTGTTCAGAAAGAAGACGGTTCCATTGCCCGGCCGAACGATGGTGTGTGTGATTCAGAAGCCCGCGCTGCAGTCTGGCAGCAAAATGGCTGGCTGAATTCTCCCAGCCTGAGTATCTATGATGTTGATAGATAACTCTTGAACAGCTGGC
>DHZH01000002.1:0-279295 GCA_002414385.1 Gammaproteobacteria bacterium UBA5109
AATGTAGTGGTGCCCAGGAGAGGACTTGAACCTCCACGGCCGTAAGGCCACTAGCACCTGAAGCTAGCGTGTCTACCAATTCCACCACCTGGGCACAGGACGGGAACTACCAATTGCAGGGGGCGCAATTTACCCATTCTGCCCTGCCCTGTCAATGCTGTTTACCCACGCGCCTGTTATACTCGCAACTTCATTAATTCCCAGCAGTAAACCCATGCCCCGAACAAAAAAACCACAAGACCCACACGCCAAACGCGAAGCAGCCCGTTATGAGAACCCGATTCCCAGCCGGGAGTTCATTATGGAACACCTGGAAACCCGGGGTGAGCCAGTTACTCATCTGGAGCTTTGCACCGAATTACTGCTGTTTGATAACGAAAACCAGGAAGCCCTGCGTCGCCGCCTGATTGCCATGGCCCGTGACGGGCAGCTGATTGAAAACCGTGGTGGCGCCTATGGTCTGGTACGCAAAATGGACCTGATTAAAGGTGTCATTCAGGGCAACAAGGAAGGTTTCGGCTTTGTGATACCCGACGATGGTTCCGATGACCTGTTCCTGAACCCGAAACAGATGATGAAAGTCTTTGATGGTGATACCGTGCTTGCCCGTATTGCCGGGTATGATCGCCGCGGCCGTCGTGAAGGCAAGATTGTTGAGGTGCTGGAACGCAAACGCACTGAATTTGTCGGGCGCTTTTACCGGGAGTCCGGTGTTGGCGTGGTCATTCCGCATAACCGCCGCATTGCCCAGGAAATTCTGGTCCCGCCGAAGAAACACAAAAATGCCAAAGACGGCGACTTCGTGGTGGTCAAGATTACCAAGTTCGCGCATAACCGGGTAAAAAGTACCGGCGTCGTGACTGAAGTACTGGGCGATGTGGCGCGTCCCGGCATGGAAATCGAAGTGGCAATCCGCGCCCATGAAATACCCCGCATCTGGCCGAAGGGCATCATCAGTGAACTGGGTCGTGTAGCCAAGCATCAGGCCGACCCTTCCAGCGAGGCCGAACATCGGGTTGATTTACGTGAGCTACCCTTTGTCACTATTGATGGTGAAGATGCCAAGGATTTTGATGATGCGGTTTATTGTGAGTTGCGCCCCGGTCAGGGCTGGACGCTGTATGTCGCTATCGCCGATGTCTCGCATTATGTGCAAGTGGATTCCGTGCTCGACCAGGAAGCCCAGGAACGGGGCAACTCGGTTTATTTCCCCGGACATGTTATTCCCATGTTGCCGGAGGATTTATCCAACGGCCTGTGTTCGCTGAAACCGAACGAAGACCGCCTGGTGCTGGTATGTCAGATGAATATCAATCGGGACGGCAAAATTACCCGTTACAAATTCTGCGAAGGCATCATTCATTCCCATGCACGCCTGACCTATACGGAAGTGGCTACGCTTCTGCAACCGACCCAGAACCCGGTGGAAAAAAACCTGCAGTCACGCCTGCGCGACAAGCATGCCGGGATCATGCCGGATCTGAAACATCTGTATGCCTTATATAAAGTATTACACCAGACCCGTCACAAACGCGGGGCGCTGGATTTCGATACAACTGAAACCCGAATCATTTTTTCCGAACAAAAGAAGATTAAGGAAATCGTGCCGGTCGAACGCAACGATGCCCATCGCATCATTGAGGAATGCATGCTCTGCGCCAATGTCTGCAGCGCCAAGTTCCTGCTGCAATCCAAGTTGCCGGCTCTCTATCGTGTGCATGATGGCCCCAATGAGGAAAAAGTCGCCAAGCTCTATGACTTTCTGCGCGGCATCGGCATTGGCCTGGCACGCAAGAAAAAACCGACACCCACTGATTATCAGGAAATACTCAAGCGCCTGAAAACCCGGCCCGACCGGAACCTCCTGCAGACCATGGTGATACGCTCACTGAAGCAGGCGGTCTATCAGCCGGAGAATGGCGGACATTTTGGTCTGGGATTTGAAGCCTATACGCATTTCACCTCACCGATCAGACGCTACCCGGATTTACTGGTTCATCGAGCCATCCGCTATCTGATCAGAAACGGCAAACACCAGCGCTTTACCCTGCCGGTCGAGGGGAATAAAGCCATTGCGCGCAAGGATATCTACCCCTATAAATTATCAGACCTGGTAAACCTGGGAACTGAGCTGTCAATGACGGAACGCCGTGCCGATGCGGCCACCTATGATGTCCTGGACTGGCTCAAATGTGAGTACATCAAAGAGCACATTGGTGAGGAATATACCGGCACTGTAGTGACCGTGACCAGTTTCGGCCTGTTTGTTGAGCTGGACGATGTTTATGTAGAAGGACTCGTGCATGTCACTGCCCTGCAAAATGATTATTACCACTTTGATGCCATTGCCCATACTTTGACCGGTGAACGTACCGGCTTTCAGTACCAGATGGGTGACAAGGTAAATGTAGTGGTTGCCCGTGTTGACCTGGATGACAAGAAAATTGATTTGCAGCTAACCGGCAAGAAAGAGTCAAAAGGTGTCCGGAAAAATATCCCCAAAAATCAGCGTATGACGAAGTTACGGGATATCACCAAACGTAAACTGTCAAAAAAATCCCGCCAGGGGCAAAAGAAAGGGCGTCGCAAGTAAAGCAAGATGAAACAGGAATGGGTTTTTGGCATACATACTATTAATGCTTTGCTGAAGCACAGGCCAGAGCTCGTGCAGCAGATTTTTCTGCAAAGCGGCCGCCTGGATGCGCGCATCTCCTCAATCACTGACCAGTGCAACAGCCTGGGCATTCCGGTGGAGGTGCTGGACAAGACCGAACTGGATAAAAAGGCCAGCGGTGTGCATCAGGGGGCGATTGCGCTGTGCAGGGAAATGCAGCTGGAACATAACGAAACCTATCTTTACCAGCTTCTGGATAAACTCGATCACCGGCCTTTATTGCTGATTCTGGATGGAGTGACCGACCCGCATAACCTGGGTGCCTGTATCCGCTCAGCCGAAGCCGCAGGTGCCGATGCAGTCATTGTGCCTAAAGACAAATCTGCCTCACTCAATGCTACCGCACGCAAAGTTGCCAGCGGAGCTGCCGAAATTCTACCCTTTATTAGCGTGACCAATCTGGCGCGTTGCATGCAGACCCTGCAAAAACGTGGTATCTGGCTGATGGGAGCTGCCGGTGAAGCGGAAAAATCAGTCTATGAAGCAGACCTTAAAGGGGATATTGCACTGGTGCTCGGCGCCGAAGGCAAAGGCTTGCGCCGCCTGACCCGGGAAAACTGTGACCAGTTACTGGCCATTCCCATGCAAGGTGAAACCAGTTCACTGAATGTGTCGGTATCTGCGGGTATTTTCCTGTTTGAAGCCTTACGCCAAAGACTCTGATAATGTTGCTTCGCTGCCGCTAATCCAGATGACGGCCATTCGAGCTTGATTTAAAAAAATCTCTTTGCTACTTTCAGTTTACCGGTGTCCGGGACACCAAGAGTCCGTCTGAAAGGCAATGCCTGTCCCAAATCTCTTAAGCTGTAAATAATAGAGTCTAGTAACCTCTTTCCTTGCCCATGAACGGACCATGGTAGCTAACAGAAGGAGGTCTTATGACCCAGTTAATCGTTTCAGATAGCAGTCTTCCTGCAGCTCCCAATCCGACCTATTACCGAAAAAAAGCCAAGCAACTATTGCGGGCCTATCTTCATTGCGATACCGTTGCCAGGCTTCGTTTTGAAGCAAGGCTCCCGGACAAAATCAAAACGCCTGCAGCAATTAAATTAGCCGACGCCCAGACTGTACTGGCCCGTGAACACGGCTGCGCGAACTGGTCGCAATTTTTAAGCCTGATTGATAACACCCGCGAACAAAACTACTCAGCAGGTTTACGTGAAAAATTCTCTGAACAATTGTGTAGCAATAACAATATCACCAACAACGCAATCCGCGATGCTTTTACTAATGTACCACGCGAAAAGTACCTGGGCCCGCCTCCCTGGCGCTTCCTGGAATTTTATAATCGCCCCTATCAATTCACCCTCAATGACAATCTGCAGAGCGTCTATAAGGATGTGCAAGTCGAAGCCAATCGGCCAGCTCCATTAAACAATGGCATCCCCAGCACGCAGGCGCTTTGGCTCCAGGCTCTTAACCCGCAAGCTGGTGAGAATGTATTACACATTGCTTGTAACAACGGTTATTACTCCGCGCTTTTATCTGACATTGTCGGAGAAAATGGCCATGTTTACTGTTGTGATATGACCCCAGGCCAGGCTGCAAGTCCTGCCGAAAAACTTTCTCATTTACCACAGGCGAAAGCGATAGACCCTGAAACAATTGACTGGCGAAAGAAATTCTATGATGTCGTTTTAATCAATGCAGGTGTCGCCGAATTAAAACCCGAGTGGCTTCATGCCCTGAAAGATAAGGGACGGTTACTCGTGTCTGTCACGGTGTACTATGAATCCTGTTTTTCCGGTTTTGGCGAGACCGTGTTGATCACTCGCCAAAATGACGGCTTTCATGCCAAATTCCTGCCAAGCATGAATTACTTCAGTAGCGGCTTTTATCTTGATTTTGGCCCGCGAGACTTTAGTGCTGATCAGAAGCTTAAATCCGCATATATAAAAAAAGGATTTAGGTCAGTCAGAAGCCTACGCCTGGACAAGCATAAAGCTGACCAAAGTTGCTGGTTACATTCAGCCAAGAGCTGCTTATCAAAAAAGCCGGTCTAGCTGACCGCTTTTTATTAATTACTTTCCCTAATTTACTTTATTTATATTTGGAGCAATCCGATGACAAACTTTGATGCATACTGGAACGCCTGGGCCCCTTATTGGCACCATGTGGAAGATTTTTTCTTTGAAGAAGACAGCCTCAACGCAATTACTGATCAACTACAACCGCCCGTTCTTGTTCTGGGAGCAGGACTTGGCCTTATCGTTGAAGCCTTAAGAAAAAACGGCATCGAATGCGATGGCCTGGACCTTAGTCAGCCTATGCTTGAGCAGGCCAAACAGCGCCGGAATCTTGATTTAATACTGGGCGATGCAGCAGACATGCCCTTTGCAGATAACAGCTATCAATCCTGCATATCAGCCAGCGGCGTCATTGACTTTATGGGCGATGAAGCATTGATAGCCCGCATCATTAACGAAATGAAGCGTGTCACTATAGACGCAAATAAAATTTTCATCGCCTTTGGTCATTTTAGTCCTGCAATGGAACAGGCCTGCCGGGAAATGGACGTGATCAAAGATATGCAATTACATATTCGCCACTCCTTACGGCTTTCTGCTGCCATGGCGGCAATGAGTCTGGAGGAACTGGCCCAACAACCGTCTGTAGGCACGGAAAAGGAGCAAAAATTCGGTATGGGTTATTACAAGATTTTCAATGAAGTGGAGGATCCGCAACAATTGATTGATGTTGCTCCCGAAACCCAGTACTACCGAACTGAGGAAGAAGTTAAAGCTTTGTTTAAGCGCCTTGGCCTTCCAATCAGGGAATTTACGGTCGCGGAAACCAGTTATATTGTCCGGATTTAGCTGAATTAAGGAGAAATTGTTCGCGGCTAAAGCCGCTCCTACAGGTGTATCCGAATATTGTTGTAGGAGGGGCTTTAGCCCCGAACAGGGCTGGTGTTATTTTCAAACAAACCCCTATTTAGTTGCATCTACGCCGCAATATCTCTACAATTCGCCCTCTTTTTAACTCCTTGTCTTACCACAGGAAGGCTTTACTAAGCTGCTGGCTTATAAAGCGATGGCTCCACAATGAGCCCTGATGGAAGACTTATAAACCGTGAGGAGCATTATGCGTCACTATGAAATAGTATTTATGGTGCATCCCGACCAGTCCGATCAGGTCTCCGGGATGATCGAAAAATACAGCGCTCTGGTCACTGAAAGCGGCGGCTCTGTCCACCGTGTCGAGGACTGGGGACGTCGTCAACTCGCCTATCCGATCAACAAGGTTCACAAAGCTCATTACGTGCTGATGAATATCGAGTGCAATCAGGAAACCCTGGATGAAATTTCCACCCTGTTCCGCTTTAACGATGCTGTCATCCGTAATCTGGTGATCAAACGCAAGGAAGCCGTTACCGAAGTGTCGGATATCATGAAAGCCGAGAACGAAAGCCGTGAGCGTAAAGCCCGCGCTAGCCAGCGTTCGCAGGATTATTCTGATCGTGATTCCTCGGATGATGACGATGACGATGACGACGATGACTACGATGACGACGACTCTGATTCAGCTGATGAAAAAAATGAAGCTGAAGCTGAGACCACCAACTAAGCGAGAAAATTTGGAGAACTATTATGGCCCGATTTTTTAGACGTCGACGCTACTGCAAATTTACCGCTGAAGGCGTCACCGAAATTGATTACAAGGATCTGGATACACTCAAAGCCAATATCAGTGAAACCGGCAAGATCGTACCAAGCCGCATTACCGGGACCAAAGCCCGTTACCAGCGCCAGCTTGCTACAGCGATCAAACGTGCCCGTTATCTGGCTTTGATTCCCTATACGGATTCGCACGAAGTTTAAAGCTCCTGAGGGATAGCTGATGCGAGGCCTAGCGGAATATGTCATGCATAACCGCCGCCGAGCCATCATGGTCGTACTGCTGACCGGGCTGTTTCCCATGCTGTACTGCCTGAGCGCGGCGGTCGTCGGACTGGTTAATCTGCGCAGAGACGCTCGGGAAGGATTGATTATCCTGCTGTGGTCAATGATCCCGGCAGGAATGTACTGGATAGTGGGAGATCCCACGCCAGTCATGCTGATGCCGGGTATTGCCCTGCTGGCCCAGGTTCTGAAACGTACCGAATCATGGTCCAGGGTAGTGATGCTCGGGACAGTACTGGGCCTGGTTATACAGCTCAGTCTGGTCTGGCAGGATGCCTACGTGGCCCAGCTGACCAGCATTGTGGACAATGCACTGATCGTCCAGCAAAGCCAGGGTGCCACGGTACCCTATACGTCCGCTCAGGTCGTGGCCTTGCTGCTGAGTTTTTTCGGTGCATACCACCTTGCCACGATTGTGTCGTGCCTGATCCTGGCACGCTGGTGGCAGGCAGCTTTGTACAACCCGGGTGGTTTCGGCGAAGAATTTCGCCAGTTACGCCTGGAACCGGGATTTGCGGTATTACTGACAGGTTTCATGATAGCCGGGCTGGCAGATATGGAACCGCTGGATACCTGGGTAGCGATAATGAGTATTGCGCCCTTACTGGCTTCACTGGCTTTGATGCATTATGTCGTGAAGCTGAAAAAGCTGGGAAGTAGCTGGCTGTTTATTGGCTACCTGGCTGTGTTTTTTTTCGCACCGGCCTTTGTCATGCTCGGTGTGGCGGACAGTTTGGTAAATATCAGAAAACGCATTGCCGAACCTTAAGCAAGGCGGCAAGAGTGAGGTTGAAATGAACGTTATATTATTAGAAAAAGTTGGCAAGATCGGCGATGTCGGTGACAAGGTTGAGGTCAAAGCCGGTTATGCGCGTAACTTCCTGTTTCCTTTTGCCAAGGCAGTGCCGGCAACCAGGGAAAATGTAGCGGAATATGAAGCCCGCAAGGAAGAGTTACTGAAAGCCGCCCAGGAAAAAATGAAGGCCGCTAAAGCTCGTGCTGAAAAGCTCAATGGCATAAGTGTCACTATTGAAGCCAATGCCGGTGAAGAAGGCAAACTGTTTGGTTCAATCGGTACCCGGGATATCGCCGATGCACTGACTGCAGCCGGTCAGGAAGTTGAGAAAAGTGAAGTCCAGCTACCCGAAGGTGCTATCCGGCATACCGGTGACTTTGAAATTTCCCTGTCGCTTGGCTCTGAAGTCACCGCTGAAATTAACCTGAAAATTGTTGGTACCGACGCACCGCAGGAAACTGTTGTCGCGATGGAAGAACTCGAAGCGATGGAAGCAGCAGCAGACATCGAAGAGAAGGCCGAGGAAGCAGTGGAAGAAGCTGCCGATGATGCCGGAGAAGAATCTGCAGAAAAAGACTCATAAATTATTGAGGCTTTGCAGCCAAGTAGAGAGCGAACCAAAAGTTTTCTTTCTACTTGTTTTATCAATAAAAAAGGGAGCACTTGGCTCCCTTTTTTTGTGGGCAGGTTTTGTGTTCAGAATACCTGCTTAATTCCCGCCAAAATAGCTCTGTACAGCAGCCGTATTTCTGGATTGTGCATAAATCAGCCTGGAATTGAAATTGGTATTGTCAAAACCGAATACTTCAAACAGCGCTTCAAAACTATTGCTTCCAGCTTCAGCCATTGTCAGGTTGTCTTCAATTTCTGCCAGTACCTGCAGGTCGCTGACCTGTTCGGATACATTGATAAGACTTTCATCCCGCATCCCGGCAATCATGGTGATCTGGTGCCCGTTTGGAGAGGGGAAAGAGGCAATTAGACTGTAATCCTTGTAAGAGTCTCCACCGGAAAGCCCGGAGCTGCTGACAAAGTATTCTCCGGTATCACGGTTATTTAATTCATCGAATGTCGCGCCAATCTCCAGACTCGAGCCAGCAAACATCAGGTTATACAGATCCTGCAATCCGCTCAGGTAGCCCAGATAAATAACATGATTAGTGGCCAGGTCCGAAGTCATGTAGTCGGAGACCATCTTCACATTGATACGCTCACGACCAACACCCGAAAGCGGGCCACTCAGTATTTGGGAAAGCGCATAGGTGCTGGAGCTTGGAATATAGTTCAGGCCGAGGTCGTAATAGACTTCCGAACCCTCCACGCCCATATCCTGTAAAAAATTGAGCTCTTCAGCGGAATTGACATCAAATTCACGCACCAGGCGGGCCACATCACCCTGCCGGTTTACCTCGCCAAAAATGTAGTAATCCCCGACCAGCAAGAGGATTGGTGCTTCGTCATCCAGCATTTGTTGCCAGGGAGAATAGCGGGCGAATTCGCTGGACACAGATTCAGGCTGGTCGCTGACCGGGACAAAATGGAAAAACAGGTTCAGTACCAACAGTACGACAGCCGCTGCTGCCAGCCATAAGGTCATGGATTCACGTTTGCTGCCAGAATCCCCTGCCTGATCAGGGCTTTTAACATCGGCTGCAGGTATGGCAGTGAGTATGTACTGCCCTTTGGGAATATCCAGGCGATATTTTTCCTGTTTGCCGTATTTGCTGAAATATGACTTGAGCTTGTTACGCAGGTGGTAGATATGCACACGAACAATGGAATCCTTGCCGACATCAAACTCGGTATCCCGACCCAGCACATCCATGGCGATGGCCACTTCCTTGGGATTTGTGCCCTTAATGGCGCATTCCGCCAGATACTGCAGGATTTCACTGTAGGTACGGGATCGGCCCAGTTCACCGCTATTGATTATGCGCTGAACCAGTTCACGTAATTCCTCGGGGGCGATATTGCTCATCAAGTTTCTTGTATTTGTTCACGAAAAGACGCGCATTGTCGCGGATTCTGCGAAAAATGCAAGGGGGGAATATTAACGTTAATTTTTTCAGGGCCAGGATTTGCCCAGGCCCTTTTAACAAGCAATTAACGTAATATTTTTTTATTTAAAAACAGATGGTTGAATTGAGCTGAATGAAAGATGGAGCACCGGCCTGCAGTCCTGGCTATAGCAGGGTCGGCGCTCCGTATCCAGGTAAAATCTTCAAGCGGGATGCACGACAGTAAAACTAATTAACGTTAAAACTGGTAACTAAGTCCAACCCTGAAGGCTCTGGGCTCAGTCGACCGGCTCATGAAACAATTGGTGACCTCACAGTCAATGGTATCTGATGTCAGTCCAGGGGCATCAAGGCCATTCACATAAGCTGGATAGTAATAGACGATCTCCTTGCCGTCAGTATCAAACAGGTTGATGGCTTCGACAAACACTGTCAGCGAATCCCAATGGTAAGCGCCGCGCAGGTTGGCGGTTGTCAGAGATTCCGCACGATAAGTATTTGAGGCATCCAGGGCATAGGGTCCAAGATAACGTACACGCAGACTGGCATCCCAGTTATCGCGGGTTAATGTGACACCCAACTGAGCCGCCTCCTCCACTGCCTGTTCGACATAGGGACCATCCGGATTGCTGACATAACGCGCATCACTGCTGGTATAGACTGCATCAACGCCAAGCCAGTCAGTGGGCTGCCAGAACATGGTCAGCTCCAGACCATCACGTTCCGAGCCGCCTTTCGGTTCAACCGAGTTTGAATCACCGACAAAGATCAGCTCTGAGTCCTGGTTAAGCCACCAGTAGGCCGCGGTAAATTTGAAATCCCCCAGGCTCAGACGACTGCCGACTTCATAGCCGGTACCGCCTGATATTGCGGGTACCGGATTGCTCGTATTGACCACTCCACGAGCATCATTGGAGTGAAACCCCCGGCCCCAGTTGTAATACAGCTCAAGGTTATCCAGAGCTGTATAAGCCAGGCCGAATTTTGGAGAAAACTCACCGTCTGATGCGGTCCCTTCAGCGCTCATGGCGTTCAGGGCAGTGACGTCAAAGTCATAGTAATCGTAGCGCAGGCCACCGTTGATTCGCAGGTCACGACTGGCGAACCAGGTTCCCTGTATAAAAGGGCCTACTGAAAACTCTTCAATCGCATTGCGACCGTTTTGCGAGACGAAAACGCCTCCAGCAGTATTGTCGACGCCGATTCGACTACCATCATCGTAACGGAAATTGGCGCCGGCAATGACTTCAAAGGCGCTGCTGTCCAGCAGGGTATAGTCACCCTGCCCACCTGCAACCCAGCGTTTGTCAAACTGATTGATTTGCGCATCATAGGTCGGATTGGATGACATGCTCCAGTCATAATACTGCGCAAAGAACAAAGTGCTCCAGTCACTACCCGATAACCCTGCTGAACTCATCCAGCGCAGGTTTGTCTCTCCTTTAGCTGTCGGATCCAGGCTGCAATAAGCATCAGGGCAAACCGCCGTGCCAATAGCCCGCTCCGGAATCTGCTCTGTCGGTTCCCAGCTTGCATCATATGCTGCCATGGTAAATACCGCTTCACCAAAACTGGTTGGAATGCTGTATTTACCCCAAAGAGACAGATGATTCAGATCCTCACTGTGCTGCCAGGGGCCATCATAGTTTTTGTACTCCCCGACCAGAGTCAAGGTTCCATCATTAATATCGAAACTCGACCCTCCCACATATCGATTCCAGCCATGCTCCCCGAGTTCGGCAGAGATAAAAGCACGATCCAGCCTGTCAATGGTATTGATAAAAGATGCGCCCGCCAGGGAAAAGTCACCCAGATCAGCATAGTAAGGACCCTTGCGGTAATCGATACCTTCCACGGTTTCGGGAATCACGCCGTTAACATCCAGATAACCCTGACCATGGCCATGGGAGCGCATGTTCAGTGGAACGCCGTCCAGATGCACTGTGTAGTCCGTGCCATGGTCCAGATTAAAGCCCCGCAGGAAATACTGGTTGGCCTTGCCGCTGCCGGAATGCTGCACCGCCACCATCCCGGGCATGGATTCCAGCAATTCAGCCGTTTTCACCAGCGGTCGGATCAGCAGGTCTGCACCACCGACATAGCCAACACTGGCTGATTGTGCTTCACCAACCAGGTCGGTATTACGGCCAAAGATCACAATTTCCTGGATGGCTTCCTGAGCCAGCCCAGCAGGTGCTGCCATGCAGGCTGCACAGGTGAGTGCAATAGCGCTGCTCAGTCGGTTTTTTGTAGTGAATCGCTTACCTGTATTCATCATGCATTCCTCAATTACCGGCACCCGGGGCACCTCAGTACAACTTGAGTGCACTGTACCCTGCTTTTCCCGGGATGAAGGCTAATTAACTGTTTTAGAACAGTTTATGATTTGTTAACGCAGCGTTAACAGTGAGGAAGCAATGTGAAAACCCAGGTACGATTATTTAACCAGTGTGTCTTCTTGAAGTGTAAGGCGTTCTGCTTCAAGGGATTCCTGCCGTTGCAGCTCTTCTTCGGTCGAATTGTCGGAACCTACCAGTTTGTTCATGACCAGACAGGCCACCATGTCACCGGCAACATTCACGGCGGTACGGCTCATATCCAGAATTCGGTCTACCCCCATCAGCAAGGCAATACCGGAGGGCGGAATACCAACCGTGCTCAATACCATGGCCAGAATCACGATACCCACGCCCGGCGTTGCCGGTGAGCCAATAGACGCGCCGACTGCAACCACCACCAACAGGGCCAGGGAGCCAAGGCTCAGATCAATGCCATAAACCTGGGCCAGAAAAATGGTTGCCACGCCCTGATAAAGTGCCGTGCCGTTCATGTTGATGGTGGCACCGATGGGAATTACAAATTCGGCAATGGAAGGCCGTACATTAAGCTTGTCCTCGGCGGTTTTGATGGAAAGTGGCATCACGGCTGCAGAACTGGAGGTGGAAAAGGCCAGCAATAACAATTCACGCACCTGGGAGATAAAAAATAAGGGTGAAGTACGGGTGACCACCAGAATAATAAGCAGGTAAACCAGGAACATCATCAGCAGGCCAAGCAGCACAGTCAGCACGTAAACTCCCATGCCCAGCAAGGCCTCAAAGCCGATACGGCTGACCAGTTGCGCCATCAGGCCAAAAACCGCAATCGGCGCCAGCACCATGGCCCCTCTGACAACAGTCATACAGACTTCCTGCAGGGAGCCGAGAAAATCAAACAGTGGCCGGGAACGCTCGGCCGGGGTCATTAACAGGGCAAAGCCAAAGATCACGGCAAAGATCACCACCTGCAGCATCTGGCTCTCAACCATGGAATTCAGCGGGTTGGTGGGGAACAGATTGATGAGGGTCTGCGGCAGGCTCGCCAGATCAGGGGTGCTGGCTGCCGGTGTTTCACTCGCCTCGACTGGCACGAACTCACTGAACATGGCTGTATCAATATAATTGCCGGGCCGGATCTGTGAAGCCAGGGTAATACCCAGCACGATGGCAAAAGTGGTCGTCAGGATAAAAAATGTCACCACGGACAGGCCGAGTTTTTTCAATTGATTGATGTCATCGGTGGCGGCCAGCCCACGAATTATCGAAGCAAATACCAGCGGTACCACGATCATCTGCACCAGGATCAGGAATAACTGACCCGGCAGGGCCAGCCAGTTACCGATTGTGCTGGCCAGATCAGTATTAACCAGGGACAGCGATGGTCCCAGCAGGACGCCGACAACAATGCCCAGGAACATTCCCAGCAGGACTTTCAGCCACAGACGCCCGGCCACCAGTTTGTTCAGGTGAGAACTTAGCGCCCGCAAAGGCCTTGGATTCAGAACTTGCAGAGGTTTGAGCATTGAAGTAAATCAATGCAATTAAATGCCAGTAGCCTATAATAAACACTCTGGTCATATATTCGACAGTAGTAGATCAATTACATGACATTATTCAGCAGCTTGATTGGCGGACTCGGCCTCTTACTGATTGGCATGACGCTGATGACAGACGGCCTGAAGCTGGCCGCTGGCAATACCCTGCGTGACTTTCTGGCGCTGTGGACCAATACCCGGTCGCGCGGACTGTTTTCCGGTTTTCTGATTACCGGTATTGTCCAGTCATCCAGCGCCGTCACAGTCGCCACCATTGGTTTTGCCAATGCCGGGATGTTGAGCCTGGAACGTGCCGTCTGGGTCATATACGGCAGTAACGTCGGCACCACCATGACTGCCTGGATTGTCGCCCTGGTTGGTTTTCAGGTGAATATTGAGGGCCTGGCCCTGCCCCTGGTGGGCATCGGCGCATTGCTGAAATTAACCGGTGCTGATTCCCGGCGTGCTTCTTTAGGTATGGCTCTGGTGGGCTTTGGCCTGCTGTTTCTGGGCATCAGCATCCTTAAAACCAGTTTTGAAAGCCTTGGCAGTGATTTCTCCTTTCCTGTCATTGATAACCTCAATGTGCTGGTGATCTTTATTTATGTACTGCTCGGCTTTTTACTTACCACGCTCATGCAATCTTCCAGTGCCGCCATGGTAATTGCCCTGAGCGCGGCCGAAGGCGGGCTACTCGGTATCAATGCCGCCGCAGCCGTTGTGATTGGCGCCAACCTGGGCACCACCACCACAGCACTGATATCCGTGTTCGGTGCCACGCCCACTGCCAAACGTGTAGCCATGAGTCATGTATTTTTCAATCTGCTTACTGCCCTGGTGGCAGTATTTCTGCTGAGTCCGATGCTATGGCTTGGCAGTACACTGCAAAACTTTCTTGGCCTGAATACTTCAGCCGCTGTGAGCCTGGCGCTGTTTCACAGTGTATTCAATATCGTCGGCGTCATTCTGATGTGGCCAATTTCCTCAACCCTGGTTGCATTTTTAACGAAACGTTTCAGCAGCCGGGAAGAAGAGGAGGCCCAGCCCCGGTATCTGGACAAAAATGTATTGACCATGCCCTATCTGGCTATTGATTCAATGGCGCTGGAGATCAAGCGTATTGCCGAGATGAGCTTCTCCTATACCCTCGCCTGCCTGAATAACATTCGCGATCAGCTTAGTCCGCTGATCATTCGCAGCCTGTGCAAAACCGTGGGAAATTATGCAGTCGAGCTTAACCGCGGCTCACTGACACCTTTTGTGTCCGAAGCACTGTCCAATCTGATTGAGTCCATGCAGGAATTCCTCTTTGTCCTGGATCTCAGTGATGACATCGTTGCCCTGCATGGCATACACGGACACACGGAACTGAATACGGAAATGCGTGAAGCCGCACTGAATTTCAGTTCAAACATCCAGTTATATCTAAAAGGTCTGGCCAGCACCTCCCCGGAAGATCTGCAAAGGGGAGTTCCGGATTATGAGGAAATTGAAAATGCCTATCGGGTTTTCAAAAAAATCATCATGCACCAGGCTGCGACCGGCAGGCTTGCAATTGAACGCATGGATATTCTGCTGCAGTATGCCAATGCTGCCAAACGTTCCTGCCGGCATCTGAACAAAGCCCAGCGCCGTTTGCTTAATGTACAGGAATCGCTGCAACGCAATGCCGCTGGCGAAGTTACCCCGACGGCCTTGCCCGAGTCTGAAAACCTGGCCAGACTGCAGGAATCCGACACCCAACTGGATAACGAAAAGCCCTGATAAAAAATTTGGTTCAGGAGCTGTTTATCACATGGCGATGCGATAACATAATCGGCCCCGTCGGATTTTTTAAAAAAAGATTGGCAAGCAATGACCGAAATGCCTTCAAGTCAGCCTCGCAGTATTGACTCAACACTGGGCAATACCAGCAACCTGAAAATACCCCCGCATTCCATGGATGCCGAGCAGGCCGTGCTGGGCGGACTGATGCTCGACAACAGCATGTGGGATGATGTCGCCGATGTGCTCATCGACAAGGACTTTTACCGCAAGGATCACGGCATCATTTTCCAGACCATGCTCAAGCAGCAGGAAGATGGCAAACCGATCGACCTGGTGACTCTGGCCGAAGCACTTGATCGTACCAATCAGCTCGAGGCAGCCGGTGGCGTGGATTACCTCGCCGAACTTGCCGGCAATACCCCAAGTACCGCCAACATCATGGCCTATGCGCATATCATTCGTGAACGTGCCATTCTGCGTCAGCTGATCAGCACGGCCAGCCAGATTGCTGACAGTGCCTATAATCCGGACGGCCGCGACAGCGCCGAATTGCTGGACCTGGCCGAACAGCAGGTATTCAAGATTGCCGACGAGCGGCCCAAGGATGGTGGCCCGCAGTTTATTGATCCGCTGCTGAAAAAAGGCCTCGACCGTCTGGAGGAGCTGTTCAACTCGCAGGGCAACCTGACCGGTGTGACCACCGGCTTTAAGGACCTGAACAGCCAGACTTCCGGTCTGCAGAAATCCGACCTGATTATCGTCGCCGGACGTCCATCCATGGGCAAGACATCCTTTGCCATGAACATGGTGGAAAACTACCTACTAAGTGAGGAAGAGCCACTGCCGACCCTGGTGTTCAGCCTGGAAATGCCGGCAGAAAGTCTGACAACCCGTATGCTGTCTTCGATCGGCAAAGTTGACCAGACACGCATGCGTAATGGCAAACTGCTGGAAGATGACTGGCCGAAGCTGACCAATGCCATCAACAAGCTTAGCGGCAAGCCTCTGTACATAGATGATACTGTCGGGCTGAACCCTACCGAAATGCGTGCCCGAGCCCGCCGTGTAGCCAAGGATCATGACAACAGGATCGGCCTGATCATGGTGGACTATCTGCAGCTCATGCAACTGCGTGGCCATTCGGAAAACCGCACCGGGGAAATTTCAGAAATCTCGCGAAGCCTGAAACTGATGGCGCGTGAATTTGAATGTCCGGTAGTGGCCCTGTCGCAGCTTAACCGTAGTCTGGAACAGCGACCCAACAAACGTCCGGTAATGTCAGACCTGCGTGAATCCGGTGCCATTGAGCAGGATGCCGATGTCATCATGTTTGTCTATCGTGATGAAGTTTACAATGAAGATACCGAGCATAAAGGCATTGCCGAAATTATTATCGGCAAACAGCGTAACGGCCCTATCGGCACCTGTAACCTGAGCTTTATCGGGAAATACACCCGCTTTGAAAATTACATGCCCATGAGTGCCGAACAGCAGTTCGGTGGTGCTTCAGGCTTCGGCTCTTACGGTGAAGATTCCGGAGACTTTGACGAGTGATCCATCGGGCCAGAGCCAGCATCAAGCTCAGCGCACTACACCATAACCTGAATATCGCCCGACAATATGCAGGCCCGCGTAAAGTACTCGCCGTCATTAAAGCCAATGCCTACGGTCACGGCTTGCTTCCCGTTGCGGAAGCACTCAATGAAGCCGATGCCTTCGGGGTAACCGATATTAATGAAGCTGAAACGCTGACCCAGGCTGACTGCAAAAAGCCTATCGTTATTTTGCAGGGCATTATTGAGCAAAGTGATATTACCCGGATTGCTGCTGGTGGCTATCAGCTCGTCGTGCATCGCATGCAGGATTTGCAGTGGCTGGAAGAAGCGCTTGATAAAAATCCGCCTGCCGCTCCTTTGACCATCTGGTTAAAAATGAATTCCGGCATGGGGCGACTGGGCCTGAAGCCTGCCGCTGTTAAATCGGCTTATGCAGGCCTGCAACACAAAGACTGGTGCAGTGAAGTCATCCTGATGACGCACCTTGCCAACGGTAATCTCACTGACTCCGAGCTGAACCAGCAACAGATCGACAGCTTTAGCTCTGTCGCCAAAGAGCTGCCCGACGCCCCGGCCTCGATTGCTGCCTCCTCAGGCCTGCTGGCAGGTTTTGGCAAAGACAGTGACTGGGTGCGGCCCGGCATCATGCTCTACGGCAGTTCGCCCTTTCCCTACAGCGATGAAAAACTGCGTCGGGAACATTTTGGTCTGCAGGCCGTCATGAGCCTGGAAGCCAGACTCATTGCCATTCAGGATTGCCAGGCCGGGGATAATGTCGGTTACTGTTCGCAGTTTATCTGCCCGCAGGATATGCGCATTGGTATTGTCAGTATCGGGTATGCCGATGGCTATCCGAGTAATGCTCCCAACGGCACTCCAGTGATGATCAATGGCAAGCGCAGCGTTACCTGCGGACGGGTTTCCATGGATATGATTGCCGTGGATCTGGGGCCGGTGCCCGAAGCAGGGACCGGCGACATTGTCACACTCTGGGGCGAACAATTGTCAGTGGATGAAGTGGCCGAACACACTGGAATACTGTCCTACAATTTAAGTTGCAGCATCGCTGCACGTGTGGAACGGGTTTATGGCTAAACAAAAAACAGCTTACGTCTGCAATGATTGCGGATCGGAGCACGGCCAGTGGCAGGGCCAGTGTCAGAGCTGCGGCCAGTGGAACACTCTTTCACGCATCAGCCTGGGTCCGGTCAAAGCCGCCTCGGCTGGCGCCAGCTTCAAAAAACAGGGCTTTGCCGGTGATTCCTCGTCACTTAAAGTCCTTAACGATATTAATCTCGATGATGCACCACGAATTGCGACCGGCATCGGTGAATTCGACCGGGTGCTGGGCGAAGGTATCGTTCCCGGTTCCGCCATTCTTATTGGCGGTAATCCGGGTGCAGGCAAAAGCACCCTGCTGTTGCAGATCATGTGTCAGTTGTCACAACAAATGAAGGCGCTTTATGTGACCGGTGAGGAATCCCTGCAGCAGGTCGCCATGCGTGCCAAACGCCTGGGTCTGCCCAATGACAGACTGCTGATGCTGGCGGAAACTGATATTACCGGGATCACTGCTGCTGCGCAGGAACAACAACCGAAACTGATGGTGATAGATTCGATTCAGGTTATGCACAGTGCTGATGTGACTTCGGCACCGGGTTCGGTGTCACAGGTGCGTGAGTGCGCCGCCTATCTGGTGCAGTATGCCAAACAGACCAATACAGCCATTTTCCTGGTGGGCCACGTCACCAAGGAAGGTTCACTGGCCGGCCCGAAAGTTCTCGAACACATGATTGACTGTTTCATGATGCTGGAAGGGGGCGATGATTCCCGTTACCGCACTCTGCGTTCGCAGAAAAACCGTTTCGGTGCCGTCAATGAACTGGGCGTATTTGCCATGACTGAAAGCGGACTGAAAGAAGTGAAAAATCCTTCGGCTATTTTTCTTGCCCGTAGTGATGAGGTTTCACCGGGTTCGCTGGTTACCGTCCTCTGGGAAGGCACCCGACCCTTGCTGGTCGAGATTCAGGCGCTCGTGGATGCTTCACAATTCGGTCATCCGCGACGCATTGCCGTGGGCCTGGACCATAATCGCATGGCCATGCTGCTGGCGGTACTGCATCGGCATGGCGGTCTGTTTATGGCCGACCAGGATGTCTTCGTGAATGTCGTTGGCGGCGTACGCGTCACGGAAACCAGTGCCGATCTGGCTCTCTTGCTGTCAGTGGTATCCAGTTTCAAGGACCGCGCCCTGGATCGCGAACTGATTGCCTTTGGCGAAATCGGACTGGCCGGAGAAATTCGTCCCGTGCCCAATGGTCAACAACGATTACAGGAAGCGGCCAAACACGGCTTCACCCGCGCCATTGTTCCCAAAGCCAATGCCCCGAAGCAGGCCATCAAGGGCATGCAGGTTATCGCTGTCTCGCGTCTGAGTGAGGCACTTGCTGCTTTGTGATAGCATCCCGACATGAGCTCATCCCTGATTCCTGAACGTCCTTTACTAATATCCCCCACTCTGGCAGCCACCATCGGGCTGGAAGAAACAGTGATGCTGCATGTACTCAGTGAACTGCAATTACAGCAGCCTTCCCGGCTTCGTGACCGGCGCCGCTGGACGGAACTCACTGAAAGCAGACTGGAACAGGCCATGCCCTTCTGGTCTCCCACGGATATCAAAAGGATACGGCAAAATTTACTGGAAAAGGGCCTGATCCTGCTGGAAGCTAGTGGCAATGACAATGACAGCTTTCTGCTGGCCATCAATCAGTCCAGTCATTATGAACAGACTCAGGAAACGGCTCCTGCACCAGACACAAGCCAGGGACCTAATACGCTCAGTCGTGTTTTCAGCTCACGAGAAGCCAGTGGCAAGGCAAGTTACATACCCCCCGACTGGCAACCCAGTGAAGAACTCTACCTGCAGTGCCAGCAGCATAATATTCCGCGGGAATTTATTGAGCAGCGGATCAAAACCTTTGTCATGTACTGGAGAGAGCGACAAAAGACCCAGTATTCCTGGCATAACACTTTTCTGAAATGGATTCTGAAAGACTGGCGCCAGTCACAAAGTTATCAGGGTGCCCGTGAATTTGAATCTGATATGAGCAATGAATGGCGGCCCAGTGAAGATGCCCTGAGTATTCTTGAACATGCCGGCATCAGCCATAGTTTTATCGAGGATGCCATTCCGGAGTTTGTCCTGTACTGGCGCGAACGCGGCCTGGTTACCAGCACCTGGAATACCAAGTTTATTGCCCATGTACGTCGCCAGTGGGCCAAGTTTACCCTGGCCGTGGAAAACGATCCGACACCACGCTTGATACCTGGTGACTACGAGCCCAGCCCGGCCTGTTATGAAGTCCTCGCCATGGCCAATATTGATGAAGATTTTGCCCGCGAGCAGATTCAGGAATTCGTCATGTACTGGCAGGATCGAAAAGAAGCTCACCCTTCCTGGAATACCAAATTTTTACAGCATGTGAAATACAAGTGGGCCTATCATCAGCAGTCGAATTTGCCGGCATCACAACAACTGCAAAACAAAATTGAGCAGTTTACTGACCGCTCCTGGGCCGAGTAGCTTGAGATGCAATACAGGAAAAACCGAAATTCGGTAGTGGCTTAGCTTGCGCTGAAGATAATGTTGTTCGCGAATCGCGGCTATCGTTCGCGGCTAAAGCCGCTCCTACACCGGATCGGGTAAACCTGTAGGAGGGAATTTGCCTACATGGATGTAGGTAAGGGGCGATAGCAGGACGCGGTAGCCTCAGTCCCGAATAAATCCGAACAAACCCAAATAAAATATGCCCAACCCTGAATAAACTAAATCCTTATGACAGATATCGATTTTCACAAACTGGCCGACGATATTAAAACCTGGGGACGGGAGCTGGGCTTTCAGCAGGTCGGCATCAGCGACATTGATCTGTCTGAAGCAGAAGCACATCTGCAGACATGGCTGCAGAATAATTATCATGGCGAGATGGAATACATGCAGCGCCATGGCAGCAAGCGTTCCCACCCGGCTGAACTGGTCCCCGGAACCATGCGGATTATTTCCGTGCGCATGGATTACCTGCCTGCTGATACCCAGGCTGTCAAAGTACTGCAGAATTCTTCCAAAGCCTATCTTAGTCGTTACGCACTGGGCCGCGATTACCACAAGGTATTGCGTCAGCGTCTGCAAAAACTTGCCGAGCAGATTCAGGCAGTCTGCGGCGAGTTTGGATATCGTGCTTTTGTTGACAGCGCCCCGGTGCTGGAGCGGGCAATCGCTGAAAAAGCCGGGCTGGGCTGGATTGCCAAGAACACCATGCTGATCAACAAAAATGCCGGTTCCTGGTTTTTCCTGGGTGAGTTGTTTACTGATCTGCCACTGCCAACTGAAGATAAAGCCGAGGCGCATTGTGGAAGCTGCCGGGCCTGCCTGGATATCTGCCCGACCAATGCTTTTGCAGGACCCGGTGAACTGGATGCCCGCAAATGTATTTCCTACCTGACTATCGAGTTAAAGACTTCAATTCCGGAAGATCTGCGGCCACTAATGGGCAACCGGGTGTTTGGTTGTGACGATTGCCAGCTTTGCTGCCCCTGGAACAAGTTTGCCCAATCCAGTCAGGAAGATGATTTCAAACCAAGACACGAACTCGACAATGCTGAACTGCTGGAACTGTTTTTGTGGACTGAGGGAGAGTTTCTGGAAAAAACCGCCGGCTCCCCCATACGACGCATTGGCTATGAACGCTGGTTACGTAACCTGGCTGTGGGACTCGGTAATGCTGAAAGCACTCCGGAAATCATGGAAGCCCTGAACCAGCGCAGTACACACCCCTCAAAGCTGGTTCAGGAACATGTTGCCTGGGCGCTTGCACAACATGCTTAACTTTCCGCAGTTAGCCGGATCAGTCTCCGGTTTCCAGGTCTTCATCGACATGCGTTTTCATGTCCTGCAGGGGTTTCAGCAAAAGTGCCGCCGATAATCCGGTTAATATCAATATCGACACCAGAATCAGCAGCCAGTTTGTCGCCAGCAGGCCAAGAAACATGGCAAGACCGGTAATCAGAATGGCAAGGCCCAGAAAAAACAGGATATAGGTGGCAAAGGCTGTCAGCATTTCCACTGCCAGCAAGGCAATCCCCAGAAACATCAGAATGATTCCCAGATGTTCAAGCAGCCAGACCCGCATTCCTTCCTCCTGTATAAAAACCACAGCAACACAATGTAAAATGTTTCATTCTGCGCCTTCGCAGCCCGATGATAGCTTTATCCGTAATGCTTTTCACCGTTCTTCCCTGATTCCGGGTTACCATACACAGGCAGAAGTTCCTTAGGTATACTCCGGGCCTGGGCCTGAGGGCCTGTTCACAATAATTAAAAGCTAACTCTTATGACTGATTCAAGTGCAGCGTTAAACAATTTGTTAATCATGTGTCTGGCCTTTACCAGTGGCTTTATCATCATGTCCATTGAACTGCTCGGCGGTCGCATTCTGGCACCTTACTTCGGCAGCAGTATTTTTGTCTGGGGCAGTATCATCACTGTCTTTATGCTGTCCCTGTCACTTGGTTATCTGATTGGCGGCAAACTATCACTCCGGGCCCCTTCGCTGAAACAGCACGGTTTCTTTTTTATCGTGGCTGCATTTTTATTACTGCCGCTGATTCTTTTCGGTAATGAATTGATGGAAGCAGTTTTTCTGGTCATTGAAGACCCACGCTACGGTTCGCTGGTCGTGTCTCTCCTGCTGTTCTTTTTGCCGACCACAGTGCTGGGGATGATTGCACCCTATTCGGTGAGACTGCTGGTCATTGATACTCACCGGAGTGGCCATGTGGCCGGAACACTTTATTTTATTTCGACACTGGGTAGTGCGCTGGGCACCCTGGCAACTTCTTTTTATCTGGTGCTCTGGTTTGAAGTGAATCAGATTCTGATCAGTATGGGAGTAATTTTACTTGCTGCCGGCTTTCTGGCAATTTACTCCAGTGATACTTTTCATGAGAACAAACGCACGCTGGAGGCTGTTTCATGAGCCTGCTTTATCGACAAGGTTTTTTACTGCTGACTTTATTTTTAATCAGCCTGCCGGTGCAGGCGCAACTTGGTGTTCGGCAGATACACCAGGAACGTTCCCTGTACCGCAATATTATCGTTACTGAAGATTCCTCTCGCCGTTGCATGCGCTTCACCATCACCCGGCGCAACGGCCAGAATCAGTCTTGCCGTTTTCTGGAAAACCCCGAGCGCCTGGTATTCCCTTACGCCAAGATGACACTTTCAAGTTTGCTGGTACAGGATGATCCGCAACGCATCCTGATTATCGGACTGGGTGGTGGCACCCTGCCAGAGGTTTATCACCGTTTGTTCCCTGAAGCCGAAATAATTATTTCGGAAATCGATGAGGCGGTACTGACTGTTGCTGAAGATTATTTTGATTTCGAGGAAACCGAGCAGATCAAGGTCGATATCGGTGATGCCCGGGTGTATATCAAGCGGGCAGGACTGCGTGGTGAAAAATTTGATCTGGTGATTGTTGATGCCTTTAATGGTGAATATATTCCCGAACATCTGATGACAGAAGAATTTCTCGAGGAAGTAAAAATGTTATTGCCGGAAGACGGCATGGTGGTCGCCAATACTTTTTCAGGCAGTCGGCTTTATGATGCAGAGTCACAGACTTATCATAATGTTTACGGGGAAATGATCAATTTACAGATGCCTGATACCGGCAACCGTATCATCATCGCTTCCATGCAGGAGCTGCCGACAAGAGGGGAACTGCGTGAGCGCGCCGAACATTGGCGTGAGCGGCTGCGCCCTTTTGGCATGGACGTCAGTGACTATGTGCCCAACATGAGCACTGAGGTTGACTGGAATACTGATGAACGTCCATTGACGGATCAGTATTCACCCGCCAATCTGCTAAATGATTAAACAGGACTATTACGCTCAGTTGATACTTTAGAACCCTGTAAAAACCAAAGCATGAAAGCTGGTTTATTTGTGCGCAATTGGCTTGTCGGTAAACAGATAGTCTTTTAATTCCTTGTCCAGAGTCGGGTCCTTACGGCGAATCCATTCCAGGGTCATGGCAGCATGCTCTTTCTCTTCATCACGATTGTGCTCCAGAATTGCTTTGAGTTCCGGATCTTTACAGGCATCTACCCGCTGGTTATACCAGTCCATTGCTTCGAGCTCTTCCATCAGGGATATAATTGCCCGGTGCATGTCCCGGGTTTCATCACTCAGTTCATCAATCGGTTCATGGTAACCTTCATTTGCCATCTAGAGACTCCTGTTTCTTGCCTAGCTATTGGATTTTCTTTCAGCCAGATGCTTCATCCAGCTATTACATTCGATAAAGTCAGATTCTATTACAGACCCGTTATAGATATATACCCAGGCTTCCTCATCGGGATCGCTCAAGCGCATTTTTTTCCTGATAAACAGTGAGCCTTCCTCATTACCCGAACGATAATCCTCAAACAGATCAAGCGTCTGCAGGACATGAAAATCAGCTATCCGATACAGCTCTGCGTGTACTTTGTCGATTCCATTCTGTGCCTCCAGCAAACCTGGATAGGCGCCCAGATCATACAAGCGGCCGGGGATCTGGCAAAGACCTTCAAGCTCAAGCACGGACCTCATCCCCAGTCGATCCTGGGTCTTAAAGGGCGACATCAGCGAGCCATATAATGCCAGCAAAGTACATTCCATCAGCTTTTCCGGTCCATTTGAGGTAACTGCCTACGCATCTCCGAACATGGCAAATACCTGTGCTTCGGTTAAATCTTTGGTGTCGTTGGCAAAATGATAAAACAGCGGTTTTTTATCGATAAAAACCTGATGATCAAAGCTTAACTCTTCATCAAGATTAAAAAGTCCGACTGGCAAATAATATTGCTGGTTTTGTTTCAGCCGGTAAAACAAATGCGTCCCGCAATGCCTGCAGAAACCCCGCTCTGCCCACTCCGAGGAATCAAACAGGCTAATGTTGTTTTTGCCTTCAAAACTTACCTCCCCTTCACACTGCAGGGTCAGCATTGGACCTCCACCCCAGTTTCGACACATGCCACAATGACAGGCCCCGACATGGGTCTGCAAGGCACTGGTTTGAATTTTTACCGCTCCGCAAAGACATTGTCCTGAAGCATTAATGGTATCTGACATACCTGTTGCCTCCTTCCAGAGATCCCTATGTATTCACATGATTTTCTGTTTTACGCCATAGCACCAGGGCCCTGATGTTTACCAGAATAAAAGCAAAATTTGCCAGCATGGTAGCCATGCTCCCGGCCATAAAGCCCATGACAATCCAGCTCACATTACCGGCAATGTGGACAATAAACCCATTCCTGTCCCGATTGCCAATCATCCAGATCGCCAGCAGGGTCAAAACCATTGCCAGCCAGTCCACAGCATAATACTGAAATAAATTCATGGGTATCCCCTTGAGAAAAATGCTAGTGGTTCATTTTGAAATTCAATAGCAATCATGTTCGGGGCTAAAGCCCCTCCTACACCCTTCAGGTAAATCAGAAAAAGCAGGTGATCTTGTAGGAGGGGCTTTAGCCCCGAAGAAAGCAGCAAGTAATTTCAAAATGAACCGCTACCGAAAAAAATATATGATTAATAAAAGCCGGACCCCGGTTCAGACTTCGATCATGCCAAGCAGGTACTTTACCGCCTGGCCTGCAATCATGACCCTGTCTCCCCTGAGCTCCAATTGCAGCTCTCCGCCACGTTTTGACATTTGCCGGGCACGAAAATTACGCTGCCCTGTTCGTTCAGCCCAGTAAGGCACCAGTTCCGTATAAGCCGAACCGGTAACCGGATCTTCATCAATGCCGGTTCCTGAGGCAAAAAACCGCGCCACAAAATCATGCTCTGTACCGGGAGCGGTGACAATAACTCCGCGGGCCCCGGACTCCCTGATCAGCTCATGTCGTGGAGCGATTCGGCCGATTGTCTGTTCCCGCTCATACACCAGTACAAAATCTATATTCCTGAGGCATGCAAGGGGCTCGACACCGATTGCTTCAAGTAATACTTCAGGCAGCGGGCAGGGCTCCGGTTTTTGCACAGGAAAATCAAGCATCAGCAGGTCCTTATCTTTGCTGACCCTTAATTCATCGGACTTTGAATAAAAAATAATTTCTTCATCCGGGTAGTCGAGCTCATTAAACAGGACAAAGGCACTGGCAAGTGTGGCATGACCGCATAGATTCACTTCAACAGTCGGTGTAAACCAGCGAATCCTGAAGCCATCTTTTTCAGCGACAAAAAATACCGTCTCGGAAAGGTTATTCTCCGCTGCAATGGACTGCATCAATTTATCATCCAGCCATTTATCCAGGGGGATGACGGCGGCAGGATTTCCTGAAAAAACCCGGTCGGTAAATGCATCAATCTGGTAAAGGGTTAATTTCATTTATAAATACCAGTGGACCGGAAAACCATTTCCGGATTTATAAAACCACTCTCACGCAATTGTGTCAGTTAATCACTTTGAGTGGCTGCCATCACACATGGGTTGCTTGCCACTTGCCTTGCAACCGCAGAAAAATACTTTTCTGCTTGCTTCGGCTTTATAAGGAAGCGGGGCAAAATCCGTTCCCTTGTGCGAGCCGTCACAAAAAGGCTGGGTGCTGCTACGCCCACAGGCGCACCAGTAATAGGTTCTTCCCTCTTCAACTTCTGTAGCATACGGCTTATCCGCAGCTCTTACCGGGGCAGTCATGGCGCACTCCTTTTATGGATTAATACATATGATCCTGTTATTTACCAGATTTTCACTCGCTCATCCGGTGCCAGATATAGAGCGGCATCAGGCTGGATATTGAATGCCTCATACCAGGCATCAATATTCCTGACGATACCATTGGTACGGGCTTCGCTGTGTGAATGAGGGTCGGAAGTGATACGTACTTCCAGGTTCTCATCGCGATACAGTCGCCGCCATACCTGTGCCCAACCCATAAAGAATCGCTGGTCGCCGGTAAAACCATCAATGACCGGTGCTTCTTCTCCATTTAATGACAGGCGATAGGCGCGGTAGGCTACTTCCAGTCCACTGAGGTCCCCGATGTTTTCACCCAGGGTAAATTCACCGTTAAGAAAACGTCCCGGCAATACTTCAAACTGGTTGAATTGTTCCACCAGAGCCCCCGAACGCTCGGCGAAAGCTTCCGCATCCGCTTCTGTCCACCAGTCCCGCAACATCCCGTCACCATCAGATTTGCGGCCCTGATCATCAAAGCCATGGCTGAATTCATGACCAATAACTGCCCCTATACCGCCGTAGTTCACCGCATCGTCAGCGCTAACATTGAAAAAAGGTGGTTGCAGAATTGCTGCGGGGAATACGACTTCATTCATGCTCGGGTTGTAATAGGCATTGACCGTATAGGGAGTCATGTACCATTCACCACGGTCAATCGGCTGCCCCAGTTTGCTGACTTCCCGGTTATGTTCAAGGCGTCTGGAACGCATGACATTACCGACCAGGTCATTGGCGCTGACTTCCAGGCCGGAATAATCTTTCCACTCTTCCGGGTAACCGATTTTGGCCGTAAACCTGGCGAGCTTATCCTGCGCTTCAAGTTTGGTCTGTGCCGTCATCCAGTCCAGATCATCAATGCCTTCATTAAAAGCACCGCGCAGATTTTCAATCAGTTCATCCATGCGAGCCTTGGCTTCTTCCTGAAAGTAACGTTCAACATAGAGCTTGCCGAGCATCTCACCCAGTGCACTATCAACTGCATCAATGCCGCGTTTCCAGCGTGGCCGGTTTTCTTCCAGTCCGCTCAGAACTCCTCCTTCAAAAGTGAACTTGGCATCAACAAAGTCCTGGCTGAGATAATCGGCATAGGCATTCACCAGCTTGAATCGCGAGTAGTGCTGCCATTGGGCTAATGCGACTTCCGACCAGATAGTGGAAAGAGCAGAAAAATAGTCGGGCTGCTGGATAATATATTCATCGCTGAACATGCCCAGTCCCTGCATGGCCGCAGACCAGTCCAGTGCCGGGGATAATTGCTGCAAGTCATCCAGGCTGAGCTTGTTGTAGGTCAGTTCACGCTGCCGGTTCTGCACCCTGTCCCACTGTGCCTGGGCAATGCGGTTTTCTATCTGCATGACGGCATCGGCCACGACAGCGCCATTATTGAAACCGGCCAGTGTCATCACCTCTTCAATATAGGCCGAATAGGCCTGGCGTGCTTCCAGGTATGTTTCATCATCCTGCAGGTACCAGTCCCGGTCAGGCAGCCCCAGGCCGGACTGAAAAACATAGGCAATGTACTGATCTGTCTGCCTTTCATCGACATTGATATAGAAACTGAATGGCATCTGCACCCCGATGTAATTGAGGGCAGTCATGACTTCCAGCATATCCTGCCTGTTACTGACAGCATCAAGTTGTGCCAGTGTTTCCTGCAAGGGGTTGATACCCAGTCTTTCAATCACGTCCTGATTCATAAAGCTGGTATAGAAATCGCCAACTTTCTGGGCATCGGAACCAATTGCAGCATCCTCGGCAGCAGCCTCCTCAATTATGCTTCGGAGATCAGTTTCAGCTTCATCTGCCAGTACGGTAAATGCACCGTAGTTGGAGCGGTCTGCCGGGATTGCCGTATCCTCTAACCAGTTACCATTCACATAACGATAGAAATCATCACCCGGTGCAATTGCAGTATTCATATTGTCCCGCTCAAGCCCGGAACCCAGTTCTTCACTCCCGGGCTGTACAGCAGGCATCGGGCCTTGATCTGTCTGTACGTTTTCCTGCGGAGAACAGGCCAGTAAAAATGACAGGGAACATAAAAGTAACAAACGGGGCAGACTCAACATCAGGGTAATCTCCAGTTTATTCAGTACGGCCGTTCAGTATAAAACGCCTGTTCTGCAGACATCAATTGCACTGTGTTTGGGCAATATGGCACTCGATCAAGCGCCTGACCGACCAAAGGCGGGCCAGTCAGTGGAAGTGAAAAAATATATATCCTTAAAAAACAGAAAGTTATTGGCTTATGCTGCCCGGGAGCGAATGCTGGCACTACATTTGCATTTGATAAACAGGTACAGGTACTCCCCTTGATTGAACTGTACTCCTGAAAGCTTTTTCAGATCCCCTTGCGGCCCTGCACACAGCGGGGCCATTTTTTTTCAGTTCTTTGCCGTCTTGATAAAGTGCTCACGGTAATAGCGTAATTCATTAATTGAATCACGGATGTCTTCCAGAGCCAGATGCGCACTCTTCTTGGTCAGGTCCTTCATCAATTCGGGTCGCCAGCGTTTTGCCAGTTCCTTAAGGGAACTGACATCCAGATTTCGATAATGAAAAAAGGCTTCAAGTTCCGGCATATAACGGGCCAGAAAGCGCCGGTCCTGACAGATACTGTTGCCGCACATGGGCGAGGCACCCTTTTCACAATACTGGGCGAGGAACTGCAAGGTGAGCTGTTCGGCATCCGCTTCAGTGGTCGGACTGATTTTTACCCGTTCCAGCAAGCCGGAGCTGCCGTGATGTTCCTGATTCCAGTCATCCATTTCAGCCAGAATTGCATCTGACTGATGAATTGCCAGCACAGGTCCTTCAGCAAGCACCTGCAGATCATTGTTGGTCACAATGGTGGCTATTTCAATGATGCGGTCAGATTCAGGAATCAGACCTGTCATTTCGAGGTCTATCCATATCAGATGTTGTCTTTTATCCATCGCGGCATTGTAGCAAAGGCTATTGTTACTTAATATTCTCCCCTTATAAAAAACCTGCGACCGTGAATGAAGAAAAAGCACCTTAATCGACGCCAGTTGTGGCGTATCCAGAAAATTCAGCAGGAATATGCAAGTCGCGCTGCCAATCGTGCCACTGCTGAATTCAATGAACTCAATCATGATGATCTCGGTCCTGAAGAAAAAGGCCTGGTGATTTCCCATTTCGGTCAGCAACTGGATATCGAAGCACTCGAAGGCGATCATGCCGGTGAAATTTTTCGCTGCCATCAACGCAGCAATCTTGATCCACTGGTTACCGGTGACCATGTGATCTGGCAGACTGGCAAGCCAACCGGCATCGTCATCGCCAATCTGCCACGGGCATCGGTACTGAAGCGTCCCAATAATTTTGGCGAACTGAAAGCAGTCGCGGCCAATATAGATAAAGTCATTATCGTCATTGCACCCCTGCCACAGGCTTATGCAAATCTGGTTGATCGCTACCTGGTGGCAACAGAAAACAGCGGTTTGAAACCCCTGATTCTGCTAAACAAGGCTGATCTTATCGAGCCGGAAAATGACAGTGAGCTTTTGGTAATGCTGCAGCGTTATCGGCAAATCGGTTATGACACACTGCAGGTATCCTGTCGAAGTGGTGAAGGCATTCCGGCACTGAAAAGTTTTTTGCAGGGACAGACCAGCATTTTTGTCGGCCAGTCTGGAGTCGGGAAGTCTGCCTTGATCAATGCACTATTACCGGGTGAAAATACTTTTGAAGGAGAGTTGAGTGAGGCGCGCAATAAAGGACGTCATACAACTACCTCCGCCCGGCTTTTCCATTTCCCTGCTGGAGGAGACCTGATCGACTCACCCGGTATACGTGAGTTTGGCATGTGGCACATGTCACCTGCTGAAGTGTTTAATGGTTTTATCGAGTTTCTTCCCTTTGCCGGCCACTGTAAATTTCGCGACTGCAGGCACAAGCAGGAACCCGGTTGTGCACTTTTGTCGGCTGTTGAGCGTGGCGAAATCCAGGAAGAACGCATGCAAAGTTATCAGCACATTTTGCAATCCATGGATGAATCCAATAACTTTAGAACCCCGCTGCAATAATTGAACATGATGTCTGAATTGAATCTTGAACTCATCATTGAAGCCGATGATCTGGAACCTTTGCTGGATGATCCGCAGCTGCTGATCATTGATATCTGCCAGCTGCAGACCTACCAGCAGGTTCATGTGCCTGGAGCGGTCCATGTTGATCCCTCTGAACTGGTCTGCGGCATCCCCCCTGCCACCGGTAAATTACCGGCACCGGAGCAACTGCAAGCACTGTTTGCCCGCATCGCTTACAGCACTGATAAACATATTGTGGTTTATGATGATGAAGGTGGCGGCTGGGCCGGACGTTTTATCTGGACACTGGACGTAATCGGTCATCAGCATTACTCCTATCTCAATGGTGGCATTCATGCCTGGCTGCGCGAGGAGCATCCGGTCAGTTCTGAAATACCGCTTATAGAGCCTACAGAAGTTGAGCTGCAGATTGACCCATCTGTCATTGCCAGCCTGGATGAAGTAAAAGCATCTCTGGATAATTCTGCAATAAAAATCTGGGATGCCCGCTCCGAAGAAGAATATGCAGGAACCAGACAGAGCGCCCAGCGTAATGGCCATATCCCTGGAGCTATCAATCTGAACTGGTTACACACCATGGATAAAGCCAGGAATCTGCGCCTGTTACCGCTTGATGAACTGGACGCCAGACTGAAACAACTGGGTTTTACTGAAGGTGATGCAATCATCACCCACTGCCAGACCCATCATCGTTCCGGTCTCACATATCTGATTGCCAAGGCCCTGGGATATCCGGTAAAAGCCTACGATGGTTCCTGGTCAGAATGGGGGAATCTGCCTGACACTCCCATTGAGCAAGGCTGAATTCAGTATTCCATGCACAAGTTGTTTATTTTTTTTCAATATTGCCTGCCCCAGCATTTACTCTCGCGATTGACGGGAGCACTGGCAGACTGCCAGCTAGTCCTGGTTAAAAACTTTCTGATCCGCCTGTTTATTCGTTATTACAGGGTCAACATGGAAGAAGCACAGCGCCAGCATGCTGAAGACTATGTTTGCTTTAATGATTTTTTTACCCGCCAGTTACGTGAGGGAGCTCGCCCTCTGTCAAAACTTGCCAACGCGGTTATTTCTCCGGTTGACGGCTCTGTCAGTGCCGCAGGGAAAATAGACCAGGATCAGATTTTTCAGGCTAAAGGTAAAAGCTTTTCCCTGCAGGCCTTACTGGGAGGAGACGCTGAGATGGCTGCACTTTTCAGACAGGGAAATTTTGCCACCCTGTATCTTGCACCCAGAGACTATCATCGTATCCACATGCCATTTGCCGGTAGCCTGCAGAAAATGACTTATGTGCCCGGCAAACTTTTTTCTGTTAACCAGAACACCGCCGACAACATCGACGAACTATTTGCCCGCAATGAACGGGCTGTTTGCCTGTTCCAGACGGCTATCGGACCGATGGCTGTGATTCTGGTTGGTGCACTGATTGTGGCCGGTATTGAAACAAGCTGGCATGGTCAGGTGGCACCGGCAAAGCAGAAATTCACTGAATCCTACAGCGCTGATTCTGCTGTCGAACTGGGTCGGGGAGAAGAAATGGGGCTGTTTAAACTCGGCTCGACGGTTATCCTGCTTTTCCCGGAAGAGTCCATTCACTGGTCCGATGGATTGCAAAAAGGCGCCAGTGTTCGCCTGGGGCAGTCAATTGGCAACGTTTAGCCGGCTTGGTTCAGGCACGCTCAAAAGGAAAAGCCAGTACCGCTGCAATACTGTCCAGTCCCGTCCGTAACATCAGCAAGCGATCAAGACCCAGCGCTACCCCGGCACATTCCGGCATGCCATGTTCAAGAGCTGCCAGTAAATTTTCATCGCAAGGCCGCTTGTCAGAACTTAACTCTTGTTCCAGTAAAAAACGTCGCTTTTGTTCAGCGACATCTGTCAGCTCTTTATAGCCATTGGCGATCTCCATGCCTTTAATAACCAGTTCAAAACGCCGCGCCACTTCAATACCATCTGCATTGGTTTCCACTTTGGCCAGAGCCGCCTGCGAGGCCGGGTAATCATAAATAAAGTGTGCCTGTTTCAGTTGCGGTTCGATTACATGACTGAACAGTAAATCCAGCCAGGCATCCCTGCCGAGACCTTGGTCAGGTAATTCAATATCGAGTTCTGCAGTTGCCAATGCAGCCAGCTCACTGACTGTGGACCGGTGCGGGTTGATGCCAAGACTGGATTCAAACAGCTTCTGATAGCTCAGACGCTCAAAGGTGCCATATCCAAGCAGTTTGCGAAGCAGTGTTTCAAGCTCATCCATGAGTTGATGCTCATCGTAATCCGGCCGGTACCATTCCAGCATGGTAAATTCAGGATTGTGGCGCTGCCCGGACTCGCCACTGCGAAAAACCTTGCAGATCTGGTAAATGGCGCCGCTGCCAGCGGCCAGCAAGCGTTTCATGGCGAATTCGGGTGAGGTCTGGCAGTACATTTCCTGGGCTGTTGCCCCGGGTGTTGCCTGATGCACGGCCCGTATCGGCGACAGCTTAGGATCGGTATTGCTGAATGAAGACAGGATCGGGGTTTCAACTTCCAAAACCCCCTGTTGCGCAAAAAAAGCACGAATGTCCCGCAGCAGTTCAGCTCTGGCCTGCAGAGTTTTTATTTCTGCGCTGGGCTGCCAGAACTCATTTGCCATGGGGGAATCTATTGTTTGACGCGGTTCTGGTATTCACCGGTGCGGGTATCTACTCGCAGGACATCACCAATTTCAACAAACAGCGGCACCTTGACCACGGCACCGGAACTCAGTGTGGCTGGCTTGCTGCCGCCCTGGGCCGTGTCGCCTTTCAGCCCCGGATCCGTATCCGTAACTTCCAGTTCGACAAAGTTTTGCGGTGTCACTGAAATAGGCGCTTCATTCCAGACTATGACCGTATAGATATCCTGTTCCTTGAGCCAGTCTTTGGCTTCGGCTATGGCGTTGGCATCAGCGGCAACCTGTTCATAACTGCCATCGGTTTTCATGAAATGCCAGAATTCACCGTCGTTATAGACATATTCCATTTCCAGTTCCATGACATCGGCGCCTTCCAGTGACTCACCTGACTTGAAGGTTCGTTCCCAGACCCTGCCGTTAAGCAGATTACGGAATTTCACCCGATTGAAGGCCTGGCCTTTGCCGGGTTTTACAAATTCATTCTCAAGAATTGAGCAGGGGTCACCCTCCAGTAAAACTTTCAGCCCTGACTTGAATTCGTTTGTCGCATAAGTTGCCATGCTTACCTACCTTGCTGCTTTGAATCAGGCCGGAATGATATGAATTTAGACAGCGGATTGCCAGAGTATCGATTAAACTAAACCCTGCCCGGACAATCGGCTATCATTAAGCGATGCTCAGTATCCCATTAAATGAACAACGCCCCTGGCAGGACAGCCTGGCTGACCTGATTACCGATCCCTATGAATTGCTTGAATTGCTGGAGCTTGATGCGCAGCAAGTACAGCTGAGTTCAGCGGCATTAAGAGAGTTTCCGCTGCGGCTGCCGCGGGTATTTGCTGCCCGCATGCAAAAAGGCAATCCGCATGATCCGCTGTTGTTGCAGGTTCTGCCGCAAAATGATGAAGAAACCCAGAGCAGCGGCTTCAGTTTTGACCCCCTGCAGGAAAAATCCGCCAATCCGGCGCCGGGGATATTGCACAAGTACTCAGGACGGGTCCTGCTGATGCCTACCAGCTCCTGTGCCGTTCACTGCCGTTATTGTTTTCGCCGGCATTTCCCTTATGCAGAAAACCGGCCAGACAAACAGCAGTGGCAGGAAAACCTGCAATACATACGTGATGACACCTCGATTCGTGAAATAATTCTCAGTGGCGGGGACCCGCTGGCAATCTCCGACAAGCATCTGGAATGGTTGCTGGAGCATCTAAACGGCATATCACATGTCGAACGCATCAGAATACATAGCCGTATGCCCGTGGTTCTGCCGCAGCGAATAAGCGCCAGGTTCTGCGACCTGCTGCAGCAGTATTCGATGAAGTTTGTCATTGTCATCCATAGCAACCATGCGCAGGAACTGGACCTCGAAGTCCGTGATGCCTGCAGAAGAATGAAAACAGCTGGAGCGGAATTACTTAATCAAAGTGTGCTCCTGCGCAATATTAATGACCAGGTTGACGCTCTTGCTGAGCTGAGTGAAACACTGTTTGAATGTGGCGTTCTGCCTTATTACCTGCATTTACTGGACCGGGTTCAGGGCAGCGCCCATTTTGATGTCAGCGAGGAACGTGGCAGGCAGCTGATGGATGAACTGCGTCAGCGACTTCCCGGTTATCTGCTTCCCCGGCTGGTCAGGGAAGAGCCCGGTGAATCCAGCAAAACCCTGGTATTCTGATCCGGTTTTTGACTACATTTTTATTTTCTGGGCTACAATGAGCAGTAAGCAAACAGGTGCCTACACATGGATGCAGACAACAACTCGGAGACCATTCACTTACTGGTGATATCCAGCCAGTTCGCTCTGGTGAATAAATTATTAAGTTCCCTGAGAAAAGACGGACTGCAACTTAAAGCCTCCGGCGTCGACAACAACAAACTCCTCCAGGAACAACTGAAAAGCGGTAGCTGGGATCTGCTGATCTACTGCGACAACACCAAGCTGCCACTGGGTTCAGTATTTGATGTAATTCAGCACAATGGCATGGAACTGCCCTTGATCGTGCTGACCCAGGGACAAAACCTCAAAGCACTGGATATTTATAAAAGCCGGATCCGCGATTGCATCCCCCTGAATGATGAGCAGCGGATTCTGTTTACCATCAAGCGTGAAGTGCAGATTCAGCGGCTGGAAAAAAAATACCGCCTGCTAGCCCTGGATTACAGAGAACTGCTGCAGCGGCACCAGTCACTGATGGATAATGCCAACCAGGCTCTGGCTTATATTCTTGACGGTATGCACCTCTACTGTAACCAGAGCTATGCTGAACTGTTTTCTGCAGATAGTCCTGCAAGTCTGCAACATACTCCTTTACTGGATCTGTTCAGGGATGGTGAGCGTGAAGCACTGAAAAACCTGCTTGCCACGCCTGTTGATGAAGAACAAAAGCTTGAACTGGATTTTGCCAATATCAGTCTTGAGTTGATATTCACACCGGTAAGTGTTGATAACCAGGATTGCCTGCAGCTTATTGCCCGGCCTGCAAGTGCTAATGAAAATTATGCCCAAAAACTTCAGTCAAGCAGAAAACACGACCTACTCACCCTGCTCTACAACCGGTCCTATTTTACGGAAAAAATCGAACAGGCAATCAGCAAAGCGATCAAGAAAAATAAAAATGCCGTACTGATTCTGGTGAGAATCAATGAATTCCTCGATATAAAATCCACAATCGGTTTGAGTAACGCCAATCAGGTGCTCAATGATATCGCCAATTTTCTTCGTGCGTCCGTGAAAAAGAAATTTGCTGCTGCCCGTCTCAGTGATTATGAATTTGGTTTACTGATGAATGACTTTACCCTGACTGAAGCCGCTGAGATGGCCAGCTTTATTAAAAGCAAAATTAACAACCACATCACCAGTACTGCGTTGCCAAGCCTGCAATTAAGCTGCTCTATCGGCATCTCCATGATCAACAGTCATGCTCTCGATGCTGAAGATATTCTGGCCCGGGCCAGGCTTAACCTTGACCGGGAACTGAAAGGAGCTGCAAATAAAACCGGCAGCATTCAACCCGATACTGATATCACTCAACTGATGGCCATGCTGGAAACTGCTTTGCAGAAGAAAAGCTTTACGCTTTTATTTCAGCCGATGGTTAGCCTGCAGGATGAGGAGTGGAAAATTTATGAAGTCCTTAGCCGCATGCTGGATGACAAAAACAACATCGTTCTGCCCGGTCAGTTTTTCCCGCTGGCCAATCAAAATGGCATGGGCGAAATACTTGATCAGGCAATCATCACCCTGGCCGGCAAAGCTATAAAAAAGACCGGTAATATACCGGTGAGACTTAACCTGAACCTGACCAGTAATACACTGGTCAGCAAAACCTTTCTGCCCTGGGTCCGTAACTTTTTAAGTGAGCAGAAAATTTCCTCTGAACGACTAATTTTTCAGCTCAGCGAAATGCATATCTGTAATAATCTTGAGTATTGTGTGGAATTCTGTGAAGGACTCGAGCAACTGGGAATAGACTATATTGTCTGCCACTATGGTTGTGTCATAGATCCAATCAAATACCTCAACGCAATTCACCCGAAATGCGTTAAACTTGATACCACACTGGTCAAGGATCTTAATTTCAGCCAGTACCATCAGGACGAGTTAAGAAACGTGATCAACGAATTACATGACCAGGAATTTAAAGTCATAGTGCCACAGGTTGAAGACACCACTGTTCTGCCACTCTTATGGAAACTGGGTGTGGATTATGTACAGGGTTACAGCCTGGAAAGACCAAGCCAGAATATGGATTATGAGTTTATTCAGGATCATGTCATCACCCTGCAAGCACCAGGTCATAGTTCTTAAGTCAGTCCATTATGCCTCTACCCCTGCTCAAGCGCTTACCGCTCAGTTACAAGATTGCCCTTTGCTCCTGTATTCTGTTGATTCTGACACTGAGTACCTTATGGCTTCTGGTTGAAAACGAAACCCGTATCAATCTACAGTTACAGGCTGATCAGGTCGGTCAGACTCTGGTGGTGCAGACTGCCGATTCTATTCGCGAACTGGTACTGGCTAATGATCTACTGGGGCTGAATGTTGTCATCAGCAGGCTGACTGAAGACAACAGTATTGCCCATATTACGGTTTACAATGTGGACAATCAGGTGCTGGCCAGGGCCGGCACAGTAAGTCCGGGAAACAGCCCCAATACTGTTTATGAGGCCGATATTACCCTGCAGGATGCAGTTGCCGGGTCTGTCCAACTGACCCTGGATGTCACTCCATTGCTGGCCAACCTGGATAACACCCGCTATTACTTCTGGGCAACCCTGTTGCTGGGTCTGTTACTGGCTGTTGCATTGAGCCTTATGCTGGCATCACATATCACGGCTCCCCTGAACGCAATCAGTGATGCCCTTGAAGATCCCGATGAAGGCAGTATCGATACCCTGAGCGAACGTCAGGATGAAGTTTCACGCTTGCAGTTCGCTGTCGGAAAGTTGCTGGAAAAATACCAGGCCAGCCGTTCCTATCAACTCAAACTCGGGGGGATGAAAAATCATGATGCTGCCCCACCGGCAAAATCCGCAAAGATCATGGCCAGCCTGTTGATCATAAAGGTTGTGAACATCAATACTGCCATAGAGCTGTTACATCCCAATACCCTGTCCAGCCTGTTAAAGGAATATCAGGATTACCTGAAACAGGCTGCCAGGCTGTATGGCGGAACAGTCCAGCGCTATACCGGCGAATCTGTCATGGTTTCATTCGATCAGCATAGTTGTGGCGAAGATCATGGCATGAATGCTGTCTGCTGTGCCCGACTGTTTCTGGCATTGATGCAAAAAATAAAACAGCAGCATCAGGCGAAAAAAGCCCAGGCCCTGCAATTTCGACTGGCAATTCACAGCGGAGAGACCTTTTTCAGTATTCACGAATCTGACCAGAGCCAGACCCTGCTGGGCAAAAGCCTGGAAACCGGTTACTTTCTTGCCAAACAAAGTAAACCGGGTCAACTTCTGATCAGTGAAACAACATACTCCCAGGCAGGTGCTGAACAAAAACTCCCAAACGCCGACAGTATTGAAATTACTATGCCTGCTGATAACATGTCTTTCACTGCTTATATATTGAGCCCGGAGATGAGCTCATATTCCGAATTAATACAGAAACAGTGCGAGCATATATTGCCTGATTCTGAAACCAGAGACGCAAGATAATGATGGACCAAACGCTTACCGTCGGACACCCCTTTTATTTTCCAACTCAGGTAATTCTGCTTGACGACGATCCCGATTTTCTCGAAGGCATCAGTCTGATGCTGAATAAGAATCTCAGCTTTCGTCTCTTTCAGTCGGTCAATGACGCCCTGGAGTGTGTAAACAATGCCCACAAGCATGTACAAATTCAGGAGCGATGCTACGCCAATTATAAAACCGGTCCACAGGAGTCGGACTCGCTGTCGCATATTGATATTGACAAGATTTATCTCGAAGCTCTGAACGGTTCCAGATTCCAGACTGCATCAACAGTCATTGTTGATTACTCCATGCCTGAAATGAATGGCCTGGAATTCCTGATGAAACTGAAAAACCCTTTTATTAAAAAAGTATTACTGACCGGTCAGGCAGATATGGAACTGGCTATCAAGGCATTTAACAAACAACTTATTGACCAGTTTATCGATAAACATGACCCGAAATTACGTTTAAAGATAAACAGTATCATCAGCAATTTTCAGGAACAGTATTTCAGAAACAGCTTTAAACTGATTACAGACCCGATCATTGCCAATAACCGGGATGCTTTTCTGGTGGATAATGAGTTCCAGGACTTTTTCCAACAGCTCAGGGAAAAGTCAAACTGCGTAGAGTACTACATGATTGACTCGCCACAACCGGGCTTTCTGTTAATAGACAGCAAAGGCAAACAGCAATGTCTGTTTATTTATTCCTATCAGACCTTGTTGGCCCACACTGAAACCCTGAAAGATGCCAATGCTCCGACTGAACTGATCAATAAAGTTGAAAAAGGTGAATTGTTGCCAGGCTTCAGCCTGAATGAGAATGCACAGGCTGCTGCAGATACAATTGAAGACTGGAAAAACCAGTATTTGCCTGCCATGCTGATTAAAGGTGCTTCCGAATACTACACAGTGCTGGCTCCTTCTGAACGATTTGATAAATTACAGGGACAGCCGATCATTACCTATGCTGACTTCCTTGAGTCTAATTCAATCAGCAGTGAAATCATCCATTAGCGAACCAAGGCTCAGGAAAATACATCCAGCTCAGGCAGAGTAATGATGAATTCGCAGTATTCATCTACCACTGATTCACAGGTGATTTTTCCCTTGAAGCTCTGAATAGTCCGTTTACAGTATGCCAGCCCGGCACCAGTCCCTCCCTCCTTGGTGGTAAAAAAGCTGTCGAAGACCTTGTCTTTAATATCTTCCGGAATGCCCTTGCCGGTATCCCGAAAATAAATAACATTGAATTTTTCAAAAGGGCGCAGGGGATCCATCTGCTTTGCTGTTTCCAGGCTTATATAAATTTTCCCGATCTGGGCTGAACGTATGGAATGCAGTGCATTTTTAATCAGATTAAAGATTACATAGATAAACAAGCTTTCAATGCCCAGAAATTTGAAATCATCGTCCAGATCCAGTTCAATAATACTTCTTTCACCACTCTTGAAAGGATAGCGTTCGATTGCCTGGTTGATACATTCACTGGCAGAACAGACATTCATCTGGCTATCATCCAGCGAGGTTTCCCGCAGGTTCATCAGCAACATGTCAATAACAGTATTGGCCTGATCGATCATCAGGGTTATGCGATTTAAAGTGGTATTCAGGCTTTTCAGGTGGTCATCACGTATGCCATCAAATTCTTCTGGAAAACTTTTGGCACTCTGGTTATAGGCCCTGATCAATTCAGGCAGGTACTCCTCAACACCGGAAATGCTGGCACGAATACCGGAAAGCGGAGTCCGCATTTCATGTGCAATATTACTGCTTATGCTTTGCATAACCTGCATTTTCTCAGCATGATCCATCTCGGTTTGCTGCAGCACCTGCTGATAAATCCGCAAACGGTCGAGTATGATTGCCAGCTGCCCGGAAAGGTAAGTCAGCACTCTAAGCTGCTCTTCCTTATAAAGATAGAATGAATCTTTCTCACGGTACTTGAGCAGGATCAGACATAGAAGTTTGCCACTGTGGGTTACTGGTATTGCCAGATCAGTATCTGTTTCACGGAATAATTCTTCAGCAAACGGCAATTCTTCCAGCCTGCTGAATATCCGTCCGGACTGGATGACCTCGTTTAGCAGCTCTGATTTTAAGTTGTATACATGCTTGTCATGGTAAGGCCAGATTAAAAGTCCATGATGATTAACAAGGCTGTCATTGAATTCAAGACTGCTGCTTCCCAGGCTTTCATTCAGATAAATAATGACCTGTTCTGCATTGAATTGATCCTTCAGGGTAACCTCTACCAACTTCAGCACCTTATCCACATCCATGGAATTCTGAATTTTCTTATTAAGTTCCAATACAGCACTGAACACATCCAGCTCACTGGAACTTAAATCACCCGTCGCTTGCTGGATGGTTTTATAAAAGGTGTCGTAGGTAAGAATAAAAACCAGGGTCAATACTGAAAATATTACTAGCTGCCAGACCAATGAAGACAAAAGCAGCTCTGAAAAAACCATCAGCACCAGAAGCACAACAGCCAGATAAACCATCAACAGATAAAGCTTGTTGCGGTCAAAGCCAAATTTCATCGCTGTTTACTACCTTTTTATCGAATCTGATGATGGCATTATGCCTCTAAAAACTGCCTATTTTTACAGAAAATTATTACATGAATGCTGGCAATCTTACGTATTTTTAATATACTTTTCATAAGGAGCATAGAAGTTTTAAATATTTGCTCATAATACTTGAGGCGCCTGGCTAATATTAACGCTGATACAGCAATAGACATATCAGCTCAAGTGCAATAGAAACAGGCCTTGTAAAGCATATACCATACTGACAGATAAACCATAAACATGTTGTACAGATTACCTTTCATTATCTTTTACCCGGTGATATTCGTCTGGAGTATCTTTTATGGCGGCCTGGCCGGTTGCTTTTATCAGCTGGTTTCAGTGTACGAGAACTGGCTCGCTTTCAATAAGCTTCAGATTAATCTATGGAAACGCTATCCTCAGCGTAGTTATCGCAAATATATTGAACATATGTGGAAGCATCAGGTTAAAGGGAAATCCATCGAACTTGCTGAATACAACAAGCTGCATCTGGAAAGAAAGTTCCCCGATGAGCCCTTTCCTTTTATTCGTCTGACCTTTAATACCCTCTTCATGCTACTGATACTGCCCTTCATGGTCTTAATTGGATTATTCTATGGACCTGTGTACGTATTCAGAAGTAAACTGCAACAGTATAGAAATGCTATTGAGCCAGTACCGGCTAAATAGAAAATTAAATTTCATATTACTGAGCAAAGCACCAAGCATAAATTTATGTCTTTTTTCTCAAGTAAATCTGCAGCTGAAGAAAAACCACTCGTCCTGGTTGTAGAGGATAATGAACTACAATCCGAATTAATCACCAAGCTTATTAATGATACCGGTTTGTATAAAGCCCTGACGGCATACAATGGTTATGATGCCTTTGAAATTCTGAGTATGCACCAGCGCGGCTTTGATCTGCTTTCCAACAAGATTTCATGCATATTACTGGATTGGCAGATGCCAAAAATGCATGGTGAGAAGTTCCTGAAATTACTGCGGGAAAAAGAAAACCGCAGCCCTTTTAAACGACACATTCCGGTTGTGATTCTCTCTGCTTATGATGACAGAGAGCGACGACGTATTGCTGAAGATCCTGACCTGGGACTCGCCTCTGCCTATCTGCAGAAACCTTTCAGTGAGGATCAATTACTCAACATTCTTAAACGTATTGTCTACAACAAGGAAGCGGAAATCCTTCGCGAACTCCTGATTGAGCAGCGTGCCCGGGAAGCTCGTGAATTCAAGGAGCATTAAGCAGCCTGCCTCTGTGGCAAAGTAATCGTAAATTTTGTCCCTTCACCTACCTTGCTGGATAACTTGATCGTTCCCTGATGTTCGGTGACAATGCGATTTACTATTGTCAGCCCCCAGCCCCTGCCAGCCGTGGAATTACCAACTTCAGTTTCCTTACCGCTGAAATATGGCTCCCAGACTCTGGAACGTAAATTTTCTTCTATACCGCAACCACTGTCTTCAACTTCTACCACAATGTTTTTGTTTCGCGGATAGGTTCTTATTGCCAGCTTACCACCATCCGGCATCGCCTCTAGTGCGTTATGTACCAGATTGGCAATGACCACCTGCATGTCGCTGAAATTGCCGGTGAAGTTCGGCAAATTATCAAATGCCAGGTCCAGCTCATAACGTTCCAGGTCAACAACCCTTATGCTTCTTCTAATCACTTCATTCAAGTCAAAACTGCTCAAACGGTCATTTTCTTCTTTCGAAACATCGGTGATTGTTAATGTTTCATCAACAATTTCCAGAGCCCTGGAAATTTCTTCATTGGCATATTTCTTATAGGATTCCAGATCATCCATGGATTTTATTCTGCCAATTCCCAACCTGATGATATTGAGAGGGGTCCGGATTTCATGGTGGCATTGCCGCGTGGCGTGGGCGATAGCTTCTATTTTTTGTGCCCTGATCAACTGAATTTCTGCCTCATGCAGTCTTTCTCTGTTTTCAAAATACAGCTTTTCCAGTTTTTCGAAGGGTGTAAGTCGATAAAGAATAGCTGAAATATAATTAACCAGCCGGAACATAAAACGCAAATCACGGTCGTTAAATGGCATCTGATCACTGCGCTCACCCATGACGACTATCCCTTCCAACAGTTCAGGTGAGTAGAAAGGCACTAACATGCACTGGTGATTTTCTTTAAAGCCCTCTTCGATCAGATATTTTTTTACTTCAGTCTCACAATTATCAAGATAGTCAGGGTTTCTTTGACGCTGGTACTGGTCGACCAGGTTCGTATTATCCAGAGGCACACCATCTGCTATACTCCCCATCACCGGGAGTTCAGCATAATGCGACAATTTTTCTTCATCGTCCCTGACGGCAACAATAATTTTGCTTTTTTCCAGTTGGAATACCTCCTCCAGCACCTGAGACAAGGTCTGGAAGATAGCTGCCCGGTTTTGCTCAACTGTCAGCTGTTCAGCAATTTCAGATATCACATCATCCGGATCATACCAGCTGCGGATAAACTTTCGCCGAACAGATGTCAGCAAAAAACTTTTACAGCGCTCACCGAGCACACCCCAGAAGACCACTAAGCCAAGTAACAGGATGAACTGTAATGTCGGATTAATATCTCCAGCAGCATAGGCAAAGATAAAACTGACAACCATCAGTAAAAACGTAATTGCCCAGGCAGTCCGCTGGTTCACAATGACGGATATATCCAGGAAAGAATGCTTGATGATCACATAAGAAAAGAACAATGATGGGAATACGGCACTCAAGCGGCCAATAATCAACAAGCGGTACTCTCCAAACAACGGCAGTAAGGCATTACAAATAATCGCAGTCACAACGAATAAGGCTATGCCTGAAAAGACCAGTTTGATCTGCTTTCGGTATTCCTTATATTTTTTGTAATTGAGAAACAGCACATACAAAGAACCAAAACAGAAAAATGCCAGATAAGCTCCGTATGTTGCATAACCAAGTGGGTGGTCGATATAAACAACTTGCCCATTCTCAATAACCGCTTCTGAAATACTGTTGGTAAAAAAAACAAAAAAGGCAAAAACTGAAAACACCAGACCGTTTAACAGTGAAAATACAGGATGCTGTTTGTTTATTACTGGGTAGGACCAGCATAGCTGGTAATAGCCATTTACAAACATCATGGCGGACACCAACTGAATTTTTGAAATAGTATCTACCCAGGTGGGAAGAATCGATTCTTCAGAAAGGAAAACACAAATATTCCAGGCAGCGAGAGAGAAGTTCGCAAACAGAAATATCAGAGTAAGCTTATCCCGCTTCTCCTGGTATAGAGAAAATCCTAAAAAGACGAGAACCGCAGCATTAACCAGGAATAAATAATTCATACGATTAAATTCTCGTCAGAGAAAAGCAGACAAGAATTACAGCTAATACTGGCAAAGATACCTTTTTATATTACAAATAACCTTGTACTGGCTTTTCTTTTTAGTAACACGGTCAATTAGTCCATTAAATATTTCCGTTGCATAGCGAATACTACCATGCATCAGCAATAAATCATCTACCATAAATAACTGGATCGGCACCAGGCCTATACCCAGACTCCATTTAAATGCCTTGCTGGTTACTTTAGTACGAAGGAATGCCACTGTACATTTCAGGGATTTGGCTTTTTCAAAAATTGGCAGGCACAAATATGGAGTTTTGTCATGCCGGTATTCTTTCAGTACTCCAAGCTCCCGGATTGAAATCAGTTTCTGTTTCTTGGCTACAGCATCAAGCCAGTATCTTGCCACTTTGATACATTCATGTCGCTGCAGTTCAGATGATGAAAAAGGTTTGCTGTCATTCTCAAGGCTGTCTTTCTCAAGCACAAAAGCCCAGCTGAAACCTACCACTTCACCTTCTCTGAACAGTAGACTCATCAAAGGCATATAACCTTCTTCACAATTAATACAATTTTTCACTTCGGCGACGGCTGATTCAGTTGTCCAGGATTCACCCCAGCTTTCATTGAAAACCTGCGCATAACAATTCGCCAGAGATTGAATAATTTCATCCGGCATTTCCTTGAGTTGTGCTCCAGCATAAAACTTGAGATCAAATTCAGCTCCACACTGCTCCTTAAGTCGGGTGTTTAATTTGGAAACAATCAGGTCATCTTCGCTTTGTTCGAAAGCCTTGAAGATATAATTAAACTTCCCTACACTGTCTACGGCACCATCGTAGTTTACTGCTGTGCTATCGTAAAATCTCGCCATGGGATTTCTCCACTTCACTCCATTCCTTTAAAAGATGCTGGTATGTGCTTCCCTATAAAACAGGTGATAGCATTCTACTAGCTTGACAAATACACTTTTTGCTACTTGATTCTAGCAGATGTAATTCTCTAAGCAGAAATAGTCTTGAATAAAGCGGGAATTTAAGACAGAAATGATATCAAAATGATTGCATTTTCATTGCCATCGGAATGAAGCAGAAACTCCAAATGAACGTGGCTCTCCAAAAACATCCATATAACTCATGAGTCCGTCTGATTTTGTTCGAGTGCGATACGATTTATCAGCAAGGTTTTTTATCCACAGAGACAGTTCCCAGTTTTCCTCATTCGGATATACTGAAAAATAAAGATTGCTCACACCGTAAGCAGGTAATTCGTAAATTGCCTGATCTGCCAGCGAACTCATATGTCCTGAAAATTCTGATCGGTAATGATGCTCTAGTGCTGCCTGATACCTCAGGTCTTGAGTTAAACCTGCTTCTTGAACAATCGCAAAAGATGAATTCCATCGCGGAGCATATGCTCGTTTGCCGGTAAGCGGGACAGTGGCACCCACCGTATTGGTTGTCATCTGATTCGAATCTGTGATCTCCGCATCAAGATATCCCAGGGCCAGGCTGAAATAAAGCTGCTCATTGACACGCCAGTCCAGTTCAAGTTCAACTCCCTTGTGTTCTGCATCGCCCTGATTGGCAAGCCGGTCAATTACAGTCAATGTCGCCGGGTTCACTTCACTGATAAAACCCTGCACATCCCGGTAGTCATAATAAAAACCGGCAATATTAAGCAGCAGGCGATCATCAATCAGTCCACTCTTCATGCCGACTTCGTAAGCCAGTATTGTTTCTTCAGCATAGGGTAGTACTTCTTCTTCCTGAAAAGGGAAGCCTCCATAAAACCCCCCACTCTTGAAACCACTGGAAACTGATCCGTAAAACAGAATATTTTCCTGATATTGCCAGTTCAACTGCAGTTTTCCTGACCAGTTAGAGTCAAGTTCATAATCACTGCTGACGTCCTGCACAAAATATAGAGAAAAAGCAGGAACAAAAAATGTGCCGTTACGATATTTTTTTGATTCGTTGGTATAGCGAAGATCAAAATTTACAGAAAACTCATCATTAAACTGATAATCAAGCTGGCCATAGAGTGCTCTTGACTGGGTCGTCTGACGATAATTCAGATCACCCTGTTCAAGGCCAATGAGCAGGTTATCGCGCAACAGGAAGTTTCTTTCCTCCAGGAAGTAATCATTACTGATCACCAGGCCGCCAAGCCATTGCAGATCCTGTTCGGTATTTGAAGCCAGACGGAATTCCTGAGACCAGATTTCAATATCACTTGAGGAAGGGCGGTGCCCATATTCACCGAAGCTTGCATCAAGATCGAGCTCAACTCCGTAATCAAAACGATCAAAAGCGCTGATACTTGTTAGCGAAAAGTCAGCAAATTCATAATCCAATTCAGCGCTTATTGAATGGTAGTTATGGTCATTGCGGTTAAGAGGTTCAGACAAGACACTTTCCCCATTGTCGGCCTGAGCTGCCACTGGCAGAGCTGTCCCGGCGAATGCCAGGCGGGTCACACTGGCCCAGTCGAAGCAATTTGCATCATCCCTATAACCCTGAACTATCGCTGTACAAAGCCCTCCTGCACTTGAATAGGCAGCGACTGAACGACCAAGCGCAATTTCTGAATCATTACTGCCCGCGCTGAATTTGAGCCTGGCGGAAAAATCCGTGTCAGGGTCAAACAATAAAGTCGCGCGAATATCAGTTTGATCAAGTTCGCCATGGCTTTGCCCTGTTAACAGGTTATTCTGCCAGCCGTCATTACTGCTTTGCCTTCTCAATGCCAGACGTAATGCCAGATCATCCGTGAGGGTAAAATTGGATGCAGCTTCAAGCTGCAATCTCTGCCAGCTGCCGTAGGATATATCAACATAGGCATTCCTATTCTGAAATTCAGGCAGAGCAGACACTACATTTATCGCGCCCCCACTGGTATTACGACCGTACAAACCTCCCTGGGGACCTTTCAGTACCTCGACCCTCGCTATATCAAACAGGGCAACTTCCCCCATAGCGCTTGAAGTCTGATAGACATCATCCAGATAAATTGCTGCAGTTGGTGTGTTATTCGCATTGAAGTCCTGCAGGCCGACACCTCGGATTACCCAGGTTGGCAGGCCGCTTCCGTAATCTTCGAAAAGCTGAACATTGGCGACCTGGTTGGTGATCTCGGAAAGTGTGTTTAGCTGGAAAGATTCAATATCTTCCCGCGTGAAAGCTGACATGGTAATGCCCACTGACTGGATTTCCTGCTCGCGTCTTTGCGCTGTTACGACAATTTCCTGAATCCCGCCAGCATTATTCTGAGCGGACTGCGCCAGCAAGTCATTTGACAACAAGAGCACCAGACCGGAAAGTAGAAGCCGGCATATACTGTTTTGTTTTACAGTCATAAAAAAGCTCTTGGAAACCTGAGCGGTGAGTAATTTAAAAAGCTGTTAAGCAGTACCTCCCTGCACGACTTGTGATATTAATCTGATATTACTTCTACCTTGTCTACTTTCTGAAACCCCCGTGGCAGCTTATTGCCACGTCTGCCTCTTTCACCCCGGTAATGCTCAAGGTCATCCATGTTTAAAGTAATATGTCTCTTACCCGAATATATCATAAGCGATTGCTTATCTGCTATGACGGCTGTCACAACAACAAATTCCAGTCGCTCTGCAACTCGTGCCGCCGGTATGTTGATGATTTTATTACCTTTTCCTTTTGGCAGCTCCGGCAAATCTTTCAAATTGAACATCAGCATTCTTCCTTCATTGCTGATGCTGACAACCATACTCTCCGCAATATTTTTCACAGGCGCCGGGTTTAATACTTTGCCTCCTTTTGGCACCTTCAGCACTGCTTTACCGGAGCGGTTCTTGCTGTAAAAGTTTTCCAGCCTGGATATAAACCCATACCCGGCATCAGATGCCAGTAGATAGTAATCGCCAGCCTCGCCAATCATCAATCCTTCAAAACTGGCACCAGAAGGTGGATTAACCCGCCCAGTCAGTGGCTCACCCTGCCCTCTGGCTGAAGGCAGGGCATGAGCCGGAACAGTATAGGCGCGACCGGTAGAATCCAGAAAAACTGCACTCTGGTTATTTTTACCTTTAACTGAAAGCTTGAGCTTATCACCGGATTTATACGTCAGGCTTTCAGGATCAAGGTCATGCCCTTTTGCCGAACGTGCCCATCCGGCTTCAGATAGAATAACTGTTACGGCTTCCGCGCTGATCAGTTCAGTTTCACTAAAGGCCTGAGCTTCTTCCCTGACAACCAGTTGTGAACGTCTGTCATCGCCATAGGTTTCTGCATCCTGCCTGATTTCATTTTTTATCAGGGTTTTCAGTCGCGACTTGGAACCCAGAGTTTCTTCCAGTCCCTTGCGTTCATCTGCCAGTTCTTTCTGTTCGGCCTTGATTTTCATTTCTTCCAGCTTGGCCAGATTGCGCAGTTTCAGTTCCAGTATTGCTTCTGCCTGTTTATCACTAAGCTTGAAGCGCTTCATTAATTCCGGCTTGGGTTTATCCCTGGTGCGGATTATTTCAATCACTTCATCAATGTTCAGGAATGCAATCAACAGCGCATCAAGAATATGCAAACGCGCGGTAATTTTTTCCAGGCGGTAATTCAGTCGCCTGGTCACAGTATCAGTACGAAAGCTCAGCCATTCCTTGAGCAGGTTATTGAGCGTCTTGACCTGCGGCCGCCCATCGTTACCAATCATGTTGAAATTGACGCGATAATTTTTTTCCAGATCAGTGGTAGAGAAGAGATGCGCCATCACGCCATCTACATCAACACGGTTTGAACGGGGTTCTATAACGATTCGGGTGGGGTTTTCATGGTCTGACTCATCACGCAGGTCAACAATCATTGGCAGTTTTTTCTTCTGCATCTGGGCTGCAATCTGCTCCAGAACCTTGGCACCAGAGACCTGATAGGGCAAAGCGGTAATGATGATATCCTGCCCCTCTTTGGTATACACAGCGCGACACTTGATTGAGCCCCTGCCGGTTTCATACATTTCCAGAATATCTTCTTTAGGCGTAATGATTTCTGCGTAAGTCGGAAAGTCAGGCCCCTGAACAATCCTGCTCAGGTCCTTAACACTCGCCTTGGGATTGTCCAGCATGTAGATACAGGCTTCGGCAACTTCTTTCAGGTTGTGTGGCGGGATGTCGGTGGCCATCCCGACGGCTATGCCGCTGGCTCCATTAAGCAGTACATTCGGTAATCTGGCTGGAAGCATCACCGGTTCTTCCAGCTCACCATCAAAATTCAATTTCCAGTCAACCGTGTCCTGTCCAAGCTCTGCGAGTAACACGTCGGCATATTCCCGCAACTTGGATTCCGTGTAACGCATGGCAGCAAAAGACTTGGGATCATCAGTTGAACCCCAGTTGCCCTGACCATCAACAATTGGATACCGGTAGGAAAATGGCTGCGCCATCAGCACCATGGCTTCATAGCAGGCAGAATCACCATGCGGATGAAATTTACCGATCACATCCCCGATGGTGCGTGCCGATTTTTTATATTTGGCACTGGCTTTGAGGCCCAACTCGGACATGGCATAGATAATCCTGCGCTGCACCGGCTTCAGCCCATCACCGATGTGTGGCAGGGCACGGTCATTGATGACGTACATCGAATAATTCAGGTAGGACTGCTCGACAAAGTCATGCAGTGCGACCTGTTCCATGCCGTCTTCATTCAAAGTAATCATATCGGTCATAATGGTTCTCTTTTACTTACAGCAGTTTGTTTAGCGATTGCTTGGCCACGCTTTATTCCACCAGATCAGCCTGGTTGCCTCTTCTTTCCAGCCAGCTTTTTCTGTCGGCAGCACGCTTTTTCGCCAGCAGCATATCCATCAATTCATTGGTCTTTTCAAACTTTTCAATACTCAGTTGAACAAGGCGTCGTGTGTCTTTATCCATCGTGGTTTCACGCAGTTGCAGCGGGTTCATTTCACCCAACCCCTTGAAGCGCTGCACATTGGGCTTGCCTTTTTTCTTTTCTGCAGCAAGCCGGTCCAGGATCCCCTGCTTTTCATCATCATCCAGTGCATAAAAGACCTCTTTACCCAAATCAATTCGATATAGGGGTGGCATGGCCACATAAACATGCCCGGCTTCAACCAGTGCCTTGAAATGCTTAACGAACAGGGCGCAGAGCAAGGTGGCAATATGCAGGCCATCAGAGTCGGCATCAGCGAGAATACAGACTTTGCCGTAGCGTATACCCGTCAGATCAGTAGAGCCCGGATCCACACCAATGGCAACGGCAATATCATGCACTTCCTGGGAGGCGAGAATTTCACTGGAATCCACTTCCCAGGTATTCAGAATTTTTCCACGCAGAGGCATGATTGCCTGGGTTTCCCTGTCCCTGGCCTGCTTGGCAGAACCACCGGCAGAATCACCTTCTACCAGAAACAGTTCACCAGCCAGCACATCCTGGGTAGCACAGTCCGCCAGCTTGCCAGGCAGTGCCGGACCCTGTGTGACTTTCTTGCGCACCACTTTCTTGCTGGCTTTCAGGCGGCTCTGGGCATTCTGAATACATAAGTCGGCCAGCAGTTCTCCTTCACTGGTATGCTGGTTTAACCAGAGGCTGAACTTGTCTTTCACAACACCGGCGATGAAAACCGCGGCTTGCCTGGATGACAGTTTTTCCTTGGTCTGTCCGGAAAACTGCGGATCAAGCATTTTTGCTGAAAGAATAAAACAGCACCGCTCCATAATATCTTCTGCAGTTAATTTCAGGCCGCGCGGGATCAGGTTACGAAATTCACAAAATTCACGAATGGCTTCAAGCATGCCGGTACGAAAACCATTTACATGAGTACCGCCCAATGTGGTTGGTATCAGGTTGACGTAACTTTCAGTGACTATCTCACCGCCTTCCGGCAACCACTGTACAGCCCAGTCAGCAGCTTCATCATTGCCTTCCATGGATCCGGTAAAGGGATCCTGTGGCAGGGTTTCGAATTCTGCTGTTGCCTGTTGCAGGTAATCCGCCAGGCCATCTTCGTAATACCATTCATTACTCTGCGATTTATCTTTGGAGCTGACTTTATCTTCAAAAATAATACGCAGACCGGGACATAAAACTGCCTTGGCACGTAAAAGGTGTATCAGTTTACTGAGCGAGATATTGGCGGAATCAAAATATTTCGGGTCGGGATAAAATTTCACCGTGGTCCCGGTATTGCGCTGCCCGACACTGTCAATTACTTTCAGGTCACTGGCTTTCTCTCCACCCTTGAAGCTCATGTGATGGCAGTTGCCATCACGCTTGACGAAGACTTCCAGTGAGGTTGACAAGGCATTGACAACCGAAACACCGACACCGTGCAGACCACCGGAAAATTTATAGCTGTCGCTGGAGAACTTGCCTCCGGCATGTAGGCGGGTAAGGATTAATTCAACGCCCGGGATCTTTTCTTCCGGATGCAGATCTACCGGCATCCCACGACCATCATCGCTGACTTCAATGGCACCATCCTTATGCAGGGTGACAGTTATTTCCCTGGCTTTACCTGCAAGCGCTTCATCGACACTGTTATCCAGGACTTCCTGTATCAGATGGTTGGGGCGGGTAGTATCAGTGTACATTCCCGGTCTTCTTCTGACCGGGTCCAGCCCGCTTAAAACTTCAATTGATTCCGAGTTATAGTCTTTTGCCATCTGTTACTTAATGCTCCTGTTTATCCTGCATTTCATCTGCAGTTACCGCGTGGTTCCTGTCCAGACTGAAACCGGCAAATTGCATAATTTCCGGTAGCAGTTTTGCGAAACTGTCGAAGCGGTGACTTCCGCCCTGAATAACTTTATGTCTGGCTTGTGGTAGTTTTTCCAGCGCCAGCCTGTAATCCAGCACCTGGTCGCCACTTTCAAGCAATAAAAAATAGTTTTCCTGATGCTTTATTTCAGTAACTTCCATTTGTCCAAGAGCTTCAGCATCTTCCTGCACAATTTCAAAGGTTTCACCACTGTATGGATTGATATGCTTGCCGAGAAAATCGGTCGACGCATCATGCTGCAAAGTCACCAGCGGATTGATCAAAATCACTTTACAGGGGAAGTCTTGCGCCAGATAAATACTGTAAAAGCCTCCCAGTGAGCTGCCGATCAGCACAGTTGCTGCTGTTTCTTCACGTATCAAGCTTTCCAGCATTGCTATTGCCCTGGCAGGCTTGTGTGGCAATGCCGGAACATGCAGGTCCAACCTCCCCTGCTCCTGATCATCAGCGAACTCTTTCGCAATGAATTGAATTAGGTTTTGTGCTTTTTGTGATTCCGGAGAGCTGTTAAAACCATGCAGATATATCAGGCGAGTATTCAAGCTGTCATCATTTCGCATTGGAATTGCAGATCAATAACCTTTGCTGCTTAAATCAAGTTTGTATATCTTGCCGACCACACGTCTCACTCCCGTCGCGATCTGGCCGTTCGGATGCAGACTCAACCAGCGGTATCCGGGATTTTCCTTGTCCAGTGAAAAGTAATCATGTTCAGGATGGAACTGGATGCTGGTAGATGGCGCACCGAGCATCAGGACATTATTACGGACAATTTTAAAGTCCTGATGGATATGCCCGAAAATCACCGCCTTGATATTGTCATATGCATCAATAATTCTGAAAAACTCTTCGGTTTCCTGCATTGAATGATTCTGCAACCATTCCGCATTTACCGGCACCGGGTTGTGGTGTACAGCCAGCAAAACATAACGCTCTTCCTGGTGCAGAAGTTTTAACTCTTTTGCCAGCATCTCCAGTTCCGACTCACTCAACTTGCCGTAGATGCATCCTTCGACGCAGGAGTTGAGCATGACAACACCCCACTTGCCCAGACGCAGGGTATGATTAAGTGCCGGGTGCTCTGTTCCCAGTGCTTCCTGCATTCTGCCAGGAATATCATGGTTGCCGGGAATCCAGAGTTGTGGCGATCTTAGCTCATCAATTTTTTCGGCAAAGCGATTATAGGCGAGCAGGCTGGCATCCTGGGCAATATCTCCGGTACACAGTACTGCATCGATCTGATCTTCATGTTCTTTGACCAGTTCAACCACATCCGTAAGCCCTTCCTGACAATTCATGCCGACCAGTTCCGTGTTTTCATCAGCAAACAGGTGCGAATCGGTAATCTGGATTAACCGATGTATTGCTTGACTGGAATCTTGACTCGCCAAATTATTGCCTCGATCAGCTTACTCTCAGGCTGCCGATTTAGCAGATAGTTTTTCTGCCAGTGCAGTGCTTGAACACAGCCCTTCCTGACGACAGAAGCACAGCCACTCGCTCAACAGAAAATTAATCTGTTCTTTTTCATCAGCCTGATACATATTTTTATTCGGCAGCTCATATTTCGCTTTGAGATAACGGACCTGCTGATAGGAAATTACTTCAGCAGTTTTGGCATCATGGTACATGCGAATCAGCATTTCAGGTGTTTTATACAGCGACCAGGAATATTCATTTTCCTGGGCGATTCTGACTGTAGAGGTGTATTTAAACTTCTCAATGACTTCAATCACGGTCGCCGAGTCATCTACATAGCCTGAAGGTAGCCGGCCAGCAAAACTGATTTCACGCCTGACACCAAGATTCAACTTCGGCAAGAGCTGCAAAATGCGAATATAGTTGGCATCGCACACGGCCATCTGTGCGCTTAAATCAATGGAATAGGATCTTTTTACATTCATATACTACTAACCGGGCCGAAGCCCCCGTTCAACATCGAAACCTTAATTCAAACAGGCACATTGCACAACCCTGCCACCTGCTCCAATACTCCATGATAGCAATAGACAGCAGCTTACAGCTATCCAGTTTTCAATCCTTTTCAGAGAAGCAGGTTTAAGCCCCTGGCAAACTTTTTTGGGCCCATTTACGTCATACAGACCATAAACTGATATTTACACACAGGAGCAAAAAAATGAAAAATCTACTAACTCTCCTGGAAGTCCTTCTATTTAATTTCAGTATGCTGATAATCATACTTTGTTTACCGCTGATAACGATACTCAGCTCTGTTTAAAACCTGCCTTTTATTTTTGTCAGCAGCCCCCTAATATTTGGCGAATATAACCATCATTCTAACCCTGTTTCCCTTTGCCTCAAGAGTTAACTAGCTGAATAAGCAGGTGTTTTTAAATTGGCATGCTTCTTGAGTACTACAAAAGCAATGCCCAAGGTTTATCAATTCTTAGAATTGACTTCACTTCAGGCTATAATCAGACAAGCGATATGAAAGGATACAATTGCTGTAACATCAGCTTCCGGTCAGGTTCTGAATGTTATTTGCTCACCAGAATTTTACACACAATTATAAAAACTTTAATCAAGCCCTCAGCGGAGAAAAGATGAATATGCTTAGCTCATTGATCAGTTCGAATATTGGCACGAAGAAAATCAGCTTAATCAGCCTGATTTCCATTCTGTTAAGCAGCCCCTTACATGCAGAAGACCTGCTGGATATCTTCAATCTGGCAGCTGAAAATGACCCGGAAATCCGCCAGGCACGAGCCGAATTTAATGCCACCCACACCAATGTCAATCAGGGTCGCTCCCAGTTATTGCCCTCGGTCACCCTGACAGCCAACACTGCGCGCCAGGCACAGGGTCCGGGTGAAGCAACTTCCTTTCAACCAGCCTATTCCTATGCCAATGGCTTTAATTCCAAAGGTTACGGCCTGAGCATTTCGCAAAATCTGCTGAATTTCGAAGCCTGGTACAACTATCGGGCCATCCTGCAATCTGACCAGGCGGCCGCTGCCAACCTTGCCAATTCAGAGCAGGCTCTGATCATGCGCGTTGCCAGCTCTTATTTCGATGTCCTGCGCAGTGAGGACAATCTGGAGACTTTTGAGGCCGAACTGGAAGCCAGTGAACGGATTCTGGAGCAGGCCCAGGAGCGCTTTGATGCCGGCCTGGTGCCCATTACTGATGTTTATGATTCCCAGGCTTCCTACGATCTGGCCCGGGTCAATCTGCTGGTCGAGGAAAACACCCTGAACCAGCGATTTGAGGCGCTTGAAGCCATCACCGGACGCGATCACAATGATGTTGCTGAACTGGACGAGGAATTCCCGATTGAATCCCTGCAGCCGACCAACATTGAAGAATGGGTCTCGATCGCCAGTGAGAACAACCTGGATATACTGTCCGCCCGCCAGACACTGGCGTCCCGTGAGTACGAGGCCAAAGCGGCACGTGCCGCCATGTTCCCGACGCTGGATCTGAGTGCCGGCTATAACTGGAATGAATCAGGCGGTTTCTCCTTTAATACGCTTGCCGGCGTATCAGGGGATTCAATCAACGAAAGCAGCAATGTCACCCTGAACTTCTCCATCCCCCTGTTCGCCGGTGGCCTCAATCGGGCCCAGGAACGCCAGGCACTGTATAACGTCAACGCCAGTGAGGAGGCGCTGCTACGTACCCAGCGCAGTAATACGCAGACAATTCGCAACTCCTACCGCAGTGTGGAAAGTGATGTCCTGACCATCGCAGCGCGTGAACAGGCGGTGCTCTCGGCACAAAGCCAGCTGGAAGCGACTGAAGCCGGGCTTGAAGCCGGAACCCGTAACATTGTTGATGTTGTGACAGCGCAAAGGCTGCTGTTTCAGTCCATGCGTGATCTGGCCAATGCCCGCTACAACTATGTGATCAACACCCTGAATCTGAAGCAGGCCGCAGGCTTGCTGAGTCCACAGGATATTATTGACCTGAATCAGTGGCTTGTTGAATAAGGCCAAGTTGCCTGGCGGTTGCTCCGCTCTGTTCGGCAATGACCCTTGTAGCAGCTTCCGTCATTGCCTGACACCGGGGCTGATCCGCCAGCAATTCAATCACCAGTGTCGCCAGTTCTTCTTCATCCCTGACCAGGCAAAGGCCGCCGGCTTCGAGCAGCATGTCGCTGACAACCTGGAAATTGTAGCGCGAAGGTCCATAAATGACCGGCACTCCCACCAGGGCCGGTTCAATAATATTCTGCCCACCTGTGTTGACCAGCGAACCGCCAACAAAGGCCAGATCGGCGCAGGCATAATAAAACTGCATCTCTCCCATGCTGTCCCCGAGCAGAACCTGTGTTTCTGGCTCCGGCATCTGTGCCGAACTGCGGCGTACAAAACTTAATTTTGCCTCTTTGAGCAGTGCAGCAACTTCTTCCACCCTGTCAGGATGACGAGGCACCAGCAACAGCAATAGCTCCGGGATGTCTTGCAGCATGCCTGAATAAGCCTCAAGGATTTTCCTTTCTTCGCCCTGTCGGGTGCTGCCGGCGACCAGAACCGGGCGCTGCAATGCCTGCCGGTATGTTTTGCCGGCTGCGACCTGATCAGCATCAGTCTGTTGATCAAACTTCATGGTGCCGGCAATCTGCAGGGCCTGTTCAGGCAGGCCAAGTGCGCGAAAGCGTTGGGCATCTTCGGGGAACTGTGCAGCAAGCTGAAACAGGTTCAGGAGCATAGTTTTAGTCAGCCTGGCGTGCTTGCGGTAACGCAGAAAAGACTTTTCTGACAGACGGGCATTTAGCAGGACAACCCGACAGCCCTCCTGTTTACAGTAATGTATCAGATTGGGCCAGAGTTCCGTTTCCATGATTACCAGAACCCGTGGCTTTACTGCTCGCAAAAAGCGTTTGACGGCGCCGGGGGTATCGTTAGGCAAATAACAATGCTGGACCGCATCGCTAAAAATATCCCTGACTCTGGCGGAACCGGTGACTGTGGTCGCTGTAAGCGTAAAAGTCCATTGCGGCAAAGTCTGCATGCAGGCCTTAATCAGAGGCACTGCTGCGTGTAACTCACCCACTGAAACTGCGTGAAAAACAATTGCGGGTTGATCAGTGGCAAAATTCTTTTTCCCGTAATAGCCAAGACGTTCTGCCCAGCGCCTTCGATAACGCTGATCCTTGCGGGAACGCCACAACAGTCGAAGGAAAATCAGCGGTAATGCCAGATAATATAGCAGCGTATAGAGAGAGCGATTCACAGCCAAGCATATTACGAAAGGGCTCTGGCCTTGTCCATGCTGCCGGTGATAACTGATATAATCTGCAGCTGCCATAGTTGCCGGAAACCAAAGCATCACAGCATGCCTGTCATTATAGAAAAAGATGTCCTGATTATCGGTGGCGGCATTGCCGGTTTATGGATCCTGAATCGTCTGGCGGGGCAATCCTTTGATGTCCTGTTGCTGGACAAGCAGCCCCTGGGAAGTGGTCAGAGCATTGCCTCCCAGGGCATGATTCATGGTGGCATCAAGTACGCCCTCGCCGGCAGTCTGAATGCGGCAAGTCAGGCTATTGCTGATATGCCCGATCACTGGAGCGCCTGCCTTAAAGGTCAGGGTGATGTTGATCTTCAGGGCACACGTTTATTATCCGAACAGTATTTTATGTGGCCACGCAACAGCCTGCGTTCACGTTTCAATGCCTTTCTTGGCAGCAAAGCACTGCGGGGCAAAGTCAGCAGCGTCGACAAGGATGATTATCCGGCTTTTTTCCGCAACAGGATTCCAGGCCCTTTATACCAGCTCAAGGATATTGTCCTTGACGTCCCTTCCCTGTTGAGCTGCCTGAGTGATAAATATCGTGCGCAAATCAAGCAGATTAACTGGCAAGATTGCATCCTGGAAACCACAGCAGATGGTGAGATAAAACAGCTTCGCCTGAAACATCAGGGTGAAGACTATATCATTCGCGCCAGGCGTTACCTGATCACCAGTGGTGATGGGGCCAAAGCGCTGCTGGAAAATATATTTCCAACACCCAAACTGCCTGAGACTTTGCAGATACAGCATCGTCCGTTACACATGACAATCGTCAAACATACAATTCGGGATCCGCTTTATGTGCATTGTGTTGCTGATCAACTGACAGCTACTCCGGAAGTGACGATTACCACTCATCCCTGCAGTGATGGCCGTACAGCCTGGTACCTGGGTGGCGAACTTGCCGAATCTGGCACACAGCGTTCAGCGGCAGAGCAGAACCAGGCTGCAGAAAAAAAACTGCGCGAACTGTTTCCCTGGCTGGATCTGGGCCAGGCAGAATGGCACAGTTTTTTTATCAATCGTGCCGAAGCTAAAACAGCAGGTGGAAAACGCCCGGAGTCTGCCAGCATCCACCAGCATAAAAACCTGCTGTTGTGCTGGCCCAGTAAACTTACCCTGGCACCCAACCTCGGACAGCAGCTTGTCGACCATTTGCAATCTGAAAAAATTATACCTGGCACGAACAAATCCACTTCACTGGAATTCCTGCCATTTCCTGGTATAGCCCTGCCTCCCTGGGAGGCTGCCACATGAGTTTTTTACGCCGGATAAACGGGACGGATCTGCAGGTTTCAGCTCTGGGCCTGGGAACGGTCAAGTTCGGACGTAACGAAGGCGTAAAGTATCCCGGGGCTTTTACCATTCCAGATGATCATCAGCTTCGTGAACTGCTGGCGCAGGCACAGGATCTCGGAATCAATTTCGTTGATACTGCACCGGCTTATGGAGAAAGCGAAAGCCGTCTGGGCGCTTTGTTAACACAAAGACAGGACTGGGTCATCATGACCAAGGTTGGTGAAGAATTCAGTGACGGGAAGTCCAGTTTTGATTTCAGCGCCAAACATACGCGCTTCAGTATTGAACGCTCTCTGCAACGTCTGAGGACCAATTATCTTGATATCGTATTAATCCATTCCGACGGTGATGATGAAAAAATCCTCAGTGAGACTGACTGCCTCGAAACACTGCAGGAACTTAAACAGCAAGGCCTGATCCGTGCCATTGGCATGTCCACCAAAACCAATAGCGGAGGAATAATGGCCGCAGAGCTGACGGACATGGTGATGCTCACCTACAATCTGCAGCAACAGGATCAGCAGGCCCTGGACTTTGCCGTGCGCAACAACAAGGGAGTGCTGGTAAAGAAAGGCTTAATGAGTGGGCATATACAGGAGAGTGGCCGGGACCTGTTACGTGAGAGCATGCAAAAGATTTTTTCTCAAGCAGGTGTCAACAGCATGATAGTCGGGACGATAAATCCGCAGCATCTGGCGCAGAATGTGCGCCTGGCAAAAGAGCTGAGCACCAGCTAGTTTGCTTATTTTTCTTTTCTGATCTTTTCGACAATTCCGCTGGTTGAGCAGTTATCCAGAAAGGCCAGCACTTTAACTTCACCGCCTGCTTGCTGCACGATATCGGCACCGACGACTTCATCAATATCATAATCCCCACCCTTGATAAGCACATCAGGTTTAAGTAATTCCAGCAGGGGAATGGGTGTATCTTCATCAAACCCGACCACCCAGTCTACGGCTTCAAGGCCAGCCAGAACTGCCATGCGCCTGTCCAGGGAATTGATAGGGCGCCCTTCGCCTTTGAGACGGGTCACGGAAGCATCATCATTAATCGCAACAATCAGTCGGTCTCCCTGTTGTTTGGCTTCCTGTAAATATCCCACATGACCAGCATGAATAATGTCAAAACAGCCATTGGTAAACACAAGCCGTTCACCATTGGCTTTGGCATCAGCAACAGCCAGAAGCAGTTGCTCACGGCTCATGACACCGCGATCTGAATCACTGTCCTGCTGCACTTCCCGACGCAGTTCCGGCCCGCTGACAGCAACTGTTCCAACTCTGGATACAGCTATACCGGCAGCAATATTGGCAAGGGCGACTGCTTCCGGCAGAGACTTACCGGCTGCCAGTGATGCACCCAGCACAGAAATTACTGTATCCCCGGCACCAGTGACATCAAACACATCCCGGCTGCGTGCCGGGAAATGCAGTTCTGTTTCACCGGGACGGATCAGGCTCATGCCATGTTCACCCCGGGTCACAAGCAAGGCCTGCAGCTCCAGCTGACTGATCAGTTCCAGTCCTTTGTCTACCAGTTCCTTTTCAGTTGAGCAGGATCCGACGATGGCTTCGAACTCATGCAGATTTGGCGTCAGTAATGTCGCTCCCCTGTATTTGGAAAAATCATTGCCTTTCGGATCGACTAAAACCGGGACACCTGCTTCCCTGGCATACGCAATCAGTTTACTGATATCGCTCAACGCACCTTTCTGGTAATCGGAAAAGATCAGCAAATCAACATCCTTGATTAAAGCCTGGAGTTTCCCAGCCAGTCCCTGTGCATCGGCCTGTGCAAATTCCTGTTCAAAATCCAGCCGGATCAATTGCTGATGACGGCTCAGTACGCGCAATTTGGTAATAGTGGGTTTATCTGCAACCGGTAAAAAGTCACAGCGTATTTCTGCCGCTTCCAGTACGCTGGTGAGAATTTCACCTTCCCGGTCCCTGCCTATCAGTCCACTGAGGCTGCAGGCAGCACCAAGCGCTGCAATATTCAGCGCCACATTGGCTGCGCCTCCCGGGCTCTCTTCCAGCTCTTCAACTTTCACAACCGGTACCGGTGCTTCCGGTGAAATACGTGAAGTCGTACCATGCCAGTAGCGGTCCAGCATGACATCACCCAGCACCAGAATTCGCGCAGAATCAAAACGCGGAGTTTCGAGTTTCATCAAAGGTCTCTGTACGTCTCAAAGAGCTGCATCATAACATATCGCATCTGTTAGAATGAGCGGAAATTCTTTACTGACAAGTACTGTGCAAGAGCAAAGCATTCCAGCACTGAGTAATTTTCTGGCACCAAAATACTGGCCAACCTGGATTGGTATCGGTCTGTTTGCCGGCATCGCTTTCCTGCCTTTTCGACTGCGGCTTTTTTGTGGCTCCTGTCTGGGCCTGTTCCTTTTCACTTTTGCAAAAGAACGACGTTATATAACCGAGACAAACATCGCCATCTGCTTTCCAGAACTGGACAGGCAGGCACAGCAAGCCCTTGTACGCGAGTGTTTTATTGAAAATGGCCGAGGCCTGATTGAAACCGGTGTTGGCTGGGTCAGAAATCCCCGGCACTTTCAGCATATGCTGAAAATTATCAATTTTGACGCCCTCAAGGACGCACTGAAGTCAGGCAAAGGAGTTATACTGCTTGGCGCTCACTACACTACCCTGGATTTCTCAGCCAATCTGTTTTCCCTGCAGATTCCATTTGCTGTTACTTACCGGCCGCATAAAAACGCTCTGTTTGATGCCTTTATGCTACGCGGACGTTTAAAAAACTGTAATGGCGTTTTTGATCGTTACGATATTCGCGGCACAATCAGACACCTGAAAAAAAACAATATTATCTGGTATGCCCCGGACCAGGATTACGGTGAAGATCACGCAGTTTATGCTCCCTTTTTTGGCAGAACTGCAGCCACCATCACTGCCGCCAGCCGTCTGGCACGCTTCAATGATTCACCGGTATTACTGGTTCGACATCACCGCTTGAACGGGCCTCAGCCCTATGAAGTGGAATTTGTTCCCTTTCCGGATAATTTTCCTACTGATGATGATGTAGCCGATGCCACCTACATGAACCAGCAGCTGGAAGCAGCAATTCGGGTACAGCCTGCCCAGTATTTATGGATGCATAAGCGCTTCAAGTCACAACCCGGCGGTAAACGGGAAAGCCCTTATATCAGGCTGAAGACGCCACTGATAAAGATGAGCCGGGAAGACTATAACGGCATTCTCGAAGGCTCCAGAGTCATCGAAGAACAGCACGTAAGAAACCTGATCCATCACCTGAGGAATGATGCCCTGATGAGGGTCCTGCCACTAGGCAGTACAAGTTTTTTTGTTCCGCCACCCATGCGTTTATTTGATGAAAATTCCCGTTTACTGAGGGAAAAGGGCATCGGGTCTGTCACCGTTGAGGCAATTTACAAAATTAAAAAGGCAGATTTTACTGCCGCCGTATATTTCCCCTTGCCAGGAATCAGCCTGCATCATATGAAGCGCGAATCTCTTCCGCTCCATGAACTGGCCGGGTTTATTGCAGAAGTCCATCAGAAAGGTTTTTTCTTTACCGAAATCAGGCTGGACAAACTATATTTTGATGACAAGGATTTTTATATTGCCAACCCCGAGAACATCAAGGTTTTTCCTACGTCAGTCTGTTATGCCGACCGCTACAACAACATAAGCACTCTACTGAATAAAATGGAAATTACTCAGCTGCAACGCAATCAGTTTATCAAGGACTATACCGAAGTTGCCGGCCTGAAAAATGTAACAGAATTTACCCGCTTATTTTCCAGGCTTCTGACCCTGCGTTAACTTCCTGTTATGCATGTCCCAGAGATTGGCGTATTTCATGTAGTTATAAAATGCGACATTGATACTGGTCAGCACACCCTGCAGTCCATCAAGAAAATGCCCTTTAATAAAATATGTCCGTATAAAACTCAGTGGAAAAATTAATATCACCACAATAAAGCTGACCTTATCTCCGCGCTCGAATTTATCTCTGGCTTTGAGACGGGCATAGAAAACCGATTTTTCTATTCGCTGGGAGTACGATAAATTTTCGTGATGCAGTATGGCTGCCTGGGTATCCTTAACCGGCCCGCTGATATTGATACTTTCATGCACCTGACGATTGTCGTATTCACCTTTATCTTTCCTGAAAAGCCGGATTAACCGTTCTGGCTTACCAAAACTTCTTGGGCGTCTCCCCCAGCGATAAAGGAGCCGACGTGACTGCAGGGCAACAAACTGATCCTGCTGAATAAAATCTTTTAACTCGGCAATAAAGGTATCTGCCAGTGTTTCATCGGCATCCAGATTAAGTACCCAGGGATGTGAGCATAAAGACAGGGCATGGGCTTTTTGTTCGCCAAATCCGGGCCAGGCATTAAAGCTGACTTTGGTGTTGGGGTAGGATTCTGCTATTGCCAGGGTGTTATCCGTGCTGCCACTGTCAACAACAATCACTTCAGCAAAATCACGAAGATTATCGAGAACGCGACGAATGTTATCTTCCTCGTTTTTGGTGATGATATATGCGCTGATGGGTATCGGTGTCGAATCAGACATCTGGCAAGCTCTGTCAGTGATTATGAGTGAGAGTCTCTGGCATTATACATGGACTTACAGCTTCACTCAGGTAGAATCTTCGGCATCACGCTAAGCCGGACTTTGCAGATTTGACTCAGATTCCCAGCAGGAAAATTCCAGCAGACTATCGTCGTATCGTGTTACTGAATCCGACCCGCTACCTGGGTAATCTCCTGATCGCAGGAGGGCTGATTCAGGATTTCTACCATTACTGCCGGGAACGCGAGATAGAATTTTTACTGGTCATTGATGCAGCCTACCGGGATTTATTGCAGGGCTCACTCCCTGACAAAGTACTGCTTTTCTATCCACGTAAATTAATCAGACAAGGCTCCATCTGGCAAAAACTTACTGCCTATCTGGGCTGTCTTTTTGCCATTCGCCGTTTCAAAGCCGACATTGCGTTTAATATTGAGGAAGACAGTGTTTCCCATCGCCTGACTCAACTGTCCGGGGCAAGTTTCAGGATCGGCAGTAATGTGCAGCGTCACAAGCATGGATATGACCATGTTCTGGATATCAACTATCTGCAGCGTAATGCGGCACGACGTCATCGCTGGTACGGCTATGCCGATGTTTTTGCTGCATTGGGCCTGCCGGAAACCCGGGCCGGATATCTGCGGCTGTCTGTCCCGGGGGTAGAAAAGGAGTTTCAACAAAAACTGGAGAATCTTGGCCTTGACCTGACTGGCCCGACAGTAATTATTCATGCCGGTGCCGCCAAAGATTATAAAAAGTGGCCGGCATCCAGCTTTGCGCATTTGATTCTCCTGCTCAGGAAGGCTGGTTACCAAAGCCTGCTGATCGGTGCCGGACAGGCTGATCAGGAAAGCAACATCAGGATACTGCAAGAGCTGCACAGCCTGGATCCGGAGCTTGCCTGCCTTGATCTCTGCAATCAGTTTTCTCTGGCAGAACTGGCCATCCTCATGTCAAAAGCCCGCGGCATGATCGGCAATGACAGCGGGCCATTTCATCTGGGTTCAGCCCTGGGTCTGCCGGGATGTGTCATTTTTGGCCCCACTGACAAGACACTGTGGCCTCCACTGGGGAAGAAATCTGCGGTGCTGAAAGCCGATGTAAAGTGCGCTGCTGAGTGCACGAAAACCGGCTGCATTTATGCCAACCGATGTCTGACGGCCATCACAGCAGAACAGGTCATGCAGCGGTTTAAGCTTATGCTGGAAAGCTCTGATTAGGCCTGGTGGACGTAGGCGGAGGCTGCCTGTACCAGGATGGCTGCAACGGTTTCCGGCATTGAATACAGGTCATTATTACGCCCGTAGGCAATACCGTTTTCTTTCCATTTTTGGCGTTGAGCCTCATCCCTGAGCACAGACTGTAATTGCCGGTCCAATTCATCCTGCTGAAAAGGCGAGGAACAGATATACCCGGCCTCGGCTTTTTTTACGTGAAAGGCATAACCACAGGTATCTGTACACAGGACCGGCAAGCCGGCAACGATTGCTTCCACTATCACCATGCCGGCACTTTCCTTGATGGAAGGATGAATCAGCACATCAGCTGCCTGGAGAAAATCAGGCACATCACTGCGTCCCTGCAAGATCTTGAAATGTTTCTCTACTCCAAGCAGGCTGGCCATGTGCAGGTATTTTTCCGGCTCATCTTCACCAATCACATAAAAATATGTGTTCTGCCTTAAGGTATCAGGCAGCGCAGCAAAAGCCTGCAGGGAACGATCCAGGCCTTTGGTTTTAAAAGCCGAGCCAATCTGCAAAACCAGTAATTCTTCTTTGCCAATATTAAACTGATAGCGCAGCATCATGCGTTTGGCCAGAGAATCCTGGGAATAGCGCCGGTCTTTTTTGATGCCTGCCGGCAAGGTCACCAGACGTTCCGAAGGGGTATGGTAATGCCTGAAAAATTCTTCGCTCTGTGAGGGAGACAGCAGGAGGGCTACAGTATCTTCATTTTCGCCGAACACGGATGCTTCAAAATCCAGGTACTGTCTGGCCCGTGCGGTCATCCGGTACAGTGCATTACGTTCATTGAATGCTTTTTCAGCGAAGCAGTAGTCTGCCGCATAGTAATAATCCAGACCCGGCATTTTGTTGAACCCGAGGACCAGATCAAAATCATTGACCGTCGCTTCCAGTACCTGATCAACAAAACAGCTGCGACGGGCTACTTTGGTAAAACCCTGACCGGAGCGCAGTACAACCTTGATAAAGTGGGGTATCTCTCCCTGCCATTCCATGCAGAAAACCGTGACTTCCACATTCCGGTCATGACAGGCGCGAGCAATCTTCAGCATATCCTGCTGCAGACCCCCGAATGGAAAATATGAAAACAGGACAAAGGCGAACTTCATTCAGCTTTCCAGTGACTCGGGAATTGCAAGCCTGATTTGTTGCCATACCAGAGCAGGCTTGAGCGTGGAAAAACACGGTGGCTGTACCGAAAAAACATCGGCCCTTACTCCGGGCTCCAGGTCTTTACCCTGATAGGTACAGGTCTTGCTCAGACAGGGACTGCAGGACAATGTTGCCTGCAGATGTTGCTGATTTTTGCCGTAGGTACCGGTGCGCCTGGCATCGCTTGGCCCATAAAGGGCAACGGTTGGCCTGCCCAGCGCTGCCGCCATATGCGCCAGACCGGTATCAACGGCTACAATGCATTCACTGTGGCACATAAGCCGGGCAATTTCCGCTAAAGACAAACGCTCATTCACAATCGCATTGGGAATACTGTCGGCTATACGCAGGGCGCGACTTTTTTCAGCATCGCTGCCCCATAGCAGACTCACCTGATAGCCGTGCCCTGCAACCAGCCTGCCCAGTTCCTGCCAGTAGGTTTCCGGCCACAGTTTGGTTTCCCAGGTCGTGCCGTGCAGAAACAGGATTGATTTATGATTCAGGCTTGCTTCCTGTCTGAAGTTTCCTACTGCAATTCCGTAATCAGCTTCAGTTTCGGGTGGAGTGTAATCAAGTGCCTTGGCAAACAATTCGCGGGTACGTTCTACTGCATGTTGTTTCCAGCTGACAGAATAGTTTTCATCATAGGCCCGCGCGGCAAACTTTTCCCGGATACTGGCATTATCAAATCCTGCGGACCTGGCTGGTACCATTGCAGTTATCATACTGCTTTTTATCAGACCCTGAGCATCTATGACCAGGTCGTAGTTCGCATTTTTTAACTGTCGCATGAATCTTCTGTATTCCTGGTTGAAAAATAAAGTCAGCAAATTTTTACGCCAGCGCCGTAATGCAAGCGGAATCACTTTCTTTACAGCAGGATGCCAGGCTGGAATTTCGCAAAAGGCTTCTTCAACAATCCAGTCAAATTCGATATCGGGAATGGCATTTCTGGCGTCGGTGAGGGCGGGCAAGGTGTGAATAACATCACCCAGGGAGGAAACCTTAACAATCAGCACCCGCATCATTTATGCTTCATTCTGTTCGAGCAGTTTCCCTATTGTATCAGTCACAGTACTTGCCTGTAATTTTCTCAGGCAATCGAGGTGACCCAGCGGGCACTCCCGCTGAAAACAGGGACTGCATGGCAGATCCAGTCGCAAGATTGCCACTTTATCAGTCAGTGGTGGCGTGAAATCCGGAGATGTCGAGCCGTAGATCACCACCAGCTTTTTGCCGAGCGCTGCAGCAACGTGCATCAGGCCGGAATCATTGCTGAGTACAAGCGCCGCCAGCGATAACAGGTCCACAGCTTCACCAATACTGGTAAGACCGGCCAGGTTCCGGCAATGAGCCTGTTCCGGTTCAGCAAGCTGGTCGAGGATAGCCTCACAACTTTGCCTGTCATTATCTGAGCCCAGTAGCCAGACTTGCCTGCCTTCTTTAATTAAGACATCTGCCACCTCGGCAAAATAGTTTTCCGGCCATTTCTTAGCCGGACCGAATTCTGCGCCTGGACAAAATACGATAATTGGCCTGTCTGAATCCAGATCCAGTTTGCTGAGAAGTGCCTCATGGTTTTCATTAATGCTTAATGCAGGTTGTGGAAGCGGGTGCGGCAATCTGGACTGGGCGGGATAAGCCAGCGCAACAAAACGCTCCACCATCAGCGGGTAAGCTTCTTTGTCCAGTGTCCGGCAATCATTCAGCAGCCAGCCACGGGCTTCACCACGCCAGCCCGTGCGCAGTGGAATGCCGGCAAAGCGTGGAACCAGGGCTGATTTGAATGAATTCGGTAATACAATGGCCTGATCATAAGCCTGTCGTTTCAGTTCCCGACCGAGTTTAAGACGTTTTCCCAGGCCCAGTTCGCCATGGCCTACCGGCATCACAATCGCCTCAGTGACTTCCGGCATACGCTGTAAAATAGCGCGCGTCCATGCCGGCGCCAGAACATCGATAGTGGCTTGCGGATGCTCTTGCTTCAGGCTCTTAAACAAGGCCTGGGCCATGACCATGTCGCCAATCCAGGATGGGCCAACAATCAATATCTTCATCATGTTTGCTTCAGTTTATTTCAGGCGCAACCCTGAAGACTTCATTGATGGTCGTCAGCCCGGCGGCAACTTTTTCGGCGCCGCTGCGACGCAGACTGACCATCCCTTCGCTGTATGCCTGTTTTCTGAGCTTGGGCAAATCAGATTTATCTTCGGCATAATTTTGCAGCGTCTCACTCAAGGGCATGACTTCATAGATTCCTTCACGTCCCTGAAACCCGGTATCCCGACATTCACGACAGCCCACGGCTTCATAGACCTGTTGCGGAATTTCACCCTGCCAGTTCGGGTCCAGATCATGCCACTGCGTTTCATCGACACTTTGGACTTTTTTGCAGTGAGGGCAGAGAATTCTGACCAGCCGCTGGGCCATGACTCCGATCAGGGTGGCTTTAATCAGATAGGATGGTACTTCCAGTTCCAGCATACGGGTGATTGCGGATGGGGCATCGTTGGTATGCAAAGTGGAAAACACCAGGTGGCCGGTCAGTGCCGCCTGAATTGCCATCTCGGCAGTATCCAGGTCACGAATCTCGCCAATCATGATGATATCCGGGTCCTGCCGCAGTAATGCCCGGACGCCGTTGGCGAAGGTCATTTCAATATTTTCCTGCACCTGCATCTGATTAAAACTGGACTCTACCATTTCAATCGGATCTTCCACGGTACAGACATTCACTTCCTTGGTGGCAAGGGATTTAAGAGTCGAATAAAGTGTTGTGGTTTTTCCGCTACCTGTGGGGCCGGTAATCAGGATAATACCGTGCTTGTGCCTGGTCATGCTGTGCCAGCGTTGCAGGTCATGGTCATTAAGCCCGAGTTGCTGAAAGGATTTCAGCAGCACATTCGGATCAAAAATTCGCAGTACCATTTTTTCCCCGAAAGCCGTCGGCAAAGTGGAAATTCGCAATTCCACTTCCTTGCCATTGGGGCTGCGGGTCTTCAACCTGCCATCCTGGGGTCGGCGTTTTTCGGCGACATTGAGTCGGCCCAGAGCCTTCAGGCGGCTGGTCACGGCACTGAGTACCTGCATGGGAATCTGGTAAACCGTGTATAACAGCCCGTCGATTCGAAAGCGGACGTTACCGATATCACGGCGTGGTTCAATATGGATATCACTGGCACGTTGTTCAAAGGCATACTGCAAAAGCCAGTCAACAATATTAACCACATGCTTGTCATTGGCTTCCGGCTCCTTGAGCGCACCCAGGTCCATCATCTGTTCCAGGTTGCCGATTCCCGGACGGTTCCTGTTGCCCTGCCCGCCGGAAATTGCCATACCAATGGATGAGGCCAGGCGATAAAGTTCTTCGGTTATACGTTCCAGTTCCAGTGGGTTGGCCACTACCCTTTTGATGGGTTTACGCACCACCTGCATCAGGTCTTCTTCCCAGTCAGATATTCCTGGTTCGGCGCTGGCTACTGTCACCTCATTCTCATTAACTTTGACAGCCATGATGCGATGGCGTTTGGCGAAGGCATGAGACATGACCTCAGTGACCTTGGTGGCATCGATGCTCAGGGGATCAATATGGTAATAATCCTGACTCGCCTGCTCGGCAAGTATCTGGGTAAGGGTTTCGATATCAAGCGTCCTGCCGGGATTTAACTGATCCTCCAGTTCCTGCTTGGCAAGATAAACCAGTACATGTTCCTTGCCGATCTTGCTGGATTTGATCAGTTGCTGCAGCTGCTGTTTACTTATTCGACCTGCTTCATACATGCCTTTCAGGAAGGGCATCACTTCCAGCCGGCGATCCTGCTGCTTGGTCCTGGCTGTTTTCATAATTCACCTGAATAAAACATATGAATCGGGAGTGTATACGCCCGCCTCTGAAATACAAGCGCAATCAGGCCTGGAAAGGGTTCAGGGTGGGTTTCTTAAGTTTTGAGCCGTTTACGTAAGGTGTTCACTGCTCTGGCAATTTTCGGATCGATTTCCACTTCGTTTTTGAGCTTGCCGACTGTTGTCGAAACCGTACCGTAACGTTTAAGACCAAAACGTTTGGCAATATCCTGCAGGGTCACACCGGATAATTCCTGGCATAAATGCATGGCGATCCAGCGTGGGACATTTTTTGAACTGGGACCGCGTGATGCCTGATAAATACTTTTTTCACTGACTTTGAAATATTTGGCTACCGCTTCCACGACCTTCTTCATGGATGGCCGTTTCCGCGCCTGCTTACCTTTGGCAAGCCCCCTGGGTTTGGCTGGAGAGGCTTTGGACCTGGCGCTTTTTATAAACTGCTCACTGCCCAGAATGGACAGGCGGTTTTTACGGGCGTAAAACGCTGTTATTTCTTCCGGGAGATTTTCATCCACAAACTTGAGATAGGCAGCGTAGGCCCGCGCAGGTTTTCCAGCTCTTTTACCAAACATCCCCAGCACTTCATCACGCTCCAGCCACTCCGGGGCTTTGGCTTTATTGGCATAAGCCGCCATGCTCGACCAGGGGATATCCACAGCAGACTTTTTGCCCCGTACTGGCAAAGCATGGATATAGCGCGACACCTCCAGAAGATAAGGATTGGCCTGCAGCAACACGGCTTTATAGCGTGAATGAAATATGGAACCGAGCAGGTTTTTTCCGGCCTGATAATGTTGTGTGTACAGACCATCAACCTGTCGCATAAAACGACTCAGGTTGCCTTCCGGGGTTTTAAGCAGCAGGTGATATTCATTTTTCAGCAGACAGTAGGCATGTATTTCAACATTGAAACGTGCACAGGCTTCACCCAGCCCGTCCAGGAATGCCTGATAATATTTTTTGCCGGGGAAGAGTGTAAAGCCTAGTTCGCTACTATTGCTTACATGATAGTAAGCATCGGGATACTCTATGCGTAAGGGGCGTGCCATGGTTCAATTCCTGTGCCTGACCTGATCCTTTAAGTCTTTTTGTTAGTCTTTTAGTGCTTCCTTTGCTAGCGGCCCAACTTTGATGAATTTTATCAATGAATTTAATCGTTACGGCAATATTCAAACCTGACAACAGAATAAACAATTTCATGGCAAGTTTGAACATGTGTACCTGAACGAGCAGGAATTTATTTTTCTGCGATAAAAACTGCCCGTTTCGGTGCCGGGTATCCTTCTATTGTAAGAGCTGGATTGTCTGCGTCCAGTGCCTGTCCCAGTGATTCAAAGTTCATCCATTCAGTACTGCGCTGCTCCTCAGTTGTGGTCTGGTTTACATCAGCCAGGCGAATTTTTTTGAATCCGGATTTTTGCAGCCAGCTTTGCAAAGTAGCACAACTTGGCAGAAACCAGACATTCGGCATTCGGGCATAGCGTTTCTGCGGCATCAAAGTCATCCCTGCTTCGCCCTCTATGACCAGTGTTTCCAGAACCAATTCCCCGCCCGGGCGTAGACAGTCCCTGAGCGCATAAAGGTGATCAATGGGAGAGCGCCGATGATACAGGACCCCCATGGAAAAGACCGTATCAAAAGCGCCAAGGTCTGCGGGGATATCTTCCAGTGCCAGAGGCAGAACATGGACTGGCGGCTCAGGCAGAAAGTGCCTGATAGCCCAGTATTGCAGGTTAAACAGCAGGTGTGAATCAACCCCGACAACGATACGGGCACCGGCGCCGGCCATACGCCAGCAGTGATAGCCATTACCACAGCCGACATCCAGAACCTTTCTGCTTTCCAGAGAGCTTATCTGCTCCTTGATTCGATCCCATTTCCAGTCAGAACGCCATTCGGTATCGATTTGCAAACCATATAGACTGATCGGTCCTTTACGCCATGGCTGCAGGCCCATAAGCAAGGCCTTGAGCTCTTCCCGTTCAGCCTCTTGCAGCTGCGACTTTTCGCCAATCCGGACTTCATCAAGCAGGTCCACTGAAGCCGGCTTCAGTGCTGGCAGGCTTTCAATGACCTGCTTCCAGCCCGGAAAATCACCGTGATTGATGCGCGCAGCAAAATTATCCGGCACAGTATCCAGCAAGGGCGCCAGCCTGGTACCGGCCAGCTCGGTCTTCAGGTCAGCGTAATTGAAAAGTTTTTCCTTGAGCTCGGATACTGCCATGGACTTACTTGACGGCAAACATGGATACAAAATTAAAACATTGAAACCAGGGCACAAACTGGCTGAAACCGAGCTCCCTCAGACGCTGCTCATGAACCATCATGGGGTCGGGTATCAGGACATTTTCAATTGCCGAGCGTTTACGGCTGATCTCAAGTTCTGAATACCCATTGGCCTGCTTGAATCGGTGGTGCAGCTCGATAAACAATTTATTGTGCTCATCATCCGCGAAAATAATTTTTTCTGAAATGATCAACAGGCCGCCCGGTTGCAGTGCCTGATATATCTTTTTGAGCAGAGCCTGGCGCTGGTCAGGCGGAATAAATTGCAGGGTGAAGTTCAAGACCACAACTGATGCATTTTCCAGCGGGGTATTCAGTACATCTTCACAGCGTAGCTCATAATCGAGGCCCTGTTGGGTAGACATATAGGCCTCACAGCGCGCCAGCATGGACTGCGAGTTATCAACGCCAATGACCCTGCCGCCCTGTAAATCCAGCTGGCGCAGTAATAAAGTCACTGCCCCCAGGGAACAGCCAAGATCATAAAGGTTGGAATTACTTTTGCCATAGCGCCCGGCAAGAATGGCAATCATGCGCACGACCAGGGCATAGCCTGGCACCGAGCGATTGATCATGTCGGTAAACACGGCAGCGACCTTGTCATCAAAGACAAAATCAGCCAGCGCTTCATCGTAAAGATAAATATTGTCTTTTTCGGCGCTCATGGCAGTAAGGATAAGGCTAGATATCGGCTTCGCTGAAGCCCCGCGCCTGCAGGGTCTTGCGGATCAGCCCGGCGGTGGCCTGCAGTTCTTCCTGACTGGCTTCCTTGGCCTGCGAAAAATCCATGTCCCCCATATTGTCGATGGGCATCAGATGAATATGCGTATGCGGAACTTCCAGACCTACTACTGACATACCAATACGTTTGCAGGGAATCACAGTCTTCATGGCCTTGGCTATTTTCTGGGCCACTTGCATCAGATGTGCCGCAATATACCCGGGGACATCATCCCAGTGATTGACTTCCATTTTCGGAATGACCATCAAATGCCCTTCACGGATCGGCTGAATGGTCATGATGGAAAAACAATGCTCATCTTCCCAGACAAAATGCCCGGGAATTTCACGTTCAAGTATTTTGGTAAAGATGCTCGCCATGGTCTTGCCTCGTAATTGGTGGCGGGAGAGGCACTATACCATAAGGCAAACGCGGTTTAAGTTTCCCTGAATCGAACCGGCCATGAATAAATGCGGCCGGTAATAACTCCGGTGTCTGACAGGTTCAACGCTGAGCCTGTTTAAAATAGTGGAACCCTTGTCCAGCCCCAGGACTGCCCCACCTCCTTTTTACAGCTCAGTCATTCTGTCAGCTTATATCCGGAGTTATACCGGCCGGCTTCCCCCCTTGAAAAGCAACACGGAACGCTTTATTTTCAGCTTTAACACGCATACCCTGTTCGCGGCTAAAGCCGCTCCTACAAAACCTGTTCCGAGAGTAGGAGTGGCTTTAGCCACGAAAAACAGCAAAACACTATTCACTACCAGTCACCCCTGACAGCGGCAAACGTGTGGTATTGATCACTTCCCGCAGTACGAAACTGGAATGTACATCCGATACGCCGGGAATCCTGGTTATTTTGTTCAGCAAAAAATCCTGGTATACCTCCATGTCCTGTACAGCTACCTTCAAGAGATAATCTGCCGACTGTCCGGTAATCAGCAGACACTCCAGCACTTCCGGATAGTCGTTGACTACCTTTTCAAAATGCTCGAAACGCTCAGGAGTATGTTTGTCCATGCTGATCTGAATCAGCGCGATCAGTTTAAGACCAAGTTTCGAAGCATTCAGGCGTGCAACATAGCTTTCAACAATGCCGGCTTCTTCCAGTTGCCGCACACGGCGCAGACAGGGCGAAGGCGACAGTCCGATCTTGTCGGCCAGCTCCTGATTGCTGATGCGCCCGTTATTCTGCAGCTCAGCCAGTATGCGTCTGTCGGTGCGATCCAGCTCCATACTAGACTCCGGAAATGGCGATTAGTTTAATAAAATACATTATATTGATATTTTATGCCATTAATCTATATTAAATTAGCATTTATTACTATTTAATAGTCAATTTAGCACAATATTCGCAATAAAAAATTCTTCAGGCTCAGGTACAATGCCCACCTCGAAACAGTTAAGTGATATGGAGAAAGCTCGTGAAGCGTTACGATCACACCAAATACAAAGCCTTTCAGCCTGTTCAATTGCCAGACAGATCCTGGCCGGACAAGGTTATTGACGCCGCGCCGACCTGGTGCAGTGTTGATCTGAGAGATGGTAATCAGGCGTTGATCGAGCCCATGTCCGTCGCGCAGAAGAAAAAGATGTTCAAACTGCTGGTCGATGTCGGTTTCAAGGAAATTGAAGTCGGCTTTCCCGCTGCTTCCCAGCCTGACTTCGATTTTGTGCGCTGGCTGATTGAAGAAGACAAGGTGCCTGATGACGTATGCATTCAGGTACTGACCCAGGCCCGTACCGAACTGATCGAACGCACCTATGAATCTCTCAAAGGCGCGAAAAAGGCTATCGTCCATCTGTATAACTCGACCTCCGTGGTACAACGCGAGAAAGTGTTTAAACTGGATAAAGCCGGAATCAAGGCCATCGCCGTGAAAGGCGCCCAGGATGTCCTGCGCTGTGCGCAAGCTGCGCCGGAAACCGACTTTTATTTCCAGTACTCCCCGGAAAGCTTCACCGGAACCGAGCTCGACTTTGCCCTTGAAGTCTGTGATGCCGTCGTGGATGTCTGGCAACCGACTCCCGAGCGCAAGGTGATTCTGAATCTGCCGGCCACCGTGGAAATGGCCACGCCCAATATCTATGCCGACCAGATTGAATGGTTCTGCCGTCATATCAACAAGCGTGATTCAGTCATCATCAGCCTGCACACACATAATGACCGTGGCTGTGGTGTCGCCGCTTCCGAACTGGGCATGATGGCCGGTGCCGAGCGTGTTGAAGGCACCCTCCTGGGCAACGGCGAGCGCACCGGCAATCTGGATGTCGTCACCATGGGCATGAACATGTACAGCCAGGGGATCGACCCCTTGCTGGATTTCAGCGACATGGACCGTATCTGCACCGTGGTACGCGAATGCACCCAGATCAGCGTGCACCCTCGCCAGCCTTATGCCGGCTCGCTGGTCTTTACGGCCTTTTCCGGATCACATCAGGACGCCATCAACAAATGCCTCAACCTTTACAGGGAAGGCGAGCCCTGGGAAATCGCCTATCTGCCAATTGATCCGCGGGATGTCGGACGCACTTATCAAGATGTGATTCGGGTTAATTCCCAATCCGGCAAGGGCGGTGTTGCCTATGTACTGGAAAGCAAATACGGCTACCAGTTGCCACGCTGGCTGCAGATCGAATTCAGCCGCGTGGTACAGCAAGCTGCCGAGGACAGTGGCCAGGAAATTGCCCCGGAAGCCATCCATGAACTGTTTCAGCAGACCTATCTAAACCTGCCCGCCCCGCTGATGCTGAAGACCTTCTCCATTGAGAAAAATGAGGGCCAGGAATCCGTATCCGGCAGCATTGAGGTGGATGGCCAGGAATTTCAGGTTCAGGGCAAGGGCTCAGGCATGCTGGCGGCTTTTAGTTCTGCATTGCAAAATACCCTGGATCTCGACTTCCAGATTCTGGAATATGGCGAACACACGATGGGGCAGGATGCCAGCGCTGAGGCAGTAACCTATATTCAGCTTAAATATGAGAATGAGCGCTTCACCGGTATTGCCATCAATGAGGATATCGTTACCTCGTCGGTTAACGCCCTGCTCAATGGTGTCGGCCAGATTATGCATGCCCGTAAACAGATGGCAGCCTGAGACTGCCATCTGAAGCATGTAAATCCCACTAATATTCATTTAAAGTTCATAAATTGGCCTGCAATCCCACTTTTCCATTTAATTTTGAAATTGTGCGCTCAAGGCGCAAAACTTTATCCATAATTGTCAATAGTGGGAATGTAGAGATTAAATCTCCTTTACTTATGCCAAAAGTGGAGATTTATGAATTTTTGGCGCAGAAGCAGGCCTGGATACAAAAGCACCTTGCCGAACAGGAGGTTCAGCTCACCCAGCGCCTGGTTCTTGCCGAGGGCCATGAAGTCATGTTCTTTGGCAAGCCCCGCCGCATCAAGGTCATTCTTGCCAGCTCCCGTCCCAAAATCGAGATTACCGACAAAAGTCTGCTGATTTACAGTAAAAGCTCAGAACCCGGCGATCTGGAGCGGCACTTCAATAAATGGCTTAAAGAGCAGGCCAGCGAATACATGACCACCCAGACCATCAAGACTGCCCGACGGCTCGGTGTTGAACACAAGCTCAAAGATGTCGTCTTTCGCAAGACCAAAACCAAGTGGGGGCATTGCCAGAGTGATGGCACCATTCAATACAACTGGCTGACCATGATGGCCCCCAAGCCGGTCATCGACTACCTCATCGCTCACGAATGCAGCCACCTGGTTCACATGAACCACTCGAAAGCCTTCTGGCAGACCGTGAATTCCGTTTGTCCGGATTACAGGAACCTGAAGGACTGGCTGACCACTTACGGCCATCGATTCTGGACAGTGTAATCCTGCACTCCTGTCTGTAATTTGTCACAGCCACTGTTCGATAGTGGTCACTGTTATTTGTAGCTTCGAACAAATCGCGTATATTGCTGTATTCAATCAAAGGATTTTTTCATGTGGTTGCACACAAGCTGTGAACTGACTTTCGATATCACGGTTCCGACGCCGTTTATTCTCATGTTGCGCTTGCGCAGCGGCACAGCAATGGGTGGCAAATGAGGAATACAGACTTAAGCCCAGCGTCCCGGTATACGAGTTCACTGATATCTACGGCAATCTTTGCCAGCGCCTGATCGCCCCACCCGGACCTTTCAGCATTTATACCTCTGCCAATGTCATGACTGCCGACCAGGTAGACCAGTCTCCGGGGGCACCTTTTGTCGAAATCGAGTATCTGCCCGATGGCGTGATCAATTACCTCCTGCCCAGTCGCTATTGTGAATCAGACCGCTTTGGCCAGATGGCTACCGAAATCACAGCCGGTCACTTGCTGGGATATGACCAGGTCAAAGCCATCGAAAGCTGGTTACGGGAGACCATTAGTTACGAACCGGGCAGCAGTGTAGTGCCGGTGTCCGCCGTGGAAGTTAATGCCCGGCAACGTGGAGTGTGCCGAGACCTTTCCCATCTTGGCATTGCCCTGTGTCGCAGTCTCAGCATTCCGGCACGCCTGGTGGTAGGTTACCTGCATGGGCTCAAACCGATGGACCTGCATGCCTGGTTTGAAGCCTATATCGCCGGTCGCTGGTATACCTTCGACGCCACCCAGGATGAACTGAACGGCGGCTATGTGGCGATCGGTTATGGTCGTGATGCCGCCGATGTCGCCATCTATAACCAGTTTGGCCCGGCTGTATATCCCTTAAGCCAGAAAATCAAGGTTGAAATGATTGAAGAAAATCATTCCTGAGCAGTAATTTTCTTCGATGCTGTCTGATAGATAAATTCTGTTTGCCTGCTAATGACATCAAGCCTCCCTATGATTGAACTCAAACACCCACAGGATCTGGCTCGTTTGCGACGCCTTGCTCTCGAAGCGCAGGGCCTGTTACAGACACAAGCTTATGGACGCGGGTTGCCTGGAGCACGAAAAGCCATTGAGCATATCGGGTACGTGCAAATCGACACGATTTCGGTCGTGGAGCGGGCACACCATCATGTTTTTTATGCCCGCGTGCCCGGGTTCAGGCCAGACATGACAGAACGAATGCTGCGTGACAGGGACATTTTTGAGTACTGGTCGCACGCCGCTGCGTTTCTGCCCATCCATGATTTTCGTTTTTCCCTGCCTTACAAGCACGCCATTAAAAACGGTCAGCGACACTGGCAGCGAAATCCCGATAAAAAACTGATGCGTGAACTGCTGGCGCGTATCCGCTCAGACGGCCCGCTACGATCCCGTGATCTGGAAAGCGAATCAAAAAAGCAGGCAGGCTGGTGGGACTGGAAGCCTGCCAAAAGTGCCCTTGAGCAACTCTACATGCAGGGTGAACTGATGGTCAGTAAGCGTGAAGGTTTCCAGAAAACCTACGATCTTACTGAGCGCGTTCTGCCCTCCAACATCAATACAACAATACCCACTGTGGAAGAATTCGCCGCTCATCTTGTCGATCAGCAGTTACGCTGCCACGGCCTTGCTTCACTAAAAGGCCTGACCTACCTGCGTCGTGAAACGGGACTGCGCAAAGCGGTAAAAACCCTGATGTATGAAAGAATCGCGCAAGGCACACTGCAAAGGGTAAAACTGCCCAGCGGTGAAATTTTTGTGCTGGAACCGGAATCCCTGGAACGTCGTTTGCCGCGACTGAACAAGAGGATGTTGATACTTTCACCTTTTGATAACAGTGTCATTCAACGCGATCGGCTCAGGACACTGTTCGACTACGAGTACCAGATAGAATGTTACCTGCCCGAGCACAAACGCCAATATGGTTACTTTAGTCTGCCGCTGCTTTATGGCGATGCCTTTATCGGACGCATGGACTGCAAAGCCCATCGAAAAGATGCTCATCTGGAAATCAAGGCACTGCATCTTGAGCCACTTTACCTGGAGCAAAATGGTTTTGATCAGTTTGCAGTCCTTGCTGCCTTTCTGGACGCGGTCAGAAAGTTTTGTGATTTTCAGCAATGTGATTCGGTAGCTTTAACCAGTGTTCACCCCAGGCAACTGACCCAGGCTTTGCGCAAGGGCCTGAACACTTTGTGCTGAAACCCAGAAGGTGAACGCGAGATGACTAAACATCGAATTTATAGCATGAGCTTTGCCAGTATCTATCCTCATTATGTGACCAAGGCAGAAAGGAAAAACCGTACGCAAGCAGAAGTCGATGAAATTATTCGCTGGCTGACAGGCTACAGTCAGAAGCAGCTGGAACAACAGATCGATAACAAAACCGACTTTGAAACATTTTTCGCCGAGGCACCGAAAATGAACCCTTCACGGAATTTGATCAAGGGAGTCATCTGTGGCGTCCGGGTGGAAGAAATCAAAGAGTCGACCATGCAGGAAATTCGATACCTGGACAAGCTGGTTGATGAGCTGGCCAAAAACAAGGCAATGGAAAAGATTTTACGTAAGGAATAAGGCTCAGTGTTTGCATAATTATGATGCCTTTTTAACAAAAGCTCCTGGTTTTATTTCAGGCGTTCAAATTTAAGAATATGGCCTTTGAACTCTTCATCAAGGTAGTCTGTATGCCGCGGCTTGAGATGGCTGGAGGAAAACCCATTTTCAATCAGCCTGTTGCTAAGCTTGGTCTTTCTGCCACGGCCCGGATCAACCAGAATGACTTCACATGTCGGCTCGGCATGAGCGATGATAAAGTTGGCCAGCAAGTCGATGTGTTCATCTTCATATAAAACATCACTGCCGATAATCAGGTCAAACAAACCAAGACTGTCATCAGTATTTGCCCAGTCGGCTCGCTCAAAGGCGATAGGACTGTCGTGATTAAGCTGTGTATTTCGATTCAAAAACAATTCCACTTCCGGATGGTAATCCGTAGCAGTGATATCAGCGTGCTGTTTATTCAGCAGCAAAGAGCTCAGCGCCATGCCGCAGCCAAGTTCAAGTATGCGTTTTGATTCGGTACTGTAATCATTGATGTAATGGGCAAGTACCAGACTTGAAGGCCAGATAATGCCAAACAAAGGCCAGAGTGATGGGGCAATTCCAAGCTCTTCAGCAACACCATCCGGGTCATGGAATTCCTGTTTATCACGTAAAGTACAGACATGAATATCTGTCTTGCCAAACTCTACAGTCTGGTAACGCAGTCGCGGGTTTGTCATAAAGCTGCCTGTCCATTGGGCGCTCGGCCAGCTATCGAAGATAAATGACAAAACGGTATATGGCTCCAGAGTACAGGACGACACATGAAAGGCAAGGTAATTTGCTTGTGTAGATTAAAGCAAACTTAATCCATTAAGGGCTGGCCTGATAAAGCAGGGAGCCTATAATAGTCCGCTCTTTATTTCTTGAGCTGCGTAGTCATGAGTGTCTCGCCAAATCACACACCCGCAGGTGACCCGTTAACTCTGGATGACAAGACATCTCTGTGGCAGCAACTGCAGGAAGCCATACGTGGCAGTGATGCAGATTACACCCGCATCCCCCTGAACAGGGCGATCCTGCTGCTGGCCGTGCCCATGATTCTTGAACTGATGATGGAATCCACCTTTGCCGTGGTGGATATCTATTTCGTCGGTCAGTTGGGCCCGTCGGCTGTTGCCACTGTTGGACTCACCGAGACCTACTTGTTCTTGCTGTATTCCATTGCCATGGGCCTGGCGATGGGAGTCACTGCCATAGTGGCCCGCCGGGTTGGTGAAGGCGACAAACAGGGCGCATCAATCTCCGGCGTGCAGTCCATCCTGCTGGCGATATTGTGTTCTGTGCCATTTGCCATTGCCGGAATTTTCTTTGCCCGGGACCTGCTGGCGCTGATGGGGGCCGACGCCTGGGTACTTGAAGAAGGCTACCGATATACGCAATGGATGCTCGGTGGCAATGTGGTCATTTTATTGCTGTTTGTCAGCAACGCAGTTTTTCGTGGTGCCGGAGATGCAGCCATTGCCATGCGCGTATTGTTCTTTGCCAACACCATCAACATTATCCTCGACCCGATCCTGATCTTCGGCTGGGGTCCGGTACCGGCACTTGGTATTGAGGGCGCGGCAATAGCGACCAATATCGGCCGTGGAATCGGTGCCGCTGTTATTTTCTGGAACCTGGTTCGTGGCGGCAAACATATCAGGGCAGGCTTCCGTCAGTGGAGGTTGAATTTCAAGCTCATGGGTCATATCTTCCGGACATCTTTAGGGGGTATCGGACAGATGCTTGTTGCCATGTCTGCCTGGATTTTTCTCATGCGCATTCTTGCTGATGTCGGAAGTGAAGCGATAGCCGGTGCCACTATCACCATTCGCGTGATGCTGTTCACCATGATGCCTGCCTGGGGTCTGTCCAATGCTGCAGCAACACTGGTCGGACAAAATCTCGGCGCCGGTCATCCGCAGCGTGCTGAAAATTCCGTCTGGCGCATCGGCATTTACAACATGGTATTCCTGGTAGCAGTATCTTTTGTCTATTACTTTTACAGTGAAGAACTCATCGGTATTTTTTCACCTGACCCGACTGTTATCCGCATTGGTGCAGAATGGATGCGAATTCTTGCCTATTCCTATTTTGTCTACGGCTGGTGGATGGTTTCGGTACAGGCCTTTAATGGTGCCGGCGATACCCGGACGCCGACATGGATCAATCTTATCTTTTTCTGGATGATTCAGATTCCATTGAGCTGGTGGCTGGCCATCAGGCTGGACTGGCAGGAATCAGGGGTTTTCTGGGCCGTTTTTGTTTCCGAAACTGCTGTCGGGCTTTTTACTCTGTGGTTATTTACCCGCGGCACATGGAAGAACTATAAAGTGTAAGTGAACATGGAACTGATTCCGTCCATTTTTATATTCGCCTTTTCAGCTGGTATCACCCCGGGGCCGAACAACATCATGCTGATGACCTCCGGCTTGAATTTTGGCATCCAGAAAAGCATGCCTCACTATTTTGGCATCAACTTCGGCTTTCCAATCATGTTCACCCTGATCGGCTTGAGTCTGGGAATTATTTTTAACAGATATCCCGTCATGCATGAAATAATCAAGGTGATAGGCCTGGCTTATCTTCTGTATCTGGCATGGCGAATTGCAAACACCTCAACAAGTTCACTATCGGTTAAAGAAAGCAAACCCTTGAGCCTGGTTCAGGCGCTGCTATTTCAATGGGTGAATCCGAAAGCCTGGGTAATGGCAACCGGGGCTATCGCTGCCTTTACAACAACCGACGGCAACATATACCTGCAGGTAGGACTAATAACGCTGGTCTTTTTATTCACCTCATTTCTGACTTCCAGCTCGTGGCTTTTCTTCGGCGCCTGGCTGAAAAAAATTCTGAAAGATCCGTTTCACCAGAAAGTATTCAATATTTCAATGGCTGTTTTACTGGTGCTATCTTTTTCACCAGTAGCGTTTGACCTGATTAACCAGTATCTGATTAATTAAACATATGACGATAACACTGCAACAACTTGATGCCTGGGACATATCATTATTCGAAGAGTTGATGACCGTTTTTGGTGAAGCTTTCGATGAAATGGATACTTATACGCATATGCGCCCTGGCCACGAATATGTAGAAAACCTGCTTGCCAGCAATCACTTCATTGCCCTGGTAGCGATGGATAATAAAAAAGCCGTCGGTGGCCTGACTGCCTATGAACTGCTTAAGTTTGAACAGGAACGCAGTGAAATCTATATCTATGATCTGGCCGTTGCCAGGGAGTATCGTCGCCAGGGTATTGCAACTGCCCTGCTCCAGCAAATGCAAACAATCGCCGCTGAACGTGGAGCTTATGTTTTGATTATTGAGGCTGATACCGGTGAAGAGGACCAGGCAGCTATTGCCCTGTACAGAAAACTCGGCAGAGAGGAAAAAGTGCTGCATTATGATATTCCGGTTGAAATCAGCCGCACAGTAAAGTGAGCAATAAAGCTAAATAACCGGCATAATTCTTTTCAGGATATCTTTTTATATTCATGACAGGGAATGAGCATTATGGAAAATAGACACTATGCCGGTTTCTGGATCCGCTTTACCGCATTCATGATTGACCTGGTCATTATTCTTGTTTGTGTAACAATCCCCCTGACACTTATCTATGGCACTCGATACTGGACCGAAGGTGCCGCTTTTTATGGTTTCTGGGATCTGATGTTTAACTATATTCTGCCATTTGTTGCCACAATCTGGTTCTGGCAACGCTTTCTCGGCACCCCCGGTAAAATGCTACTGAAATTGCGCATCGTTGATGCTCAAACCGGTGGCAAACCCAGTCTTGGCCAGTCAGTTGGTCGCTATTTTGCCTACATAATTTCAATTATTCCCCTGTTCCTGGGTTACCTCTGGATAGGCATTGATAAACGCAAACAGGCATGGCATGACAAGCTGGCAGGAACGGTTGTCATACGTGAGAATCATAAATCACAGACCGGTATCGTAGAGGCTTAAGATTAACACGCAGGCTTGCAAAAAAAGTTTACTGGCAAAGCTCGAGGAACTCGAAGAGCTGAATACCAGCTCCGAGGATTCCCGGGCAACAGTGAGCCTGGATCAGACTTCAGTCGGCAGGCTCTCGCGTATGGACGCCATGCAGGGCCAGCAAATGGCCCTGGAATCGGAACGCCGGCGGAAACTGCATATACAGCAAATCAGGGCTGCCCTGAAACGTATTGAAGAGGGTGATTATGGATATTGCCTTGAATGCGGCGAGGAAATAGCAGAAGGTAGACTGAAAATCGCACCGGAATCCACCCGGTGCATCGATTGTATGGACTGAAAACATGAGCAAGAACAATGATGAAAACCTGGCACTGCTGAAAAGTATTCAGCAAGGGCAGGAGGAAGTTATCAGGCTTTTACAGGCGCAGCATGACCTGGCAGAAGAACGGTTGCGTCTGTCCCGTCAGCAGATTGAAGAATCATTAAAACTGCAAAAACTGGCCATGCAACGGCAACGCACAATTACCCTGGTTGCGGTACCCGGCATAGCCTTCTGTATCCTGGCAATCGCATACCTGATGCTGCGTTATTTCTAAACACAAAGCATTTTAATCAATATCAAAGTACATGCTGCTCAATAGCCTTATGCTGGTAGATGAAACCCTTTTCGATCAGCAATAAAGCGGAGAATTAGGCTGATGTCTACGCCCCCAACTTCCAACTGGCAACGCTGGATTGAGCATCCGCAACGCCTGCGATTCCGGAAAATAATATTCCAGCTGCATTTATGGTGTGGCCTTGCACTGGGACTGTACATATTTTTCATCAGCATTACCGGTTCAGTACTGGTTTACCGCAACGAACTGTATGTCGCCACGACTCCTGATCCGGAAATCTCCAGTTCAAGTGCGCCCCTGTTAAGTGACGATGAATTACTTGCACAGGTATTGCTCAACTATCCGGATTATGAACCCAGCCGTTTTTACCGGCCAGGCGGAGAAACCGCAGCGGTCGAGATCTGGCTGGATAAGGATGGAGAATCTGTCAGGCGCTTTTATGATCCACGTACTGCAGAGGATCTTGGCAGTGCCCAGCGCCGTGCACAGGGGCTGGTCATTGCCCTGATTGAACTACACGAAAGTTTTCTGCTCGGCCCTACCGGTCGAACATTGAACGGTTTCGGCGGACTGGCGGTTATCATGCTGGTCCTGAGCGGCCTGATTATCTGGTGGCCAGGCATAAAACGCTGGCGCAGAAGCCTGTTTTATCAGCGCCAGTTAAACATCAAGTGGAAAAGGCAGATCTGGGATATTCACAGCATGGCAGGCATCTGGTGTGCCGGGTTTATTCTGGTATTTGCATTCAGCGGTGTCTATCTGTGTTTTCCCAATGTGTTTCATGATTTCGTTGATCGCTTGCAGCCGCCGACTCCGGAAAATGCCGGTGAACGACTCTATGACCGTTTGCTGTACTGGCTGGCATTCCTGCATTTTGGACGGATTAACGGAATCGGTCTGGTCTGTGATGGGCCGGGGCTTTGTGACCAGTCTATCAAGGCGCTGTGGGCAACTGCCGGTCTGGCTCCGGCGGTGATGTTTGTGACCGGTGCTACCATGTGGTGGAACCGCGTACTGAGCCGCTGGCTTAAAAATAAACAGGACTGATCAGCTAATTTTCCTGAACTGCAAATCCCAGACCCCATGCCCCAGTCGCTCTCCCCGACGTTCAAACTTGGTCACCGGCCGTTCATGCTCTGTTGAAAAGTTTCCCGATGCGGCCAGATTCTTCAGTTGCGGAAACCCGCTGAGGACCTCCAGCATTTGTTCAGCATAGTTTTGCCAGTCAGTCGCCAGATGCAGCACACCGCCTTTTTTAAGCTTCGGCAGTAGTTCTTCAATAAATGCTGCCTGAATCAGCCGACGTTTATGGTGGCGCTTTTTATGCCAGGGATCAGGGAAAAAAATCTGTACCCTGTCGATGCTGTTATCAGCCATACATTCGGCCAGCACCAGTTTCGCATCATCCTGATAAACGCGAACATTATCCAGCTCTCGTTCGGCGATCTTGCGCAGTATCATACCAATCCCTGGAGGATGGACATCAACGCCAATAAAATTCTGCTGTGGACTGGCAGCCGCCATCTCTACCAGTGAGTCACCCATCCCAAATCCTATTTCAAACACCAGGGGGTGATCATTGCCGAATAGAAGCTGACTTTCCACAATACCCTGATTGCGCTCCAGGCCATATTCAGGCCAGTAGTTTTCCAGGGCTTTTTGTTGAGATACCGTCAAGCGGCCGCCACGGACGACATAGCTTTTTATGTCACGTCGGTGCTGCGTATCACTCATGAAGATTTAAGACTTTTCCTGATCAGGCCGTATATCAGCAGGCCCCAGCCCGTTAAAAATGCAAGTCCGCCGACAGGCGTTATGAAAGCCAGTGCGGTGATATCTGTTAATGCCAGCAGATACAGGCTGCCAGAAAACAGCAGGATTCCCAGCTGAAAAGCATAGGCGGCACGATTAAAACTCTTTGAAGCTGGCAAGAGATAACACAAAATTCCGGCGGCCAGCAGAGCGACCACATGAAACATATGATACAGCACTGCCGTATCCCAGGTTTCCAGGCTGGCTTCACTCAGCACGCTTTCCAGCCCGTGCGCGCCGAAGGCTCCAAACACAACCACCAGAAAACCATTGATGGCGGCATAAAAATAAATTCGCTCAATTGAATTCAAGTGACAATCTCCGCGTTCGAATACAAAAAAGCCGCCTGTTTTAGAGGCGGCTTTTAAACTGTTCTTGCTGTTATCTGGCTTACTGGCCCAAAATCAGGCTTCCAAAACAGCCCGGACCTTGTTCATGGCATTTTTTTCAAGCTGGCGGATACGTTCCGCTGAAACCTGATATTTATCGGCCAGTTCATGCAAAGTGGACTTCTCGTCACTGAGCCAGCGTTGGGCCAGAATATCGCGACTGCGCTCATCAAGGCCTTCCATCGCCATGTAAAGATTATCCGTACTGCTCTGCTCGTAATCTTCATCTTCGACATTTTGCGCCGGATCGAAGCTGGTATCTTCCAGGTATTGCGAGGGCGACAGCATGGCATCGTCATCATCAGCATCCTGAGCACCGTCAAATGATGCATCGTAAACACCAAGCCGGCCTTCCATCTGCATCACGGTTTTAGTATCCACACCCAGGTCAGCGGCAACCTTGTCAGCTTCTTCCTTGCTCAGCCAACCAAGACGTTTTTTAGAGCCTCGCAGGTTAAAGAACAACTTGCGCTGTGCCTTGGTCGTTGCAACCTTGACGATACGCCAGTTGCGCAGAATGAATTCATGCATCTCAGCCTTGATCCAGTGCACGGCAAAAGAAACCAGACGCACCCCCTTTTCAGGGTTGAAACGCTTCACCGCCTTCATCAGGCCGACATTGCCTTCCTGGATCAGGTCTGCTTCAGACAGGCCATAGCCGGAATAGCTCTTGGCCATGTAAACTACAAAACGCATATGAGCAAGTACTAACTTACGTGCTGCATCAAGATTTTCGCGGTAATAATAATCTTCGGCCAGCTCCCGCTCTTCCTCTGCAGTCAAGACAGGAATACCGTTAACTGCCGTGATGTAAGCATTCAGATCACGACCGGGCACCATGGTGTCTATGACACTCAGGCCTTTGCTTGTCGATACCTTACTTACTTTGTCAGTCATTTCTCTGTTTCACCTACATTAGTATAGTCAATTAACAAGTTGTAACTCGCAGCCCTTACTTCTTAGACCTTACTTCTTAGGCCTCACATACGCCTGTTTACGAATCAGGTGTCATGCCTGGACCTGCAAGGGCGCAAAATATTACCACTTATTATATTAGACCGCCAATATGCCCAAAGGTTCTTTCTAGGGCTCATAATTTCGGCTACAGAGCCCGCCAATATTGGCTTTCATAAGCTTATTATAGCACTAATCTAGGGTCATATCCGGCTATTTCAAGGCTTACTGCCCTAAAGCCACGCCTCTCTTCTTTGCCTGGCTGTGGGCACCCTACATTACAAGCTGTGGGCACCTGCCGGGCTGAAGAGTCCCTAGTAATAATATTCCGTATAGCCCGGAAGCAGGCGATAGCGGGAATTCAGAAATGCCACGATATCAATCAGTTCGGTGACCTTCATATCTTCATTCAGGTACATGGGTGAGGAATTGGCGCGATTACGCTGTTCTCTTGGTAACTGATCCAGGTATTGATCGGAAATCACATGATCCGGATTGATAATTGAAGTCACCAGGTCACCATAGGTCTGGGCAAACATCAGCTCACCACCCAGCATGACAGTAAATGGTCGGGTGCCGGAATAGGCGGCCAGGTCATCCACACCATCAACTACATGACATTGATTGCAGCCCAGGGAAACAAATGCTTCCTGACCCCGGTCTATATCACCGCGCAGAATCGGGAAACGGAAATCGTTGGCATAATCCGGGTAAACACGGCAGGCACTCAGCAGGACCAGGAGGCCCAGCACAAACATTTTTTTCATGGCACTTTCTCCTTTGACAATATAGTGACACCAGCATGGTACCTCTAATGGAGAAAGATGTATTGATGTAGGTCAGGAAAACAATTGTGTGCACGCGGCAGGGGGTCTGAGATAATGCAGCGATGGAGTACGAGTTAAACCTTCTGTTCATCATCATGCTGATTGGTTCCGGTTTTGTCGCCGGATTTATCAACACCATTGCCGGTGGCGGCTCCATGCTGACATTGCCGGCGCTGATGATGCTGGGGATGCCGGCAGATGTCGCCAACGGCACCAACCGTATTGGCATTTTTCTGCAAAGTATTGCCGGAGCCCGGCGCTTTCAGCAATTGGGCAAACTGGAACCCAGTACGATTGTGCCAACGCTGATTCCGGCACTCACCGGATCCCTGCTGGGCTCCCTGCTGGCTTCCTTTCTGCCAGTCGTATGGCTTAAGCCGATCCTGCTGATCACCATGCTGAGCATGGCAATTGTAATGCTAGTGAAGCCTTCTGTGGTAGCGCCTCCAGTCGGAACCCGGGCCTATACTATTCAGGAACGCCCCATGGCCTGGTTCATGTTGTTTCTGTCCGGTGTTTACGGGGGCTTTATCCAGGCTGGTGTCGGTTTTATCCTGATTGCCGCGCTGGCCGGCACCCTGCGCTATGACCTGGTTCGGGCCAATGCACTGAAAGTGGCGATCACCATATTTACCACAACAGTCGCTCTTGGCGTTTACATACTACGTAATCAGGTCTTGATTGTGCCCGGATTATTGCTGGCACTTGGTGCAGTTGTCGGCGCAGTACTCAGTGTCAAATTTGCAATATCGATGCCACAGGCGGTGCTGAAATGGATTCTTTTTGTCATGGTTTCCCTGGCCTGCCTCGGCGCTTATTTCAGCTGAATAATTCTTTGCCAAAAAAAAGAGAGCCGAAGCTCTCTTTTTAAACTGCTTGCTTATCTCATGCCACGTTTTATTCAACGAAAGGCATAAAACGCCCCAGTATAATCACGACAATCCAGATCATCAGTGACACCGCAGCGATCACTTTGGCCCTGAATTCTGCGTCTTCACCATCTGCCAGTTTAACCAGATCCTTGTGTTCACCGAAGTAGAACCACAGGGCATTCAGGCCGGCAATAATGACCAGGCCCATTTTCCACTGAAAGGCAATGTTGGGCCCATAACGTTCCGGGTTTGAGGCAATAAAAGTGATACCTGAAAGCAGGTTTATGGCAAAGCCGACGATGGCAATTGGAATAAACTTCATTGCATCGCGCATGTTGATAAAACGTGCGAAGCCGACTACCCGTAAATCTATTACCAGCAAAGAGCCAAACAGCAAAGACAAACCAAAGAAGTGCGCTGTTTCTGCCGTAACAAAAATCCACGCTGAGTCTCTGGACGCTACTCCTAAAGCGGAGGCCCCTAACCAGTCAAATGTTGGTTGTAAAAATTCCATGTGTCACCTCCCTTATAAATAAGCCATCAGTCGACCGGTGATAATTGCACCGGTCCAGGAGGCTAAACAAACTGCCGAAATCAGCATCGTCATCTTTTCATCACGCCCGCTTCTTATCCCGTTCATGATAACTTTCATCAGAATGCCGCCAAGTAAAATCATGGCCATTTTTAACTGGAAAGCTCCCTGATATAGAAACGTTGATAAGGCGCCACTGAGTAGCAACAGACCGGAAACCAGGTTCAGAATAAAACCTGCCCAGCCGATCATGAAAAGACGATCATACGCACTGATCGAAATATTATTGGCAAAACCAAGAACACGCATGTTAAAGGCAAGCACAACACCCATTACCGTCATCATGCCCAGGCCATGCGCAGACAAGATCGCCGGATATGCCCAGAAGTTTCCATAGTAGCCATAGACCCACTGGCCAACAGGACTCATCTCAATGGAACAGACCAAGCCGACCGGCTCAAAACACCCAAAATCCATAGTCAACCCTTATTAAGATATAACCGCTCCAGCGGTTTTTATGTCAGCACGATTCGCTGTCAGTCGCTCCAAAAGCATATTTACTCAAGAAGGCGGGAACGAAAAGTGCTTACCCCATAAAGAAAGCACAGAGGGCTTTCAAAAACAGGCGCTAAAGTAAACTACATCCCTTTAAGAATCAAGTTTTTAGCGCCTTTGCAGTAAACGGCCCTGAGCTTCCAAGTGACTAAAAAGACAGGTTTTATGTTTTGTTTACAGCTTGATTTAACGAGTTAAAAACCGTTAATGCTTTTATAAAAAGGCCATCCAGCGCGCGACGCTGATCACAATCAGCCAAAGCAGAAGGGAAACAATGGCAATAACCTTTGCACTAACGGGAGCCTGCTCACCATCTGCCAGATTGATCAGCTTGTTGTGTTCACCAAACCAGAACCACAGAGCATTAAGCCCGGCAATAAAAATAATCCCCATTTTCCATTGAAATCCGACATTACCTGCATAGGTAAAGGGGCTCCAGGCAAACAGGGTGATACCGGACAGCAGATTGAGTGTAAATCCGGCCATGGCCCAGGGAATAAACTTCATGGCATCGCGCATATTGATAAAACGGGCAAAGCCTGCGACACGCAAATCAACCACCAGCAGAGAACCGAACAGGATGGACAGTCCGGTGAAATGAATTATTTCCATGGTTGGAAACACCCATGGCGTCAGGTTCACCCAGTCATGCAAGGCAGAAGAGTCAACCCAGGTTAAAAAATTATTCATGCTGAGCTCCTAGAGATACGCCATCAGCCGACCGGCGCATATCGCACCAAACCAGCTTGCCAGACAAAGCGCCGAATATAATTTGATCACCGATTCACTTTTTTTCGCTCTGATACTGTTCATCACAACTTTTAACAGAATTCCGCCAAGCACAATCAGGCCCATTTTCACGATGAAGGAGCCTTGCGTGATGAACTTGCCGAAATCGCCGCTCAGCAAGATCAGCCCGGACAACAAATTGATGGCAAAACCTGCCCAGGCAAGCTTGAACAATTTGTCATAGGAAGCTATGGAGATATTACTCGCGAAACCCAGCACCCGGGTATTGAAGGCAAACACCACACCCAGCACTGTCATCAGGCCAATGCCATGAATCAGCAATACCAGCGGATAGGCCCAGAGTTGCCCACTGGTTCCAGTGACCCACATGCCCAGCGGACTCAATTCAATAGAACAAACCAGTCCAACCGGTTCAAAACAAAGATCATCCATCTGACCATCCCCAAAACAGAAAATCGACTAATAGTGAATTTCAGCACATAATCACGGCCAGCAGAATCATCCTTTCTCGCAGTTAGATTCCTGCTTGATTAACATCAAACTGCATGAAACTTTCTTTTTGTTTAAAGGATTGTCTGCAGCCAGTCCGAGATGTCTGCTATCTCTTCATTGCAGACGCTGTGAGGCATGGGGTAGGTCAGAAACCGCGGGGCAAAACCCAGGCCTTTGAGTGCCTCAAGGCTTTTTTCCGCCAGGGAGATATCCAGCACCGTATCCTGCGTTCCGTGACAGACCAGAATTGGCAAATCCTGATTGGCCGGGTGAGGAACCAGTGCTTCAGGAGCCGGGAAAAATGATGACAGGGCCATCATTCCGGCCAGTGGTTTATCGTAACTCAAACCGGCCTGGTAATTCACTGCTCCACCCTGGGAGAAACCGGCCAGCACAATGCTCTCACTGCTGATGCCGTTTTCAATTTCCCGGTCGATCAGTTTGTGAACCTGCATGACAGAAGCCAGTAATTGCTTTGCATTGAAATTTCTGCCGCCTTCTTCCAGTGCCATAACATCAAACCAGGCTGGCATCACGAAACCCTGATTAAGGGTCACAGGTATGGATGGTGCGTGTGGAAAAATAAAGCGGACGTGGCAGTTTTCCGGCAATCTGAGCTGCGGCACTATTGCCTCGAAATCATGTCCATCGGCGCCAAGGCCGTGAAGCCAGATGATCGCGGCATTGGCTGGCTGTTCAGGCTCAACAATTACCGCTGGCAGATAATCACTCATCCCAGGCTATCCTTGTATATGGTTGATTTGAATTTAGCGGGAATGGCGCTGTCACGCAACGGGCATGACAGGGATAAGTTAAGTCAGGCGCTTTTCCGCTGCTGCAAATCATCGTTCTGAATATCAAAACGTTCATGCAGAAAGTGGACAATGTCATCGGGTTCATCCAGCCAGCGAACCTGGCCCTTTTCCTCAATGCGCAGACAGGGCGCTTTCAGTTCCCCAAATTGAGCCAGCAAATTATCCTGGTGGATACTGCACTTGCCGATGTCACGACGCTCAATATCAATATTGAGTCGCTGTATTTCCCGACGCGCCTGACGACTGGCGGCGCAGCCTTTGTAATCATACAGGGCAATACATGAGGCTTCCTTGGCAAGACGACGGATTTCCTGCTCCGAGCGTTGCACAGGTTGCGGCTTATGCACACTGTCGATGAGATTAAAAAAAGCTGCCCGAAGCGGGCTAAATATCTTTTTCAGCATTGAAACTTGAAGACTGTCAGTTCTGACTATTCGCAAAAAAGGCGGCATTATCCACAAAGCGTGACAGGCTGTCGAGTGTTGTTTTTACAGGGAGAAATAATTAATTGAGGATTCGGCCATCAACGTAATACCAGATGCCTTTCTCGCGCTTGAACAGGGAAATTTCATGATGCTCCTGATCCTCACTGTCGCCATCCCTGTACACTGCCTTGAATTCCACCTGACCCTGATCACCTTTCTGCTGATGGCGAATAATTTTCAGGCCCTGCCAGTCGTAGTCGCTACCATTCAGGTCGGCCAGACCGATATTGCCGCGGGTGGCCGGATGCCAGCTTTGCTTGAGAAAATCACCATGTCCTCCGAGGGCATAAGCCGCATAACGGGCCCGCATCAGTTGCCTGACCGTTTTTGGCAGGCTTTTGCCGTCCAGAAATGGATCGCAACATTGTGCTGCTTCTTTTTTACTGCCACAAACACAGGTACTCATGATTGCCCCAAACTCCTTACCGTCAACTCCCGGATTACATTTGCCAAATCTAACATGCTGCGTACACAAAGACACAGTTGCCGGTAAAAAACTGTCACGAAAAACGCAGAATTGAACCGCAAAAAAACATTGTTTTTGCACTTTGCGGCTGCAACATAAACCAGTATTTTTAAAGAATCAATCATTAAAAAGTCAGGCCATTTTGAAGATTAGCAATTTTTTGACAAACGTGTTTATATCACTCTTCGCCCCCGTTAAATGGGGCTTGGCGAGAGCAAGCACAATTTAAAAAACAGGGAAATGCGCGTCAGCAAACTGCCGGCAGGATGACAAAAATAACAGCATGTACGAATTCTTTTTCAATTATCCCCCCGCAATCTACGAAGAGAGTGAATTTATTCTGGCCAGTGGCTGGCCGCTGTGGTTGCTTTATACCCTGATTGCCCTGGGCTTGGCTGCCTGCATTTTTATGCTGGCCTGGAAACGCAAGGTACTCAACTGGCTGCAACTCGGCAGCATCGGCATCTTGCAGGGGCTGATGCTGGCACTGGTCCTGTTTATTCTCTGGCAACCGGCCTTGATGACCGAACGTCTGGTTGGGGGTGAAAATGCCCTGGCTGTTTTGCTGGATACTTCTGCCAGTATGGCCATCCAGGAAAATGGCAGCACACGCATGACACAGGCTCAAGAGCTGATCGGCGATGAAGGACTTGAAGAACTGTCGGATACCTATGAGGTGCTGCGCTATGGTTTTACCGACAATGCCTTCGAACTTGATAATTTCACTGAACTGCCAGATCCGGGCGACGCTTCAGATCTCGGGCAGTCGGTTTTGCAAACACTGCGTGCAGCCAGCAATACTTCACTCGGTGCACTGATCCTGGTCAGTGACGGTGCCGATAACAGCGGTAATATCGACGCCGCAAGCCTGAATGAAATAACAGGTTTTGGCGTCCCGATCCACACAGTCGGTATTGGCCGCGAAACTATTCCCGAAGATCTGGAGCTAAGCAATATTCTGCTGCCGCAAAAAGCCCTGCCGGGAACCACTCTGGCGGCCGGCATTACCATCACTCATGACCAGGGCGGACTGGCCCGGGTCAAAGTCTATAACGGCGAAGAGCTGCTCAGTACAGAAGAAATAGCGCTCAGTGACAACCAGGGTCAGACTACTGCATTCATAAATGTGGAAGTCAGTGAACCGGGCGAGCTGGATTTGCGTTTCACTCTGGACCCTATTGCCGGGGAAAGAAATCTGGCCAATAACAGCCGCGCCCAGGTGGTAGATGTCCCGGATGGTCAGTACCGCATATTGTATGTAGAAGGCGAACCGCGCTGGGAATATAAATTCATGCAGCGCTCACTGGGGGAAGACCCGAGTGTGCAACTGGCCACCTTGCTGCGGGTCACGCCGAACAAGTATTACCGCCAGGGCATTGATGACCCGGCACAACTGGAAGCAGGCTTCCCAGTTGATCGCGCCGAACTTTACAGTTATGACGCCCTGATTATCGGCAGTGTTGAGCTTGCTGAATTTACGGAAGAACAGCAGCAAATGATTCATGACTTTGTCAGTGAACGCGGCGGCAGCCTGATGATGATTGCTGGTCTTAACGGTCTGGGCCTGGGTGGCTGGGATGAGTCTGTGGTCAATCAGGTTCTGCCTTCACGACTGACCGCCGATAACGCTGCCTTTGTCCGGGAACAGGCCAAGGTAATCCCGACCCCGGCGGGTCTGGCCTCACCTACCCTGCAACTGGATGACGACCCGGCTACTAATGCTGAGCGCTGGAACAGCCTGCCTAACATCGCCGACTACCAGTATCTCGGCCCCCTGCGACCGGCAGCCAGAACCCTGCTGGAAATTGATGTTGCGGGTGAAACCCTGCCTCTGCTGGTGACCCAGCCTTTTGGCCGCGGTCAGAGTTATATCCTGGCTACTGGTGGCACCTGGCGCTGGCAAATGAGTATGCCGCTGGAAGATCTCAGCCACGAAACATTCTGGCGCCAGCTGGCACGCAACCTGGTAGCCAACTCACCCTTGCCATTCGAATTAAGCACGACAATAGATAATGAGGAAATCCGGATTCGCGCGCAGATACGTGACCCCGAGGCTGAAGAAAATCAGGGCCTGGCCGTTTCTGCTGTCGTTTCTCCGCAATATGGCCCATCGATGACTGTGGAACTGCAAGCATCGGCGACCCAGCCTGGCGTTTATCAGGCCAGCTTTACTCCACAGGAAACCGGCCTGTTCAGTGTCGAGGCAATTTCCCGGGTCGGAGATACACCGATAGAAGCGGTGCGCTCCGCCGTGCGTTATGAAGAAAACCAGGAAGCTTTCAATATTCGTCAGAACCGGGACCTGCTCACAACACTGGCGCAAGCCACCGGCGGGCAATACTGGCAGGCGGCCGACTGGGATGAACTGCCTGAAGCCATTTCCTACTCCACCGCCGGCATTACCGAGCAGGACATTCGTTATCTCTGGGATGCCCCAGCCATCTTCCTGCTGCTGGTCCTGCTCAAAGCCACCGAGTGGATACTGCGAAGACGCTGGAGAACCATCTGATGAAAAAAATCCTCAGCTTCAGCAGTCTTGCTCTGTCTTTTATTTGGCTTCCGGCACAGGCTGAACTGTATGTCACCATCGTTCAGGGGCTTGGTGGTGAACCACGCTTCGAAGAACAGTTTCATGAACAAAGCCGGATCATCGCCGAGGAGTCAGCTGCCCTGACAGATGACGACAAAATCATGCTCTTCACCGGCGAAGACGCCACCCGGGATAATCTGCTGCAGCATTTTTCCAGCATCAGTTCGCAGATGACGGATGCCGATCGTGCGGCCGTTTATCTGATCGGTCATGGCAGTTTTGATGGTGAAGAATACAAATTCAACATTCCCGGACTGGATATCAGTACTGCCGATATCGTCAATATCATGTCCGGGTTTCCCGGTGAAAATCATTTCATGCTCAACACCTCCAGCACCAGCGGCGCTCTGCTGGAGCCGCTGGAAAATGAAAACCGTATTCTGATTACCGCAACCCGCAGCGGTAACGAACGAAATGCGACTTACTTCGGCCAGTACTTTGTAGAAGCCCTGAATAATGAAGCGGCTGATCTGAACAAGAACAACAGCATCAGTGTGCAGGAAGCATTTGATTACGCCCAGCGCCAGGTTGCCGATTATTTTGAGAGTCAGGGCCAACTGGCTACCGAACATTCCGAAATTCGTGGTGATGGTGCAGCACAATTTAATCTGGCTCGCATCAACCCGACTGAAATCGCCCCTGATGCACCGCCGGAAGTCGCCGACCTGCAGGCACAGAGTGATGCCATTAACCGGCAAATTGAAGACCTGCAATTACGCCGCAATGAACTGGGTAATCAGGAATACCTGCAGCAGTTACAGGAACTGATTCTGGAATCGGCCCGTATCAACGAAGAGATAGAACAACTTTCCGGAAACTGATGATCAACAAAGCATTCAGCAAACAAGCACTGCGGCAGTGTCAGTCACTGTTGCTGGTCTGTTGTGCAGGCTTGCTTACTGAAGGGGTTCAGGCCCGCGATCACCTGCTGGGTGCGCTGGATAATGAAACCCTGCTGAACTGTGAAAACCTGCACTGGTCCGGCCAGGCAGCCGAAGCCGAGGCCTGTTATCTGGCCATCATCCGTACAGTCAATCCGCCGGAAATCCAGGCAGAGGCCATGTGGGCCCTGGGTGACCTCTACACTGCCGATGAACTGTTTGAGCAGGCTGCCGAACTGAATCCTGAAAACGCCATGATCCTGGTGCGCACCGGCGAACTGTATATGCGCACCTATCAATATCAGCAAGCCTATGACTTTTTTAATCAGGCCCTGCAGATTGAGCCGAATAATGCCTGGGCGCACATGGGCGCCGCCGAAGCTCTAAGCACCGGCAACAACCCCGAAGAAGTCAATGCCCACCTGGAAGCCGTGCAAACCCATATTGCCTCGCCTCCAGGCGCCCGCCTGCGGGCTTTGGTCATGGCCATCACCTCGCGCATGGAACGTGACCAGCTCGACGAGGCTGTCGATCTGCTGGAAGATGCCTGGAACCTGGCCGAAAGCGATGAGCTGCCGACCATGGAGCTTTATGCACTGGAAGCCTCCCTGGCTTTTATCAACCGCCGCCGGGATGAAGTACAGGAGTTTATCGATGCGGCGCTGGAAGAAGCACCGAACTATGGTGACGCCTATGCCATTCCCGGTTATTTTGCCTCAATTACCCGCTTCTATGAGGAGTCCGGGGAATTTTATGAGCAGGCCGTTGCGATTGAACCGGAGAACTGGAATGCCCACCTGGAACTGGGCCAGAATTATTTGCGCCTGAACCGGATTGAGGCTGGTATTGAACATGTCCGTATTTCCTATGAGGGTGACGGCTTCAATCCGAAAACCCTGAACATGATGCGCCTGCTGGATACTTTCAGCGAAGACTTTGTCGATCTGAGTTTTCCCGAACCTCCCCAGGGGAACGGCATTCCGGAACTGGTACTGCGTCTGGATCGTGATGAAGTCGATGTCATCACACCCTATGCCCGGGAGCTGGCCGAATCCAGCATGGCAACCTTCGAAGAACGCTATGGGTTTGAAGCCAGGGAGCCGGTGATTGTGGAAATCTTTCCCAATCATGAAGACTTCGTGGTGCGTTCCATCGGCATGCCCGGCGTCGGCATCCTTGGTGTCACTTTCGGTTATCTCTTTGCCATGGATTCTCCGACCGGGCATCCGGATGAGACCTATCACTGGGGTACTACCCTGTGGCATGAAATGGCTCATGTTTATACCCTGGAAGCATCCGAACATGGCGTGCCACGCTGGTTTTCCGAAGGCGTTTCAGTCTATGAAGAATGGAATACCGGACCAATTCCCGGGGTCAAAATTCCGGCCGGCGTATTGAATGCCATGGCTGAAGGGCTGTTCCTGCCCATCGCCGAACTGGACGATGGTTTTATGCGCCCTTCCTATGAAAACCAGGTCATGGTGTCCTATATGCAGGCGGGCCTGATTTTCCAGTTTATATCCGAGGAATACGGGCACGAAAAAATTGTCGACATGCTGTATCAGTTTGTTGATGGCACTGATCCTGTAAGCGCTATAGAAAACTCACTGGAAATCAGCGGGCGGGAATTTGACCGGCACTTTAAACAGTACATCGATATTCAGTACGGCCCGATACTGAACAATCTCGGCATCTGGCAGGAAGATGTCGGCGCTACCCTGAGTGCCTATCAGGCCGGTAACTGGGAAGAAACCATTGCCGCAGCTGATCGAGCCATCTTTACCTATCCGGATTATGTTGAACAGGACAGTCCCTATATTGCCAAGGCCCGGGCTTATGCCCAGCTGGAACAGGATGATCTGAAATTTGAAACCCTGGAAACCTACTGGCAGCTGGGCGGTTATTCAGCCTCCTCCCTGAAAGAACTGGCCGACTCCTATATTGAACGTGAGCGCTTCAATGAGGCCATCGAAGTCTTCATGGACATTCATTATGTCGACCCTTTTGATGAAGAAACACACGGCAAGCTCGGCGATATCTATATGGATAAAGCTCTGCATGAAGAAGCCCTGCAGGAATACCTGGTCGGTCTGGCACTGGAACCGCTGGATCAGGCCAGAGCCAATTACCGGGTTGCCTCGGCTTATCATGCCCTGAATGATACAGAACAGAGCATGAACTATTTACTGACGGCACTGGACATTGCACCCCAGTACCGTCCTGCGCAGCAATTACTGCTGGAAATAAGCAGATCAGCCAACAGCACAGCAAATTAAACCAACAGGAACTATCAGTATGAGTGAAGAAGTAGCAGAGAACATTGGTTCAGACGAAACCCGCGAGTTAGTCGCAAACTTTCAGACCGCTATCGGTAATATCCGCAATCAGATTCGCGGCACTATCGTCGGCCAGGATGAAGTGGTGGACAGTCTGTTAATTACCCTGTTTGTCGGCGGCCATTGCCTGATAACTGGTATGCCGGGTACCGCCAAAACCCTGCTGGTCCATACGCTTGCCAGTGCCCTGGGTCTGAGCTTCAAACGTATTCAGTTTACTCCCGACCTGATGCCGACGGATATCACCGGTACCGACATGGTCGAAGAAGACCAGAGCACCGGCCATCGTGAGTGGCGCTTCATTCAGGGACCGGTGTTTACCAATGTCCTGCTGGCTGACGAAATCAACCGAACGCCGCCAAAAACCCAGGCCGCCCTGCTGGAAGCCATGCAGGAAAAAACCGTGACGGTGCGCGGGCAGAACCATGTGCTGGATAAGCCCTTTATAGTGCTGGCAACCCAGAACCCGATAGAACTGGAAGGCACCTATCCTTTGCCGGAAGCCCAACTTGACCGTTTTCTGTTTAACGTAATTCTTGATTATCTGGATGCCGAGCAGGAAGTCGCCGTCATCGACCGTTTTACCAAGAGCGTGGAAATGCCGCCGGTGGAAGCCTGTACCACGGCAGAAGAAATTATCCAGTTCCAGAGCCTGGTACGTGAAGTACCGATCTCGGATTCACTAAGCCGTTATGCCGTGGATATTGTGCGTGCCACAAGACCATCCGATGATCTGGCCACAGACATGATCAAGAAATACGCCAACTTTGGTTCCAGTATCCGTGCCACCATGAACCTGGTACTGGCCGCCAAGACCCGTGCATTAATGGAAGGCCGTTATCATGTGATCGATGAAGATTTACGCGCACTGGCCATACCCATTCTGCGGCATCGTGTCCTGCCGAATTACTATGCCGAGTCTGACGGAATTACCATTGATGACATCCTGGCAGACATGCTCACACATATTAAAGTCAACGACTGATGATAGAACTGGGTAAAACAGATAATCGCAATGCACCCACCCGTCTGCTGCAGCCGGGTGTACTGTCCAGCCTGTCCAACCTGGAACTGGTCGCCAAGGCGGTTGTCGAAGGTTTTGTCATGGGCCTGCACCGTTCCCCCAAATATGGATTCTCCCAGGAGTTCGTTGAATACCGGGCTTACACTGAAGGTGACGACCCGCGCCATATCGACTGGAATGTCTATTCGCGTACTGACAAAACCTTTATCAAACTATTCAAGGGTGAAACCAATTCGCACCTGATGCTGTTGCTGGATACATCCGCCTCCATGGGTTTCGCCAGCGCCTCGGTATCGAAACTGCAATACGGCAAATACCTTGCTGCCAGCCTCGCCTATCTGGCCTCACGCCAGCATGATGCGATCGGCTGCATGACCTTTAACAAGGAAATACTCGAATTTCGGCCGCCAACCTCAAAAAGCGGCACTCTGCATGGCGTGATTCATACGCTTGACAGCGCCGAACCGATTGAGGGAACAGCCCTGCATAAACCCTTTACGCGTTTTCGTGAACACGTGAAAAAACGCGGGCTGGTGGCAGTCATTTCCGACTTCTACTGTCAGCCTGAAGATCTGCAGGACAATGTACAACCACTGACCTCTCACGGGCAGGATGTGATTCTGTTTCACCTGCTGGATCCGGGCGAAATGTATCCGGATATCAAGGAATCAACTCTGTACGAAGATATGGAAACCGGGGAGGCAATCGAAGTGTCGCCGATTTTCATGAAGCAGGATTATCCTGCCAAAGTAAAAGCGCATATTGCTGCAATTCAGAAAGCAGCGCAGGGCATGAATGCCGACCATGTACTGATTGATACCAGTCAGCCGCTGGACCGCGCCCTGCACTCCTATCTTACTTTCCGGGAGAAACGTGCCTGATGTCTTTTATTAGCCCTCTGTTTTTAATTGGTTTACTGGGCATCGCCTTGCCCATCTGGCTGCATCGTCTGCAGACGCATGCGACAGAACGGGAAAAGTTCTCTTCAATCATGTTCATGGAACAGAGTCAGCAGCGCATTCATATTCGCCGTAAACTGAAATACCTGGTCCTGATGGCCTTGCGCATCCTGTTTTTGTTGTTACTGGTTCTGGCCTTCACCCGTCCGGTTTTCTTCGTCGCACCGCAGGCGGCAGTCACTGAAAATACCACACACCATGTCATCGTAGTCGATACCTCTTTCTCCATGCGTGAGGGAAACAGTTTTGCTCAGGCCATTACTGAAGCAGAAGCAGTGCTTGATACGATGGAGCCTGATGATATTGCCAGCCTCTATTCCGCCAGTGGCTCGGTGACTCTCATCAACCCGGTCACCGCTGACCCTGCAGTGATCGAAGCAGGACTTGCTTCACTGAACCCTGATAATGGTCGCCTGGATATCGGCGCCATGATCGCTGCACTGGACACCCTGATTGAAAGCTCGCAGGCAAATTTCCTTATTCATTTTGTCAGTGACTTTCAGCAAAGTGGTCAGGCCGTACGTTTCGCTGACATGGTCCCGGACGTCATCAACGGCCGTCCGGTCAGCCTGAATATTCACCAGGTGAAAGTTGAAGATGTCCCGAACTGGTCAGTAGCCTCGATTGAAGTCACCGAAGTCGACCAGGTCAGAGTAGGATTGCTGAATAACAGTGAAGAAACCCAGGAGACTGAAAAAAGCATTTCCCTGGCGGTAAATGATGTCGTCCAGCAAACCCTGACTGAATCTTTTTCGGCACCCTCCGGAGGGGTCACGTATCTTACTTTTAACAATATCGTGTTCGAGGCAGGTGATAACCGTCTTGATGTGAGCATGTCTCCCAATGACTCTCTGGCGGAAGATGATCAGCGTCATTCGGTGTTTGATAACTCGCCGCCGGCACCGGTGATCCTGCTGACGGCCAATCCTGACTCTCTGGCCGTTACCTATATCACTACCGCACTGGAAACGGCGCCGCGGGGATATGAGGTGCAATTGCAGAACGTTAATGGCTTCGATCCGCGGGTTCTGCAGCGCTACCCCTGGATCATTGTCGACGATATCGGCAGCGTTAATGACATCCTGGCACAGGAACTGCGCAGCTATATAGATGGTGGTGGCGCCATCCTGGCAGCAGTCGGTGAACGCAGCGCCGCGAGAAGCACATTACCGGTTGGCAACCAGCCCATCAGCGGTGGCCTGGCTTTCAGCCGCAACACCAGCTACAGCGTACAGCGGGTAAATACTTCCCACCCGGCCCTGGATCGTGCCGTCGGCTGGAATAACCTGAATATAAGTCGCGTCCTGCCAATTCAGGCAACGACGCAGGATAACGTACTGATCTCCCTCAATGGCGACCTGCCTTTGCTGATGGAACAGAATATCGGTCTGGGCCGTTTGCTGCTGCTGAACACCAGTCTCGACAACAGCTGGAGTGATTTGCCGGTAAAACCGGTTTTTGTCAGTTTCATCGCTGAAGCGGCGCGGCACCTGTCCAATGAAGAACAGCTGGTCAGGGAGCAGACAGTCAACAGCTTTTTGCAGCTGGGCCAGAGTGGAGGCGCAGCCGGGCAGGTCTATGATCCGGACGGCAATCGCCTGCTGTCACTGGCCGATACTACCCGGGCACAAAACATTCTGCTGGAGCAGACCGGTTATTACCGGATTACCACGCTTGGCGGTGATGTGCTGGTGGCAGTAAACCCGGATCCACGAGAATCAGACCTGAGCCTGATGCCGGCTCAGGCCCTGCAAAACTGGGAAAACATGGTCGCCACCAGTGCTGGCGCGGCCGGAACAGCGAATACAATAGCAGTCAGTGCAGTCGAAGAGGAGCCTGTTTCTTTAGAAATCTGGCGTGTATTATTGGTATTACTTGCTGTTATAGTCCTAATGGAGTCCTTACTCGGTAACCGCTATCTGCGGTTTACTACAGGAAACAGCTAACTATGAAAGCTACTGAGAAACTTGAACTTTATCTGGCACAATTCAGCCAGAGACTGAAACGACTGATCATCCTGCAGGGCCTGGCGGCACTGGCCTTTGTGGTGCTGGCGGTGTCGCTGATTGCTGCCTGGTTTTCCCTGGAAAGCGGATACAGTAGCGGTACGGTTATCGGCTTTCGTCTCTTGCTGATTCTGGCCCTGTTCGCTGTGGCACTGAAAGCCTTCATCGAGCCGCTGAAAAGACTGAAGGAAAATCTCGGCAGGCAGGTTGAAAATCGCTCGTTGAAGGTCGATGGCAAGGGTTTTCAGGGCCGTGTAGCAACCTATTCCCAGACAGCACCCAACAACCCTTTCCGTGAGCTGCTGGCTGAAGATGCCCTGAAGGTCAGCGCTTCCTATCCGGCCAACGAACAGGTTAAAAGCCGCGATATGCAGATTGCCGGGGCTGCAGCAGTGGCCATGTTTGCCGTGCTGCTTTATATGGCAGTCGGTGCCGGCCTGTTTTCCTACAGTATGCAGAATTTCCTGGCCGGCTGGGCCAGTGACAGTTTCATCCCGCCACAGTCAATCTCGGTCCTGCCGGGTGACGAAAGTGTGCGTCGTGGAGCCAACCTGCGCATCAGTGCCAACGTTGAAGGCTTTAACCCTGATGAGGCAACTCTGCACGTCAGAAGTGCCGGCGAAGAGTGGCAGGAAGTTCCGCTGGTACGCACCATGAACGGCTTTGAATTTACCCTGTTTTCCCTGCAGGACGAGATGGATTATTACGTTTCCACCACCGGGCTGCGCAGCCAGGAGTTCTCCGTACAGGTGGTAGACCTGCCTTCCATTGAAAGCCTGGAGCTGACCTATTTCTATCCGGACTGGACCGATCGTGAGCCGGAAACTTCTACCCGTGGCGATATTGAAGCACTGCCGGAGACCCGCATCGGCCTGAATATCACCACTTCGGCGCCCTTGCCTGAAGGCGGTGAACTGGTACTCAATAATGCAGCACAAAGTCTTGCCGTGAACGGCACCGAAGCCAGTACTGAATTTGAGGTGCTGGATGAAGGCCAGTACTACATTGCCGCACTGGTCGGTGGCGAACAGGTACGCATGAGTGATGACTACTTTATTCAACTGGCTGAGGACGGCTCGCCGGTCATCGAATTCATCAAACCCGGACAGGATTACAACGCCACCAACATCGAAGAAGTCATGAGCCGCATCAATGCCACGGATGATTATGGTCTGCAGTCTCTGGCGATCAAATATTCAATCAACGGCGGCGACTGGCAGGAAGTCGACCTGTTTGAAGCCGGCGATGAAATCAACGCAGAGCATCTGTTTATGCTGGAGAATATGCGTACCCGCCAAGCGCTGACAACAGCAGAACCCATGCAGCTGGGCGCCTTCAATATAGAAAGCGGCCGTACTCCCGCCACTGATGCAGAAAGTGGTAATCCCAGTGGACAACAAATTGAAGCAAATGAAGAGCCCGAGCCTGTCGACCAGCAAGCACAGTTTGAAGAGATCCCGCTGAAGCCGGGCGACCTGATTTCATATTATGCGGAAACCTCGGACCGGAACCAGACAGTTCAGACCGACATGTTCTTTATTGAGATTCAGGGCTATAACCGACGTTACAGCCAGTCACAGCTTTCCGGTGGCGGCGGTGGCGGTGGCGGTGGTAATCCCGCCGATGAGATTTCCGAACGCCAGCGTCAGATCGTGGTATCTACCTGGAACCTGATTCGTGACCAGCAAAACGGTGAAGAAGCACAGGTTGATATTAATGCCTCTCTGCTTTCCGATTTGCAGACCACCCTCGCCGAACAGGCACAGACCCTGACAGAGCGTACCCGGGCAAGACAACTGACGCGCCAGGATGAAGACATTGCCCGCTTCGTGGAAAGCATGGAGCGGGCCATACAGTCCATGCACCCGACAGCCGATTATCTGGCCAGCGTTGAATTACAGGAAGCCATTCAGCCGGCGCAGGAAGCCCTGCAGTATCTCTTGCAGGCCGAGTCAGTCTTCACCGACATGCAGATCAGCCAGCAGCAGGGTGGCGGCGGTGGCGGTGGCGGCGGTCGCGCCAGTGAGGACCTGGCGGAAATGTTCGAGCTGGAAATGGATATGGAGCAGAACCAGTATGAAACTGGCGAAAGCGCCTCGCCACAGGCCCAGCAACAACAGATGAGCGACATCATGGACCAGCTGGAAGAACTGGCCCGCCGTCAGGAACAGCTGGCCAACAATACCCGCAATCAGCAACAGCTAACTGAAGCCCAACGCTATCAGCAGGAAATGCTGCGCCGTGAAGCCGAACAGTTACAGGAACAGCTCGAGCAGCTGCAGCAGCAACAACTGGGCGGACGCCAGGGTCAGCAGGGACAACAGCAGGCCAATAACCAGCAACAAGGGCAACAGGGTGGTCAGCCCGGACAGCCGGGTCAACAAGGTCAGCAGCAGGGGCAGCCTGGACAGCAAGGTGGTCAGGGTCAGGAAGGTCAGCAGCAGGATGTCGCACAAAACCAGTTGCAACAGCGTCTGCAAAGCGCCATTCGTGCCATGAACGAAGCGCAGGATGCCATGCAGAACAACCCGGGTTCCGATGAGCAGCAACGCGCTTCCGAGGAAGCCCAGCGTCAGCTTGAAGCGGCCCGTGACCAGATCGCGCAGGACCAGATTGCCAGCATGCAGGAGTCCTTCGCCAGCATGGCAGAACAGTCGAGACAGATGCTGGAACAGCAACTGCAGGCACAGCAACAGTTGCAGAACGCCATGGAACGCGCACTGGAAGAGCGCCAGAGTGGCGAAGACCCGAACAGCCGGGGAATGAGCCTGCTGGATGAAATGAATCTGGCCGACGCCAAGGAAGAACTGGCCGCCAATATCCAGCAACTGCAGCAACAAATCATGAATACCATTCAGCAGTTCGGTGAAGATTCACCCCAGGCAGCCTCTGCCCTGGCAGATGCCAACGACACCATGACTGAACGTGAACTGCAATCAGCCCTGTCCGAAGCGGCACTGTATATTGATGCCGGCTATGCTCTGTATATCGCCAACAATGAACGCAATGTCAGTGAAGCCATGCGTGCCCTGAATGAAGACCTGGAACGTGCTGAAGAACTGGCGCGTGGTTCAATCGGCAGTGAAAGTGATCTGGAACGAGCCCGTGAACAGGCCCGTGAATTACGCGATCAACTGGCACAGCTTGGTCAGTCCGGCCAGAACCAGCAACAGCAGGGACAGGGACAGCCCGGTCAAGAGGGACAAGCGCAGCAAGGACAACAGGGCCAGCAAGGTCAGGGTCAACAGCAGGGACAGCAACAAGGGGGGCAGGCTGGCGGCGCTGCAAACCCGAACGGCTTTAATGACCGATTCGGCATTGCCGGCTGGTCCGGCAATGGTGCCGATGATTTTCGTGATGGCCCGATCAATGTCCCGGATAATTTTTATGACAACCTGGACGAACTGACCCAGATAACCCGGGATGCGATTCCGCAATCGCGCATGACCCAGGAACAGATCGATGAACTGCTCGACCTGATTCGCGAACTGGAGTTCAGCCGCGTCAATCGTAATGACGATATCGTACTGGAAGAATACAACAACATGCTGTCCCTGATTGAACAGGTCGAACTGGCACTGCGTGCAGAAGAAGGCGCGCAGCGTGGCAGTGACAATGTCAGGACTGCAGTCCTCGATCTGATTCCCGAGGAATATCAGGAATCCGTGGCTGAATACTATCGTCGGCTTTCCCGTGAAGGTGAAAGAGAAAGCAGTCAACAGTAAGCCAGGTCCTCAGACCCGACAATTCCTGGGTTAGGCAGTGACTTACCCGGGAAACAGCATTGCTTACCTGTTGCTTCACGCGGGTGTTCCATTCAAACTGCCTTTGCTGGAAAAACTGTCTCGCAAGCAAAAGCTCCTGCTGGATTCTTCCCCTGTATCCCTCGACACCCCGGGTTCAGCAGGCAGTATTATCAAGCTGACAAACTACACTTATCGAATTATTCCGGGTGGCGGCGAAGGGCGTCTGCAGCTACTTCCATACATTGAAAACCCTGATCAGATTAATACACCCGTAAAAGTTCACTGTGGCTACCACAAAGGACTGACAGAATATTTCAAGAAAATTTATGGTCGGCTTAGTCAGTTTCCTTTGCAATTATATGGCTCTTTCCAACATTATTTTCACCGTGCAGACTTTTTTTACCAGACTTGCAGAGATCACAGCCTGTGCTCTCTGAGCGGACATATGCCAGATCTGAAACGATTTGCCGATATCCGCATAGTCCGAATAATCCGGGATCCGCGCGATCTCCTCATATCCGGTTATTTTTACCACAAGCGTGCTGCTGAACACTGGTGTGCCCTGACTAACCCGACAAACATTGACTGGTTGATGGTTGACGGTGTGGTTCCTGCTGATTTCCCTGCCGGAGATTCCCTGACTTCATACCTCAATCGTGTACCTCTTGAAGAAGGTTTGCTTGCAGAACTGGAATTCAGACAAAAACATTTTGCCAGTATGCGTCAGTGGCCACATGATGAAAAACGCATCAGAACCTACCGCTATGAAGATTTTATAGGGCATGAAGCTGAAGTGATTGATGACATTGTCCAATTTTTTGATTTTAATGTAATACAAAGGAACGCTGGCCATTACTATGCCAAACGCTATAGTGCCGGTAACAGAAAAAACTCTGCTCACATTCGAAATCCCGTCAGCGGACAATGGCAGAAATATTTCACCGAAGCTGTGATGAAGCAGTTTGAAGACAATTATGGTGACCTGCTGGATCAATACCACTACCGCTGAGTACAAATAAAACCATGAGCATTCACGAAACGCATAAATCCCACCGTAATACCTGGCTGCGGGCGGCCGTACTCGGTGCCAATGACGGCATTGTTTCCACGGCCAGCCTGATCATTGGCGTCGCTGCCGCCGCTGTTACCAAAGAATATATTCTTATCAGTGGTTTGGCCGGCCTGGTTGCCGGCGCCATGTCAATGGCTGCTGGTGAATATATTTCGGTCAGCTCCCAGGCCGATACGGAAAAAGCCGACCTCGAACTGGAAAAACTCTCATTAAAGCAAAACCGGGAGTTTGAAACTCAGGAACTGGCTGAAATCTATCAGCAACGCGGACTCACCAAAGAACTTTCCTTCGAAGTCAGCAGGCAATTGATGGAGCACGATGCCCTGGATGCCCATGCCCGGGATGAAATCGGTATCGTCGACACCCAACGCGCCAGGCCCCTGCTTGCGGCTGGCTCTTCAGCTCTGGCTTTCACAATTGGCGCTCTGTTGCCCCTGCTGACAGCCTGGCTGGCTCCACTGGAAGTACTCATCACACTGGTCGCTGTTTTATCCCTGATCTTCCTGGCCGCACTGGGTGCCACTGCAGCCTATGCCGGAGGTGCTCCGATTATAAGGGCAGCTTTACGGGTCAGTTTCTGGAGTGCCCTGGCCATGCTGCTGACAGCAATCGTGGGCGATGTGGTGGGAAATTTAATCTAGGGAGCTTGCAAGCTTATATGCCCGTCCGGATCGAGGATCCGCGTCACTTCATCATCAATCAGTTCCAGTGCCTGAATCTGCCCACCATAGGCCCGGGACATTCCGGTATCGATCACCCAGATTCGTCCATCGCAGTAAGAGGTAATTTGCGAGTGGCGGGTATGCGCGACAATCATGCGCTCAGCCTCAAGAATATCCAGCGAAGCCTGGAGCATCTGGCAATCAAAGGGATCAACCCGGGCAGAAAAATGTCTTGCCCACATGACCCGGTCACTGTCATCGACACGTTGTGAAGCACTGGGCTCGCGCAAGGTATCGCCACGTAACCAGGCGCTGATATCAGCATTAATCTGCTCAATGCCATATTCCGCCCAGCGCGGTACCACTCCGCCATGCACATAAACCGTATCCTGCAGTTTCAGGACTGCCGGGAATTCTGCCAGGCGGACAGCATACGGCCCACCGGCCATCAAAGCTGCACCACGATACATCTGGTTTATCGGCAGGTTGACCAGGCGTGCGTCTTCCATATCCAGATCCTGAACATCTTCATAGGCGGCAAAGGGATTCGGGCCGACGGCCTGATTATCGACCCGGGCACCCATGATTTCATGATTGCCGATCAGGCCATAAACTCTGCCACCATGCACTGCGGCTTCTTCCTGCAGGGCGAACATGAAATCCAGCACTTCACGTTCATCATCGCTGCGGCCAATCAGATCACCAAGCTGAACGATGGTCAGTTCACCACCGATCCACTCGTCATCTGCATTAATTGCACCGGCCAGCCGGAACACGTTACGCATGACATTGATGTCAGAATGAATATCGCCGATGGCGACAGTGCGCCGCGCATTTTCCACGGTCTGTGCCTGTGGCGCTTCACTGGCCTGTCCACAGGCCAGCAAACCTAGCAAGGCCAGCAGGCATAATGTTTTACTTTTCATGCTGCTATTGTGGCGTAAAACGCAAAGAGTTTCAGCCTTGCTAGAATCAGCTAATGGCTGAGTTTGAATTATAGACGGCAATTTAGTTATTGCCGGGCTTATCTTTTGCGACCGTCTGGCGACAAGGCCGGAATTGCTCCTGCAATTCTCGGCATTTCCACCATCCTTGGCGGGCAGAAGTCGCCAGCCGCTACTCGTATTCAGACATCGGCGGACAGGCACAAACCAGGTTTCTGTCGCCGAAGACATTGTCGACCCGGCCAACCGGTGTCCAGTATTTATTATCCCGCAATGAGGGCAAGGGGTAGGCGGCCAGTTCACGGCTGTAGGGATGCGTCCACTCATCTGCACTGACCATGTCAGCGGTATGAGGGGCATTATGCAGAGGATTGTCATCGGCCGGGAAATCCCCTGTCGCAATTTGCGCAATCTCGGCCCGAATCTGCTGCATAGCATCGCAAAAACGGTCCAGTTCCTGTAGCGATTCACTTTCAGTAGGTTCAATCATCAGGGTTCCTGGTACCGGGAACGACATGGTCGGGGCATGAAAGCCATAATCAATCAGACGCTTGGCAATATCATCGACACTGATTCCCGCTTCTTCCTGCAGGGGACGGATATCGATAATACATTCATGGGCAACCCGCCCATTCTCACCGCTGTAGAGGACCGGAAAGGAATGCTTCAGGCGTTCAGCGATATAGTTGGCATTCAGCATGGCCACTTCACTGGCCAGTCGCAATCCGCTACCGCCCATCATTTTTATGTACATCCAGGATATCGGCAGAATTCCGGCACTGCCCCAGGCTGCCGATGCCACCGCACCTACTTCCTCTTGTCCCAGCATGGCATGACCCGGCAGAAAAGGCGCCAGGTGTTCCGCAACAGCAACAGGTCCGACACCGGGGCCGCCACCGCCATGCGGGATACAGAAAGTTTTATGCAGATTCAGATGCGAAACATCACTGCCGAATTTACCGGGCTGACACAGTCCGACCATGGCATTGAGATTGGCACCATCCATATACACCTGACCACCATGATCATGCACAATCTTGCACAACTCACGAATGCCCTCTTCAAACACGCCGTGTGTGGAAGGATAGGTCACCATGATTGCCGCCAGTTCTTCACTGTACTGTTCTGCCTTGTCACGCAAATCCTGCAGATCAACATTACCCATCTCGTCACATTTCACCACCACGACTTTCATGCCGCATAGCTGGGCCGAGGCCGGATTGGTGCCATGAGCCGAACTTGGAATAAGACAGATCTTGCGCTGATTATCGCCACGACTTCGATGCCAGGCACGTATTGCCAGCAGGCCGGCATACTCGCCCTGCGAGCCGGCATTTGGCTGCAGGGATACGGCCGCGTAGCCGGTAATTTTGCAAAGCATATCCTCCAGTTCAGTAATCATTTGCTGATAACCCGTGGTCTGTTCTGCAGGAGCAAAGGGATGGATGCCGGCAAATTCCGGCCAGGTGACCGGCAACATTTCCGAGGTGGCATTGAGTTTCATGGTACAGGATCCAAGTGGAATCATGGCCCGGTCCAGTGCGATATCCATGTCTGCCAGCTTGCGCATGTAACGCAGCAGTTCAGTTTCAGAATGGTAGGTATTGAATACTTCGTGATCCAGAATATCATCATTCCGCAGCAGCGCCTCATCAATCCCCGCACTGGCTTCTGCTTCGGCTTCCGCAAAGTCCACTGCTTCATCACTGAACAGCGACCACAGCTCCTGAACATCTTCTCTGGTCGTACATTCATCCAGGGAAATGCCCAGACTCTCGTCATCTATGACACGCAGGTTAATTCCCTGTTCTCTTGCTGCTTCATGAATGCTCTGCGTATCCTCGCCGGTCTTCAGGGTCAGTGTATCGAAAAACTTTTTGTTGCTGATTTCAATGCCACAATAATGCAAGCCGGCTGCCAGGATGGCGGTCAGGGTATGTACCCGCTGGGCAATTTTTTTCAGTCCCTGAGGTCCGTGATAAACCGCATACATGCCGGCCATCACCGCCAGCAGGACCTGCGCCGTACAGATGTTACTGGTGGCTTTCTCCCGGCGAATATGCTGTTCGCGTGTTTGCAATGCCAGACGTAAAGCTGCTTTGCCACGACTGTCCTGGGAAACGCCAATCAGGCGACCGGGCAATGAACGTTTGAATTGTTCCCGGGTCGCAATATAGGCAGCATGGGGACCGCCGTATCCCAGAGGCACGCCAAAACGCTGGGTTGAACCGATCACTACATCGGCTCCCATGGCACCGGGAGATTTCAGTAACAATAGACCCAACAGATCGGCCGCCATACAGACCACTGTTTTCTGTTCCTGGACACTGGCAATCAGGTCGCCGTGATCTTCGACAGACCCGTCGGCGCCCGGATACTGAATCAGCATACCAAAGTATTCATCATTCAGGGCTTCATCAAGGTCACCACTGACCAGTTCAATATCCAGTGGTTCAGCACGCGTTTGCAGTACTTCCAGAGTCTGCGGGAAGCAGTTACTGTCGACAAAAAATTTCTGACTCTTCGATTTGCTCATGCGCATGCATAACAGCATGGCCTCAGCTGCTGCGCTGCCCTCATCGAGCAGGGAAGCATTGGCAATGTCCATCCCCGTCAGGTCACTGACCATGGTCTGATAGTTGAGCAGGGCCTGCAGTCTGCCCTGGGAAATTTCTGCCTGATAGGGGGTGTATGCGGTATACCAGGCCGGATTCTCAAGGATATTGCGCTGAATCACCCCCGGAGTAAGCGTATTGTAATAGCCCTGGCCGATATAGGATTTGCATACCCTGTTCTTGCCGGCTATCTGTTTAAGTGCCTGCAGGGCATCCACTTCACTGAATGAGTCCGGCAGATCCAGTCCTTCCTGCATACGGATGTTGGCCGGCACTACCGCATCGATAAAACTTTCCAGCTTATCGTAACCAAGCGACTGCAGCATGAACTGCTGCTCCCTGGCATCAGGTCCCAGATGACGGGCGATAAATTCACGGTGGCTTTCCAGTTCAGATAGAGCTTTTAACATTCGAATCCTGCTTCTTCAGAAATTGTTATAAACGATAATATTGATGTGGCACGAAGGGCATACGGCAGACTGTCGCCGGAATACGTTTGTTACGAACCCTGGCAAACAGCTGTTCTCCTTCCCGGGCATATTGAGCTTGTACGTAAGCCATGGCAATCGGGATTTCCAGTGATGGAGAAAAACCGCCGCTGCTGACTTCGCCTATGACCTGTTCTTCAGCATTGATTATTTCAGCACCTTCCCGGGCGGCAATTCGGCCTTCCAGCTTCAGGCCAATTAATTTTTTATCCGTACCATCACGCATTTGCGCAAGAATTAATTCCGCGCCGGGAAACCCTCCTTCCCTGGCGCCACCCGGACGTCTGCTTTTGGAAATACTCCAGTTTAATGAAGCTTCAACCGGCGTTCCGCTTTCATTCAGTTCATGACCATAGAGACAGAGTCCGGCTTCCAGGCGCAGGGAATCTCTGGCACCCAGACCCACAGGCTTGACTGATGGATGCTGTAAAAGCAGTCTGGCCAGTGCTTCACAATCTTCTGCCGACACTGAAATTTCAAACCCATCCTCTCCGGTATAGCCGCATCTATTAATGTAACACCTGGCACTTTTTCCTCCATCCAGGGTAATACTGGCTTCACGGAATTGCATAAAAGCCATTTTCTCCAGTCCCTCAACAAAGTCTGCCAGTACTTTTTTGGCAGCAGGCCCCTGCAAGGCAAGCAGGCCCCGATCTTCCAGATACTCAATCTGCTGCTCCGGCAAATTATTCTGCAAATGCCGGATATCATTTTCCTTGCAGGCCGCATTTACGACCAGCAAATATTTTTCATTTCCAAGTTTACTGATCATCAGGTCATCCATGACTCCGCCCTGTTCATTGGTGAAGAGAGCATAAGTTTGCCGGCCGGGTTTCAGGGTTTCCAGGTCTACGGGCATCAGTTTTTCCAGGGCTGCTGTCGTTCCTTCACCACTGATTATTAACTGGCCCATATGAGACACATCGAATAGACCAGCCTGGGATCGAGTATGCAGATGCTCATGTATAATTCCTTCAGGATAGGAAACGGGCATGCTGTAAGCGGCAAATGGCACCAGCTTGGCGCCAAGCTCTTCGTGCAGCTTGAATAATGCGGTATGTTTTAATTCCAATTTATTGATTCACTTTGTCTGTTCAAATGCATATTACCCGACCAGGCATACAATAACCTGTCGGGATTACAGTTATTAACTTAATCAACGCTCCCAGGAAAAATAGACTTTTACTCTGGCTGCTTCCGGTGCCGATGCATCAGGCTGAGCAAGCTGAAAATTGAGGCCTTCATTGGGAATATTGGCACTCCCAAAAGGCAGGTTCGGATTCATGTAGCTTTCACTGTCACTGAAAGAACTGACAGCTGCAAAACTACTGCTGCGATCCCTGACCAGAGTGCCATCCTCTATCCGGTAAAATTCCAGGCCGTGTTCAAACTCTTCCAGGGAAAAGGGGGCGTCACCGGAATGAACGTTACGCAGTAGTCTATCAGCCAGGCGATAACTCAATCCACTGCGATCCAGTCGTATGTCATACATGGTGCCCATGGATTTATAGGCTTCCCGTTCAGCACCCGGCAAAATTTCATTGGCCAGCGTAAAGCTGTATAACAGCTGTCTGCCCTGCCATTGCAATCCTTCCCCGGCAGGTGTGGAAGCATCACAGTGGTTGCGGTCTGCTGCACTGAGGTCAACCGGATAATAAAATTCCCGGCGCTGGAAACACATCACATCAAGAAAGCCTGTACGTAAAACCGGCTGGGCATCTTCGTTCAGTTCATAAAAGCGCCAGCCATTTTCTTCCCGGTAATATTCTGACGGTACCACTGGCAGATCATATTCCTGCGGGTTTGAATCAACCAGTAATAAAAAGCCATTGCCAGAACCAAACTGTGCCGGTTCATTCTGACTCCAGAGATAGGTGCCATTGTAATACCACATCAGCACCCCTGGCCGATAGGCAAAGTTCACTGCTTCCAGCTCGCCACTTTCGGCATTGCGATAAAAACTGAAGCCCGGTTCGCTCAGTGCAGAGTCATAGTTGTATGCCGAAGCAAACTCGGCATAGGGATCACGGTATTCAAGCAGATAAAAATGTGGCACTGCCAGGTCATGTGAGCCACTACTCAGGGAAAAGCCTTCGACACGCCAGCCCTGGAAAGTTTCAGCTTCAAAATCATCGCGGTAATTCAGGGCCGCAATTTCCACATTATCAATCAGTGCGCCGTCTTCAACCGCCGCGACATCGGCAAAATAATGAAAGCGAACTTCCACTTCCTGTCCGGCATAGTCGCTCAGATCAAATTCTGCATGCACCCACTGGGGAATGGTGCAGGGATCCACCTGGTCTTCTTCGCCCTGGCCGACCTGCTCCTCCGCTGAGGCGATTTCCTGGTCCGGATTACAGCCAGCTGTTGTTTCCACCCGACCGTCACCATCCAGATCACCACTGCGTCCGGTAAAGCCAGGAATAGTGCCCAGACCATCATGGCCACGCTGTGAAGACATCACACTCAATCGGTCATCCGGGCTGGATTTATCCACTGGCATCAAGCGCTGATAGTTTTCTCCATCAGTAGACGCCTGAACATATAGATAATCCCAATCAGCCTCAATCGTAAACCAGGTGTCAAACTCCAGAATAATGTCTTCACCTTCCAGACCACTGAGGTCAACGCGCCTGGACAGGTAATTGTTCAGATCATTGCCCTGCCCGGTATAGGCTGCCTGCTCACCATGTTCAGCCTGCAGGGGGCCCATACGTAATTCCCGGATTTTCGGCGGCAGAATGACCATGGCAGCGTCACAAAGCCCCGCTGCATTGCTGTCTCCGCCCTGGCCGCTCCAGTCATTCATGGTTTTCAGATATACCGACTGCACGCGGCTGCCGCCGGCCATGGTCGGCTCTATCACGCAGGGTTGCGCCCAACCCAGCACCATGCGCGACCAGATGCTCATTTCCTGTGGCTGCGGGCTGGCCGTGGAGCTCATCACTTCCCAGGAGGCGGTTGAGTTGCTGGTCTGACGGGCATAGATATCCGGCAGGCCAATGGAGTGGCCAAATTCATGGATGAAGGTGGAGATTGCCGTATATTCAGACTGCATATTGTAGTCATACACCCACAGCCCTTCTTTCAATTCCACGCCGCCGCGACGATTCACAAAACCTTCCACTTCCGGGCCCATGCCGTTGTTCTTGGTCAGGGTAAAGCGATGTGGCCAGATGCGCTGGGCACATTCCTGTTCATCTGCCGTCAGGGAATCGTAAATATCAGCCGGGGCATTGACGGTAAATTTTTCATTGAGGCTGTACAGTCGCTGGCAGGAAGACTGTGCCTTGCCGGCAAATACGATGACGAAATGATCAATGTAACCATCACGTTCGTTATGTACCCCGTCACCGTCGTAATCCATCGGATCCCAGACATCGAACTCTTCCCAGGGAAAGTCCGGCTCCTGCTCATAGGCTTTCACCAGGACATCTTCGACCAGAATTTCAGCCCGCGAATCGTTACGCCACTGGCCATCAGAATTCTGGATCGGGCGGCCGTAATAATCCGAGGGCTCATCAACTGTCACTATGGGGAAAATTTCGCCACTGACGACAAACTGGCCCTTGGACTGGTGGTAATAATAATGGGTCAGTGTGCCTTCTTCAGGATTTGCCAGATTATCGGCAAACAGGAGTTCATCAAAATATTGTTGATTGAGGGCGTCGGCATTTGCTTGTCCGGCAAAGCGATCAAAACCTTTATTGGCATAAGAGACAGGAATGATCAGCAGACGATGCGGATAGTCGACATCACTGTAAACCGGCGGGATGGCATCTGACTTGATCTGCGGATTGCCCAGCTCATCAAGTTCAAAATTCGCCAGATGCTCAATCATCTCCAGCGAGACCTGATCCTGCGCCACACTCAGGTTCGCCATGGCGCTCAGAGCCAGAGCGACAAGAGCACAGCTGTAAGCTGACACAGAGTAATACCGAAATTTGTACATGAAAATTATTCGCTGACCGTCGCTATCGACAAGCCTGCAATCTTACTAAACTGCCCTTGCAGTAACAAACTTGTTTAGGCCCTGACGAAATCCGGACAGCGCATTTATGCGTAGATTTTTTGGTCAGTTAATGGTTATCCTGTGACCAGGACAAGCTGAATATTATGATGCTATCTGATTCCCTCAACAGACTCCGTCTCCTGGCATTGCTGGGCGGCCTGGTGATTTCTGTTGCCAGCCAGGCGCAAAACGGTCTTCTGCTCCAGCCCTATGAGCAGGACACCTCGCGACAGACGGAAATCCCGGAGTCGGGCGAAGCGGACACCGGACAGGGGCTTGGTGAAACCCTGTCATCGATATCCCTGTTCGAGCAGGCCATTGAGCTGGCTGAATTGCGGGAAGGCCCCTACTCCTTTGAACTGGCTGAACAGTATATGGCGCTTGGCGACCAGTATCAGCAGCTTGGGCGCCATGAAGAGGCCATCGTCCAGTATGAGTCGGCGCAATACATTCTGCGTATTAACAATGGCCTTTTCGGGCTGGACCAGGAAACCCTGCTGGATAAAATGACCCGCAGTTATGTTGCGCTCGGCGATGAGGCGATGGCCTCGAGCATGCAGGAATACCGCTATTATCTGTACCAGAAGAATTATGCGCCGGAGTCTGCCGAGTTTGCCGATGCCAGTCTTTCCATGGTGGACTGGTACCTGGAAAGCTATTTACGCGACCCGGAGAATCTCTCCAGCTTCACCAGCAATGGCGCCCGGTCTGCGCCATCAATAAGAAACTCCATTGCCCTTTACGATACCAGGCTCAGACGCTTCTATTTTTTACCGCGAACCCAATTTCGCGGCTTTGACCTTAACGTGGCCTGTGTCGACTCCTTTAATGTCATGACCACCAACCCGACTCTGGAACTCGACCGCAGCCCGAATTTTCAGCGCGCGCATGAAATAATGGAATTCATCGACCCGGAGAACAATCCCCAGCTTGGTCCCGAGACACGCCAGCAACTTTTGCTGAGACAGGCGGAAATAGCCTATCAGAGCAAGATGCAGCTTGAGTATATCGCCAGCCAGGTGACCACTAACCCCTATTCGCCCTTTAACTGCAGTACCAGTTACTTTCTTTCCCTGCGTGGCCAGGAATACGGCAGGGGGCGGGATGCTCTGGAGAGCAATATTGCCTATCTCAGTGCTGATCCTGAGAGCTCGCTGGAGGAGATCGCGGAAGCCAGACTGCAGCTGGCTGATTTTCATCTGGCCTTTGGCTATCCGGGCCGGGCTGAAGAGCTGTATTACACGGTTTATAGCGAGCTCAGCCAGGCTGGTCTGGAAGCCGGGCTCATAGACAGCATCATGAACCCGGCCGAGCCTGTTTTTATTCCGGACTTTGCCGTACAACCCTATTCTGCCGCGGCCTGGGGATATTCCCTGAATGAAGAAATCCCCTATGAAGGCTATATAGACGTTGGCCTGCAACGAAACAGCCGGGGAGAATTCACCGAAGTTGATTTTCAGCGCAATACGGGAAACGTTTCACAGCAAATGGTGGAAATGCTGCTCAGGCTATTGAAAAGCGTCAACAGCAGGCCTAGTCTTGATGCTGGAGTTCCCGTTGAATCGGAGCAGTTGAGTCTGCGCTATTATTTTGCGCGGCCGGCGGTGCAGGAATGAAAACAGGAAAGAGAAGCCACATTCTCAAAACAAGTCGAAGATTACAGCAGCTTGCCACCCTCAGCCTGTTCTGCCTGAGCCCTGCTTTAGCTCAGGAAAGTGAGCAGCAAGCCCTTACCACGCCACTCATCTTTGATCCGGTGCTACTGGAATATGCCAGTCCTGATGCCGAAGACCGCGAGGTTTATCAGGTGCGGGAACTGACTACCCTGCCATCCCGACGCGATAACAATACTGAGCCTGATATGCAGAGCCTTTCCCTTAGTGTCTCCGAGGCGCTCAGGGAAACACCGGCCCAGTATCAGGAAGTCATAGACAGCCTGGAAATTGAAGGCGGCGTTTACGAGCAGCAACTCAGCGAAGCCTATCTCTCCCTCGGCAGTATTTACCAGCAACTGGATGAGCATGAGCTGGCAATTGAAGCCTTTGATAACGCCCTGCACATCAGTCGTATCAATAACGGACTGTACAACGAAGGCCAGCTCAATATTGTCAGTGAACTGGTGGAAAGCTATTTAAGCATTGGCGATTTCATGGCCGCCAACCAGCAGCAGGAATACCTGTTTTTCGTCCAGCAAAAGCTATACGGCCCGGATCATCCTGTACACCTGGCCAAACTGCTGGAATATGCCGACTGGAACCTGCACGCGGCCAGCCTTTCCATGGGCTATATTCCCAATATTGAAGCGCTGGGGCTAAGGCCGGTCCCGCAGGGGAATCAGAGCCTGATCCGCAGTATCAGAAATTTTGATAACCAGGCCGCCGCGCACCTTTTCCTGGCTTCCAATGCCTACTATCAGATACTCAGACTGCAGCGCACGCGTGAACAAATTTCCTTGAATCAGGATACAGACAGCCTGCAGCAAATCCGCTCTGATCTTGATCTCAACGACAGTGACCTGGATATCCCCGAAGCCGAAAAGAAGCTTGCCTTTACCCATTTCCTACTGGCTGAGGCCTTTGAAAATGTCCCGCAAACTGCAAACATGTTTGATACTGACCGCTTCATGATGAATTTCAGCGATGGACAGAATGCCCTGGAAAGACGCCTGTCTTATCTACAGAGCAGCGGCGGCTCCTCCCTGGATATTATCTCCGCCCTGGTTGATATTGCCGACTGGTTTCTGATCTTCGAACGCTGGACCTCCGCTGAAGAAATTTACGCGCAGGTGCTTGAGCTGATGGAAAGCAATAACATCAGCCAGATCCCCGGACTGGCCTATCCTGATCTGCCAGTCGCTGTACCGAGCTATATCTCCACGTTCTACAGCCGTGAAAGCAACAACATTGCGCCGGATGAGGTACTGGATTACGAAGGATATATTGATGTGCGTTTTTCTCTGAGCCGTTACGGCAGTCCCTCGAGAGTGGATGTGCTTAATCGCACACCCAACACCCTGGAAGATACGGAACGGGCCCTGATGCGCATGTTACGCCGCACCAAATTCCGTTTGCAGCTGGAGCAAACGGAAGAAGACCGGGAAGAGTATTCCGAGAATGATTACATGCTGCGCTATTACTATACTGCGCAACCTCAGCCGGATGAAGACGAAGAATAGCCTGCTTTAGCTACTCACCCTGACTGGCCCTGTAAAGGGCAGCAGCACTAAACCAGTTTGAAGCCCGCTTCGCTCAGTGGCAGTTTACGGACCCTTTCCCCACTTGCCGAATATATGGCATTGGCAATCGCCGGCAGGGCTGGCGGCAGTGCCGGTTCTCCGGCACCCGTTGGAGCAACATCCGCCGGCTCCAGGAAATGCACATCAACCTGCGGAGCACGGCTGATACGTAACAGCGGATACTGATGGAAATTATTCTGCTGAATGACCCCTTTATCAAAGGTAATCTTGGCATACATCAGCTGACTCAGGCCATCGATGATGCTGCCCTGAATCTGGTTTTCTGCAGCACTGCGGTTATGAATCAGACCGAAATCGGCAACCGACCAGACCTTGTGAACGGTCACTTCCCGGTCATCATTGACACTGACATCTGCTACCTGTGCCACATAACCGCTGTGTGAATAGTAAAACGCCAGGCCCAGCGCCCGACCTTCCGGCATGGGACGGCCCCACTCGGCACGGTCGGCGACGGTGAAAATCACATTCCGGGCTCTGCTGTTTATGAAAGGCATCGGCGCCGGCAAACCCTGCTGAGCATCCGCAGCCGGCTCAGGCACTTCCTGATCGGGAGCATCCAGCAATTCCAGCAGAAAATCCCGGTAGTCACGGTTACCTGCTTCTGCCACTTCATGCAGAAAACTCTGAAATGTAAAAGCGAAAGCATTGGAACCGGGTGCCCGCATGAACCCGGTCGGAATCGCTGCGGATTGCAGGGTCTGGGTAATACGCACATTCGGCAGATGTTCCATGGGCAATATATTTGGGGTCAAGTCTGCCGCTTCAATCGGCCGCCCTGCTTCGGCATTTTTTTGCTCGCTAATAAAATGGTCACTGAAGCCAGTCATTCTGCCCTCAGCATCCAGACTTGCCCGCAGCGCATGAAAGCCTCCGGGGCGGTAAAAGTCATTGACCATGTCGTCTTCACGCGTCCACTGCAGTTTCACCGGACGGCCTTCCATACGCCGGGCAATCATGGCGACTTCGATAACGAAATCATTATTCAGCCGACGGCCGAAACCACCGCCAATGCGGGTCTGATGCAAAAAGGTGTTCTCATCACCGATCCCGGTTACGGCAGCCGCTCCGGCTTCCCCAACCTGAGGAGTCTGACTGGGCGCCCAGATATCCAGGCGACCATTGCTATATAAAGCCGTGCAGTTTTGTGGTTCCAGATTAACGTGCGAGACATAGGGGTATTCGTAGAAAGCTTCCACTACCTGCTCAGCCTGGGTAAAGGCTGCTGCAGTATCACCCCTGTTGAGCAGCTCCATTTCTCCATCCTGTTGCGCCATACCGGCTGCATTTTCAGCCAGCGTGGACCAGGTCGCCGCGGTATCTGCAGTACTTTCGTCCCACACGACTTCCAGTTGCTGTTTGGCTTTCATGGCCGTCCAGGTCGAGTCGGCAATGATGGCGACACCCCCAAGCATGGTGGCATCAAATACAGTGGATCCAATCAGCTCGCCCACCGGTTCCAGAATAAAGGCATCAATCACACCCGGCAGCGCCTTGATGTGGGACTCATTAAAAGAGACTGCAAGACCGCCCATCGCCGGGCTTTTGGTATACGAGGCATAAACCATGTCAGCCTGTCGCTGGTCAATGCCAAACAGTGACCCACCACGGACAATTGCCTCGTTATCAACGCCACCAACGCGTCGACCAAGCAGGGTAAAATCTGCCGGGTCTTTCAGCGTCAGGCTCTGAGCGTCAGGAACCGCCAGTGTGGCAGCCAGTTCGGCAAATTCGCTGTAGGGATAGGATTCACCACTGGCTTCGTGTATCACCATGGAATCACGGGTGCTTAATTCAGTAATGGGCACATAAAGCTGTTCCGCCGCGGCGGTGAGGATCATCAGGCGTGCCGTGGCACCGGCTTCGCGCATCGCCATCCAGTTCATCGGTGTTGAGAAAGAACCGCCGGCCAGCTGCAAGCCATATCGGCTGGCATCAATATCCGCCTGTCTTACATTGACGTCTTCCCAGCGGGCGTCCAGTTCTTCGGCAATTATCATTGGCAGGCCGGTTTTAATGCCCTGACCACATTCCGGGTTCTTGGAGAATATATTGATTCGCCCGTCGGACTGAATCTGCACAAAAGGCGTCAGAATGGCGTCCTCTGCTACATCAGCCATTTCGGTCTGGGCAAGGCCTTGACTGCTGCCAATGGCCAGACCCAGCGTCAACCCGCCACCGGCGACTCCGGAAAGTTTAAAGAAATGACGTCGGCTGATTTTGCCGGAAGATTTTTCATTGTCACGCGAAACAGCCAGCTCTTCGAAAAAAGCCGGCATTTGGGAATTCGAACGGGAGTTCACAGTTGCTCCTCGGCCTCTTATCTGGGGCCAGTTTTGATTGTGCTAGGCAACTTCTGAATTGCTGTCAGCATTGTAAAAAGCAGTGCCTGACATGCTCTGTGCGGCTGTTTTAATCGCTGCACGTATACGCACATAAGTACCGCAGCGGCAAATATTGCCTGACATCGCTGCATCAATATCCGCATCACTGGGGTTGGAATTTCGGCTTAGCAAGGCAGTGGCACTCATGATCTGGCCAGCCTGACAATAACCGCACTGCGGAACATCATGTTCCATCCAGGCCTGCTGAACCGGTGTCAGGGTGCCGTCTTCAGCGGCAAGACCTTCGATGGTGGTGATCTGCTCATCACTCAGGTTCCCGACCGGAATCTGACAGGAACGTACCGGCGCACCATTCATGTGTACGGTGCAGGCGCCACACTGGGCAATGCCACAACCATATTTGGTTCCAACCAGTCCCAGTTCATCCCGCAACACCCACAATAAAGGGGTTGAAGGGTCCAGGTCATCACGGATTTCCAGTGTCTGACCATTGATATTTAACGTAGCCATGGCAATTCTCTTGTTTTTTTAGTAGTAGTCTTGGTTTATGGGTCGTAAAACGAGTACTACGAGTACTATCAGTACGCTTCAAACTAAACCACCTCCGGCAAAGAATCAAGCGAAATCAGGCTGAAAATTCAGGCCTGAACCCCACAGCAGGCGAAAATAAAAAGCGGGCTCATGGCCCGCTTTTTACAGAATTGCAGAATTTGCCTGAGCCTGTTCTAGTTCAGGTTTCCCTCGGCAAAGTCCCAGTTGACCAGGGCCCAGAAAGCTTCCATGTACTTGGGTCGCGCATTGCGATAATCGATGTAGTAGGCATGCTCCCAGACATCGACTGTCAGCAGTGGCGTTACAGCTTCGTCTGTCAGCGGTGTTGCGGCATTGGACGTATTGATAATTTCCAGACCGCCATCGGCTTTCTGTACCAGCCAGGTCCAACCGGAACCGAAGTTGTTCACAGCACTGTCGGTGAATTTGGCTTTAAAGTCTGCGAATGAGCCAAAATTTGATTCAATGGCTGAAGCCAGGGCACCGGAAGGCTCTCCGCCACCGTTCGGGCTCAGGCAGTTCCAGTAAAAGGTATGGTTCCAGACCTGGGCCGAATTATTGAAAACTCCGCCGGAAGAACTTTTAACTATTTCTTCCAGTGATTTGTCAGCATCCGGAGTGCCTTCAATCAGGCCGTTCAGTTTTACGACATAGGTGTTGTGATGTTTGCCGTAATGAAATTCGAGTGTCTCTTTGGATATATGCGGCTCAAGCGCATCCTGTTCATAAGGTAAAGGGGGCAGTTCTATCGCCATGTTTAAACTCCAGTTAGCATAATTGGTTTTGCTTGCAGGGCGACATAGTGTACATGATGAAGGCTTGAATCATCCAGGCTCAATTGCCCGCAGGTGTCTCAGTACCGATAACCAGGCACCGAACCAGCCCAGCATGGCGCTGAGTAGTAAAACCATGAAAAAGCCGCTGATGCCCAGCCCGACCAGAGCAAACTCGCCTTCATACAGCCCTGCCAGACGGGATACGGGTCCCTGCAGAATTAACTGTGCCAGCAGTATCAGGACGCAGGCAATCAGGCCGCCGCCGGCGCCATACCACAGGCCGGTGTATAAAAATGGCCGGGACACATAAGCATCAGTACCCCCTACCAGTTTCACCACCACGATTTCATCCCGCCGGTTTTCTATCGCCAGCTTGATGGTATTGCCGACCACCAGTGCCACCCCCAGGGCCAGTAACAGGCCAATCATGTAGGTCAGGCGCTGGGCCAGATTGAGTATGCCGTAAAGGCGCTGCAACCAGTCCAGATCAAACTGCACTTCATCCACCTCTGGGTAATCCTGCAATGAAGCAAGCAGTGGCTGCAGGACTGCCGCATCCTGAGCCAGAGGCGTCACCAGCAAAACCGGTGGCAGTGGGTTTTCATCCAGCCCGGAAAGAATATCGCCAAAACCGGAACTGGCCTGGAATTCCTGCAAGGCTGTCTCTGCAGAAATTATTTCCACATTCTGGATTTCACTGCGCCCAAGCAGTTCATCGCGCAGCTGTTCAAGTCGCGGCATTTCAGTCGTGGTATTCATGAAAACCGAAATCTGGCTTGCTTCATCCAGATCACTGCCGAACTGCTGCAGGTTTTGCAGGAACAGCAGGAGAAACAGCGGCAAAGCCATGGCAATGGCAATCATTATCCAGATCATCAGCGTACCGGAAATACTGGCCAACAGACGGTCGAGACTGTCGACGGCGACCTGCTGGTGATTGCGAAAGGAATTCGAGATGCGCGAGGCGATGGAATTACCCGACTTCTTTGCGGCAGCTTTGGACTGCTGTTTTATATTATCCCTGTGCTTGCCGGAGGCCATCGACTATAAATCCCCGGCTGAGGTTTCAGTGGCACCGCGAATCATCCGGCCTTTTTCCAGTGACAGGATACGATGCTCAAGACTGGCAATCAGACTCAGGTCATGACTGGCAATCAGCATGCTGACCCCAACCCGGTTAAATTCCTCAAACAGACGCATGATTTCAGCGGAGAGTTGCGGATCCAGATTGCCGGTCGGTTCATCAGCGAGTAACAGGGCCGGTTTGTTTACCACGGCACGGGCGATACCAACCCGTTGCTGTTCCCCGCCTGAGAGGCGAATGGGATTCTGGTTTTCCTTTTGCAGCAGACCAACCTTGTCGAGGGCCGCACGCACCCGGCGCGCAGCATCACGTGAATCATAACCAGCTACCTGTAAGGGCAGCGCAACATTTTCAAACACGCTGCGATCAAACAGTAGCTGGTGATCCTGAAAGACCAGGCCGATGTTGCGACGAAAAAAAGGCAGCTGGCGGCGTGACAGACGATTCAGGTTCTGGCCGTTGACAAAAACCTGGCCGGAACTGGCACGTTCCATCAGCATGATGAGTTTGAGCAGGGTACTCTTGCCGGCACCGGAATGACCGGTTAAAAAGGCCAGCTCACCCTGGGCAAGCTGAAAACTGATCTGACTTAATGCTTCCTGACCACCAGGATAACGCTTGCTGACTGCATCAAACTTAATCATTACTCAAATCAGTCATCGTTGCTGAAAAGGGCCTCGACAAATTCCTGCGCATTGAAGGGGCGCAGGTCGTCTACTTTTTCGCCAATGCCGATAAAACGCAGGGGAATACCGAGCTGTTCTGCCAGGGCAAAGACCATCCCGCCCCGGGCTGTGCCGTCCAGTTTGCTAAGCACCAGGCCACTGACATTTACTGCCTTGAAGAAGTGCTGGGCCTGACTCAGGGCATTCTGTCCGGTGGTTGCATCCAGCACCAGTATGATTTCCTGCGGCACCTCTTCATCAAGCTTTTTCAGTACACGCACCACCTTGGACAGCTCTTCCATCAGGTTGTCCTTGTTATGCAGGCGACCGGCAGTGTCAGCAATCAACACATCGGTCTTTTTCGCCACGGCTGACTGGTAGGCATCAAAAATCACCGAGGCGCTGTCGGCACCGGTGTGCTGGGCAATTACCGGAACATTGTTGCGTTCACCCCAGACTGCCAGCTGTTCGACTGCGGCAGCACGGAAGGTATCTCCGGCGGCAAGCATGACGGAGCGCCCTTCATTCTGAAAGCGCTTGGCCAGTTTGCCGATGGTGGTGGTTTTGCCGACGCCGTTAACACCGACCATGAGAATAACAAAGGGCTTGTCCAGGCCCTGTGGAATTTCCAGGGGCTGATCACAGGCTTTGAGCTGATCCAGTAAGACTTCCTGTAAGGTCTGATACAGTGCTTCAGGATCATTCAGCTCCTTGCGCTGCAGTCTCTGCGTCAATTCATCAATTATAGCTGTGGTCGCTGCCATGCCGACATCGGCACTGAGCAGGCGGGTTTCAATTTCCTCCAGCAGCTCATCATCAATATTTTTCTTGCCCAGCAGCAGAGAGCCAAGGCCATCGGTAAAACCGGCCCGGGTTTTGCCCAGACCGCTTTTCAGACGGGAAAAAAATGACTGTTTTACGGCATCCTGCTGACCGGGATCTGATTTCTCGTCAGCCTCAGGGCGGGAGCGTTTTCCAAAACCAAACATATGAGTTCGTTGCGTATTAGCGGGAGGGCTTATGCTACCAGCAGCAGGCCAGCATCGCTAGGGATTAAACAGTCTGGTAATGCGCCATTTTATGGCAAGCCCTTACGGACTTTTTTCTCAGCCTGCAGAGCCAGCCTGGACTCGGTGTAAAACAGCGCCGAAGGATTAATGCCCTGTTCCTCGATCAAGGCGGTCTGTTGCTGAATCTGTGGTACCGCTTCACTGCCAAACCTGAGTATGAGCTGCAGACAGGCAATTGCCGCAATAAACAGGGCGGTCAGCAGACATTTACGAATGAAAATGCGTGGCATTAGAGCGTACTCGTAATTTCAGGGAAGACTTTGTAAAACATGATCCAGGCCATCAACAAAGTCAGGCCCAGATTCAGGCTCTGACCACAGGCATAAAGGATCAGGGGTTTGCCTCCGGAAAACTGCTCGCGCAGCTCCTTGAAGTTGGTGGACAAACCGATGCTGACAAAGGCCAGGCAGAACAGCCAGCCGCGCATGTCGGAACTGAAATCCAGCACGCCGTTTTCCAGCAGGGCAATGGCCAGAGGCTCTTCCATCATTGAAAACAGCAGTGAGAAAAACAGGCTGGCGCCAATAAAACCCAGCACGAATTTGGGAAAACGCAACCAGATTTCCGAGGCACCAATTTCCTGGCCAGCAGTATTATCAACTTTACTGGTCCAGTAAATGGCCACACCAAATGCAAGGATGCCAATCAGGATATTCTGAATCATCTTGATGGTGGCAGCGACATTAAGCGCCGTGTCTCCCAGAAAAGCACCGGCCGCAACCACAGCTCCGGTCGCATCAATGGTGCCGCCAATCCAGGCGCCACCCAGCACTTCCGGCATGCCGACAAAATTAATAAAGGCTGGCAGTGCAACCATCATGATGGAAGTAAAAATCATCGATAGTCCGACTGCTGTGGTCAGCTCTTCTTTTTTTGCCTTGCAGGCAGCCGCCGTGGCAATTGCGGCAGAAACACCACACACTGACATGTCGGCACTGATGGTAATGTTCAGGGTTTTTGAACTAATACGCAGAATTTTCTGGCCAAACCAGTAGGTAGTGATAAGCACCACCGGCGTAACTATCCAGGCGACAAAAATTCCCGGCAAACCAATCGCCAGAATTTTACTGAACAGAACTTCTGCACCAAGCAGGACCAGTCCGGTTTTAATATACAGCTCATGCCGCAGCGCCGGACGTGCAACATCGGGCACACCAAAAACATTGTTGATAAACAGGCCAAGCACAATAGCCCACAGGGCATAGCCTATCCCCATGTTGTTGAAGTCCACCTGTGCCGCCAGCAAATATGCCAGCACAGCCACGAAAAAGACCGGCACAAAACCGCGAATAAACACCACCGCATCATCAAGCATAAGGTGGCACATAATGGTAAACAGGAGTGCCATGATTACCATGAAGGGCAACACGGAAAAAATAAAGCCGAAGGAAAAGGCTTCAAGAGGGTTCAGGTCCCAGCTGCCCGGCCTGGCATCGTTAACAATCTCTTTCAAGCTGGTGCCGAGTACGCTGCTTGTATTGCTTTCTTCCAGCCACTGCTCGCTATCAAAACCACTGAGTTCACTGGCCTGGGAATAGGCCGAGCTGACTTCACCATAAGGGGCTACCAGAAACACAAGCAGTCCCATCAGCAGTATAAAACTGCCGAGAATAATGGCTGCAATATCTTCACTCATACGGGGCATTTAAAGGACGCTACTTTAAGGAACCTTTGATTAAGTATATACATCTCTGCGAGAGCCTGAAACACTTCTCTGCTAGGCGCAGACCACCGGTAATGGCTGTCACCCTTGGCAAGGGCTGCAACGACGCAGCGGAGTGTTTCAGTCCCCGCCCTTCGGGGCCTTCTGACAGTGCCGATGCCCGTGTTGCCCATTTTCGACAGGCTGACGGCATGCCTTCAAATGGGCGCCTTGACCTCGGTACTGTCAGAAAGCCAGAGTTGCATATACTTAATCAAAGGTTCCTTAAGCCTTGAGGCAAGTCAATCTGGTCAAAAAAGCAGTGATGGTTTAGTGTGGGGATAAATATTCACATCACGGAGTATTTGTGAATCAACTTCGCATCATCGCCGGTAAATGGCGCGGAAAAAAAATTCAGTTTATCGACCAGGAAGATTTGCGCCCGACTCCTGATCGTGTACGCGAAACCCTGTTTAACTGGCTGCAACAGGATATTGTCAATGCGCATTGCCTGGACCTTTTTGCTGGCAGTGGCATACTGGGCATTGAGGCTCTTTCCCGTGGTGCAAAATTTGTTACTTCTGTGGAGATGAGCCGTGAGGCCCTCATCTGTATTCGCGAAAACCTCGAATCACTGATAGAAATCCCCCTGCGCACCATTCAGGCAAATGCGCTGGATTATCTGCAGAACAACTCGCCGGAATATCCCATGGAGGTGGTTTTTCTTGATCCGCCTTTCAGCGACAATCAACTATTGCAGGATGCCTGCCAATATCTTGAAAAAAATAACTGGCTTGCCGGGGACGCAAAGATTTATCTCGAGTCCGGCACCAATCTGGAAGAGCTTAATTTGCCAGACTCCTGGAGCCTGATAAAAAGCAAAAAAGCCGGACAGGTTTATTACGGTTTGTGTCAGCGAAATAAATAAAAATTACACCTGTTTCTCAGGCGCGATAAAAAGTAAATTCAATTTCAACTTTTGCATTCAGGGGCAAGGCTGTCACACCTACCGCACTTCTGGCAGGCGGCACTTTGCCTTCGGTGATAAATTCTTCCCAGGCGGCATTGATTTTCGCAAAATCATCAAAGTCTGTGGTGAAAATTCTGGCGCTGACCAGATCGCTGTGAATCAGGTCGAATTCATTCATCAGAATTTTCAGGTTTTCAAAAATTTTTCTGGTCTGCTCGCCGACATCGCCATCAATTAATTCACCGCTGTCATTGTCCAGGGCCACCATTCCACTGCAGACATAATTCGGCCCGGCCTTGATTAACTGGCTATAACGAAATTTTGGTGCCGTCAGAAATTTTGAACGCAGTGCTTCACGCATTACAACTCCGGTTTAAAAAGCCAAACAATAGTTACGAGTGACCACAACGCGTAAAAACCAAACGGATGAGTATTTTTTTACTGCCTGCATCCCTGCCCTGTAACTTTTACTATGCTGTAAATCGTCATTAAGACTAATTTATTCCTGCCTGAATGAAAAGCAGAACGAAGCTCAAAAAGTTATCTGCAGCTAAATTTACAGGCTCAAAACAAAGTGACTTGTATGACTTTGCTGTATAATCAGCATTCACACGCTGCTTTGAGTTTTTTATGAAAACGGTCGTCTATCCCGGCACCTTCAATCCGATTACCAATGGACATACTGATCTGGTTCATCGTGCTGCCCGCCTGTTTGACCAGGTCATTGTTGCAATCGGTTCCAGTGCCCAGAAGCAAACTGATATTCCAATAGACATGCGCGTGGAAGTTGCCGCCAAGGTCCTGGCCGATATCCCCAATGTGGAAGTCTGTGGCTTCACCGGCCTGTTGACTGACTTTGTGAAGTCGCGTGATTCCAGACTGATTTTGCGTGGCCTGCGTACCGTGGCGGATTTTGAATACGAATTTCAGCTGGTAGGCATGAATCGCGCGCTGGAACCGGAAATAGAAACCGTGTTTCTGGCTCCCGCTGAACATTACGCTTACATCTCCTCCACACTGGTCCGGGAAATTGCTTCTCTGGGGGGCGACATTAGCAAGTTTGTTGACCCGCTGGTCGCCGGGATGATGCAGAACCTGGCCGAAGGAGATTCCTGATGGCCCTGATAATCACGGATGAATGCATTAACTGTGATGTCTGTGAACCCGAATGTCCCAACCAGGCCATTTCCATGGGGCCGGAGATATACCAGATCGACCCGGCACTGTGCACGGAATGCGTCGGTCATTTTGCGACCTCACAATGCGTTGAAGTCTGCCCGGTGGACTGCATCCCGCTCGACCCTGATCATCAGGAAAGCCAGGAAGAACTGATGCAGAAATATGAAAGGCTGACGGGGAAAAGTCGCAACAGCGCTTGAATCGACAGCTTCGGGACTAAGTCTACCGCGTCCTGCTATCGTCCCTTTCCTGCACCTATGCAGGCAAGGTTCCCTCCCACAGGCTTACCTAATCCGAAGTAGGAGCGGCTTTAGCCGCGAAAGGTTCGGGACTAAAGTCCCTCCTACAGACTATACCTGACCCGATGTGGGAGCGGCTTTGCCTACATGGGTGAGGCAAGCGTTTACAAAGCACTGCTTTGTACGTAGCCGAACGACGCCCATCTGTGATGAGCGGCTGGACTGCAGGTAAAGGGCGATAGCAGGACGCGGTAGCTTTAGCCGCGGATGAATGGCCACGCAGATAGTTTTTCAAGCCTGACAGTGCGTACAATACACCGTACTACGCTGCCCAAGTCGAATTTCCTTCAAGGGCCGAGTACATTGCACACAGGCTTCCCCGCCGCGCCCGTATACCGCCAGGGACTGCTTGAAATAACCCGGTTCGCCGTCGCCCCCGACGAAATCCCGCAGCGTCGTCCCCCCCTGGGTAATGGCCTGCTGCAAAATATCCTTGATGGCGATGACCAGTCGCTCATAGGCCGCCCGGCTGACTTTGCCGGCCTTGCGACGCGGACTGACGCCGGCCCTGAACAGGGCTTCATTGGCGTAGATATTGCCAACTCCCACCACGACATGGCTGTCCATCAGAAAACTTTTTACTGCCATATTGCGCTTGCGTGAACGGGCAAAGAGATAGTCGGCATTAAAGTCTGACTCAAGCGGTTCCGGGCCCAGCCCTTCGAGCAGGACATGTTTGTAGGGCTCCTGCCCTGCCCAGAGGATGCAGCCAAAGCGTCTTGGATCATGATAACGTAATATGCTGCCATTATTTAAGATTATGTCGACATGATCGTGCTTTTTAGTCGCATCTTTTTCTTTGACTATACGCAGGCTACCGGACATGCCCAGATGAATCAGGAGATAGCCGGCGCCGGTTTCCAGCAGCAGATATTTGCCGCGGCGTTTAACGCCACGGATGCGCTGCCCCGGCAACTCGCGCTGAATTTCGGCTGAAACCGGCCAGCGCAATTGTGGCTGGCGCACCTTGACCTCACGGATATTCTTGCCCCGGATATGCGGCTCGATGCCGCGACGTGTGGTTTCTACTTCAGGTAACTCAGGCATAACGTATAATCGCCCTTTCGCATTCGATCAGTCATATTCATGGATACGCAACTCACACTGGCACTGGGCGTTGATACCGGCGGCACCTTCACCGACTTCGTGCTGATCGGAAAAGATGGCCTGCAGACTCATAAAGTGCTGTCCACTCCGGATGCTCCGCAGCGCGCCATACTACAGGGCATTCATGCTTTGGGTCTAGCCGATGCCGTGGCTGCCGGCCAGGTCTCGATCATTCACGGTTCCACCGTCGCCACCAATGCAGCGCTGGAAAACAAAGGCGTACGCACTGCATTTATCACCAACAAAGGCTTTCGCGATATTCTGACAATTGGCCGTCAGACCCGCCCGTCCCTGTATTACCTGGAAATGCCGCCGGCTGACAAACCGGTCCCGCAGAATCTGTGCCTGGAAGTCAGCGGCCGGGTCGATGCGCAGGGCCGGATAATACAGGAGCTGACAACAGCCGATCTGCAGAAACTGCTCGCAGACCTGGAAGCGCTCAAACCGGATGCCATTGCCATCACCCTGCTGTTTTCTTTCCTGAATGAGGACCATGAAACAAGAGTCGAACAGTATCTGCGTGAACACCTGAGCTGGCAGCCTTTTATCTGCCGTTCCTCATCTGTCCTGCCGGAATACCGTGAATATGAGCGCGGCATTGCCACCTGGCTGAATGCTTCCCTGGGACCGCTGGTGAAAAATTATCTGCTGGATCTCAAACAGGGCACCAAGCCCTCGCCGCTATCCATTATGCAATCCACCGGTGGCACCATTTCTGCGGAACAGGCTGCCGACAAGGCTGTTAATCTGCTTTTATCCGGTCCGGCCGGCGGACTAGCCGCCGCATCCTGGCTGGCCAGGACCCTGCAGATACCGGGCGTCATGACTTTCGATATGGGAGGCACTTCCACCGATGTCGCACTGCTGGATGACGGCAATATCCAGCTCAGCAGTGAAGGCAGGATCGGTTCCTGGCCGGTCGCCGTGCCCATGGTTGATATGCATACCATCGGTGCCGGGGGCGGTTCCATCGCCTGGCTGGATGCAGGCGGTCTGTTACGCGTGGGGCCGGAATCCGCCGGGGCCAGACCGGGGCCGGCATGCTATGGGCTGGGCGAAGAGCAGGCCACAGTGACGGATGCCAACCTGCTGCTGGGCCGATTGCAGGCAGCCAGTTTCATGGACGGTGCCATCTCGCTGGATGAGCAGGCTGCCCGCAAAGCTATCGCGAATCTGGCAGAAAAGTTAGCCCTTACTAACGAGGAATGTGCTGCAGGTATTATAAAGATTGCCAATGAACACATGGCACAGGCCCTGCGTGTAATCTCGGTGGAAAAAGGCCATGATCCAAAACAGTTTCGCCTTTGCTGTTTCGGTGGCGCCGGCGGTCTGCATATCTGTGCTTTGGCCAATGCCCTGGGCATGACCCGGGGACTGGTGCCGATGCATGCCGGTGTCCTCTCGGCGCTGGGCATGCTGCTGGCCCCGGTCGAGCGTCATCTTTCACACAATTTTCAGCAGCTGCTATCGGCCTGCGATGAAGCCGCGATCCGCCAGCAGTTCGCCACTATGCGGGAACAGGCACTGGCCGGACTTGCCGCAGAGGGACTCGATACCCTTGATAACGACAGCCTGGAAAGCGAATACCACGCTGATGTCCGCTACCACGGGCAGTCTTCCACCCTGAACCTGCCATGGCAGGGCCCGGACCGCACGGCTGAGGACTTCCATCAACTGCATGCCAGCCGTTACGGCCATCGTCTCCATGCTGAACCGGAACTGGTCAATCTGCGTATCAGTATCAAAAGCACTGCCCGTCAGCATGAGCTGCCGGAAAACGCGAGCGAGGTCGCAGCAAAGCCACAGCAGGTACTGTCACTATATGGCTTCGCTGATGAGGTAAAAGTCTATCAGCGTGAAGCTCTGGCAACAGGCCAGAAAATCAGCGGACCGGCGTTGATACTGGAAAAAAATGCCACAACATTAATTGAAGCTGAATGGTGCGCAATAAGCGACCGCTTTGGTAACTTGTACCTTGACAAGCAATAGCCACAGGCGGAGGATAAGACCTTAAAAACAGGGACTTCTAGCTGCAGCCACCATGCTGAACAGGCTTGCAGGAAGGACCGGGACCAGACGGATATGATGAAAAAAAAACTCACCAGTTTACTGATTCTGACAGCAGCGCTGATCCTCAGTGCCTGCCAGACTACGACGACCCAGCAATCTGAGTCTTCCAGTAGCTCTTCGTCAAGCAGTTCTTCATCCAGTTCATCCTCATCCAGTTCGAGTTCTTCTTCCTCGAGTTCATCCCCGTCCAGCTCGAGCACATCATCCACTGCGTCCAGTTCCAGCTCCAGTTCATCCAGCAGCCAGAATGATACCCAGTCTTCCGGCCAGAGCGGCTCTTCATCCAATATGCCTTCTCCGACCTCGACTGCTTCAACTTCAAGCCCGACTTCTTCCGGGCAACCGACTTCCATGCCCAACAGCGGGCAGATGCCTTCTGATGGCGACAACGGCGACTTTGATCAAAGCTCCGACAGTAATGATCCGGGCGACATCTTAGGCAATAACACGCCAAGCACGGCGGGCACATCACAGACACAGGGCAGCTCAACCGGCAGCACGGCCAATGCCGACGGTGAGATGGCCAATTCACCTGACGGCAGTGATGCCCAGGGTGGCATGCCGGGTGACCGGTCCGGAACCGTCGCCGGTTCTGATATGCCCGGCTCATCCTCGACCACGGCCGGCAACAGCGACACCGGCGGCCTGGATACCAGCGTCAGTGTTTCCACTCCCGGAGTACCGGGACTGGAGCCTTTCCCGAGCAGCGGTCAGCAAGGCAGCGGTAGCGGCACACTGGGAGACATCCTGGGTGGCGGACAGCAACAGGGTTCGCAGCAGGGACAGGGTTCCACCCCTGGTTCCATGCCCGGTCAGGAATCAGGCACCCCGGGAGCCGGCACCACAGCCGGAACCGGAGCCGGAGATGATCCATTAGCCACCGGCACTTTCGGTGGCGGCAGCGGCCAGCAGGGTGATGACCCCTTTGGCGGTTCTGAAGCAGGTTCAGGGACAGTGGCTGGCAATTCACGGGGAGAGGGAGAATTTCCCGGAGAGGAAAGCGGTGAGGGTAATGGGGATAACCCCTTTGGCGACCTGGCTTCAGGTCGCGACCAGCCAATGACCCAGGCAGAACGTCAAGCGGCACTTGATGCGCGGCTTGATGAAAGTATTGCCGTTTTCGACGGCATGATTTTAAGTGAGCGGGAAGCGGCACAGGGTGTTGAAAATGCAAACAGCGGTGGTGGAGCCGGTGGCGGTAATCAGACTGGTGGCAGTCAGCAGGGTAGCGGCAGTGGCCAGCAAGGGCAGGGCGGCGATGGCAGCTCGCCGGTGATTATCGCTTCAGCACCCAACAGCTCCGGTGGCGGAGGCCGCATGCCGGATCTGGGCCGTTCACGTGAAGGCGAATTTGAAAACAGTAATCAGCCGGCCTTTCCGGTTCCGGAAGACATTCCCAGCGGCAACGATGATGATGTCGTTGCCCGCCAGTTACGGGAAGCGGCTATGAGCGAGCCCGACCCCGAGTTGCGCGAACGTCTGTGGAACGAGTATCGTAACTACACCGGCCTGCCGATTCCTGAAGATGCAGAATCCGGTGTTTAGACAGCAACTGAAGGTGTGACATGAAAAGACTCCTGACTTATATGTTTATACCGCTGGCGCTTCTCACCCTGAGCGCATGCAGCACACAGAACATTAAAACAACGACCATCACACAGGCCCTGATCGAACGCGAACCGATTCCGGAAGATGAGCTGCTGGATGTCGGCATTACCGTGTTCAATCCCGGCTTTGATGAAATGGATGACAACAATTCCGAGCTGACTTTCGCTGACGTGCGTATTGCCGAAACCTATTACGCGGCCAACCTGCTGTCGGATACCCTGCAGCGCACCGGCAACTGGGGTGTGGTCCGGGTCATTCCGGAAGAAACGACCTCCATGGATGTCGTGGTCAAGGGCATGATTCTGCAATCCGACGGCGAAACCATGGTGGTCAATGTCGAAGCCAGAGATTCCACCGGCCGCCTGTGGTTTAGCCGGGAATATGAGGAAATCGTCAGCCGCTACAATTACGACAGCCGTATCCAGAGCTCACAGGATTCCTTTCAGGGCCTGTACAACCGCATTGCCAATGACCTGCTGCGTTATCGTCAGCAAAACCTGAGCCGCGATGATGCCCTGGATATCCGTACCGTTTCACAGATTCAGTTCGCGCGTGAATTTGCCCCGCAGGCCTTTGGCGAATACCTGAGCACCGACCGTAATGGTCAGTTGCAGGTCGATCGCCTGCCGGCCGAGAACGACCCGATGATGCGGCGCATTCAGACCATCCGCGAACGCGACTATCTCTATGTCGATACCCTGCAGGATTACTACGGGACCTTTACCCGGCAGATGGAAGAACCCTATACCGAATTCCGCCGTCTCAGCTATGACGAAGTCATGAAGCTCGACCGGCTGCAGCGCCAGTCGCGACGCAACATGATTCTGGGTATTGCGGCGATTGTCGGCGGTCTGGCGGCCACCCAGTCCAACAGCAGCATGTCCAATGCTGCCGTCTATGGCGGCCTGCTTGGCGGCGGCTGGCTGATTCGTGAGGCATTCAATGCCGGCGATGAAGCGCAGATGCATGTCGAGGCCCTGGCCGAGCTCGGTCAGTCCCTGGAAAACGAAGTGGCTCCGCAGACCATCGATCTGGAAGAGCGCACCGTGACTCTGTCAGGTAACGTTGAAGCCCAGTATGAGCAGTGGCGTGAGATTCTTGCCGAGATGTATGCCAATGAAATCGGCGCGCCTCCTGCTGAAATTGCCGGCTCCGACGCTGAAGATATTTAGCCTGCACCTATAGTAGTATTCGGTATGGCTGACAAAAACCTCCATACTTCTGCGCCCGATGATTCCCCCCAGGATCATGACCCTCATGTGTTTGGCATGGGGGATGCACAGCACCATCATTTCAACCAGCAGAAAAACACCAAAATCCTCTGGGGCATTTTCTCCCTGCTCTTTGTCCTGGTGCTTGGAGTGGTATTTATTCTGCCAAATTATATCAGTGCCCCTGACCCCTCGACCGTTGCGCCGGTAGTCGTCCCGGTTGAACGCCCAACGCCGCAGGGAACCTTCTCGCCTTTTGAAGAAGCCCAGATGCTGCGCGAGCGTGAAGAAGCGCAGGGCGTACTGGAACAGATCCTCGCCATGCAGGAAACCCTGGAAGCAATGAGCGTGGAAAGCTGGGCTGCTGAAGAATATGAAGCCGCCCTGAATATTGCCACTGAAGGGGATACCGCCTATCGCGAGCAGGATTTCCTCGGCGCCCAGGAAAGCTATCAGCGCTCGCTGCTGGCATTACAGGAACTGGAAACCCGCTCCCAGCAGGTACTGGGTACTTCCATCGATAACGGCTTTGTCGCTATCGATAATGAACTGCCGGTGCGTGCGCAGGAATTCTTTAACACGGCCTTGCTGATCGACCCCGAATCCGAACGGGCACAGAACGGACTGCGGCGCGCAGAACTGCTACCGGAAGTGTTGAATCTGCTGGAGCAGGGCGACCAGGAACATGCGCAGGGTAATCTGGAACAAGCTCTGGTGTTTTATCAGGAGGCCCGCAACGTTGACCCGGAACACCCGCGTGCTGCACAAGCCGTCACCCAGACCAACCAGGATATTCTGAACCGGGATTTCCAGAACACCATGTCCGCCGGCTTTGCCGCGATTCAGCAGGGCGACCCGGAAGCAGCACTTGAATCTTTCAACCAGGCCCTGGTCCTGCGGCCGGACTCTGCCGATGTCGAAGCCGCCATCAACCAGGCGCAAACCATGATCACTGACCGTGATCTTAACGTTCAGCTTGCGGCTGCCCGCGAACATGTCGCTGCCGAAGAATGGCAGCAGGCCCTGGATGCCTACAACAATGCGCTGGCGATTGACCCGAATGTGGTGGCTGCCAGACAGGGCCAGGAAACTGCCCAGGTGCGCCTGAATCTGGATAACTATCTCAGGAGCATTCTCAATGATCCGCTGCGACTGGCTGAAGACCAGGTTTACCAGCGCACCATTACCGTCTACAACCAGGCCCTGGAACTGGTGGAAGAAAACACCCGGCTGTTTGATCAGCTTCGTACCGTACGCGGCTATCTGGATCAGGCCCGGGTGCCGGTGACTGTAACCCTGAATTCCGACAGCATGACACATGTCACCCTGTTCCGCGTTGCTGAACTGGGCATGTTCAATACCGAATCCCTGGAGTTGATTCCGGGAAATTATACAGCGGTCGGTGTGCGTCCCGGTTATCGCGATGTGCGCCGCGAATTTGTCGTGCCTTTTAACGGCGAGGCGCCGGTTGTCACAGTTATCTGTAATGAGCCGGTTTAAGCATGAGTGAAAATAAAGGCAAGCCTGATATTAATCATGATGAAGTCATCACCCCGATTGACTTCACGCCCAATGACGGCAGTGCCGACAAGTTTTCTTTCCAGCTCAGCCCGGTAAAAATCGGCATCGGCGTCATGCTGATCATCTTTGCCGTGACCGGCTGGTTCGTGCTCTCCGCCAAGTCCGTTTTTATCGATGCCCAGCCGCTGGAAAGCCTGGTGGAAATTCACTCGCCACTGGCGCTGCAGATCGGTCCACGCTATCTGGCCCTGCAGGGCGAATACGACATCTCCGTGACCGCGCCCGGTTATTATGATCTGGATACCACCATCACCGTGCAGGAAGATCAGGCACAGACCTTCCAGATTCAGTTGCTGCCGCTGCCCGGTTACCTGGATATCACCAGCAATGCCGACGCCGCGACTGTTTATATCGACGGCGAGGAAATCGGCCAGACGCCCCTGAGCGCTGTCGAACTGGCCGCCGGCGAACATGAAGTGCTGGTCAGAAAAGAGCGCTGGGAAGAAGAACGCTTGAGCATTGAGATCGAAGGCCGCGAACAGCAGCAGAGTATCAACGTTGACCTGCTGCCGGCCTGGGCCAATGTCAGTTTCATGACCACACCGCCCGGTGCCACCGTCACCATTGATGGCGTCGATGTCGGCGTCACGCCGCTGGAAGCCGAAGTGCTGGATGGCGAACACGAACTGCTGGTAAAACTGAACCAGCACAAAGCCTTTACCGATACCCTGAACGTCACCGCGCGTATCGATCAGGATCTGCCGATGATTGAACTGGAGCAGGCCGATGGCCTGGTGCTGCTGCAATCGAATCCGAGCAATGCCGGCGTGACCCTGAACGGCACCTATCAGGGCCAGACCCCGCTGGAAATTACCGTACCGCCCGGGCAGCCCTATGAACTGACTTTCTTCCGTACCGGTTACGAAGAACTGCGCCGCACTATTCAGACCGCCCCGGAAGAAGAACTGTCACTGGATGTCACCCTCGACCCGATCCTCAGCTCCGTTGCCATCAACGCGCAACCGGCCAGTGCCGAGCTGTATATCAACGGCGAGTTTCAGGGCAATGCCAATCAGGTGGTGGAGCTGCTGGCGGCCTCGCAGACCATCGAGATCCGCGCCGAAGGCTACGTGCCCTTTACCCAGGAATTTATTTCCCGACCCGGCCTGGAACAGCAACTCAATGTGTCGCTGATTACCCTGGAGCAGCAACGCATCAATAATATCCAGCCGATGATCACGGCAGCCAACGGCCAGGAACTCAAACTGCTATACCCCGGCGATTTCGTCATGGGCGCCTCGCGCCGTGAAGCCGGGCGCCAGGCCAATGAAGCGCTGCGCTCGGTAAGCCTGACCAAACCGTTTTACCTCTCGCTGACCGAAGTGACCAATGCCCAGTTCCAGCAGTTCGACCCGGAACATTCCTCCGGCGTCATTGACCGTATCACCCTCGGCAACCGCGCCCAGCCGGTAGTCAATGTCACCTGGCAGCAGGCCGCCCTGTACTGCAACTGGCTCAGCGAACAGGAAGACCTGCCGCTGTTTTATATTGTCGAGAACGGTAACGTCGTCGGCTTTAACGAAGACAGCACCGGCTACCGCCTGCCCACCGAAGCCGAATGGGCCTGGGCTGCACGCGTGGAAAATGAAAATGACCCGACCAGCCTGCTGAAATTCCCCTGGGGCCCGGAACTTCCTCCACCGGAACAGCACGGAAACTATGCCGACATCAGCTCGGCTTCAATACTCGCCAGAGTCATCATCAACTACAACGACAGCTTTGTCGCCACCGCCCCGGTCGCCTCATTCCCACCCAACCCGCAGGGCTTTTATGATATGGGTGGCAACGTTGCCGAATGGGTACACGACTATTACGGAACTTCCGTTCAATTCGGCAACAGCATTGATGTGAACCCCTACGGCCCCGAATCCGGCACCTATCATGTCGTACGCGGTTCAAGCTGGGCCCACGGCTCAGTCACCGAACTGCGCCTCTCCTACCGCGACTACAGCAACGAAGCCCGCGATGATGTTGGCTTTCGCATCGCCAGAACGCTGGAAGCTTACTGATTAGCTAATTAAAGGATTAAATGTTGAAATGGATTTCATAATACAAACAAATCATTCCAAATTGCATTTTAATAGGCACGCACAGGTAATATATTATGTGGGCGCGCACAGTATATAAATGTTATGTTTCTTGATCATTGCCAAGTTTAAAATCCCTGGAGAATGAGGTATGGACTCTGGTGTATTACTTGCCCAGATGAAAGCGCTACTAGAAAGGGCGCCTGATTTCAATCAGTATACGCCTTACTCTAAGGAGCACCTTCTATGGTTAGGCCAAGCTCATGCATTGATCTATAGATGGAATCCCGTAGAAGGGACGGCATTTCAAAACGCGGCAGATTTCCTTCCTATGGAACTTATCCGCGACAATAATATCGCCAAGATATTAGGAATCGTTCATCGAGCCATTGCCGACTTAGAGTTAGATGTTCCAGATGTGGAACAATCCGTTTTCGCAGCAGGCGAAGTCTACGACATTTTTCGCGCACTGAATAAAGTCATCAACTCCGCAGAGAATGAAATTTACATAGTAGATCCTTATCTAGATTCGACTGTGTTTAACCATTATTTAACAGCGAGGCAATCCAGTGTAAAAGTCAAACTACTTTTAAAGGAAAGGGCTGAACAGCTTATTCCTGCTGCTCAGAAATATGTCAGTCAGTATGGGGGCGTATTACAAGTTAGAAAGAGCAACGGAATACATGACAGGATTATATTCATCGACGGTTTTGTGTGCTGGGCTCTAGGGCAATCTTTGAAAGATGCGGCTAAAGCGAAACCAACTTACTTAGTTCCGCTGTCACCAGACGTGGTTGCTACCAAGCTTTCGGAATATGAGAGTATTTGGAGTTCTGCAGAAACACTAGTATAGGGAAACGCGAGATGGCAGATGAAAATATATTAATTGTGTCTCAGATTGATGGGGATTTTGAAGGATTCGATGATGAAGTACTGTTCAAGCTCATGAATGGAACTTACTGGATACAAGACGAATATCAATACTGGTACCACTATGCTTATTGCCCCGCAATCGAAATTCTCAATATTGGAGGGAGGCCAAACTTAAGAGTACGGGGGCAGGAAGTATCAGTTCCAGTTCGCCAAATCGACGATGTCATCGAGTCACAGATAAACGGAGAATTTAGTGGTTGGGAAGGTGAAACGGAATATGAGCTCACGAATGGGCAGGTTTGGAAACAGTCTTCTTACAGCTACGAGTATACTTATTCCTATATGCCAGAGGTGCTTATTTATAGTGCAGGTGGTGGCTATCGGATGCAAGTGGAAGGTACTAGCGCTGAAGTTACGAGAATTAAATGAAACATAACAATGAGTTCAATAAAGGACGCGGCTGGCGCCGAGCCCATTAACAAAGGGCGTTATCGCATAATTTGCATCAAGGGGTTTGTCAATGACAAGAGAAGAAGCACTAGAAGCAAATAAGCACGGTGCGATAGCAGCGTGTATATCAGGCTTAATTACCATTGTTGTAGTTATTATAGCTTTGACATCAGACTCTGATGGAATCTTCTCATATTGGAGAGACCCTCTAAATTTAATCGATGCAGTATTAATCTTTTTGTGCGCCTATGGAATGTATAAAAATTCAAGGACTGCAGCTGTATTCATCTTTGTATACTTTATCATTGCTAGAGTAGTTATCGGAATTGAATCAGGATCATTTTCAGGCCTTGGTGTCTCGATCATTTTCTTGTACTTCTATGGCAAAGCTATACAAGGCACATTCACTTTCCATAAATTACAGAAAGAAGCTGACCCTACCTACAAAGCTTCACCTAAGTGGATGATATTTGTTGGCTTCCCAGTTATTGCTATTTTCGTAATATTAATTGGTCTTGGTTTACTGACAATGACCAGCATGCTTCCGTCAACGGAAGTTTTATACCAGAGCCAGATAGCACAAAGCGACATAGACACTTTAAAAAGTGAAGGAATAATTTTTGAAGAAGATAGAGTAGAGTATTTTTATTCTTACGGCTTTACCTCAATTCTGGAAGGAGGAAATCTTCTCACTAGCGATAGGGTACTTATTTATTTCCCCAATGAACAAGATGAGATCGTAATTTACGAGATGTATTTCAGTGATATTTCTTCTGTTGAAAAAATCCAAAACGGAGGAGTTTTCAGTGACAGCCTCTATCGAATTAATGGTTTAAGAGATGAAGAGTGGTTGTTATTAGAGCTTTCAACTGAAAATCAAGGAGATACAAAATTTGTTCAGGCCATTAATGACAAAATTAGACTACCATAACAAAACATTCATGCCCTCAGCTAGCTTTCCAGTTCGTTCCAGCCACCCCATAATACGGCCTTGGATAGCTTTTATGAGTATATTTCGAGCACCTCTATCTATCTTAATACTGCTAGTATTATCAGCTAATTCATTTAATACTTTCATAGATGGTGGTTGGCAACTAATTAATAATGGCATACACAACCGCATAGAACATATATACGCATAACATTTAATTTTAACATGAAGAGCTACTACGTAGCGGACTATTAATAAAAGCATTAAACAACTTAAGGATATTTTCATATGGAAGAGGATAATCAAGGAACTACTACTCAAAACAGTATTGATACCAATATTGATAAAAAACTTGAGAATGTTCGTAAAGGTCAAAAAATTATAATTTCTGCAATTCTCGCAAATTTTTTAGTTTTCTTTTTAACACTTATTGATCCATTATTAGGGATTCTCAATCTGGCTGTCTTAGCGCTATCAATTTATGGAATAATCCTACTCTGTAAGGGGCTTAGTATTGCTATCTGGGTTCGCGTAATTATTTTTATAGGATTAGTAATACCATTGATTGGCCTACTTATACTTTTACGATTAAATGCTATGGCAACAAAAGCTCTTAGAGCTTCAGGGTACAAAGTAGGATTAATGGGAGCATCGCCACGAGTTGTCTAACAAACAGTTTAATCACATGGATAACTACTACATAACTGGTCATTAACAATGGTGCATTAGACTACTAAGGAGTAAAAACATTGGTTGAAGGAAGTTGTCTTTGTGGCTCTATTAAATACAAAGTAGAGCTGATTCCAGGCAAGGTATTTAATTGTCACTGTCAGTATTGCCGCAAAGCCCACGGAGCGGATTACGTTACCCTGGCTCTTGCAAGGGCAGATACCCTCACCATATCTGATGAAAGCAGTTATTTAAAAGAGCATATAAATGATATTGGTGGTTATCGTGCATTTTGCTCTAACTGTGGCACCCGCTTAATGAATTATGCACCGGATAAAAACCTTTATTTTAGTGTGACGCTTTCAACAATTGATACCCCGCTTGATTTAAAACCTGCTGCGCATGTCAACACTGAATCAAAAGCCCGTTGGTGCATGCCTTATGAGGGAATACCTGATTACCCGAATATCCCTGAGGGATTGGTATAAACATCGTGCCGTTTTGCAATGAGACTGGGCTACAATGACAAAAGGAACTCCATTATCAATCCAGGAAGCCTTGAAAGACACTAAGTTTTTCGCCAACAGAACCCCTGAAACCAGAACGGAAGACTTCCAGCGAGCCTTCACCATTCTTTCTGAATATCGGGATGGTGCAATCTTTCTGGCCAACTACGCCGGCAACAGTGACTGGGAAAGGCATGCCAATGGCGATGAAGTCGTCTATGTGCTGGAAGGTGAAACCACACTATTCCTGATCGAAGATGATAGTGAAAAGGGCAATCCCTTAAAAACCGGAGAATTACTGGTTGTGCCTGCCAAGACCTGGCATCGTTTTGAAACGCCAAAAGGCGCCAAAGTAATGACAATCACGCCGCAACCGACCGATCACAGTAAGGATTGGCCAGAATAACTTTTGTTCAGGACGCTCTGACAATAGCCTGACCTTCCTCCATTTCAGGCTGCTGCCTTCCCGGATTTTTAGTCCTGTAAATTTATAGTGTTAATACCCGGGTTTTCCAATATAGTCCGCATTTTTAGGGACTAATCCTGCATGAGCAATCTTAAAATCCGCAACTACGAGCTGCTGCCCTTTGATCTGGCGGCCAAGCCCATTATGGAAGACTATCTGCGGCTGCTGGACCTGGATATCAGCGATTACACCTTTGCCTCCAACTATCTGTGGCTGAGTAACGGCAGCGGATTTTATTCCATTATCGATGACACCTTCTGTTTCTTTCTGCTGACCAATGGCGATATCTCCATGCTGCTGCCGCCCATCGGCCTGCGCGAGAACATTATCAAGGCCATTCCGACCTGTTTTAATCTCATGGTCTACAACAACAACTCCAACATGAATACCAAGATCTATTATGTTGACGAGTCCATCGTCAATGAGTTTGTCAACGAGCTGGAGGAGCATACTGAAATCTTTGATCTGCTGGCTGATTACATCGTCGAGCGGGCGCTGGTGGATTATGTCTATGAGACTTCCGACCTGATTGAGCTGAAAGGCAACAGTTACAGCACCAAGCGCAATGAGATAAACAAGTTCAGACGCATCCATCCTGACCATATTCTTGAAACGCTCGATGTGGAGAAACATGCAGACGGCATACTGGAGCTGCTCAACAAGTGGATATCCGACCGCATGAAATATCTGCCGGCCGATCAGACCGAACAGTTCCTGGATGGCATCTTCAGTGAACGCAGTGCCATCAAGCGCATGCTCAGCGCCTACAATGACCTGGGCCTGATCGGGCTGGTGATTATCGACAATGGCCAGTTAATCGGTTTTACCGTGGGCGAGAAAATCAATTCCGACACGGCCAGTGTAATTATCGAGAAAACCGATTTCGAAGTGCTGGGTTGTGCGCAGTATGTGTTTCGTGAATTCTCCAAAGTCCTGTTTGAGAAATATCAGGTCACCAGAATCAACGTCGGTGATGACATGGGTTTTGAAAACCTGAAGAAGGTGAAGATGTCCTACCGGCCCAGCCTGATGATTCCCAAATACGTCATCTACAAGCGCTGATATAAATTAGCATGGCGGTTTTAATTGAAAGCGCAGGCATGCAGGATCTGGATGCGCTGCTTGAACTTGAGAGTGAAGCATTCAATGCTGCAGACTGGATGCTGAGCCGGCGTGCGTTTCGCTATCACCTGCAATCAAATAATCTGTTACTGGTCGCCCGGCAATCCCGAAATAACCCGAGACCGGTTGCCTATATTCTGGTACTGAAACGAAAAAAAACGGCACGTATCTATTCACTCGCTGTCAGCCCTGCCTTTCGCAGGCAGGGCATTGCCAGCCAGCTCTTTAAAGAAGCGCTGAATGATTGTATCGCCAGCCAGCTATACAAAGTCAGGCTGGAAGTGCGGGCAAGTAACCACACAGCAATAAGCCTGTATAAAGCACTGGGCTTTCAGGAGCATGATGTTTGTCCTGATTATTATCAGGATCATGAGGATGCCTGCCGGATGGAATGGCGTTATGATTCCTCTTTGATTCATTAAGCATGGCGATAAGAAGCCTGACTATCTTATTAAAACCGGTGAACTGTTTGATCCGGCAATGTGAAAAGCAGTACTGCCATGTACATCAGCAATGCCAGGAATAAATGATGACTGACAAATGCAACAAGCGGAACCGGCAGGAACGACCCGGACAGTGTGGTACAGCATGCATATCTGGGTAGATGCGGATGCCTGTCCGTTGGTGATCAAGGAAATCCTGTTCCGGGCCGCGCAACGCACAAAGGTTCCCCTGACCCTGGTAGCCAACCAGGCTCTGTCTGTGCCGCCGTCCCCTGTCATAAAAATGCTGCAGGTAGCGTCCGGCTTCGACGTGGCGGACAACGAAATTGTCAAAAGACTTGAGGCCGGCGACCTGGTAATTACCAGCGATATCCCCCTGGCCGCGGAAGTAATCGCAAAAGGCGGCGATGCACTGAGCCCCCGCGGTGAGCTATACACCAAGGACAACATCGGCGCACGCCTCAATATGCGCGATTTCCTGGATACCATGCGCTCCAGCGGCGTGGATACCGGCGGCCCGCCGGCTCTCAGTCAGGGAAACCGAAAGGACTTCGCAGCGCATCTCGACAAATTACTGATGTTGCGGGCAGGAAAGCAGTAGCGGCACTGGCTTTTAACGCAGACTGCTTGATAGTCTGAGGCTTCGAAGGGGCTTCGAGGGAACAGGGCTTCGAGGAAACAGCCGGATTAAATTCCGGGCTTTATTGATTCGCACGCACGAGGAAAGCACCCATGCTGGCAATACAGGCAAAAGACATGGCTTTATACAATCGCTGGATGAATCAGCGCTTGTATGATGCCTGCGCAAACCTGAGCGATGAGCAGCGCAAGCAGGACTGCAAGGCCTTCTTCAAATCCATTCACGGCACGCTCAATCATTTACTGCTTGGCGACAAAATCTGGCTGGGGCGTTTTCTGGGTGAACCTTTCCGGGCAAAGAGTCTGGATCAGGAACTGCACCGGGATTTTTACGAGTTACGGGAAGACCGCGAAGCAACGGATGAAGCCATTATCGACTGGGCGAATTCACTGACCGATGCAGTCCTTGCCGGTACGCTGGAATACACCAGCATGGTCAACCCGGCGCCACGTAAATATGAAATGTGGTTAGTTGTCGCACATTTCTTTAATCATCAGACCCACCATCGCGGGCAGCTCACCACGCTACTCAGTCAGTTCGGCCTGGATATCGGCGTGACTGATTTGCTCTGGTTACCGGAAGCGGCTGAACGAAACGCAAACTAACAAGAGCGAGATATGAAACAGATTAACTGGGATGATTTTCAGCAGGTTGAACTACGGGTGGGGACGATAATCAATGTTGAGGATTTTCCGGAAGCCCGAAAACCCGCCTTTAAACTACAGGTGGATTTTGGAGAAATCATCGGGATTAAAAAATCCAGCGCTCAGGTCACTGATCTGTACAATAAGGCCAGCTTAATCGGCAAGCAAGTCCTTGCCGTCGTCAACTTTCCTCCCAAGCAGATTGGGCCGGTGATGTCAGAATGCCTGGTGACCGGCTTTCATCGTGAAGACGGCGCAGTGGTTCTGGCCACGCCCGACATGCAAATTAATAACGGCGCACGCCTGGCATAAGCAGACATAAAAAAGGTACTTGGCCAGAAAAATGCTGATCAAAATTTCAAGCCCGGTGTTTAAATGCGCAGACGATGAGAACATCTTTTTCTCACGCCTGGCTGCCTTGCCCGGCTATTCCCATGTCATTCAAAAAGGGCCTGGGCTTCAGCTTTATTTGAAAGATGAGCTGGACAGTGAAGCGAGCAAAACTTTACAGGAAATCTGCGATACCTGGGGAGCTACTTACAAGCAATGACCCTGGAACAAGCCATTACCAACTGGGACGGCAAATCAGCCAGCGATATCAAAGAGATTTATCAGCGCCATTGCGGTACAGACTCCTTCACCGCAAGCCTGATCAAAAGCCTGGCACCAGGCGATCTGCAAATTGGCGCAAGCTGGCTACTCAAACATTATCTGGAGAATAAAAACACTTTGGGCAGCGATCAGCTTTCTGCAATCTACCAGAGCCTGTCGGCACTCGGACATTGGCAGGCCCGTTTGCATATCCTGCAGTGCAGGCCGATGATGCCAATTGGCAAACCTGAAACTAAAACTGTCGAAAGCTTTTTACGAAGCTGCCTGGCGGACAGCAATAAATTTATCCGGGCCTGGGCCTATAACGGCTTCTTCGAGCTGGCAATGCAGTCCCCGGAATATCGCCCTGAAACCCGACAGTTTTTTGACATGGCCCTGCGTGACGAAGCACCCTCGGTCAAAGCCCGAATCAGAAATATTATGCAGTCATCTGCCTACCAAAAAGCCTTCGAAGATTGATAGTGCTATGATTTCTGCTCAGTGGGAAATCAAAGAGGCCTCAAAGGGATAAGAGTAATTTGATTCCGGCTTTTTATCTCCCGGAACCCCGAAACAAACCAACATCTGCCCTGTAGCTCAGGAGTAATTCATGGCTCAAACAACTTCACCCGGCGATTCCAGCGGCGCCACTGCGGTCATCACTCACCGGGTGCGCAGTGACAAACATGCCGAGTATGAGCGATGGCTGGATGAAATCGTCCCGGTGGGCAAAGCATCCCCCGGACACCTGGATCTGCATATCATCCGTCCGATTGCCGGCATCACCGAGACCTTTACCATTATCCTGCGCTTCGATACCGAGGAGCACCTGCAAAACTGGATGAACTCAGCTGAGCGTGAGCGGCTTATCGCCAGAGCGCAGCCTCTGTTAAGTGAAGGGGATGACTTTTATATCAGCAGCGGCCTGGACTTCTGGTTTGCTCCGACAGGCGCCCGGGCAAAAATTCCGCTGCGCTGGAAACAGTTTCTGCTCACCTGGTCAGCGATCTTTCCCCTGGCGCTGCTGGTGCCTTATATTGTTACTCCGGCACTGTCGCTGCTTGGAGTATCGGGCAATCAGCTGGTGAACACTTTTGTCACCACAGCCGTGATTGTTTTTTTCATGGTGTATATCATCATGCCGCGTTACACACGACTGCTTAAGCGCTGGCTGTTTAGGTAATAATTTTTACTCTGAAGCCTGACCTGGAAGAGCAGGTCACCTTAAAACACATTGCTACTATCGAGAAATCTATGAACTGGTTTATCTTATTTATCGCCGGACTGTTTGAAATTGCCTGGGCTATCGGGCTGAAATACAGCGACGGATTTACACGCTTCTGGCCTACGCTGGGCACTCTGTTTGCCCTGATTACCAGCTTTGTTTTGCTGGGAATTGCCATGAAGTCACTGCCTGTCGGAACTGCCTATGCGGTATGGGTCGGAATTGGTGCTGTCGGTACCGCCGTGCTGGGGATAATCCTGTTCCAGGAGCCTTCGGAGCCGCTACGCCTGGCCAGCCTGTGTCTTATTCTCGCCGGGATTGTCGGCCTCAGGCTGACTCATGCCTGACTGATCCCCGGACTTGCTGTGGGGCTTGCATTCCGGCGCATTCAGCCTGAAACTCCGCTCCACAGATTCCTGAAAATACACCCTTAAAAGGAAGAACCATGAAACTTTTCAAGATTGTCCTTGCCTGCTTTCTGCTAGGCGGCCTTACCCAGTCACTGGCAGCCGACAGCGACCCGAGGACCCTGACCGTCAGGGGTGAAGCCGAGGTTGAGCTGGAACCGGACTTTATCGAAATGAGCTTCCGCCTGATTGAAGAAAACGCTTCGGCAACCAGGGCCAAAGACCGTGTCGATGAACGCATCACCGCGGTGATCCGCGCACTGGAAGAATTTGCCATCGCCAATGAGGATATCTCCATGTCCGGCGTCGAAGTGAGAAGAATTTTCGAGCGTGACCGCAACGAGAACCAGGAGTTTGACCGCTTTGAGGTCTCCCGCAGCCTTACCCTTAAATTGCGCAACATCAATGACTATGAAGCCCTGACTGCTGAACTGGTGGAAGCCGGGATCGGTGAACTTAACGGAATTCAAAGCGGCGTCGACAACGAAGATGAATTGACCCGCCAGGCGCTGCAGGCCGCCGCCCGTGATGCCCGTATCCGGGCCGAAGCAATTGTCAGCGGTCTTGGCGTCGGGCTGGGCGCACCGCTGGAAGTCGGCGAGAACCAACTGCGCCCCATTATCAACTTCCAGCAGCGTAATGCCGACGGCAGGGCACTGGAAGCAGTGATGGTGTCAGCAGACAGGCGCGGGGCCGATGAACTGCCGCCGCTGTTTGTGCCGGGCAATATCCAGGTTTACGGGACAGTCTGGGTCGTATTTGAACTGCTTACGGAATAACAGGCCATTAACTCCCGGGACGAAAATTCAGAAAAAATCGGGGCCAATGTAAACCAAATGTGCTGCAGCTTCGTTTAATGTATTACGGCTGGAAATAATTGAAGCAGGGAAGGAAACGGGAAAGCAGGGAAGAAAATGGCAAACGAAGACAGCTTGAACACAGAAAATGACCCCGCTGTCATCAGTGACTTTAATCGGCCATTTATTATTGAATGGCTAAGTGACCGGAGTTCATTTCATACCTGGTTCTCATCCCTGATCATCGGTAGCTTCGTGGTGATCACTGTGTTCGGTGATGAGCCTGATTTTGCTACGCCCCGTGGTATAATGCTTTCCGTTGCTGTTATTTTATTTCTGTTTGCCCTGCTATGTAATCTGGTGTGTGTCTGGTCCATCCCCAGCTGGAAGTATCGGGTCAGCACCAAACTGATTGAACGTAGTGACAGTATGCGTAAAGAGCTGGCAATTACCGCCTGGTTGGGGGTAATCGCCTTTGTCAGCGGCCTCACTTTAAGTGTTATTGGCAATTCAGCACTTTGAATCCTGCTGCCTCAAAGTAAATTGGTTTTTATTAATTATTGCAGTCCTCGCGATAAGGAACCCGCGTGAGAATTACCATAAAAGATGCATTCCAGGCCCAGGCCCGATATTGTGAGAGCCTTGGTTCCCCGTTCATGACACGTTTGTGCAATATATTTGCTGATCGATTAAATGACAGCAATGCCATTGCCAATTACATTCATGCCTGGCCAGATGACATTTCTCAAACAGGCGCTGCCCTGCCATTAAGAATTACCGCCGCCATGCACGCACTGGTCCTTGAAGGCCGAGATGAGGCCCTGGAAAAGGTTTATCCTCCCAATGAGGTCAATGACGATTTTCTCTGGGGCGCGATTGCCAATGCGCTGATGCTCTATCCGGAGCACTTCCAGAAATACCTGAATATCCCCCCGCAGACCAACGAGATACATCGCTTGTCAGCGCTGGTGCCCGGCTTTCTGACTCTGGCAGATCAATACAATTTGCCCATCGTTCTGTCTGAACTCGGCGCCAGTGCCGGACTGAACATTTTCTGGGATAAATACAGCTATCAGCTCGGCGAGCTGTCCTTTGGAAGCTGGGATTCTGCCGTGAAACTGACTCCTGAGTGGATTGGCCCGAATCCGCCAGATGCAGATATCAACATTGTTGAACGCGCCGCCTGCGATATAGCCCCGGTTAACCCGGGCAGGAAAGCCGACCGCCTGCGTCTGCTTTCGTATATCTGGGCAGACCAGAAACACAGATTTGATATTACCCAGGCAGCACTGGATGCCATCAAGTACCAGTCTGAAATTGTCGAACAGGCCGACCTGGCAGACTGGCTACCTGCCCGGCTGGAACTGCAGATGCCTGATAAACTGCATGTCGTCTATCATTCCATGGTGTGGAAATATTTATCTGAAGAAACCAGAACAGTGGTAACTGAGGCCATGCAGCAGGCTGGAGCCCGGGCGACAGCATCAGCACCGCTGGCATGGCTGAGAATGGAACCTGACGGCAAGGAGCCCGGCGCAGCCATTATCCTGACAAGCTGGCCAGGTGGAGAAAAAAGATTACTTGGCCGGGCTGACTATCATGGTCGCTGGGTGGATTGGCATGAACGTCTATGATGCAGGAGCTGAGATTTCTGAAGTATTAACCCCCATACCTTAATTGCTACCGCAGACTCACTGTTGCTGAAACAGTATACTCATACCATATTCAAGTCCTGGATTACTCAGCAATGCCCAGCCACTATGAGGTCATAATTATCGGGGCTGGTGCCGCCGGATTGATGTGTGCCGCCAGTGCTGCTTATCGTGGCCGCAAGGTGCTGGTGCTGGATCATGCCAACAAAGCCGGCAAGAAAATCCTGATGTCCGGCGGCGGACGCTGCAACTTCACCAACCTGAACAGCACGCCGGCAAATTTCCTTTCTGACAACCCGCCGTTTTGTATATCAGCCCTGAAGCGCTATACCCCGCAGCATTTTCTGGATCTGGTTGAGCGTCATGGTATCGCCTACGAGGAAAAAGCTGCCGGTCAATTGTTCTGCCAGAACAGCAGCATGGATATCCTGCAGATGCTGCTGAGCGAGTGTGAATGGGCTGGCGCGGAAATCCGCCTTAATACCCGTGTGCAAAGTGTCAGAAAAATTGCCGGTGCCTATCAGCTCGACACCTCGAGTGAAATACTTCAGTGTGAATCGCTGGTAGTGGCCTGTGGTGGACTTTCGATTCCGACCATGGGCGCAACGGGTTTTGGTTACGAACTTGCCAGGCAATTCGGGCTCAGGGTACTTCCGCCACGACCCGGGCTGGTTCCCTTTACTTTACAGCCTGAACTTAAAACCAGGCTTGCGCCTTTGTCAGGCATCAGTTGCCCGGTTTCAGTGCTATGTAATGATCAGCACTTTGACGAACCGATGCTGGTAACCCACCGTGGTCTGAGCGGCCCCGCCATGCTGCAGATCTCCAGTTTCTGGCATCCCGGTGATGAGCTGGCAGTCAATGTGCTGCCTGATCAGGATGCACTGTCCCTGCTTAAAGCATGGCGGACAGACAAACCACAAAGCAGTGTCGGCCAATGCCTGGCTCAGCATTTACCGCGGCGTTTTGCTTCGGCTTTTGCCGACTTACACGCCTGGCAGGGCCCACTGCAGAATTACAGTAATGCTGAGCTACATGAAATTGCAGAGACCCTGAGCGCCTGGTCGATCAAACCGGCCGGCACCGAAGGCTACCGGACTGCCGAAGTCACCCTCGGCGGGGTGGACACACGCCAGCTGTCTTCGCAAAGCATGGCCAGCCTGGCGCACCCGGGTCTTTATTTTATTGGTGAAGTCGTGGATGTCACCGGTCATCTTGGCGGGCACAATTTTCAGTGGGCCTGGGCCTCTGCCGTTGCTGCCGCAAACATTGTCTGAAAAGCCAGAGTCGATACAATGCAAATAAAAAGAGAAAGAATATGCATGTAAAAATAGCCAATAGCGATGAAGAGCTGCATAAAATCGCGCCTGTCCTGTTACAGCTTCGGCCTGCCTTTAGTGAAGAAAGCCTGATCAGCCGAATAAAAAGCCAGGCAGATATTGGCTACAGGATCGCCTACATCGAAATCGATGGTAAAGCAGTTTGTGTGGCGGGCTTTGTCAGTTTTGAAAAACTGGCCTGGGGTAAAGGCATTTATATCGACGATCTTGTGACTGATGAAAACCATCGCTCAAGCGGAGCGGGAAAAGCCATGCTCGACTGGTTCAAGCGCTATGCCAGAGAAAACGGCTTTGCAGAGATTCATCTTGATTCAGGAGCTCATCGAAAAGATGCCCATCGCTTTTATGCGCGTGAACAATTTGATAATACTGGCTTTCATTTTGCTTTTACAAAAATATAAATGCCTGATTTTTTAACCCACCTGGAACCTAACCGATGAAAATGACAGGCCAAACGATCCTTATCACCGGCGGCGGTTCCGGTATCGGTCTGGCGCTTGCCAGAGACTTGAGCGCCAAAGGTAACCAGGTCATTATCTGTGGTCGCAGTGAACATAAACTCAAAGCGGCCAAACAAGCCTGTCCGCAACTGGAATATAAAACCTGTGACATCACTGATGAAAGCAGCCGCCGGCATTTGTCCGATTTTATCCGCAGTGAATTTCCAGCCTGTAACGTGCTTGTAAACAATGCCGGTGTGCAGTACAACTATCTGTTCACTGATGAGCAAAGTCATGCCGCGCAGATTCAGGCTGAAATTAATATCAATTTCCTGGCACAGGTAAAACTGACGGAACTCTTCCTGCCGCATCTGCTGAAACAGCAGGAGGCCGCCATTATCAATGTGACTTCGGCGCTGGCAGTAGTGCCCAAGGAAAATGCGGCGGTTTACTGTGCCAGCAAGTCAGCCCTGAGAACCTTCGGCAAGGCATTGCGTTATCAGCTTGAATCCACCCCGGTCAAGGTTTTCGAGATAGTCCCGGCACTGGTAGAAACAGAGATGACGGCTGGCCGGGGCAGAGACAAGATTTCGCCCGAGACAGTAAGTAAAGAGGCTATCAGGGGTATCGAAGCAGAGCGCTATGAAATTCGCATTGGCAAAACCAAAGTGCTGTTCGCGCTGAATCGTTTGCTTCCTTCACTGGCGGAAAAAATTATCCGCAGGAGCTAGAAAGCCATGAGAAATTTCAGACAGATTGGCGATACAGCAATAAAGGAATACCACAAGCTCAGCTGTCATTGCGGCGCCGTGGAACTGGAATTGCATTTGCCCAATGGGGTTGTCGATCCCCGACGCTGTTCCTGCTCCATTTGCAGTAGCCGGGGAGCCATTACCGGTACGGCAATGCTGGATGATGTGCGTATCGTGAAGGGTGAGGAAAACCTGAGGCTGTACCAGTTCAATACCATGATAGCCAAACACTATTTTTGTAAAACCTGTGGCATCTATACCCATCATCAGCGCCGTTCATTTCCCGACCAGTATGGCTATAACGTGGCACGACTTGAAGGTGTGAATGTCTATGAGCTTGGTGAGGTCCCGGTGCTTGACGGCATCAATCACCCCTGTGACCGCAAGCCCGATGCTGCCTCCTGAAACCACACTTGCTTTTATCCCGGCACCGCGCCGGGTGATATTTATGTGTTGCCGGCTTACACCGACCTTGGCAGAACCACGGAGCCTGAGATGAATATCCGCCTGGCCGGGCCAGAAGACTTCGTGCAACTCGGCGAACTGATGCGGCAACTCAATCCCGGCGACCCGCCCTTTGATGAAAAAAACCTGGAAGTATTTGACCAGATCACTGCCAATCCGCACTTCATTTTGCTGGTCGCTGAAAAGGCTGGCAACCTGATTGCCAGTGCCTACCTGAATGTTATTCCCAACCTGAGCCGTGGCGGCCGTCCCTATGCAGTAGCGGAAAACCTGGTGGTCGATTTAAAGCACCGCAAGCAGGGAGTGGGCAGGGCGATGATGGAAAAACTTATCGAAATTGCCTGGGAAGTTGACTGCTATAAATTGATGTTATTGACAGGGCGTAAAAACAAGGGAGTTCATGCTTTCTATCAAAAGCTTGGGTTCAGTGGTGATGCCAAACAGGCCTATATCCTGCGCGCCGGTGACAGCCCGCCCGGTCACGACTAAGGGCAAGAGCATGACATACGACGAATACGATGCCTTTTGCGCCAGTCTGCCAGCTACCACGAAGGTCATTCAGTGGGGTGGAGCCCATGTCTGGAAAGTCGGCGGCAAGGTCTTTGCCATCGGCGGATGGAACGATGACGCCAAACCTGCGATCACCTTCAAGGTTTCACCGCTGTCTTATGACATACTGAGTGAGCTGCCCGGTCTGCGCCCGGCACCCTATCTGGCTTCACGGGGCATGCTTTGGATTCAGCATTATGCCGAACCAGGCTTGAGCGAAGAAGACCTGAAAGACTATATTCGTGAATCACATCGTATTGTCTCACTGGGGCTAACGAAAAAATTACAAAAAGAACTGGGGCTGAATCAGTAGATGCAAATCCGTTTAACCAGACCCGCCGATGCTGCATTGCTGGCGAGCTATTACAACCATAACGCCAATCATTTCGGCCCCTGGGAACCGGACCGTGAATATGATTATTATTCCGAGCGCCAGCTTCGCAAACGACTGCGTCAGCTCGACAAGGATCACCGGCGTGGCAGTGCTGCCATATTTATTGCCCTGAATGACCGTGAGGATGAAATCCTCGCGCACTGTTCATTGACCAATATTCTTTACGGACCAATGCGGGCCTGTTACATGGGTTATGGGGTTTCCAAGGATTATGAAGGGCAGGGCATCATGTTTCGCCTGTGCCAAGAAGTAATCGATTACGCCTTTAACCAGTTACACCTCAACCGTATCATGGCCAACTACATGCCAGGTAACCGGCGCTCTGCAGCTCTTCTTGAGCACCTGGGTTTTAAAGTGGAAGGCACGGCAATGCGCTATCTTAAAATTAACGGCAAATGGGAAGATCATGTCCTGAGCTCATTGCTGAACCCGGAAATCCTGTGAGCATACGCAGATGATCATCAGACAGGTCAGCGCAGAGGATTATCCGGAGATTGTGCGTATCTACAATCAGGCAGTAAGCGCAGGCGGGCTTACCGGCGATGAGCACCTCCAGACTCTGGATGAAAAACGCGCCTGGCTGGAGCAGCACAACGGCAGGCATTACGATTTGTTTGTGGCACAAGCCGGCGAGGAAATAAGGGGCTATCTGGCTCTCAGTCCGTATCGACATGGCCGTCCGGCCTTCTTCAACACGGCAGAAATTTCCTATTATGTGGATGAGAACTACCACCGGCAGGGTATCGCAAGCCGCTTGCTGGACCATGCCCTGGACGCCTGTGAAAAACTGGAAATCAACACGCTGATCGCCATCCTGCTGTCCGGCAATCAAGCCAGTATTACCCTGCTGGAAAAATATGGCTTCCGTGAATGGGGATGCATGCCGCAAATCGGCCGCCTGCAAAACAGCGTGGTGGATCACCTGTATTACGGGAAGCATTTAAGGAAGCCTTGAGCTATGGCCCGGCAGGGAAAAATTGAATTAGCCTTGAGTACAGACACCGAAATCGCTACGCTGGCCCGGCAGCATAATGATTGCACTCTGCCTTATGAAAACTGGACTCATCGTGCTCATATTGCCGTAGCTTTATATTATCTGCAGTCGATGTCGCTGAAAGACGCCACCCGGAAACTGCGAGTAAATATACATGCCTATAACACTGTAAAGGGTGACGGTATGGGCTATAGCGAGACCATCACTGTGCTGTTCATGAAAAAAATTGCTTACGAACTGCAGCAAAGGGAAAGTAAACCTGGAATTGTCGATGAGCTTGAGCGTCTACTGGATATCTGTACGATTGAGTGGGTGTATAACTATTACTCCCCGCAACTGATCTGGTCGCAACAGGCCAGACAGGAGTGGGTGGAACCCGATCTAAAGCCTCTGGATTTTTAATATGAGTTATTACTGTGAAGCCTCCAAAGACCATCCCTTCCATGGCCCCTATCATGATCAGGAATACGGTTTTCCCCTGAAAAATGATAATCAGTTGTTTGAACGCCTGGTACTGGAAATCAACCAGGCAGGTTTATCGTGGCTGACAATACTGAAAAAGAAGGAAGCTTTTAACAATGCCTTCCACGGCTTTGATATTAAAAAAGTCGCCGCCTATAAAGTGAAGGACAAACAGCGACTGTTGAATGATGCTTCGATAATACGTAACCGGCTGAAGATTGATGCTGCCATTGCCAATGCCAACAGGATTCTGGAGCTGCAAAAAGAGTCTGGGTCTTTTCACCAGTGGCTACAGGACCATCATCCCCTGGACAAGGAAGAGTGGGTAAAACTGTTTAAAAAGACTTTTCGATTTACTGGCGGCGAGATTACCGGAGAGTTTCTGATGAGCACCGGCTATCTGCCCGGCGCCCACCATGACAGGTGTCCCATTTATCTTAAGATTGCGAAACTTAATCCGCCCTGGATGCAGAAATAAAGTCAGTAATCGAGCTTGAAAAGCATTTCATCCAGACTGGGCTGCCACTGAAAATTTTCCATTTTGACCCGGTTTTTGAGTACCACCACACCCTCATCCTGCAGCAGTTCTGTTTGTCTTTGCGCAAACTTTGAGCCGGGCTTTCCAGCCAGCTGACCATTTGATTTTAGGACGCGATACCAGGGAACCTGCATTGAATCGGGGACCATCCCCATGCTGCGGCCAACCAGTCTGGCCCGGCCGGGGAGACCTGCCAGGTCAGCGACCTGTCCATAGGATGCGACCTTGCCCGGCGGAATGGAGAGCACGGTTTGCCAGATGGCTTCATGGCTTTTCCTGTTGCCGCTCATCCCTAGATTTCTTCGTTATGATCTGCCCAGATAAAGCCGATGGGGTTACGTTTGAATTCTTCTTCCTTGTCGTTTTCAGTACCAAGTTCCACGGCATAACACACCAGTTGAATCGTGTCCTGATGCGCCAGCATGGAACAGGGAATATCAGCACCCATGGTGCCCTCTATGCGAATGCCGTCAAAACTGACCTGTGACAGGGTGCGTACCTGAACCTGCACGCCGCCATGCAGGATAGCAACGATAGCCGGGCGAAAATTGGCTGGCAGCTGCTGGGCCCAGCCGCGTGCTTCGGCAGCCAGCGCCTGTAATAAAACCCCGGCACTGCGGTATTCATTTTCATCTTCGCGGGAACATACCTGCGGTTGACGGACACGGTTTTCCTTTGCCACTTCAGGCGGGCGGAAACCGGGAACCATGGACATGCGACGTGGCAGGATATTGAACTGGGCTTGAAATTCCATGCCAGCGGGTTTGTCTTTTTCAGACACGGGATGTCTCCTTTATTCAGGAATCGCGAGCAAGTTCTTCGGCGAGGCCTTCGCTCAGATCCTCACGTACCTGCAAAATAAAATCAGACACCGAATCTTCACTGGGCATCAGGCGAATATCATAACGCTGAACGATGTTATGCATATTCGGCTGCTGACGAAAGTCCGGTTGTTCCACCACATTCTGAATATTCTGAATTGCCAGCGCCGACCAGACCACGCCAATACCGACGAAGGCAGCACGTTTAACTCCAATCATGCTGGCTGCACGTAACTGCCAGGCCAGCAACCAGGCAAAGAAAATACCGCTGAATATCACGATCAGTACATTGGCCGCAGCATCACTGGTAAAGAAATAGGAAATATTACTGCGGTATTCATCTGTCACGATATAACCCAGAAAAGCGATGCTGGCGATACTCAGTTGCAGAGGAAAGCGCCAGCTGTGATGAAAAATACGCGCCATGCCGCTCATGATGCCGGCCAGCAGAATCGGGTAACCAAAGAAATCCAGCTGTTGGTAATTGCGTAACTGGTTAATAAGAATTTCGTTCCAGTCCTGAACAATGGAAGCCTGGGTGTAGGCAAAGTAATAATTCACCAGCAGGTAAAGTGCGATCAGCCCGATAGAGACAAAGAGATTGGAACACAGTTCGGAAATGCCATGGGTCCGTGCCAGGATAACCGTGGGCTCCACCGGCGAATGAGCGGCATGGGTTTCCAGATGAGTGCGACCGATGTTAATTGTGGTCGGCACCGTCAGTTCGTGTTCACCCTCGGGCAACTTGTCTTTTTCAATCCAGGTGCCGTTTTCATTGGACAGGGTCTTAATGCGAAAGCCCTTGTCGTCGGCATGAATTTCCAGATGATGTGGTGAGACGGTTTCATCGGCGATGATCAGGTCATTGTCATAGGCGCGGCCGATCCGGAACGGAAAGTGATCAGCGCGATGAAAAACCGGTTGTGAACGTCCGCCCCGGGAGACCCGGATTATGAGGGATTCCATTCCAGAGCTCCTAGAAACTTCTCAAGCAGGGCGAGCCCGTTGTCCAAAGTGACGGTGGAAAAGTCCATGGTAAAAATCAGGCCTTCGGTATCATGACCGACCAGGGTCAGGAGTACCATAAAGTCGGTTAGCTGCGGATAATCCTTGTAAGGCCGGGCACAGATATTAACCTTGAAGTCCTGCTCGGTGATTTCAATAAAACGGGTGGAGCAGGAAAAATTACCGACATCTTCTTCGCTTGGCCGTGAGGGAAAACGGCTGCGATTACTGCGGGAATAAAGCTGGTAGAACTCCGTGGGCGTCAGCTGCTGGGAGTCCAGCCAGTAAAACTCATAGGAAAATGCCCCGGCCCGAAGCTGTTCCGACAGAAATATTGAATCCTGCCCCTGACAGACGGCAGCGTTGACCTGATAGCGATTGCTGCCTTCTTCAAACTGGTTGTCGCTCCAGCAATCCAGGCGATTGAAAATACGCCCTGGAACCGACAACTTGCCGAGCGTGATATTGGGCCATTCGGTGCCGACAATCTGGTCCACCAGCCATTGCTGGTTATCCAGTAACTGATTGCTGATGCTGCTGGCCAGATCGCGTTCCGGCTGAAAATTGGCTGCTACGGCATCATCCAGCAGGTCATCCAGGTATGAGGCCGGCACCAGATAGGAAACCGCTTCACCGCTGGTCGCCACATTAACGCCAACTACCCGGCCTTGACGATCCAGGGTCGGCCCGCCACTCATGCCCGGGTTGATATTGCCGGTGAAATGAATCTTGTCATACAGGGAGGTTTCCAGCAGGCCATTGGCGGTGCCATTGACGATTGCCAGTTCCAGCGCCAGTGGATGTCCCAGAGAAAACAGGGAGGTGCCGTTTTCCGGCAGATCTGTGGTCTGCAGCGGGATGCCCATCGGTTCTTCGGCTTTCAGCAGGGCCAGATCATGTACCACGTTTACTGCCAGTACTGTCAGCGGACCACGACGGCCATCGACACTTTCCCATTCCAGACGATAGCGGTCCGGTTCATTCACCACGCCGGAAATCACATGATAGTTGGATGCCAGAATATCTTCTCTGCCTACCACAAAGCCGGTGCCAACTGATGCCTTGTTTTCGATACCCGGAGTGACGACTTCAACCCGGTAGACGGATGAATCAAAACGTGAATAAAGTTGCTGGGCAATGTCCTGTGCTGTTGCCGGGCTTGCCAGAACAACAAGGCCCAGACTCAGCAGCAGTGTGTTAAGGATTTTCGATTGCAATACCATTATTTCCCTCGAATCAGTGCCCAGAGAATAAACATCCCCCTGCTATTAGTCCAGCATCGCAACCGGCTGCTAGTAGTTCATGTTAAATTTCGTGCCGCATCCTTCGGGGCTAAAGCCCCTCCAACGGTATCAGGTAAATCGAGAAAGTGCAGGTAATCGTGTAGGAGGGGCTTTAGCCCCGAACAAGATTACTATTGAGCTTCAAAATGAGCCACTACCAGCCAGCTTCCTGCATTACTGCATTTTCCGGGTAATTCTGCGATAGTTAGTCCCGGAATATAATTCGAGGAACAGCAATATGCCGGATTCAAAACTTCTTCAGGCCGGAGTGTTAGTACTGACACTGGGCCTTGGCGCTTCAGGCCTGGCAGCAGACAGCGCGCCGGACCCCTTTGCCAATCCCCCGGTCCCGGCCTTTGCCGGCCAGACGGATGCCCCGATGGCTGAGCGCTCCGGCATCGGCATGGAAATCATTCTGGCTGACCTGGCACCCGGACGTCCCCGCAGTCTGGAAGTGTTGCCGGATGGGAATCTGCTGGTCGCTGAAGGCTCCGGCCGTATTCGGGTATTGCGCCCGGATGGCGAAGTTTCTGCTCCGCTTGGCGGAATGCCGCCGCTGCGCAGTGGTGATGGCCGCATCCTGATGGATTTTGAGGTCGATGCCAATTTTGCCGACAACCGCCGGGTCTTTTTCGCCTATGAAGCCGAAGCCCCTGCCGATGCAGAAGGCCCTTTGCAGCAACTGGCCAGTGCCAGACTGTCACGTGATCTGAGCCGCTTTGAAAACCTGCAGATTCTCGGCAACCTGCCGGGTCGGCGCCTGACCTCGACACCGGATGGCATGCTTTATATCACCACCATCGGTTACATGGAGATGCGCCCCGAAGTCAAGGATATGACTACCCTGCGCGGCAAGGTACTGCGCATCAATGCCGATGGTTCGATTCCCGAGGATAATCCCTTTGTCGGCATAAGCAATATCCGCCCGGAAATTTATGCCATCGGCCACCGCGATCAGGACGGCGCTTTTCTGCATCCTGAAACCGGTGAACTGTGGACGGTGGAACACGGTCCCATGGGCGGCGACGAATTGAATGTGATTCGTCCCGGCCAGGATGCCGGCTGGCCCTATATCACCTATGGCAAGGAATATGACGGCTCGGAAATCGGCCCGACGCAATGGCCGGGCACCGCCCAACCGCTGTATTACTGGTTTCCTTCACTGGCTCCTTCCGGGTTGATTATGGTGGAACATAACAACTACGGCTGGCAGGGCGACCTGCTGATCGGTTCACTGAGCCCGCCCCAGGGTCGTTTCCTGATTCGACTGGAAATGGATGGTGAAAACGTGGTCGCGGAAGAACATTTGCTGGTGGATTTCGATCACCGCATTCGTGATGTGGTTGAAGCGCCGGACGGCACTATTTATCTGCTGACTGATTCGGAAAACGATGCTGATGGCGGACGGGTTTTTCCCGGCGAAGTAATCCGGCTGCTGCCACGCTAGGATTTTGCAACTCTGACTGGCAAAGACTGTAGCCAGCGGTGTGCTCGTCGTTGCCGCCACTGCAGTTTCTTTTCTCGCAGGCTGATGACCGAATAGCTCTGTAACAGGACTTTCAGGGCTGCCTGCATTTCCAGCCGCACCAGATGTGCCCCGACACAGGTATGCGAGCCTTTGCCAAAACTCAAGGCTTCCCTGCTGTTGGGGCGAGTCAGTTGAAACTCATTCGCCTGCGGAAATATGAATTCATCACGGTTGGCTGAGCCCAGCAGTAAAAATACTGCCTGGTTCTGTTTAATTTGCTGACCATGCCACTGGATATCCTGCGTCGCAACTCGCGCAATAAACTGTCCGGGAGTTTCCATGCGCAGCGCCTCATCCACAGCAGCTGAAAGCAGATCCGGATTATTGGACAGCTGTTCCAGTTGTTGAGGGTTCTGTAACAGCAAGGCCAGCATATTGGCAATACCGGCATCCACATTGCCGATTCCATCGGCAAATATCAGCATGCAGTTATCTATCAATTCACTGTCGCTGAAGCCACTGTTCTCATCTCCACTATTACGCTTCTCCAGTAGAGCTGAAATCAAATCATTCCCCGGTGTGCTTTTGGCCTGTTCGACATGTTCGGCGACATAGTCACGGAATTCACTCAAGGCCTGGTCGGTCTGTTCCCGTACTGCAATTGCGGGCATGGGGGCGAAGAGATAAAAGAAGGCATCACTCCAGGCTTTTAATTTCACTCCGTCCTGTTCGGGAAAACCCAGGATACGACACAGGACTTTTAATGACAGCGGCGTGGCAAAATCATGCAGCAGGTCCAGGCTTTCCTGGTCGCCCAGCTCATCAAGCACTTCTGCTGCCAGACCTTCCAGATCAAGCACGCCACCCCGGACAAAGCTTAAAAACAGGGGTGCGATGACATGCCGCAAGCGTTTATGTGAATCACCTTCAAGAAAGGGCAGCGTATTGTTGGCCACATCGGCACAAATATATTTTTCACGGTTTTTCTGGTTCAACACGGCGTAGTAGGCCGGTTCATTTCCCAGGCGTTTATCGGCAAGCGCGCTGACGATATCTTCATAGCGACTCAATACCCAGGCTCCCTGATCACTCAGATGCAAAGGTTCCCTGTCACGTAACTGGCTGAAACAGGGATAGGGATTTTCCACGAATGCCGGATCATCCGGATCGAATCTCGGGGAGAGCGCTGGGTCAGGCTCAGTAGTGATCGAGCGCTTTAGTAATTTCCAGATCATTATGGGCCAGGTGATCTTTTATCAACTTGCGTTGCGCTTCAGTGATTTCCATTCCGCAGGCCAGTGTAGCCAGAATATCAATGTGATAAAAACGCAGCGCGGCGGAAAGAATGAAAAGCTCGTCAGTCAGATCAGCAGTAGTGGTCGGTGAACAGATATCGGCAATGTTATCACTACCCAGTCGTACCGATACTCCAGCAGCAAGTAGTTCAAGCACGCGCGGAATGCTGTTATAGGTTGGTGTTTCCTGTGGCCGGAACTGGCGCATACCAATGGCAGCCGAGGGACAGCAGATCAGACCTACATTCATGGCCAGCATCTGTTCCACCATGCGCTCGAAACGTGCTTCATCATAAGTCGAAGGTGAAATCATGTGCACGGCCCAGATCCAGGGTTCATCGGTGGTTTTCTCCACCCCGATTTCCCTAGCGACACGCAACAGGCGTTCGGTGCCGTCTTCCCGCGGATCATTGCGTTGATCGGTATGCACATGCAGCATACAGCCAGTTTCACTTGCAGTTTGCAGAAAACGACGGCAATGTTCTTCAAAGCCAATGTGTCGCGGGTAATCGACAAGGTCATCGGCTTCGGGCAGGGCGGCAATAAAGTCTGCCTGCCTGGCACCCTGCTCAAATAGTTCCCAGCGAAGGGCTTCGTCGTCACGAAACCCCAGTGGGGAATAGGCCCCGATCCTCAACTCAATTTCGTTCCTGCGAGCCTGCTGAATCTCCTGCATGCATTCCAGTGCTGACAGCCCGACACGGTCGGCCGTGATATCCACCAGTGAATCGGCCCGGCGGGTATTACACTCAAGCATGATGTCCAGGCTCTGATTGATTCGCTGCTCAAGATCTTCCCTGTCATAGGCTGGCCCTTCATGCAGCTGATTGATCATGGCATGTTTTTCATGCAGCGAGACATAAGAAGTATTGAGGATGCTGCTCTCCGGCAGATATTTTTCTGCCACCGTGCCAGCCCGGTCGAGATGCAGATGGGCATTATGCATGCCGCCTTTTTTGCTGATGGCTTCAGCCAGTTGCTGATAATAAATATTAATTCTGTTCATTGTTTGCTGAATAAATTTAGTACTCGGTTGAGGAAATGTCCGCCCGGCATGATGGTCACGGACAAACGTAAACAATCACTGCCCTTGTGATGAAACCAGCATACACCTTCATCTGCCAGGTCTATCAGCAGTTGCCGCCTGCCTCTTTTAAGTGGCGCCTGCATGACAAGTTGCAGTTCTGTGCTCTGACCCGGTGCCAGTGCTTTGCTTAATTCCATTCGGCCATCTATCCTGCTGCGCACCTTCCCCTGCCGGTTAAACCAGCGATTGGCCAGAACGATGCCACTTTGCCTGCTCGCTTGCCAGGTTGAATTGCTTTGATTGACAATTTTGAGTCTTGTGCTGAATTTTTCACCCGGACTTACCAGCGCCGGGATTCGACCAATTAATTCCAGTTTTGCCTGATAGGCGTCTTCCGGCAAGGCCTCACTGGCAAGCCTGGGTAAAGGCAGGCTGTATTCAGAGTCTTTTTGCTCAAGCGCTGCCGCCAGTTCCTGTTTCAGTAATTTGGCAAAGTCCGGAAATGCCGCATCGTGATAGCTGTGCTGCATGGCACATTCGACCATGGATACCTGCCCCTGATAAAAATGATGCCAGCCCCGTTGTGGCTGATGATACTGCACGAAAGGATTATCATCTGAGCCCTGGCAGAAAAACAGCGCAACACGACCCTGGTAAGGCTCGGCAATGAAACGGTCATGCAAACAAAGCAGGGCCACCTCGCGTCCGGCCTGCTGTAACTGTTTTGCAACTGCAAAGATAAAGCTCGCGCCTTCACAAAAACCACCCAGATAAAACCTGCCTTCAGGAAGGTGACGCAACAATTCCTGCGCATAGTATTCAGCAACCGCCTGTGTATGACCCTGGTTCTTGCCCGGTATCTGGGACAGTGAGCGCATACCGTAAAGCGGCTGGTCACTGCCCAGCTCCCGGCTTAAAAGCCGCAGTTCTTCATATCCCTGCACACACCAGTACAGTGGCGGTCTGCTGCCCAGAGTATTGAGGCCAACGATCATGGAGCCGGGAAAGCGACGTTCTCCTTGCCAGGCACTCAGATAAGCCTGCAGGGTGTTGTTGATACCTGGCGGCAGACCGGGAATTTGCGGGACCGGGGCTTTACCGGATTGTTTGTCTGCCTGCTCCTGCAGGTGACTGGCAAAAGCCTCCAGTGTCGGATACTCGAACAGGCTGGTGACATGAATATCGTAGCCCAGTTGATTTTTCAGTTCGTTCAGAAACCCCAGCGCAGTGAGTGAGTCGCCGCCCAGGTCAAAAAAATCATCCTCCAGGCTGACTGTTTCAATTTGCAGCGTTTGTGCCCAGAGTCTGGCAATAGTGAGGGCCGGCTCGGAGTCAGGCAAGGCAGCAGATTTTTTTCTTGCAGGGATTTCTGAATAGTCCTGGCTCAGTTGCTGGCGTAAAACCTTGCCACTTTTGTTTTTTGGCAAACTGTCAGTATAAAAAATGCGACGTGGCACTTTATGTCTGGCAAGTCTGTCAGATAAAGAATTATTCAGATCCTGTTCATCAATTTTTTCACCACAGACAAGTGCCAGCGCAACTTCTTCACCAAGGCTTTCATGCGGCAGGCTGAAAGCGGCAGCTTCTTTTATGCCAGGATATTCATTGACCAGCCGGTCAATTTCCTGTGGTGATATTTTTTCACCACCACGGTTAATGATTTCCTTGAGCCGGCCGCTGAGAAACAAAAAGCCTTCATCATCCAGATAGCCTTCATCACCGGTTCGAAACCAGTTACCAACAAAATTCTCCGCCTGTGCTGCTTCGTCCAGGCCGGCATAGCCCTTGAAGACATTCGGACCCTGTACCAGTACTTCGCCTTTGACACCGGCGCGGGCAGTATTGCCCTGGGCATCGCGAATCATTAACTGCTGGCTGACCGGCACGCCTACTGACAAGGCTTTTTGCTTATCCAGCGGATTGCTGCAGATAAGTCCTGCCGTTTCAGTCATGCCATAAATTTCTATCACCGGCACGGCAAAATATTCTTCAGCCTCCCGTTTCAGCTTATCCGGCAAGGCAGCGGATACTGAACGGATCAGCCGCAGCGAGTTTTCTGCAGCATCGATCTTATGCTCCCGGGCATATTGCAGGATTGCCTGCAGCATCGTGGGGACCGCCTGCAGCCAGCTTGGTTTGTGTTCCTCCAGGGCTGAAAATACTGTGTCCGGAGCAAAGTCTTTACTGACCAGAATGCGAGAGCCGGCAAGCAAGGGGGCCAGCAGAAGGTCCACCAATGCGCCGATATGAAAAGGTGCCAGCATGTTGAGGCACAAGTCGTTTTCCTGCAGCTTCAGGGACAACAGAAGATTTGCAGCACCTGCCAGCAGGTTTTCATGGCTGAGTGGCACCAGCTTCGGCCGCGCAGTGGTGCCGGAAGTTGTCAGCAGCACGGCTTCATTTTCTCTTGCCACCGGCTTGTCGACTAAAGCATGGACTGCAGAATCTGTGCTGATCTGTAGAGCATCGGGACTCCAGCCTCTGACCACTATTACCGGTATTCCCAGTGCAGCAGCCGCGAGCTGTGCCGGGCTTGGCAGATCACAATGGCACAGGAGTGCTGCCGCTCCAGTCTCACGCAGCAAGAAGGCAAACTCAGCTTCGGTGTATTCCGGGTTCAGTGGAGCAAAGCTGGCAAAACGTGCCAGGGCCAGGAAGCTCAGTAATATTTCCATGCCCTGCGGCATGACCACCGCAACACGCTGTCCGGGGCTGATCCCCATGCCCTGCAGAAATTCTGCCGTATTGGCGCTGCAGTTATCCAGTTCCCGGTAGCTGAGACTCCTGGCTGATTCATCAGCAATGGCGACCCTGTCTCCGAGGCAGCGGGCCTGGGATTGCAATAGGGCAACAAGCGTCTGCGGCTGATCCAGGTCAGCCCTGACGGTAAGGGATTCCGGCATTGTGGCTACATTCTCGTTCAAAGTTTTAAAGAATAGCAAAAAGCCAGCATATGCACATATATCACAAGCCGGAAAGCATCACCGGGATTCCCTGATCTGCCTGAATCAGGCCTGAATATTAGCCGGACAAGTACTTGAAAGTGAGGCAGTTTAGCAATAAATACGATACTATCTGTGCTATTGGCCTCTGCTGATGACGCAGGGTTTGGCTGGAATTCCGGAGACAAACAAGGCCATACATATCAGGCAACACTGAGGGTTAAATAGCTGGAGATGACAAAATCTGTCCAGGCAATACTGACACTCCTGCTGCTCACCATGATGGGCAGTCCGGCACTTTATGCCCAGCAGGAAGCAGGCACCCAGGGGAACACTGAGGCAGCTGCTGAACAGGAAGGCAGCGAAAGTGAAGCTGATGAAGAGTTGATCCTGACAAACACAGAAGAGCCGGAAGATACTGAAACACCCGCTCCTCCGGTAGCCTCCAACGAAGATTTCAACCCCAGCGTACAGATTTCCGAGGACCTTTCCGTCTCCTTTCCGGTAGATATTTAGAGCAAGCAACCAGGGATTAGCAATGAAGCAACAAGGCATCGTTTCCGATTTTGTCTATCAGGTCTTTGCCCTGATTATTTCGGTGATCATTGTCCATGCCGTCTATGTGGCGGTCATTCGCCCCAATGCCGAAGTCATCATGGCGCAGCAGGCTGCCCTGCAGGAAGCGGACCCTGATTATGTCAGCGAACGTTCGCTGTACGTGGTGATGCGGGATTACGAACAGGAGACCTGTATCATCCTGATGTTCTGGGCCCTGTCGATTATCGGCCTGAAGGTCTGGCGCAACCGTCGGGAAAATCGTCTGCTGCAGCGCCCCCTGCTGAATGTCTCGGAAGGCATGAGCATTTTACCGGAAGATGCACGTAACTATGCCAGGCCGGTTCAGGCGCTTCCGCCCAATGAACGTGAGTACTTACTACCAAGGGCATTGTTGACTGCCCTGCAACGCTTCAGTACGACCCGCAGCATTTCGGATGTCTCCAGTGTGGTCAAGGACGTCTGCAACACCGAGGCCGAGCGCCTGGAAAGTGAACTGACAATCGTGCGCTATATTGCCTGGGCCATCCCGTCCATCGGCTTCCTTGGCACTGTGCGCGGTATCGGGGAGGCGCTGGGACAGGCACAAAGCGCCGTCAGCGGAGATATTCTTGGTGTGACGACCAGCCTGGGTGTTGCCTTTAACTCAACCTTTATCGCCCTGGTGGTCAGTATCATCATCATGTTTGTGCTGTATCAGTTGCAATTGCTGCAGGATCGTCTGGTACTGGATACGCAGGATTACTGCGACAATTATCTGATTCGTCACATGCAGGTTCCCGATCACGACAATGACTGAGTCCCATGATTACGCTGATTGAGTTACATGATCGTAATATTCGAATCAGCTCACCGGACGGGGTGCTGCTGGAAAGCCCCGGTTTTGCCAACACGGCCAGCAATCCCCCGGTTTACGGCGAGGAAGCCCTGAAACTGACCCGTCTGCATCCGCAGCAAAGCTTCAGTCAGTTCTGGTTGCAGCTTAGCCTTGACCCCCTGGTTCATAAAAACAAGCTGTTCCGCCATCAGGCTGACCTGGCTTATGCCCACCTCAATACCCTGATGCAGGAGCTCAATCTAGAAGGGGAAGCCGTGTTTGCGGTTCCCAGTCACTATAACGCCAGTCAACTGGCCACACTGCTGGGGCTGGCCAAGCACTGTCCGCTGGAACCGGCCGGCCTGGTGGATATCTCGCTTCTGGCCCTTTCCAGCCTGCAGGAGCACCAGCAGGCTGTGTTTATTGATATTCAGCTGTACCAGACTGTGTTGACCCGGGTCTCCCGGGAGCAGGGGGAAATCGTCCGGGAAAAAGTCATTCCCATTCCCGGGACCGGACTGCTGGCCCTGCATGATTGCTGGTCTAACGCCATCACCGATGCCTTTATCAAGCAAAGCCGCTTCGACCCGCAGCATAATGCCGACACTGAACAGTATATCTACAATGAGCTGGAAAACTGGCTGCAGAAAGTCTCATTAAATCAGGAAATACTGCTGGAAATTAATAACAAAGGTACGGTGCACCAGGCCAGCCTGACCCTGAAAAACTTTGAACAGCGCGCGCAGAATATCTACAAGCGTATCTCCCAGGAACTCAGCGCGCTGGTTGATGAAAATACTCCGGTTTATGTACTGGATCGCTTTGCCACACTGCCCGGATTAAGCCAGGAACTGCCCGGACTTATCGGGGTTAATGACGAGCGTATCGGCGAGAGTGCCTATCATAACCTGGACCTGATCAGGAGCTCGGGGGAAGCATTGCGGCTGATAGCACGTCTGCCGGTCCATGAAACACCGCAAAAGACCAGATCAAGTGAAAACCGGGAAGCACGGCCCTCACATTTTCTTTACAGGCACCGCGCCTATGCCCTGCCGGACCTGAATCTGCCGGCACTGAAACTGGCCGACCCCATCAAAGTCAGTTTGCAGGAGCAGGGTTATTGCTTACATAATAATCCCAGGCTTGATTTGCAGTTGAACGGTGCACCACTGACCGAATCAGTAATACTGAAGCTCGGTGACAGTCTCACCGTGAACCAGGACGCAACAATCGAGTTTATTCAGGTGCGTTAATGGCAAAGGATAAACACAGCAAGCGCAGTTTCAATCCAATGAGCCTGGCCTTTCTGGATGTCATGTCCTGTGGCTTTGGCGCAGTTGTGCTGATTTTCCTGATTCTCGATCATGCCACCCAGAATGACACCAATGTCACCGACCCCAACCTGGCTGCTGAAATAAACCTGCTGGAAGAACAGATTCTGGAAGGCGAAGAGGGCCTGGTCAGGGTACGAAATACCCTGTCGGATGTAGACTTTCAGGTGGTTGAGGCCCAGGGGCTGGCACGCTCCATCGAAGAGGAAATCGACACCTTCATGGACCGCCTGCGCCAGCTTGAGGAAAACAATACTTCCGGTGAAACCGAAATCATGCGTCTGCAGCGGGAGATAGCTGCACTGGAAGCCGAAGTTGAAGAATTGCGCGAGGCCCAGGAACAGTTTACCGGCAATAACATTCGCGAATTTGTTGGTGACGGCAACCGCCAATATCTTACCGGTCTGATTCTCGGCGGTAACCGTATTCTGGTGTTAGTGGATATCTCTACCAGCATGCTGGACGACACCATCGTGAATATTATCCGACGCCGCAATATGTCAGATGAGGCCAAACTGGCTTCCGAAAAATGGCAGAGTGTGCAGAAAACCGTGGACTGGTTAAGCACACAGTTACCGCCGCCCAGCCAGTATCAGATTTATACTTTCAGCGAAGAAGTTGACTCACTGGTGCCCGGGACCCTGGGCCAGTGGCTGGAAGTGGCCGACCGGGAGCAGCTCGATGGTGCCGTGGAGAACCTTAACCAGACGATACCTAACGGTGGCACCAATCTGGCCAGGCTGTTTCAGTCCGTTCAGGGCCTGTCACCACTGCCGGACAATATTTTCCTGATTACCGACGGCCTGCCAACTCAGAATAATCGCGAACCACGCAACAACACCATTTCCGGTCGTGACCGTGAACGGCTGTTTGAAGAAGCCCTGGAATACCTGCCCAGCGGTATTCCGGTCAATGTTATTCTTGAACCTCTGGAAGGAGACCCGACTGCCGCTTCCTATTACTGGCAACTGGCTATTGCCACGGGTGGCGCCTTCATGAGCCCTTCGGAGGACTGGCCCTAGCGCCGGGAATATTATGCCTAAACGTCGCAATAATGATTCTTTCAACATCGCCTTTCTGGATGTGATGTCCTGTGGATTCGGGGCCATGATCCTGTTGCTGATGATTACCCGGGTCACCGCGCCGATTCCGCTGGAAACCTCGGAAGTCAGCAACGAAGGCTCGGTGCTGGAGATGCAGGAGCAACTGTTCGAAATCCGTGGCGAAACCAATATCCTCAACCGCGAGCTCAATGCCAAGCATGAGCAGCTATCAGAACATGAAGAGCGTATTGCCCGCCTGCGGCGTGAACTCAGCTCACTGGAAGACCAGTTAAGCAACTCCACCGACCAGTCCTCGGTCAACTCCATTCTGGAAGGCCAGTTGGCACTGGCCCAGCAGGAGCTGACAGCCGAGATGGAGCGCCTGCAGGCCAATCAGCAGACCCTGCAGCTCACAGATTCCGTCGGCGGTGTCCCGGTCGACAGTGAATACATCATCTTTATTATTGATACCTCAGGCAGTATGTATAACTACAGCTGGTCGCGCCTGCTTGAAGTGGTCATCGACACCCTGGATATTTACCCCGAGGTCAAGGGCATTCAGGTGCTTAATGACATGGGTGATTACATGTTCAACACCTTTCGTGGCGACTGGATTCCCGATACCCCGGCGCGGCGCTCGGCCATCATCCAGCGCCTGCGTACCTGGAATCCGTTCAGCAACAGCAGTCCGGTAGAGGGCATTACCTATGCCATCAATGCCTTCTATGAGCCGGACAAAAAAATCAGTATTTACGTGCTTGGAGATGACTTTTCCGGCAATTCAATCGCCGATGTGGTGGATACCGTCGACCGGATTAACCGGGTCGGTGCCGACGGTGAGCGCCTGGTCCGCATCCACGGAATCGGGTTTCCGGTGCAATTCGCCCAACCACGCATGTTTCAGACCGGTGGCATTCGCTTTGCCGCGCTTATGCGGGAGCTGGCAAAACGCAATGGCGGGACCTTTGTCGGGCTGAATGATTTCTACTAGAGCTTGATGTTCACAGCCCAAACTTGTAATTGAAGTATTGATGTCTGGAAAAACAAGAGTAATATTAGGGAGGATGGCTGAACCTGCAGTCATTCTCCCGGCCTGATAATACAGGCCCTGGCAGGTAACAGATATGTTAGTGAAGATGAGCGGCCTTAAACAATTGTTTACCGGGTTCAGATTTCTGACCCCTGTCACTTTATCCATGCTGCTGGCTGGCTGCTCCGCCAGCGTTATCAATATTGAAGGCAACTACCCCTCGCCGCTGGTTAATCAGCTGCCCCTGACACTGGGTGTGATCTACGACGACAACTTCAGTAATTACAGTTTTACCGAAATTGATGAATATTCCGGCGATGACCAGTACATCATCAACAGTGGCGCCAGCCAGGTAGATCTGTTCAACACCATATTGCCTGCTGTGTTTTCCCAGGTTGTGTTTCTGGAAAGCGCAGATGACATCGCCTCCCATCCGGAACTGGACATGATCTTCCAGCCCGGTATCGAAGAATTCCAGGTTGGACTGCCACAGAAAACCCGACTCAACGTTTACGAGATCTGGGTTAAATACAACATGAGGCTGTCAGCGCCGGACGGCAACTCCATCGCCGACTGGGTCATGACCGCCTATGGCAAGTCCCCACAGGAAACTTTCGGCTCTGTAGATGCCGGAGTTAATGAAGCTGCCGTCGAGGCGTTCCGGGATCTGGCAGCAACCTTTTCACTGGGTTTCGCCAATATCCCGGAAGTTAATGACTGGCTTAGAACCAACAATGTTTTGTGATGACCGGAAGGAGTAGCTGACGGGAGATACTCATGAAAATTTCCAAACTGTTATTACAAGCGCCTTTTTTTGCTTGCCTGTTTATGGTGCTGAGTGCCTGCACCACAACCGAAATTGATGAATTCCGTCAGAGCACCACACAAATCCAGACCGATGAAAGCATCGTGATTCTCGGTCGTCGGCAGAGTAATGCCTATGAAACGGAAGGCGAGTTTGTCGAATGTGTTGCCAATGTTGTTGCCTCCGGTTCAGATGGCATCAACGTCATTCCAGAGACCCAGTTTCTGGATGAAATGTTTCCTTTTTTTGAGCCCAGAACTGCCCCCATGCGAACCGATCATCTGGCCCAGTTAATGGAGCAGGAAGTCGCGGCTCAGAAATTTGAGGATTTTGGTATTTCTTATATTGTCTGGCTGGATGGGCTGACGCAACGTTCACAGGAATCAGGTTCGATTTCCTGTGCTGTTGGTCCTGGCGGCGGAGGCTGTTTTGGGTTCGGCACCTGGGTTGATGACTCCAATTTTGAAGCAGAAATCTGGGACCTGGATAATCTTTCTACCGTTGGTGCTATCAGTGCCGATGCCAATGGTCAGTCTTACCTGCCGGCCATCGTAATTCCGATTCCCTTACTGGCCCGGGTTGAATCCAACGCCTGCAGCGGCATGGGACAACAGCTGAAAACATTCCTGCGGGGCAATGTCTGAGTCAGCAATAAAACCACCACTTTTAAGCCTCTATTCAGCTAAATACGTTAAGATTAAATCATGAAAAGTTTAGCTGCCAGCTCCAACATGTCCTGGATTTATCCGCTCAGAAACGGCTCCCTTGCCTTGCTTGCTCTGGGCCTGCTGTCTGCCTGTGCGGTCAACCCCACCGGTGGGGTTGATTTTGTCACCATGAGTGAAAGCCGCGAAATCGAACTGGGAGCGGAACTGCACCAGCAGATGCTGCAGGAAACCCCGGTCTACCAGAACGAGCAATTGCAGGAATATGTCAATGAGGTCGGGCAGCGGCTGGCTGCTGTCTCACATCGACCGGATATTGAATATACCTTTACCGTAGTCGACAGCCCGGATATCAATGCTTTTGCCCTGCCCGGTGGTTACATTTATATCAACCGTGGCCTGATTGCCTACCTGAACTCGGAAGACGAAATGGCTGCGGTGCTGGGGCATGAGATCGGCCATGTCACTGACCGGCATTCCGTGCGCCAGCAGGCCGCCCGCCAGACCAACAGCGTGGTCGCCGGCGTGCTGGTCGTTGCCACCGGTGTTGGTTCTCTGGGTGAAACTTCATCCTTGCTGGGCGGCGCATTGCTCAGTGGCTATGGCCGTGAAATGGAACTGGCGGCCGACGGTCTTGGCGCAGAGTATCTCGCCGCCGCCGGCTATGACCCCCTGGCCATGGTGGAAGTGATCGGCGTTTTGAAAAACCACGAGGACTTTACCAAACGGACTTCATCCGGAGCCAGCAGCTATCATGGGGTTTTCGCTACTCACCCGCGGAATGACACGCGACTGCAGGAAGTTGTCGGACGGGCAAACGAACTGGCCGCAGAGAACGAAAATGAAGTCGACCCGGATAAATTCCGCGAGATTATCAGTGGTCTTTCTATCGGTCCCAGTACACAGCTGGCAGGCAGCAATGCCCGCAACCGTTATTACCAGAGCCTGCTGAATTACACCATGGTGTTTCCGGATGGCTGGGACTGGACTGATACGACCACGACGCTGAATGCCAACGCGCCGGATGATGCCCTGTCCCTGAATGTCAGTGTGCAACGCCTGCAACAAATGAAAGAGCCGCGCCTGTTTATCCAGGATGATATGGGTATAGAGAATCTGCAGAAAACCGAGGTCCTGAATCAGTTCGGACTACCCGGTTATACCGGAATTAATCCGCAAGATAATTCCCGCCTGGCCGTCATTTATTACGGACCCCGTGCATTCGTATTGCGCGGTTCGGAAGTCGGCGGTGAAATCAGTGATGAAAATGATGCCATTCTGCTGGAGGCGATTCGCAGTTTCCGCCCGATTGCGCCGAACGAAAGAAATTTTGTCAATCCGCTGAGCATTCAATACGTTCGCTCAGACGGACGTACCTACGCCGAGCTCGCTGCGGATAATCCCTTCGATGAAAACGCCGAAGACCTGCTACGTTTATACAACGGCGACTACCCGCGTGGCGAACCGACTGCCGGAGAATGGATTAAGATTGTCCGTTAACCGGTGTCAGAATTAAACTGATAAGCAGCTTGCTGGCTAATCATGCCGAACTGCAATTATCTTTGCTTTTACCTGTATTACTCTGACACCTTATATCAAATTTCGCCTTCGCGATGAAACAGGTGGTACAGCTCGTCATAGAAGGGGTCATGTATCACACCTTCAGTCGGGCTTTCCGGCTTAAACGCACGGTGACAGCCCAGGCAGGAGTCCAGCAGCTCATCTCCGGCTGTTCGCAGCAAGGCAAGATCCTGAATTTCTGCGGCATTCAGGGCCTTCAAGGCTGCAGTGCTCATATCTCTGGCGAAAGAGGTCCACCCCGGTGACTGTACCCAGGCTTCATCCACCTCGCCGGTGCCTCCCAGGGTCAACATCGGTCCGGCTGCTGCCAATTGAATGGCATAATATTCAACCGCCAGCCATTCCTCCTCAAGCATGCGGTCTTCCAGCGCGGCATAATCCCAGATGTAATGTGCAGAATGGTCAATCATGGTCACCATCAGCGAATTGATGCTGACCGGCATGGGGATCTCACCGGCTTCTGCTGCCTCGGCCTTTGACGCCAGCGACATGCTCAGCGCGATAAAGCTTAATGACATGATAAGCAGACAGATTATCAGTATCGTAAAATTGCGTTTCATTACTTCCATGGTGCCTCCGAAAATTCTGATGGTTATAATTGCAGTATCCCAGTTCCAGCGGGCCGGCCATTGATGCAGGTCAAAGAGAAGGCTACCAGGAATTTTCGCTGAAATTTACCTCCTCACGCTTGCTGCTTATAATCAGTATGCGCAAATCGGGAGATAAGCATGCATGAATGTCCACATTGCAAACGTGAAAGTATCAGTTCCCTGCAAAAGATACTGGCAATTTCACCCATCCAGGCGACCTGCACTGTCTGCCAGCAAAAATCCTATATTCATATTATCTATGGCCTGGTGGCCCTGACGGTCTGGATCGTCATGACCTGGATGCTGATTGGACTGGCCTACTGGTTCCAGATGTCCTTTCTGCTGTTCGGCACCCTGCCGGCCCTGGTCATTGCAATTGATCGATATCTTATTCAGGCGCCTCTGCTCAAGGTACAATACTGAGCATGACAGAAAATCAGGCACAACGGCTTATTGTCGGGATCAGCGGAGCATCCGGTATTGCCTATGGCATTGAAACCCTGAAGCAGCTCAGGACCGCAGGCATCGAATCACATCTGATCGTGAGCAAGGCGGCCATGCAGACCCTGAAGCAGGAGAGCTCAATGTCCTATGCTGAATTACAGGACCTGGCTGATGTGCACTATTCCAATAATGATATCGGCGCTGCCATTGCCAGTGGCAGTTTCAAAACAGCCGGCATGATAGTCGCCCCCTGTTCCATCCGCAGCATGTCGGAAATTGCCTCCGGCTTCAGTGCTTCATTGCTTAGCCGTGCTGCTGATGTGGTCCTCAAGGAGCGCCGCCGGCTGGTATTGCTGGTCAGGGAAACCCCTCTGCATGCGGGGCACCTGCAAAGCATGCTGGAACTGACCCGGATGGGTGGCATTATCATGCCGCCGGTACCGGCTTTTTACACCAAACCGCAGAGTATTGAAGATATTGTTGCGCAAACCGTTGCGCGGGCGCTGGACCTGTTTGCCATCGAAACGGACAAATTGCAGCGCTGGGAAGGCCAGGGAACTTCTGTTTAAACCAAAACACCCGCCAGAAGGCGGGTGTTTGTTATTCGGACTGAAAGCTATTTGATCTTGGCTTCAGTGTAGATCACATGCTTGCGGACAACGGGATCATATTTCTTGATCTCCATCTTGTCGGGCATGTTGCGTTTGTTCTTGTCAGTTGTATAAAAGTGACCTGTTTTGGCACTTGAAACTAGGCGGATTTTTTCTCTCATGGCGATAACCTTTTAATTAGCCAGCTGGCTTAAACTTTGATGCCTCTGGCACGAATATCGGCCAGTACGGTTTCAATTCCGCGTTTGTCGATGACGCGCATGCCCTTGCTGGACAGACGCAGTTTCACAAAACGTTTCTCTGCTTCTACCCAAAACCGGTGAGTATGCAGGTTTGGATGGAAACGCCTGCGGGTGCGATTCTTGGCATGAGAAACATTGTTTCCAGTAACCGGTTTTTTCCCGGTAACCATGCATACTCTGGACATTATGTTTGCCTCGTTCCTGGTTAAACAGGCTGCCTTGTGCAAAGCCCGTTGAATTCTGTCAAAAAAAGAGCTGCGTTTTATACCAGAACGGGCTGCCAAAGGCAAGAATCGCGGGCAATTGATAGTGCCTCAGTTTGAATTATACCCAGCTTAGTGATTGCCGGGCTTATCTTTGGTGACCGTCTGGCGACAGGGCCGGAATTGCTCCTGCAATTCTCCGCATTTCCACCATCCCTGGCGGGCAGATGTCGCCAGCCGAGCCTGTATATGGATGTACGCTTTTTGGCGTGTCAGCAAAGATAAGCTCGGCAATATGGTTAAAGTATCAAGCTTAGTCACTACGGGCAATTAAAGCATTCCGCGCTCGGCCATGGAAACCACTTCAGCATCGCCCACCACCAGATGGTCCAGGGTACGGATATCCACCAGAGCCAGTGCTGATTTAAGCCGCCGGGTGATGCTGATATCCGCCTCACTGGGTTCAGCTATTCCGGAAGGGTGGTTATGGGCAAAAATCACCGCAGCAGCCTGATGCTTCAGCGCATAATCCAGCACTTCCCGCGGATGGACCATGGCCCCGTCTATGGTTCCCTCAAACAGCTCCTCGTGGGCGATAACCCGGTGCTGGCTATCCAGCAGGAGACACAAAAAGACTTCCCGGTGCCTGGCGCGGAGACGGTTTTGGACATAAGCCCGGCTCTGGGCGGCACTGGTCAGGGCATCTTCGCGTTGCAGGTTTTCCAGCATACAGCGCTGTGACAGCTCCAGCACTGCCTGGAGCTGGGTATATCTGCTTGGCCCCATGCCCGGCTCCCGGCAAAAGCACCGGGCATCAGCCTCCAGCACTCCGCGCAGGCTGCCAAAACGCTGTAACAGCCCGCGTGCCAGGTCCAGTGCCGAAGCTCCGGGAATGCCGGTACGCAGGAAAAGCGCGAGCAGCTCCGCATCGCTCAGACTCTGCGCTCCCTTGGCCAGCAGCTTTTCCCGGGGGCGCTCCTGCTGCGGCCAGTCACTAATTGCCATCATCGCCTCCTGCTGATAGGCTTCCCCAACTTTATCCTGTCAATATAGTCTGAATTCCAGATAATGCTCGCCCGATGCTTAGCCTAAGAAACAAACATGTCATTCTCGGCATCACCGGTGGTATCGCTGCCTATAAAAGTGCCGAACTGTGCCGCTTGCTGGTAAAGGCCGGTGCCGAGGTGCGCGTGGTGATGACTGCTGCGGCCTGTGAATTCATTACGCCGCTGACCATGCAGGCCCTGTCCGGTAATAAAGTACACCGGGACTTGCTCGATGAAGAAAGCGAAGCAGGCATGGGTCATATTGAACTGGCACGCTGGGCCGACCTGGTTCTGGTTGCGCCTGCCAGCGCCGACTTTATTGCCCGGCTGGCTCATGGTGAAGCCAATGATTTGTTAAGTACTTTGTGTCTGGCCAGTCAGGCACCGCTGGCACTTGCGCCTGCCATGAACCAGGTCATGTGGCAAAAAGCGAGCACCCGGGACAATCTGGCTGAGCTGAAAAACAAACAGGTTTCTGTCTTCGGCCCTGCTGACGGTGAGCAGGCCTGCGGTGAAACCGGGCCCGGACGCATGCTGGAAGCTGAAGAACTGGGCGAACTGGCAGCCGGCCTGTTTGCTGTCGGCACACTGGCCGGTCTGCGCGTCTGTATCAATGCCGGACCTACGCGGGAAGCACTTGATCCGGTACGTTATCTGAGCAATCACAGTTCAGGAAAGATGGGCTATGCCATTGCTGCTGCAGCGATTGAAGCCGGGGCCGATGTGACCCTGGTCAGTGGTCCCGTCTCGCTGCCGATACCCGAGCCGGCCCGCGTAATCAATGTTGAGAGTGCTCAGCAGATGTATGATGCCTGCCTGAATGAAGCCTGTGACATTTTTATCGCGGTGGCTGCCGTGGCTGATTACCGACCGCTGAAACAGTCCAGGGAAAAAATCAAAAAATCAACGATGACACTGAGTCTTGAGCTGGAAAAAACGCCGGATATTCTGGCGGCCATGGCAGCGCAGGAAAAACGGCCCTTCTGTGTCGGTTTTGCTGCAGAAACCAGCGAACTTGAGCGCTATGCCAAAGACAAACTGGTGGATAAAAACCTGGATATGATCATCGCCAATCAGGCGACGGAAACATTTAACCAGGATGAAGCCGCGGTGACTGCCTACTGGAAAGAAGGGGAGCAGACTTTTGCGCCGGCGCGCAAGAGCAGCCTGGCACGGGCACTGATTGAACTTGTCAGTGAACGTTATAATTCTTCCTCATGAGCGCTCCGGTCTTGCAGGACAATATTTTTCGCGCATACGATATTCGCGGTATCGTCGGTGAAGGGCTTAATGCTGAAGTCATGTACTGGCTCGGCAAGGCCATCGGCAGTGAAGCGCAGTTCAAGGGCGAAGATACGCTTCTACTGGGCTGTGATGCGAGATTGTCGAGTCCGGAATTTGCCGAGCACATGAAAACCGGGATTCTGGAAACCGGCTGCAACCTTGTCGACCTGGGCCAGATTCCAACGCCCCTCATGTACTTTGCCACGCACAAACTTGATACCCATTCCGGGGTCATGATTACCGGCAGCCATAATCCGCGTGAATACAACGGCGTCAAAATTGTCTTCAAACAACAGGCGCTCAGTGATGCACAGATAACCATTTTCAGGGATCGTATTTTTTCACGGGAGTTTTACCAGGGCAGGGGCAAGGCCACCAGGCTGGATATCAGCACTGATTACCTCAAGCGGATTTGTCAGGACATCAGCCTGAACAAAGCCTGGAAGCTGGTGATTGACTGCGGCAATGCCGTGACGGCAAAAGTGGGGCCGGCTTTATTTCGCCAGCTTGGCTGCGAAGTCAGCACCCTGTTTTGTGACATTGACGGATCCTTTCCCAACCATCATCCCGATCCCACCCAGGCTGAAAACCTTGTCGACCTGCAACAAAAAATTCTCGCCGAGCAGGCCGAGCTCGGCATTGCCTTTGATGGTGATGGTGACCGGGTAGCGCTGGTTACCGGCAGTGGCAGAATCATTGATGCCGACCACATGCTGATGGCTTTCATCCAGGACATCCTGCCTGAAAATCCGGGGGCCACTGTGGTTTATGACGTAAAAAGCTCGCAGCATCTGCAGCAGATGATCATCGCTGAGCAGGGCGTTCCGCTGATGTGCAAAAGCGGCCACTCCTATGTGAAAAAAGCCATGCTTAAATCTGGCGCCCTGCTGGGCGGAGAATTTTCCTCGCACCTGTTTTTCAAACATCGCTGGTACGGTTTTGATGACGGTCTTTATGTTGCAGCGCGCTTTCTTGAACTTATGGACAAAAACAACCTTAGTGCCGATGAGATTCTGGATAGCCTGCCGGACAGTGCCCATACTCCCGAGCTGTTTGTTGCCGTACCCGAGCAGGACAAGTTTGCAATGATGCGAATCCTGCAGGATCAGTTTTCCCTGCCAGGGACTGAAATAAACCAGCTGGATGGCTTGCGGGTAATGCTGGATTCCGGCTGGGGACTGATTCGGGCCTCCAACACCACCGCCAATCTGGTCCTGCGTTTTGAAGCACAGGACCAGGCTGCCCTGGCTGAAATTCAACAGCAGTTTCGTAATGAATTACTGCGTGTCCTGCCCGATCTCAGCCTGCCATTTTAAACAGCAGGTATTTCACTTAAGTTGAGGCATTGCCGCTGTTTTGTTCGGGACTAAAGTCCCTCCTACAGATATGCCTGGTTCGTTGTGGGAGCGACTTTAGTCGCGAATCAACCCGGCAGAGAAATTTTCCTGCACCGGCGATTTCAGGCAAGACTGGGAATAATCTCAATATCCCTTATAATTCAGGACCTGGACGTAAGTGAGTATTTGCTTAGTTAACCCTGGATACAAATAATGAGTCTCGACCTGAAAGCTGCCAGTAATATCGCTACCGTGTTGACGGAAGCGCTGCCCTACATTCAGCGTTTTTCCGGCAAGACCATCGTGGTGAAATACGGCGGTAACGCCATGACTGACGAAACGCTGAAAAACAGTTTCGCGCGCGACATCGTGCTCATGAAACTGGTCGGCATGCATCCTATCGTGGTTCATGGCGGAGGCCCGCAGATTGGTTCATTGCTGGAAAAGCTCGGCATCAAATCAGATTTTGTTCAGGGCATGCGTGTCACCAGCAGCGAAACCATGGACGTGGTGGAAATGGTGCTTGGCGGTCTGGTCAACAAGGAAATCGTTTCCCTGCTTAACAAGAACGGCGGCAAAGCCATTGGCCTGACCGGCAAAGACGGCAGTTTTATCCGCGCCAGAAAACTTAAAATGTCACACCAGACCCCGGAGATGCAGGAACCGGAAATCATTGATATCGGCCATGTCGGCGAGGTCGAAAGCATCGACCCGCAGATCATCAACATGATCACCAACAGTGACTTTATTCCGGTCATAGCACCGATCGGGACCGGCGAGGACGGTATGTCCTACAACATCAACGCCGACCTGGTTGCCGGCAAGCTGGCACAACTGGTCGGGGCAGAAAAACTCTTGCTGCTTACCAATATTGCCGGCGTGCAGGATCAGCAGGGTGAAGTATTGACCGGCCTGAGTACGGAACAGGTGCAGGACCTGATTGCCGATGGCACCATTCATGGCGGGATGCTGCCCAAAGTTCGCTGCGCACTGGACGCTGTCAGTTCCGGTGTAAACAGTGCACAGATTATTGATGGTCGTGTCCCGCATGCCGTATTGCTGGAAATATTCACCAATAAAGGGGTCGGGACTCAGATCAGCAACCGGCTTGCGCATGTTCAGTAAGCCCTGAATTTTATGCAGGCCTGAAGAGGGTGTAGCAATGGCAAGATCAGACAAAGGCTCACGCCGCGAACAAATTCTGCAGGTACTGGCGCAGATGCTCGAAGAAAATCCCGGCGCCCGGATAACCACCGCCACCCTGGCGGAGAAAGTCGGCGTTTCCGAAGCCGCTCTTTATCGCCACTTTCCCAGCAAAGCCCGGATGTTCGAAGGCCTGATCGACTTTATTGAGAATACCCTGTTTTCGCGCATCAGCCGTATTGTTGCCGACGGGGATACTGCGCGAAACCAGTGCCAGAAAATATTATTCCTGACCCTGACCTTTGCGGAAAAGAATCCCGGCATTACCCGGATTCTCAATGGCGACGCCCTGGCTGGAGAAACAGATCGTCTGCGCACCCAGGTCTCACAGATTTTTGAACGACTGGAAACCCAGATCAAGCAGCTATTGCGTGAAGCGGAAATGAAAGAGGGGCTGCGTACCCGGGAAACAGTCACGGCATCCGCCAATCTGCTGATTGCCTACACTGAAGGTAAAATTTCCCAGTATGTCCGCAGTGATTTCAAACGCCTGCCCACGGAAAACTGGCCTGAACAGTGGGAACTGTTACAGGCTAATCTATTTTATATCCCGTAACGTTTCTGGTAGGCCTGCATCTGCGGCAAAAATTGCTGCAGCTCCTGATTCTGCCCCTCTGACAGGTAATCAAGTATCTGCTGCAGGTTGATAATACTCAGTACCGGAATACCATAATCGGCTTCAATTTCCTGAATCGCCGATAATTCTCCCTGGCCTTTTTCCTGGCGATCGAGCGCCACGACCACTCCGACAGCTTCGGCACCGGCGTCAGTAATGAGATCCACTACCTCACGAATGGCAGTCCCGGCCGTGATGACATCATCGATAATCAGTACCCGGCCCTCGAGTTCAGCGCCGACAATATTGCCTCCTTCCCCGTGATCCTTGGCTTCCTTGCGATTAAAACAATAGGGTTTATTGGTGCTGTAGGCCTGCGCCAGGGCGATGGCACTGGCCGAGACCAGGGGGATACCCTTGTAGGCCGGACCAAACAGCACATCAAAATCCACTTCGGCATCAGCAATGGCAGCTGCATAAGCACTGCCAACCTGGCTCAGGGATGCGCCGCTGCTGAATAATCCGGCATTAAAAAAATACGGGCTCTTGCGCCCCGACTTCAGGGTGAACTCCCCAAAGCGGAGGATATTTTCCTCCGTGACAAAATCCAGAAACTCTGTCTGAAAATGTTTCATGCTCAGTCTCCAAGCGCTTTCTGCTGGGCAGCCAGCAGGTCCCCGATACCGGCCTGTGCCAGGGTGATCATCTGCTGCAGTTCATCAACACTGAACTCCCCGTCTTCGCCGGTACCCTGAACTTCAATAAAACCACCTTTATCCGTCATCACCACATTCATGTCGGTCTCAGCTGTCGAGTCTTCCCTGTAATCCAGATCCAGCACCGCAACTCCCTGCACAATCCCCACCGAAACCGAGGCAATCATTTGCTGCAGGGGGCTCTGTTTGATCATGCCGCGCTCCTGCATAACGGCAAGCGCATCGACCAGCGCGACACAGGCACCGGTGATGGATGCTGTGCGGGTTCCGCCGTCAGCCTGAATCACATCACAATCCAGCTTGATGGTGTTTTCGCCAAGCTGCCTGAGATCAACCGCCGCCCGCAGAGCGCGGCCGATCAGGCGCTGTATCTCCTGGGTGCGTCCACTCTGTCTGCCACGTGCGGCTTCCCGATCCATGCGGGAACCCGTTGAGCGAGGCAACATGCCGTATTCGGCTGTCACCCAGCCCTGTCCCTTGCCCTTGAGAAAACGCGGGACATTGTCTTCCACTGAAGCGGTACACAGCACTTTGGTGTCGCCGAATTCAACCAGTACCGAACCTTCGGCATGTTTGGTGTAGTTCCGGGTGATGCTTATTTCGCGTAATTGATCCGCAGCTCTACCGCTGGGTCGGACTGATTCAGACATTAACTTCTCCGTCTATTTTTACTGGTGCAGAATTGCCTGGCCGGCAATTTGTAGCATGGCATTGTATCGACTGGCCCGGGATCAGCAAATCAATTTTATAATATCCGGCAAATCCGCTATAGTGCTTGCCTTGTTTTTTTGAGTAGTTCAGTCACATGACGCAAAGCATGACTGCCTTTGCTCGCCAGCAGGCCGAGCATGAATGGGGCACACTGGTCTGGGAAATCCGTTCCGTCAATCACCGTTATCTGGAAGCCAGTGTACGACTGCCGGAATCCATGCGCGGCATGGAAATGGCCTGTCGTGAGCAAGTGCGAAGCTCACTGAAACGCGGCAAGATAGATGCCCAACTCAAGTTCACGGCCAACCTGGGGGCCATTGACATACATCTGAATGAGGATCTGCTGGCCCAGCTCAAACAGGCCCAGCAGGATATCAGCAGCAAGATCCCCGGTTTGCAGCCGGCAAGCACGCTGGATGTATTACGCTGGCCCGGATTGATCCAGGACAGCCAGGATGACCTGAAAGCCATAGAACCGGCGGTGATGGAACTGTTCAAAGCCTGCCTCTTGAACCTGCAGGATCAACGTAACAAGGAAGGCGAACAACTCAAACGCTTTATTCAGCAACGTCTGGAAAAGATCAGCGCAATTATTGCCGAGATCAAAACCGCCATGCCGGAAATTCTCCAGGCCCAGGCAAACAAATTACGCGAAGCCCTTGCCGACATGGTCCAGGAACTGGATCAGGGGCGGATAGAGCAGGAGATTGTCATGCTGACGCAAAAGGCTGATATCTCCGAAGAAACCGACCGCCTGGAGACGCATGTACAGGAAGTGCGCAATATTCTCGAACAGCATGATCCGGTTGGCCGCAAGCTGGACTTCCTGATGCAGGAGCTCAATCGCGAAGCCAATACCATCTGCTCCAAGGCTGTCGTGACAGAAACCACCCTGAATGCCGTCGAGCTCAAGGTGCTGATTGAACAGATGCGTGAGCAGATCCAGAATATTGAGTAAGGTCCAGTCTGAAACCATGCTGCCCGGTTCTTTACTATTAATTTCAGCTCCTTCCGGTGCCGGAAAAACCTCTCTGGTGAATGCGCTCGTCAAGACAGCCGATGCCGATGCCACCAGGCTCTGCGTATCCGTTTCCCATACCACACGTCCCAAACGCCCCATTGAAAAAGACGGCGTAAATTATCACTTTGTTACGCCGGAACAGTTTCAGGCCATGCAGGAAGGCGGCGAATTTCTGGAAAGTGCCCGTGTCTTTGACAATTTTTACGGCACTTCAAAATCCTGGGTAGAAGAGCATCTGCAGGCAGGCTGGAATGTGATTCTGGAAATTGACTGGCAGGGCGCCTCCCAGATCAAGCAACTGATTCCCGAAGCGGTGAGTATTTTTATCCTGCCGCCCTCGCTGGAAGCACTGCGCAGTCGCCTGCAAAACCGGGCACAGGATAATCCTGAAGTCATCGAAAAACGTATGACAGAAGCCGTCAATGAATTGTCGCACTATGAACTGGCGGATTATCTGGTGGTCAATGATGATTTTGACCATGCGGTGACGACTTTGCTGGCAATCTGCAAGGGAGAATACCGCCCAACAGAACAGGAGCTGGCGCAACAGCAGGCGCTGATTAAAAACCTGCTACCAAAATCCAGCTAAAACTTTTATAATTGCCGCCCCGCAAATACAGCTAACTTATTGATCAGGGGCCAATACCAGGCCTCGACAGGACAAGCAAATGGCACGAATTACCGTAGAAGATTGTTTAGACAAGGTCGAAAACCGTTTTGAACTGGTCATGGTTGCCAGCAAGCGTGCACGTCAGATCCAGACCGGCGGCAAGGACCCGATGGTCCCGGAAGACAACGACAAGCCTACTGTTCTGGCACTTCGAGAGGTCGCTGAAGGACTTGTGAACGCTTCAATTTTAATTGATACTCCTGAAGAAGATATCTCGCAAGACGTGCCTGAAGCCCCGACTTCCGAGGAAGCCACAGCTACTCCCAAAAATGACATCTCCATTGAAGATGCCATGGGAGCCGAGCTAGTACCGGAAGAAAACCAGCCTGAAGACGCGCCTGCTGATACTGACGGAGACAGTGAAGAGCAGTAAGGCATTCTGTCATCAGCCTTCACTGAATTCCCCTGGAGGCTGACATCACTACTGAAAGCATCGACACCCTGGCTAATGACCTGGCCGAATATCTGGAACCGGCCCAGGTCAATATCGTGCGTCGTGCCTACTTTTATGCTGAGCAGGCCCACGATGGCCAGCAACGTATCTCCGGTGGTCCCTATGTCGCGCACCCTCTGGCCGTCGCCGGCATTCTGCGCGAAATGCACATGGACCATCAGAGCGTGGCAGCGGCCATGCTGCACGATGTCATAGAAGATACCGGCATCACGCAGGATGCCATCGCCGGACAGTTCGGGCAGACCGTAGCCGATCTGGTCGAAGGTGTCAGCAAGCTGAACCGTATCGAATTCAGTACCCGCGCCGAAGCACAGGCGGAAAACTTCCAGAAAATGGCCCTGGCCATGGCCAAGGATATCCGTGTAATCCTGGTAAAACTTGCCGACCGCATGCACAACATGCGCACCCTGGGTGTACTCAAGCCGGAGAAGCAGCGGCGTATTGCGCGTGAAACACTGGAGATCTATGCCCCCATCGCCAACCGCCTGGGCATGCATAATATCCGCCTGGAGCTTGAGCAACGCGGTTTTGAGGCACTGTATCCGATGCGTGCCCGGCGCCTGGAAGCCGCCGTCAAGAGTATCACCGGCAACCGTAAGGAAATCGTCAAGCAACTCGAATCAGCATTGACGGCCTGTCTGCAACGCGAGAACCTGCCTGGGCGTGTGGTCGGACGGGAAAAGCATATTTACAGCATTTACAAGAAGATGCGCGAAAAACGCCGCTCTTTCCGCGAAATTACGGACGTTTTTGCCTTTCGCATCATTACCGATCAGGTTGACACCTGTTACCGCATTCTCGGTGCTGTGCACAACCTGTATAAACCGGTTCCGGGACGCTTCAAGGACTACATTGCCATTCCCAAGGTAAACGGGTATCAGTCACTGCACACGACCCTGTTCAGCATTCATGCCATCCCGATTGAAATTCAGATTCGTACCGAAGACATGGAAGCCATGGCCAACAACGGGATCGCTGCCCACTGGCTCTATAAATCACACAATGAAATACCCAATCAAAGCCATATCCGGGCCCGTCAGTGGGTACAGGACCTGCTGGAGATGCAGGAACAGGCCGGTGATTCCCAGGAATTTATCGAGCATGTCAAAACCGATCTGTTCCCGGATGAAATTTATGTCTTTACTCCCAAGGGGGCAATCCTGGAATTACCTTCCGGTTCTACCGCCGTGGATTTCGCCTATGCGGTACATACGGATGTCGGTAATTCCTGTGTGGCCTGCCGTATAAACCGTCGCCTGGCACCCCTGAGCGAGCCACTGCAAAGTGGCCAGACCGTTGAAATCATCGCTTCCGGTACCCACCCGAATCCGGCCTGGCTGAATTTTGTCGTGACCGGTAAAGCACGCAGCAATATCCGCCACTTTCTGAAAAAACAGCGCCGCTCCGAGGCCATTACCCTGGGACGCCGGCTGTTGAATAAAACCCTGGCTGGCTTTGGCTACAATCTGTCGAATATTCCCAAAGACAAGGTCGGCGGCCTGCTGGAAGAAACCGATTTTGATGTGCTGGATGATTTACTGGAGGATATTGGCCTGGGTAACCGCATGGCCTATATCGTTGCCCGGCGTTTGCTGCCAGGTGATTCCGCCAGCAAACCGGAGCCCGGTGAGGACGATGCGGCGCTGGCGATTCACGGTGCAGAAGGTATGGTGATGTCTTTTGCCAAATGCTGCCATCCGATTCCGGGAGACCCGATTGTCGGCTATGTTTCCTCAGGCCGCGGCATGATCGTGCATGTGGAAAGCTGCAACAATATCGCTGAAATTCTCAATGATCCGAAAAAACACCTGTCATTACGCTGGGACCCGGGAGTAGAAGGCGAATTCCCTGTGGAGTTGCGGATTGAACTGGAACATCAGCGTGGCCTGATAGCGACCATCGCCAATGCAGTTACTGCCTGTGAAGCCAATATTGAAAAAATCACCACCTCTGACCGCGACGCTCAATTCAGTATCGTCAACCTGACCGTCAGTGTGCGGAACCGGATTCATCTGGCGCGCGTCATGAAACGTGTCAGGGTAATCAAGCCAGTAAGCAAGGTTAGCCGTATCAAGAACTGAGGCGCTGTTCTTTTTCCTGCTCATCCAGCATGGCCTGGGTCGAGGCGATAAAACTTTTTGCCTCATCTGCCGGCACCCCCTGACTGAAAACAAAGCCCTGGACTATCGGGCATTGCAGTTGATGTAGATAACGCAGCTGGTAATCCTGCTCAACCCCTTCGGCTACCATTTCCAGTTTCAGGCCCCTGGCCATGTGCGCAATTGCCTCAATGATAAAGCGGTCAGTTGATTCCTCCATATCCTGAATAAAACTGCGATCAATTTTAAGTCGATTTATCGGTAGCTTTTGCAGCAGACTCAGGGATGAATAGCCCGTACCGAAATCATCAATGGCAATATTTACACCGACATCGTGTAGCTGTTTTATTTTTGCCAGACTGTTTTCAATATTGCGCATCAGTACCCCTTCAGTCACTTCAATTTCCAGCTGACTGGCGTCCACAGAATGCTTTTTCAGGGAATCGATAATTTTGTCGGCAAAATTGTTTTGTTCGATCTCTTTACCGGAAAAATTAATGGCAAAGCGCTCGACCCTGAGGCCGTCTTTTTTCCAGTCAGCTATAACGCTCAACACCTCTTCCAGCACCCAGTCTCCAAGTTCACAGATTAGTCCGCTTTCTTCGGCTACGGTAATAAAGTTGGATGGTGACAACAGGCCCTGCTGCGGATGATTCCAGCGTAACAATGCTTCCACACCAACAATCTGGCCGTCTTCCAGTCTGATTTGCGGCTGATAAAACACTTCAAACTGCCCTTCTTTGAGTCCGGTACGAATTTCATTTTCTATCGATAGCAACAAATCATTTTTTTCACTCATGTTCTGATCATAACGATGAAAATTATCTTTTCCGGCTTCTTTTGTGTGATACATGGCTATGTCTGAATTCTTGATAAGCATCTCGGCATTTTCGCCATCATGAGGGTATATCGATATGCCAATACTGACGGTAACGTAGAGTTCATGATCATTAATGACAAATGGCTTCTTGATAGCGCTAACCACTTTTTCTGCAACGATCTGCGCATCTTCGACCGATTCAACAAATGGCAGCAGCACCATAAATTCATCACCACCGATTCTTGCCAGCGTATCACTTTCACGTAAACACTCATCCAGTCTCTCACTGACAAGTTGCAAAAGTGTGTCTCCTATAGAATGTCCGAGACTGTCATTCACTACTTTAAAGCGATCCAGGTCCAGAAACATTACTGCCAGTTTTCGGTTTTCTCGCCTGGCGTTATTAATCGTATTGCTGAGACGGTCCATAAACAAAGCCCGGTTGGGCAATCCTGTCAGTAAATCATGGTAAGCCTGATAGTGAATCAGTTTTTCCGATGCCAGCCGCTCAGTGACATCCCGGGCGACAACATAGGTCCCGGAAAAGTTTTTTAATCCCTGCGCATCGCTGTTTTCATAAACGCCGACGGAATTCAGCTCGATGGCGATCTTTTTTCTGCTGTCAATCTGTGGTATTTCTTTACAGCGTAGCCAGATCTCTTCTTCCCGTGTCGCTCTTGCTCCTTCCCGTCTTTCCTGAAAGCAATATGCTGCCTGTTCCAGACAGCGGGGCTCGACAATAAAAGAGTAATGTTCACCGAGTAATTCATTTTTGCTGTAGCCCAGTGCTTCTTCAGCACGCTTGTTGACAAAGACAAAGTGTCCGCCTTTATCAACAATAAAAATAATATCCGGTGAACTTTCCACCATGAACCGGTGAAGCTTTTCGGAGCGTTCAAGCTTTTTACGTAAAGACAGGAAGTCCTGTTCTACCTCGCGCTTGCTCATGGCATATCTGACTGTCGCCAGAAATTCATCCAGCTCAAAGGGCTTTTGCAGATAGTCAAACACACCGGAACGGAAAGCGCTGCTGACCACATCAAATCCGGTTTCCTCACTGATAACGATCACACTGGTAGTCAGTTCCTGCTGCTCAATGAAGGCCAGCAAGTCCTGGCCTTCCATTTCGTGCAGCATTAAATCAAGTACCAGTAATTCCGGATCTTCAGCCAGTAAAACTGTCTTTGCCTGGCTTGTATCGCCAGCAGTGAATACCTGATAGGCATTTTCCTGTAATTGCTGACTGAGGCTGGCCAGCAGCTCAGGGTCCTCATCAACAATCAGTATCTTAGTATTTTCGCTCATGGCTTTAGTATTGCTTGGCTTTATCCGCAGGTGGTTTTGATATGCCCGTTACCTGCCGCAGGGTTAAGGTGCTACATCAACGGATATTTTACAAATACCTCAAACAAAGCCCTGAATGATCAGGAGATATTTCCCCGGTCCGGCCCGCTGATTCTACCTCATGTCCCGGAAACGGTCACGGCAAGCATTATGCCTGTCACTTCCTATTAGCGCCCTGCATAAAAACCCCCTAGAATTGCATCATGCCCGTAAAGAAACTCAACACTACTGCACATTCTGCAAAACTCTTGCCCCTGGATAAAATGTCCCTGACGCAGCTCAAAGGTGTTGGGCCGGCACTGGCAAAAAAACTTGCAAACCTGAATATCTTTTCTCCGGCAGATCTGCTGTTTCATTTGCCATTCAGGTATCAGGATCGTACACGTCTGACTCCCATTGCTGCACTTCAGCCTGGTCGTGATGTGGTTATCGAGGGGGAAATTCTTGGCAGCGCCATCGTTTTTGGCCGGCGTCGCAGTTTACTGGTAAAAATCAAAGATTCCAGTGGCATTGCCAATCTGCGTTTCTTTCATTTCAGTGCGGCACAAAAAAGCAATCTGGCCGACGGTAAACGTATTCGTTGTTATGGCGAAGCTCGCTGGGGGCGCAGCGGGGTGGAGATGTTTCATCCTGAATATAAAGTTCTTGCCAGTGGTGAAAGTTTTCCCGCTAACCAGCGCCTGACCCCCGTTTATCCAAGCACTGATGGTCTGCAACAAAATCGCCTGCGAAATATTATCGAGCAGGCCCTGGTCCTGCTAAACCGCTCTCCTGATTCATTAAAAGAACTACTGCCGCAGGACTTGCTTGAAGACCTGCACAACAGCACGCTGCACGAAGCACTGAATTATGTTCATCATCCCCCCAAGGATGCTGAGCTGTCTGCCCTTGAAGCCGGCACACATCCCTGTCAGCAACGTCTGGTTTTTGAAGAATTACTGGCACATTTTTTATGCCTGCGCCGTATGCGTGACAGGGCAAGAAAAGAAAAAGCGGCAAAATTATCCGCCAGCAGGTCCCTGATTCCGGCATTATTACAGTCCCTGCCCTTTACCCTGACTGCTGCACAGGAGAAAGCTTTTGCCGAAGTTAGCAAGGACCTGGCAAGCAATGTTCCGATGTTGCGGCTGCTACAGGGGGACGTGGGTTCCGGTAAAACCATGGTGGCAATTCTTGCGGCTCTGCAGACGGTTGAAAACGCCTTTCAGGTGGCCATTATGGCACCAACTGAAATTCTGGCAGAACAACATTTCCTGAACTTTATGGCCATGCTTGAAGGCAGCAATATCGAAGTCTGTTTTCTCAGTGGCAAAATCAAAGGCAACAAGCGGGCTGAAACCCTGGCTTTGATAGCCAGCGGTCAGGCCGGGATAATTATCGGGACCCACGCCCTGTTCCAGGATGAGGTTGTCTTCTCACAACTGGGGCTATTGGTCATCGATGAGCAACACCGCTTTGGCGTTCATCAGCGCCTGGCTTTGCTCGAGAAAGGGCAGCCTCACGGACTGGTTCCGCATCAGCTGGTAATGACAGCCACGCCTATTCCCCGAACCCTGATGATGAGTGCCTACGCCGACCTGGATTATTCCGTGATTGATGAGCTGCCGCCGGGTCGTACTGCGGTCAATACTTTATTGATCGCTGATTCACGCCGCGATGAAGTGATTGCAAGAATCCGGGAAGCCTGTGCCCAGGGCCGACAGGCCTACTGGGTCTGTACCCTGATCGAAGAATCAGAAGCACTGCAGTGCCAGGCTGCCGAAGCCACGTATACAAATCTACAGCAGCAGCTTGCTGGCCTTAATGTCGGCCTGATTCACGGGCGCATGAAAGCTGCAGAAAAAAGCCAGATCATGAATCAGTTCAAAAGCGGGGAAATACATCTGCTGGTGGCGACCACAGTCATTGAGGTTGGCGTCGATGTACCCAATGCCTCACTGATGATAATCGAAAATCCGGAACGTCTGGGGCTGGCGCAACTACATCAGTTACGTGGCAGGGTCGGGCGTGGCAACACCGACAGTCATTGTCTTTTGCTTTATCGCAAGCCGCTATCTGAACTGAGTCAGAAACGCCTGACCATAATGCGCAGCAGTAATGATGGTTTTTATATTGCCCAAAAGGATCTGGAAATACGCGGGCCGGGTGAAGTGCTTGGTACGCGTCAGACCGGCCTGATGAATTACCGGCTTGCCGATCTGAGTCGTGATGCCCACCTGCAGGAGGATATTCATCGCTGGGCCGGTCGTATCCGTGAAACACATCCGCAAATTATTGATGCCCTGATTGACCGCTGGCTATCAGTCAATCAGCAATACGGTACGGTCTGAACTTAGTCGTCAGCCGCGAGGGAGCTGCCTGTATAGCTTTGCGGCGAAGATTCCAGAACCCCCGGTTCGCCCAGGCGTTTGGCAATGATCACGGCACCACAGGAATCACTGAAAACATTCACAGCCGTACGGCACATATCCAGAATCCTGTCGGTCACCAGTAACAACCCTATGGCTTCAATCGGCAAGCCAATGGCCGTGAGGATGACGGTAATGGCGACCAGGCTGGCTGCCGGTATCCCGGCCACGCCAATGGAAGTCAACAGGGCAATCAACACCACAGTGAACTGGGTAGTAAAGGTCAGATCCAGTCCGTAGGCCTGCGCCAGAAACAGTGCCGCCACACATTCATACAGGGCCGTGCCGTCCATATTGACCGTGGCCCCCAGGGGCAGCACAAAGCTGGTGGTTTTCTCGGAAACCCCGGCATTCTTCTCCACACATTCCATGGTCAGGGGCAAGGTGGCTGAGGAGGAAGAGGTAGAAAATGCAGTCAGGATCGCCGGCGCCATGGCCCGGTAGTGCGCCACCGGACTGACACCCCCTATGTATTTTAATAACAGCGGCAATACCACGACCATATGCAGGCCCAGCGCTATCAGGACAGTGATAAAAAACATCAGCATGGGCTGGAAGGCGGCAAATCCGGTTTCTGCAATGGTGGCTGCCACCAGTCCAAAAACCCCGAAAGGAGCAAAACGCATGACCCACATGGTAATTCGCATCATGGTTTCAGAAATTCCCTGCCAGAAATTCAGCAGCACTTCACCCTGACGGTTGGGAATCTGGGTCATGAAAAACCCGAACACCAGGGAAAAGAAAATCAGTCCCAGCATCTGCCCTTCGGCAGCGGCCGATATGACATTGGAGGGAATCATGCGTAAAAAGATGGCAATGATATCGGCGCCACCACGCCCTTCAATACTGGCCACGGTTGAGGCAAGAGCGCCATCATCCGTGCTCAGGTTAAGGCGGTCACCGGCTGGCGCACCATCAATGATGCCCGGTGCAAGAATATTCACCACCAATAAACCAACCAGAATAGCCAGGGTGCTGGTCATGGCATAGTAACCCAGGGTCATGCCACCCAGGCGCCCCAGGTCACCTCGCCCACCCAGATTTGCCACGCCGCAGATAATGGATGACATGATCAGCGGCACGATTATCATCTGCAGAGCATTGAGGAAAAGCGTGCCGATAAAGTCATAAACGGCATAGAAGCTGACCCCGGCGATGCTCATTTCTGTGCCGGTAATCTGTCCGAAAATAAAAGCCAGTATGATGGCTATCAGTATCTGCCAGTGTAGTTTGATTTTCTTCATTCACTCAATCAGCTTGGGAAAGCTCAGAAAACCATTTAAACAGTGCGCTTTGTTTTATTCAATGCTCATCTAAGTGTGTCTATAATTGCGTCTCACTTATAAACTATTCACATGTCATTGAAATCCTATATCCAATCCCTCAGGCAACAATGCTCAGCCTTGAAAGCCGGACTCTGGCAGCACTTCGAAAAGCGGTTTCCTGTTTCAGCCCGCAAACTGCCAGCCTTCTGGCGCCTGACGCGCATGCACCGGCCGATCGGCTTTTATCTGGTCTTATGGCCGACCTTATGGTGCCTGTGGATTGCCGGTTCCGGCTCCCCGGACCTGAAACTGGTGCTGATCTTTTTTACCGGAACCTTGCTGATGCGGGCTGCCGGCTGCTGTATTAATGATTTTGCCGACCGTGATTTTGACGCTCATGTTGAGCGAACCCGTGACCGGCCGCTGGCCACTGGTGAGTTAAGCGCGCGGGATGCCTTGCTGTGTTGTGCTGCCCTGTGTTTTATCGCATTTTTACTGGTGCTGATGACCAACTGGTTAACCGTCGCAATGGCCGTTGCTGCCGTGGGGCTGGCCCTGACTTATCCTTTCATGAAGCGTTATACCCATTTGCCACAGGTGGTCCTGGGAGCGGCATTTTCCTGGGGTGGCCTGATGGCTTTCACTGCCCAGACCGGCTCACTTCCTGCCCAGGCCTGGCTTCTGTATATCGCCAATCTTCTGTGGACCATTGCCTATGACACGCAATATGCCATGGTTGACCGTGACGATGACCTGAAAATTGGCATCAAATCCACCGCGATTCTTTTTGCTGAGGGCGATATTTTTGTTATCGGATTTTTGCAGATGTTTTTTCTGGTAACAATGGCCCTGAGCGCGAACTATTTTGGCCTGGGTAACTGGTTTGAGTTTGGCCTGGTACTGGCGGGTTTGTTGTTTGTTTATCAGCATACCCTGACCTGGAACCGCGAACCTGCCGATTGCTTCAGGGCTTTTCTGAATAATAATTATGTCGGGCTGATTATTTTCGTAGCAACAGTCCTGGATTATTTATTCCGAAGCACTGCCTAATACTGCATCAGGTTCGGTTTTTGCCAGTCAAGTGTGGCTCCAAGATTGCTTAAAACTGTCAGGCCCTGATCATAGTTTCTACCGACCGATGACACGCCATGGGAATCATCACCGGGAACCAGGGCAATATTTTTCTGCAGTGCCTGTTTAATAATGCTCAGCGATGGATATTGCTCCATGGCTTTATCAAAACCACGTAAATTGAAATCAAGTATCAGCCTGTTTTCAGCAATAAAGTCGAGGTTTCGGGTGATTCTTTCCTGCACGGCATCCTGCTTCAAGGTCTTCAGATAATCCTGGTCATAAATCCTGATTAGATCAAAATGTCCGACCACAGACGGTTTGAATTTCTGCAGCATGTCGAACTGGGCATCAAAATAATCACAATACAGTTGCGTCATGCTGCCGGCTTCCTGCAGTGCCTGCTGAAATAGTTCATGACTGTAATCAATGCCGGTTTTGCCAACATGATGCAATGATCCAACCAGGTAGTCCGGCTGGTATTGTTCGATCAGTGCCTCTACATGAGTTTCAGAACCGGGATAATGTTCAATTTCAAAGGCCAGAAACAGCTCGATTTGTTCGCGATATTTTTGTTGAAGTTCGCGGCCGAGACGGAAGTATTCGGCAAAGCGCTCCTGCAGAAAGTCTGCGCTCAATCCGGCCTGTTTTTCATCAGGATAACGCATGGCATCACTGGCAGGAGGAATATGTTCAGTTATGCCGGCCCAGCGAAAGCCCTGAGTGATATAAGCCTGGACAATTTCTTCCAGCTTGTCGCTGGCATGCTGACAGAACTGCCCGCTGTGGCCCCCGTGCACGGAAACCCTGTCAGCCTTGATTAAAACTTTTTCCAGCCCTTTGTTCATTATGGTGCTTCTTGTACACTCAAAGACCAGAGCACCTTAACCCATATCAGTACCGCAATAAAGTCGTCTTCTATGAATGCAGAGTTGCAGTTTTTGTATCTGGACAGTATCAGCGAGATCGCTGCCAAAAACTGGAATGCACTGGTCAACTCCGCGTACCCATTTATGCGTCATGAATTTCTGCAGGCGCTGGAAACCAGCGGCTGTACAAGTGCTGAAAGCGGCTGGAAAGCCTCACATCTGTTAGTTAAAAATGACAGCGGTGATCTGCTCGCGCTTATGCCCTTGTACCTGAAAAACCACTCCATGGGAGAGTATGTTTTTGACTGGTCATGGGCGGACGCCTATTACCGTCACGGGCTTAATTATTACCCAAAGTTTCTGACTGCTATCCCCTTTACTCCTTCCAGCGGCCCACGGATATGTATTGCCCGTGGCCAGGATGAAAAAGCCCTGCTGCAGGTAATTATGACTGACATTCAACAACGGGCTGCCAGCCTGGGGGCATCAAGCTGGCATGTGCTGTTTCCTGATAAACAGCACTACGAAATGTTAAAAGACCTTGGCATGCAGCAAAGGCTTGGCTGCCAGTATCAGTGGTTTAATAAAGGCTACAGCAGTTTTGATGACTTCCTGCAGAGTTTCGCGTCAAGAAAACGGAAAAATATCAACAAAGAGCGCCGCCGGATAAAAGACAGCGCCATCGAGTTTGAGTGCCTGGAAGGCAGGGAAATCACCACTGAACACTGGCAGCATTTTTACCGCTTCTATCAGAACACCTATCTGGTTCGAGGACGTTCGGCTTACCTGAATCTGCCTTTTTTTATGGAAATCGGCCGGCTTATGCCGGAAAACCTGGTATTGATTATGGCAAAAAAAGAGCAGCGCTATATCGCTGGCGCACTCAGTTTCAAGGATGAGCAGACCCTGTACGGGCGCTACTGGGGCTGCGATCAGGAATGGGAGTTCCTGCATTTTGAAACCTGCTATTACCAGGGCCTGGACTATTGTATTGCGCAGGGCTTGCAGCGTTTTGATTCCGGGGCTCAGGGCGAACACAAAATTCAGCGTGGTTTTGAACCTGTTGAAACCTATTCCAACCACTGGATTTCTCACCCGGAATTCAGCGCCGCCATTGAACAATTTCTTGAAGAAGAAAAACAGCACCTGACACAATACCAGCGCCTTGCAGAAAAACATTTGCCCTATAAAAAAGGTGAGAACTGATCCGGTTTTGTCCGTATAATTTTAAACAGGCACGTTCGACGTGTAAAAAACAGCACTTAAGCAGCACAAAAGAGGTAAGCATCATGGCAAAAGCCAAAATTGAAGGCCTGATCAGCGAGTTACATGAAAGACTTGCCGGGGATGAAAGCAGCCCGCAACAGGAGCTGCTGCTGGCACAACTTCAATCACAGCTTGATAGCTGGGAGGGTGCACAGCCGGCTGATGGTGATATCAAGAGCCTGGCTGAGGAACTGTTTGATGAAATTGAAGAAAAACATCCCAAAGCTGCGAGAGTTGCACTGGAAATTATCGAAACCATGGGACACCTGGGACTTTAAAAGCTTCAGGCAGCTGAGCGTCACTCTTGCTTTCGCAAAAACACCAGCTTTGATTCATCGGAATCCTTCTTGCTGAAACGGTAACCTTCAGCATTGAAAGACTGCAGGTCTGCCAGGGATTTGGCCCGCTTGCGAATCGCATGTGCAGCCATCAGGCCTCGGGCTTTTTTGGCAAAAAAACTGATCACTTTGTACTGCCCGTTTTTATAATCCTTGAACACCGGCGTCACAAGCTTGCCCTGCAAGCCGCTCTTATCAAGTACCTTAAAATATTCGTTGGAAGCCAGATTAACCAGCAGTTTGTCTTTCTGGCTTTGCAGCACTTCATTGACCGCTGCCGTCACCTGATCTGACCAGTAATCATAAAGCGTATTGCCACGTGAATTTTTTAATTTAATGCCCATCTCCAGACGGTATGGCCGCATCAGGTCCAGTGGCCGCAGTAATCCGTAAAGCCCGGACAGTATGCGTAAATGCTTTTGTGCAAAGTCCAGATCTGCTGCTTTAAACTGCTGTGCTTCCAGGCCGGTATAAACATCGCCTTTGAAGGCAAAAATGGCCTGCCGGGCATTTTCCGGACTAAAGGGCTGCTCCCAGTCCAGGTAACGCGAGAAATTCAGCTCGGCAATTTTCGCACTGACATGCATCAGTTCGGATATGTCATCCGGCGAATATTTGCGCATGGTTTTAACCAGCTTTTCTGAGTCGTCCAGGAAGGCCGGCTGGGTAAACTTTCTGGTTCTCAGCGGACTTTCATAATCCAGTGTTTTGGCGGGCGATAAAACAATTAGCATAGTGTTCTCAGTACTTTATTTTCAGTTTGGGTTTTCGATTCAAGGTTTGCGGATATTTATATCTGGTTGATAAAGCTGCTCCACCAGTTCAGCGGCGTAACCCCGTCGGCTGGATCATAAACATTGCCATAATACCAGACAGCTCCGGGAAACGCGGCCATGGCGTTATCCATCAGAGTCTCTATTGCTGCAAAACCAAGATTGACATGTAGTGAATAACTCAGGCCTCTTGCAGTCTGCAAATCGAGTTTGCCATCCAGTTTTTCAACCTGCGGAGTCAGACTTAGTTCAAGATCATCAAGTCCCTGTTTACGAAAAATGCGTACTGCCAGATTACCGCTGCGCTCCAGCACTTTAAAAATTTCCGGTCTTTGCGGATCGACACTGATAATGTCTCCACGAGCCAGATTGCGCACGAACAGGGGGGTCTGTTTTATTTCGTAATGAGCGTCTTTTCCCAGTATATATACATGCAGCTGTTCCAGTACCTGCTGTCCTTCGTCATCCAGCCCGGCGGGCAGCTGTATGATTGCTTCCTGTTCCTGTTTCAAACCAACCTCATCATGCCTGTAAAACGGCAATTCTAACAAAAAAGCCTGCTTGACCTGTATCAAGCTATCGCTTGTAGTCATGCGGTGTAATAACTACACTTCAAGCGATGGAATTCTTCACTTTTCAGGATGTCAGTCATGAACCTCTATAAAAATATTCTTGTAGCAGTTGATCTTTCCCAGGATTCCGCCTTGATTCTTGATAAAGCACGGCAGATAGCCAAGGCGGGAGATGCCCAGCTTAGTATGGTGCATGTGATAGAGCCCATTGCCGTCGGCTATGCGATTGAAATTTCAAGCATTGATGTCGATGGTCTGCATCAGGAAGCGGCTGAACAGGCTCGCCAGAGCCTGCTGGAAATGGGCGGTAATATCGGCATACCGGAAAGCCGCCTGCATACCCTGCTTGGCCAGCCGGCCCGGGAAATCAAGGAGCTGGCCAGTGAAATTGGTGCTGATCTGATTATCATGGGCAACCATGGTCGTCACGGCTGGGAACTGCTTTTTGGTTCAATTTCTACCGGCGTCGCCCATGGCGTTGAATGTGATTTGCTGACCGTGCATGTCTGAAGCATGAGGCGAGTGTAACTGTTGAAAACCGTTATACGGGTTCTGAATCTCTGCGCGCGTTTTTTAAAGCCGCTGAAGATTCTGCTGATTATATTCACCCTGTTTGCGCTTCTGTTGACAGCCTACTGCCTGCTGGCAAGCTCAGGCCTGGCTCTTGAGCTGCTTGAACCAGCCATCGTTGCTACCCTGTGGGGCATGTTGGTACTGGCCTGTATTGAGCTGTTTCAGGAACTACCCGCCCCGGTTTTAGCCAAAGACCCATTCCTGCGTCGTCTGAGTGCGCGAATAAAACTGCTGCTGTTCTCACTGCTGGCACTGATCACGGTGCTGGTGTTCGCCCTGCTGATCTGGTTAAGCATGCGCTTACTCTTCTTATAGAAGGCTTGCTGCCGACTATTGTGCTATTCTTCGCACTTTTCAGGGGGGCAAGTCAGGCAAGAACTTTTCGTTGTTCCAACACCAGGTTAAGCAGGAGAGTGCAAGCGGCAGCACGATGCTATTACTCACAAAAATAATAAAGCCACTGGACAAATTCACTGAGATTATCGGCAAGGCCTCCGCCTGGCTTGCTGTGCTGATTGTACTGGTCACCTGCTATATTGTAATCAGCCGCTATGTGTTCAACAGTGGCTCAATAGCCGTGCAGGAATCGCTTAATTACCTCAACGCCATTCTGGTTTTTTTCACTGTCGGTTTCACCCTCAAGCACAATGCCCATGTCCGCGTCGATATAATTTACGGCGGAGCAAGTGAACGATACAAAGCCTGGGTAAATTTGCTGGGCGCAATTTTTCTGCTGCTTCCGGTTGCTGTGTTTATTCTGATCAGCAGCTGGGATTACGTGATGTCTTCCTGGGCAATTCGCGAAGATTCTCCGGAAGCCAACGGACTGCCTTTTGTTTATCTGCTGAAAACCACCATCCTGTTGATGTGTGTGATCCTGTTGCTGCAGGGCCTCACTGAAATAATGCGCAATGTCTGCCTGCTTTTCATACCAGAAAGCAGAAAGCTGGACCCGGAACTGAGTCTCGATGAAGAGGAAATCGGCACCCTATGATGGAGTTGATGCCCTTTCTGCTTTTTATCGCCATCTGTGTGGTCTTGCTTGCCGGTTATCCGGTGGCATTCACTTTGGCAGGGACTTCTCTGGCCTTTGCCGGAATCGGTGTACTGACAGGCACCTTTGATGCCTCTTTTCTCAATGCCATCCCTAACAGGATATACGGCAATATTATTGCCAATACGACCCTGTTTGCCGTGCCCATGTTTGTGTTCATGGGTGTCATGCTGGAGAAATCAAGGATTGCCGAGGACCTGCTCAATGGCATGACTCTGCTGTTTGGCAAAATGCGTGGCGGGCTGGGCCTGTCAGTCATTATCGTCGGCATGCTGCTGGCGGCGAGTACCGGAATCGTTGGGGCAACGGTTGTTACCATGGGCGTGCTGTCACTGCCAACCATGTTAAAAGCCGGCTACCAGCCCTCGCTGGCAACCGGAACAATTTGTGCCACGGGAACCCTGGGGCAGATCATTCCGCCTTCTATTGCCCTGGTCCTGCTTGGGGATGTGATGTCCACTGCTTACCAGCAGGCCCAGATTGACATGGGTATTTTTTCTACCCAGACAGTTTCCGTAGGTGACCTGTTTTCCGGAGCCATTGTCCCGGGACTCTTGCTGGTGTTGTTCTACTCTGTGTACATGCTGGGAATGGCGATCTTCAAGCCTGAATTTGCGCCACCGGCGAAACAGGAAGATATCGACGCCATCAAAGCCAGCAGCAGTATTATGGAACAGGTTTTAAAAAGCCTTCTGCCCCCATTGCTGTTAATCATCTCGGTACTGGGTTCAATTCTTTTTGGCGTTGCCACGCCCACCGAAGCAGCAGGCGTGGGCGGTCTTGGTGCAATTTTGCTGGCGCTGGCGAAAAGACAGCTAAGCCTTTCAATATTAAGGGAGGTCTCTATCGCCACTGCCAAGGTCAGTTCGATGATTTACATGATCCTGATTGGCGCCGGTATTTTCTCCCTGGTGTTTCGTGGTTTTTCCGGGGACGTGCTGGTCGAAAACATCTTCCAGTCGCTGCCCGGCGGCGAAATAGCGGCCATTGTTCTGGTCATGCTGGTGGTCTTCCTGCTGGGCTTTATTCTCGATTTTATTGAAATCACCTACATGGTCGTACCGATTGTCGGGCCCATACTTCTGGCCATGGGTTTTGATCCTGTCTGGCTGGGGATCATGTTGGCAGTAAACTTGCAGACTTCTTTTCTGACACCACCTTTCGGTTTTGCCCTGTTTTACCTGCGCGGAGCTGCACCGGATAAGGTCTTGACCTCGGATATTTATAAAGGCGTGATTCCTTTTATAATTATCCAGTTAATCATGCTTTTGCTTCTGGCCCTGTGGCCGGAATTAACCACCTGGTTGCCATCACTACTGTAGGAATTGTAAATGATTGCTGAACACGAAAATCTTGATCTTGACCCCAATCCACATCCCGACGGGGAACTGGCTATACAGACCATCGCTTTACCTTCAGACACCAACCAGGATGGAGATATTCATGGTGGCTGGCTGGCCTGCCAGATGGATATGGCCGCGCATCTGGCCTGTTCAAAAGTCGCCCGGGGCAAAGTGGCAACTGTTGCCATTGAGCATATTTCTTTTCTGTCGCCGATCAGTATCGGTTCAGTGGTGGGCTGCTACACAAAAATCAAGGGTGTTGGCCGCAGCTCAACCCGGGTTTTTGTTGAAGCCTGGGTTAGCCACGTCGTCAAAGGTGAAGAATGGACCAAGGTCGCCGAGGGACTGTTTGTGTTTGTGGCCATTGATGACAATGGCCGCACCCGCGCAATTCCCAAATAATACTTAAGCCAGAAAGGGCTTAGCGTTGCTGGGCCCTGATCCGGTTGTAAGCCTCAATCGAAATATCCTGATAAGGTCTGGCACTGGCTTCAAATTGCCGATAGGAATCAAGAATACGCTGGCCAATTTCACTGCTCTGCCCCAGTTCGTTAATAATATCCTGGGAAACACTATAGAGCTCTGCCGTGAGGTCATCCGGAAACTGACGCAGCTCGACATTATGCTCTTCCACCAGTGTTTGCAGTGCGGCTGTATTCTGCGCGATTGACTCTTTATACATTCTTGAGCTTGCCGCTTCAGCTGCCGTTCGCATAATAAGCTGTAAATCACCAGGCAAGGCTTCAAACATTTCTTTATTAAATACAAATTCCAGAACTGTACCTGGCTCATGCCAGCCGGGATAATAATAATAATCAGCGATATCATAGAAGCCGAGTGCCAGGTCATTCAGTGGGCCAACAAATTCAGTAGCATCGATCACGCCTGTTTGCAGGGATGTATAAATCTCACCGGCAGCCAGATTGACCGGCACCCCGCCAATTCGCTGGATTACTTCACCTCCCAGTCCCGGGATGCGCATTTTCAGCCCCCGGAAATCCTCCAGGCTGTTGATTTCCTTGTTAAACCAGCCGCCCATCTGTACGCCGGTATTGCCCCCGGGTATGGGGATCAGGTTAAAGGGCTCATACAGCTCTTCCCACAGCGCCATTCCGCCGCCATAGTTAATCCAGCTTTCCATTTCTTCGCCGTTTAGACCGAAGGGCAGAGCCGCAAAAAACTGGGCTTCTGGCGCCTTGCCTTTCCAGTAATATGAAGCACCATGACCAATTTCAGCGGTACCTGCGCTGACCGCATCAAAAACTTCCAGCGCGGGAACCAGCTCTCCCGCGCCATATACCCGAATACTCATGCGGCCTTCGGACAGCTCTTCGACCAGGTCGGCGAAAGTCTCTGAGACCATGCCAATTCCAGGGAAATTTTTGGGCCAGGTAGTGACCAGTTTCCATTCATAAGTCTGCTGGGGCTGCGCAGCACTCTGCTCACCTGTCTGCTCTGCTTCACCGCTGCAAGCGAGCAGGGTGACGCCAAGTACCATAATGCCAAGTAATTGAATGCCTGTTTTAAAAATCATGTGTGCCTCTTGTTTCTTTGCTTTTAATTTTTAGCTTTTAGCTTTTAGCTTTTGTTTCTGTTCATTTATTGATAGGTTTCAGATTGCTTCCAGCCGGGCATAGGACATCACCAGCCATTTACCCCCGACCTCATCAAAATTGATTTGCACCCGGGCATTTTTACCCTTGCCTTCATAATTCAACACTATTCCTTCACCGAATTTGGGGTGCCTGACACGCTGCCCCAGATTCAGGGATTCATTATCAGCCATGTCACCTGAGCTTGCGATACTACCATGCTCGCTACCCGTGTATGTATTTTTAGCGTAGTCATTAAAAAAGGTGCTGCGGGTGATCCGCCCCTGCAGCCTGACTTCTTCCAGCAAGTTCTGGGGCAGCTCGGAAAGAAAACGTGATGGTCGTGTCAGGTTTTCCTCTCCATGCAGGCGTCTTGATTCGGCGTGGCTCAGTGTGAGTTTCTGCCTGGCGCGGGTAATCCCGACATAACAGAGCCGGCGTTCTTCTTCCAGGCCAGCCTGTGTATCCATGGACATCTGATGTGGAAACAGGCCCTCTTCCAGGCCGGCAATAAATACCGTGGGAAACTCCAGGCCTTTTGCTGAATGTAAGGTCATTAACTGTACTGCATCCTCTCCGGCGCCCGCCTGAGTATCACCGGCATCCAGCGCGGCCTTATCAATAAAGGCCGCAAGAACTTCCGTGATCGAGCTTTCATCGTCATTATCAAGCGCCTCCATGGTAAAGACCTTGGCAGCACTGACCAGCTCATCCAGGTTTTCTTTACGAATCTTGGCTTTTTCCCCGCCTTCCTTTTCATAATGCTTGACCAGGCCGCTGCGCTGAATGGCCTGATCGCAGAGCTCATCAAGGTCCTTATCCCGGGCAAATTCTTCCAGCTCGTTGATCAAGGTCATAAATGCCGTGATATTCAGCATGGCCCGTGGTGGAAGCAGGTTTTCAGTCACGGCTTTGCTGGCTGCCCGCCACAGTGACAGGGACTCCTGCCGCGCCAGCAGACGCAGACTTTCCAGTGTTTTATTGCCAATACCTCGAGTTGGAGTATTGATCACCCGCTCCATGGCAGCGTCATCATCGCGACTGGATACCAGCCGCAGGTAAGCCATGGCATTACGAATCTCCTGCCGCTCATAGAAACGAAAACCGCCATATATCCGATATGGCATGCCGACCCGCAAGAGTGCCTCTTCCAGCTCCCGGGACTGGGCATTGGAGCGATACAGTATTGCTGCTTCATTGGCTTTATTGCCATCCTTGATCCAGCCCTGTATCTGGCTGCAGATAAAACGCGCTTCATCCTGTTCGTTATAGGCTGAGTAAACCGATATTGCTTCACCCTCAGGGTCCTGGGTCCACAACTCCTTGCCCAGTCTTCCCTCATTATTGGCAATCAGGGTATTGGCTGCTTTAAGAATATTTCCAGTGGAACGATAGTTTTGCTCCAGCCGCACCGTTTCGGCGCCGGGGAAGTCCCGGCTGAAATGCTGAATATTTTCGATTCTTGCCCCGCGCCAGCCATAAATCGACTGATCATCATCGCCGACCGCGGTAACTTCTGCTTTGCCTCCTGCCAGAACCCTGAGCCAGGCATACTGAATGGCATTGGTATCCTGAAACTCATCCACCAGAATATGCTTGAAACGCTGCTGATAATGGCCCAGCAAAGCGGGGCTTTTTAACCACAGTTCATGGGAGCGCAACAGTAGTTCACCGAAATCAACCATGCCCCCCCGTTCACAGGCCTGCTCATAGGCGGCATAGACCTTGAGCATCACGGCAGTAAATTCATCTCCGTATGATTCCAGGCTGCCGGAGCGCAGACCTTCATCCTTCTGCTCATTGATAAACCACTGGCATTGCCTTGCCGACCAGCGACTTTCATCAATATCCAGTGATTTGTGAACCCGCTTGACCAGTCTTAGCTGATCATCGGCGTCGAGGATCTGGAATTTTTCCGGCAGCCCGGCTTCTTTCCAGTGTGCTCTGAGCAGGCGGTGGGCCAGTCCGTGAAAAGTTCCAACCCACATGCCCCCGGCCGGACGTTCCAGCAACTCTTCAATACGCAGGCGCATCTCATTGGCGGCCTTGTTGGTAAAGGTTACTGCCAACAGGCTATGAGGTGAAATTCCTTCAGTGGCGATTAGCCAGGCGATACGGTGAACCAGCACCCGGGTTTTCCCGCTGCCGGCTCCTGCCAGTACCAGCAGGTTGCCTGCATCCGAGGTAACTGCCTGACGTTGCGCTTCATTCAGGGGATCAAGTATGTGTGTTATGTCCATCCGCTTTATTTTAGCAAAATTGCTTCCCGCACTACGTATAAATTATTTTCATTCACCTGGTGCTATTCGTATTTTTTTTGAAAAAAACTTGCTACTATCGTTCGCAGCCCCTGATAGCTGGTGTAAGTTAACCTGCTTCCGTGGTGAGAATATCGCCCCGCCTATCGCGAGATTGCCGGTGAAGTATTCGCTTTAGGCCAGGTCTGTTAAGTCCTGGCGACTGAAATATACCAAGTTATTGGTAATGCTAAGAGAGAAAAGAGAAATATGTCTGAGCAAGTAGAAGGTACCGTTAAGTGGTTCAATGACGAGAAAGGTTTCGGTTTTATTGAGCAGGCTGGCGGCAAAGATGTCTTTGTCCATTACAGTGCAATTAACGGTGACGGTCGACGTACCTTATATGAAGGACAAAAGGTCACCATGAATGTGACCCAGGGCCAGAAAGGCCCACAAGCAGAAAACGTAATGCCGGCAGCCGCTGACTAAAACGCTTTAAGCTTGTAAAGACCTGCCCGCAAGGGCATGTTAATTTTTTAGGTCTGGTTTTATTCTTTTAAAGGATAGACAGGCAGATGTATTGATGTGGCCATAAAAAACTGCAGCTGCCTTTTTATTTTGCCTCCCGTGTTTGCCTAAGCCTTTAATCTATATTACTTTTTCTAAATTCCTGTGCCTGCGGATGTCTGAGTATGGAAAAAGGTAACCTGATCAGAAAAATTACGCTGAACCTTGATAAGCTGCGAAAATCGGAGCGCAAGGTCGCGGAGTTCGTGCTTGGTGACCCAGGTCAGGTAATTAACATGCGTATTATTGATCTGGCAAAAGGTGCCCAGGTCAGCGAACCAACGGTTATCCGTTTCTGTCGGGCCATGGGCTTTGACGGCTTTCAGGCATTCAAGTTGCACCTGGCCCAGCATATTGGTAGTAGCGGCAGTTTCAGCCAGTTTCAGGTCAGCCCCAAAGATTCCATTGCCGACGTAAACAAAAAGGTATTTGATACCACGATCGGCTCACTGATCAGCGTGCGCGACGAAATTGACCCCCGGGCACTGGAAAAAGCCATCGAGGCTTTGATTACCGCGCGCCGGGTTGAGTTCTATGGTTTTGGTGCTTCAGGCTCTGTTGCCATTGATGCCCAGCATAAATTTTTCCGCCTGCAGGTATCTGCCGCAGCCTATACCGACCCCCACATTCAGCACATGTCAGCAATTTCATTGAATGAGGATGATGTGGTGGTTGCCATCTCGCAGTCAGGCCGCACCAAAGCACTTATCCAGAGTGCCCGGCTGGCAAAGGAAGCTGGCGCTACCGTTATCGGACTGGTGCCTGAAAAGACAGCGCTAGCCGATCTCTGTGATTTCCCCATCCATATTAATATGGAGGAAAACCATCTGGAGTTTGCCCCGGTTTCATCCCGCATTGCTCATCTGGTCGTCATTGATGTGCTGGCAATGGGAGTGGCACAACAGCGCAATAATGAACTCAAGGAACACCTGAAAAAGCTCAGTAAAAGCCTGCGTTCCCTGCGAACCGGTAAAAACAAAAAACGCTGATGACACTTTAATCCAGCAGGTAACGATCAAAAAAAGCAACAACCCTGAGTTCAAATTCCTGAGCCAGTTGCTGATCAAAACTGGCATGATCGACATTCTCAACCTGCCATAATTCTTTCGGTTCATTGGCTGCCGCAAAAAGCAGCTCGCCACTTTCCTGGGAAATTACAATATCTGTCGTGCTGTGGAGTATCAGGACCGGGCGTGGACTGAGTTGTCCGATCCAGAGACTTGCATCGATATCCTCGATTCTGCCCCCCAGCTCCCGTTCCGCCCAGAAACGAATCAGGTCTGCAAATGGAAAGGCCGGCAGGTCGGTATAGTAGCGAATGCTGGTATTAATCGTATCGGCCATGGAAGAAAAGGCGCTGTGAGCAACAACAGCGTTGATCCGCGGATTATCTGCGGCATACTGAATAACCATGGAGCCACCCAGTGAGTTGCCCAGCATGCCGATTTTTTCGGGTGAAATTCCGGGCTGCGCCACAAGAAATTCAAACCAGGTATCCAGATCCGGCATTTCATTCAGGCCAAAACCAATCAAGGCACCTTCATTTTCATCATGTGCCCTTACCGTGCTCAATAAAACTCCATACCCATGAGTGGCGAGCATGGCTGCTTCTTCCAGTAGTTCACTGCGATCAGACTTGTAACCGTGTTGCAGAATGATCGCGGCGCCGTTTTGTGACGGGATATACCAGGCATGCAGCTCGACTCCATCGGCTGACTCCCTGCTAACATTCTGGTATGCAAAGCCAAAGTCCTGCGGATCCGTATCAAGTTCAGCACGTTCCGGCAGCGGATGATAAACCAGCTCAAGTGCCTGCTGGCGGGAGATAACAAGCATTGCAGACAGGAGAACAAGCAGCAAGGCTATAAGCACTGTGTAAAACCAGCGTCTCACCTTTTTACTTACCATCATTCTACTGTGACGGATTTCGCCAGGTTTCTTGGTTGATCAACATCAGTCCCTTTGATAACAGCCACATGATAGGAAAGCAGCTGTAAGGGAATGGTGTATATCAGGGGGTCCAGAAACTCACTGCTGTGCGGCATATGAATTACCGTGATGTTTTCTTCATCCTTGAAACCGGCTTCCCGGTCTGCAAAGACGTAGAGGCGCCCACCGCGTGCACTGACTTCCTGCAGATTCGATTTTAGTTTTTCCAGTAATTCATCATTGGGCGCAATGGCAATAACCGGCATATCTTCATCCACCAGGGCCAGGGGGCCATGTTTTAATTCTCCGGCAGGATAGGCTTCGGCATGAATGTAGGAAATTTCCTTGAGCTTTAATGCGCCTTCTTTAGCCACCGGATACTGTACCCCTCGTCCCAGAAACAGGGCATGATGCTTTTCGGCAAAATCATGGGAAATTTCCTGAATTTTTTTATCCAGTTTCAGAACTTCTTCAATAATTTGTGGCAGATGGTGTAATTCCTGCACCAGCGACTGTTCATCATATTCAGTCAGCCCCTGATGTCGCGCCAGAATAATAGGTAATAAAACAAGAATGCTGAGCTGGGTGGTAAATGCCTTGGTTGAGGCAACGCCGATTTCCTTTCCCGCAACAGTAAGAATAGCCAGGTCGGATTCCCGCACCAGGGAGCTGTTGGGCACATTGCAAATCGTCAGGGTGCCCAGATAACCGGCTTTATTGGCATAGCGCAATGCGGCAAGTGTATCGGCGGTTTCACCGGACTGCGAGATTGTCACAAACAGGCAGTTGTCCGGAACCAGTATATTGCGATAGCGGTATTCGCTGGCAATATCAACCGAACAGGGCATTCTGGCAATGTTTTCAAACCAGAACTTGGCTATCATGCCGGCATGATAACTGGTTCCACAGGCAACGATCTGTACCCGTTCGGTAAGGACAAACAGCTCCTGGGCCTCGACACCAAAGACTTCTTCCAGCACATGGGTGCGACTCAGTTTTCCGGCAAGGGTATTTCTGATGACAGTAGGCTGTTCAAAAATTTCCTTTTGCATGAAATGACGAAAATCCCCTTTTGATGAATCCATCATTTCTTCGCGCAGGCGTACAATATTACGCTGTACTTCGACATCGTCATTCCAGATGGTAATTTTTTTATTGGTGATTTCGGCAATATCACCTTCTTCAAGATATATAAACCGGTCAGTAACCTGGCCCAGTGCCGAGGTATCTGATGCAATAAAGTTTTCCCCGATTCCCACCCCAATAATCAGGGGGCTGCCGCTGCGGGCAACAATAATTCGATCAGGTGATTCCTTGTTAATCACCGCCAGACCATAAGCTCCTTCCAATCGACCGGTAACATTCTTTACCGCCTGAGTAAAATCAATATCAGGTTTTTGTGCTTCAGCATGGATCAAATGCACAATCACTTCGGTATCTGTTTCGGTGATGAACTCGTATGCCTGGTCGATCAATTCCTGTTTCAGCGCCAGGTAGTTTTCAATAATACCGTTATGCACCAGGGCCAGAGTATCTGAAGAGCAGTGCGGGTGGGCATTTGCCTCGGTCGGCTTTCCGTGTGTTGCCCAGCGAGTATGAGCAATTCCCAGTGTGCCTCTGGGAGGATTCGAATTTACTGCATCTTCCAATGCTGCAACCTTGCCAACTGTTTTAATGCATTCAATCCTGTCACGCTTCTTGTCAATCACTGCCAGCCCGGCAGAATCATATCCGCGATATTCAAGCCTTTTCAGGCCTTCCAGCAGGATACCGTTTACTTTTCTCTGGCCAATGGCGCCGACTATTCCACACATCTTTAATTATCCTGCCCGACTATTTTTTTGTCGGCCGTTTCCAGCCTTTAATATTGCTTTGCTTGACCCGGCTCAGTGCCAGCTCACCACTGGCAACGTCTTTAGTGATCGTTGATCCCGCACCTACCGTCGCACCTTGTGCCACAGTGACCGGTGCAACCAGTGCTGAATTCGAACCAATAAAAACATTATCACCGATAATTGTTTTAAATTTATTAACGCCGTCATAATTACAGGTAATACTTCCGGCACCGATATTAACCCCTTTACCCAGCTCGGTATCACCAATGTAACTCAGGTGATTAACTTTGCTGCCCGAACCGATATGCGCCTTTTTGGTTTCAACAAAATTGCCAATCTTTGCTTCATCTTCCAGCAGGGTTCCGGGACGAATTCTGGCAAATGGGCCAATTGAACAATGTTGGCCAATTTCTGCGTCTTCTATGACTGAGTTGGCCATAACCTGAGTGCCTTTTTTGAGGGTACAGTTTTTCAACACACAGTTTGGCCCGATGACAACATCTTCTTCAATGATAACCTTTCCTTCCAGAATGACATTGATATCAATTTTTACATCACCAGCTATGTCAATATCTCCCCGGCAATCAAAGCGCTTCGGGTCTCTCAGGCTGACACCTTTTAGCATAAGCTCCCTGGCTTTGTTTTGCTGGTACGCTCTTTCCAATGTTGCCAGTTGCACCATATTATTTACGCCACTGGCTTCCGTTTCGCTATTGCAGCTTTGTGAATTGACAGCCGCCCCATCTGCCAGCGCCAGTTCTATTATGTCTGTCAGATAATATTCATTCTGGGCATTGTTATTTTTTATAAGTGGCAACCAGGCTTTAAGTCTTTTAACTGGAAAGGCCATAATACCGGTGTTGATTTCAGCAATAACCTTCTGCTCTGCACTGGCATCTTTTTCTTCCACGATGGCTTTAACCTTACCCTTTTCGTCACGAAGAATGCGGCCGAGCCCGCTAGGATCATTCATCACACAAGTCAGAACTGCCATTGAATCCTTATCCGTGCAGACAAGCAGTTTTTGCAGACTCTGTGCTTCAATCATTGGTACATCTCCATAAAGTACCAGTGCCATCGCTTCATCATCCAGATACGGCAAGGCCTGCTCTACAGCATGCGCCGTGCCTTTTTGCTCTTGCTGCAAGGCATATTTCAGATCATAGTGCCCAAGCTGTTTTTCAATCAATTCGGCCTCATGACCGAGTACCAGTGTGATACTTCGTGGGTCCAGTTCGAGCGCCCGGTCAATGACATGTTCCACCATGCTGCGGCCGGCCAGTTTGTGCAGCACCTTGGGAGTCTTTGAATACATTCTTGTGCCCTTGCCGGCTGCAAGAATTACGACATCAAGTTTGGCTGACATAAAAGTTTCCACGTCGAATCGAAAGACTAAGAATAGCAAAAAAAAAGGCAGCCAACGCTACCTTTCTTCTGAACATAAAACCGGAAATAGTTTTATTTGCCGGCTTTTTTCCGCAATTGTTGTATTGTTCTTATCTGTGCTGCCGCTTCGGCCAGCTGAGCTGCTGCCCTGGAATATTCAAATTCAGCATCCTGATTGGCAATTGCCGATTCAGCTTCCTGCTTGGCCTGCTCAGCCGTAGCCTCATCGACATCATGAGCGCGAATGGCTGTATCGGCAAGAATATTCACGGTACCTGGCTGGACTTCCAGGAAGCCACCGGAGACATAAAATATTTCTTCCTCGCCGCCTTCTTTCACGACGCGGACCGGACCGGGAATCAAGGCTGTCAACAAGGGTGCATGACCCGGGTAAATTCCCAGATCACCCAGACTGCCGGCAGCCGTTAAGGATTCGACTTCACCGGAATAAATCCGGTCTTCGGCACTGGCGATGTCACAATGAAAAGTGCTGGCCATAATAACTCTCTAGTCGTTTACTTGCTGCCTTTCAGGGTTTTGGCTTTTTCAACGGCTTCTTCGATGCTGCCGACCATATAGAAAGCCTGTTCCGGCAGCTCGTCATACTGTCCATCAAGAATGGCTTTAAACCCGGCGATGGTATCTTTCAGGCTGACATATTTACCCGGCGAGCCGGTGAAGACCTCTGCAACAGTGAATGGCTGTGAGAAGAAACGCTCAACCTTACGCGCACGGCTGACAGCCTGTTTGTCTTCTTCCGATAATTCGTCCATACCCAGAATGGCAATAATGTCTTTTAGCTCTTTATAGCGCTGCAGAATCGACTGTACGCCACGAGCAACATCATAATGTTCCTGCCCGATTACCAAGGGATCCAGCTGACGGGATGTTGAATCAAGCGGATCCACCGCCGGATAAATACCCAGTGAGGCAATATCGCGTGACAGTACAACAGTTGCATCAAGGTGAGCAAAGGTTGTTGCCGGGGAGGGGTCCGTCAGGTCATCCGCCGGAACATAGACTGCCTGGATGGAAGTAATGGATCCGGTTTTGGTTGAAGTAATACGTTCCTGCAGCTGTCCCATCTCCTCTGCCAGTGTCGGCTGATATCCTACCGCGGATGGCATACGACCCAGCAGGGCTGATACTTCTGTACCCGCCAGGGTATAACGATAAATATTGTCGATAAACAGCAGCACATCACGACCGTCGTCACGAAATTTTTCCGCCATGGTCAGGCCGGTCAGGGCAACACGCAAGCGGTTACCCGGCGGCTCATTCATCTGTCCGTATACCATGGATACTTTGGAGTTTTTGAAGTCTTCGGTGTCGATTACATTGGCTTCCTGCATCTCATGATAGAAGTCATTACCTTCACGAGTTCGCTCACCAACACCGGCAAAAACTGACAATCCACCACGCGCTGTGGCGATATTATTAATCAGCTCCATCATGTTAACCGTTTTACCGACCCCGGCACCGCCAAATAGTCCGACCTTACCGCCTTTGGCGAAAGGACAGACAAGATCGATCACTTTAATACCGGTTTCAAGAACTTCTTCAGAGGCCGCCTGTTCAGCATAGGTCGGTGCCTTGCGGTGAATTGGCATCTGTTCTTTTTCGCCAATCGGGCCGCACTCATCAATAGGGTTACCAAGCACATCCATAATACGGCCCAGGGTTTCTTCCCCGACCGGAATACTTACCGGAGCACCCGTATCATCAACGCTCAGGCCGCGGCTCAATCCTTCAGTGGATCCCATGGCAATCGTACGGACGACTCCATCACCCAGCTGCTGCTGGACTTCCAGGGTAATTTCCTTGTCCGCGACTTTCAGCGCGTCATAAACTTTAGGGACTGAATCCCGGGGAAATTCCACGTCAATAACCGCGCCAATAATTTGTACGATACGACCGCTGCTCATTTTAATTTCCTCTTACTTTCCAATTCTTTCCAAAGTTCAGCGCTTTGTGCGCCAATATAAAATTCAATTTTCTTTCTGCGTGCTAATTATGTTCAGCTTATACTGCCGCAGCTCCTCCAACTATTTCAGAGAGCTCTTGGGTGATAGCGGCCTGACGCGCTTTGTTATAGATAAGCTGTAATTCATCAATAAGTTCGCCGGCATTATCCGTGGCACTTTTCATGGCAATCATTCGTGCTGCCTGTTCACAGGCATTGTTCTCGACCACGGCCTGGTAAACCTGGGACTCAATGTACCGGGTCAGCAATCCATCCAGCAGGTCTTTGGCATCCGGCTCATAAATATAGTCCCAGTGATGCTTCATTTCTTCGTCATCTGCTTCCGGCAATGGCAGGAGCTGCTCAATGCTGGGGCTTTGAGTCATGGTATTTACAAATTCATTTCCCACCAGGAACAGACGGTCAATATTGCCTTCTGAAAAACTGTCCAGCATGACTTTGACTGCACCAACCACATCTTCTGCAGACGGCCTTTCACCAATATTGCGAATTGCTGCCACGACATTGCCGCCGAAGCTGTTAAAAAAAGCCGCGCCTTTTGAACCAACAGTACAGATGTCCACTTCAACATCCTGCTCATGCCAGGTTTTCATGTTGTTAATCATGGCTTTGAACAGGTTGATATTAAGACCGCCACATAGACCGCGGTCAGTGGATACCAGAATGTAACCAACGCGTTTAACTTCACGTTCATCCATAAAGTCGTGTTTGTATTCCGGTGTTGAGGCAGCGATATGGCTGACTACACTGCGAATATTTCGCGCATAGGGCTTGCCCAGCTGCATGCGATCCTGTGCCTTGCGCATCTTGCTGGCCGCGACCATCTCCATGGCGCTGGTAATCTTCTGCGTATTTTTAATACTGCCAATCTGATTACGTATTTCTTTGCCGGCTGCCATGTTTAATTACCAGGTTTGCGTCTCAACAAATTTATCCAGCGCTGCCTTGAAAGTATCAGCTGTCTCATCCGAATAATCGCCCGTGTCGTTGATGGACTTCATCAGTTCGGCATGCTCACTGTTCATGTAAGACAAGAGGGCATCTTCAAAATCACCGATCTTGTTAATCTCAACTTCTTTCAGATAGCCTTCGTTGGCGGCATAAATCACTACGCCCATTTCAGCGACGGTTAAAGGCGAGTACTGGGCCTGCTTCATCAACTCGGTAACACGTTGACCATGTTCCAGCTGTGAGCGGGTAGCCTCATCAAGGTCAGAAGCAAACTGGGCGAAAGCTGCCAGTTCGCGATACTGCGCCAGTGCCAGGCGAATACCACCACCCAGCTTTTTGATGATCTTGGTCTGTGCTGCACCACCAACTCGGGAAACCGAGATACCTGCGTTCATTGCCGGACGAATACCGGCATTAAACAACGAGGTCTCCAGAAAGATCTGCCCGTCAGTAATGGAGATTACGTTGGTCGGGACGAAGGCTGAAACGTCACCAGCCTGGGTTTCAATAATCGGTAATGCCGTTAATGATCCGGTCTGGCCTTTCACTTCCCCATTGGTCAGTTTTTCCACATGTTCGGCATTTACCCGGGCGGCTCTTTCCAGCAGACGTGAATGCAGATAGAACACGTCACCTGGGTAAGCTTCACGGCCCGGAGGACGACGCAACAAGAGCGAAATCTGACGATAGGCCCAGGCCTGTTTGGTCAGGTCATCATAAATAATCAGGGCATCTTCACCGCGGTCACGGTAATACTCACCCATCGTACAGCCCGAATAAGGCGCAATAAACTGCATGGAAGCAGGATCGGCAGCACCTGCAGCAACAACAATGGTGTGATCCATGGCCCCATGCTCTTCCAGTTTTCGGACCACTGCCGCGATAGAAGACTGCTTCTGGCCTACGGCCACATAAATACATTTAACCCCGGTGCCTTTCTGGTTGATGATGGCATCAATAGCCACCGCGGTTTTACCCACCTGGCGGTCACCAATAATCAGCTCTCGCTGGCCTCGCCCGATTGGCACCATGGCATCAATCGCTTTCAGACCGGTTTGTACCGGCTGGGATACGGACTGGCGGGCAATAACGCCAGGAGCAACTTTTTCTACGGCATCAGTCTGCTTGGCGTTAATCGGGCCTTTACCATCAATCGGGTTGCCCAGTGCATCCACCACGCGGCCTTCCAGTTCCGGGCCAATGGGAACTTCAAGAATTCGTTTGGTACAGCGACAGGTCTGACCTTCGGCCAGGCTTTGGTAGTCACCCAGGACTACGGCACCAACCGAGTCACGTTCCAGGTTGAGCGCCATGCCATAGACGCCGCCTTCAAACTCGATCATCTCTCCGTACATCACGTCGGCAAGACCATGAATACGGATAATACCGTCAGACACGGATACGATAGTGCCTTCGTTTTGTGCCTGGGCACTAACGTCCAGCTTATCAATCCGCTGTTTGATAATTTCACTAATTTCTGAAGGATTCAGTTGCTGCATTCTTTTTTCCTCTACTAGGATCCCATTGCTTCGGCGAGGCGGTGTAGCCTGCCGCGCACCGAGCCATCAATCACCAGATCACCGGCGCGAATAACCATACCGCCGATCAGATCCTTGTTGATCTCGCTGTGAATTTTTACTTCCCGATTGAGTCTGTTCTTAATTGCCTGTGCCAGTTTCTTTTCCTGTTCATCAGCCAGCGGGAAAGCTGTGCTGATAGCAACATCAACGGTCTGTTCCTGCTCTGCCTTGAGTGCTTCAAATAACTCAAGGATCTGCGGCAACAGCGGCATACGCTTGTTTTCTGACAGGATACGTACAAAATTCTGTACCTTTGCGTTGATTTCCTCGCCACACAGGTCAATTACTATCTGTGCCTGTTGTTCACCTGTCAGAGAAGGTGAAGACAGGATGCCAGCCACGCTGGAGTGATTCACTACCCTGGCCAGCAGATTCAGCATGGTTGACCAGTTCTGCAGCTCATTGCTTTCCGCAGCCGCTTCAAAAGCAGCTTTGGCATAGGGTCTTGCGAGGGTTGTAAGCTCTGCCATTGGTCGCTTCCTTACAGGGACTCCGCCAGACTTTCAGTCAACCTGGCATGTGCCGCTTCATCAACTGATGCTTCCAGAATTTTCTCCGCGCCGCTGATAGCAATACCGGCAACCTGGGCCCGTAACTGCTCCTTGGCACGGTTCACTTCCTGTTCTATTTCAGCCTGAGCACCAGCGACCATGCGTTGACCTTCTTCACGACCCTGTTCTTTGGCTTCTTCCACTATCTGGCTGGCTCGCTTGTTCGCCTGATCGATAATGCTTGCTGCCTGAGTCTTGGCTGCTTTCAATTCCTCAGCAACCTTTTCTTTGGCATCTTCCAGGTCTTTGCTGGCTCTGTCAGCTGCTTCCAGGCCGTCGGCAATACGTTTTTGCCGCTCCGCCAGGGCCGCAGATAAAGGCGGCCATACATACTTCATGCAAAACCACACGAAAAATGCAAAAGCGATCGACTGACCGAGCAAAGTTGCATTAATGTTCACAGTGTTACCTCTTGCGTTTAGCGTTTAATATCAGCGTTGTTCGATTATGCACCCAGCGCCGCAGTAAACGGGTTGGCAAAAGTAAACCACATACCAATTGCCAGGCCGATCATGGTGATGGCGTCGATAAGGCCAGCTACCAGGAACATTTTGCCCTGCAGCATTGGCGCCAGTTCCGGCTGACGTGCTGAACCTTCCAGCATTTTGCCGCCCAGGATACCAAAACCAATCGCCGTACCCAGTGCGCCCAGGCCCAGTACCAACAATACGCCGAGCACTGTATTCGCTAAGATTAGCTCCATTTTTTTCCTCCAGTTTTAAGGTCTTGCCTAGTGTTAAAAATTAGTCTTTAAGGTTGTATTAGTGATGCTCGCAAGCCTGACTCAGATACACAATAGTCAGCATCATGAAAATAAAAGCCTGCAGAGGTACAACTAATAAGTGAAATGCCGCCCATAAAAAGTGGGCCGGCAATTGAAATGCACCAAACAGGGCAATCAGCAGAAATACCAGTTCACCGGCATACAGGTTGCCATACAGTCGCAAACCCAGTGAAACAGGTTTTGCCAGCAGGGTAGGCACTTCAATTAACAGGTTAAAGGGCATTAACTTTGGCCCGAATGGCTGGAATGCCAGCTCTTTGAAAAAACCGCCCGGCCCCTTGATTTTAATACTGTAAAAAATGATCAGCAGGAAAATAGAAATTGACATGCCCAAAGTTACATTGGGGTCGGTAGTCGGCACCACCCGGAAGGCAATTTCCGGATCGCCGGAAATGGTCTGTGCCAGCCAGGGTAACCAGTCCACCGGCACCAGGTCCATGGTGTTCATCAACAGGACCCAGACAAAAATGGTTAGGGCCAGTGGTGCAATCAGTGCACTATTGCCATGAAAAGTGTCCCTGACATTGGTTTCAACAAATTCATAGACCCATTCGACAAAGTTCTGCAGGCCACCAGGTACTCCGGAGGTTGCATTTTTGGCCACAGAACGGAACAGCAAAATGAAAATCAGGCCAAGACCGATTGACCAGCCCAGCATATCGACATGAAAAGCCCAGAATCCCATTTCCGCGGCTTCATCGCCATGCGCAAAATGCCAGTGACCTTCAGCATCTTTGCCAAAAGTTAAAAATTCCAGGTGGTGTTGAATGTATTCACCCTGGGTCTGGGTGTGTTCTGCGCCAGCTGCTTCAGCCATAGTTAAGCGGTTTTCCTGATTTTCGCCTCAGTTATACGGATTTTAAGCCCATTTTCGCGGTAGCTATCAACCCAGCAACAAGTGTAACAATAAAACTCACAATCACTGCCAACTCATTCAGGGGCCTGATACCTGCAAATACCAGGGCAAACAATACTGCCGTGATAATCAGTTTACCGGTTTCTCCCGCATAAATTGATTTCACAATCAGCGGCATTTGCCGGGCCCCGCGGTATCGAAAAACTTTCAGGGCAAAATACGCATTTGGTATCGTGCTGATCATGCCCCCGAGTAACACTGAATACGCCGTCACTGTATCCATCAGCGCAAAAGTACTCAGTGCCGCTATTACAGTGACAAGAAACTGAGTAACAATAACCTTGTAAATCGGAGGAGCTTTTAGGTTGCCTACAGCGCGTGTAGGCGCATCAGATTTGCTCATCCAGGCGTATAATACTTCGGTGCTTTTCGACGCTGCGAATTATAAAGATTTTAACGCTGTGAGGCAATGACCAATGGCCTTACTTTATATGATTCAGTATGCCATCCAGCTGATCAAGGGAGCCATACTTGACCACCACTTTTCCCTTGCCTTTGGCGCTATGCTGAATCAGCACTTCCGTGCCCAGGGTATCAGACAAACTATCCTGTAACTGGCGAATATCCGGGTCAAGGGCCTGTGACTTGCTTTTCCCGCTGCCTGAGGGCTGGTTATGCAGACGCCGCACCAGGTTTTCCGTCTGCCGCACTGACATCCCCTTGCCGATCACTGTTTTGGCTGCATCCGACTGCTGTTGACCGTTCAGTGCAAGCAAGGCCCTGGCATGCCCCATTTCCAGATCACCGTGTTCGAGGGAGGTTCTGACATCCGGATTCAGGCTCATCAGACGAATCAGATTGGTGACTGTGGTTCTGGATTTCCCCACGGCATCGGCCACTTCCTGCTGAGTCAGTTCAAACTCATCCTGCAGTCGTTTCAGCGCCATGGCCTCTTCTATCGGGTTCAGGTCTTCGCGCTGGATATTTTCAATCAGAGCCATGGCAATGGCGGCTTCATCCGGCACATCCTTGACAATAACCGGGATGGTATCCAGCCCTGCCATCTGGGAAGCCCGCCAGCGGCGCTCGCCGGCGATAATTTCATACTGTTTGTCAGCAATCGGCCTGACAATAATGGGCTGCATCAGGCCCTGGGCCTTGATTGAGGCAGCGAGATCTTCCAGGGCTTCTGGTCGCATATCCAGACGCGGTTGATAACGCCCGGCCTTAATAAACTCGATTGGCAGTTTCAGCAGATCGCCGCTGTTTTCCTGTGGAACTGAAGCGCCTTTTTCTGAATCGTTTCCGGATTTTTGCGGCTGCGTTGTGGTTGACCTGTTATCTGTCCCCAGCAAAGCGTCCAGGCCTCTTCCGAGACCGCGTTTTTTTAAAGCCATTTTTTGCTACTCATGTTGCCCCGGACTGCTCCGGGGCTTGCCGTTCTTTATGCTGATCGTTCTTGCGCAGAATTTCTCCTGCCAGTGCTATGTAAGCCAGAGCGCCCCTGGAGCTTTTATCGTAGGCCATTACCGGCAGCCCGTAACTTGGGGCTTCTGCCAGGCGAATATTGCGAGGAATCACGGTGCGATAAACCTTGCTGCCGAAATAGTCTTTCAGTTGTTGTGAAACATCAAGTGTAAGGCGATTTCTCGGGTCATACATTGTACGAAGTATACCTTCAATTTCCAGGCGTGGATTAAGTTTGTCGGCAATTGCCCGAATTGTCTGATTCAGGGCACTAAGCCCTTCCAGCGCATAATATTCACATTGCATGGGAATCAGTACGCTGTCCGCAGCCACCAGCGCATTAACCGTAAGCATGTTCAGGGAGGGAGGGCAGTCAATAAGAATGAAGTCAAACTCCATACTGTATCTGGCAAAAACCTGTTTCAGGGTATTTTCCCGGGTATCGGAATCAAGCAGAAAAACTTCTGCTGCTGTCAGGTCAGCATTGGCCGGCAACACTTCATAACCTGCATCCTCGGCAAAAGTAACTACCTCGGAAAAATCTGCTTCGCCAGTCAGTAAATCGTAAATGGAACACTCCAGTTCCGATTTTTCTATGCCGCTGCCCATTGTGGCATTGCCCTGGGGATCAAGATCAACCAGCAGGACCTGCCTGCCGGCACGGGCCAGAGATGCGGCCAGATTGACGGTAGTGGTGGTTTTACCAACGCCGCCTTTCTGATTGGCTACTGCAATAATTCTTGTCATCAGTTAAACAGGGTCACTTTCTTGTAAACTCCAGTAAATGCCGCTCGCCTGGTTCCCCGGGTATCTTCAGTGCATGGCTCCCATGCAAGATAAAATCCTCTGGTAACTCATGCATTTCTGCCTCGGGAAACTGGCCTTTCATGGCAAGAATTCTGCCCCCGGGTGCAAGCAGGTGTCTGGTCTTTTCAATAAACTGCTGCAATGAGGAAAAAGCCCGGCTGACGACAATATCAAATGGCTCTTTACTTTGATAGTTTTCCGCTCGCTCCTGTATCTGTTCTGTATTACCGATTTGCAGTAAAGCACAGGTCTGAAATAAAAAGCGTATTTTTTTCCCGTTACTGTCGAGCAGAGTGAAATTTTTATCCTCACAACATATGGCAAGTGGTATGCCAGGAAGCCCGGCTCCGGTACCGACATCAAGAATACGCTGGCCTTGAATAAAAGGGAGAATACTGAGGCTGTCCAGCAAATGCAGCTTCACCATGCTACTTGCTTCACTGATACCCGAAAGGTTATACGCCTGATTCCATTTTTCCAGCTGTTGCAGAAAGTCCAGCATCAAGCCTTGCTGATTTTCACCAATAGTGAGTTTCAGCTCACTGATTCCTGCCCTCAGCTGGGCAGACAGGCTGGCACGATCGGAACGGGAAGCAGACTGCATCAGGCTGTCTGACTTTCCTGTTGAGTCCGCGAAGATGCTTTTCCCGAGTGATATTTTTTCAGGTATATCAGCAAGAGGGAAATGGCAGCCGGTGTCACCCCGGGTATTCTGGAAACTTTGCCGATGCTCTCCGGCCTGGCCTGGGAAAGTTTTTGTTTCAGTTCATTGGATAAGCCTGAAATCCCGGAATAATCAAAGTTTTCCGGCATAAGGGTCTCTTCCAGGGTCTTCAGTTTTTCAATTTCACCCCGTTGCCTTTCAATATAGCCCTGGTATTTCACCTTGATTTCAACCTGTTCACTCACTGCCTGATCCGGCTCTCTTTCCAGCAATCCGTTTTGCAGGCAGGCCTGATTCAGGGCTACAACTGATACGCCGGGACGGGCCAGGATTTCGGCCAGCCGGTATTCATGACTGAGAGGCTTTTCAAGCAAGGGATTTATTAATTCGGACAAAGCTGAATCAGGCTGAATCCAGGTTTGCTGATAGCGTATTTCTTCCTGCTCTATGGCCTCGCGCTTGGTATTAAAGGCCTCCCAGCGCTCATCATCCACCAGGCCAAGTTTTCGGCCTGCTTCAGTAAGACGCAAATCAGCATTATCCTGTCGCAGCATCAGACGGTATTCCGCCCGGCTGGTAAACATACGGTAGGGTTCCTGAGTGCCCTGGGTAATCAGGTCATCTACCAGCACACCAAGATATGCCTGATCCCTGCCCGGACTCCAGTATTCCTTATTCTGCACAGCCAGAGCTGCATTAATACCTGCCAGCAAACCCTGAGCGCCAGCTTCTTCATAACCGGTTGTGCCATTGATCTGCCCGGCAAAATACAGGCCTTCAATAAACCGGGTTTCCAGTGAATATTTTAAATCCCGTGGATCAAAATAATCATATTCAATGGCATAACCCGGACGAATAATATGGGCTTTTTCAAATCCCCTGATACTGGCGATCAATTCCTTTTGCACGTCAAAAGGCAGACTCGTGGAAATACCATTGGGATACAGCTCATGGGTGTTCAGGCCTTCCGGTTCAACAAAAATCTGGTGACTGTTGCGATCGGCAAAACGTACAACCTTGTCCTCTATTGACGGGCAGTAACGCGGCCCTACCCCTTCAATTTCTCCGCTGTACATGGGTGAGTATTGCAGACCACCTCGAATAATTTCATGGCTGCGCTCATTGGTAGCGGTGATATAACAGCTGATCTGCTGTGGGTGCTGTTCGGCAGCCCCCAGGTAAGACATGACTGGCAGTGGTTGATCCCCTGGCTGTTCCAGCATCACTGAAAAATCCACACTGCGGGCATCTATTCTGGGTGGGGTTCCGGTTTTCAGCCTGCCGACCCGAAAGGGCAATTCCCGCAGGCGATCTGCCAGTGCGATTGCCGGGGCATCACCGGCACGGCCGCCAGCATAATTTTGTTGGCCAATATGAATTTTACCGCCCAGAAAGGTCCCTGTAGTCAGCACCACCCGTGGCGCATACAGCCGCTGGCCCATCTGGGTCACCACTCCGCGAACCTGTTCTCCCTCAATAATCAGGTCATCAATGGCCTGCTGGAAAATCTGCAGATTGGGCTGATTTTCCAGTATTTTACGGATCGCCGCCTTGTACAGAACTCTGTCCGCCTGGGCGCGGGTTGCACGAACTGCCGGGCCCTTACTGGCATTCAGGGTACGAAACTGAATACCTGCAAGATCAGTTGCACGAGCCATGGCGCCACCGAGAGCATCAACTTCCTTTACCAGATGGGTTTTCCCGATACCACCTATGGCTGGATTACAGGACATCTGCCCGAGGGTTTCGATGTTATGGCTTACCAGCAGGGTTGAGACGCCCATACGCGCAGCAGCCAGCGCAGCTTCTGTACCTGCGTGACCTCCTCCGACAACTATGACATCAAACCTGTCTTGCATAACTGATTTCTCTTGATCTTCCTGCTGACGCTGCAGGTCCTGGTTATTTCCTTGATATTTGAAAGGGCCGCCAAGTATACGGTTTTATTAGAAAATTTATAGAGCTTATTATTTAAATTATAAAGTAGTTATATATATAGAAAGTATTATTATTCTAATGTTATTACTACTATTAGCGCGCCAAAAACTGTGGACAAAGCGCTTTTCCGGCCAAATTTCAATTGCTTGGCAATATATAACTTTGTGAGAAAGCTGAGGTTTTCCTGCCCGTTATCTATGTATTGCCTGTATTTCCGCTGTGGATGAAAACAGGGCTTACCAGGCAAACTGGTTTTGTTCAGAAACTATCTACAAAGTAATACAGTCAGGAAGAGACTTTATACACAAACTGTACCGCTGTAGCTTTTGCCTGCTCATTATTTTCCTATACAAAAGGAAGAAAAGATTTCACCGAGCAGGTCATCTGTGGAAAATTCACCGGTTATTTCAGACAGGGCTTGCTGTGCCTCCCGCAGATCCTCAGCTAGCAGTTCACCGGCATTGTGCTGAGTCAACTGTGTATAGGCTGTTAGCAAAGAAAGTTCCGCCCGTTGCAGAGCATCAAGGTGCCGGCGCCGGGCAATAAAGCCCCCTTCTTCTTTATTGGTGATGCCAGCGACTTTTTTAAGGTGCTCAGTTAGTAAATCAAAACCATTTTTTTGCAAAGCGGAGAGCTGAATGCAGTGCAGGCCCAGTGACTCATCAAAATAACTGCGTGGCTGCTCATCGCAAAGATCGATTTTATTCCTGAGCAAGGTGACTTTCGCTTCCAGCTCAAGCGTACTTTTTAACTGAGGCCAGAAGACGGCAGATTTAATGTCCTGCTGCAATGAAGCATCCACCAGCAGAAGTATGTGATCGGCCTGGGAGATTTCATGCCAGGCCCGTTTTATTCCTTCCTGCTCAACCAGGTCTTCACTTTCCCTGAGGCCGGCAGTATCCACAACATGAACTGGCAAACCATCCAGGTTAATCAACTCCCGCAGCGTGTCGCGCGTGGTACCTGCTATATCTGTGACGATTGCACTTGATTGACCACTAAGCAGGTTGAGCAGACTTGATTTTCCGACATTGGGTTCACCGATAATCACAATTGACAGGCCTTCTCTTAACACGCGACCACTTTTTGCCTGCTGTAAAATTTCTGACAGTTTTTTCTGCAGGGCAGAAAGTTTCTGCTTAACTTCACCGGATTGCAGAAAATCAATTTCTTCTTCGGGAAAATCTATGGCCGCTTCAACAAATACTCTTAATTCGATGATTGCGGCCAGTAGCTGGTTTATAAGCCTGGAAAATTCTCCCTGCAAAGAACGTAACGCATATCGCGAAGCTTCAAGCGTGTGGCTTTCTATCAGATCGGCTATGGCTTCAGCCTGGGTCAGGTCAATTTTGTTATTAAGAAAGGCGCGTTCGGAAAACTCTCCTGGACGGGCAAGACGTGCTCCTGAATCAAGAGCAGCCTGTTGTAGACGATCAAGAATTACCGGACCACCATGAGCCTGTAATTCCAGTATGTCTTCTCCGGTAAAGGAAGCAGGTCCCGGAAAAAAAAGACAGATACCCTGATCAATTACTTCTCCCTCATTGTTCCTGAAAGAACAGAACTGGGCATATCTGGGGGGAGGGAGAGACCCGGTGATTGATTCGGCAATTGATTTAACCAGGGAGCCTGAGATTCTGATGATGCCGACTCCGCCAATTCCTTTAGGAGTCGCAATGGCACAGATGGTATCTGGATTAACTGGAGCAGACTGAGACATGATAGGGCATGCCTGTTAAGCAGTTTTGTTTTCGTAGGATTTGTTTACACTGCGAATGATGTACCACTGCTGAATAATATTAAAGACATTGCTGACCAGCCAGTATAAAACCAAACCGGCAGGGAACCAGAGGAAAAATACTGTAAAAATTACCGGCATAAATTTCATGATTTTGGCCTGCATCGGATCAGCAGTTGTAATGGGCGTCATTAATTGCGATATAAACATGGAAGCCCCCATGATAAGCGGCAGTATGAAAAACGGATCCATTGCAGACAAATCATCATACCAGAACACAAAAGACGCCTGACGTAATTCAACACTTTCCATTAACACCCAGTAAATTCCGATTAAAACCGGCATCTGCAAAAGCATGGGTAAACAGCCACCAAAAGGATTTACTTTCTCCTTTTTCCATAAATCCATCTGTGCCTGCATCAATTTTTGTTTGTCATCACCATAACGGTCCCGCAGCTGTGTAATTTTAGGTGCCAGGCGTCTCATTTTAGCCATAGAGCGATAACTTTTGGCGGATAAAGGCATAAACAGGACCTTGATAATGATGGTCATGCCGATGATTGACCAGCCATAGTTACCCAGGAAGTTATTAACTACAGTCAAGAGCCAGAATATTGGCGAAGCGACAAACCAGAGAAAACCATAATCAATAGTCAGGTCCAGGTTTTCGGAAATTTCAGCAAGGCGATACTGATCTTTAGGACCAGCCCAGAATCCAGCCTCAATGCTTTGACTGGATTGAGCGGGGACAGTAATTGAGGGACTGACGAAGCCCATAATATATTCACCGGCACTGTTTTTGCGGGTGGTATAGGTGTGGGTAATATTATTTTCAGGAATCCAGCTACCAAGAAAATAGTGTTGGGAAAATCCGATCCAGCCACCTTCAACGATATCGGTTGTTCCACCATCATCGATATCATCAAATTCGACTTTCTTATAAGGGTCGTCTGGTGTGGTCAGTGTTGCACCAAGGAAGCTGCGCATACCGAAACCATCAAGATTGCTTGGATCTGGAGAAGCGTCACGCTTGACCTGTCCAAAAAGGTTGGCTCGCCAGGCTGAATCAGACTGGTTGTCAATCAGGTACTGGACATCTATCAGATAATCATCAGCGGTAAAGGTAAAGCGCTTGGTGATCTCAACCCCGTTGGGATCGGTGTAAAACAGATCAACACTTAGCTCACCAGTTTCAAGAGAGTAGTTGTTTTGCCGGGATTGATATACCGGCCGGCCATTTTCACTGGCATCCGGCCCGTTAGTGCCGATCAAACCACTTTGTGAAACATAGACCAGATTACTGTTGTTGCTTAACAGCACAAAGGGGTCATCAGGAGTTTCCAGGCTGGTAGGGTATTGTGGCAATGCAAGCCGGACGATATCTCCGCCCCTTGGGTCAATCAGAACCTCATGTACAGGTGTGCTTACTGAAATCAGGGAAAGATTTTGCGTGAGTGGTGCTGCTGCCGGTTCACTACCGGCATCCTGAACCTGTGGCAGATCTTCGGACGCCCCCTGGTTTACCGTACTGGTGCTGGGAAGATCCAGATCGGCCTGTGGGATAATCTGCTCAACAGGCTGGGCTGATTGTGATTGTGTTTGTGTTGGGTAATCTTCGTTCCAGGCCAGCAGCATTAAATAAGAAACAATAGCCAGACCAAAGATGAGCGCGTTACGAGTATGATCCATGGAAAACTACTTTTTCAGTTCTGGGATATCAGGGACCGGATCATATCCGCCCTCATATAAAGGATGACAACGACAGATTCTTTTCAATCCGAGCCAGCTGCCTTTTAAAGTGCCATGTTTACAGATTGCTTCCTGGGTATAGGCGGAACAGGTCGGAGCATAGCGGCAATGGGCGCCAAGTAGCGGGCTGATAAAATACCGGTAAATGGCAATCAGTTTCAGCAGACCGCGGGCGGTGATTGAAGGCTTTGCTTGAGACATAGTTTATTTTGCCTGTTGCACAAATTTTGCAATCAGCCGATCAAACAGTTGATTCAGTTGGCTGCAGACTTGCTGATTTGTCAGTTCGTCCAGTTTAGGCCGCGCCAGAACGACGAGGTCCATTGTAGCAAACTCTTGGCGGCGAATTCGAAAAGATTCTCTGATCAGGCGTTTGATACGATTGCGCTGTACTGCCAGCCTGATATGTTTTTTTGCTACCACTATACCCAAACGTGCGGGCTCTCCTGTCAATCTGGCCAGAATAAGCAAGTTGCTGGTGGAAACCCGGATGTCAGTTTGACGAAAAACCGGACCGAATTGGGAAGCATTCAGGAGGCGTGAGGTTTTTGGAAAACCCTGCTTTGTCATTGACCATTCCTGTATGTTGAACAACCCTGGCCGGCTAAAACAGGCAGGCAATGCGCGTGTTTTACTGAAGGCTAAAGTTTGGTTTCGACACAGCAAGGCAGTGCGATCAGGCGGATAACTTTGCCCGACCTTTTGCACGTCGACGGTTAATGACCTGTCGGCCACCCTTGGTTGCCATTCTGGCGCGAAAGCCGTGGGTTCTGGCTCGTTTGAGAACGCTTGGCTGATATGTACGTTTCATGACTCTCTCTTTATTCCGTCTGCTTTGATCGGGGAAGCAGGCCTGAGTGCCTGAACCCCCTTAAAATCGGGACCGCGATTCTAATGGGTTGAGCACCGGAAAGCAAGAAAGGCGAGGTGCCAGGCCCCGGGTTTTTCTGGACTGTTCCGTGGCTCCGGTTGGCCGGAATAAACCCGGAAATTAGGTTTTTCAGAAATGTCGGCAAGGAGATTTTAGCTCAACACCTTTTACACAAGTTATACACAGGAAACTCCTTTAAGCACACAGGCAAGCAGTATAAAAAATAAGCCTTGATTTTCCAGTACTTTGGGTTTAACTGATTGAATTTAAATAAAAAAAATACCAATGAAAAAGAGGGGGTTTTTTCCTTTTTATGTGGATAAGGTGCTTGTGTCTCAGTAGAATTGGTGAAAACCAAATAATAAAAAACCAGACTTTGGAGTCCTTAGCATCGTGATTGTAGCTACATGGCAGAAGTGTATTTATTGCCTGAAAAATGAGCTCCCAGCCCAGCAGTTTAATACCTGGATAAGACCACTAAAAATCATTGTTGATAAAAACGAGCCGGAAAGCGGCAAAGAAACGCTTTATCTGCTGGCACCGAACAAGTTTGTCCTGGAATGGATCAAGGATAATTTCCTCAAGCGCATACAGGAATTACTCAATGAGCTAAGTGTGCAAAGCCCGCCACTGCTCGAGCTGGGGGTAGCAGATGGCAGCAAGTTCAGCCTGGAGTCCGCAGTCAGTACGGCTGATCTGAGCAATGTGCAGCCTCAGGACGAGGGCTATGATCACCTGTCGACAGGGCCGGAGAGTAAGGCAAAAAATTCTTTTCAGGCTGTCCGCACACAATCCGATAATACTCCGGAGTTGTCTTTAAACCGGCTGCGCGAAGACCGAAGTCCTCTCAGGAACATCAAGCCGGTAGCATCACCGGGTAAACTCAGCGGCCGCTTGCGCTATAAAGGGGAGCTGAATAAAAGTTATACCTTTAACAATTTTATCGAAGGTAAATCGAACCAGTTAGCCAGGGCCGCTTCAGCACAGGTAGCTGATAATCCTGGAGAAGCCTATAACCCCCTGTTTATATATGGCGGAGTGGGACTGGGTAAAACCCACCTGATGCACAGTATCGGCAACCACCTGCTGGAACAGAATCCAGATGCCAATGTAGTCTATCTGCATTCCCAGACTTTTGTCGGGAGCATGGTTTCTGCCCTGCAGCTGAATGCGATCAATGAATTCAAGCGTTATTATCATTCGGTGGATGTGCTGCTGATTGATGACATTCAGTTTTTTGCCAATAAAGAACGCTCCCAGGAGGAGTTTTTCCATACTTTTAATGCCATCTTCGAAGCAGGCCGACAGATCATCATGACCTGTGACAAATATCACAGTGAAATCAACGGCCTGGAGGAAAGGTTAAAATCCCGCTTTGGCTGGGGCCTGTCTGTGGCGATCGAGCCGCCGGAACTGGAAACGCGGGCTGCAATCCTGATTAACAAGGCAAATCGTGAAAATGTATTTTTGCCCAATCAGGAAGCCATGTTCATGGCTCAGAAATTACGTTCCAATGTGCGAGAACTGGAAGGCGCACTTAAAAAAGTCATTGCTCATGCCCGGTTTACCGGTAGCGATATTAGTGTTCCGCTTATTAAAGAGGCCCTGAAAGATTTACTGGCTATCCAGAACAAGCTGATCAGTGTTGATAATATACAGCGTACGGTAGCCGAGTATTACAAGATAAAGCTGACGGATATGATTTCAAAACGCCGTAACCGCTCAATTGCCCGGCCTCGACAGATAGCAATGTGCCTGTCCAAGGAACTGACCAATCACAGTCTGCCGGAAATCGGCACCATGTATGGTGACCGGGATCATACAACCGTCCTGCACGCCTGCAGAACCATTAATAACCTGAAAAAATCATCTTCTGATATCAACGAAGATTATCAGAACTTACTCAGATCGCTATCAAGTTAACTATCCGATAACCTGAATACAGAGAGCTAGCATGCAATTTCAAATATCCCGAGAAACCTTAATAAAACCTCTGCAACTGGTGACCGGTGTTGTAGAACGTCGTCAGACTCTGCCGGTTTTATCCAATGTTCTGTTGGTACTGGAAGGTCAGCAACTTTCCATGACAGGCACGGATCTGGAAGTTGAACTGGTTGGTCGCGTCGAAGTTGAATCCGGAGCTGAAAGTGGTGAAGTGACTGTCCCGGCACGCAAGCTGATGGATATCTGTAAATCATTACCGGACGATGCAGAAATGAAATTTGCGCTGGATGACAACAAGTTGGTAATCCGATCGGGACGCAGCCGTTTTACCCTGTCAACCCTGCCCCCCTCTGATTTTCCAAGTGTCGACGGCTCGGCTGAAAGCCTGGAATTCAAGGTTGCCCAGGAAAGACTCAAGCAGATGCTCGACAGCACCAGTTTTGCCATGGCACAGCAGGATGTCCGTTATTACCTCAACGGCATGCTTTTTGAAGTAAGCCCTAACTATCTTCGCGTGGTAGCCAGTGATGGGCACCGCCTGGCAATGGATACGGAAGACATGAAAACACCGGCAGCATCGGATATGCAGGTAATTGTTCCTCGAAAAGGCATTCTGGAGCTGGCCAGGTTGCTGGGAGAAGGAACTGAGGATGTTTCTATTACCATTGGCTCAAACCATATTCGGGCAACTACAGCAAACTTTACTTTCACCTCCAAACTGGTCGATGGCAAATTTCCGGACCTGGAAAGAATCCTGCCAAAAGGCGGCGACAAAAAACTGATTGCTGATCGTGACCAGTTACGCCAGTCTCTGAATCGAACCGCTATCCTGTCCAATGAAAAATTCCGTGGGATAAGGCTGATGTTGAACAAGGATGAAATTAAAATCCTCGCCAATAATCCGGAACAGGAAGAAGCGGAAGAGATAGTTCAGGTCGAGTATGACGGCGCGGCCTTTGAGATTGGCTTTAATGTCAGCTATCTGGTTGACGTATTATCAGTACTGGATACCGATACGGTACAGCTGATCATGTCTGACCCCAACAGCAGCGCCCTGATACAGGGGGATGATGGCAGCCACACACTTTATGTGGTAATGCCGATGCGTCTGTAAATGTCAGTATTCGGTGCATACAAAGTGCCAGGCACCGCGCTTGATTAATGCCGAAAATTATTACACTAAAGCTCTCCGGTCTTCGAAATCTGGACTCAGCCAAACTTGAGTTTTCTCCGGGCTTTAATCTTATCTATGGTGAAAATGGCAGCGGCAAAACCTCTTTGCTGGAAGCTGTTTACCTTCTGGGCCGGGCAAAATCCTTTCGCAGCTCAAGCCGCGCCCCGCTCATTCAGTTAGGGCTTGATGAATGTGTTATTCATGCAGATCTGGATGATAAAACCGGTATAGGTTTCAGTCGCAGCACAGACGGCGAGCAGCACGCAAAAATCAATGCCAATAAAATTAAAAATCAGGCAGAGCTCGCCGCCAGGCTTCCCATTCAACTACTCAACTCCGACACTTTTAAAATTATTGAAGGCGGCCCTGGGGTCAGGCGTTCTTTTTTAGATTGGGGAGTGTTCCACGTGGAACATCAGTTTATTCAAAGCTGGCAACAAATGCAGCGGGCGCTGAGCAATCGCAACTCATTACTCAAAGAAAAAAACATCAGCCCGGATCAAATCGCGCCCTGGACGCTGGAGTTTTGCCGCCATGCTGAAGAAGTACATGTTTTCAGGCAGGCTTACGTCGAGAGTCTTTTACCCGTCCTGCAACAAGCCCTGAACCTGTTACTGCCCGAGGCAGGAATAGACCTTGTCTATGAGAAAGGCTGGGATGAGGAAAGCGCTCTGGGAAAGGTGCTGGAAGAGCGCCTGGATCAGGACCGGCGTTACGGGCATACCAGTTATGGCCCCCATCGGGCTGACCTAAAAATAAGCAGTCGGGGTTCGCCGGCTGCAGAACTATTATCCCGGGGGCAGGAAAAACTTCTGGTGCTGGCTCTGAAGCTTTCCCAGGCGGAACTTTACACAGAAGAAACAGGGCGTAAATGCCTGTTTCTTATTGATGACCTGCCGGCCGAGCTGGATGCCAGCAATCGAGCTAAAATACTCAGTTTGCTCGAGCAAAGTGGTGAGCAGGTATTCGTGACAGGAATAGAGCTTAATCAGTTGCTTAAAGCCCTGAAAAACTGTAAAGAAATGCGGCTGTTTCACGTGAAACATGGTAAAATTACGCCTGAGAATATCACTGCGGATATTGCCTCGGACAAGGGTTAATGGCAGTGTTGGAGACAGGCTTTAATAGGTATAGAGATGGAAGAAGAAAACAGTTATAACTCATCCAGCATCAAGGTGCTCAAGGGGCTTGATGCTGTCAGAAAACGACCAGGGATGTATATTGGTGATACCGATGATGGTACTGGCCTTCACCACATGGTTTTTGAGCTGGTTGATAACTCTATCGATGAAGCACTGGCTGGTCATTGCGACCTGATCAAGGTCATCATACATAGCGATGAAACTGTCAGTGTCTCAGATAATGGACGAGGTATTCCGACTGAAATCCATGAAGAAGGCGTTTCTGCTGCAGAAGTGATCATGACGGTCCTGCATGCCGGGGGCAAGTTTGATGATAACTCTTACAAGGTTTCGGGCGGTCTGCACGGGGTGGGCGTCTCTGTTGTAAATGCCCTCTCCTCCAATCTCAAGCTGACGATTCACCGTGAAGGCAAAATTCACGAGCAAATTTACCATCATGGGGTCCCAGAAGAGCCTATTAAGGTCGTTGGTGAGACGGAGACCAGCGGAACAACCTGTCACTTCAAACCCTCAATAGGAACATTCACAAATATTGAGTTTCAGTACGATATTCTGGCGAAAAAACTTCGCGAACTGGCCTTTCTGAATGCAGGGGTCTGTATTGAGCTCCTGGATGAGCGTACGGAGAAACAGGAACGTTTCAAGTATGACGGAGGCTTGCAGGCATTTGTTGATTATCTGAACCAGAATAAAACCGGAATCAACAAAGTCTTTCATTTTTCGTCTGATACGGATGACGGCATCGGCATTGAAGTTGCCATGCAGTGGAATGACGGCTACCAGGAAAATATTTACCCTTACACAAATAATATTCCTCAACGTGATGGCGGGACTCACCTGGCGGGCTTTCGTAGTGCGTTGACCCGGGTGTTGAAGTCCTATATCGACAAGGAATTAGAGAACAAGCGTGGCAAGGAAATCACTACCTCCGGTGATGATGCCCGCGAGGGGCTGACGGCCATTATTTCAGTTAAAGTGCCAGATCCGAAATTTTCCTCCCAGACCAAGGACAAACTGGTGTCCTCCGAAGTCAAAACGGCAGTCGAGCAGGAAATGGGCAAATATTTTGCGGATTATCTACTGGAAAACCCACAGGAAGCGAAAAGTATCGTAAACAAGATGCTGGATGCAGCCAGGGCCCGCGAAGCTGCGCGCAAAGCACGTGAAATGACGCGCCGCAAAGGCGCCCTGGATGTTGCCGGCTTGCCTGGAAAACTGGCAGATTGCCAGGAAAAAGACCCGGCGCTCTCTGAAATATACATTGTTGAGGGTGATTCTGCGGGTGGTTCTGCCAAACAGGGTAGAAATCGCAAGAATCAGGCGGTTTTACCCTTAAAAGGGAAGATCCTCAATGTTGAAAAGGCCCGTTTTGACAAAATGCTTAGTTCTGCGGAGATTGGTACCCTGATCAAGGCCCTGGGTTGTGGTATTGGCGGTGAAGAGTTTAATCCGGACGCCCTGCGTTATCACAGCATTATCATCATGACGGATGCAGACGTGGATGGATCTCATATTCGCACCCTGTTGCTGACTTTCTTTTTCCGGCAAATGCGCGAGTTAATTGAACGTGGCCACGTATTTATTGCCCAGCCGCCACTTTATAAAATTCGCAAGGGCAAACAGGAACAATACCTCAAGGATGATGAAGAGCTGGCACAATACCAGATACAGGTCGCGCTGGATGGAGCCAGCCTGCATGTCAGTGCTGATGCCCCGGGACTTAGTACAGAAGCCATGGAAGAACTGGTAAGTAAGTACCGCAAGGTACAGAAAATTATCAAGCGCCTGTCACAGTATTACCCGATTGATGTCCTGCAGGCATTGCTGGATTTGCGCCAATTGCCTTTGGCGGCGATGTCTTCGGAGCAGGATGTCCAGGCCTGGCTGGAAGAATTGCAGGGTATGGTGGCCAAGGTCAACCAGACTGGCGCGCTGTATGTCTTTACGACCAAATATGACGATGAAGAAAAAATCTATGAACCGTTGATTACTTCCACAATTCACGGTGTAAAACGTAAGGTTGCGATGACCCCGGAGTTCTTTAAGTCATTGGATTATAAGGAAATTTACCAAATGGGTGAAACGCTGGAAGGCCTGATAGAGGAAGGCGCCTATATTCAGCGCAGTGAAAAAAGACAGGAAGTATCTTCCTTTAAAGAGGCCCTGGACTGGCTGATGGCAGACGCCATGAAGGGCCATTATTTACAGCGCTATAAAGGGCTTGGTGAAATGAACCCGGAACAACTCTGGGAAACCACAATGGATCCAACCTTCCGTAGAATGTCCCGGGTAACAATTGAAGATGCTATGGCGACCGACCAGCTGTTCTCAACCTTGATGGGTGATCAGGTGGAGCCACGGCGTGACTTTATAGAAAGTAATGCCCTGAACGTTTCAAATCTGGATGTTTAAAGCCAGGATCTGATTTTGGCAGCTACTGGCATATGTTATGCATATGTTAACGCTAAACGATTGATGCTCGCCTAAAGTGCCTGCCGTATCCACTGTTCAATTTCCTGGTTTAATTCCCTGACTTCCCTGCCCTGTGAATCAAGTGCCTGGCCTATAACAAGCCTGATGGTGCCGGGTTTTTTGAGAAATTTTCCACTGGGCCAGTAATGACCGGCATCATGGGCAACAGGTAAAATTTTAACCCCTTCTTCAATAGCCAGAGCTGAACCGCCAGTCTGGTAGGGTTTGTGTACTCCCGGGGAAACCCTGGTACCTTCCGGAAAAATTAATACTGAAATGCCGGAGGACAGCTTTTCCTTGCCCTGTTGTAACAACTGGTTCCTGGCCCTGAATTTTCGCTTGCGATCAATGGCGATAGGTTTTAGTAGTGAGAGGGCCCAGCCAAAAAACGGTATTGACAGTAGTTCTCGTTTTAAAATAGCCGAGACCGGATTAAATACTATATACAGATAAATGGTTTCCCAGGGGCTCTGATGGTTACTGACGATGACGATTGCTTCATTGGGAATATTTTCCCTGCCGTTAATTTTTACCCGAATTCCACAGCTGAATTTTAACCAGAATACGACAAAGTGATTCCAGCATAAAAAGAAAGGATAGCGTTGGGGTAAAGTGAGAAAAGGGCCAATAATCAAACAAAGACAGGCATAAATAAGCAAAGAGCTGTAAAACCCGAGATAAAAAAGCAAAGACCTGAGCGCGAAAATGATCAGCATGTCAGCCCAGAATAATTTCAGCTGCGGAATTCAGAGTATCAGTAATCAGAACTTTTTGCTTCTTGTCAGAGTCTAAATTCTGTTCGGTGAGCCTGCCATTGCCTGTGCGTACCAGTATTGGCTGACAGTCACAGGTTAATGCGGCATCGATATCTTTTTCGCTGTCACCAACAAAATAACTCCCTTTAAGCTCAAGGCCAAACTCCGATTTAATCTGTTCCAGCATGCCGGTTTCCGGTTTGCGGCAATGACACCCGTCATCGGGGCCATGAGGACAGAAAAAGATGGCGTCAATTTGACCGCCGGCTTCTTCTACCAGATGAGACATATAGGCATGTATATTCGCCAGGGTAATTTCATCAAACAAGCCCCTGGCCAGACCGGACTGATTGGTTGCCACACAGATAATTTTGCCGGCCCTGGAAAGTCTGGCGATTGCTTCAATACTTCCGGGGATTGCCTGCCATTCATCTGGCGATTTGATATAGGAATCGGAGTCATAATTAATAACTCCGTCACGATCAAGTATGACCAGGGAATTGGACATCTCAGGAAACTTGCAAAAAAGAAATATCCGCTATCTGTAAGAACAGGGTTCTTACCTGTAACAAAAGGGCTTGCCGATTATGGCGAATATTTTCATCCTCGGCATTAACCATTACAGAATCAAAAAAATGGTCCAGAGGTTTCTGCAGGCTGGCCATACTCTCAAGGCTTTCCTGAAACTGGTTGTTGGCGATAAGGGGCCGGCTTTCTTCCTGGACAGCAAGCAAGCTGTCATAAAGTTCCTTCTCGGGAGCTTCATGTAAAAGTTCTGGTTTGACTGTTGCTCCAGGTTCCTGATCCAGTTTGGCCAGAATATTGGCGACGCGCTTGTTGGAAGCAGCAAGAGCTTCTGCTTCGGGTAGACTTATAAAATGATTGACAGCCCGTACGCGCAGATCAAAATCCAGTGGTACGCAAGAACGAACCGCATCAACAGCCTGGAAACAGCGGGTCTGTATACCCTGATCTGAATAGTAGGCGCGAAGGCGATCATAGATAAAGTCTACAACAGACTGCTGGAGTTTAGGGTTTTCAGGAAGATCGCTGAAAGTTGAGATCGAATGCTGGATGCAGGCAGATAAATCCAGGCGCAGGCCTTTTTCCAGTAAAATGCGTAAAACCCCCAGAGCCGAACGGCGTAGAGCAAAAGGATCTTTGGAGCCGGTAGGAGGTTGACCAATGCCGAACAAACCACAAATGGTATCCAGGCGATCTGCAAGTGCCAGTATCAAACCACTGCTTGATTGTGGCAGTTCATCGCCGGAAAAACGTGGCAGGTATTGTTCACGTATGGCCCGGGCAACCTGTTCGGGTTCTCCGTCATGAGCGGCATAGTACTCACCCATGATACCCTGCAGATCGGCAAACTCACCAACCATCAGGCTTAATAAATCACACTTGGATAGTGCCGCTGCTCGTGAAACTTCATGTTCATCGACATTCAACTGTTTTGCCAGATAAACGGACAGCTGCCTTACTCGCTCTGATTTATCAAATACGGAACCAAGTTTGTTCTGGAAAATAACTTTTTTCAGTTCGGGAATTCTGGATTCCAGGCTAAGCTTTTTATCCTGATCAAAAAAGAAAGCAGCATCCGCCAGTCTTGGCCCAATGACTCTTTCATTGCCCTTGATAACTTCGGCTGGATCCTTACTGATGATATTGCTGATAGTTATAAAATGCGGAAGCAGGTTTCCGTGCTTATCAAGCAGATAAAAACATTTCTGATGTTTGGTGAGTGAAGAGATCAGGGCTTCTTTAGGTACCTGCAGGAAAGCCTTGTCAAAGTTTCCGGTTAATGCGACCGGCCACTCAACCAGGGCGGTAACTTCTTCAAGTAATGCTTCATCGATTATGACATCTGCTGACAGTGCATTGGCCTCCTGCAATACCAACTCTCTGATTGTTTCCATACGTTTATTGAAAGATGCTTCAACCATGCCCTGCTCGCGCAAGAGTCCCGGGTAATCAGCGACAGAATTTATAGTGATTGGCTCAGGGCTTAAAAAACGGTGGCCATAGGTCTGCTTGGAGCTTTCCAGGCCAAGGACTTTTGCAGAGATTACCCTGTCACCGAATAACAATATAAACCAGTGTACCGGGCGAACGAATTCTTCTCGTGAACTTCCCCAGCGCATGCGTTTGGGGATGGGTAAGGCGGCTAGTGCCTGAGTGATTAAATCCGGAATTATATTGCTGCTTTCATCGCCTGGCTGAGTTGCCGAATAAAACAACTTGGTGACTTTGCCATCATTCTTTTCTTTCAGAGCAGCGACTTCAACACCACAGGAACGTGCAAAGCCTTCGGCAGCTTTGGTCGGTTTGCCCTGGTCATCATAGGCTGCCTTTATTGCCGGGCCAAAGCGTTCTATTTCACTGGCTTCTTGTGAGTCGGCAAGCTGCAGTATTTTCAATGCCAGTCGGCGTGGTGTGGCAAAGCTCTGGATTCCCTTGAAAGTCAGCCTGGCCTTTTCAAGCCGTGCGGCCATTTCATCTTCGAATGCCCTGGAAAGTGAGAGCAATGCTTTAGGCGGAAGTTCTTCAGTGCCGATTTCAATCAGCAAATCCTGATTCGACATGGCTTACTGCTCCTCACTGTTTTTGAACTGCTCAAGAGCCTGCTTGCGAAGCTCTTCGCTGGCCAGGGGAAAGCCGAGCCTGCCCCGGGATGCAAAATATGCCTGAGCTACTTCCCGGGCCAGTGATCTGACGCGCAAAATAAAACGCTGCCGTTCAGTGACTGAAATGGCTGAACGGGCATCCAGCAGGTTGAAATAGTGAGAAGCTTTCAACACCATCTCATAAGCAGGCAATACCAGCTTGTTGGCAATCAAATTCTGACACTGGCTTTCACAGGCATCAAAATTTGTGAACAGGGTGTCGACATCTGCCTGTTCAAAATTGAAGGCTGACATTTCAACTTCATTCTGATGAAACACATCGCCGTAGGTGGTCTTGCCGCCAGGGGTGTCAGCCCAGACCAGGTCGAAAACTGAATCTTTTGCCTGCAGATACATTGCCAGTCTTTCAAGACCATAGGTTATTTCACCGCTAACCGGGAAGCATTCCAGACCGCCAACCTGCTGAAAATAGGTAAACTGGGTGATTTCCATGCCATTGAGCCAAACCTCCCAGCCAAGCCCCCAGGCGCCCAGCGTCGGTGACTCCCAATTATCTTCTACAAAGCGGATATCGTGAATTTTAGCGTCAATTCCGATGTGTTTTAGAGATTTTAGATACAGTTCCTGAATGTTTGCGGGTGACGGTTTCAACAAGACCTGAAACTGATAATAATGCTGCAGGCGCATTGGGTTTTCACCATAGCGGCCGTCGGTCGGCCGTCGACAGGGCTGTACATAAGCGCTGTACCAGTTTTCCGGACCGATAGCCCGTAAAAAAGTTGCAGGATGAAAAGTCCCCGCGCCAACTTCCAGATCAAGCGGTTGAACAATGACGCAGCCCTGCTCAGCCCAGAACTGCTGGAGAGCCAGGATTAATCCCTGAAATGTAGAAGTGTCGACATGAGTTGTCTCGGTCAAAACGACATCCTTAGGCGTTGTTGGTCCGGAGTGGGCCGAAAGGCCGCAATTATCCTAAAATCTGAGCCTAATGGCGAGAATAAACTTGGCTGCGAGATGGCTTAACGAGTATCCTTCATCAGGCCGTTCATCGTTTTAAGGCAATTCTGACAGTTGAAAGCCCGAATCAGCATAATATTTATCCATGTAATGTCTTTATTCTCACTTGAAATGGCGAGAAATATTGGCAAAATTCTGGGAATATGCGCCTATCATCTTAAAACCCGTTCCTACCACACTACTCGGACCAATTTGCGCCTTTGCTACCCGGACTTGTCGGAACAGGACCGGGAGCAATTATGCCGCCTCAGTTTAATTAATACCGGCATGGCCATGGCTGAAACCGGAGCCGTGTGGCTATGGCCAGTGGAAAGGATAATGGGCAGGATTATTGATGTTGAAGGGGGCGACCTGCTGGAAAAAGCCCGTGAAGCGGGCAAAGGAGTGATTCTGATTGGGCCGCATCACGGCAACTGGGAATTGATCGGGCTCTACCTCAGCACCCTGGGACCATGCAGCCAGCTTTATCTGCCGCCCAAACAGGCGCAGCTGGACAAACTGGTTTACCTGGCCAGGAAGCGTGGCGGTGCAGCCTTGTATCCGGCCAACAGCAAGGGCGTGGCGGCAGTGCTGAAAGCGCTCAAGATAGGCGAGATGACTGGCATACTTCCGGATCAAATACCGGGCCCCGGAGGCGGTGAATTTGCGCCTTTTTTTACCCAGCAAGCCTATACCATGACCTTGATCCCGCGCCTGTTGCAGAAAACCGGCGCACTCGCGCTGCTGTGCTATGCCTTACGAGTTGAGGGTGGTTTCAGGATAGTCTTCAGACAGCCGGACATCGATATATATGCTGAGCATATGCCAAAAGCTCTGGCAGCTCTGAATCGGACGGTTGAACTGGCTATCAATGATGCCCCGGAACAGTATCAGTGGGAATACAAACGCTTTCGTTATCAGCCTGAAGGGATTTTTGAACCCTATAGCAGATAATCTAGTCGCGCCAGAAGTGGGGTGTTAATAGTACCAGCAGGGTAAAGACTTCCAGCCGACCCAACAGCATACCCAGACAGAGTATCCATTTGCTCGAGGTTGGCATTGAGCCATAGGTTTGTGAAACTTCCCCCAGGCCAGGGCCAAGGTTATTAATGCTGGCACCGACCGCGGTAAAAGCGGTAGTAATGTCCAGGCCGGTGGCCAGCAGAGCCAGCAGCATTATCATGTAGGCCATGACATAAACCGAGAAAAAGCCCCAGACTGATTCAATTACCCGATCGGGCACCTTGGTATGGCCCAGCTTGATCGGAATGACCGCATTTGGGTGAATCAGGCGTTTTAATTCACGAAAGCCCTGTTTGATAATCAGCACAATGCGGATAACCTTCATCCCGCCACCGGTTGAACCGGCACAGGCCCCGATAATTGCCATATAAAACAGCAAAAAGGGCAGAAAGGTCGGCCAGGTACTGAAGTCAGCCGAAGTAAAACCGGTAGTGGTGCTGATGGAAACAACGCCAAAAACACCTTTGACCAGTGCGGTGTCGAATTCATAGGTGCCGGATAAAGTCAGGAAAATCACTGTAATGACAGATATGGTAAGCAGCATCATCAAATAAAAACGCAATTCGGTATCAGGCCAGTAACTTTTCAGGCTGCGTGAGCGAATAGCAAGAAAATGCAGGGCGAAGTTGATACCGGCAATTACCATAAAGAAAGTGGCAATAATTTCGATCGTCGGATTCTGGAAATAGGCGATACTGGCATCATGGGTAGAAAACCCGCCGATGGCGATAGTGGCATAACTGTGACCGATGGCATCAAAGGCATCCATCCCGGCAAAATAATAGGCCAGAGCACAAAGCACGGTCAGGGAAACATATAAAAACAACAGGGCCTTGGCCGTTTCGGTGACGCGTGGAAGCAGTTTATTATCTTTAACCGGTCCCGGACTTTCAGCTTTGTATAGCTGCATACCACCGATTCCAAGCATCGGCAGAATGGCAACGGCGATAGCAATAATTCCCATACCGCCCAGCCATTGAAGTTGTTGCCGGTAATACAAAATGGTTTTGGGTAACTGGTCAAGCCCTGACAGTACAGTGGCTCCGGTAGTGGTGAGGCCGGATACCGATTCAAATACGGCATCTGTAAATGACATTTGCAGACTTTCCGTGGCCAGAAAAGGAATGCTGCCGAAAGAACCCAGTACCGTCCAGAACAGTGTCACGATTAGAAAGCAGTCCCGGGTTCGCAGGTCAGCCCTGTTCTTACGGCTGGGAATCCAGAAGGTCAATCCGCAGAAGAAAGTAATCAAAAAGGCAATGATGAAACCGGTACTGGTGCCGTCGTTATACAGAAAGGATATTGCGATGGGAGGCGCAAGAGTCAGACTGAACAGCATCAGCAGGATGCCGAGAATTCTTAGTATGATGATAAAGTGCATCGTTGCAGCAAGCCGCCTAGAAGAAAGTGAAGCTTACCTGGAACAGGGCTTCAACTTCCGGAATTTTGCGTTTGTCCACCAAAAACAGAATGACATGGTCATCGGTCTGAATAACGATATCGTCATGCGCAATCAGCACCTTGTCGTCACGTACAATTGCGCCGATAGTTGTCCCTTCGGGTAAATCAATTTTTTCTATGGCGTTGCCAACCACTTTGGAGGTGGACTTATCACCATGAGCGATCACTTCAATGGCTTCTGCTGCACCGCGGCGCAATGAATGTACATTGACGATATCGCCGCGGCGGACATGGGTCAGCAAACTGCCGATGGTTGCCTGTTGCGGAGAAATGGCGATATCAATTTCGCCGCCCTGGACCAGGTCCACATAGGCAGGATTGGCAATCAGGGTCATGACTTTACCGGCGCCAAGACGTTTGGCCAGCAGGGATGACATGATATTGGCTTCGTCATTATTGGTCAGAGCCAGAAAAACATCGGCTGAATCAATACCTTCTTCCAGCAGGACATCCCGATGGGACGCATCAGCATGAAGGATAGTGGTATGTTGCAGACTCTCGGCGAGAGCTTCGCAACGTTCCGGATTTATTTCCAGCAATTTGGTTCGGTACTGTTTCTCTACGGCAGCAGCCAGGCGAGAGCCGATGTTGCCTCCGCCAGCAATAATTATGCGTTTATAGGGTTTGTCGACCTTACGCATTTCACTCATGACGGAACGGATATTTTCCTTGGCCGCAATAAAAAAGACTTCATCGTCCCGTTCAATAATGGTGTTACCCTGCGGCATTATTGGCCGGTTCTGGCGAAAGATTGCGGCAACCCGGGTGTCTACATTGGGCATATGCTCACGCAGGGTCTTGATTTCCTGATTGATTAGCGGCCCTTCATGTTCTGCCTGAACGGCTACCAGCTGAACCCTACCTTCGGCAAAATCCATGACCTGCAGCGCTCCGGGTAATTCAAGCAGGCTTTTTATGTAATGCGAGGCTATTTCCTCGGGGCTGATGACAACATCGATAGGAATTGCTTCCGGAGAAAACAGCTTGGGAGAATTGACATAAGAATTGGCACGCAGGCGGCAGATTTTTTTCGGGGTGCGAAACAGGCTGAATGCAACCTGACAGGCTACCAGGTTGATCTCATCACTGTCGGTTACCGCAATCAGCATGTCGGCATCCTTGGCACCGGCATTGGCAAGTACATCGGGAAACGAGGGTTGGCCCTGAGAGGTGCCAATATCCAGTCGGTCCTTCAACTCCCTTAACAGTACTTCGTTCGAGTCAACAACGGTTATATCGTTGTCTTCCTTGGCCAGGTTTTCTGCCAGTGAAGCACCAACCTTGTTGGCTCCGAGAATGATTATTTTCATTAATGATCCATAGCTTTCGATTCAGGTAAATGCAAGCTGTGCGGATATCAGTCTATTCTAGCACTTTTGTAGCAAAGCATAGTAAAAACCATCATGTGCTCCCGGGCTTGGGAAGAGCTGTCTGCCGTGATTCAGTTTATGGCCCCAGGCAAGATTGATATCCAATTCGGCAGCATCCGGAGTGTTGTGTAAAAAAGCCTGAATCTGCTGATTGTTTTCAGCCTGAAGCAGGGAGCAACTTGTGTACAGCAGTTTGCCGCCGGGCTTAAGCAAGGGCCAGCATTCAAGTAGCATGGCCTGCTGCAGCACTTTAAGCTTTTCAATATCATCAGGCTGGCGCAGAAGTTTGATATCGGGGTGGCGCCGAATAACACCTGTGGCGGAACAGGGCACATCCAGCAGAATACGATCAAAAAACAGCTCCTGCCTGCGCCATTGGCCGGCCTGATGCAGGAGGTCTGCACATAACAGTTCTGCACGTAAACCGATGCGCTGCAGATTTTCCCTGACTTTGTCCAGGCGGCTCTGGCTATTATCAAGCGCCAGCAGCTGAGCCTCTGGTGCATATTCGAGAATGGCACAACTTTTACCGCCCGGAGCGGCACAGGCATCCAGAACCCGGTCTGAATTCCGGACTTGCAGAATTTGTGCGGCCACCTGGGATGCTTCGTCCTGAACCGACACCAGGCCTGCAGAAAAACCGGGTAAAGCGTTAACATCGCAGGCCTGTTCCAGTATCACAGCGCTGTCACAAATTACGCCAGGGTGAGCTGAAATGCTTTTGCTTGCAAGGACCTGAAGATAATCCTGCCGGGAAGTTAAGAGCTGATTAACCCTGAGTGTCATCGGCCCCTGAATATTATTTGCTTCAAGTATCTGCAAATAGTCTTCAGGCCAGTCTGCAGCCAGCTGCCTGATAAGCCATTGTGGATGTGAGTAATGAATAGACGGTTCAGACTGTGCAGAGTCCAGCAGTTCCTGCCCTTCACGTTGTACGGAACGCAGGACAGCATTCAACAAATTTTTTGCCCAGTTTTTTTTGAGTTTGCGGCAACTTTCGACACATTCATTGACCACAGCATAATCCGGCATATTCATGTAAAGCAGCTGATAAATGCCAATCAACATCAGACAGCTTATATCCTCGTCCTTTTTACGCAGTGGTTTTTTCAGGAATTGCGTACTCAGATAAAGCAGCTGTTCATAGTGGCGACAAACCCCGAAGCAGATTGCCTGTAACAGAGCCTGCTGCTCGGGCGAATTTTGTTTGCGATAAGGTTCCAGCAGGCTGCTTAGTGAGCCATTATTGGCGCGCAGTGCAGAGACAATACTGACAGCCTGTAATCTTGTTGTGTCAGCAGTCACAGTCAACTTGGTGCGTCGTTTTTCACAGAGTCACCAACAACAAAGAAATCCGGGCGACCATTCAGGAAGCTGCCTATGTCCATGGCGGACTTGCCGGGCAGCTGAATTGTCCGCAGCAACAAAACCGAATCAGCACAGGAAACTTTAATGGCATCCCTGTCAAGCTGTAAGATAGTGCCGGGATTTTGTGAAGTTTTTTCATTTGATAATTCAGCCTGAATGACTCGAATACGCTGATCACGATATAAAAAGCTGGCCGGTGCGCGAGGATACAGGGCATTTATCTGTAGCAGAATTTCCCTGGCCGGCCTGTCCCAGTCGATGACAGAATCCTGTTTGCCCAACTTGCCAGCATAAGTGCTCAGCGAATCGTTTTGCTTTACAGGGTCAAGTGTCCCTCTTTGTATTTGTTGCAGGACTTTCAGCAGGCCCTGTTGTCCAAGCTCAATCAGTTTTGCTGTCAGAGTGGCAGCGTTATCCTCATCAGTTATTGAAGTGGAGAGGCTGAGCAAAATGTCGCCGGTATCCAGACCGGCATCCATTTGCATGATCGTTACACCACTTTGTTTATCACCGGCCAGGATAGCGTGTTCAATCGGAGCGGCGCCGCGCCAGCGTGGCAAAAGTGAAGCATGGACATTAATACAGCCATGTTTCGGAATACCCAGAATTTCCGGCGGCAGCAACAGGCCATAGGCAACAACGATCAACACATCGAGTTGCAAGCCAGCCATATCGAGCTGAACATCTTCATTTTTCAGGCTCGCAGGCTGTCGTATTGGCAGATCATATTGCCTGGCCAGTTTTTTGACCGGGCTGGCCTGGTCCTGTTTGCCTCTACCAGCTGGTCGGTCTGGCTGTGTGTAAACCACAGCAATATTCTGGTCTGCGTCCAAAAGTGCCTGAAGGTGGCTGGCAGCAAAATCAGGGGTACCGGCAAAGCCGATTTTCAGTGCAGGCTTTTCCATAATCGGCGAGTTTCCGGGTTAATGTTCAGGCTGACAGGTTCTGCCGCTGCTCTTTTTCCATTTTGGTTTTTATACGCTGGCGTTTGAGGACGGAAAGATAATCAACAAATAGTTTGCCATCAAGATGGTCAACTTCATGTTGTATGCAGACTGCCAGAAGCCCCTCGGCTACCATCTCAAAAGCTTCTCCGTTACGGTCAAGGGCATTGACCCGGACTTTACGTGGGCGCTCAACAAATTCAAAGTAGCCAGGAACCGAAAGGCAGCCTTCCTCATGCCGGTGCGGTTCAGGATCCAGCACTTCAATTTCAGGATTGATAAAGACCAGAGGCTGACGTTGCTCGTCTTCATCGGCAATATCAATCACCAGCAGGCGTTTCTGGATATTAACCTGCGTGGCAGCAAGACCGATACCGGAGGCGGCATACATGGTTTCAAACATGTCATCGATGGTCTGGCGCAGCTCATCATCAACGCCGCTTACTGCCAGCGCTTTCTTTCTCAGACGGGGGTCAGGGTATTCTAGTATTTCAAGCAAACTCATAAGACATATGGTAGCCGCAATGGGCAATTGGCGCCAGTTATAGGCTATGTCGGGGCGATTTGCCAGAGCTTCAAGGGCAGCAAGCTAAAAGCAGGTCACAATTTACCTAAAAAAAGCTGGCGTGTATCCCCTTGGCTCAAGTATAAATATTAGCGCTTACCACTAGATATGGTGTGATTGTTTTGGTTTATTTTTATAAATTAGCCCAATAATCCTGAGATTTTTTGTAACCACAACTTATACACACTAAATACACAACATTTTTACTTGCCAAAACAAAAAAATCCCTGATATAGTAGGCTGAATCCAATTAATACCACTATATCTTGTGATATTAAGGATTTAAGCAAAAAAAAGGCCCCTGATTAGGAGCCTTCTTTTTTTGCTTCATTTAGTTTTAGGCGGGATGGCTGAATGGTAAAGCGCTACCCTTGCACGGTTAGTAATATCGGTTAACCCGATTTCGTCGGTTCGATTCCGACTCCCGCCTCACTTTTTAGCCAAACACCTAAACTAAATTCTTGCCCGTTTTCCAGGGAAAGGGCGGTCTAAACTACTCTTACCGCCAAAAAAGTCAATACTTCAAATTGCGATTCTTGACTTGCTGCACAAGATATTGTGCTTGCTTGTGGGGTATTATACATATATAGACGTAGAATAGTCAACGTTTTTGCTACGTATATTCTACGTTTTTGCTGTATAATTCGCCTATGGCAAAGAAGGATAAAGCAACAATTAACTTTACTGCTGATGAGCAAATGACAGCCCATCTCTATAAAATCATTGAAAAAGGCGGTTTTGGGAGAAACCCGACTTCAGCAGTAAAGCAGCTTGTCTGGGAAGGAATAAGAAACCTTGTCCGTGATGGTTGGATATTAGACTATACTGAGGGCGAAGACATTCAGAAGCCTAAGTAACGTACATTAAGCACAGGATGGCTGAACGTTATGAGGAATAGATTAATTGCCTTGGCATGCGGCGCTCTAGGGGCTGTTGTAGCCGCGGCTATCATTATCGTATTTATCACCCCTGTATTTTCCGTAAATGCTATTGATTTAGCATGTGATGGAGAGTGCCCGGATGCCGATGCCATACAGATTGCTATGGAACTTGGCCGCTTGGATATTGTCTCTCTAGTATTGGCGTTTTTAGGGTTAATAATTGCTGTTCTGGCTATTTTTGGGTTTTTGGCGATAAGAGAAAAAGCAGCACTTCAGGCGAAAGATGCAGCAGAGAAAGCGGTAAAAGAATGGCTCCAAGAAGGTGAAGGAGCAAAAGTATTACAGAAAAACATAGGACTTGAGTTCAGCAAGTTTTTAAAGTTATTTGAAGAGCAGATGCCTGATATAAACGCAGTAAATATTGCAAATGCTTATAATCAAGAATATGGCCAATCAGGAGGTGAAGAATGAATCAAAGCGTATTTGATATTATATTATCTTATACCTCACGCGCTCCTGTTGATGTGCGCGGGTTGGCAAAAGAGCTAGGAATACTAGTGAAAGAGGAGGCTCTTCCAGAGGAGCGTTCTGGGAGTATTGAAAAAAAGGACGGTAAATACATAATCACCGTTAATAAAAGCCACCATCCTAATAGGAAGAGGTTTACAATTGCGCATGAAATTGGCCACTATATTTTCCATAGTGATTACATAGAGTTGGGTGCAATTGTTGACGATAAGCTATATAGAGATGAGCGAGTTGGCGGAGAAAATGAAACTCAGGCCAACAAATTTGCAGCAAGTATTCTTATGCCTGAATCATTGATTAAATGCCTTATGGAAAGTGGAGTGAATACTATAGACGGTCTTGCAAGAGAGCTTCAGGTTTCAGAGCAGGCGATGGCTATTCGGGTTGGTTCGTTAAATATTCCGGAAGAGCCACAAGAGCCAATTAATGTCTAGAGGCAAATACTACAGTTTAGAAGAAGCCAGGAACGCAAATGATGTTCAGGGCTATGCTAAAGAGAACAAATCCAAAGGCGATAAGGACAAGTTCAACGATATTCTTGAGCGAATGGCTAAAAACTTGCCAGTAGCCGATCAAACATCAAAGAAGGGGTAGTTCTCATATTGTAACGATATTCAAACTCTGCCAGATAGTTAGGCAGATACTTCCTTGAAACGTGAATATGAGTGCCTCTGATCGATAGCTTTAATCTAGCCCAGTAGCCTTCCAGAGTGTTTGTATGGTGGATTCCTTTAGTCCACTGGTAGCCGCTGTGCTTAACGTATCCATGAATATAGCCGTGATCTCGGAGCTTCTTATAGGCTTGTAGTTCATCACTGCTGATAGTTGAGCCTTTCTCAACTGTCGCGCAGATAGGCGGGATAAGGGCTTTCTGGCCAGCATTCTTGACTACTTTAGTCATGACTTTGCCGTCACGCTCAATAACGCCAAGAACAGCAGTTTTATTGCCTTTTCTGCTTGGGCGACCTACTTGCTGGCTTTTACCGCCGACATAGGTTTCATCTACTTCCAGATGGCCTGACAAGGGTGGATCGCCATCTACATCAGCCATGTACTTGCGTATTTCATGCCCCATACGCCACGCTGTTTTATAGGTAACGGAGAGCTGGCGCTGTAATTCCTTGGCAGGAACGCCATGCCTGGTAGTGGTGAATAGATAAATAGCATAAAACCACTTCTGCAATGGAGTAGAAGAGCGGTGAAATGGAGTGCCAGCCATCGGGCTAATTTGGTGGCCGCAAAACTGGCAAGAATACACTGGGCGGCCTGAAACTTTATGAAATTTGCTGGCCTTTTCACACTTTGGACAGGCTAATTTACGGTCTTTACCATAACGCACTGTCATTAAGTGCTCTAGGCAGGTATCATCATCTGGGAATTGTTTGAAAAACTGTAATACGCTTAGTGGTTTAGACATGGTTTCTTATCCTCCATGGCAAGTATATTCTCACATCTTTATACTTGAGTCAAGGGGATAACTGCGAAAAAGCTGGCTAAGCGTATATAATTCCAATACTTATTGGTAATATGTCGCAAATATGCTTAGCTGAAAGGGTCGCGTTTCACCGATGATTCTTTTCAGTCCAGAGTAATAAAGAGGTTGAGGATGCCCAACACTCACTTCAAGAGTTTCAGTACCACGGCCCTTTTGCTGGTATTAGTGCTGTCGTTTCTGCTTGCGCTGTTGCCTGCACAGGCCCAGCAGGGTGATGTCATTACCATTCGTGAAGATTCGCCTGATCGCTATGTCGTAGTCGAAGGCGACACATTATGGGACATTGCCGGCGTTTTCCTCGAAGAACCCTGGTTGTGGCCAGAAATCTGGCAGCTTAATCCGCAAATTCGCAATCCTGACCTGATTTATCCTGGTGACAGCATTGTGATGTATTACCAGGATGGCCAGCCCCGTGTGACTGTTCAGCGAGGTGGAAATGCCCTGGCTGGCGACCCGGACAGATCGGATATCAACAATACACAGTTGCCGGTTGTCACCCTCTCGCCGCGAGTCAGACGCGAAGCCCTGCTGAGCCCGATTCCCGCTATTTCACTCGAATCCATGAGCTCCTACCTGAGCCGGAACCGAATTATCGGCCTGAACGAACTGGATAATGCACCAACAGTTATCGGTTCCCGCAGTGATACCCAGTTCTCCAGTGAAAACGACGTCATTTTTGCCAGTGGGGCATGGGATGAAAGCATAGCTACCTATGAAATTGTTCGCCCCACCCGAGAAGTCCTGGATCCGCAAAGCGGTCAGGCAATTGCTATTGAAGCAGAGCTGGTAGGCAGTGCCACCATGCTGGAAAACAACAATGGTGCGGCTACCCTGATAGTCGAGAATAATGTCCAGGAAGTGCGCATTGGTGATTATTTTGTGGCTGGCGAGTCTCTCAGGCTGGCCTCACAGTATTTCCCGGTGGCGCCGGACTTTGACGTTAACGCCCGGATTGTGGATATAAATTTCGGACGCAATATTGGCGGCAAATATTCCACAGTCATTGTTAATCTGGGGCTGAATGACAATATAGAAACCGGCAACCTGCTTTCGCTGCAAAAGCCGGATTACCTGATTGAAGAACCGGTGCAACGACAACCGCTGCGTTTGTCCCCACCTGCAGAAACTCTGACTTTCAGTGGCGAGATCTACGGAAGGATACTAATCTACAAAGTGTTTGAAGGTCACAGCTTTGCCCTGGTACTGAGCAGTGGATTGCCGGTCTCATTGAGTGACAAGGTGATCACGCCCTAGGGTTTTATACTTTTATCTTTTATGATCATGGACGATCAGGATGCAGGACCAGAATCTAGCCGCATGGCTTAGCCTCAGCATGACCCCCGGGGTATCAGCAAAACTGTTTTATGCCTTGCTGGAAAACAAAACCTCCCCGCCTGATTTTCTCAAAGCAGACTTTTCGTTTTCCGGTAAGCACCGGCAAGGCGGTGACGCTGATAAATTTACTGCAGCCTGCCGCCAGCTTGCGAGATCAAAACAAGTCAAAGAAAAAGTGCAGCGTGCATTAGCCTGGCGTCAGCAGGAAGACTGCCATATTCTCACTCTGGATTGTGCCGAATATCCTGCCCTGCTTAAAGCAATCCCTGACCCACCACCTCTGCTCTATGTTCAGGGCTCGCCGACAATACTTAACATGCCTCAACTGGCCATGGTCGGCAGTCGAAAACCAACCCCGGGGGGCCGGGCCCTGGCAAGGCATCTGGCCACTGAATCAAGTCAGGCGAATTTTGTCATATGCAGTGGCATGGCCCTGGGAGTTGATACAGAAAGTCATGTTGGCGCTATGCAGGCTGGTGGCAGCAGTGTTGCTGTACTGGGCAGCGGGATAGATCAGTTATATCCAAAACGCAACAGGGGGCTGGCGGAGAAACTACTTGAACAGGGCGCCATTGTTTCAGAATTTCCCCTGGGTTCAGCGCCGGAAGCCTGGCACTTTCCCCAACGTAACCGGATTATCAGCGGCATGAGCCAGGGCGTGCTGGTGCTTGAGGCTGCTATCAAGAGTGGCTCTCTGATTACAGCCCGCTATGCCCTGGAGCAGGGACGGGAAGTATTTGCTGTTCCGGGTTCCCCGCACAATCGCATGGCCAGAGGATGTAATTACCTGATCAAAAATGGCGCCAAACTGGTCGAGGAGCTTGATGATATCCTGGAGGAGCTTGGCGGCTTCATGACTTTTCGGCAATCTGGAGAGGAGCCGCAGAAAAACTCCCAGCCTGCGATCAGCAAAGCTGCGGAGAGGCTGTTACAGTTTATCGATTTTGAGCAGGCTTCTGTGGATATACTGGCAAAGCGCAGCGGCATCGAAACGCAAAGTATTATGGCGCTGTTGGTGGAACTTGAGATCAATGATCTGGTTTGCGTCGGACCGGGAGGCTATTCATTGTCTCCTTCCTGAGCATAAGTGATAATGCGCTGCCATGACCGCTACCCATCGAACCAGCACAGCACAGAACCACCTGCTTAAAGGCGGCATTATTGCCTACCCTACTGAAGGCGTCTGGGGGCTGGGCTGTGACCCTTTTAATGAAAAGGCCGTGTTGCGCATACTGAAACTTAAAGGGCGTGAAGTCGAAAAAGGCCTGATACTGGCTGCTTCTTCGCTTGAGCAGATTGGGCATTTGCTCAGCAATCTCAGCCAGGAGCACCTGAGCTTGTTGCAGCAGTCCTGTCCCGGTCCGGATACCTGGCTGATTCCTGATACAGATCAAAAGATTCCACAGTGGATAAAGGGAAGTTTTGCTACAGTAGCGGTGCGAGTCAGCGCGCACCCCGTGGTTAAAAAACTCTGTGATGAACTGGGCTTGCTGGTTTCAACTTCCGCCAATCCGGCCGGTAAAGAACCCGCCTTGTCGCAAGAGGAAGTGGAAAGTTATTTTAGCGGAGAAGACTTGCTGATAATTCCCGGGGAGCTCGGTGGGCAGGATGGCCCGAGCAGAATTGTGGACCTGGAAAGCCTGAAAATTATTCGAGAGTAACAAAGCAAACAAGAGAGCAATAAAGTGTTAGACGTGAATACTAAAGCAGTTCGGGACTACCTGTTGGGCTTGCAGGATAAAATCTGTGGCGGCCTGGAAAAGCTCGACGGCAAGAAAAAATTTCGCGAAGATCGCTGGGACCGGGAAAGTGGCGGCACCGGGATAACACGGGTAATTGCGGATGGCGGCCTGATTGAAAAGGGGGGCGTAAATTTCTCGCATGTCTATGGGGAATCCCTGCCCCCGGCAGCAACCGAACAGCGGCCTGATCTTGCCGGGGGCTCTTTTCAGGCAATGGGCGTGTCGCTGGTCATCCATCCGGAAAACCCATACTGCCCGACCTCACATGCCAATGTGCGGTTTTTTATTGCTGAAAAAGAAGGCATTGAGCCGGTCTGGTGGTTTGGTGGCGGCTACGATTTAACGCCATATTATGCTTTCGATGAAGATTGTATAAGCTGGCACCAGACAGCAAAAGATTGCTGTGAACCTTTCGGTGAAGACGTTTATGCACAATTTAAACAGGCCTGTGATGACTATTTTTTTATTCCGCATCGTAATGAGCCCCGCGGCATTGGCGGCCTGTTTTTTGATGACCTGAATGAATGGGGGTTTGAAAAAAGTTTTGCCCTGATGCAGGCCGTTGGTGACAGTTACCTGGAAGCCTATGCACCAATTCTGGAAAGACGCCGTAACATGACATACACGGAGCGGGAAAAGATTTTCCAGGAATATCGCCGCGGCCGCTATGCGGAATTTAACCTGGTGATTGACCGGGGCACGGTTTTTGGTTTGCAGTCCGGAGTCGGGCGAATTGAATCCATTCTTATGTCATTACCGCCACAGGTTCGCTGGATTTATGACTGGCATCCGGAACCTGGCTCGGCAGAAGAAAAACTATATACTGATTATCTTAAGCCCAGAGACTGGGTCTGAGTTTTTCTGCCAGGAGACTGTTTTGGACCATTATGCGGTTATGGGTAATCCCATCGCCCACAGCCTATCCCCAAGCATTCATGCTGCCTTTGCTGAACAAACAGCTCAGCGCTTGAGCTATGAAGCTTTGCTGGTAGAAGAAGGCACTTTCCCGGAAGCAGTCTCAGAATTTTTTGAAAATGCAGGCAAGGGGCTGAATGTCACCGTGCCTTTCAAGCAGGAAGCCTGGGCGCTGGCCGTGCAGCGGAGCGCAGGTGCGGAGCTTGCCGGTGCGGTCAATACACTGTTCCTGGATACTGACGGCACCTTGCAGGGCCATAATACCGACGGTATTGGCCTGGTACGGGACATCAAGGACAACCACGGCGGTCAGCTGGCGCAAAAAGATGTGCTGATACTGGGGGCAGGGGGTGCGACCCGCGGTATTCTGTTGCCGATTCTTGAGCAGAAACCGCGCAGTGTGCTGGTTGCCAATCGCAGCCCCGAAAAAGCCGAGGAACTCGCTGAGTTGTTTGCTGAATTCGGCAATGTCAGCGCCTGTAGCCTGGAAGAACTGGCAGAGGTGGAAACAGACTGGCTGATCAATGCGACTTCCGCCAGCCTGCAGGGAGAATTACCCCCGCTGACCCGGAATAACCTGCGCCAGGGTGCCACTTGCTATGACCTGATGTATGGCAAGCAGCCTACCCCATTTTGCCAGTGGGCCAGACAGGCCGGTGCTGCAAAGAGCCTGGATGGGCTGGGCATGCTGGTGGAGCAGGCTGCGGAATCCTTTTATCTGTGGCGTGGCATCAGGCCCGACACAGGTCCGGTAATCAACAGCCTGCGGTAAGCTGGTCTATACCGAGTCGATCTGATTCTGGTGCAGGTTTTTCAGTTTCACGTAATGTGCGGCGCTGTAGCTGAGAAAATCCAGTTCTTCCTGACGCAGGGGGCGCACTTTTTTAGCCGGAGAGCCGACATAGAGACTGCCGCTATCCAGTGTTTTGCCCGGAGTTACCACCGTACCGGCACCAATGATGACATCGGACTCGACAACAGCTCCATCCATAATAATTGAACCCATCCCCACCAGAACCCGGTCGGCGATACTGCAGCCATGCAGGATAACGCGGTGGCCGACGGTCACATCATTGCCTATCGATAAACCGAAACCATCAGGCGGATACGATTCGGGAGAAGTCACGTGCAGCACCGAACCGTCCTGAATATTGCTTCTTTCTCCTATAGTGATGTCCTGGATATCGCCTCTAACCGCGGTTAACGGCCAGACCGAGGAATCCCGGCCGATTTTCACCCGGCCAAGAACCACTGCGCTACTGTCGACAAAGACACCGTCAGCCAGATCTGGCGTTTGATCCATATAACTGCGTATACTCATTAGCAACTCCTGTGCAGTAATTTTTTCTCATTATGCCATGATCAACCAGCGAAGAACTTTTTTTGCTGCCAGGATCGAAAGGAAATTAAATTTGATATAAATCATCCACTAGTCGCCCCGATTACGTAGCCTTTCTGTGAGAGTTATTGATATAATGCGCGGCGATTTTGTCGCGTGCCTTACTGGTTCATAAGCTGCTAGCCAACTGAACCCGATTTCCTTGAGAAACTTTTTTAGGCGTCGTCGAGCCGGCTAGAAGCTGAAGGCTCATACAAAGATTTAACGAAAGTGGAGAAATGGCGAATGCAGCCAAAGACCAAGATTTTTTCAGCAGTCCTGAGTGCCTGCTGCCTGTTTCCCTATCAACTGGCCAGTGCCGCTGAAGATTACCGTGAAGGCATCAATATGCCTGTCGGGGTCACTGAGATCAGCCGGAGTACCTATGATCTGCACATGCTGATTACCATTATCTGTGCGCTGATCGGGGTTGTGGTCTATGGTGTGCTGATCTGGTCATTGGTCAAATATCGCAAGTCCAAGGGTGCCAAAGCGGCTGATTTTCATGAAAGCACCACGATAGAAATTGTCTGGACCCTTATTCCGATACTGATTCTGGTTGCCATGGCCATTCCATCAACCGGCGTCCTGCGTCAAATTTACGATGCTTCTGAATCGGAGATGGACATTCTGATTACCGGTTACCAGTGGCGCTGGCAATACAGTTATCTGGATGATGAAGGCGAGGAAGTCTCTTTCTTCAGCAACCTTGCGACTACTGACGACCAGATTAACGGTCTGGATGAAAAAAGTGAGAATTACCTGCTGGAAGTTGATCAGCCACTGGTGATTCCGGTTGATACCAAAGTCCGCTTTCTGTTGACTGCTGCGGATGTGATTCATTCCTGGTGGGTGCCGGATTTTGCCGTGAAAAAGGATGCTATTCCGGGCTTTATCAATGAATCCTGGGTAATTGTCGAAGAAACCGGCACTTATCGAGGTCAGTGCACTGAGCTGTGCGGACAGGACCATGGCTTTATGCCGGTTGTGGTTGAAGTGGTAGAACAGGAAGAATTTGATCGCTGGTACGCCGAACGCCAGGAAGAAGCTGCCGCAATTGCCGAGCTGGTTAATCAGGAGTGGACAATGGAAAGCCTGGTCGCCCAGGGCGAGACAGTTTACCGAACCTTCTGTATGGCCTGTCATCAGCAAAATGGGCAAGGCCTGCCACCGGCTTTTCCGGCTTTGACCGGCAGCCCCCTCACCAACGGCCCGATAGAAGATCATATCGATGTAGTATTAAACGGCGCCCCTGGCACCGCCATGGCGGCCTTTGGTGGACAGCTTAACGAAGTAGACCTTGCTGCCGTTATTACCTATGAACGAAATGCACTCGGAAACAGTGTTGGCGACATGGTCACGCCGGCCGAAATTTTTCAGATTCAGTCAGAATCTGAGTAAAAAGCACATTAGAGGAGTCTTACAGCATGAGTAATGTTGGCATTCTGGACGGGCATGATACCCATCACGACGATCATGACCATCATCACGGTCCGGCCAAGGGTATAACCCGCTGGTTGTACACCACAAACCATAAAGACATCGGCTCACTGTATCTGTGGTTCTCTCTTGCCATGTTCCTGCTGGGCGGCTCTTTCGCACTGATTATTCGTCTTGAACTGTTCCAGCCAGGATTGCAGTTCGTGCAACCTGACTTCTTTAACCAGATGACCACCATGCATGGACTGGTCATGGTCTTTGGAGCGGTAATGCCGGCTTTTGTTGGATTGGCTAACTGGATGATTCCGATGATGATCGGCGCGCCGGATATGGCCCTGCCACGCATGAATAACTGGAGTTTCTGGATTCTGCCCTTTGCCTTTGCCATGCTGGCGTCAACCCTGCTGATGGAAGCGGGTGCACCAAACTTTGGCTGGACTTTCTATGCGCCTTTATCAACCACCTATGCGCCGGAAACTGTCACCTTCTTTATTTTTGCCATCCATATCATGGGGGCATCCTCCATCATGGGTTCCATCAACATTATTGCCACGATCCAGAACCTGCGTGCGCCCGGCATGACCTATATGAAAATGCCCCTGTTCGTTTGGACCTGGTTGATTACAGCCTATTTGCTGATTGCAGTGATGCCGGTGCTGGCCGGGGTCGTGACCATGATGCTGTTTGATATCCACTTCGGTACGTCTTTCTTTAACGCCGCCGGGGGTGGCGATCCCGTGCTGTTCCAGCATGTGTTCTGGTTCTTCGGGCATCCCGAGGTGTACATCATGATTCTGCCGGCTTTCGGCATTATCTCGGAAATCATCCCGACCTTCTCGCGAAAACGACTGTTCGGTTATGACTCCATGGTTTATGCGACATCCTCAATTGCCTTCCTGTCATTTATTGTCTGGGCACACCATATGTTTACGACAGGCATGCCGCTGGCAGGTGAACTGTTCTTCATGTACGCGACGATGATGATTGCGGTACCGACCGGGGTGAAAGTCTTTAACTGGATCAGCACCATGTTCAAGGGCTCAATCACCTTCGAGACGCCGATGCTGTTTGCCATCGCCTTCGTGGTGTTGTTTACCATGGGCGGCTTTACCGGGCTGATGCTGGCGATTGCACCGGCCGATTTCCAGTACCATGACACTTATTTTGTGGTTGCCCACTTCCACTATGTACTGGTTCCTGGTGCCGTATTCTCTATCATGGCGGGAGCCTATTACTGGCTGCCGAAATGGACCGGCAACATGTTCGATGAAAACCTGGGCAAGCTGCATTTCTGGCTGTCTTTCGTCGGTATCAATATCCTGTTTTTCCCGCAGCACTTTCTGGGACTGGCAGGTATGCCGCGACGAATCCCGGACTATGCCCTGCAGTTTGCTGACTACAATATGATTTCCAGCATCGGCGCGTTCCTGTTTGGTTTCTCGCAGTTGCTGTTTGTGTTTATCGTTATCAAATGTATTCGCGGTGGCAAGCAAGCCAGCTCGGAAGTCTGGGAGTCCTCACATGGACTGGAATGGACGGTGCCTTCACCGGCTCCTTATCATACCTTCACGACTCCGCCAGAACTGCCGAAACGGGTACACTCATAAGAGTCTGAAGAAAAATGAGCGACGAGCAAAACAACAAGCCCCAAGCGAAATTGTCACATTCGCGCCTGACAGCAAAATTGCTACTGGGCGTTGTGGGGATGTTTGCCTTTGGGTTTGCGCTTGTGCCACTTTATGATGTGTTTTGTGAAATAACCGGGCTTAACGGTAAGACCGGCGGGCAATATAGCTATGAGGCCAGCCAGGTTGAAGTCGATGAAAGCAGGCTGGTGACCATTCAGTTTCGCGCTATGAATAATGCCGGCATGTCCTGGCAGTTTGAACCGGCTGTACGGGAAATACAGGTACATCCCGGTGAAATGAATGAAGTGACTTTTTATGCCCGCAATCCCAGCGGGGAAGCCATGGTCGGGCAGGCCGTCCCCAGCGTGTCACCATTCCGTGCCGCCGACTATCTGCGCAAAACCGAATGTTTTTGTTTTAACCAGCAAACCCTGGCAGCCGGGCAGGATATAGACATGCCCCTGTTGTTTTTTATTGACCAGGATATTCCGGAGGATGTGACAAAACTGACCTTGTCCTACACTCTCTTTGATGTCACTGCGAGCTACCAACAGTCTGCAGGCAGGTAAGCTGGTTTTTATTATTTGATTAAAGGTGGAAAGCTGTAATGGCAACTGAAAATGTAAGCAGCACTTATGAAACGTATTATGTTCCCGATCAGAGCAAGTTTCCGATCTGGGCATCACTGGGTCTGTTTCTGTTTGTCTTCGGTATGGGGAATATCCTCAATGATATCCAGGCCGAGACCGGTACCGGAGGTTCTACGATTATTACCCTGCTGGGCTTTGCCATATTGGGCACGGTATTGTACAACTGGTTTGCCACCAGTGTTCGCGAAAACCATCAGGGCTTACCGAGTGCACAGCTGAAACGTTCCTATGTGCTGGGAATGTACTGGTTTATTTTTTCCGAAGTCATGTTTTTTGCGGCCTTTTTCGGCGCCCTGTTTTATGTGAGAACCTGGGCAGTGCCCTGGCTGGGTGGTGAAGGCGATAAAGGGATTACCAACATGCTATGGCCGGAATTTCAGGCCGCCTGGCCCGTTATCGCCAACCCTGGTGAAGCAATTTTTGAAAATCCTGATGAGTCCATGGCCTGGACCGGTTGGGGCGATGCGCTGGGATACCTGCCGCTTTGGAACACCATTATTCTTCTGAGTTCCAGTGTTACCGTGCATTTTGCCCATGTCGGCCTGAAGAACAACAACCGCAAACAATTAACAGCCTGGCTTTCAGTAACCGTATTGCTGGCTATTGTATTTCTGATTCTGCAGGTTGAGGAATATCTGCATGCCTATCATGAGTTGGGGCTTACCCTGAACTCGGGGATTTATGGCTCAACTTTTTTCCTGCTGACCGGCTTTCACGGCTTCCACGTGACTCTCGGTGCTTTCATGCTTTTTGTCATGCTGATGAGGACGCTGAAAGGGCACTTTAAACCGGAAGATCATTTTGGCTTTGAGGCAGCATCGTGGTACTGGCACTTTGTCGACGTCGTCTGGGTGTGTCTGTTCCTCTTTGTGTATATTTTTTAGGGGCTGCCTCTTTATCCGCATACTTCGTTAAAAAAAGTGCTCAGTCGGTCACTTATTAACTATAAGTTCCCACCCTGTGCGCTTTTTGCCTCGTCTGCGAATAAATATGCTGGCCCTTAAGTCCGCGAAACAGTATGTGATCTGGAAATGAAACTTTCGGATTGATTACGGCTCAGGGGTTATACCAGGGTGCGCTCGGAGTGAGCTGTCCGGTGGCAACACCGTAGACAAGACAGATCATCAGCAGGACGGCGAGAGTGACACGGACGCCAAGCGCGTAAAGAGTGCGTTTTCTCTCATTACCCTGATCTTTGAAAAAAAACACCGCACCACTGAAGAGACTGGCAATGATGCCGAATAAAAGTATTACAATGATAACTTTTAACACGCTTCTTCCTGCTGACTAAAGCAAGGATACTAGCAGACTCAGAGGGCCTCTTAACAGGCCCTGACTAACACAAAGCCATGCTGGCACGATTACAAAATTTTCGCTTTGATTGGAAGATAACACTCTTCACCATACTGCTGTTGCCGGTTCTGGTCAGCCTTGGGTTTTGGCAATTACAAAGAGAACAGGAAAGGCTGGAACTGCAATCGCTGTATGAAAGCAGACAGGGGGCTGAATCTGTAGCCTTATCCTCCCTTGACCTGAATGCTGATCTGCAATACATGCCGGTAAGCTTTAGTGGAGAATTTATCAATGACAAAAACTTTCTGCTGGATAACAAAATTTATGATGGCAAGGTTGGCTTTGAAGTCATCACCCCTTTTATTGCTGTTAGTGGTGAGCGGGTTCTGGTTAATCGAGGCTGGATAGCTGCCAATCAGTATCGTCAAAATTTACCTGAAGTTGAACCAGTTCACGGGCAGCTTACACTCAACGGTGCAGTATATGTCCCGCTCGGTGAGCAGTTCATGCTGGGTGAAGAGCAGGAAGTTGAAGGCTGGCCAAAAGTGATACAGAGTATTGATATGGACTATATCCGTACTGCACTGACTGACTCACAGGATATTTTTCCCTATACAGTTAGACTTGACCCCCTGTCGCCGGGAGTATTTGTCAGAAACTGGACACTTATTTCCACAACACCTGAACGTCACCGTGGTTATGCCATTCAGTGGTTTAGCATGGCGAGTGTATTACTGCTGTTATATATTTTTGTCAGTACTCGCTCAGTTGGTTCACAGAAAAACAAAGGAGAAACGGTCAGTGGACAGGAATAAGCTCAAACTGGTTTTTCTACTGACGATAGTTGCCTTGCCCATTGGCCTGGCAACGGTCTCCTATCAGCTGATGCAGGGGCAGTCGATAAATTCGACAAGCAATAACGGCGAGTTAATCATTCCGGTTATTGATATCACTGAATTTGCCATGCAAAACAGCAATGGTGAACCCGTATTTCAATCCTTTGAAACAATGGTCGCTGGAATTGACGCCGAGGATTATGTTCCTCGTCCCTGGTCCCTGTTGTTTCTTGGCACTAAGAGCTGTGATCAGGCCTGTGGTGATCGTCTCTTCTATTTGCGTCAATTGCACAGGTTACTGGGTGCTGATGAAAGCCGTGTGGCACGCTATTATGTCAATGTGGGCAGCGCTCAGGAAGCGCTGGATCCCCGTACACAGATGATGTTTGAGGAAGCTTTCAGTAACATGACAGTTGTTTACAGTGAGGCGGAAGTCCTGGGTAGCAGGCTGCAATCCATTATTACGCCATCTGCGGATCCGGTTGCTGAACATTATATTTTTGTCGCGGACCCTCTGGGCAATGTCATGCTATATTTCACCCCCGACAATACAGCTGAGGAAATACTGGAAGATCTGGAAACGCTTCTGGATCGCTCAAGTCTCGGGTAGCATCTATGAAAAGCCATAAGCCGACCTATTATCTGACCCTGTCTGCCACATTACTGGCGGTTTGTGTCGTGGTCCTGGGGGCCTATACACGCCTGACCGATGCAGGGCTGGGGTGTCCTGACTGGCCGGGATGTTATGGTTTTATGTGGATGCCGGAAACGCCGGATGAAATTATTCAGGCCGAGGAGCTGTATCCGCATGCGCCCTTTGAAGCCGAAAAAGCCTGGCCGGAAATGGTACATCGTTATTTTGCCAGCTCCCTGGGCTTCATTATTATTCTGATTAATTTTTTTAACTGGAAGCATCGTGACCGTGTCAAACAGCCGGTAAAACTGCCGATGTTTCTGCTCGGCCTGGTGATTATTCAGGGACTGTTTGGCATGTGGACAGTAACCCTGAGTCTCTGGCCCCAGGTGGTCACGGCACATTTGCTTGGAGGTTTTGCCACGCTCAGTCTCTTGTGGCTCCTGGCTCTGCGCCTGGATAACCAGCCCTGGCCACAACCCTCGATTCCAATTCGGTACTGGGACAATCTGCGACCCCTGGCCATGCTGGGCATGATTCTGGTGATTATCCAGATTGCCCTGGGCGGGTGGCTAAGTTCAAACTATGCAGCCCTGGCCTGTCCGGATTTCCCGACCTGTCAGAATCAGTTGCTACCAGACATGGATATGGCCAGCGGTTTTAATTTCTTTCAGGGTATCGGCCCCAATTACCTCGGTGGACAACTGGACGGTGATGCCCGTGTTGCCATTCATTTTGTCCATCGCATCGGGGCTGTCGTTGTTACGGTTTACCTGCTGTTCCTGATTATGCAGCTATACCGCAACAGTGCCCAGACACCCTTAAAATCCCTGACACATGTCATCCTCTTTCTGTTGATTGTTCAGCTGGGTCTGGGTATTAGTAATGTGGTTTTTTCCTTGCCTTTGTGGGTGGCGGTTGCTCACAATGCCGGTGGGGCTTTATTATTGTTGAGCCTGGTAACGCTTAATTACCGGCTTTTTAAAACCACGAGCGCAATGTTCTGACCATGACCGAGATCAGTATCAGCAAAAAAGCCACATGGCGTGATTACTACGAAATGTGCAAACCGCGGGTTGTCATGATGATGATCATGACCTCGCTGATCGGCATGTTTCTCGCAGTTCCCGGCATGGTCCCGCTGAATGCGCTGATCTGGGGTAATATCGGTATCGCCCTGGTGGCCAGCGCCGGAGCGGTGATTAACCACCTGATTGATCATCGTATCGATACTCTCATGCAGCGCACCCTGAAACGCCCGATTCCGCAAGGCAAAGTCACCCCGATGCAGGCGCTGGTATTTGCACTGGTGATCTGTCTTCTCGGTATGGCCATTCTGATGTTTCTGGTCAACCCCTTGTGTGCCTGGTTGACGCTGGCTTCTTTCGTGGGTTACGCAATTATTTATACAGGGTACCTGAAACGGGCCACACCACAGAACATTGTTATCGGTGGTTTATCGGGTGCGATGCCGCCACTCCTGGGCTGGACTGCCGTAAGCGGCAGCATTGATCCAGGGGGGCTGCTGCTGGTGCTGATCATCTTTGCCTGGACTCCACCACATTTCTGGCCTCTGGCTATCCACCGTAAAAAGGATTATGCCAAGACCGATATTCCGATGCTGCCGGTAACACACGGGGATGCGCTGACCAAACTGCATTCCCTGCTTTACACTATCATCATGCTGATCGTCAGTATCCTGCCATACCTGACTGGCATGAGCGGCATGTTTTATCTGTTTGCTGCTCTGCTACTGGGTGGCGGTTTTATGTATCGCTCGATTGAGCTGATGGTCGGCAACAAACAAACTTCAGCCATGAAGACCTTTCGTTATTCCATCTTTTACCTGATAGCGCTGTTCATCGCGCTGCTAATAGATCACTACCTCTGATATGAATAAAGGCGTTCGCAACACGATTATTTCCTGCGTGGCATTTATTGCCCTGGTCATGGGGCTGACCCTGAATCGCATTCTGTCGCCAGCGGCGATGACAAATGAAGAGCTCTCGGAAAACGGGCTCTTTGTTTATGACGTGCCACGTCGTATCAATGACTTTTCTCTGGTGGACTACAATGACGCGCCGGTCGACCTGAGTTTGTTGCAGGGTAAATGGAGTCTGATTTTTTTCGGTTATACCTACTGCCCGGATATCTGCCCCTTGACCATGGCAACGCTGAATCAGTTTTCACAGATTCTGGAAGCAGAAGGGGATTACATGGATGATACCCAGGTCATCATGGTTAGCGTTGACCCCCAACGAGATACTCCTGAAAAGTTGCGCGAATACGTCGGTTATTTCAATGATGATTATCTGGGCCTGAGCGGGGAGTATATTGACCTGTTCAACTTCGCTTCACAGCTGAATATTGCCTTCGCTTATGTCCCCGGTAATGGTGAGAACTATCTGGTCAACCACAGTGGCGAGATTGCCCTGATCAACCCCAACGGTCATTTTCACGGCTTCTTCAAGATGCCGCATAATCCGGAAAGTATGGCTACCAATTACGAAGTAATACGGGCACGCTGGCAATAAGCTGCCAGGGACCAGACTGTACGGTAAATTAATTACCGTCAGGCTGCTAAAAAACACCAGCCCTGAATTCGATCACAAAGCCTGAATATTCCCCGCCAGGGTATCAAATAGTCAGCCGTTGAAGTAATACACCACCGACATGGCCAGTATGATCAGCACTGCCAGTACCGCAAAGGCATCAGCATCGCTGTCGTCTTTCTTCAGGTAGGGATCCTGTTTGCTGTTAACGAAGTTTTTCATTTTTCTTCCCTCCTGTTGGCACGGGTTGCCCAACTCCTTTATTTAAAATAACAGTTCCATAATCAATAAAACAAAGATCGTCGTACTTGTAAAGAACCACTAAAATGAATCGCGCTCATTGCCTCCATCCTTCCACAAGGTCAGTAGATTACTGCTGAGGATCAGGCTGACAATCAAGACAGCGATCGCCATCGAAAACCATTGCAGGGCATAAGAGAAATTGCGCCCGGTATCTACCATCACCTCAGGCCAGTGACGCATTAAAACACCGGGCTGTTCTTCAGCAAGCCTGACTGTATAGGGAAAAAGTGTCTGTTCGAAATAAGTACTGAGTTCCTGCGTGTTCAGGTAACGTATCGTTAGAGGCCAGTCCACTTCTTCCGGCGCCAGATCATTGCTGCGTTTGACCTGACTCTCCGTCGGTATGTAAAGCTGACCCTGAACGTCCAGTTCCCCTGTTACCGGTGGCAGGAGGGTGGCAAGTTGTTCCGCGCTGGGAACGCCGGTCCATCCCCGGCTGACCATCACAAGCAGATCTGAGTCCTCAACAGCGAAGGGTGTCACCACCTCAAAGCCAAGCTGCTCCTCATAAGTCTGGTAAATCAGGAATATATTGCGTTCATTCAGAAACCGGCCGTGCAGAGATACCCGCCGATTCTGGTGTTGAAGCCTGTCAAATTCCAGGCCGGCAACCGGAATATAATTGATTGGCGTTGCCTCCTGTTGGGAGAGCGTCTGGTAAGAAACCTGCAGATCAATCTTTTCCTGGGCGCGACTTAACTGCCATACTCCCAGCCGTACCAGGCCGGCAATAAGCAGCAATATGCAGGCAGCAATCAGCCAGTTAAAGCGGAAAACGACTCTGCCGAATCGTATGGGTCTGGACATGGGCAAAGTTTCGGTCTGCTCAGTACAAAATTTTGTATATGAAATGCTTTGTGCAGGATAAAGTCAATGAGGGCATGACGCTGATGCCTTGTTAAGAACCTGGATTTCAGAAAAGCGGTAATATAATCTGCACACAATAAAATAATGAGCCACTTGCATGGGCATAATTTATGCGGGATAACATTATCGGATACGGACTGCTGGCACTGTCGATGTTACTGTTTGTACTTTGTGGCGCGACATTTTTTGCCATGCTGCAGGCATTGACAGTTAGCAGTACCATCAGCGCGATCGAGTCCGCTTTTGGTACACTGGTAGTCGGAATACTTTTACTGGCGATGGGCAGGAAAGCCTATAATGCTGCTAAAACCCGACTTAAATCAGACGCTTAGGAGTGATATTTAGCCCGCTTAAAAAACTATAGCAAAATCCATGTCAAACGTTTATATTTTAAGGCAGTTCATAAGAAGTAATAAGGAAGTATGTAAGAAGCAAAAGAAAAAGGCACAAACAAGAAACATATAAGCATAAAAAAGCACTCAGTAAAGCGTATAAAACATAATAATAAGCTAGAAAAATCCGTTTTTCTCGTAGCAGTACTTTCCTGGAAGTAGGCGCAGAAGCAATACGCATCAGTAGTCAAGAAAGAATACAGAGAATCACAGTCTTCTATATCTATTTTGAGAAGGGGAACTGCGATGAAATGTTATTACTACCTTTCACCCAACTTGGTCGAAACGGAACACGTTTCGGATGACCTGCACAACTCAGGTGTCGATGACTGGTTCATCCACATCATCAGCAAAAATGAAGCCGGCCTGAGCCGCAAACATCTTCACTCAAGCAATTATCTGGAAACCATGGATCTTATCCGGGAAGGCCTGATAGGGGCTGGCTGCGGCTTCCTCGTAGGGCTGGTGCTGGCCGGACTTACCAATATATTCCAACCTTTTGGACCGGGTGTTCCTCTGATTGCCTATGCCTGTATTGTCTTTTTCGCTACCTGTTTCGGTGCCTGGCAGGGCGGACTGGTAGGCATTTCCAATGAAAATAAAAAACTTGAGCACTTTCACGATGATATACAGGCGGGCAAGTATCTGATTCTTGTCTATGCGCACAAGAACGAGGAAGAGAAAGTGAAGCAGATGATGGCCAAACGTCATCCTGATACCGAACTGGTGGGCTGTGACTCTCAGTTTTTCAACCCCTTCAGCAAGCCCAACCTGGTTCGCCAGGATGCAGCCAGTGAAAAACCGGCTAATAAACATAATGCAGCATACAAGGCGGAAAACATTTAATTGTAAATTAATAACATGCGGTACCGAAGCCATAACCACATGGCTTTGAACTGATACTCAAGAAGATGGCGAAGTCGTTTACAGGGAAGCATCGTTGTTAATGGTTAGCCGAAAGAGTAGGTGAGCAAGCACTTGTGAGTTTGAATAATCACTTGAATGCTTACTTGAATGATTACTTGAATGATTACTTGAATATTAGTTGAGTCCGATCTATGTGGGAAAAAAGGAGAAGTGGTATGAACGGTAGTGAATATGTCGTTCGTAACCAGGTAAATAACAATCAAGAAGTGCGCCAGACGCAGTTACTGCCTGAGGCCATGCCGGGGAAACTCTATTCGCTGTGCCCGAAGGTATTAGTGGCTTTCCAGGCTATGGTATTTCCCCAGTTCCCAGTTCTTCCCGAATTCACACATGACCGCGCTTGTGCGGGAGCCCTTTACCCGGATAAGGATTAGATTTTATGCCATTTATCATCTCAATAGTCTTGCTGGTCGTCATTTCCATTGCGCTGCATTTTCTCAGCCCCTGGTGGTTGACGCCCATAGCCTCGAACTGGGGCGCGATTGACACTACCATCAATATTACTTTCTGGGTAACAGGATTTGTCTTTATTGCCGTCAACCTGTTCATGGCCTACGCGGTTTACAAATTCCGTTATCAGAAAAACCGCCGTGCCAAATATGAACCGGAAAACAAAAAGCTGGAAGTCTGGCTTACCGTGGTAACCGCTGTGGGTGTCGCTGCCATGTTGGCACCGGGCCTGTTCGTATGGGCTGATTTCGTAACCGTCCCCGAAGATGCCCATGAAGTGGAAGTGATTGGACAGCAGTGGCAGTGGAGCTATCGTTATCCTGGAGAAGACGGCATTCTTGGGGCGGCCGACAGCTCCAATATCAGTCCGGAAAACCCCTTTGGCATGGATTCGGACGATCCCTTCGGGCAGGACGATATTCTGGTTTCCAGCCAGGAAATGCATTTGCCAATGGGGCAGCCAGTCAAATTACTGCTCCGGTCCAAGGACGTGCTGCACGATTTTTCCGTCGCCCAGTTTCGCGTCAAAATGGACCTGGTGCCGGGTTCAGTTACCTATCTTTGGCTGACACCTACTCAAACCGGAACCTATGACGTGCTTTGCGAAGAGTTATGCGGGCTTGGCCACCATGTCATGCGTGGCACCGTGGTAGTTGAAGACGAGGACAATTACAACGACTGGCTGGCTGGCCAGATCACCTATGCCGAATTCAACGCCCGGGTTGCAGGCGACCCGCAGGCGGGTCAGCCTTCCTATGCCGTTTGTGCTGCCTGTCACGGCCCCAACGGCGAGGGTAACCTGCAGCTCAATGCGCCCAAGCTTGCCGGACTGGAAGACTGGTATATACGCCGACAGCTTGAATACTATCAACAGGGAGTGCGTGGGACACAGCCGGAAAACGTTTACGGAACCCAGATGGCGCCGATGGCAGCCACCCTGACCACGGAAGCCGCGCTGGCAAATGTAGCCGCATACATCCAGACCCTGCCTGACAATCCTGCCCCGGTCACGGTTGAAGGCAACATAGATCGCGGCAGACGACTTTACGAATCAACCTGTAGTGTATGCCACAGAGAAGACGGTGAAGGTATCTGGGCTGTCAATGCGCCGACCCTGGCAGGGATGACCGACTGGTATCTGGTCCGTCAGTTACAACATTTCAAGTCAGGGGTAAGGGGTACCCATCCGGGGGATGAATTTGGATTCCAGATGACTTCAATGGTCACTGCCCTGAGAGATGACGAGGCCATCAATGATGTCGTGGCCTATATCAACACCCTGAGATAAGGTTGCCAGACGATGCAGGCTAAAGGCGCTAAAACAAGACAGAATCAAAGGACAGGGCGTGACCCTTTCCAAAATGAGGAGAGTTAAATGGCTTACATCCCGATAGCAGATCAGCCCAGTGAACTGCATGATCCGCACAGTTTTATTACCAAGTATGTCTGGAGCCAGGATCACAAGGTGATCGCAATCCAGTACGCCTGCACTGCCATCTTCGTGGGCCTGATTGCGCTGGTGCTGTCGGGCATGATGCGTCTGCAGCTTGGCTATCCGGACACTTTCTCGTTCATCGACCCCAGCAATTATTATCAGTTTGTCACCATGCACGGCATGATTATGGTGATCTATCTGCTTACCGCGCTGTTCCTCGGGGGCTTTGGCAACTACCTTATTCCGCTGCAGATCGGGGCCCGGGACATGGTTTTCCCCTACCTGAACATGCTCAGTTACTGGTTCTACCTCTTGTCAGTACTGATCCTGCTGGCCAGTTTTTTCGTCGTCGGCGGCCCCACAGGTGCGGGCTGGACACTATACCCGCCGCAAGCCATATTGCGTGGTACGCCGGGGGCGGATATGGGCATTGTGCTGATGCTGGTATCGCTGGCAGTGTTTATTGTGGCCTTTACCATGGGCGGCCTGAACTACGTTACCACGGTACTGCAGGCGCGCACCCACGGCATGACCCTGATGCGCATGCCGCTGTCAGTATGGGGAATTTTCGTGGCCACCATCCTGGGCCTGTTTGCTTTTCCCGCGCTGTTCGTGAGCGCAGTGATGATGGCCTTTGACAAGCTGATCGGCACCAGTTTTTTCATGCCGGCAATCCAGTCTCTGGGGCAGGATCTCGGCTATGCCGGCGGCAGTCCGATACTGTTCCAGCACCTGTTCTGGTTCTTCGGCCACCCGGAAGTGTATATCGTCGCCTTGCCTGCATTCGGTCTGGTTTCCGACGTGCTGAGCACCCACGCCCGCAAGAACATCTTTGGTTACCGGATGATGGTGTGGGCCATTGTCATCATCGGCGCCTTGAGCTTCATTGTCTGGGCCCACCACATGTATGTCAGCGGCATGAACCCTTATTTCGGGTTTTTCTTTGCCTTTACCACTTTGATTATCGCGGTGCCTACTGCCATCAAGGTTTATAACTGGGTGTTGACCCTGTGGCAGGGCAACATCCGCCTGACTGTCCCCATGCTGTTCGCCATGGGCTTCATTTTCACCTTTATCCATGGCGGTTTGACCGGTATTTTCCTGGGTAATGTGACGGTGGACCTGCCGCTCTCGGACACCTATTTCGTGGTGGCACATTTCCATATGGTGATGGGGGTATCTCCGATCATGGTGCTGTTTGCAGCCATCTACCACTGGTTTCCGAAAATCTCCGGCAAGATGTTTAACGTAACGCTGGGCAAAATTCATTTCTGGGCAACCTTCCTGGGAACTTACGCAATTTACCTGCCCATGCATTACCTCGGGTTCCTGGGTGTTCCACGGCGCTATTACGCTCTGGGCAATACTGACTTCATTCCCGATTCTGCTATGGCGCTGAACGCCAATATCACCCAGGCCGCAATTTTCGTTGGCATCATGCAGCTGGTGTTCATCATCAATATCATCTGGAGCCTGAAAAGCGGCCCGAAAGCTGAATCCAACCCCTGGGATGCCACCTCGCTGGAATGGCAGACGCCCGATACGCCCCCGGTTCACGGTAACTGGGGACCGAAACTGCCGGTGGTTTACCGCTGGGCCTATGAGTATGCCGTGCCCGGTGTGAAAGATGACTTCGTGCCGCAAAGCGTGCCGCCGGAGGAAGTGGAGATGGAGGAAGGCGCGGGTAAATACGTCGACCGGAGTGAAGAACACCACTAGGCTAAAGTTATGAACCTGTATCGCATACTTACTGAAAAACCCTGGCAGCATAACCGGCTCAATGATGCCGGCCTTGCTGATGATGCTGTGTTGTCGCTGGCAAGCAGCCCACAGAAAATCGCACTGATGTTTTTCCTTGGTGTGGTGGCAGTACTGTTTGCGCTGTTCATCACTGCCTACGTCATTCGCATGGAGCTCGACGACTGGCGGCCGATGCCGGAATCCGGCCTGCTCTGGTTCAATACCCTGCTCCTGTTTTTGAGCAGCATCGTCCTGCAGTGGACCCGGAATTCATTGAAAAAAGGCCTGGACAGGAAACTCAAAACCGGGCTTTTGATCGGCGCTTTGCTGACTATCGGTTTCATTTTTGGTCAGCTTGAAGTCTGGCGCCAGATGGCAGGAGAAGGCTACTACCTCTATAACAATCCGGCCAACTCCTTCTTTTATGTGCTGACCGGCATTCACGGACTGCATATTCTGGGCGGGCTGTGGGTCTGGACCCGGGCCAGCTTCAGAGTCTGGTCTGGTACTGATCCGGAAGAAGTACGCTTGAGCGTTGAACTGTGTGCAGTGTACTGGCACTTTCTGTTGCTGGTATGGCTGGTTTTATTTGCATTGATTTCTTATACCTAGGATATCGCCATGAGTGAACAGACCATGAATCCAAGCGGGCATCTGCATACAGTCGCCCAGGACTGGGCGGATGAGAAACAGGCGTTCCATGTCCCCTGGGGCAAGCTGATGATGTGGATATTCCTGATTAGCGACACCTTTATCTTCAGCTGTTTTCTGATCGGCTACATGAATGTGAGAATGAGCGCCACCGAGCCCTGGCCCTATGCCAGCGAAGTCTTCGCCCTGACGCTGTTTGGCAACAACATTCCGCTGATCCTGATCGCCATCATGACCTTTATCCTGATTACCAGTAGCGGCACCATGGCGCTGGCAGTGCGTTACGCCCATTTCCGCGACCGCAAGAAGATTGCCCTGTTCATGTTCATCACCGCAGCCTTTGGCGCCTCCTTCGTCGGCATGCAGGCTTTCGAATGGACCAAGCTTATTTCTGAAGGAGTCAGACCCTGGGCCAACCCCTTCGGCGCGCCGCAATTCGGCTCGATATTTTTCATGGTAACGGGCTTTCACGGCCTGCATGTTTCCATCGGCGTAATCTATCTTTCAATTGTCGCATCCAAGGTGTTAAAAGGGGATTACGACAAGAAGAACAATTATGACATCGTGGAGATCACCGGCCTGTACTGGCATTTCGTGGATCTGGTGTGGGTATTTATCTTTGCGTTTTTCTATTTATGGTAGGGGGAGATATGGAACATTCGGAATCACAACAGCACCCTATTGGAGTCTATCTCAAAGTCTGGCTGCTGTTGTTTGTGCTCAGTGCAATGTCGTACATGGTCGACTATCTCAACTTTCAGGGTATGGTTCGCTGGTCCCTGATCATCATCTTCATGCTGCTCAAGGCCGGTTTCATCGTCGCCATTTTCATGCACGTCATGTGGGAACGTATGACGCTGATCACCGCCATTCTCGGACCCCCTACCGTGCTGCTAATACTGATCGGCTTCATGGCCAGTGAGGGAGATCATACTTTTGGCACCAGGGTTGATTACCTGGGGCAACCCGAAGCGGCGGAACGTATCCATGTCAGCGATGTCCTGGGTGAGGATCATTAGGGCAGCGAGACATACGATGCAGTTCCGATTATTTCTGGTCTCGATGTTGATATTGCTGGCCCCACAGCCGCTTCCGCTTTATGCGCATGGCAGTGTTACCGCAGAAGACGACCTGTGCATTATCCGCATCGGCTTTTACCGTGCTCATTTCAAGATATTCCAGCCAGGGAGCAGCGGGCAAACAGAATTCTGCGAGGATATCCCCAACACCGGCGAATCAATTTTCGTGATGGAGTATCTGCATCAGGAACTGGGCAATGTCCCGGTTGAATTCCGTATTATTCACGATGTCACCGGCCTGGGTCGCTTCGCCCGCCTGGAAGACGTCAGACAAATAGACGACATCGATGCTGCCACGGTTTTCTACCAGGCTCCCGCTGTGGAAAGCGATGTGTTTACAGTCCTGCATGAATTTGAAGAGAATGGCGATTACCTCGGTATCGTCACTGCCAGGCATCCCGACCGTGACGAATATTATCAGGCGGTGTTTCCCTTCAAGGTGGGCTTTACCGGCTTCGGGATACTGCCCCTGTTTCTGATATTGCTCATCGCGACACAGCTAGCATACTGGTTCACCTCCGGCGGCTATTCCCGGCGGAAAAAAAATGCCAAGAGCAAGACTTTCGACCACAGCATACAGGCTCCGGTAGCGGGTAAGATCATGCAGGTTCTGCTTCTGCTTCCCCTGGCAGCACTGCTCTTGGGTGCCTCGGCGCCAGCTGATGAAAGATGGACTTCTGATGGCGGCTCCTATCAGGTTTCATACAACACGGAACTGTCCCCCCTGGTGATCAATGATATCCATCAATGGACTGTCCATGTCGAAACCACCACGGGAAACCCTGTCACTGACGCCCGGCTACTGGTCAGCGGTGGCATGCCGACCCATGACCACGGTCTACCCACCAGTCCGCGAGTCACGGAAAATCTGGGTAATGGCGATTATCTGGTGGAAGGTATGCGCTTTCACATGATGGGAGACTGGGAAATCACCATCGAGATCCACCAGGGTGAACGCTCAGAAACCGTTGTTATCCCACTGACCTTATGAAGCTTCACACGATCAACTCGGTCCGCATCATGATGCTGGTGGCGGCGACTTGCGGTATCGTCTTCTTCTGGTGGTCTGGTAACAGAACGCCAGCGCCCTGGACAGACCGGGAGTCCGCGCTGATTGCCTCCATATGGCTGGGGAATCTGCCTTCCCTGCCACCAGACCCCAGCAATGCCGTTGCCGATGACCCACGTGCGGCAAGGCTTGGCCACCGCCTGTTTTTCGATACCAGGCTGAGTATCAATGGCGAGATTGCCTGTGCCACCTGCCATCAGCCAACGCGCCAGTTCACCGACGGACTGCCCGTGGGAGAGGCAATCGACCGCGCCAAACGGAATACTCCAAGTATTATCGGGGCCGCTTACAGTCCCTGGCAGTATTGGGATGGACGCAAAGACAGTCTGTGGGCACAGGCTCTGTCACCACTGGAAGACGCCGCAGAACATGGTGGTAACCGGATGAGTTATGCCCGTTTGATAAGCAGCGATCCCCACTATCAAAAAGAATATACCAAGCTGTTCGGGATGGCACCGGATTTTTCTGATCCTGAACGTTTCCCGGTCAACGCAGGCCCGGTCGGCAATCCCGAATGGCAGGCTGCCTGGGATGCGATGGATGAGGAAGACAGAGCACTTGTTAACGGCGTGTTTGCCAATATCGGCAAGCTCATCGCTGCCTACGAACGTAAGCTGATACCCGGCCCGGCGCGTTTCGACGCCTATGCCGAAACGGTTATGGCGGGCCAGGGTCATGAGGAGCAGGATTTGTTCAGTGAGGAAGAAATCAGGGGGCTGCGTCTGTTCATGGGCGAGGCGCGCTGTATGGAATGCCATAACGGTCCGCTGCTGACCAACAGCGAGTTTCACAATACCGGATTGCTGCCTCCTACGGGGCAGGTGCCTGATCGCGGCAGAAGCAGGATTATCGCTGAGCTAAATTCAGATCCTTTCAACTGTCTGGGCAGTTTCAGCGACGCCGAAGCCGGACAGTGCGAGGAGCTTACTTACATGCGTACCGGGGTGGAATTGATCGGTGCCATGAAAACGCCCTCCCTGCGCAATCTGGAGGACACCGCGCCCTATATGCACAAAGGCCAGTTCATGACGCTATCCCGGGTGCTCGAGCACTACAATGAAGCGCCCCTGGCCCTGATCGGCCACAATGAGGCAGAACCTCTGGGCCTGAACCGTCGCCAGCTGGCGCAGATTGAGGCCTTTTTGCATACACTGTTTGCACCCCCCGCGGTTGAGGAGAAATGGCTGCATCCGCCACCCTTGTTTCCCGAAGCAAGCGCCTCGTCTGCAACCCTTCAGTCACGATAACTGAAGGAAACTTCAACAGGCTGCACTGTTTTTCTTCCTGCAGTGATACTTTCTTTAATGATCCGACCACACAGCAAATTCATTTCCGGCTGGTTCAGTAAAATGAAAGCGGCGACCTCCGGGAAAAGTAAAGATATCCTGAATGATTGTGCCGCCTGCCTGTTCAACTTTTTGCAGGGTTTCTTCCAGGGCTTCACTGTAAAACACGATCAGGGCCGAACCGTTTTGCGTTGAGGCTGCTTTATCAGCAGAAAAAAATCCACCATCCAGGCCTTCGCCGGCAAAGGCGGAATATTCCGGGCCATAATCTTCAAATTTCCAGCCGAAGGCTTCACTGAAAAATGCTTTGGTCTTGCCCAGGTCTCTGGAAGCAAATTCCACATAATTGATTTTTTCATGGACATTCATAAGGCATCCCTCTCATTCAGTTATGAGCCTTTATCGAAAATAACCCGCCACTGCCCGTCTGCCTCTTTACGCCAGACCGAATTAAAACGCCCGATATTATCGCCGGCAGGATTGAACACTGGCCCGGAACTTAAAGCCAGATTACCGGAGTCCAGCACCGTTACTACATCCGGCTGCCAGGAAAATGGCGCGTCATCCTCAGTAAAGAAAACAGACCAGGCAGACACGATAGCCTCGCGACCACGTATCGGTTCATTGCCGTTAAAGAAGATGGCTTCCTGGGCAATGAATTGTTGAAAAGCCTCTATGTCCCGCTCGGCCATGCTCTGCGCAAAAGCCAGCTCCCGGGCCTCGACTTCTAGCTCTAGAGTATCAGGATCCGGAGTAGCAGCAAGTGTCGAAAGTGAGGCAAAAAATGCAAGAAAACAAATACACAGAATACTTTGCTGGGAAAATGAAAGCTTCATATGATTTCCTCTGGTTTATATCCCTGAATGAAATATCAGCATATTTCGCCGGGAAAAACTATCAGAAAATTAGCGCAAGGCCTCAGTGGCGGTTTTGCTTTTCATTGCCGCGTTTATAGTTTCCTGTCAGGCGCGCCATGATTTGCTGTTGCTGGTCGAATTCGGAATCCTTAAGCTGACTGGCTACCTGCAATGCCTTTTTCCCACGCAGGAGAGTAACGGAATGACCGTGACGCCTTATGTCAATGTCACCGTTTTTTCTGATCTCGAAGATGAAACCAAGATCCTTGTCATCAGCACTGTTGCCGGGCATAAGATTCCATGTTTGAAAGTGTAGATTCAGCTTCCGGACGCAATGAATTCAGTATGTCTCTTGAGCGCTTTTTTCAGGAATACAGAAATAATACGCAATAGTATTCCTCCCAGGATATTTTTTTCATGCAGCTCCATGCTTCGGGTAATCACTGTTTTGTTATCCAGGTGTTGAAAGTCCCAGCGCTCTGTAAAATGTGAGGCCAGCCTATCCAGGGGTGCTGAAAAGTTATGCATATGCATTTTAATCAGCTGTCCCGGAATATATTCGATGACTTCCTCATCGTGGCTTGAGCCATCGAGGTTTTCAACATGAAAAACAGTGCCAAGCTCTGATTCTTCGTTACTGCTTTTACTTACTCTGGCAATACCGGGTATGGGGCCATAGCCCTTGAAAGAAGACCATTGCCCGGCATCAAAAATATTCTCGCACAGAGACTCGGGAGAAATAGCAGAACTTGCAGTAACAGAAAATGAAATCATGATTAATTTAATTGCGGACAGGACTTGTTTTGCTCTTCCTGCTGAACAGGGTACTACATTTTCTTAAGCAAAAAATCAGTAATTCAAACAGCATCATGGCCAAAAGTGCCAGGCCAACTCCGCTGCCGACAGCTGCTGCATTCAACGTAACCGTATAGTGATAGGAGTCCCGTATCTGGTCACGGATTTCGGGAAGCGGCGCGATAAAAGCCTGAAAATAAGCATTAACCGGTGATTGCCTGAAATTGTTCAGTGCACCGGATAGATACAGGTTTCGTTCAACAATCGCCCTGATGCTTTCCCCGCCAGCGACAAAAACCAGGTCCTGCTGGCTTTCATAATAGGTGATCAATCGACTGATATCGCCATCAAAAAAACGTTCGGCATCGTCCTGAAACTGGCTGACACTGATATTCGACTCCTGAACCCGAGCAAGCAGCAGTCTGCCATATTCATCAACCAGCCCCGGTAACTGAATGCCGATCAGCAGGCCGAGCAGTAAAACTGTAATTCTTGCATAATCAAAAAGCTTGTTCATTTTGCCTCCCCGAGCAGGGACATAAGCACCCAGTATCACAGTATGCAGATAAATATGGCTTTTCAGGGGCGCTGGTATGGAAATCTAGCGATTGCCCCAGATGCGTGCCACGGCTGCATCAGTTCCGAGTGAGCCGACGACAAGCAGTACCAGGCTGACAACAAAGAAGACAACAACAGGTATCAGCGCATCGAACTGGCTGGCATAGATGGATGCAATGCCGGAAGCCAGAGATAAAAACAGGAACAGGCCACCGACCACATTAAGAATAATACGTTGCGAAGCTTTGTAGTGCGGTGCCTCTTCGCCTTTTTCAAAGTGGCTGAGGATTGGCCAGAACAGTTTTCGTAATAGGGGTTTCATGGTAGCCATTGTGCTTAAAAAAGATTGTAAGAACCAGTATCTTGTAAGCGGATAATACCAGACAATCAGCTCAGCCGATTGGCCGGGCTGCTACAAGCCAGAAATAAATTACTTTGTTGCCTTATTAAAATAGCGCTCTTGTTCAACAGCTTAATATTTAAGCGAAAAACTGCCAGAAGAAGGCTAATTGGGAATAAAAGGGCAATTCGGGCACGCAAGAGTCATGTCGGCATTTATATCACTTAAGAATCGGAAAGCTTAATCATAAAGATAAAGGCTTTGAAGATATTCAGGAATGAAATCCCAGTAAACGAAACAGGATGGATTGCACTGTAGAATTACTGATCTCGGCAAGAATTATTTCTTCGACCCTGAAAATGTAAGTATTGAGATACTGTGATCCCGCATTTGTATGAATCCAGATGAATGCGCCGCAATTGATAATAACGGTACCCCAGAATACTTGGCGGAAACCGGGTTTTATGGTTTTATGCCTGAATAATTGCTGCGCAATTACTGCTCCAGGCCAGCCGCTGAAAAGCGCCAGCAAATGTAAATTTGTTTCAGGGGTTCTGCTTTTATCATTTCGAGCTGCCGATTTATCAATGGCATAAAAAAGAACGGTCAGCAGGCTCAACGCCAGGTAAAACGCTGAAATGATAAGAGGGGTGTATCCCAGCAGATAGGATGCACCCAATGCAATTATACATGCAAGAGCGGGGGAGTATTTCACGAGACTTTTATCATGAATAGCCGGGGTTCTGGAGTTTGTGCCTGGAATACACTTTGTTAATGGGGCGACGGTGAAGCCGGCATCCAAGCCCGAAAGGGGATATTAAAGAGCTTGTTATCCGCTTGAATCTTCATTGTTCCATGAATGCTGTGCAAACTTACCAGTTCCCTTTTTAAGTTCTTTTCTGCTTATCAATTTCGATTCAAAATTAAAGTCTTCGTCAATTTTAATCATTAATATTTTATTAAAATTGCCAGCTCTTTTGATTTGAATTTTCTCATCGGATTTTTCAGGAGAAATTGTTTTAACTTCTATCCAGTCATTTCCTATTCTGCCATCAGAGCCGGGAGCATTAGGTTTGTGCCGTTCAAGGCCATACTTAATTTCAGCATAAAGTTCCCCTAATTCACCCCATATTTGCAAATATCGACTAGTTTGCTCCCAATACTCCTTTGCTGACAGTACTAGATCTTCAAATATTTGAACAATTTTAATATCTGCGGCCGGATATTCTTTTTTTAAATCCTGGATATAAAGTTGATGATTAATATAGTCCCAGCTAATCCATTCCCCATCATCATATATTCCGTCAATCATGTTCATATCCCTATCCTGGAAAGCTTTGCTGCATATAGGCGGGAAACGCCTTTTGTTAATGGGCAGCTACGTAGTAGCTGTCCATGCAATTAAACTGTTTGTTATGTGTTAAACAAAAAAGTTACTGGTACATTAATAATGAGCCCAAAAATTTAGTTTCTCTAGTGCTGTATTTGATAATAAAGGTTTGGGCATCTAATTTATCGGGAATTTCAATATTTACTTCTAAAGTTAAATCTGAGTCTTCTTCAAAAGTTAATACATTGGCTAAAGAGAATGCTAACTCCCCATTGAAGTTGCCATCATTGTTAGACAGAAGTGGAATACTTAATGGTAGCTCGCCAAGTTGGTCAGACAATAAATTGCTACCGTCATTTAATTTTAAATTTATAGAGTTAATGAGGATTGGGCTGGAAATAGATGTGGTCGAATTAACTCTTATTAATAGAGTGTATGGCTCACCTCGTGTGTGAGATCCATATGCCCAGCCTAAGTTAAGGTCGTTAGTATCATCAATGGGGAAATATATAGTAATTTCGTCGATCGAAACAGGATCAGTTGTGGCGTAATAGTATTGGAAATTTACATTTACACAACCAGATATAAATAATGAAATCAGAATAATTAAAATAATTCGCTTATTCATGACACATTCCTTGTACACATAACGCTCAGGGTAAGGGGCGGAAAAAAGCGAAGCTTTTTGACGTCCCAGCCCGGAGGGCGACTTTACCCGCTTGTTATATGCCATTAAGTTCATTGATATCTTGTATGTCGATTGGACGGCCCGTGTTGGATTTCGACTGAATAAGATGTTCTTTTGAGGCGACACGAACATCCTAATAACCTGCTTTAGTTTCAATGGAGTTAGCTAGCGCTTCATTAAAAGGGATGGCATCAATTGCTGTTAGAACTTCTAGGGACAACCCATGTTCCTCTAAATTAATTTGCCTTTTCTGGCCGACAATATTCTCAGGAATTAAATTTGGATGTGGTCCTATAAGCTCTATTAAGGCATTACAGAGGCTCGCTGCCGAACTTTCATCATTGTTGGTTAATATATCCAAATCTTTTGTTTCTCTATTTACTCCATGGAAAATTGCCGCATGGCCGCCGAAAATAACATAATCTACATTATTCCTCCTAAGTACATCTAAGTTTTCAATTTGCTTATTGTTCAAATCCATTGTTGAACCGGTGCATATAACGCCCTTTGTTAATGGGCGGGACAAGCGAAGCTTGTGACGTCCATGTGATTAAACTAATTGTTATGTGGATATCTTATTTCATAGATATAGCGTTCGCAAGTAGTATCAGATGTATAGAGCATTCTTACTAAAATCCTATTATTGAGCTCTTGGCTAACGAAATATTGTATCCAGGTTTGATCAGCAACAGACATCGAAAAAATATCTAAGAATTGGCCAATAACCTCCCCATCTTCATTATGAATAAATATGTGAGAGCTTGAAAAAGAAGCACCATCGATACTAGATGGAACCTTTAATAAGTACTCATTAATATTTTCAGTAGAAGTTTCGCTTACCTCCCAATTAACTAGAGTTTGATCTAAGGTGACAGTAAAGCCAGGCAAAGCACATTCACCTGTCACGATAGTATCAGCAAGGGATGAACTAGATACAAAGACTATAAGAATAATGATAAAAATTTTGGACATGACCTTTTCCATATAACGTCCTTTGTTAATGGGCAGCTACGTAGTAGCTGTCCATGTCATTAAACTGTTTGTTAAGTGACAATTAGATAACAAATTATTTCCAATTATTTGAAACTTCCATAACAGTCAAAAAACCGACAAATAAAGATATATACATTGCTCCAACCGAAAATACTGCAAGGTAAGGACGTAGATCTTTATTAATAACAGCTAATGCTACACAAGCAACAAGCTCAATAAAGGTTAACGTCCAAAAAATTCTAACCATATAGATATCTAATAAAGCCTGAATGCCTAAAGGCCAAGTAACAATTCCAATTACTATATAAACAAGAGGGATCATTAGAAGCAGAGCTGATAGTCTAAATGCAGATAATAGTGTGGTATTGCCCTCTCTCAAAAATATGAAAATTGTACAAGACAGCAATGAAAACCAGACTAATGGAGCTAGCCAATATTTGAAAGTAACCATTACAAATAATACATATGCGTCCATCTGAGGTTAACAGCACTCCATGTCACTTAACGCCCTTTGTTAATGGGCAGCTACGTAGTAGCTGTCCATGCTATTAAACTGTTTGTTAAGTGGCTAATTACAAACATAGGCCATGAACCCCACATACATACATTAATTCAAATATAAATGCTGGAAAAGCATTTATTAGGACAAATAGTATTGAAGCGCCGTATGGGATTGGCAGATTTTGATATTTAAGAAAGAAACTGGCACCAGCAGCTAAAGCTATAATAACTGCAATCAAGCTTGCTATTGGTAACGGACCAAAGCCAAGTAAAATTGAGCTGGAAATATAAACGGCTAATATAGAGTAGGTGATTACTAAGCTAATAACGATCCTTGTTTTTAGGTCCATACGTTCCTCTTGCCACTTAACGCCCTTCTTAATGGGGCGACGGCGAAGCCGGCGTCCCAGCCCGAAGGGCGTTATTCAAGGGTTTGTTAGGCTGCACTTGCATTTCCCTTTGAAATTGATTCTTCCAGGCCAGGCATATGTACGACTTCAATCTTTATATTATCTGGGCCTAGAAAATATACGGCGTAATAACCTTGATGCGAAAATGGAAATTCGGCTGGGCCATCAAGGATTGTAGCGCCAGCCTTTTCAACTAACTTACCAACTTCATCCACAGCGTTTTTAGAGCCAGCATTGAATGCAACATGATGGAGCCCAGGCTCATATACATCGAAGTTATGCTCTTTCTTGGATTGCCAGATATTAATAGCTGTGCCATTTGCTTCATTAACATTTACTGAAAGGAACGTATCGTTGTAAGGCATCGGTTTGCTAACTGTATAACCCAAAGCCTCAAGAAATGGTGTAAAAAACACCATAGCCTCATCTAGGTTCGACACTGAGATAGCTAAATGGTTAACGGTTCCGTGAAGGTTCATGTGATCTCGATAGTGCTGCCTAACGCCCTTTGTTAATAGGCAGCTACGTAGTAGCTGTCCAAGTGATTAAACTGTTTGTTAGGTATCTTAAGAATTACTTTTTTGGAGATCTTCATACCAATTTCTTTCATTTTTAGGTAGCAAAATCGGAACACCAAATTGGATGCGACTAACTCTTGTATCTTTAGAAGATATTTCACCTTCAATGCCTGCACCAATTCCAGCAACTTTCAATCCGCCACTACCACTAGCTTTATCAGTAGTTTCAACTGAAATAGCAACATCAAAGTCAATAATGGTAGATTTGAGTTGAGCGCTACTAGATACTCTAGAATTTTTGGGGTAATCATGGCCGCCATCTTTGCCTGCAACAACTAAGCCGCCAAGTGCTTCATCCTTTTGGGCTTCTCTCACACCAGAGAGAATTTGTATCAAAACAGATTTTACGAATTCATCTAATTCCATTTATTTCTCCGATGTGTGACTTGATACCTAACGCCCTTTGTTAATGGGCAGCTACGCAGTAGCTGT
>DHZH01000002.1:279590-646810 GCA_002414385.1 Gammaproteobacteria bacterium UBA5109
CACAGGCATATAACATTTGTATACCGTGCGGGCACGGTTTGGTTTCTTGTTGTTTTTGTTATTTTGTTACTTATTGATTTGTAAAACAATATTATTGAGCAAAAAACCAATAAGTCAAAAAGCGAGCCTGCCCTCTATTTTCCTTCTTTTGGCACCGTAATTAATACTACGAGAAGTAATCTCCTGAAATTACAGCTAATTTTGGCGAAGCTAAACACAAAGCGTGCGTGCCAGGTTTGTAACCGTGCCAAAATTTTTGATTTTTACTAGTTATAGACTAAAACTTAGCCATAATTTCTTAATAATTCTTTTGAACATGGAGGTTTAGATGGGCAGTGCTTTTATTGAATCCGTTCGGCGGGATATGCGACTGCGAGGCTATAGTTACGCTACGGAGAAAACCTATTTAACCTGGATAAAAAGGTTTATTTATTTCTGCGGCAAACAGCACCCGGCGGATGTGCCGCTTGATGAGATCACTAATTATCTGTCCCATCTGGCAGCCGACAGGCATGTTTCGGTGAATACCCAGAAACTGGCATTAAATGCCTTGGTGTACCTCTACCAGAAATTCCTGAAAATAGAGATTGGGGATTTAGGCTTCAAGCTGGCTTCCAGGCAGCGATATATTCCAACAGTATTAAGCCCCAATGAAGTCAAACTGATATTAGAGAAGCTGAAGGGCAGAAATAAACTTATTGTTCAGCTGTTGTACGGTAGCGGTTTGCGGGTTAATGAATGCCTGCGGCTTAGTATTATGGATATTGATCTGGAGAAGGGGGCCTTAACTGTCAGGGATGGTAAAGCCAGGAAAGATCGCATGACAATTTTGAGCCCGAGCTTATCTTCTGAACTTAAGTCATTCATAAGTGCGGCACGTAAAATTCAGCTGCAGGATAATTTGCAGAACGTAGGGCCGTCGTTGCCGCCTGCACTGCGTCGTAAGATGCCCAATGCTTACCGACATCCGGGCTGGGCATATATTTTTCCGGCATCGAGCCTGTGTAATCATCCTCTGGACGGGACTTTATGTCGTCATCATTTGCATCAGACTGTGGTGCGAAAATTCCTCAAGCAAGCGGTCAATGCTGCCGGAATTGTCAATAAGCGGGTGACCTGTCATGCCTTCAGACACTCCTTTGCCACGACGATGCTGGCTGGAGGTGCTGATATCAGAACAGTACAGGAATTACTTGGGCATAATAGTGTCAAGACTACCCAGATATACACGCATGTACTGGGGAAACATTATGCCGGTTCAGTCAGTCCGCTGGATCACATTTGCTGAGTTATTTACGTAACAGCGAACTGATAAAAAACAGCACCGCAGCACTGACCACAATGCTCGGGCCGCTGGGCGTATCCAGATAAAAAGAGGCAATCAGGCCGCCACAAACAGCGAGACAGCCGATCAGACTGGCGGACAGGGCCATTTTTTCCGGTGAACTGGAAAAGCTTCGGGCGCAGGCTGGTGGGATCACCATGAGTGAAGTGATCAGCAGCATGCCGACTACCTTCATGCTCAGGGCGATAACGGTAGCAATCAGCAGCATCAGCAATAAACGCATGCGGCCGACATGCAGGCCTTCGACCTGTGCCAGTTCCTGGTGCAGGGTAATGGTCAGCAGGCTGTTCCAGTTCACAGCCAGCAAGATCAAGGCTGCGAATACGCCTCCGGCAATCCATAGCAGTTCGGTGTTACTGACAGTTAACAGATCACCAAACAGGTAAGCCATCAGATCAATATTGGCATCGGTGAAACTGAGTATCACCAGGCCGAAAGCCAGCGAACTGTGGGCGAGGATGCCGAGGATGGTGTCAGTGGCCAGGTGGTGTTTGTTTTCCATCTGTACCAGCAGGAAAGCAATGGCGATGCAGGCAAGGATGACAGCAAACTGCAGGTTGATATCAATCAGCAGCCCGAAGGAAATTCCCAGCAAGGCCGAGTGCGCCAGGGTATCGCCAAAATAGGCCATGCGACGCCAGACCACAAAGCAGCCAAGCGGCCCGGCGATCAGTGCCACCAGCAAACCGGCGGCCAGGGCTCGTAAAATAAAATCAGCCATGCTTGTGACCTGAATGCTTGTCGTCGAGCACTTCGCCGTCCAGACCATGACTGTGATTATGGTGATGGGTATAAACCGCCAGGGCTTCGGCTTCTTTTTTACCGAACAGTTCCAAATAGGCCGGGTCATTGCTGACCTGTTCCGGAAGACCGTGACAGCAGACGTGCTGGTTAAGACAGATGACTTCATCGGTAGCAGACATCACCAGGTGCAGATCATGGGATACCATTAAAATGCCGCAGCGATGTTTGTTGCGGATTGAAGCAATCAGGGCATAAAGCTCGGCCTGGCCGCTGATATCGACGCCCTGTACCGGTTCATCCAGTACCAGCAGTTGCGGGTCCTGAATCAGCGCGCGTGCCAGCAGCACGCGCTGTAGTTCACCCCCGGAAAGAGCATGCACCTGTGAAGTCAATAGATGCAGGGCTTTGACTTCCTGCAGCACGGATTCGATATTTTCGGGGCGCGCCTGCACGGCAAGCTGGAGAAACTTTTTTACTGAAATCGGCATGCTGGGATCAACCTGCAGACGTTGTGGCATATAGCCAATACGTAACTTCTTGCGTCGGTTGATTTTGCCTGAACCGGGCTCAAGTAAACCCAGCACGACTTTGACCAGTGTGGTTTTGCCGGCGCCATTGGGGCCAATCAGGGTGACAATCTGGCCCTCATCAATATCCAGGCTGACGTTATGCAGAATGTGCTTGCCCTCGATTGTGAGGGAAATATTCTGTGCTTCAAGCAGTTTTTTAGTCACGTTTAGCTTCTTTCAGGTAGCATCTCAGTTTAAAAAAGTAGCGACCGCTCTATTCGGGGGTCAAGTCCCGAACAACTACACTACGGGTAACCTCTGTAGGAGGGGCTTTAGCCCCGAACAATCCTGGACAGTTCAAATTACTAGGACACTATCCCTTTTTTCAGCAAGTTTGCGGACAAGGCGAGGTAATATATCATAGTGGGCTTTTCTGGTTCAGCATCGGTAGCCCAGCTTGTCGCGTTTAATTTGCCTGATACTCCTTTTATTACAGCCACTCTTGTCTGGCCTGAATGCCAGTGCGCAGGAGCCGCTAAGAGTCGTGGCCAGTATCAAGCCCCTGCAGTTACTTGCCGCGGCCATCACGGATGGGGTTTCTTCACCCGCCCTGGTCATTGGCGCCGGACAGGATCCCCACCATCCTGCGTTGCGTCCTTCGGAACGACGCACGCTGGCACAGGCTGGGATGACTCTCTGGGTGGGGCCGCCACTGGAGGCTGCACTGGCTGATGTGATTGATACCGAGGCTGAAAACGTGATTACGGCCTATACGCTTCTGGAAAATTCCGGGCTGACATTCACTGAACGTGTCGATCCGCATGTCTGGCTGTCCACCGGGAATGCACGCCTGCTGGCTCAGGTCCTGGCCCGGCGCCTGCAGCGGTTCGATAGTGCCAATCGCGTTGCCTATGCCAATAACCTGAACCGTTTTTTGCTGGCACTGGATACTCTGGACCAGGAAATTGCAGCACAGTTTGCCGGCCTTGATACTGATAATTTCGCGGTCTACCACAATGCCTTTGCCTACTTTGAAAAACAGTTTGGCCTGCAGCATCAGGTGAGTTTTACTGAGAATGAAGAAATACAGCCGGGAGTTCGAAGGATTCTGCAGATACAGGAGATTATCGCGGCCAATGAGATTTCCTGTTTACTGATTGAGCCGGGTAACAACCCCGTACAGCTTGCCCAGTTACTTGATCGCCCCCTGCAAATGACCAGTATTGACGTGCTGGGCTTTGCCTATCCATTGAGCGCCACTGCCTATGTCGATTTCATGCGCAACCTGAGTGTTTCAATCGCGGAGTGCATTGGCCAATGAGCAAATTACCGGAACAGCCATTAATCCTGATTGACGGATCGTCCTACCTGTTTCGTGCCTATCACGCGCTGCCGCCCTTGACCACAACAAAAGGCCAGGCCACCGGTGCTGTAAAAGGCGTCATCAACATGGTGCGCAGCCTGATCAAGGAATATCCGGACTCGCCTGTTGCCGTAGTTTTTGATGCCAAGGGCAAGACTTTCCGCTCTGATATCTATAAAGAATACAAAGCCCATCGTCCTCCAATGCCCGATGATCTGCGTACGCAAATTGAACCGATTCATGAAATCATCAAGGCCATGGGGCTACCGCTGATTGTTGAGCCCGGAGTGGAAGCCGATGATGTGATCGGCACCCTGGCGCAGCAGGCCAGCGAATCAAAACTCGATACTCTTATATCAACCGGAGATAAGGATCTTGCGCAACTGGTGAATGAGCATGTCACACTGCTCAACACCATGACGCGCGAAGTACTGGATATTGACGGCGTCAGGGAAAAATTCGGCCTCGGACCGGAACAGATTATTGATTACCTGGGACTGACTGGAGACAAGTCAGACAATATCCCGGGCGTGCCAGGTGTCGGCCCGAAAACCGCAGTGAAATGGCTTGAGCAATACGGCACGGTAGATGAACTGATCAAGCATGCTGACGACATCAAGGGCAAGGCCGGCGAAAACCTGCGTGAACATATTGAACAATTAAAACTGTCGCAGGAACTGGCCACCATCAAGTGTGATGTTGAGCTGAGTTTTAAATCTGCAGAATTGAAGCATGCCGACCCGGACCAGGAAGCCTTGCTGGGCTGGTACAAGCGCCTGGAATTCAGGACCTGGATCCGCGAACTGGAAGAAGAGGGTGTCGAGGCCGAAGCCATTCAGCTGGAAAGTGATCAGGAAGATGAAGAAGTGCCAGAAGCCGATGAATCAGAGGCTTTTCAGCGCCCGGACGATGTTGAATACAACTGCATACTGGAAAACAAAGACCTCGATGCGCTGTGTAAACAGATTAGCCAGGCCGAAAGGCTGGCAATCTCGCTGGAAACCGATGGCGCACACTACAAACTGGCGAAAATTATTGGTCTTTCCTTTTCGCTTGCCAGTGGCAAGGCCAGTTATATTCCGCTGGCCCATGAAAGTGAAGATGCGCCTGATCAGCTTGCTATGGATGCCGTGCTGGACAAACTCAAGCCGGTGCTGGAAGACAAGGCCGTATTTAAAGCCGGGCATGACCTGAAAACTGTCTGCCATGTGCTCAAGCGTTACGGTATCAGTCTGGCGGGCTGTCGCTATGACACCATGCTGCAATCCTATGTGCTTAATTCGGTGGCTCACAAACACACACTCGACAAGCTGTCCTCGCATTATCTGGAAGAAGACAAGCTGTTGCTGGAGGAGCTGCTGGGTAAGGGTCGTAACAAGCTGACTTATGCGCAAGTCCCGCTGGACAAGGCGACCCAGTATTCCGCCCAGAATGCCGATTTTGTCTATCGCTTACAGCAGGGGCTGGAAATCAAGCTCAATGCCACGGCCGAACTGGCGGATGTTTATCGTTACAAGGAAATCGCCTTGATGCCGGTGTTGTTTGGCATGGAGGAGCAGGGGATCACGGTAGACCAGGAGGTACTGGCCCAGCAAAGTGAAAAAATTGCCAAACGTCTTCAGGAACTGGAGCAGGAAGCCTATGAAATGGCTGGAGAGGAGTTCAATCTTGGCTCTCCGGCACAGTTGCAGACTATCTTTTATGAAAAGCTTGATTATCCGGTGATCAGCAAGACCGCCAAAGGCAAACCGTCGACCGCCGAACCGGTACTCCAGGAGCTGGCACTGGAATATCCCCTGCCAAAGCTGTTGCTGGAGCATCGCATGCTCAGCAAGCTGAAAAGCACCTATACCGATAAACTGCCACAGGATGTAAATCCGCAAACCGGACGCATTCACAGTAGTTTTCAGCAGGCTGTGGCGGCGACCGGACGGCTGTCCTCGACAGAGCCGAATTTGCAGAATATCCCGATCCGTTCGGAAGAAGGGCGCCGGGTACGCAAGGCTTTCATACCGGAATCCGGCAAAGTGCTGATGGCAGCAGACTATTCCCAGGTTGAGTTACGCATTATGGCGCATCTTTCCGGCGACGAAGGATTGCGCAATGCTTTTCGCGAGGGCCTGGATGTACATCGCGCCACAGCAGCGGAAATTTTTGGGGTAAAACTGAACAAGGTTGACAACAATCAGCGCCGCAGTGCCAAGGCAATTAATTTCGGACTGATTTACGGCATGTCGGCTTTTGGCCTGGCCAAGCAGCTTGGGATTGGCCGCCATGAAGCACAGGAATACGTTGAACGTTATTTTCACCGCTATCCCGGCGTGCGCGATTACATGGAAAATACCCGCCAGCTCGCCAATGAACAGGGTTATGTTGAAACCATTTTTGGCAGACGCCTGTATCTGCCCGATATTCACGCCCGCAACGGCATGCTGCGCAAGGCGGCTGAGCGGACGGCGATTAATGCGCCGATGCAGGGCACCGCGGCAGATATCATCAAACAGGCCATGATCGATATACAGCACTGGCTGGACGTAGCAGAACTAAGCGCCCGGCTCCTGTTGCAGGTACACGATGAATTGATATTTGAAGTCAACGAAGGAGATCTGAAAATACTCAGCGAGGGCGTCGAATTTCGCATGGCATCGGCTGCAGCTCTTGATGTGCCACTGGTTGTGGACATCGGCTCAGGTCTCAACTGGGATGAAGCACATTAATACCGAAATTTGGTATCAGAGTAAAATCTGTTTCGGTGTTGTTCTGGGTGAGAGCGGGGTAAGAGATAAATTTACTCTGGCCCCCAATTACAGATCATGGCTTTGTGTCATTGTTCCAGCAGCATAAAATTTTCAATTAAAAGAAAAAACGTGAATTCGCCGGAACTATTCAATTATGAATGAGTCACACTAAATAGCAGGTTGGTTTTCTCCCCGATTTCCCAACCTGCTAGAACGACCTAAATAAACTCCTGAATGTAGGAGCACGCCGGGCCCTAACTGCTTTCTCCTGTGGTTAGGGCCCACTTTTTTGGGCTCACTCAAACGCTATTATCGTCAATATTTAACCATTGATCCAGCTGCGTACGCAGCGTCTCAATCCCCTTATTTTTCAGTGCTGAAAATAATTGCACAGAAATCAGCCCGGCATGGGCCTGCAGTTCCTTTTGCGCTGCAAACAGCACATTGCGTGCCGCGCCTCCTTTCAGCTTGTCTGCCTTGGTCAGCAGGATATGCAGCGGCAGGCTGGCATGGACGGCCCAGTCAATCATCATTCTGTCGCTGTCCTTGAAGAGATGGCGAATATCCATCAGTAAAATAATGCCCTGCAAAGAGCGCCGCTGTTCCAGGTAGTGAGTAAGTTCTTTTTGCCACTTTTCTTTCATGGCCGGCGGAACCTTGGCGTAGCCGAAACCAGGCAGGTCTACCAGATAACGTTTGTCAGCAAGCATAAAATAATTCAGCAACTGGGTGCGCCCGGGAGTTTTACTGGTGCGAGCCAGTTTGGGCTGACGGGTGAGGGCATTGATCGCGCTGGATTTACCAGCATTGGAGCGGCCCGTGAAAGCCACTTCAAGCGCATCATCCGGCGGACATTGTGACAGGGTACTGGCACTGGTCAGAAAATGCGCATTTTTATAATCGAGTCTTTCAGTCATCATAGCGGATAGAGATTATCAAGAGATTTACGGCTTTGCTTTTTCATCAAGAAGCTATGGGGTATAATCCACCCGCTTTTTTGACAGGACGGATTGTACCACAGGCCCTGTTTATACAAGGCTTGGACTCAAGGCTTGTGTGGATCACGCAAGCATTCAGACAGACTACAGAATCGGGTTTTTATGAGTAATAGCATGAATCGAATTATCCTTGCCATCATTCTGATACTGGGACTACCGGCAGCCGTAATGGCCCAGACGGGCGATGCTGCCTCCGGCGGGCAAATGATTACCGCCTGTAATGCCTGCCATGGGGAAGATGGTAACCAGATGCTTATCCCTGGTGCAGCCAAGCTGGGCGGCCAGAATGAGAATTACCTGCTCAAGCAGATGCAGGAAATCAAGGAAGGCCTGCGAGCTGTGCCGCTGATGGCCGGGCAACTGGCAAATTTTGATGATCAGGACCTGGCGGATATCGCTGCGTACTATGCCTCGCAGAATTTACCACGGGGCGCTGCGGCTCCTGATTCCGTCGAAATAGCCCAGACACTCTATCGTTATGGGGATGCTGATCTAGGCATCGCTGCCTGCACTGCCTGTCATTCACCGACCGGATCGGGCAATGCCGGTGCGGGCTATCCTGCCTTGAGCGGCCAGGATCCGGCTTATACCGCAGCGCAGCTTCGTGCTTTCCGTGATGGCAGCAGAAACAATGATGTTTCTTCTGTTATGCGCAGCAATGTTGCCAGGCTGAATGATGCCGAAATCGAGGCGCTGGCCTCCTATGTATCCGGACTGAGAACCGAATAAGGAAAAAATTTGTAAAATTCAGGCCGGATTAAGCCTGGAGAGATAAAAAGGGTGCCAAATGGTGCCCTTTTTTGTATCTTAAGGGCACGTTATATAAGAAGAATTCAGTACGGTTTATTAAATTATAGAAAATTGCTTTTGGAGATCTGGAGAACATCATGAAAAGTATTTTAAAGCCTGTCATTGTGGCGCTTGGCCTGTTGGCAGTCAGCACCAGTATATTTGCACAACCGACGCGGTTTATTGAAGGCACTCACTATGAAACACTGGATTCCCCGGTTCGTACTGTGGATCCCAGTAAAGTCGAAGTTGTCGAAGTGTTCTGGTATGGCTGTACCCACTGTTATTCATTTGAGCCCTTGATTGAAAGCTGGGAAGCGGATCAGCCGGATGATGTGGTTTTTGTTCGCAGCCCCGGCATGTGGAATGCCATGATGCAGACCCATGCCCAACTTTATTTTACGGCTGTGGAACTTGGCGTACTTGATGAAGTCCACAACGATATTTTTGATGAAATTCTGCTGCGCAGAAACCTGCTTAATTCCGAAGCGTCTGCCAGGGACTATTTCATGGAGCATGGTGTTTCCCGGGATGAATTCACCGAGGCCTGGAACTCCTTTACGGTTAATTCCGGTGTGAATCGCGCCAACACACTAATGCGCGAGTACGGAGTACGCAGTACTCCCAACATGATTGTGAACGGTAAATACCGCATTGTTTCCAATGCAGCAGTACCGACGCAGTCAGACATTCTGGAAGTTGTCGACTATCTGGTAGAGATGGAACGCAACAACATGAGCATGTAATTTCAGTTTAACTGACGCTTATTGATTTTATAAACGCCCATGCTGGAAACATCATGGGCGTTTTTTTATAGAGAGCATTCAGGCGGGATTTTTCTTGAAACAGTTTGACGAATTGGCAGAAAAGCCGCAAAGGGTAATCCTGTTTGGGGCTGGCGGACAACTGGGGCAGCAGGTCAGTGCCAGTCGTCCGGAAAATGTTGAATTGCATGCCTATGGCCATGCTGAAGCGGATATCTGTGACCAGCAACAACTGCAAAACCTTTTTGAAGAGCTGCAACCAAGCTGTATTATCAATACAGCTGCTTACACTCAGGTTGATGCCGCTGAACAACACCCGGAAATGGCTTTTGCAGTCAATGCCGATGCGCCGGGACTGATTGCTGCCACTTGCCCGGATACTTGCAGAATCATCCATATCTCAACTGATTTTGTGTTTGATGGCCTGAAGCAGCAGGCCTATTCTCCTGAAGACGAAGGCAGGCCAGTCAATGTTTATGGCCTGAGCAAACTGCAGGGTGAAGAAAACATACTGCTACGGCGACCGGACAGCCTGATTCTGCGAACAGCGTGGCTGTATTCGGGTGAGGGTAAAAACTTCCTGACCACCATGCTCAGGCTGATGTCTGAAAAAGAGTCACTTCATGTTGTCGATGACCAGCGCGGTACGCCGACTTCAGTTAACTCTCTGGCACATGTTATCTGGCGCTTCGTTGCCAAACACGACTTGCAGGGGATATATCACTGGACTGATCAGGGCGAGGCTAGCTGGTTTGAATTTGCCTGTGAAATTCAGCGGCAGGCGCTGGCGCTGGACTTGCTGGAAAAAAAGATACCGGTCCATCCGGTTTCCACTGACGAATACCCGACTCCTGCAAAGCGCCCGGCCAATTCAGTGCTGGACAAGGAAGAGACCTGTAAAATTATTCAATATAAAGGCAATGCCTGGCAGGATGAGCTTAAAGAGACTTTGCAGCACCTATTGCCCTATTAATACTTTGCTATTTCTTTATAAAATAGCAAATTGATTCAGCTTGATATCCGGGAGTTTATTTTTTGAAGTTACTTATTACTGGTGGCGCCGGTTTTATCGGCAGCGCCGTGATTCGGCATGTCCTTACCCAAGGCCAGGACAGTGTGATCAATATAGACAAGCTGAGCTATGCTGGAAACCTGGACTCACTTGACCCGGTTCTGCCAAGCCAGGACTATAGTTTTTATCAGCTGGATATCTGTGATACGACATCACTGCAGGAAGTTTTTCACAAACACCAACCGGATGCGGTGATGCACCTGGCAGCTGAATCTCATGTTGATCGATCAATTGACGGACCAGGGGCATTTATCCAGACCAATATTGTCGGTACTTATTCCCTGTTAGAGGCCGCTCGGCAATATTTTGAAAATTTAAGTCAGGAGAAACAGAAGACGTTTCGCTTTCATCATGTTTCAACCGATGAAGTGTACGGAGACCTGGAAAACCCTGACGAACTTTTTACCGAATTAACTCCTTATGCTCCCAGTTCCCCCTACTCGGCCAGCAAGGCCAGCTCGGATCATCTGGTGCGAGCCTGGTACCGCACTTACGGGCTTCCAATTTTAATAACCAACTGTTCAAATAATTACGGGCCCTATCAGTTTCCGGAAAAACTGATTCCGCACATGATTCTCAATGCCATACAGGGAAAAGCCCTGCCGGTTTATGGTGACGGTTCGCAAATCAGGGACTGGCTCTATGTGGAAGATCATGCGCGTGCCTTATGCAAGGTACTGGCTGAAGGGGATATTGGCCAGACTTATAATATCGGCGGACTGAATGAGAAAAAAAATCTTGAAGTGGTTCAGACGCTCTGCAGTATTCTTGAAGAATTGCTGCCGGATAATCCATACTCAGCATCCAGCGGCAAAGGTTTTGCGGAATTGATCGAATTTGTAAAAGACCGCCCCGGACATGACAAGCGCTATGCAATAGACGCCAGTAAAATTGAAACAGAGCTGGGCTGGAAACCAGAAGAGAATTTTGCCAGTGGCATGAAGAAAACCGTAGGCTGGTATCTGCAAAATACTGCCTGGTGGCAGTCCATTCTGGATGGCTCATATAAACTGCATCGACTGGGAGAACAGGTGTGAAAGGCATCATTTTGGCCGGTGGCAGCGGAACGCGCCTGCATCCGATTACGCATTCAGTCAGTAAGCAGATTTTGCCGGTTTATGACAAGCCGATGATTTATTACCCGCTGAGTACCCTGATGCTGGCGGGTATTCGAGAAATCCTGATTATATCTACGCCAAGGGACTTGCCGGCTTTTCAGAATCTGCTGGGAACCGGGGAGTCCTGGGGCATGAAGTTTTCCTATGCCGAGCAGCCCTCTCCAGATGGCCTGGCCCAGGCTTTTTTAATCGGCGAAGAATTTATCGGCGAAGACTCTGTTGCCCTGGTACTGGGTGATAATGTTTTCTATTCGCACTCTTTACAGGAATTGCTGCAAACAGCTGCGGACAAAGCAAAAGGTGCAACCGTGTTTGGTTATCATGTGAAGAATCCGCAGGCTTATGGTGTGGTGGAATTTTCTGCAGACGGTCAGGTGCTCTCGGTCGAAGAAAAACCACAAAAACCCAAGTCCAGTTATGCCATTACCGGTTTGTATTTTTACGATAACCGGGTTATCGAAATTGCCAGGAATATTAAACCTTCAGTTCGTGGGGAGCTGGAAATTACCGATGTTAACCGTAATTACCTTGAAGCCGGTGAACTGACCGTGGAGATTTTCGGCAGGGGTGCAGCCTGGCTGGATACTGGCACCCACGATAATTTACTTGCTGCAGGACAGTTTGTACAAACTATTGAAGAACGCCAGGGGCTGAAAATTGCCTGTCCGGAAGAGATCGCCTATCGCATGGGCTATATCGATGCCGAACAGCTACAGGCACTGGCCGAACCCCTGCAGAAAAGCGGCTATGGTGAATACCTGCTACAGGTGCTCAGTGAACAGGTATTCCGGTGAAGATCAGTAAAACGGCAATTCCTGATGTTCTGATATTCGAGCCGGAAGTATACGGTGACGCACGCGGATTTTTCATGGAAACTTTCCGGCAAAGCTGGTTTGCCGATATTGGCCTTGATCTTGGCTTTGTACAGGATAATCACAGCGCTTCGGGAAAAGGGGTGCTGCGTGGACTGCACTACCAGCTTGCCAATCCACAGGGCAAACTGGTCAGGGTAATTCATGGCGAAGTTTTTGATGTGGCAGTGGATCTGCGGCGAAGTTCCGGGTATTTCGGTAAAGTAGTGACTGCCACTCTTTCCGCGCAAAACAAAAAGATTTTCTGGATTCCGCCAGGCTTCGCGCATGGCTTTCTGGTCCTGAGTGAAAAGGCCGAGTTTGTATACAAGTGTACGGAATACTATGCGCCGGACGATGAGCACAGTCTGCTCTGGAATGATCCGGCACTGGCGATTGAGTGGCCACTGGATAAAATCGGTGAGCCCAAACTGTCCGGGAAAGACCGAGAGGCCCTGACATTGGCGGAAGTGCCGCTTTATTCCTGATTTGCAAGTACCAGAACAGCCAAATTACAGGTATAATGCCGCCCCAAAATATTCAGCATCATTCCGCCTGTTTGCGGAAGCAATAATGAGGTAAGTAAGGTGAAAAACAGGATAGCAGTCCTACTGGCAGCTTCTTTGATGGCTCTGGTTTCAGCAATGGCAGGAGCCCAAACCCTGGAAGATGAAATTCGTGCCCGCCTGACACCAGCCGGCTCAGTCTGTGTGGTGGGAGATGCCTGTGCTTCCGGCCTGGCAACAGCTGGCGGAGCGAGCGGTTCTCGTGATGCTGAAACGGTTTACCAGACTTTCTGTATGGCCTGTCATGCGACAGGGGTCAGTGAGTCACCGGTACTGGGCAATGTTGAGCAATGGGCTCCGCGTCTGGAAAAAGGCATAGACGTGCTTTATGAAAACGCCATCAATGGCCTGAACGTCATGCCGCCACGTGGAACCTGTGTGGATTGTTCGGACGATGAAATCCGCGCTACTGTTGATTATATGCTTGAATCCGTTCAGTAAAGCTCTTTACTGAATTCTGTTTTACCCGCCGGCAGCGATTCCCGTTGCCGGTTTGCCAAAGCCCGAAAATTCTACTATTTAGATAGTGTATCTGATCGTTCCTTGTGCTTTCACGGATGAAAGGCGATGTCCCTGGCAATTGTTTATTCGCGCGCCAATATTGGTATTGAAGCTCCGCTGGTCACGGTAGAAACGCATCTTTCCAGCGGTTTACCGGGCTTCTCCATAGTTGGCCTGCCGGAAACAGCGGTTAAGGAAAGCAAGGAAAGGGTCCGCAGTGCCATACTTAATTCCCGTCTCGAGTTTCCCGCCAAACGCATAACGGTGAATCTGGCCCCGGCTGACTTGCCAAAAACCGGTGGACGTTTTGACCTGGCAATTGCTGTGGGCATTCTTGCCGCATCCGGTCAGCTTGACACAAGCCAGCTGGGAAAACTCGAGTTTATGGGTGAACTGGCCTTATCGGGGGAATTGCGCCCGGTCCCGGGAATACTACCGGGATTGATGGCGGGACGGGATGGTCAACGTCACAGTATCATTCCCCGGGCCAATGCCGAGGAAGCGGCCCTGTTGCAGGAACAGGGCGTTAGTGTCTGTGAGCATTTACTGGAACTGGTAAAGCATTTGAAAGGGGATCAAACCCTGGCGGGCATTGAACCACTTGAGCCGGTCAATCCGCTCTTGACTGAAAGTCTCGATGATGTGGTTGGTCAGGAACAGGCCCAACGGGCCTTACTGATCGCTGCCGCGGGCGGCCACAACCTGTTAATGCGCGGCCCACCGGGAACCGGGAAAACCATGCTGGCAAACCGCCTGCCAAGCATCCTGCCGCCACTGGAAATCAAGGCAGCACTGGAAGTGGCTGCGCTCAGGTCAATTGCGGGCCTGCCATGCAATACTGACAGCATGCATCAGGCGCCATTTCGGGCGCCTCATCATACCGCCTCGGCCGTGGCGCTGGTCGGCGGCGGACGCCAGGTCAATGCCGGTGAAATAAGCCTGGCTCATGGCGGAGTGCTGTTTCTGGATGAGTTGCCGGAATTCAGCAGGCATGTACTGGAAGTTCTTCGCGAACCAATTGAAAGTGGCAGTATCCTGATTTCGCGGGCAGCCTATCAGACACGGCTACCAGCCAGCTTCCAACTCGTCGCTGCCATGAATCCCTGCCCCTGTGGTTATTATGGGGACTCTGAACGGGATTGCCGCTGTACGCCGGATCGAATTCGCCAGTATCAGCAAAGAATTTCCGGCCCCTTGCTGGACAGAATTGATATCCACATTGATTTGCAGCGACTTGGCAAAGAGGAACGCAAACTCTTGCTGCAAAAGAAAGGCTCAAACAATAAAAGTAAACAGCTACGAAAGCAGGTCAGCCTGGCCAGGGAAAGACAGCTAAAACGGGCTGGAAAACTCAATGCCCATTTAAACCAGGCAGAAATAAAGCGTTATTGTCGCCCCGCAGCGGCAGGCAGAAAAATGCTAGAGCAGGCCATGGAACAGCTTAAACTTTCAACCCGGGCGTATTTCAGGATTCTAAAAGTGGCGCGCAGTATTGCTGATCTGAATAATGCAGCCGAGCTTGAGAACGGCTATTTACTGGAGGCGGTGGCCTACCGAAAATTTGATCGTCAGGATTGTTGAGAACGGGTTTCCAGTTCAGCGATTTTCGCTTCCAGTTCGGCGATATTTTCCTCAGCACGCTGCAATACTTTCAACTGGGCATCGAATTCTTCCCGGGTCACCAGATTAAGTTTGCCCAGGCTGTTTTGTAGTTGCTGATAAAACTGTTTTTCGAGTTCCTGCCTGACATTATCAGCGGCAGGAGCTAGCTCAGCCAATTTGCTGCTGAGGGATTGCAGTAAGCTCTTGTCAATCATCTGTGTTCCTGGAAATAGAAAGCGTTAAGGGCTCTGATTGTGGTTCAGATTCTACCATTGCTGCCTGCAACAGATAATGCGCAATCATCGTTTTTTTCATTCAGGTAGCATATACTTTGAGGCGCCCGTTTGGATTCAACAGGGTAATGTGAGGAGATTACAATGAAAATGATCACAGCTGTAATTAAGCCCTTTAAACTTGATGATGTCAGAGAAGCATTATCTGAAATCGGGGTTCAAGGGATTACTGCTACAGAAGTTAAAGGATTTGGTCGTCAGAAAGGGCACACCGAGCTCTACAGAGGAGCAGAATATGTGGTCGACTTTCTGCCTAAAATCAGGCTTGAAATCGCTGCCGAAGATTCAGCCGTAGATCAAATTATTGAAGTCCTGAGTAAAGCTGCTTCCACCGGTAAAATCGGCGATGGCAAGATATTTGTCAGCGATCTGGAACAGGTCATTCGCATTCGTACCGGAGAGTCCGGTCCCGACGCGCTGTAAACATTCATCAAATTAAAGTTTGAAATCACCCCAGTAAAGCTGCAGGGCACTGAGCGCTGCAACTGGGGCAGTTTCTGTACGCAAAACCCTGGGACCGAGGCGGATCGGCACAAAGCCATGCTGCTCAGTCAAGGCCAGTTCCCCCGGTGAAAAGCCACCTTCAGGGCCAATCAGCAAGGCAAGCTTTTCTGCAGCTTTTTGCTGATCAAGCCGGGTGGAGGCTGAGGGTTCGAATATCAGTTTCAAGGGGCAGACCAGCCCTTCGCACCAATCACTCAGGGACCGTGGTGCCAGAATTTCAGGGATGCGGGTCCGGCCACTCTGTTCACAGGCGCTGATAATAATCTGCTGCCAGTGCCGCAGTTTTTTTCCCATACGTTCAGCTTTCAGCTTTACCTCGCAATAGTCGGTAAACAGTGGCACGATGCAGCTAACGCCGAGCTCGGTGCTTTTCTGGATGGCCAGATCCATACGTTCTCCACGGGACAGGCCAAGGCCCAGAATGCTTGTCAGGGGTGATTCGGTGTCAACAGCAAAATACTCATCCACAAACAGTTCGAGTTCATGTTTGTTGATATGGGTAATTCGGGCGCTGTATTCGCCGCCCTGGCCATTAAAAATAATCAGCGGAGACTCTGCTTTAAGCCGTAGCACCTTACTGAGATAATGTGCCTGCTGCCCGCTCAGGCTAAGCTGGCTGCCTGGCTGTAAAGGCTGATCAAGATAAAGTCGGCTGATTCGCATCCGGCAAGCATACAGGCAGATTGCAAAACTGCAAGAATTCCGGACGCGGATAAAACCAGATGAATACCAGTAACAAAGAGTCATTTGACATCATTATTGTAGGCGGCGGCCTGGTTGGGCTGAGCATGGCGGCATTGCTTGCCCAGTCACAGGAGCATAGCCCGGCGGCAAACAGGCTGCGAATAGCACTGCTGGATGCCGGATTACCTCAGGAGAGTAACTACTCGCGAGATGCAGTGGAAAATTTCGATCCGCGTGTCTCTGCGCTCACAGTAACAAGTCAGCAGCTTTTTGCTTCACTGGGGCTTTGGGAGCAGGATCTGGCCAGTTTTGCCTGCCCCTATACCGATATGTATGTCTGGGATACCGGGGGTATCGGCGATATCAGTTTCTCATGCCGTGAGGTCAGGCAGGCGCAACTGGGCCATATCATTGAAAACACACGGCTCGACAGGGCACTGAATCATTACCTGGGCAGGACCGGGCTAGAGCAATATCGGGGAAATAAGCTCAGGCATCTTGAGCGACAGGAAGAACAGAGTTTGCTGCTGCTGGATAATGGCCAGACACTGAGTTGCAGATTATTGATTGCGGCGGACGGGGGTAATTCATTTATTCGCCAGCAGGCTGGCTTCACTACGCGGGAGTGGGCCTATGGGCACCAGGCCATTGTGGCCACGGTTGCGACAGAAAAACCGCATGCACAGACTGCTGCACAGTGTTTTTTACCCAGTGGACCGCTGGCCTTTCTGCCTTTACGGGATAGCCAGGACACCCAGCATTATTCGTCAATCGTCTGGTCCTGCACCGATGCCCTGGCGCAGGAGCTGCTGGCAATGGATGAAGACCAGTTCAGGCATGATTTACAGCAGGCTTTTGAGAACAGACTTGGTCAGATAGAAGCAGTTGGCCCGCGTTTCAGTTTTCCCTTGTGGCAACGGCATGCCAGGGATTATGTACAGGAGGGGCTGGCACTGGTTGGCGATGCGGCGCATACAATTCATCCCTTGGCCGGACAGGGGGTCAATCTGGGCCTGGCGGATGTCCACTGTCTGGCAGGGATTATCAGTGCGGCTCGAGCCGAGGGCCAGGACATTGCCTCACACCAGGTCCTGAGTCGCTACCAACGCCAGCGCAAAGGCCACAATCTGGGCATGATGGCGCTGATGGAGGGCTTCAAACGTGGGTTTGGCAGTGATGACCTGCTTTTACGCTGGGCACGAAATACCGGGCTTGCACTGGTTGATTCTGCCCTGCCCCTGAAACGCCAGTTGATGCAAAAAGCAATGGGACTTTAGCTTCACCCCGGAAAAGTCGGCTTGCTATCATAAATGAGAATGATTATCATCTGCTTCCCCAAAGTGGAGAAACCATGATCCGATATTACGTGTTTTTTATTCTGAGCCTGATTCTATTACAGGCCTGCTCCCAGGACAGTCCGGCTGACGCACAGCAAAATAATGCCGGTGACCAGGACAGTCCCCGGATCAGCCCTGCCGATGCTGCAATCACCAGCCCGGTGATTGTCTATTCTTCGCGCCAGGAACACCTGATCAAGCCCATGTTTGACCGCTTTACCGAGGAAACCGGTATCGAAGTGCAATACCAGACGGGCGAAGAAGGGCCCTTGATTGCCCGTTTACAGGCCGAAGGTGAAATGACATTTGCCGATATGCTTTACACCGTTGATGCCGGGTACCTGTGGACAGCTGCTGATCGCGGGCTTTTGGCCCCCCTGGAATCAGAAGTGCTGCAAAACAATATCCCGGCACATTTGCGCGATCCGCAGGGCCGCTGGTTTGGTTTATCCGTTCGGGCCCGAACCATTGTTTATGCCAGGGACCGGGTTGAGCCTTCTGAACTGTCCAGCTATGAAGCCCTCACTGAACCCCGCTGGCAGGGCCGTTTGTGTCTGCGTACCTCGAAAGAGGTATATAACATGTCACTGGTGGCAACCATGATTGAACGGCATGGCGAAGCAGCAGCCCAGGACATCGTTGAAGGCTGGGTGGCCAATCTGGCGGCACCGGTCTTCAGCAGCGATAATCTGGTGCTTGAAGCCATCGCTGCCGGTCAATGTGATGTGGGCCTGGTCAACAGCTATTATCTGGGCAGAAAGATCGCCGAAGACCCTGAATATCCGGTTGCCCTGTTCTGGGCCAATCAGGACAGTTCAGGCACGCATGTCAATATATCCGGTGCCGGAGTGACGCGACACGCTCAAAATCCGCAGGGTGCCAGACGGCTGATTGAATGGCTCTCAACCCAGGAGCCGCAGGAGATGTTTTCAGAACTGAACCTGGAATATCCGGCCAACCCCGAAGTTATGCCGACGGCCATTGTCAGGGACTGGGGCAGCTTCAATCAGGACCAGATAAATGTTGAAGCGGCCGGTCGCAGGCAGGCTGAGGCAGTGATGCTGATGGACAGAGCGGATTACCGTTAAACTGCTCATGAACCCGTCAACAGTACTTGCTTCTTCCACGGTCGGGCGCAGTTTCGGCAGTCTGCCATGGAAAATCATTTCTTACCTGATTGCCGCCATCGTCATTATTCCGATTCTGGTGATATTTACCCAGTGGGGGACGGTCGGCTACGGGGAACAGGCAATCTGGCAACACCTGTTTAATACCAAACTGGATCGCCTGCTGCTCAATACCGTCGTGCTTTTGTTTGGTGTCGGATTCGGCGTCACCCTGCTGGGGGTAAGTCTGGCCTGGTTATGTTCCGTATGTGATTTCCCCGGCCGCCGGGTATTCGAGTGGGCCCTGATGTTGCCGCTGGCAATTCCTGCCTATGTGATGGCTTTTGTGTTTTTAGGCATGATGAATTATGCCGGTCCGGTTCAGACTGCACTGCGGGGCTGGTTTGGCCAGGATGTTTATTTTCCCAATGTGCAGGGTTCGGGAGCAGTCATTGTAGTACTCAGCCTGGTGTTATATCCCTATGTCTACATGCTGGCACGCAGTGCCTTCGTTGCGCAGGGTCGGCAAATTCTGGATGCCGGCAGGATTCTGGGCAAATCTTACTGGCAGGCATTTTTCAGGCTGGCGATTCCGGTGGCCAGACCCGCCATCGTTGCCGGCATTGCGTTGGCGCTGATGGAGACACTGGCTGATTTCGGTGCGGTGTCCATTTTCAATTACGATACCTTTACCACGGCAATTTATGATGCCTGGTATGGACTCTTTAATCTGGCTGTTGCAGCACAGCTTGCCTCTTTGTTGCTTTTATTTGTGGCACTGATGCTGGTGCTTGAGCAAAAGGGGCGTGCACAGGCGCGCTATATCCAGAAGAGTTCGCGCAATTTACGTCCTTACCAGCTGCGAGGAGGTCGAGCCCTGGCGGCGAGTGCCTACTGTACAGGCATTTTCCTGATTGCTTTTGCCCTGCCATTCGCCCAACTGGTGTTATGGGCAATGGAGATAGTCGCCGAGGAATTTAATCCGCGATATTGGAGTTTTCTCTTCAACACCCTGGGGCTTGGCGTCATAGCAGCACTGGCCACTACGGTGTTTGCGCTGATGCTGGCCTATGTCAAACGCCTGCCCGGTGCGGCCAGAGAGCGTCGCTGGCAGGGGCTGGCGATTCGCGTTTCAACCCTGGGTTATGCCTTGCCAGGCTCAGTCCTGGCGGTTGGTATTATTCTGTCTTTTACCCTGCTTGATCAGGCACTGGTGTCTGCGGCACGGGAAATGTTTTCGCTCAGTATCAGGCCTTTTCTGGTGGGCAGTCTGTTTGCCCTGGTGCTGGCCTACAGCACACGCTTTATGGCGGTTGCCTTTGCCCCGGTGGAATCCGGCTTTGAGCGCATTAATCCGACGGTGATAGAAGCGGCCAAAAGTCTTGGCAGCTCTCCCGGTCGGGTCCTGCGGCAGGTATATGTACCCTTGCTGCGACCAGGTATTTTAACGGCACTGATCATCGTATTTGTTGATGTGATGAAGGAGATGCCGGCTACCCTGATCATGCGGCCCTTTGGCTGGGATACCCTGGCGGTCAGAATCTACCAGATGACCGCTGAAGGCCAGTGGGAGCGGGCTGCCCTGCCTTCAGTCACTTTGATATTGCTTGGTCTGATTCCTGTCATACTGCTTATCCGAAGCGGCCGTCCTGCACAAATCTGAAGCCTTGCTGGCACAGATAAATCCTTGCAGGAAGCCCGGCTCTTACTTATGATGAATCAATTTGGTATAGCGCTTATATATCCTTTTGCGGTGATAAGCCAAGCTTGAATAAGGAAGCATAGTAGTGAGTGAAGCCCCTGAAGATTTGTATTACACGAGCAGCCACGAATGGCTGAAACTGGATGACGATGGCATAGCAACTGTCGGCATCAGCGATTTTGCCCAATCTGAATTAGGTGATGTGGTCTATGTTGAGCTGCCTGAAGAAGGTTCTCTTGTGAATGCCAGAGATGAAATCAGTGTGGTTGAGTCCGTAAAAACCGCTTCGGATATTTATTCTCCGGTCAGTGGTGAAATTGTAGCGGTGAATGAAGAACTGGAAAACAGTCCTGAATCTGTAAACAGCAGTCCCTATGAAGGCGGCTGGCTGTTTAAAATTAAAATAAACAATGAAACTGAGCTTGATGAACTGCTCAGTGCTGAAGAATACCTGGCAAGCTGTGAAAGTGCCTGAACCATTTAGACTGAAAATGGCCTTAGCTGTAAATACGGAAGTAAAGAATTGTGGTAGACGCAGACGGATTCAGACCCAATGTCGGCATTATTATCTTTAATGATGATGGCAAATTGTTATGGGCGAAACGAGCCGGCCAGAATGCCTGGCAATTTCCTCAGGGCGGAATACGCTCGGGTGAAAGTCCTGAGGATGCTCTGCATCGAGAGTTATACGAAGAAGTTGGGTTGCAGCCGCAGCACGTAGAGATTATTACGCGCACGCAAAAGTGGTTGCCCTATCGATTGCCGAAACAGTTTATCCGGCAAAATTCCGAACCGGTTTGTATTGGCCAGAAACAGAAATGGTTTCTGCTCAGGCTTGTCGGTGACAGCAACAATATCTGTTTTGACCGAACCGAGAGGCCGGAATTTGATCGCTGGCGCTGGATCTCTTACTGGAAACCACTGGATCAGGTCATCGCATTCAAACGAGATGTTTATCGCCGTGCACTGAAAGAATTTCAACAGCCCATGAGCCAGGCTCTGGGGAACTCAACAGCCAACACTAAGCGGACCTCTGCCTCAGCTTCCTAAAGCCTATGTTAGATACCTTGCGCAGCATCATTCAGGAAGTGAATGGGGCAAAAGACCTCAACGCCAGCCTGGATATCATCACCCGACGGGTACAGCGCGCATTGCAGACCAAAGTATGTTCGGTTTATCTGCTGGATAAAAACCTTGATCGTTATGTATTGATGGCCTCTATCGGCCTGGATCAGGCTGCGGTTGGAAAAGTCAGCCTGGGAGCAGAAGAGGGCCTGGTGGGCCTGGTGGCCCGCAGGGCAGAGCCTGTTAACCTGGATAATGCCAGCATCCATCCAAACTATGTTTATCTGCCGGAAACCAGAGAGGAACAATTTGAGTCCTTTCTCGGAGTGCCTGTTATTCACCACCAGCAGGTATTGGGTGTACTGGTCGTTCAGCAGGTTGAAAAACGAATTTTTGATTCCGAAGAAGAAGCCTTCATGATCACGCTTTCGGCCCAGCTTGCCGGGCTGATTGCCAATGCTGAAGCGCGCGGAGCCATCACCGGGTTCAGCCCTTCGGGAATCAAGACCAGCGATGTCAGTTTTGATGGCCTGGCGGGAGCGCCAGGTGTCGCTATTGCTGAAGCAGTTGCAGTGTTTCCGCCAGCCGATCTGAGTGCAATTCCAAAGCGCGAATGTAAGGACATCAAAGCGGAAATTCGTTTTTTCAAGGATTGCTTGGATCAGGTCAGGATCGATATCTCTGAGCTGAAGATGAAAATCAAGGGTCAGTTGCGTCCGGAAGAACGGGAATTATTTGATGCCTACCTGCACATGCTCAGTGACCAGGCCCTGGGTAATGAAGTGGTGGCAAGAATCCAGGAAGGCAACTGGGCGCAGGGCGCGCTGGCCAGTGTAGCGATGTCGCATGTGAATAATCTGGAAATGATAGATGATGATTACTTGCGGGAGCGCGCAACAGATATCAAGGACCTGTGCGGACGGGTACTGTTTTATTTGCAGGACAAGCAACAAAAAGAACGCGTCTTTCCGGAGCGCTGTATCCTGGTGTGTGAAGAGTTATCAGCTGCAATGCTGGCAGAAGTACCCAAGGAAAACCTGGCAGGTATTGTTTCCGCCAAAGGCTCGGGTCATTCCCACGTGGCAATCCTGGCAAGAGGTATGGGCATACCCGCGGTGATGGGCGCGATTGATATTCCATTTTCGGAATTCGACGGCAAGGAACTGATCATCGATGGTTACAACGGAATTGTTTACAGCAATCCCTCGGATGAGTTACGTAATCGCTTTCAGGAAATTGTCAATGAACAGGTTCAATTGTCGGAAGAACTGGAAACCATCAAGGACCTGCCGGCTGAAACCATCGACAAGAGACGCATCCATCTATGGGTTAATACCGGACTGATCACAGATGCAGCGACCGCCAATCAACGTGGCGCCGAAGGGATTGGCCTGTTTCGTACGGAGGTTCCCTTCCTGCTGCGCGAGCACTTCCCGACAGAACGCGAACAGACTGATATTTACCGGCCCCAACTTGAAGCCCTGCATCCAAAACCTGTAACCATGCGAACCCTGGATATTGGAGGTGACAAGGCCCTGCCTTATTTCACTATCAAGGAAGAAAATCCTTTCATGGGCTGGCGCGGTATTCGTGTCAGCATGGACCATCCCGAATTATTTATTTCTCAGGTTCGCGCAATGATGAAAGCCAGCCAGGGACTGGATAATCTCCATATCATGCTGCCAATGGTCAGCAATATGCGCCAGGTTGATTATGCCCTGCACCTGATTGACCGTGGTTATGCAGAACTGCTCGAAGAAGGCCTGAATATCAGCAAGCCTGACGTTGGTGTCATGGTTGAAGTCCCGGCCATCACTTACCAGATTGAAGCGTTGGCCAGTCGCATCAACTTTATTTCTGTGGGCACGAATGATCTGATTCAGTATTTGCTGGCTGTTGATCGCAATAATCCACGGGTCGCCAATCTGTTTTCGACTTATCATCCGCCGGTACTGCAGGTCCTGAACGATATTGCTGAGCGTGCTGAAAAAGTGAATCTGCGCTACAGCGTCTGCGGTGAAATGGCCGGGGACCCGGGCGCAGCAATTCTGCTAATGGCGATGGGTTATCGGGTGCTGTCCATGAATATCAATGCTCTGGGCCGGGTCAAGGCGGTAATCCGTAATGTCAGTTTTGAGCAGTCCAAAATTTTACTGGCAAAGGCTCTGCTGGCCGAGGACAGTGAAGCAGTTAAATCGATGATTGATCTGGAGCTTTATAATGCCGGCGTGGAACGCCTGCTGAGGACTGCCAGGGGTTAGGGAGCCTCTGATCAAGTTCAGTATGTCTCTAGATAATATCCCCCAAGCTGAATAAAAACCGTTATACTGCGGCGCTGATATGCTGCAATATCCAGACATAGATCCCGTTGCCATTTCTCTTGGCCCCCTGCAAATTCACTGGTACGGCATTATGTACCTGATCGGCTTTGGGGCGGCCTGGTTTCTTGGTAGAAAGCGGGCTGCCATTCCGGGCTCCGGCTGGAATGAAGACCACATCAGCGACATGATTTTTTACGGTGCCCTGGGCGTAGTGCTGGGCGGGCGCATCGGTTATATGCTGTTTTATAATTTCTCTGCGATTCTGGAGAATCCGCTCTCCTTATTCTTCATCTGGGAAGGCGGGATGTCTTTTCACGGCGGCTTTCTGGGCGTCATCGTTGCAGCAATCCTCTTCAGTCGCAAAATCAATAAACCCTTTATTGTGGTCATGGACTTTGTCGCACCGCTGGTGCCAATCGGTATAGCAGCTGGCAGGCTGGGAAATTTTATCGGTGCGGAACTGTATGGCAGGGTGACTGATGTCCCCTGGGGCATGGTGTTTCCGACTGACCCTGAGCAACTGGTCAGGCATCCTTCACAGCTTTATCAGGCAGGCCTGGAAGGGTTGGCCCTGTTTATTATCCTGTGGATTTATTCATCCAGACCGAAGCCAACTTTTGCTGTCAGCGGTATGTTCTGCCTGTGTTATGGCATCTTTCGATCCTTTGCTGAATTTTTCCGCCAACCAGATGCAGGAATCAATTTTGTTGCTTTTAACTGGTTAACCATGGGGCAGCTTCTGTCTGCTCCCATGATTATTATTGGCTTAACAATTTTATATCTGGCATACACCAGCAATATTTTTAAGAAGGCAGGTAAATGAAACAGTATCTCGACATGCTACAACGAGTCCTTGATGAAGGCGCGAATAAAACCGATCGAACCGGCACCGGAACCCTGTCGGTGTTTGGCCATCAAATGCGCTTTGACCTGAGCGAAGGCTTTCCTCTGGTGACTACCAAAAAACTGCATTTACGTTCCATCATTATCGAGCTCTTGTGGTTTTTAAATGGTGATACCAATATTAAATACCTCAAGGAGAACGGCGTCAGCATCTGGGATGAGTGGGCCGATGAAGAGGGTGAGCTGGGGCCGGTATATGGCAGGCAATGGCGCGCCTGGCCGGGAAAGGATGGCACCACTGTTGACCAGATCAGCAATGTGCTCAACAGCATCAGGAATAATCCGGACTCCAGGCGGCACATGGTGGTAGCCTACAATCCGACCTTTGTTGATGAAATGGCCTTGCCGCCCTGTCACTCCCTGTTTCAGTTTTACGTTGCCGATGGCAAACTTTCCTGTCAGTTATATCAGCGCTCGGCGGACACCTTTCTCGGTGTTCCGTTTAATATTGCCTCCTATGCCTTGCTGACCTGTATGATGGCGCAACAATGTGATCTCGATGTTGGCGATTTTGTCTGGAGCGGCGGTGATGTGCATATTTATTCCAACCATATGGAACAGGTAAAAGAGCAGTTAAGCCGCAAACCTTTTCCCTTACCGCAATTAAAAATTCTGCGTAAACCGAATTCGATTTTTGATTACCAGTTTGAAGATTTTGCTATCGAAAATTACCAGTGCCACCCGCACATTAAAGCACCGGTTGCAGTCTGATGAAGCTGGCTGTCATCGTCGCCATGGCAAAGAACAGGGTCATCGGCATTAATAACAAACTGCCCTGGCATCTCAGTGAGGACCTTAAATATTTCAAACGGGTTACCATGGGCAAACCAATCATCATGGGTCGTAAAACCTTTGAATCAATCGGGCGGCCCCTACCAGGAAGAAGCAATATTGTAGTGAGCCGTAATCCGGACTATCAGCATGAAAATATCAAAGTGGTTCACAGTCTTGAAGAGGCGAAAGAACTGGCTGAAAACATATGTTTTATTGATGGCATGGATGAGGCCATGGTGATTGGCGGTGAAGAGCTGTATCGACAGGCTTTGCCCATGTCTGACATGCTGTATCTGACTGAAGTACATGCCGAAGTTAAAGGCGATGCATTTTTTCCGCACTTCGAGCCCGGTGAATGGGAAGAAATCGCACGCAAGGATTTTTCTGCCGCAGGGCCCAACCCTTATGATTACAGCTTTATCGTGTTGAGCAGAAAATAATCAGGCGCGAATCAGCGTGACAATACCAATCAGAATAAAACCGACACCGGCGATATAATGCAGGTATTTCTCATCGATGTAATTGGCCAGCAGGCTGCCGGCCAGAACACCAATTGCCGAGGCAACAATCAGGGCGGCTGAAGCGGCAAAAAATATCAGGTACTTGTTTACTTCGCGGTCGCTGGCAAACAGCATGGTGGCAAGCTGGGTTTTATCACCCAGTTCGGCAATAAAAACCGTTGCAAACACTGTCAGAAAAACGGTCCAGTTCATTCCTGCTGGTGTAACTGATCGACATTGCGCACGGCCCCTTTGTCGGCACTGGTGGTCAATGCAGCATAGGCTCGCAATGCCGAACTGACCTTGCGTACACGGGCCTCTGCAGGCTTCCAGGCATCCTTACCTTTGCTCAGCATGGCTTCCCGGCGTTTGCTGAACTCCTCTTCACTGATCGCCAGGTTGATGCCGCGATTGGGGATATCTATTTCGACGGTATCACCTTCTTCAACCAGCGCAATATCGCCACCTTCAGCCGCCTCGGGAGAAGCATGACCGATGGACAGGCCAGAGGTTCCGCCGGAGAAACGGCCGTCGGTCAGCAGGGCACAATGTTTGCCGAGACCTTTGGATTTCAGGTAAGAAGTCGGGTAGAGCATTTCCTGCATGCCGGGCCCGCCTTTCGGCCCTTCATAACGGATTACCACGACATCACCGGGAACAATTTTATCGTCGAGAATGGCTTTAACAGCAGAATCCTGGCTTTCAAAAATGCGTGCCGGACCGGAGAAAGTCAGAATGCTTTCATCAACACCAGCGGTCTTGACGATACAGCCGTTACGGGCAATGTTGCCGTACAACACGGCGAGGCCGCCTTCCCTGCTGTAGGCAAACTCGATGTCACGGATACAGCCTTTTTCGCGGTCATCATCCAGGCTGTCCCAGCGTGTTGATTGTGAAAAAGCTGTCTGTGTTGGAATGCCTCCAGGGCCAGCACGGAAAAATTCCTGCACTTCGTCTGAGGGTGAATTGGCAATGTCCCAGGTATCCAGTGCGTCCTTGACAGAAGCGCTGTGTACCGTGGGGATATCATTATTAAGCAGGCCGGCCCGGTTCAGTGAGCCGAGAATGGACATGATACCACCGGCACGATGCACATCTTCCATATGATACAGGTTGGTGGAAGGCGCGACCTTGCAAAGCTGCGGCACTTTACGCGACAGGCGGTCAATATCATCCAGCGTAAAATCCAGTTCCGCTTCCTGGGCAGCGGCCAGCAGGTGCAAAATTGTATTGGTCGAACCACCCATGGCGATATCCAGGCTCATGGCATTTTCAAAAGCCTTGTAGTTGGCAATTTCACGAGGCAGGACCGAGTTGTCATCCTGCTCATAATAACGTTTGGCCAGTTCTACGATTAACTGCCCGGCACGCAGGAAGAGCTTTTCCCGGTCGGCATGCGTTGCCAGGGTTGAACCGTTTCCGGGTAATGCCAGTCCCAGCGCCTCGGTCAGGCAATTCATGGAATTGGCGGTGAACATGCCCGAACAGGATCCGCAGGTCGGGCAGGCAGAACGCTCATATTCCAGTGCATCTTCATCGCTGATGTTGTCATCAGCGGCTGCAACCATGGCATCAATCAGGTCAAGCTTGACCACTTCTCCGGCAAGTTTGGTTTTACCGGCTTCCATCGGGCCGCCGGAAACAAACACTACCGGAACATTCAGGCGCAGGGCGGCCATCAACATGCCCGGAGTAATCTTGTCACAGTTGGAGATACAGACCAGGGCATCGGCACAATGGGCATTGACCATGTATTCAATGGAGTCGGCAATAATTTCCCGGGATGGCAGACTGTAAAGCATGCCATCGTGACCCATGGCAATACCGTCATCCACGGCTATGGTATTGAACTCCTTGGCAACGCCACCGGATTTTTCAATTTCACGGGCAACCAGCTGGCCGAGATCTTTCAGGTGGACATGTCCCGGAACAAACTGGGTAAAGGAATTGGCAATCGCAATAATCGGTTTGTCAAAATCATCATTTTTCATACCGGTAGCACGCCATAAAGCGCGGGCCCCCGCCATATTGCGACCTTTGGTTGAGGTATGTGATCTGTACTTAGGCATAATTTTTCCTGAGTCTGAAAACTAATGTGCTCATAAGGTTTTCAGGTGAATTTTTAACTTAATCTATGAACTCTTAAGTGCATTGTAACGTGTGAAAAGTGCACTTAAAGTGTTTTTTCCAATACTTTGGAGTTGCGCTGATAGTTATACAGGCTTTTCTTCTCCAGTGGCAGAGAATCCACAGAGCCTTCAGCAAAGCCTTTTTCCACAAACCAGTGCGGAGACTTTGTGGTCAGGACGAATAATTTCTTTACACCCTGCTCCAGCGCTTTTTGTTCAATATGTTCAAAAACAGCCTGCCCATATTTATTATTTCTGTATTCATCACGCGTAGCAACGCAAGCCAGTTCGGCTGTATGGTTGTCATGAATAAAAAGTGCTGCACAGGCGATGATCATTCCTTCCCGTTGTATGACAAAAAAGTGACTGATTTCGGCTTCGAGTTTTTCCCTAGAGCGGTGCACAAGAATGCCCTGCTGCTCCAGGGGCTGAATCAGGTCCATGATGCCGCCAATATCCTTAATGGTGGCAGGTCTGATTTGTTCAACCAGCTCTTTGGTAATCAGGGTACCGATACCATCACGGGTAAACAGTTCTGTCAGCAGTGCACCGTCTTCCACATAGGAAATAACCTGAGAACGTTTAACTCCGGCACGGCAGGCACGTACGCTTAATTCCAGGTTTTTCAGTGCCTCACCAGCACCGCCTTTGGCTATTTTTTCACTGATCAGCTTTTGCGCCTGGTCAGCACTGAGTTTGCTGATCGCTACGCCTTCTTTATCGAGAATACCGGCATCATGACTGTAAATAAGCAGTTTGTCTGCCTGCAGGGCAATAGCCGTTTCCGCGGCAACTTCTTCAGCCGTAAGATTAAATACCTCACCGGTAGCAGAAAAACCCAGATTGGAAAGCAGCACGATATTGTTGTTATCGAGCTGTTTCTGTATGGCCTCACTGTCAACTTTGCGGATTTCACCGGTATGGGCGTAATCAATGCCATTGAGAATGCCGTAAGGCTTGGCGACAACAAAATTACCGCCACAGATATTAATGTCAGCACCATGCATGGGCGAATTGATAAGCCCCATGGAAAACAGTGCTTCAATATCAATGCGCATCTTGCCGACAACCTGTTTGATATGGTTCAGGCTGTCAACATCTGTTACCCGCAGGCGATGGTGTGTTTTTCCATGTGGTTCTTCCTGCAGATCAGCCTTGAGACCGGCATTTTTCAAGGCCTCATCGATCTGGGGCCTTGCACCGTGCACCAGGGCCAGTTTGACACCCAGGCTGTTTAACAGCGTAATGTCATGCGCAATATTGTGAAAATTTTCATGTGCGATGGCTTCTCCGGGCAACAGTATGACGAAGACTTTCCCCCTGTAGGCATTGATATAGGGCGAGGAATGTCTGAACCATGACACATACTGTTTGGTATCTTTCGTCAACTCTCGGCTCTCGTTGTATAAAAATCCGGAAAAGGGCGGCTATTCTACAGGAAAACCGGGAAAATTCTCCAATATTTCGGATACTTGAAGTGTGGTGAGCAGTTGAGAAAAGAGAAGGCTGCTTTGAGGTACTACGTGATCTGAGCTGGCCCGCAAAGGGAAATTTTTTCGAGGAGCCGGTAGCAAGCAGGGTTTTGTGGCTGCCGATGAGTGCGGCCCGCGAGCAGGCTCAAGAAAAATTATTCCCGCAGCGGGCGTTCACAATGTGAGGAAGTAAGGATGTTTGTAGAGGAGTTAGAAACAGTATTTCCTGATCAGCGCCTGAATCAGTTCGATCGCAGGTTTGACCTGGCTGGCTTCCATGTATTCATCCGGCTGATGGGCCATATCGATTGAGCCGGGCCCAAGCACGATAGTGTCCATGCCCAGCTCCTGCAAAAAGGGTGCTTCAGTACCAAAAGCCGCTGTCACGGCCTTGTATCCGCTTAATTTTTCCGCGACTTTTACAAGTTCGCTGTGCGGGTTTTCAAAAGCTTCCACACCGGGAAACAGGGATTCGAGTTTAATCTCGGTATGATATTTTTCTGCAAGCGGTGAGATCATCGCCTGTATCGCGTCTCGTATGCTGTCATTGGCCATGCCTGGCAGCAGGCGCAGATCAAACTCCAGTTTACAATGGCCGCAGATTCGGTTGGGATTGTCGCCGCCATGGATTGCGCCTAGATTCATGGTCGGGACATCCACGGCAAAATGCGGGTTCTGATGCTCTGCCTGCAGATGGCGGCGAAATTTGAGCAACTCTGCAATAACCTCATGCATGGCTTCCAGTGCATTATTGCCCAGTGCCGGATTGGAAGAATGTCCGCTTTTACCCTGAATGCGAATGGTTTCCATCATGACACTCTTGTGCATATTAATGGGCTGCAGGCTGGTCGGCTCCCCGATCACAGCATAACGGGCTTTCGGCCTGCCCATTCTTGCCAGTGCACGGGCTCCGTCCATTGAACTTTCTTCATCAGCGGTGGCCAGAATTATCAGGGGCTGCCTGAAATCACTGCTTTGTTTCAGTAGCGGTTCCAGTGCAGCATAAACCACGGCAAAAAAACCTTTCATATCGGTCGAGCCAAGGCCATAAAAGCGGTTTTCTTTCTCGGTCAGTTTGAGCGGGTTGTTTTGCCATAGCTGCGCATCGAAAGGGACGGTATCTGTATGGCCGGAAAGTACCAGACCGCCCGGACCTTTGCCGTAAGTGGCAATAAGATTGGCTTTGTCGGGGTTTTCCTCAAGCCTGATGATTTCGCATGTAAAGCCCAGCTGTTCAAATACTTCTGCCAGTAGATTAATGACCGGCAAGTTGGACTGGTCCAGAGATATATTTCCGGAACTGACACTGGGTAACTGCAAGAGATGATCAAACAGACTGATAAAGCCGGAATTGCCCTGAAAATGGGGAGTGCTCATGAGGCGGGCTTATCGATAACCGCACCGGTAAATCTGGAGATGCAGGTCAGTTTATTGTTTTCGTCAGTAATCTTCACTTCCCATACCATTGTAGTCCGACCGATATGAATTGGCCGCGTGATGGCTGTTACCGTGCCCAGGCCAGGGCGCAGGTGATTGGCATTAATCTCGAGACCGACAACCGTTTTGTTTTCATCACAGCAATGATTACAGGCAACATTGGCAAGTGTTTCAGCCAGCACGACATTGGCGCCGCCATGAATATGTCCCATGTATTGTCTGGTTTTGTTATTCAGCGGCATGCTGGCCTTGATGTAATCATCGCCAGCTTCCAGAAACTCAATACCAAGAATTCTGGCCATGGTATCTTCAAGCATTTCGTTGATTTGTGCCGGAGATGGTTCCAGTTTCCAGATGCTCAAACTCTCTACCTCAGCAATCAATTAATACGGCGTGTGGGCTGTACTACCGCCGGTTCATTAAAATCACTATAACATTCGATTTTATAGAACTCCCGGAGATTTTCATCACTGAGGACGGCAGATGGACTGCCTTCACTGGCCACACGTCCGCCATCGAGCAGGATAAGTCGGTCACAATAACGCGCGGCAAGACTGAGATCATGCAGGACGATAAGCGCGGCATTGGATTTATTGCGTGAGCGACTGTTAATCAGTTCCATAATCATTAACTGATGATTGGGGTCCAGTGCGGCAACCGGTTCATCGGCAAGAATAATCTGTGGCTGGGTAGCAAAAACCCGGGTCAGGGCGACCAGCATTTTTTCACCCTGGGATAAGGTGGCGACATTTCGACCCAGCAAATGCGCAATACCCGTTTCTGCAATGGCCTGTGCTATTGCCGTGTTGTCAGTTTCCTCCAGCCTGGAATAAGCAGACTGATGGGGGCTGCGTCCAAGTTCAATGACCCGTTCAGTTAATAGTGGCCAGTTAATACGGGCTTCCTGTTCCAGATAAGCAAGCTGGCGGGCAAAGGCACGTCGTTCAAGCGTATTGTAATAAGCCCCATGCAGTTGCAAAGCACCGCTATCAGGCTCTGTAATGCCAGCCAGAATATTCAGCAATGAAGATTTGCCGGCGCCGTTAGGGCCGATAATGCCGACAATTTCACCGGCATTCAGTTGCAGGGAAATGTCCTGCAGAATCTGGGCATTCCCTATACGCCAGTTAATATTCGTGGCTTGGAGTATTGCGCTCATCGTAGTACATGCCGGTTTTTGAAAATCAGGTACAGGAAAAACGGGCCACCAAGTGCAGCAGTGACAACGCCTACCTGTAATTCCTGCGCCCCGGGAAGTAACTGTACCAGGGTGTCTGCGAGCAATAGCAAAGATGCACCGCCCAGGCCGCTATAAAAAAGTAGTCGCCCCGGTTCATGCCCTACCAGTGGTCGCAGCAGGTGCGGAATCATGAGGCCGATAAAACTGATGTTACCACTGACTGCAACAGCAGCGCCGGTGCTAAAGGCCACCCCGGTGACCAGTAGGTATTTTTGTTGTCTGATATTGAAACCCAGTGATTTGGCCGTCGCCTCGCCCAGGCTCATGGCGTCAAGGAAACGCTTACAGGACAGGATCAAGACCCAGCCGACCAGCATGAATGGCAGAGCAAACAGCAGTTCATTGTTACTGCGATTACTCAGTGATCCGAGCATCCAGAAATAAATCTCCTGCAAGGCGAAAGGGTTGGGAGCAAAATTCAATGCCAGTGAGGTCATGGCCATGGTCATGGCATTAATGGCAATGCCAATCAGGATAATGGTCAAGGCACTCTGGTATCTTCCGGCCAGAATAAAAATAAGCGCTGCTGCAAGCAGGGCGCCGCTCATGGCTGCCAGAGGAATAATAAACCAGCCAAAGGCGGACAGGCCGTAATAGAGAACGATTACTGCAGCCAGGACTCCGGTTTGTGAGACCCCCAGTAAATCCGGGCTGGCCAGTGGATTGATCAGGAGCCCCTGCAGGGCCGCACCGGAAAGTGCCAGTGAAAAACCGATACAGATTGCCAGTATGGCTCGAGGTAGCCTGATTTCAATAAAAATAAGAGAATCAGTACTTTGCTCACCACGGATTAAATCCTGTATACCCTGAAGGATGGATGCATCTGTTGGCCCGCTGTTCAGGTTCAGATAAAAAAACAGCGGAATGCTTAAAAGCAGCAGGACTAAACTGAAGCCTGAACGGTCTGTGAGTTTCACTGTTCTTTTCCAATTGCGTCAATCAACAGACGATAAGCATTCAGCAGAGAAGGCCCGGCACACTGAAAATATTTGTCCGGCAATACAATAATATTTTCTTCGCCAAAATAGGCTTGCAGTACAGGATGATTAAGCAGCGGATGGGCCAGTCTGTTTTGGTGCAGGCTGCTTGCATCAACAAGTAAAAAATCCGGTTTGGCTTCTATCAATACTTCAAGTGGCAGCTTGCCGAAACTGACTATGCCGTAATCAGCAGCAACATTATTTATACCCAGTGACTGAAGAAAGCTGTCGCGCAAAGTATGGCGGCCAAAACTGAAGCCGTTATTGCTGTAAAAAACCGCAGATAAATTATTCCGGGCATCAAGCTCCAGGCGGATAGCTTCGACCTGGTCCTGCATTTCATTGATCAGCCTTTCTGCACGCTCTTCTTCCTCTAGCTGAAGCCCGAGCTCCCGAATTTGCGCATAGGTTTCCTGCAGGCTGGTCGGGAAGCCCAGTGTACTGATTGAATAGCCTAATTGCTGTAACAGGTTCAGGGCAGAAGAGGCACTGAACTGGCTGCTGAGCACCAGGTCCGGATTCAAGAGTACGACTTCTTCAGCACGCCCGCGGTTCAGGTGAATACCGCCTAATTCATCACTGATAGCAGAAAAGTCAGGATCGGCAGACAAATAACTCAGCGATGCAATCCTGTCCCGGTCTGCCAGGCGTAAAAGCAGCTCATCACTACACAAGCTGAGGCTGACTATACGTTCAGGGGATTCTGCCGCACTGGCATCAAGCGGGTTGCAAAATAAAATCAATATGAAAAATGGAAGCAGGCGTTTCATGAAGCCAATTCCGGGAATAATGCCTGAGTACTTTTGTGTGCTTTCTGTGCCTTATCGCGTTTTATGGCAGATTTCGTTCAAGCGATCGTGGTCAATGATAAGGACTTCGCGACCATCCACTTCAATGATTTTCTCTTTTTGCAGCCGACTGAATGTACGACTGACCGTTTCTATGGTTAGTCCCAGGAAGTTACCGATATCCATACGAGACATTGGCAAGCGCATGGCATTGGGAGACAGTTTACGACGACTGTAGCGTTGTGAAAGACTAATCAGGAGGGTGGCTACCCTGCCTTCCGCATTTTTCTTGCTCAAAGTCAGCAGCATCTGGTGATTGTTTTCAATCTGACGGCTCATTAACTGGAAAAAATGTCGTTGCAGGGTTGGAATCTGCAAAGATAGTTCTTCAAGACGATGAAAAGGAATTTCACAAACGGTTGAAGTATCGAGGGCGACAACATTACAGCCATATTCATTGGTATCGATACCATCAAAGCCGAGTATCTCGCCGGGCAGATAAAAACCGGTAATCTGCTCAATGCCATCATCGTCAATCAGGTAGGTTTTAATTGAGCCGGAGCGTACGGCATAGATTGATGTAAATTTTTCACCGGCCCGGTAGAGATGTTCTCCACCCTGGATTGGGCGGCTACGCTGGATAATGCTGTCCAGCCGATCGATATCTTTGATATCCATCGCCAGCGGCAGGCATAAACCTTTCAGATTGCAATTGGTGCATGAGGCTTCGATGAAGCCATGATTGCAGGTCGCCGTATTTAATACTGGGTTACTCATGTATTAGCTGCGCAAATCTCCGGATTTCAGGTATTTTTCCAGCATCAGGACAATAGTACCGCCAGAAACTAGTCCATAAAAGCCTGCAATACACTGTTCAACAGGTTCAGGCCTTTGTCAGTGGCCGCTATTCTATCACTATGTAAGAGTCCCTGAGTACGTAAAGCGAGTAAAGTATCCTGGATTCGCTCTGCAGGCAGGCCGGTACGTTCCTCAAATAGCTGTAAATCAACGCCATTGGTGAGTCGTAGGGCATTCATCATGAACTCCAGGGGCAGCTCGGCTTCCGGGATGGGGCTGTGATCAGCACGATAAAGGGCTTGCGGATCAAGATAGGCACGGGGTTGGCGCGATTTGCGTGTACGATAAATAGCCTGATGTTGTGGCAAGGTAATTTTGCCATGGGCTCCGGCGCCAATACCCAGATAGTCACCAAAACGCCAGTAATTCAGGTTATGGCGCGATTCTTTTGCGGATTTACTGAAGGCTGAGACTTCATAGCGCTTGAAGCCTGCATCATTCAGCAGTTCAATACCGGCATCCTGCATCGTCTCGATCCTGCTAGCAGGAGGCAGGGAAGGCGGCTTGCGGTAAAAAAGCGTATTCGGTTCTATGGTCAGTTGATACCAGGAGAGATGTGTTGGTTGACAGTCAACAGCAGTTCTTAAATCCTTCATGGCCTGTGCGCTGGTCTGTCCGGGTAAGCCAAACATGAGATCCAGGTTAAAATTTTCGAAGCCGGCTTTATGCGCTATATCAGCAGCCCGCAAAGCTTCCCTGTCATCATGCACACGACCCAGCTGACTTAAATGCTGCCTGGAAAAACTCTGTATTCCGATAGACAGCCGGTTAATACCTGCCTGACGAAACGCAGAAAATTTTTTCTGTTCGAAAGTACCCGGATTGGCTTCCAGAGTGATTTCAATATTCTCTGCAAAGGGAATCAGTTTATTAATCTGCTCAAGTATCTTTTGAATGGAATCCGCTGAAAACAGGCTGGGTGTCCCGCCACCAAAAAAAATGGACTGCAAGGGACGGCCCTGAATAAAGTCAGTTTCCTGTTGCAGGTCTTCAATCAAGGCCCTGGTATAATCCTGTTCCGGAAAATCGCCAGTAAACTCGTGAGAGTTGAAATCACAGTAAGGACATTTTTTCAGACACCAGGGCAGGTGAATATATAGAGCAAGTGGCGGCAAACGCAGAGTATTGTTCATCAGGATAGCGTTGCAATCATGAAGGCCAGCGCTGCAAAAGCTCCTGAATGGCTTTGGCCCGATGACTGATGGTATTTTTTTGCTCTGGTGCAAGCTCAGCCGATGCGCAGTCATGCTCGGGAACATAAAAAATTGAATCGTAGCCAAATCCGTTCTGGCCTCTTTCTTCATTCAGGATACGTCCTTCCCAGCTGCCCTGGCAGATAAGCGGCATCGGATCATTGGCAAAGCGCATGTAGACAATGACACAATGAAATCGTGCTGTTCTTTCTGCTTTCGCAACATTTTTGAGTTTTTCCAGCACCAGCTGATTGTTGGCAGCATCGTTGGCGTCCCGTCCCTGATCCAGGCCGGCATAGCGGGCAGAATAAATACCAGGTTCGCCATCAAGCGCATCGACTTCAAGTCCGGAGTCATCAGCAAGAGCCGGAAGGCCTGTGAGTTGGGCAGCATGGCGGGCCTTGATAATGGCGTTTTCAACAAAACTTGAGCCATCTTCAAGCGCTTCAGGAATATTGAAATCAGCCTGGGACAAGAGTTGCAGGTCGAGGGGTGCAAGCGTCAGCTGTAGCTCCCTGAGCTTTCCGGGATTATTACTGGCGAGGACAAGTTCCATTGCTAAAGTTAATTAATATATAACTGGGTAGTCCAGCTCAGCGGATAAATCGGGCCGCTATTTTCAGGTTGAATTTCAATATTAAAGCGCAGGTTTTCGGCATTGGAAAACTCGAACTGGCCAAGATAGTAAATCGCATCACCCTCACGCACTTCAATGAAAGTTATGTCCTCACGCTGACCGATAAAGTTGGCTTTTTCGCCGCTGATTGTTGCACTGACAGCGGTACCTGTACCGCCGGTATTTTTAATCACGGAAATATTCAAAAATGCATTTCTTGGTGAGCGAACGATGTCGTACTGTTCAGCAATTTCCGGGCTGATGAAATTACTGTTCACCGCAATGTAATGCACAGTGTAATCGCCAAACACTTCCTGTTGCGCATTGACTGACAAAATGGACATGCAAACAAGAGTGAGGCCCAGCAGTAAAGTGCGGAATATTTTTTTCATTGGCTTAACGGGTAATATGGTAAATAGCATTGATGCCGAAAAAATTTGGATTCAGGTTCATTAATATCGAGCGCCGGTGTTTGTCATCCACCACAGTACGATCCAGCACTTTAATTTTCCGTTCATCACAGAGCTCATCGAAGTCCCTGATGGTGCAGAAATGAATATTCGGCGTATCATACCAGGAAAAAGGCAGGTCACTGGAAACCGGCATACGTCCCTTGGCAAGAATATAGTAACGATAGCGCCAGTATGCAAAATTTGGAAAAGTGATGATGCATTTTTTGCCAATTCGCAGCATTTCTTCCACCAGAAAATCCGGGCGGTGTACTGCCTGCAAAGTCTGTGTAAGCAGAACGGTGTCAAAACTGTTATCGGTGAAATTAGCCAGGCCTTTATCCAGGTCCTGTTCAATGACATTGACGCCAGCCTGTAAACATTTCTGTATATTATCCGGATCCAGGTCCAGGCCACAGTCATAGATGTTTTTTTCCTGCTTTAGTAAAGCCAGGAATGAACCATCACCGCAACCCAGGTCAAGGACCCGACTCTGCGGTTCAATCCAGTCTTTGATAAAAAATAAATCAGCTCGCATGGTCAGCTCCCCGGGTGCCTGCTGATTCATTTGCCACGACTGACAGATAGGCAGTCAGGCCATTCAGATAACGTGGCTCCGACAATAAAAAGGCATCATGTCCACCATCGGATTCCACTTCAAGATAAGAGACCTGGCGCTTGGCTTTGAGCAGGGTATTAACAATCTCTCTGGATCGTTCCGGCGGAAAGCGCCAGTCTGAGCTGAAGGAAATGACCAGAAATTTACACGAGCCCTTTTCAAATGCTTTACTCAGGTCACCTTCATAGTCGACTGCCGGATCAAAGTAATCCAGGGTTTTGGTAATCAGCAAATAGGTGTTGGCATCAAAATTACTGGAAAAAGCTTCTCCCTTGTACTGCAGATAACTTTCCACTTCAAAATCGACACCAAAATCAAAATTCAGTTTGCCGGTACGCAAATCACGACCAAAGTTTTCACCCTTGAGTGAACTCTTGCCAAATTTTCCGCGCAGGGCATTTTCCGATAAATATGTGATATGCCCGATCATGCGCGCCAGCGTGAGGCCCTTTTTCGGATAGGTGCCATGCTCATAATAATGTCCCTGATGAAAATCAGGGTCGGCAGTAATTGATTGCCGGGCAACTTCGTTAAAGGCAATATTCTGGGCTGACAGTTTCGGAGCAGCAGCAATGACTACCGCATGCCGCAGTCGTTCCGGATAGGAAATTGCCCAGCGCATGACCTGCATGCCGCCCAGGCTGCCACCAATAACGGCTGCCCATTGTTCAATTCCCAGATGATCTGCCAGTCGGGCCTGACTGTTTACCCAGTCACGCACGGTGACAATTGGAAAGTCGGGACCATAAGGTTTTCCGGTTGCCGGATTGGTGGATTCCGGGCCGGTACTGCCAGCACAGCCACCCAGGTTATTCAGGCTGACAATAAAAAACCTGTTGGAATCAATCGGTTTGCCGGGGCCGATACAGGTTTCCCACCAGCCGGGCTTTTCATCTTCATCATCCGGATCATGATAGCCGGCTGCATGATGGTCGCCACTGAGAGCATGACAAATCAGGATGGCATTGGACTTATCGTCATTCAGCTCACCATAGGTTTCCACCATCAGGTCATAGGACTCGATCACTTTTCCGCTGCGCAGGGGCAGGGGTTCATCAAAGTGAAGACATACCGGTCTGACGATGCCGACTGAGTTTTCCGGGATCTGTTTAGCCATGTGACCCTATATACCAATCACAAACTGGGCAGGAAGCCGCAGGCTTTGTGCGAGAGTCTGGATCAGCAAAATTTCTACCAGTTGTATTCCGAGAAAAACGAAAATGGGGGAGAAATCCAGGCCGCCCATTGGCGGAATTATCTTGTGGACTCTACGCATTATGGGCTCAAGCAGCTGCTGGATAAGCAAGAGAACCGGATTGCCGCTGTAGGGGGCGATCCAGCTGGCAATAATGGAAATTAGCAGGCCCCAGAAATAAATTTCCAGAATGAAGTTCAGCAGACCGACAAAACACCAGGCAACAATATTACCGATGTTATTGATGACGATTGCCAGCGAGTTTCCATCCAGCACGATCAGCAGGCAGCTGACGATGAAACTGATTATTAACGCCAGTATCAGAGAAGCAAAATCAAAGCCGCGATAACCCGGAATAATTTTACGCAGTGGTGTCATAAGCGGTGAAGTAAGCTTGACCACCGCCTGCGAAATCGGGTTATAAAAGTCAGCACGCGCAGCTTGCAGTAAAAAACGTATCAGGACGGCAAAAATATACAGCCCCGCCAGTGTGCCAATTACAAGGTTCAGTGCTTCACTAATTGAACTTCCCATACTTTTCCTGTCTTTAGCGTAATAACTTTATGCCAGTTCTTCAGAACGGCGCTTTGCCTGATTTACTGCACGCGCAATGATAGCCTTGAAGTCGTCTTTTTCAAGTTGTGCCAGAGCTGCTTCAGTGGTCCCGCCGGGCGAAGTCACGCGTTTGCGCAATTCACTGACATCCACGTCACTGGCCAGTGCCAGTTGTGCAGCCCCCAGAGCAGTCTGTTTGACCAGGGCATCAGCAAGTTCTGGCTTGAGGCCCTCAGTAATGGCAGCCTCACGCAGGGCTTCAATAAATAAAAAGAAATAAGCAGGTCCGGAACCCGACAGGGCAGTCACTGCATCCATATCCTTTTCCTTATCCAGCCAGCAAACTGTGCCAACTGCTTCCAGGATAGACTGGGCAGTCAGTTTGTCGCTATCACTACAGGCCGCATTGGCAAATAATGCGGCAGCGCCAGCCTGTACCAGTGCCGGGGTATTGGGCATACAGCGAATAATTGCCTGATCCGGAGCGCTTGATTTTTCCAGGGTCTTGAGTGAAATACCTGCTGCAATTGAAATTATCAGTGGTAATTTACTTTTCAGTTCACTTTGTAATGGCTCAAGCACTTCCTGCAAAACCTGCGGCTTGACTGCGAGGATAAGGCAATCTGCATGCTTCACAGCTTCAGTGTTAAGCTCAGTAGTATTAATACCATGCCTTGTTGCCAGCGATTTCAGCTTGTTACTGTCTGGATCTGAGGCCCAGATATTTGAGCAGGAAAAACCTCTGGCCAGCAATCCTTCAATAATTGCTGTCGCCATATTCCCCGCACCGATAAAAACAATCTGTTGATCCTCAATTTTCATGCGCGCCATTGTACCCTAATATAAGTGCCTTAATCTCAGGTCTGACTTTGGAGATTCCTGGGGCCAAAGATATCCGTGCCTATCCTGACAATTGTTGCACCTTCAGCAATAGCAGCTTCGAAATCACCACTCATCCCCATGGAAAGCTCACAACAGCTATCAAGCCCTTTTGCCATTAAGGCATCTCTGGCCTGAGCCAGTTGCTGAAAAGTCTTGCGCTGTTCAGTGAAGTCGATTTTTGGTGCGGGAATTGCCATCAAGCCTGCCAGTTCAATATTGGGCAGTTCAGCAAGCTCAAGCGCCAGTGTATCGAGTGCCTGAAGACTGACACCGGCCTTGCTGCTTTCGCCGTCGAGATTGACCTGAATCAGCACTTTAAGTGCTTTGAGTGACTCAGGGCGCTGGTCACTGAGACGGCGGGCAATCTTGATGCGGTCGAGGCTGTGAACCCAGGAGAAATTCTCGGCGATGGCCCGGGTTTTATTGGACTGGATCGGGCCAATAAAGTGCCATTCCAGCGCATGCGCCTGTAAAGCCGTTATTTTCTCCAGGGCTTCCTGCAGGTAATTTTCACCAAAAGCATGCTGCCCGGCGGCACTTGCCTGAAGTATTTTTTCCACAGGATGGGTTTTACTGACAGCAAGTAATTTGACCGAATCAGGCGGACGCTGATATTGAATGGCAAAGTTTGCAATCTGATCGCGAATTTTGCTGATTTTTTCTGGTATGTTGTCGCTCACGACTCTATAGTAGTTACTTTCCGATATCACCGATTATAGGGGGTTAAGTCGACAATGAATATTCAGGAACTACTCAATTTCAGTGTGCAGCAAGGGGCCTCGGACCTTCATGTAACAGCCGGCATGCCCCCGCTGATTCGAGTTGACGGTGATATTCGTCGAATCAATGTCGACCCGATGGATCACAAGGAAGTCCACGGGCTTATTTATGACATCATGAATGACAAGCAGCGCAAGGATTATGAAGAGTTCCTTGAGTCGGACTTTTCATTTGAAATCCCCGGCCTGGCGCGTTTCAGGGTTAATGCTTTTGTCCAGAACCGGGGGGCAGCGGCAGTATTTCGAACCATTCCATCCAAAGTACTGACCATGGAACAGCTTGGCATGGGTGAGGTATTCAAGAAAATTTCCGACAAGCCACGCGGCCTGATCGCGGTGACCGGCCCAACCGGTTCCGGTAAGAGTACGACCCTGGCGGCAATGATTGATTACATCAATTCCAATAAATACGAACATATTCTCACCATTGAGGATCCGATTGAGTTTGTCCATGAAAGCAAGAAGTCACTGATAAACCAGCGTGAAGTCCATCGTGATACACATGGCTTTAATGAGGCCTTGCGTTCAGCCCTGCGTGAAGACCCGGACATTATTCTGGTCGGTGAGCTGCGTGACCTGGAAACCATTCGGCTGGCACTGACAGCAGCGGAAACCGGACACCTGGTGTTCGGCACCCTGCATACGACTTCTGCCGCCAAAACCATTGACCGTGTTGTTGATGTGTTCCCTGCTGCAGAAAAAGACATGGTGCGCTCCATGCTTTCGGAATCACTGCAGGCTGTTGTTTCCCAGACTCTGTTAAAGAAAATCGGTGGCGGCCGTGTGGCGGCGCATGAAATCATGATTGGTACGCCGGCGATTCGTAACCTGATTCGTGAAGACAAGATTGCCCAGATGTACTCGGCGATACAGACGGGAGCGTCTGTGGGTATGCAGACCCTGGATCAGTGTCTCAAGGATTTGCTGGCTAAAGGCCTGGTGGATCGTAATGAGGCACGGTCGAAAGCCAAAACCAGTGATGCTTTCTAGGGAAGCTCTAATCAATATCTAATCAATATTTGTAGCGAACCAGTTTTCCAGGATTAGCTGTGCAGCGAGGGAATCGATGATTTCCCTGTCATTGTATTTTTTTCCGCTTTCGGCCGCCTGCTGTTTGCGGATGTCCTTGGCGGCGTGGCTGCTTAATCGTTCATCCATGGTATAGCAGGGGATATTAAACCGACCCTGCAGTCGGCGGGAAAATTTTTGGGCCTGGACTGTCATTTCATTTTCACTGCCATCCATATTGAAAGGCATGCCAACAATTAACACTGATGGCCGCCATTCCCTGACCAGTTTTTCCAGAATATCCCAGTCCGGGACTCCATCAGTTGCGGGTAATACAGACAGCGGAGAAGCAGTACGGGTGATACTCTGTCCCACGGCAATACCGATTTTTTTTGTGCCGTAGTCAAATGCCATCGCCTTATGGACTGTTGACATATGCCTAACTGGTTCCGATATCAGTGCTGAGTTGAGAGATATCAAAGCCAAGCGATGCAGCGGCCTGTTTTGGCTTGTCACTAAAATCAGTGGAAAATATCAGCTCTTTTGTTGCTGGGCAGGTTAGCCAGGCATTATCGGTAATTTCCTGTTCCAGTTGCCCCGGCCCCCAGCCTGAACAGCCAAGCACAACCAGATAATTTTCCGGGCCCTGATCACGGGCAATGTCTTCCAGAATATCCCTTGAGGTAGTAATAAATAGATCATTTTCAAGAGCCAGGGTTGAATCCCAGGATTTGTCTGTCGTTGTCCCGTCATGCAGGATAAAGCCCTTATTGGGTTCAACCGGGCCACCGGAAAGTACAATCTGGTTGGCATCAGATCTTCTTTCATCGCTGATACCCATCTGTTCAAATAACTCACTCAGCTCAACCGGCAAGGGCAGGTTGACGGCAATTCCGATAGCGCCTTCATCCGAGTGCTGCCACATGTAGACAACCGAATTTTCAAAAAATGAATCCACAAGCTGAGGCATGGCAACCAGAAACTGATTATTGAAATCGGCCGTGTCTGAAGCACTCTGCTGGTTCATATGAAACTAGTTACTCGTAAAGGTATTGCTCTGGTGAAATTGCCAGGTCCGGATGATTTCCAGTATATCAACTTCTTCACGCATCGCCTGCGGGAATGGATCAAATGGTGCGGCCAGCTGCACAATGCGAATCGCCGCGTCATCCAGCACGGGATACCCCGAGGAACTGAGAATTCTGACTTCACTGACTGTGCCATCCGGAAACACGGCGACCATCAGGCGAAGCTGCCCGTAAATACCGGCAGCACTGGCCTGTTGCGGATAGTTAAGGTTGCCGACAGCTTCTATTTTACGGCGCCAGCCATCGAGATATTCAGCATCCCTGGCTTGCTGTGTGGAAGCTGAGGAAATGGTGTAGCGCCGCGGCCGCTGGGCATAAGCCTGACGATGAATATCCAGTTGTGCCTGCAGACTGGCCAGAGTCTGGTCCAGCGAATTGCTGGATGTACCCTGAAAGTCCTGACTCTGCTCAGGAAGCGGATTTTCCTCTGAACTGTTCAGACGCTCGGCAGCTTCATCGCTGCTAAGTACTTCCCGTTGCGGACTGGTCTCGCTGGCAGGGGATTGCAGGGCAGCGACTTCCTGAATCTGTTCGGCATTAAAACGTGATTCGAAAGGAGTACTGGGACGGGCCAGCTCATCCAGCGAACCACTGCCTTCCTGATTGGCTTGTGCCAGAAAGTCAGCATCCTCTGGTGTGGATTCACTTTCGTACTGTGCCAGGGTTACATCCAGGCTGAGAGGCTGGTCCAGTTCATAAAAGCTGAAGCCGACACCCAGAATCAATACGGCATGGGCACACAGGGACATAAACAGGGTAAAGCCAAAGCGTTCATTCGCCAGGTTTTGTGCTGCGACATCAAGGGAATCTATTTGTGCCGTAACAGTCAATCAGTTCTCCGGTAGCTTCAGTGTTTCCCCAGTTTAGCGCTAATACAGTCCATCAGTGCTCCACCAATATCCAGATCAAATGCGGCATCCAGCTCTTTGATACAGGTCGGGCTGGTGACATTTATCTCTGTCAGGTAGTCACCTATAACATCCAGGCCGACAAAGATTAAGCCTTTTTCTTTCAGACTGGGGCCAACCTGATCACAAATCCAGCGGTCACGATCTGTCAGGGGGATACCCTTTGCGGTGCCTCCGGCGGCCAGATTACCGCGGGTTTCCTGAACCGCAGGAACACGCGCCAGAGCATATTCCACGGGCTTGCCATCGATGACCAGAATGCGTTTGTCACCTTCTATGATTTCCGGGATGAAGCGCTGCGCCATGATTTGCTGTTTACCGTGATTGGTCAGTGTCTCCAGAATTACACTGCGGTTCGGATCACCGGGTTTAACCCGGAAGATGGATGAGCCGCCCATACCATCCAGCGGTTTATAAATGACATCCTTATGCTTGTCATGAAACTGCTTGAGCAAAGTAATATCTCCTGTTACCAGGACAGGAGTACAGCATTGCGGGAACTGGGTCGCAAAAACCTTTTCGTTACAGTCACGCAGGCTTTGTGGCTTGTTGACAATCAACACGCCTTCTTTCTCAGCCGCTTCCAGAATATAGGTGCTGTAAATGTATTCATTATCGAAAGGCGGATCCTTGCGCATCAGAATGACATCAAAATCAGCAAGTGATTTTAGCTGGGGTTCTTCTTTGGCAAACCAGTTTTGTGGATCATCAGCAACAGTAAGTTTCTGGCAACGGCACATGGCTTTACCATCATCAAGATAGAGGCCCTGCTGTTCTATATAAGACAATTCCCATCCACGTGACTGGGCTGCCATTAACATAGCCAGTGTCGAATCCTTTTTGAAATGGATTGATTCAATAGGATCCATTACTACAGCAAGCTTTATTGACATGGTTTTTATCCTGAAAATCCCAGCTTCGAATTATAGCAAAGTACCGGGATCAAGTTCCCTGATTAACTGGCGGAAATAGCAGTAATTTAGCCAGGCTGATTGGCACAAAGCACTAAAGGCTGCTATATCTGATAGTGAAACCGGCAACAGGCAAACCGCAATGGATGCACTTAATCAGTCTGAACGCGATTCAGGGGGGAAAGCAGCAGGTTCCCGGACCCTGACAGAACCGGACACACTTGTGTTCATCAGCAACAATTCTCTGGTCCTGCATACGATAAACAAGTTACTGCAAAACAGCCCTCATGAATTACGTTTTTGTGAGGATGTTTTTGACGGGCTTTGTCAGGTAAAAACCAGTCAGCCCCTGGCGGTTTTTATAGATGCAGATATGCCCGCACTAAGCGGCTTGCAATTTTGTGCCTTGCTCAAGGAGCAGCTTTGCTTTCGGCATATACGGGTAAACCTGATCATGCAGGAAACAGACAAATGTCAAAAAGCAAAAGCACTGGCAGCAGGAGCCAATGCAGTGCTGAACAAACCCTTTGGTAAAAATGAATTAATGCAGCTCATTCGCGAGTCTGGCAGTCTGGCTGCATGAGGCTTGTGGATTCTGCCAGGCAGCAATTACAGCAGTATTATTTACAGCTTATGGACAGGCTTGAGCAGGCTGTGAGGGAGTATTGCCTGGCGCATAATGAATCAGAAAGAACTGACGCCCGGCAGCGTATAAAAGACCATACACGGCAGCTGGTATTGCTTGAGCCTTTTTACAGGAATGAAGTAAACCCCCGGGAGGCAGAAAAAATAAGTCGCCTGTGCGCCCTTCTTACCCGTGAGAATGCTGATGCATCAGAACACCAGGAATTATTAACCGGTTTTTACCGCTCAATGGACAGGCTGGCCTGAAACAACTGCGACAGTGACAGAGGATTTGCTACAATCCCCGCTGCCTTTTACAAGCGGGAATTTGTTTTTGAAAAAGATCGGGTATTTCTGGGGAATTATTGGTGTTCTGGCCCTCCTGTTATCAGCGATAACTCGCTTGTCCATGCGTGTTATTGAAATGCTGGACTATCCCATGACGCTATTACACTGGCTGGCGCTTTTCGGCTTTACCCTTTACATGGCCTATGCTGAAGGCTACAAGGGTTTTCATCAAAACTTTGCTCCACGCGTGATAGAAAGAGCTCGCATCTTTAGCGGGCAGCAGGGTATTGGTAGCCCCGGCTTCATTATTTTTGCACCACTGCTTTGCATGGGCTATATCCATGCGACCCGAAAAAGGAAAATCACGACCTTTTCACTGAGCGCCATGATTATTGTACTGATTGTACTTGTCAGCATGATGCCACAACCCTGGCGCGGAGTGATTGATGCCGGCGTGGTGTTTGGCCTGCTTATCGGGGTGTTGTCGATTCTTTATTTCTGGTTCAGGTCACAGAATGAAGACTGGCGCAGTCCTGTTTCGGCAGATTTTCCCTGAGAAGTTCTTCAGGCAGTTGTCCGGGTGTCCAGAGCCGGAAACTAGCGCAGTAAAAGCCCTTTGATATGGGCAGAAAGCACTTCGCCGATAAAATCCAGAAACAGCGTATCCAGGCTGGAATTAAAATGTTGCGGCTTCTTGCTGGCGATCAGCATGATCGGGATGCCGGGCAAGCTGTTTTTCAATTTGGCGGCATCCTGCAAATGAATCGGCACAATCGCAGCAGAATTTATTGACGGGGTGTCAGGAAAAAACAACTCTGTCTGCTCGGGTTTGAGTGTGCCGCAGTAAGCCCGCTTGCGCTGAAACAGTTTACCGAGTACTTTTTTCGTCTGCTCCAGCGGCAGAATCTGCAAGGGTGAATCTGTTTCCGGATCACCGGCAAAAAATAACTGACTGGCCGTGGCGTCAAAATCTTTATTCAGCTTGTTACTGATCAGCTCGGATAGTTCGATCAGGGAGTTGGTATTGACGATATCCAGAATGACCGTGCGGGTTTTCTCAAACAGTTCGTCATTTTCCCGGGCGTTCTCAATGAAGTTGTCAATCTTGTCCTGACTTTCTTCGTTTTTTCTTCTGAGCAGGGCAACCTGGCGCTCCAAGAGGGAAATAGCACCACCGCTCCTGTGAGGAATTATCATTTTAGCCAGCAGCTCTTCATGACTGGCAAAAAACTCCGGGTGGTCCAGCAGATAGGATGCAACGGAGGCTTCATCCAGGATCATATCGTCAGATTCGGCGAGAGAATTCTGGGAATCAGGCTTCATAAATCTATTTGTCCTTGGTACACGGTAGTGGCTGGCCCGGTCATGATGACTGGCGAATCTCCTCCGCGCCAGTTAATAGAGAGTGTGCCACCTTTGAGCGCAACTGTCACGGTCTCGGACAGCAAAGATCGCTGTATTCCGGCGACAACAGCCGCACAGGCACCGGTACCACATGCCAGGGTCTCACCAGCACCGCGTTCGTAGACCCGCAAGCGGATATTTTCTGCATCCATGACTTGCATGAATCCGGCATTGACCCCTTGTGGAAATGCTTCATGTTTTTCTATCAGGGGGCCCAGTTCGGCAACAGGGGCCAGGTCCAGATCATCAACCACAATCACGGCATGCGGATTGCCCATGGAAATGGCTGAAATTTCGATTTCCTCACCTGCTACCTGCAAGGGATAGGTCAGGGCTTCAGCATCCGCAATAAAGGGGATATCCGCCGGTCTGGTGATGGGCGCTCCCATATTTACGCTTACCTGCCCGTCCTCCAGCGCCTGGCAATGGATGGATGAACCATTGGGCATTCCCAGGGTGATATCGGATTTTTGGCTCAGGCCCTGATCAAGCAGGTAACGGGCAACGCAACGGGCGCCATTACCGCAGTGTTGCGCTTCGGAACCGTCGGCATTGTAAATACGATAATTAAAATCATGCGCGGGGGAACTTGCCGCTTCGATAATCAGAACCTGATCGAAACCGACTCCAGTTCTGCGGTCAGCCAGTAAGGGAATCTGCTCAACCGGCACAGGCTCATCATACTGCAGGCGATCCAGCAGGATGAAGTCGTTTCCCAGTCCATGCATTTTGGTAAAGTGTAAGCTCACAGCAGTATCCACTTAGCCCTGTCAGGGTAAAAGTTGTTCAAGCGCCAGCTGATCTTCATAGCTCTCCCGGCGCCGGGTTAAAAATACCTGCTCACCGTCCACAATGATTTCAGGTGGCCGGTTACGTGAATTATAATTGGAGCTCATGGCAAAGCTGTAGGCCCCGGCTGATTTCACCGCCAGCAAGTCTCCGGCTGCCAGGCTGAGCTGGCGGTCTTTACCCAGGAAATCACTGGACTCACAAACCGGGCCGACGATATCGTAGGTGCTTGCCGGTATTTCAGTATTGATTTGCAGTGGCACGATATCCATCCAGGCCTGATACAGGGCAGGCCTGATCAGGTCATTCATCGCGGCATCGACAATGGCAAAATTTTTGCCACTGTTATTTTTCAGGTATTCGACCCGGGTCAGCAATACGCCAGCATTGGCACTGATAGAGCGCCCCGGCTCCAGAATAACTTTCAACCCGGTTTCCACAAGCAGGGGCTCCACGGCAGCTACATATTCAGCCGGAGTTGGCGGTGATTCATCCTGATAACAAATCCCGAGGCCGCCACCCAGATCCAGGTGCTGCAGTTCAATTCCGGCATCCTGTAAGGCCTTGATCAGTTCGATGATTCGATCCAGTGCATCAACAAAGGGTGATAGGCTGGTCAGCTGGGAGCCGATATGACAATCCACGCCAATTACCTTCAGCCCGTCCAGTTCAGCAGCGCGTTGATATACTTTCAGTGCCTGGGAAATCTCAATACCGAACTTGTTGTCTTTCAGGCCGGTTGAAATATAGGGATGGGTATTGGCGTCGACATCAGGATTTACCCGTAATGATACCGGTGCTATACAGCCCAGTTCGAGAGCACATTGGCTCAGGCGCTCCAGTTCCGCGGCAGATTCGACATTAAAACAGTGAATACCGATTTCCAGGGCATGGCGGATTTCTGCAATAGATTTACCGACGCCGGAAAAAATAATTTTATCCGGGCTGCCACCAGCAGCCAGCACACGTTCAAGTTCCCCCCCGGAAACAATATCAAAACCGGCGCCCAGCTTTGCCAGTATCTGCAGGACACCAAGATTGGCGTTGGCTTTAACTGCATAACATATCAGGGAGTCCAGGTTCTGCAGGGCATCCTGATAAGCCAGGTAAGACTGCTCCAGTGCCGCCCTGGAATAAACATAGCAAGGCGTCCCGAATTCCCCGGCGATTTGTGACAGAGGCACAGCTTCAGCAAGAAGCTGATTGTTCTGATAGTGGAAAGCTGTCATTTATTTCAGGCTCGAATTAATACTCGATACAGGGGCAGGCAGAAAAGATGCAGGCTCAGGGGGCTCCAGTGGACCTTTCTGGCCACAGGCGCTCAGGCTGACAAGCAGTACCAGTACAATTGACACTTTTCGCATGTCCATAAATATACGTTTCAAAACAAAGGGCGAATTATACTGGTTTAGCGGTATCGAGTGCTAATCAGATAAATTTTTGCTGATCCAGCAAGGGTGGTATCGGGCAATCCAGCAAGGCCCCGACAGCCCGTAATAATTCTGCTTCTTCAGGCCTGACTATGCCATCGGCATTAATACTGGCTGCCATGGCTTTGAGCAGCCTGGGCTTCTGCAATGGTTTCAGGTTCTTCAGCAGATCGCAGGCTTTTTCGAGAACCTCAGTGCGATCACTGAATGCGGCCCGGAAAGTAAAATTTCTGTTGATGTCGAGCTCCCTGACAGCCTGGTTGAATGCGATTTCAGCCTGCTCTTCATCATCATGTCCGACAACCGCCAGAATGGAAAGCAGGCCTTCGCAGGCCCATGTGCTTTTATCCAGGTCAATCAGCTTTTCCCGGGAAACATTTTCATCAAGCGAGTAACGCAGGGTTTTAAAAATACACCATTCAAAAACAGAAATGTTTTCATCAGCGACAATCAACTGGCTCAAAATACTCATGAAGGTGCGGTACTGGGTAGCTGAAAGTTGTTTGAGGCTGGGCAGGCATATATCTATTAATGCCAGAAACAGATCTCTGCTGACCCAGCTTGCCCGTTTTCGGATGGCATGGAAAGAGGCAAGTTGTTGTTGGCTTAACATGGATTCAAGAATTTCCAGCTGTTTCTTTTCTGTTTCTTCACTGGCCAGTTCCAGCAGCAGACAATACATCAGCATGCAGGCACCAAATGTACTGTGGGCATCTTCAATGATACTGTCAGGAAGCGCCTCAATACTTTTTGCTGCAAGGGTAACATGTTCTGCAGAGGGTTCACCGATGGAATCGACTGCTGAACGTTGTGTCGCCTCTCCGGCAAAGCCTGATACCTGCCCGGACTGGGTTTTGCTGCCAGGCTTGGTGTTTTTGGCAATCTCTCCCTGCCAGTAAGGGTCAAGCCGGGTAATGCGTTCCTGCAAAGGCGGATGCGTCGCAAACAGACCGGTAAAACCAGCTTTTAATCCCTGGCTGAACAGCATATGACTGATTTCAGAAGCATCGGCACTCTTGATGTAAGAGCCATCACTGTAAGCGCCAATTTTTTTCAGGGCGCCGGCGATGCCCTGCGGATTTCTTGTGTACTGCACTGCTGAAGCATCAGCCAGGAATTCTCGCTGCCTGCTTACAGCTGCTTTGATCATGTTGCCAAAAAATGTGCCGCCATAGCCGACAATTACCAGGCCAAGTCCAAGAACTGCGATACCTCCGCTTTTTCGGTTTGAGCGGGAACTGTAACGCCGGTAAAAACTGCCGCGTAAAATATAGTAACCGATCAGGCCGATGACCATGATGCCGTACAACAAACCGATCAGGCGAATATTCAGGCGCATGTCACCATTGAAAATATGGCTGAATTCATGAGCGATGACGCCCTGTAATTCATCCCGATCGAGTTTTTCGATGCAGCCGCGGGTGATGCCGATGACAGCGTCCTGGGGCTTATAACCGGCGGCAAAAGCGTTAATTGCCGAATCTTCCATCAGGTAAACCGGTGGAACAGGAGTCCCGGAAGCAATGGCCATTTCTTCAACAACATTGAGAATTTTTCGTTCATCGGCATTGTTGCCTGCAGTATTCAGTAATTTACCGCCCATCGATTCCGCAACTACCTTACCGCCACCTCTGAGCTGTGCCAGACGAAACATTGCACCGAGTATCACGACGCCAATGACGCCCAGGCTGACATAGATAAAAATATCCGAACTCAGGGCCTCGGCACTGAAAGTGGGCTGGCCGTTACTGCTTTCGGTAAATCCCAACAGAAAATAAACCAGTATACTGGTAATAATAATCAGTGTAATAACAGCACAGACGAACAGAATTACCAGTTTGCGTGTCGAGCTGCGTGCGCGATCCTGGTGAGCAAAAAAATTCACGTTATCAGTAAAAAGTTAAAATGAAACTTTTGGGGCATCCTGAATGGCTTCGCTGTCTTCATATTCAAGCAGACTTGCATCCTCTCCATGACCAAAAATGCCAGCCACCATTACCGGCGGGAAGGTTTGCTTGTAAGTGTTGTAATTCATGACGGCATCATTGAATGCCTGACGTGAAAAGGCCACTTTGTTTTCCGTGCTGGTTAATTCCTCGGAAAGCTGCATCATATTCTGATTGGCTTTCAGGTCAGGATAGGCTTCCACCACCACATTGAGTCTGCCCAGGGCTCCGGTAAGCAGTCCTTCGGCCTGGCTTAAATCCATCATTGCGGCCGGGCTGCCAGGTGCGGCGGCAGCTTCCTGCAAACCCTGCATGGCCTGATTCCTTGCCTGGATTACGGCTTCCAGGGTTTCGCGTTCGTGGGTGATATAAGCCTTGGCGGTTTCGACCAGGTTGGGAATCAGGTCATAACGTCGCTTGAGTTGTACCTCAATCTGGGAAAATGCATTTTCAAATCTGTTTTTCAGAGTGACCAGTTTGTTGTAAATCCCGATGGTCATAAATACAACGATGACCAGGATAACCAGAATAACTATGCTTGTGATGCTCATTGGCAATCTCCGGATAAATTCGGTTCCGCAGCAAGAATAAACCGGACACACCCGGAGGTCTAGTAAGATGGCAGACTATTGTGAATAGTTGTGGAGCAGGTTGATATTTACTGCTGTTTCAGTAGCTGGCGGGCTCGGGTTATTGCTGCTTTTACCTGTGACGGTGCGGTTCCACCGATATGATCCCTGGCACTGACTGATCCTTCCAGTGTCAGGACCGTGAAAACATCTTCACTGATGCTGCCTGAAAACTGCTGTAATTCTTTCAGGGAAAGTTCGCTCAGGGTTTTTTTCTTTTCAATGCAGTATGCAACAGACTTTCCCACAACCTCATGTGCGTCCCTAAAGGGCATGCCTTTTTTAACCAGATAATCAGCCAGATCGGTTGCCGTGGCAAAACCCTGCAATGCAGCGCTTTGCATAATGTCTTTATTACAGATAATGGCAGGCAACATGTCGGCATAGGCCTTGAGACTGTCTTTCACCGTATCCAGGGTATCGAACAGGGGCTCCTTATCCTCCTGATTATCCTTGTTGTATGCCAGTGGCTGCGATTTCATCAATGTCAGCAATGCCATCAGGTGGCCAAATACCCGGCCACTCTTGCCGCGAATCAGTTCAGGGACATCAGGGTTTTTCTTCTGCGGCATTATTGATGAACCGGTACAGAAGCGGTCAGGCAACTGGATAAAATTAAACTGGGAAGCAGACCAGAGCACCAGTTCTTCCGAAAATCGTGAAAGATGCATCATGATGATGCTGCAGGCTGCACTGAGCTCAATGGCAAAATCCCTGTCACTGACTGAATCCAGTGAATTTTCCGAAGGTTTTTCAAACCCCAGCAGTTTTGCTGTCAGTTCCCGGTCAATCGGATAAGTAGTGCCTGCAAGCGCGGCAGAACCAAGTGGAGAAATATTCACTCGCTTTCTGCAGTCATGAAGTCTCTGCATATCCCTCTGCAGCATTTCAAACCAGGCCATCATGTGATGACCAAAAGTAATCGGCTGCGCTGTCTGCAGATGAGTGAAACCCGGCATGATGGTTTCAGCTTCCCTTGCAGCCAGATCAAGAACAGCAAGCTGGACTTTGTTCAGGATGGCAAGAAGTAAATCTATTTCATCACGTACATAAAGTCGTATATCAGTGGCGACCTGATCATTACGCGAACGGCCGGTGTGGAGTTTTTTCCCGGTATTGCCGATTTTGGCTGTCAGGGCAGATTCGATGTTCATATGAACATCTTCCAGTTTTTCAGACCAGGTAAAATTTCCGGATTCAATTTCTGACTGAATATCCTCCAGGCCGGAAATAATCTGCTGCATTTCATCCTTGGTCAGAATGCCCGCTTTTTCCAGCATGGTGGCATGGGCAACGGAACCCTTGATGTCTGCCTGATAAAGCCGCTTGTCAAAACTGACTGAAGCAGTAAATCGCTCGACAAAAGCATCCGTGGGTTCGGAAAATCTTCCGCCCCATAATCTGCTGTCTTTTTTGTCTCCACTGTTGCTCATAAGAGTAAATACCCGTTCAATGGGCGCGGATTATAGCAATATCAGCCAGCGCAGCGATATAGAAGCTGGTTTCAGCACATAGAAACGGTAAAATGCACTCATGATCTTTTCCTGCAGTACATATTCATGACAAATCAGGTACTTCGGATTGCAACGCGCAAGAGCCCGCTGGCTCTCTGGCAGGCAGAGTTTGTGAAGTCAGAACTTCAGCGCGAACATCCACAGCTGCAAATTGAACTATTGCCAATGTCTACCCGTGGGGACAAGATTCTCGATTCCCCTCTGGCCAAAATCGGCGGCAAAGGCTTGTTTATCAAGGAACTGGAAGTAGCCCTGCTGGAAAAGCGTGCTGATATTGCTGTGCATTCAATGAAAGATGTGCCGATGGAGTTCCCCCAGGGCCTGGGACTGGCAGTTATCTGCAAGCGGGAAGATTATCGGGATGCCTTTGTTTCCAGCCAGCATGCGAGTTTTTCCGATTTGCCGGAAGGTGCTGTTGTAGGCAGCTCAAGTCTGCGGCGACAATGTCAGTTACGGTCTGTCAGGCCGGATATAAAAATTAGGGACTTACGCGGTAATGTAAACACACGACTGAGCAAACTTGATAACGGAGACTTTGATGCCATCATTCTGGCAGCTGCAGGCCTTATTCGACTTGGGCTGGAGCATCGTATCCGGGAATATCTGGATACGAGCCTGTGTCTTCCTGCGGGAGGCCAGGGCGCCATCGGCATAGAATGCCGGGTGGATGACTCTGCCACCCGGATGCTGCTGGCTAGTCTTAATCATGAAAGCAGTGAGCTCTGTGTCAAAGCAGAAAGAGCTATGAATGCCAGGTTAAATGGTGGATGTCAGGTCCCAATTGCCTGTCTTGCCAGTCTTGATAGCGGTGTTTTGAAGTTGCGTGGTCTGGTGGGTGCTCCTGATGGAAATCAGATTCTCAACAGTGAAAACAGTGGTGATGTCCAAAATCCAGAACAACTGGGTGAGGCTGTAGCTGAACATCTGCTGCAACAGGGAGCGCAGCAAATCCTGGATGGAATCAAGTGATGACAGATAAAACCCTTGAAAATGTTTGTATCTGGATCACTCGCCCCGTTGGGCAGGGGGATAATTTAAGTTTGCTGCTTAAAGACAAGGGGGCTAAGGTTCTGCATATCCCCATGATACAAATAGAGCCTCTGCAGGCAGATAAAAAAGCGCTGGAGAAAGTCAGTGATCTGAAAGGATTTGACATGGTTTTTTTTATCAGTACCAACGCGGCCCAGATTGGCATGGATTTAATTGAAACAGAATTATCAAAAACCCCGAAAAAGCCCGCTTATTTTGCTCCCGGACCAGGCACAGCCAGAGTTCTGGAATCATACGGGATGAAAGTGTCCTATCCGGAAAAGGCCACACGTACCGAAGGTCTGCTGATCCTTCCGGAAATCCGCAAGATACTGCAGTCCAAAAGCAAAAAGAAAAAACGTGCCCTGATTTTTCGTGGTAAGGGCGGCCGCGAACTACTGGCAAAATCATTACGCGGCAAAGGAGTTGATGTATCCTACGTCGAGCTATACAGGCGCGTCCTGCCTAAATTCAAGCCAGGTTATTTGCAGGAGCTTCTGCAGAAGCGCTTGCCTGATGGTATTGTGTTTAGCAGTGCTGAAGCGATTCATAATTTCATTACCTTATTTGAAGAAATTTATCCGGAATATAAAAAATTGCCAGCATTTGTTACTTCAGACCGGCTGGAGAATATAAGCAGGAAAGCCGGCTTTGAAACGGTAAGAGTTATGCAGGCCGCAGATGACAAATCGGTTGCATCCGGAGTGGAAGAAGCACATGGCTGAGGAAAAAAGTTCAGGTGCAGGTTCTGAATCCGAAGCAACAGCCAAAATCGGGTCAGAAAACACTACCCAGGATAAAGCCGAAGTCCCTAAGGAAAAAGTGCAGGGGAAGGTCTCGCCAGCTTCCATCATCTTCAATTTGGTAATTCTGCTGCTGTTTGCCGGTCTGGGTTACCTGTACTGGCTGCAGAGAAGTGAACTGGAAGAACTGCAACTTCAGTTGGCACAAGTGCAAACTGCCAATAATGAATTAAACAGCCAGATAACAGACGCTTCTGAACAATTTGCTGATTTTGAAGATCTGAGCGCCAGTACTGAAATTCTGTTAAACCAGCAAAACAGCAGAATTGACAGTTTGAGTGACGAGCTTGCAGCACTCCGTCTTGGAGTAAATAGCGCACAAAATAACGAAACAATTCTGCTGTTAACAGAAGCATCATCATTATTAAGACTGGGTCAGCGTTACCTGCTCATTGCCCAGGACCCGATCGTCACGCAAAGTTTATATCAACGCAGTCTTAATCTGCTTGATCAGGTTGATGATCCGGCAATTGATCGTATTGCTTCATTGTTGTCATCCGACATTGAATTAATGACCCGGCTACGAGGTGTAGATGTACAGGGTATTTTTATGCAACTCAGTGATCTATCGGAGCGCCTGGTAAGTCTTGAGTTGGGTGCAGAAATTCAGCCCTCGCAGGATTTTCTTGGCCAGGATGGGCCAATGGCTGAAGGCTTTTTCAGCGGAGTTCGAAATTTTCTGGGACGCTTTTTTACCATACGCAGACTCGATGAGCCATTACAGCTCCCACTTGGAGATGAGCAGATAAGCTTTCTGCAACAGAATATGCAACTGCAATTAGAACAGGCCAAGCTGGGATTACTGCAACGGCAGCAGGCAATTTATCAGGACAGTATCAGTAATGTGCTGCGTCTGCTGCAGCAGTATGCGAGTGAGAGCGAAGCGCAGAAAGAAACAGTATTGCGGGATCTGCGAGAACTGCAGTCCCGGCAAGTCGTGCTCGGCAACCCGGCATTAAGCAACGGGCCAGGCTTGCTGGAATCCCTGTTAGCCAGTGGATTTGCTGAAGAGTAGTATGCCGATGATTAATTCAAGTAATACTCTGGAACAATTAAAGTGGTAAGAGTCTTTATATATTCCCTGATTGCACTGGCCATTGGCGCCTGGCTGTCTGTGATGCTGATGGAAGATCCGGGCTATGTGCTGATTACTTTCAGGAATTACTCTGTGGAGGCAAGCCTCGCCACTATAGTGCTTTCACTGCTGGTTATTTATGTCCTGTTGTATGGCCTGCTAAAACTGTTAATTCTTTTCAATCCATTAAAACTTTTTCATAAAGAAACCTGGTATGCACTTTTTTTTCGAAAAAACGTCAGGTTACAAAGTGAAAAAGGGCTGCAGCTTTTATTGCTGGGTCACTGGCAGGATGCTTATAAAAAACTTGTTGAGTCTGCGGAAAGAGCGCAAACACCGGTATTTAATTATCTTGCTGCAGCTTATGCCGCATTTCAGCGCCATGATCACCTGGCCTGTACATACTGTTTGTCACAGGCAAAAAAACACACCATAGTCCCCAATTCCGGAATTAAAACATTTCAGGCCTTGCTGGAGCACCAGTCAGGTAAGGATGAACAAAGCCTGGCTTTGCTGCTTGCCATTCAACAGGAGCAACCCGACAGCCCGTTTGTGCTAAGACTGCTGAAAGATATCTATTTTAAATTGAAGGACTGGCAAAAATTAGCGGAACTCCAGACTGAGCTGGAAAAATACCGGGTACTGAATAACGAAGAATTACTTTTGCTCAAGGAGCATCTCGCAGTGCATCGTTTTCATGAAGTCAGTAGCAAACAGGCAAATGAAGACGAACTGAAAAGCCTTTGGAACAGCCTCAACAAAGTAATACAGAAACGCGAGCTGGTTACAGAAGCCTATCTCAGGGCCTTGCTTTCAATTGGCAAAAATGAAGAAGCTCAGCGCCTGTTAATTAAATTCGTTAAACGCCAATGGAGTGAGCGCCTGATTGTGCTGCTCGGGTATATTGATTCTGAAGACGCTGCTTCAAACCTGCTTTTGCTGGAAGGCTGGATAAAGGACCGCCCCAAAGATGTATATTTGATGTTGACGCTTGGGCGGCTTGGTCTTCGCAGTCAGTTATGGGGAAAGGCCAGGGAGTATTTCGAAACAGCCTTACGCTTTTCTGACAGCACAAAGCTCAGTGCTGAAATTAATGCAGAACTGGGTAGACTGCTTGAACACCTGGGCGAACATGAACGCAGTCTGATGTGTTATCGGCAGGCGATGGATCTGATGGACCACAAGATTCCGGATCTTCCGCAACCGGATAAACCAGCAGACAGGGAAGCATCCTGATTCCGGTTTACCCCCAAGCCTGCATTTGATACAGGTCAAATTTTCGATATTTTCATCAAGCACTGATCTTGAAAATCATCCTGCCAAGCCTCATTTCTGAACTACCTGGTTGTCGAATAACAAGATAGAGGAGGTAAATATGAACCTGATTCCAAGAAATGCATTTCATAGTCTGGATAGTTTGTTTGAGGATGCTTTTCCGACTTTTCGTCTGATGCCTCAGTCAAAATTTGAACCCGGCCAGTTGGCAGTGGATGTGAAAGAGAATGATGATAACTACCTTATCAAGGCTGACTTTCCCGGAATGAAAAAGGACGATATTGAAATATCAATTGATAATAACGTCCTGACCATTCAGGCTGAGTATGACGAAAGCAAGGAAGAAAAAGAGCAAGGCAAGTACCTGCGGCAGGAACGTCGTTATGGCAAGTATTCCCGGAGTTTTAATCTCGGGTCGAATATCGACGAATCAAAAATTGTCGCAGAATATGACAACGGTGTTCTGTCACTGACTGTGCCCAAAGGCGACATTGCGCCGGCAAGTCGAAGCATACCGATAAAATAAGCGAGTTAATGGCCGGGCTGCAATGCCCGGCCGGGTAGTTCATTGATCAGCGAACCTATAGGCAAATTCCTGAGATTCACCTTCATTGACGACGATCACTCCCCCCTGTGCTCTGTCCTGATCCACTTCAGCACGGATCTGGTATTCACCGGCGGGCAGATCCAGAATAAGCCAGGGTCCGTTTGTGCGGGTATTCACCAGCTCTTCGCCTGACATGTTTTCAACCGTGACTGAGACATCGGAAAGATAGGACCCTGATTCAACAAAGAAAACCAGCCGGGTACCTGCTTCAGGGGCTGATTCTCGCTCGCCTGCTCCGATACCACCATTAAAAAGTATCATGTCCTGAGCGGACGCTATTGAGGGAAGTAGAATTAATAATAGAAACAAGCTTTTCAAGATATGCATAAAACCCTCCAGTATTCATCACAAACGATAAACATTCTGAACCTTTCTGTGAATATCGTTTTGATCTGAATCAGAGCTTCCCTGGTATACAGGAATATTTTAATCAGGTGGATGCATCATTTTGTAATTCTGCATAGATAATTTCAGGGACATCCAGGCTGTCAAACACAAGCTCACCGCAGTATTCAGGCCCCTGAGCATTTATCTGACCGACTTTCCTGCCAATGAAAGTAACTGTCAAATCGGCCTTGACTGCATTGCCAAGAATAGCCCCTGTATCACTACAGAGCCCGGAAGGGATATCTATTGCCAGTACCGGCAAAGCGCTTACGTTGATCTCATGTATGATATCTGAATATGGTTCGCGTACATCGCCTTTGAGACCAGTGCCAAGCAGGGCATCAATGATGACTGTTGAATCGGCCGCGGCTGGCGTTTCCCGGATGTTCGAAAACTCCGACACGGGTTTAATGTTGACCTCATTGTCTTTTGCCTGATCAAGGGCCAGCCTGGCATCTCCGCTTATATTTTCCTCACTGCCTGCCAGATAAACCGTGGCATTCATTCCGCTAATTTTCGCTAGCGTACCTACTATAAAGCCATCACCACCGTTGTTGCCGGTTCCGCAAAAAATAATCAGATTCCGGCAAAATGGCCATTTGGTTTTTAGTGCTGAAAAAGCGGCTTTACCAGCCCGCTGCATCAAATCAAAGCCGGGTATGCCATGCTTTTCTATTGCCAGCCTGTCGAGTTTTTGTGTTTGTGCGGCGGTGTAATACTGATGCTCTGTCATGGTTCAGCTAATGTGTATCTCTTTTAAAAAACACCGCCGCCAGACAGGCGCCCAGAAAATTTGCAACAATATCAATAGCAGTGTTTTCATAGCCACCGACATTGGTGTCAGCAATAAAAACAGTCGCCAGGAATTCTATGATTTCATTCAGGCCACCGATACCACTGGCAGCCAGAATAGTGATCGCTGCCATGCTGAAAAACGATGCACTGTCTTTACTGATAGTACTGACAATGCGCCAGATTAAAAGCCCGGCGATAAAATAACAGTAAACATGGACGAGTTGATCATATTTCAGGATGGAATAGGGCTCACCAACAATTTCCACAATAACCAGGGAATAAAGCACGCTGTCACCGACAACAAAAAGCCCGCCCAGAATGTGCAGGATAATCCAGAGATTAAAGCCCCATAAAACCTTATTGCCGAATTGAAAATGTCTGTCACCGCTATGCAGCAGTGCTACCAGTACCAGTGTGGTGATGCCATAAAAAAGGAATTCGAAATTTTGCGTAAGCAGCGACCACAGAAGCAGGGCGCCGGTGAGGGTGTAGCCGCAGATAATTTGTTTTTTCATTGCTATGTATTGAAGGTGCGTATGTTAATTACCCCCAATAGTATGCAGTAAAAATTGCAACAATTACAAAACTGATAGCGAATAAAATTGATTTGGATGAAAACTCAGTAAAAAAGTTTTCGGCTTTAGTAAGCTCTTCTTCCATATGTTCTGGAATGTATTTAGAAATAAAATATGGAACTCTGCCTAAAATTGAACTTAAGAAAACTAATGGTAAAAAAAATACAGCATTAGTAATAATAAAAACGAAATCAGATCTGTCTAATGAGTCTTTCGAGAAAATTAACAAAATTATAGACCAGTACCCTAACGCAGTAAGGAGCAGACCTAAAACTCTAATAGATTTTCGTACTTTTATTTCCAATTTCAAGTCCAAGAATCACACGTAGTAAAAATGGCATCTATAACCTACTACGTGTGATTGAATATGGCCTATTAATAACCATTTAAAATTAATGACCGAAAGCCATAATTGTAAATTAAGGTACCTGCTGCCCAACCAGCACCGGCTGCAAACCCTATTCCAGCACCCCACCAGCCTCCATGTGCAGCCCCTGCAGTAGTACCTGTTATTGCATACCCAACAATACTTCCAACAATTCCTGTTTGAGTTGCAAGACTTGTAATGTCTTCCAGCCCATAACCCCCGCCAACATACTCCATTTCTTCAAGCGTTAACTCTCTCATGACTAACTCCTTGTCCTGTTTTTCTGTTACAAGAAAATTATTAAAAAATCATCTCTTATTCATGAGATGATAAATTCAAGTTAGTAGAGTTTTGCGGGTTTACCAGTTTTTAATCAAAAATACTGAGTTCCTGCCAGATGGCATCGACACGGTCTTTGGTATCCTGGTTCATGCTGATGGGGCGACCCCATTCACGGGAACTTTCATTGCCGATCTTGGTGGTTGCATCAAGACCTATCTTGGATCCCAGGCCTGAAGAAGGGGAGGCGAAATCAAGATAATCAATCGGGGTGTTTTCGATCAGTACGGTATCTCTGGCAGGGTCCATACGGGTGGTCATGGCCCAGATAACATCCTTCCAGTCACGAATATTGATATCGTCATCGACGACAACAATAAACTTGGTGTACATGAACTGACGTAAAAATGACCATATCCCCATCATTACGCGCTTGGCATGACCGGGGTACTGTTTTTTCATGCTGACCACTGCCAGGCGGTATGAGCAGCCCTCGGGAGGCAGATAAAAATCTGTGATTTCAGGGAATTGTTTCTGCAGGATAGGCACAAACACTTCATTCAGGGCGACACCCAGGATAGCGGGTTCATCCGGTGGCCGACCGGTATAGGTACTGTGGTAGATGGGATTTTTCCGGTGAGTAATTTTCCTGACAGTAAATACCGGGAAACGTTCGACTTCATTGTAGTACCCGGTATGGTCGCCGAAAGGCCCTTCTGCAGCCATATCATCAGCTTCAATAGTGCCTTCCAGAACAAATTCAGCAGAAGCCGGAACCTGCAGCTCGTTTGAGAGAGATTTCGCGACTTCAGTCTTTCCGCCCCGTAACAAGCCGGCAAAAGCATATTCAGATAAAGTATCGGGAACCGGTGTCACTGTACCCAGGATGGTGGCAGGATCAGCACCGATGGCAACACTGACAGGAAATCCTTCACCAGGATGGGCTTCCTGCCATTCCTTGAAATCCAGGGCGCCGCCGCGATGGGAAAGCCAGCGCATGATCAAACGGTTTTTACCGATCACCTGCATGCGGTAAATACCCAGATTCTGTCGCTCCTTATTTGGCCCCCTGGTAATGACCAGCGGCCAGGTAATCAGCGGGCCAACATCTTCCGGCCAGCAGGTCTGAATCGGCAGCATGCCCAGGTCAAGTTCATCTTCTTCGATGATTACTTCCTGGCAGGGCGGGGATTTGATGACTTTCGGTGACAGGTTCAGCGCCTGCTTGAAGATCGGCGCTTTTTCCAGTAAATCTTTCCAGCCTTTTGGAGGCTCCGGTTCTTTCAGAAAAGCAAGCAGTCGGCCGACATCGCGCAAGGCTTCGATATTATCCTGCCCCATGCCCATGGCGACCCGGCGGGTGGTGCCAAACAGGTTGGTTAAAACGGGGATATCAGAACCTTTGGGGTTTTCAAACAGCAGTGCAGGGCCTTCACCACGCAAGGTGCGATCTGAAATTTCAGTCATTTCCAGATAGGGGTCGACGCTTGTCTGGATGCGTTTTAGTTCGCCTTGCTGCTCAAGCTGAGAGATGAAATCACGTAAGTCCTTGAACATGGCACTCATAACTTTAACAAGTTGCTAGTGAGGTTTTGAGAATTACTTGCGCTTCATTGACATAAAGAATTCGTCGTTAGTCTTGGTATCTTTCAGTTTATCCAGAATAAATTCGGTAGCCGGCACATCTTCCATGGAAGTAAGCAGTTTGCGCAGAATCCACATACGCTGCAGTTCGTCTTCGGTCGTCAGCAAGTCTTCACGACGGGTGCCGGAACGACGGACATTGATTGCCGGGTAGACACGTTTTTCAGCCATTTTACGATCAAGGTGCAGTTCCATATTACCAGTGCCCTTGAATTCCTCGTAAATGACTTCATCCATTTTCGAGCCGGTATCGATCAGACAGGTTGAAATAATGGTCAGACTGCCGCCTTCTTCAATATTACGTGCGGCGCCGAAGAAACGTTTGGGTCTTTCCAGGGCGTGCGCATCCACACCACCGGTAAGTACCTTTCCGGACGAAGGAATAATAGTGTTATAGGCACGAGCCAGTCGGGTCATGGAGTCCAGCAAAATCACAACATCGCCTTTGTGCTCCACCAGGCGCTTGGCCTTTTCAATGACCATTTCAGCAACCTGAACATGTCGCGAGGGCGGCTCATCAAAAGTACTGGCGATGACTTCGCCGCGTACTGAGCGTTTCATTTCCGTGACTTCCTCGGGACGTTCATCAATCAGCAATACAATCAGATGACATTCCGGGGAGTTGCGCGTAATGGATTGTGCAATATTCTGTAATATAAGGGTTTTACCGGCTTTTGGCGGTGAAACAATCAGGCCACGCTGGCCTTTGCCAATCGGTGCAACCAGGTCAATCACCCTGGAACCCAGATCTTCACTGCTGCCATTCCCGACTTCCAGAACCAGTCGTTCATCGGGGAACAGCGGAGTGAGGTTTTCAAAAAGAATTTTATTGCGGGCGTTTTCGGCTTTATCAAAGTTGATTTCGTTGACTTTCAGCAGAGCAAAATAACGTTCACCGTCCTTTGGAGGCCTGATTTTGCCGGCTACTGTGTCGCCGGTCCGCAGGCTAAAGCGTCGAATCTGACTGGGTGAAACGTAAATGTCATCCGGCCCGGCAAGATAAGAAGCATCTGCCGAACGCAGAAAACCAAAGCCATCCTGTAAAATTTCCAGTACCCCGTCACCATAAATATCTTCGCCATTCTTGGCGTGTTTCTTGAGTAGTTGAAAGATTACATCCTGTTTACGACTGCGGGAGACATTGTCGAGGCCCATTTCCTGGGCAATTTGCAGTAATTCTGAAATTGGTTTGGTCTTGAGTTCAGATAGATTCATAGCATAAGAGGTCTTTTTTTAAAAAGGAGGGGTGGTTTAACTTTAAAATTATTGTTAGAACGACTTGCTTTGGTTAAAGAAATTTTGCTTGTGGCAATAGCCTATTTCAGTTTACTTCAGTGTTATTAATATTAAATTCTGGTTGGTTAGCGCCCAGGGGTGGCGCCTGAAATGACAAGCTGGCGGGTAATCTATCACCCGCCTTATCCGGTGTAAAGAAAAATATTAAAAAAAGCGGGCTTTAAATAGTGCTATCAATAAACGCAGATAACTGGGCTTTTGAAAGCGCGCCGACCTTTTTACCGACCGCATCGCCATTATTAAAAATAATCAGTGTCGGGATACCTTTGACATTATACTTTTCAGCCGTCTGTTTATGCTGATCTACATCAATTTTGCAGATTTTAATCTTGCCGGCATATTCATCGGCCAGGTCTTCAAGTACCGGGGCAATCATCTTGCAGGGGCCACACCACTCTGCCCAGAAATCAACCAGTACCGGGCTGCCGGCATTTAATACATCATCTTCAAAACTGTCATCACTGACATGACTGATATTGTCGCTCATGCTTGGTTCCTTGGATCTTTGTTTTCGGGATATATCGGACGAAAAATTAATGTTTTTTAATGATGGGGCCTTGGCCTGGCTTATTCAAGTTTTTCAGCGACCTTTTTTGCAAAGTAGCTGAGAATGGCGTCTGCGCCGGCACGCTTGATTGACAGAAGCGACTCCAGCATGACTTTATCTGCATCCAGCCAGCCACGTTCAAAGGCCGCCTGATGCATGGCGTATTCACCGCTGACCTGATAAACAAAGGTTGGTACGCCGAATTCATCCTTCACCCGTCTGACAATGTCCAGGTAGGGCAGGCCGGGTTTGACCATGACAATATCTGCACCTTCGCTGAGATCCAGGGCTACTTCCTGCAGCGCTTCATCACTGTTGGCCGGGTCCATCTGATAGTTTTCCTTTGAGCTTGCTCCCAGATTGCCGGCAGAACCAACAGCATCCCGAAATGGCCCATAATAGGCAGAAGCATATTTGGCGGAATAGGCGAGAATCCGGGTATTGATATGTCCGGCAGATTCAAGGGCGTGCCTGACGGCGCCGATTCTGCCATCCATCATATCTGATGGAGCGACTATATCAGCACCGGCCTGGGCATGAGAAAGGGCCTGTTTGACCAGTACCTCGACGGTCGCATCATTGAGTACGTAGCCGCTATCATCGATGATGCCGTCCTGCCCGTGTGAAGTATACGGGTCCAGCGCCACATCGGTAATAATGCCCAGCTCAGGACAGGTATCCTTGACGGCCTTGACAGCTCGTTGCACCAGACCATCGGCGTTGAATGCTTCCCTGCCATCGTCAGACTTGGTTGCCGGATCAGGGGAGGGAAACAGGGCAATGGCCGGAATTCCCAGTTTCAGCAGATGAGTTGCTTCTTTGCACAATTCATCCACACTGAGTCTTTCAACATCCGGCATGGAAGTAACTTTTTCCCGTTTTGCTTTGCCTTCAATCACAAATATCGGGTAAATCAGATCGTTCGGCGTTAATACAGATTCCTGCATTAATCGCCGGCTGAAATCATCCCTGCGCATTCGCCGCATTCTTGTGGCCGGGAATTTTCGGGAATATATGTTCTTGCTCAATGTATACTCCGCAACAAAATGCAAAAAAGTAACCGGTTCTCTAGTAACATTTGCCGAACATGGCACTCTTGGTGAATAAGGTACCGTAATTATGGCATATCAGGATGTAAATGAATAAAAAACAAACGTCACTGCTGCTGATTTTTGCCATTGTTGTGGGCAGCTTCTTTTTCTTTGATCTGGGTTCGTATCTCAATCTGGCTTTTTTTCAGGACCAGCGTGATGCCCTGGTGAGCTATCAGGAAAATAATTTTTTTCTCAGTGCGCTTGTCTACTTCCTGCTATATGTATTTCTTACAGCATTTTCATTGCCAGCTGCAACCCTGGTGACGGTTATTGGCGGCGCCATCTTTGGTTTCTGGTGGGGCCTTCTGCTGATATCCTTTGCCAGTACAATTGGCGCCAGCCTGGCCTTTTTAATGGCACGGACAATTCTGCATGACTGGGTTCAGCAAAAATATGGCCATCGCCTCAAACCCATCAATGCAGGAATCAAAAAAGACGGTATATTCTATCTGTTTACCCTGCGCCTGATTCCTGTATTTCCTTTCTTTCTGGTCAATGTACTGATGGCTTTGACGCCGATTCGCTTGCGTGATTTTTACTGGGTGAGTCAGCTTGGCATGCTGTTCGGGACTGCCCTTTATGTAGAAGTCGGTGTCCAGCTTGGCATGGCTGAAAGCCTTCCTGCTGTATTCAGTCTGGGCATGCTGCGCATTGTTATTCTGCTGGCGATATTTCCCTGGCTATCCAAATGGTTCATTGCCTGGCTAAAAAGGCGAAAAATTTACAAAAACTTTCCCCGTCCAAAAAGTTACGATGCAAACCTGGTTGTAATAGGTGCTGGTTCGGCAGGGCTGGTCACATCCTATATCGCTGCGTTGACCAAGGCACGGGTGATCCTGATTGAAAAAAGTGAAATGGGAGGTGATTGCCTCAATACCGGTTGTGTCCCCAGTAAAGCACTCATACGACGAGCCGGGGTAAATCACCTGCTAAGCAGAGCCGATGAATTTGGATTGCAAAGCAGCAGGGCAAAAGTTGATTTTGCAAAAGTAATGCAGGGGGTGCGAGACAGTATTGCAGCCATTGCTCCGCACGACTCTGTTGAACGCTATACCAAACTGGGCGTTGAATGTATTCAGGGTGAAGCAGAAATACTTTCACCTTTCCTTGTAAAAGTCGGCGATAAGGAAATATCAACCCGGCATATTGTTATTGCGACAGGGGCACGCCCGAATGTCCCTGATACCCCCGGGCTGGATCAGATTGAATATGTGACATCTGATACGGTCTGGAACCTGAGCAAGTTACCAGAACGATTTCTAGTTCTTGGTGCAGGTCCGATTGGCTGTGAACTTGCTCAGGCTTTTTCCCGCCTTGGTTCCAGGGTAACAGTAGCGGACAAGGGAATAAGACCGGTAGCGATGGAAGATGTAGATGTCTCTGATTTTGTGCATGAGCAATTTTCCAGAGAAGGGATTTCATTTCTGGGCAAACATGAAGTGATCGGCTTTGAAAAAAATGCGAGTGAAAATGTTGCTGTGTTCAAAACAGAACAGGGTGAAGCAAGAACGGTTTTTGATGTTGTACTGGTTGCACTCGGCAGAAAACCTAATACTGAAGGTTTTGGTCTTGAAGAACTGAATGTCGAGAAAAACCCTCAGGGTGCCATCAAAGTAAACCAGTACCTGCAAACTAACTATCCTAATATACTGGCCTGTGGTGATGTGGCCGGTCCCTACCAGTTTACTCACATGGCTGCGCACCAGGCCTGGTACGCCTCAATTAATAGCCTGTTTTCCGGGTTCAGGAAATTCAGGGTCGATTACTCACTCGTGCCCTGGGCAACATTTACTGACCCGGAAGTAGCCAGGGCAGGACTGAATGAGATACAGGCAACTGAAAAAGGAATTGCCTATGATATTAGCAAATATGATATCAACGAGCTGGACAGAGCCATTGTGGACAGGGAGAACAAAGGTTTTGTTAAAGTGCTGACACAGAAAGATAAGGATAAAATACTGGGCGTCTGTATCGTGGGTTATCATGCTTCAGATTTAATTGCCGAATTTATTCTGGCGATGAAACATGGTCTGGGATTAAAAAGTATTCTGGGTACAATTCATATTTATCCCACCCTTGCAGAGAGTAACAAATTTGTTGCCGGAGAGTGGCGGAAAAATCATGCCCCGGAATGGATTTATCCCTGGCTGGAAAAATTTCATCGCTGGCGAAGAAATGCACAAGATAAATAAATGGGAGAATAGTCATGGGAATTGAAGAAAAAGTATCAGAAAGATATGCCGGTGGTGCCAGAGAGGTGGAAGAGAGCCTTTGCTGTCCGGTTGATTATGATGCGAATTTACTCAAACTTCTGCCTCAGGAAATCATTGAAAAAGATTACGGCTGCGGTGACCCCTCACGCTATGTTCGTGAAGGTGACTGCGTGCTTGATCTTGGCAGTGGCGGAGGAAAGATCTGTTATATGGCCGCACAACTTGTTGGCGAAAATGGCTCTGTCATTGGTGTAGACATGACAGATGAAATGCTGGCGCTGGCAAGAAAATACCAGAGTGAAATGGCTGCCAGACTCGGCGGTGACCGGGTTGAATTCCGCAAGGGCTATATTCAGGATCTGGCTTTTGATTTGCAGGCCTTTGAGAAATTTCAGAGCACTGAACCGGGCGAAGAGGCCATTGCAGCATGGAAGCAGAAACAGAAGGCAGAAAATCCACTGGTAGCAGACGCCAGTGTTGACCTGGTGGTATCCAATTGTGTGCTTAACCTGGTAGCGCAGGAAAATCGCAAACACATGATCAGTGAAATATTCAGGGTACTCAAACCCGGCGGGCGGATTGCAATATCTGACATTGTCAGTGATCGTGAAGTGCCCCGGCATTTGCAGGATGATCCCAGGCTTTGGAGTGGCTGTATCTCGGGAGCTTTTCAGGAGAAAGCCTTTCTCGAGGCATTTCTGGACGCTGGCTTTGTGGCAGTTGCTTTTGACAAGTGGGATGAAAGTCCCTGGCAGGTGGTTGAAGATATAGAGTTTCGTTCAGTAACCGTGACAGCGATCAAAGCGGATAGCCATGCAGATTCTGTCAAGAAGCATGAAGTGATCTACAAAGGACCCTATGCACAGATTTCCGATGATCTTGGCAATACCTTTAAACGCGGGGAAAAATCATCAGTCAGTGAAGCAGTCTTGCAGATACTGAAACAAAGCCCGATGGCGGATGATTTTGTCGGTATCAGTGATCCGGCCGCCCAGAACAAGGGATCTTGTTGCTAGGTTCCCCGGTTTTTCCTAGGCTCTGCGAAGTCCCTGATAGACACACAGACAGCCAAGCATAATGAAACCCAGCAGGCTCCATTCGGGAATGCTCATGCCTATCACCGGGTCCTGCCATACTACTTCTGCACAGTTGCCGTCACCGGAAAGCATGGCCATGAGTACTTCCGACAGGGGGAATACGTCCACCATATAACTGAGACTGGGGCCGCAGGCCGGCACCTGGTCTTCAGGCAGGTGTTGCAGATAAATCTGGCGAATAGCGAAGCCAGCACCACCAAAAGAAAACGCTGCACATAGAAATCCATAGACTTTTTTTCCGGTCGCAGCGGGGTTATGGATAAAGGCAAGCAAGGCTATAAGTCCGGCCATGGCAAAGAACAGGCGCTGTGTCATGCACAAGGGGCAGGGTTCCAGCCCCATGACATTTTCCATGTACATGGCAATTCCGAGCAGCAGGAGACAGAACAGGAAAACGTACAGGAATATCAGCCGGGTTCTGAGTAGTTGGTGGTCCAGTATTTTCATAAGGTTTCTGTATTTTTAATTTATCGGGATTCTAAACCAGCATTCCTCTAAAAGGCTAACTCTGATTCGCCTTAATGAGAAAATCTTCAAAACTCATGTTGTCATTGCGTTCCAGGGTTTCACGCGCTCTGACAGATTGTTCGCTAATCTCTATAAACTTGTTTAATTTATCTGCTGGCAGTGGTTTACGAAATAATTCAGCACTCCGGGCAGAAAGCTCCATGGCAAAGGGAAAATAAGGCTGCTTGTTGACCCGCATCGATTCGAGCACTCGGGCAGATGGTGTCAGATCGGGGTCATTTGCTTTTTCTAGCTGTTGTTTTACAGCACTTTGATACAGTGAGTCATTATTATTGCGATCCAGCAGGCGGGCAACAGACAGGCTTTCCTGCAGAATCTCTTCAGCCCAATCCCCGAGTTTGATGGATGTGCCCTGTTGTTTCAGTGTAATACCCGGTTTTCTGCCCTTAGTGACGGCGCTGATAAAATTTTTCTGAATTTCCCGGTACTCTGGTTCTGATGAAGGCGGGCTTTTTCGCAGGAGACAGAATAGTAAAAAGGCATTCATGAAGTAGATCTGGGAGGCATTAATGCCAAGCGGCTCAAAAGGATTTAGGTCGAGACAGCGAACCTCAATGTATTCCACGCCTCCCTGCGCAAGGCTGTGTATGGGTCGTTCGCCATTTTTGCTGACACATTTCGGCCTGATAGTGGAATAAAATTCATTTTCGATTTGCAGAATATTACTGTTTAACTGTTGATACCCTTCATGCTGTTCATCAAATTTTGCATAAGGGGGATAAGGAGTATTGATTGCTTTACGCATCCCCTCGATATATTCATCCAGCGAGTTGTAAGAGATGAAAAGATCAGCCTGGGCATCACTGGTATAGCCCAGGTCACTCATGCGCAAAGAAGTCCCATAGGGCATGAAATAGCTATAATCATCAAAAAGCTGGAGATTGTGCGATTTATTGTTTTTCAGGAAGCTTTTACATACTGCCGGTGAGGCGCCAAACAGGTAGACGAGTAACCAGGAATAGCGCCTGAAGTTACGAATAAGATGAAAATACTGTTCTGTTTTAAATTCCTGCAAGTCCTGGGAAGAACCCAGTAATTCCTGATATAGCAGCCAGAATTCATCAGGCAGGGAAAAGTTGTAGTGAATGCCGGCAATTGTCTGCATAGCCCGGCTGTATCGATGACCCAGGCCGCGACGATATAAAGTCTTTAGCTGACCAATATTGGATGAGCCATATTGCGCCAGTGGAATTTGTTCATCAGCTTCAATAATGCAAGGCATGCTGGATGTCCATAAGAGCTCATCATTTTCCAGCTGGCTGTAGAGGAAACTGTGGATGTCATGCAGATAGCCAAGGCTCTGATCCGGATCGGTGAATACCGGCGTGATAAATTCGATCAGCGCCTCAGAGAAGTCAGTAGTAATAAAGTCATGCGTAAGCGGAGAGCCAAGCCCGCCTGGGTGGGGTGTCAGGGCAATATGACCCTGCTTGTCAATTCGCAGGCTTTCTTTCTCAATACCGTGAGTGATGCTGTCAAGGCATTGAATCTCCTGCCTTTTCTGCAGAGCTCCCAGAAGCTGCTGTAGTTGCTCGCTCAAATGAAATTCCCGGCTTGATCCCCAAAGCGCCGCATTATGCCATATGAGGAAAGATGTGGGCAGAAAAATTACTATTCGGTGAAATCCCGCCTGAAGCGATGGATCTGTCTGCGGTCTTTTTTACTGGGGCGTTTTTGCGGGTGAGGGTTTGCAGCATTCATTGCCTTGCGCTGTGCGGCCTGCAACTGCCGAGTTTTGACACTTTCTTCGGTTTCATCGTAGAGCAATGCTGCCTGTGGTGCGCCCTGACGTTTGTCGGACAGGGATTTGACCTTGACGGTGAGCTCGTCCCAGCCCTGACGGATTTGCAGCAGATCGCCTGGCTGAACTTCCTTGCTGCTCTTACAGCGTGCATCGTTACAATGTACCTTGCCACCCTCGATAGCCTGTTTGGCCAAAGAGCGGGTTTTAAAAAAGCGGGCGGCCCATAACCACTTGTCCAGCCTGACTCTGGCAAGTTCAGTTTGAGAGCTCTTGTCTGCGTTTTTTTTCATGGTACAGGCTTGTTCATCAATTCATCAAAATCATGAATTGACAGATAGTCGCCTTTTAAATTTGGTGCCTGGGTGGTGTCTGGATGCAGAATCTGGAGGATATGACCAACGCCTTCCCGGTGAGCATTACTAAGTACCGGCATACTGTCATCAATAAACAGACAACGGGATAAATTCAGCTCTTCCCGCTCCTGCAGTTTGTGCCAGAAGCCGGCATTTTCTTTTGCCAGGGAAAATTCGTGAGAACTGACCAGCTTGTCGAGATATTCATGTAAACCGGAACTGGCAACTTTTAATTCAAGGGTTTTCGGATGGGCATTGGTAACCAGGATGCATTGCTTTTCCAGGCCCCGTAGAAACTGTAAAAAACTCAGGGTATGGGGACGATAACGAATATGCTGTTTAACATCTCTCTTGATACTTTCAACATCAATGTTGAGAGCTTCTGACCAGTAATCAACGCAATACCAGTCAAGGCTGCCATACAGGGAGTCAGAAAGTTGTTCCAATTCTTCTTTTGCCTGTACAAGAGTTTTATTGCTTAAACGCGAATATTCTGTAGGCAAGTGCTCCCGCCAGAAGAAGTTGTCAAAGGACAGGTCCAGCAAGGTGCCATCCATATCCAGTAATACGGTATCGATTTGGTCCCAGTTGATCATTTCTCAAGTAAACAGGAAAGACTTGGTTATAATGCGCTTAAATTCCAAATGCATTATAGCAGGCTGAGTTAGCGATAATATGAAACGACAGGATTTATTGCAGGCAGTCGAGAGAATCAGCAAACAGGCTGGTGCTGCGATCATGGATGTCTATACTCGTGATGCGGCTATTCAGGTAAGCAATAAAGCCGATAATTCACCCCTGACCGATGCAGACCTGGCAGCTCATAAAATTATTGTCAGGGAACTGAAACAATTGACGCCGGAGTGGCCGATTCTGTCCGAAGAATCTGTAGAGATAGATTGGCAGACACGAAAAAAATGGAGCACTTACTGGCTGGTTGACCCGCTGGATGGCACCAGGGAATTTATAAACAGAAACGGGGAGTTTACGGTCAATATTGCATTGATTGAAAACAATATTCCGGTACTGGGTACAGTTTATGTGCCGGTGAACAAGACTCTGTATTCGGGAGGAATAGGGCTTGGTGCATACAAGGAATTTGATGACGCAGTGAATCCGATTCAGGTTAAAAAGACAAAAGCTGGTGAAACGGTGAAAGTAGTTGCCAGTCGCAACCACAGAGGTGAGACCCTGGACAGTTGGCTTAATAAGCTGGAAGAGCACTTTGCGAAAGTAGAACTACTCAGTATGGGCAGCTCGCTAAAAATATGTCTTGTCGCTGAAGGTAAAGCTGATATATATCCACGACTTGCCCCGACATCAGAATGGGATACTGCAGCAGCACAGGCTATACTTGAAGCCGCAGGCGGTGAGTTGAAAGATGTGGATTTCAGGGTTTACCGCTATAATCGGAAAGAAAATATTCTCAATCCTTTTTTTTATGCCATTGGTGATGTGAATTTTAACTGGCGTCAGTTTAAAGCAACTGATGTCCGGGCTTTACCGGCATGGGATAAAAACGTAACATGAGTGCCATGACTGACAAACAGGTTATCCGAACTACAAGCGCCCGTATTCCAACGAAATACGGTGACTTCCAGCTTTGCTATTACACCAATTCGGAAGATGATAAAGCACATCTGGCACTGTATCTCGGAAATGTGGAAAACGCAGAAAATGTTCTCACCAGAGTTCATTCAGAATGTTTTACCGGAGATGTGCTTGGATCATTACGCTGTGATTGTGGTGAACAGCTTGACTTTGCCATGCAGGAAATAGCCAAGGAAGGACAGGGAGTAATTGTCTACATGCGCCAGGAGGGCCGCGGAATTGGCTTGTCCAAAAAAATTGAGGCATACAATCTTCAGGATGCCGGCCATGATACTGTTGATGCCAATATCCTGCTTGGCCACCAGGCCGATGAAAGGGAATATTCACTGGCTGCATTAATCCTGAAGGATCTGGGCGTGAAATCCATTCGATTGTTAACCAATAATCCAACAAAAATTGAAGCGCTTGAGGAAGAAGGTATTGCCGTAAATGAGCGTGTTAGTCTTGAGGGAACAGTTCATCCGGAAAACCGGCAATATTTGATGACCAAAGCCAAGCGCATGAAACATATACTTTCCATAAATAATATACCTGATCCCCAGCCGGTAACCGACCAGCAACATGAGCGTCAACCAACAGATTGAGAATTGGTTGGTCTCGCGCAAAAAATCCTTCCTGCATTCCAACAGACCTTTCATTACACTGGCTTTTGCCCAGACTCTTGATGGCAGTATCACGACTGACCAGGGTGACACGCTGGCACTGAGTGGCCTAGCTTCGAATCGTATTACACATCAGTTACGCAGTCTGCATGACGGCATCCTGATAGGGATTAAAACGGTAATAAGTGATGATCCGCAGTTGACTGTCCGGGAATGGCAGGGAGAAAACCCGCAGCCGATAGTGCTGGATAGTCAGTTACGCATGCCTGCTGGTGCAAAACTATGTACTCACCCGGATAAACGTTGCTGGGTACTGACACTGCAAAATCAGGAATCTGAAAACAGTAATGCGGATATTGATATTTTCCGGATAGCGGAAAATGGTGCGGATTTTGTACCTTTGGACTCTGCCATGAAACTACTCAGGGAAAAAAGTATTCACAGTCTAATGGTCGAAGGCGGCGCCAGAGTGATCACCGAGTTTTTAAAAGCCGGCCTGGCAGATGCGATTGTGATGACAATTGCACCAGGGTTGCTGGGCGGATATCGGGCAGTTGGCGATCTTGAACAAACGCTGGCATCAAGTTTGCCTCTGGTATCCCCCATGTTTGCAGAAAAACTCGAGCAAGACCTGCTTATCTGGGGTGATCTGCACTATGGAGAAAACAAGCCATGAAGGCGAAACAGCTCTGGTTCGTTGCTCCGCAGGCCCTTGAAATCAGGGAACATGAGCTTGAATCGCCCGGACAAGGTGAAGTTCTGGTTCGCTCACTCTATTCGGGTATAAGTGCCGGCACTGAATTACTTGCCTATCGCGGTTTGCTTCCGGCAGATATGCAGCTGGATGCCAATATTTCTGCCATGAAAGGTAAAGGCACTGAATACCCATTTCCTTATGGCTACGCCTGTGTCGGTGAAATAATTGAAACCGGGCCTGGAGTGAATGAAGACCTGATTGGCAGGAAGATATTTGCGTTTCAGCCACATGCTTCAATGTTTACTGCCAGACAGGATGAACTGATTTTTTTGCCGGAACTGATGTCCGATCTGGATGCCGTCTTTGTTGCCAACATGGAAACCGCATGCAGTTTACTGATTGATGCTGATCCTGCACCGGGGGAATCGATTGCAGTATTGGGCCTGGGTGTTGTCGGACAGTTAGTCAGCCGCTTATTATTTGAGCTGGATTATGAAAAACTGTATTTAATCGACAGCATTGATCAGCGAACAGAGTTTGCTCTAAGCGGGCAACTCAATGAAGCAATCAGGAATACTGGCATAAACCCAAATTCCAGTGGATGGCAGAACAAGCTTTCGCAGCCAGGAGTTGATCTGATCATTGAATTAAGTGGAAATCCGGAGGCACTGAACACAGCAATTGATATTGCGGCTTTTGCAGGGCGGATTATTGTTGGTAGCTGGTATGGAGAGAAAACAGCCAATATAAAACTGGGCGGAAAATTTCACCGCAACCGCTTGAAGGTAATCAGTAGCCAGGTCAGCACCATCAGTCCTGAACATGAGAAAACCTGGACCAAAAAAACGCGTATGGAAAAAGCACTGGAATCAATTTTTCGACTAAAACCACATACACTGGTCACTCATCAATTCAGTCTTGAAGCTGCAAATGAAGCTTATGATCTGCTTGATAAACATCCTGAAACAGCCATGCAAATTGTATTTAACTACGAGGATTAATATGTACAAGGTATCAGTTCAGCGAAATTTTATTGCCCAGCATTATTTAATCGGGGGCGACTGGGGAGACGAAAACAAGCCACATTCCCATCAGTATGTGCTGGAACTGGTCATTAAAAGTGAGGGGCTGGATAAACATGGGTATCTGGTCGATATTGTGGATATAGAAGCTGCACTTGACCAGACAGTCAGCTATTTTGCTGACAGGATGTTAAACGAAACACCTGAATTCAAGGACCTGAATCCAAGTCTGGAGCATTTTTGTCGAATTATCTGGGAAAAAATTGATAAAGCAATTGCTCTTCCCGGAAAAGGGGAGCTTGAAATCCGGCTCTGGGAAAATGAATCCTGCTGGGCGTCATTTGTGCAAGCTTACTAGTATTTCTTCAAATTGATGCACATTGGTTTATTGATTTATGGCGACATTAACACCCTCAGTGGCGGATATCTCTATGATCGCAAGCTGGTAGATTATTTGCGCTCACAGGGTGACAGCGTGGAAATTATCAGCTTGCCCGAAAAGTCCTATCCAGGAAGTCTGCTGTCAACAGAAATTCCCGAAGCAATCAGAATAAGTAACGAAGGGGAAAATAATAAATTTGATATTCTTGTTCAGGATGAACTGGTCCACCCTTCCTGTTTTGGTATTAACAAAAAATTAAAATCCTTGCTTGGCTGTCCGATAGTTTCGCTGGTGCACCTGTTGAAATGTTCTGTTCCGGCGCCGCTTTTCAAGAAAACATTAATTGCCTATTTTGAAAAAAAATATCTTCAGTCGGTCGATGGACTGGTTTTAAACAGTCAAAGTACAAAAGCGGCAGCTGAAAAACTACTTGGTGAAAAGTTGCCCGCGCACATTGTTGCCGTTCCCTGTGCAGATCACTTTCCAGAGAATGATGCGCAGGATGCAAAGCAAACTTATGATGGTTCAGGCATTTTCAGGATTTTATTTGTCGGTAATATTTCCCGGCAAAAAGGACTGCATGTGCTGATAGACGCTATGGCAAAGCTGGATGATGCCAAAGTTTCCCTCACGGTTGTTGGTGAAGAGAATATAGACCCAGGCTATATGGCCGAGCTCAGGAACAAACTGAATTCATACAGGTATCATAAACAAGTTATATTTAAAGGCAGGCAGTCCGGGGAAGCATTGCAGGCATTATACCTGGAGCATGATGTGTTTATTATGCCTTCAGTGAACGAAGCCTATGGCATCGCCTTTCTGGAAGCGCTGCAGTTCGGCTTGCCTGTTATTGCTACCAGTCAGGGCGGCAGCAAAGAGTTTGTCAGGCATGGGGAGAATGGCTATCTGATTGAACCTGATGACAGCAAGCAACTGGCTGAGTTGATCAGTTCACTGAAAGGCAATGATCAACAGCTTCAGCTACTTTCCGACAAAGCGATTGCAAGCTTCAAACAGCACCCCCGCTGGCAGGACAGCTGCAATAAAATCAGGGATTTTCTGCAAATGATGGTTGAGAAAAATCATAATTCCATGAAAAATTTCAGGGATAGCCCACTGTGATTAATGAAACCTTTGATTACGTCGAGTATCTGAAGCTCAAGAAAAGTATTGATGACAGAAGCCTGAACTCAGCTGTCTGGAATGAACTTGTAAACAGAATAAAAAGTAAATGCCAGAACTCAGGATCAATTTTTATTGTTGAACCTGGTGCAGGAATTGGCACGATGATTACGCGAATTATGGATGAGGTTTTAAGAGAAAAAATCACATTCAAATGCGCCTATACAGCTATTGAACCTGAGCCCGGATTTCAGACTGCAGCAGAGTCCTACCTGCAAGCCTGGGCAGAAAAGCAGAATGCAAAATTTATAAAGCTGAACGAACAGCAATGGCAGCTGAGTAAAAATGAAATGGAAGTCACCGTAGATTGGGAGTGTGCTGCTGCTGAAGATTTCTCACAAGTACTGGCGCTAAAAAGTGTTGACCTGTTACTGGCCCATGCTCTTGTTGATCTGCTGCCGGTTCCCGAACTTGTGCCTGACTTAATGCAGTGCCTGAAAGCAGACGGTATATTTTACTTTAGTCTCAATTATTCCGGGCAGACAGAATTTTCCCCGGGACATCAGAGTGATTCCCTGCTAATGCAGGAATATAATGCAGATATGGATAAACGCTTTCCGGATCTGGACTGGCAAGCCAGTCATACCGGAAATTTGTTGCCAGACTTCCTGCAGAAGCAGGGCCATACGATAATTTCAGAAGGTAGCTCCGACTGGGAACTCGATGCAAATGGAAAAGCATTTATCCTTAATATTCTGGACACAATCAAAAAGGCACTTTCATCAAGCCCCGGAATTGAACAATGGTATGCAGAACGTCGTGATCAGCTGGAGCATGAAAAGCTGAAGCTGAAAATTTCCAACAGGGACTTGCTGGGAGAAGTTTAGTTTTTATGCAGGCACTGACTAAATTTATAAGGAACTGCCATCATATTTTTTCACCCAGCGATCATCCCAAAGCCATAAACTGAACTTGCCGGTCCCAAGCTGCATGATCCAGATAATGGAGCAAAGCAGTGCTGTATCAATCAGCGTCATTTCATAAGAAAGGAGCAGCCAGCAAAACAGGCAACTCATGATCAGTGCAAAAACACGACCGGCCATTCCTGCCAGAATCATCAACGCGCATAGAATGACCAGCAGACCAACCCCTGTAGTGATGATTGAGTCTGCACTGAAAATATCTTTTTGATAAAAACTCAGACCCAACAGAAGTCCAATAAGAATACGTCCGAGCGGTAACAGTAGCTGCTGAATTAATCTGTAAGCTTCCAATAATAAGTTACTGGTAGCACTGCTGCCGCGATTTATGCGGCCACTGACAGTCAGCCAGTCAATCAGAAAACCGGCCAGCAGGGGAAGCATAAAGGCAAAACCGGCAATGGTTGTAGCCGGGGGCTCCAGTATCGGCCACAACACCACTGCCAGGAAGCCCATCTGGAAGCCGGCGACAGCCCGTCGTTCGGGGTTGGCAGCCAGGGGAAAAACCGGACGGGAGTTACGCAGGCGCCTGTATTGGCCCCACTGAAACAGATAATAGGCCAGGCTCACGGAAAGATAGCTCCAGTGTATCTGCCCGAGCCAGACAGCCAGCAATGGCGCTATCAACAGTCCCAGGGCATCAAATTCCGTGTCCAGTCTGCTGCCCAGCAGGCTCTGATGTTTTGTAATACGGGCAATATAGCCGTCGATGCGGTCGATGACAGCCGCGACAAGATAGGCAAGTGCCGGAAATACAATAATATTTTCGGACAATCCCGGCTGGAAGATAAAGCCTGCAGTAAGTGCAATCAGCCAGCCCCTGAGCAGGCTCAGGCGATTGGCCCAGCCAAGATCAGCATAATTGGGTGAATTGTCATCCAGCCGGTTCAGGGCCATGAAACCAAGTGCCCGGTAAATGCAGAAAAGCCAGATAATAGAGGATTGAATCAGGAGTACCGTTACCTGCAGCAGTGGCCAGAAATATAAAAAAAATACTGAAAAAACAACAAGTAAGGCCAGACCCAGGTAGGCAAGAACATTCAGCTCGCGCCTTAAGGCATGCAGATTATTAGCGGATTCGGACATCGCTCAAACATACGTAGCAGATGCGTTTTTTGCAATGCGAAAAGCTCAAATGTCTGTAATATAAGAGTTTTTGTCGGCACAGGCTGGAAATTTCAATAATTTCAGTGAAAACAGAAACAAAGCGGCTTTTTTTCAAAAATAAACTAGACATTTCCTTCAAATATTGCCAACATTTGCCCTGAGGATGTGAATGAGGGTCGCTCCCTCCTGCACAACAGCTTTAGGATGACATATTTGTTGTATCAAACATGTTGTCTCAAAGGCAGATTAATTAATCGCTAGCCCCTAATATAAAAGTAGTTTAAGGAGAAAGATTGTGAGAATTCTTGGTAAAAAAATAGCAATTGCTTTACTGTCAATATCTATGGCTCTGGTGCCCAGCCTGAATGCTAATGCGCAGGCCGGTGGTGGCACAGTTCTTGGCATGTCCACAGCGACAGCTGCTGTCGTTGGTGTGATCGCCGTTGCCGCAATAGCCTACAACGTTGACTCGAATGATGACAGCCAGCGTTTTATACCGCCTGCTGATGAAGATTCATCTACAACCACTACTACAGATACTTCCAGTGGTGGCGGTTCAACGACTACAACTACAACCAACTAATATTTGTTGTATTAAAGTAGAAAGATAGAATAAAAAAGGCGGCTTTGCCGCCTTTTTTATGTCTGAAAAAAACTTCTTTTCCTTAGCTTGTACTTTGCAAAAACAGAATGGTAAAAACCGTTCATGAAAAGCCAGATCAAATATTTACTGTTTTTGACATTCCCCTGGATTTCGATTGACTCCAGTGCTGCCGATTTCGGTACCACCGGACTGATTGATATTCCCAGTGCGCGCATGATGAATGACGGGGAATTCAAGTTTCTGATGAGCCGCCAGACTGTTGCCGATATCTATTCCCTCAACTATCAGGCAACTCCCTGGCTGGAGTCGACTTTTCGCTACACCATTTTCAACCCGGATGATGTTCCGGGCTCTGTTGATGATCTTTATGATCGCAGCTATGAGGTAAAGCTACGGTTACTCAGGGAGCGAAGAATAATTCCGCAATTGGCTGTCGGGGTTCGTGATGTATTGGGTACAGGAGCTTGGGACGGTGAATATCTTGTGGCTTCAAAGTCTTTCGGCAACCTGGATTTTACCCTCGGCACTGGCTGGGGCAGACTGGCCGAACGCTCCGCTTTCAACAACCCTCTGACGGGAATCAGTGATCGTTTTGAACGGCGTGATGCAGAGACTGGACGCGGCGGCAAAGTATCATTTGATAATTTCTTCAGCGGCTCCGATGTCGGTATTTTTGGCGGATTCAGCTATGACCTGAGTGAATGGAATACCCGCTTTATTGTTGAATACAATTCGGATTCCTATGCCCGTGAGCGAAGATTTGGAACTATCCCGGATGCCTCCCCCTACAGTTACGGCCTTGAATGGGAACCCAGCCCCGGCCTGACACTGGGTATCAGTCGCCAACAGGGCAACCAGACTGCTTTCTTTATTTCGGCTGCTACCGATACCAAAGCTACTGCACCACGCTTCACAGAAAACCTGGTTGTACCGGTCAGCTCAAACCTGGCGATTCAGTCGGAAGCGGCGCAACGCACCAACTGGTATGGTCGATTGCTGGTTGATACCGAAGGCATGGGCCTGCTGTTGCGCTCCGCCTATCTCAGTGAGGATGAAACCAGCGTCAGTTTTGAGCTTTCCAACCGTCAATATAATTTAACGGCGGATGCCATTAACCGCTTTCTGACCCTCGCGGAGATTCATTTGCCGGCCCAGGTAAACATGATCGAGATTGTTTTAAATGATGGGGGTATACGGACACAGTCAATTCGCTATCAACGCCAGTTTGGTGCCCAGCAGCGCCCCTGGTTGTCCCGGGAAGATCTGGTTGAAATCAGGCCAGGTCAACCTCTTTTTGATCCGACAGTCCGAACCCGCTACCGGATTCCCAATGTCAGTTTTGGGGCCGACCTGGCCATGCGCGTCTCACTGTTTGATCCGGATCAGCCGGCCCGCTATCAGGTAATGCTGAAGACTACGGCAGCCATGGATCTGGGTAATTATTTTACCCTCTATGGTAGCTACAATTTTGATATTGATAATGATTTTGACACTATAACCCGTGATGCCAATTCCGTATTGCCGCATGTGCGTTCCGAGATTGCACGTTACCTTAAGGAAGGCGATACCGGGCTGGATACTTTATATCTGCAAAAGCAGGGCAATCTCGGGCGTGATCTGTACTATCGGGCCTACAGCGGATACTTGGAAGAAATGTTTGCCGGCATAGGTTCGGAAATTTTATACAGCCCTTTCAATTCACGCCTGGCTTTTGGATTGAACCTGAACTATGTCAGACAGCGTGATTATGACAAGGATCTGGACCTGCTGGATTATTCAGTACTGACCGGCCATGTCAGTGCCTACTGGGCTACTCCCTGGTATAACTATGACCTGGCTGTGCATGTCGGCCGTTACCTGGCAAAGGACAAAGGGGCGACCTTTGAAATACGCCGGACCTTTGATAATGGCTGGATGGTCGGAGCCTGGGCGACTTTCACGGATGTATCGGCCGAAGATTTTGGTGAAGGCAGCTTCGACAAGGGACTGTTTTTCAGGATTCCATTTGACCAGCTACTACCGGGCAATACCCGTGGCGCCTATACCACCCGAATTCGATCAGTTCAGCGTGATGGTGGACAACGACTGGAAAGTATCGCCACTACTCTTTGGTATGATCTGCGACCCAGTCGCTATGATGCACTTGTCAATAACCGGCTGAGAATGATTCCGGGACTATGAAAAAATTCAGCTCAATAATATTTCTAATCGTGCTTGGCCTTGGCTTGCAGGCCTGCTCATTTCGTTCGACGCAACTGGATTTGTTAATGCGAGCCCTTGATGACTCCAGTGACGAAATTCCGGCCGAAGATCTGGCCTGGACCCTGCTTTGGTCAGGCGACACCTATACCCTGTATCCGGTATTTTCCAATGACGGTACTGTCGCCAATTTTGTCAACACTGAAGGAACAATTGTCATCGCCTTTGATTCCGAATTCTGGCAGGTTCTGGCCGTACAGGGACTTTTGCCTGATGAACAGAATATTCAAATCAGCCAAAATGGCAGTTCCTGGGAATTTGTCGATGAGAATGGGACTGTAAGCACACATCGGTGCGAGGAATTTGATTCCGTTCTGCAGGCCGGTAACAGAATCTGGACGCAGGATTGCACAGAAGCTTCTGGTGCCGACTATATGAATGAGAAAAGGGTTAACCCTGATAATGAGATAGTGCTGATGCGCTTTATGGTGCATCCGGATTACCCGATGATTACCCTGACACCGGATAGACTGACTTTCTAGCGGGTTAACAAGCTGACTTTTTACAAAAATACAGTGTTTTCCAGAACGTGCATTAGATACAGCATGATCTATGCTAAGGTTAAAAAATGATAAATTTAAACAGAATCAAAGCCATGCATATTCCCGGTTTAGCAGCTGCCTTCCTGGTGCTTAGCGCCTCCCTGAGCACTTTTTCCAGTGCCCAGGAAAACATTCCGGCCGGTGAACCGCAAGAAGCAAATACAGAATCATCTATGGACAGCGAAGATAAAGCCTACACTTCCTATGCAATTTGTGCCGGTTACTACTCGGTGATGGTCGATGAATTCAGGGCCTTGCCTACAGCTCCGGAAGTGGACAATACAATTGCTGCCTATGAAGAGGCCGGTGAAGTTTCGACCCTGCTGGCTACGACTTTTGCCGCGATTGATTATTCTGCTGAAGCAATAGATGCTGTTGTGGAAGGCGCGATAAACCGCGAAACAGAAAACTTCAGGGATATGATCAGTCATGATGTTCAACTGGTTGGCTCACTTTACGACATGATCTGCGAGCGCATGATTGATGAAGGTGTCACTGTACTCGCAGGGTAAAAATTCTTTGCGTTGCTGTCAGCTTTTCCCTCAATATTCCCACTTGATTTACCCTTATCTGGGTTTGCTACACAACAATCTATACAGAACCCGCTATTTGCAATAAGCTTTAGATCAAAATTCCTCAATAACAAAAACCTTAACAGGGGGAACTGATGAAAAAAGCGCTGATATTCCTGTCCCTTGCCGGATCATTCTTCTTCTCTTTTTACAGTCTCAATGCAGCCGAGATGGTAGACGACTTTGTCGTTATTCAACTGGATGACATTGAGTGGGATGAAAACCTCAATGAAGTTCAGCGCCGGGTTATCTATGGCGATCCGGATACTGAAGGGCTTTATATCATGCGTGTACGCTTCTGGCCCGGTGGGTCAAGCCTGCCCCATTATCATACCCAGGATCGGTTCGTTACCGTTATTGAGGGCACCTGGCATGCGGGGACTGATGCCAGTCATGATATGGAAAATACCACGGCAATCCCGCCGGGCGGCTTCATGATTCATCCCGCCGGCGCCGTGCATTATGACGGTTCCCGTGGAGGCCCCGTTGTAGTGGAAATCCGCGGTATGGGACCGGTAGTAACAGAGTACGTTGATATTGTTCCCTAGCTGGACAACACAATCTCTTCATGACAAAGCTATATTCCGCCTTTGCCGGTAAGTCTCGATAATATCGTCTGGAACTCGTCTTCACTGATGTCGATATGCTCTACCACGCGCCCATAGAGCATGATGGTAGGGACATTGCGGTCATTCAGTTCGCGTTGTGTTTCATGCAGGCAATACAGAATTGTACGTTCCTTCCTGTTCAGGCCGTCGCGCACATCTGGCAGATCGCTGGTATCAATTTGTTTGCTCATATATAAATTGGGGACAGTCCCCGATTTTTCCCATGGTCTGCATTAAATTGGGGACAGTTCCCATTATTCCCCAGCCACTATAGAAAGCATTTGCGCTTATGTAAATCCGGCCCCAATACAGGTTTTGAATTTGCAGTCTTTTACTGCATAATCAACGCCCGCTTTAATTCAATTAATTCCTCAGGCTCAGATTTTCATGTGGTTCAAGAATCTCCGATTGTATTGTCTCGTTTCGCCGTTTGATTTATCCATTGAAGAACTTGAAGCCAGTCTGGCGGAGCACAGCTTCACGCCCTGTGCCAGCTATGAAAAGTCGCGCATTGGCTGGGTAAGTCCTCTTGGTGATGCCGCCCCGATAATAGATGAAGAAGACGTGACACCGATGCTGACGCATGTCATTGGTGATTACATTATGTTATGCGCACAAAAGCAGGATCGTCTGTTACCGGCTTCAGTTGTCCGGGAAGCCACCGCCGAAAGAGTCGCTGAACTGGAGCAAAGGCAGGCCCGGAAAATCTATCGCAAGGAAAAACGGGAAATTCAGGATGATGTATTCAGCGCGCTTCTTCCCAGAGCCTTCCCACGAAGCAGTAAAACTTTTGCCTATATAAGCCGCGCAGATAACCTGCTGGTGGTTGATTCGGCAAGTGCTCCCCGAGCCGAGGAACTGATTAACCTGCTCAGGGACAGCCTCGGTTCAATTCCACTTGCAATTCCAGACAGCAAGCGCGCTCCCGGAGCCGTTATGACTCACTGGCTGAAAAACGGCAAGGCCACTGATCATTTTGAAATCCATGATGCCTGTGAGCTGGTCAACCCACTGGATGCAACCAATGTAGTTCGCTGCAAGAACCAGGAGCTGGATGGTGATGAAATTGAAGCACATCTGGCTGCCGGAAAGCAGGTCAAACAGTTAAACGTACGCTGGAACAATCAATTGAACTGCAACATCCTGGATGATTTGAGCATCAAACAATTGCAGTTCGAAGAAATCAAGGAAGAAGCCGAAAGCTTTGATGAAGAAAGCGCCGCGCAGAAATTTGACCAGGAATTTTCCCTGATGACTTTGCAGCTAAGTGCCTTCTTCAAGTCATTGTTTAATGCCTTTGGCGGTCTGGAAGATCCGGATAAAAAAGTGTTGCCGGATAACAGGAATAAAGAAGAAGCTTGAGGGTAAAAGCAGAGTGCCATTCAGGCATTCCTGAACTACACTGATGCATGACCGGTCCCGCCATGACCGCACTCATCAGATTTCAGTGATTCAGGTATACTGCCCCGCCATGCACGATGCTCAGGATATTCTGCGAACGGTTTTCGGTTACGATAATTTTCGTCCGCCACAGGACGAGATAATTAACACGCTGATCGCCGGCGATGATGCCCTGGTGCTCATGCCTACCGGGGGTGGCAAATCCCTGTGTTACCAGATCCCGTCCTTGGTCCGGCCCGGCTGCGGAGTGGTGATTTCTCCCCTGATCGCCCTGATGCAGGATCAGGTGAACGCCATGCGTCTACTGGGCGTGAAGGCCAGCTACCTGAATTCAACTTTGAGTGCACAGGATGCTTTGGAAGTGGAAGAGGCCCTGCTGGCAGGCAAGCTGGACCTGCTTTATGTCGCCCCGGAACGGCTGGTGCAGGAGCGCACGTTGGCCCTGCTGCAACGTGCTCCCCTGGCCCTGTTCGCCATCGACGAGGCGCATTGCGTATCCCAGTGGGGACATGATTTTCGCGCCGACTACCTGAAGCTGAGTGTGTTGCAGGAACGGTTCCCTGAGATTCCCCGCGTCGCACTAACCGCCACCGCCGATGTCCGCACCCGTGCCGACATTGTCTCGCGCCTGGAACTCGATGGCGCACGGCAGTTCATCGCCGGTTTCGATCGCCCCAACATCCGTTATCGCCTGGCTCTGAAGCACAGCCCCAAACAACAGTTATTGCGCTTTCTGCGGGATGAACATCCGATGGACGCCGGTATTGTCTATTGCCTGTCGCGCCGGAAAACCGAAGACACCGCCGCCTGGTTACAGCAGGAAGGTTACCAGGCGCTGCCTTATCACGCGGGGCTGGACGCTGGCACCCGCGCGCAACATCAGCGACGTTTCCTGCGCGAAGAAGGCGTGATTATGGTCGCCACCATCGCTTTCGGCATGGGTATCGATAAACCTGATGTCCGCTTTGTGGTCCATCTGGACATGCCCAAGACAGTGGAATCCTACTATCAGGAAACCGGGCGTGCCGGTCGTGACGGCGAACCCGCCGATGCCTGGCTACTCTATGGTCTGCAGGACGTCATCAAACTGCGGGGGATGATGGCCCAGTCACAGGGCAGCGAGGAACACAAGCGCGCCGAACAGCAACGCCTGAATGCCATGCTGGGCCTGTGCGAAATCACCACCTGTCGTCGCCAGGCACTGCTAAATTACTTCGGTGAAAGCCTGCCGGAACCCTGCGGCAATTGCGACACCTGCCTGGAACCGGTGGATACCTGGGATGCCACTGAAGCGGCACGCATGGCACTGTCCGCCGTGTATCGAACCGGGCAGCGCTTCGGCGTAAATCACCTGATTGACCTGTTACGCGGTGCGGAAACCGCGAAGATATTCCAGTTCAGCCACCAGACCCTGCCCACCTATGGAATTGGCCAGGCGCTGGATGCCGGTCAATGGCGTTCGGTATTCCGCCAACTGGTGGCCAGAGCTTATCTCAGTGTCGATCTGGAGCGTTACGGCGCCCTGCGCCTGGAACAAAAATGCCGCCCGCTGCTGCGCGGTGAAGAAATAATTGCCTTGCGGCGCGACCAGAAAGTGAAAAGCAAAACCGCCAAAAAAACGCGTGCCAACGAAGCGCTGTCAGCAGATATCGACCCCGTCCTGTGGGAAGCCCTGCGCGACAAACGTCGTCAACTGGCCGAGACCCAGGGCGTACCACCTTATGTCATTTTCCACGACAAAACCTTACGCGAGATGTGCCTGCACCGACCGCGCACGCAAGTCGAATTCAGCCGCCTGCCCGGCGTGGGAGAGAGCAAGCTGGAAAAATATGCTGAAGCATTTCTTACGGTTATCGGTAGTATATAAAGGGGTCAGAGTAATTTGATCTAGAGGGTGATGGTGCCCAGGGGCGGAATCGAACCACCGACACGAGGATTTTCAATCCTCTGCTCTACCGACTGAGCTACCTGGGCGTCAAAATTTGATTTCAGCAATAAGTATTTCTACCAGCCTGCTGAGGGGTCGAGCTTCGCTCGTGACGCAATAAATCGTTTGCGATGCTCAAAATGGGCATGTTTCATACCAATGAGCACCTTACGCAAGCCGCGTATTAAACCCGCTGAGGGGTGCTTTAGTCAAGATTGGATTAGCACAACTCAATTGTCATCCGGAACATAGCCATCGGCTTCGTCGTGATCTTCGTTGGCAAAGAATTTGTCCATTTCTTCAGTCAGGTATTTCCTGTCATCCGGATTGATCATGCTCAGGCCTTTTTCATTGATCAGACGGGTCTGCAGAGCCTGCCATTCTTCCCAGGCCTGCTTGGAAATATTTTCAAATATGTCCTGCCCTTTGGCACCGGGATAGGGGGGTGTCAGCATGCCTTCCATTTCTTGTTGGTATTTTCGACAAAATACGGTCCTGCTCATAATTGTTCTTCCACTTGCGCTAATAAAGTCTTGATGGGGGCTGCCAGACCCAGTTGTTGCGGCTTCTGCAAATCATACCAGTGCCAGTCGGGCTTCTCCATGATGGAGGAGGGTTCCTGCCTGAGCTTTTTCACTAGCGGCCTGATATTAAGCTGAAAGTGGCTGAATGTATGAAGAATTTCACCCATAGCCAGGGTATTGCCTGCGGCTTTAAAGCCGTATTGATCCAGATAGTCCTGTACCTGTATTTCTTCCTGCAATTCCGGGAAACTCCAGAGACCGCCCCAGATGCCTTGCGGAGGGCGTTTTTCCAGTAATACCCGGCTCTTGTCCGGAGACAGCAATATCAGCATGCGGGTGCTTTTCAGGGGCAGGCTTTTTCTGGGTTTGCGTTGTGGAAACTGATCGCAGCGACTGCTCAGGAAGGCTTCGCAGGAATCCTGCAGGGGGCATTCAGAGCAGCGAGGAGAGGAACGGGTACAGACAGTGGCGCCTAGGTCCATCATGGCCTGCGTGTAGGAACGAAAATCTTTCTCCGGTGTATATTGCTCCGCAATTTGCCAGAGCTGTTTTTGCGTCTGACTCTGGTCAGGCCAGCCCTCGATGCAGTGATAGCGGCACAATACCCGCTTTACATTGCCATCCAGAATGACAGCACGTTTGTTGAATGCCAGTGCAACGATGGCACCGGCAGTTGAACGCCCGATACCGGGCAGCTCACCCAAGGCTTCCACAGAATCAGGAAACTGGCCCTGGTATTGTTCATCGATGATTTTTGCTGTTTTGTGCAGGTTCCTGGCCCGGGCGTAATAGCCCAGTCCGGTCCAGTAATGCAGAACTTCATCCTGTGACGCTTGGGCCAGGACGCTGACATCAGTGAAACGTCGGATAAAGCGTTCATAATAGGGGATAACCGTAGCGACCTGGGTTTGCTGCAACATGATTTCAGACACCCACACACGATAGGGGCTCGGGTCTTGCTGCCAGGGAAGATGTTTGCGGCCGTTTTGATTGAACCAGTCCAGCACTGCCGTACTGAAGTGCTGTTGTTTGTCTGCTTGATTGAGTGGCATGGAGAGCAAGTGTAAATTTCACCTTGAAAGGGGACCAGCTTTTTTTCACATTAAAGCGGCATTGGCAGTATAATCTCTCTTTTTACTTCCTCGTTTTCAGGCAAATTTCAGGAAAACATGCAGTATGGCTGATTCACGCACGGCGACAATAGAGCGTAACACCAACGAAACCCAGATCACGGTCAGTGTCAATCTGGATGGCAAGGGCGATTTCAAGGTGGAATCAGGCCTGCCATTCCTTGAGCATATGCTGGAGCAGGTCGCGCGTCACGGTATGATCGATCTGGATATTGCAGCAAAAGGCGATCTTGAAATCGATGCACATCATACCGTCGAAGATATCGGTATTACCCTGGGGCAGGCTTTCGACAAGGCCCTGGATAAAGCCGGCATTCGTCGTTACGGGCATGCCTATGTGCCATTGGATGAAGCGCTGTCACGGGTAGTGATCGATTTTTCCGGGCGCCCGGGGCTTGAATACCACGTACCTTTTACCCGCGGAACTGTCGGTGAGTTTGACGTGGATCTGTTTTATGAATTCTTTCAGGGTTTTGTCAATCATGCCAAGGTGACCCTGCACATTGATAATCTCAAAGGCGGCAATGCCCATCATCAGATAGAGACGGTATTCAAGGCATTTGGTCGTGCTGTGCGGATGGCTATCGAGGAAGATCCTAGAATGCAGGGGTCAGTGCCTTCGACGAAAGGAAGCCTCTGAAAAGCTATTGCGCTCGCTAATACTTCGCTCAAAGCAGAATTTTATTCAGTCACTTACTGGTGTGTAAGATCCTTCGTAAAATTCTGTTTTTTGCCTCGTCCTGGCTTCGCTTATCACGCTTTTCAGGAAACTATAATCGGAAGAAATTGTTGAACATTCCACAGAAATTAAAAATGAAGAACCGATGAACAGGGTTGTTGTAATTGATTATGGCATGGGCAATCTCCATTCTGTGGGGAAGGCGCTCGAGCACCTCGATAAAAATATTTCTTTATCAATCACCGATAATCCCACCCTGATTCGCGAAGCTGACCGGCTGATTTTTCCGGGGGTCGGTGCCATTCGTGACTGCATGAAAGAAATCCGCCGACATAAAATTGATATCCTGCTGAATGAAGCCAGAACTGAAAAACCCATTCTCGGTATCTGTGTTGGAATGCAGGCGATGATGGAATTTTCCGAAGAAAATAATGGCGTTGACTGCCTGGGGCTATTTCCAGGAAGTGTCAATGGGTTTAAAACTGGAATGCATGATGAAAACGGAGACACACTCAAAGTGCCGCACATGGGCTGGAATAAAGTCAGGCAAAGCATGAAGCATCCTATGTGGAACAAAATAGAAGATGAAAGCCGGTTCTATTTCGTCCATAGTTATTTTGTGACACCTGATACAAAAAAGCAGAACAGTGCGCTTGTTGCTGGTGAAACAGAGTACCCTGATACATTCTGCTCGGCACTGGCGGCTGAAAATATTTTTGCGGTACAGTTTCATCCGGAAAAGAGTCAGGACTGCGGTTTACAGTTGCTGGATAATTTTCTGAGCTGGGATGGCAAGTCATGAGCCTGGCCAAACGTATCATCCCCTGCCTGGATTGTGAAAACGGTCGTGTTGTAAAAGGCGTCAAGTTTCTTGATATTCGTGATGCGGGTGATCCGGTGGAAGTATCCAAACGTTACTGCGAGCAGGGGGCGGATGAAATTACTTTTCTCGACATCACTGCCAGTCATGAAGACCGTGACACCACGGTGCATACAGTTGAGCAGATTGCCAGCCAGGTTTTCATTCCCTTGACTGTTGGCGGCGGGATACGCACACTGGAAGATATCCGTCTGATGTTAAATGCCGGGGCAGATAAAGTCGCGATCAATACCAGCGCAGTGATTAATCCCGATTTTGTCAAAGAAGCCGCTGAGCGTTTTGGTTCGCAATGTATAGTGGTGGCAATTGATGCCAAGCAGGTTTCCGAACCTGACACTGACCCGCGCTGGGAGATATTTACCCATGGCGGGCGTAAAGCAACCGGTCTGGAAGCCATTGCCTGGGCGAAACGCATGGTGGAATATGGTGCCGGAGAAATTTTGTTAACCAGCATGGATCGTGACGGCACCAAGCAGGGTTTCGACCTGGCCCTGAACCGGGCTATCAGTGAAGCAATATCGGTGCCGGTAATAGCGTCCGGCGGAGTTGGTAATTTACAGCATCTGGTGGATGGAATTACCGAGGGCAAAGTCGATGCTGTACTGGCAGCCAGCATTTTTCACTTTGGCGAATTCAGTATTCCGCAAGCCAAGGAATACATGAAACAACACGGAATTTGTGTGCGTTAAGTTCGTTGCTATAACCTTCGGGTTTGCATCAGGGCAATGCCTTTCAGAATGTTCAGCGCTTCGTTTAACTGGTAATCCCTGACTATGACATCTTCGCGGGTAAGGTCGATGGCATCAGGAATCAGCTCCGGGTCGTCATTATTTTCCAGATGTCCGGCGAGATCCTGCTCGCGGTAGATTGCCAGATTATCCGGCACGCTGGTAACGCGACCCTGTCGCACAATAATATTGGGCGTTATCCCCCGGGCCTGGATCGACCGCCCGTTTGGCGTGTAATACAGCGCTGTTGTCAGTTTGATGGCGCGGTCATTGGTTAAAGGCAGAACTGTCTGAACCGAACCCTTGCCAAAACTTTGCGTACCCATTATTACTGCACGGCCATGATCCTGCAGCGCGCCAGCGACAACTTCAGAAGCAGAAGCCGAGCCCTGATTGATAAGCACGATCATGGGCACCCCCTGACTGGGGTCGGCAGATGTTGCTTCATAGCGGGTGAAGGCACTGTCTTCCCGACCCTCTGTGTAAACAATCAGACCTTCGGTAATAAATGCATCGACCACATCAACAGCAGCTTGCAGAACGCCTCCAGGGTTGTTGCGCAGGTCGAGGATGATACCTTTCAGGTCCGTGCTGGACAGGTGTAAATTTTCCAGTGCGGTAACCACTTCATCACCGGTACCGGTGACAAACTGGGAAATCCGCACATAGCCGAAGCCGGGCTCAACAAATCGTGAACGCACACTACGTGAACGGATCACATCACGGGTAACAGTTATTTCAAATGCTTCATCGACACCCTCGCGAAGCACGGTAAGGACCACATCAGTTCCTGGTTCACCGCGCATTAATTCTGTGGTTTCTTCGATGGTGATGTCCGTGGTCGGTGTGTCATCAATCTTGATCACAATATCGCCGGCCTGAATGCCAGCGACATCTGCAGGTGAACCATCTACCGGACTGATGATGGTGATAAAGCCGTTACTGATCCCGACTTCGACACCCAGCCCGCCGAATTCACCGGTGGTGTTTTCCTGCAGTAAATCAAAGGCTTCATTGGCCAGATAACTGGAGTGTGGATCAATTCCAGCCAGCATCCCCCGAACGGCATTTTCCAGCAGGGTTTGGTCGTCGATTGGTTCAACGTAGGCGCTGCGAATACGGTTCAGTACTTCGGCGAAAATTCTGACTTCATTCAGTGGCAGAGGTAAATTTTCTACATTGGATTCAGCATCACCGTCTGCATCGCCATTCGCAGCAGTCTGGGCGTAGAGTGTCTGGGCAGACAGCATTGGCAGAATTGAAAGCAAGAGGATCAGGGTCTTTTGTAATAATGTCGTTTTCATCGTTGTGTACACAAGTTAGCGCTCAACAAGCCAGGAATCGGGATTCTGGGCATCACCGTTATAGCGGATTTCGAAATAAACCCCAAAGTCTGAGCGGCCTCCCGTGTTGCCGACTGCGGCAATGGTTTCTCCCGCAAGAACCCAGTCCCCGACCTCTTTATAAAGCGACTGATTATGGGCGTATAAAGTCATATAACCACCACCATGGTCAATTATCAAGAGCAGCCCGGAGCTGGAAAACCAGTCCGCATAGACCACTCTGCCATGATGCACAGCACGCACATCAGTGCCAGGATCGGCGCCGATGATGACACCTTCCCAGGTCAGGTCGCCGACAGCATAGGGGGTGCCGAAACGATTCAGCAAGTTGCCATTCAGTGGCCAGGGTAATGCGCCGCGCAGGTCAGCAAAAGCCTCGGCCTGATTACCCAGCGGAATATCCAGAATTGCCCGCGCCAGCTCTTCAATCAGCACCGCCATTTCTTCATATTGCACTTCCAGACGCGAGAGCTCATTGTTGCTGCTGGCCAGGTCTGATTCCAGTTCGGCAATCAGCTGCTGTCGCTCCAGCTGTTCATCTTCCAGTAAATTGCGTTGGCTTTGCAAAGTTTGCTGCTGAGCGCGCAAGGAAGCCGCAGTTTCCTGGATTTCCACGCTGTTAGCTGCAATTTCAAGCAATATGTCTTCAAATTCGGCGATTTTATCATTTCGAGCCTGGCTGAAATAACGATAGTAACGCAGGATACGGGCGCTTTGGGCTATATTTTCCTGATTCAGGAGTAGTTTGAGATATTCTTCCTGGCCATTTTGGTAAGCAGCCTGGATATAGTCTCTGACAAGGACCTGCTGATTCTGGCGCTGGGTATTGAGTTCTTCCTGTTGATCCTCAAGCATGGAAAGTCGGCTCTGGGCCTCACTTATCCGGCTTTCCAGGCCGGCTATTTGCGTGACCAGGGCAGCGATTTGCCGCTCCCGGGTTTCGATCTCGGCTTCGACGTTATTACGTGTTCTGCGGGTGCTTGCGATTTGCGACTGAATCTCGGTAATACTGTCCTGCAATTCATCCAGGTCAGCCTGAGTCGGATTGTCCTGCGCTATGCCAGCTGGGACAATAAGTAAGTAAGCACTCACATAAAAAAATATCAGCAGATTTGCTCGAGGCAGCATCATGCAAATTTAATCAGAGAGTGTCCGCTCATTTCCGGCGGGATGTCCAGATGCATCAGTGCCAGCAGGCTGGGTGAAATATCACAGAGTGAGCCATCGTCCAGCAGGCTAAGGGGCTGTTTACCGACATAGACCAGGGGGACCGGGCCATCGGTGTGTGAAGTCAGTGCCTGTCCGGATACTTCATCCTGCATTTTTTCGACATTACCGTGATCAGCGGTGATCAGACAGTTGCCGTCGGTTTCCAGAATCGCTTCAGTAATCATGCCCAGGCAGTCATCGAGTACTTCAACGGCCTTGATGGCGGCCTGCAGGTCACCGGTATGTCCAACCATGTCTCCGTTGGCAAAATTACAGATGATAGCGTCAAATTCGCGGTTTTTAATTGCATTTACCAGCTTTTCGCAAACTTCATAGGCGCTCATTTCGGGTTGCAGATCATAGGTAGCCACCTGGGGTGAGGGCACCAGGATACGGCTTTCGCCAGTAAATTCCTGCTCACGTCCGCCAGAGAAAAAGAAAGTGACATGCGCATATTTCTCGGTTTCGGCAATCCGTAATTGGGTCAAACCCTGATTGGCGAGATATTCACCCAAACAGTTCGTGAGCGGTTCCGGTGGGTAGGCACAGGCAACATCAATATCATCGGCATATTCGGTGAGCATGACAAATTCACTGAGGGTAATTTTTGACTCTCGTTTGAAAGAACTGAAACCGGTTTCAACCAGTGCCCGGGTCAACTCCCTCGCCCGGTCGGCACGAAAGTTCATGAAAATCACGGCATCGCCATCCTCAATTTTAACTGCAGCCTTATCAGTGGCATGAATACAGGTCGGCTGGACAAATTCATCATCTTCTCCGCGTTCATAGGCACTTCGCAGGGCTGATACGGCATCAAGGTCATGCAGTTCTGACTGCCCCTCAGCAATGGCCCGATAGGCTTTTTCAACCCGATCCCAGCGATTGTCACGGTCCATGGCATAAAAACGTCCACTGATACTGGCAATCTTCCCCTTGCCATTTTTTCCAAGTTTTTCATTGAAACGTGCAAGTGATTTTTCAGCACTGCGGGGCGGTGTGTCCCGACCATCAAGCAGGGCATGCAGGTAAATCTGCTGACAACCCTCCTGCTCGGCCAGGTCTATCATTGCCGCGATCTGGTCTTCATGACTATGGATACCACCGGGAGAAAGCAGGCCGATAATATGCATTGCAGCATCAGCTTTAACAGCCTTCTGGCAGGCTCCGACCAGCGCCGGGTTTTTGAAAAAACCACCGTCTGCAATTTCCTTGTTGATGCGGGTCAGGCTTTGATAAACCACCCGACCGGCACCCAGGTTCATGTGTCCGACTTCCGAGTTGCCCATCTGGCCTTCAGGGAGTCCAACCTTGAGGCCCGAGGTGTGAATCAGGGTATGCGGAAATCTTGTCAGCAGGGAGTCCCAGACTGGAGTATTGGCCATGCTGATTGCATTTGCGTCGGCACTATCACGATGCCCCCAACCGTCCAGTACCAGCAAGAGGTTAGGTGTTTTTTGCTGAGTCATAAGGAAAAAGAACCATAAAAGGAATGCTGAAATTATAGGCCTTCAGGGCATTGAGTTAAACTAAACTGAGCGGAAAAAAGCATCTGCCGCAGTTTTACTCTGAAGGCGTTGTTCATTATACTGCGTGCCTCTTTACGGATGCTGCTCAGAGTGGGTAATGGCGCGATTTCTGGAATTCCTCGGTAACCACTGGATACTGACCAGTTTATGGCTGGTAATATTTTTTGTCCTGGTGGCATATCTGAAGAAGAAAGCCGGCAAAGCTGTTGGAACTCATGAAGCGACTCGCATGATTAATCATGATGATGGCATTGTTGTGGATATCCGGGACAAGAAAAGCTTTGATAAGGGCCATATTGTCGATGCAGTGAATATTCCCCTGGCCAAACTGGATGAACGCATCACTGAGCTCGATAAGCACAAGGAAAAGCCCATGATTGTTGTTTGCCAGATGGGACATCAGTCGGGTGAAGCTTTAAGGAAGCTGGAAACAAAGGGCCATACTCGCGTTTACCGAATGTCGGGCGGCATAGCAGAATGGCAATCTCAGGGTCTGCCGCTGGTAAGTTAGGTAAACCCTACTGGACTTTGAGGCAGGAATTCGAGTTAATCACATTAGCAAATCAGTACTTAAAACAGGAAACAGTCAAAAATGGCAGATACAGACAAGCAGACAAGTGAACAGGCTGCAGCTCCTCAGGATGCGGGCAACATTAAATTTACGGTGCAGCGCATCTTTGTAAAAGACCTTTCTTTTGAAGCGCCAAGTGCTCCGGAAATTTTCCGCACCCCTTATAAACCCAAAGTCAGCTTCAATATGAACACCAAATCGAACAAGTTTGATGAAAATCTATATGAAGTCGTGCTGACTATGACTGCTGAAGTTAAAGATGAAAATGACAAGCCGATGTATGTTGCCGAAGTTCAGCAGGCTGGTGTGTTTGAAATCGAGGGGCTGGAAGGTGAACGTCTGACTCAGGCATTACACATCACCTGCCCGAATGTGCTGTTCCCGTATGGCAGAGAAAGCATCGATAGCCTGGCCAATAAAGGTACTTTCCCATCATTGATGCTGGCGCCGGTGAATTTTGAAGCGGTTTATGTTCAGGCAAAACGTCAGCAGGAAGAACAGGAAAAAAAGGCTAATTAAAGTAGCCTCTTTCTAGAAACCTGCATGCTGCAGGCCGGGTCATTGCAGAGCACTTTCAGCAAATCCGGTCTGCCGCCAGGCTTCGTAGACGACAATACTCACCGCATTCGAAAGGTTCAGGCTGCGACTGTGATCCTGCATTGGAATAGTCAGCACCGCATTTATTTCCCCTGTATTTCTGATTGCTTCCGGCAGGCCTCGAGTTTCCGGCCCGAACAGTAAAAAGTCGCCTGCCTGATAATTCATCTCGCTGTAATTCTTTTTCCCCTTGGTGCTGAAAGCGAAAATTCTGCCTGCCTGAATGGTTTCCAGAAAACTCTGCCAGCTGGCATGGGTTTGTAGTGAGCTGTACTGATGATAATCCAGCCCGGCGCGACGCAGGCTTTTTTCATCCAGTGAAAATCCCAGGGGCTCGATCAGGTGCAAGCGGCAACCACTGTTGCTGGCAAGGCGGATAATATTACCGGTATTCGGCGGAATCTCCGGTTCAAACAGAACTATGTTGAACATCAGGTTTTATCGGCAGTTGGCAGTAGTTCAAGTTTAATTACTTCCGGCAATAAAGTTAAAACTTTAATCTCAGCTACTACCTGGTAAATGAAAAACTAATTGTCGGGTTCATTGTCCATGGAGTTCAAACCCAGTTCCTTGATTTTTCGGGTCAGGGTATTGCGCCCCCAGCCAAGCAATTCGGAAGCGTCACGCTTGCGGCCGCCACTGTGTTTCAGGGCAACTTCGATCATGCACTTTTCAAATATCGGGGTTGCCTGTTGCAGGATGCCTGTATGACCAAGACTGAGTTCCTGGTCAGCCCAGTTTTTCAGGGTCTGGGCCCAGTCACCGGAAACATTGCCCTGGCTGTTGGGTTTAAGGAATTCCTCAGGCAAATCATTGATAAAGACCTCATTGCCTGGTGCCATGACAGTAATCCAGCTACAGAAATTTTCCAGCTGTCTGACATTACCCGGCCAGCTCAGGCCGGTCAGATATTTCAAGGTGTCAGGCCGAATAATTTTACTTTCAACTGACATTTGCCGCGCAGCTTTCTGTAAGAAATGATCCATTAATGCCGGAATATCTTCACGGCGTTCGGAAAGTCTTGGCAGGTGAACAGGAATCACATTCAGTCGATGATAAAGGTCTTCACGGAACAGGTGTTCGCGTACACGTTCTTCAAGATTCTGGTGGGTTGCGGCAATAATCCTCACATCAGCCTTGATCGGGCTCAGGCCACCAACGCGAAAAAACTCTCCGTCGGAAAGCACTCGTAATAGGCGGGTCTGTGTCTCCATTGGCATGTCGCCGATTTCATCAAGAAACAGCGTGCCGCCATCTGCCTGTTCGAAACGACCAATACGTTGCTGGGTGGCACCGGTAAATGCGCCTTTTTCATGGCCGAACAGTTCGGACTCGATCAGGTCTTTCGGGATGGCGGCAACATTCAGTGGAATATAGGGTTTTTCTGCTCGCGGGCTGTGGCGGTGTAATGCCTGGGCAACCAGTTCCTTGCCGGTACCGGATTCACCCTTGATAAGTACGGTAATGTTGGAACTGGCCAGTCGGCCGATGGAGCGAAACACTTCCTGCATCGCAGGAGCTTCACCAATAATTTCCTTGGCGCTGACTTCCTGGCTGACCGGGCTTCTGCCTTTGTGTTCCCGGGCATGTTTAACAGCGCGTTCAGTGACTGATACGGCATCATTAACATCAAAAGGTTTGGGCAGGTATTCAAAAGCGCCGCCTTCATAGGACTGGACAGCACTCTTAAGGTCAGAATGGGCGGTCATGATAATGACAGGAATTTGTGGATAGGCTTCACTGACCTGGTTCAGTACTTCCAGCCCGTCGGTCCCGGGCATGCGAATATCACTGATGATCACATCGGGCTGGCTTTCTGATAATTCGCTGAGTAAGCGTTCCCCTTTTTCAAAGCTTTCAATTGCAAAACCGGCTTTATCAAGGGATTTTTCCAGGACCCAGCGAATCGATCTGTCATCATCAACTACCCATATCAAACCTTTGTCACTCATTGTCTGTTACCTTCATCGGGGAGTGGAAGTGACAGTATGAATCGCGTCTGTCCTTCCTGGCTTTCACATTCAATCAAGCCGTTATGTTGTTTGAGAATACTTTGTGCAATTGATAAACCCAGCCCAGTGCCTTCCGCTCTGCCAGTGATCAGGGGATAAAAAATGGTTTCAATAATGTCTGAGGAAATACCCGGACCGTTATCAATGATTTCAATACGCGCGACAAGTTTGTGCATGGTCAGCCCGATCGTCGAATGACTGTATGCCCTGGTGCGTAAAATAATTTGCGGATCTTCCTGTTGTGAATCCCTGAGTGCTTCCATAGCATTGCGCACAATATTCAGCACTGCCTGGATCAACTGCTCAACGTCACAGGTAACTTCGGGGATACTTGGATCATAATCACGTACAAAAGTAATGCTGCCTTTGGATTCCGCTTCAAGCAGTGAGCGAACTCTTTCAAGCACCTCATGAATATTATGTTTTGCCATGCGTGGTTTTCGGTACGAGCCTGTCAGCCTGTCAACCAGGTTTACCAGGCGGTCGGCTTCATTGATGATGACATTGGTGTAATCCTGCAACTCTTCATTGGGTAACTCCTGGGCAAGCAATTGGGCTGCTCCACGAATGCCTCCCAGTGGGTTTTTGATTTCATGACCGAGATTACGCACCAGTTCCTGCGTGGTTTCGTGATTGGAAATCAGGGTTTCACCCCGGCTGATATGGTAGGAACGGTCGAGTTCCTGGATTTCAATCAGCAGAAATTCCTGATCCAGCTCATTAAAGGATGAGACGGAATAGTCGACCAGTAGTTTGGTACCGTTAGCCAGTCTTAATTGAGCCTTGCGTGCAATATGAGTAATGCCTTTTTTCTGGACATTGCGCAGCGCTTTGAGTGTGGATTCCGGACGGTAAAGTAAATCGCCGATATAGGCATTTCTGGAGCGGCGATCACTGGTTTTAAACAGGTCTTCGGCTGCTGGATTCAGGTGAAACAGGCAGAAGTTTTCATCCAGCACGATAATAGCTGAAGTGAGATGATCAAGCAGTCTGGTGTTAAAGCTTTCCGTATTCACGATTAATGCCGGGTTTGTTTTCTCAGTGTTTTCCATCTTGTCCAGTACCACGCCGGGTTAGGGCAATTATTCGTATGCAATTATTGAACCAAGCTGGGGCAAAAAGCGCCGATATACGATAAATGCAGGGGGATATTGCCGATCAGATTAGGGATTCTAGCAAACATTGAGCCAATATGCACCATTCTAGTGCATTTTATGCCGTTTACTGGATGGGCTTAAACTCAAGTGAGTTTAGTTGTCAGCATTGATATCATTGCGCATCGCCAAAGCGGCCAAGGGTTGCTGTAAATAGTTGATGGGTAAAATTACAGTTGAACCTCGCTGTACAAAGTAAGCTGCAAAAGATCAGGTCGATGAAATACTTGCTGAAATATTCTCCGGAAATCACCATTAAAAGCCGTCCGGTACGCAGCCGTTTTGTCAAACAGTTACGCAAAAACCTGCAAAAGTTGCTGGGTGAACTGGAAGACAAAGTTACGGTTACCTCCCGCTGGGATTACCTGGAAGTTGACAGTCCCTTCAGTGAGGGAAAGCAAAAGCAAAAACTTGAATCAGTCCTTTGTGATACTCCTGGCGTCAACACCATTGCCCTGAGCAGGCATTATCCGCTGACTGATATGGATGACATACTGGCTCGGACACTTGAGCTTTATCGTGAGCGTCTGCAAGGACGTACATTTGCCGTACGCTGCAAACGGGCCGGAAAACACAGTTTCAGTTCAGTGGATGTAGAGCGTTATGTTGGCGGTGGCCTGAATCAGCAAACAGAGGCGGCGGGTGTAAAGCTTAATCAACCGGATATTACCGTACGACTGGAAATTCGTGAGCAGGATGTATTCATAATTGACGAAATAAAATCGGGGATGGGTGGTTTTCCGCTTGGTACCCAGGAAGCGGTGTTATCGCTTATCTCCGGCGGTTTTGATTCGGCAGTATCCAGTTATCTGAGTACCCGGCGCGGACTTCTTACCCATTTCTGCTTTTTTAACCTTGGCGGGCTTGAACATGAAATTGCCGTCAAGGAAGTCGCTCTTTACCTGTGGATGCGCTATGGGGCGTCTCACAAAGTTAAATTTGTCAGTGTTCCCTTTGAGAAAGTTGTTGCTGAAATTATCACGAATGTCGACAACTCCCAGATGGGCGTGGTGTTGAAACGCATGATGTTGCGTGCCGCTGAAGAAATTTCGCAGGAGCTTGGAATCAATGCCCTGGTGACCGGAGAAGCAGTAGCCCAGGTTTCCAGTCAGACGCTGAGTAATCTTGCCGTCATCGATCAGGTGACTGAAAAACTGGTTCTGCGTCCTCTTATCATGAGCGAGAAGCAGGATATTATCGACCTGGCCAGGCAGATTGGCACAGAAGAATTTTCCGCCGTAATTCCTGAATATTGCGGAGTAATTTCAGTTAAACCAACAACCCGGGCAACACTTTCCCGTATAGAGGCTGAAGAAGCAAAATTTGATTTTTCCGTTCTGCAAGAGGTAGTTAATGAGCGCACCATTGTTCCGGTTCATCATTTGCCACACGAACGTCAACAGGCTCAGCATGATTTTGTCCAGCTGGAAACATTAAGCGAAGGCATGGTCGTGATTGATATCCGCCATCCGGATGAAGAGCAACGAATGCCTCTCAGCCTGTCGGCAAATGAAGTGCAGAAAATTCCTTTCTATAAACTCAATACGGTATTCCAGGCCGGCAGCCTGCAGGAAGCCAGGCAGTACCTCCTTTACTGTGACAAAGGCATGATGAGCCGTTTGCACGCATCTTATCTGTGTGAGCAGGGATTTAAAAATGTAGGTGTCTATCGTCCGGGCCGACGTATATAATGCGCCACATTTTTACCCATTGGGGTCCCAGGACCTTTAATCCGTTCACCCGGCCACACATACTGAGTACCTTGTGATAGAGAATATTCGAAATATCGCCATCATCGCCCATGTCGATCATGGCAAAACCACCCTGGTTGATAAATTACTTTCCCAGTCAGGCACGCTGGAAACACGTGGCAAAGAGCTTGAGCGTGTGATGGATTCCAATGACCAGGAAAAAGAACGGGGCATTACTATCCTGGCAAAGAATACAGCCGTCAGCTGGCGGGATTACCGGATCAATATTGTAGATACGCCGGGACATGCTGATTTTGGCGGAGAAGTTGAACGCGTGCTGTCAATGGTTGACAGCGTGCTGCTGCTGGTTGATGCCGTTGACGGCCCCATGCCCCAGACCCGGTTTGTGACCCAGAAAGCCTTTGCCAGAGGCCTCAAACCCATTGTCGTAATCAACAAGATTGATCGTGAGGGAGCCCGTCCGGACTGGGTGTTGAATGAAGTTTTCGATCTGTTTGATCGCCTGGGAGCGACTGAGGAGCAGCTGGATTTTCCGGTTATATACGCTTCTGCACTCAATGGAATTGCAGGTAATGAAGCTGAAGACATGGCCGGGGACATGACGCCCCTGTTTGAACTGATTGTTAATCAGGTCTCCGCGCCCGATGTAGACCCGGAAGGTCCGCTGCAAATGCAGATCTCAGCACTGGATTATTCTTCCTATGTCGGCGTGATTGGAATTGGCAGGGTTACCCGTGGCGCCGTTGTCACTAACATGCCGGTAGTTCTGATTGACCGTGAAGGCAAGAAACGCAAGGCAAAAATCGGCCAGGTAAAATCCTATATGGGCCTGGAAAGAATCGACGTCGACAAGGCCGAGGCCGGCGATATTATCTGCATCACCGGAATCGACAATCTGAATATATCCGACACTGTCTGTGATCCGGAAAATGTTGAAGCCTTGCCGGCTCTCAGTGTTGATGAGCCCACTGTGTCGATGACCTTCCAGGTGAATGATTCACCTTTTGCCGGGCTGGAAGGAAAGTATGTCACCAGCCGTAATATCAAGGAGCGACTGGAACAGGAACTGGTACACAATGTGGCCTTGCGGGTTGAACGGGGCGACACTGCGGACAAGTTTATTGTCTCGGGCCGCGGTGAATTACATTTATCGGTGCTGATAGAAACCATGCGCCGTGAAGGTTTCGAACTGGCCGTCTCCAGGCCGCGTGTAGTCATCAGGGAGCTCGACGGTAAACAGCAGGAACCATATGAATCACTGGTTATTGATGTCGAGGAAGAACATCAGGGAGCAGTGATTGAAGAGCTGGGGAAACGCAAGGCCGAGATGCAGGACATGGTATCCGACGGTAAAGGGCGCATGCGCATTACCTTTTTGATTCCAACCCGTGGCCTGATTGGTTTCAGAACCGGCTTTCTTGGTCTGACTTCAGGTACGGGTATTATGACTCACATCTTTGACCATTACGGCGAGCTTAAGGAAGGTGATATCGCCAGTCGCGGGCGTGGCGTTCTGGTATCCATGACCAAGGGTAAAACTCTGGCTTATGCGCTCTTTACCCTGCAGGATCGCGGGCGCCTGTTTGTCGGGCCGGGCGTTGATGTGTATGAAGGCATGATAGTCGGGCTGCACAGTCGGGAGAATGATCTGGCGGTAAACCCGACCAAAGCCAAGCAACTGACAAATATTCGTGCTGCCGGTACGGATGAAAACCTGATTTTAACCCCGCCGGTTCAACACAGCCTGGAACAGGCCATGGAATTTATTGAAGCCGATGAACTGGTGGAAATTACCCCAAAAAGCATTCGCTTGCGTAAAATGTACCTGACAGAAAATGAACGCAAACGCCATTCCCGTGGCACACAACGGTAACAGCCAAGGAAGATCCGCTTCATGTTAGCCCTGATCCAGCGCGTCACATCAGCTTCGGTTGCGATAGAGGGAAAACAGACTGCCGCCATTGAAAACGGTTTGCTGGTTTTGCTCGGCATTGAAAAAGCAGATACAGAAGCCGATGCTGAAAAACTGCTGAAAAAAGTGCTGGCCTATCGGGTCTTTGCCGACGCACAGGACAAGATGAATCTCAGCGTGCAGGATGTCGATGGTGAGCTGCTGATAGTTTCGCAATTCACGCTGGCAGCCGATACTGATCAAGGCCTGCGCCCCGGATTTTCATCTGCCAAAGCGCCACAGGAAGCCAAAGCGCTTTACGAATATTTTTTAAGTTGCGCTGTGAGCCAGCACGACAGGATTCAAAGCGGAGTATTTGCAGCAGATATGCAGATCAGTCTGGTGAATGACGGCCCGGTGACTTTTATCCTGAAGTCATAAGCCTCAGGTTTTTGCTTCCGTTCCTTCCTTGCTGTCCTTGTCACTTGCTTTTTTATCGTCATCGGTATCATCATCTGACTCTTCATCCGTTTCATCCGCATCTTCCCCTACACCTTCCTTGCGTAGTATGCGGCCGGCAACAATCCCAAGTTCAAACAGCATCCACATGGGGATAGCCAGCATGGACTGTGAGAATGGATCCGCCGGGGTCAGGAGCATTCCGGCGACAAAGCAGCCGATCACTACATAGGGGCGTTTCTGGGCCAGGCTTTTTGGTGTTGTGGCCCCGGAAATAATCAGCAGTACGGTAGCAATCGGAATTTCAAAAGTCAGACCAAAAGCAAAAAACATTAACAGGACGAAATCCAGATAAAGACTGATATCCGTCATGATGGCTACGCCTTCCGGGCCAACAGAAGTAAAGAAGCGGAAAATAAAACCCAGAACAACAAAATAGGAAAAAGCGATACCGAGATAGAACAGCAGGATGCTGGAAACCAGAATAGGAAAGGCTATTTTAATTTCATTTTTATACAGCCCCGGCGCGATAAAAGCCCAGAGTTGATGCAATAAAAATGGTACTGCAAGAAATACAGCAGTAAAAAAAGTCAGCTTGAAGGGCGCAAAGAAAGGCGAAGTGACTGCTGTGGCAATCATTTGCGTACCTTCCGGTAATACGTCGGTCAGTGGCGCGGCAACAAAGGTATAGATTTCATTGGCAAAGGGAAACAGACAAAGAAAAATTGCCAGCACAACCAGCAGGCATCGCAAGATACGATCACGCAGCTCAATAAGATGAGAAATCAGGGGTTGCTCTTTAGGATCGTTCTCGTGTGACATTTCAGTTGATCAGAGGTTCCTAGGGCTGATTGGCAGAATTGTTATTCTGACTTGTGCCTGAACCTGTATTTTCGGCTGGCTTTGCGGGGGCGGGGTCAGGAGTCTTGTCAGCAGGGCTGTCCTGACTGCCACTGTTAAGAATCTGTTGTTTCAGGTCAAGATTCTGTTTCAGGCTGTTGGTCTGACTTTTTGCAGAATCAACTGTATCGGTAAATTTCTTTTTACTCTCGTTGAACTTTTCCATGATGGCTTCGTTGCGTAACTGGCGACGGATTTCATCAGCGCCAACTTCTTTTTCAATATCTCGTTTGATATTGTCAAAGCTGCGCCGGAATCGACCAATCCACAAGGCCATGGTGCGCATGGCACCAGGCAATTTGTCGGGGCCAAGAATCAGCAAACCGACGACGCCGATTAGCAAAAGTTCAAATAAACCAACACCGGTCATGAGAAAGTCCTAGAAGCCCAGGCTCAGGATTTTGATTCCTCTTCAACTTTCTCGGCTTTCACGTCGAAAGTATCCCCTTCATCATCTTCATCAGTAATCTGAGCCTGATTGTTGTCCTTGTCTTTACCTTCTTCATCCATGGCGCTCTTGAAGCCCTTGATGGCTCCACCCAGATCGGAGCCAAGGTTTTTCAGTTTCTTGGTTCCGAAGATAAGAAGGATGATGACCAGAATGATCAGCAGCTGCCAAATTCCAATTCCACCAAATCCCATAATAATCTCCTGCTAACTCTATAATTATTAGATCAATTTCTGCATTGTATCGTTCTAGTCAGTTCCGCGCGATGCTTTTTCATCAAGGCCGGACGTACCAAATCGATTATCCAGTTCTTTAAGTATCTCTTCAGGTCCTATGTTCTGCTGGGCCAGCATGACCAGACAGTGAAACCACAAATCGGCAGTTTCATGAATAAGCTCCTGATTGCCTTTGCCGGCTTCAGCATCGCGTGCGGCGAGAATCGTTTCCACGGCTTCTTCACCCACTTTCTGCAGAATTTTATTCATCCCCTCATGCTGCAATTTTGCCACATAGGAAGTCGAGGGGTCGGCAGCTTTACGTTCTTCAATAATAGCTGCCAGTTTGCTTAATGTATCACTCACTATTGAACCCTGATGTTCGGCTTATTTATATATTTCTTCTGGCTTTTTCAGGACCGGCTCTACTTCCTGCCAGGCTCCGTTTTCAAGCTTGCGATAAAAACAACTGGCTCTGCCGGTATGACAGGCAATTCCACCCAGCTGTTCAACTTCATAAATCAGGCAGTCGCCATCACAGTCGAGGTAGATTCCCCGCAATTCCTGTTCATGCCCGGATTGCTCCCCTTTGCGCCAGAGTTTCCCCCGGGAGCGCGACCAGTAGACGGCCCGGCCTTCTGCATGTGCCGCCAGGAGGGCTTCCTTATTGGTCCAGGCCTGCATCAGAACTTTACCTGTCTGCGCATCCTGTGCAATGACCGGTAGCAACTCATCTGCACCCCAGTCAAGCTGATCCAGCCAGCTTTCTGTCATGCTAACTCCCACAAAAAAGACCCAGGGCCTGAAAACAGGGCCTAGAATACTCTATTTGGGGCTGTGTTTGTGAGATTCAAGCACTCATGAGCGAAAATACAGCAACCCGACGCCGCCGAAAAAGGCCGCCCAGAGCATGGGAGAGAAGGTATTCATCCAGGGGCCGAGGGCGGTAAAGGCCATCAAGGCGGCCAGTATGAGAGCGGCAACACCAAAGGCTGTACGTTTTCTGCGACGTTTTTGCCGGAGCTTTTCCATTTTCTTGCGCGCTTCCTGCAAAGCTTGAATTTCCTGACGACGGCTGGCACGACTATCCTGTAAAAATTCATGGACCAGCTCCGGTAAATCCGGAAGCTGCTCAATCCATTCCGGCAGTTTATCCTTGATACGGTTTAAATTATGCCAGGGCGAGAGTCTCTGCTTCTGCCAGTTTTCCAGAAAGGGCAGGGCTGTTTCCCACAGATCAAGGTCGGGATACAGTTCTTTGCCAAGGCCTTCTATATTAAGCATGGTTTTTTGTAACAGGACCAGTGAGGGTTGCAGCTCCATATTGAAACGGCCGGCAGTGCGAAACAGTTGCAGAAGCACTGAGCCAAATGAAATCTCGCTCAGAGGCTTTTCAAAAATTGGTTCGCAGACACTGCGCATGGTTGCCTCAAAAGCATGGACCGGGGTATCAGGCGGAACCCATCCACATTCAACATGCAACTCTGCCACCTTACGATAATCCCGTTTAAATATGGCCAGCAGGTTGCGAGCAAGATATTGCTGATCATCTTCACTGAGGCTGCCAAAAATTGCACAGTCCAGTGCAATATATTGTGGATTATCAGTGCGCTCACGCGTGATAAAAATATTGCCGGGATGCATATCGGCATGGAAAAAACTGTGATCAAAAACCTGGGTAAAGAAAATTTCCACACCGGTCTCAGCCAGTTTTTTCAGGTTGATCCTGGCTTTTTTCAGTTCATTGATATGGCTGATCGGAATACCATGAATACGCTCCATTACCAGAATATTCTGGCGTGTAAAATCCCAATAGACTTTGGGTACGTAGAGGATATCACTGTCCTTGAAATTGTTGGCCAGCTGGGTGGCATTGGCTCCTTCTATCTGTAAATTCAGCTCATCATGAATGACATAGTCATAATCACGAATAACTTCCCTGGCGCGCAGGCGTTTACCGTCTTGCGAGAAGTTTTCAACAAACTCGGCGAGTTTGTGTAAGAGGGCAAGATCCTGCTTGATGATTCTGCCGATGCCGGGACGAATAACCTTGATGACAACTTCTTCACCGGTATGCAGGGTGGCGGTATGAACCTGTGCCACTGAAGCAGAGGCCAGAGGCTCACTGGAAAAATCCTTGAAAACAGTTTCAATTTTACTGCCCAGGGATTTTTCAATAATTTCCCGTGCCTGCTCACCATCAAAGGGTGCTACCTGATCCTGCAAATAGGCCAGTTCATCCGCAATATCAAGCGGCAACATATCCCGGCGCGTGGACAATAACTGACCGAACTTGATAAAGATCGGGCCCAGCTCTTCCAGTGCCAGGCGCAGGCGTTTGCCACGGCTCATTTCGCTGAGATGCGGGTCTGCCCGCAGCGGCAGTTTCAGCAGCAAAGCCAGGGCTGAATTTAACTGAAAGCCTTCCAGCAAATCCTGCAGGCGGTAGCGACCGGCCACCCGGGTGATTTTTAACAGGCGCAAAAATTTTTTCACTAGGATTTGTAATCCGTCCGTAATTATCGCCGGTAAATACCGGTTAAGCGGTTCATGCCCAGTACATTGGGCTCAATTTTCTGTAGTAATTCCCCCATGCCCAGGCCGGGCTCAAGCGCGGTTTCTTTATCGAGCGCCAGTATCCAGAAATAGTAGTGATGGTTGCCATGACCTTCCGGGGGCATTGGGCCGTTATATCCGCTATTACCCATGTTGTTGACGCCCTGGGTAAACTCCCCACTGCCTTCAGCCAGCGAAGTGACATCAGCTGGGATGTTATAGAGTGTCCAGTGTACGAATCCATAAGTACCGTTTTCTGAAATTAACGGCGCATCCGGATCATGGCAGATAAGGGCGTAAGCTTTGGTTCCTTCAGGGGGGTTACTCCAGTGAAGCTCGGGCGAAACATCTTCACCGGTTCCAGTATGTTTGTCAGGAATCATTTCTCCGTTTTTAAACGCTGTGCTTTGCAGTTGTATTTCAGAAAGTGCGAATCCCATTATTAACTCCTTTTGAACTTTATTGTTTGTTGAGTTTTTGTATGCGTGTTTTGTTTCGGTCAAGTCGTAATCTTAATTCGTCAACTCGGCGATAAAAAGATTCCAGCTCATTTTTTTCCGGAAACATGGCACTCTCAATGTGCAGATATTCATCCAGGTTATTCAGCATGCGTTCATGGCTGTTATTGATAAAAACCCGGAACTGTCGAATACCGTCACTGACAAGTTGTGTGGGAATGTCACCGATTATACGGCCAAGCTGATACTCCCAATCGATATCAAGACCCTGTAATACATCCTGTACTTCCTGCATGACACCGGCATTACCCTGGATCTGTATCTTTTCCTTTCGAATGGTCTGATTCTTGTCCTTTGCCAGCAGCAGGTTGATCAGTGCCGTAGCACTGCCGCTTATTCTGGCATCAGCATCCTGATGGTCAAAAGGCGATAATAAAACTCCTTGTTGATGGATAGTCACAGTGACAAAAATTACAGGATTGTCGCAGGCAATACTGATGACCTTGCCATCCAGGCTTAGCAGTTTTTTTTTATTCTGCCCGTCTAGAGAAAGGGCCTTGTTGATAACTTCTTCGGCGATGGAGAGAGCCGTACCCTGCAATAACTCAAGTGGCATCTTTATAACCGATATGAATAGCACAGATTCCGTCCATGACGTTATGGTATTCACAACGACTGAAACCGGCATCGAGTATCATTGATTTCAGCGTCTCCTGATCAGGATGCATGCGAATAGATTCGACCAGATACTGGTATGAGTCACTGTCTCCGGTGACAAGCTTGCCGGCCAGTGGCCAGAGTTTTGAATAGAAATCATAGCCTTTGCTGAGCATTGGATTCTGCGTCCTGGAAAATTCCAGAATGACCATCCTGCCGCCGGGTTTCAGCACCTCATGCATGGAACGAAGAGCTGCTTCTTTATCAGTAACATTGCGTAGCCCGTAGGCAATACAGACGCAATCGAAACTTTCAGGCAGGAAAGGAAGTTGTTCCGCATCGGCCAGTGAATAACTGATGTTCTGCAAGCCACCCTTGTCGATAATCCGGTCACGACCCACACTGAGCATGGATTGATTGATATCCGCCAGGACGACATGCCCTTTCTCACCGACTATGGGGGAAAACTGCATGGCAAAATCACCGGTTCCACCAGCCAGATCAAGTACCTGTTGTCCGGAACGCAGGGCAGTCAGTTGCAGGGTAAAACGTTTGATCAGGCGATGGGTGCCCAGAGACATAATGTCATTCATCATGTCGTATTTTCCGGCGACAGAATGAAAAACACTGGCAACATGTTCAGCTTTTTCTGCAAGCGGGACTTGCCGAAAGCCAAAATGCGTTGTCTCTTCTTTGTGGTCGTTTTCTTTCATGCGCCCATTGTAACCCAACTTAGTCTGATTTGAGGGGCGTAATGGTAACAACCTGTGTGTCTGCAGGTAATGGCTCGCGACTCTGGCCGGCAGCCTGCAGTCTGTTCAGATACTTCTGCCAGAGTGCTTCCTCTTGCAGACATAATTCACGCAGATATTCCCAGGTGTAGATGCCGGAATTGTGGTCATCATCAAAATGCAGACGTAGAGCATAGTTGCCGACTGATTCGATATTGCTGATGAGCACCTGTTTTTTTCCGTACTGCAGGACTTCCTGGCCGACACCATGACCCCTGACTTCCGCAGACGGGGAATGTACCCGCAAAAACTCTGCACTGAGTGTGTAGGCGCCATCAGTGTAAACCAGCTCCAGCTGGCCGGATTTCTTATGCAGTTTAATGTCGCCGGGAATCATTATATAAAAGCCTAGAGGATGAAGCGGCTAAGATCTTCATCCTGGGAAAGTTCACGCAGGGTGGAATCAACGAATTTGGCATCAATCACAATGTCGTCCTCGCCACTTTGTACCAGTTCCTCGGCACGAAATGAAATATCCTCCAGCAGTTTTTCCATCACCGTGTGTAGACGTCTTGCGCCGATATTTTCGGTGCGCTCATTGACAGCCCAGGCTATTTCAGAAATTTTTTGAATGCCGTCATCGGTAAATTCCAGCTTGAGGTTTTCTGTCTCCAGCAGGGCCTGGTACTGCTTGCAAAGTGATGCATCCGGTTCAGTGAGAATACTCTTGAAATCCTCTACCGATAGTGCGTCAAGTTCTACCCGAATCGGCAGACGTCCCTGCAGTTCCGGAATCAGGTCAGAAGGCTTGGATAAATGAAATGCCCCGGAAGCAATAAACAGAATGTGGTCGGTTTTAACCGGTCCGTACTTGGTCGTCACTGTGGAGCCTTCAATCAGTGGCAATAAATCACGCTGGACTCCCTCACGGGAAACGCCGCCGGTTGATGTTTCATTCTTGGCAGCCACCTTATCGATTTCATCAATGAAAACGATCGCGGTCTGTTCTGTACTGGTAACTGCTTCAGCACGAAGTTCTTCATCATTAACCAGCTTGGCAGCTTCTTCATCCTTGAGAATTTTCAAAGCGGCTTTGACGCTGACGCGCCGGGTTTTCGTGCGCTGACTGCCAAGATTGGAAAACATGGAGCTGAGCTGGTTGGTCATGTCTTCCATTCCGGGAGGCGCCATGATTTCAACACCGGAAAGCATATCGGAAACCTTGATATCAATTTCCTTGTCGTCCAGTTCGCCTTCGCGTAATTTTTTCCTGAAAATCTGCCGGGTACTGCTGTCAGCTTCGGTGACACTCCGGGGTTCGATATTCTTCTGGGATGATGGCCCCGGCAGCAATATATCCAGAACCTTGTCTTCAGCTGCATTGGCTGCCTGCATACTGACATTTTCAATTTGCTGTTCACGTAACATTTTATAGGCTACATCAACCAGGTCGCGAATAATGGATTCGACATCACGGCCGACATACCCCACTTCAGTGAATTTTGTTGCTTCGACCTTGATAAATGGTGAACCTGCAAGTTTGGCCAGACGACGTGCAATTTCAGTTTTACCGACACCGGTTGGGCCGATCATCAGAATATTTTTTGGCGTGACTTCATTGCGTAATTCTTCGGGTAATTTCATCCGCCGCCAGCGATTCCGCAGGGCAATGGCAACGGCACGTTTGGCGGCAGACTGACCGACAATATGATTGTCCAGTTGCCGGGCAATTTGTTTTGGGCTTAATTCGGCCATGGTAATTTATTACAACTCCAGTTCTTCAATGGTGAGTTCATGATTGGTATAGACACAGATGTCTGCGGCAATATTCAGGCTCTTTTCCACGATACTGCGGGCATCAAGTTCGGTGTTCTGCAGCAGGGCAGTGGCGGCGGACTGGGCATAGGGACCGCCGGAACCGATTGCCATCAATGAATTTTCCGGCTCTATGACATCACCATTACCGGTGATGATGAGGGAATTTTCTTTATCAGCCACCACCAGCAAAGCTTCGAGTCGCCGCAGGGCCCGTTCGGTTCGCCAGAGTTTAGCCAGTTCAACGGCTGCCCGGGTCAGCTTGCCATGATGTTTTTCTAGCTGTTCTTCAAAGCGTTCAAACAGTGTGAAAGCATCTGCCGTACCTCCGGCAAAGCCGGCCAGAACCTGATCCTTGTATAGTCGGCGAACTTTGCGCGCGTTACCCTTCATGACCGTGTTGCCCTGGGAGACCTGGCCATCACCACCAATAACAACTTTATCACCCCTGCGGACGGAGACGATGGTTGTGCCGCGATATTGCTCCATAATTATTTTCCTGTGCTGGTAGGAATAAGAAGACTTTGATTATTTTAATCAAAGGTCCCCTGACTATGTGGTGATAAGTGCCCGAAATTCAAGGGCCAGAGGCGGATAGCGAACAGTTACTGAACTTTGCAGGCGGTCCACTAGCGGACCCTGATTTTGATTGCACCGCTGATATTGTTGCCGGCCAGCAGGTCGATGGCATCTTCGGCGTTGCTGTTGCCGGTGAAAGGGCCGGCCTGGACACGATAAAAAGTCTGACCCAGTACTTCGGTAGCAAAGATATTGGCTTCTAGCCCAAGAGCATGAATTTGAGTCAGCAGGTTTTCAGCATCTGCACGGGTATTGAAGGAGGCTGCCTGTACCCGGTAGACGGTCGGGTCTTCTTCCTGCTCAGGTTGCAGGTCAACAGCAACCACGTCGACAACGACTTCTGCCTCACTGAGCCGGTCATAAAAGGTAAAGTCGGTACCCTCTGCTGCGTTCTCAGACGTTTCTTCCTGGGTTGCAAGCTGATTGGCAGGGCTTTGAATCATGCCCGGCTGGTAGAAACTGAACAGGCCGATAAAGGCAGCAAACAGTCCGGTCAGCAACCCGGAGAAAAACCAGGGCCAGTGTGTGCGTGACTGGGAAACTTTGGTGGCAGCATTTTTGGAACTCGCCCGGCGTTTTGTCGAACTGGAAGAAGTTGAACGCTGTTTTGCAAAATCATGTGCCATGCTTATGAAGTACGCTGAATATTCAGACTCGACTATTATCGCGGAATTGCCGGGGCTTTGGTAGTCAGCTGAAATCCAGCGGATCAATATCAAGTGCCCAGCGTACCCGACGACTTTGCGGCAAGGACTCATATACCGGCAGCAATTGCCTGAGCATGTTATGCAGGTCTGCCCGTTTGTCGGATTGCAGCAACAACTGAAAGCGAAAGCGTCCGGCACGTTTTTCCATGGGCGCGGGTAGGGGACCGATGGCCAGAATTCTGTCATCCAGAAATGCCTGCGAAGCCTGCCTTATATTGTGCAACAGCTTCTCTGCTTCTGCTGCCTTGTTGGCTTCTGCACGGAGCAGAACCTGATAGGTAAAAGGAGGCAGCCGGCCGAGCTTTCGTTGCTCTATCAGTTGCCGGGCAAAAATTTCATAGCCGTCCCGGATAAGGCTCAGTAAGGAAGGATGAGTGCTGTTGTGTGTCTGGATCATTACTTCACCAGGGTCCTGCTCCCTGCCGGCCCGACCTGCAACCTGAATCAGGAGTTGCCCCATGAATTCCTGGCCCCGAAAATCTGAACTGAACAATCCGCTATCCGCATCGAGGATAGCCACCAGCGTGACTTTGGGAAAGTGGTGGCCCTTGGCCAGCATCTGGGTGCCGACCAGGATAGCAGGTTCACCCCGGTTGATATTACTTAGCGTCTGCTCGAGTTGCTGGCGCTTGCGTGTCGTATCGCGGTCAATCCGGTATACCGGCACGGCAGGAAATTTTTTCTCCAGAATGTCTTCCGTACGTTCTGTTCCCATGCCAATAGCAAATAAATTTTTGCTCTGGCAATGCGGACATTGCAGAGGCAAACGGGTTTGCGATTCGCAACGGTGGCAGCGCAGTTCCGGTTTGCTGCGATGCAGGGTATAGGAAATGTCACAACGCGGACAACTGGCATTCCAGCCACAGTCATGACATTGCAGTAGCGGAGCAAAACCACGCCGGTTGAGGAAAACCAGAACCTGCTGACCCTTATCCAGATGATAGGTAATAGCTTCGAGCAACTCTTCGGAAAATCCTTCGACAAGTTTTTTCCCTTTCAGATCGATGCATTTGAAGCTGGGCTGACTGGCAGCAGCGGCGCGTTGTTTGAGAGTCAGGAGGGTATAGCGGCCACTGATAGCATTGTTGAGGCTTTCCAGGCTTGGAGTCGCGGAACCCAGCACTACTGGCGTATCCATCTGTTGCGCGCGGAAAACGGCAAGATCTCTGGCTGAATAGCGGAATCCATCCTGCTGTTTGTAAGAGCCATCATGTTCTTCATCAACAATGATCAGCCCCGGTCTTTTCAAGGGAACAAAAACAGCCGAGCGGGTGCCGATAATGATATCTGCATCCCCGTTGCGGGCAGCAATCCAGGCTTCATAGCGCTGCTTGTCGGTTAATCCGGAATGCAGGGAAACAATCTGATACTGTGTAAAGCGATCCTGGAATCGCTGCAGGGTCTGAGGCGTCAGACTGATTTCCGGTACCAGCATCAAGACCTGCTTTTTGGCGTGCAGTTTTTCAGCAATCAGTTGCAGATATACTTCAGTTTTACCACTGCCGGTCACTCCTTCCAGCAAAAAACAGTGATAGGCTTCAGCCTTATCGAGAATACTTTGCAGTGCAGTTTTCTGTTCAGGATTCAGTTGCAGATCAAGTTTTGCCTCGCCGGCAGCATTGACCACCTTCGGGCTTGCTGGGGTATCGATACTTTTGCCCTGCCTGACCCGGGTCGGTAAGGCGTTGTGAATGACCTGGCCAAGCGGATGATGATAATAGGCAGCTGCCCAGCCTAGAAACTTTTGCATGCCTTCATCGATAAGTGGTGTTTCATCGATGACTTCCAGCACGCTTTTCAGTTCACCGGGCTGCAGTTCACTATCATAAGCAATTGCCGTGACCAGGCCAATCAGTTCGCGCTTGCCAAAGGGAACCCTGACTCGTATACCGGTCTGAATCGGATTCTGGTAATCGGCAGGAGGGAGGTAATCAAAACTCTTGCGCAAGGGCGTATTGACTACAATCTTGAGTATGCTCTGCTGACCGGAGGCATGGAGCGTATTGGTACCTTGGTTTATACTCATTTACTGAACTAGTTACTACTTGTATTGGAAGATTACCATGCCAAACTCCACTGTGCCTGAAGAATTATTAAGCCTACGGCAGCAGATTGATACACTCGATGATGAAATACTGAATCTGCTGGCCAGACGTTTTCAGGTTACTGCTGAAGTCGGCAAGCTCAAGGCCAGTAAAAAACTCGATTCGGTTGATGAGGCCAGAGAGAGACAGAAACTCGAGGAACTGCAGGAACAGGCCCGCAGCAAAGACCTGAATCCCGAATTTATTCTGCACCTGTTTCAGATGATCTTTGCCGAGGTTGTTAATAACCACCAGAGCTATCGGCAGTAATACGCCTGTGCTTTTAACATCGTTGAAAAATTGAACTATTGTTGAGGATCGGTGGCTTCTACACTACTACAGCAAATTTCAAATTGAACCGCTACCTTGATTACAGGAACTTGCTAATTCCAAGGACTATCGCTAGAATTCGCGCTCTTTTTAGAATATAGAAGGATATGGTGCCTGCGCTGATGAAGAATGCAGGTGGCGATATCCGGCAGAGGATCCCATGAAGGCAGAAATTCATCCAAAATATGAAGAAACGGTCGTTACCTGCGGTTGCGGTAATGTCATCAATACCCGTTCAACTCTGGGTGGCGAAGTGCGTATTGACGTTTGCTCGCAGTGTCACCCGTTCTATACCGGTAAGCAGAAAATACTTGATACCGGCGGACGTGTAGACCGATACAAAAAGCGTTTCAGCACACGCAAGCTTTAACTATTTGCTCCGGCTCAGGAGCAATTCTTCGACAGGTTTAAAAAATTCGCTGCCCGGATTCCTGATCCGGGTTGATGGCGCCTGGGTTCTGTGTCCCTGACTCGGGTGGCAGATTCTCCTCACGAAATACCTCAAACACGGCTCCAGCTTCATTGGGAAGCGCGCGCTCACCGGTTTCTGGGTTAATTCTGACAGTAACGATACCGTCCGGTTGCTGCATGCTGTTTACCGGCATACCCTCCAGGGCATCTTCCATAAAATCGATCCAGATTGGTACTGCAACCGTGGCAGCCTGCTCATCCCGGCCCAGAGTCTGGGGATTATCAAAGCCGACATAGACGGTGGTCACCATGTCTCCGTTGAAACCGGAGAACCATAAATCAAAATTGTCGTTGGTGGTGCCGGTTTTACCTGCCAGATCAGGTCGACCAATTTCCCGGTTGATGCGGCGGCCACTGCCATCAGTGACAACAGAACGCAGCATGTTATTCATGATGTAGGCGACACTTTCATCGATGACACGGGGGGCCGGGTAACTGACTGGCCCCGGCGGGCCATCCAGCTCAGGTTCCGGGTTGCAAGGAATCTGGCATACAACGGCCGGGTCAGCCTGATAGACATTTCCGTCATTAAAATTGTTGATGCGCTCTATTAAATATGGGTTGACCTTGTGCCCGCCGTTGGCAAAAACGGCATAGCCGGTGACGATTTCAAGGGGTGTCACTGCGTGGGAGCCAATCGCAATTGTCAGGTCATTGCGTGGAAATTCATTCTCATTAAACCCAAAGCGAGAGATATACGGCAGCACCACATCTTCGCCAAGTGCATCATAAAGTCTCAGTGAGACAAGGTTTTTTGAGTTAGTAAGCGCATACTTCAAAGTAATGGGACCAAGAAACTCACCGCTGAAATTCTCCGGCCGGTAGTCGCTTCGATCCAGCGGGGCGTCATTGACGAGGCTGGCAGCGGTATAACCATTCTCCAGTGCCGCAGCATACAAGAAAGGTTTGAAGTTGGAACCGGGCTGACGTCTGGCCTGGGTAACGCGATTAAAGTTGCTCTGGAAAAAATCATATCCACCGATCAGCGCCAGAATTGCGCCGCTATTGGGGTCAACTGAGACCAACCCGCCATTAGCCGCAGGTACCTGGCCTAACATCCAGCGGCCGTCAATATTCCGGGTGACCCGAACCAGATCGCCAACCTCAACTACTTCACGAGCGCTGCGCGGGCTGGAAGTCCAGGTGCTGTTATTGATAAAGCGCTTGGCCCAGCGGATGCCATCCCATTCGACAGTAATGGTCTCGCCATTTCTCAGCAGGGCATTGAAAGATCTTTCCTCAATAGAACTGACAAAGGCCGGCATCTGATCGCCGACATTGGATGTTCTGCCGAGTATTGAAAGCCACATCTCATTGCTGGCGCCATCGCCGCTGACCGGACTCAGACGGTTTTCCGGGCCCCGATATCCATGATTGCGGTCATAGTTTTCCAGGCCATCGGTGAGGGCCTGGTTGGCCAATGCCTGGGTTTCACTGTGAACGGTGGTGAAGACCTCAAAGCCATCCATAAGAGCCAGATCGCCATAACGAGCCTGCATTTCCAGCCTAACCATTTCTGCGATATATGGCGCTTCCACTTCGGTTTCCACCCCGTAGCGCTGGGCGGTCAGTGGCGCATTATTGGCTTCCTCTAACTGACTCCGGGTGATCATGCCCAGCTCATTCATCCGTCTGAGCACCCGACTGCGGAAAGTCAGGGCACGTTCTTCAGATCGCAGGGGGTTGATGGTATTTGGCGCCGGCAACAGGGCTACGAGCATGGCCATTTCTGCGAGCGTCAGTTCTGAGGGCGGCTTGTTGTAGAACTGGCTGGAGGCAGCAGATATTCCGTAGGCTGAAATACCGAAGAAAATACGGTTCAGGTACAGTTCAAGGATTTCTTCCTTGTTCAGTTCGCGCTCGATTTTTAAGGCCAGCAGGATTTCCTTGAATTTACGTGAATAGGGGCTTTCTCCCTCAAAGGATATATTTTTCGCCAGCTGCATGGTGAGGGTACTGCCGCCGCCACTTGGATTGCCGGTCAGAATACCCAGGACCGAACGGGCCAGTGCTCTCAGGTCCACGCCATTGTGCTGGTAAAAACGTGAATCTTCACTGGCTATCAGGGCATCGATCAACAGGGGCGGAATTTCTTCATATTTGATCGGGTCACGGCGGACTTCACCAAATTCGGCAATCAGTTTTTCATCAGAAGTGTAGATGCGTAGCGGGTTGACCAAGCGCACATTGCGGTAATCTTCAGCCGGTGGCAGCTTGGGAGACAAATACAGGTAGGCGCTGGCTGTTATCATTACGATACCCAGGCCCGCGAAAAGACCGCACCAAAACAATGTTTTCAAGCTTTTTTGCACTATATTCATAGTACTGGCAGATTACCGGTTAGTGTGTCTGGGGCCTGAATCCGGTGAAGACTGCAAGGCAGGAAAGGCCGGTCAACACTGCTAAAAACGTTAATTTTAAACGAATTTCTCCCTGTTTATGTGATGCTGTGCAGGAATTTTAACAAGTTAATTCCTAAAATGATGCAGCCATGGATGGTGGACTGCTAAACATCCTGCATTACAGTCTAATGTGAAGTGGTTATCAATTTAAAGTAATTTGTTGAAAATAGACTTAATTAGTTGAAATTAATACCTAAATTAAGTAACGTGCAAATTCGTATACAAGCGCATTTCGGATGCAGGGGAAAGTGTGCGTTAAAAGATGGCTTGCACACCGGAGCCTGGAAAACGGCATCAATTATGATGGCTGCCGCCAGAGCATTGTAGGAGTTTGATTTTGTTAAGTATTTTACATAGAAAAAATACTGCTCTAATGGGTGTGGACATCAGCTCCAGCTCCGTAAAACTGCTCGAGTTGAGCAAAACCGGCAGCAAATATAAAGTAGAGAATTACATTAATCGCCCCTTGCCTGAAAATGCGGTGGTTGAGAAGAATATCAATGAACTTGAAGCAGTCAGTGATGTCGTCATGAAAATGGCCTCAGTGCTCAAGACCAAATCCAAGGATGCCGCCGTTGCGGTACCGGGCTCCGCCGTCATTACCAAAACCATTGAGATGAGTGCAGCCCTGTCTGATGCAGAAATGGAAAACCAGATTGTTGTAGAGGCGGATCAGTATATTCCCTATCCGCTGGATGAAGTGGCAATTGACTTTGAACGACAGGGCCCATCCCCGAAAAATGAAGAAATGGTGCAGGTGTTACTGGCCGCCTGCAAAAAAGAAAATGTAGATTTACGCGTTGCAGCCCTTGAAGCCGGTGATTTCACTGCCAAAGTGGTCGATATAGAAGCTTATGCCATGGAACGTGCCTATCGTCTGCTACAGGAGCAGATGGATTTGCCAAAAGCCAAGCTCGCGGCAATTATTGATATCGGCGGCACCATGACTACCCTGTATATTCTGAATGACGGGGTTTCCATCTATACCCGTGAGCAGGTATTCGGAGGCATGCAGCTGAAAAATGAAGTCCAGGCCCGCTATGGTCTGCAGGCAGCTGAACTTGAAACAGCCATCATGGATGGCGATCTGCCGGATGGTTATGAAGAAGAAGTTCTGCATCCATTCAAAGATGAAATTACTGAACAGATCAGCCGGGTGCTACAGTTTTTCTTTTCTTCCAGTCAGTATAATGATGTTGATCTGATAATCCTTGCAGGTGGAACAGCATCTACTGCGGGGCTGGCCGATCAGGTTGAAGAGGCCTTATCCTGCAAAACCGTTGTTGCCAACCCCTTTGCGAAAATGAGTTTCGGGGCCCGCGTGAACAAAAAACAAATAAAAAATGATGCTCCTTCCCTGCTAATGGCAGCCGGACTGGCGATGAGGGGGTTCAAGAAATGACCAGCATTAATCTCTTGCCATGGCGGGAAACCCTGCGTGAAGAAAGAAAGCAGGAGTTTCTGGTATCACTGGGAGTTGTTGTCGCAATTGCGGCGGCCATACTGTTTCTGGTCGACCGTTACTTTAACGGCGAAATAAATGGTCAGGAACGAATTAACGATTATATTTCCGAGCAGATAACTGCTCTGGACAGAGAGATTGCGGAAATTCGCGACTTGCAGGCACAACGAGCCCAGCTTACAGAACGTATGTCGGTCATTCAGGACTTGCAGGGAACCAGGCCAGTGATTGTCCGCCTGTTTGATGAACTGGTCAGGACCCTGCCCGAAGGGGTCTATTACCAGACCATAACCAGGACCGGTGACAATCTGCAGATGAACGGTGTGGCTGAATCCAACAACATGGTTTCTGAGTTAATGCGTTCACTGGAGTCTTCTGACTGGTTTGCCAATGCAAATCTGCAGACAATCAATGCGCAGGATAACCAGGAATCAGCATTCGAGTTTCAGTTACAGGTCGCTGTCACTGCACCCAGTGTTGAAGTTCAGGAATAGATTGGACGCGCGACCTTAATGAAAAGAGATTTATTGATACGGGTTAAATAATAGAACAATGAAAGCTCTGGAAGTCGTCAAAACAAAAATAGGCAATTCTGTTGAAGAACTGAAAAACTTCGACTGGAATAACCTGGGCGATATCGAAACCATTGGAGTCTGGCCCAATGTGGTCAAATTTGTTCTCGGGCTGGTGCTTTTTGTTGCCTGTCTGGGTGGTGGTTACTGGTTTCATGTTCGGGAACTGCAAGCCAGTCTGGTATCGGTACAGGACCGGGAGAACGGCCTGAGACAGGAACTGGAAACCAAAGCGGTTCTGGCTGCCAACCTGGAAGCCTACCGGCAGCAAATGGCCCAAATGGAAGAAGATTTTGGCTCCTTGCTGGCGCAGTTGCCTGGTGAAACAGAAGTGCCGGGATTGCTGGAAGACATCAACGACACCGGACTTGGCAGTGGCATCGAATTTGATCGAATTCAATTACAACCGGAAGTGGCGCAGGAATTTTATATCGAGTTACCGATAAATATCCTGGTCGACGGGACTTACCACGACTTTGGCGCCTTCGTCAGTGCAGTCGCCAGTTTGCCACGAATTGTTACCCTGCATGATTTCAGAATAAATGCCGGGGCAGGCCAGAACAGATCTGAACTTAATATGCAGATCACTGCCCGAACCTACCGTTACAGAGCAGATGATGAATAGCCTGAACAGAAATAGTTTATTACTTCCGGTCTTGCTGCTGTTGGCAGCTTGTACCGGAAATAATGAAGAATTGCTGGCTGTTCAGAATTATGTCAACCAGACGGTAAACCGCCCGCCCGGACGTATTGAGCCGCCACCGGAAATGATTTCCTATGAGGCCTTTACATACAGTGCTGCCAATTTACGCAGTCCATTTGAAATTCCAATCGATGTTTCGCTGGCATCTGTTAATCAGCAGAACAGTAATATTCAGCCCGACCTGAATCGTCCGCGTGAAGCACTGGAAGGCTTTGCCATTGGTAATTTGCAAATGCGAGGCATCATGTCACGGGGAAACACGATCTGGGCACTGGTTTCGGATGCCAATAACAATCTACATTACGTCAGTGAAGGCAGTTACATGGGGCGAAATCATGGTCGTGTGGTTTCCATTTCTGAACAACAGATAGATTTGATAGAAATTGTGCCAAGTGGCGCCGGTGGATGGATTGAGCGTCCCCAGTCAGTTACATTGAATGAGTAATGCCACATGGCTAAACGGATTCAGACATTGACAAACGGTTTGGCTAACAGCAAAAACAGGCAGACAGTTTGCGTTGCCAGGAGCTTTCTTATGATGATCAATTCAGGCAAATTAATAGTTAAACACTGTTTGGGTGTTTTTCTGCTTTTCGGCAGTATGACCTTTGCCGGAACTGCTCTTGCGCAACAGACCAGGCTGGAAAATATCAATTTTGTCACCCTGCCGGGAGATCAGCTTGAAATTGAATTGATGTTCAGTAATGCGCCTCCCAATCCGGCAATATTTGAAATAGCGAACCCGGCCAGATTATCCATGGACTTTAATAATGTCAGTAATCAGCTCGAAGAGCGTAGATATTCCCTGGATGTGGATATAGCTGACAGTGTCATGATTCTGGAAGACCAGAGCAGGACCCGAATGGTTGTCAACATGCTGGCGCTTGAGCCCTATACCACCAGGGTTGAAGGCAACAGTCTGTTTGTTGTCCTGGGTAACGCAGCAGGGGGCGGCAATGCGAATGTGGCTGCCGCCGCCGCGACAATTCGTGGTGCCAATGTCGGCGGTCAGGGTTCTGGCATTGAAAATGTTGATTTCCGGCGCGGCCCCAACGGGGAAGGGCAGATCATAGTACAGATGGCCGGTACAAATCTGACCGGAGATATTAACCGCTCGGGACCTTCACTCAGTCTTGAATTCAGAAACGCCGGTATTGATGCAGAACAGCAGGCCAGGCTTGATGTAACAGATTTTTCCACCCCGGTTCGCTACATCGATGTGTATGAAGAGAATAATGCTGTTGTAGTAGTGGCGGATATTGCCGGGAATTATGACTATATTGCTTACCAGAGTGATAATGAATTCATTATTGATGTGACCCCTGTAATCGATACTGACATAGCCAGTGCCGATGATGGTTTCGATTTTAGCGGAGAAAGAATGTCCCTTAATTTCCAGGATATTCCAATTCGTCAGGTTTTACAGATTTTTGCCGAGTTTCAGGATTTCTCTCTGGTTGTCAGTGATGCAGTGACCGGAAACATCACCCTGAGACTGGTTGATGTGCCATGGGATCAGGCGCTGGACCTGGTATTACGTTCCCGCGGCCTTGGCCAGCGACTGGAAGGTAATGTCCTGTACGTTGCGCCGGCAGCCGATATTGCTCAGGCTGAAAGGCAGGAGCTGGAGGCCAATCAGGAAGTTGAGTCACTGGTTCCATTGCAAACTGCCTATATTCCGGTTAACTATGCTGTCGCCTCGGAAATGCTGACCCTGATTCAGGGCGGAGAAGGTGGCGGCATCCTGTCAGATCGGGGAACTGCTACGGTGGATACCCGGACCAGCACCCTGATTGTTCGGGATGCGCCGGTGGTCCTGAACGAGGTTCGCTCCATGTTGCAGCGACTTGATGTGCCGGTACAACAGGTGTTAATTGAAGCCAGAATTGTTAATGCTGAAACCAATTTCAGTGATGCGCTGGGAATTCGCTGGGGTGGTGTACAGACTTTCCCGGAATTCGGTGATGAATTTATATTAAGCGGCAGTCTCAATGGCTTTGGTACCAGTTTCAGTGAAAACCAGCTGATTGTTGACCTGGGTGCTTCAGGCGCGAATTCATCATTCGCCATTGGATACGCCGGGGATAATGGTTTGTTGCAGCTGGAACTGGCCGCATTGGAAGACAGCGGTAATGGTGAAGTGATTGCCCAGCCTTCCATAACCACTCAGGATCAGCAGACTGCCCGTATTGAGTCCGGTATTCAGATACCTTATCAGGCACAGGCTGGGGGAACAGCCGGAGGCTCCACCACTGAATTTGTAACCGCAGCATTATCCATGGAAGTTACACCGCAGATCACACCTGACGGCAGAATTATCATGATGCTCGATATCCATCAGGATTCTGTTACGCCTGGTAGTGGCGATGTTCCGGCCATTGCAACAAATAATGTCCTTACCCGGGTGCTGGTTGATGATGGAGATACTGTTGTGCTTGGTGGTGTCTACCGCGAAGAAGCCGTGACAACAGTGTCAAAAACCATGGTGCTTGGCGATCTGCCATACATCGGCAATCTGTTTAAACGGACAATTAATTCAGAAACCAAAACTGAATTATTGATCTTTATTACACCATCAATCATCAACGAGATTTAAGCTTAATCAGAGGCTCCCGTGGTTTGAAGTCTCCTGCCTTGTACGCGGGTTTATGAAAAATTCCGTTGATAACATATTTCTGGTCGGCCCCATGGGGGCCGGCAAGACCACCATCGGCAAACTTCTTGCTCAGGAACTGAAACTGGATTTCTATGATTCCGACCAGGAAATAGAAGACCGTTGTGGGGCGGATATTTCCTGGATATTTGATATGGAAGGCGAAGAGGGTTTTCGTCTGCGGGAAGAAAAAATTATTGAAGAGCTGACCGGTAAAAATAAAATTGTCCTGGCTACCGGCGGCGGCGTGGTTATCTCGGAAGCTAATCGGCGTTTGCTGCATAGCCGGGGAGTGGTGATTTATCTGGTCACTACCATCAAACAGCAAGTGGACCGGACGCGACGCGATACGAAACGTCCTTTACTGCAAAATGTGGACGACCCTGAGGCCAAACTCAGGTCATTGATGGAAGAGCGTGAAACTCTGTACCAGGAAATTGCTGACCACATGGTCATGACCAATCGCAGAAGCGCTAAAATGATTAGCAAGGAAATAGTCAGCCTGATACACGGAGCTGAGTGAAATTATGACCGCGCATGTCACAGTTGATGTGGATCTGGGAGAGCGCTCCTATCCGATTTATATTGGCGAGGATCTGCTGGGCAAACAGGCATTGATTGCGCCTCATATCAAGGGGCGACAGGTCTGTATTGTCAGTAATGAGGTGGTCGCTCCCCTGTATCTGGATAAACTGAAAGCACAGCTGACGGGCTATGAGCTCAGTGAGTTTATCCTGCCTGACGGTGAAGCGGAAAAGACGCTGGATAATGTTGCACATCTATACGACTCCCTGCTGAACCTGCGCTTCGACCGCAATGCCACACTGATTGCCCTGGGCGGAGGTGTCGTCGGTGACATGACCGGTTTTGCAGCAGCGACCTATATGCGTGGTGTTAATTTCATCCAGGTGCCAACGACCCTGCTGGCTCAGGTAGATTCATCCGTTGGAGGCAAAACCGGGGTAAATCGTCCGCTGGGTAAAAACATGGTCGGCGCCTTTTATCAGCCGCAATGTGTGCTGGCCGATACTGCGACACTGGATACCTTGCCGGACCGTGAACTTTCTGCCGGGCTGGCTGAAGTGATCAAATATGGCCTGATTAATAATCCAGAGTTTTATCACTGGTTACAAGACAAGATGCCGGCACTGCTGGCACGGGACAGGCAAGCTCTCAAGCAGGCTGTGCAGGCCAGTTGTGAAGAAAAGGCGGCAATAGTCGCTGCTGATGAGAAAGAGTCCGGTATTCGCGCCATTCTTAATCTGGGGCATACCTTTGGTCATGCCATCGAGACAGCCACGGGTTATGGCTCCTGGTTACACGGAGAAGCAGTGGCAACAGGCATGTTGATGGCAGCAGATTTGTCCTGGCGTATGGGTATGCTGCCCGTGGAAACTGTGTCCGGACTACGGCAATTGCTTGAAACAGCAGGATTGCCGGTTATTCCACCGGATTCAATCGATGTTGAGCAATATCTGTCTTTGATGAGCCGTGATAAAAAGGCCAGTCAGGGGGAAATCCGCTTCATATTGCTGGAAAGCCTGGGTAAAGCCATTATCACCGCTGATGTCGATTCCGGGCTTTTGAAACAGACCCTTGCAGCACGCGGGGCCCTTGGGAAACTCGCTCCTCATGCAGGCTGAAGCACACTCCGGCTAAACTTTAAAGAGTCCTTTGAGATTGCTGAAATTCCGTATTTTGTGTAATATGGGCGGCTCTTTGGCGTTTGAAAAGAGGTAATTTCCCGCCAGTTTTGCGAGGGTAAGACCACCCCTGGCTCCAGTATTGTGTCATTAACTATTTGGTAGAGAAGTGGATATGAGATCCGGGTTATACCACCCCAGCGAATTCAGAGATAACTGTGGTTTCGGTCTGGTGGCCCATATTGAAGGCGAGGCCAGTCATGACCTCTTGCTTACTGCTATTAACTCACTGACCTGTATGACCCATCGTGGCGGTATTGCTGCTGATGGTGTCACCGGTGATGGCTGCGGTCTGCTGATGCAAAAACCGGATGCTTTCCTGCGGGCACTGGCCAAAGAGTGTTTTGATGTCGACCTGAGCCAGAATTATGGCATCGGCATGGTATTTTTCTCCCAGGATCAGCAAAAAGCGGAGCATGCGAGAAATGTACTTGAAGAAGAGATCAGGGCCCAGGAACTGGAACTGGTTGGCTGGCGCAGAGTGCCTTATGACACTTCGGTATGCGGAAAAATGTCGCTGGAGTGCATGCCGGATATCGAACAGGTTTTTATCAATGGTGAAGGCCTGGAAAAAGACCAGCTTGCGGTAAAGCTGTTTATCGCCCGACGTAAAGCCGAGAACCGCCTAGAAGAAGACGAGGATTTTTACGTCTGTTCCCTGTCAGCAAGCGTGCTTTCCTATAAAGGACTGGTCATGCCGGCTGATCTGCCAAAATTCTATCTGGATCTACAGGATCCGCGCCTGGAAGTTGCCATGTGTACTTTCCACCAGCGTTTTTCCACCAATACCCTGCCGCGCTGGCCGCTGGCACAACCTTTCCGCATGCTGGCCCACAATGGTGAAATCAATACCATTCGCGGCAACCGGAACTGGGCCAAGGCACGAATTTCCAAATTCCGTTCAGCGGCTATTCCCAATATTGAAGAAATTGCACCAATCGTCAATTTCTCAGGCTCGGATTCTTCCTCCATGGATAACATGCTGGAATTGCTGGTAACCAGCGGCATGGATCTGTACCAGGCGATCCGGCTTATCATGCCGCCAAGCTGGCAGAATATGGAAGACCTGGATGAAGCCCTGCGCGGCTTCTATACCTTTAACTCTTTCCACATGGAGCCCTGGGACGGTCCAGCCGGTGTGGTACTGACTGATGGACGTTTTGCAGCCTGTGTACTGGACAGTAATGGTTTGCGTCCCTCGCGCTGGGTCATGACCAAAAACGGCTATCTGACCGCGGCATCCGAGATTGGGGTCAATGACTACAAACCCGAAGATGTCATCGCCAAAGGCCGGGTTGGCCCCGGACAGATTCTGGTCGTTGATACCGAAGAAGGCAAAATCATGCATACCGACGATGTCGGTAACTACCTGAAAGTCAGGCAGCCCTATTCGAAGTGGATCAAGGAAAAATCCTTTTATGTGGAATCCACCCTGGCAGAAAACCTGCCGGAACTGCGGCCACTGCCGCCGGAACAATGTGAAGTTCACATGAAAATGTTCCAGGTTACTTTCGAGGAAATGGACCAGGTGATTCGTCCGCTGGCGGAAAAAGCCAACGAAGGTACCGGTTCAATGGGAGATGACACGCCAATAGCGGTGCTGTCACGTCAGGTTCGTCCGCTTTATGATTATTTCAGGCAGCAGTTTGCCCAGGTTACCAACCCGCCGATTGATTCACTGCGGGAAAGTATTGTCATGTCACTTGAAACCAGAATGGGGCGAGAGCTGAATGTTTTTGAGGAATCTCCCGAACATGCCAATCGTGTGATCCTGACTTCACCGCTACTGTCACCGAATAAGTTTTATAACCTCTCGCATCTGCAGCGACCCGATTATGGAGCAGCACATTTTTCTCTTGCCTATGATCCGGAAACCGGATTGGAACAGGCGATTAAAAATGTTGTTGCCGAAACAGAAGCTGCCGTACGTGAAGGTAAAGTTCTGCTGTTTATTTCCGAGCGCTTGCCGGAAAAAGGTCAGCTTGTTATCAATGCACTGCTGGCCACGGCAGCAATTCATCAAAACCTCAATGCAAAAGGTTTACGCTGCGAAAGCAATCTGATTGTTGAGACTGCCAGTGCGCGGGATTCTCACCAGATAGCCTGTCTTGTGGGTTATGGCGCTACCGCGGTTTATCCCTACCTCAGTTATGATGTGATTGATCACATGGTGGCTCAAAATGTCCTGAAAATGGAGCAACTCGAAGCCCATCGTAATTACCGTAAAGGAGTAAACAAAGGCCTGTTGAAGATACTTTCCAAAATGGGCATCAGTACCATCAGTTCCTATCGCGGAGCCCAGCTGTTTGAAATAGTCGGGCTAGCCAGTGATGTAACTGATTTATGTTTCCCCGACAGCCCCAGCCGTATTCAGGGGGCGACTTTTGAACACCTGCAGCATGACCAGGAAAAAATGGCACGTGATGCCTGGCTGCCGCGCAAGAAGTTAGCGGCTGGCGGTCTACTGAAATATATTCACGGCGGTGAATACCACATGATCAATCCGGATGTGGTTAAAACCCTGCAGGATGCAGCCAAGAGTGGCGATTTTGAGAAGTACCGTAAATTTGCCCAGGTTGTTGATAATCGCCCGTTTTCAACCCTGCGCGATATGCTGGCCCTTCGGGAAGATGTCGAAAGCATTGATGTTGATGAAGTCGAGCCGCTGGAAAATATTCTCAAGCGATTTGATTCAGCCGGAATGTCTCTGGGGGCATTGTCGCCCGAGGCACATGAAGCCCTGGCTCAGGCCATGAACCGACTGGGCGGGCGTTCCAACTCCGGTGAAGGCGGGGAAGATCCAGTCCGCTATAACACTGACAAGGTTTCAAAAATCAAACAGGTTGCTTCCGGTCGTTTCGGAGTGACGCCACATTACCTGGTAAATGCTGAAGTCTTACAGATTAAAATAGCCCAGGGTGCAAAACCCGGTGAAGGCGGTCAGTTACCCGGTCGTAAAGTGAATGAGCTGATAGCACGGTTACGTTATTCGGTGCCGGGTGTCACTCTTATTTCACCACCACCGCATCATGATATCTATTCTATTGAGGACCTGGCCCAGCTTATCTTTGATCTCAAGCAGGTTAATCCGGATGCCATGGTTTCAGTCAAACTGGTGGCAGGGCCGGGTGTGGGTACCATCGCCGCGGGTGTGGCCAAGGCCTACGCAGATTTCATCACCATCTCGGGGCATGACGGAGGAACCGGTGCCAGCCCCTTAACATCAATTCGTTACGCAGGGTCTCCCTGGGAAATGGGTCTGAGCGAAGTACAGCAGGCTTTGCGAGCGAATGACCTGCGTGGACGTATCCGTTTACAGACTGACGGCGGACTGAAAACCGGACTGGATGTTATAAAAGCGGCAATTCTGGGTGCGGAAAGTTTTGGCTTCGGGACCATTCCAATGATTGCCATGGGTTGTAAATATCTGCGTATCTGCCATCTGAATAACTGTGCTACCGGTGTTGCGACACAGGACGACGTGCTGCGCGACAAGCATTTTATCGGTGAAGCAGAAATGGTAATGAATTATTTCAAATTCGTGGCACAGGATACGCGGCAATGGATGGCACGCCTCGGGGTTAAAAACCTGGTAGACCTGATCGGTCGCACTGATTTATTTGAATTACTTGAGCCGCAGACAGAAAAGCAGGCCAATATTGATCTGTCCCGTCTGTTGTACAACGATCATATTCCGGCGGACAAGGATCAGTACTGCAAATTACCCAGCAATGATCCGCTGGATAAAGGTGAACTTGCCGAACGAATGGTCTCTGAAATTCTGCCGGCAATTGAAAGTAAAAGCGGTGGTATTTTTAATTATGAAGTGCAGAACTTCAACCGTTCCATCGGCGCCCGGCTTTCCGGGGAAATTGCCAAACGCTATGGAAATCAGGGCATGAATGATGCCCCGATCAATATCCGCCTGACCGGTTGTGTAGGGCAGAGTTTCGGCGTCTGGAATGCTGGCGGGCTGAATATGACTCTGGTAGGAGACGCCAATGACTATGTCGGTAAAGGCATGGCTGGCGGCAAGCTTGTCATCGTTCCGCCACCGGGAAGTACATTTCGCACCCAGGATACTTCGATTATCGGTAATACCTGCCTGTACGGAGCTACCGGCGGGAAACTATTTGTTTCGGGCTGTGCGGGTGAACGTTTTGCTGTGCGAAATTCCGGCGTACATGCAGTTGTTGAAGGTGCCGGGGATCACTGTTGTGAATATATGACCGGAGGTATCGTCACGGTGCTGGGTAATACCGGGCATAATTTCGGAGCAGGTATGACTGGCGGATTTGCCTATGTACTGGATCAGGATAAAAACTTCGTCGATAAATATAACCACCAGCTGGTTGAGGTTCACCGTATTCGCCAGGAAGGCATGGAAGAATACCGACATCATCTGCGCAGTGTGATAGCAGAATATGTCTATGAAACCGGCAGTGCTTGGGGTCAGGAAATTCTGGATAATTTTGTCGATTATCTGCGCAAGTTCTGGCTGGTGAAGCCTAAAGAGGCCAACATGAAAAACATGTTGGAAAATATTACCGTTGCCCCGCACTAGGCTGAAGTAAGTTTATGGCTGAATCCGAAATTAAATCCAAAGATGTTTTTCGCTTTCTTAATGCCGGCCGTCAGGACCCGGAAAAGAAAGATATTGAAACGCGAAAAACTGAATTTATTGAAATCTATGAGCAGTTCGACCAGCCGCGCGCGGCTGTTCAGTCCGAACGCTGCCTGGAATGTGGCAATCCCTATTGTGAATGGAAATGTCCGGTTCATAACTATATTCCCAACTGGCTGAAACTGGTTAGTGAAGGCAACATTATTGAGGCGGCTGAACTCTGTCACCAGACCAATTCATTACCCGAAGTCTGTGGCCGGATTTGTCCGCAGGATCGCCTGTGTGAAGGCGCCTGTACTCTTAATGACGGCTTCGGCGCAGTGACTATCGGTAATGTTGAGAAATATATTGTCGATACTGCCTTTGCCATGGGCTGGCGGCCGGACCTTTCCGATGTCGTGCCGGTCGATAAAAAAGTTGCCGTTATTGGCGCCGGTCCGGCCGGGCTGGCCTGTGCCGATGTGCTGGCCAGGGCAGGTGTCAAAGCCGTGGTGTTTGACCGTTACCCGGAAATCGGCGGCCTGCTGACTTTCGGTATTCCCATGTTCAAAATGGAAAAACATGTCATGACCCAGCGTCGGGATATTTTTGAGGGCATGGGTATTGAGTTCAGGCTGAATACTGAAATCGGTACCGATATCAGTTTTGACGAGATCTATCAGGAATACGATGCCGTATTCATGGGCATGGGAACCTATACAGCAATGAAAGGTGGCTTTCCGGGTGAAGAGCTGGACGGCGTTTATGAAGCACTGCCGTTTCTGGTTGGCAATACCGCCCATTACGGTAATTACGATGTGAAAGATTCGCAATACACCAGTCTCGAAGGCAAACGTGTAATTGTGCTCGGTGGAGGTGATACAGCGATGGACTGTAACCGCACCTCAATCCGGCAGGGTGCTGTCTCGGTGCAGTGTTTTTATCGCCGTGATGAAGCCAATATGCCGGGCTCCCAGCGTGAAGTTGAAAATGCCCGCCAGGAAGGTGTGGAATTCATTTTTAACCGTCAGCCGGTTGAGATTGTCGGTGAAAACGGCAATGTCACTGGTGTCAAATTTGTCACTACACGCATGGGTGAGCCGGATGAAAACGGCCGTCAGCGTGCCGAGCAGGTTCCAGGCAGTGAAGAAACAGTGCCTGCCGATGCTGTGCTCATTGCATTTGGTTTCCAGCCCAGTCCTGCAGACTGGTTTGAAGGAGCAAAAATTAATCTGGATGACAGGGGCCGGGTACTGGCACCAGAGCAGGGAAACTATGCCTTTCAGACTTCCAATGAAAAAATATTTGCCGGTGGCGACATGGTGCGTGGTGCTGATCTGGTGGTTACCGCTGTGTATGAAGGCCGCGAAGCTGCCAATGGAATTCTCGAATTCCTGGAAGTCTGATAATGAGTGAATTAAAAAACGACAGCTTCCTGAAAGCACTGTTACGTCAGGATGTTGATGTTACGCCAGTCTGGATGATGCGACAGGCCGGACGTTATCTACCCGAATATCGTAAAATCCGCGCAGAAGCCGGTAACTTCATGAATCTGTGTCAGAATCCCGAGCTGGCCTGCGAAGTTACCCTGCAGCCCCTGAGACGCTTTGATCTGGATGCTGCAATTCTGTTTTCCGATATCCTGACCATCCCCGATGCCATGGGTCTGGGTTTATATTTTGAAGCAGGCGAAGGCCCAAAGTTTCGTAAACCGGTTCGCACTGCTGCGGATATTGATGCCCTGCCGGTGGTCAATGCCGAACAGGATCTGGCCTATGTGATGGAGGCAGTGAAACTGATACGCCGTGAATTGAATGGTTCCGTGCCGTTAATCGGCTTTTCCGGCAGTCCATGGACGGTTGCGACCTATATGGTTGAAGGTGGCAGCAGCAAGGATTTCGCCACCGTCAAAGGCATGATGATGAATGCTCCGGAAATGATGCATGAGCTGCTGGGTAAAATAGCCGTCTCAGTGACAGATTATCTCAACGCCCAGATTCGTGCCGGTGCCCAGGCAGTACAGATATTTGATACCTGGGGCGGTGCTCTCAGTCCGCACAATTACCAGACTTTTTCTTTGAATTACATGGAAAAAATCATACAGGGACTGACTCGGGAAAATGATGGCAGACAGGTGCCGATTATCGTATTCACCAAGAATGGCGGATTATGGCTGGAGCAGATTGCCAATTGTGGCGCTGATTGTGTCGGTCTCGACTGGACCATAAATATAGCTGATGCCCGCAAACGTGTTGGTGACAAGGTCTCCCTGCAGGGCAATATGGACCCGGCGGTTCTCTATGCAAAGCCGGAAAAAATTCGCGAGGAAGTTGCCATGATTCTGGAACAGTTCGGTACCGGCAACGGTCATGTATTCAATCTTGGCCACGGCATTCATCAGCATGTTGATCCGGAGCATGCAAAGGTATTTATTGACACAGTGCATGAGCTGTCAAGCCAATACCACCGTTAAAAGCTAATACGCGCGTAACGCTTTATCCATCTATTAGATTGATCGTTAAATCTCTGAAAAATTTTGAATTATTGGAGATATAAATTCCCTTCTGAATTTTAATTTTGCTTCGATTTTACTGCGTTTGAGGCGCTTTAAACTCACAATTGAAACACCTTTGAATCCGAAAATGTGCTGATGGCGCATTCAACCAGGGATTTCAGCGATTATTTCCTACGGAAAAACTGATTTCAAGATTCTCTGAAGAAATGATGGGTTTACATTGAATCGATGTAAAATTCATCTCGTCTTATCTGCCTATGAAGGGTTAGAATCGCCCTATGCAGATTAGCAACTTTGGGGATTTTGCGTTTATCGGACTGGGTTCCAATCTGGGTTCGACTATCGGTTCGCCCCGGGAAAATATCCTGGAAGCCATCAGGCGCCTGGAAAAACTCAGCGATGATCCTTTAATTATTTCATCCCTGCAGGAAACTGCACCGGTAGATTGTCCACCGGGTTCACCTGATTTCATCAATGCCGTAGTGGCACTTTTACCCCAGCAGGATGAAACAGCGGAAAGCCTGCTGCAGGCTATGCAGCGCATTGAAAGCAGTATGGGCAGGGTGCGAAGTGGTCTGCATAATGAAGCGCGGATCATTGACCTGGACCTATTACTTTTTCACGAGCAGCAGGTTAATACCGATGAACTGATCGTGCCACATCAGGGTATGCTGGACAGAAAATTTGTCATGGAGCCGCTGGCAGAAATTCTGGAAAAAGATGAAGTACAGAAGGTAAAAACCTTTATCAAAAAAAACTCCGCTAAAAAGCGGAGTTAATGAGTGACACCAGCTAAAGTCCCGAGAATACCAACTTCCACATCGAGCAACTGTGCACAGCAGTTCAAGTGGGGGAAGCACCTTGAATCGATATTTGAAGTTTAATACTCGTTCCAGGCCTTGAAGCGAACCAGTTCACAAAATCTGTAATTGGGGTTTATTTTCTGTGAAGCCGGCGACGGGTAAATTTATGCATGCTCTGGCTCAGCTGCTGCAGTTCTTCTGCTTCGATAATATAGGGCGGCATAATATAGACCAGCTTGCCAAAGGGCCGAATCCAGACGCCTTCATCGACAAAAAATTGCTGGGCTTCATGCAAATTTACCGCTTCATGCATTTCGACAACGCCTATGGCGCCGAGTACCCGCACATCCTGGACCGACTCTTCCTGCAGACAGGGAGCCAGTTCCTGGCCTAACTGTTTTTCAATGGTCTCAATACGGCTTTTCCAGTCTGATTCAAGCAGGAGCCTGATGCTGGCACAGGAGGCGGCACAGGCCAGGGGATTTGCCATAAATGTCGGACCATGCATCAAGACTCCGCCATCCCCGGAGATACCTTCACTGATACGGGAGTTACAAAGGGTTGCTGCCAGGCTCATATAGCCACCGGTCATGGCTTTACCAATGCACATGATGTCAGGGGCGATATCGGCATGCTCACAGGCAAATAATTTACCAGTGCGTCCAAAACCGGTCGCAATTTCATCGGCAATCAGCAAGACATCAAATTCATCACACAATTGCCTTGCCTTAAGCAGATACTCCGCCGAATAGAACCACATGCCGCCGGCTCCCTGTACGATGGGTTCGAGTATAAGCGCAGCAATATCCTTATGGTGGGTTTCAAGCAGCGAACGAATACTGTGAAGATCCTCTTCAGTGCAGGGGCTGCCGAAGCGACAGGAAGGGCGTTCAGCAAAATAGTTTTGCGGCAGGATACCTCTGAACAGTTCATGCATACCGGTGACCGGGTCACAGACCGACATCGCGGCAAAAGTGTCGCCATGATAGGCACCACGTAAACTGAGCAGTTTGTTTTTTTTATATTGCCCCTTGCTCATCCAGTATTGTTTGGCCATTTTGATGGCCACTTCCACGGCAACTGAACCGGAGTCGGAAATAAAAACCTGTTGCAGAGGGGCCGGAGTCAGGTTCACCAGCAGGCGGCAAAGTTCTATAGCAGGTTCATGAGTCAGTCCGCCGAACATGACATGTGACATCCGGTCAATTTGCTTTTTTATTGCACTATTCAGTTCCGGGTTCTGGTAGCCGTGAATAACACTCCACCAGGAAGCCATACCATCAATCAGGCGTCTGCCGTCTTCCAGTTCAATGGTCACGCCGTCTGCTGAAACCACCGGAAAAACAGGCAAGGGAGCCTGCATTGAGGTGTAGGGGTGCCAGATATGTGCCTTGTCAAATTCCAGATCAATCATGCCCGGCGATTGTACTTGAAAGCGCCGTATAATGCCCATAAGAGGCATTGGACTAATGCTGGAAGATTAGGTAGCCTTTGCTCCTCAAAACAAGAAAATCGCTGCTAGCGGAGGAAGTATGAAATCAACGTTTAAGAGCTTTGGCCTGGGCTTTGCATTGTTCGCAATGACATCGTCTCTCGGATTTGCCCAGGATAGGCCTATTGCCGGGGCCAACTGTGAGAACCCGGTACCACCCAGTATCACCAATTCATCAAGTCAGAATATGGATATGCTGCTGGATGCTCAGGATGCGGTTCAAGGTTTTATTGAAGCATCGAATAATTTTATTGCCTGTGTTGACCGGGTTATTGACCGTCGTTCAGAATCAGCAAGTCAGGAACAGCTGGATGCCTGGACTGCACTGATCAATGATAATGTAGAAGCTCAGGAAACTGTTGCTGCTGCTTTTAATGAACAAGTACGCATGTTTAATGAAAGCCAGGAATAATTTTTACCGAGTTTAAAAAAAGGGCCTGGTGCCCTTTTTTTATGCCACTTTTTTTGTATTGCTCAATTCAGTCCACGTCTTTCCAGCAGGGGAGCAACTTCCGCTTCCCTGCCACGAAAATCGATATAAAGCGTCATGGCATCGACACTGCCACCTTTTGATAGAAGACTTTCACGAAAATGCTGGCCATTTTCACGACCAAGTCCGCCATTTTCCCGAAACCATTCCACAGTATCAGCATCCAGTACTTCGCTCCAGATATAGGAGTAGTACCCTGCTGCATAACCGCCCATGATGTGGGAAAAATAGGTCAAGCGGTAGCGTGGCGGTACTACCGACGGATCGAAACCGGCCTCCTGCAAAACACGTTCTTCAAAAGCCATGATTTCATTGGCAGCAGGCACTTCCTCCGGAGTCAGCTGATGCAGAGCCAAATCCGTTACAGATGCAGCAAGGTATTCAGTGGAAGCAAAACCCTGGTTAAATTGCATGGCTTCCAGCACCCGTTCCAGCAATTCTGCCGGCAGGGGTTCACCGGTTTCATAATGCACGGCATAGTTGCTCAAAACTTCAGGCCAGTCCGCCCACATTTCATTTACCTGGGAAGGAAACTCGACAAAATCACGCGGTACGCTGGTGCCGGAAAAAGATGGAAATCTTACATCGGAAAACATGCCATGCAGTGCATGGCCGAATTCATGAAACATGGTAACGACTTCATCAAAACTCATCAGCGTAGCTTCACCGGGCGGGGGTTCGGTAATATTGAGGTGATTGGCCACCACAGGTTGCAAGCCCAGCAAATCTGACTGGCGTACATAAGAGTTCATCCAGGCGCCGCCGTTTTTGCTGGGCCGGGCGTACATGTCCATGATGAAAAATGCCAGGGTTGTGCCGTCATCAGAAAAGACCTCAAATACCCGGACATCTTCCTGGTACACCGGCAGGTCATTGCGTTCCTGAAAAGTTATCCCGTAGAGTTGTTCAGCAGCATAAAACACACCATTATGCAGAACGTTATTTACTTCGAAATAGGGACGTAACTGGCTTTCATCAAACTGATAGCGTTCCTGCCTGACTTTCTCTGCATAGTAGGCCCAGTCCCAGGCTGCCAGTTGAAAATCACCGCCCTCGGCATCAATCATGGCTTGCAGGTCAGCGGCTTCCTGACGCGCATTGCGCACTGCCGGTGTAGTCAGGTCAGCCAGTTGTTGATTAACAGCGGCCACACCAGGAGCAGTCTGGTTCTGCAGGATATATTCGGCATAGTTGTTAAAACCCAGTAACTGGGCTTTTTCCGCTCGCAACTGAGCTGTGCGGCTGAGTAAAGCCCGGTTATCAAATTCTCCACCCCGATGTCCGCGGGACAAAGAAGCCTCATGGATACGCTGTCGCAGGGCGCGGTTTTCCAGTGAAGCCAGCAGGGGCTGCCCACTGGTATTCAATAATGGTAAAACATATTTTCCGGCCAGGTCGCGACTCTCTGCTTCATCGGCTGCTGCCTGGATTTCAGCGGAGCTCAAACCGGCGAGTTCTGCTTCACTGTCCACGATTACCGCCATTGCATTGACTTCGTTGAGCACGTTCTGACCAAAACGGGTGCCAAGCTCAGCAAGTTCGCCGTTTAATTCTCGCAGCCTGGCCTGATCCTGTTCGGAAAGCCGGGCACCGGCGCGGATAAAATCTTTATGGGTTTCTACCAGCAGACGGAGTTGCTCATCATCAAGGTTGAGAGAGTCGCGTTGTTGATATAGGGAATCGATTCTGCTGAACAGCGAAGGGTTGAGATAAATCCGGTCATTGTGAGCAGACAGTTGCGGAGCCACTTCGGTTTCAATGGCATTGAGTGCATCATTGGTATGGGCCGAGGTCATGGAAAAAAACTGCGTGCTGACGCGGCTCAACAAGCGACCGGATTGTTCAAGCCTTACCAGCGTATTGTCAAATGTCGGCGCTGAACGCTGATTGGCGATAGCCTCGACTTCCTGCATATGTTCAGCCATGCCCTGCGCAAAAGCCGGTAGATAATGTTCAGGCCTGATCAGGTCAAACTGTGGGTATTCGAAAATCAGCGGGCTTGGACTTAACAGGGGATTATCATTATTCATGTTTTGCATATCATTGCTTGCTTCGGGTGCAGGACTGTTTGCCTGATTGTTCTGCTCGGGACCTTCGCCGGATTCACCGGAACAGGCGCCAAGGAGAAGGCCAACTAACAGGGGAATGGCAATATTTTTCATGGTATTATTTTTTTAATTCTTCTGAAGACTTCAATGTAATCGGAAAATAGTACCTAAGCAACTGGGCCAGCAATATTCCGCTGGCAATCCCGACACTGTTGGCCAGCATATCAGCCCATTCTCCATAACGGTTAAGGTATGGCTGTACAAGCTCGATTCCTCCGCTGTAGGCAAGATAGGCAAATATTACCAGCCACCAGTATCTGGGTTGACGAAAAGCCACAGGGAATGTGAGGGCTGCGAAGGCAATAAGGTGGTGCAGTTTGTCACTGCCTGGAAACGGTGGGAGCTGGTCCAGTGGCGTCAGGGTAAGTATGCCAATGGCTGCGAGTAAAAACAGACTCAGGGCCAGCCAGTATTGTGATACTAATCGCAGACTATATTGCACCGGGAATCAATCAGGAATCAAGCCAGGCTTCTGCTGCTTCCCGCTCATTAAGATCAAAGGCTTTGATTTTCATCCAGGGCAGTAACATGCCCTCCATTTCAGCAGCTTTCTGCAGCCAGAGCTTGTCTGTCAGTACCGCACCCCGGCTAAAGTTTTTAATCAGTGCGAACATGGCAGGTAAACGTGAAAACTCGTGGATAACAGCACTTAAAGTCGGCAAATGAAATTCAGTAACGGTATAAAGCATTTTGCCTTCACGTATATCACGGGCTTTATCTTCCAGTTCATCCAGCGCTGTTTTCATTTCATCCTTGTCGAGTTTACCGTTCAGTTCGATATCGATACGGTCTTCGGCAACTTTAATAATTCTGATCATAACTTCCTCAGTTTATAAGTAACTGTCACTGTAACAGGAACAGGCCGATTCCCGCGACTAACAGTACAGCGCTTGCCAGCACCAGCAAGCGAATAATTTTTTCCGCATTGTGAGGGTGATAATGCCTGATGAGTTTTACGATATGTAACATGGCTTCACTATCTGGGTCTTTTTTTAATCCTATTACTGCTCAGGTCTGACAGCAAGCTAATATTAATGCTTTAATCTGCAGTGTCTTTTTCTATCGCGTAGATGGCTTCATCAATATTTTCAGCCATTTGCGTGAGGATGTCGCGTGCATCATATAAGCCGCGGTTATAAAAGTAGGGCCCTATCTGCTTGGTGAAAAAATCCAGCAGGAATTCGGCATCGAATTGACCGATCTCCTGCTTCAATTCATCCTCAAAATAAGTTTTGATTTTCTCGATAATTCTTGATTTTTCTTCCTCAGTAAACTTGATATCAGACATATTGAACCAGTTTTCAAATGGATAGTGTGGTTATATCCCGGGGCTTGTTGCACAGGACTTTTGCGCCTGCAGTACATAATTCCTCCTCTGAACCATATCCCCAGAGCACACCCACGGGATAGATATGATTATCCCGGGCGCCATTAATGTCATGGTAACGGTCGCCAATCATTATTGTAAGCTCTTTATCCAGAGCGGAGTCATCAAGTACATGTGCAATCAAGTCACTTTTTAGATCAAATCGGCCATCCAGTTCGGCGCCATAGATAGCTTGAAAAAATTCAGCCAGGCCAAAATGCTGTATTATTTTTTCAGCATAAACTTGCGGTTTTGAGGTTGCGATATATAGTTTTCTGCCCTGTTCTGTCAGCGATGAAAGCATTTCTGGAATACCTTCATATACACTGTTTTCATACAGGCCCTTGGTCCGGAAGCGTTCGCGATAAATACTGACTGCCACCTCAATATCATTTTTATTGCTATGGGCCGGTAACAAGGCTTTGAAAACCTCTCTTAAAGAGGCGCCAATAAAGTTTTCGAGTGGCGTATCTGGAGAGGATGAAAGCTTGAGCTCCGACAGTGTGTGTTCAAGACAGGCAACTATTCCTGGCCTGGAGTCAGTCAGCGTACCGTCCAGGTCGAACAGAATATTCACTGGCTTACTTTCCTGTGACAACACGCCATTCCCGTATACGCCATTTAGTTACCAGCCCATTTTGCACATACGGGTCTTGCCTGACAAACTCCTCAATATGCTCTTTATTCTCCGTTTTGAATACCAGAACTGCACCATCAACTGGATCAGCAAAGGCTCCGGCAAGCTGGATTTCACCTTGTTCCAGATACTCATTTACCAGAGCAAGATGCGCCTCTCTGTATGGAGTGCGCTTATCAACAACATTTTCAATGTAATCATAGAAAAGCAGGAAATACATATACCCTCCTTAATAAAATTTTAAGAGTATTCAGTTTGATTTCATGACTTTGTCACCGGTCTTTATTGAGCCTGATTTAATGACCTTAGTGTTGATGCCACGCAGATTAAGTTTTTTGCCGTAGTCCGAATTTACAAATTTCATTGCTTCCAGTCCAAAACGGCTAACAAATTTTTTGCAGCCTGTATGGGGTACTGGTGTAACTTCAATGATTGCGTTTCCAATCGACAATCGTGTGCCGGCAGGCAGATTTTCATTGCTCAAGTCCATGTCAATAAAAAGCTGATCGCCCGCCAGCGACCAGCGGCTCCTGTTTTGCGCTACCAGCTGGGCGACCCGGGAGTTCATGATAGTAAGCTGCATCTGTGGATCGGCGGAGCCGTCCGGCATGGACTTGCTACCACGGCTCTTCCAGTTGTCACCGAGCAAGCCTTTATCGATATCCAGGCGAGCATTGTCAAGCACATGTCGCTTTGCAGTTTCTGGACGGGCAACAATTAACTCCAGAAGTCCGTTGTTTTCGGGAGAATCCAGTATGTGCTCCAGCCCGGCTTCAAGTTCTTCCCTGTCTGCTTGATCCATCGTATTACCCTGTGCGATTGAGTTCCTGTGTCATTATTCCCTTGATTTAAACTTCCTGGAACTTTTCATGACACTTTTGTAAAAACGTCCCATGGCTTTGTCATTCTGTCGTCTTTGAACAAGGCTTGCACTATTTCGAGCCTGCTCAGCAAGCAGCTTATGGTAATTATCAAAACGTTGCTGCTCAAGCTTGCCGGATTCAAGTGCCTCAATAACTGCACACCCGGGTTCACTCTGATGCTGACAATCCCTGAATCGGCATTTGCTGGCCAGTGCTTCGATGTCAGAAAAAGTGGCCTTGATGCCCGCTTCATTATCGACCATCTGTAACTCGCGCATACCAGGACTATCCAGCAGCAGCCCGCCATCTGCTAAAACATGCAGACTTCTGGAGGTGGTGGTGTGTCGTCCCTTGCTGTCCTGTTCACGAATGGCCGCCGTCGACTGTTCCTGGTTCCCACTTAGGCTATTGGTGATGGTTGACTTGCCAACGCCTGATGAGCCAAGTAAAGCTACTGTCTGTCCGGGTGTAATCCATTTCTTCAGAGCTTCCAGGCTTGTTGCATCAGTGGCATTTACCTGCTCTACATGCAGTTGGGGCTGGGCATCCGCAAGTGCTGTAAGGAAAGGAGCGACATCCTCACACAGATCAACTTTTGTCAAAACCACGATGCAATGAATGCCAGACTCGGCAGCAATTGATAAATATCGGTCAATTCTGTTGATATTAAATTCATCATTGCACGAGGTAATAATAAATACAGTATCAATATTGGCAGCGATAAGCTGAATTGCGGATTCCTTACCGGGACTTCTGCGTTTGATGAGAGTTTTTCGTTCAAGGACTTTCAGGGCTTGATATTCAGTATCAAGCATTATCCAGTCGCCAACAGTCGGGTGAGCTTCCGGCGGCTCATTGCGCCAGTGATAGGCGGATATGTGTAACAGCTTTTGCCGGTTATCCCTGTCCAGGCCAAGGCACTCAAAAAGATCACGCTGCACGGCAATCACCCGGAATGGAAGTTGTGACCCAATTGCATCCAGGTCTAACTGGGACTGAAAGTAATTACTCCAGCCCAGGTCAAAAAGGTTATGAATTTGCATTGTTGTAATCCCAAAAAATCTGTAACTGTTATTCGGGCAGTATCAGAAGTAGTTAAGTTTTTCTGATTAACCGAAAAGACTGGGATTCACTTGAATCCCGGCTGCGGGCCGGGGAGTTTGAAACTGGATCGAAGAGGCAGGGGAGTGAGTTTGCAAGCAAAGCTGTATCAGCGAATTACTCTTTCACCCCTTGCTGCTCCATGGTACTGACCCGATACCGGCCTGAGAAATATTTAAGTACAATCATATGCATGCCTCCTGCTGAAATTCGTTGAACTTTCAGCCAGTATAGCACCAGGAATTCGGGATAGGTAAAGCTCCCGACATAAATATGCACAGGCAAAGTGCCTGAATCCGGTAAATTAAAACCAATCTGCCTTATATTTTCTGATAAAGGTTTGATATCGCATGAATCTGTGCCATATTTCAAAACACAAAAATAATCACAAACTTCAACGAGGGACGCTTCATGTCGACAGATAATGCAAAACTCATATTACGTTTAACCCTGGGGATATTGCTGTTGTTTCATGGCTGGGCCAAAGTGACTGGTGGTATCGGCTTTATCGAAGGTTTGCTGCAAAACAATGGGCTTCCCGGATTTCTGGGTTACCTGGTTTATGTCGGAGAAGTCGTGGCGCCATTATTGCTGCTGGCGGGGGCTTATGTTCGGGTAGGCGCTGCCCTGATTATTGGTAATATGGTGGTTGCAATTCTGCTGGTTCACACCGGGGATATTTTTGCCCTGAATGGCACCGGCGGATGGGCAATTGAGTTACAAATGTTTTATCTGATGAATGCTGTCGTAATTCTGATGCTGGGTGCTGGTAAATACAGCTTCATGCCAGCAAGTAAATGGAATTAATCCGCTGAATTTCGGGCCAGTAACCAGGCGGTCAGCAGTTTAATCTGCTGATCGTCCAGGGTTTCAGCAAAGGCTGGCATCTGTCCCATCCGGCCTTCAATTATTGTAGTGCGCACGCTGCCAATTTCATCGCCGTAAAGCCAGACATCATCATTGAGGCGTGGTGCGCCAAGCACGGGATTACCGTCACCGTTTGGGCCGTGACAGGCTATACAGAATCTATCGTAGTAGCGTTTGCCTGGATGAGCAGCATCAATACCATCGGACATCGATAACACAAATTCTGCCACATTCTGTAATTGACCTTCGCCGCCCAGTGCCGACAGCCAGCCAACCATGGCGGCATTACGGCCGTTACGAATGCTCTGTTCGATCTGTGCCGGCATGCCTCCCCATTGCCAGACGCCATCAGAGAGACTGGGAAACAGTCCGGCCTGACCCCGGGCATCAATTCCGTGACAGGCTGAGCAGTGCTCCTCAAAAATCCCGGCGGCAGTATTCATGGCTAATTCATTGCTCCCCAGCGCTTCATATGAGCTGGAGACGATTTGCTGTTCCAGTGGTTCAAATTCGGCATTGTAGGAAGCCTGACGCTCAGCCAGCTGGCCACCCTGTGACCACTGGAAAGCACCTTGGAATGAACCGAGTCCCGGATAAAGCATCAGGTAGACCACACTGAATACCATCATCGCCAGGATAAGCCAGAACCACCACAAGGGTGCCGGGGTATTGCCTTCCTGAAGATTCTCATCCCATACCGGTTCTTCATGTAACTGATCATCACCAGAGCGCAGCAGGTAAATGCTGAGCACCAGCCAGGCAAGACCAAGCAGGCTGGTGACAGTAATGACAATTATCCAGCCGCTCCAGAAATCGTTGGGCATGATTGCCATGCTTATTCGTCCTCCAGTGGAATACGGGCATGATGTTCAGCGGCTTCCTTACCATCCCGGGTAGTCACCCAGATCACCAGAACAGCCATGAAAAACATCACCAGCATGTCGCCAACAAACAAGAATAATGTCATTACATTCCCTCCATCGGGGCATCAGCCTGGGAAGCATCGAAGCTGGTCCCCAGCATTTGCAGATAACGAATCAGGGCTTCCATTTCAGTCAGTCCCTGCAAAGCAGCCTCTGCATTATTGATATCTTCAGGGCTGTAGGGGTGGCCCATGCTCTGCAGAACCTGCATTTTCCGCTGTATGTCGCCAGCCGCCGAGGCTGGACGTTCGCTCAGCCAGGGATAGGCAGGCATGATTGACTCAGGCACCACTGCTCTTGGATTCAGCAAATGGGTTTCGTGCCACTGGTCACTGTATTTGCCGCCTATACGATGTAAATCGGGTCCAGTACGTTTCGAGCCCCACAGGAAAGGTCGGTCATATACAAATTCACCGGAACGTGAATATGGCCCGTAACGTTCTACTTCTGCCACCAGTGGTCGTATCTGCTGGGAATGACAGACATGACAGCCTTCACGAATATAAATATCACGCCCGGTTAATTCGACTGCATCATAGACACGGGTATTCATTGTCGGTGTGCTCAGGGTTTCATCATTAAGACTCGGCAGAATCTGTACCAGACCGCCTATTGAGGATATAAACAGAATGCCGAAAATCAGCAGACCGGTGTTCTGTTCCAGGATCCGGTGTAGTTTGAGTGCATTCATGCGGCGGGGACTCCCGGAGCAATAGTGGTTTCATCCTTGCCAGCCTTTCGGTCGAGGCGGAATTTCTCCGGTACCGGAGGTGGAGTGACCGGGACAGTATTACGTCCCCGCATCGTCATTCCCAGATTCCAGGCCATCAGAATGGTGCCGATGAAAAAGATCAGGCCGGCAATCAGGCGCAGCCCGTAATAGGAGGTCATGGATGCCATGATTTCCCGGAAGCTGAAACTCAGCTGACCGTAATCATCTACGCTGAGCCACATCAGGCCCTGTGACACGCCACCGGCCCACATGGAAAGGATATATAAAATGGTTCCGGACAGTGCCAGCCAGAAATGGATATTTGCCAGTCGGATACTGTGCAGAGGCTGACCGACCAGTTTCGGTACCAGAAAGTAGAAAGTGCCGTAGGTAATCATGGCATTCCACCCCAAGGCACCGGAATGCACATGGCCAATAGTCCAGTCTGTAAAATGACTGACTACATTGACGCTGCGGATAGCCATCATCGGGCCTTCAAAAGTTGCCAGACCGTAAAACGCCAGTGACAGGACGATAAATTTGAGTGCCGGATCAACCCTAAGCTTTTGCCAGGCCTTACTTACTGTCATGATGCCGTTAATCATGGTTGCCCAGGATGGCGCCAGCAGAATCAGGCTCATTACCATACCCAGTGACTGCACCCATTCGGGAATCGAGTTGTAATGCAAGTGATGCGGCCCGGCCCAGATATAAGAGTAGGTAAATGCCCAGAAGGAAATGACCGAGAGCCGGTAACTCCAGATTGGCTGCTCGGAATGCTTGGGCAAAAAGTAATACAGCATGCCAAGAAAACCGCCGGTCAGTAAAAAGCCGACCGCATTATGTCCGTACCACCATTGCACGATAGCATCCTGGGCGCCGGCATAAAGTGAATAGGATTTTCCGAAGGTAACCGGAATGGCCAGATTGTTGACGATATGGAGCATGGCAATGACGATGATCAGGCCGCCATAAAACCAGTTGGAAATATAAATCGGCCGGATACGCCGGGTGGCGATAGTGCCGAAAAACACTACACCGAAGCAAACCCAGATAATCGCGATAGCAATATCAAAAGGCCATTCAAGTTCGGCATATTCCTTGCTGGAGGTCCAGCCGGCCAGCAGGGAAATAGCTCCGAGTATGACCAGTAGCTGCCAGGCATAACAGCAAAACCAGGCCAGTTTGGGCATAAACAGTGGAACATGGGAAGTACGCTGTACACTGTAGAAAGCTGTTGCCATCAGGGCACTGACACCGAAACCGAAAATGATGCCGTTGGTGTGTACTGGACGTAGTCGGCCAAAGGAAAGCCAGAACTGACCAAAATCAATTGTAGGCCATATAAATTCTGCAGCCAGATAGACGCCGGCTCCCATGGCAATAATTACCCAGAATACTGAAAACTGTATCAGGCGCTTGACTACTGCGTCATGATAAATTTCCTGGTTACTTTGTGACATTCATGCTCCTGAATTTATACAGCGATAGATGGTCCGATGCCGACTGTCCATAAGCCAACCGATATTCCCAGAATGCTGACAGCACCAACCAGCAGCCAGCCTACCAGTGAAGTAGACATAAGCATGCCACGCTCCGGCGGAATTTCCAGTGCCACCGGCAAGCCTCGATATAAAAGGCTCATGCACCAGATAAGTGTCGGCAAAAGAATCAGCACATTGAAAAAGCCGTTCGGATAAATGTGCGCAATACTGGCCACAGTGATAGGAAAGAACACGACCGTGAGCAAGGAAAAATAAGCGCGGCTGCTTTTTTTAACGCCGTAAGTGCTGCCCATCCACTGCGCAATATAAACAGTTCCGAAAAAACCGATACACAGAGCCCCGAAATAACTCAGGCTGATGATCAGTCGCACCGTATTTTCCATGTAGAGGGGGCTTGCCGAACCCAGCCGCCAGCCAAACATGCCGGTCCCGAGCCATAAAAATAGTGGTGGCAGAATCAGCAGAACAGGTAACATGAAAGCCAGTGCTGGAGAAGAAAAAGCGTTGCCTTTGGCTATCTCGGTAAAGATCAGTCCGGGTCTGAACAAGGGGTAGAAAAAATTTGCTTTTTGCATAGCTCGGTTCAGTGATCAATTTACCAACAAGTGTTAATTCTATCAGGATTATTACGCGCGCAGCTTGATAATAGTCAATATCACCTTATCAAAAATATTAATTTTACTAAACAATGTTTTCTGGCTGAAAACAGTCTTTTTGTTTGTCTGTCTGTTTATGTTCTCGATCTTTGCTTGAATAATGGCTGTTAAACACTTGCCTGGTCGATTCTTTCCCGGGTCAGAATTGGCCAGTAGGTAATGATAAAAACCAGAAAACCCAGGCTCCAAGCCAGGCCGGATATAGTCAGAATAACAGCCGAGGAATGAATTCCCAGTCCGTAAGCCAGACGGCAGATTGCAGCTAGTGTAATCAGGTAATAACTGAATACACTGTAAGGAGGTAACTTCAACTGTCTGCCAGTGTGCCCCAGGGAAACTCTGGTCATAACACCGATAATCATAGTGCCGATAGCTCCCAGGCCGAGAGCATGAATCCACACGGAAGGGGTAATGAACGGAAAAAACAGCCCCATGCCCTTCAGAAAGAGAGCAAGAATCACCCAGAAATAGCCTAGATGCAGGACCCACAAAAGTGGCTCACTAAAGGTTAACCAGCCCTTCCAACCGAGCAGACGGGCTAGCAACAATACAGAGCTAAGCAGTGCCAGGTATGCACTGATCATTGTCGCAGCCAGAAACACATCGGCAATGAGGAGCAGAAACAGGCAGGAAAAGCAGGAGATATCCAGTAACTTGCTGGATTTTATAAGGCTGCGCTCCTGGCCCTTTCTTGCCAGCCAGTTTGCCGTAAATGCGGGGATGATTCTTCCGCCAACCAACACGATCAATATGAGAATAACCTCCAGTGAAAAGAGCCTGCCTCTTGTGGAGAGGATGAGATTGTCAGTATTGATGCCCCAGTGAATAACGATATTTGCGCATAACAACAGGAGCAACAAGCAACTCATCGGCAGATTACGCCAGTTTCTATGCTTGAAAAGGATGTAGCTTACGTACAGCAGAAGAAAAAGCAGGAACAGGATATCCAGTAGGGAAACCAGCTTCACGCCAAAAACACCGGGAAACAAAAAGGCGATTCTTCCTAGCAGCCATATCCCCACAACAACACCCAGATATTTACCGCTTAATGGCTGGGAACCTGTCCAGGTACAGATGGCTGTCAGCATAAAGCCGGCAACGGCAGCCAATACAAAGCCAAAAATTAATTCGTGAGAATGCCAGATAAAAAGCGGAACCGGATCAACAGAAATTAGACCGGAAAAAAAAATACCCAGCCAAAGCGGCACTATAAGCACCGCATAAGCGGCGGTAAGGAGAAAAAAGATTCTAAAAGGAAAAGCTAACAAATTCCTACCTGGTATATTTTTCGCAAATTCAGATAGAGCAATCTACAGGTCTCGTCGTTTTCCTTGCAGAAAGCTCTCTCTTCAGTCAGCAGCGTGCCTTTGCAGAATTTTGCTGAACTGATGACGCTGGACTCGTTCAGATCATAGTTTTCATTGACAAAGCTTATTATAATTCAAATAATGTATTTTAAATACATTATTATATGTGCCGTGTTTCCAGTGAAGCTTTCTATGAAGATTCAGCTCGAAAAATCCATCATATTTAGCGTTATTTGTCTGGTCTGGATTGGCTTGGTGCTGGGTGTTTCCTTTCTTGCCACGCCGGTAAAGTTCATGGCACCCAGTCTGTCCTTGTCGGTGGCTCTCGATATAGGGAGGCAAACATTTAAGGTATTTAATGTCCTGGAATTAATGTTGGTTTTTTGTGTACTGACACTGGGCTTTTTACTGGGCAGAAAACGGATACATGTTTACATCGCGCTGCTTGCGCTTATCATCTTTCTCCAGACAGTTTGGCTCTTGCCTGTGCTTGACGACCGTGTCGAAGTGATAATGGGAGGAGGAGCGGTCGATGAATCATCCCTGCACAGTATCTATATCGTGTTGGAATTTATGAAGCTTGTTTTATTATTCTGCATGGCTTTTAGCGGCATGAAAGTTTCTACTGTGGCGAAATAGGGAAGCTGCATGTTTTTCTCAGACTTTTCTGAGAGCTCTTGCCAGAGACCAGGCATGAATTTCTTCGGCGCCATATTTCCTTAGAATTTTGCACAGCGACTGGATGCTGGCCGTGGTCGTTATAACATCATCAACAATTGCAACACAGGCTGGCAGGCTGATGGAATTATTCCGGCAGGTAAATGCTCTATGCAGGTTACTGCGGCGCTGTTGTATATTCAGTCCTTCCTGCGGACTGGTATACCTGTTGCGGGTAAAATTCTGGTAGTCGATGGGAATATCCAGATTGCGGCCCAGTATTCTGGCAATTTCCAGCGCCTGGTTATAGCCACGCTCACGCACACGCTTTGCATGTAAGGGCATGGGGATCAGCAGGTCCGGCAACGGGCGATGCTGGTAGACAACTTCAAGTTTTTGCAGCAGCAGCTCTGAGAGCACCCTGCCATAAGCAAGTTTATCGGCGTATTTGAAAGCGCTGATCAGGGAATTGACGGGCTCGGCATAATTAAATGCTGAAATGATCCGTGTATAGGGCGGCGTTTTGTTGATACAGCGTCCGCAAATATCTCCTTTGTAAGATCCTGTTCTCAAGGGTAGGCCGCAACAGAGACAGGGGGAAGCAGGCCTGGGAAGATTCGCCTCACAGTCCAGACACAAATCAAGCTGGCGATAGGAAGCCTTGTCGCATATGACACAGGTTCCCGGAAACAAACAAAACTGGATATTATTTAACCACCTGTTAACTTTTGCCATCAAATCAGTTGACCTGTAGAATTCTTGCTTTAATTCAGGGTAGTTGAAGCTATCCGGCTATCCACTTTTCGGCAGGAACAAATTTTATGAGTACACTTCGCCACGACTGGAGCACTGACGAAATTCAGGGCCTGTTTGATTTACCTTTTAACGATCTTTTGTTTCGTGCACAGTCAGTGCATCGTCAGTACTTTGATCCCAATGAAGTGCAGGTCAGCACACTCCTGTCGATTAAAACCGGAGCCTGTCCGGAAGACTGCAAATACTGCTCTCAGAGTGGCCACTACAACACCGAGCTGGAAAAAGAAAAGCTGATGGAAGTTGAGCAGGTACTTGATGAAGCCAGAAAGGCCAAACAAAACGGTGCCTCGCGTTTTTGCATGGGCGCGGCCTGGAAGCATCCCTCGAAAAAAGATTTTCCGCATGTGCTAGCCATGGTTGAAGGGGTTAAGGAACTGGGTCTGGAGACCTGCATGACTCTGGGCATGTTGAGTACGGAGCAGACAGAGGCTCTCGCCGATGCCGGACTGGATTACTACAACCATAATATAGACACCTCACGGGAATATTACGAAAAAATTATCAGCACTCGAAGCTTTGATGATCGACTGGATACACTGGCACGTGTTCGCGATGCAGGCATCAAGGTCTGTTGTGGTGGTATCGTAGGCATGGGTGAAAATGCCAGAGACCGAATCAATTTTCTGCGTGAACTGGCTAACCTGCCGCAACATCCTGAATCTGTTCCCATCAACAATCTGGTGAAAATTAAAGGTACACCTTTACAGGACGTAGAAGACATAGAAGCTTTTGATTTTGTTCGCATGATTGCGGTAGCACGAATATTGATGCCGAAATCACATGTGCGTTTATCGGCTGGTCGCGAAGGCATGAACGAACAGCTACAGTCTCTGTGTTTCTTTGCCGGAGCAAATTCAATTTTCTACGGTGAGAAGCTGCTCACCACATCCAATCCGCTGGAAAACGAAGACATGACGTTGTTTGCCAAACTGGGTATCAGGCCGGAAGAAAAACAGCACGATGTCATGCCACCCGAATCCTTGCCGGAAAAAAGCCAGACATACTATGATGCAATGCCCCAGTGAAAACTTTTTCACAACAGTTAAAAGTGGCACTGACTGAGCGGCAGTCGCAGGATCTTTACCGCAACAGACGTTCCCTGGAATCGCCCCAGACCACCACTATTATAATGGACGGTAAAAAGCTGCTGAATTTTTGCAGCAATGATTACCTGGGACTTGCCAGTCATCCAGAAGTCATCAGGGCCTGCAGGAATGGACTGGATAAATATGGTGTTGGCAGTGGAGCCTCCCATCTGGTTGTCGGGCACAGTCATGCCCACCATGCCCTTGAAGAAGAACTGGCCGCTTTTACCGGCCGCAGTCGGGCATTGCTGTTTTCTTCCGGCTATCTGGCCAATGTCGGTACCCTGACGGCTTTGCTTGATAAAAAAGACCGGGTCTTTGAAGACAAGCTTAATCATGCTTCCCTGTTGGATGGAGGCCTGTTTTCCGGTGCCCGCTTTCAGCGCTATTCCCATCTTGATACTGAAAGACTTGACAGGATGCTTGGCAATAACCCGGGAACGAATGATTCCTTTATTGTCAGTGACGGTATATTCAGCATGGATGGAGACTGTGCAGCCTTGCCGGAATTGATTGCTCTTGGAAAAAAGCATCACGCACAGCTAATGCTTGATGATGCACACGGCTTTGGGGTATTGGGTAAGCAGGGAGGAGGAAGTGTTGAACATTTCAGGGAGCAGGGCGCAGTTATTGATGAACAGAATCTCCCCATATTGATAGCTACTCTGGGCAAGGCTTTTGGGACACAGGGAGCATTTGTAAGCGGCAGTGAAGAATTGATCGAATATCTGATCCAGTTTTGCCGACCCTATATCTACACGACTGCACTGTCACCAGCACTGGCTGAAGCGACCCGTTGCAGCCTGAAACTTTTGCAGCAGGAACAATGGCGAAGGGAAAAGCTGCAATCACTGATTAAAAAATTTCGTAGGTGTTGTGAAGAGCTGGGTTTTACACTGACAGATTCCTTCACCCCGATTCAGGGGCTGATACTGGGTGATGCCCGTACGACTATACAGGCCAGTCAGATGCTTGAAGCCGAGGGTGTTTATGTCAGCGCCATTCGTCCACCAACAGTACCGGCAGGAACAGCGAGACTTCGTTTTACTTTCAGTGCAGAGCACAGTGATGAACAGTTACAGTTTCTGCTGGCTGCTCTGGAAAAGATCCAGCCTCTGATTCAGATGGAAACAAAACATGCTACAGGCTGAATACCGGATAGCAAAAAATGAAGTGGCTCGCTCGTTTAACCAGGCGGTGAAAAGCTACGATGCACATGCATCATTGCAGCGTGAAGTGGCCGATAAACTACTGGGAAAAATTCAGGCAGATGACCGGGTAAAACGCTTGCTGGATCTGGGAAGTGGTACCGGTTATTGCACAGCGAGTCTACAAAAGCTGTTCCCTGCTGCAGAAATTGTCAGCCTGGATATCGCCGAGGGCATGCTGGGTTTTGCCGCCCGTCAACATCAGCAGGAAAATCTTAATGAATATTTTGTCTGCGCCGACGCTGAAAACCTGCCTTTCAGGGATAACAGTTTTGACCTGATTTTTTCATCACTGGCTATTCAATGGTGTCAGAATTATCCTGCGCTGTTTAATGACCTGCACCGGGTAATGCAGAATGATGGCAAAATATTCATGACTACCTTCGGGCCGGGAACACTGGTTGAGCTTGAACAGGCCTGGCAAAAAATTGATGATGCCGTGCATGTTAATCATTTTCATGATGATGTGGCTTTACGGAATGTGCTTGAGCACGCAGGTTTTCAAAAACCTGTTCTGCAGGGTGAAAAAAAACTGCGTTACTATCCAAACCTGGCAGCGCTGACTCGCGAGCTTAAATCCATTGGTGCACGCAACTTGAATGCCGGGCGGGGTCGGGGGCTGAATGGTCGTAACAAGATTGTCAGACTAAAACAGGCCTTTGAGGGGAACTCTGAAACCGGGCGTGGCATTCCGGTGACTTATCAGCTGCAGTACCTGAGTGCCGGAGTAGTGTAGGGTGCATACGGGGACTTACTTTGTAACTGGTACCGACACTGGTGTTGGGAAAACCCATGTTGCTTGCACCCTGTTAAAATCAGCGCAGCAGGCAGGATACTCCACGGCAGCATTTAAACCCCTGGCAGCTGGAGGAGAAGCCACTCCTTCGGGCATGCAAAATGAGGATGCACTGCGTTTGCAGCAGGCCTGTACCCTGTCATTGTCATATGAAGAAATTAATCCACTGTGCCTGCAACAGGCTATTGCCCCGCACCTTGCTGCACAACTGGAAGGTATTACCCTGAGCGTGAAAGAACTCGGGCGCTTGTGCCTGGAGGCCACAGCCAGGGATGTTGATTTCATGCTGATTGAAGGAGCCGGTGGCTGGAAGGTCCCGTTAAATGAATCTGAAACTATGGCTGATCTGGTCAGAGTGCTGAATATTCCGGTGATCCTGGTAGTCGGCATGCGTCTGGGCTGTATCAATCATGCCCTGCTCAGCGCTGCAGCAATCAAGGAAGACGGGCTCAAACTCTATGGTTGGATTGCCAATCAACTTGATCCGGCCATGCCAGCTTACCGGGAAAATATAACCACGCTCGAACACATGATTGATGCACCGATGCTGGCTGAAATCGGCTGGGAGCATGGTCCGCAGTCAGCCTGATGGAATATGACCGACCCCGGCAAGTTCGTGGTTCATACCGCTCCTACCCTGTTTGGCACAATTTGTTATAATCCCGCCCGCATTTTGCTCCGGATTTACGCTCCGACTCGCAAAGGTAAAAACGATGAACAAGCCCAACATTATCGTCTGCGCACTGTATCATTTTGTCAGGCTCGACGAATTCGAAAAACTGCAGCAACCGCTGCTGGACCTGATGCTGGCGCAAAAGGTCAAAGGTACCCTGCTTCTGGCTCATGAAGGTATTAATGGCACCATTGCCGGCTCCCGAGAGGGAATTGATGCCGTCATTGCCTGGTTAAAAGCTGATCCGCGACTGCAAGACCTCGACTACAAGGAATCTTTTGATGATGATTACCCCTTTTATCGCAGCAAGGTAAAGCTGAAAAAGGAAATCGTTACTATGGGGGTTGAGGATATTGATCCCAGGCGCAAAGTTGGAACCCATGTTGATCCGGAGTACTGGAATGAACTTATTTCAGACCCGGAAGTGCTGCTGATTGATACCCGAAATGATTATGAAGTGGCAATCGGCACCTTTAAAAATGCTGTGAACCCGAATACCAAAGCCTTCCGTGACTTCCCGGATTATGTCAGGGCCAATCTGAATCCGGACAAACATAAGAAAATAGCCATGTTTTGTACTGGCGGCATTCGTTGCGAGAAGTCCACTGCCTATCTAAAGGAAAAGGGATTTGATGAGGTTTATCACCTGAAGGGAGGCATCCTTAAATATCTGGAAGAGATTCCGCAGGATGAATCACTGTGGGAAGGTGAATGTTTTGTGTTTGATAACCGGGTGTCAGTGGATCACGGCTTGCAAAAAGGTACCTATGATCAGTGCCATGCCTGTCGTCTGCCCATTACCGAAGCGGACAAACAGCATGAACACTATGAGAAAGGCGTCTCCTGCCCGCAATGTTACGAGCATTTAAGCCCCGCGCAAAAGCAGGCCTTCAAGGAACGTCAGCGACAGATAGACCTGGCACTGAGTCGTGGTGAAGTTCATCTGGGATCGGAGGTCAGTGAAACCATTGCCCAGCGCAAGCAAAGCAAACTGGCTTTCAAGGAAAAACAAAAAAGGGCCAATACCGGTCAAATTTAATTCGCAATTCAATGTTAAAATCGCCTCCGTTTTGTTGGCAGAACGATAAAGGAAAATAAATGAATAAAAAACTACTATCCCTGCTTGTCTCATTAGTCGTGGTTGTTGGAGGCCTTTACTGGGTCTTTGGCTTGCCCGCTGTCGGTAACCCGGAAATTCCGACTTCTCCGGAAGCTATCGCACGTGGCGAGTATCTCTACAATGCTGCTGGTTGTAATGCCTGTCACCAAACAGGAGATGCAGAGGGACCAAGTGGGGGTTATGAAATCGAATCGCCCTTTGGCGGACATTTTGTCACACCAAACATTACCCCGGATGAAGAAACCGGAATTGGTGGCTGGACCGGGCGTGATTTTATTCTGGCCATTAAACATGGTCGTTCCCCAGACGGCGGGTTCTACTGGCCGGCTTTTCCATATCGTTCATACATGGGTATGAGCGATGAAGAGGTGCTGGATATTGCTGCCTACATGGTGACCCTGTCACCGATTGCCAGTGAAAGTTACCAGCATGAACTGCCAGCCTGGCAATTCAGCTGGATGATGAGTGGCTGGAATATCATGGCTGATTTCATGGAAGGGGAACCACCGGCGGTGGCGGATGACCCACAGCTGCAACGAGGTGCACATCTGGCCCGTCATTTCAGCCACTGTGGCGAATGCCATACCCCGAGAAATGCCCTGGGTATTTCTGACCTGAGCAATGAGTTTGCCGGTCAGGAAGGTGTTGCGTCAGCACCACTGACCCCCGAAGGCCTGGCCGATTATTCCTATGATGATTTTGTATACTTTCTGGAAGATGGATTCACCATGAACTTCGAACAGGTTGGTGGTGAAATGCTGGATGTTATCGAACATACCAGTCAGCTGTCGCAGGAAGACCGTGAAGCCCTGGCGGCTTTTCTGATGCGTGACAGGTAAGAGTTAAAGCTTATATAGAAATACAGAGCATAAAAAAAGGCAGCCTGGGCTGCCTTTTTTAATTCCGGTAATACTGATTCTAGTCAGTATTATTCAGCACGATATGCATCGTGGCAGGCGCCACACATTGGGCCAACCTGCTGAATAGCTGAGCGCACACCACCGGCACCCTCACTGTTGAGAGTTTCAATAGCGGCATTAGCACCATCAACCAGGTCCATTGCAGCCTGTTCAAAACCACCCATATCGCCCCAGATGCGATCAAGCGCACGGGTCTCAACGTTAAAACCACTTGTATCCGCTCCGAAAGTCGGAACAATCATACTGGCCAGCACTTCGATGTTTTCCAGTGCTCCGATTGCAACTTCAGCATTGTAATCACCGCCACGAGCCATACCCTGCAGAGGGGCCATGTTGAATGCCAGCAATTTAAATACAGCCTGTCTGGTTTCAGTATCTACCACAGCCTGCTCTTCGGCAGAGCGGTTCTGGGCAAAGCTATTGATGGAAAGAATTGAGCCAAAAACGGCTACTGCGATCAAGATTGCACGTTTCATAATGTTTTCCCCATTCTATAAACGTTAATAGTCTCTTAAATAATGTTCTTTATCAGACAGGCCTGGGACAGCCTGAATTTTTATACCACTGTATGTCGTGGGGCCGCTAGTGTAACAGCAGACTGTTGTGAAAGTCACTAGCTACGGGACTCTCTTGGTTTCCCTCCATGGCCAATTAGGTGTTTCATTATCATCGATATTGGCACTCAAGTATCGTTCAAATATGCAAATTAAATGAATTTTAGGAAAAGTGCGCATGGCTGAGTTTGTGGCTCTTGGGTATACAGTGATTGACCTCAACCGCCCTCTCCGCTAGGGTTCGCTATCCTGACAAGCGAAATAACGAGATCGCTGATGAGCACTAAAAAAGCCAAATTCAACTTTGAAGATGCGATTGAGCAGCTTGAAGAGCTGGTAGAGGCGCTGGAAGAGGGTGAACTGAGTCTGGAAGAGTCTCTCAAAGCCTTTGAAGACGGTATAAAACTGACCCGAGAGTGCCAGGTGGCACTGGAAAAAGCTGAACAGCGTATTCAGTTGCTTACCAAGGACAGTGATTTACCTGAAGCGGAAGCCTTTGAACCTGATTCCGATGATGATTAGCAGCGGTCTGGGTCCGCCAGCATAAATCAATGAAAATCGAGCAATACCTGAGGGCAAAAAAAAGTCGTATTGAACGTTTACTGGATGAAATTCTTTCATCCGGAGAGCATAAGTCACGGCTTGATCAGGCTATGCATTATGCCGTGATGAATGGCGGCAAGCGCTTACGACCGGTGTTGGCCTATGCCAGTGCCGAAGCGCTGGGGGCTGAAGCAGATTGTGCTGATATTCCAGCATGTGTGGTAGAACTGATTCATGCCTATTCCCTGATTCATGATGATCTGCCGGCCATGGACGATGATGCACTCAGGCGCGGTAATCCGACCTGTCATATCGAATACGATGAAGCCACAGCAATACTTGCCGGTGATGCATTACAAAGCCTGGCCTTTGAGTTGCTCAGCGAGCACAGCTCCCTGCAGGTAGCGGACAGGCTGCGGGTTGAGATGATTGTTACCCTGAGCAGGGCAATCGGACGCAGTGGCATGGCAGGTGGACAGACTATCGATTTTTTTGAGACCGGACAGGTCATGACGGAAACAGATTTAGCTATAATGCATGGCCTCAAAACCGGCGCCCTGATCAAGGCCAGCGTCAGGCTGGGGGCATTGAGTACCGGACATGCCGAACGAGCACAACTGGACGCACTGGATAATTATGCAAGTGCGCTGGGACTGGCTTTCCAGGTACAGGATGACATCCTTGATGTTGAGGGTGATACTGCCATACTTGGCAAACAACAGGGCAAGGATGAGGCGCTGGGTAAGGTTACCTATCCCAGTATTCTGGGGCTAGAAGCTGCCCGTGACAAAGCCCGGCAACTTTGTGAAGAAGCCATTGCTGCCCTGGAAAAATTTGATGCTGCCGCACAGCCTTTACGGGACCTGGCAGCTTATGTAGTACACAGAAGTTACTAGTTCTATAAAGAAGAAGTATGTTTGAAGAAATTCCACAGGAGCGGCCGCAAACACCGCTGCTGGATAGCATTAATGCCCCCGCCGATCTGCGTGAACTTGAAGCAGAACAACTGGAGCAACTGGCAACAGAGTTGCGGGCCTTTCTGTTGTATTCAGTTGGTAAATCCGGCGGCCATTTTGGAGCCGGCCTTGGCGTGGTGGAACTGACCATCGCCCTGCATTATGTTCTGAATACTCCTGATGACAGACTGGTCTGGGATGTCGGACACCAGTCCTACCCGCACAAAATCCTCACAGGTCGCCGTGACCGCATGCATACCATCCGGCAAAAAGACGGGCTGGCAGCTTTCAACAACCGTGAAGAAAGTGAATACGATACCTTCGGTGTTGGTCATTCAAGCACATCCATTTCTGCCGCGCTGGGAATGATGGTAGCCAAACGTAAAAGTGGCAGTGAGCATAAAATTGTTGCTGTCATTGGTGACGGCGCCATGACTGCCGGAATGGCATTTGAGGCCCTGAATCATGCCTGTGAACTGGATGACGATATTCTGGTCATTCTTAATGACAACAACATGTCGATATCCAAAAATGTCGGCGGGCTGTCAAGCTACTTTGCCCGGATGTGGGCCAGCAAACCGTACAATTTTCTGCGTTCCGGGAGCAAGAAAGTGTTATCGAAAGTGCCTCAGGCCTGGAAAGCAGCACATCGTGCCGAGGAATACATGAAAGGCATGGTGTCGCCAGCGACAATTTTTGAAGAACTGGGCTTTAATTATTTTGGCCTGATAGACGGACATGACATTGATGGCCTGGTCGATATTCTTGAAAATATCAGGAATCTCAAAGGGCCGTTGTTATTGCATGTGGTAACCCAGAAAGGCAAAGGGTATCTGCCCGCTGAGGAAGATCCTTATGGTATGCATGCGCTCAACAAGCTGGTGCCTGAGGAAGAAAAGCAGCAGCCGGCAAGTAACATTCCGACCTACTCAAAAATATTTGGTCAGTGGCTTTGTGAGACGGCTGAACAGGATGCCAGGCTTATGGCGATCACACCGGCAATGGGTGAGGGTTCAGGCATGCGTGAGTTTGAGGAAAAATTTCCAGAACGCTTCTTTGATGTTGCTATTGCCGAGCAGCATGCGCTGACCTTTGCAGCAGGTATGGCCTGTGACGGGCTCAAACCGGTTGTCGCCATTTATTCAACATTCCTGCAGCGGGCATATGATCAGTTGATTCATGATATTGCCCTGCAGGATCTTGATGTGCTGTTTGCCATCGACCGTGCAGGTCTGGTTGGTGCAGACGGACCGACACATGCTGGCAGTTTTGATTTGAGTTATCTGCGCTGTATTCCCAATCTGGTAGTCATGGCGCCCAGTGATGAAAATGAAATGCGTCATATGCTTTATACCGGTTTTCAACTTCCCGGTCCTGTGGCTGTGCGTTATCCACGTGGCAGCGCAAGAGGGTTTGAGCTGGATGATGAGCTACACCAGCTGGAGCCAGGTAAAGCGATTATTCGTCGGCACGGAAAACAGGTAGCGATTCTGGTTTTTGGTACTTTACTCAAGAATACGATCAAGTGTGCGGAAGAACTGAATGCAACCCTGGTCGATATGCGTTTTGTCAAGCCGCTGGACGAGGCGCTGATTGCCGAGCTGGCAGCGGAATATGATTTACTGGTAACGGTAGAAGAAAATGTGATCAAGGGCGGTGCAGGCTCTGCAGTCAATGAATTCCTTGAAGCAAGAGGCCTGAGTGTGCCAATACTGAACCTGGGCTTGCCCGACAAGTTTCTCGGACATGGAAAAGTTGCGGAGCTACTGGCAGATTGCGGCCTCGACGAAGCAGGAATCAGTCAGTCTGTAAGCAAAAGACTGCAACAGCTCAAGCAAGCCTAAAGCAGTTTCGAGCCAAACTGAATTTCACCATCCGGAATTTGCGGAACAGGTTCCTCGACAGGCGCTGATGTAGCAGCGCTGATATTGGTTTCCCAACTGTCTTCCGAGTATTCAGAAATAGCCAGGAAAGCCAGCCGACCACTGTTATCTTCCGAGTAGGTGCCGACATAAATATCATACTCACCTGATTCGGGTGACGAGAAATAATATCCTCCGTTCAGGTTTTCCAGGCTGGAATTGTCATCATTGCAAAACCAGGAACCGCCGGGAGACTGAATGGAAATCGTCGTATCGTAGTCTGCACTGGTATAGATTCCCAACCCCAGACTACTGGTAGTACTGGGAGAATAATTAAGGCGATAAGTCGGTCCGTCACTAACATAACCGGCACAACCGTTACTTAAGTTATCTGCATCGTTGGGTCCACCAGCTACCACTTCAAAAACATAAGGATCAGGAAGGAACCCCCCGGACAGGCTGATTTCCGGGGAAGCTGCCTGTAAATCTGTTTCCCAGCTGCTTTCAGAAAACTCAGTGATTGCCAGAATCGCATTTCTGTTGGTATTGCTTTCTGAATAGGTTCCCACCCAGATGTCATACTGCCCGGATGCCGGGTCACTGAAGTAATAGCCTGAATTCAGGTTATTCAGATCGCTGTGGTCATCATTACAATACCAGTCACCGTTAGGGTTATTGATCAGCAGGGTAGTATCGTATTCGGCATTGACATAAATACCCAGGCCGAGGCTGCCAGGGCTGAAATTCAAACGGTAAGTAGGTTCGTCAGTGATATAGCCATTACAGGAAGAATCAGCATCATCGGCATCAAAGCTGCCCCCGGCCAGTACAGAAATGACGTTCGGGTCTGGAGTAAATCCGCCACTAAGTGATCCCGTTCCAAAACGCGGAGTGAGAGAAAAATCCTGGGCCATTGCCATAGAGCAAACAAAGGTACCAGTTGTAATAAGTAATAATCTGCTTTTATGAAAAGTCATCACTGAACCTCTATGGTCTTAACGGGCAAGTCGAAAACCGGAGCTGGAACTGGCCTGAGTGGCCGGCATCCAGTTGCGGAAAGAAATTCGGCCCTGATGTTCACTGCTGTTCCAGCCACCACCGCGCAGTATTCGGCTGCAGCCACTTTCTCCGGTCCAGGCAGAACCATCATCCGGGGCACCGTTATAATTGTTACGAGCACAATCCTGTACCCATTCCCAGGCATTCCCGTGCATGTCAAACAGACCCCAGTCATTGGCAGGATAATTCATGACTTCCGCAGTACCGGCTTCACCACAGTTATTCATTTTTGCCAGGGCACACTGATGGGTATTACCCCAGTGATACTGAGCGGTGCTGCCGGCACGAGCAGCATATTCCCATTCGGCTTCTGTAGGGAGTCGATACCCGGCTCCGGTTTGACCGTTAAGCCAGTCAATATAGGTTTGTACCTGATTCCAGTTGGCGTTGGTTACCGGCCGCAATTCCCTGCGCCCTGTACCCTGGTCATTGAGTTGGGCACAAATACCAGCCTGCACACAGGAATCCCATTGCGCAAAAGTGACCTCATGTTCCATCAATTCAAAGTTATCGATGAATACTGTATGTACCGGTAGTTCATCGCTGTCCCCGGTACCGGAGAGATCGCCCATATCAAAAAAACCGGAGGGGATGGAAATCATCTGGCCAAGATCAGCAATTGCCTGACTCAGTTGTTCCTGTTGCTGTTGTTGGCGCTGCTGGTTTTGTTGTTGCTGTTCCAGCCGCTCCTGTTCCAGTCTTTCCTGCTCGGCCTGTTCCGCTTCAGCCTGGAGTCTTTCCTGTTCGAGGCGCTCGGCTTCAGCCTGTTCCGCAACTTCCAGGGCAGCAGCAGCTTCTGCTGCAGCTTCCGCTGCAAGCTCTTCGGCACGCTGGCGCTCAGCTTCCGCCTGTAAACGCAATTCTTCGTTTTGCTGGTAAACCGTGAATCCGTAATAGCCTCCACCGGCAAGTATTATCAGCAATACTGCGGCAATGGCGTACTTCCCGGCAGAGGATTGCTGTCCGGCAGGCTTGCTTACGGTGCTGGCTGCTGCTTTTTCCGGCTTTGCCTGTGGCGGGGGAGCAGATGCAGCAGCCTGTTCATTACCGTCAAGAAAACCGAGGACATCTTCGACAGACTGGAAGCGGTCTTCCTCATTAAGGCAGAGACATTTATCAATTGCCTTGAGTAAATTTTCTGAATATTTACCTTTGCCCAGTTCGAGCGCGGAAGTCATCGGGTCCGGCCGGTTACGGGTTACTGCACTCATGCGATTTTCTACCTGGGGCGGGTTCTGACTGGCGATAATGCGCCACATGACACCGCCAATGGCATAAATGTCAGTCCAGGGGCCGAGATTGCCGTCACTCTCTACCTGCTCAATAGCAGCATAGCCCGGACTGTATGGCGCCATGGATTTACTGTGTTCGGTAAAATTCTGCTTGGCTGCACCGAAGTCGATTAATACCGGCTGTTCGTCGCTGCGGCGAATAAAAATATTGCCCGGCTTGATATCGCGGTGCAGGACGTGCTGTTTATGTACAACACCGAGGCCTTTAAGCAAGGGAGTAATGATGCGACGCAGTTCATCTTCGGAAAAGCTCTGCTGGTTCTTTTCCCGGCCGCGAATCAGGTCCGATAGGGGCAGGCCATCTTCAAAGCTCATGACCAGGTAGGCTGTGCCGTTTTCTTCGATAAAGTCCTGGCAGTTAACAATGTTTGGATGATTTTCAAACTGTACCAGTTGCTTTGCTTCCGCCAGGAAGCGGTCAAGACCAGTCTGAAAATCGACCTGTTCACGGGTACCAAGGGGGTGCACGGTACCGGATTCGCGTGTCGCCAGTTCCTGAGGCAGATATTCCTTGATTGCCAGCCAGTTTCCGAGGCGCATATGCTGGGCTTTATAGACAATGCCGAATCCGCCATAACCGAGCACGCTTTCGATACGGTATTGATTGATAACTGTGCCTTTCGGCAAGGCTAATCGATGTTCGGTATCCATGATGCTTTCTGCAACCTGCCTCTTGTTTAACTGATTATATTGTCACATTTTTTAATTGTTACTATTTAGATAGTTACAATGGCCATGATAATGCTCGCCAGCATGGACTGCCCGCTGGTGCTGTCAATAAATTCACCCTGACCACTTTGTGCCAGACGTCGTAAATATTCCTCAGCCTGATCACTGCCAACCATTACGGTGGACAGGTAATGTTCCGGGCTTGTGGTGGCGCTGAAATTCTGTGCGGTAGCAAAGGTTGTGTTCAGCAATTCCGGGTAGGCCGGCGCATCTGTCACTACAATTATGTAGCGTCGCTGACTTTGCGGCCGCCAGTTCATTACTACGGCCTGATTGAGAGCAGCCGACAGGGCCTCCGGGTTGTCATCATTTGAGCCGCCACCGAGACCCATATTGGCTTCCAGCTGATTGATGAAACTTTCAATCTGGGCAAAGTTGGTGGTCGGATATATCTGCTGGAAATTAAGCGGTTGATCCCAGAGTCGGTCGCCATACCAGACGATACCAATCCCGACTGACGGTGATAGACGGTCCAGCACTGTGGCCAGGTCGGCAATCTGCTGTTTCATCTGATCAATGTATTCACCCATGCTGCCGGAAACATCCAGACAGATGACAATGTCCAGTTCGGGAATCCTGATGCGAGCCAGTTCAGAAGAAAGTTCACCGGCTTCCTGCTGAGACTGGGACAAATCACTTTGTGTCTGGGACAGTTCTTCCTGGGTTTGTTCCAGTTCCTGCTGTGCCTGTTCCAGCGCTTCGGCTACTTCCGCAACCAGTTCCGGGGAATCACCAGTGTTGGGGAAAAAGGGCAGGGCGGCAATTGTCAGCAACATAAAAGCACCCAGTGCCGAGGCAAACAGATCAAGTGCCGACATGCTGAAAATATTTATTTCGCGAGAGCGAATTTTCACTCCTGTTTCTCCAGCAGATTGACCTGATAGGTCACCAGGCCGACTTTAAGTGAATCTCCGGCATTCAGTTCATACTGCTGGCCGGGACTTAATACTGAGCCATTGATGGCGGTACCGTTGGCACTTTGCAGATCTTCAACATAAATTTTGTGATCCCGAACCATGACGCGCAAATGTTTACGCGATACGGTTTCGATATTGAGTACATAGTCAGCATGTTGTGCCGAGCGACCGATAAGCTGACCGTTTTCTGACCGGATCAGCGCATTACCGTTAATTTTCAGGCGTGACTCGGCGCCCTGTTCATCTTTGCCGAGTAAGACAATGTCGGGAAATTCAGCGGATGCCTTCTGTAGTTGTTCTTCAATTTCCTGGCTCTGCTGCTTCACTTGCTGAATATTTTTTTCTGCTTCGTCCTGGCTTCGGCGACGTTTGCGGACCTGCATGACGACAAAGCCAAACAGGGCAATAACAACTATGCCAAAACCGCTCCACTGATACATGCGATTGCGCGCATCGACTTCTTGCTGGCGTGCTGCCTCTGCAAGCGCTTCTTCTCGTTCTTGTGCTTCCTGCTCGAGCTGTTCCTGTCTTTCCTGCAATTCAAGTTGTTCGGCTTCAGCCTGGGCAATGGCTTCCTGGCTGGCTTCAAGCTCCGCTTCCCGGGCCTGTAGTTCTTCCAGTCTTGCCTGATTTTCTGCCGCCAGTGCTTCCTGTTCGGCCAGTAATTCTTCTGTTGCTTCCTGGAGTCGCAGTCTTTCCTCTTCGAGAATTTCCTGTTCTTCAAACAAATCAATCAGAATTGCTTCCTGTTCCCTGATCTTGTCTTCTGCCAGTGCCAGAAGCTCGGCTTCTGACAGACAAACATCAAAGGCTTCATAGTAATCAACATTATTACTGGTCAGGAAAGTCCTGATACTGTCCAGGTTGGCACTGAATGCAAAATCCTGGTCTGGTCGCAAACGGTTGGAGAGCACCGGACTGGAATGCTGGCTGATACCGATCATTTCACCGCAATTATTTAACAGGGCAGCACCGTATTCCCCATCATCAGCCAGCGCGGTATGACGAATCTGGCTTATGCCCTGATCAGTTTCAACAATACTCTGCAGGACACCCTGACGGTTTTCCTGCGCCAGGCCCAGAGCAATATTTCTGCCGGTTTCGGGGAAATCGTAGGATAGATTTATCGGACTGCCTTCAATACCGTTAACGGTTAACAATGCCAGACCGGCAGTTTCATCAGTGGCAGTAATACTGGCAACCAGAGAGGCACCATTCTGCGGGTTTTCGATAATCCACTGGTCACCCTGGGCGACCAGTGCTTCATTGGTAATAACCATATTATCTGTGACCAGGGTAGCCAGTCCGGTCTGCACTTCATTACCATTATTCAACACTCTCAGGCTGAAGATGTTGCTGGAAAAATTTGGCGAAAGGTCTATTTGCCAGTTGTCTTCGGGAGATTCGGTGATAGCCAGAACCGCATCACCAAAAACATCTTCTTCAAAATAGGCACCTACCCAGATGTTGTATTCGCCGCTTTGCGGGTCATCAAAATAATAACCGGCATTGAGATTTGCCAGGTTGTAATTATCATCATTACAGACCCACTCCCCGTCAGGAGTATTGATTAAAATTGTGGTATCCAGTTCCGAGCTTGTATAAATTCCCAGCCCCCAGCCCGCGGCCTGGTAATCAAGGCGGTAATCAGGAGCATCAGAGATATAACCGTAGCAACTCGAATCTGCGTTGCCGGCATCAAGCTCGCCCCCAATGGCGACTTCAACAAGCTGTGGATCAGGCAGAAAACCGGCACTTAAATCGGTGCTGCCATAGTTAGGATCCATCCTGACATCCTGTGCAACAGCCAGGCTACTTAAAACAGTGCCGCTTATCACAGTTAACACTATCAGTGGTCTAGTTTTCATCGCCCATGCTCTCATTATCTGCGTTTTCATCATTATGCTCATCGGCATTATCTGAATCTGTCGGAGTTTCGTTATTGTTTTTGCCACGCAGGGTCTGTACATGAGCCTGGTCACCAAGAATGCGAATAATATTCAGGGTCGAGTTGTCCTGGGAAGGGCGCTGGTGCTCAGTGACTTTCTGTAAAATGATTTCGACCAGTTTTTCAGCATCACTCAAGGAATTCCCCTGTTCGGCAGCAAGCAGGCTCTGTAATTCTTCAACTGAGCAGGTTTCCACTCCATCACTGGCCAGGATAAATATATCACCTGCCTCTACACTGAATGTTTCATCAGGCAAATCAACCAGCTTGATGTCCCGGCCCAGGACTGCTTCCAGCAACTGGCTTCTTTCCGGCGAAGTTGCGGCTTCTTCAGCACTGATAAGACCTTGTTCCACCTGTTTGGACAGTTCTTCGGCCATGGAGTGATTTTCATTAAGCCGGCTTAGCTTACCCTGACGATATAACCACAAGGGGCTGTCTCCGACGCTGATCCATTGCACGGCATTGCCGTCAAAGATGAGAGCCAGAAAGGTAGAGCCCATGCCCTCCATTTCCGGGTTTTGTTTGACGTATTCGTAAACGGCCAGGTTTGCTGCACTCAGACCTTCCAGAAAACGGTCTTTGATTTCTTCTTTCTCTGAGGCAACAAAGCTTTCACGGAAAGTACTTACTACCAGCTGACTGGCTTCGGCACCACCGACATGCCCGCCCATGCCATCGGCGAGAATATGCAGTGAAAAACCATTGGGCCAGCTGACGATAGCTGCCCGGTCCTGCTGGGATTTACGGCTGCCAATTATCTGACCCCAGGCTGAATCGGTGGTCAGGTTCGCAAGCTCTTTGGCACCCTCAGCAGCCATCATGCACCTGCTTATTCTTCATCCCAAGTGAAGTTTTCACCGCATAGCGGAACAAATAAAAGTGTGGTTTCACCCAGTGTGATACGGCTACCAGGGCTTAACTGGGCAGGAGCAAGCACCGGGCTGTTATTCAGGTAGGCCAGATTGGTACCGGAACCCTGCTGAATATAAAAGCTCAGGCCGCGCGGATCAAAAGTCAGAATGGCATGATTGGCACGGGAAATCTGCTCATCCCCGAAATCCAGTTTGACGCGTTCGGTTGGGCCACGGCCTATACTGTTCTGGCCGTTACCCAGCTTGAGATAATTGCCTTTTCCGGGACCGTCGATAACAACCAGCCAGCCAACCACCGGATCGGCCATGGCATCAACCGGGCCGGACTGGGGTTCTTCCTGGGTATGGGGCTGCCGGGCTTTGCTGTGGCCTCCGGCTATTACAGTAGCAGGCTCATCGCTTGCAGGAGCAGTTGATGATGCTGCCTGGGTTTCTTTCGAGCTGCCAGAGCTGTCTCCGGCTTTAACGGTAGGTGGCTCATCAGCAAAAAGGCTGCCACCGGGAGACTGCTGATTGACTTCAGTTGGCGCATCGTCGTTATTGCCAGGACTTGATGTATTATCAAACAGGGAAGTCGGTGCTTCACTTCCTGCATTGCCTGACGACTGCTTGGATTTTTCATGCATGACGGACGGGACATCTACCGGTACACCGTCTGGGCCTCGTTTAACTGCCATAATGATCCTCCGGGAAAAATTTCAGTTTATTTTTCTTCATAAAGTCGGTTGATTAAATTATCCATACAATACTGGCCGGTGTTGTTGAGTGCGGATTCTTCCCGTCCCTGCGCCAGGTGCATAAAAAACACCAGAATTGCAGACATAACCAGCGCCAGCAGGGTCGTATTGAACGCCACACCAAGTTTGGTGGTAAGCACGCCCATCCAGACGCGAATTGCATCACTTTGTCCCAGGTCTGGCATATCGGATGCTTCCGACAATGACAGGGCGATACCGATAACTGTTCCGATAAAGCCGATAGTCGGAATCAGCCAGACCAGGTAACGAACCATGTTGTATTTCAGGTCGATCTCATGCTGCATCAACTCCAGACTGGAATTCATCAGGTTGTTGGACTGGTCTATGGACTGGCTGTTCTGGAACTGCAGAATAATACGGTGAATCAGCCGTGGCAGGAAAAAATAACGGGTATGCTTGTTATCAACCACTGAGCTGAAAATCGGAACCAGCTCTTTGGCACGCAGCATTGTCGTATCATCTTCCGGCAACAGGCCGCGTTTGAGCTGGGCAATTTCTTTCTTGCCGCGGTCAAAACGGACCCAGAGTTCACCAAAGCCGATCATGAACAGCAGCCACATGATATTCTGGATGGTCAAGGGATAGGGGAAGACGTCTGTGGAGCGGTCGAAAAGAATATCTGCGAGTACCAGCTCTCCGACAACATCTTCAGACGGTGAGCTTATCAGTGACATGATGGCAATGAAAACCGCACCGATCATGATAGCAACCAGGGCAACAATTACACGGTAGGTTGTTTCCTGTTGTTCAAGATTATTCATAGCTTAATTCCGCTTTCTCAGGCAACGAAAGGCTTTCCCTGGCTGCCGGACAAGTTATGGATCAGTGCTTAATCGAATGCACCAGCTGCCGGACCTGAACTTCTTCTTTGCCGAGCAGCAGGATGTCACTTTCATTAACAAAGCCCTGTTTCATTAATTCCCAGGATTCGCCTTTCCTTATGCGGGTACCAGCTGTGGAATTAGCATCTATCAGGTAGTATTTGCCATCATCAGTACGTGTCAGCTCCAGATGTTTGCGGGAAACACTCTGGCCATTGATCTGGATATCAGCATCTGAAGCTCTACCGACTGAAAAAGTTCTGAATGACATGCATACCACCCTGAGTTTATGCAGACGCTTATTCTATAGAATAATTCGGGATTGCGCCAAATCTGCGACAGTTATATTTTCTGATAAAAAACTGGTGTTGAGGAAAGCCTGTAAAAGGGCTATCGTTAACTTCCTTTGATTGGCCAGAAGAAGCAGCTAATGGCAGTTCTTGATAAGTGTTCTATCACTTGTTTTAGCCATATTGGGAACCGCGAAGAAAATCAGGATCGATTTTGCGTTTTGCAGCATCCGCAAGGTAAGGCCATATTGTGCCTGGTTGCCGATGGTATGGGTGGTCACCGTGGCGGCGCACTGGCAGCACAGACTATTGTCGAGACCGCTGAAGCCCAGTGGCAGGAACACATTTCAGCAGACAGCCTTGATAATGATGCAGTCGAAGCATTCCTCAATCAGCTGATTACTGAAAGCCACCAGGCAGTAAAAATGGCTGGTTTGGCTGAGGAAATTGAGCCCCGTTCCACAGTCGTTGCCCTTTACCTCTTTCATGACAAAGGCAGCATGCATGCCATCTCCATTCATGCCGGAGACAGCCGTGCCGTGCAGTATTCTTCTTCTGGAAAAATAACCAGAACCATTGATCACTCCATGGCGCAGCTGAAAGTACTGCAAGGCAAAATAAGTGAAGAAGAAATGGCAACTGACCCTGATCAGGGCACTGTAATTTCAAATATTGGTGGTGAAGACGAGCCTGAGTCGGAAATTACTCACTGGAACCTGCAGCAGGGCAATTGTTTTACCATCTGCAGTGATGGCTTCTGGGAAATCTTTACTGATGAAGAAGTACTGGAATTATTTTCTCAGTTGCCGGAAGACAGAGAGATACAGCTGGAAAAAATATTTATCGAAAAAATCAAACAACTTCCCAAGCATGACAACACAACGGTTATAATGCTTGAAATTCCCGATAGCAAACCCGATAACAAAAAGGGTCCTTCCATGAGTGATACTGATAAACCTGATTCATCCACGCCGGATGTAGAAGATCCGGTAACCAATCCCGGCAAGACGGCGCCTGCCCCTGAGTCAGCCCCGCTTGGACAGGATGATGTTGCTGTCGGTACGGGCAACAATAACAAGAAACTGATTATCGGTATTGGCGTGGTAATCATAGTCATTGCCCTGTTATTTGTGACACGTGGCGGCCAGGAGTCGGACGGGGAAAATGCTGGAGAAAATAGCGATGCGGGACAGGTAGCACAGGAGCAGGTGCCGGCTCCTGCACAGGAAGGGACAGAAGGGGCTGGTGAAGGAGAAGCAAATACTGAAGGAGGGGATGCTCCTGCACAGCCGGATGAAGTTGTGGCTGGTAACGATGAGGGTGCAGCCGGCCAGGACAGGGTGCTTGACTCCCTGGAACTGGATACCGACATTTCGGTCAGCAGTGATGAAGAATTGGTCGCAGAAGTAACCGATTTACTGGTGCTTACCGGCAGCCTTGGTCCGGATGATGCGTTGACGATCAGCAGTGAAGCCGAAGCCGGAGGCAACCGGATAATCCGTATGCAGCAAAGACATCAGGGCATCCCGGTGTTCGGCGGTGAGGTAATCGCTGTGGAAAACAATGGCAATGTCTTTAATGTCAGCGGCTCTACAGGTGCTGATATTGAAATAGATGTCGAACCGGCCCTTACTTACGAACAGGCTCTGGAGATAGCCGGGGCGGCGCTGAACCAGGCACTTGGTTCCAGAAATGAAGACGCAGCACAACTGCTGATACTTGAAGTTGAAGATAATTATCATTTGGCCTGGTATAGCGTTCTGCTGATTGATGGCAGGGAAGAAAGGGTGTTTCTGGATGCCAATGATGGATCGGTACTGTTACGACTGCCTACAGTGATAGGAGAGGCCTGATGAAAAAAACTTTACTAAGCCTTCTGCTATTTGCCGGTACTTTCTCAATTGGCGGCAATGTCTACCCACAGGATAGTGAAGTTTTTTTTGATGGATTTGGCGAGAATACCCGGACTTTTTCCAGTGATGAAGAAATTATTCAGTGGCTCAGCACTGACCTGCATGCCGAGTTGAACCTTGGTCCCGCCGACGAGTTAATGCTCAGTGAACAGAGTGCGAGCATTAACAATTTCAGCATTCATACCGTCCAGCAAAACCATCAGGGCTATCCTGTCGTAGGGTTTCAGTCGCGCCTGATTCTGGATGCCCAGGGGAATCAGCTTGCCTTGCTCGGCCAGCATCAGGCTTTTCCGGAAGACACACCCAGTGAGGCCAGTGTAAGTATAGAAGATGCAATTACAGCATCAGGCTTGAGTGATACATCTTTCAGTTCTGATACACCGGTATATATGGTTGTTGATGATGAATTAAGACTGAGCTGGCAGCTGGAAGGTAATTCCGATGGTGCCTCTGGCGCCACACAGGAAAGAATTTTTGTTGATGCACTCAATGGTGAAGTGATCGCCAGCTATCCGATGGTTTATACCGCCTTGATTCGCGAAGTCGGTGATATGGAAGCTGCCTGCAGGGCAGCAGGTATCACATTTCCCCTGGATCCGCAGTCAGCATTTGAAATTGAGCTGATGGTTGAGGAAGAACAGTACCATCGAAGTGAAGGTGAAGCATCCAGCGGGGCGGGCCATGTAGATGAACTTTACGATACTCTTGGGGATGCCTATGAGTTTATGAGCAGTGTGCTGGGCATGGACAGTCTTGATGACAATGGGCTGCGACTAAAAGCCATTGCCGGAGTTCATTATTTTCAGGGTGACCCATGGAATCAGTGTGTCGGTGACTCATTTAATGCCATGTGGAGTTCGCAGTGGAACGAGCTGTACATTCCTGAAGTTGCCATTCCCTTTATTGAAGTCGTTGCACATGAACTGGCCCACGGCATTGTTTCCAATGGCAGTGACCTGGTTTATGAGTTTGAATCTGGAGCCATGGATGAAGCCATATCTGATGCCATCGGTGTGTCCTTCAGGGCCTGGCGTGATGCCGGTGGCCGTATGGGGTCAAGTCCGACCAATATCCCGACCTATCCTGCACTCTGGGAGTTACGCTCTGATACCGGCCCGCTGCGCAGCATGAGCAACCCGAAAAGCGTCAACAGCGGCTTGCCTGGAGGTTACCCGGATCACTACAACCAGTTTTTTGATTTATCCATTGAGGAAGATCAGGGTGGGGTGCATATCAATTCATCCATCATTAATCAGGCTTTTTATATTCTGGTTGAGGGTGGTCAGCACCCGCGCCTGGGTACTGGCCCGAACGTGCAGGGAATTGGGATCGCCAATGCCAGCCAGATTTTCGCACTGGCCGGATCCCAGTTGCTAACTCCTTTTGCTGATTTTCAGGCAGGCCGCAACGCCTTTGCCCTGGCTGCAGAAATTCTGCACGGTAAACATTCCGAGATCTGGATTGCAGTTCATGAAGCCATGGATGCAGTAGGAATTCCGGGAAGCTGGCAACGACAGCCCCCCACACCACCACCGGTAATTCTGCCGACTCCGGTTCCGCAACCTGATCCGGCACCACCGTCGGCCCCTGATCCGGCTCCTGCTCCTGATACTCAGGCTCCGGATCCCGGCCCGGTTTCAACACCGGCACCGGGAAACCCACCACTGCCCAGTGAACCGCTTGTGCTAGAGAATAACAATGCCCTGTATATAGGCCTGGGTATCGGATTCCTGGTCATTGCTTTCTTTGTCCTGAGCCGTTTACGTCCCCAATACAGTGCAAACGCGCCGGAATACCGGCGGGCATCAGCAGAACCGGCGCGACCGACACCTGCAACAGCTCCTGAACCACGGCTCAATCAGCAACAGATTGCAGTCAGCAGGGGAGCCAGTCTTGGCAAACTGGTCGGTTCCGGCACCAGTGCATCCATAGCGCTTGATGACTCATTACTGGCTTCACGTGAAGGACTGGTGATTGGTCGTTCGGCAAAACTGAACCATGTTATTCTGGATGATTCCAGGGTTTCCCGACGGCACGCCCGCTTGCGCAAGGAAGGCCACCTGATTGTGCTTGAAGATCTGAATTCGACTCATGGCACTGCAGTTAATGGCAAGAAGCTGCAGCCGTTTTCACAGGAAGTCATCCGGCAGGGTGACAGTGTGGAAATAGCTGGCATTAGATTTACCTGTGATCTGAGCTAAACCCAGGTTTAAAATCCGGTATCACTCAGGCGATGCCAACAAATATTAAAATAAGGAAAGTATATGAGTGATACAAAGACTGCACGTAAATATCAGCATTTTTCAATTTTCCTGCTGCTGGCACTTGCTGTCCTGGTTTTTTATATTGCCTTCATGCAAAGCACCGGTTCCGGTCTGGACTTTGGTGATGATAGTGGGGCACTTGCCATAAACGGTTCCTGTGAAGATATCCGTTTCCGTGGTCCGGGAATGGGAGATATGTCAGATGAGACTGGCAGCCTGAATGACGCCACTGACTGCAGTACTTTATTTACCGAAGGGTCCATTTTTCTGGGCAGTGATGCCGCAGCCCTGGCATTGACTGCCATTAATTTTGGTGATGATGCGGGAACCTGGCCGGTTGATGGTGAGTGTGATGATCCACGCTTTGAAGGGGCCGGTGTTTCATTCAGTGCCGATAGCGACGAGATCATGCATGATGCAACTGACTGTCGCAATTTGATGTTTCAGGGGCAGATTGCCTTCACCGGTGAACCGGAAGAATATATTCGTGACGGTATCGACTTTGGTGATAATTTCGGTACCTACGCTAATGACAATGAATGCGATGATACCCGCTTCACCGGACCGGGGATGGCCGATGAAAGCACCTTCGAAGTCAGCAATATTCGCCATGATGCTGCAGACTGTTTAGCGCTTTATGATGAAGGCATGGTGGTATTGCAGGAAATGCAGATTATTGACGGTATAAATTTCGGAGATGACCAGGGGTCCTGGGCTAATGATGCTGAATGTGATGATCCACGTTTTACTGGTGGAGGCACAGCGGAAACCCTGCTACAAGAAGATGCGATGCATGATGCAAGTGATTGTCGCAGTCTTTATCTGGCAGGGGGGATAAGCTATATCGGCAACCCGGAAAACAGAATAATCGAAACCGGGGCGCTGGAAGTTACAGATGATCAAATAGAATCTGACAAGTACGTGGACGCCTATTCGTTTACAGGCACCCAGAATCAGCGGGTGGCTTTTGATCTGGTGTCCGATGAGTTTGATACTTATCTGATTGTCACTTCTCCGTCCGGAGAAGTTTTCGAGAATGACGATTTCGAGAGTGATACATCGCGTTCACTGATTTCAATGAGCCTGCCGGAAAGCGGCACCTATGCAATTCAGGTGACCAGCTACTCAAGCGAGTCATTCGGCACCTATACCCTGGAGATTAATGCTGAATAGGGTCATCCCGGCCGGGGTGTGCAGCCGGGGAAGTCAGTTTCAGGCGACTTCCCAGGTATGCCCGCTGCGTAGCAGTGAATTGATATCGCCGTTGCCCCTGGCTTCCTTAACTTTAATACGCTGGTCAAACAGCGCATCGATATAGGCAGCTTTGGGCTGATAATAAAGTACCCCGACAGCTACAGGGAAATCCTTACCACCCATTGCCGCTAGCAGATGAGCCTGTGCCTTGTTGCTTTCATCATGAACCAGCACTTCTTCCAGCGGGCAATCCTCACCGATAGTAACAACTTCCAGCGTAAGGTTTTCCCGGTTCAGGCGGATACCTTTATTGCTTTCCTTGCCAAAAACCAGTGGTTTCCCGTGTTCCACTTCAACCCGGAAGTCTGCTGCAATTTTCTTGTCCTTTACAGATTCAAAAATACCGTCATTGTAGATTGGGCAGTTCTGTAAAATTTCGACAAAGGATGCACCCTTATGTTCATAGGCGCGGGTTATCACGGCGCTGAGATGTTTCATTTCTGTATCAATGGAGCGCGCAATAAAAGGTGCACCTGACCCTAATGCAATCCCGCAGGGGGACAGAGGTTCGTCAACTGATCCTTCCGGTGTTGAGGGTGAGCGTGTCCCGACTTTGGACGTCGGGGAATACTGCCCCTTGGTAAGACCATAGATCTCATTGTTGAACAACAGCATGGTCAAATCGACATTCCGACGCAGGGCATGCATGGTGTGATTGCCGCCAATACTCAGGGCATCGCCGTCTCCAGTAATAACCCATACGTCGAGTTCTGGATTGGCAAGTTTCACACCGGTGGCAATTGAAGGTGCGCGACCATGAATAGTATGGAAGCCGTAGGTGTTCATGTAATACGGGAAGCGCGATGAACAGCCAATGCCTGAGACAAATACCTGGTTCTCTTTTGGCTGGTCCAGTTCCGGCATCAGCTTCTGAATTGTTTTCAGAATGGCATAATCACCGCAACCCGGGCACCAACGAACTTCCTGGTCAGAGCTGTAGTCCTTAATAGTAAGTTTTTCGACTGCCTGGTTCATAATTTGCTCCGCAGTTTTGCTGCTCTATTCAAGCTCAGCCTTGATCGCATGAACAATTTCATTAATTTTAAACGGTTGACCGGAAACTTTGTTACAGCCGTGAGCATCAATCAGATATTCTGATCGTAATACTTTTACCAGTTGCCCGGTATTCATTTCTGGCACCAGTACTTTGTCATATCCTGATAACAGTTCTTTCAGGTTAGCGGGTAATGGCCACAGATGTCTAATATGTATATGGGCAACGTCCAGTCCTTCTTTAAGACAACGTTTCACGCCCTGATGAATCGCGCCATAGGTGGACCCCCATCCGACTACTGCCAGTTTGCCGCTGTTATTGCCCATGGCGACTTCCTGCAGGGGAATATCGTCGGCGATATTGTCGATTTTGGCCTTACGGGTATCAGTCATTTTCTGATGGTTGTCCGGATCATACGAGATGTCACCGGTCTCATAACTTTTCTCGATACCTCCCACACGATGCTCCAGGCCTGCTGTACCGGGTTTGGCCCAGATACGCGCCAGTGTTTCGGCATCGCGCAATGAAGGTGAGAAGCCTTCCGGCTGATCATGGAACTTGACCGGGAAAGGCTGGTAATCATTGATATCCGGAATTAGCCAGGGTTCGGAAGCATTGGCGATATAACCGTCTGACAACAGCATCACCGGTGTCATGTATTTGGTGGCCAAGCGCACTGCTTCAATAGCAGTATCAAAACAGTCACCGGGGTGACTGGAGGCAATAACCGGTACCGGAGTGTCGCCGTGACGGCCATATACGGCCTGCAGGAGGTCGGACTGTTCAGTCTTGGTGGGTAAGCCGGTTGAAGGCCCGCCGCGCTGAGTATTGACAACAACCAGTGGTAACTCGGCAGAAACCGCCAGCGAAATGGCCTCCATTTTCAGGGCGATACCCGGACCGGCACTTGAGGTCACCCCCAGAGAACCGGCAAAGGAAGCACCAACAGCGGCACAGACAGCAGCAATTTCATCTTCAGCCTGAAAGGTAAGGACATCAAACTCCTTGCGTGCCGCCAGTGTGTGCAGAAGATTGGAAGCCGGAGTTATCGGATAGGATGCAAACAGAATCGGTAAACCTGCAAGCTGGCCGCCGGCGAGCAGCCCCCAGGCCAGGGCAGTGGTACCATTCATATTGCGGTAGGTACCCGGTTTCTGTTCAGCTTTCGGTATTTTATAAACTTCAATACCACTGGGCAGCTCTGCTGTTTCAGCAAATGCATACCCGGCATTCAAGGCGGCAATGTTGGCACCGGCAATTTCCGGACGACTGGCAAATTTGCTTTGCAGCATGTCGATAGTGCTCTGCTTTTCCCGGTCGAAAAGCCAGAACATCAGACCGAGCGTCCACATGTTTTTACAGCGTAATGCCATTTTGTGGCCAAGCTCGAACTCTTCTACGGCAGCAATAACCTGTGAAGAAATATCTATCGACAGAAGCTTGTAGCCATCCAGTGAACCATCTTCAAGCGGATTACTGTTGTATTTGGCCTTGGCAAGATTTTTGGCATTAAAGGCGCCGCTATCGACAATAATCAATCCACCCTGTACCAGGTTTTTAAGATTGGTTATCAGTGCAGCGGGATTCATTGCTACCAGCACTTCAACGGCATCACCGGCAGTGGTGACATCTTCGGAGCCAAAATATATCTGAAAAGCGGAAACCCCAAAAGTTGCGCCCGCAGGAGCGCGAATTTCGGCGGGGAAATCCGGAAATGTTGAAAGATCGTTGCCGTGCAATGCTGTGGCCAGGGTGAAGTTGGTTCCGGTCAGCTGCATGCCATCACCGGAGTCACCGGCAAAGCGAACTACGATACTTTGATGTTGTTCAGTCTCTACAGACATATTTGCTTGTCTCAGTCAGTACCATTCAACCAGACTCCATTGAGGAATCAGCCTGTCAGCCTACTTACTCTTTAAGGAAGTCAGACTCAGCTAGTCTGGACCAGTCTGGATAGGAGCGGGAAAAACAGGGGGCGCATTATAACAATCTCGGGGGAAATATTGCTATAGCTCTTGGCATTGTCTGTTTCCGGTGCTATAGCTGTTGGCATTGTCTGTTTCCGGTACAATTAACCAGGGTTCTTTCAGGCAACACAGGCGGATGACACGCAAATGACAAAAAGCTCAGACAAGAAAGCAAGACGTGAAGCAAAGAAACAACAGGCCAAACGCCGCGAGAGAGTGCAGCAACTGTTGTTCAGGGCGGCAATTGTAGTCATTGTGCCAATTGCCCTGTTTGTGTTTTATCAGGGAATTTTTGGCGGCGCACCGGTGTATCCGCCGGAACAGGTATCCGCCAGTGATCATGTACTTGGACCGGATAATGCCGCACTTACCCTTACAGTTTATGGGGACTTTCAGTGTCCTAACTGTGCCACCGAAGCAATGGTTATTTCCCAGGCCTGGCCACGCATCAGTAATCGGGTGCAACTGGTTTTCAGACATTTTCCACTGGATACCTATCCACACTCTTTCGAAGCTGCCCGTTTTGCCGAAGCCGCAGGACGCCAGGGCATGTTCTGGGAATTTTATAATCTGCTATACGGTGACCAGGCTTCCTGGTCGGGACTGCCTGATGCCACTGCGGCCTTTGAAGATTATGCCGAGCAACTTGGCCTGGACCTTGAACAGCTCAGGGCCGATGCCGCTTTACCGGAAGTGCGCGAAAAAATTCTTGCCGACCAGCGCGGCGGAATCAGGGCAGGGGTACGGGGAACGCCAACCATGTATTTTAATGGTGAAATTATGCCCAATCCGCGAACAGCGATTGAGTTGACCGGAATGATAAACGAATTTTTAGCAGAATAAGCCTGCAAGGTATAAGCGCTGCTTCGCTCATGACGGCTTAATTTTGTAAAAAGAATAATCGACCCTTGTATGCTTCGTTCCCTAGCTACTCAGGTTTCGTTGTTCGGGGATATCACTAAGGTACTCAACAAATTCCACTTCAAAGCCTGCCGGATCTTCAAAATAAACGTTTTTGCGCCAGGGCTCCTGAGCGCCGTCCTTGGAGATACTGAAACCTGCCTTCTCTAGTCTGCTGATCAGTTCGTCCAGGTTGCTGGTGCTAAAAGCAAAATGAGCCAGGCCAATTTGATGGCCTTCCAGCTTGCGGTTTTCTCCTTCTCCGTGATCATTGAAGGTCAGATATTGAAATTCATCACCAAAATGCAGCCATTTTCGGGGTTTGCCGTACCAGTCCCCCTCTCCGGTGGCTCTTACATGCCAGTGCGGAAATGCTGCCTGATAGAACGCAAGGACTGCAGGAATGTCACTTACAACCAGATTAATATGTTCAATTTTTATCATTTTCAGCTCCTCACAAGAATTTAGTCGGCATCTTAATACCTCAAGTTAACTTGAGGTAAAGCTTTTTATAAAATATTATTGGATTTTTTTGGGCGATTATGGCCGATTCAGTCTGGACGGTAGGTAAAGTTGCCAAACGTTGCGGCGTTAAGGTAAGCACTCTGCATTTTTATGAAAGCAAAGGCCTGATACACAGTACGCGTAGTAGTGGAAATCAACGTCTGTATAAGTCAGATGTCTTACGCAGGGTGTCTGTGATCAAAGCGGCGCAAAAGATGGGAATAAGTTTGGCTTCAATCAGTGAAGCTTTTTCCACACTGCCTGACCGAAGAACACCAACACAAAAAGACTGGCAGAAGTTATCGTCAAAGTGGCAGGCTGAATTAAATGAACGTATAGGTTATCTGGAGAAACTGAGGGATTTGTTAACCGGATGTATCGGCTGTGGATGTTTATCGATGAAGAACTGCCCTATTTACAATGCTGATGACAAGTTAAATACCGAGGGCTCAGGAGGGGTCCTACTGGAAAAACAATTTACAGGAAGAAAATCAGATAGACTTTAGCCTGGCCTGAATCTGACAGAGCTAAATTATTGTCTGAGGTGAGCGCAGCAGGGTTATTATTATTCAGAAGTGGCGAGCACTCGCAGAGTGGTCAGCAATTCATAGGAAGCATAACCATCCGTTGGCATGCCGTTGGCGTCCTGAAAATCTCTTACTGCGGCACGGGTTCTTGAACCCAGAATGCCGTCGGGCTCACCAACGTCATATCCCAGAGCAGCAAGAATTTCCTGTAACTCGATGACTTCATCGCGTCTTAATGCGCGCTCATCAGTTTCCGGCCAGTGCTGAATTGGTCCGCCGCCAACAAAACGGTCAGCCAGATGGCCAACTGAAATGGCGTAGTAGGTAGAGCGATTCCAGATCATGGTAGTTCGGAAATTATTGTAGGTAAGAAAGACCGGTCCAGTGGCGCCGGCAGGAAGCATGACTGAAGCCTGTAAATCAGCATTTCCCAGAGGACTGCCGTCAGCTCTGCGGACACCCAGTCGGTTCCATTCAGTGACGGTTTTTCTGACATTATTGCCAGTTTGCGTGTAGTCAAATCCATCCGGAAGAATAATTTCCCGGCCCCAGCGTTCGGTCGCATTCCAGCCGGATTCCGATAAAAAGTTGGCTGCTGAAGCAAAAATATCCGGTAGTGAGTTCCAGATATCAATGCGCCCGTCTCCGTCTCCATCAACTGCGTAACGGTCAAAGGTTGAGGGCATGAACTGGCATTGCCCCATGGCACCTGCCCAGGATCCTGACATGTCGTCAATACCGATATGCCCCTCGTCCAGAATTTTCAGTGCAGTAAGTAGCTCACGACGGAAAAAACCACTGCGGCGGGGGTCATAAGCCAGAGTCGCCAGAGCATTGATTACTGAAAAGCCACCGGTGTAATCACCAAAATTGCTTTCCAGCGCCCAGAAAGACACCAGGTAATGAGGCTGAACACCATATTCATTGTAGATTCGGGTAAACAGTTCGCTGTGTTCTTCCAGCAGTGAACGGCCACGATCAATACGCCCCTGGCTGAGGCGGTTGTTCATGTAATCGGCGAAGGTCTGGACAAATTCCGGCTGACTGCGGTCAAGTTCGATAACCCGGGGTGTTGGTTCTTCAACGGTAGCCAGTGCCGCATCAACTATTTCGGGACGAATACCACTGGCAATTGCTTCGGCACGAAGTTCTTCCAGCCATTCAGCAAATGGTTGCTGTTCGGGCTCCTGTGCCTGACTGCACAGACTGAAAGTCAGCAATAAAACTGCCGGGAAAAGCCTGGATAATCCATGAAATATGTTGTGCATTTTAGCTCCACTCAAATTTATAACCGACTGCATACAATGAGTGTATCAGTTCAACATCAGGTAACTGTACCGCAATTTTTTTACGCAATTTCTTGATGTGGCTGTCGATTGTACGATCACTGACAACTCGGCCATCGCTATAAATTTTGTCAACCAGCACTGCACGTGAAAAAATTCGGCCGGGCTGGTCGGACAGCACTTTCAACAACTGGAATTCAACAGCCGTCAGATCAAGGTCATTACCGTTGATAGTGGCCTTGTAGGTATCGGTATCAAGTTTCAGGCCTTTTTCTTCAAGTCTTTCCGGGCTTTCGCTGCGGCGCAGTACGGCTTTGACACGGGCCACAACTTCACGGGGGCTGAACGGTTTGCAGATGATATAGTCATCCGCTCCCAGTTCGAGGCCAAGCAGGCGGTCGATTTCTTCGACCTTGGCAGTGACCATAATGATCGGAAGGCTGGAATTTCGACGAATTTCCTTGCAGATATCCATACCGCCAATGCCTGGCAACATCAGATCCAGCAGCACCAGATCCGGTTTATTCTGCTCAAGCCAGGGCATGACTTCGTCACCATGATTCAACATGGTCGATTTAAAACAGTTACGTTCCAGGTAATCTTTAAGCAGGGTTGCCAGTTTTACTTCATCTTCAACTATCAAGATATGCTGCATAATGCTATTCCAAACTGTAAGCTAGCGGCCAGTGTAAGTCCTGATTCATTACTGAGCAACTAGCGCTGACAACGCGGAAGTCTGATTACCAGGCTCAAGCCGCCTATATCAGAATTTTCGGCCTTGATTGAACCTTCATGGGCTTCGACAATATTTTTGCAAATAGCCAGACCCAGGCCGGAACCACCTTCCTTGCGGTTTCGTGATGCTTCAATTCTGTAAAGGCGGGTAAACAGTTTTTCCAGATCCTCCGAAGCAACTCCGGGTTCGGAATCACACCAGCGAATGATGACTTCATCTGCCGTTTCCTCAATCTGGATTTTTAACCTGCCACCATCATTGGTGTAGCGACAGGTGTTCTGCAGCAGATTATCAAACAGTTGCTTGAGGCGTTTAGGGTCGCCGAATACCATGATCTGGTTTTTATCCTTGAAGCTGCTGACATGACGGGAGACTTTAATGTCATGCTGTTTAATCAGGTTCTGGTACATCTCCATGGACTGATCTATCACGGACAGCAGATCAACCCGTTCCTTTTCATAAACCAGTGCTCCAAGGTCAGACATCGACAGTTCATGCAGGTCATTGACCAGGGTATTCAGATGTACAACTTCCTGATGCCAGGAATTCAGGCTTTCCGGATTCAGCGGACGGATTCCGTCCTGGGCAGCTTCCAGTTCGCCGCGCAGAATAGCCAGGGGAGTTCTCAGCTCATGAGAAATATCGGCAATCCACTGCCGCCGTGCAGTCTGGTTCTGGTCAAGTGTCAGTGCCAGGGTATTGAAGTCCTGGGAGAGCTGGCTGAGTTCATCCGAGCCGCGAATCTTGATCCGGGAATTGTAGTCTCCAGCGGTAAGTGAGCGTGTACCTCTGACCAGATCCTGAATTGGCCTGACCAGATAGCTGGATGCCGGCAGGGCAATCAGGGCTGAAATAGCGACCAGTACGATACCAAAAATAAAAAAGGAACTTGTCTGTGATTGCACAAAAAGCTGGTCGGCCCGTTCCGATAGCTCCTGGCGGCTGGTGACCGCGAGATAACCGACTGTCTGGTCATTAACAATAATCGGATTCAGGTCTGCCAGCGGCAGGGCTTCCTGGTCACCGAAAATAATTTCCTGATTGGAATCCAGTAGCAGCAGATGAGGCCGGGCAGGGCTGTATTCTGAAGAAAAATACCAGTCATCTTCAGCGACCAGGGGAGGCGGTCGCCGGAAAGCGTCCAGCGCGCTCGGGTCGTTGGTCAGAATGTTGCGGTCTTCCAGTGCAGACTGAATCAGCCGGTTATTAGTGACCTGTCCCAATTCCAGAACCTCGCCGGAAGCCTGCGAGCGAGCCACACTGTCGCGGATAATAATGTTCCAGAGACTGACATTACCCCGTAACAGGTCCCAGCCGTCACGATTGGCATACCAGCGCTCAAGGCCGTCAATCAGTGCCGGAATCTGCTGTTCTTCAATTCGGCTGATATAGTCGATAAAGCCATTGTTAAACTGCGCCCGGCCAATACTGTACATCGACGCATATACAATAATATGCGCAGACAGAATCGCCAGCAGCAATTTGTATTTAATCTTTAAACCCATGAATTTTAACTATCCCGCTTTTCTAAGCCATAACTATACGCATGCCGGCAAAAATTCGGGCTCGCTTTTTATTATATATGCTTGAATTCCTTAATATTTGCACAATAATCCGGCATCCGGGTAAAAGCATCCAGCGCATCCTTGGAATAGTACCAATGCGGCACGCTATGCTAAGCTAGCTCCGACAGGGTAGCAGAGTACCATTATCCGGGTCTTTGACGGTATCGAATGTCTCTTGTAGGTCAGTATCAGTTGCAAGGAGCAATAGTTGAAGATTAAAGAATCTAATGCGGCAGTTGATGAGTTCGATGTCGAGCAAATTGAGCTGAAGGGTTTCGCCCGTAGCATTGCTGAAATCGAGTGGCTGCTGCTGCTTCTGGTATTGCTTTACTATATTTCCCCGGATGCGCAGGTTGCCAGTCCGGCAGGTCTGTTGATCTGCATGGAGGTCTTCGGCGCCTTCATTCTCGGTTTTCACTATGTAAATTTCAATCTGCCCCATTTCAAGTGGAAGCTGACTATAGAAACCTGGGTCATGATTCTGTTCATCACCCTGGTGGTCTGGAATACAGGCAGCACTGAAAGTCCCTTGCTAAACCTGTATCTGCTGGTCATCATTTCAAGCTCCATCACCTTGGGCAAGGCAGTCACGGTTGCCGAAATTGTCATTATTTCACTGGTGTATTTCTTTCTGGCATCACGCACGGGGCTGGATTATTCACTGGTTGCCTACACAGAGTTCCTGGTGTTTTTCCTGCCCTTCATGCTGGTGGCCTACATCACGACCATGCTGGCGGCAGACGTAAATTACGGCAAGGAAATGTTTAAGGTACTTTCCGAGACTGATGAGATGACCGGCTTGCTGAACAAGCGCTCATTCAGTCCCATGCTGAATAAGGCCACTGAAGTTGCTGTGCAATATTCCCAGCCCCTGTCCATCATGATGATTGATGCGGATAACCTGAAAACAGTGAATGACACCCACGGGCATAAGGCCGGCGACAAGCTGATAGAAACCATTGCCGGCGCAATCCGTGATTGCCTGCGAACCTCAGATATAACCTGTCGTTACGGCGGAGATGAATTTGTTGCCTTGTTGCCTCATCTGCCTTCCAAAAAAGCCAGGGAAACAGCAGAGCGTTTGCGCAGTGCTGTGGAAAGCACCTCTTTTGACGTGGACGGCGTGAGGATCAGCACCACGGTCAGTGTTGGGGTTGCCAGTTACCCTGATGAAGTCAAGATCGCGGATGAATTGATGGAAAAAGCCGATGAAGCACTATATAAAAGCAAGGCTTCAGGACGTAATTGTGTTATTACTTATTCCCAACTCAAGGAAGAAGCTAACAAGCCTGTAATTGAACAGCGCCAGCCATTGGAACGCAGAACTTCAGAATAGTATTCCGGAAAACCATGTCAGTTAAAAAAATCGACCAAGTTGCCAGCATTGAAAACCTGGTGAAAGCCTCACCCGGACCGAAATCCTCTGATGCCCGCCGTGCCGATGCTTCCAGAGACCATGTCGATGTCATCAACCAGATCTTCGCTGAATTTGAGCTGGCATATCACAACCAGTATCGCAAAGCCTATCCAGACGAAGCGGCGGTAAAACTGGGCAAGAAATACTGGCTGGAATGCCTGTCAGATTATCCAGCCACCCTGCTTCTGCAGGCGACACGTGAACTGGTCAAGACGCACAGCTATCTGCCGACCGTGGCTGATCTGGTCAATGTCTGTAAGCGCGGTGTACATTTGTTTGGCTTACCCGAACCACGTCAGGCCTATCTTGAGGCCTGTCGTGCAGCATCACCCAAAGCTGCGCAAAAATGGAGTCATACAGCGGTCTATCTGGCCGGGAAAAATACCGGCTGGTTTGAACTGGCCAATAAGCCGGAAGGCCAGATCTTTCCCCTGTTTGAATACAATTATTCACAGTTATGCCAGCGCGTGCTCGCCGGTGAAGACCTGCATTACCAGCAAGACAAAGCGCTTTCGCAGGAAACTACCAGTCCTCTGAGTAATAAAGACAACCTGTCCCGGCTGGAAAAACTCCGCAAGGACCTGTTCTCTTAAGCCAGTTTTTTGTACCTGACCCGGGTTGGCTCCTCATCGCCTTTACGTTTTTTACGATCAGCTTCGTAATCACTGTAATTTCCCTCGTGATAGACAACTTCACTGTCGCCTTCAAAAGCCAGAATATGCGTGGCTATCCGGTCAAGAAACCAGCGGTCATGGGAGACAATAATCACGGTGCCGGGAAAGGCCAGCAAGCCTTCCTCAAGTGCCCGCAGGGTTTCCACATCCAGATCATTGGTCGGTTCATCCAGCAAGAGCACATTGGCTCCGCGCTTCAGTAACTTGGCAAGATGCAGGCGGTTGCGCTCCCCGCCGGAAAGCTGCTTGACCAGTTTCTGCTGGTCGCCCCCCTTGAAATTGAAGCGGCTGACATAGGCTCTCGAGGCGATTTCATAGTTACCGATTTGCAGTGTATCGAGGCCATCAGAGATTTCCTGCCATACTGTATTCTCATCTTTCAGCGCATCCCGGCTCTGGTCGACATAGGCCATATCAACAGTTTCACCGATTCGGATCGTGCCTGAATCAGGTTGTTCCTGACCCATCAGCATTTTCAGAAAAGTGGTTTTACCGGCGCCGTTACCACCGATAATTCCGACGATACTGCCTCGCGGTATTTTCAGACTGAGATTATCGATCAGAGTTTTGTCATCAAAGCCTTTTGAAATACCGTCTACTTCAATCACCAGTTCCCCGAGGCGCGGACCGGGCGGAATATAGAGTTCCAGTGTTTCATTACGGTTCTGATACTCCTTCGACGACAGTTCTTCAAAACGCGCCAGACGTGCCTTGCTTTTTGCCTGTCTGCCTTTCGGGTTGGCACGTACCCATTCCAGCTCAGCCTTGATGGTTTTGGCCATGGAAACCTGCTGTTTTTCTTCCACTTCCAGGCGTTTTTCCTTGGCTTCCAGCCATTCGCTGTAATTACCTTCGTAAGGGATGCCGTGTCCGCGATCCAGTTCCAGTATCCAGCCGGCCGCATGGTCCAGAAAATAGCGATCATGGGTAATGGCAACCACAGTGCCGGGATATTCCTGCAGGAATTTTTCCAGCCAGGCAACCGAGGCGGCATCGAGATGGTTGGTCGGCTCATCCAGCAGGAGCATGTCAGGTTTGGATAGCAACAGCCGGCACAGGGCGACCCGGCGTTTTTCACCTCCGGACAGGGTATCCACTCTGGCATTCCAAGGCGGCAGGCGCAGCGCATCGGCTGCAATTTCCAGGGTGCGTTCGAGATCCCAGCCGTCACAGGCATCAATCTGGGTCTGTAATTCTCCCTGACGTTCAAGCAGGGCATTCATTTCTTCATCACTCATTGGTTCAGCAAACTTGTCGCTGATGCCGTTGAATTCATCAAGCAGATCCTTGATTTCGCGGATCCCGTCTTCAACATTGCCCCTGACGTCCTTGTCGGTATCCAGTTCCGGTTCCTGCGGCAGATATCCAACCTTGAGATCCGGCTGGGGGCGCGCTTCGCCCTGAATATCCTTATCGATACCGGCCATGATGCGCAACAAAGTGGATTTGCCAGCGCCATTCAGGCCCAGTACGCCGATTTTGGCGCCGGGGAAGAAAGACAGGGAGATATCTTTGAGAATTTCACGTTTCGGTGGGACAATCTTTCCCACGCGGTTCATGGTAAATACATACTGTGCCATGGAGTTAACCTGCTACTGATTATGCTGTTTTGCTGATAGTGAACTTTATCGACGAATTACTCTGTAATTGTCTGAAATATATTCTGTGGCTGGTCAAAAGACCCGCAGTCCAGCCACTCTTTACAGACGGCTGTTTGACTGACCACAAAGCAATGCTTTGTACACGCTTGTTGTGCTTATGTACAGGCTGGACTGCTTAGTCTGACCGACCTGGATGCTGCCAATGCCGCCCTGTCGCCAGTTCGTCACGGAGCATCCAGGATCATATAGGTATTGAGCCAGCACCAAATTGAGTATTTTATTCTTCCCGACACGTAAAGTAAGGTAGAATAGCGCTTTTTTTCAGAGCCCCATTTAAACAGACACTTCCAGAGGAGAAAAATGTTAAGTAAAGATATGACGATCGCCGGGTTTGATGATGAGTTGGCTGATGCCATCGCCAGTGAAGAAAGACGTCAGCAGGAACACCTTGAGTTGATCGCCTCTGAGAACTACGCCAGCCCTCGCGTACTGGAAGCACAGGGCTCTGTATTAACCAACAAATATGCCGAAGGCTATCCTGGCAAGCGCTACTATGGTGGCTGCGAATATGTCGATATCGTGGAAAACCTGGCGATTGAACGTGCCAAGAAGTTATTTGGTGCCGGTTACGCCAATGTGCAGCCGCATTCGGGTTCGCAGGCGAATTCAGCTGTTTATCTGGCCTTGCTGAAGCCCGGTGACACCCTGTTGGGAATGAGCCTGGCTGACGGTGGACACCTGACGCATGGAGCTCCAGTCTCTTCCTCCGGGCGAATCTACAATGCAGTGCAATACGGTCTGAATGATAAGACCGGTGAAATTGACTACGAAGAAATGGAAAGGCTCGCCCTGCAACACAAACCTAAATTGATCGTTGCCGGTTTCTCGGCTTATTCCAGAATCGTTGACTGGGAGCGGGTGCGCGGCATCGCCGATAAAATCGGCGCTTATTTCATGGTGGACATGGCTCATATAGCCGGGCTTGTTGCTGCCGGGGTTTATCCGAATCCGGTACCTCATGCCCATGTCACGACTACCACCACCCATAAAACACTGGGTGGCCCCCGCGGTGGGCTGATACTGACACCGGGTGGTGATGAAGAACTGAACAAACGCCTGAACTTTGCTGTTTTCCCTGAAAGTCAGGGCGGCCCCTTGATGCATGTAATTGCTGCCAAGGCCGTATGCTTCAAGGAGGCAATGTCCGATGAGTTCAAAAGCTATCAGCAACAGGTGGTAAAAAATGCCCGTGCCATGGTGGCAGTTTTTCAGGAGCGTGGCTTTGATATCGTCTCCGGAGGAACCGATGATCATCTGTTTTTGCTGAGCCTGGTTGGCCGCGAAGTTACCGGGAAGGAAGCTGAAGAAACACTGGGGCGGGCGAATATAACCGTGAATAAAAACGCGGTACCGAATGATCCTCGTTCGCCATTTGTCACCAGCGGTCTGCGACTGGGGTCTCCGGCCTTGACCCGTCGGGGGTTTAAAGAAGAGCATGTGGCAGATATTTCCAACATGGTCTGTGATATCGTTGAAGATATTAATAACGAGGAAGTGATTAATTCGGTGAAACAGAAAGTACTTACCCTGTGTAAGAATCACCCTGTTTATACCTGAACAAATTACAAGGCGTAAAATATGCATTGTCCTTTTTGTCATGCTATTGATACCAAAGTAATTGATTCCAGGCTGGTTGCAGAAGGCAATCAGGTACGCCGTCGGCGTGAATGCCTGACCTGCAATGAGCGCTTTACGACTTTTGAAGGTGCCGAGCTGGTCATGCCCCGAGTCATCAAACACAATGGTGACAGGGAACCTTTTGATGAAGACAAACTACGCAAGGGGATATTAAAAGCGCTGGAAAAAAGACCGGTGAGTGTTGACAAGGTTGAAGAAGCTATCACACATATCAATCACACTCTCAGGGCTTCCGGGGAACGTGAAGTTTCCAGTGAAATTGTCGGAGAAAAAGTAATGCATGAATTACGTAAACTGGATGAAGTAGCCTATGTGCGTTTTGCCTCGGTGTATAAAAGTTTTAAAGATCTGAACGAGTTTCGTGACGCAATTGACAAAATTGCACAAACATCCAAAGACTAGGATTCCTGCTGTTTTTTCTTTTTTCTCCGGCTAAGATTTCCATCTGCTAATAAAGCCTGCCTGAATAAATATGGTTTCTGAAAACGATAACAAATTAATGCTGCGTTGTACCGAGCTGGCTCTCAAGGGAGAGTATAGCTGCAAACCAAATCCACGCGTCGGCAGTATTATCGTAAAAGACCAGCAGATTATTGCAGAAGGCTGGCATCAATATGCCGGCGAATTGCACGCTGAAGTCGATGCCCTGGAAAAAGCTGGCAGTAACGCCGAGGGAGCCAGTTTATATGTCACTCTGGAACCCTGCTCTCATCATGGCAGAACTTCACCATGTTGTGATGCAATTATAGCAGCCGGTATCAGCAAAGTATTTTATGGAATGATTGATCCCAACCCGAAGGTTGCCGGGAAAGGGATCAGTAAACTCAAACAGGCCGGTATTGAAGTCATCGGCCCATTAATGCCGAGGCAATGTGAAGATTTAAACCCGGGCTTTATCAGGCGAATGACCAGCGGCCGTCCTTATGTCCGCTGTAAGATGGCCATGAGCCTGGATGGCAGAACCGCAATGGCCAGTGGAGAAAGTCAGTGGATTACTGGAGAGGATTCCAGAACAGATGTACATCGCTGGCGGGCAAAAAGCAGTGCCATCATTACCGGAGTGGAGAGCGTTTTAAAAGATGATCCTTTCCTGAACGCCAGGCTGGAACATGATGCACTGATACAGCCACTTCGGGTTATCTGCGACTCACAGTTGCGTACTCCGGACAGCGCAAAAACCATGCAGATTCCCGGACATGTATTGCTGGTTAGCGCTTCCGACAGGAAGTTTGGGATGGACAAGCAGCAAACGGCAGAAGTTGAGCAGGTGAATCTGCCCGGGAAGAATAACAGAACTGATCTTGCTGCATTACTGACGTTGTTGGCGCAGGAAAAGGAATGCAATGAAGTGCTGATTGAAGCCGGACCGACTCTGGCAGGTGCCTTTATCGAACAGGGACTGGTTGATGAACTGTTAATTTATACGGCACCAATATTACTGGGTCATCAGGCGCAGCCCCTGTTCAAACTGCATGGCATGGAAAAAATTGCCGATCAGATCAAGCTTGAATTTATCGATGTCGTTTCCCTGGGTAAAGATTGTAGAATACGAAGTCGAATTGATAATAAATAAATGAATACAAAACATGTTTACCGGATTAATAGAAGCTACAGGGTTGATCAGTTCGCTGCAAGGCAGCGATGAGTCCTGTCGGCTTGTAATCGGTTCTGACACACTGGATTTCAGTGATGTCATGACAGGAGACAGTATAGCCGTAAACGGTGTCTGCCTGACTGCCACTGAAGTCAGTGAAAATGAATTTCAGGCAGATGTATCGGTGGAAACTTTACGGTGCACCAGTCTGGGTAAGCTGCAGGTTGGGGCCAGAGTAAACCTGGAAAAAGCCCTGAAAGTTGATCAGCGGCTTGGCGGACATATAGTCAGCGGGCATGTTGATGGCCTGGCAAAACTGGAAAATAAACAAAAGCACGGTGACAATTTACTGCTGAACTTTTCGGTGCCAATGGGGTTGGCTCACTATATAGCAAAAAAAGGATCGGTTTGCCTGGATGGTGTCAGCCTGACAGTCAATGAAGTGGATGGTGCTGAATTTTCAGTGATAATCATTCCGCATACAGCCAGCGAAACAATCATTGAATCCTATGAGCCAGGCGATGAAATCAATCTGGAAGTTGATTTGCTTGGCCGCTACCTGGAACGCTTATTACAGAAACAGGAAATGGCAGTGTCAAATACTGATGCTGGACAGGGCACAGGTCTGACTCTGGAAAAACTAATTGCTTCCGGGTTTATAAAAGGAAGCTCTGACTAATTATGCAACTAAACACGACAGCAGAACTGATTGAAGATATCCGCCAGGGAAAAATGGTAATCCTGATGGATGATGAGGATCGTGAAAATGAAGGCGATCTGATTATTGCAGCGGATCAGGTCAAGGCGGCAGATATCAACTTCATGGCAACCTATGCCCGGGGGCTGATATGCCTGACGCTCACCCCTGCGCGTTGTCAGCAACTGGAATTGCCATTGATGGTTAAAACCAGTCAGACTCCTTTTGGCTGTAATTTTACAATTTCGATTGAAGCAGCTGAAGGAGTCACAACCGGAATATCCGCAGCCGACAGGGCACGAACCATACAGGCTGCAGTCGCGGCAGATGCTTCACCAAAAGATGTTGTGCAGCCGGGGCATATTTTCCCGGTAATGGCGAAGGACGGAGGTGTACTGCGTCGTGCCGGTCATACGGAAGCCGGGTGTGATCTGGCCAGGCTTGCCGGATGCACACCTGCTGCAGCAATCTGTGAAGTCATGAATGAAGATGGTTCAATGGCACGCCGCCCGGATCTGGAAAAGTTTGCCCGGCAACATGGGCTAAAGATCGGCACCATTGTGGACCTGGTACATTACCGCATTGAAAACGAACAGACAGTTGAACGTATCAAGCACTACCAGCTGCCAACCGAATATGGTGATTTTGAGGTATTCTGTTACCGGGATACGATCAAAGAGGGCAAGCCCACCCACCTGGCCCTGGTAAAAGGTGAGATTAAAAAGGATGAACCGGTTCTGGCCCGGGTGCTGGAGACCAATACAATTCGGGATCTGCTGGGGGTTGCCAATCCACAGCGTCCAAGCTGGTCACTGCATCAGGCCATGAAAAAAATCAGCGAGGAAGGCAAGGGAGTTGTGGTGATTCTTGCCAATGATAATGAAAAATCAAGCCTGGCCGATGAACTTGAACAGTTCCATGAACTGACTGAAGTCAAAAAATTACCATCACATCCACAGGGGATGTACCTCAATGTAGGAACAGGTTCCCAGATTCTGCGAGACCTGGGTGTCGGGAAAATGCGCCTGTTGAGCTACCCGACCAAGTACGCTATTTCAGGCTTTGACCTTGAAGTGGTGGAATATATACCCTGTGAGGAATAAGCTGGGAATCTATCCTGGAATTGTCCGATAACAGAAGCAGAGCTTGAGAATTCTATGAGTGAAATAAAAACCCTGGAAGGTGAATTTAACGGAGCCAGTGCAAATTATGCATTACTGGTCAGCCGCTTTAACAGTTTTATTGTTGATAGTCTTGAAAGTGGGGCAGTTGATTGCCTGCAAAGGCATGGTGTTTCAGCTGCTTCCATTACCTGCATCAAGGTGCCGGGTGCATTTGAATTACCTCTGGCGGCTCAAAAAGCAGCCCAGACCGAGGAATTTGATGCCATTATCGCATTGGGAGCGGTAATTCGCGGCAGTACGCCGCACTTTGATTATGTCTGCAGTGAGTGCAGCCGCGGGCTTGGTGAAGTCAGTCTCAAGTATGATATTCCGGTTGCCTTTGGTGTGCTGACAGTCGATAACATTGAGCAGGCAATAGAACGTGCAGGTACAAAGGCCGGGAATAAAGGGGCCGATGCCGCGATGACAGCATTGGAAATGGTTTCACTGCTGCGTAAATTCTGATGCCGGAAGCCAGCACCACACCCCGGATATCTCACCGTAAAAAGGCCAGAAACCTCCTCGTGCAAGCCATGTATCAATGGCAGATGGCTGGTGGACTGCGTCCGGACATAGAAGCCCAGTTTCGTGGTGATAACCAGGGCAAGATTGACTGGGACTTTTTTCACAAAGCATTAATATACATAACCGAGGAAGCAGATAGCCTTGATCAGGCTTTCAGCGGAAAACTCGACAGGGACTTAAGCCAGTTGGACCCGATTGAACTGGCAATCCTGAGACTGGGCACATATGAATTCAAGGAGTGCCTCGACGTTCCCTACAAAGTTGTGCTCAATGAATATATTGAGCTTGCCAAACGCTACGGCGCTACTGACAGCCACAAATATATTAACGGTGTGCTTGATAAGCTTGCCAGAGAGCTGCGACAGGTAGAAACAGGCAGGCACTGAGGCGCTAATGAGCATCTCGGAATTCGACATTATCAGCAAATATTTCAATCAGGCTGGTATTACGCCTGAAGCCGGCTCCACTCTTGTCTACGGCATTGGCGATGATTGTGCGATTGTTGATGTTCCTGAGGGAAAACAGCTGGTACTGACGATGGATACGCTGGTAGCAGATGTACACTTTTTTTCAGGTGATGAGCCTGCAGCAATTGCCCGCCGTGCAATGGTTGCCAATATCAGTGACCTTGCTGCCATGGGGGCTGATGCTCTCGCCTTCACTTTGTCATTAACAATGCCCAAAGCAGATGAAGCCTGGTTGGAGTCTTTCAGCGAAGGTTTGCGGCAGATGGTTAAAACTTACTCCTGTCCCCTGATCGGTGGAGACCTTACACAGGGACCACTTAGTATTACCATTCAGGCTCATGGTCTGGTGGAAAAAAACCGGGCTCTGATGCGCAGCGGTGCCAGGCCAGGGGATCTGGTTTTTGTTACCGGGGAACTCGGAGCGGCCGGACTGGCGGTCAGTCTGATAAAAAATGGCATGTCCCTGCAGCAGCAGGATCGACAGGATCTATATCAAGCTTATTACAATCCACAGGCACGCCTGGAATTTGCCCGACAGGGTCGGGAGAAAATCAGTGCCGCCATTGATATTTCAGATGGTTTACTGGCGGATGCCGCTCATATAGCCTTAATGAGTTCTGTGAACCTGGAATTACAGGCCAGCAGGATTCCCGTAGCCGGAGCTGTAAAAAGCATCCTTGGTAATCTTGGTGATCGCAGTAAAGGGCTCAATCATGCGCTGACAGCAGGCGACGATTATGAATTGCTGTTCACCGCTTCTGCGGATCAGGAATCCGCCTTGATGGAAATAGCAGCAGGCATGAAACTTAAACTGAGCAGGATCGGACTTGTCGTTGAAAGCAAGGGCGCAGATCGAATGAACAGAGTAAGATGCTTGGATAAGTCAGGCGATGAAATTACACTGGGTAAGGTCGGATACAGGCATTTTTCCTGACGGCCACACAGCTATGAATAAACTGATAAGCATATTGCTGGCATGCATGCTGGTTTCCTGTGAGGAGCCAGCAATTCTGGCGGTAGGTCTGCTGGAGTCCGAGCGTATTGAAATTACCGCAGAGAGCACTGAGCCTATTACTGAAATTCTTGTCACTGAAGGGCAAAGAGTTGCAGCCGGTGAAATTCTCCTTACCCAGGATAAATCCAGAGTCTTGGCACGTGAGCAGGAAGTAAGAGCAGGAATTGCCAGATTGGAAGCACTACTGGCCCAGCAGGTAACCGGTCCGCGCCAGGAAGTCATTGAAGCGGCCCGGGCAGCACTTGAGGCAGCCCAGGTTCAGGTTGATATCAATCAGCTGGAACTGAACAGGCTGCAACGACTGGGCGCCAATGTTGCCACCCAGGAAAGGATTGACCTGGCCAGCTCCCAGCTTGATGGTTCCCGGGCCAACCTGAACCAGGCTTCCGCCAGGCTGCGGGAATTGCAGGCTGGAACCCGTGACGAGGAAATTGAACAGACCCGGCAGGAATTACGCGGTGCCAATGCCCGTCTGGACCTTATCCTGATAGACAAACAGCGCCATGAATTAAAGGCTCCGCTTGCCGGAGTCATTGATTCATTACCTTTTGAACAGGGTGAACGGCCAATGAACGGCAGTGTCGTGGCAGTCTTGCTGACGGGGGATCAGCCCTTTGCCAGGGTTTATGTGCCGGAAGCCCTGAGGGTAAATATCAGGCCAGGGGCTGCGGCGACAGTATATATCGATGGCCTGGAATCACCTGTTGCGGGAACAGTCAGGCGTATTGCCAGTGAATCCAGTTTTACCCCTTATTTTTCCCTGACGGAACATGACCGGGGTCGCCTGAGTTATCTTGCTGAAATAATACTGGATACTGAAAGGGAACGCTTACCGGATGGTGTCCCAGTTGAAGTTAGCTTTTAAACGGACAGGTTTTGAGCCCTCAGGATGAAGCATATGCAATCACGACTGAAGGCCTGACACGCCAGTTCGGTTCCCTGCTCGCCGTCAATAAGATCAATCTTCGCGTCCCTGCCGGATCCATTTATGGTTTTCTTGGCCCCAATGGTTCGGGGAAATCGACAACCATTCGCATGCTCTGTGGGCTGTTGACACCAAGCAGCGGTAAAGTCACCACCCTGGGCATGGATATACCGAGACAGGCTGAAAAGCTCAAGCAGCGTATAGGCTACATGACACAGAAGTTTTCCCTCTATGATGATTTAACGGTAGGTGAAAACCTGCAGTTCGTCGGTGAAATTTATGCCATCCCGGGGAAAGCACGAAAGCAGAGAATTGCCGAACTACTGAAAGAATTTGACCTCGAAGACCGGACCAGACAACTGGCCGGTACTCTCAGTGGTGGACAGCGACAACGGCTGGCGCTGGCGGCATCTATTTTTCACAAACCTGACCTGCTGTTTCTGGATGAACCAACCGGTGGAGTCGATCCTCAGAATCGCAGAGACTTCTGGTCAACATTGTTTACCCTGGCAGAGCAGGGAACCACGATTCTTGTATCAACCCATTACATGGATGAAGCGGAACGTTGCCATCGCCTGGCCATCCTTGAGTCGGGAGAAATAGTCGCAGACGGAACCCCGGCAGAACTGGGGGAAGAGATTGCCATGCAGGTATTTGAAATTGCGACAGATAAAGTCAATGAAGTGCGCAAGGCATTACTGGAATGGGATCAAATTTTCAGTGTGACTCAGCTTGGTTTGCATTTACGGGTATTGATTCCTGATTCGGTAAAGGGGGCTGAAGAGAAAATCATCAGCTGTGTTGAACAGTTTGATGCTTCTGCCAGTGTCAAAGCCGTGGAAGCCAATCTTGAAGATGTATTTGTTGCAGTCACTGAAAAGCAAAAGGAAGCGCAATGAAATCCCTGTTGCGTCTGTATGCAATTTTTCATAAAGAGTTTTCCCAGTTACTCCGGGACCGCCTTACTTTCGGAATGATAGTCGGCATTCCGATGATTCAGTTAATCCTGTTTGGCTTTGCCATCAATACAGACGTGCGTAATCTCAGTGGCGCTTTGGTTGATGAGGCCAACTCATCACTTTCCCGGCAAATGATCAGTGACATGCGGGCTTCTCAGGTGGTTGATTTCCGCTATCGGCTCAACACTGCAAGTGAAATAGAAGAGCTGATGGCAAGCGGAGAAATAGCCATTGGTCTGTATATCCCGGCCGATTTTGACCGTCGGGTAGCCAGTCGTGAACGCAGTATCGCGCAGATTATGGTGGATGGCAGCGATCCGATATTGTTGGGAATTGGCAGGCAACTGGCTTCGATCCCGGTTAACTATGACAGCAGTGTTCAGGCCCAGACACGAGCGGGACTGGAAGTCAGGAACTACTATAATCCGGAACGGCGCTCGGCAGTAAACATTGTTCCCGGCCTGATAGGTGTGATACTGACCATGACCATGGCCCTGTTTACTGCGGTAGCCATTGTCAGGGAAAAAGAACGCGGCAACATGGAATTTCTTATCAATACACCGATCAGGCCAGTGGAGATGATGCTGGGAAAAATCATGCCATATGTGTTGATCGGCTTTATTCAGGTTACCCTGATTTTGTTACTGGGCTGGTATCTGTTTGACGTTCCGGTTCGTGGCAGTCTGCTGGATGTTTATCTGGCGTCTCTGTTATTTATTGCCACCAATCTGGCATTGGGTCTGTTAATCTCAACCTCGGTCGGAACCCAGTTCCAGGCCATGCAGATGACCTTTTTTATTTTTCTGCCATCCATTTTGTTATCGGGCTTTATGTTTCCTTTTGATGGCATGCCAAGACTGGCCCAGATTATTGCTGAAGTTTTACCCCTGACGCATTTTGTACGGATCATAAGAAGTATCATGTTGCGAGGTGCGGATATTATGCAGATGGGTGAGGATATGCTGGCACTGGGAGTATTTGCCTTGCTGGCGCTGGGAGTGGCAATTTTACGTTTTAACAAACGGCTGGACTGAAGACAGATCATCAAATGAACAGGCAACTGACAAAAACCGTATTGTCTCATCCGATCCATTTTCTGGCTTTTGGCTTTGGCAGTGGTTTGTTCCCCAGGGCTCCAGGCACCGTCGGTACGCTGGTAGCGATTATTCCCTATCTGTTTTTTTCCCAGCTGCCACTGGCTGCCTATCTGTTGATACTGGTCCTGAGCTTTGCGCTGGGGATTTATCTATGTGAACAAAGTGCAAAGATGCTCGGGGTACATGATCATGGCGGGATCGTCTGGGATGAATTCGTTGGCTTCTGGATCACCATGCTGGTGGCACCTGAAGGCTGGTTATGGATTGTGCTGGGATTTTTTCTGTTCCGGCTTTTTGACATCCTTAAACCTTTTCCGATCAATGTCCTCGATAAGCGCCTGCCTGGCGGGCTTGGCATCATGGTGGATGATGCCGTCGCCGGAACTTTTGCCTGGCTGATTCTACAGATAATTGCCCAGATGATTTAAGCAGCAAGCCTGCTTACGTTATACTGCCGGGCCCTGAATATCAGTTTAGCTGGAGCGACGATGCGAGATTATTTACAGTTTTATATTGACGGACAATGGGTTGACCCAATCAGTGCTTCTTCTTTTGAGGTGATCAATCCGGCTACTGAAGAGGTCGCGGGACATATCAGCCTGGGCTCTGCCGCTGATCTGGATAAAGCAGCCCAGGCAGCCGCCAGGGCATTCCCGAGCTGGTCACAGACCAGCAAAGAAGAAAGACTGGAAATTCTCAGGCGCATCGTTGCGGAATTTGAAAAACGGGTGCCGGAACTCGGTGAGGCAATTTCCGAAGAAATGGGTGCGCCGATCTGGCTGGCAGAAGGAACACAGGCAGCCATAGGGGTTAAACATTTTCAGAATGCAATTGCGATACTCGAGCGTTTTTCATTTGAGACTGACCGGGGCAACAGTCACATCAGTCGTGAGCCAATCGGCGTGTGTGGTTTTATTACTCCATGGAACTGGCCGATTCACCAGATTTGCGCGAAGGTAGCTCCGGCACTGTCTGTCGGCTGCACAGTAGTACTCAAACCCTCGGAGATTGCGCCATTTTCCGGCAAGATATTTGCCGATATTCTCCATGCAGCCGGCGTTCCGGCAGGTGTGTTCAATCTGGTACAGGGTGAAGGCCCGGTTGTGGGTCAGGCAATTGCCGAGCATCCGCTGATCGATATGGTCTCCATCACCGGTTCAACCCGGGCCGGTATTGCCGTGGCACAGGCTGCGGCACCCACTGTAAAACGCGTACACCAGGAACTTGGGGGCAAGAGCCCGAATATATTGCTGGAAGATGCCGACCTGGAAGCCGCAGTGACCGGCGGCGTCAATGGTGTGATGATGAATTCCGGGCAGTCCTGTCGTGCTCCGACCCGCATGCTGGTTCCCAACAGCCTGATGGATGAGGTCTGCAAAATTGCCAAAGAGGCTGCCGAGAGCTGGAAACCCGGTGACCCGAAAGCTGACAGTAAAATGGGTCCGGTTATTTCCAGGCCTGCCTGGGAAAAAGTACAGCGTCTGATAAAAAGCGGGATTGATCAGGGAGCGACTCTGGTGACCGGTGGCGAAGACAGGCCTGAAGATTTACCGCAGGGCTATTTTATCAAACCAACTGTGTTTGCGAATGTAAAAAATGATATGGAAATAGCCCGGGAAGAAATTTTCGGGCCGGTGCTCAGTATCATCGGCTATGATACAGAAGAAGAAGCCGTGGCGATTGCCAACGACACAGAGTATGGCCTGGGTGGTTATGTACAGAGCCGGGATATTGAGCATGCCAGAAAAATTGCCGCGCAGATACGTGCCGGGTATATCAGTATCAATAATGCCGGGCTGGATATCACCGTGCCTTTTGGGGGTTACAAACATTCCGGCAATGGACGGGAGTTTGGCGATGAAGCTTTTGGAGAATTTCTCGAATATAAATCAATGTTAGGCTACACACCTTCTTAGCGACTACGCTCAGTAATAGGTCGTGTGCTTCGCCTTATCTTTACTCGTGACGCCAAGAAAAATTAATTTATTGTCTCATTAATAAAACGAAGAATAATTAAAATAGAAATAAAATGACTGCAAAAATCTGTTTCACCATGGACAATCTAAGTGATGCCGCTGACCTTGGCCGGGGTGTGATCGACAAACCCCGACCGGCTGGGCAAAACCCGCCACTGGAAACCGGCTTTCCGGCTATGCTGGATCTGTACGAAAAATATGGTCTGAAAATTACCCATTTTGTTGAAGGCTGGAACGGTGAAGCACATCCCGACATCGTCGCTGATATTGTACAACGGGGTCACACATTGGGGATGCATGGCTGGGTACATGAAAAGTGGTCAGAGCTGGCAGCTGATGAGGAAAGGCGCCTGGCGCAAAAAGCTACGGAAAAGCTTGAACAGGCTGCTGGTGTCAGGCCGCAGGCTTTCAGGGCACCGGGGGGGAAAAGAACGCCTCAGACAACGGCGATTTTATCGGAACTGGGGTATCGCATTGATGCCAGTGAACCGGAGCAGCCAGGTGAGCTGCAGATTAGCCAATTATCTGAAACGCTCTGGAATGTTCCCTACAAGCGGGTCTGTGTTGATGCCACGCACTGGCTCTGGGACAAGCAGCCGGTTGCGGCAGTCGCAGAACAATGGCAGGAATTACTCAGGGAAACCCGGGAACAGGATCACTACCTGATCTTCGTCTGGCATCCACATGTCATGGGTATTGAGCCAGCCTATCTTGAACTGGGTGATGCCATTCTGGATCAGGTGTGCTCGGACGAAGCTTACCAGGTATTAACGCTGGAAGAACTTCTTGTCGGGCATCAGGCCTGAAATTTTAGTCCGGAATACAACGGTAAAAATCGTAAGTCTGTTCACCATCCTGCACCGGGGAAGTGGCAACAATCGTATCATCGCCACGCTCGGCTGCTTCATTACGGGCAAGCGCCTGTAACTCCAGCATGACATTACTGGCAGCTCTTTCCAGAATGACGCGATCGACGACTTCAACGCGCGTCCTGCCGGTTCGCGTACAGGAAGAACCCAGTTGATCCTGGGAAATAACACGAACGTTGCTGCCTTCTTCAGTGACGTCCACCCAGACACAGGAACCCAACAGTAAGAGTGCAGAAAGACCAATCAAATGTTTCATAGTTAAATTCTCCAATTATTTCCTGCTTAACGACGCAGGAAGCGAAACCAGCGCCAGAAATTCAATAAGCCTGCCAGTGAGCTGGCAAGATAGGTAAATGCACAGGCCAGCAGTATGTGCCGTACTGAACGCATGTCTTTGGCATCAATATACTGCCCCTGCCTCAGAATAGGAAGTGCCCGGCCAAAGCTGGCGTCAAACTCGACCGGTAATGTGACCAGATGCACAACGCAGGATATTGCCACAGAGAAAATCAGAATCACAATCAGTAAAGGCACAAGACGTACCCCGCCGGGAGTCATGCTCAGCAGTGGCAGGGCAAACAGGGCGATACCCCCTATTTTTTCTGTTTTCTGGGCAAAACCCACCATGCGGGTGCGGGCCAGAAGTGGCTGATAGTTTTTGGCGTGTTGCAGGGCATGTCCGAATTCATGTGCCGCGACGGCTACTGCCGTCAGCGAGCGTCCATTGAGATTGTTTTCACTGAGGCGCACGGTTTTACTCATGGGGTCATAGTGATCGCCCAGTGGAGTCGCTTCCAGTTGCAAATAATCAAGTTGAAACTTTTTGCGCAGATGCTTTACAAACTGCCCACCGGTACCCTGAATATCATTACGGGGATTGCTGTGCTTATTAAGAATATAACGCGCCCATTGCTGCGGTCCGAGTATCAGCAATGCCAGCAGAACAATGAATATTAAAACGAGCATAGGAATGCAGATATTATAATGAGCAGAGGCAATGGGAGCCAGCAGCAGGCTGGCGCTTTATGCGACGTCAGATAGCAGGAATCACTGATAGCAGATAGGCCCGTCTCTGGTCAAAAAAGTTTTTCAGGCTATTTCCCTCGCCATCCAGACCCTGCTCGAATGCGCGTGTGCTGTATAGTTTACGGGTATCCCGGTTTACATCATCTGCGATCATCTCATGCAGACCAGTCGCGATGGGGCCTATTTCATCCCAGTCCAACCAGTTTTCAGCAATATCCCTTACATAGGCCAGATAACGTTCACGTAATTCAGGGACGGCCAGTAACCTGGAACGCAGAGGTTTGGTGGAGTCGTTCAGAGCCACCAGCGGATCAAGTCTGACATTGCCACCGCGGCGTCTGCCACCTTCGGCACCCATCGCTTCGTTGAAATCATGGGGCACAACATGAAAGCGGCCATCAGGATCCAGAAATATGTAATAGTCACTGGCACGTGTCCAGTAGCCATCAGAATTAACCAACGCGACCTCCAATGCCAGGAAACGGAGAACACCATCTATATCCAGAATGGGATCAAGTTCAGCCTCTAACTGGTCGAGAGGGGTCTGGTTGAGAACTTTGAACAGATTGATCAGTGCTTCCCAGTTCTCAGGATCATCCCGGTTATCAATATCATAGGTGCCACGATAGTCATCAATATCATCACCCCAGTATTCCATCCCGCCCCTGCCTCTCGGACTGCCAGGAACCTGCCAGCGCACCCCGCCTTCCTCACTGAAAAACTCATCAATAAAGTCACTGTTGAACTGTTGTTGCTGTGGGTATATACCCCAGTTTTCTCCGTTCACTACCAGTCTGAAAAGACCGAGTTGAGGCGTTGGCAGATAATGATTGGCAACCTCTGAGTACAGCAGGGCACGGAGAAATGTTGGATCATTACTGCTGTTCAGGAGATTAAGGGTCCTGTAGCCATAAAGGTTCTGATCTTCATGCAGCAAGTCAAATTTTAGGCGAATAGGTCTTTTCAAGCTTCCTGGCACCTGCCGGTAAGATGAATTACCACGAAAACGCACACCAACATCCTGATATATTTCACCATCGACAATGGCGGTAACAGGGATCTCTACGTCAGTGTTATAAAATGCTTCCAGTTCCTGTTCCCAGTCATCACTTTCAAACTGAAGAAAAACAGTGCGGATAGCTGCAGTATCATAGAGTGGCATATTCGGGTAACTCGCCACATCTTCCGGGCTGATTTGCTCACCGGGAGTACCGCTGCCACTTTGGTTCCGGCGTCTGCCAAAACCCCCGGATACAGGTTGTTGGGCGAGATAGTTGCGAGCCTGTGATCTTTCAGCGGCATCCAGCAGACCGTCGTCATTCTCATCAAAGCGGTCAACTAAAGCCAGGCGCTCATCTGATCCGCCGCCAAAAAAACCACCAAACTGCGCCATAGCCGGCAGTGCTGCCAGCAATATGCTTGCTGGAATTAAGAGATAAACAGATTTACGTTTAAGCGACATGGGATTGCTCCGTAGCGTATTTGTTTTGCGCTAAACTATTTTTATTTAGTCCGAACCGCTTTTGTTGCTGTTTCTGTGCTGGAATGAGACGCAGTTTGCGCATGGCTCTTAGAAAGCGGTTATAAGTTTTCACCTTGCCAAGTACTGCCATACCAATACAATATTTTGAGCAGGCAGGCACTGGGTGCTGATGCAGCCTCCTTAGAATTTTTTCCGCCAGACCATTCCTGCTGAGAGATTTGGTCTCAATAATCACCAGATCAGGATCGACCTGAAAAACTTCACCAGCAGAGCTAAACTGTATATGGCTATCTACGGTTATGCGTTCATGCGCTTTGATGCCGGCCAGAGTAGTGCGATTAAAACTTACCTGAATTGATGGTTGTAATTCCAGATCCAGGTGTTGAGCATACACCTCGTAATAGGATTGTTTTATGAAATTTTTTGAACTTTCATCCAGGTTATCAAAGGCTGTTAAACTGTAAGGCAGACGGCGTTTAAGTGTTCTGTTTCTGGAGCCTTTCAGTTTCATCTCAACAAAACAGCTAGCGCTATCCATATACTTGCGGGTCCTTACCTTGAAACGAGTGCGTTTACCTTGTTGATGCTGTTTATAACAAGAGAATTCAGCATCATCAAAGTAACAATTGTTGTAACGAAAAGTACGCTTGTTGTTGATGTCGAGTATGGCAAAATGAGGCATCCAATGTGCCAGTGCCTGATATAAAACGGCTTTGTTTACAATATATTTCTGATCCATTCTTTCCAGCAATTCTGCTTTGGAATCGAGTTCAGACAAAGAAATACCGGAAAAGCCTGCTAATGGTGAGACGCCGTTTTGACTGTCTGTATTTGGAATTCCTTTCATTCAGACTTCCTGTAATAAACATTGATTCGCGCCATGTCATTGATGTAATCAAGTGTTGTAATCTGGAAAGATAAAACATCCACTCCCAGTCTGTCGGAAAGCTCCGTACGCATTCGCTCCGGGTCAGACAGTGCTTCAGGGTCGATGCGGTCCAGTGTCACTTTAATACCATATACAGATTTGAGCATTTTGGGATGGTCCACCACATAGGCTCCCAGCAGCACCAGCAGTAAAATCAGCATGACAAACGGAAGTGTCGTACCCTGAATGGAACAGATGACTGCTATGGAAATGCTGCCAAAAAAATAGGTAATTTCAGTTTTACTGATTTGCTCAGAGCGTAAAGTAAACAGTGCCAGAATTGCAAAAAGTCCAAAACCGGCAGCAATACCGAACTCGACACTGGATAAAACCGTCAACACCGCAAAGACAAAAATATTAAATAAGGCCGCTGTTATGACCAGCTCCTTATCCCGGTAGCGCTGGTAATACAGAAAAAAAACAAGAAAAGACATTGCGCTAACATCAATAAAAAAGCGTAGTAGTAATTCGAACAGCATTGAGGGGGGGCTCCCTGTGCTTCAGCAGGTTAATTGTCAGTAAATTCAGCGTTCCTTAGCAGTACTGATAACATAAAGGTATAACGTTTTGATATAGAAAAGGTTTACATATTTTGCAAGTTGGTGCCAGAGTAAATCCACTTTTTACTCTGACCCCAAAAGGGGTAGGTATGTTTGACTGAGCACCAGTGTCGGGGAGGTTGACTCGCGGAGTGCCGTGTTTGTTCAGGTTGTGAGGTGTTCATTGCGGCGATCCGGGTATCAGGATCGCCAGCAACAAAGAAATTGGTGTCAGAGTAAATTAACAATTTACTCTGACACCAAATCCAGGATCAGTATTTATAGCTGTCCGGTTTGAAGGGGCCTTCAATCGGAATGCCGATATACTTGGACTGCTGTTCTGTCATACGAGTAATGACACCGCCAAATCCTTTCACCATACAGGCAGCAACTTCTTCATCAAGATGCTTGGGAAGCACTTCGACCTTGAGGTTTTCCTGTTTGGCTGCAGCATCCATTTCTGCGAATTTTTTATCCCACAGATACATCTGCGCCAGCACCTGGTTGGAAAAGGAGCCGTCCATGATTCGTGAGGGGTGACCGGTGGCATTACCAAGATTGATCAGGCGGCCTTCGGACAGCAGAATCAGGTAATCTTCATTGCCGTCAGCATCTTTACCACGGATTACACGGTGAACCTGCGGTTTGACCTCTTCAAAAGTCCAGTTTTTACGCATGTAGGCTGTGTTGATTTCACTGTCAAAGTGGCCAATGTTGCAGACCACGGCATTGCTTTTCAGCGCAGCCAGCATGTTGGCATCACAGACATCGACATTGCCGGTAGTGGTTACCAGTACATCGGTAGTTTGCAGCAGTTCCTTATTGATGGAATCTGCTTTACCAGTATTAATGCCGTCTTTGTAAGGGGAAACCACTTCATAGCCGTCCATGCAGGCCTGCATGGCACAGATCGGGTCGATTTCCGTGACCTTAACAATCATGCCTTCCTGACGCAGGCTCTGGGCAGAACCCTTGCCAACATCTCCATAACCAATAACCAGTGCTTTCTTGCCTGATAACAACATGTCAGTACCACGCTTAATACCGTCATTAAGGCTGTGGCGACAGCCGTATTTGTTATCGTTTTTGGACTTGGTGACCGAGTCGTTAACATTAACGGCCGGTACTTTCAGTGTGCCTTCTTTCAGCATTTCATACAGACGATGAACACCAGTGGTGGTTTCTTCGGTAATGCCGTGCACGTTTTCCAGAATCTCGGGATATTTTTCATGCGCCATGGCAGTCAGGTCGCCGCCGTCGTCCAGCAGCATGTTGGCATCCCAGGGCTTGCCGTCTTTAAGGATGGTCTGTTCGATACACCATTCGGCTTCTTCCTCAGTCTGTCCTTTCCAGGCATAGACTGCGACGCCTTTGGCAGCCATCGCTGCGGCAGCATGGTCCTGGGTGGAAAAGATATTACAGGAAGACCAGCGAACTTCAGCGCCCAGTTCCTGCAAAGTTTCAATCAATACGGCAGTCTGAATGGTCATGTGGATACAGCCAATAATCTTGGCTCCTGCCAGGGGCTTTTCTTTGGCATACTTTTTACGCAAGTTCATCAGGCCGGGCATTTCGGCTTCGGCCAGAATGATTTCTCGGCGTCCATAATCAGCCAGGCTGATGTCGGCGACTTTAAAGTCTTCTGATTCAAGTACTTTCATATTCGGGTTATTCATTAATTATCCTTTGGGTTATATTTTAGCTGCAGATTTAAGGGCTTCGGCTTTGTCAGTTTGTTCCCATGAAAATTCTTCACGGCCAAAATGACCATAGGCAGCAGTTTTCTGATAAATTGGTTTGAGTAACTGCAGCATCTCGGTGAGACCACCGGGGCGCAGTTCAAAATGCTCACGAACCAGTCTGGTGATTGCCAGATCATCAATTTTGCCGGTGCCGAAGGTATCGACCAGCACAGATGTCGGTTCGGCGACACCAATCGCATAGGAAAGCTGCACTTCACATCTGTCGGCAATTCCTGCCGCAACAATGTTTTTGGCAATGTAGCGGGCCAGGTAGGCCGCGGAACGGTCAACTTTGGAAGGGTCTTTCCCGGAAAAAGCGCCGCCTCCGTGGCGTGCCATACCACCATAGGTATCAACTATGATTTTACGACCGGTCAGACCACAGTCTCCGTGTGGCCCGCCGATGACGAAACGGCCGGTCGGGTTGATGTGATACTTGGTATCACTGTCCAGCCATTCAGCCGGCAGTACCGGTTTGATGATTTCATCCATGACTGCGTCATGCAGATCCTGGTCACGGACATCTTCATCATGCTGAGTCGAAAGCACCACGGCATCAATGGATTGTGGCTGGCCATCGACATAACGGAAAGTAATCTGGCTTTTTGCATCCGGTCGCAGAAAAGGCAGGGTTCCGTCTTTTCTCACTTTGGCCTGGCGTTCGACCAGACGGTGTGAGTAGGTAATTGGTGCCGGCATCAGCACTTCGGTTTCGCGGCAGGCATAGCCAAACATCAGGCCCTGGTCACCAGCGCCCTGTTCTTTGGGGTCGCCGCGATCGACACCCTGGTTGATGTCACTGGATTGCTCGCCAATGGCATTCAGGACGGCACAACTCTTGTAGTCAAAGCCCATGGCAGAGTCGTCATAGCCGATTTTCTTGATTACACCACGAACAATTTTTTCAACGTCAATCGAGACATCCGGCTGCATTTTGACCTCGCCGGCAACCAGCGCAAGTCCGGTTTTCACCAGTGTTTCAACCGCAACACGGCAATTTGGGTCCTGGGCAATGATGGCATCCAGGATGGCATCGGAAATCTGGTCACTTATTTTATCGGGGTGTCCTTCGGATACGGATTCCGAAGTAAACAATGCTGCTTCAGTCATAAAGTTCCTTGAAGATTTATTATTGAATTAATTACGTAGAGACGGGTCTATCGGATGCGGAATGTAGCATTCCTGACAAATTTCCGCAATTTGACGCCCATTTTCAGGCAAATTCAAGCAGTTTTTCGGTTTAAAGAGTCTGGCAATATCAGCACACCTGAGAGAGAATAGCGGGTCTTGAAAAAACAGCCAGAAATCACGCTACAGCAGCAATAATCAAGGAGTTCTCATGGGTGAAAATACCGCCAGCGGTATCGGTATTGATCGTCAAGCATCCAGAAAAGCGTCCAGAAAAGAATGTGCCAACGCCATCAGGGCCTTGAGCATGGACGCTGTGCAGAAAGCCAACTCGGGTCATCCCGGGGCACCCATGGGAATGGCTGATATTGCCGAAGTACTCTGGCACGACTATCTGAAACATAACCCTGCCAATCCGGGCTGGTTCAATCGTGACCGCTTTATCATGTCCAATGGTCATGGCTCCATGCTGGTCTATTCCCTTTTGCACCTGAGTGGTTACGAGCTGCCCATCGAGGAACTGAAGAATTTCCGCCAGTTACACTCAAAAACTCCCGGTCATCCGGAATACGGCTATACCCCGGGGGTAGAAACCACCACCGGTCCGCTTGGACAGGGACTTGCTAATGGTGTGGGCATGGCAATTGCCGAAAAAACCCTGGCGGCCCAGTTTAATCGCGATGAGCTGGATATCGTTGACCATTACACCTATGTCTTTGCCGGTGATGGCTGCCTGATGGAAGGCATATCCCATGAGGTCTGCTCGCTGGCGGGCACCCTGAAACTGGGCAAGCTGATTGTCTTTTATGACGATAACGGTATTTCCATTGACGGTGAGGTCGAGGAATGGTTCAGCGATGACACTGAAAAACGATTTCAGGCCTATAACTGGCAGACCATCAAAATTGATGGTCATAATCCGGATGAAGTCAGCAAAGCGATTGAAAGCGCTCAGGCCAATACGCAGCAGCCGACCCTGATTATCTGCAAGACCATTATCGGCTTTGGCGCACCCAACAAACAGGGCACAGCCAGTACCCATGGTGCCCCGCTGGGTGACGATGAGATAGCCGCCACCCGCAAGGCACTGGACTGGGAATATGGGCCATTTGAGGTGCCGGAAGATATTTATGCCACCTGGGATGCCCGGGAAACAGGCCGTCGGGCTGAAGGTGAGTGGCAGTCACTGTTTATGCATTATGAGCAGGAATACCCGGATCTGGCGATGGAGTTCATGCGCCGTGCCAGTGGCCAGCTACGCGGTGATTTTGCTGAACTGGCGGATGAATTTATTCAACAGTGCGTAGCAAAAGCCGAAAGTATTGCCAGCCGCAAGGCATCACAAAATACCCTGGCGGCCTTTGGCGAGCTGCTGCCGGAATTGATTGGCGGTTCTGCGGACCTGACCGGCTCCAACCTGACCAACTGGGCTGGCAGTAAGTCAATCTGCAAACAGGCTGATGGCAACTATATCTACTACGGCGTGCGGGAATTCGGCATGCTGGCCATTAATAACGGGATTGCCCTGCATGGTGGCTTTATCCCCTATAGCGGGACCTTCCTGATCTTTATGGAATATGCCCGCAATGCAGCGCGTATGGCAGCCTTGATGCGTCAACAGAGCATCATGATATTTACTCATGACTCGATTGGTCAGGGAGAGGACGGACCAACCCACCAGCCGGTCGAGCAACTCAGTAATCTGCGCATGACGCCGAACATGTCAGTCTGGCGACCGGCAGATACCGTCGAAACTGCCCATGCCTGGAAAGCCGCGGTACTGCGTCAGCAAGGACCCACTGCGCTGGTTTTCTCACGACAGGGACTGGGACATCTGGCACGTACCGAAACCCAGGTCAGCAATATTGCCAGAGGCGCTTACGTCTTATGTGATTGTGAAGAAGAACCTGAAATCATTGTTATTGCCACCGGTTCCGAGCTTGATCCCAGCCTGGTTGCGGTGCAGGATGCCCAGGTCAAGGGCATTCAGGTGCGACTGGTCAGCATGCCGTCAACGGATGTATTTGATGCCCAGGATGAAGAATACCGTGAGTCTGTATTGCCGGCAGCGGTTCGCAAACGACTGGCGGTTGAAGCGGCACAGCAGGATTACTGGTACAAATATGTTGGCCTGGACGGAGCTGTTGTGGGCATGAATTCTTTCGGGGAGTCTGCTCCTGGCGCCCAGGTAATGGAGCACTTCGGCTTCACTGCCAAACATATCCTGCAGGCAATAGAGAATCTGTGAAATTAGTGTCAAGCCACCATTTTTGCCGCAACAGAGGACGGCTTGTGGTCCTGCTGAAATGACCAAAGATGGGTAATATGACACTGGCAATTAATGGTCTGGGGCGCATTGGTCGCAATGTGTTACGGGCCTATTATGAACGTCCTCCCACTGACAAGCTCAAAATCATTGCCCTGAATGAGCTGGCAGACCTGCCGACTCTTGCCCACCTGGTGCAGTATGACAGCACCCACGGTCGCTTCAGGGGCCGTATCCGGCACGAAAAAGGAACCCTGCTGGTTAATGATGATGCCCTGCGGGTCACCCATATCAACGCTATTGAAGAACTGGACTGGCAGGGAATTGATCTCCTGCTTGAATGTACCGGGGTTTACTCAAGCCGGCAGGATGCCGAAGGGCACATAAAGCGTGGAGCCGGGCGGGTCCTGTTTTCCCAGCCGGCCAGTCCGGATGTGGATGCCACGGTTGTGTACGGCGTCAATCATGAAGAATTGGGCGAAGAGCAGCGAATCATTTCCGGGGCTTCCTGCACCACCTACAGTTCGGTGCCGGTGATCAAATGTCTGGATGATGCATTGGGTATTGAAAATGGCGTCATAACCACAATTCATTCCGCCATGAACGATCAGCCTTTAATTGATGCTTATCACCATACTGACCTGCGTCTGACGCGCAGTGCCTTTCAGTCGGTGATTCCGGTGGAAACGGCGCTGGCAAAAGGGATCGAGCGTATTCTGCCAGGCATGCGAGGAAAATTTGCCGCTCAGGCGGTACGGGTCCCAACGGTCAACGTGTCGGCCATTGACCTGACAGTAGTGCTGAAGCAGGCCTGTACCAGGGAACTGGTCAATGAAGTGATTCGTGAAGCCTCTCTTGGATTTCCACCGGGTGTGCTTGCCTATACCGATGAAGCACTGGCCTCCTGTGACTTTAATCATGACCCGCGTTCAGCCATTGTTGATCTGGGGCAGACCCGTGTCAGTGGCGCACATCTGGTTAAAGTACTGGTATGGTTTGATAACGAATGGGCTTATGCCAACCGCTTGCTGGATATCGCCGAATATATTGCTGAGCTTTGAAACAGGTAAACTTGAGAACAAAGACAGGAGTGTTAATGACCATCCCCTCCATTACAGACCTTGATATTGCCGGTAAACGCGTCCTGATTCGTGAAGACCTTAATGTTCCGGTTAAAGAGGGTGTCATCGTTAATGATGCCCGTATCAGGGCGGCTTTACCTACCATAGAGTATGCCCTGAAGCAGGGAGCCACAGTGCTTCTGATGTCACATCTGGGGCGTCCTCAAGAAGGGCTGCCTATCAGTGAGCAGGCAGATGCTTCACTGGCGCCGGTTGCGGCCCGTTTGTCTGACTTGCTGCAGAAGAATATTCGTCTGCTGCCACAGGATTTTTCTGCTGACGATGCAAAGGCTTTAGCAGAGGGGGAGTGTGTATTGCTGGAAAATGTGCGCTGTAATGCCGGTGAAAAGGCCGATAGTGAGGAGCTGTCCCGCTATTATGCTTCCCTTTGTGATGTGTTTGTCATGGATGCCTTTGGTACTGCTCATCGAGCCCAGGCCAGTACTCACGGCGTTGCAGGCTTTGCTCCACAGAGCTGCGCCGGCCTGTTGCTTGCTGCGGAACTCAAGGCTCTGCACAAGGCGCTGGCCAATCCGGAAAAACCCATGCTGGCAATTGTTGGTGGCGCAAAGGTCTCCAGTAAGTTGCAGGTACTTGAAGCTCTTGCTGGGAAAGTCGATCAGCTTATTGTCGGCGGTGGAATTGCCAATACCTTTCTGGCGGCAGCCGGCTTTAATGTCGGCAAGTCTCTGTATGAAGCCGAAATGCTGGCGCAGGCAAAAAAAATCATGCAGATGACCAATATCCCTTTACCAAGGGATGTCAGAGTGGCAAAAGAATTTTCTGCCTCAGCTCCTGCTGAAATCAGGGAAATTGCCGATATTGCTGAGGATGATATGATTCTTGATATCGGGCCGCAGGCTGCTGCCGACTTTGTCAGCATTATAGCCGGGATGAAAACAATTCTCTGGAACGGGCCACTGGGTGTATTCGAATTTGATGCCTTTGCTGGCGGTACAAAAGCAGTGGCAGAAGCAATTGCCGCGAATGATGGATTTTCCATTGCCGGTGGCGGTGAGACTGTCACGGCAATTGAGAAATACGCTATTGCCGAAAAGGTATCCTATATTTCCACCGGAGGAGGTGCCTTTCTGGAGTTTGTTGAAGGTAAGGAGCTGCCGGCAGTGGCAATTCTGGAGCAAAAATAAATTAACCAATCAGTATATGTCAGGGTAAAAATATGTTTGAACAGCAGTTAAAAAAGATTCGCGAAGACCAGGGTTTTATTGCAGCACTTGACCAGAGCGGCGGCAGCACGCCAAAGGCACTGGGTTTATATGGTGTCGATGAAATTGCCTGGTCAAATGAAGAAGAAATGTTTGCTGTAGTGCATCAGATGCGTACCCGTATCATGACCAGTCCGGCATTCAACGGCGACCGGATTCTCGGTGCAATCCTGTTTGAGAATACCATGGACCGGGAAGTGGAAGGCAAAGCTACTGCTGACTATCTCTGGCAGGTAAAAAACGTTGTGCCATTTCTGAAAGTTGACAAGGGCCTGGCGGATGAAGCTGACGGAGTACAGATCATGAAGCCTATGCCGGATCTGGATGCCTTACTGGATAAAGCCAAAAGTAAAAATATCTTTGGCACCAAAATGCGCTCGGTAATCAAACAGGCCAATAAAGAAAGCGTCGCTGCCGTCGTCCGGCAGCAGTTTGAAATTGGTCGCCGGATCGTAGCCAAGGGGCTTGTGCCGATTATTGAGCCAGAGGTTGATATTAACTGTCCTGATAAAGCTGAGGCAGAGCTCATGCTGAAAGCAGAAATTCTTGCGAATCTTGACCAGCTGGATGACAGTGAAAACGTCATGCTGAAACTGACTTTGCCGGAGGCAGATAATTTTTATGCGGATTGCATTGATCATGATCGTGTTGTCAGAGTTGTTGCACTTTCAGGAGGATATTCGCGTGAAGAATCCAATGCCAGGCTGGCACGAAACCATCGGCTTATTGCCAGTTTCTCCCGTGCCCTGTCAGAAGGGCTGAATGTGAATCAGACAGATGAAGAGTTCAATAGCATGCTGGACCAAACCATCGCCAGCATTTATGACGCGTCAATTAAATAATGTATAAAAAATGAATAAACAGTAAATAACGTTTACAGATGTCTTGCTTGGCTGTAATTTTGCAGCTGGAATAATAATAAACATTCACAGGAGCACAATAATGAAGAAAGTTCTTTTAATTATTTCCTTCCTTGTGGTCAGTGCCACGGCAGCGGCACAATATCCGGTGCCACAACAGACCTCAACTGGAATGAATACACAGGAGCGTGCCAATGTTCAGTTCGCACTGGAATTCGTTCGCGACATTCTTAACCGCGGCAACCTGGATATCGCCTCGCACTACATGCCTGAAGATTTTACTTCCTGGAATCCGAATATTGGCCATGGCCGTGATGCCTTTGTTGATGCCTTGCGCAATCACCCACAGCTGATACAGAACTGGGACGCGACGGTTCCTGAAGTCATCTTCGGTAAAAATGAATATGTATTTATCATGTGGGGCAAGTTTGTCACCAATGTCATGGAACCGGCCATCATCTATAAATATAACACCATTGACCTGCTGCGAATTGAAGACGGTCAGATTGTTGAGCACTGGGACGGTTCACGTAAATCCGTTACAGAAGATTTCGGTAAAGCTGCCGGGGGTGGTGTTTTCAATGACTCCACCAATCTGTCTGCTCGTGAACAGGAAACCCATAGACTTGGAGTTATTGAGTTCAGAGATATTCTGCAATACGGCCAGGTTGATCTGGCGCGGGAATATTTTCACCCGAACTACATGCAGCACAACATGAATGTGCCGGGTGGTCGAGATGAGTTCATCGAATTCTTCGCTGCCATTCGTGACCCTATGCCACTTGAGGATGAGTGGATTGAGCCGCCAACGCTGGAACTGGTCTCAGGAAATTTCTATCTGAAATTTGACCAGCGCATGGAAGATGATCCGGCCAATCCGGGTAGTCAGAGTGCCTATTACCGTTTCGATATGATCCGGGTTGGTGACGGCCTGATTCAGGAGCACTGGGATGTTGCCTTCCCTCCGAATATCGAACGGCCTTATTAAGGAAAAGCACTGAATTAAACCGGCTTTAAAAAATGAGCCCGATACTGAAAAGATATCGGGCTTGTTTTTTTGTAAGATAGTATTTCCATTCACTGATTCAAATTAATAAAAAAATATGCAGCGTTTTATCAACTCTCATCCTGTCTCACCAGTCAGCTTTGGCTGTATGTCCCTGTCGCATGCTTACGGTGTTCCACCGGACAAGCACACATCAGCAAAAGTACTGCATGCAGCACTTGATGCCGGTTATACCCACCTGGATACAGCAGCGCTTTACGGTTTTGGCGCGAATGAGGAATTGCTGGGCGAAACACTGGTGGAGCGCCGGTCTGAGTTTTTTCTCGCCAGTAAATGCGGCCTGTTTAAAAATGCCGAGGGCAAAAGAGCAATTGACGGGCGGCCGGAAATGATCAAAAAGACCTGTGAAGACAGCCTTAAACGCCTGCGTACCGAACATATCGATCTTTACTATCTGCACCGTATGGATAAAAAAGTCCCTATTGAAGAAAGTGTTGGCGCCCTGTCCATGCTTGTTGAGGAGGGTAAAATTGGTGCCATCGGACTGTCCGAAGTTTCCGCAGAAACTGTCAGGAAAGCTCATGCACAACACCCCATTGCAGCCTTGCAGAATGAATACTCGCTGTTTTCAAGAAACCCTGAAATTGCTTCCCTGAAGCTTTGCCAGGAGCTGGGTATTGCCTTTGTGGCATTCTCACCGGTTGGCAGGGGATTTCTGGCAGATACACAACTTGACCCTCAGCAGTTTCCTGATGGAGATATCCGCCGCAACATGCCGCGCTTTATAGGGGAGGCTTTCGAGAAAAATCGCAGGCTACTCAATGCTTTTGCCGAACTGGCAGGCAAAGCCGGATGCACCAGTTCACAACTGGCACTGGCCTGGTTGCTGAGTCGTGGGGACCATGTGATCCCGATTCCGGGTACGACTTCAATAGCGCATTTGCAGGAAAATATCGCTGCAGCCGATGTCAGCCTGGATGAAGAGATACTTAAATCACTGGATGAACTGATCAATCAGAATACGGTAAGCGGAGAACGCTATCCGGAAGCGGTGATGGCTGAAATTGATACGGAGAACTTCTGAGGACGCCTTATCTGGCCTTTAATTCCTCGACACCACTTTCTCTGCCTAGCAACAACAGGTCAGCAGGACGCTGGGCAAACAGGCCGTTGGTGACCAGGCCGACAATCTGGTTCAGATCACTTTCCAGCTGGCGTGGATCAGTTATGGACATGTTGTATATATCAATAATGATGTTGCCGTTATCGGTGACCACGCCTTCACGGTAAACCGGGTCTCCACCCAGTTTTACTATTTCCCGCCCGACATGGCTGCGCGCCATGGGTATTACCTCAACCGGCAGGGGAAACTCCCCCAGCACTTTTACAAACTTGCTGGCATCTGCAATACAGATGAATTCCCTGGCTACAGCAGCGATAATTTTCTCACGGGTCAGGGCAGCACCGCCGCCTTTGATTAACTGCAGGTAATCATTGGCTTCATCAGCTCCATCAATATAGACACTCACTTCATCCACACTATTGAGGTCAAAGACCGGAATATTGTGCGCCTCCAGCCGACGTTTGGTTTCTTCCGAACTGGCCACAGTGGCATTAACCCTGTGTGCGGCCTCACCAAGCAGGTCGATGAACATGTTGGCAGTTGATCCGGTGCCTACCCCGATGACGCTGTCATCATCATCAAGATGTTTCTGAATGCGCTCAAAAGCGGCTCTGGCAACGGCTTTTTTTAATTCATCCTGGGTCATTTACGGGCCTGTTTATGCTGAAAAACTGTAAAAAAGTGTCAGGTTGAAAGTCTAACCAACTGGGCACCAACTAGCGAGTGAATAAGGCCGGCTTGCACAGAGTAATTATCTTGCTTAAATCTATATTTACACTTACAATTCATTAAGTTACATAAATAAGCTTGAAAATTAATAAAGAATAGCCTGTAACTTAAATTTATTACTGTAGTTTATGAAGGTAATTACATGGGTAAAAAGCCGGATATTCTTGTTGTATTGATTGTAATTTTTGGTGCAGGAATCCTGATAAGCGGCGTTGCACAAAGCGCCCTGTTCTAGCTTTTCGGGTATTCCGGTCAGGGGTCTACACGATAGACCGTCTGATCTGTCACTATCATATCAAGTGGAACGTCCCATTCGGCACGTTCAAGTCTTTCGACCCTCTGACATTCATGCCCCAGGCCAATCAGTTTCGGTGTTTTCCCTGAATTATCCCCGGCTTCCCTGTGCACAGTTGCCAGGGTCCTGTCATAAAAGCCCTGACCCATACCCAGTCTTGTTCCAGCGGTGTCAAAGGCGACCAGGGGCAGAAAAATAATATCGAGATTTTCCGGCGACAGGGTGTTATTCGGATAGAGTGGGGGCTCGGTAATACCAAATTTATTGGCAAGCAGTTTGGTATCCGGTTGGTACTGGGCGAACAGGAGTTGGGGCAGGTTTTTATCAAGTACCGGGAGGTAGCAGTTCTTACCAGCCTGCAGTGCTTCCTGCATCAAGAGCTGAGGGTCGATCTCGCCATCGAAAGCCTGGTAAAAAGCCAGGCTCTGTGCGGCCTGGAAATCCGGATCCTGCAATATCGCACTACAAACTGAGCGCGCTGCATCGGCCTGTGCCTGCGGGGGGATTGAGCGCCTGAGCTGGCGTATTTTCTTTCTTATTTGTAAGTGCTTACTATCTTTTAAATGCTTATTACTCATGTAACTGATTCACAAGTACATACTTACAATAGAGAAGGGAAGTTAGAAACTCTCCGGAATACCGCTACCAAATGAGTCCTGAACCCAAGCGTTCAGGTGGTGGCTCGTCCGGTATATCAGGCTTTCCGTCTTGCGGACTTGCACAACAATACCTTTGGGCAAAGCCTCCAAGGTGTAATTATCGGCTCAGGGACAATATTGGTTGGCCAATATTCCAGGGAGCATGCAATCATTATAGACTATTTGGGGAAAGCTGAAAGGGGTATATCAAGGTTCCGGGAATCAGGGCTTTTCAGATTTCGTACTGCCGGGAGGTCTGCAGAGCTGATTCAATTTTCTTTTCCAGATGCGAAAGGAATTCCTGCGCATCACTCTCAGAATCGTTGGCTTCCTTGGAGCTTTGCAGGAGTTCATGGCACAGGTTCAGCGCTGTCATGACGACAACTTTTTCAAAGCCCAGCGTGGAACCGGCTTTTTTAATCTGTTCCATCTGCTTGTTCAGGTAAGTGGCAGATTGACGCAAGGCATCTTCTTCATCCGGACTGCAGGCGATCTGGTAATCCCTGCCCAGTAATTGAATGCTGATACTGTTTTTTTCTGCCATAAATCAGCTACCCTGCTCAAGAGTTTTAAGACGGCGCAAAACCTTTTCCAGTCGCACCCGGGCGAGCTGGTTTTTATCGTGTAATGCCTTGCGTTCACTTTGCAAAGTGCTGGTTTCATCACGCAGGGCCTGATTTTCAGCCTTCATTTCTGCGCAAAGCTGAATCAGTTCATCAACTTTCTCTTCCAGGCCGCTGTAAGTAGAATTGCTCATGGTTTAGTGCCCTTCCTATTCTGGCCAGTAACTATAAAACGCGGTGAACAGTGGGTCAACTTACTTTTTGGTAAAAAATTTAGAGTAATCAGGCCCTTGGTTGGACCTGTTAAACTTAATCTTAAGCGCGAATATTTTTAAGTGACAGGGTATTATAGGAAACAATCAGTATTAACAAGTAACCGGAGAGTTACAGTGACAGTTGATTTTGCAAAAGTAACAATCATGTTGGCCGATAATAACATCTATAATTCAGCCTCGGAGTTGCACGGGATTATCTGTGGTGCACTGAGTGCAGGAGCAGAGGCTGAGAAAGTGCATCTGATCTGGCATCTGCTGGGCCAGTCTGGCAAACCCAGTAAAATTCTCAGCGAGCTGATTGAACGACTCGCATTGGAGTCAGCCAGGCAGCTGGAGGACCCGGGCTTTTCTTTCCAGCTGCTGCTGCCGGATGATGATACTGAACTGGGACTGCGCCTGCGTGCACTGGGTAACTGGTGTGAAGGCTACATCAGTGGATTTGGCGGGACCTATGCCAAGGCCGATGCTTCCCTGCAGGATGAAACCCGGGAAGTGCTGAAAGATTTTACTGCTATCGCAGACCTCGACAGCGGTGATGAAGAAGGCAATGAGCGGGACGAAAAAGATTATATGGAAGTAATGGAGTATGTACGGGTTGCCGCCAGCACAGTCTATGCCCAGGGGCAACTGGGAGTGAAACCGGCAACAAGTGAAAACCAGGAAGAGAAAAACTGGCACTAGTAACCCTTTAAGATGATATCGCCTAATGCAGATTGAAAAAAAATTATTTATCAAGCGCCGTCAGGAACTGATGGCCCAGATGGAGCCGGACAGTATTGCAGTCCTTTCTGCAGCCAGGCCAAGATTAAGAAATGGTGATGCTGATTATACTTACCGACAGAACAGTGACTTTTATTACCTGACTGGTTTTGCAGAGCCTGAAGCAATTCTGGTGCTTGTCCCCGGCCGCGAACAGGGAGAATCAATACTTTTCTGTCAGGAAAAAGATGAACTCAAGGAACTCTGGAATGGCAAACTGCTTGGACCGGAAGCCGCTATCGACACCCTGGGCATGGATGACAGTTTTCCCATCGACGATGTTGACGATATTCTGCCGGGCCTGATTGAAGGCCGTGAGCGGGTTTATTCGCCCATGGGCAAAGATGAACAGTTTGACCACCAGCTGATGGAGTGGGTAAGAGTTATCCGCAGTAAAGTGAGAAGTGGCGCTCATCCGCCGGGTGAATTCCTGGTGCTGGATCATATCCTTCATGAAATGCGCCTGATCAAATCCAAGGCTGAGCTGAGCCTGATGAAAAAATCGGCACAGATAGCCGTTGCGGCTCACAAGCGCGCGATGCATGCCTGTCGTCCGGGCATGCAGGAATATGAACTGGAAGCAGAATATCTTTATGAATTTGCCCGTTCAGGTTGCCTGGCTCCGGCTTACAGTTCAATTGTGGCAGGCGGCCCGAATGCCTGTATTCTTCATTACACCACCAATGACCAGCCGCTTAATGATGGTGAACTGGTGCTGATTGATGCAGGTTGTGAATATGAATATTACGCTTCAGACATCACCCGAACCTTCCCGGTTAACGGAAAATTCACGGCGGAGCAAAAAGCGCTTTATGACATTGTGCTGGATGCACAGCTTGAAGCCATTAAAGTGATCAAGCCCGGGGGACATTGGGATGATGCTCATAACAGGACGGTGGAAGTTATTACTGAAGGTCTGCTCGAACTTGGACTGTTAAAGGGCAAATTAAAAGACCTGATAGCTGAAGGTGCATACAAGGACTTTTACATGCATCGTGCCGGCCACTGGCTGGGAATGGATGTCCATGATGTTGGTGATTACAAGATTGAAGGCAAGTGGCGCCTGCTTGAGCCGGGCATGGTCATGACCGTTGAACCCGGCATCTATGTTTCTGAACGCAACAGCTCAGTTGCTGAAAAATGGCGCGGCATTGGTATTCGAATTGAAGATGATGTCGCGGTCAGCAAAAAAGGCAACGAGGTGCTGACCAAAGGGTTGCCAAAAACCACGGCCGAGATTGAATCTTTCATGGCGGCCTGAGATGCAGACTCCGCAACATGCTCATTATGATCTGGTGGTAATCGGTGCCGGCATGGTGGGCCTGAGTCTTGCCCTGGCATTGCAACACCAAGCCCATGTTGATCCGGCGAAAATCCTGCTGCTTGAATCACGGCCAATCAGCAAGGACAAAGCCCTGCAACCCGGTTTTGACGCTCGCTCAACTGTACTTTCCTACGGCACGGTAAAACAATTGCAAAACCTGAATCTGTGGCAGGATCTGCACGCCCATGCCTGCCCGATAAAGCAAATTCATGTTTCGGACAAGGGTCGTTTTGGGAATACGCTGATCAACGCTGAAGAAGAACAGGTATCAGCACTTGGCTATGTACTGGAGAACCAGCACCTGGGGCAGGTGCTGAATAACAGGCTTCTGCAGTCTGAATCGCTGGAGTGTCTGAGTCCGGTAGACGTTCTGTCGGTCAGTCAGGAAAAAGACGCGGCTCTGGTGCACTGCCGAAGTGAGGAGCAGGAATATGATGTCAGGACCTCTCTGGTGGTACTGGCTGAAGGTGGACGTTCGGGGCTGATTGAAAAGATGGGTATCGTCAGACGGAATTACGACTATCAGCAAGCAGGCATAATTGCCAATATCGGCTTTGAACATGCCCATGAATATATTGCCTATGAGCGTTTCACCGGCAATGGGCCGCTGGCCATTTTGCCGCTGAATCCCTGGCAGGGCGAACAGCGCGCCGCCCTGATCTGGACACAGGGCCTCGATAAGTACCAGACATTAATTGCAGCTGATGATGAATATTTTCTGCAGTTTTTGCAGTCCGAGTTCGGCTATCGACTGGGTGAACTGACAAAAGTCGGAGAACGCGCAGGCTTTCCTTTTATGCTGCAGGAGAGTAATGAACAGATCCGTCATCGCCTGGTATTGCTGGGGAATGCGGCACACACACTACACCCGGTTGCAGGGCAGGGATTTAACCTGGCCTTCAGGGACGCCCTGTGTCTGGCGGCCAATATCGCCCAGTCACTGCAGGATCGAGTGGATCCGGGTGCTTACTCCCGTCTGCAGGCCTATCTGCTAAGTGTTGAACAGGACCAGGACCGCACTATCAATTTCAGCCATTATCTGACGCGGCTGTTTTCCACCGAAAGCAATACTCTGTCGGCAGCCAGGAAAATGGGGCTGATCGGCATTGACCTCTTCCCGGCATTGAAAAAAACACTCAGCCTGCAGGCCATGGGTCTGGGTAATTCCACGCTGGATTTTTCATAACAGCATGCAGAACCTGAGCCGGACAATTCTTCAGTTGGAAGAAAGAATATTACACCAGCCATTTGATGAGAATATTGCTGCTTTACTAGCTGACGACATGTGGGAAATCGGCAGTTCGGGGGTAAAGCATTCGCGTGATGAAATCTGCCAGTGGCTGAAAATTAAACCGGCAGATGCCTGCTGGCAGCTCAGTGATTTCAAACTCCAGGAATTAAGCGCTGATTTATTGCTGTGCAGCTATCGGGCCAGACAGATCGCTCCCGCGATTTCTGCCTCTGCCGGTGCATTACATAGTTCGCTCTGGAAAAAGGGCGAGCATGGCTGGCAAATGTGCTTTCATCAAGGGACTAAACTTGTCGACAAATAGATGACAAGGGGAGGTCGGTCTGTAGCGGGGCTTTCTAGCCAGTGCCAAAGATGGCTTTAAGAATAAAGAAGAAAATAATGGCCAGAATGGCACCGGCAGGCAGTGTGACCAGCCAGGAAATAAAAATTCGTCTTACCACACCAAACTCCAGTGCTCCCCTCCCGGCTCGTGCCAGACCAACACCCAATACTGCTCCGACCAGGGTGTGCGTGGTTGAAACCGGGATCCCTGTCGCTGATGCAAGCACCACTGTTGATGCGGCTGACAACTCGGCTGAGAATCCCAGTGAAGGTTTCAGGTTGGTAATTTTCTTGCCGATGGTTGCCATCACCTTGTGGCCGTACATCATCAGCCCAAAAACAATGCCGATACCTCCCAGAAACAGTATCCAGATCGGCATCAAGGCTTGTTGTGAGACTTCACCGGAACGCACCACGGAATTGATAGCAGCCAGAGGGCCAATGGCATTGGCAACATCATTTGAGCCATGGGCGAAGGCCATACTACAGGCTGTGAAAATCATCAGGGTGGCAAATACTTTTTCAATCTGGTCCAGATGCAGGTGATGATCCTCATCGATATGTGGTTCTACTTTACGTTGCATATAGACACCCAGCGCCATTACGGCGATTCCAACAGCAACAGAGGCGGCCAGTGACTGTAGAAAAGTTACTTCAAGACCAACATTGGTGAGCCCCTTGGTAAAAGTCACCATGGAAATCATCAAGCCAACCATAAACATATAGATTGGGATATAACGCCTGGCATTGATTAGGGGTGTCTCGCTGTCAAGAATCAGAATATGTACAGAGCGATAGATGCAAAAAGCCAGTAAGCCGGCTATCAGCGGGGAACTGATCCAACTCATGGCGATAGTGACAACTGCATTCCAGTTGACAGAATTTGCTCCCAGACCAACCACGCCAAAGCCGACAATCGCACCAACAATGGAGTGGGTAGTGGATACCGGCCAGCCTTTCATGGTCGCAATCAGCAACCAAACGCCTGCTGCGAGCAAAGCAGCCAGCATGCCATAAACCAGTAATTCAGGCGTTCCGGATAGCAGTGCCGGATCAATGATTCCACGCCTTATGGTTGAGGTTACCTGGCCTCCGGCCAGGAAGGCTCCGGTAAATTCAAAAATAGCGGCGACTATTATGGCCTGTTTCAGCGTCAGTGCACCGGAACCGACAGAAGTTCCCATGGCATTGGCAACATCATTAGCGCCAACCCCCCAGGCCATGAAAAATCCAAACAGTATTGCGAGAATTAGCAGTATAGTGCCGTATTCACCAAGAACATCCATCAACGTGCCCCAGAAATATCTGTAAAATAGTGCCAGCAGTTGTAGAGCTGAGCCCTTCTTATTATTTTTGTTTCCGCGCCATCCATAAAAAAATCATTATACTCATGGCTTATGACGAATCTATGACAAGTTTGGGTATAAGTGATTGATTTATCTAAATGTAATTCGTTGTGAATCAATCTGTACGCCTGCCTGATATACAATGCTATAGTTTTGTCAGGGCATTTATTATTCTTGAAGCTTACAATCCTGAAGCCGTAATTTGTGAATTGATAATAAGCGCTTTGGCTATGCAAATACCCGGTTTTTTTAAGTTTTAAGGTAAAAAACCTATAACTGCCCGAAATGCTTGAGAAAGCTCTGAATAATTATTTTTTTAACAAATCTTTAATATCTCCATGGTAGCCTTCGCATCGGGTTAATTTGACAGGTATAGGTACAGCAAGTGGCTGCAAAAAAAATTCTCATCATCGAAGATGAACCGGATATTCTGGAAGTACTGAGTTACAACCTGAAGCGTGAAGGATTTCAGGTTGTGACTGCCCTTGACGGGGATAAAGGACTAAATCTCGTGCGCAGGGAAAAACCTGACCTGGTGATTCTTGATCTGATGTTGCCAGGGATGGATGGAGTCGAAATTTGTTCAACGATAAAAAATGATAATGAACTGATGTCCACCCTTGTGATCATGGTTACAGCCAAAGGTGAAGAAAGTGATATTGTGCTGGGGCTAGGCGTTGGCGCTGATGATTATGTCTCCAAGCCTTTCAGCCCCAGGGAGCTGGTAGCCAGGGTAAAAGCAGTATTACGTCGTGGCCTTATTATTGATGCCAGTGGCGGGAAAGAAAAAATTGAGTGTGGAGCTCTCGTTATTGATAGCGCCAGATACAAAGTGATGGTCGATGGTGAAGAAGTAAAACTGACAGCCACTGAGTTCAGGATTTTGCAGTATCTCGCCAGTAATGCCGGAAGGGTATTTTCCAGAGAACAGTTATTAAACAAGGCTCTGGGAGACGCCACTGTGGTTGTAGACAGAAATATTGATGTCCATATTCGTGGTATCCGCAAAAAGCTGGCAATTCAGCCACCAGTAATTGAAACAATTCGGGGAGTGGGGTACCGCTTTCAAGAACTTACCGGATGAATTTTAATTTTTCCTTTTTCTGGCGCATTCTACTGGTCTACGCGGGGATCTTTCTTGGAGGGGTTGCAGCTTTTCTTTGGCTTACTAATGGTCAGATAAGAGCAGACCTGGAAGATCAGCTGGCTGAAGAACTCAGAGTACAAACTGAACTGCTGGCAAACCAGTCTGAAGTAATTATCTCCTCTGATAATCAGCAAGCGCTGGCAACATTAAATAATAATTTTTCTTCTATAAGCGGGAAGCGTTTTACTATTATTGATTCGCAGGGAATTGTGCTTGCAGATTCCCATGACAATGCTTCACAGATGCCCAATCATTTACGCCGTCCGGAAATTCAAAATGCAATTGCCAGTGGCAGTGGGCAGGTAAGTCGGTTCAGCCAGACAATAGGTGAAGACCTGATCTATTATGCCTTGCCTGTTTATCAGCAGGGTGAACTGCGCGGCATTGTGAGGGCTGCAGCTTTTACCGATGAACTTGGGATGAAAATTCGTTCGCAACAGTCAGGAATATTATGGAAATCCCTGATAATTTCTCTTGTTGGCATAGTGCTGCTTGCAGTGATGGCTTTTCTTCAGGCCCGGTCAGTTGAAAAGCTTGCTTTGATCGCATCCGATATTGCTGATGGTAATTTTAAAGGACGCGTACCGGAAAAAAATGCGCTTGGCCTGAGAAAAATTGCCAAAGTAATTAATGAGCTTGCACGTAACTCAGCGGCAAACCTTTCTGACATTACAACGGACAGAAACCGCCTGGCTGCAATTTTTGCCGGGATGGTAGAGGGGGTGATTGATGTTGACCAGAACCAGAAAATATTGCACATCAATGATGCTGCGGCAAAACTGCTGGGAGTAAATGCACAGGAAAGCACCGGCAAAGCGGTCTGGCAGGAAGTAAGGCATAATGAAATTACCCAGGCCCTGGAAGAAGCGATCAAGTCGCAGTCGGTCGTCAAATCTCAAATAACGCAGGTTTTTTCCAGTGGAAAAAATGAAGAAGAGTCTGTTGTTGATATCTATGCAGCATCATTGAGTGACGATTCAGGAAAGCCGATTGGAGCGGTCGTTGTACTGCATGACATAAGCGAGCTGAAAAGCCTGGAAAGAATTCGTACTGATTTCGTTGCAAATGCTTCACATGAATTAAAAACTCCGATTACTGCTATCAGGGGGCTGTCGGAAAGTGTTATCGATGATGAGGCTATTGAAAGAGAAACTGTTATCCATTTTATGCAGCGGATACATTCGCAAAGTTTACGTTTATCACAACTGGTTGGTGACCTGATGACACTTTCAAGACTGGAGGCAGCCCAGGAAAGTGACCAGTTTTCAATTATCAACATGAATGACCTGGTCAGGAATTCTGTGATTTCCGCAGAAACAGCTATAGAAGGAAAAAACCAGAAACTGAATGTTGATATTACCAAAGAGAAAATTGAAGTTTACGGAGACAGGCAAAACCTGAGTCAGCTTGTTGATAACCTGATTGATAATGCAAATAAATACACCCCGGAAAATGGTGAGATATTTGTACGTTTATTACGTGAAGGCAATGAAATGATTCTGGAAGTTGTTGATACCGGTATTGGTATCAGTCCGCAATTTCAGCAACGGATATTTGAGCGCTTTTACCGGATTGACAAAGCCCGCTCACGAAGTCTGGGTGGAACGGGTCTTGGTCTCTCAATTGTTAAAAATATTGCTGAGAAGCATGACGGAGTGATTGATATAAAAAGCCAGCAGGGGAAAGGCTCAACTTTCTCCTATCGCATGCAGGTGGTGAGCTAGGGAACCCCTGATTCAGAATGAAACAGACAGATCCACCTGTAAACGGTCATAATCTGATCCGGTCGAAATCTGCTCGTTCATAAAATAGGTAAACCCGACACTGGTATTGGAGATTAACTCGTAGGCTGCAGATACGATATGACCTTTCGCGTCCGTACCACCGCCACCGTAATCTGAATCCGCAAACGTCGCAAAGACTGCATCAGCTTCCAGGTTCTGGTAACTGTAGCTCAATTCCCACAATGCCCTGGCAATACCGGCGCCGATTACCCAGCCAGTATCAGCTGTATCGGCATCAAGATTTTCCACATAGTCACCAAACAGGCTGACTTCATAGTCCTGCAACATGAAACTGTAATCTGCGAAAAGCTCAAGCTCTTCATAATCATATAGAAAAGCGCCACTGTTATCGGCGCTGTTACCAAAAAGGTCTGCATCATAAAAGGCATTACTGCCCTTAACCGATGCATCATAGTAACCCGCGCCAAAAGTCAGCCCGGCCAGGCGATAGCCGAGTTGTGCACCCCACATGGATTCCTTGTCCTGCTGCCCGGCCCTGTCATCACTTTCAAGAATCATGGTGGCAGCATTGAAAAACAGGCCGTTTGCCGAATATCTCAGTGCCAGGCCTTCCGGGCGATAATCACCGTCCCAAAGCATGGCATTGCCGCCAGGGCGATAAAAGACATTTTTATATTTGCCACCAGTAAAAGTGAGATTGTCTATGCCACGGTATTCAAAATAGGCATAGTCCAGACGGATATCCTTGGTACTTGCAGCATTACCAAGGGTCTGATTAGTTGATATGGGATCATCACCACCGCTGGCAAGCCCGATACTTGCTGACCAGTCATCATTGACTGTAGCACTGAGGTCCACTCTTGCCCTGAGGCGGTTGCGGTTACGGTCTTTGAGGCTGGTCGCATCATCGATATTTTCATAACGGGTTCGCAGGTCACCGGAAACTGATATGTTATTTACCCAGTTGTTGCTGGCTTCTGCCGGTTCTTCCCGGGAATCAGATTCGAGTTGCTCCAGTCGCGCAGATAACTGTGCAATTTGCTGCCTGAGTTCAGCAATCGTGGCGGCGTCCGCCTGAGCAAAACCAGCTTGTGGAGCAAAAACTGCAACACAAACCAGGGCTAACTGGGTGAAAGTTGAAGGGATTTTAGTGCTTGCTTTGGGAAGGCCTGCTACACGAATCATTAACAATCTCCTGGGACTTGCAAGTCAATAAAGAGCTGGCTCGTATATCCTGCCCTGTTTCGGGGCGAATTCTGAGGAATCTTTATTAAGAATTTATTAAGGAATGGAAAAGCTTTGGTTAAAAATTAAGTTTAGGTTAATTTTTTATTAACAAAATATGAAATTTGGAGCTTTTTCAACTTTACGTTTACCTGTTCTTAATATTTCTGTCAGACAGAAATTGTGAACTTAATTTACTCTTTATAATATCTTAACAATACGATGGAAGAATGCCGCCCAGATTGTCTGTGCCACTCAAGATGATAGGGAGCGCTCTTATGTCAGATCACACTATTTCTTCTTCTTTGCCGTTCAGCTTACGTATCCCCTTGTTTGGGGTCCTGTTTCTGCTTGTCTCATGTTCAGGCGGGGAACAGGATGGAGCCGCGAATGCGGGTTCAGAACGCCTGAGTGGCGAGGTTCGTATTGATGGTTCAAGTACTGTATTTCCAATAAGTGAAGCCGTTGCAGAAGAGTTTCTTGCTATCGAGCCGCGGGTCAGAGTTACGGTAGGGGTTTCCGGAACCGGGGGCGGTTTTCAGAAATTCGCCGCCGGTGAAATCGATATCGCTGATGCATCCAGGCACATTCGTGAGTCTGAGGCAGAAGCAGCTAGAGCTAACGGTATTGAATACCTGGAGATTCCGGTCGCATCTGATGGCCTTTCCGTAATAGTTAATAAAGATAATACCTGGGTAGATCATTTAACTGTTGCCGAGCTCAACATGATATGGGCACCTGGCAGTATGGTTGACTCCTGGAATGACGTCAGACCTGAATGGCCTGATGAGCCACTGCGACTTTATGGGCCAGGAACAGACTCGGGAACATTTGATTATTTCACTGAGGCGATCAATGGTTCTTCAGGCGCCTCACGACCGGATTACACAGCCAGTGAAGATGATAATGTTCTGGTTCAGGGAATCAGCGGAGATCAGTATTCACTCGGATTTTTTGGCTTTGCCTATTACGTGGCTAATGCGGACTCCCTCAAGCTGGTTCCCGTTGATGGCGGTAATGGCCCGGTAAGCCCATCACTGGAAACAATTAACAATGGCACCTACAGCCCTCTCTCCCGGCCGATATTCATCTACCTGAGTAAACCGAGTACCGCCCGGGAAGAAGTGAGAACCTTTGCTGATTTTTATATTGATCAGGCAGCTTTACTGGCAGAGGAAGTCGGTTATGTTGCCTTGACGGAATCAGAGTATCAGCAATCCCGGGAAGCCCTGGCCAATTTTTGAGCCAGCTTAAACACAGCCGGAATATTCATAAATTTTTTCTGCTTCTTTTTAGCAGGTGAATATTCCGGCTGTGTTTTTTCGTGTTAGAATCGCGACCGAAAATACCGAAGCAAAAAGAGAAGCAAGTGCGAATGGCTAAAGCAGCCTCCTCTTCAATCAAGAAACGCGGTAGGCTCTTCGGTGAATCCTGCATCATTACATGGCTCATGGCTTGCGCAGGTATTTCTCTTGTCACTACAGCAGCTATCATTGGAATCCTCCTTAAAGAATCTTTCGTTTTTTTTGAAAACGTAAGTCCGCTTGAATTTTTCTTTGGCACCAGCTGGGTGCCTATTCTGCAACCAAGTTCTTTTGGTGTACTGCCACTGCTTTGGGGAACCCTGCAGGTAACTATTGGTGCAGCCATCATTGCGATTCCCCTGGGGCTGGCCTGTGCAATTTATTTAAGTGAGTATGCGTCTCCGAAGATGCGGACCTATATCAAACCTTTGCTGGAATTGCTGGCTGGTATTCCGACAGTGGTCTACGGTTATTTTGCCTTAACTTTCGTGACGCCGGTTCTGAGAAGTATTTTTCCTGATGTCCAGGTCTTCAATGCGCTCTCTGCCGCCATCGTGGTTGGCATCATGATTCTGCCAATGATCGCAACACTTAGTGATAATGCCTTACGAGCCGTACCGGACAGCCTGCGACAGGGGGCCTACGCGCTGGGTGCCACCTCATTTGAAGTAACCACAAAAGTCGTTGTGCCTGCAGGGCTTTCAGGAGTCATGGCTTCATTTCTGCTGGCTATTTCCAGGGCCATTGGTGAAACCATGGCTGTGACTATTGCTGCAGGACAGACTCCAAACCTTTCATTGAGTATGTTCGAAAGCATCCAGACCATGACGGCCTATATCGTACAGGTGAGTCTGGGTGATACCCCGACTGGTGGCATAGCCTACCAGACCCTGTTCGCTGTTGGTGCCCTGTTATTTGCCATCACTCTGGTGATTAATATTTTTTCACAATTGATACTTAACCGCTATCGCGAGGTTTACGATTAATGTCGCTGATCTCTGAAAAAGACAGACAGAAATTAATCAAGCGTAAGCGAATCGCATTTCTGTTTTCGAAATTGTGTGCACTCATTACCTGGACAAGTGTCCTTTTACTGGCCGTACTTTTATACCAGGTTTCAAGCGACGGATTCGGCTGGGTCGACTGGCAGTTTTTGTCAAGCTTTCCCTCCCGCTTTCCGGAACGAGCAGGCATTAAATCAGCAATAGTCGGAACACTTTGGCTGATTGGTCTGGTTGCACTAATTTCTATCCCGGTTGGTGTATCTTCTGCTTTGTACCTGGAAGAGTTTGCCAAACCCGGAAAACTTAACAAGTTTATTGAAGTCAATATTTCCAACCTTGCCGGTGTGCCATCAATAGTTTATGGAATTCTTGGCCTGGCCATTTTTGTGAGGTTTTTTGCTCTTGAAAGGTCTTTGCTTTCCGGTGCTTTAACGATGAGTTTGCTGATCTTGCCAGTCATTATTATTGCCAGCCGTGAAGCAATCAGGTCAGTGCCCATGAGTATCCGTTATGCAGCTTTTTCACTTGGGGCCACGCGCTGGCAAACTACCTGGGCGCATGTCTTGCCGGCATCATTTCCAGGAATAATGACCGGAGTCATTCTTGCCCTGTCCAGAGCCATTGGAGAAACGGCGCCTTTGATTATGATCGGTGCGCTGACATTTGTTGCATTCCTGCCGGCAGGTCCAATGGACTCATTTACGGCTATGCCGATACAGATTTATAACTGGGTATCCAGACCGCAACAGGAATTCCATGATCTGGCTGCTGCCGGGATTATTGTCTTGCTGATTGTGCTTTTACTGATGAATGCAACAGCAATCTATATCCGTAATAAAACAGAAAAGAGATTGAAATAATGGCCGATCTGGCAATCCAAGGTAAAGCGAAATCAATGAATGCAGAATCAGACAGCAAAGCAATTGCCGCGCTGAATCTGGATAATGTCAGCATTTCCTATTCAGATACCCCGGCAGTTAAAAATGTGTCCTGCCGCTTTTTGCGAAAAAAAATCACATCCATCATTGGCCCTTCAGGGTGCGGAAAAAGTACCTTGTTGCGCTCGTTGAACCGGATGAATGATTTTATTGACGGGGTAAGCCTTGAAGGCAGAATCATGTTTGGAGAAGAAGACCTGTACGGACCCGACGTTGATTCTGTAGAAGTCAGGCGTCGCATCGGCATGGTATTTCAAAAACCCAATCCGTTTCCAAAGTCGATTTACAATAATATTGCCTGGGGTCCATCCATTAATGGCTATGAAGATTCCATGGATGAACTGGTGGAACGATCCCTTAAACAGGCAGCACTCTGGGAAGAAGTTAAGGACCGTCTGCACGATTCTGCACTCAACCTTTCTGGCGGGCAGCAGCAACGTTTATGTATTGCCCGGGCACTGGCAATGGAACCGGAAATTCTGCTGATGGATGAACCCTGTTCCGCCCTGGATCCAATCTCGACAGCGCATATTGAAGACCTGATGTTTGAATTAAAAACGCGTTATACAATCATTATTGTCACGCATAATATGCAACAGGCTTCCCGAATTTCAGATTACACGGCCTTTATGGAGCTGGGTCATCTGATAGAATTTGGTGATACTGAGCAAGTATTTACCAAACCCGGCAAGAAACGAACGGAAGAATATGTCACCGGGCGTTTTGGCTAATAAACTGAAGGTATTATATGTCCTTGCATTTGCAGCGTGATCTGGACCATCTTAAAAAAGAGATTCTTACCATTGGCGGTTTGGTAGAAGAAGCGATTAACAATTCGATCAGGGCTCTGCGAAACCGCGACACTTCACTGGCGCAGGCTGTCATCGACAAAGAATACATAATCGATGAAAAAGAAGTGGATATTGAAGAAGAATGCCTGAAGATTCTTGCCTTACACCAGCCGGTCGCAACAGATTTACGATTTATTGTTGTGATACTGAAAGTGAATAATGACCTGGAGAGAATGGGGGACTTTGCAACCAATATAGCTCAGCGTGCGCTTACCCTTTCTGAACAGGACCCTTTGCCGGAATTACTGGAATTTATCGAAAGCCTCCCGGGGATGGTACAGAAAATGGTCCGGGATACCCTCGATGCACTGGTAAAAATGGATGTTACTCTCGCCCGAAAAGTAATGCGTTCTGATGATGCCGTGGATGATATCAACAGGCGTATGTACATTAAGGTCAATGAAGCAATTCTCAAAGACAGCTCTGTCGCAGAACGCGCAATCAGCCTGCTCTCAGTGTCCCGCTACCTTGAAAGGGTGGCTGATCTGAGCACCAATATCGCTGAGGACGTGGTGTTTATGGCTGAAGGCAACGTGATCAGGCACGAATTTGATTAGAGCTTTCCTGGGTCAACTGGGTAATTCCATTTGACTTATTAATGAGAATAATTATCATCTAGAGTCTCCGACTCAACAAACTAGAGCAATTCATGTTTAAAAATATTTCAGTGCTCTTGGGCACACTGATACTGGTCGGCTGTTCCCTCAGCAGACAGGATCAGTCAATCTCGGCCGAGGATGTCGTCGATACTTATATCAGTATCGCCCAGGCGGCCTATGAAGACTCGCTTATCTCAGCCCGGGTTATGGAAGACGCTATTGCCGCCTTGCTTGATAACCCGAATGAAATGACCCTGGCCTATGCCCGCAATGCCTGGCTGGCAGCCCGGGTTCCCTACCAGCAGACGGAAGTCTATCGCTTCGGCAATGCCGTGGTGGATGAGTGGGAAGTACGGGTTAATGCCTGGCCTCTGGATGAAGGCCTGATTGACTATACCGCTGCTTCCTATGGCGAAGAGTCGGATATTAATTATTTCTATAACGCCAATATCATAGCCAATGAGCTGATTGATGTGGGCGGCGTCAGTGTGGATGCTGCACAGATAAGCCCGCAGCTGCTGGCAGAAACCCTGCATGAAATCGACGGGGTGGAATCCAATGTGGCCACCGGCTACCACGTGATTGAATTCCTGCTCTGGGGCCAGGACCTTAACGGTACCAACCCGGGAGCGGGGGAGAGGCCGGCCACGGATTTTTCCCTGCAGAATTGCAGCAATGGTAATTGTGACCGACGCCGGGACTATCTGGAAGCCGCTACCAGCTTACTGATTGCGGACCTGGAAGAAATGGTCTTCAACTGGCAACCAGGCGGTGCAGCCTATCAGGACCTGCGCAGCAAGGGCCCCGATGGTGGGTTGGCGACCATGCTTACCGGCATGGGTTCACTGGCTTATGGCGAACTGGCAGGGGAAAGAATCCGGCTGGGCCTGTTACTGAATGACCCTGAAGAGGAGCATGACTGTTTCTCGGATAACACCCATAACTCACATTACTACAATGCGCTGGGCATCAAGAATGTTTATCTCGGGGAATATGAGCGAATAAACGGCACCGTGGTGAGCGGCCCCTCCCTGGAAGACCTGCTGGAGCAGGAAGCCCCGGTAGTGGCGGCGCAGATGCGTGCCCGGCTGGAAAGTACCGAGCTGGCAATGAATGATATGGTGGCTGAAGCTCGGCGTGGCAATACCTTTGACGTACTGATTGCCAGCAATAATGCTGAGGGGGAAGCCATTGTTTCCAATGTGGTTGATGCCCTTATGGAAGAAACGCGCACGATTGAAGACATTATTCGTGTACTGAATCTGCAAAATGTGAGTATTGAGGGATCTGATAGCCTGACCCCCCTGTAGTTTCATCTATATCTTTGCGCTCATCAAACAGGAAGCCTGCCATGCAAAGGCGCATTTTAATTTTATTTCTGGGTTGCTGGAGTCCGGTACTGCTGGCGCAGTTAAACCCTTTTGGTATATCTGAACAGGGGCTGGATTATGAAGCAGGGCGGGCCATCTTTGAAAAAGTCTGGGTCAGCTCACCTTCTTCGACACAGGCCAGTGATGGACTCGGGCCCCTCTATAATGCCCGTTCCTGCGAACAGTGCCATATAGAATCAGGCAAGGGTGACACTGATACGGGCCTTATCTTCCGAATTAATCATGCGCAATTTGGCTCCCAGATCCAGAACCGGGCTGTTCCGGGATTAGCAGCGGAACCTCAGCCAGCAATCGGCATGATCAACACCGAAGTAAGCCTGGCTGACGGGACGGTGATTAGCTTACAGGCGCCGCAATTCCAGTTTGAGGACAGCCAGGAAATTAATGAATTTTCTGCCCGACTGGCGCCTTCACTGGCAGGCATTGGCGTGCTGGCCAATATTCCGATTACCGATTTGATGCGCCTGGCTGATCCAGCAGACAGAAATGATGATGGTATTTCCGGTCGCAAGGGCCTGGGTCGCTTTGGCTGGAAAGCTGATGTCACTTCCCTGGCCGAGCAGGTTGGCCTGGCACTGAGCCTGGATATTGGCATCAGCTCAACCCTTTACCCTGACCCCTATGCAGATTGCACCTCCATGCAGGATGACTGCCTGATGATGCCGCATGGAGCATCAGAGCAGCATCAGGAGATGGAGCTGGGGATTGAGGCTTTTAACACACTGGTCAATTTTGTCCGACAAATCCCTCCGCCACCTGTCGGGCAGATCGATCAGGCTGGCCAGGCAGTCTTTGATGAGCTGGCTTGTGGCGCCTGCCATGCGAGCGGCTTTGGCAGCGGCAATATAAACCCCTATACGGATATGCTTTTGCACGACATGGGGCCGGCGCTGGCGGATAATCAGAATAATGCTTTTTCCCAGGAATGGCGGACACCGGCATTATGGGGCCTGGCCGCTTATACCCAGCGTGCTGAACAATATTATCTGCATGATGGGCGTGCCCGCTCGCTGAGCGAAGCCATTCTCTGGCATGGCGGTGAAGCTGAACAGAGCAAACAGGCTTTTATGGCTCTTCCTGCTGACCGGCGTGACGATTTAATCAGGTTTTTACAGGGTTTATAATGAATACCATGATGAAATTAATACGCTTCTTTCTTAGCCTCAGCCTGCTTGCAGGCTTACCGCACGGACTGGCACAAAACCTTATTGACACCGATGAGGGCTGGACGGCCATCAATCTGCGGGTTACTGATGAGCTTGTTATTCCCGCCTATACCACTTTGCAGACTGCCTCACAGGAACTGGTGGAAAGAACTGAAAATTTCTGTACGGCTCCTGCTGCCGATTCACTGGCTCTGGCGCAGGGGGCTTTTGCCAACATGATGGACGCCTGGCAGGCTGTTCAACATATTCAGTTCGGACCTGTAACCTATTTCAACTGGAATTTTCGCATGCAGTACTGGCCGGATGAGCGTGACACCAGTGGTCGACAACTGCAGACGTTAATTGCCGCAGCAAACACGGAGATACTGGATGCAAACAGTTTTGCCCGACAAAGTGTTGGTATTCAGGGTCTGCCGGCACTGGAAAGATTGTTTTTTGCCGATACGGCGCTGGCAGATTTTCAAGACAATGACTACCTGTGTCTGCTGAGCGAAACCATTGCTGCAAATCTCAATGAGATCAGTAGCGGCATTCTTGGCCGTTGGCAGGATGAATATCGTGCGGTGGTACTGGAGCCGGCTTCAGGCGGAATTTATGAAGATGCCGAAGACCTGAGTATTGAATTTCTTAAAGCCCTGCAGGAATCTCTCAGCAAGATTCGCGACCTGAAACTGGCTCCGGTAATGGGTGAGTCTTTCGCCCGGATTCGTACCCGCAATGCCGAATCCTGGCGCTCCGAACGTTCACTTGCCAATATCAAAATCAATGTGGCTGCACTTGAGCCATTGTTTATGGCCTATACCGAAGCTTTTCATGAAGCAGATGTTCAGGCAGTGATAGATGCCTTTGCGGAACTAAACACAAGTCTGGCTGATTCCGCTGATGCCATGGTGTCCGCGCAGAACAGCGAAGCTGACTATCAACAGCTGGTAACAATTCATTCGCGGCTGGATAATCTGCATGAAGCCTTTGAAAATGCCCTGAAAAATACCGACCTGTATCTTGGCTTCAACAGCCTTGACGGAGATTAGTCCAGATGCCTGCCACGAATTTACATCGTCGCTCCTTTCTGGCCCTTGCCATAGTTGCTGCCACTCAGCCCACAGCAGTATTTTCGCAGGGACAGGATAGGCCGGTCTTTTTAAGTGCTGCTTCAGACAGTGACAGTCAGCACTGGGTGAAAGCCTTTTCCATCAACGATAATCAGCTGGAAATGCTCTACAGCCATCGCCTTCCGGAACGGGCTCATGCAGTTGCATTGCATCCTAATCAGCAAAGCTTTGTGACTCTGGCCCGCCGCCCCGGTACTTTTATGCTGATTGGCGATGTGCAAAGCGGGGAGGTGTTACAGGAAGTTGATGCAGTACCGGACCGGCACTTCTATGGTCACGGGGTATTTTCAGCGGACGGGGAATATTTTTATACCACGGAAAATGCCTATGATGATACGCATGGAGATAACGGTCGTATTGGTGTCTGGCGCTATAATAATACAAGCGGCACCATGCAGCGGGTTGACGAATTTTACTCTTACGGTGTGGGTCCCCACGAACTGCTGTTAATGCCCGATCAGGACACGCTGGTTATTGCCAATGGCGGGATCCGTACTCACCCGGATTCCGAGCGTGGCAAGCTTAATATCGATATCATGCGACCCAACCTGGTCTACATTGACCGTCACCGCGGCAGCCTGCTGGAAATACATTCACTGCCTGCTGAATACCACCAGGCCAGTATTCGTCATATTGATGTCAATGCTTCTGCTCAAGTCGCCATTGCCATGCAGTTTGAAGGCGAGCCGTTTATGCGGGTTCCCCTCTTAGCCACCCATCGACGTGGAGAAGCCATCAGGACATTAATGGCACCGGAACAGGTGCAGTCCCGCTTGCAGCAGTATGTCGGTTCAATTCGTTTTGATCACAGTGGCCGCTTTTTTGTCGCCTCCTGCCCCAGAGCAAATTTACTGACTTTCTGGGATGCTGAAAATGGTGAATTTATTTCACAACTCCGGGCCAGAGATGCCTGTGGTGTCTGTGCCTATGCCGATGGTTTTGTGTTCAGCACCGGAACCGGGCGCATCGCCTATTATGATCTGCTCAATGACCAGCTTGAAGATATCGGTGAAGAGCAACAACTCAGAGGCCTGTTCTGGGATAATCATTTAGTGGTGGCCTGATGCTGAAAATTATCCCTTTACTGCTTGTTGGCCTGCTTTTGACGGGCTTGGGAATGGCAGCCAGTGATGATGAAGACCTGCGGCAGACAAAACTGGCAGATCTGGGTACATCCCTGTTTTTTGATGTCAATCTTTCCCAGGCCCGTACGCAAAGCTGTGCGACCTGCCATGATCCTGCCAGAGCATTTAGCGACTGGCGTGACAGTGGAGTAGGGGCTGCGGCTTCACTGGGAGCGGACATGAGTTCACTGGGTGACAGGAATGCCCCGACACTTTCTTATGTAGCATTAACTCCGGAATTTCATATCAATGAAGAAGGCAGCTATGTCGGTGGCATGTTTATGGACGGCAGGGAAACCAATCTCGCAGCCCAGGCTGGCGCTCCACCATTAAACCCGATTGAAATGGCCTTTCCGGATAAAGCATCAGTTGTTGCCCGACTGCAGGAAAGCCCGCTCTATCCGGCTGCTTTCAGGGAGCTGTTCGGAGAAGATATTTTTACTGATGTCGATGCAGCCTATGCGGCAATGACAGAAAGTATTGCGGCCTACGAACGGGGGGAATTCTTTTCACCTTTTGATTCAAAATATGATCGTTATTTACGTGGGGAATATGAAATGACGCGGGAAGAAGAACTGGGCATGACTCTGTTCTTTTCCGAACAATTTACCAACTGCAATCAGTGTCATCAGTTAAACAACTTGCCGGGTGCGCAAAGAGAAGTCTTTAGTGACTATACTTTCCACAATATCGGTGTCCCGGTTAACAGCGCCCTGAGACAAGCCAACGGACTTGGTGTCGAATATAAGGATAAAGGTTTGCTGGAAAATCCGCATGTGACCGACCCGGCACAGGCGGGAAAATTTAAAGTGCCTACCCTGAGAAATGTCGCTATTACAGCGCCATATATGCATAATGGAGTGTTTCAGGATCTGAAAACAGTGGTCCAGTTTTACAATAAATACAACAGCAGAAATGAAGCAGCACAGATTAATCCGGAGACCGGTGAATACTGGGGAGAACCGGAAATTGCTGAAAATATTTCACTGACTGAACTGGAAATTGGGCCGTTTCTGGATGAGAGGCGTGTGGATGCGCTGGTTGCTTTTATGCGTTTGTTGACCGACCGGCGCTATGAGGCTCTCCTGGAAACACAACACCAGACACCTTAATTAAAGTAGTAAGTATTCATGAAATTTGTTGATACCGAAATCAGTGCGCGCCTGCAAAAACAACCTGAAGGTATTCTTGGTCGCTACTGCACAATGGTTGGAATTAATGCCGAAGATTTACACAAGACCCGGGCATTTTTTGACATCTATAACCGGGAAGGCAATCGCCTGACAGGCAGCAGTAACGGCGATCACGTATTGCAGAATATTTTCAAGGGCGAGACCGGAAAAATTTTCACCAAGGCGATTGAGTATCGCCCCTTCAGTGATGCCGAACTGATCACCATGGTTCAGGGACTTATTGCCGAGGATATCAAAGACCTTGAATTTCGTTATACCTCTCGGGGCGATCATTTCACTTTTTCCAAACCCAGTGACAGTGAAAAAGCCGCAGACAATATTCGTATAGGTCACGACAAATATGCCTATTTTCTGAAGATGCTCAAGGCAGTAGAAAACTTTATCGAAAAGTACGGGGAACATCTGAAAAAGTGGCAGGGTTTACAGGATGTCGAAAAAGTTGCCAACAATATTCTGATTCTTGATGAAGTGGTGCAGAACCTTGATATGGAAGCGGACGGTTCCGACACCATTAAAACCTCCGGACTGACGCTGGATGATCTTGGCCTGCTGGTAAAGCTGGATCCTGCCATCGCCAAAAAAGCCGGCATCAAGACTACAGAGATCAAGACCCACTGCCATTTGCCGGGAAATGCGGCGGCCGAATTTATCCAGCAAGTCGGACTGCAGAAATATGCCCAGGAGGCCATGGTGGTTGCGCAGTTGATTGAATATGCTGAAGCCGTCAGGAACATCGATAAAGCCTATTACGGAAGTTTTCCCAAAGTAATGGAACCGGATGACAATGGATTACGTTTCAATTTCCATAATTTTCATCATGCCTATTTATTACGGGAAGGTCAGGGCGGCACTCCCGGTATCGATATTTCCGCGGCCATGTACAAGGAGCTGGGTGGCACAGAGGCGCTGATGGAGCATTTGCAGGAGCAGGGAGTCGTAGCGGAAATAGTAATTCGTGAAAATGACTTTCGCCGTGGACGCTCCAACAAGCTGCGCTGGGCGGAATCAAAAACCCGCGAACAGCTGGAATCGGCTCTTGACTCTTTTGCCGGAACTGAAGCCAAAGACAGCCCCTTGCGGGTCAAACTGATTGAGCACTTCCTCAGTAGTGTCAGTGAAAATTTCGGCGACTTTTCCCTGGGTGAAATTGACCCGGACAGCGGCAAGCCGGTCACGGTTGTAGTGCTGCCCTCACCCAACATGGCAGGTAAATCAACATCGCTCAAAGCGCTTGGACTGATTTTGCAGGGAGCCCTGATGGGCAGAACTGTTGCAGCGGAAAGTGCCGAGCTTACAGTGCCCGACCAGATTTTCCATAATTTCAATGTCGAGGATGACCTGAGCCATCAGCGCAGTACCTTTAAGGCCCAGCTGGAAAACATCAAGGATTTTCTGGATAACGCCACGATTCACAGTCTGGGGCTCTTCGATGAGCTGTTTAACGGCACCAGCGCGGATTACCAGCTGGCACTGGCCTGGGCCTTTCTGGAGAAATGCAGTAACCAGCGTTTACGTGTCATGATTTCCACGCATAACCGGGATCTGGAGTATTACAGTGACCCGGCCGGTTACGAACATATTAAGGGCTCGCATGGGCGCCCGATCGACGCGATCAACCCAAAAGGTGGCCGTAATGCCAAAACCGTTTCCATCGGCCATGACCATAAATTCAAATACGGCTCGGAACGCGACAGTGAAGCCCTGATAATTGCCGAGGAAGTTCTGAGTCCTGCCTATGACGATATACTGCAACGGGCAGAAGAAATCCTCGACCATATCCGTTCAGAGCGCTGATTTATATCTGTTCTGACTGGCCAGCAGCTTTCATTCATTGTGGATTGTTCATTAGGCAGAATTGAGAGTTGTCGGCACCAGTTTCTGTTCTGATTGCTGTTAAGATTTGGTACAACTCAACCAGAGTAGAAAATTACAACAGGAGTAAGCCATGGCGACTCTGCCTCCCGGTATAAATGACCAGACCTTTCAGGCTGCACTAAACGAATTTCGAAATGCCATCGGTGCTGACTGGGTATTCAGCTCTGATGAAGATGTGGCTCTCTACAGGGACGCATACAACCCTTTTTGGGGTGAAGACGAGCGTACTCTTGAAGCTTCGGCGGCAGTTGCGCCTGACACTACTGAAGAGGTGCAGGCCATTGTCCGAATAGCCAATCAGTACCAGATTCCACTGTATCCCATCTCAACGGGTAAAAACCTCGGTTATGGCGGTTCCTCGCCCAACCTTTCAGGCAGTGTGGTTGTTGACCTGAAACGGATGAACCGGGTCATCGAAGTCAGTGAAGACAAGAACTATGCGATTGTCGAACCTGGCGTTTCCTATTTTGATTTATATAACTATATCCAGGAGCGCGGACTGCGCGTCTGGATCGACTGTCCTGACCCAGGCTGGGGCAGCCCGGTCGGTAATGCCCTGGACCATGGGGTGGGTTATACCTATAACCGCTATCGTGATCATTTCGGCTCCCATGCCGGGCTTGAAGCCGTGCTCCCCAACGGTGAAGTCATGCGTACCGGCATGGGGGCGATACCTGGCGGTGAAATGGGTAACTATCGTTATGGTTTCGGGCCGGAGATTGATGGTCTCTTCGTGCAGGGTAACTTCGGCATCGTCACCAAAATGGCTTTTCACCTGATGCCGGAACCGGAAGCCTATTATTCCGGAAGAGTCATTGTTCCACGCCGACAGGATCTGATCCCGCTGGTCAAACATGTCAATAATCTGGAAGACCTCGGCCTGATCGGTCAGCCCGAATATGGCAGCCCGGCCGGTGGCTTCGGAGGCAATAACCCTGAATTACAGGAGCTTCTGGCTCGTCCTGGAGGTGCCACCGATGCTGAACTGGATGCTCTCGCAGCAAGGCGTGGCGTTGGTTCCTGGTCGGTAAATCTGCAGTTCTACGGGCCTGAAGAAAGTGTGCTGGCGAACTGGGCCTTTGCCCGCCGTAAAATAGCTGAAGACATTGAGGGCGCTCAGTTTGAGCCGGGTCAGGTCTATCGCTTCCCGATGAGTGATGAAGATAAACGCACCTTCCCGCACCGTGTTGCCATTGGTGTGCCCAACATGGAAATATTCCGTATCGTCCCTCAGGACGGCTTACTGTATTTTTCTGCCCTGGTTCCCCGTAGTGCTGAAGCAATATTCAGAGGCCAGCAGGTATTTGGTGAAATCTACCGGGAAATGGGTCTTGGACCAGGCCCCAACCCTTACCAGGGAGCGGCAACCTGGCATCCCAGAACCTTTATCCTGATCAATGGTTTTCCTCTCAGCCGCACTGACGGAGACCTGAATGCCCGTGTCAGACAGGCCTTCAGAATGTGTATTGACGCTGCTGCGGAAGAGGGTTGGGGTGAGTATCGTGCGCCACCTGCTTTTGCCGATCAGATCATGAATGCCTATTCTTTCAATGGCAATGTCCTCAGGCGTTTCTGTGAAGACCTGAAAGACAGCGTTGATCCAAATGGCATCATGGCCCCTGGACGGGGTGGCATATGGCCCCGTCGATTACGTGAGGAGCAGGCATAATGAGGGTTAAAAGTTTAAGCATTATTTTACTGGCATCCTGTGCCGGGATTTTCAGTACAGCAGGCAATGCGCAGGATCAGGCATTGGTAGAGCATGGCAGTCAGGTTTATGACAAATGGTGCCGTATCTGTCATGGTGAGCCTGCCAGTCCCATTGACATGGTAGGAACACAAAAGCTGCAGGAACGTTATCAAGGGGCGGTACCAGCGAAACTGGAAGACCGAACCAACCTGACTCCTGAGTTTATTGAAACCATTGTCAGGAATGGACTTGGTCTGATGCCATTCTTCAGAAAAATTGAAGTAAGCGATGAAGACATGGAAGCGTTGCAGGCCTACCTGACCAGGAACAACCCGAATTAAGCATGCAGGGTTAAAAGACTATAGCTTTAAAATTGAAAATATCAGGAATCTAACCATGGCTAATAGAAGACAGTTTTTAAAAATCGGTATTGCGTCATCGTCCATTCCGCTGGCCGCCTCTGCTGTTAAAGCCAACACGCTGCGTGCCTTCTTCTCCGATGCGACTGAAGAAAGCATTCCGTTTTACAAAATCCTGGCTGACAGTCGCTATCCGGAAAGCATGCGCTTCGCTGATGAAATGCATGCCCGTGGCTTTGATATTCATGTACTCGAAGACGGCGATCCGACGGTTTTCTGGAATGAAGAATTACGGGAAATCTGGGAAACCATGCCGGTTGCACTAGCCGGAGTGACCAATTTCAGGCCCATGTTCGTCCTGCAACAACTGGGCAGAACGCATGGAACACGAGTGGTATACCGGGGTGTACATGATTATGTGGCCAACGGGGAAGTCAATCACCAGGTCGAAGGTCCCAGCAAGATGCTCAGTCAGTATCAGGATCGCGTGGATTTTAAATCCGAATCCAGAGCAGGCCATTCACTGGCTGACCTGATCATGAGTTGTGAATCAGGCAGGAATGAAATTGTCAGCCTTGATTTTGCTGAACGCACCGGACATAACCGGGTAATTGCCGATTATGCCAACGCGGAGTATATGCGTACTTCCTATTCGGGCCTGAGCAACCTGAAAGTTGACCCGCAAGCGGACAAACTGAATTCCTGGATCGTGGCGCCGGCTCACGCTTGAGCAGAGTTGTAAGCCAAGGTTTAAGTCACGGATTCTTTAAATTCTTTCGATTGCGTCCAGCACCATGCCAGTGGTGAGAATCTGCGGCAGCACCTCGGCGGGGGCATCGGGATCAGCCGGATACATCAGGTACAGCGGCACACCACTGGTTTCGTAGCGTTGCAGTACAGCAGTTATCTCCGGATCATTATTGGTCCAGTCACCTTTTAAATAAGCCACGTTATTTTCCTGCAGAGCCTGATCAAAGGCCTCAGAACTCAGCGCCACTCTTTCATTGACCAGACAGGTAATACACCAGCTTGCCGTCATATTGACGAATACTGGCTGTCCACCTTGTCGAAGTTCTGCCAGGCGTGCATCACTGTAGCTTTCAAAATTGGCGTTCTCACTGGCCAGCTGTCGAGATGTCGTGCTGGTCTCAAGGAAGGGTGAGCGAATCACCCCGATTGTCGCCACAATGCAAAGAATGATCAGCAGCGCATTGGCGTAACGCCATAAAGGTGATTGCACCTGGCGGCGACGTTGATACAGCCAGGCAGCAAAGGCCAGTAATACACAGGAGCCGACGACCAGCGCCATGGCGTTGGGACCGGCCTGGTTACCCAGTACCCATAACAACCAAACGGCTGTGGCATACAGCGGGAAAGCCAGTACCTGTTTAAAAGTCAGCATCCATTTACCGGGATGTGGCAGAAGTCTGGACAGCGCCGGGTTAAATGAAATCAGCAGGAAGGGCAGTGCCATGCCCAGTCCCAGGGCCACAAATACGGCCAGTGCGGTGACCGGCGGCTGGGTAAAGGCAAAGCCCAGCGCGGCACCCATAAACGGGGCGGTACAGGGGCTGGCAACAACACTGGCCAGTACCCCGGTGAAGAAGGAGCCGGAGTAGCCGTCTTTATCCTGCAGGTCACTGCCCATGCCCATCACTGAGGTGCCGAACTCAACCACACCGGACATGGAAAGGCCCATGAGAAAAAACAGGAAGATCAGCAGGCTGACAAACCAGGGCGACTGCAAATGAAAGCCCCAGCCGATCAATGAGCCACCGGCCTGCAGGGCCAGCAGGACCGAGGCCAGGATCAGGAAGGCCAGGACAATACCGGCTGTATAGGCCAGGCCGTGAAGTCGTTTTTCATGTTGCGAAGCATTTCTGTTTGAAGAAATGCTGAGAACTTTTAAAGACAGTACCGGAAATACGCAGGGCATCAGGTTGAGAATCATGCCGCCCAGCAGGGCAAAGCCGAACACCAGAAGCAGACTGGTGTCGCTGCCCATGGCCGGGTTGTTTGCTGTTCCGGCATTGGCAGCGAGCACGCCGAAATCGGCGGGGTTCAGGCCATTAGGCGCGGCAGCGATTTCATAGGCGATCTGTTGACCGTTATTTTCTGTCACGAGCAGCAGGCCGGTAATTTCTTCCGGCGCTTCACTAAGGCGCGGATGATGCCCTTGTGATAATTGCAGACTGGATAACTGATAATCAATTTCCTGGGGAGAGATATAGTCGAATACGCGATGCTCACCGGGGATAAAGCGGATTGATCGGGCATTTTCAAAAACTGCTTCGGTCGCTTGCACCAGGATATTCAGGCTGCCATCACTGATGGTAAAGCTCGCATCAAAACTGACATCGGATGTCGGCAGTGCTGCGCGTGTCTGGGCAAAACCCTCGGCCCAGTTGGGATCGGGGCTTATCTGCCCGGCATCCATTACCGGCAGGCTGAGGTCGACAATCGCTCCGCCTGGTATGCAGATTTCTTCACACTCCAGCCACTGGGCATTGGCGGAGATATCGACACTGGAGCCCTGGTAAGTGGCCGGAACACTGATCTGGGTCAGCAGGAATATTTCGTCTTCATAACCAAAATCGACCAGGTCGGCGGGCAGTTCTATGCGTTTGGGCGTCGGCCAGACAATCTCACCGGCTGTTACGCCTTCCGGCAGGGTCCAGTCGATCATGGTGGCACGGCCGGCATCCCCGGGGTTCTTCCAGTAGGTATGCCAGCCTTCCATGTGGTCCAGGCGCAGAGCGACCCAGGTATCCTGGCCCGGCGCCACGCCTGTCATTTCTGCTATTAACTGCGCATCAACATGTTCCCCGACCACCAGCTGCTGGGCCGGGAGGCTGCTGCTGAGCAATAACAACAGCGACATCAATGCTGTAGTAATAATTCGTGTCATGGTTTTACTTGGACGATCTTCCCCATACTTGTTACAGATAGTACTGATTTTTTTGGAATTTTTCAGCAATTAAGCAGGACTGAATTATGTAAGAAAAGGGAAAGTGACGGTGTACATTCAGTTCCGGGAAAGGCTTTTTCTGCCGTCATCACCACTGAAGATCAGGCTTTTCAGGCTATCCGCATATTCGACATTCAGGTAGTTCTGCATCTCCGGCCAGTTGTTGCGCAGCATACCATGTTCAATCCGCAGATCAGGGGGCACTTCATCGAGATCGACTTCCTGGTAAATATAGAAATAATCAGCCTCCAGTTCAGCACCGACCAGGGACAGTGAAATTTCGTTGCCGGCCCCGTCCCAGAGGCGAAAGCTTTTTACCAGCTCGATACTGGCCAGGGCCTGGGCACGGATATTTTCCAGCCCGTTTTGTGATTCCAGCATATCAAACAGCGCATACTCGACATCATGTGCATGGGTCTGATGGATCACCTCGACCAGCTGTGTGTTCGGGTTCCAGGAAATTGTGGTCAGCACAGTCTGCAGCCGATGGGCATGAACAGCAGTCGCCAGTAAAGAGCCTGCCAATATGAGTAAGCACTTACGTAACATTTAAGCAGCCCGCATTACACAGCATTACTCGGTATTGGGTTCCAGGGGGACCTCATTGCCAGGCTCTGCATCTTCACCGGTTTCGGCTTCCTGTAACTCGACCAGCAGGTCAGCCATCAGGTTTCGACCCTGGTTGCTGGAACGATAAAGTTCAAGGCGGGAACGCTGAATTTCCTGGGGATAGCGGTTATTGCTCATATCAACATCGGCAATGCGTAACTGCGGATCAAGCTCTATGGAGCTGATGGGCGTCGTGCTGAGGATCATCCGGCTGACCTGTTGCGGACTCTGGCGCCAGATTTCTGCAGGAATCAGCATATCCTGAGTCTCGCCATCATCATAGTTGATGCGCAGGGGCAGAGGCATCACCAGTCCACCGATGTTGTCAAAATCGATGAAATATACCAGCAGTCCCTCAGCGATGGACTCATCGAGTAATTCCAGTTCCCAGTCTTCAAGACTGTCGCGGAAAGTCGTGTATTCATTGCGGTCGGCATTGGAGACAGTGAATTCGTCATTCTCGTTGTAGATATCCTCCAGTTCGGGAAACTCATCCACCCGTTTGGGCAGATCCTCGTTTCTTATCTGGGTCAGGGAAATCGGCTCTTCAGCTTCCTCTTCACGCTCGATGGGGAATTCAATTTCCGGATCCTGGCTGGAGATGCGGTATTCACGCACATCCGAGATGGCAATATCAACATGGTCGGTACTGTAAAACCAGCCGCGCCAGAACCAGTCCAGATCAACAGCCGAGGCATCTTCCATGGTGCGGAAAAAATCTGATGGTGTGGGTCGTTTGAATTTCCAGCGTTCAGCATATTCCCTGAAGGCGAAATCAAATAATTCCCGGCCCATGACTGTTTCGCGTAATACGGTCAATGCTGTGGCCGGTTTGCCATAGGCGTTGTTGCCAAATTGCAGGATGGATTCGGAATTGGTCATGATCGGCACCTGATTTTCCGAGCGCATGAAGCCTGTGATATTGGCCGGATCGCCCCGCCGCGAGGGATAATCATCTTCCCATTCACGCTCGGCAAGAAACTGCAGAAAAGTATTCAGGCCTTCGTCCATCCAGGTCCATTGCCTCTCGTCAGAATTTACCGTCATGGGGAAATAGATATGGCCGATTTCATGGATAATGACGGAGATCAGCCCGTACTTGGTATTACGCGAGTAGGTCCGTTCACCGCTTTCCTCATCTTCCTCCGGGCGATAGCCGTTAAAGGTTATCATGGGATATTCCATGCCCCCGGCTTCCCAGGCATTGACGGAAATGGCTGTCGGGTAAGGATAATTAAAGGAAAAACGAGAATATACATCCATGGTGTGCGCAACGGAATGCGTGGAGAACTGGGACCACAGAGGTTCAGCTTCCGGCGGGTAGAAAGACATGGCCATGACCAGCGGATTGTCTTCATCATCCTGCTGATGGCCAAGGGCATCCCAGATATATTTACGGGAACTGGCCCAGGCGAAATCACGTACATTTTCAGCCTCAAAAACCCAGGTCACCATTTCGTCAGTGCCTGCTTCCTGATTGGCCATGGCTTCTTCCGGCGTGACAATGAAAACCGGTGTTTCCGATTCAGCGGCAGTTTCGAGCCGGTCCTGCTGCTCATCGCTCAGCACATCATTGGCATTTTGTAATTCACCGGTTGCCGCGACGATATGGTCAGCGGGAACCGTCAGATGTACCTCAAAATCGCCGAATTCCAGGGTAAATTCGCCACGGCCGATAAACTGCCGGTTGGTCCAGCCTTCATAATCGGTATAGGACGCCACGCGCGGATACCACTGTGACAGGGCAAACTGATAGGTATCGCTATCCTCGAAGTGTTCATAACCGCCACGACCGCCAATGACACTCTGGTGAATGATATTATGTTCCCAGTCAATTTCGATACCGACAGAATCACCCGGCTCCAGCGCCTCGTCCAGGTTAACCCGCATCATGGTGCCATTTAACTGGGTATTGAGAATGTCGCCACGGACTTCCTGAACCCGGCTGATCTGAAAACCGCCCTCAAAATCGTCAAAAGCGCGTTCACGGCGCAGGGTAGCAAAACTCAGGCGGTCGTCGTTAGCGGCCGTTTCCGTGCTGCGTCCTATGGCGTCATTACGAAAGCGGTTCTGGTCCAGCTGAATCCACAGATAGCGCAGGATATCCGGGGAGTTATTGGTGTAGGTGATGGTTTCCGAGGCAATAATGCGTTGATTTTCCTCATCCAGTCTTGCATCAATGAAATAATCGGCTCGCTGCTGCCAGTAGGCGTTACCGGGCGCCCCGGAAGCGGTTCGGTAGGTATTGGCAGTGGGCAGAATCTCATCCAGCTGGCGGAACTTGTCTTCAAAGGAACCTTTGGTCTGACTGACCTGGCCGTTAACGCTAATACTGAGCAAAAGGGCCAGACAGCCAGGGATTATCATTTTTGTTTTCATCACCATCTCTCCATAGGGCATGCAGCAGGCACAAGTATAACCCTAATATAAAAGCCCTGTAATGCAGGGCCAACTAAGGCTCAATCCGGGGCTCAGGCCACTGAAATGTGTAAATACCTTGAAGACTTTATCCATTTTGGCCAACACATTGTTTTAGACGGTCGAACTCTAGGCAATCCGCGGCCTGATAGGGTATAGTTCGCCCAATAAATCTAACAATAGAATTATCAGGTCAGGAGGAGTTGTAATGCAGCTTTTTATCAAATCACTGCTTGCTTCGGCATTTCTTACAATGTTTGCCAGCGTAACGCAGGCCCAGGGTATTTTCGGCCACTGGGACCCCATCATGCATGAAGATATCGAGGAGCGTATCCCCGGTCCCTTTGTCGGTGACTATGCCGGATTGCCCGTAAATGACGCAGCACGTCTGCGAGCCGATACCTGGCAGCCCTCTTTGCTGACACTGCCTGAACATCAGTGCAAGCCCCACCCGTCTACCTATGGTTTCCGGGGCGTGGGTAATCTGTATGTCTGGCAGGAGCTGGACCCGGTGTCCCTCGAAGAGATTAAGATCGGCACTCACATCCGCTGGCAGGCACAGCGCCGCACCATCTGGATGGATGGCCGTGAGCATCCGGATGAAATGGCTCCGCATACCTGGCAGGGTTTTTCTACCGGGGAATGGCAGGGCGATCGTCTGGTGGTTACCACAACTCACCTGAAAGCCGGCTGGATGCGTCGTAATGGTCTGGCCTTAAGTGACCAGGCCCACATGGTGGAATATTTTGTGCCACAGGGTGATGACACCATGCTGCATATCTACATGGTTGAGGATCCGGTTTATCTGGACGGTGTTTTCTTTAAATCAAACGGATTCTCCAAGCGTGACCGCACTACCATGGAACCCTATCCCTGTCGCCCGGCTACTGAAGTTCCGCGTGAAGCTGGTGATGTTCCGCACAATATGCCCGGTGAATCTACTTACGCTGCAGAGTTTTCCGAAATCTACGGTGTTCCGGTTGAAGCAGGCCGTGGTGCCGGTATGACCATGATGCCGGAATACTTTGACGTCGTGCAGGAATGGCGTATGAACAACCTGACTGAGGAAGAGAGGCTGGGTGACGGCAACTTCAACCCAGGTGAGGAATAGATAATCCTGCAATTATATTCTGCATTTAAAAGGAGGCTTCGGCCTCCTTTTTTTATATCCGGAATTTATCCAGATGTGTGGCAACTTCATCATTAACAAAGCTGATATGCGGCGTAAAGCCAAAAACAGGGCACTGCCCTCGGATGTATCAGTTGATCACCTGATTGCAGGTTCCCTGTTACCGGGAGCCAGTGTTTCCATCATTCATCAGGTAAATGATGCAGTAAGGGTGAATCCTGCAGTCTGGTGGTTATTGCTTGATGAAGATTCGGCCAAACCGAATTACCGCTATGCATCGTTCAACAGCCGTTCGGACAAACTGCATGAAAGTCGTGCGCTGGCCTACAAACCCTACAGGGAGTCACGCTGTATAATTCCGGCAACAAGTTTTGTTGAGGGACTGGGGGATAAAAAACACTACTTCAAAATTGAACTGCTTGATGAACCCGTTCTGTTTGGCGGACTGTTCCGGGAATGGACAGATAAAGACAGCGGGGAAATCATCTATTCAGCATCAATTATTACTTTGCCACCTGTAGCCCAGTGGCAGGATATACATCCCAAATCATTTCCCTTGCTGCTGCCGGCTGATAATGACGGACTAATAAGCCAGTGGCTGGATCGAAGCATGACCGACACCGAGGTGTTTAAAGAACTGCTGGAGCCGCAAATAAGGGTTCGGCAACGCATTACACCAATCCAGGGGGCAAGAAATTATGCGGCGGCCGGTGAAAGTTTTGAGATTGAAGCTGCTTAAGGCTTACAGTGCTTTAGAAATTGCCGGCATATAAATACTGTGTTTTCCTGATTGACCGTAAACATGCTTTTTACTAGCGTTACCCTGAGAACACCGGGAGTGTTTCTCAATCAATAAAAGAGGTGTAAAAATGATTTCGACTTTAATTAGTTTTCAATACAGTGATAATTTTGATGCAGGCAAAATTGCATCGATTGCAGAAACAGCCCGCAGCAAGTTTGAAGGCTTTCCGGGACTGCGCAGCAAAGCCTTCACCATTGATCATGATAATAAGCGAGCACTAAATTTCTACGTCTGGGAATCTGAAGAGGCTGCCAGAAATTTTTTTACTGATGAACAGAAAACATTTATCAGTGGCTTATATGGTGCGGATATTCAGGTTCAGTACCTTGAACTTAAACAACTGGTTGATAATGCCAGCAGTGAATAGACCTGACTTTATCAGTGCTGATATCCGCATATATAAATTGCGCCACAGACTATTCAAGGATCAAACTTCCGTAAGCTGATTCGATAATTGCTTCCAGCTGTGTATCGAAATTTGCCCAGTTCGCATAGGCCTCGAGGCTGACATCAGACTGAATTTCTTCCAGGCTCATGCCGTCTGCTATTCGGGAAGACACGGCAAATTTGAGGTCTTCAAGCCAGCGGCGGAAAGCAATAAGGTCCGCTTTACTGCCTGACTCATAATGGCTGTTGACCAGTAAATCGAAATCAAGCTCTTCAAGATTTCTGAGAGATTCTATCCAGGTATCCAGGGGTCTCCGGTCAAACTGAAAATAACAGCACATTCTGTTTATCCAGACGTAATCGCCGGCAAACAGTACCTTGTGATCCGGGAAGTAGACATCGACCAGATCATTGGTGTGTCTGTTTCCTGCCCACAGTAAGGTAATACGCTTGCCTCCCAGCATCAGTTGCATCTCATCCGAGAATACTATATCCGGTACTACAGCAGGTGCCAGTTCAGCCTGGGACAGGAACCCATCACCATTACGGTCCAGAGCATCAAAGTTTTGTAGCGTTCCGGTACGGGCTTCATTTCTGTCAAGTAGCCCATCACCATTTTCATCTCGCGTATCGCCGGGAGGAGGAGCTTCCTGAATACTGGCAGCAAGATTTTCAGGCATATTCATGTGACTGACATAGACAGCTGTATCAGAGAATGTTTCAGCGCCTCTGATATGATCCCAGTGATAATGACTTTCGATGACATAACGCACTTGTTGATCCGGAAACAGCTCCTGTAGCTGTTCCTGTATCCATTCCGCGGTTGCAGGGTTGGGTGGATCAACAATAAGGATGCCTTCATCCGTTACAAGAAATATGGATACAGGAGATACTGCCGGGCCGGTGTTTACCTGGTATAAACCATCACCCAGTTCTGTCAGGCTGAAAGGGCCGCTGCCAAACTGAGCAAAAATGCTGCTGCTGATGAAGATGCCTGCCCCGAATAATATGGTTTTTATAATCTGTAATCTCATAATAAATTCCAAAGTGTTTTAACAATATTTTTGATTCTACCGAAATCATTGAGAATCACAATACTTATAACCTGAACCAACTGTTCGAATTAATTCCGCCGAGAAAGATTCTACAGTCCTTTACAAGGTAGATCGGCGTTTTGAACAGGCAAAAAAAAGCAGCCCGAAGGCTGCTTTTAAAGGTGATAAACCAATTATCCTAGTTTGCAGCGACTTCCTGCGCATCATTGATTCTCATTCTGAACGGAACGCTGTCGACAATTCCGTGAATCAGGGAAGAGAAGCGATAATCGTTACGTTCTGCATTACGCACAATCTCACGAACATAGGGCATGTCGGTATGCTCGATCGGTCGAGCCAGGGCAAACTGCATGAGTTTCTCGGTCATGGTCTGAACGAAGATTTCTTCGTTTTCAACCAACCAGCCACGCAGGTCATTCATGCCACCAATTTCTGAGCCGTCAAACAGTGTATCTGCTGTATCAAGCGTCAGTCCTTCAAGGTTGCGGGTGCGGAAGCGTCCGACACCATCAAAGCTTTCCATGGCGAAACCGATGCTGTCCATCAGTACGTGACAGGCTGCACAGGAAGGATCAGCGCGGTGCTGCACCATTTGTTCGCGCAGTGTTTGAGGCTCACCTTCTGCTGGTTCAAGGTTTGTATCAACACCAGGTGGTGGCTCAGGTGGAGGCGTACCAACCAGATTGGTCAAAAAGTACTTGCCACGGGTGACCGGGGAAGTACGAATAGACAGTGAAGTCAGAGTCAGGATACTGCTGTGACCGAGTATACCGCGACGTTCTTCCTGCGGTACTTCAACACGTCGCATACGGCTGCCAACGATTCCCGGGATACCATAAACTTCAGCAAGATTCTCGTTAACGTAGGTGTAATCGGCATTGATCAGGTCAGTGACGTTTTTATCTTCATCAACGATACTCTTGAACAGCATCTTGGTTTCAAGAATTGAAGACTGACGCAGGTTGTCATCGTAATCCGGGAACAGGAAGGGGTCCGGAACAATGGCGTTCAGGTTGCGCAGAGTCAGCCACTGGACAGCAAAGTTTTCAGTCAGGTTCTCTGCTTTCGGATCAGCCAGCATACGCTCCACCTGGGTGTCCAGAATATCCGGGTCACTCAGGCGACCTTCAACGGCCAGATCACGTAACTCTTCATCAGGAATGGTGCTCCAGAGGAAGAAGGACAGCCGTGAAGCCAGCTCAAGATCAGAAATTTCATAAACCTGACCCGGGGCGACACCCGTAGGGGCTTCTTCTGCACGGAACAGGAATTCAGGTCCGGAAATTATACGGCGAATACCGGTTTCGATACCTTTTTCGAAGCCGCCGATTTCGCGACCGATTTCATAAAAGCCCAGCAGGTCTGAAATTTCGTTTTCAGTGACCGGTCGGCGATAGGCCTCATTCGCCAGGTTGCTGAGAATTTCATTGGCACAGGCCAGCTGTTCGTCTTCAAGCGTGCCGGGGTTGCAAATGAAAATCTTCTCGCGGCTGGCAGTATTTCCTGTGCCTGTCGGATTGATAGGACCACGAACTTCGACATTGTCGAGTTGTGGCGGCCCTTTCAGGACGTCAAGGTCAAGTGAAGTACGGCCATGCTGGCGCCAGATTTCAGCATCAGGAGATGCCGGCTTGGCAATAAAGTTGACGGTGACAGTATGATTGCCTGCTTCCAGGAAGGTTCTGTAGCGGAAACGCTCGTCAATTTCTTCGGCCAGGGCAAAACTGTTGGAATCAAACTCATGCTGTTCGGTGTCCTTAAAGCCACCGAAATCGGCAGTATGGACACGTTCCTTGTCAATGGTGATTTCCAGCGTATGCGGAAACTCGATTCCGCGAGCCTCATCCTGAATGGTACGAATCAGTTTGGGGCTGAATTCGTATTCACCATCAAGCGGGGCATAGTGGTCGAAAACAATACCGCCGATTGTGCCAATCGGGGCACCTTCAACACGTTTGTCACCGGAACTGTCACGTGGCACACGATAAACGCTGAAATCAGGCGGCATACTCATGTCACCGACAGCGAGGCTGGCAACCCGTCCGGAGGCAGCAACAAAGCCCTCCAGGGTAGTTGCTGATACCTGCAGTGCGGCAGCCATGTTGTCAAAGCCTTCGGCTGAAACATCAGGAGCCAGCAAGGAGGTTGAATCAATTGGGATGTTCAGCAAATCACGCATGGCGTTCTGGTATTCAGTACGGTTCATACGCGGCAGTACAGGTGCTCCCGGATTTGGGTTTTCCATTGCTTCCTCGTCCAACACTGCTTCCAGAGAAGCAATGAAAGTCTGACGCTCCTCATCAGAGGGCTTGGGTTCACCCACCGGTGGCATCTGACCTGTGGCCAGTTTCTTGATCGCTGTTTCCCAGATTTCACCTTCTTCATGGACAAAGTCCGGGGCAACATATTCCAGCGAGAGACCGCCGGTATAGTCAGTTTCATTATGGCAGCCTACGCAGTAGTCGTAGATCAGGTTCCACTGCTCATCAAGCGGTGGCAATGCCTCAATGGCTGCCAGTCGCGCTGCTTCCGCTTCTGCTGCGGAAATTTCGGCGCTTTCGGTTTCATTGGAGTTATTACAGGCTGCGAGCCCCAAGCCCAATCCTGCAATAATCGCTGTCAGTAAAATATTCTTTTTCATAACATACCTACTACATTATTTAATTATCTGATTCTATTAAGCTTCGCCGGATTCCTCGGAAGCAGGCGCCATGTATTCCTCTATGGCGATACCCTGATCATTCATGGCTTCGCTCAATAGAGTGGCAATTTCTTCATATACCGGTAATTCAGCCGGTTCATCGCCTTGTTCACTTACGACAGGCACACCGTTTGCCACATCAAGTGCAGATCGGTTGCTGTTATCTTTAAGACTCAGGTCGACGCCATTCTCAATAAGGTAAGTAACAACCTGATCGCGTCCCAGAGCGACTGCATGATGAAGCACAGTTGTGCCGTCTGCAGACTGAGCATTGACATCAGCACCGTGTTCAATCAGCAGCTCAACGCCGGGTCTCAGATCGTCAATAGCCGGAATGTATTCTTCTTCATCCATCGTGCCGGGAACATACAGACCCGGAACCACGCCAAAGGCAGCTGACAGTGGGAAATATTTCTGGCCCTTGTTCATTGAGTTCGGATTGGCGCCATGTTCCAGGAACATGACCATCAGCTCATGATTATCGATAGCAGAAGCGTTAAACAGGGCTGTCTGGCCAGCTGTGCCTTCACCACCGCGGAATCCGGTAGCCGGGAAAGGATAGGCTGTTTCAGGGTAGGAATCGACTTCGACCCCCATATCCAGCATCAGCTCGATCAGCTCCATGGGACTGGTCTGGTTTTCATAGTTCTTTTCGGAGCGGATGAAAGTCAGCTCCTTGGTTTCCACGTCCAGCAGATCAACCAGCGCACCGTCATTCAGGTTGGCGCCAGCTTCTACCAGCACTTTTGCCAGATCAATATTGGCATTGATGATGGCAATACGCAGCGGCGAAATATCCTGTGGGTCCAGTACATTGAGGTCAGCGCCTTCTTCGATGAGAACACGTGTTGCATCAAGCGCATTCTCCCGGGCTGCATGATGCAGTGCTGTCAATCCACCGTCAGGGAAATCACCCTGTACACGGCTTTGCAGAACGCCGCGCAGGTCCAGTGCCGCAGAGTACGCATTCATGTCGGCACCATTATCAATCAGAACTCTGGCCACTTCAGCCTGGTTGGCTGCAGCAGCCCACATCAGGGGGGTCTGGAAAAGATAACTGTCACGGGAATTCACATTGGCACCGGCATCAATCAATGCCTGCACACCTTCAACTGCTCCGGTTTTGGAGGCATTCAGAATGGCATTGTCGCCTTCAGGAGTAGTTGCATTGGCATCAGCTCCGGCATCCAGCAGCAAGGTGATCAGTTCACTGTTGCCGTTCATCGCCGCCTGAATCAGCGGAGTCATTCCGTAACGGTTTTCGATATTCGGATTGGCACCGGCATTAAGCAGTAATCGAACAACATCTGTTTCGTCGTAATAAGTTGCCCAGAACAGCGCAGTCATACCATCTGGCTGGACTGCATTAACGTCTTCAGTTGAAATCGACGCTTCAATGGCTTCCCAGTCCTGATACTCGGCCATATCGACCAGAGCTGCCTGACTTGCCTGTACTCCCAGCGCCAGAATCACCAATGCAGTGATTTGTGCCGTGATGTGCTTGATTGATTTCATTAGTTAGCCCCCTAATTGTGTAAGGTTTAGCGTAAACCTTGCATATATCCGGTTTTTTTTGCTTTTACCGCTTCTTATTTATTATCAGGTAAATATTAGTCGAATACTACAGATTAGTATACCTGCTGCCAAAGCTTATATGTGCAAAAACCATGTATTTTACAGGCTTCAAGGGCCAGAGGGCTCGCTCAATCCGGGATAGATTTGATCGAGCGCAAGGTAAAGATTTGTGACTTTGTTTGTGCAGCAGGATGGAAGGGTTGATTTAGTGTTACATAGTCAAAATCACCGATTACAGCCTGTTCCAGAAAAGCAGGTCTGAGGGGGCTTAACAGACCTGCTTTTTGCTGAATTTCAAGACTGGGCTCAGGCTTCGCCTGATTCCTCGGTAACAGGAGCTACGTATTCTTCGATAGTAATGCCCTGTGCATTCATGGCTTCGGTTAAAAGCGTTGCAATTTCTTCATATACCGGTAATTCTGCCGGCTCAGATCCCGGAGGACCACGTCTGGGTTCGGAGCCATCACTGACCGGAGACACACCGTTCGCCACATCAAGCGCTGTGCGGTTGCTGTTGTCCTTGATACTCAGGTCTGCGCCTTCAGCTATTAGAAATTCAACAACTGTTTCATTTCCTGTTGAGACAGCCTGATGCAAAACTGAAGTTCCGTCCCCGGCAATTGCGTTAACATCTGCACCATTGTCCAGCAGTAACTGAACACTTTCACTAATTTCGGTTTCTGCTTCTTCCCCATCTTCCATCATCATGTTGCCACCTCTGACAGGGACCACGCCCAAAGCAGCCGAAAGCGGAAAATATTTCCCATCCATGTTGAGAGAGTTGGGGTTGGCACCGTGCTCAAGGAACATCGCTATCAGGTCCTGATTATCCTCCATGGCCAGATTAAACAGGGCGGTTCGGTTTGCTGTGCCGGCACCACCACGAAAGCCGGTTGCCGGGAAGGGATAGGCCTGTTCCGGGTAAGCATCGATTTCAACGCCCATGGACAGCATCAGTTCGATCAGCTCCATTGGACTGGTCTGGTTTTCATAGTTCTTTTCAGAGCGGACAAAAGTCAGCTCCTTGGTTTCAACATCAATGAGGTCAACCAGTGCGCCATCATTCATGTTGGCTCCTGCTTCAACCAGCACTTTCGCCAGGTCAATATTGGCATTAATGATGGCAAAGCGCAGCGGAGAGATATCATGCGGATCAAGCACATTCAGATCAGCACCTTCTGCAATGAGAACACGGGTTGCATCAATAGCGTTTTCTCGGGCAGCGTGATGCAGCGCGGTCAGGCCGCCATTGGGGAAATCACCAGACACGGCGCCCTGTCTGACGCCGCGTAATTCAAGCGCCGGAGAGCGCATGTTTATATTCGCGCCGTTATCTATCAGGATTCTGACCACGTCAGCCTGGTTGGCTGAAGCAGCCCACATCAGGGGAGTCTGGAACAGATATCCATCAAGGGAGTTAACATTGGCGCCAGCATCGATCAGCGCCTGCACGCCCTCTGCTGCACCGGTTTTTGATGCATTAAGCAGGGCATTATCGCCTTCCGGCGTGGTGGCATTGGCATCAGCACCTGCATCCAGCAACATGCTGATCATGTCGCTGTTGCCGTTCATCGCCGCCTGAATCAGCGGAGTCATTCCGTAACGGTTTTCAATATTCGGATTGGCACCGGCATTGAGCAGCAGTCGAACGACATCTGTTTCGTCGTAATAGGTAGCCCAGAACAGCGCTGTCATGCCATCAGGCTGGACTGCATTGACGTCTTCAGTGGAAATGGAAGCTTCCACTGCGTCCCAGTCCTGATATTCTGCCATATCGACCAGAGCTGCCTGACCAGCCTGAGCTGTCAGCCCCAGAATCACGAGCCCCGCAAGCTGGGCCCTGATATTTTTTTTCATTTTCATTTGTATGCCCCCAAAAAATTGTTTTTGTCCCCCGGTCACTGTCTGTAACCGGGCGTTTTACTGAAATTAACTTTTTATTATCAGGTAATTGCCATCTGGTGAATACCATTAGCGCTTGAACACAGCGTTTTTTTAATTGACTCGCCTGGCCAGAACAGGTTGAGTGGCTGGCTCAACAGCGGATCAGCTCTGAATTGCAGGCATTGCCGCGACAATGCCTGCAAGATAACAGCGATTAGAGAGGTTTTCAGGCTTCGCCTGAGTTTTCTTCTGCAGCGGGTGCCGTGTATTCCTCTATGGCGATACCCTGATCATTCATGGCATCCCTCAGCAGGGTGGCAATTTCCTCATAAACCGGTAATTCAGCCGGCTCATCCTCGTCATCTTCTTCATTATTAATAACTTTGGACACGCCATTGGCCACGTCAAGCGCAGTGCGGTTACTGCTATCCTTTATGCTTAAATCCGCCCCTTCAGCAATCAGGAATGCAACAATCGTTTCTTTCCCGGCAGAAACAGCATGATGCAATACGGAGGTGCCATCATCGGCAATCGCATTGATATCTGCACCGTAGTCAAGTAACAGGTGAACGCTGTCACGCAGTTCTGTCACTTCTTCATCTTCCTCGATATTGCCCATTCTGCCAGGAACAAGCGTAAGCGCAGCCGAAAGAGGAAAATAATTTCCGTCCATATTGAGTGAATTGGGGTTGGCACCATGCTGCAAGAGCATTGCCATAATGTCCTGATCGTCAGTCATTGCCATGTTGAACAAGGCTGTCTGACCAGATGTTCCTGCACCGCCACGGAATCCGGTAGCTGGTAAGGGGTAGGCATCTTCAGGATAAGCATTAACGTCAACACCCAGTTCCAGCATCAACTCAACCAGTTCCATCGGGCTGGTCTGGTTTTCATAGTTCTTTTCAGCACGGACAAAGGTCAGTTCCTTGGTTTCGACATCCAGCAGATCAACCAGTGCGCCATCATTGATATTGGCGCCGGCTTCCACCAGCATTTTGGCAAGATCAATATTTTTATTGATGATGGCAAAGCGCAGGGGAGAGATACCCTGGGAATCCAGTACATTCAGGTCAGATCCAGATTCAATCAGGATCTGTGTGGCGGCAATGGCATTTTCACGCGCAGCATGATGCAGTGCAGTGAGGCCGCCATCCGGGAAGTCTCCGGCTGTACTACTGAATGCAACGCCACGAAAATCCAGTACTGCTGATTGAGCATTCAGATCTGCACCGTGGTCTATCAATATTCTGGCGACATCAGCCTGATTACTGGCTACAGCCCACATCAGTGGAGTCTGGTACAGGTAACTGTCACGGGAATTCACATCTGCACCGGCCTCGATTAGCGCCTGTACTCCCTGAACAGCACCGGTTTTGGCGGCATTGAGCAAGGCATTGTCACCTTCCGGCGTGGTGGCATGGGCATCTGCTCCAGCCTCCAGCAGCATGGTGATCATTGCGCTGTTACCGTTCATGGCCGCCTGTATCAGCGGGGTCATACCATACCGGTTTTCTATATTTGGATTGGCCCCGGCATTGAGCAAGAGCCGAACAACATCCGCTTCGTCATAATAAGTTGCCCAGAACAGCGCTGTCATGCCATCCGGCTGGGCTGCATTAAGGTCTTCGTTGGAAATTGCAGCTTCTACTGCATCCCAGTCCTGGTGTTCGGCCAGATCGACAAGAGCAGCCTGAGTGACCTGTGCAGCCACACCAAGAACTACCAGTAGAGAGATTTGAGCTATGATTGTTTTTATTGGTTTCATCGTAAAGCCCTCTGAATTTAGCAAGTTAAACCACGTCTGGAAGAAGTGGTTTTTGCATCTAGTTGTATTTTTATTATCAGGCAATTAAAGATGAGAACATACTTTACCCTGTAAATCACGGCGTTTTTTATTTTACAGGTCTGTTCAGGCCAGCCAAAACAGAACCCGGCATAGCTACCCAGCATGTATTGATAAAGACTGCCAGATATTCACCAGATATGGCCTGGAGGCGCCCTGAATGTTAAAAAATCAGTTATTGAGGGGCTGCAATTCAACTTTCCTGCAGTTCGGGCTGCATGGTCAGGCGAAAAACCAGGAATAGTGACCAGATTGCCAGAATGAAGAATGCCATGATAAGGGGGGTAACGGTGCCGTTATAACGTGAACCCACAAATGCGCCCAGTCCGGCTGAGAGCAGGGTCTGTATCGAGCCAATAACCGAACTGGCCGCCCCGGCTATATGCCCCAGGGGATGCAGGGCCATAGTATTAAAGTTGCCAAACAGCAGTCCACAGCAAAAGAATGCTACAAAAAGGTAGGCCATCAGCATTACCAGTGGTGGGTGTCCGCTGAACATCAGGCAAAGTGGCAGGAAGACACTGGAAATGCCAACCAGCACGATCAGTGACTGACGGCATATTCTTTCCATGCCGTATCGGTATACCCATCTTGAATTGCCGAAAGAAGCCAGACCTATGGACAGCGCAAGAAAGCCAAATGCCAGAGCAAATGCATCACCCAGCGCGTACTGCTCCTGCAGAATTTGTTGGGCTGAGTTCAGATAGCCGACAAAAGCACCGAAAATCAATCCTGAAGCAATGGTATAGCCGCGGGCAATCCGGTTATTCAATGTTTCCTTGATTGCCAGCAGAATCGGCGCAAAACGGAAGGGGCGGCGTTTTTCAATAGCCAGGGTTTCTTCCTGACCCAGTGCCAGCCAGGTGACTGCGGCGATACCAACGATAAACATCATGATGAAAATAGCCCGCCAGGAAGCAACAAACAGTACCAGTTGTCCCAGACTGGGTGCGAGCGCAGGGCTTAGAATAAAAATAATCATGATGAATGACATGACCTTGGCCATGGCATTGCCTTCATATTTGTCCCGGATCATACACATGGTTGACACCCTGCAGGAAGAGGCGCCAAAACCCTGCAGGACCCGGCCTGCCAGCATGATTTCGAAGCTGGTGGAAAAAATGGAAGCCAGACAGCCAATCATGAAAATGCCTATACCCAGATAGATAGCATTTTTTCTGCCAAAGGAATCGGCAAAGGGGCCGAAAAACATGATACCCAGTGCAAGGCCGATAAATATAAAGGAAATGACGAACTGCACATCGTTGGGGTTTTCGACATTTAGGTCGCTGCCAATCTGGCCAAGGGCGGGCATCATGGCGTCTATGGACAGTGCGATAAAAGACATCAGCACCGCCATCATTGCCACGAAGGAGAGCTTTATTTGCTGTGGAGAGCGCTGCTTTTCCATGTAATACCACCCAAAAGCCTGCTTGCTTTCGGTATTTCTGTGAAAAAAAATTATTTAAAAGGATAGTACAGAGTGAGTGTTGGTCTGATGCTATCTCGGCTGCGTAGTATACCGCATCAACCGGCAAAAATAGTGGCTTAATTTTCCTGCAGAGATGAATATTTTTATCCTTGATTCAGATATTGAGCAGTGTGCCCGTTATCATTGCGATCAGCATGTCGGCAAAATGATTCTGGAAAGTACCCAGATACTCTGTACCGCCCTGAACAAGAAAGGCTTCGAAACCCCCTATCGTTCAACGCATGTCAAACATCCCTGTGTATTATGGGTGGAAGCATCCCATGATAATTTTTGCTGGCTGATAAAACTGGCCTATGCCCTCAGCGATGAATTCAACTGGCGTTTCAGGCGGGACAGAAATCACGCTTCCATTGCTGTACTTCAGGCAGTAGAAAATATCAGCTTCGATGCGTTCGGTCTGACACCCTTTGTCCAGGCCATACCGGAACAATATAAAGTCCCGGATGATCCGGTCGCAGCCTACCGGGCGTTTTATTGTGGTGAGAAATCCCGCTTTGCCACCTGGACCCGGCGTGAAAAGCCTGACTGGTTCTTGCCTGGCAACAAGGCATAATCAACTTCTTACAGGGCGTTTTTGCAATTTTCGTTGTAAAGTTCGCCGGTGCATTCCCAGTTGCCGGGCAGTGGCAGAAATATTTCCCTTGTTTACCTCAAGTACTCGCTGAATATGCTCCCATTGCAGACGCTCGACAGATACGGGTTCGTCCTTGATGGCATTTTCATGTGTTTTTTCACCGCAGAGTATTGCCAGAATTTCATCAACATCAAGAGGCTTGCAGGCATAATCCACTGCACCTGCTTTTATAGCGGTCACGGCAGTGGCAATACTGGAATAACCGGTAAGTATCAACATGCGAATTCCCGGGTGATACTTTTTCAGCATGGGCAGGCAATCCAGCCCTGATTCCTGATCAATTTTCAAATCAATCACGGCATAATGCAGTGCTTCCTGTTGAGCCAGCTGTTCTGCCTGTGCCAGGTTCCCTGCTGTGAACACCAGATGATCCCGACGCTTAAGAGCCCGGGCTGTCACATCGAGGAATACCGGATCATCATCAAGGAGTAATATATTCTTTTCGGTCATGGTGTTTCATCCAGGGACAAAGGCAAGGAAATTTCGGTCAGTATTCCGCCCTGTTCGTGCTCCTGCATGCTGACTGTGCCGCCCAGTCGATTAATGCTGGCCTGACTCAGAATAAGACCAACACCCATGCCTGATTCCTTGGTAGTTATAAATGCAGTGCCAAGTTCCTGCTGAATTTCTTCGCTAAGGCCTTCACCGTAGTCCCTGATTCTTAATCCCCAGGTCAATTTATTCCAGAATACTTCTACATCAATATCCTGCGGGCTGGCATCGGCAGCGTTATTGAGAATATTGACAATGGCCTGCTGCAGAGTTGAGTCAACATAGATATCAGGAGGCTTATTGGTATTTGAAAAATTCAGTTTGAGTTTGACTTCGGGTCTTATCAGGCGCCACTGGTCCAGGAGGTTGTGAATAAAATCCTTTAGGGCAACTGTCACCATGCAACCGGATTTTTTCAGGTCAGCTTCTGAAACAAGATTTTTCAGGCTCGACTTGCAGCGAGATAATTGTTCCCGAATGATGCCTAGTTCCTGCTGCAAATTTTCATTGTCGGGGTATTGCTTCTGCATTTCTCCGATCAAAATGGAAACAGTATTAAGAGGCGTACCCAGTTCATGGGCTGTACCGGCAGCCTGGGTGGCGACGGCAAGAATCTGTTCATCACGCAGATTGTTTTCGCGGTAACGATTGAGTCGATGTTCCTTGCTGCGAATTTCACTGGCCATCTTCACCACGAAATAGGTGATCAGTGCAGCACTGATCAGGAAATTGAACCACATGCCAAGGATATGAAGATTCAGGACACCGTCTTCTATTTGCATGCTCATTGGCATGACTTCCGGCAAAGGATCATAGAAAAACAGCAGCAGTGAATAAGCCAACAGGCTGGTTGCCGCGATTAACCAGGTAAATTTCCAGGGCAGTATTGCGGCGGCAATGGTTATTGGTACCAGGTAATAGGAAACAAAAGGATTGCTGGCTCCACCACTAAAATACAGAACAAGCGAAAGGCCAATCACATCAAGCATCAGGTGCAGCAGAAATTCACTGTCACTGATGGGCCAGGCTTTTTTCAGACGGATAAAGACCGCAGCGTTAATCAGCACAAAGACAATCAGGGTGCTGACGATGGCCGGATAATTTATGCTCAACTCGAGATAAATTCCGGCATAGGCCAGCGCCAGCAGTTGCAGACTTACAACAATCAGCCGAATGATGAGCAGGCGCCGCAGGTTCAGATGCGACGCTGCCAGTGGAAAAAAAACGGTGCTGCTCAAAGCCTCTCCTCTACATTTGCCAGTAGAAGATATCGACTTAGAAAGCCAATTGGTAGCCCAGCGTCAGCATGTCATCCATTTTCATCTGAACGCCGTTTACGTTCTGCTCCAGGGTGGTTTCATACTCCAGGGCAAAGCGATGATTGCCGACAGTAATCAGGTTCAGGCCAAGGCCAAGATCCCAGCGCTCCCCGCCCTGATTGTCAGGATCAGCAGTCTGGACCGGCAAGGCAATCCTGTTGTCAATGCCATCGATGCTGTCAAGGTCGGTGTAGGTAAAGCGTATTGACGCACTCAGCTTGTTATTGAAGCGGTAGCTGCCCCATCCGGACCAGAATAACTGATTGCCCAGAGAGTATCCTTCATCGTTTTCATCGAGGCGGAATTTATATTTGAGTTGTGTTCCCCAGCCGTAAACACCGGCATTGCCTTTATAGGTGATGCCAGGCTCAAGGTCATAGGTTCCAGAACCAAGTTGCATGGGATAGGGCAGACGTGGAGAAGGCCTTGTATTCATCGGTGTCAGAATCTGGTCAGTTTCCTCTATATCACCGGTCGGAATACTCAGACCAAGATTCAGGTGCAGAGTATAGTCCTCGGTATCAGCCAGTCCATACAGTGCGCCAACGGTGGTATCTCCCAGTCCGCTGGTTTTTGTGGTGAAGCTTCCGAGTTGTGTGGTGCCGGCCGGTCCCTGATAAGTAAGATGTTGCATTTCCTTATCCAGTATATTAAGCATTGCCATCAGGGTCAGCCTGTCTGTCGGGGCATGCATCAGGCCGATCATATGCATTCCGGTAGTCATGTCGACAGGGACGACTCTTACTGTGGGAGGCATCATGGGCGGATTGGCAAAGCGGTTGGCGACTGAGGTAACTATCTGATCAGCACTGATGTCATCACTGCCGCGCAAATTATCACTCATGCGCATATTCATGTATCGATAGGAGACCATCCACCCACCGGCCTCATGGCGGTGATCACCCATAACACCAATAGGTGCATGTTCATCAGGCAGGTCGGTTTGAGCAAGGGTTGAAGTTGAAATGCTGGCAACAGCAATCGCAATAAGAAGTTTGTTCACGTAAGCCCCGAATTGATAATTTCAAAGCCGCGAATTTTATCAGGCAGGGGTCGGGATTCGGATGTGACAAATTGTCGCAGTCAGATCAGGCAGAAGTTTGTTTATTCACTGTCCAGGCGATAGCCAAAAGATTCTATTATGCTGGAAGCCTGATTACCTTGAATAAAATTAATGAATGCATGTGCTGCGGGATTTTGTTCTGCGCGTCTGAGAATCACGGCATCCTGTCTGATGGGGGAATGTAAATCTGCCGGAACCAGCCAGGCCGAACCATCGCGAACTTCACCCTGATCCAGAATCTGAGAAACTGAGACAAATCCAAGATCGGCATTTCGTGTCTCGACAAACTGCAAGGCCTGGGAAATATTTTCACCCAGCACCCACTTATGCCTGGTGCTCTCATCCAGCCCCAGATGCTGCAGGGTTTCCACTGCTGCGATGCCATAAGGGGCCAGGCGGGGATTGGCCAGTGCCAGACGATTGAAATTTCCATGTCTAAGGATTTCGCCATTCTGCAGATCAAGCTCAGCATTTTTTGACCACAGAGCCAGGCCGCCCACAGCATAGGTGAAGCGTGTGCCGGGGAGAATCATCCCGGCATCTTCCAGTGCCTGTGGTTTTTCCTGATCGGCGGAAAAGAAAATATCAAAGGGAGCGCCATTGATGATTTGCGCATAAATCATTCCGGACGAGCCATAGGAAACCCTGACACTGTGTTCAGTGCCTGCCTCAAACTGTTCAACTATTTCATTCATGGCTGCAGTAAAGTTTGACGCCACAGCAAGGGTAAGCAGCTCGGCCTGGGCACTTACACTCTGCATAAGCAGAGTAATTGACAGTAATATCCTGATAATAAGGCGATTCATTACATTTTCAGCAGAACACTGAGTTCCTTTATGGAAATGATATTTTTATCTTCCGGCTAACAACGTATATTATGCTCCTCAAAAACAAGTAGCAGGGAGAATAATAATGACAACTTATGTATTAGTACATGGGGCATGGCATGGCGCATGGTGCTGGGATAGGGTTACAGCTGCAATTGAAGCGGCAGGAAACAAGGTCATCACTCCGGATTTACCTGGTTCCGGCAAAGATAATACACCAGTGGAGGAAGTCAGCCTTGATGCCTATGTCAAAAAACTTTCCGATGTTCTGGATGGGCTTGACGAAAAAGCGGTACTGGTAAGCCATTCAATGAGTGGCATGGTGGTGTCACAAACCGCAGAACTGCATCCAGAAAAAGTCAGTGCCCTGGTATATGTCTCCGGTTTTCTCCCACAGGATGGCCAGTCTCTGTTATCACTGGAGGAGAGCAATCCGAAACCTTCGGTCCCCCCTTCACTGATCGTTTCAGATGATGAGGTATCAGCAACAATTGACCAGGAGAAAATCATTGACCTTTTCCTGCATGATTGCAGCGAAGAGGACCAGGAGTTCGCCCTGGCTCATATCAAGCGCCAGGCTCTGGCGCCGCTGGCAACTCCCGTTCATTTGACGGCTGAGCATTTCGGTTCGGTACCGCGTTATTACATTGAATGTCTCTCAGACCGTGCTATCTGTATTGAAATGCAGCGGCAAATGATAGCCGCTTCACCCTGTGAAAAAGTCTTTTCGATTGATTCCAGTCATTCGCCCTTTTTCAGTAAGCGTGATGAACTTGTCGAGGCGTTGTTACAGATAAGCTGAATAATTATATTTGCCATATTATCCTGTCAGGATTACGATTATCCGTATGACACGTCGAATATTCAGACGCCTTGCGCTCCTGCTTTTGCTAACTTTTAGTTGACAGAGTCTTGCATCGCCTCTTCTCGCTTGTTGTGAGGAGCCGATGCAGGGGCATGAGCAGAATGCCATGAGCGGTCATCATCAGATGATGATGGATATGCCAATGATGACTGACCATGAGTAAAGCTCTGCGCACCTTACAGACAGTATCAGCTCTACAGACTGCAATTGTGATTGTGCCTGTGATTATTGCAGTGTCTCGACACTTGCCATGCTGGGAAAAAACCTCAATGAAGCTGTTAACAGTTTCTGTGTAAAAAGCTTTCAACTGAAAACCAACCTTTCATCATCCTTCCCCGAGACCCTGTTCAGGCCACCCATTTTTGCCTGACACAGGGTCAGTGCGCCTGCACTAAACATAAATCAAGTCTGCACTGAAGCTAAATGCCTTATTGGGCATTTCAGGTATTGCTGTGTTGCGGGGAAATAATCCTCCTGCAATAAAAGAACGGGTGTAAACAATGGGTATTTACCAACAAAAGAAATTCAGGAACAGAGCCACAGGTCTATCGCGCAGAAGGTTCGTTACCAGCGCCCTGGCAGGTGGTATCGCTCTTGGACTGGGGTCAGGATTGGCGCGGTCACAGCCAAACACTGCATTAAGGCAGCAGGCTGAAGTTCTCAGCGGACAGCGTTTTAATCTGAATATCGGCTACGAGCCAGTCAATTTTACCGGCACTGAGGCTCTGGCAACGACCATTAACGGCAGCCTGCCGGCGCCGGTTTTACACTGGCGTGAAGGCGATGAGGTAGTTTTGAACGTCAATAATAACCTGGCTGTGGACAGTTCGATTCACTGGCACGGGATTATTCTGCCAAGCAACATGGATGGTGTACCTGGTATGAGCTTTGCCGGAATCCGCCCCGGGGAAAGTTATGAATACCGGTTTAGGGTAAACCAGAGCGGCACTTTCTGGTATCACAGTCATTCCGGTTTTCAGGAACAGACAGGCATGTATGGTCCGATCATCATTGACCCCCTTGAAGCTGAACCTTTCGACTATCAACGTGATTATGTGGTGTTACTGTCCGACTGGAGTGACACCGAACCGGAAAGTATTTACGCCACGCTGAAAAAACAAAGTCACTACTATAATTTCAATGAGCGTACCATTGGGGACCTGTTTGGTGATATCCGTGAAAAAGGGCTGGCGCAAACCTGGCAGGACCGTGCCATGTGGAACCAGATGCGCATGAGTGACCGGGATATTGCCGATGTTACCGGCTACACCTATACCTATTTGATGAACGGAAATACACCTGACCCCGGCTGGCAGGGCCTGTTCAGCCGTGGGGAAAAAGTCCGGCTGCGTTTTATCAATGCGTCGGCGATGACCATCTTTGATGTGCGCATTCCCGGCCTGCAAATGACGGTTGTGGCCGCTGACGGGCAGAATATTGAACCGGTCTCGGTTGATGAGTTCAGAATCGGTGTTGCTGAAACCTATGATGTGATCGTAGAACCGGATGCGGACGATGCCTATGCTGTTTTCGCCCAGAGTATTGACCGCAGTGGCTATGCTTTTGGTTCGCTGAGTCCCGATGTATCCGTTATCGCCCGGGTTCCCGCAATGGATCCGGCACCGGTTCTGGGCATGGCCGATATGGGAATGTCCATGGCCGACATGGATATGCCAGGGATGGAGATGCCGGGTATGGAAATGAATGGCATGCAGGAACAGGGTAATACTTCAGGGATGGAGATGCAGCATGAACATCATCCGGGGATGGAAATGCCGATGTCCGACGGGGCAATGAACATGGAAGGTGATATGCATATGAACCATGATATGAACCATGATATGGAAATGAACCATGACATGCACATGAATCATGATATGAACATGGATCAGTCGATGATGAACGGGAGGGCAGGTTATGGCAGTGAGCAGCCGATTCATCATCATGCCAGTGAATTCGGCCCGCAGGTTGATATGCGCAGCGAAAGCCCGCAAAACGGTCTTGATGACCCCGGAATTGGTTTGCGAAATCATCAAGGTCTGTATAACCGCAGGGTGCTGACTTATGCCGATATCAAAAACCTCTACCAGACTATTGATCAGCGCGAGCCTGAGCGGGAAATCCAGTTGCACCTGACTGGCAACATGCATCGCTATATGTGGTCGATGAACGGCATTCCTTTTGCCGATGCTGAGCCCTTGCAAATGGCCTATGGCGAGCGACTCAGAATTACATTGGTAAACGACACCATGATGACACACCCGATTCACCTGCACGGTTTATGGAGTGAACTGGAAACCGGTGAGCCGGGGAAAATCCCGCGCAAACATACCGTCATTGTGCAGCCCGGTAAAAAAATATCCTATCTGGTGACTGCGGATGCACGTGGTAACTGGGCCTATCACTGTCACCTGCTCTATCACATGATGGGCATGTTCCGTGAAGTGGTAGTGAGTTGAGGAGTATATGATGGATTCACAAAAGATTATTTTTATCAGCCTTGCCCTGTTGTTATCGCAAAGTGCTTTTGCAGCAATGGGTGATGAGCCTCTGGTATTTCAGCTGAAAGCCGACGAGCTGGAAACGGATGACTCGGGTAATAATTTGCTGGAGTGGAATGCCCAGGCCTGGGCCGGAGGTGATTTAAACAAGCTCTGGCTCAAAACAGAAGGAGAGCGCCATGATGGTGAAACGGAAGCGCTGGAAGTGCAGGTCCTCTACAGTAAAGCCATTGCAGCCTACTGGGATTTACAGGCCGGAATCAGGCACGATGCAAAGCCATCACCAGAACAAAACTGGGCGGTAGTGGGGCTTCAGGGACTGGCACCTTACTTCTTTGAAACGGAAGCTGCGCTGTTCATCAATTCTGATGGAGATGCCGCAGTGAGATTCAGCACGGAATATGAAATGCTGTTCACCCAGAGACTGATACTTTCACCGGAACTTGAGCTGAATCTTTATGCACAGGATATTCCCGAGTTGGGAATTGGTTCGGGATTATCAAACATTTCAGCAGGCCTGCGCCTGCGTTATGAAATCCGTCGGGAGTTTGCTCCCTATATCGGTGTTCACTGGAAAGAGTATTATGGGGATACGGTCGATTTTCTCAGTACGGATGGTGAGGAGATAAGTGAAACATCCCTGGTTTTTGGATTACGATTCTGGTTCTGACGAGGCAAATATGAGTGATAATCATCAACAACATTCCTGCCATCCCGTAAAAGGCAAAGCGGATTACCTGCTACTGGGTTCGACATTTTTTATCGTAATTTTCTATTTTCAGTATGCCTTTTTTACTGAATCGGCGAACTTTGCAGGCTGGTATCAGACCCTGGCATCCACTGTCTTTGAAATGATGAATACCATCTGGTGGGGAGTTGTCCTCGGCTTTCTGATGATATCTGTGCTTTCCAGAATTCCACGGGAATTTGTCCTGTCGATACTCGGTGCAAAGAAAGGTTTCAATGGTATTTTTCGCGCAACCATGGCCGGGGTGCTGCTGGACCTTTGTAATCACGGCATTCTCATGGTCGGCGCCAAACTCTACGAGCGGGGCGCCAGCACCGGGCAGGTGATGGCCTTTCTGATAGCCAGTCCCTGGAATTCATTTTCACTGACCCTGATCATGTTTGGCCTGATCGGTGTGCCGTGGACTCTGGCTTTTATTGTCCTGTCGATGCTGATCGCAATCATTTCCGGACTTATATTTGACACGCTTGTTACCCGGAACGTCCTGCCAAAAAATGCACAGCGAATGGACCTGCCGGAAGGCTTTGTGTTCTGGGAAGAAGCGAATAAGCAATTAAAACAGGCGGATTATTCAATAAAGGCATTCAGGTCCATGTTGATCAATGGCGCTAAAGAATCCCGCATGGTTGTACGCTGGATTTTCTTTGGCGTGTTGCTGGCAGGTTTGATCAGGGCTTTTGTCCCGACCGATGTTTTCCAGACTTTCTTTGGTGCCAGCCTGGCCGGACTGGGGCTGACACTTGTTGCAGCAACCATTATCGAAGTCTGTTCAGAAGGGTCAACGCCAATAGCCGCGGATCTGCTGAATCGCGCCAATGCTCCGGGTAACAGTTTTGCATTCTTAATGACCGGTGTTTCGACAGACTACACGGAAATCATGGTGCTCAGGGAAGCGACAAGGAGCTGGAAAATCCCTCTGTTTTTGCCGCTGATAACAGTGCCGCAGATTATTCTTGTCAGCTGGCTGATAAATTTAGGGGCTGCTTAGTGATCAGTTTATTGTTATACGGCTGTTGCGGACAGGAAAACTGCCATCGAAACTAATCCCCAGAGGTTCTCCCGATAATAAACCTGCTTCAGTGGCCGGGCGTTGGGCATGCAGATGCAGATGCGGTTCATTGGTCTGTCCGGAATTGCCGACCAGTCCCAATTGCTCACCGGAGCTCACCATATCCCCGGCATTAACAGTCACTGAACCGGGCTGCAGGTGGGCAAACAAGAGCTCGAAATCATCACAGCGCAGCAGGACGAAATTTCCTTCAATGAGCTCTGTATCCATCTCGGGGACTGGCATGTCAGGCCGGTTATTGCGGCTGCCAGTAATTTCGCCTGTACAGGGCGCCAGTACCGCTTCACCATAAATTTCGTAGGCATTCAGGCTTGAGGGCAGGATACCCTCTGCCCTGAATCCGAAGCGATTGATTTTGACAATATCCAGGGCATAGGACTGTCCCCGATAAGCTCGGAAACGTTCAATCTCCGGGTTTAGGGTCGCCATGTGGGGATTTATGACAGGATCGGAACCGCCATTCACAAGAAGGTAGGTTCCCGAGCCCATCGGGAAAGGAATATCTACGACCCTGGTATCAGGGGGTTGCCTGCCCTGCAGGCCCTGCCAGAGCAAAAAGGCACTACCCAGAGTGATAAGCAGCATTAAGCTTGTTGAAATGCAGGCACCGGCAGAGCCTGGCCAGCTATGTTCAAAACGGATGCCTCTGCGCAAAAACTGCTTGAGTACAGTCAAGGCCCATAACAACAGATAAAAGTCAGCCAGCCACCAGGGCAGATGCAGCCACATGAAAACTGTTTTCATCATCAGCAGGGCTAATCCGGTACCAACAAGCTGCAGCCAGAAGCCAGCCCGGTTTTTCGCCGGGAAAAAGAACATCCAGGCAACAAGCCCCAGGGGAATTAAAATCTGTAGCAGAACTAAAATAAACACCATGATGATTTGAGTATAACAATAGCTGGACAGGGGTTAAGTAGCCCGTGGCATTTTTTGGCTTCATGGGTTTAATGGGCGAGTGATAATTCCCGGAATGAATCAACTGTTGATCGGACTGACTTGCTTTTAAAAACTGATCCGGTCCTGCAGGTAAGGAACTTCAGAGTCAATCTGATAACTGTGCCGAAGTTTTTCAGCCAGTTTTAACAGGGAATCCTCTTCACCATGAACCAGGATCACACGTGGATTACCTTGAATATGGCGTAGCCATTCAATCAGTTCATCCTGGCCGGCATGAGCGGAAAAACCACCCAGTGTTTCGATGCGGACAGCGACGTTTATTTCTTCCCGGAACATACGTATCTTTTTGACGCCATTAACCAGAATTCTGCCCAGTGTTCCCTGGGCCTGATAGCCGGTAAAAATGAGCGTGTTGCGGCTGTCAGACAGGCGGTACCTGAAATGATGCCGTATTCGACCACCGGTACACATACCACTACCGGCTATGATAATGGCACCGGATTTAACTTCGTTAATTGCCTGAGACTCTTCCACACTTTCTGTATATTCAAGCTGAGGCAAAAAACTCTGCAGATTGTTCTGGCCCTCAATTCGCAGACGCTTCACATCTTCCGGGTCAAGCAACTGCATGCATTCGTCATATATTTCTGTCACTTCAATGGCCATGGGACTGTCGAGGAAAATCTGCCAGGGGTCAAGTTTGCCAGCGTGGTGAAGGCACCCCAGGTGGAACAGAATTTCCTGTGTCCGGCCAACTGCAAATGCCGGGATCATGACATTGCCCTTGGCTTCCCAGGTCTCATGTAAAATCTGTTCGAACTGCTCGAGAGTTTTATTCATATCACGGTGATTTCTGTCGCCGTAGGTGCCTTCCATCATGACGAGATCTGCTGAACGGATCAGGGCAGGATCTTTCATCAGGACTGATTCCTTGTTACCCAGATCACCGGAGAAAACGAGGGTTTTGCTTTTGCCGTCTTCATTAAAGCTCAGTTCAACAATCGAGGAGCCGAGAATATGACCGGCATCGTGGAAAGTCAGGCGCAGATCTTTGTGAATCGGCAGGGCTTCCTGGTAACGGCCGGGCTGGCAAAGGCTCAGAGCTGTTTCAACATCTTCAAGTGTGTAGGCTGCTTCGAGTAGAGTTTCACCGCGTTCCATACGCTGTTTGTTTTTCCTTTTCAGGTCGGATTCATACAGGCTTACCGAATCCCTGAGCATCACTGGCAGCAGTTTACGCGTCCCTGTGGTGCAGTAGATTGGTCCCTTGAAGCCCTTGCGGGTCAGCATGGGCAGGAGTCCGCTGTGATCGAGATGAGCATGGGAAAGAATGACGGCATCTATTGTCTCAGGCTCAAAAGGGAAGCGTTCGGTCTGCAGAACATCCACAGCATCCTCTCCCTGATGCATGCCACAGTCCAGCAGCAGGCGGAAATTGTCATGGGTTTCAAGTAAATAACAGGAACCTGTCACCTGGCGGGCGGCACCGTGGAAAGTCAGATTGGGCATGTTTATTACACCTGCAAAAATCAGCTAGGATAAAGCTTCTTGAGTGGTCAGGGCCAGTTGTACTACCAGTAAATTTATTGAAATAAGCTGTTACAGGGAGTAATTTAGATCCTTCGCGTTCTATACACCTTATTTACAATAACTTGATTGGAAAATGGAGTACACATGTCTTTAAGAATTAATGATGAAGCCCCGAACTTTACTACTGATTCCACAGCCGGGGAGCTGAATTTTCATGACTGGATCGGAGATAGTTATGTCATTCTTTTTTCTCACCCGAAGGATTTCACTCCTGTGTGCACGACGGAATTCAGTGCTGTCGCAAGACTGACTCCTGAATTCGAGAAGCGCAACACCAAAGTGATGGGCGTTTCAGTGGACAGCGTTGAAGAGCACAATAAATGGAAAAAAGATATCGAATCGGTAGCCGGTGTCCCGGCCAATTTCCCGATTATCGATGATACCTCCCTGCAGGTCTCAAAACTTTACAACATGCTGCCGGCTGATGCATACCTGCCCGATGGACGGACTCCGGCAGACAGTGCCACCGTGAGAACCGTTTATATCATTGGGCCGGACAAGAAAATTCGGTTGATGATGACCTATCCCATGTCTGTCGGTCGTAACTTTGCTGAAATACTCAGGGCACTGGATGCAGTACAGGTAACAGATGGTGCGGCGATCGCAACACCGGCCGACTGGGTGCCGGGGCAGGATGTAATCGTTGCCCTGAGTCTGAATGACGAAGAGGCTAAAGAAAAGTTCGGTGAGATTGATATTAAACTGCCTTACCTGCGTTATACCAAGGCACCTTAATCGGTTTTGTAATTCTGTGTTTGTGAGAGCATGATCTGATTGCTCTTCAGGAGCTGAATAATTGATAGTATTCTTATCGTTAAATCAACAACAGGGGTAAAACATGTCGTCAGAAAAACAAAGAAGAACAGTCCCGGCAGAAGCCGTAGAGCTCTATAACCAGTACATTCATGGTGAAATCAACCGTCGCGCTTTTCTGGACGGAGTCAAGAAATTTGCAGTCGTCGGGCTCTCGTCCAGTGCTATCGTCAAGGCGCTGATGCCGGATTATGCCATGGGTCAACAGATTTCCAGGGATGATGAACGCATCACGGCCGAGTACGTCACTGTGCCATCGCCCAATGGCCATGGCTATATCAGAGGTTATCTGGTGCGACCATTCAGTGCGGACAGCCGCTCTGAAACACCAAGAGCTTTGCCGGGGATTGTTGTTGTGCATGAAAACCGTGGCCTGAATCCGCATACTGAAGATGTGGCACGCCGTTTTGCCCTGCAAGATTTCATGGCCTTTGCGCCGGATGTGCTCACTTCAGTGGGTGGTTATCCGGGCGATGATTATCAGGGCGGACAGTTGTTCAGTCAGCTTGATCCTGAGCTGCGGCTGCAGGATATCGAGGCGGCGGCCAGATGGCTGCAGAACCGTGATGATTGCACCGGTCGAATCGGTATCACCGGTTTCTGTTACGGTGGCAGTGTTTCCAACGAAATGGCGGTGCGCATGGGCAATGATCTTGCTGCAGCAGTGCCTTTTTATGGTGGGGCAGCTGATTTAGCATTAACTTCAAATATCCGCGCAGCAGTCATGGTCCAGCATGGTGCGCTGGACACCCGCCTGGTCAATGCCTGGCCAGACTATGAAGCTGCATTGAGAAGTGCCGGAGTTACTTATGAAGGACATATCTATCCGGATTCAGTACATGGCTTTTTCAATGATGCCACTCCCGAACGCTATAACGCAGATACTGCGGCTCTGGCCTGGGAAAGAACGATTGCCTGGTTTAACCAGCATGTCAGGGCTTGATTACTAGATATTTTCAAGGACAAAGAGGCCAGAATAATCTGGCCTCTTTTATATCTATATCAGGTATAACAGGAATCAGCTAAATGAAAATACTCAGAATTTTACTCTTGGTAATCTTGGCCGGTAATATGTTTGCGGCGAACATTGCAGTGGCTCACAACAGTTTAACAGAATCCAACCCGGCCGATGGGGCAGTTCTTGCAAACAGTCCCGAGTCTATTGAATTAAACTTTAGCGACGCGACGTATCTAGAATCACTTGAGTTGCTGACTGGTGATACTGTTGTCGTACTGGAATTTGCAAGCAGCATCACCGCGTCTACCTATTTCAATGTTCCTTTGCCACTTCTGCAGAGTGGTGAATACCAGGTCAGGTGGCTGGTGATAGGCTACGATACCCATGAGATCAGGGGAGAGTTTGCTTTTACCGTCTTGTCGACCGAAAGTACCGAGTAAGTATAACGGAAATCAAAGGGATCAAAGTAATTTGAAAAGTTCGATAAGCATGATCAAATTACTCAGACTCTTTGATTGCTGTAAAATCGTTGGACTCCTTGCTCTCAGGCAGATCTAGCGGTACAAGAGTTCAATTTTGGAATGCTGGCTGGAGAATATTTTGCTGAGCTGGATAATTCTGGTCGTGACATTCAGGAAATAAGATCTGCTCAGAGTCTGTATTAAATTTAAGCTGGGTTTACCAGGAATTAGAGAAAAGTAATGAATCGTGAAGCAAAGTTTTTATCGAAATCTTCAGCATTGGAGCAGAACCTTGATTTCTGGACGTATATTTACAATTGTTGTCAGCGGTTTGAAACAAATGAATCCGGAAATGAAGTTAATCAGGAATCAGTAAAACTTATACTGGGAACTATTGTAGAGTCTTACGATAAGCACTTCGACCCAGTAGAAAAATTTCATGAGTATGTTCTCGTATTATTGTGTAAATCTATTCTGGAAAATATCAATAAATAACTTAAGTAATTTCTTTTCTTAACTTTAGCCCGACTCTGGTAACTTTATCGCCATCAATTTCACGTACCACCAGCAAAATTGTTCCCATATCAATTCTGTCACCGATCACTGGGTGTCCTTTAGAAACGCTTGTGAAATATTCAGAGAGCGTCTGATTCGGATCGCATTGTTCAAGCTTAACGCTGTAAATCGCTTTTATTTCATTTAGAGTAACTTCACCATGTACCGTGAACTCACCAAAGAAGCGATGGTCAGTAAGTCGTTCCGGAGGCTCATCCCAGCCTAGAATCTGACTGATGTCGTTGATGTGCTCATGCCTGGCCATTACTATCAACAGGTCGTTTTCCTGAACCATTACACCTGCTCTCCGTTCAATAATCTGGTTATCCCTGAAAAACATGACAATTCTTGAAGGCGGTGGCAACTGTAAATCCATAATATTCATTGGAGTAATCCAGCGTGCTCCCTTTAGTGGGAATAGAAGCAAATCATAGCCTTCAATATCAGCTTCATTGAGATGAAAGCGCAATTTTGGCTCAGGCTTGGCTGGGACTTCCAGTTTCAGAACCCGTGCCAGCAGGTTCAGTGTTGAACCTTGCAGAATTAGACTGACCAGAACAACAACAAATGTAACTTCGAAAATTTGATTAGCATCCGGTAATCCTGCCATAAGTGGAAAAATTGCGAGAACGACAGGAACAGCTCCACGAAGCCCTGCCCATGAAATAAAAATCCGTTCGTTCCTGGAAAAGCCGAAGGGGAGCAGGGAGATTATTGTAGCTACCGGGCGTGCGACCAGAATTAATACGAAGGCAATTACCAATGATGAAATAATATTCACCATGAGTTCAGAAGGAGTCACCAATAAACCCAGTATTAAAAACAGTATTAATTGAGCCAGCCAGGATAAGCCATCATGGATCTGAAGAATATTATCCATATGATAATCATCCTGGCCGGCAAGATAGACTCCCATCAGATAGATTGCTAAAAAGCCGCTCCCGCCCAGGTAATTGGTGAAGCCAAACATGGAAACACCCGCAGAAACTACAAGTAAAGGATACATTGCTGAAACCAAAGACAATTTTCTAAGTAGTGTAGTCACTAAATATCCACAGCCAATGCCTGTTATTGTGCCGATGCCAAACTGCTGAGCCAGCATTAACATCATCTCCCTGTTTGTTTCCCCGGAATTTTGTAAATACAGAATAAGTACCATGGTCAGGAAAATAGCCATGGGATCATTGCTGCCTGATTCAATTTCTAAAGTTGCTTTCACACGTTCATTGATGTGCAAGCGTTTACCCTGTAACAGGGAAAATACTGCTGCTGCATCAGTTGAGGAAACAATAGCCCCCATCAACAAACCAACCAATATTGGGAGTTGTAAAATCCATGCTGCAAATAGGCCGCAAATCAGCGCAGTGATTACAACGCCAAAAGTAGACAATAAAAGGGCTGGACGTAGACCGACACGAAAGGAAGCAATAGGTGTTCGCATACCTCCATCCAGCAGAATTATTGCCAGAGCCAGAGAGCTAACGATAAAGGCAAGGTTAAAGTCACTGAAGGCAATATTCCCTGGGCCATCTTCTCCGGCAAGCATGCCAATGCACAGGAAAACCAATAAAACTGGCATGCCAACTTTATTGGAAAGCGGACTTATGAGTATGCCGGCAAGCATAAGTATGCCACCGATTAATAGTATGTTTGTATCCATAAACTTGGGAGAAAAGCTGAGCTGTTAAAACTGAAAAGAGCTTAAGTGAAATAACAGTAAATTTTCAGTCTTCGCTTGAATATATCACAGTGTGGAGTGTATTGAATGTATGGAAGGAGAAGTGGTGCAAAATAAGCTGAGGGTTGTTTGGCTGCTTTTAGCCTGATCAGCATCTATATGTTCACGTCAGGCTCGATTCCTTTGAGTGCAGAGTTTTTTTCAGCATTTGTGCTGCTAGTTCAAGTGCTTCTTTACCGACATCCAGTGCTCCGGCAAATGCCATAAAGCCGTGTATTGTTGACTCAAAGCAGACGTACTCGACTTTGACACCTGCTGCTTCCAGCCTGTCAGCATAGTGCTTTCCCTCATCACGAAGAACGTCATTACCGGCAGTGATAATCAGGGCAGGAGGCAGATCGCTTAAATCCTCAGCCAGGATTGGTGAAGCGCGTAAGTCATTTTGCTCTGTCAACGGATGATAAAAATACATTTCGCTAAGCCATTGCAAATCCATTTTTGACAGAAAGTATTCACCTTTTCCAAAAGTGTCACGAGACTCGTAAGCAGCAGAGACATCCATATTGGTTACCGGATAGGCCAGTAACTGGAAGGCAACAGGCGGCCCCTGACGGGCTTTGCTCAATTGACATGCCACTGCAGCTAAATTGCCACCGGCACTGTCACCGGTGACGGCGATGCGATTGGCATCCCCATTTAACTGTTCTGCATTGGCAGCCGCCCAGCAAAGTGCTGCATAACAATCCTCGACCCCGGCAGGAAATTTATGTTCGGGTGAGAGGCGGTAAGCAACATTAATGACAATTACCTGCGCATGCGTACAGTAATATCTGGAGACATTCTCATGGGTATCCAGATCGGCCAGGGCAAATCCACCGCCATGGAAAAGCAATAAAATCGGCAGATCTGAATTTTTATTTTCGTTATCCGGCCAGTAGATGCGAAGCGGAATTTCTCCCTCAGGCCCCGGAATCATAAGCTCCTGGCGTCTGGCAACTTCACAGCGGGTGATATCCATTGCCAGGGTCATCTGTTTCAGACCGGCCCGAGCATCTTCTACAGATAATTCAAATAACTTGGGATTGCCTTCAGCATTCATGCTGTCCAGCAGTGCCTGGGTTTGCGGGTCGGTAGTCATAATATTATTCAAGCCTTGATTATTTTTATGTTTCTCCAATTTAAGACTTAAAACATCATGATTTCAATGCTATGCAGTGTTTCTTAACAGATCATGTACAAATTCAATTTTATGCAAAATTGCCGGCGTATAAACTTCAGGTACCGGGTCAATTAAGCCAACCGCTCTGTTCATTTCGTTCAGGAGCAAACCCAATTGGGTATATTGATCAGCTATTTCCTTAAATCCGGCACTAAGAGGGTCTATGGGATTTACTGGTATCGTGTGGAAAGCAATATCCACAACACTGACCATGTCCAGATATGCTGCAAAACTTTCAGCGAAATCTTCCCATGGATGCATGGTGGCATAGGCACTGATAAAGTTTTGCTGCCAACCCGGGACTGCTCCATTTTCATAATATAATTCCAGCGCGGTTCCATAATCAGGATTATTGTGGTCACCGAATATGGTAATAAATTCCTCTTCCTGTTTTTCTTTAATCAGCACATCCCAGAAATAATGTCCCATTTCATGCCTGAAATGGCCGATTACGGTCCGGTGTGCCTCCCCGAATGAAACCCTGGCTTTTTCACGTTCAACGTCATCTGCCTCGCGGATATTGATGGTGACTTTACCATCTGCATGCCCGGTAAAGACCTGTTCATGTTTACCCATATTCAGCCAAAGGAGCCGTTTTTTTTCTGTGTCTCCTTTAAAGTCAAAAGATAGTGGGGTATTAAAACCATCCTGACTGTTGCCGTATGGGACATTCAGCATATCCAGCGTGTACAGCAATCGCCTCTTCGCAATTTCTATCCGATGCCACTTTTCCCTGTTGCCATCAACTGAAAGATCAGGGATGGTTTCATTAAACCTGCAGTAGTCACAAAATGCTTCGGCTGCACCAGTAACAGATTCAGTCAGTAAAAAGCGGTTACAAACATTTTCAACGGCATGGTTATAACATTTAGTTAAAGCAGCTCCGCATGATTGCTCACTGCAATGATAGTTACCATTATTATCAGAGATAACAGTGCGCATGGTTTTACATGCCGGGCACCAGCCCAATTCACTGCCACAGGAGACGCACTGATTGTTTTCAAAGAAAATAATAGCAGTACAATTACAGAAAAATTTTTTCATTACGGATAAATTCCTAAAAAACTGACTTCCCTGTTCGTGTAGTAAGAAGCTCCAGTACTTTCATGCCTATCACTGAATTTCCGTATGTATTGAGCTCAGGGCTCCAGACAGCAATGCTTAACTCTTCTGGAATCACTGCAACAATGCCTCCCCCAACACCGCTTTTCCCCGGGAGCCCAACATGGTAGGCAAACATACCGGCCTGGTCATAAAAGCCACAAGTCAGCATAAGGGCATTTACCCGTTTTGTCTGGCTCTTGGTCAGGATGCGTTCTCCCGTATCCGGGATAATTCCGTTATTTGCCAGAAACAGAAAGGATTTGGCCAGTCCATGACAACTCATTTCAATACTGCATTGGTGGTAATACACATCAAGAACGGTATCCACAGGATGCATAATATTCTTGTGAGCTTTCATGAAGTTAACCAGGGCCTGATTGGTGTAGCCATATTCTTTTTCAGACTGAAATACCGCATCGTTATAGTAAACATCTTCATAACGAAGCTTTTTCACAAAAGAGAGCATCTCTTCATTGGGGTTATCAAGGTGTTCAAGCAATATGTCGATAACAACCTGTGCACCGGAATTGATAAATGGATTCCGGGGTATGCCTCTTTCATGTTCAAGTTGAACAAGTGAATTGAAAGGATTACCTGATGGTTCGACGCCGACTCTTTCCCATAACTGCTCGTCAACAATTCTTATGGCCATAGCAAGATTAAATACTTTGGATATGCTCTGTATGGAAAACTTTTCATTGGCGTCTCCGGTTTCAAAACTCTGACCGTTGACGGTTTGTATTGAGATGCCAAATTTGCGTGGATCAACTTTTCCCAGTGCCGGGATGTAGTCTGCCACCTGTCCCTGGCCAAATAGAGGCTGAACCTCATTATAAATTTCTTCTAGCAATGCCTGGAATTTCATGGGGGGACTCTGGTTGTTAAATTCCGGATGCGATGCTCATCTGTACAGGGATAAGCTGCCTGAAGGAGTGGTGGGCCCACCTGGACTCGAACCAGGGACCAATGGATTATGAGTCCACTGCTCTAACCAACTGAGCTATAGGCCCTTTAGTCTTCACCTGATGTCCGTATACTGCGTTGCTCGTCTTATTTTCCTTTAGGCATGTGCCAGATGCACATTCCTTCAGTCAAAAAGACGGGCGCCTTGTCTACGAACACCAGCCTATGCCTAAATTTTTTTCTTCGTCAGAATGCTCTGACTTTGCCAAAATCATATTTTAAATAATTCTGACTTCCAAAAAGAAGGGGCGCATTATAATGCGCCCCTGTTATTCGTGCCAGTTCTTCTAGTTTTCATCAAGGAAACTGCGCAGATGATCCGATCTGGTCGGGTGTCTGAGCTTACGCAGAGCCTTGGCTTCGATCTGGCGGATACGTTCACGGGTAACGTCGAACTGTTTGCCGACTTCTTCCAGTGTGTGGTCGGTATTCATATCGATACCAAAACGCATACGCAGTACCTTGGCTTCCCGGGCAGTCAGGCTGCCAAGAACGTCCTTGGTGGCTTCACGCAGGCCTTCGTCCAGCGAAGAATCAACCGGCGAATCGATATTGGCATCTTCAATGAAATCACCCAGATGAGAATCTTCATCATCACCAATCGGGGTTTCCATGGAAATCGGTTCCTTGGCAATTTTCAGTACCTTGCGGATTTTATCCTCGGACAGGTCCATGCGTTCGCCGAGTTCTTCCGGCGTCGGCTCGCGACCTTTTTCGTGCAGCATCTGTCGGGAAATACGATTGAGTTTGTTGATGGTCTCAATCATGTGCACCGGAATACGAATGGTTCGAGCCTGGTCGGCGATGGAACGGGTGATTGCCTGTCGGATCCACCAGGTGGCATAGGTCGAGAACTTGTATCCACGACGGTATTCAAATTTATCCACCGCTTTCATCAGGCCGATGTTGCCTTCCTGAATCAGGTCGAGGAACTGCAGACCACGGTTGGTATATTTCTTGGCGATGGAAATAACCAGTCGCAGGTTGGCTTCCACCATGTCTTTCTTGGCACGGCGTGATTTCGCTTCACCAATCGACATCTGGCGGTTAATGTCCTTGATTTCGGCGATGGTCAGACCGGTTTCTTTTTCAACCAGTGACATCTTGCGCTGGGCCCTGACTATTTCAACTTTAACCTTGGCCAGGGTTTCGGAATAGGGCTTGCCTTTCAGATAGGGCTCAATCCACTTCTGATTGACTTCATTACCGGGGAAATCCTTGATGAAAGTGGAGCGTGGCATTTTGCCGACCCTTACAGCCAGTTTCTGAATATTTTTTTCATGACGACGGATACGGTTAAGTATGCCGCGGATATGTTCCAGCAGGGGGTCAAACTGTCTTGGTACCAGTTTGAAATATTTAAAGACCTCACCAAGATTTTCCATGGCTTCCTGGCCTTTCTTGTGCTGGCGGCCGTATTTTTTCAGCGCACGCTGCGAGGCATTGTAGGTTTTCTTCAGTTCGGCAAAGCGGATTTTGGCTTCTTCCGGATCAGGACCGGTGCTGGCTTCATCGTCATCATCGTCGTCGCTTGAGCTGTCAGCATCATCTTCGTCATCATCGAGATCTTCAGAGGCGCTGTCTTTGTCATCTTCGCTCTTCTCACTGGTATCTTCTTCCTGCTGAGTGGGAGGAATAATTTCAGGTTCAACAGTATCAAGATAGCCTGAAAGAATGTCGCTCAGTTTACGTTCTTCTGTATCGACCAGCGCATATTCATCCAGCACATATTCAACAGTGCCGGGGAAATAGGCCATGGCGGCCATCAGCTCGCGAATGCCTTCCTCAATGCGTTTGGCGATAACAATTTCGCCTTCACGGGTCAGCAGCTCAACGGTGCCCATTTCACGCATGTACATACGCACGGGATCGGTAGTGCGGCCGGCTTCATTTTCTACCGCTGCCAGAGCTGCAGCGGCCTCAGCGGCAGCCAGTTCATCGGTTGATTCATTCTCATTCATCAACAGATCGTCGGCATCCGGGGCACTCTCATAGACCTTGATGCCCATGTCGTCAATCATCTGAATGATGTCTTCAACCTGATCGGGATCGGAAATTGACTCAGGCAGGTGATCATTCACCTGGGCGTAAGTCAGGTAGGTTTGTTCTTTCCCTTTAGCAATCAAGGCCTTAAGGCTTGATTGTTGAGATCCAATATCGGCCATATGCGTAGTTAACCTGTAAAGAAGAATGTGTGAGGCATAAGAAAATGCGAATAACCCCCTATTATAACCAAGCGGTCAATTCGATACCAGTAATCACCTATAGACTAGATTGGGTGTCAGTCCACAAATTTCAAGTTTAGCAGGGACTTAAGTGGACTTTTCTGCCAGTTTTTTTCTGGCCGCTTCCAGTAGCGACTGCTGGGACTGCAGGCGATGCAATAAATTCTCCAGATAGGCCACGATTTCCCGGAATTCTCCCTCAATGCCGGTTTTGGGGGTAATCTGTTCCTTGTCCATCAATTGAATCAACTGTGAGCCGATGGGCTTGGCATAGACCATGGCGAGCAATTCGTGGGTGGAGACTTTGGGAGCCTTGGCGGCCAGCCTGAGTACTTCAAACAGCAGCTCAATGTCAGGCGTACCAAGCTCTTTCAGGCCTTCATTGACCTTCACACGGGTCACGATATCGGGCTTTTGCAGAATCAGATTAACCGCCTTCATGCAGGCTGAGTGCGTGACTTTATGAGTGCGGGACACAGCTTTTTGGGCTTGGTGGGGCGGTCTTGTTTCAGCTGCTGCTCTGGGGGCATAGGGATGTTCGGGTGCCTGTTGAGGGTTATCGCCACTCATCTGGCTGAGCGTGTTCATATCAACACCAGTGGTCTTTGCCAACTGATCGAGAATCAACTGGCGCAGAATACCCTGGGGAAATTTGCGGATCAGGGGCATTGCCAGCTTGCCCAGTTTGGCCCGACCTTCCAGGGTATCCATTTCCACCTGAGCAGTAAGGTAAGCAAAGAAAAACTCAGCCAGCGGTGTTGCCTGACCGATTTTATCGGCAAATGCCCGTGAACCGGTTTTACGTACCTGGGTGTCAGGGTCTTCCCCTTCCGGTAAAAACAGAAAGCGGGCGCTAAGGCCATCTTCCATCAGTGGAATCACTTCGTTCAGGGCACGCCAGGCTGCCTGACGACCGGCATCATCGCCGTCAAAACAAAAGACAATTTCCGCGACCAGCTTGAACAGCCGTTTGAGGTGGGTTTCTGAGGTGGAGGTGCCCAAAGTAGCCACACTGTAGTGAATATCATGCTGTGCCAGGGCGATTACATCCATGTAACCTTCAACGATCAGAATGCGTTCCAGTTTGCGAACTTTCTGACGTGCCTCATACAGGCCATAGAGCTCTTCACCTTTACGAAAAACCGGTGTTTCCGGGGAATTCAGGTATTTCGGTTTTTCATCGCCGATAACCCGACCACCAAAGCCGATGATGCGACCGCGCTGATCACGAATCGGAAACATGATGCGATTACGAAAACGGTCGTAACGTGATTTGTCCTGCTGGTCTGATTTATCAATCAACATGCCGGCGTCGAGCAGGAGTTTTTGTTTTTCAGCTGAGGTGCCGATGTTGTCCAGCAGGTTCTGCCAGCCCGCTGGGGCAAAACCGAGTTTGAAGTCACGGGCAATTTCACCGCTCAGGCCACGTTGTTTCAGGTATTCAATGGCCGAGGATTTTGCCGGATGCTGGCGCAGTTGTTGCTGGTAATATGCAGCAGCCTGCTGCAGCACATCATATAAATCAATATTACGCTCACGCTGCTGTTTTACTTCAGACGATTCTTCGCGGGGAACTTCCAGACCCATGGAACTGGCGAGCAACTCGATGGCCTGAGGGTAATCGATATTTTCGAAGTCCATGACAAAGCCGACGGCATTGCCTCCCTTGCCACAGCCGAAGCAGTAATAAAACTGTTTAGCCGGCTCGACAGTAAAAGAAGGGGACTTTTCCTGATGAAAAGGACACAGGCCGGAGTAGTTTTTGCCGGTTTTTTTCAGTGTGACCTTGGCACCAATGACATCGACAATATCGGCGCGAGCCAATAAATCATCGATAAAAGACTGTGGAATAAAGCCTGCCATTATGAATCACTAAACTTGCGCAGTACGACACATGTCGCTGAATAACAGCAAAGAATAACGTAAAAAATATTGGAAGTGTTGAAGTAATTCAGCCCAGGCGGGATTTAACCAGCGCACTGACCTGACCCATGTCGGCACGGCCGGTGACCTGCGGTTTTACCAGGCCCATGACCTTGCCCATGTCCTGCATGGAAGCAGCGCCACTGTTGTTGATTGCTTCATCAACGATGCTCCTGAGTTCGTCTTCATCCAGTGCTTTGGGCAGGAATTCCTGAATGACTTCAATTTCAGCCTGCTCCCTGTCGGCCAGCTCCTGACGCTCGGCGGCTTCATATTGCTGGATAGAGTCCCGGCGCTGTTTGACCATCTTGTCGAGAATGGTGACGACCCGTGCATCATCCACTTCGATGCGTTCATTAATTTCAACTTTCTTGAGGTCGGCCAGCATCAGGCGGATGGCTCCCAGGCGGGCTTTATCTTTCGCGCGCATGGCATCCTTCATCGCATCACTGATGCGGTTTTTTAGGCTTTGCTCAGTCATGACAGGGTGCTGGAACTATTGCGGGTTCGGGTTTTAGTAGAGGCGCTTGGTTCTGCGGGTTTCGCGTGACACTTTTTTCGCATGACGCTTGACTGCAGCAGCGGCTTTACGCTTACGGACAGCAGTCGGCTTTTCATAGAATTCGCGGCGACGCACTTCGGCCAGAATACCGGCTTTTTCGCAGGAACGCTTGAAACGTCGCAGGGCAACGTCGAAAGGCTCGTTTTCTTTTAATCTGACAACAGGCATTGATGCTCCAGTTGGTTAACTATAGTTGCTGTAGCCGTGCAGCTACATCAGGGCGGCAAATTCTAATGCCTAATGCTCTGAATTGCAAAGATTTAAGAAGGTGTTTAACAGTAAAAAGCGGCGCTCAGCCTTCGAACTTTTCTTTACTCATGCCAGGTGCTGCGGAACTCGCTACTTCGTAGCTCAGTCATTCCTCGCTTGGACCCGGTCATGAGCAAAGAAAAAATACATCTTAATGCCATTCTGCCGCTATTTACTGTCTATGTATAAAGAGCATTTAGCGGTTATCCACCATAAAGGCGCCGTCTTTAATCACCACTTCAACATTTAACAGGTCGAAGAGGTCATCCAGCGGATCACCGTTCACCAGTACGATATCGGCGAGTTTCCCGGCTTCCAGCGTACCCAGCTCATCTTCCATGGCAATGTTAATGGCAGCATTTTCACCCATGATCTGCAGAATGTCCTGTTCCGAAAAGACCAGGTACAGTGATTTGAGTTCATGGTTGAGCGTCAGTTCCGGATCATAGCGGGTATCGGTGCCAAAGCCTAAAACTACACCGGCTTCCCAGAGCAGACGGGCATTGACGGGTCCCTGGCCGGCACTGAGAATGGTTTCCCAGGGGAAGGGCAGATAATCCCGGAAAATGGGCTCATTATTTTCATCGAAGAAAGGTACAAAAATGCCCAGAGTTGAAGTCATCGGAATTCCCGAATCGGCAATAAACTGTGCCTGTTCTTCAGTGAGCATTTCAATATGCGGAGTATGCACAAGCTGATCGACGTCGGCGCGCACAGCAGCGAGAGTGTCGGTGACCGTCACGGCGTGTGTGATGGTGCGAATGCCCAGACGGTTGGTTTCCTCGACAATCATATTCAACGCTGCTTCCTCGGGACCATCCGGTGTGACAATAATGACATTCTTGGCGGCATCGTAGCCTCTGTCATACAGCGCCTGAATCTGGCCGCGTACAGCCTCTTCCGGCAGGGCCGTGGCTGGTTCAGTTGGACGCATTGGCGGACGTGCAACATCAAAGCGAGCCGGGTCACCTTCCGGACCACCGCCGCCACCACCGGCTGCCAGACCGGTAAAGGAAGCGGCAATAATGCGCGGGCCGGCAATTTCATTTTCAGCAGTCATGCGACGTAAATCGAGAATCTGTGGTGCATCACCGGCAGAGAGAACAGTGGTAAAACCGGCCTCCAGGAATGCCTGCATGGCGTCTTCAGCATCTTCAGCCATCCAGGCCTCAGGGTCTTCACCAGTGATAATATGGCGGTGGGCATCGATAAAGCCGGGCATCACGGTGCGGCCTTCGGCGTCAATTTCAAGCGCCCCCTCTACCATTGATTCCCCTTCGTTGACAGCTACGATACGATTGCCCTGAACGACAAGCGAACCATTTTCAATTACCCCGCCCATACCATCCAGAATTCTGGCGTTATTAATCACGAAGCCCTGATCCGGAACTGTCTGTGTGGTCAGGTCAACCATCGCCGGCTGGGGTGTTGGCGCCGACATTTCTGTGCTTTCTTCGGCACAGGCAAATAAGATGACAGGGGAAAGTAACAGGAAAAGTTTTCTGGTAAGCATAGATAATAAAGCCTCTGGTTTTAAATTGCTGATTGGAATTAGTAGTTGTAATAATACCGCAGATTCATGGTCGTCATGGCATTCAGTTCACCCCCCTGCAATAAGGGACGATACTTGTTCATTCGTATAAATGTCTCAAGCAGGTTCTGAATTCTGTTGCTGTTTTCATCTTCAGTGGAACCGAGAAAGTTGATCCCGGAAGCATTTCCCAGTTCGTCGATAGTGAAACTGATGTCTATATAACCCTTGAAAGACTGGATCTGGCTGAGTCCCTGACCGCCTGCAGTCTGCGGCGTAGCGGGAAATGCAGCGATTCTGGGAATGGGAACCGGGATGGTCGGTGCCAGTGCGGCATCAATGCTGGCATCGTTAAAATTATCATCCCGCAAGACCTGGTAGGCAACGCGATAGTATTCACGGGCACTGGCGCTTCTGCCATATGCCAGGTCCCAGTCTGCCAGATCGAGCATGGCCAGCGCGAGCTGCTGGGCACTGATATCCTCAACCGACGCGATCAGGTCGGCGACATATTCAAGTGCCCGTTCACCGCTGTTATAACTTTCATCACGGCGTTCTTCGGAGTTTCTCACGGCTTCTTCCCGTGACCCCGTGTAGTTGGGATCATAATCATTGAGATAACGTTCCAGGTTCATTTCCTGTTCTGCATGATAGGCCAGGCGGGCAATGCGACGGGCCACTTCAACGGCAATATTGAGAGTTGTGTTGCTGGTATAGGACTCCTGATATTCTTCATAAAGATCATCAATTTTTCGCAGGCGCAGATCAATGACATCATTGATGTTTACGTCACGTACACTGCCGTCAGCTATTGCCTGCATGGAAGCGTTGCCGCCTTCAATGCCGATCTGACGTTGTGCTCTTTGTGTAGTTGTTGAACGGATATTCTGGCGTCGTGAATTATCGAGATAATTGATTTTGAAATAGGCAGCTGTATACCAGTCAGCCAGGTTGGTCATTGCCGAGTACATTTCCGGAGAATCAGCCGCGAAGTTTTCAACACGCAAGGCATAAATAAACTCTTCTTTTTCTGTCACAGCATCTATTTCATTGAGTGCCAGGTGACTGAGAATTGACTGTTCCAGTGAAGGAATTTGCTCCAGGGCGCCCTCACCATGGATATCGACAGCCAGTGCTGAGGCTTCGGCAAATCTTTCCAGTGCTTCCTCATGCCTGCCCAGAGTCTGCAAGGCCAGCCCAAGGGTGTTGATCCGCTGAACCTGGTCAGGGTCAGGCAGTTCCAACATTTCCGCTGCGTTTATTCTTTCCATAAGCCTGGGGATATTCTCCTCGGCTGAGCGCCGGGCATCATCCAGGATTCCCTCGCTGACCAGCACAGAGTTATCGGCAATCGAGACCGGTACCGGAGTGAAAAGCAGGTTGCTCAGGGCAGCATCGTTTTGTGCCAACAGGGGAGAAGATAAAAAGCAGAATATCGGGGCAAGCAGTTTGATGGTTTTCACAATGGTATTCCCTGCATATTATTATTTTATTGAACAGCAGCAATAAATTTTGAGTGTCTGGTTGAGCGTCTGATTTACTGCAAATCCCCTGGAAGTCGTCCTGAATCAGTAGGAATAGTAATACCTTAAATCCACCCGTCCCTGTTCGACAAGTTCTCCGTCACGGAAGTGCGGTCTGAACTTGGCGGTTCTGAGCTGGTTGGAAATCACACTCTCTATTTGCCTGGATTCAGGGCGGTCGTTTGACGAAAAACTGATATCACTGGGATTGCCAAGGCGGTCCAGCGTGAAACTCACGTCTATGTAACCACGATAGTCAAGTTCCGCATTGAGTGGCAGTCCAGCACTTCTGCGCGTATACAAATGGGTGGCAGAACGCGGTATCTGGCGGGGAACTTCAAGATTGAGGGAAGCATCAATTTGCTGATCGGAAAAATTCAGTGCCCTCAGCGTTGCATAGGCGTCTTCATAGGCGCTCCGCGCAGCCTGAATTTTGCCATAAGCCAGATGCCAGTCTGCCAGTTCAATTTGGGCAGAAGCCAGGGTTCTCGGATTGCCTTCGACTGATTCGATTAAATTGACAATATAGCGCAGTGCGTTGCGGCCACTATCGTAACTGTGATCCAGTCGTTCCTGGGATAAGCGGAACTCCTGGATGCGGGAACCTTCATAATTTGAAATATTGGAATTGTTATAGGTTTCGTACTCGATTTCCTGTTTGGTGATATAGGACAGGCCGGCAATGCGGCGGGCAATCTGGGCAATGGAATCCAGCCGGGGTTCCTCGCTGGCAATAATATCATGCTGCGAGTTTTCATAAAGCCGGGCCACTGTTAACAGGCGGATATCTTCCACGTCTCTGGGGGTAAGATCTCTTATGTCTCCATTGAAAATGGCTTCCATGGTTGGATCGATATAAGTGAAAGGTGTTCGATTGCTCAGGCGCATGGTGTTTTCAGCACCGCCCCATAAAAGTTCTTCTCCGACAGCCGGATTGGCAATACGCTCACCCTCAGGCAGGGTGCCCAGCATGATCTCAAGGCCCCGATTTGAACTTTGAAAGTTCTGCATGAAAAATGAGCTTATGTACCAGTCAGCCAGCGTGTTGGTGGCGGCCACCATTTCCGGAGAGCCTGGAGCAAAATTTTGCTGGTGCATGTAGCGGACATATTCTTCCCAGCGTGTGGCGTTTTCCATGTCGCCCATGGCGATGTAGCTCTGGATGATTTTCTCAATAAGGGGTAACTGATCCATGGTGTGCAGGCCATTCTGAACCTTGATGACCTGCAGGGCATTGTCATACTGAAGGATAGCCTCTTCATGACGGCCCAGTTGTTGATTGGCATCACCGATGCTTTGATAAAATTCCAGGAATTCAAAGTTATAGGGATTATTGGTCTGCTGCTGCAGGCTTTCAATTTCATCCTGGTACCGGGTGATGGAGTTAAGCAGCTGTTGATAACGTTCATCACTCTCATCAGTGTCCGCAACCGGAGTGCGCAAGGGCAGGATTTGATCTGTGATCGGTGTGATGTCAAAAACCAGGCGGGTCCGGTTAAAATCATCCTGCCCATACAGAGACACAGAATGTAAACCCAGAGAGAGTGAAGTAAGGAGGAACAGGCTTGGTTTAAGCACGCGCAATGTATTCATCAGGCTAAAGTTCATGAGACTCTTCGCTTTGTAACTTCTACCCAGGTACAATCACTTGCATGGAAAGAAAATACCTGAAAATCCCGAAAAAACTTTAAATCGAGCTAATCAAGAATAAACCTGTTTAATAGGGGCGTCCAGTGATATTGGATTGTTTCAGTCAGAAAATATAGTGTTTTTAGTACATCGTTTTATACTTGAGAGGCATTGTATAGAATTTCCAAATCAATCAAGCAGTAATAGCGGAGTGAAAATGAAAGCAGCGAAAATGATTAAAACAGCTGCTCTCTCGGCATCCCTGGCTTTCCCCATAAGCGCCCTGGCGCAGGAATATGTGGGCTGGCTTGAATATGGTGATGGCGGTGAGCAATGGCAGGATAACAAGGCACGTCTGCAGGAATTCGGAGAACAATTCGATTCCTCCTGGGAAATGTATCAGTACCTGGAGCGACAGGCGGGTGGAGGAGATGATCTCGACTGGGAAGATATGGCAAGTCCCGAGTTTGACTGGTCCGGAATTTATACCCGGGCTCGTGGTGGACTTTCCTTTGACCCGGATATCCCGCCGGACCAGACTACCGCCCAGTTAACAGAACAGGGCGCTGCAGCCAGGCAGCGCAAAATTGATTTGTTAAATCAGACCGGTGGCGAATACGACCCGATTTCAGACTGTCGACCGCCGGGACACCCGCGCTGGGTTACCGAGCCTTTCCTGCATGAGTTCATCGTGACCCCGGAGCAGACCTGGCTGATAAATGAAATGGTCAATGACATCCGTCGTGTTTACACTGATGGCAGAGCTCATACATTACCCGAGGATGCCTATCCGACTTTTAATGGCGATACCATCGGTTTCTGGGATGACGGTGTATTGGTGACACACACTACCTACCTGCGCGAAGGACAATACCAGCGAGGTCCGCAACCGGATTATTCTGACCAGGTTGAAGTGGTTGAGCGCTGGCGCAAAATTGACGGCATCAACCTGGAAGCTGACTTCTGGGTTTTTGATCCGGCCAATCTGGCTGAACCCTGGTATACACGGCAGGCATTTATTGAGCTGGAAAATGATGATCACCTGCTGCGCATCCGCTACTGGTGGTGTGGTGAAAACCAGAATAACGACATTATCGTGACTGATGAAGGAACCAGTCAGTTTCCGGATTTTGATTTCCTGGATGATGATGCCGCAGTCAGCAATGATGAGTCTGTACAACGTTTAGGCGAATAAGCACAAAGTCTTTGAGGAGGTTTGAGATGAAGAAATTATTTTTAACAGGGGTGTTTATGCTGGCATGCACCAGCTTCCCCGTCACAGCGCACCATTCCGCAGCCATGTTTGATCATACTGAACTGGTTGAGGTTCAAGGTGTGGTCAGGGAATTCCAGTATACCAATCCGCATTCGTGGCTGATTATCGATGTCACCAATGAAGACGGCTCGGTAACCACCTGGGGTTTTGAAGCGGAGGGTCCGAGCTCACTGATGCGCGCCGGTATTCGCCGCAGTGACCTGCCAGCCGGAACACCAATTACTATTCGCGGTAATCCGATGAAAGACGGCCGGCCTGCAGCAGCCTGGGTTGATGCCGTGGTAAATGGTCAAACTCTGAATCCGCTTAATGGTTTTGCCATTAATCCGGCTGACGAATAAGGCTTCAGCCAAAATCGATGAAGCCCGGTTTTCGCAAGATGCCGGGCTTTTTTGTGCCTGATGTAGCCATCCCATATGGCTGACGTTGCTCATTCCCTGAAATAGGCTTAGAGTTAAGCGAAATGTTTGATCCCGGAATGCGATAAAAGCGATAAAAACAGTACAGAACGCCAGATGTTTTACGCACAATTTACTCTTCATTTAAATCGACTGGCCTGTAAACAGGCATCTTTACCCCTGTTATTTTCTGTTGCGCTGCTGCTGGCTGCAGCATCAGAAGCAGCTGAATTCGACACTGCTCTTGCGGCGTATGAATCCGGGGAATTCACCAGGGCCTTTGAAGAATTTTCCGAACTGGCTGAATCCGGCGAAGCTGAAGCCCAGGCCAGGCTGGCTGAAATGTATTTTTACGGCGAGGGGGTTGAACAGAATATTCCTGAAGCCAATCGTCTTGCTGAAATGGCAGCTGATGCCGGAAATCCCCGAGCGCTGGTTTACCAGGGTGACGCCTATTTTTCCGGCAGGAACGGCTTGCCGGACATGGAAACGGCATTTGATTTATACGAGCAGGCGGCTGAGCAGGACTATGCTCCGGCCCTGGTTAAAATTGCCTTTATGTATATGAATGGTCAGGGGCTTGACCGGGATTTATCCACCGCAATCGAATATTTCAGCCTGGCAGCAGAACAGGGAAATAATGAAGCGCTGGTCAGCCTGGGGAATATATACAGCAATGGCCAGGGAGTGGAAGTGGATATGCAGCAGGCAGTTACCCTGTACCGGCGTGCCGCTGAACAGGGTTTTGCCCCGGCCCAGGTTAATCTTGGCAACCATTACTATCAGGGCAGTGGCGTTGAACAGGATACCGCACAGGCAATCAGTTTTTACCGGCAAGCCGCAGAACAGGACTATCCGCCAGCTCAGGTAATCATGGGCAATCTGTATGTCGAAGGTGAACTACTCAGGCAGGATTATGATGAGGCCAGACGCTTGTTCACGGATGCTGCTGATGAAAGCAACCCACAGGCCATCTACTGGCTGGGGTGGCTCTATGAAAACGGTTATGGGGTGGACAGCGATGTCAATCAGGCAATAGCACTCTATGAGCGGGCAGCGGATTTTGGTAGCCCCCGGGCGCAATATGTGCTCGGTGTGAAATACGATAATGGTGATGGCTTTCCGCAAAATGCCACTATTGCTGCCAGTCTTTTTCAACTTGCTTCTCAACAGGATTTCACACCGGCACAGGTATCCCTGGCCAATAAAAATTATCTTGGTCAGGGGATTCCACAGAACTTTAATGAAGCCCTGCGGCTATACCGGCTGGCCGCTGAAAAACAGGATCCGGAAGCACAGACCAACCTTGGCGTCATGTATGCCAACGGGCAGGGAGTGGAACAGGATTTCACCGAAGCGCTGCGCCTGTATCAGCTTGCTGCTGAACAGGATTATGCCCAGAGTATGGTGAATCTCGGCTGGATGTATGCCAACGGAGTTGGCGTTGAACAGGACTTTGCCGAGACCATGCGGTATTACACGCTGGCAGCAGAACAGAATCATGCCCAGGCCATGCTGAGTCTGGGCATGATGCATGCAAACGCACAGGGGACAGCTCAGGACTTCAGCCAGGCGGTAAGCTATTTCAGATCAGCGGCTGAACTGGGTTATGCTCCGGCGCAGGCCAATCTGGCGGTGATGTATGCCAATGGTCTTGGTGTCGAAAATCCTTCCATGATTGATGCTTATATGTGGGCGCAACTGGCGGCGGAGCAGGGTAATGAGCAGGCACAGAATTTCCAGCAAAGACTGGAACAGACGCTTGCTTCGGAAGATATTATTACGGCAATGGAAAATGCCAGGCGCTGCGCGGCAAATGGTTTCAGAGACTGCTGAAAACTTCAGGCTTTAGATAGAACAGGGTCTCGGGTTCCAGCCGGAGTCATCAGCCTCACGTCTGAAATTGGAGCTGCTGATGTGTTCCACCAGAAGATTAAGCGGGTCACGTACGATCGTTGTGACTATCAGCCACTCAGTGCCGTCCGGTTCAGTCAGGGTGTTGAAATATTCAGTGACCTCGGCTTCCGGACTGTATGGTACGCCATTCTTACGCAGTAAACCGCCACTGAGGTTGCTGGTTTCAATATAAAGTTTGCCGCCAGCCATTTCCTGGACCGGAGTAGACTGATTAAGTGTTCTTCTGCCCCTGCCTTCACCGGGATTCAGTAATTCACGTTGTGGATCAAAGCCGCCGGCATATTGCCATTCGGCCACTGAATGACCCTGCAAACTGGGAGCTCCGGCTGCCGGGGCATTGGCAAAATGTAGTAAACGGCTCTGTTCTCCAGCATCTGCATCAATCCGCAGGGTATCTTCATCCTCCCAGGAAATCTGCAATCTGCCAGGTTCACGCAGCAGGCGTCCGGCGCCAAAAGCTTCACAGGCACGTCCGGCCTCCCTGAAGGCATTAATGTCAAAGGCATCGGCAGCTTCCAGGGCTCTGCTGGTCAAAGGCAGCCCGGCATAATATCCGGGTGCAGGTGTAATCATGCGGATATGCCAGTCTTCCGTAATGACAGCTACCCAGTTACCGGTCAGATCAATGGGTGCGAAACGCTGATAGATGGATGTATTTTCCTGGGCCTGGAGCGGAATAACAGTGAAGCTGCACAGCACCAGGAAGGATGTCCGGATTACTCTTGTAAGTAAACGCATTATTGATCTCGCCTTTTTACTGAGCGGTAAATTCTTCATAGAGGGCTTCAATAAACATGTCGACGGTCCAGCCAGGATTGCTGTAACGGCTTTCCCAGCCCAGTACAGGTCTGGCTGCAATCACTTCCTCCAGGCTGGCTTCTTCTTCCCTGACCAGATGCTGTATGCGATCGCGGATGATATAAGCCATATCACGATATTCAACCAGTTCCGCTTCATCGGCAATATACCCGTGGCCGGGAATGATATAGGTCCCACCTTCGGCAAAATCCCCGGCAACCGTAATTTCAAGCATGTGATCCAGTGCGGCAATTGTGCCCTGTAATGAGCCACCCATTAGGGGGTTAATCAGAGGCAAATTGGTGGTGGTAAAAATGTCGCCGCTGACCATAACATTGGAACCACGGAAATAAACCACACTGTCGCCATTACTGTAGGCATTGGGCATATGATAGATATCAATGGCTTCATCGTTGAATACCTGACTGCGATGTGGCTCAAAATAACCTTCCGTAGGCCAGGATTCCTGTGGGTATACCTGCTCACCATCTGGGCCCCGGGCCACGCTCATGCCAAACAGCACATTTTCCTGGGCGATCACGGCAATGCGCGCTCCGCGGGTTGCGCCGCTGGTTGAGCCACCCGGTAAGCTAGCTATTTGTGCATTGCCACCAACATGCTGTTCCGCCATGGAGGTATTGATGATGTATCTTATCGGCCGGTCGGAAATTGAGGCGATCGCCGCGATGACTTCTTCACTGTATTCCTGTGCACCCGTATCCACCAGAATGATGCCCTGTTCGCCAGCCTGCACGGCAATGTTGCCTCCGGCTCCGGCTATCAGCCAGACATTGCCCTGCACATGCAGTACTTCAATTGCCCCTTCAGAGCGTGGTTCCTGTGGAACCGGCTGAGCCAGCAAGGGCAGACTTAGCAGACCGAATAGCATACTGAGAATAGCCGCCTGAAATAACTTCAGGCCTGAGATCGTGTGTAATTTCATTCTGCCAAGCGCTCCATGTATTCGGGCATGGCAGTCTCTTCACCACCCAGCGTGGATTCCACCGGAATGCCAAGCTCTTCGGCCCGGTCCCCGTAAAAGGGATTTTCGCCCGGCAGATAGTGAGGAACATAGTGTCTTTCGGGGCGGGGAATTTCAGCAATGTTGATGCATTCCAGGAAGACCTGGTTACTGACATCGGGGGCTTCAACGCCGAAAGTGGCAGTTCTAATACCTTGCGGAGCGGCAACAAAATCAGCTGACCTGATGTAGGTGTCAGTCAGATAATGTGGATCCTCGACAAACCAGGTAATGGTAAGCACATCCCCATTGCGCTGGTAGTAGGTAATGACTTCAGACTCGTCACTGCTGGGTACACCATTACGGCGAACCCATCCCCATTTCAGATGAGTAGTTCGGGTAATCAGGGTGCCATTTTCCCAGCGACCGGTGGTGAAACCGGCCCAGGTATGCGGTGCATATTCTGAAGGATGTGGCCGCCCGTCCATCCAGATTTTACGATCTGCACGGCGGAAAGTCCCGCCCACGGTATAGGAAATGACATCAAGGTTGTCATCCAGTTGCGCGGCAATTCGCAGAGCTGCCGGTCCCCAGTAGGAATACTGGGTCGGGTGACGCATACAGACATGCTCGGGAACCCCGAGTAGGGCACTATCGTAAGTCAGTGCCCGGGAAAGCGCTTCCTCATTCAGGGGGATTCCCATGTAATCAACCAAGAATGGCCCATCTGCCCTTTCATTGGCATCTTCAATAAAGCCGAAGAGCTCTGAGTCAATGGCGACACCGGGAGCAGGCTGATCCCAGAAACCGGCGATATCAGCCTGTTGGGCATTCAGTGTCAGTGCCTGGCAGCAAAGTGCCAGGCACAGTAGTCGTCTCACCATGATTGTCAGCGACTAATCAGTCGCGAAACAGTAATAGCGACCAGCTCCACCGGTATTTATCAGTGCCTGCTGACTGCAGCCCTGTGAGGGATGGGCAGCAGACCATGGTGAGAGGCCTGGTCCTAGAGTGCGACGGTCTTCATGCCCCAGCATGGCCGAACCTTCATCGCTGGAAGTCCAGTTGCCGCAGGTGCGATCCTCTCCGGCCGGGAAAGCAGTGCCGTCAGCCTGTGTACCGGTGAGCACATCGTGCTCTACGCCATACTGCAGCTCAATCGGCAGCGGATTGCCATCAGAATCAAGACCGACATAGGGAACCGGTGCGCCATGCTCATCCAGAGCGGTTGCTACACTGATGTTGTTTGCTTCTTCATTATGTAATTCATTGAGATTGCGGGCGATCATGGTGCCATTGGCGTTATACCAGGGCCCCGTACCGATTCGATCACGGGCATTGACAGCATTCGGCCCCTGAGTGCTCAGATAGGCACGCCAGGTAAGATTTCCATAGCCGGCAACAGAAGCCAGTGCCTGACAACGGGCATCAGCTCCGGCAAGACCTCCGAGATTACCACCCATACCTGAACCGGCACTGGTGACAAAGAAACTCATGTTCTGATCAGCGGCTGCTCCTCGTACCTGAGCCAGCGAAGAAACGCTTGCAGTAAGTGCGATACTGGCGGCAAGTCCCAGAGCGATGGGCTTAATTTTCATAGTAGACTCCTGAAGTTTATTATTATCTTATTAGTTTATTCTTATTAAGTGACCGAACAGAATACCTGTCAGGTATCAGAGATGTCTAGCTTTAGCCCTGAAATGCATAAAGTATGCACAATCAGTTCTCTAAAAGGGACTAATCCTGACGGGGTCTAGTTAACCTGGAGGTCCTGTCCGGGGAAGATTAAATCACTGTTCAGCCCGTTGAGGCGTTTCAGGTTATCAACACTGACACCAAAGCGACGAGCGATAGCGGCCAGGTTATCGCCACGGCGAACACGATAAACTGTCGGACTGACTTCTGTGGCAGAAGTATGCAGAGTCAGCTCCTGACCCGGGTAGATCAAGGTGCCACGTATATTATTCCAGATCTGTATATCGCGTATTGATACATCAAAGCGCTCAGAAATCTGACCCAGTGTGTCCCCGCTCCTGACGTTATATATAGTCGGAATAACCAGGTCATCGACAACATCGTCGCTGAGGCTGACTGCAATCAGAGGATTTTCCGGTGAGGAACCGGCCTGTTCCACAAGTTGGAAACCTTCATTGAGTTTGATTGGGCGGTACAGGGTATCGCCAAAATTTCTCGATCGGGGTTCTCTGTTCACCAGGGCAATATCATTACTGATACCGGTTCCGGGGATTAGCAGATTCTGGTCAGGATAAATCAGGTGCGTGCGAATATTGTTGACTGCCTGTAATTCAGAAATACTGGTCTGGAATCGCTCGGCAATGCCAGCCAGGGTATCACCCGGGCGCACACTGTATTCCGTTGGAGATACTTTTTCATCTTCCGGCAGGTTATTGAATGTGCGAACAAAGCGCTGATAGGTTCCGGGGGGGATTTTCAGGGGAAAAGCTTCAGCACTGTCAGGCAAGGTCGCCCGGCGAACGGATGGATTAAGGTTTCGAATAGTAGTCAGGTCAGTGCCAGCCAGTTCAGCTGCCGTTTCCATACTCATCATGCCGGATACATGAGCCAGATCATAGGTATACTCCTGCCCGATATCCTCGACCTGAATACCAAAACGCTCCGGGTCGGAGACAATCATCGCAGCAGCAATAAACTTTGGAATAAAATTTCGGGTTTGTCGGGGCAGATAAGGATAAATCTCCCAGAATGAAGGAGGATTTTCGATCGAACCTCCTGCCCGTTCAACGGCACGACTGATACATCGATAGCTGCAGTTATATCCTGCCAGTGCAAGGTGCCAGTTGCCACCATAAACGTCATAAAGAATTTTTAGATGCTTCGCAGCAGCCCGGGTGGATAGTTCCGGATCCATTCTTTCGTCAATCCAGGAATCCACTCTGAGACCTTCACCGCGGGCAGTTGCAGGCATAAACTGCCACATGCCGGCTGCTCCGGCAGAACTTCGGGCAACAGGATTCAGAGCGCTTTCACCCAGGGCAAGGTATTTTAATTCGTCAGGAACTCCTTCTTCGGCAAATATATGTTCTATCATGGGAAACCAGAGCTGTCCGCGCTCTATCCAGAGTTGCAACAGGCGTTGCCGGTTTTGCAGATAATCATTGATTTCACGCTCGACCACGCGATTGGCTGTCATGGCGACTGCAGGAGTGATCGGCAGGATAACCTGCTCTTCAGCAGGGCGGGTATTTTCTATATCAAGTTCGCCGGAATCGATGGCCGTACTGACCAGGTCCTCAATCAGCATTGATTCCCCCGTCTGGATGCCGGGTTCAGTTTCAAGGGCAGTGACAGTTTCAGTTTCGGCTGAATTCTGGCCGGTCAGCTCATTGATTGCTGAGCAGGCGTTGAGGCTCACCAGCACGACTGCTGCCAGATAAAACCTGCTCATTGCGCAGGAAATTTTTTTATACAGAAACAAACTGGGAAAAGGAATCATGGGTGGCTTGAATAAATGCAGGATATCATTACGCTCAATTATCCATAATTTACAGGAAATGTATAATGCAAGTTGCTGAAACTTGAGGAAGTTCACGAAAGAGTCATGAGAGTACTTGGAATCGAAACATCCTGTGATGAAACCGGCATCGCAATCTATGACAGCGATGCCGGCTTGCTGGCTGATGCCTTATACAGTCAGGTGGAAATACACCAGAAATATGGCGGTGTGGTGCCAGAGCTGGCATCACGCGATCATATTCGTAAAACCCTGCCCCTGATCAAGGAAGTCATGGACAAAGCGGGCTGCAGTAAGGGAGATATTGATGGTCTGGCTTATACCGCAGGGCCGGGCCTGGCAGGAGCGCTACTGGTTGGTGCTTCCATTGGCCGGGCGCTGGGCATGACCTGGAATATCCCGACCCTTGGGGTTCATCATATGGAAGGGCATCTACTGGCACCCTTGCTGGAAGAAAACGGCCCCAGCTTCCCGTTTGTAGCTTTGCTGGTTTCAGGTGGACATACGCAACTGGTAGAAGTCGAAGCGATAGGTGTTTATCGCCTGATTGGTGAATCGCTGGATGATGCCGCCGGTGAGGCCTTTGATAAAGTTGCCAAAATGCTGGGATTGCCGTATCCGGGTGGGCCACATATTGCCAGACTGGCGGAAAGCGGAGAGCCAGGTCGCTTTACTTTCCCACGACCGATGACCAATCGACCAGGGCTGGATTTTTCTTTCAGTGGCTTGAAAACCTTCACCCTGAATTCGATTCATCAATTGCTTGAAGAAGGCATGTCGACCGAAGAACTGGATCAGCAAAGCAAGGCTGACATCGCTCACGCTTTTCAGGAAGCAGTAGTCGACACCATGCGAATTAAATGCCAGCGTGCATTGAAGCAGACTGGTATGAATACTCTGGTTATTGCCGGAGGGGTAAGCGCCAATCAGCGCCTGCGTGAAGTTCTTGGACTTATGGCTGAAGCTGAAGGCTTTGAAATTCGTTACCCGCAATTACAGTACTGCACGGATAATGGTGCCATGATCGCCTATGCCGGATGCCAGCGTTTACTCGCCGGTCAGCATGATGATTTGAGTATCCTGGCCAAACCTCGCTGGGGTCTGGAATCCCTCCCGGCTTTACAGGAAATCTGAGCAATGGATATTGTCTATATTAGAAACCTGGAAATTGAAACTGTAATCGGAATCTATGACTGGGAAAGAAAAATCCGCCAAACCATTACCATTGATCTGGACATGGCCAGTGATATAAAAAAAGCTGCGAGCAGCGATGCAATTGAAGATGCACTGGATTACAAGGCGGTAGCAAAGCGCCTGATAGCCTTTGTCGAAGCCAGTGAATTTCAGCTTATCGAAACCATGGCGGAAAAAATTGCCGAGATTGTCCTCTCAGAATTCAGGGTTCCCTGGCTCAGGTTATCACTGGGCAAACCTGGTGCCGTGACCGGTTCCAGAGATGTCGGTGTGATCATAGAAAGGGGCAGCAAATAACAATGACCAGGGTTACTCTGGGGCTGGGCAGTAATATCAACCCGGCTGAAAACTTTTCCCGTTGCCTGGATACACTCCTGCTTAAATTTCATGACCTGGGTTTTTCATCAGTATTTGAAAGTGAAGCGGTAGGTTTTGCAGGAGATAACTTTCTGAATATGGTTGTTTCCCTTGAAACTGAGCTCTCACTTGATAAGCTGGCCACCACACTGAAAGATATTGAAGACGACTTTGGCAGAAAACGTGATCAGCCGCGCTTCAGTGGCAGAACCCTGGATATAGATATCCTGACCTATGGCAACAAGAGTGGGATCCACGCCGGAATGGCATTACCCCGGCCGGAAATTACTGAAAACGCCTTTGTCCTGTGGCCGCTTTCACAACTGGCCGGAAACCAGCGTCATCCCGAACTGGGTAAAACATACAAGGAACTATGGGAGGAGTTTGATAAAACCCGACAAAAACTCTGGCCGGTAGACTTTATCTGGCACGGTCGCCAAATTTCAGTCAGGCAGTAAGCTTAAATGCATAACATCGGAGTTTTATATGAGTGTTCAGACACTGACGAAAACGGAAGTTGATACCGAACTACAGAAACTCAATCAGGGCCTGGAAAAACCCTGGGAAATCACTTCTGACAAATTAAGCAAGACCTTCATTTTCAAAAATTTTATTGAAGCATTCAGTTTCATGACCCAGGTCGCAATTTATGCCGAAAAGGTCAATCATCATCCGGAATGGTTCAATGTGTATAAAACAGTTGAAATTGATTTAACGACTCACGAAGTTGGCGGTCTCAGCGTAAAAGACTTTGATCTGGCAGCCTACATGGAAAGCAGTGCAAGAGCTCAGGTCAGCAAGAGCTGAAGAATTAGAATTTAAGTTTCCTGCCGCCATCAATATTAATACTTTGTCCGGTAATGTATGTGGCTTCATCGATCAGGAAGTACACGGCATGAGCAATATCTTCAACTGAGGCGTGATAGTTCAGGCAGGAAAAACTCAGCGGATCCGGTAATTCTGTTTGCGATGACTGGTCACTGGCGGAAAAATTCGGTGGCAGTATAAACCCCGGAGCTATGGCATTGACTCTTATAGTGGGTGCCAGTTCCCGGGCCAGTGATAAGGTCAGGTTTCTCAAAGCCGCCTTGGCCATGGCATAAATGGCATACTGTTCCCTGCCGCTTTCTGCCACTATATCTGTAATATTGATGATAGTGCCCTGTGTTTTCTTTAATTCATCGAGTAATGCCTGGCTAAGAAAAGCCGGCGCCCTGGCATTGGTGCCCGTTAAATCAATCCAGTCAGCTGCACTGAAATCTGCCAGAGGTGTCGGGTAAAAACTGGAAGCATTATTGATCAGCACATCGATTCTGCTCCATTGAGCGGCAGCCTTTGTTGCCAGATTATTGATCTCACTGTCTTTCAGCAGGTCTGCCTGCAGACAGATACAGCTATCAGGAACCAGCTGGTTTAATTCTGCAGTGAGAGATTCCGCTTTGCTGCGGGACTGCTGATAATGCACAACAATATTAAAGCCTTTGCCATGCAGATGTCTGGCTATCCCGGCCCCGATTCGGGCTGCGCTACCGCTTATCAGGGCAACCCGGCGCTGCCCTGGCTCAGGAGTCATAACTGAAAATATCCTTGATCGTCTGCAAGCGGAGTTCGTAAAGCTTTATTCCGAATTCCTCGCCTTCATAACCGGCATCCTGTAATGAACTGGTATCCAGATTCAGACAGGTATCCAGTGCCCGCTGCAGCATGCCATTCATATGATCCAGATTTTCATCAGTTTCACCACGAGCTTTGCCGATGGCTTTACAGCTGGTCAGGAAAAACTGGAAGCGTTCCGGCCGGCGAAAGGCATCGGTATTTTCAAACAGTTTTAAAATGGATTCCGGCTCACTAATGTCTATACGGGCATAATCATCACAGTAAGAACAAACAATTTCAGCCAGTTCACGATGGTCATTGGGGACTTTCAGGCGTTCACACAGGCTATGCAGTTTTCTGAGGTTTTTACGCAGGGTAAATTCATGCACAACACCGAGTTCATGGCACAGTGCAGCAAAGCGAATTGCCGTATCCGGAGTCAGTTCAGCGGCTTTGGTTAAAGCCATCAGGCTCAGGCGGGCTTTTTCCTGTGAGATGCCAAACAAACCCTCAATTTCCTGCAGAACGGTTCCCAGTGCATAACAATCGCGTAAAGTCAGAAAGAAAAAGGCCGGCGTTTTTTCAGATAAAGCGCGGCGAACTTCCTGCCAGATACGTTCCGCTGGCAGGGTATTCATTTCAGTGCTGTTAACCAGTTGTTCCATCATTTGCAGGGTTTCCTGCGCGACTTCAAAACCCAGATGGGCAAAACGGGCTGAAAAACGTGCAACTCTCAATACGCGTAAAGGGTCTTCGGTGAAAGCATCGGAAACATGGCGCAGAATTTTATTGTTGAGGTCTTCGCGGCCGCCATAGGGATCAATCAGATTGCCGTCTTCATCCTCAGCCATGGCGTTTATGGTCAGATCACGACGCAGCAGATCCTCTTCCAGCGTAACCGTTTCCGAGGCATCGACAGTAAACCCGGTATGACCAGTGCCGGATTTTTTTTCGGTACGGGCGAGGGCGTATTCTTCTTTGGTTTCCGGGTGCAGGAAAACCGGGAAATCCTTGCCGACCTGTTCATAGCCAAGTTCCAACATCTGTTCCGGGCTGGCACCAACAACCACCCAGTCACGGTCCTTGACGGGTAAACCGAGTAATTTATCACGGACTGCGCCGCCAACAAGGTAAGTCTTCAAATTCGTAATTATCAGTTCAGTTGCATTCAGTACAGAATATTTGTTTATCTTCCAGGCGTAAAGCGGTGAGGCAACGCCCCCAGACACAGCCGGTATCAAGTGCATAAACATTTTCTGTATCGGTAACACCATTAAGCGTTGCCCAGTGGCCAAACAGGATGGTCATCTTCCTGCTTAGCTGCTGATACTTGTACCAGGGGCCGAATCCTGGAGGGGCCGTATTGGCTCCGGTTTTAATGGCAAGATTTAACTGGGCTTCTTCATTGCAGAAGCGAATGCGGGTGAAATAATTGGTCAGGACTCGCATTCGTTTCATGCCGGTGAGTCCCTCATGCCAGATATCAGGTTTGTCGCCATACATTTTCTGTAAAAATTTCAGGTAGTCCTTGCCCTGCAGGGTATTTTCCACTTCATGGGCATAGGCCAGAACCTGTTTAAGTGTCCAGCCGGGTGCAAATCCGGCATGCACCATCAAAAATGCTTCCTGACCTTTACTGGTATCCAGCACTTCATGATGCAGGATGGGAAGAGTTCTGACCCATTCACAGAGCTCCAGACAATCCGGGGCCTGTAAAAGTTTTTTCAGGGTTTTTTTCTTGCCGCCATCGAAGGCGCCGGTGGCCAGCGCCATAAAATGCAGATCATGGTTGCCCAGTACCGCAGTGAATGCCGGGCCCAGTTGTTTAAGAAAGCGCAGTGTTTTCAGTGAGTCCGGGCCGCGATTGACCAGGTCGCCTACACACCAGAGGCGGTCACTGGCTGGGTCAAAGTTGATTTTATCCAGGAGTTTTACCAGGGGTTTATAGCAGCCCTGGATATCACCGACGGCATATACAGCCAAACCTTTCTCCTTACACCCTGACAGGTGAGTTCTCAGTCACGACAATGGTGATTTTATTGAGTGAACAGGATTTGAAAGCCTAGTGCAACATATTTGGGGTGGCCAGTACAAATGCAGGAATTTCAGCTTCAAAAGTCTCACCATTTTCAGCCTGCATAGTGTAGCTGCCTTTCATGTCACCTATATTGCTGTTCAGGATTGTGCCGCTGGAATAGCGAAATTTGTCACCGGGTTTAATCACAGGTTGCTGGCCGACAACTCCCTTGCCTTTGACTTCCTCTACCTTGTTGTTCTGGTCAGTGATTACCCAGTGACGTCGTAATAACTGGACCGAGTCCTGACGGTTATTCTGAATGGTAATGGTGTAGGAAAAAGCATAGGCATTGTTCAGCAGGTCGGATTGACCTTCCAGGTACTGGGTCTGCACACTGATCTCAATACCGCTGTTTTCGCTTGTTTCCTGCTTCATGCTCTTTGCCATTGTCAGCCGTCTTTGTCTTCCAGATGAGTACTGATTCTAACATAGTCCTCCAGTGATAGATTCTCGGGTCTGAGCCCCGGATCAATATTCAGGGCACTAAGTTCTTCATCACTGAGCAGGCCCTTAAGGTTGTTGCGCAGAGTCTTGCGACGATGTGAAAACGCCTGGCGAACCAGCTTTTCCAGAGTCACGGGGTTTTGTAACACAAGTTGATCACTCGTTTTCGGAATCAGTCGAACAATGGCCGAGTGGACTTTGGGTGGAGGAGAAAAAGCGCCAGGCGGAACGGTAAACAGTTTCTCAATCTGACAAAAATACTGCAGCATGATACTGAGTCGGCCATAGTTTTTTGTTCCGGGACTTGCCACCAGCCTGTCGACCACTTCAAGCTGCAGCATAAACAGCATGTCCTTGATCCCGTGCAGATAAGCAAGCAAATGAAATAACAGGGGTGTGGATATGTTGTATGGCAGATTGCCAATAATGCGGACCGGGTTTTGGGCAGAGAGCAGGGTATTAAAATCGGTTTTCAGTACATCACTTTCATGAATTGTAAATGACTCCATAACAGCGAATTTTTGTTGCAGCATGCTGACCAGATCCCGGTCAATTTCAATTGCATTGACACTCGCTGCACTGGCCAGTAGTTCACCGGTCAATACTCCCTGACCGGGTCCGATTTCAATAACATGATCCTGCGGTCCGGCTCCCAGAGCCTGAATTATTTTGGCGACAATATTCCTGTCGCTCAGGAAGTTCTGGCCAAATCGTTTTCTGGGTCGGTGCCTGATGTTCATGTCAGTTATCTGACAGGGAAACGGCCATCCGGTAAGCCTGTAACAGGCTGCCCATATCTGCCTGGCCACTACCGGCCAGGTCCAGCGCAGTTCCGTGATCAACAGAGGTACGGATTATCGGCAGACCGAGAGTAATATTCACGGCCTCACCAAAAGCCTGGTATTTAAGTACGGGCAAACCCTGGTCATGGTACATGGCCAGCACAGCATCACATTGTTCGAGATATTTGGCTGTAAACAGAGTGTCTGCCGGCAAGGGTCCCTGCAGATGCATGCCCTGTTTATTAAGTTCATTAATAAGCGGCTCGATAATTTCCTGTTCTTCATGGCCGAGATGGCCGTTTTCGCCGGCATGTGGATTAAGGCCACAGACAAGAATACGCGGCCTCGGTATGGCGAATTTATTCTGCAGGTCCTGATGCAGAATTTGTATTACTTCCCGAAGTAAATCCGCATTGATGGCGGCAGCAACTTTGCCAAGAGGAAGGTGAGTGGTAGCCAGGGCAACCCTGAGCCTGGGGCTGGCCAGCATCATGACTACCCGATCCTTGCCACATCGCTGTGCCAGATATTCAGTATGGCCGCTGAATGCAAAGCCGGCATCATTGATCACACTTTTTTGCACTGGCCCGGTCACCAGTGCCTGAAATTCATTTTCCAGGCATCCGTCAATGGCACGATCCAGTGTGGCAAGCACGTAAGAAGCATTGTTCATATTCAGGACAGCGGGCTGGGCAGGTTCGGACAGTTTTACCTGGTCGACCCACATGGCCGGTACTTGCGGGTCAAATTCAGCAATTGGTTTTATATTGAGCTTGAGATCAAGTTGTCGGGCTCTGTCCTGCAGCATGGACAGGTCGGCAATAAAAACCGGTGTACTGCGGTTAAAAACAGAATCATTACTGCCAAGGGAATACTGTGCAAGCTTCAGACAGATATCCGGTCCAATACCGGCAGGCTCGCCAGGGGTGACAGCAATCAGATTGCTCAGGCTAGGAGTCCTCGTCTATCTTGATGTCGATATAAGCAGTATCACGAATTTCACTGAGCCAGTTTTGCAGTTCCGTTTCAAATTTTCTTTCGCGCAGAATCTGTTCAGCCTGAAAGCGACGGTTTTCTTCCGTGACATCTTCTACCCGCCGCTCCAGTACTTCGGCGATATGCCAATCCTGGCCAACCTGAAAAGGTTCAGACATTTCACCAACCGGCACTTCGCTGAGGGCAGCTTCAAAGGGCGGAGGCAGCTGGCCTTCAGTTACCCAGTCAAGATCACCGCCGGAAACCATTGAAGTCGGGTCATCGGTATAGACACGGGCCAGATCGCCAAAATCCTCTCCACCGCGAATACGTTCATGGAGTTCAAAAATCAGCTCCCGGGTCTGTTGCGGGGTACGAATTTCATTGGGACGCAGCATGATGTGACGAACATGACTCTGATTTACCTGCAGGTCGACACCACCCCTTTTTTCAACAACTTCCACGATATGAAAACCACTGTCACTGGTGAATGGTTCACTGACTTCGCCGACATCCAGTGTCGGGACGACCGGTCGGAACATGGTCGGCAGATTTTCTGTTTTACGCCAGCCGGCCAGGTCTCCGCCGCTGACCGGAATGCCAAGTATCTGTTGTGAAGCCGCTAAATCCAGAATGCTGGCGCCGTCCTGAATTTGCTGATACAGCAGATCAGCGAGCTCTTCCTGGAGCTGGTTCTGCAAAGGGTTTTCAACCGGAATCAGAATATGGTGTACCCTGAATTCAGGGGCAATATCTGTCTGTGCTGCTTCCGAGCGTAAATAATTGGCTATTTCCTGACGGGTGATGGTGATGCGTTGATTGATGGTGCCAGTCTGCAGATTATTGATCATCAAATCGCGACGGATTTGCTCGCGAAATTCCAGATACTGGCCATCCTGGTTAAGCACATTGCGAAACTGTTCAAAGCTCATGTTGTTCTGCGCGGCAATCTGCGTGAGCGCCTGGTTAAGTCGGTTATCATCAATGCGGATACCGGAACGTTCGGCAAGCTGCAACTGCAGGCTTTCAATGATTAACTGATCCAGTACTCCTTCCCTTAATTCGGCACGGGGCGGCAGGTTACGGCCACTATTGTTGGCGATAATCTGCTCAACCCGCGCATCAAACTCACTTTGCAGGATGACATCTTCGTCGACCACGGCAATAACCCGGTCGCTGAGCTGGGCAGAGGCTGAAAGTGCAGAAACTGCAAATGTCAGGCCGATTAAAAATTTAGGAAAGCTTTGCTTAATTATCTTCAACATATGTTTTATATCCGGAAATACTTTCGCCTATTAATGTATCTATACTGTTACCTAAGATATTTCCAAGGCCTTTAAGTTCAAATTGTAGAAAAATTCCGTTGTTTTCCTGCAAGAATGTACCGGATAAATCAGTATTATCAAGCCACTGGCGAGCCAGCAGACGTACATTCCAGCAGCAGGAGCTGTATTCCATACCTATTATGGACTCCAGTGTCCGGTCATTTTCATGGTCAACATTCCAGCGAGCGATAAGACTGAGGCTGTCCGTTAAGGGCCACAGGGCTGAAATATCGGTTTGCTGGATAGTTCCCGGAATATTTAGCGTATCGCGGTAGCGATAGCTGAAATTCAGAATCTGATTTATATCAGATTGGTAGCGGAATTGAAAACTGCCGCTTTGCAGATCATTGTTATCCGGATTCCACTCCTGATATGCGCCCAGACGCCAGTTTTCATTGAACTGCCAGGAAAGTTCTCCCGCCAGCGCAGAACTTGATTGTTGCTCTACACTTGCCGGCAGCGGGTTCAGGCCGACCCGGCGGTCAGCAAAGTAGAATATCTGCCCGAGACTGAAGCGGGCCTTTTCCTGGCCCTGCTGATTCAGGAAGCGGGAACTCAGTCCCAGCGTGAGCTGATTGGCATCCCCGACACGGTCACGGCCGCTGAAGCGATCGTCGCGAAACAGCTGATTGAAACCCGAAGTCAGGTTTGCGGTATCAAACAGCGGGATATTCTGCTGATTTTCGTAATCCCTGTACAGGTAATACAGACGGGGTTCGAGCGTCTGGGTATAGGCCCCGCCCTGGAAATTCACCTCACGTTCAAAGACCAGGCCGGAATCCAGGCTGGCGCTGGCAACGCCACGCTCAGGCTGCTTTGCAGTGCCCAGTGCCTGATCCTGGAGATCATAGCGGGCATATTCATAGCCGATTTTCGGCATCAGGTACATTCCGGGTGTTTCCCAGCGCCAGGACAGGCTGGGTTCCAAGGCAAATCGCTGACCGCTAACCAGCGCGCCGTTATTAATCTGGGTTTGTGTCAAAGCGTTGGGGTCCAGATTGCGGTCGAAATAAACATATTCAGTGCCAAGCTGATAACGCCAGCCCGAGGCAAAGGAATCTGAAACATTCAGGCTGAGGCGCGGCAGGCTGGAGTAGGGTTTGCTAAGCGAGCTCAGCGCCGGATCAATTTGCTGATAGCTTTGCAGGGCCGCCTGGACTTGCCAGTTTTCCTGCCAGTAGGCGATTTCACCATTGCGATAGAGATGACTTCTTGTCGTGTCGGTCAGCCCGTCATTGCCAAAATCCTGAAAGTAATCAAAATCACTGACGGCAGAATAGTTGGCCCTGGCACTCCAGCTGGGGGCAAGCTGGGCATCGGCGAGGTATGAAATCTGCCAGCGTTTTGCCTGTGGTGGACTCTCACTACCGGGAATTCCCACACTGGCTGCATCAAACTGCGCATCATCATGCAGATAGTTGAATTCAAGTGTATTGCTGGAGTCAGTCCCCAGATGCCTTCCTTCCAGGCCGAGCATCAGCCCGCGTTCTGTCATCAGTCGCGGTGTAAGTGTGGCGTCATAATTCGGTGCCAGGTTGAAATAATAGGGCAGGGCAAAATCAAAACCACCTTCACGGGTGGAACCGATGCTTGGATACAGCAAACCGCTGCTACGTTCATCGGTGATGGGAAAGCTGATATAGGGGGTGTAAAAAACCGGAATGTCCCTGATCCTCAGGGTAATATCACGACCAACGCCGCGGCCACTTTCCTGATCAAGCGTAATTTGCTGACCAGCAAGCAGCCAGCTGTTATCGCCGGGTTCACAGACTGTATAGGTTCCCTGATTGATACTCAGCAGGTTATTGCTGTTGCGGTAGCTGAGGCTGTCTGCAGTTCCCCGAGCAGCAAGTTCATGCAGGACATAGGAAGTATTTTGCAGCTCGGCATCAGAACTTTGCGTATTTATCACGGCACTCGTTGCGCCTATGCTCAGACCCGGCCGCAAAAGTCGGATATTGCCTTCAAGTTCGACAATACCGGCCAGTTGATCCAGAAAAGCCTGATCTCCCTGTAGCCAGGTATCACTGTATCGAATATCAATCCCGCCGCTGACCAGGGCCTGGTTCGTGCTGCCGTCAAACTCTCCGTCCTGTGCAGTAATGAGGATAGCACCATCAGCCGGTGCCGGAGGCAGTTGCGGATCCAGGTACAAACCGCAACAGGCTTCTGCAACCAGGGACTGAAGTTGTGGTTCAAGTGAGTCAAGGGGATGCCAGTTTTCGCTGGCGACATCTGGGGGGGCGGATTCAGGGTTCGGCTGTGCAAAAAGCAGTGCAGGGGACAGCAGCGCAATTGTCAGCACATAAAGGAAAACAAAATGACTTGTTTTATAAGGAAAATCAGACCCCTTGTCGGTGCAGGTCACTTCTAAAATCCGGGTTGTATAGGCATAATGGATTGTAATAACTCTAATAAACCTAAACAAGGGAACACTGTTGAAGTATGACTGTGAGCACGACTAAAGACAGCAAGCCTTGTCGTGCCACCGCATTACAGGATTGGTTTGCAGAAATCCTGCCCGGGCTTCCCAGCACAGCTCCCCTTGAGCATTTCAGAATTAAACTGATTCAGGGGGATGCCAGTTTTCGACGTTATTTCAGGGCGCAGGCTGACGAAATTTCTTTTATTCTGGTTGATGCTCCAACCGAAAAAGAAGACAGCCGTCCTTTTCTCGAAGTTTCCAGGCTTTTCAGCAAAGCCGGCGTCATCGTGCCGCAGGTTTTCGCCGCAGACTTGCAGGCCGGTTTCTTGTGTCTTTCAGATCTGGGCGACACGCTCTTGTGGGAAAAACTAAACAAGGCAAAGCATGGCTCCGATGAGTTGTCACAGGCAGGTTCACTGTATCAACTGGCTTTTGAACAACTTCTAAACATTCAGAAAATCAGTGCAGAAAAAAATCTGCCGGCATTTTCAGAAAAGCTGATGCGCGAAGAAACAGACCTGTTCAGACACTGGTTTTGTGAAAAACTTCTTGGCCTGCAACTGGATAATGAAGACAGAAAAATTCTTGAACAGGCATTCGATGTTCTGATTTCAGCTGCACAGTCACAGCAACAGCTTTGTGTGCACCGTGATTACCATTCCCGGAATCTGCTTTATCAGGGCAGTGAAACGCTGGGTGTCATAGATTTTCAGGATGCGGTTGTCGGCCCGGCAAGCTATGACCTGGTTTCCCTGCTGAAAGACTGCTACATAGCCTGGCCAGAGGAAGTGATTAGATCCTGGGCGCTGGAGTATTTCAGGCAAGCCAGCCAGGCAGGTATTGTAAGCAGCAGTGAAGAACAGTTTTTGCGGGATTTTGATTTGATGGGAGCACAGCGCCATCTGAAAGCAAGCGGGATTTTTTCCAGACTCTGTTTACGCGACAGGAAAATCAGTTATCTTGGGGATATTCCAAGAACTTTATCTTATCTTGTCCAACTGAAAGGAAAATATACTGAGCTTGATGAGTTTCTGGACTGGCTAGACAGTAAAGTGATGCAAGACCTGGAAGATAAGATTATTTCAGCAATCAGCATGGGAAATACCGTATGAAGGCCATGATTCTGGCGGCCGGAAAAGGTGAACGGATGCGGCCACTGACAGAATCGACACCCAAGCCCCTGCTGCAGGTCGGTGGTAAAGCACTGATTCAGTACCATATTGAAAGGCTGGTTGATTCCGGTTTTCAGGAAATCGTGATTAATCATGCCTGGCTCGGTGAACAGATTGAAGACTTCGTCAGGGACGGCAGACAATTTGGCGCAAGTGTGACCTACTCCGCCGAAGGTGAACCACTGGAAACAGCCGGCGGGATTATCAAGGCCTTGCCCTTGCTGGGTGATGATCCATTTGTAGTCGTGAATGGCGATATCTGGACGGATTATTCATTTTACGATCTGAAGGACTGTGCTGACATGCAGGATCTGATTCATCTGGTCATGGTTGATAATCCGCCTCAGCATCAGGCTGGGGATTACTGCCTGGGTCAAGACAGCAGGTTGGCTATGAATGATTCAGCGTTCGAAGGGGATTCACTGACTTACAGCGGAATTTCAGTATTGCGCCCCGAACTGTTTAGGGGAATAAAAGTTCATAAACTGCCGCTTGTTCCCCTCTTCGATTCTGCAATTCAGCATGGAAAGGCAAGCGGAGAATATTATTCCGGAAGCTGGTTTGATATTGGGACTGTTGAACGATTGCAGGCACTGGATGCCCATCTGACAAAGAGTGATCCGGGAGTTAGAGGCGATGACTGACAAGAAAAAACAAAATTCATTTAAACGCTTTCAGGAAATTGATCGTGAAAAACGCCGCAAACCCGGGCATTTATTTCGGGATGCTGCGGAAGACAGATTATATGCCCAGATAGAAGAGCCGCCTGATTTTGCCGAGCAGCAGATCAACTCGCCTGCTTACCGCCTGGCCTTTGATGATATCGATTACCTGCTGGCTGAAGAACAACGGCCTATTCGTCTGCAGTTAGAGCTGGCAAAGCCGGATCACATGATGAAAGTTCATGGCATCGAGCATACTGTGGTTATTTTCGGCAGTGCCCGTACACCCCAGGATAGCCCTTATTACAAAATGTCGCAGGATATGGCGACGCTGATTTCGCAAAAATCAGGTTGCGATGCCTGTCCGGAATTATATGTGGTCACCGGTGGCGGACCGGGTATCATGGAGGCTGCCAATCGGGGCGCCAGTGAGGCTGGCTACGAATCAATCGGCCTGAATATCGTCCTGCCACATGAGCAGTATCCCAACTCCTATATCACCCCGGCATTGTGTTTTCGTTTTCACTATTTTGCCATGCGCAAAATGCACTTTTTGTTGCGGGCCAGGGCAATTGTCGTTTTCCCGGGCGGTTTCGGCACCCTGGATGAATTGTTCGAAACCCTGACACTGGTACAGACCGGTAAAATTGAACCGCTTCCCATAGTGCTGTTTGGCAAGCAATACTGGCAGAGCCTGATCAATTTTGACTTGCTGCTGGAAGAGGGCATGATCAATGAAGAAGACCTGAACTGTTTCAGCTATGTGGAAACAGTAGATGAAGCCTGGGAATTAATCAGGTCGTCAATGGCTGACGAGCAGGACAGTTCTGCCTAAACCTTGTACAATGCGGCCTCAAAATTTTTTCAGGCAGGTCACAGGTAATGAGTAAACGCGATTTTTTGATTGCGCCCTCCATACTTTCAGCAGACTTTGCCCGCCTGGGTGAAGAGGTCGATGCTGTACTGACTGCCGGTGCTGATCTTGTCCACTTTGACGTGATGGATAACCATTATGTGCCAAACCTGACAATTGGCCCCATGGTGTGCAAAGCCTTAATTGACTATGGCATCAAGGCACCAGTTGATGTGCACCTGATGGTATCTCCGGTTGATAGCCTGATTAATGATTTTGCAGAAGCCGGCGCCAGCTACATTACCTTCCACCCGGAAGCCAGCAATCATATTGACCGTTCGCTAAGCCTGATTCGCTCACTTGGCTGCAAGGCCGGACTGGTACTCAACCCCGCCACCCCGATTTCCTGTCTGGAATATGTCATGGATAAACTCGATATCATTCTGTTGATGTCAGTTAATCCCGGTTTTGGCGGACAAAAATTTATTCCCTCCACGCTCGGGAAACTGGCCCAGGTCAGAAAGCTGATTGATGACAGTGGCTTTGATATCTGTCTGGAAGTAGACGGTGGCGTTGGGGTGAATAATATTGCCGAGATTGCTGCCGCCGGGGCCGATATGTTTGTTGCCGGTTCGGCGATTTTTGGCAGTGATGATTATCAGGCCACGATTTCCAGGATGCGGGTGGAACTTGAAAGCTCATGAACATCGAGCAGTTCAACGAGCTTGCCGGGCAGGGCTATAACCGCATCCCCCTGACCCGTGAAGTGCTGGCCGACCTGGAAACGCCATTAAGTGTTTACCTGAAACTCGCCAATTCACCTTACAGCTATTTCCTGGAATCCGTTCAGGGCGGGGAAAAGTGGGGCCGTTATTCCATCATCGGTTTGCCCTGCAGTACGGTACTCAAAGTCAGCGGCAATAACTTCACGCTTGAGCGTGATGGCAAACAGATAGAAAGTTTTAACAGTAATGATCCCTTTGATGATATCGCCGAATTTCAGTCAGCCTACCGGATTCCGGAGCTGGAAGGTTTGCCGCGCTTTAATGGCGGACTGGTCGGTTATTTTGGCTACGATACTATACGTTATGTAGAGCACAGGGTTGCCGACAGCACTCCGACCGATACAGTGGGAACCCCGGATATATTACTCATGGTATCCGAAGAAGTGATTGTGTTTGATAACCTGCGTGGCACCATAACTTTACTGGTCTATGCTGATCCGGCTCAGGACAAGGCTTTTGAATCGGCCCAGAAACGTCTGGATGATCTCAGTTCGGAATTACATCAGCCACTGGATCCGGCCCTGTTCAAACCGGTTCCCCAGGCCAGGGAGGTGGACGAAAGCAGTTTTGTCTCCAGTTTTGGCAAGCAGGCTTATGAGTCAGCAGTTGAAAAAATCAAGGATTACATCGTCGCCGGCGATGTCATGCAGGTGGTGCTGGCCCAGCGCATGAGTATTCCTTTTGACGGTGAAGCAATCAATGTCTATCGGGCATTACGCCAGCTGAACCCTTCGCCCTATATGGTGTATATGGATCTGGCGGATTTTCATATTGTCAGTGCCTCACCGGAAATACTGGCCCGCGTGGAAGATGGACATATTACTGTGCGTCCACTGGCTGGTACCCGACGACGCGGGCATACTGAAGAAGAAGACCTGGCACTGGAAAAAGACCTGCTGGCCGACGAAAAAGAAATTGCCGAACATCTTATGCTGATTGATCTGAGCCGCAATGATTCGGGTCGTGTCTCCCGTACAGGTTCAGTCAAGGTCACACGGCAAATGTTTGTCGAACGTTATTCACATGTCATGCATATCGCCTCCAATGTGGAAAGCGAGATAGCCGAAGATAAAACTGCGCTGGATGTGCTCAAGGCCACCTTGCCGGTTGGTACACTCAGTGGCGCCCCCAAGGTCCGGGCCATGGAAATCATTGATGAATTTGAGCCGGTAAAGCGCGGTGTATACGGTGGTGCCATGGGCTATCTTTCCTGGAATGGCAACATGGATATGGCCATAGCCATCCGTACCGCCGTCATAAAAGATGAAACACTTTATGTGGAAGCCGGCGCCGGTATCGTGGCCGATTCTGTGCCCGAGCTGGAATGGAAAGAAACCATGAACAAGGCCAGAGCCCTGTTTTCTGCCGTAAAGCTGGCTGAAGAGGGTATGCAGTAATGTTGTTAATGATTGATAACTATGACTCCTTCACCTACAACCTGGTGCAATATCTGGGGGAGCTGGGCATGGAAGTCAGGGTGTATCGCAACGACGAAATTGCAGTGGCTGAACTGGACAGCTTATCACCCAGCCATATTGTTGTTTCGCCCGGACCCTGCACACCCAAGGAGGCCGGAATTTCGGTTGAAACAATAAAACATTTTGCCGGTAGAGTCCCGATACTGGGAGTCTGCCTTGGTCATCAGAGCATCGGTGAAGCCTTTGGTGGCAATACCATTCGGGCAAAGAAGGTGATGCATGGCAAACTGTCGCCGATTTATCATAATGAACATGGAGTCTTTGGCGGCTTGCAGTCACCCTTTACAGCAACCCGTTATCATTCGCTGGTTATCGACAAGGACAGTCTTCCGGACTGTCTTGAAGTAACAGCCTGGACCCTGAACGACAAGGGCGAGCGAGAAGAAATCATGGGTGTACGACACAAGGAACTGGCCATAGAGGGCGTGCAGTTTCATCCCGAATCAATACTCAGCGAAAATGGTCATGCCCTGCTGAAAAATTTTCTGGCAGTACAATAAGACATTGACTAAACCAACGATTCTGAAAAAAATTCTGCAGCGCAAACAGGATGAAGTCCGTGAGCGTAAAGCAAACTGTTCTCTGCAGAAACTGGAAAATGCGATTAAATCACTCGATAAGCCGCGTGGGTTTTCTTCTGCCTTGCTGCAGCAGATTCAGCGTAAACGGCCTGCAGTCATAGCAGAAATAAAAAAAGCCTCGCCCAGTAAAGGCCTTATCCGGGAAGATTTTGATCCTGCCCAGATTGCCGGCGCCTATGCCGAAAATGGCGCAACCTGTTTGTCAGTACTGACAGATAAGGATTTTTTCCAGGGCGCGGATGAATATTTACAGGAAGCCCGTACAGCCTGTTCACTGCCGGTGATTCGCAAGGATTTCATGATTGACACCTACCAGCTGGCTGAATCCAGAGCCATCGGAGCTGACTGCATCCTGCTGATCGTTGCCGCACTGGATCCGGCTCAGCTGCAGGAACTGGCGGCCTGTGCCGAAGATTATCAACTTGATGTGCTGATTGAAGTACATGATGAAGCGGAGCTGGAGCAGGCACTGGCATTGAATCCAAAACTGCTTGGTATCAATAACCGGGATCTGCACAGCTTCAATACCAGTCTGGAAACGACCTATAGACTGTTAAAAAACATACCGGAAGATATCGGTGTGATCAGTGAAAGCGGCATTAACTCCAGGGATGATGTTGATGAAATGAAAGAGCATGGGGTCTATGGATTTCTGGTGGGTGAAACTTTCATGCGCGCCAGTGATCCCGGAAAAAAACTCAACGAAATGTTTTTCTATGGTTAACTATTATGGTTAAACCTGGCGAAACAGGTATTAAACGAATTATTTCAGCCTTCGGTTATTCAATGAAAGGGCTGAAGGCATGCTGGCGAAGTGAAGCTGCTTTTCGCCAGGAAGTCATGGCCTCGGTAATCCTGATTCCCCTGGGACTTTATCTCGGACAGGGTGGCGTCGAAAAAGCCCTGCTAGCCGGTGTCTGCATCTTCGTGATGATTGTTGAAGTGCTGAACTCAAGCATCGAGGCAGTTGTCGACAGAGTCGGGCATGAACACCATGAACTGTCCGGGCTGGCCAAGGACCTCGGTTCAGCTGCCGTTCTCCTGAGCCTGACACTGTTTGCCCTGATCTGGGCCCTGGTGCTGTTTTTTTAGGCCTCGTTCTGACGAACTGACAGGAACAGATATGACAAATAAAGAAACTGAAACTGAGTCTGGCCTTCCCCCCTGGATTCGTCCCGATATTCAGGAACAAATCAGCTGGCGGGATCAGGATATTGTTATCTCCGTGCCGGTGAAAAGCGGAACCACCTGGACCATGAATATTGTGTTCCAGTTGCTCAATGCTGGCACCAGTGATTTTTCAGGGGTCTACGATGAAGTGCCCTGGATAGAATTCCTGAACAGGCCCGATCAAGCGCTTCAGGAAATTCTGGACAGGCTGGACGCCATGCCTGCGGATAAGCCCAGAGCATTCAAGACACATTCTGCACCACCGGCAGTGCCCTTTTTTAAAACCTCCTCCGGCAAGTCGGTTCGCTACATAGTGGTTGTTCGTAATCCGGAAGAAGCCATCGTCTCGCTTAAACCCTTTCTGGAAAAGCACACGGATGAATGGTTTGAATTGTGGGGGGTCCCCAAAGAAGCCATGACCAGTTCAAGCTTTGCCTCATTTTATGAGGGCATCATCAAGGAAATGGGAATGCAGGAAATGTTTGCCGGCTTTATGGCGGCATGGTGGCCACTGCGGCACGAACCCAACGTGCTATTCCTGCATTACGCCGACATGAAACAGGATCATCAGGGTTCCCTGCAGAAGATTGCCGATTTTCTGGGGATTTCCCCATCGCAGGATCAGTGGCAGGCAATCAGGGAATACACCGGCTTTGAATGGATGAAGGCACACACGGAAAAATTTGAAATGAACAGTTCTACAACAGTGCCGGTGTTGCAGAAGGGCGCGATGATCAGAAAAGGCAAGCTGGGTGCCGCCAGGGAAGACGGCATGACGGATGAGATTGCCGCGGATTTACGCACAAGCTGTGAGAAAATCTGCCCGGACAAACAAGCACTCGACTGGCTCTATCACGGCGGCCCGATTCGCTAGCAGGGTAGATGGGCAAATCTGTAAAGCCTGTCGCAGATTCCTGTATTCTCTGACATGATCTGCAAACCAGGCTTTATTCAAAGATCGCCTTGCCAGTCTGCTTCAACTTTGGGAATGTCGCTAAGACATCCTGTCACCAGTCGCTAAAATAGATAAGCAGACGCTTACTTATTTCATATGCTTTAGCGGATATCCCTCACTATAAAAGAGTATAATTCCGGCCCTGTTCACATTCATTCACTGTTCTGATTTATCCCATGCTGCTGTTTCGTTTAACTGATATTCATCTGGCCTATGGTCCTCAGGTGCTGCTCGATAAGGTCTCCCTGACTATTCACAAAGGCGAACGAATCGGTTTGCTGGGACGCAATGGTGCGGGTAAATCCACCTTTCTAAAACTGCTGAGTAGCAAGATCAAGGCGGATGGCGGTGAACTGTGGCAGCAATCAGACCTCAAGGTGGCCTATCTTAATCAGGAATTACCACCTGCCACTGAGCAGACTGTGGCCGATTATGTATTGGAAGGGCTGGCAGAAGCCGGGCACCTGCTGATGGAGTTTAACCGGCTCTCGCAGGCTGAACCCAACCGGCAAAATCTTGACAGGCTGGCTGACTTGCAGAAGCGGATCGAAACGGCGAACGCCTGGAATCTGCAACAGAAGGTTGATTCAGTCCTGAGCAAGCTGGACATTAGTGGTAATACGCTGATGTCTTCCCTGTCCGGTGGCTGGTTAAGACGTGTTTCCCTGGCCAAAGCCTTTGTCAGCGAGCCGGATGTCTTGCTGCTGGATGAACCTACCAACCATCTGGATATTCCAACCATTGAATATCTTGAAAAACAGCTGGCCCAGTTCAAGGGAGCCATTATCCTGATTACCCATGACCGGGTATTCCTGCAAAAAATCGCCAATAAAATCATGATTCTTGACCGTGGTGAGATCAGCGCCTGGGAATGCAGTTACCAGCGTTTTCTGGAGCTACGTGAACAGCAACTGGCTGCCGAAGATAAAGCCAACTCGGAATTCGATAAACGACTGGCCCAGGAAGAAGTCTGGATTCGCCAGGGCATCAAGGCCAGACGGACACGTAACGAAGGTCGTGTCAGGGCTCTGGAAGCCATGCGAAAAGAATTCAGCCAACGCCGGAAAAGTCAGGGCAAGGCAAAGCTCAACCTGAATGAAGCCGAGCAGTCCGGCAAACTGGTCATTGAAGCTGAAAATATCCGCCACAGTTTTGACGATAAACTGGTCATCAATGATTTTTCCACACGTATTATGCGTGGCGATAAAATCGGATTTATCGGGGCTAATGGTGCGGGCAAGACCACCTTGCTGAAAATCCTTCTGGGCGAATTAAAACCCGATTCTGGCAAGGTCAAAACCGGTAGCAAACTGGAGTTTGCCTATTTTGATCAGTTACGCAAGCAACTGGACTCCAGCCAGAATGTGTACGACATCATAGCCGAGGGCAGTGACTTTGTTGAGATTAACGGTAAATCCCTGCATGTGATGTCCTATCTGCGGAATTTTCTTTTTACTCCGGACCGGGCGCGGCAAAAAGTCCGGTCCCTGTCCGGCGGTGAACAAAATCGCCTGATCCTCGCCTGTCTGTTCAGCAAACCGGCTAATGTGCTGGTTATGGATGAGCCGACCAATGATCTGGATATGGAAACGCTGGAATTACTGGAGGAATTGCTGATTGATTTTACCGGCACTGTGTTGCTGGTCAGCCATGACCGGCGTTTTCTGGACAATGTGGTCAGCAGCAGTATCGTCTTTGAAAGTGGTGGAGAAAGCGAAAGCGCAGGAAGAGTCGAACAGTATGTCGGCGGCTATCAGGACTGGATCAGACAGGGTGGTGGCTTCGATAAAGAGCAGAGCGAAATAAAATCTGCCAGCACGGCTGCCTCAAATACAGGCAGGGATGCCAGGCCCAAACAGCAAAACAAACTCAGTTTCAAGCTGAAACATGAACTGGAAGCACTGCCCGGGAAGATTGAAAAAACCGAACTGCGTATTGCCGGGTTGGAAGAACAGATAAGCCAGCCGGCATTTTATGAGCAGGACCATAACAAGACCAAAAAGGTGCTGGATGAGCTGGCCGAGGCTCAGCAAGCGTTGGAAACTTATTACCAGCGCTGGGCAGAAATTGAAAACCAGCAACAGCAGCAACAGTAGAGACTGACAATAGTATCGTGGCTTAATGCTTCGCTAAGCGCTACAATGCGCGCCCTTCAGAAAAGTCCTGATAAACAGGCGTTCTCCTCATTCAAGGCAACAATATGACACAAGCCCAAACATCGGCTTTCGCAGACTTCACTCTCAGTTCGGCTTTGTTAAAAGTCCTGGATGAAGTCGGTTATGAACATCCCTCTCCGATTCAGGCAGAAACCATTCCCCTGCTGTTGCAGGGCAATGATGTACTCGGGCAGGCACAGACCGGCACCGGTAAAACGGCGGCCTTTGCTTTGCCTTTGCTGTCACAGTTAAACATGCAGCAAAAAGAGCCACAGGTTCTGGTGCTGGCGCCCACACGGGAACTGGCCATTCAGGTGGCAGAAGCGTTTCAGCGTTATGCAAGCTATATGGACGGCTTTCACGTGCTGCCGGTATATGGCGGACAGGATTACTCAGGACAGATAAGAGCGCTTAAGCGCGGCGTTCACGTTGTGGTAGGGACCCCCGGGCGAGTCATGGATCATATGCGTCGCGGAACACTGCAACTGCATAAACTCAGTACCCTGGTACTGGATGAAGCTGATGAAATGCTGCGTATGGGTTTTATTGATGATGTGGAGTGGATTCTTGAGCAGTGTCCCGCAGACCGGCAGACCGCCCTGTTTTCCGCCACCATGCCAAAACAGATTCGCCAGATTGCGGAAAAATACCTGAATAAGCCTCAACACATCACGATTAAAGTCAAAACCAGCACCGCAGAAACCATCCGCCAGCGTTACTGGCCAGTCAGCGGTCTGCATAAACTGGACGCCCTGACGCGTATCCTGGAAGCTGAAAGTTTCGACGGGGTGATTGTATTCGTGCGTACCAAAACAGCTACGGTCGAGCTGGCAGAAAAATTATCCGCTCGTGGCTATACCGCAGTTGCCCTGAATGGAGATGTACCGCAAAACCAGCGTGAACGCACCGTACAACAGTTCAAGCAGGGCAAGATCGATATTCTGGTTGCCACGGATGTAGCTGCCCGTGGCCTGGATGTCGAACGCGTCAGCCATGTGATTAATTACGACATTCCCTATGATACGGAAGCCTATGTGCATCGCATTGGCCGTACCGGCAGAGCTGGCCGTAAAGGCGATGCGATTCTGTTCGTTGCGCCGCGTGAAAAAAGAATGCTGCAGGCCATTGAAAGAGCCACCCGCAGTAAAATTGAATTAATGGAATTACCCTCCACCGAGATTATCAATAACAAACGTATTGCCAAATTCAAACAGAATATCAGTGATACGCTGGCTGCGGATGATTTACAGCTGTACCGTGAAATACTTGAGCAGTATCAGTTTGAATATAATACGCCGGCTCTGGAAATAGCTGCGGCCCTGGCAAAACTTTACCGTGGGGACAAAGCCTTGTTGTTGAAAAAGGAAGCGCCGGTGAAAGCCGCAGTGGATTTTTCCGATGACAGACAGCCTCGACAAAAAAATCGTAAAGATTCCCGTAACAGGAGTGAGCGTAAGCTGAATCCGCTGGAACCCGGCATGCAGCGCTATCGCATCGAAGTCGGGCATATGCACCAGGTCAAGCCAGGCAATATTGTCGGCGCCATTGCCAATGAAGCAGACATTGAAAGCAAACACATAGGCCGGATCAGTATTTTTGATGAGTACAGTGTCGTGGATTTGCCCGAAGGCATGCCCGCGGAAATTTTCCAGCATCTCAAAAATACTCATGTAGCGGGCCGCAAACTCCGGATATCACTTGATAAAGATGCATCGGTTGATGATAAACAGGACGGACGATCCCGGCGGAAAACCGGCAACAGAAAAACCCAAAGAAGCAAAAGCAAAGCGGGAGCAAAGCGCAGCCAGAGTAACAAGCAGGATAATAAACAGGCTAATAAGCCGGATAAATAAGTCGGAAACCATCCGCAGCTATTTTATATTTTTATTCCTGGTGTGTCGGTCGAGTTGCAGCAGGTACCAGCTTCGGTTGCGGGGTCTTGATGGGCATAAGCATTGAAAATCACTCTATTCGCCCCAACATTTTAGCTATGGCAAGAACAGCCAGAGGAGAAATAATCATGCCAATAGCCAAATTCGCCCCCGGACAGATTGTGCACCACCTCGTCTTCAATTATCGCGGGGTAGTAGCGGATATTGACCCTGAATTTAATGGCAGCGATGAATGGTATGAGAAAGTCGCCAAAAGCCGTCCGCCCAAAGACCAGCCCTGGTATCATGTACTGGTGGATGGTGCAGACCACCTTACTTATGTTGCGGAACGTCACCTTGAAATTGATGCCAGCGATCAGCCGATCCAGCATCCGGCCATCAATCATTTCTTTGAATCTTTTGCTGAAGGGCACTACCACCGTAGTATGCACTGAGTTCCGGCTTTACTGTTTTCATAAGCATTTTCATGGTTAAAACAGTACTTCCAGAGCATCAGAATCGCAGCGTGTAATTCACCTTGACCACGCCGCTGCTTGCCAGGGTGCTAAAACGATCATCCTCCAGCGGCCCGTCCTCATACAGCCAGTTATGGCTCCAGACCAGGAAGATGTCATTTCCTGGCTGCACGATCCAGCGCATCCGGGCATAAAAGCCGACCACATCGGAAAGATCATCGTACTGGACATTGCCGGTGATGGCTGTCCAGGGGCTCAGGTTCCAGGCCCAGGACAGGCGCAGCAGGTTGGTGTCAAAGTCCCCCTGTGGCAGGCTTACATCGTTGTGCTGATATTCGGCTGACAGCGATATCCCCCGCCTTGGGCGGAACGTGCCGGAGAGTTCAATTTCATCACGCTGGCCGCCCCAGAAGTCCGAGTGTTCAAAACTTGCACTGCCCGAGAGCATGCGGCGACCGGCTGTGTCGACACTTACTGACCAGCTGTCAGAGTCGTAATCGCCCGGCTGAATCTGGATAGACTCAGCACCGTCATCGTAAATGGTAAAGACATGATCGAGCCGCTCGAAATTCTCGCCGAACTCGAAGGCCACTTCATCACCGCTTTCAAAGTTGATCTGCAGGGGGGTGATATTGATATTACGGGTCAGCAGCAGATTATCCATGTCGGTCAGGTATTCGAAAAAGATTTCATGTTCGGTCTGGCGAATCGACTCCCAGCGCTGCGGGCGTGGTGCGAATGTCAGGGTTGGCTGATGCCGCCGATAGCCGCGCCGTTGCGTGAAGCCCAGAGCCGGGTCCCATGCCTCACCGAAATCACGATAGGATGAATGCAGGCGGATCAGGTCGTTCGGGAAAGCCCAGCGCAGGCCACGTGCCCGCCGCAGCGGTGAAGTCAGGTCGCCTCCGGCGACCGGGTCGGTATGATAAAGCATGAAACCTTCGATCTGGGCATTGTACTGACCAAGGAATTGCGAGGTATAGAAATCGAAGTCGGCTCCGACTGTGTGGCGGTCGGCCAGTGTTACCTGGCCGGGGATATCATCCGAGGCCCGTCGGGTATAGATCATGCCGATGTGTGATTGCTGAAACAGACTGCGTTTTGCCCGGGCAACGGTGAAATCTTCGGCTGCCCAGGGCCGGGTGCTACCATCGCGGTTTTCCAGGGTCGTGTCTCCGGTACGCACCTGATAGAAACCCAGTTCGTAATTGCCGGCCTGGCCACCCAGACGGGTGCCGAAACGGATCGGTACCTCCTGACCATCGACCAGGCCAATGCGGCGACTGAAAAAGGGGTCTGCCCAGCGGAAGGAAAATACCCCGGAGCCTTCAAGGAAGAATTCACGTTGCTCGGGGAAGCGCAGGGGGAAACGGGTGATATTTACCTGACGGTCATCGACTTCAACTTCAGCGAAGTCGGTATTCAGCGTCAAGGCAGCACGCAGTGATGGAGTCAGTGAATAGGTGATATCCACGCCAAGGTCGGCATCGTTGCCGCTGTTGATTCCGACAGCGGGCCCGTGATTTGTCGATGCTATGGCGAAGGGCTTGATCTCGATACCGCGGCCCTGATTGATGTTGCGCAGGCCACGCAGCTGGCCGGCATGAACCGGGCGGAAAAGCCCCTCGGTGCGACGCCAGCCACTCCACAGAATTTCCTCGTTGTGGCGGCGGATGGTGCGCTGGAAATTAATATTCCAGGACTCCAGGCCCGGGTCAAAGTTCAGGGTTGAAAAGGGGATACGGACTTCCACCGACCAGCCCTCGGGTTGAATTTCTGTTCGCAGGTCCCAGAGACCATTCCAGCGTTTGTTGAAGCTGCCACCCCCTTCAATCAGGGCGTCACCCAGCAGACCGGCCGGATTGGTTTCAAAAAAATAGCCGGTGCGGTTGTCACTGAAAGTATTGATGATCCACATAAAGCGGTCATCCGTGCCAAGGCCGGCATCACGTTGTAACTGGTAAGCCAGGATTCCCTCAGGATCGGAGTCATATAACATCGCGCCGATATAAAGTGCCTGATCGTCAAAAAGAATGCGGATTTCGGTCGCTTCGCTCGGCTCGCCACCTTAGACCGGCTCCTGCTGGCGAAATTGCGTAATTGCCTGCGCCAGAGACCATGCCTGCTCATCCAGGAAGCCGTCAAGTTCGATAGTCATTCCGGCAGGTATTCGCTGTGCCTGCATACTGGGGCGGGTTTCGCTGGAGCTATCGTTGTCCTGAGCCTGGCCGGATGCTGACAGGAGTGCAAGACCCGACAGAACCATTAAGAATAGCCACTTCCTGATACAGGGGAAATGCCTGTGCTGGATACCCGATTGATTATTGTTCATTTTTTTCTGGACAATCCTCTGTCTGCCATATACCTCTATTGTTATGAGAGCAAAAGCCTAATTGAGGCAAGACAGTCTTGTCCAGTAATAGCCAGTCCGGGGAGGGTTCTCAGTCAGGTTTTTTTCGTTTGAGTTCAGACGAACACTAGCGGGTGCCAAACACTACAATGGTTTTTCCGTGCACTTCGATCAGGCCCTGTTCTTCCAGATCTTTTAATACTCTTCCGGCCATTTCCCGGGAACAGTTAACGATGCGTCCCAGTTCCTGGCGAGTGATTTTAATCTGCATGCCGTCCGGGTGAGTCATGGCATCGGGCTCCTTACTTAGAGCCAGTAACTGGCTGGCAATACGACCGGTGACATCCAGAAAGGATAAATCAGCCACGCGCTGTGTTGTATTGCGCAGGCGGTGAGCCATTTGTTCGCCGATGGTATAGAGAATTTCCGGATGTTCGCGCGTGTAGGCAGAAAAATTACTGTAGGTAATTTCCGCGATTTCCGCTTCTGTACGGGTCTTGACGCAGGCACTGCGGGATTCGCCAATTTCAAACAGACCCATTTCACCGAAAAAGTCTCCGGGATTGAGATAGGTGATGATGGCTTCTTTACCTTCTTCATCTTCAAGGATGACAGAAACAGAACCACTGATGATGTAATAAAGGGTCTCGGATTTATCCCCTTCGTGGATCACCGTGGTTTTGTTCGGGTATTTACGTCTGTGTGAATGACGTAAAAAGTTTTCCAGATCATTGATATGTGGAGTGATAGCCATCAATGCCATGAAAAAACTCCATACTGCTTAATTTATCAGGCTCCTGTATACCACAAAAGCCGCGTGTGTTCTATTTTTAAGCCACTTCAATTTAATGCGCTAAGCTGCTTATTTGCCTCAGGATTCCGCATTGATGCTGTGCGATAATAGACTTCCGGCATTTTACAGGACTGTGGACAGGACACTGAACAGGAAAGACTCATGAAAGCAACAATTAACTGGCTGGAAGCGGCCAGAATGGAAGGCGAATCGGGCAGCGGACACAAGCTGCTAATTGACGGACCCGAATCTATAGGGGGCTTGAATCAGGGAATGCGGCCAATGGAACTGATGCTGATGAGTGTTGGTGCCTGTTCCCTTGTTGATGTCATCAGTATTCTCAAAAAGTCTCGCCAGCAGGTGGAGAATTGCATTGTTGAAGTGGATGGTGAACGTGCCGATGCTGTCCCGGCTGTTTTCGTAAGTATCCATCTGCATTTTCGGGTGAGCGGCGCTGACCTGGATGAAAAGAAGGTTCAGCGTGCAGTGGAACTTTCGGCAGAAAAATACTGCTCGGCATCAATCATGCTGAAAAATGCCGGAGTCAGGATGACACACAGCGTGGAAATGATCTGAAGGGGGAGCCAAACTTCAGGTGTCAGAGTCATGACTCTGACACCTGGCTGTTTGCTAAATGCGGTAAACGATTTGCTTCATCAGTCCTGCCATAAAGCGCATGGACTTTTTACAGGCCCGGGGCAGATCTGCAGCACCGGCCGTTTCTGCCATGGTGGCATGTTTGGCTTCATCGATCAGCATCTGCTCCAGAATGGCTTTGCTTTTGCTGTCGGTCTCGGGAAGTCTGTGCAGATGTTCGTTGAGGTGCTCACAGACCTGATGTTCGGTCTCTGCAACAAAACCCAGACTCCATTTGTCTCCGGCAAGACCGGCCAGCGCCCCCAGGCCGTAGGACATGCCATACCACAGCGGATTGAATATACTGGGTTGACTGTCAAGCTCTTCAAGACGTGCTTCACACCAGTGCAGATGATCAATTTCCTCAGCCGCTGCCTGTTCCATGGACAGCCTGACCTCTGGTAAACGCGCAGTCAGGGACTGTCCCTGATACAGGGCCTGGGCACAGACTTCACCGGTGTGATTGATGCGCATCAGCCCGGCACTTTGTTTGCTGTCCCGGGCATCCAGCTGATTATTGCATGCGGCTGTTGCCGGGTTTTGCCGGGCGGCAGTAACGGAACCGGGAACCAGTGTCCGTAGTGCCCGGTCAAAATGTGTGATCAGGGTGTCGGCTAAACCTGTGTTTGATGTGGACATAATCTTTGTCAGCTTTTTTCCCGTGCAATGGCGCGATAGGCAATGTCTTTGCGATAGTATACTTGATCCCAGTGAATTGCGTCGGCCAGCGCATAGGCAGCCTGCTGTGCTGCTGTTACTGAATCACCCAGAGCGGTGGCACAGAGCACGCGACCACCACTGGTCACCACCTGTCCATCTTGCAGTTTCGTCCCGGCGTGAAAGATTTTTGCGCTGGTGCCATGATCAGCATCCAGACCACTGATCACATTGCCTTTGGCATAAGAATTCGGGTACCCGCCGGCTGCCAGAACTACCCCAACGCAGGGACGCGGATCAAAACTTATTTCAGCTTCATCCAGCTTCTGTTCCAGGGCTGACTGACAGAGACTGACCAGGTCGCTTTGCAAACGCATCATCACCGGCTGTGCTTCCGGGTCACCAAAACGGCAGTTAAATTCGACGACTTTGGGCTGCCCCTCCGGTGTAATCATCAGGCCGGCATAGAGAAATCCGGTGTAGGTATTACCCTCGGCTGCCATTCCCCTGACGGTTGGAATAATCACTTCTGCCATGATGCGTTCATGGACTTCCGGAGTCACCACCGGGGCCGGAGAATAGGCTCCCATACCGCCGGTGTTGGGTCCTTTATCACCATCATCACGGGCCTTGTGATCCTGTGAACTGGCAAAAGGCAGAGCGGTCCTGCCATCGACCAGGGCTATAAAACTGGCTTCCTCACCACGCATGAATTCTTCAATGACGACACGATGCCCGGCTTCGCCAAAACTGTTGCCGGATAACATGTCTTTAACCGTAGCACAGGCTTCATCGAGACTTTGAGCGATGATGACGCCTTTGCCGGCGGCCAGTCCGTCAGCCTTGATAACAATCGGCATGGACTGGTTTTTCAGGTATTCAATAGCCTGTTCTTCTTCACTGAACACAGCATAGGCGGCAGTGGGGATATTGTGGCGTTGTAAAAAATCCTTGCTGAAAGCCTTGGATCCTTCCAGCTGGGCGGCACCCTGTGTCGGGCCAAAACAGGCCAGATCTTTAGCCTTGAAATAATCAACAATTCCGGCAACCAGCGGTGCTTCCGGACCGACTATACTCAGTGCAATATCTTCCGCGCGGGCAAAATCAGTCAAGGCAGCAAAGTCCATCGGGTCCAGACTGACGTTTTCCAGTTTTGCTTCACGTGCTGTACCGGCATTGCCCGGCGCAACATAAACCTTGTCAACCAGCGGTGACTGGGCGGCTTTCCAGGCCAGGGCATGTTCGCGTCCACCGCTGCCAATGATTAAAACTTTCATTTAAAAGCCTTCTAAAATCTGCTTTGAATTATAGCCAGGGCCTTAACGGAGTATTCCTGCAGTGATACGCCAAAATACGCCACTAAAGCCTAAGTAGTTCCCCATTAATGCCTGAAATGCCGCATGCCGGTAAAGACCATGGCCATCCCTGCCGCATCAGCGGCATCAATGACCTGCTGGTCGTTTTTCGATCCGCCTGGCTGAATGACTGCAGTGATTCCGGCTTCAGCGGCAGCTTCAATCCCGTCGCTGAATGGGAAAAAGGCATCGGAAGCCATTACCGAGCCCTTGACCTGCAGCCCCTCATCGGCAGCCTTGATGCCGGCAATTCTGGCGCTGTATACACGACTCATCTGCCCGGCGCCGATGCCCACCGTCTGCTGGTCTTTGACATAGACAATGGCATTGGATTTGACGTACTTGACAACTTTCCAGGCGAACAGTAAATCAGAAAGCTCTGCTGCGCTTGGCTGGCGTTTACTGACAAAAGTCAGGTCGCTTTCACTGATGCTGCCGGTATCCAGGTTCTGGACCAGCAAACCGCCGTTGACCTTTTTATAGTCCAGGGTGGCCGGATCGTAAGCTGACCACTCACCACAGCGTAACAGCCGCAGGTTCTGCTTGGTTTTGATAGCTTCAGCTGCTCCTGTTGATACCGAGGGGGCAATAATGACTTCCGTGAACTGACGGTCAATAATCGATCTGGCGGTGCTTTCATCCAGTTCGCGGTTAAAGGCAATGATACCGCCAAAGGCTGAAGTGGGGTCGGTCCGGTAGGCTTTTTCGTAAGCCTGCAGGATATTTTCAGCAACCCCGACGCCGCAGGGATTGGCATGTTTGACGATCACGCAGGCCGGCTCAGTAAAACTTTTGACACATTCCAGGGCGGCATCGGTATCGGCAATATTATTGAAAGAAAGCTCTTTGCCCTGGAGCTGTTCGGCGGCGGATACAGTACCACTCTGTTTCCCTGCTTCAACATAGAAGGCTGCTTGCTGGTGCGGGTTTTCACCGTAGCGCATGTCCTGCTTTTTACTGAACTGGGCATTATAGGTGCGGGGGAATTCATTGCCACTGGTGATCCTGCCAAGATAGTTGGCAATGGCACCGTCATACTGCGCAGTGTGTTCAAAGGTTTTAACCGCCAGATCAAAACGGCTTTGCTGGCTCAGGCAGGCATTATTCTGAGTCAGTTCATCAAGCACCGGCTGGTAGTCTGCCGGATCAACAATCACGCTGACAAAGGCATGATTCTTGGCGGCGGCGCGCAGCATGGTCGGGCCGCCGATATCGATATTTTCGATGGCTGCTGGCAGGTCACAGTCTGGTCGTGCCACTGTTGCCTGAAAGGGATACAGGTTGACTACCACCATATCAATGGGCGGAATTTCATGTTTCTGCATGATTTCATCATCCGTTCCGCGACGGGCCAGAATACCGCCATGAACTTTTGGATGCAGGGTTTTTACCCGGCCATCCATCATTTCCGGGAAGCCGGTGTAATCAGCTATTTCTGTAACCGGAATCCCGGCATCAGCAAGCAGTTTGTAGGTTCCACCGGTAGAAAGTAATTCTACTCCCAGGCCGGCGAGGGCAGCGGCAAATTCGGATATAGCGGTTTTATCAGACACAGAGATTAGCGCACGAGTCACTTTGATCGGGCTGGCTTCAGACATAATGTAAGGGTTTCCTGTTGTTAATCAGAGCGTTTGGGTAATTCAGTCAAGCAGACGGTACTGGCGTAGTTTTTTTCTCAGGGTACCGCGGTTCAGCCCCAGCATTGAAGCGGCTTTACTTTGATTGCTGCGGGCATGTTTCATGACAACGGCCAGCATCGGTGCCTCAACTTCGGCAAGAACCATGGTGTAGAGGTCGCTGATATGTTCGGGTTCCACCTGGTTCAGATAATCTTCCAGGGCCTCATTAACACATTGCTTCAGCGTTTGTGGTTTATTGTCGCTCATGCTGCAATTTTTTGTGTCGTCTCATCCTGTCCGGAATTACCGTCAATGAGGTGAGTGAAAAACTGAATAAGATTTTCAAGTTGCTGTTCCGCACTCTCAAGCTGATTGAATTTTTTTCTGAAAGCAGATTGCTCTGGCAAATCATGACAGTACCAGCTGACATGTTTACGGGCAAACATCACGCCTTTGAAGTCACCATAAAACTCATACAGGGCGTGAAGATGGTGCAGTATTATCTCAAGTTGCTGATGCAGGCCCGGAAGCGGCAGGGCTTCTCCCGTTTTCAGGTAATGGTCTATCTGCTGAAAGATCCAGGGTGAACCCTGAGCCGCCCGGCCGATCATGACTCCATCCGCTGCTGTGTGCTCAAGCACTGCCCTGGCTTTTTGCGGGCTGTCGATATCCCCGTTGGCGAATACCGGAATCGTAACACTGTCTTTAATGGCTGCGATGGTGTCATATTCAACCTCTCCCCTGAACATGCATTCACGGGTGCGACCATGGACCGCCAGGGCCAGGATCCCGGCATCTTCAGCAATTCGGGCGATGTTCACGCCGTTGCGCTGGGTCGGGTTCCAGCCGGTACGGATTTTCAGGGTTACCGGAATTTCCACAGCGTCGACAACGCTGGTTAAAATTTTGCTGACCAGTTTTTCGTCTTTAAGCAGGGCAGAACCAGCGGCTTTTTTCAGGACTTTCTTGGCCGGACAGCCCATGTTGATATCAATGATCTGTGCGCCTTCCTGCATGTTCAGTCGCGCCGCCTGAGCCATCAATCCGGGATCGGAACCGGCGATCTGCACGACTCGCGGACCTGCTTCGTCAAGATGACTGCGACGCAGACGATTCTTTTCACTGCCCCACAGGCGAATATTGGAAGTCAGCATTTCCGAGGGGGTAAGGCCGGCGCCATACTGGCGACAAAGGGTTCGAAAAGGGCGATCCGTGACTCCGGCCATCGGGGCAAGTACTACCCGGGAGTCCAGTTTATAAGGCCCTATCTGAATCACTGTTTCTTGCCCGACATTAATCAAGAAGGAAGCAAGGGATTCTACTAGAATTTAGCGGGCCATAGAAGGTGCGCGCAGGGCGAGGGTGTAATTAATTGCCGCCGGTCCGGGGTCGGCAATTTCCAGGCGCACCTGTACCGAGGACTGGGCGGGGATGCGGGTGAACTGCTGTAATTCTGCTTCCAGGTATTCATCCGGACCGAACAGGCGGTTTGCCAGCAGACGCTGATTGATATCGGTAAAGTTCAGCTCCACCATGGGAAACTGTTGTGCATAGGCAGCAGTATTGCGAAAAATAAAATCAACCAGCAGGGCATTATCAATATCCGGGTGCGCATTCACCAGCAACTCTTCTGTTTCGAAACGGCTCAGATCAAACTGCTCGGTTTCCGGGCAGTTTATCAAGGAACAAAGGGCTGAAGTAAATGGGTTCAGGCGATCATTTTGCATTACCGATTCAAGATTCCCCCAGACATACTGTCCTGCCAGCAGCAATATCAGCAGCAGGTTGGCACTGAGCAGGACTGTTTTAAACAGGACTGAGCGTTGCTGTTGATGATAAATGGCAATCGGTTCATCGCTCAGGGCGTCAATATTGCTGTCTTCCACCCCGCTTAATTCTGATTCGTCATAATAGAGGGAATTCAGATGTTCGAGTTCCTGTTTCCTGGTTACTTTGTCAGCCTGGCTTGCAGTAGCCGGTGTACTTCCCCCAAAATCTTCAGTGCTGCTGAAAGCTCTCGGTTCTGCAGTTTCACGGGATAGACCTTCAGAATAGCCTGCAAGTTCGTACTCTTCTTCACTGTCACTGTCTCTGTCACTGGCAGCCGGCTCCTGCTGGAATGCACTTTCTGTATCCCCGGCACTGTCATCCTGGTCTTCCAGCATCGGCTCTCTGCTGTCGTCAAATTCGGGTTCTGCAGTCTTCTCGGCTACGGTTTGCTCTTCTTCAGGGAAATCTTCAGAAGCCCCGGCTTCATCTTCATAAGCGGATTGAGCGGGGATAATTTCATTCGCGGCCGGTAAATCCGGCAGGCTGGAGGACAGGACAGTATCTTTTAAAATAAGCCCAGGTGTTTGCGGGGAATCACTTCCCAAGTCATGGAGACTGGAACCAGGCGTTTCTTCCCTGTCTTCGTCATCTTCCTTATCAAATTCCTCATCATCATGACTCTCTGTATCCTCTTCAGTATCAATGCCGGATTTTTCAGCCCTGCCATGCTCTGTAAAAAAAGACTCTGTATCGGACTTTCCTTCAAAAACAACTTCAGCGAGCTCGCTTTCTTCATCGTTAAACAGCTGATGCTCCAGCGCAGAAAAGGTTTGCAGGCAAAATCCGCAACGCACGATACCCTGGGCAATTCTGAGTTGCTCTTCGGTAATGTTGAAAGAGGTTTCGCAGTGCGGGCAGCGGGTGATAAATGAAGGCATTAGTGGATTAAAGCCATTAGCGGATTAAAAAAGCCATTAGGGGATTAAAAAAACCATTAGCGGAGAAAATAGCCATTAGCGATTCAGTTCAGTCGTCGACCATCTATTCTAACCCAGCCATCCTGAATGACGGGAGGGCTCAAGGTAAAATCATTCTGATAGGCTTCCAGCACGGTATCACTCTGTTCTTCCAGAATGCCGGATAAGAGTATCTGGCCACCCGGTTTGACCAGGGCTCCCAGGTAGCGGGCCAGACTAATCAGTGGACCGGCCAGAATATTGGCCAGCAACAGATCACAGGGAGCTATGGTTTTTCTGTTTATTTCTGCGACAAAATCAGTGGGCAGAAGTACCGGAAATTTTGTTTTATCCAGCTGGTTCTTGTCGCAGTTGTCATGGGTTGCCTGTAGCGCCTGGGGATCGTTATCGACACCATAGACCTTGACTGCGCCGAGCAGGAGCGCGGCAATTCCCAGAATGCCCGATCCACAGCCGTAATCAACAAGTGTCAATTGATCCAGGTTCTGCTGATCAAGCCAGTTCAGGCAAAGTGCAGTGGTCGGATGCGTGCCGGTGCCAAATGCCAGGCCGGGATCAAGTTTCATGATCACGCCCCCGCTCTCAGGCGCTTCAGTCCAGCTGGGGTAAATGCTCAACCTGTCTCCGAAACTCATGGGTTTGAAATTTTCAATCCAGCTGCGTTCCCATGCCTGATCTTCAAGTAAGCTGAAATCCAGCGCTGGAAGTTGACCTTCATAGCCTGTCTGAATCAGTTCAAGCAGTTGCGGAGGAGAAAGTTCATCAGAAAACAGGGCACTCAGGAGGATATCATTCCAGAAAGGGGTCTCACCGCGTTCGGGTTCAAACAGTGCCTGGTCGGCGGCATCCAGGTAGGTAATAGCCTGGGCACCCTGGTTCTGAAGATGAGCTTCCAGTGCCTGAACCTGGTCCGGAGTGGTACGCATTTGTAACTGGATCCACCCCATTGGGTTCAGGCTCCCTCAGAACTCAGAGATTCAGCTTTTGCTCCAGATAGTGGATGTTGACCCCGCCGGCGCGGAATCCGGCATCATGGATAATATCCTGGTGCAGGGAAATATTGGTTTTGATGCCATCGATATGCATCTCTTCCAGGGCATTACTCATTCTGGCCAGGGCTTCATCGCGGTCAGCACCATAGGCAATGAGCTTGGCAATCAGGGAGTCATAATATGGTGGAACGGTATAACCACTGTAAATATGGGAATCGATGCGGATTCCGCTGCCACCCGGGGCATGAAACATATTGATCTTGCCGGGGCTGGGCAGAAAACTGACCGGGTCTTCGGCATTGATGCGGCATTCAATGGCATGCCCGCGTAATTCTATTTCTTCCTGTTTCACTGAAAGTGGCAGGCCGGAAGCCACCCGTAACTGTTCCTTGACGATATCGATACCGGTAATCAGTTCGGTAACCGGATGCTCCACCTGTACCCGGGTATTCATTTCAATAAAATAAAAATTACCGTCTTCATAAAGAAATTCCAGAGTACCGGCGCCGCGATATTTAAGATGTTTACAGGCTTCAATACAGGATTCCATGATGTCCTGGCGCTCTTTATCTGTGATGCCGGGTGCCGGAGCTTCTTCAACAACTTTCTGATGGCGGCGTTGCATGGAGCAGTCGCGGTCACCCAGACTGATCGCATTCCCCTTGCCATCCCCGATAACCTGGATCTCTATGTGGCGGGGATTGCCAAGAAATTTTTCCAGATAAACTGTGCTGTTGCCGAAAAAGGATCCGGCTTCATTCTGGGTAACAGAAATTGATTTTAAAAGGGAGGGTTCATTATGCACCACTCGCATGCCCCTGCCTCCACCTCCTGCTGCAGCCTTGATCATCACCGGATAGCCGATTTCTCGGGCTATTCTTAGCGTGCGTTCACTATCTTCAGTGAGTGGGCCGTTGGAGCCCGGTACCGTTGGTACGCCAGCTTTGGTCATGACTTCGATGGCCGAGACTTTATCTCCCATGGCCCGAATGGTGTCAGCAGTCGGCCCGATAAATATGAAGCCGCATTTTTCTACCTGTTCGGCAAAATCGGCATTTTCTGAAAGAAAACCATAACCCGGATGGACAGCATCGGCATCGGTTAACTCCATGGCACTGATGAGCGCCGGAACGTTCAGGTAACTTTCAGAAGATTTTGCCGGGCCGATACAGACAGACTCATCGGCCAGTCGCACATGCATGAGATCCTTGTCGGCAACGGAATGGGCGGCGACAGTTTTGATTCCGAGCTCTTTACAGGCCCGCAGAATTCGCAGAGCGATTTCGCCCCGGTTTGCTATCAATATTTTTTCTAACATAGTGTGTATGAGTTCCTGAAAAAATTAGGGTGGATTTCAGAACTCAGACGATGGAAACCAGCGGCTGATCGTATTCAACAGGTTCTCCGTCTTCAACCAGAATGGCTTCAATGACTCCCGCTTTACTCGCCTCGATCTGGTTCATCATTTTCATGGCTTCGACAATACAGATAACATCGCCAGCCTTGACCTGCTGCCCAACTTCAACAAAGGGTGGTGAACTTGGCGAGGGTGAGCGGTAGAAAGTGCCAACCATGGGCGATTTGACCGGATGGCCTTTGTGAGTATCACTGGCTCCGGCACCGGCTTCGCTTGCAGCTGGTGCGGGGGCTGCAGCTGGCGCTGCCGGCATTGGTGGAGGCGGTGGTGCATAAGACTGTACACTGCTGCCACGACTGATGCGAACGGCTTCTTCGCCTTCCTTTATTTCAATTTCATTGATCCCCGATTCTTCGAGTAGTTCAATCAGCTTTTTTACTTTTCTTATATCCATGGTTCTCTCTCAGGTATAAAAATTTGCTCAGTCCTGGTTCTTGGAACTGGTGAGTTGTCTAATTGCTGCCTGTAGCGCCAGTTCATATCCCTGTACGCCCAGGCCGACGATACAACCGGCAGCAATGTCCGACAGGTAAGAATGCTTGCGAAACTCTTCGCGACTGTAGACATTGGAAATATGCACTTCAATGAAGGGAATTTTAACGCCAAGCAGGGCATCACGCAGGGCAATGCTGGTATGTGTCAGGGAGGCGGCATTAATGATAATCAATCCCACCTTCTTTTTGCCAGCCTGATGGATATGCTCAACAATTTCATGTTCAGCATTACTCTGGACAAAATCAATGTCCAGCCCGGCCTTTTCGGCCTGAGTCTGTAATCCGGCATTAATATCTTCCAGAGTCTGGGAACCATAGATGTGCGTTTCCCGTTGACCTAGCAGGTTGAGATTGGGGCCATTAATGACGAGTATAGTGCTCATGTGTCACTGTTTGTGTAGTTTCCCTGTGTTTTCCCCGCTAATTTAACGATTTTCGCCGCAAATTTCAGCCATTTTTACTTAAAAAATGATAAAAAAAGCAAAATTTTTCTCATCAAAAGCGTAAAGCAGGCGTAAAAGAAGCAGAAAGCAGATGTTCAGGCTTCCCTGCTAAAGGGATTTTAAAGAATTTCCAGCGTAATTGACCTGTTCTGCACCGGGTAGCAATAACGCTCTTCGGCACAACCCTGGTAATCCAGGTTGAGGGTGATGCTGTCGCCGATCTGTTCCGGATCATAAGGAATACGAATCAGTAACTGTCCGTAATAGACTTCGACATCGCCGAAAAACTCATCATGAGTCTGTATTCCCTCAGGAATCAGTGGCGTACCCAGCGCTGTATTGTCCGAATCAATACCCAGGCTTTTGCGGTAGAGGTAATATCCGGGTTCGATCTGCCAGTTCAGGACGATATTGCTGGTACTTTCGACATATACATCCAGCGCAAAAGCCGAGTCGGCTGGCATAACGGATTGCAGGGTACCGGTCCGCAATGGAGCATTGTCGAAGATATTGCCGGACCCTGTCTGGTTACCGAGTTGGGCATAGGCCGGGTTCAGGCTTAATAAACACAGCAGAGAGATTTTCAGTAATTGATGCATAAATCCCGCCATTAAATGACAGATCGACTATTCCCGGTACTTTTCAAAAATCAGGGTAGCATTGGTACCACCAAATCCAAAACTGTTGGACATGGCAGCATTGATTTCGACATCCTCAATCAGCTTGGTGGCAATCGGTACATTACCAATTTCAGCAATTTCCGGGTCGAGATTTTCAATATTGGCCGATGCGGCAATGAAATTATTTTCCATCATCAGCAGGCTGTAGATAGCTTCCTGTACTCCTGCGGCTCCCAGGGAGTGCCCGGAAAGGGATTTGGTCGAATTGATGGTCGGTATTTTATCGCCGAAGACTTCCTTAACTGCTTCTATTTCACGAAGATCACCGACCGGTGTGCTGGTCCCATGCGCATTGATGTAGTCAATGGAACTGCTACTGCTTTGCATGGCCATGCGCATGCAGCGTATTGCGCCTTCACCGGAAGGTGCAACCATATCGTAACCATCTGAAGTGGCACCATAGCCGGTTAATTCAGCATAGATATTCGCGCCACGGGCCAGCGCATGATCCAGTGCTTCAATGACCAGCGTTCCGCCACCACCGGCAATGACAAAACCGTCACGGTCTTTGTCATAGGCTCGCGATGCTTTTTCGGGTGTTGCATTGTATTGCGTCGATAAGGCGCCCATGGCATCAAACATACAGCTCAGGGACCAGTGCTCCATTTCACCACCGCCAGCAAACACCATGTCCTGTTTGCCCAGCTGGATCAGTTCCATGGCGTTGCCGATACAGTGCGCGCTGGTGGAACAGGCTGAAGATATTGAATAATTGACGCCCTTGATTTTAAAAGGGGTGGCCAGACAGGCAGAAACGGTACTGCCCATGGTTCGCGTCACGCGGTAAGGCCCGACACGTTTCAGGCCTTTTTCTCGCATGATATCCACAGTCTCAACCTGATCCTGGGTTGATGTACCACCGGATCCCATAATGATTCCGGTTCGTTCGTTGGATACTTCCGCTTCCGAGAGACCGGCATCCTTGATGGCATTGGCCATTGAAATATAGCCATAGCCGGCGGCTGCACCCATAAACCTTAAAGATTTCCGGTCAATATGTTCACTGAAATCGACATCGACAGCTCCGGCAACATGAGAGCGCATACCGACTTCTTCATACTCTGGACGATAAGAAATACCGCTGCGACCGTTTTTGAGAGATTCAGTAACGCTTTGTTTATCTAGCCCCAGGCAGGAAACGATGCCCATCCCGGTAACAACCACACGACGCATATATTAAGACTCCCTAAACTCAGGATAAGCTTTCATCGGGCTTGAAAAGACCGACTTTAAGTCCCTTGGTAGTATAGATGACCTGTCCATCCACCGAAACCGTGCCATCGGCGATACCCATTACCAGCTTGCGCTCAATCAGGCGTTTGATGTCCAGTTCGTACACCACTTTTTTATGATGTGGCAGGATTTCACCCGTGAATTTGACTTCACCACAGCCCAGGGCCCGGCCTTTGCCATTATTACCACGCCAGCCAAGGTAAAATCCAACCAGCTGCCACATGGCATCCAGTCCCAGACAGCCAGGCATGACCGGGTCTCCATGGAAGTGACAGGCAAAAAACCACAATTCCGGTTTAATGTCGAGTTCAGCGATGATATGGCCTTTGCCCTCACTGCCACCGTCGGCCGAAATTTCGACGATTCTGTCCATCATCAGCATATTATCGATGGGCAGCTTGGGATTTCCGGGGCTGAATAATTCACCATAACCGCACTGCAGAAGTTCTTCGCGGTTATAGCTGTTTTTTGGGATAAATTCTGTTGTCATAGTCTGGAAGCGATTATTCCTGCACTGGGTATTGGCCAGGGTATGGCAAAAAGCCGCTATTATAGAGATAAGTGAGTGGAAACGATAATAAATTCCCGGTTTAAGCGGGTATAATGCGCCACTTTAATTTTTATCCAAACAGTCCATGAGAGAAATACAAGCATGATATACCCCGTAGTTATGGCAGGCGGAACCGGTTCCCGATTGTGGCCTGTCTCGAGGGATTCACTGCCCAAACAGTTTGTCGAATTGCTGCCCGGCAAGCCGACCCTGTTCCAACAAACGCTGCTGCGCCTGCAAGGTCTGGAAAAACTTGCTGAACCGATTGTGCTGTGCAATGAAGCCCACCGGTTCCTGGCTGCCGAACAGTTAAATGATATCGCTATTGAACAGGCCGCTATCATTCTGGAGCCTGTGGTCAGGAATACCGCACCGGCAGTTGCGCTTGCGGCAATGTCAGCTCTGGAAAAACAGAAAGATGCTGTCCTGCTGATTCTGGCCGCAGACCACCTGATTGAAAAAGTCGATGTTTTCCATCAGGCAATTTCCAGGGCTGTCGATGCTGCAGAACAGGGGCAGCTGGTGACCTTTGGTATCGTGCCTGAGCGCCCGGAAACCGGTTATGGTTATATCCGAAGGGCAGCGCCGGCAGGTGAACTGTTTCAGGTCGCAGAGTTTGTGGAAAAACCGGACGCAGCCAGGGCACAGGCATACCTGGACAGTGGCGACTATTACTGGAATAGCGGCATGTTTGTATTCCGTGCCGACAGTTATTTACGGGAACTGGAAGCTCATGCTGTGGAGATATTCAATTGCTGCACCAAGGCGTTTCAGGACAGTCAGGCTGAGCAGTTATTCAGGGAAATCCCTGAAAGCAGGTTTGCCGAAAGTCCATCTGACTCAATTGATTATGCAGTCATGGAAAAAACGGCCAATGCGCTGGTAGTCCCGCTTGCAGCTGACTGGAGTGATCTGGGCGCCTGGGATGCCATCTGGGACAAGGCCGAAAAAAATGCAGACGGTAATGTACTTGCCGGAGACAACCTGGTACATCAGGTGAAAAATTCCTATATCCATGCTTCTTCCCGGCTGGTCACAGTGGCTGGCATGGAAGATGCAGTAGTAGTCGAGACTGCCGATTCTGTCCTGGTGACAAACAAGGCCTCTGCCCAGGATGTAAAAACCCTGGTTGAGCTACTCAAGGGTAACAATCGCAGTGAAGTCAGCCTGCCACATGTAGTACGCAGGCCATGGGGCAGCTATGAAAGCCTGGCTGAAGGGCCGGGGTTTCAGGTCAAACGAATTATCGTTAAGCCTGGAGCTTCACTTTCCTTGCAGCTGCACCATCATAGGGCAGAGCACTGGACTGTGGTCAGCGGTAAAGCAAAAGTAACAAATGGAGATGAAGTATTAAGCCTGCAAGCAGATCAATCGACCTATATCCCCGTCAAAGTTAAGCATCGTCTTGAAAATACCGGCAATGAAGATGTCATTGTCATAGAGGTCCAGTGCGGATCTTACCTGGGGGAAGATGATATTGAGCGCTTTGAAGACAAATACGGCAGAATCAAATAAAACAAGGTCTGATTAACACCATGAGCAAACCAGCAGCAATCAAGAAATGTCTATTCCCGGCAGCCGGTTACGGCACCCGTTTTTTGCCAACCACGAAATCCATGCCTAAGGAGATGTTGCCGGTAGTCAACAAGCCCCTGATTCAATACGGTGTTGAAGAAGCCATGGAAGCCGGTATGGACAAGATGGCGATAATTACCGGTCGGGGCAAGCGGGCAATTGCTGATCATTTCGATACCAATTATGAACTGGAGCACCAGATTTCAGGTTCCGGCAAGGAAAAGTATCTCACCGATATTCGCCGCATCATCGATGAGGCCGTGTTTTCCTATACCCGGCAGATTGAAATGAAAGGGCTTGGGCATGCCATTCTCACCGGCGAGACCCTGATAGGTGATCAGCCATTCGCTGTAGTGCTGGCAGATGATCTTTGTTATTCACCAGCGCAGGGCGTGCTTTCGCAAATGGTTGAGCTGTACAATAAATATCAGTGCAGCATCGTTGCTATTGAAGAAGTACCTGCTGATGAGACGCATAAATACGGCGTTATTGTCGGCGAAGAAGTTGAGCCCGGACTGATCAAAATCACTGACATGGTGGAAAAGCCCGCGCCGGAAGACGCACCAAGCAACCTGGCAATTATTGGCCGATATATCCTGACACCCGACATATTCGACATTATTCGTAAAACACCTCCGGGTCGTAATAATGAAGTACAGATTACCGATGCCTTGCTGACCCAGGCAAAGGAAGGGGGCGGAGTACTGGGTTATAAATTCAAGGGGCAGCGTTTTGACTGTGGCAGTGTGGAAGGCTTCATGGAAGCCAACAGTTATTATTATAAAAATGTCTATGAAGCGGTCGAGTAATACCATCAAGCTGTAACAAGGATTTATCGTGACACAAACCATCACCTGTTTTAAAGCCTATGATGTCCGTGGGCGCATTCCTGATCAACTCAATGAAGATATTGCCTATCGCATTGGCCGGGCTTATGCCGAGTTTTTACAGCCGAAAAAAGTTGTTGTCGGTCATGATATTCGTCTGAGTAGTCCGCAAATCTGCGAGGCGCTGAGTAAAGGACTGCTGGATGCTGGCGTTAATGTCAGCCATATCGGTCAGTGCGGCACGGAAGAAATATATTTTGCCACCAGTCATCTAAAGATGGACGGCGGCATTGTGGTAACGGCCAGCCACAATCCAAAAGATTACAACGGCATGAAATTCGTGCGGGAAAACTCCAAACCAATCAGCAGTGATACCGGACTTGAAGATATTCGTGCTCTCGCGGAAGAAGGCGTTTTTTCCGAGCCTGATAACTCCGGAGAGTTGCAAGAAGTCGATGTGAAAGACGCTTACATCGAACATCTTCTGTCCTATATTGATCCGGCTGTTATCAAGCCGCTGAAAATTGTCTGTAATGCCGGCAATGGTGGCGCAGGCCAGATTATCGATTTACTGGAAACACATTTGCCGGTGGAATTTATAAAAGTTCAGCATGAAGCTGACGGTCATTTTCCCAAAGGCGTACCCAACCCACTGTTGCAGGAAAATCGCCAGCCGACAATTGATGCGATTCTGGAACATGATGCAGACCTGGGTATTGCCTGGGATGGTGATTTTGACCGTTGCTTCTTTTTTGATGAGAAAGGAACCTTCATCGAGGGCTATTACATTGTCGGCCTTCTGGCTGAAGCATTTCTGAAAAAGCAGCCTGGCGGACTTATTATTCATGACCCCAGGCTGTGCTGGAATACCGAAGCAGTAGTGCAGGAGTTCGGTGGCAAGACTGTACTGTGTAAAAGCGGGCATGCTTTTATCAAGGAAAAGATGCGCCAGGTCGATGCCGTTTATGGTGGTGAGATGAGTGCCCATCATTATTTTCGGGATTTTTATTATTGTGACAGTGGCATGGTGCCCTGGTTGCTTGTGCTGGAAATCCTGTCCCGCAGTAATCAGCCTTTTTCGTCTCTGGTGCAAGAACGCATGGCTGCTTTCCCGGCCAGTGGTGAAATCAATCGTGAAGTCGCTGACGCCCAGGCGGCGATCGATAAAGTTCAGGAGCATTACACCAGTCAGGCACAGGAAACTGATTTCACCGATGGTCTGAGCATGGACATGGGTGAATGGCGTTTCAATCTGCGCAAGTCCAATACCGAACCGGTAATCCGGCTGAATGTGGAATCAAGAGCTGATCCTGCCTTGATGCAATGCAAGACGGATGAAATTCTTAATTTACTGGCAGACTGACTTGCTGATGCTCAGCGAGAAATAAAAAGGCCGCATCAAGCGGCCTTTTTATTATCAGCTATTTTTGTCAGGCAGGACTTAATCCGGCAAAGCAAAAACAAAGAGCAGGTTGGCATCTGTCTGACCGGCATACAGGGACAGACCGGTACTGATGGCCAGATACTGCTTGCCATTATGCATGAAGGTGGTCGGGTAACCGCTGACGGTGGAACCGACATTGATTTCCCAGAGTACTTCGCCAGTGCGCTGGTCCAGCGCTTTCATGCGGCCATTGTTATCACCGCCAAAAATCAGCCCGCCGTCGGTGGACATCAGTGACAGCATGATGGCGTCCTGTTCGTATCTCCAGAGCACTTCGCCGGTTTCGGCTGAAATGGCGGAAACATTACTTGGGGGCAGCGTACCGTCAGGCAGGGGCACGATGCTGCCGTAACCGGCAATACCGTAGAGATTATCCAGGCTCTGCTCAGTCATGATGGAGGTAGTTTCGCTACAGGTATTTTGCAGTCCGTAATACATCACATTGGTGGTCGGGCTGTAAGTGCCGGAAGGCCAGTTACGACTGACGCCACCACAGGTATACACTTCCTGACCGACTTCAGTAAACATCACTTCAGGGTTCAGGGTCACTTCACCGGTACGGCCGTCGATATTTTCAATCAGGTTCTGGTAAACCACTGGAGTTGACCAGAGGAACTCACCGGTTTCACGGTCCAGGGTATAGACCAGTCCGGGCTTGCCCGGAATGCCGGTCAGGACTTTTCTTTCCTCGCCGGGTTCAATGTCCGGATTGATCCATTCAACTGCATCGGGGTCAGGAGCGACAACGGTATCGACCAGTAGTCGCTCAAAGGGAAAATCATAGTCCCAGTGATCGACCATGTGCTGGTAGTACCAGACGATCTCGCCGGTGGAAGCATCCAGTGCCAGCGTGGAATTGTGATACAGATATTGCTTGTCATTTCCTTCCATGATGAATTTCGGCGCCGGCGAAGTGACGGAAGTGCCGAAATATACCAGGTTCAGTTCCGGGTCAAATGAGGGCACCAGCCAGGTGCCGACATGCCAGCGATCTTCATCTGCCATATCACCCCAGGAATCACCATTGGGTTCACCGGGCCGGGCGATGGTACGCGTGCGCCAGACTTCTTCGCCGGTACGTGCATCATGTGCCGTCATGACACAGGCATCCGGGCCGCCTTCAGGTTCGCAACCACGACCGGAAATTGCCAGGCCATTGGCAATGATGGGGCCGGAGGTCTGCTGGGCACCTCGGGTGTAATCCAGAATCTGGGTTTCCCAGACCAGTTCGCCGGTACGGGCATTGAGGGCATAAATATAATCGTCGGCACTGGTGTCAATAATCAGGTCCTGATAGATGGCCAGGTTGCGGTTGATATCAGGTACCGGAAAATAATCGCGCAGGTCACGCGGCAAGCGGCGGCGATATTCCCAGATCAGGTCGCCGGATTCAATATCAATGGCCTGTACCACGTCCATGGGGTTGGGGAAAAACATGATGCCATCATGGACCAGGGCGGTGCCTTCCTGAATGCCGGCATCCAGTCCCCGGGTCCAGACCATGCGCAACTGGTCAACATTATCCCGGTTGATCTGGTCCAGCGGGCTGTGCCCCCATGAATTTAGTGTTCGACGCCAGCTTAACCAGTCAGCCGGATCGGGATTCTGAATCATCTCATCGGTAACCGGCGTAAAGTCCTGCAGAACCTGGTTGATGCGTTCCTGCTGCTCGGCCATGGCTTCAGCAGCGAGGCTGTTTAAAGGCAGCAAAGAAGCGGATATCAGGCCAAGAGCCAGTACTGATTTCTGGAAGTGGGAACTAAGGTGATTGCGCATGGTAATTCCTCTTGCTAATTCTTTCTTATATTCAGCAGCCTTCAACTGCAGGCATTCTAGTTTAGCCGGTCGATAATAGCTAAGGCCTGTGGGCTTGGCAAAGCAGGGGCATTAAACGCACTGTTTTTTAAAGCGCAATAAAAAAGGCCACACAAGGTGGCCTTTTTGTTGCCGCCAGGTCCGGGTTAATCCGGCAGGGCGAATACAAACAGCAGGTTAGCATCGGTTGCGCCGGCATAAAGCGAGCGGCCGGTACTGAAAGCAATATACTGCTTGCCGTTAGCCATGAAAGTTGTCGGGTAACCACTAACCGTGGAGCCGACATTCACTTCCCACAGCACTTCACCGCTGCGTTGGTCCAGTGCTTTCATGCGACCATTGTTGTCACCACCGAATATCAGCCCTCCGCCAGTGGACATCAGGGACATCATGATGGCTTCCTGCTCATAGCTCCAGAGCACTTCACCGGTTTCAGCGGAAATTGCTGCTACAGAGTTGGGCGGGTTGGGGGCGCCGTCGGGTCTGGCTGCAGGGACATTCACCCGGCCATAGAGATTATCCAGGCTTGGCGCAGTCAGGGTTGAAGTAATCGTCTCACAGGTATGCTGCAAAGAGTAATACATGGCATTGGTGCTTGGACTGTAGGTACCGGATGGCCAGCCGCGACTGATGCCTCCGCAGGTCAGGACTTCCTGGCCGACTTCGGTAAACAGGGTCTCGGGATTCAACATGACTTGCCCGGTATTCACATCAATATCTTCCACCAGGTTCTGGTAAACCACCGGAGTTGACCAGAGGAACTCACCGGTTTCACGGTCCAGGGTATAGACCAGGCCGGGCTTGCCGGGGATGCCTGTCAGGACTTTTCTTTCCTCGCCGGGTTCAATGTCCGGATTGATCCATTCAACCGCATCGGGGTCGGGAGCCACTGCAGTATCGACCAGCAGTCGCTCAAAGGGGAAGTCATAGTCCCAGTGATCGACCATGTGCTGGTAGTACCAGACGATCTCGCCGGTATCTGCATCCAGTGCCATGGTTGAATTGTGATAGAGATACTGCAGGTCATTACCTTCCATGGTGTATTTCGGTGCCGGAGAAGTCACGGAAGTGCCGAAGTACACCAGGTTCAGTTCCGGGTCATAGGAGGGCACCAGCCAGGTGCCGACATGCCAGCGTTCCTCATCAGTCATATCACCCCAGCTGTCACCATTGGGTTCACCGGGACGGGGAATGGTGCGGGTGCGCCAGATTTCTTCACCGGTGCTGGCGTTATGCGCCGTCATGACACAGGCATCGGGGCCGCCTTCCGGTTCGCAGCCACGACCGGAAATCGCCATGCCGTTGGCAATGATCGGACCGGAAGTCTGCTGGGCACCTCGGGAATAATCCAGAATCTGGGTTTCCCAGACCAGTTCGCCGGTACGGGCATTGAGGGCGTAAATATAATCGTCGGCACTGGTATCAATAATCAGGTCCTCATAAATGGCCAGGTTACGATTGATATCAGGTACCGGGAAATAATCGCGCAGGTCACGCGGCAGTCGGCGGCGGTACTCCCAGATCAGGTCACCGGATTCAATATCGATGGCCTGTGTAACATCCATGGGATTGGGAAAGAACATGACACCGTCATGCACCAGGGCAGTACCTTCCTGAATGCCTTCATCCAGGCCTCGGGCCCAGACCATGCGCAACTGGTCAACATTATTCCGGTTGATCTGGTCCAGCGGGCTGTGTCCCCAGGCATTCAGGGTACGGCGCCAGGTCAGCCAGTCAGCCGGATCGGGATTCTGAATCATCTCGTCGGTAACCGGCGTAAAATCTTCCAGCATCTGATTGATGCGCTGTTGCTGCTCAGCCATCGCTTCGGCGGCCTGGACAGTAATTGAAAACAGTGAAGCCACCAGAAACAGGCTTATGGCTATAAGCTTTGTAACGGGCAGATTGTGTGTACTTGTACGCATGATTATCCCTTTGCTGATCCGTTTAATAATTGATGTTTGTTGTTTGTCATGTGGTAACAGGATCGAGCCAGTGATGATAGCTCTTTGCCTGTCCCGGTTCAAAAAATTAGTGTACAGGGTTCTTTTCCGACACGAGTTTCTGCAGTGCTTCAAGCCAGGCCTGCGGGTCTCCGTAAAGAGAGTGATGATTGAGTATCTGCATTTGCCCATCATGTTCCAGCCCAAATGTCGGGAATCCCTGGCCGCCAAGCTGTTGCAGCAGTCGACGACTGTTGCTTATGTGCTGTGAGACCTGGCTTTCATCCAGGCTGGCATAAGCCTCGCTGAAACTTGTCGAATCGAGCCCGCATTGTTTCGCTATATCGATGAGGGTTTCCGGTTCGGCTACTGGACGGCCGTCAATGAAATGAGCCTTCACCAGTGCCTGATAGTACACCACTGGGTCACCATCGATTTCAATAACACTGAGTATGGCGCGAATAGGAGGGGTAGAGTCCAGTATTGCCGTCCCGGAATTGAGCAGGGCATCAAAGCCGGCTCCAACATGCTGGCCACTGAGCTGGGTAATACGCTCATGATGGCTTTCTATATAATTTCGCATGCTGGCATCCACCTGCTGACGGTTTGAACCGGCAAACAGACCGCCGCAATGTAATACGATGTCCAGCCCCGGTATTTCCCGACTTGCTGACAACAGTGGGGCCGCAGCAAAACACCAGCCACAAAGCGGGTCCGCTATCAGGTGCAGTTTAACAGTCATGTTCTTGTCCCTTTTTAGTATTACCTGGCTCTAGCCTAGAATTTTTGCCAGGTATTGGCCAGTATAGGAATGCTTTTCTTTTGCGACCTGCTCGGGTGTGCCACTGGCAATAATCTCACCGCCACCGTCACCGCCCTCCGGTCCCAGATCAACAACCCAGTCGGCGGTTTTGATCACATCGAGATTATGTTCGATAACCACAATGGTGTTACCGTCATCGCGCAGTCGATGCAGGACATTGAGTAACTGCTTGATATCATGAAAATGCAGGCCGGTTGTCGGTTCATCAAGTATATACAGGGTCTGTCCGGTATCGCGCTTGGATAATTCCCGGGATAGTTTGACACGCTGGGCTTCCCCACCGGAGAGGGTCGTGGCTGCCTGACCCAGTTTGATGTAAGCCAGTCCTACTTCAATCAGGGTCTGCAGTTTTCGGGCAATTACCGGGACCGGATCAAAGAATTCACGAGCATCCTCGACGGTCATGTCCAGTACTTCGAAAATGCTTTTACCCTTGTATTTCACCTCAAGGGTTTCGCGGTTATAGCGTTTGCTTTTACAAACATCACAGGCCACATAGACATCCGGCAGGAAGTGCATTTCCACCTTGACTACGCCGTCACCCTGGCAGGCTTCACAACGTCCGCCCTTGACGTTGAAAGAAAAGCGACCGGGTTTGTAGCCTCTGGCGCGGGATTCCTGGGTAGCGGCAAAGAGCTCCCGAATCGGGGTAAAAATACCGGTATAGGTCGCCGGATTTGAACGCGGGGTCCTGCCTATCGGACTCTGGTTGATATCCACGACCTTGTCCAGATGGTGAAGGCCATCAAGGGATTTATATTTGGCGGCATTAAGCGTCGTTGCCTTGTTCAGGGCCGTTGCCGCTAGTGGATAAAGCGTGTTGTTGATCAATGTCGATTTGCCTGAGCCGGAGACCCCCGTCACACAGGTCATCAGTCCCAGTGGCAGGGACAGGGCGATATTTTTCAGGTTGTTGCCAGCTGCGCCGGCCAATACCAGCTGTTTTTTATTGTTGGCCTTGACCCGCTGAGCGGGGATATCAATTTGTTCCTTGCCGGAAAGGTAACGCCCGGTCAGTGAGGCCGCTGACTTTTCAATGTCCTGGTAAGTGCCCTGGGCAACAATTTCCCCGCCATGCACGCCGGCACCTGGACCGATATCAATGATGTGATCGGCACTGCGAATAGCCTCTTCATCATGTTCCACCACGATAACGGTATTACCAATATCGCGTAAGTGACGCAGGGTATTCAGCAGGCGGTCATTATCGCGCTGATGCAAACCGATTGAGGGTTCATCCAGAATATACATGACGCCGACCAGGCCGGCTCCAATCTGACTCGCCAGACGGATGCGCTGTGCTTCCCCGCCGGAAAGTGTTTCAGCACTGCGGCTCAGGGTCAGGTAATTGAGTCCGACATCCACCAGAAAGCGTAAACGGTCCTGTATTTCCTTGAGAATTTTTTCGGCAATCTTGGCCTGCTTGCCTTTCAGATTTAATTTAATGAAATACTCGGAGGCCCTGCCTATGGTCATGTCCGTGATGGCAGGCAGGTTCTTTTTATTGATAAAGACATGGCGTGCATCACGACGCAGGCGTGTGCCCTCACATTCCGGACAGGGCTGGGAATTGAGATATTTCATCAATTCTTCGCGGACCATCTGCGATTCAGTCTCCCGGTAGCGGCGTTCCATATTGGGCAGAATGCCCTCGAATACTTTGCGATTGATGTATGTCTTGCCTTTCTCGTTAATAAAGGTGAACTCAATCTGTTCCTTGCCGCTTCCATAGAGGATCAGGTCTCTATGTTTTTTACTGAGCTTTTTATAGGGAGTATCGATGGCAAAGCCATAATGCTCAGCCAGCGACTTCAATAACTGAAAATAATAAATGTTGCGCCGGTCCCAGCCACGTACTGCACCTTCAGCCAGGGACAGGTTCTCATCGGTGATAATTTTATTCTGGTCAAAATACTGTTTCATGCCGAGGCCATCACAGGCTTCGCAGGCCCCTGCCGGATTGTTGAAAGAAAACAGCCGGGGCTCCAGTTCCGAAATACTGTGCCCACACTGCGGACAGGCAAACAGGGAAGAAAAAATCATGTCCGGGCGACTGTCCTCGTCCATGGGTGAGGCGATCGCCAGGCCGCTGGCAATATTCAGGGCAGTCTCAAAAGATTCTGCCAGGCGCTGGCTCAGGTCATCGCGTACTTTGAAGCGGTCAATCACCACTTCAATGGTATGTTTTTTGTTCTTTTCCAGCGTTGGCGGGTAATCAAGTTCCGTGACAATGCCATCTACCCGGGCGCGGATAAAACCCCCGGCTTTCAGCTCATGAAATATGTGGACATGCTCACCCTTGCGGTCCCTGACTACTGGAGCCAGCAGCATCATGGGAGTTCCTTCAGGCAGGGCCAGCACCTGGTCGACCATCTGGCTGACTGTCTGGGCTTCCAGTTTCAGGTGGTGATCGGGGCAGTAAGGTTCGCCGGCGCGGGCAAACAGCAGACGCAGGTAATCATAAATTTCGGTAATTGTGCCGACGGTTGAGCGCGGATTATGCGAGGTGGATTTTTGCTCAATGGAAATAGCCGGTGACAGACCGGATATCTGGTCCATATCCGGCTTGTCCATCATCGACAAAAACTGCCGGGCATAGGTTGACAGTGATTCTACGTAGCGTCTTTGCCCTTCAGCATACAGGGTATCAAAAGCCAGTGATGATTTACCTGAACCTGACAGGCCGGTAATAACAACAAGCTTGTCTCTGGGGATCGTGAGATCGATGTTTTTCAGGTTGTGAGTGCGGGCTCCCCTGACTACTATTTCATCCATTGTATGCAGACTTCAAATTTTCGGGTTAAACGATCCATTATACTTACCTGCTTCAAGAAAGAATAATCTCATCGAATTTTTTCTGAAGCGTGCTAGACTTACAAAGTTCAACGAGAAGGAGATTTACAGTGGCAAGTCGTGGAATTAACAAAGTAATTTTAGTCGGAAATGTTGGTCAGGATCCTGAGACACGCTATATGCCCAATGGCAATGCAGTCACCAATATTTCGCTGGCTACCTCTGAAACCTGGAAAGACAAAAATACCGGAGAGCAACAGGAGCGGACAGAGTGGCATCGTGTCACTTTCTATCAGCGCCTGGCTGAGATTGTTGCCGAATATGTCCGCAAAGGTTCCAAGCTCTATGTGGAAGGTCGCCTGCAGACCCGTTCCTGGGAACAGGACGGCATTAAACGCTACGCGACTGATATTATTGCCAATGAAATGCAGATGCTGGACAGCCGGGGAAGCTCATCCGGAGACAGTTATTCTTCGGGCACCTCAGCAGCCCCGCCACAGAAGAACCAGACCCCGGCGCAGGAAGCTCCAGCCGATATGGACAGCTTCGACGATGATATTCCTTTTTAACGGCATCTTTGACAGGAAATAGGGGAAATCTGGCCTGACTACCTGTAAAGATTACCTGTGAAGATTCTAGTATTTGGCGCCAATAATGAACTGGGTAAACACTACACCCGACTTTTAAAGCAGGAAGCCCGTGCCTTTGTCTCTGTCAGGGATAATGAGTCGGGAGTGCTGGATAAGCTGAACGATCTCATCACCGAAGTCCGACCCACGCAGCTGGTAAACCTGAGCCTGAATCCTGGCCTGTTCCGTTCTGAACAGGCCATTGAAAAAGAGCGCAGTGAACTGCTGAGCCAGAGTTGTAGAATTCTGCTCAAGGCAAGTAAAAAACTGAAAATACCTTTGCTCCAGCATTCTACTGTCGCTGTATTCGACGGCAGTAATCCCAAGCCCTATCTGGAAACCGATACCTGCAAGGCTAACAACCCACTGGGCAAGCTGGCGCTGAGCCTGGAAAAAAAAGTAGCCAAAATCCCTCAGCATATAATTTTACGTACTGAAGGAATCTATGGGCCCGAAAGCAGCTGTTTTTTCCAGGACTGCATTGCATTATGTAAAGCCAATAAGGGCAGACTGGAACTGCTGGACCAACGCTGCAGTCCGACGCCTGTCGGTGATGTAGCCAGAGTGATCCTGGCTATCAACAAACAGGTGGATTGTGATGCCGATGCCTGGGGGGTATTTCATTATTGTGCGCTACAGGCTACCCATCGTCATACTTTTGTTGAAAAGTTTTTACAGGAAGCAGCACACCTGGATAAGGAAATAGCCGATGTCATCGATGAACTGCAGATCGAAACACAACAATCGAACAAATCCCAGCTGGAGAATTCCGTGCTGGATTGCAGCAAGATAATGGCGACCTACGGTATTAAACAGCGATCCAGGGGAACTTCGCTAAAAGAGCAGATTGCAGCTTTATACTGATCAGTCCGCTAAACTAGACCCCCTTCAAGGCAATATCACCTTGAAGGAGTGCCAGGACCATGAATAAAAAACCTTTAATCTCAGTGCATGAAGCACGCAAGCATCTCGCCAAAGAACTGACCACTGTCGCTGGCGTCGAAACGGTCAGTCTGGATGAGGCGCAGTCCAGAATACTGGCAGAAGATATCCCTGCCGGAATCGATGTGCCGGGTTATGACAACAGTGCCATGGATGGCTTTGCGCTGAATACGAATGACTTTATTACTGTGGGGAAAACCCTGCCGGTTTCGCAAGTCGTAAAGGCCGGTACCAATCCAGAAGCGCTGCTGGCAGGAAGCGCTGCTCGAATATTTACCGGGGCACCGATTCCCAAAGGTGCAGATGCCATTGTTTTGCAGGAAGACTGCGACTTTGATGAGTTTACAGTCAAGGTAAAAGAAGCGCCTGAAGTCGGCCAGCATATCCGCTGCCGTGGCCACGATATCAAAGCCGGATCAGTTGTATTCAAACAAGGCCGACGCTTAATGCCGCAGGATATTGGATTGCTGGCATCACTCGGGACTGACAGCCTCAGAGTTTACAAAAGACTCAGGGTTGCCATCATCAATACCGGTGATGAGCTGGTCGAGCCTGGACAGATGCTGCAGGCGGGCCAGATTTATGAAAGTAACAGCTATACTCTTAAAGCCCTGCTGGGCAGACTGGGGTTCCAGTGTATTGACTTCGGTATCGTTGGTGATGAACTGGAGGCAACTCGTCAGGTACTGGCCCGGGCAGCTGAAGAAGCTGACTGCATTATCAGCAGCGGGGGAGTCTCTGTCGGAGACGCCGACTTTGTCAAAGCAGCCCTGCAGGAGCTTGGGGAAGTAGCCATGTGGAAGCTGGCACTCAAGCCGGGCAAACCTTTTACTTACGGCAAAGTGAATTCGGTTCCGTTTTTTGGACTGCCAGGAAACCCGGTTGCTGTGTTTGTTACCTTTGCCTTGCTGGTGAAACCCTATTTACTGGGGATGCAGGGAATGCAGGACATGAAAAGGACAGAATGTAAATCTATTCAGGTAGCAGCCGGTTTTACTATCGAGCAGCCCGGCAGCCGGGAAGAATATTTACGGGTTTGTGTTGAAGAAGACAAAAGCGGCAAGCAGCAACTCATTGCTTTTTCAAACCAGGGCTCCAGTGTCATGAGCTCACTGAGCTGGGCGGATGGTCTGGCGCGGATTCCTTGCGAAACCCTGGTAAAAAAGGGTGATCTGCTTGATTACCTGCCCTTTGAAGGATTGCTGTAAATTCTCCGAATACAGTATTATTCAACCATGATTGACAATAAATCCGGATATTTCGTCTTGCTGCTGCTCACTGGCGGGCTGCTCAGCTGCCAGAGCCCTTTGCCTGAACCTGAGTCCCTGCCTGATCCGCAGGAGCAGGTTCCAGTTGTCGACGGAGCGGAAGGCAGTGCAGTAAGTGCTGCGCAGGAGGAATACAGGCCGGCTCCGGATCCCTTTCTGCGAGCCAGAATTCTGGCAGACATGCTCTATGCAGCCCGGGAAGCTTTTGATGATAATCGCCTGATATTTCCGGCTGGCGATAATGCCTATGACCGTTATCTGGAAGTATTGAGTGTTGAGCCCGATAACCGGGTGGCGCTACAGGGTATTGCAGATATCGTTGATCGTTATGTATTCATGGCCAATCAGGCAATCGAAATCGGTCAGTTCGATAACGCAGAGGAATACCTGGGTCGTGCCAGCAGCATCGACCCGGAACATCAGCAAATCGCTGAAGCCAGAAGGCTACTGGAGCAGGAGCGTTCATTTAAACGGGATTATTTTGACCTCGATACGGCTGAACTGGATGAGCAGAGTCTGGAAATCATGTCTCAGCTAGGCAGCATCGGCGAGTATGTGAGAAATCAGGATGCAACTTTCCTGATTACAGCAAGAAACGATGCAGAAGGACGCTGGATCTATCAAGTCATGCGTGAAGCTGTCGGAGGGTACCGTTTGCGGGGTAACATTACTCTCGGCTCAAACCCAACCATTCAGGTTAATGTTCCCCAGTCCTGAAAAAATCCTGAAATTTCTGGAAGTCATTATGAAACTATTCAAACGCTTGATCCCGGCAGTATTGTTACTGCCTGTTATTGCCTGGTCACAGACCAATATACAGATACAAAATGCCTATATCCGGGAGTTACCGCCAAACGTTGAAACAGTGGCAGTCTATATGACGCTGAATAACAGCGGCCAGCATGCCCTGACGCTGACAGAAATACGGACAGATGCTGCTGCAAGCGCCATGCTGCATCTCAGCAGTATGCAAAATGGCATGATGGTCATGGAACATATTACCAACCTGGAAATTCCGCCCGGAGAAAGCGTCAGCCTGGAGCCAGGCAGCTTTCACATCATGCTGGAAGGGCTCAGGCAGTCAGTCAGGGCAGGTGACAGTGTCGAAATCAGGTTGCATTTTTCCAATGGCTTGGTCTTGGCTCACGATGTTCCGATTATCAGAAACAGCAACTGATCAAGAAGTTTGCTGTGCTCCTGAGTCAATTTTGATTCCAGGCTAATGAAAAAACAAAGCAGAACGATAACTTTGAACCTTAGTTCACTGAGTCGCGACAATAAAACCAAAATAAGCGGCAATCTGAATATCAATAATTTGATGAAGGAACGTTGTGAAGCGATCCTGAACGATTATCAATCCGGTAAAAAAATCGCTGCCAGAAAGGCACTGGATGAACTCCGGACCTCTAACCCAAATTCAGTCATGGTAAAACAGCTGCACACGATTATTTTATATCGTGATGGAAACTTTACAGCTGCCTATTCAAAGATCAGGGAGTTGCTGAAACTTACACCGGAAAATATCAGCAGATTAAACCTGTGTGGACTGATACAAAGGCAGCTTGGCATGTTTGATGAAGCAATTGAGTCATATCAGAAAGCTATCAGGCTCAACCCTTCCTATGCTGAACCCTATAACAATATGGCAATTATTAACCGCTATTACGGAGAGCAGGATAAAGCGATAAAAAACTTCCGCAAAGCCCTTGATCTGGACCCTGCCTACACTGCAGCAATTTACAACCTGAGCTGTATGAAAGTATATAAGCCGGAAACCCAAGAAATTGAGCAGATTCTTAAGCTTTTACCTCGCCTGTCTAATAGGGATGACAGGGTGCGTTGCCATTTTTCACTGTATAACGCTTACTCAAAAATGGCAGATTACACGAAAGCATTTGTCCATTTAAAACAGGGAAATGACCTGGTTTATAAAACAGGTACCAAACGTAAACCCCTGTCATTCTATAATATGCAGATGGCAAAGTGTTTCACACGAGAGTTTATCGATAAGTCTCCAAAACTCGCTGACTTTCCTAAAAAACCGGTTTTTATTGTTGGGATGCCGCGGTCAGGAAGTTCATTGCTTGAGCAAATGCTGGCTGCCCATCCACAGGTTTTTGGGCTTGGTGAAACTAAAAGCATGTTAAAAGTTCTGGACAGCATCAATGCCAGAATTGAGCAGAATGTTCCTGCATTTTTCAGGGATTTCTCCAGTTTGAATAAATCTGGTCTTCAGGAGTTCATCAAAGGCTATAAAAAAGAAGTTTTGCCACAGACCGGGGATGCGCCAGTTTATACAGATAAAATGCTGAAAAACTTTAAAGTCATTGGCTTGATTAAAGTGCTTCTACCCAATGCAATATTTTTTCACATTAAAAGACATCCACTGGACAATTGCCTGTCCTGTTATGAAAAGAAGTTCACCAATGGGCATGAATACTCTTATGACCTTAATGTGCTGGGAAGTTATTATGCGGATTACCTGAAAATTATGGATTTCTGGAAAAAATATTTCCCGGAAGACATTTATGATGTGCAATATGAAAACCTGGTTGAGGATACAGAAACGACCCTGAATGGTTGTCTGCAATTTATGCAGCTGGAAATGCATCAGGACTGTTTACAATATTATACCAGCGAGCGCCGTGTTTTTACTGCCAGTACTGACCAGGTTCGCGAGAAAATCAATACTGCTTCAATCGGGAAATGGAAGCATTTTGAGAAACAGTTGCAGCCTCTGATTGCATCACTGAAGCAGGGCGGAATAGATATCCAGGAGAGGTGAGGGAATTTCCTGAACCTTCAGTGAATATCTTTTGGCAGTGAGGCTTCGTAAGCGAGGTTCCAGTCAGCATGCTGTATTCCCTGAGTCAGAAGATTGTGCAGCATAAACATCAGTTTTTTATCAAGCTTCAGATTCATGCCCTTGCCTTTTTCCGGGAGTATCTGTAACTGCAGATTATCCTGCTTATCAGTGCCACTTTTAATCTGGCAGGCTACAAAACCGTTTTCTCCAAAAGGATAATCAGGTGCCTGGGGCTCCTGATATTTCTTCTCAAACGCGCCCTGTTTGATGTCTTTTTGGGTCTCATTACTGACAGCCAGAACCTCAGCGCCGCCATAATTTTGCATTTTCTCGTTGAGTAATTTTAGTAGCAGATCGGTGAAACGTCGGGTAAACCAGATCCTGAACTCAGTGTTTGCCCCGACACGAACACGAAATAGCAGGCGGTCTTCCTTGGCAATGTAGCTGATATTTAATTGCTGTAGTTGTTCAGGCATAAGTCATGTCACTGTTCCAATGAAAGTTCATATTCGTCACTGTAATCTTTTAGCTCCTCAATCAGGGAAGCTATCTGTGACTGGTAATTATGCCAGCGACCCCTGGCACGTTTATAAATTGGCTGTCGCACCTGCCAGACGCTTGCGGTTTTAATGGGGCGTTTGTTCTTGTGGAAATTAAGGCAATTGTTGTCCCAGTCCAGAGAACAGTAAGCAAGTATAGCCCGTGTAGTCTTCTCTGGTTGGGCAATCAGGTTTTCATACTTTAGCGAATAAACACGATTTGGCAGAACCTGATGCCAGTGGTCCATCATCGCCCGGTACTCCCTGTAATAGCCTGCAATATGCTTCAGGTTAAAACTCCAGTGAACGCCTTTGGAAAAGTTCTGGAAATAACACGACAGGCAGGTGTCGAGTGGGTGGCGTTCAATATGCAGTATTCGTGCTTCCGGCAATAGCGCTTCAATCAGGCCCAGATGCATGTAATTAAACAGGTTTTTATCTGCTGAAATTTTTGCAGCAGGTTTGTCTGTATTAATTGAATATACCCTGTTGATATAAGCCTTACCCATACCAGTAAAGACCTCGACAGGTAAATCAGTAATACACTGCGGATAGTTTTGTTTGGTTTCGCTATAACGCCCAATCTGATCTGCGATACTGGGGATGTCCCCAAGCTCACCAGCGCCAAAAACCAGCGGGTGGCTGGAAATTATCTGTTCCAGTAAAGTACTGCCGGAGCGAGGCATGCCGACAATAAAAACCGGTGCGGCAGAAGTGTAGCCCTGGTTTTTTCGGGTTTTGAAATAGTCCTTATTGAAAACATTTCTGATTGCAGCAAGGTTTTCAGTATGGCTTTTACTATTCCAGTTTTTTTTGCTCAAGACGTTGCCAAGCGAGTAATGCCGAAAGGCTTGCTGATAATCACCGCAGTCATCAAAAATTTTACCGGCCGCAAAATGCAGGTAGACCTTGTTTTCAATCTTTGTTGTCGTTGCTAGCTGCTCGAGGAGCTTTTCTATTAAGGGCTCATCATTTTTGAAGCGTATAATTTCAGATAGTCCCTGGTAGGCTTCACCGTAATCCGGTTTCAGGGCAATTGCTTTGCGAAAGTTTTCTTCAGCTTTGGACATATCACCCATGGATCGATAAATGCCGGCAATGTTATGGCGTACTGCAGAAAAATTGGGGTTGATTTGCTGGGCTTTCTCAAGGAATTTCAAGGCATCTTTAGGCTGTCCAAGTAAATGTTTGGACAGGCCAAATAATTGCAAGGCGTGAAAATTTTCCGGGTCCTGCTTGAGCAGAGGTGCTAAGCGTTTCTCGGCTTCAGCAGCATGCCCCTGTTCCAGCAGAGTGACACATTGATTAATAATACTTTTACTTGTCATCCTAGCCGAGAGTAAACTCTATTCAGAATTCTTTGTCGAATACTGAAGATGAATATTTCCAAATTTTTTATCCTGGTGCTTTTGATCAATCCTGTCGCTTATGCTCAGCAACAGGCCGACACCGGTTTTCAGTTTAATAATCCGAATCCTGTTTATGCATCAGTAACTGGTCCTCGAGTCTGTATTGATGAAGGTCATCATAATTTCCATACCCTTGATGGACGTTATTTACCCTTTGCTCAAATGGTACGTGAAGATGGATATGTGGTTCAGGCCCACCAGGGCTTATTCACCGAGCAATCATTATCCGTTTGTGAAATTCTGCTTATCGCCAATGCACTGCATGCCAGTAATAGTAATAACTGGTCCTATCCTCACCCCTCCGCCTTTGCTGCTCAGGAAATACAGGCACTGATTTTGTGGGTCAATGCCGGAGGCAAGCTTTTACTGATTGCTGATCATGCCCCGTTTGCCGGTGCAGCCGCTGACCTTGGAGCCGTATCGGGTCTGATGATGGCAGATATCTATGCGGTTCACAGACGGCAGGGGGCGGATGTATTTATGAGAAATGATAATACCCTGCACGATCATGCGATTACCCAGGGCAGAAATACCCGGGAAAGTATCCAGAATGTGACCAGCTTTACCGGCCAGGCAGCCATGATGACCGGAGACTGGCAGGCGCTGCTCAGTTTCAGTGCTGAAGCTTTTGCCTACATCAACCCGCAACAGGCTTATCAGCAGCAGACAACCCAGGTTCAGGGATTTTCTGTCTCAGGCTGGTTCCAGGCAGCTGCGAGGGAATGGGGAAACGGACGCATGGTGTTTCTTGGTGAAGCTGCCATGTGTTCAGCCCAAACATCCGGCAATGGGAACCCGATGGGGATGAACAGTCCGCAGGCACCACAAAATGCGCAGTTTTGCCTGAACTTGGTGCGCTGGCTGAGTGAAGACTTGTAATAAAAGCTCATTATTGAAAGTAAGCACTTACTATAATGCTGAATTTTTCAATACTACCCACTGTTGCTCCCAGGTTCAAAAACCCGGCATCCAGAAGCAATTTGCGCTCCCGTCTAAGATATTGAAATATATGGATTATTTTTCTTATTTTTGAGTAATCAACGGGGTGTGAACTGCGCCACACTAAGGGACATCCTGAGCCCTGTTCAAGCCTGATTTACATTGTTTCGTTCCCCCGGCAAAGAGTATGCTTTGCTTATGTTAATAGGTCTTAAATCCGTCTTTTTGTCATGAAGAAAAAGATACGATTTCAACAACTCGAAGCCAGGGTGCTGCTTGATGCGGCAGGCCTTGCCACGGCTGCCGAGGGCATTGAGAGCATCGACCCAGTCGAACCAGCAGCCCCGGAAGCCCAGGATGCGGGTACTGATGAACTGGATGCAACCCTTGTTGCCCATCTTAAAGGCGACACAGACGGCAAGGACAGCATTGAAAGTACGCCATTACTGGTAGAAAGCACAGCGCTGGTCGTCGTCGATACCACGATTGAGAACTACGAAACCCTGATTGAAAACCTCTCTGATGATACTGAAATCCTGTTTCTGGAAGGCGACAAGGACGGCCTTGACCAGATAGCGAATTATGTCGAAGGTCGCGACAGCATAAGCTCCATCCATGTACTTTCCCACGGTGAAAGCGGGGAAATCAGGCTGGGTAATTCCAGTATTACCGGTGACACGCTGACAGACAGGGCGGATACCTTTGCCCGTATTGGTGAAGCCCTGACTGAAGATGGCGATATCCTGCTTTACGGTTGTGATATCGCCGGCGGTGAGGCTGGCATTGATTTCGTCTCACGCCTGGCCATGGCAACCGGGGCGGATGTTGCCGCTTCTGATGACCTGACCGGCAGCAGTGAAGCAGGCGGTGACTGGGAACTGGAACACCAGACCGGCAGTATCGAAACCACATCCCTGAGTTCCGATAACTGGGACAGCGTGCTGGACTTTGATCCGGCAGTACTGGATTTTGATCCGGCAGTACTGGATTTTGACGGTTTCACTTATCTTGGCGGTAGTGGAACCGATACCACAGATGATTACTCGGTCGGCGACGCCTACCTGTTTGAGGATGTGGGAACCGATGGCACCAACAGTATTGATGCGGTAATTACCATTACCGATTTCTACAATTCTTCCGGTGGCGCCGATCCCACCATGAATAATTTTGGTATTGATTACGACCCAGGTGGGCTGCAATCCGCCGACTGGTTGCCTACTCTGGATAATATGCCAGGGGCAACCAATCTGACATATTCGGCTACTTTTAAAGTCCAGTTCTATGTTGGAGAAGCTGGAACTGGCACACAATCCAGAACTACGCCACTGAATGTGGACGCCAATTTATCAGTATTCGACCTGGACAGTGAGACTGACCCTGAAGCTGGTTCAGAGCAGATCAAGGTTACTGCCCCTACAGTATCAGTTGTAATAGCCGGTGGTGATGATGTGCCCGCACCCGGCAATGATAACAACGTTGTTGGCCCTGATCCCGGTGCTTTGTTTGACTATGACGTCACCTATGCCGGTGGGGATACAACCATCCATTTGAGTAGTATTCCTGGGGCCGCTGTCAATGATTTTGATTACGATGAGCACTGGGCTGCGACTTTCCAGGTACAGAATGCTTCAGAGTTTATTGTTGAATCCATTGTAGTGCTGGGTGACTCTGGCTCTGCTTTTTCAAGAGCAACCGGTCTGCATTTTGATTCCGTCACTTTTACTTCCCCGGATACCATCAGTATTCCGATACTGGATCTTGATGCAGATGACAGTAGTGGTGCAACTGACCTCGATTTCAATGTAGGAAGTAAATATAAAAGCGGTGACGGCAGCATTGATATTGTCGACAGTGACCTGGTCATCACTGATTCGGATCCGGTCGCCACTTCAATGCAAGGCGCTACGGTATCCATTAGCAATCCTGAAAGTGGCGATGTTCTGAACGTCGGCACTTTGCCTGCAGGTATCTCGGCATCCGGTGATGGCACGACTTCTATAGAGCTATCCGGTGTCGCTACGATAACTGAATATGAAGCGGCGCTGAAAGCCATCACTTATGCCAATAATAATGCCATTGTCGAAGGTGGTGATCGGCAAGTTGAATTTACCGTAAATAACGGCGATATCGACAGCCCGCCAGCAACTTCCACGATTACTGTATTTGGTACGCCAACTGTTGATCCGCTAACCACGATTAATGATCAGCCGACTATTACCGGCACATGGGATGATACTAATGGCACAGACCTGACGGTAACCGTAAACGGTATTGCCTATACGCTTTCTTCATCGCCGGAATTAACTGAAACCGGAGGTGTCTGGACACTGGATCTGGGTGGTGTGCAGACGCTGCCAACCGGTACTTATAATATTTCTGTTGTTGCCACCGATGGTTCACTTAACACCTCTGACCAGACCACCGCTGAGTTGCAGGTTCTGTCCGAACCGGAATGGGGAATTACCGGGCCAAGCGGCATTACGGAAGGCAGTACTGCGGTCTTTAACCTGAGTCTGGCGGGTTCTGAAGCTCTGACTACGGGCGAGTCAGCCAGTGTGGTACTGAATCTCACCGATATTGATACCGACTCCAGTGATTATGCTGATTTTGATACGGCAGTTGCCAGTGCAATTACTGCTGGTGGGCATGGTGCTTATCTGAGTTATAACGCAGGTTCCAATACATTAACTTACACCTCACCCTCAACCGGCACGCCCATGCCGACTCTGAGTATTGATCTTGGTATTACCACCGGAGCAGGAGGTGAAGCAGATGAAGATTTTTCTGTCAGCCTTGCGTCTCCTGATTCCAGCGATCTGAGTGGCAATAATTCAGTCACCACAACCATTACCGAGCTGGATGAAGCTCCGACTCTGACGGCAAGCCCGCAATCTTCAAGCTTCAATGAAGGAACCACGACTCCAGCCAATCTGTTTGATTCTGTCACCGTGGATACTGTCGATGCCGGCCAGACTATTGAAGAACTGGTGTTTACGGTGACCAATGTCGCTGACGGTGCCTCGGAAGTGGTTTTTATTGACGGCAAATCAGTTTCCCTGACCAATGGCAACAGTGGCAGCACAGTAAGCAACGGTTACAGCTACAGTGTCAGTGTCAGCAGTGGAACAGCGACAGTTACGGTTGATACTTCAGGGGCAACTGAAGGCGAGATCGAAAGCCTGATTGATAATCTCGGCTATAAGAACAACAAGCTTGATAATCCCACTGCTGGTGACAGGGACATCACTATCACCAGTATTACCGACAGTGGTACCAGTGGCGGCAGCAATGAAAATACCACGACAAGCGGATTGCCCGGTACGGCAACTGTCAGTGTGGTCGCAATCAATGATGCCCCGGTAATTATCGAACCTGCTACCAGTTTTGAAGCGCTCGATACGAATCCGATTGATATTCATGGCCAGGGCTTCAGTGTTGCCGACGTTGATATCGGTCTGACGGAAGCGACCATGACCCTGCAGGCGGGTGATGGCACGATCACAGTCACCGCAGGTAACTCCGGAGTTGCCATCAGTAGCGGAAACGGAACCGGAACAGTCGTTCTTACCGGCACCATGGACGAACTGGATAATTTATTGACGGGTGGTGGTTCAGGAACCGTTACCTACCAGACTTCCACTTTTACTTCCAATGACTCATTTACCGTCACTGTAAATGATGGTGGGGGTACTGGTACCGGCGGCGCCCAGCAGGACAGCGAAGCCATCACCATTGTTCGTACATCTTCTTCAGTGCCGGTCATATCAGATTTTGCAGATACCTTTACCTATGACGAGGGTGAAGGAGTGGTTTTTATCGATCAGGGACTTGCAGCCAGCATTACTGATTCAGACAGTAGCGATTTCCAGGGCGGCCGACTCTACATCACTCCCGGCGGCAATATCACTGCAGAGGATCGTTTCGCCATAGATGAAAGCGGTGACTTTAATATTACTGGAGCCGGTGCTATCGAATATATGGGCACGGTGATAGGGAATATTTCCGGCACCTATGATGAAATCAACGGCGGCTATATTTCTCTGAATGCCAATGCCAACCCCGCCAATGTTGCTGCGCTGGTTCAAAGCCTGACATACGAGAATATTGAAACCGGAGATCCGACCGCGACGCCTCGAAGCATTGACCTGAGACTGGAGGATGGTGACGGTGGGGTGAGTCTTGATTACACCGTAACTATCAATATCAATGCGATAAATGAAGCACCGGTAGTTGACCTGGATGCCAATGACTCATCCGGGGTGGCATCCGGTGGTTTTAAAAATACTTTTATCAGTTCAGCCGTCAATATTGTTGATACAGACTCTGTTTTTATTGATCCGGAAAGTGACCCCGTTACCCTGAAAATTGTTGCCGCCAATATTGCTGATGGCGCGGATGAAATTCTGAATTTTGGTGCAGCCGGTTCAATCTCTCTGAATAATAATGCTGTACTTGATGATGTTACTGTAGCGGGTGTCAGTGTTGATATTGTCTACACTTTTGCGACCAATACCATCAATATCACGGCAGCTGATGGGGTCAGTGGCATAGACCCGGCTGATGCCACGGCAGTGATGGAGGCCATCACCTACCAGAATGATTCAGGCTCTCCAACAGCATCGCCCTCGCGTACTTTCACAGTAACGACCAATGACGGCCTGCTAAGCAGTAATGCTGCAGTCAGCACAATTGAAATTAATGTGGCACCGGAAATTAACCTGGATGCCTCTGGCGATTATTCCACAACTTTTACCGAGAATGGCGGCGCAATCAATATTGTTGATGTGGCCAATGCAACGATAGTCGATGCGAACAATGACGATGTAAGCCTGACAATCGTTGCTGCAAATATTTCCGACGTGGGTCAGGAGACACTCAGTATCGGTTCAGCAACGGTCATCCTGAACTCCAGTAACCAGGCTTATGGTGATGTTGATGTCAATGGTGTGTCTGTGGATATTTTTTACGACGGTGCCACGCAGACATTTACCATTGTTGACAGTGACGGAGTCAGTCCGCTTTCGCCAGCAGATGCCACCACGGTCCTGAAAGAAATTACCTATAACAATTCTTCCGATACGCCGAGCACTTCGCCGGATCGAACATTTACGATTACAGCCAATGACGGCAATACAGACAGTGCTGCCGTGGCAACCATTCTGACTGTCGCAGACTTCAATGATCCGCCGGCTATCCAGGATCTGGACGGACGTAATACTACCTATATAGTAGACAGTGGCGCTGTACTTATTGATCAAAACTCAATCGCCAGTGTAGTGGACCCGGAAGAAAATTTTGATGGTGTGACAAGTGGCACTGGTGGCACCCTGACAGTCAGCTTTGCCTCAGGCGCAACTGCCCTGGACACCCTGGCAGTAAAAAATGTAGGCACCGGAGCGGGGCAGATCAGTGTTTCCGGCAGTAATGTGCTTTATGAAGGCACAGTAATTGGTTCCTTCAGCGGCGGAACTTCAGGTACTGATCTTGAGTTTACCTTTAATGCCAACGCCGATAATGAAGCAGTTTCGGTACTGATCAACAATCTTACCTTTCAATATGACGGTGTAATCACCGGAGACCGTGAGCTTGAATTCACCCTGGTAGACGACGCCAATGAAGCCAGCAACACGGCTTCTGTCATGATTACCATCGGCACCGATGTGGTTGCTGCCAATGATTTCTACAGCATCGATTCTGATGGCACGACAGTTTCCGGTACAGCGCCGGGAATAATTGCCAATGATTCCAATTCTGTTATTACCGGCGCCACACTGACCTATGATGCAGACACAGCAAGTGGTGCTAACTGGACAAGTGAAACCGGAGTAGCAGGGTATGACTGGGCGTTGACTGGTTATACCTATAATGCCGATGCCGGATCATCCTATCCCGGAATTACCGGGTCATACAGTTTTTCCGGTAGTGGCAGCGGAGGTACAGCTCCTTCACTGGATGGGCTCCCTGGTGATCCAAGCAATAATGATGCGACCTTTGAGCTCTGGATAAAGCCTGACAGTTTGAGTGGCGGAGACCAGGTCCTGTTTGAATCCGGTGCCGGTGGCGACGGCATTGTCATATACCTGCAGGACGATGTGCTGAATGTTTACGTCAAGGATGGTGGCCTTAATGCTTCTGCCACTCATACACTGAGCGCGGGAGATATTGCTGATTTTATGCAGGTTACTGTTGCCGTTGAACTTGGCAGTGAAGTCAGGCTTTATCTCAATGGTGCCGAGGTTGATTCAGCAGCTTATACAGGCGGTGACTGGGCCGGTGGTAATGCTGCCGGGCTGGGAACAGTAAATGGCGGAACCGCGAATGGCATTACGGGCGATTTTGACGGCGATATTGCCCAGTTCAATTTTTATGAGTCTGCATTTGGAGCCACCGAAGTCTCTGAAAACTATAATGTGATAACTGGCGCTAATGGACAGGGGCTCAGTGTCACGCAGATGGATGCCGAGACCAATCCAGCCAATGATGTGCTCGGTTCTTACGGCACGCTGGACTGGAATGCCGACGGCAGTTTTGTCTATACCCTGGATTCCGGCAACAGTGAAGTGGCAGAACTGGCTCTTGGCAGCACGCTCACAGACACATTTACCTATACCGTCACAGATTCACAGGGTAATACTGATACAGCGTCTGTCACTGTCACGATCAACGGCACCAGTACAGAACCAGTGCTGGACCTGGATGCCGATGACTCTTCTGGCGGCATTGACAAGGATTATTTTGGCAATTTCATTATGGGTATCGATTCTTCGGTATCCATTGTTGACAGCGATATAACACTGACTGATCCGGATGATAGTTCTTTTGCCTCGATTGAAATCACCACTGGCGGAATTCTGGATGGCAGCAATGAAACTTTCACTATCGGTGGGACTACATTTAATCTGAGCGCCAATACGGGCCTGACAACTGTCACCATTGGTAGTGTCAACTACGATGTGTCAGTTAATTCCGGGGTGGTGACTATCCTCAAGACCGGTGGTGCCTACATGTCCAATGCCCAGACACTGGCAGCGCTGAGCAATATCACCTATTCGAACGCACTTGAAGGACTGTCTACAGAAGGAGAACGAACTTTCGATGTTGTCGTAAATGATGGTTCGGAAGATTCTCCGGTTGCTACTTCCACCATTAATGTCACCAATCCGGATGCAGTACCCCCTGTTGCCAATGATGATTCCGCGACACTGGATGAAGGCAACTCGGTCAATATTGACCTGACCGGCAATGATACCGATGTTGGTACCGGCATTCTTGATAGCTCTATTAATATTGTCAGTGGCCCGGCACACGGGACATTGACTATAGTAGGTGATGGAACCGTTACCTATACCCATGATGGCGGTGAAGATACCTCGGACTCTTTCACGTACACCGTCACTGATAAAGTCGGTAATGTTTCAACCAATACCGCTACCGTAACCCTGAATATCACACCGGTTAATGATGCTCCTGTCATCAGTGACCTGAACGGTGAGACTTTGGGTTATGAAATCGGGGGTGGTGCGCAACAAATTGATTCCGGCATCGCGGCAGCTGTAACAGATGCGGATGATGCGGACTTTGATGGTGGTAACTTACGAATTGATTATTCGACTGCTGGAACCGCCAATGATGAATTGACCATCAATAACCAGGGTACTGGTGCTGGTCAGATTGGTGTCAGCGGATCCAATGTGACTTATGGCGGAGTAGTCATCGGCACCATTAATGCTGGTGATAACGGCGCTGGCGGGAACGCATTACAGATTGACCTGAACGCCAATGCCAGCCCCGCAGCAGTTTCTGCCCTGATGCAGAATATTTACTACGAGAATACCGGGTCTGGCAGTTTTTCAACCAGCCTGGAATTCACGGTTAGCGATGGCGCGGATGTCAGTGAACCGGCAACAGTTTTTATCCAGACTGAACTGAAAGCCATCGATGATACTGCGACTGCGGACGAAGACAGTGTCATTGATAAAAATACCGTGCTTGATGGTGTGCTTGCCAATGACAGTAATGAAATTACTTCCGGTGCAGTTTTAAATTTTGACGCAAGTAATGATGATGGTCTTGATGCTACCTGGGAAAACGAAACCGGTACCGCCGGGCAGGATTGGACATTAGTCAATTACGGCAGTAACTCTACCTATAACGCTTCTCCTGCTACCAGTCTGCCAGGAATTACTGCTTCCTACAGTTTTTCCGGTGGCCCGCTCGGCTCCAGCGGAGCACTTGCCAATACCTTTGACAGTATTGGCGGTGAAACCAATGCCAGTGTCGAGATGTGGATCAAACCTACTGATCTTCTCGGCAATGAAGTTTTGTTTGAAACCGGTGCCACAGTTGATGGCCTGGTCATGTATCTGACTGACTCTGTTTTGACCGTTGAAACTCGTGATAACAGTACACCCGAGGCACTGGCTTCCTATGATCTGTCCGGTATCGGTGTAGGTGAGTTTATTCAGGTTGGTTTTACCATTGATATTGCCGGTGGAGCGCTGAATCTATTTGTTAATGGCTCAATAGTAGATACGGACACAACCTATGGTGGTGTTGACTGGACCGGCACAGACAATGCCGGGCTGGGCACTATCAACGGTGGATCAGCGATTTCTGTTGGCGGAACCTATGAAGACTTTGCCGGTGATATTGCCGTCTTCCGTTATTACGGTTCAGACCTGCCGGCTGACAGTATTATTGAAAACTACGAGGCTATCGCTCAACCTGATAAAGGCCTGACGGTTGCCGCTGCAGAAGACGATGATGGAGATCCTATTTCAATTGGTTCTCCATTTACCACTGATCTTGGCGCGACCCTCACGCTTAATGCTGACGGTACCTATTCCTATGACCCGACCAGTGCTGATGGATTGCAAAGCCTGGCCTACGGGGAAACCGCAACTGAAACCTTTACCTATACGATTCAGGATAATCTGGGTAATACCGATAACGCAGAACTGACTATCACCATCACTGGTTCGGATGATGCTACCGAGATTTCGGCTACACCACTTGATCCGACATTCAATGAGGGTGGCAGTGCGGTTTCAGTATTCAGCGGAGTAGATGTCGATACCATCGAGCCCTCCCAGAACATTACAGGAATCACCTTTTCAGTCACCAATGTCAATAATTCCGGTGAGGAGTTCATTACTTTTGATGGCGCAACAATTTCACTGGTTGACAGTGCTTCAGGCAGCACCAATGATTTCAGTTATAGCGTCAGTGTTGTCGGCTCAACCGCAACAGTGACCCTGACTGGCGGCACAGCTTCGGCTGCCGATGTGCAGGCTGATATTGCGGCCATGACCTATGACAACACGAGCGCCAGCCCCACCGATGATGACCGAACGCTTACACTTACCCAGGTCGTTGATAGCGGTGTCACCACTGGCGGTGGCCAGAATACTACGGCTTTGTCATTAAGCTCGGTAATCAATGTCGAACCGGCTGCGCCACCGGTGAATACGGTTCCCGGAACGCAAACAGTCAATGAAGATACCCCGCTGGTAATAAGCGGCGTCAGTGTCAGTGATGCCAATAACGATGTTATTTCCACAGAATTAAGTGTTAACGATGGTGTTTTAAATGTCACGCTGGCCGGCAGCGCGACTATCAGTGCCGGAGCCAATGGCAGTTCAGGGCTGACTATTACAGGAACCCAGGCAGATATTAACTCAACGCTGGCCAGCATCACCTATCAGGGTAATGCAGATTTTTATGGTGCCGATACCTTAACGGTTATTTCAACCGACAGCACAGCCGATGTTGATACCGATACTGTCACTATTAATGTAACAGGTGTGACTGATGCTGCCGACGATACTGTTTCGACTGCTGAAAATGTTGCGGTAACTGCAACAGTAACCGGCAATGATGCCTTTGAAGGCACGCCGGTTTATGTCATTAATGACGATGCCGGGAATGGTACAGTTGTTGATAATGGTAGTGGTTCCTATACCTATACTCCGGATCCAGGGTTTACTGGTACGGATACCTTTACTGTTGTCGTTACCAGTGGCGGAGCAACAGAAACTTCTACCGTGACCGTTACTGTTGACCCGGTCAATAATCCGCCATCAGTCACAGCAACAGATCTTGATCCGGCTTTTACGGAAGATGGCTCAGCCGTGGACCTGTTCAGTGGTGTGACGGTCGATACAGGCGATTCAGGTCAAAGTATTCTGGCACTGGGTTTAACGGTAAGTAACCTTGAGGACGGTGCCGATGAGATTTTAACCATTGACGGTACAGCCGTTACGTTAACGAATGGTACTAGCCTCACAACGACCAGTGGCTATAACGTAACAGTTTCTGTAACGGGTTCGACTGCTACGATATCGATTGATACAAGCCTGGGTGGTTCAGGAGAATCCACAGCGAATATTGAAAGCCTGATTGATGGCCTGACATACCAGAACAATAATCAGGATCCTACTGACTCCAGTACCCGTGATATCACTCTTACCAGCATTCAGGATAATGGTGGTTCCGGTGGTCCGGATGTCGATACTGCAAATCCAAATATTACCTCAACAGTAACGCTCACTGCGGTTGATGACCCGCTGGTAGCGACTGACAATAATTACGCGACACTCACGAATAATCCTGTAAGTGGCAATGTCATCACAGATGATACCGGAGACGGTGTAGACACTGACCCGGATAACAGTCCGATTACGGCAGATCCTTCGTTGGTTTCCACGCCAGCAAACGGCACTGTGTCCATGAGCACGGATGGTTCATTTACCTACACGCCAAATGGCGGATTTACTGGTCAGGATTCGTTTACTTACAGGGTTAGCACGCCAACCACTCTTACCGGCCTGACCTATGAATATTTTGATTCAAATCCTTCGGGCAATACAGTCGATAATATTCCTGTCACCGGTGCCACGGCGACAGGCGTTGCCACCAATTTTAATGTCAATGCGCTTGATGCCTTACATGGCGGTGATGGTGAGACTTACAGTGTGCGCTATACCGGCTTCATTACTATCACTACTCCAGGTGTTTATGATTTCAGAACCACATCTGATGATGGCTCAGCTTTATACATAGATGGCGTAGAAGTTGTTGATAACAATGACGGGTTGCATGGTGCCGTCACCGCAAGCGGAACCGGACCGAATCCATTTCTGACGGCAGGCACACACCGTATCGTCATCGAATTTTTCGAAAATACCGGCGGCGATAGTCTGGTTGTTGAATATGCCGGACCGGATACCGGAGGGGTGACTACATGGAATGATCTCTCCGGGTCCAGCACCCTGGTTCAGGGAGCAGAAGAGACTGCGACGGTCACCATTAATGTAGGTGATGTCGCGGCAGTGGCTGATTCCGGTGCAGTAGTTGAAGACGGAAGTGCTTTGTCTGTTCCGGCAGGCTCAGGCTTGTTATCAAATGATGTCTATGTATCAGATGCGTTGACCGGCGGCGTAGATCGAGACTATGTAGTTGCAGATGACGGAACCAACAACGACTTGTTGGAAGACAGTACTGGTAGCGGTGCTGACTGGGACTTCGGTTCTGGCACAGTTAACACCAATACTCTGTCTACAGCGGATACGAACTATCCGGGATTAACTGAAAGTATTTCCTTCCCGACCAACCTGGGTGCCGGCGCCACCATGTCAGACAATACCTTTGGTCTGGGTGGTGGTGGTGAAGACTCTGCTTCATTTGAATTCTGGGTGAAAGTAGATTCTGCTGCGGCAAACGGAAACTACCTGATTTTTGAAACCGGTAGCCAGGATAATGGTTTTTCCATTATTTATGACAAGACCAATAACCAGGTCGAACTTTACTTTGATGATGATGATAACGGTCCAGGAGGAACCGCAGCTGTTATTGCCAATTTAGGCAGTATTGATCCGACCCAGGAATTTATCCAGATTTTTGCAACTTTAGATGATTCTACCTTTGATATTGATTTACATATTAATGGTGGATCCGGAGTCCCAGGTGGAATTACGGCTACAGGTAATACCGGCCGGGAGATTGACTGGACGGATAATAATGATGCAGGTCTGGGAACGACTGGCGGTGGCAGCAGGGAAACAGGCGGAGTTTCTGCATCAAACTTCCAGGGTGAAATGGCCATCATGCGGATTTATGAGGGAGCCTTGGCTGCGTCAGACGCAGAAGCCAACTTCTTTAATATTGCCAATCATACTTATGTATCAAGTGTGGATTCAGCAAATGTATCGCAATCTCCGGAATCAATCACTGAGCTTCCTCCCGGAGCGACGCCTGTACCTGGAACCCATGACGCAACTATCGTTTCAGACAAAGGAGCCTCTGTAACGGTTAGCTATGATGGTTCCTATACCTATGATCATAGCGGTCTGTTTCAAAGTCTGGCAGTTGGTGAAACCACGACAGATACTTTCTCCTATACGGTTTCTGACCTTAAAGGTAATACTGATACTGCTATCGTCACTATTACTATTACCGGCACCAATGATAATCCGGTGTTAACGATTGATACTGTCGGAGGAGTCACTGAAGATTCCGGAGTCACCTTAACGGATACCGGCACCTTATCAATCCTTGATGTCGATACCAGTGATACCCATACCATTAATACCACTTATAACAATGACGCTACATGGAGTGGTGGTGGTTTAAGTGTTCCACAAATTTCTGCCTTAACCAGTGGTACTTTCTCTGCCAATGCCAGTGGCTGGACCTATACTGTTGCGAATTCAGAACTGAATTTCCTTGATGCTGGTGAAACAGTCACCTTTACTTACGATGTATCCGTATCAGACGGTAATGGCGGAACTGATACAGAAACGGTCACTATCACTCTTACAGGTGCTGATGATGCCATCACAACTGGCGGAACAACAACGGGGAATGTTGGTGAAGACGGAACTCTGGCAGCTTCTGGCACCCTGACTTCTGCAGATGTTGATACCACTGACAACCCGCTGGCTTATACGGTTGTCACTAACCAGGCTGGCGATAACGGCTTTGGTGATTTCAGCATCGATCCCAGTGGCAACTGGGACTATGACCTGAACAATGCAGCAGTTCAGTTTCTGGATGCCGGCGAAACGGCAACTGATACCTATACCTTTACCGTCAC
>DHZH01000002.1:646993-647535 GCA_002414385.1 Gammaproteobacteria bacterium UBA5109
TTAACCGCGACAGGAACATTAACCGCCGCAGATATCGATACCACGGACAACCCGCTGGCTTACACGGTTGTTACTAATCAGGCTGGTGATAACGGCTTTGGTGATTTCAGTATCGATGCCAGCGGTAACTGGGATTATGACCTGAACAATGCTTCACCGGCAGTACAGGCCCTGGATGCCGGCGAGACCTTAACGGATACCTATACCTTTACTGTCACCAACCAGGACGGCGCGACCGAAACCCAGACTGTCACCATTACGATTACCGGTGCTGATGATGCGATTACCACTGGCGGAACAGCTACTGGGAATGTTGGTGAAGACGGAACTCTGGCAGCTTCTGGCACCCTGACTTCTGCAGATGTTGATACCACTGACAACCCGCTGGCCTATACGGTTGTCACTAACCAGGCTGGTGATAACGGTTTTGGTGATTTCAGTATCGATGCTGGCGGTAACTGGGATTACGATTTAAATAATTCACTGCCAGCCATTCAGGCACTGGATGCCGGTGAGACTTTAACCGATACCTATACCTTTAC
>DHZH01000002.1:647605-648255 GCA_002414385.1 Gammaproteobacteria bacterium UBA5109
GTCACCAACCAGGACGGTGCCACCGAAACCCAGACAGTCACTATTACGATTACCGGTGCTGATGATGCCATCACAACCGGCGGAACAACGACGGGTAATGTTGGTGAAGACGGAACTCTGGCAGCTTCTGGCACCCTGACTTCTGCAGATGTTGATACCACTGACAACCCGCTGGCTTACACCGTTGTCACTAACCAGGCTGGCGATAACGGCTTTGGTGATTTCAGCATCGATGCCAGTGGCAACTGGGACTACGACCTCAACAATGCAGCAGTTCAGTTTTTGGATGCCGGCGAAACGGCAACTGATACCTATACTTTTACCGTCACCAACCAGGACGGAGCGACTGAAACCCAGACAGTCACCATTACGATTACTGGTGCTGATGATGCGATTACCACTGGCGGAACAACAACTGGGAATGTTGGTGAAGACGGAACATTAACGGCATCCGGAACCCTGACTTCTGCTGATGTTGATACCACGGACAACCCACTGGTTTATACGGTTGTCACTAACCAGGCCGGCGATAACGGCTTTGGTGATTTCAGTATCGATGCTTCCGGCAACTGGGATTATGATTTAAATAATTCACTGCCAGCTATCCAGGCACTGGATGCCGGTGAAACCTTAACCGATACCTATACCTT
>DHZH01000002.1:648358-648668 GCA_002414385.1 Gammaproteobacteria bacterium UBA5109
TTTACCGTCACCAACCAGGACGGCGCGACTGAAACGCAAACAGTCACCATTACGATTACCGGTGCTGACGACGCCATCACAACCGGCGGAACAACGACGGGTAATGTCTCTGAAGACGGTACATTAACGGCGTCGGGAACCCTGACTTCTGCTGATGTTGATACCACGGACAACCCGCTGGCTTACACCGTTGTCGCTAACCAGGCTGGTGATAACGGCTTTGGTGATTTCAGCATCGATGCTTCCGGTAACTGGGACTATGACCTGAACAATGCAGCAGTCCAGTTCCTGGATGCCGGTGAGACCTTAA